>CBDHCL010000005.1:0-1635000 GCA_965261275.1 uncultured Pseudohongiella sp.
GCCTACATCATTATTTCTTGGGGTGCCGCTTAATGCGCCTGTGGCATCATTCACCATTAACCAGGTGGGGTTATCGGACAGTGAATAGACCGGTGTATCGTGCGCATCAATATCGTCGCCGCCTGGTGTAAATGCATAGGCTGAATCTTCGGCAATGGTGGCGGGTGGGGTACCGGTGATGGTCGGGGTATCGTTGGTATTGGTGACCTCAATGCTAAAGGTTAGGGTATCTGTTTGCCCGCCTGATGTGATGGTGAGAACAATGTCACTATTCGTGCCTACATCGGTATTGGCAGGCGTACCACTTAATGTGCCTGTGGCTGTATCCACCATTAACCAGGTGGGGTTATTGGACAGTGAATAGAGCGGCGTATCGTGCGCATCAATATCGCCGCCGCCTGGTGTGAAGCTATAGGCGCTGTCTTCGGCAATAGTGGTAGGTGGTGTGCCGGTGATGGTGGGTGCATCATTGGTATTGGTTACTTCAATACTAAAGGTCAAAGTAGCCGTTTCGCCGCCTGATGTGATGGTTAGAACAATGTCGTTATGCTCGCCTACATCATTATTTCTTGGGGTGCCGCTTAATGCGCCTGTGGCATCATTCACCATTAACCAACTTGGGTTATTGGACAGTGAATAGACCGGTGCATCGTGCGCATCAATATCGTCGCCGCCTGGTGTAAATGCATAGGCTGAATCTTCGGCAATGGTGGCGGGTGGGGTGCCGGTGATGGTCGGGGTATCGTTGGTATTGGTGACCTCAATGCTAAAGGTTAGGGTATCTGTTTGCCCGCCTGCTGTGATGGTTAAAACAATGTCTCTGTTCTCGCCCACATCGGCATTGGTCGGGGTACCGCTTAATGTGCCTGTGGCTGTGTCCACTAATAGCCAATCGGGGTGATTGGACAGTGAATAGCTTGGGGTATCGTTTGCATCAACATCGCCGCCGCCTGGTGTAAATGTATAGGCTGAATCTTCGGCAATGGTGGCGGGTGGGGTACCGGTGATGGTCGGTGCATCGTTGGTATTGGTGACCTCAATACTAAAGGTCAAGGCAGCGGTTTCTCCGCCTGATGTAATGGTGAGAACAATATCGCTACGTACACCTACATCAGCATTGGCAGGGGTGCCGCTTAATTCGCCTGTGGCATCATTAACTGATAGCCAATCTGGGTTATTAGACAGTGAATAGACCGGTGTATCGTGCGCATCAATATCGTCGCCGCCTGGCGTGAAGCTATAGGCATCATCTTCGGCAATAGTGGCGGGTGGTGTGCCGGTGATGGTCGGTGCATCGTTGACATTGGTGACCTCAATACTAAAGGTCAAGGCAGCCGTTTCGCCGCCTGATGTAATGGTGAGAACAATGTCGCTATGCGTGCCCACATCGGCATTGGCAGGGGTGCCGCTTAATGTGCCTGTGGCTGTGTCCACCATTAACCAATCTGGGTTATTAGACAGTGAATAGACCGGCATATCGCCTGCATCAACATCGCCGCCTTCTGGAGTAAATGTATAGGCGGTGTCTTCGGCAATAGTGGCGGGTGGGGTGCCGGTGATGGTCGGTGCATCGTTGACATTGGTGACCTCAATACTAAAGGTCAAGGCAGCCGTTTCGCCGCCTGATGTAATGGTGAGAACAATATCGCTACGTACACCCACGTCGGCATTGGCAGGGGTGCCGCTTAATTCGCCTGTGGCAGCATTCACCATTAACCAGGTGGGGTTATTGGACAGTGAATAGACCGGTGTATCGTTCGCATCAATATCGCCGCCACCCGGCGTGAAGCTATAGGCGCTGTCTTCGGCAATAGTGGCAGGTGGTGTGCCGGTGATGGTGGGTGCATCGTTGGTATTGGTGACCTCAATACTGAAGGTCAAGGCAGCCGTTTCTCCGCCTGATGTGATGGTGAGAACAATGTCACTATTCGTGCCTACATCGGTATTGGCAGGCGTACCACTTAATGTGCCTGTGGCTGTGTCCACCATTAACCAGGTGGGGTTATTGGACAGTGAATAGAGCGGCGTATCGTGCGCATCAATATCGCCGCCGCCTGGTGTAAATGCATAGGCTGAATCTTCGGCAATGGTGGCGGGTGGGGTACCGGTGATGGTCGGGGTATCGTTGGTATTGGTGACCTCAATGCTAAAGGTTAGGGTATCTGTTTGCCCGCCTGCTGTGATGGTTAAAACAATGTCTCTGTTCTCGCCCACATCGGCATTGGTCGGGGTACCGCTTAATGTGCCTGTGGCTGTGTCCACTAATAGCCAATCGGGGTGATTGGACAGTGAATAGCTTGGGGTATCGTTTGCATCAACATCGCCGCCGCCTGGTGTAAATGTATAGGCTGAATCTTCGGCAATAGTGGCGGGTGGGGTACCGGTGATGGTCGGTGCATCGTTGGTATTGGTGACCTCAATACTGAAGGTCAAGGCAGCCGTTTCTCCGCCTGATGTAATGGTGAGAACAATATCGCTACGTACACCTACATCAGCATTGGCAGGGGTGCCGCTTAATTCGCCTGTGGCATCATTAACTGATAGCCAATCTGGGTTATTAGACAGTGAATAGACCGGCATATCGCCTGCATCAACATCGCCGCCTTCTGGAGTAAATGTATAGGCGGTGTCTTCGGCAATGGTGGCGGGTGGGGTACCGGTGATGGTCGGTGCATCGTTGGTATTGGTGACCTCAATACTAAAGGTCAAGGCAGCGGTTTCTCCGCCTGATGTAATGGTGAGAACAATATCGCTACGTACACCCACGTCGGCATTGGCAGGGGTGCCGCTTAATTCGCCTGTGGCAGCATTCACCATTAACCAGGTGGGGTTATTGGACAGTGAATAGACCGGTGTATCGTTCGCATCAATATCGCCGCCACCCGGCGTGAAGCTATAGGCGCTGTCTTCGGCAATAGTGGCAGGTGGTGTGCCGGTGATGGTGGGTGCATCGTTGGTATTGGTTACTTCAATACTGAAGGTCAAGGCAGCCGTTTCTCCGCCTGATGTGATGGTGAGAACAATGTCACTATTCGTGCCTACATCGGTATTGGCAGGTGTACCACTTAATGTGCCTGTGGCTGTGTCCACCATTAACCAGGTGGGGTTATTGGACAGTGAATAGAGCGGCGTATCGTGCGCATCAATATCGCCGCCGCCTGGTGTGAAGCTATAGGCGCTGTCTTCGGCAATAGTGGTAGGTGGTGTGCCGGTGATGGTGGGTGCATCGTTGGTATTGGTTACTTCAATACTAAAGGTCAAAGTAGCCGTTTCGCCGCCTGCTGTGATGGTTAAAACAATGTCTCTGTTCTCGCCCACATCGGCATTGGTCGGGGTACCGCTTAATGTGCCTGTGGCTGTGTCCACTAATAGCCAATCGGGGTGATTGGACAGTGAATAGCTTGGGGTATCGTTTGCATCAACATCGCCGCCGCCTGGTGTAAATGTATAGGCTGAATCTTCGGCAATGGTGGCGGGTGGGGTACCGGTGATGGTCGGTGCATCGTTGGTATTGGTGACCTCAATACTAAAGGTCAAGGCAGCGGTTTCTCCGCCTGATGTAATGGTGAGAACAATATCGCTACGTACACCTACATCAGCATTGGCAGGGGTGCCGCTTAATTCGCCTGTGGCATCATTAACTGATAGCCAATCTGGGTGATTGGACAGTGAATAGAGCGGTGTATCGTTCGCATCAACATCGCCGCCGCCTGGCATAAATGTATAGGCGCTGTCTTCGGCAATAGTGGCAGGTGGTGTGCCGGTGATGGTGGGGGCATCGTTGGTATTGGTTACCTCTATATCAAAGGTCAAAGTAGCCGTTTCGCCACCTGATGTAATGGTGAGAACAATGTCGCTATTCACTCTTACATCGGCATTGGTCGGGGTGCCGCTTAATGCGCCTGTGGCATCATTCACCATTAACCAACTTGGGTTATTGGACAGTGTATAGCTTGGGGTATCGTGCGCATCAACATCGCCGCCGCCTGGCGTGAAGCTATAGGCGCTGTCTTCGGCAATGGTGGCGGGTGGTGTGCCGGTGATGGTGGGGGCATCGTTGACATTGGTGACCTCAATACTAAAGGTCAAGGCAGCGGTTTCTCCGCCTGATGTGATGGTGAGAACAATGTCTCTGTTCTCGCCCACATCGGCATTGGTCGGGGTGCCGCTTAATGCGCCTGTGTCTGTGTCCACTAATAGCCAATCGGGGTGATTAGACAGTGAATAGACCGGCGTATCGCCTGCATCAACATCGCCGCCGCCTGGTGTAAATGTATAGGCACCATCTTCGGCAATAGTGGCCGGTGGTGTACCGGTGATGGTGGGGGCATCATTGGTATTGGTGACCTCAATACTAAAGGTTAGGGTATCTGTTTGCCCGCCTGATGTGATGGTTAGAACAATATCGCTACGCACACCCACATCAGCATTGGTTGGTGTACCGCTCAATGCGCCTGTGGCTGTGTCCACCATTAGCCAATCTGGGTTATCGGACAGTGAATAGAGCGGCGTATCGCCCGCATCAACATCGCCGCCGCCTGGTGTAAATGTATAGGCGGTGTCTTCGGCAACCATGTCTGGTGGTGTGCCTGTGATGGTTGGCGCATCGTTGACATTGGTGACCTCAATACTAAAGGTTAGGGTATCTGTTTGCCCGCCTGATGTGATGGTTAGAACAATGTCGCTACGCACACCCACATCAGCATTGGCAGGGGTGCCGCTTAATTCGCCTGTGGCATCATTAACTGATAGCCAATCTGGGTTATTAGACAGTGAATAGACCGGCATATCGCCTGCATCAACATCGCCGCCGCCTGGAGTAAATGTATAGGCGGTGTCTTCGGCAATAGTGGCGGGTGGGGTGCCGGTGATGGTGGGTGCATCGTTGGTATTGGTTACTTCAATACTAAAGGTTAGGGTATCTGTTTGCCCGCCTGCTGTGATGGTGAGAACAATGTCGCTATGCGTGCCCACATCGGCATTGGTCGGGGTGCCGCTTAATGTGCCTGTGGCTGTGTCCACCATTAACCAATCTGGGTGATTAGACAGTGAATAGACCGGCGTATCGCCTGCATCAACATCGCCGCCGCCTGGCGTGAAGCTATAGGCACTGTCTTCGGCAATAGTGGCCGGTGGCGTGCCGCTAATGGTCGGGGCATCATTGGTATTGGTGACGGTGATGCTAAATGTGGGCAGTGAAACAGCCTCTGCTATGCCATCAGATACCGAGATAACAATATCTTCTGTGATGCCAATATCATCATTGGTGGGTGTACCGCTTAATGCGCCTGTTTCTTCGTTGAAGGTTGCCCAAGTGGGTTTTCTCTCAATTGAATATTCAAGCGTATCGCCTGCATCAACATCGCCACCACCTGGCGTGAAGCTATAGGCGCTGTCTTCGGCAATAGTGGCCGGTGGTGTGCCTGTGATTGTTGGCGCATCGTTGACATTGGTGACGGTGATGCTAAAGGTCAAGGCAGCCGTTTCTCCGCCTGATGTGATGGTAAGAACAATGTCACTACTCGTGCCTACATCGGTATTGGCAGGCGCACCGCTTAATTCGCCTGTGGCAGTATTCACCATTAACCAACTTGGGTTATTGGACAGTGAATAGACCGGCGTATCGCCCGCATCAACATCGCCACCACCTGGCGTGAAGCTATAGGCAGTGTCTTCGGCAATAGTGGCAGGCGGGGTACCGGTGATGGTGGGGGCATCGTTGACATTGGTGACCTCAATACTAAAGGTCAAGGCAGCCGTTTCTTCGCCTGATGTGATGGTAAGAACAATGTCACTATTCGTGCCTACATCAGCATTGGCAGGGGTGCCGCTTAATTCGCCTGTGGCATCATTAACTGATAGCCAATTGGGGTGATTGGACAGTGAATAGACCGGCGTATCGTTTGCATCAACATCGCCGCCACCTGGCGTGAAGCTATAGGCATCATCTTCGGCAACCATGTCTGGTGGTGTGCCGGTGATGGTCGGGGCTTCGTTTACATCTTCTACGTTGATGGTAACTGTTGCAGTGGCGGCAAGCCTGCCATCGCCGACTGTAACCGTGAGCGAATAGGATGGTGTTGTTTCATGGTTTAATTTGTTGTCGCCATTCACCGTGATTTCGCCAGTTTCCGGATCAATGGCAAAAGCATCACTGCTATTGCCTGCGGTAATGAAATACGCTAATACCGTGCCAGCATCGATATCGGCTCCGGTGATTGTTCCAACCATTGCGCCATTGCCTGCATTTTCAGCAATGGTGAATGCGGTTGTGCCGCTAATGGTAGGGGCATCATTGACATTGGTCACGGTGATGCTGAATGCGGGCAGTGAAACAGCCGCTGCTATGTTATCGGTTACTGAAATAACAATATCTTCTGTGATGCCAACATCCCCATTCGTGGGGGTGCCGATTAATGCGCCGCTTGTTGTATCAAAGGTTGCCCAGGTGGGTTTGTTGGCAATTGAATAGGTCAGCGTATCACCATCAATATCAGCGCTAACTGGTGCAAATGAATAGTCAGCGTCTTGAGCAACCGTAGCCGGTGGTGTGCCGGTGATAGTCGGGGCATCATTGGCATTGGTCACGGTGATGCTAAATGCGGGCAGTGAAGTGGTCAGCGTGCCATCAGTTACTGATATAACAATGTTTTCTGTGATGCCAATATGGACATTGGTGGGTGTGCCGCTTAATGTGCCGGTTGCCGTATCAAAGGCTGCCCAAATGGGTGTGTTGGTAATGGTATATTCAAGCGTGGTGTCTGCATCTTCATCGTTGCCAATTGGGGTAAATGTATAGGCGGTGTCTTGAGCAACAGTTGTTGGAGGTATGCCAGCAATGGTGGGTGCTTCATTTACATCGCTGATTGTTACTCTAACCGATTGCCTGCTGAATAAGCCGCGAGTGTCTGTTACCCGTACATAGGTGGTATAAGTGTTATTTTTGGCTGGGTCACTTGCATCCACCGGGTTTTCAAAATCTGGAATATGCTGGGCTTTGAATGCCAGCTTGCCCATCTGGTTTATTTCAAATAGATTATTATCCAGAAGAAAACCTTCCTCCCCGGAAACTGAATAGATAAAAGTATCGCCATCGGCATCTTCTGCCTCTATTGTTGCGACACTTTGAGTGTTTTCATTCAAAGGTATTACATAAGTGTCACCATTGTTTGTGGTAATTCTTGGCGCAGTAACACCAGTTAGCGTGATAGTGAATGGGGTTGAGAAAATGCCTGCACCGTTACTGACACCGATTCTGATGTCATAGTCTATTCGGTTCGAAGCGGGCGTTGCCTTTATTTTTAGGGCAGTACCATCAATCTCAAACAGGGCGTTATCGGTATCATCATCGCCGTCAGCCAGTGTAAAGGTGGTGATGTTATTGGCAATACCGCCAGTTTTGGATAATGTGCCAATCATCGTGCCAGCAGGGGCATCGTGAGCGACCGTTGTCGAGGATAAGGCAATAACGGCTGGGGGTTCTGGGTCTGTATCGGTAATCTTTACCGTTATACCCATAATATTGCCTTTGCCACCACGATTATCGCGTATGGCCAGCAGTACATAATAATCATTACGAACGCTTTCTCTACTTATAATATTAAACAGCTTATCCCCTGGACGTTCATAATCTGCAATATGCTCGGTTTTGAAGCTAAGCTCGCCACGTTGGTTTATTTCAAATAGTTCAACATCATTTTGATTCCCATCCGTGTCTTGATGACCGGCAACTCGAAAGGTAAGCTCGTCACCATCTGCATCAGTAGCGGGTATTGTTGCTATAAATTGGGTGTTTTCAGGTCGACTTATGACACATTGATAATGAAGAAAGGCGATATTGGGGACTTCGGGGGCTGTAACACGGTCGCCACACTCTGCCTCGCCTAAGGATACAAATTCTGGTGCGGTGTTATTAACCGACACAAATACGAATGCTTTTGTGAAGAAACCTATGCCGTCATTGACATCGATTGTGATTAGATAAATGGATCTGCTGTCAGTATTCGGATTTCCGCGTATTTTTAGTTTTGTGCCATCAATTTCAAATAGAGCGTTATCCCGAGAACTACTATTCCTACTCCCTATCGGGTTAAGATTAGTTTCGACAAGTCTAAAGATCGTGCTTGCATTGGTAATGCCTCCTGTTTTGGATAATATGCCAATCACCGAACCGGGGACGTGCGTATTAGTGACCTCGGTTGAAGACAGGCTAATGTCGGTTGGGGGTTCTGGGTTTACATTGAGGATTCGTACCACAACTCTTTCCTCGCTTGACAAGCCGTGAGCGTCTGTTACCTTCACACGGATGTTATAATTATTCCTACTCTCTACTGATGCAGCTCTGCTCCTTGGGTTTTCAAAATCTGGAATATGCTCGGTTTTGAATATCAACTCGCCGCGCTGATTTATAGCGAACAAGGCAGTATCAAAACGTGCATCATCGGCAAGCGAATAAGTAAAGGCATCGCCATCCTCATCAATAGCGGCTATTGTTACGACACTTTGTATATTTTCATTCAGAGGTATGACAATATGCCCACTATGCGCTTGTCTTGCATTGGTAATTGTTGGCGGATCATTTACATTGATAACCGTTAAATCAAAGGCCGGGAGAGAGGCTGATAACTCCCCGTCACTGATTGAAAGAACAATGCCTGTTGTCGTTCCTACATCTGCATTGGTAGGGGTGCCGCTTAATTCGCCTGTGGCGGGATTCACTGCTAGCCAAGCGGGATTGTTGGACAGTGAATAGACCACCGGGTCGCCAGCGTCTTCATCGCCACCGCCTGGTGTAAATGTATAGGCGGTGTCTTCGTCAACCATGGTCGGTGGCGTACCGCTGATGGTCGGCGCATCATTGACATTGGTAACCGTTAAATCAAAGGAAAGAGGAGTTGATAATAACGCCCCATCATTGACGAAAATTATAATGTTCCTGGCAACGCCTACATCTGCATTGCCGGGCGTACCGCTTAATCTGCCTGTTGATGCGTTAAAGGTTGCCCAAGTGGGTTTGTTGATAATTGTATAGGTGAGAGGGTCGTTTTCAGGATCACTGGCTATTGGTATAAATTCATAGTTGGTATCTTCGGCAACAGTTTCGGGTGGACGACTGCTGCTGTCAAAGCTGGGTGCTTCGTTTACATCGGTTATGGTTATGATTATGGCTTGTGTGGTGGTCGCTTCTTGCCCCCCCGATTCAGATGTCATGGTGACTACGGCTACATAGTCATTTGAATTCCCAAAACCGCGAGGGGTTTCAAAATCTACACCATTGGCAGCCGTAAATTCTAGCTCGCCTGTGCTGGCATCAATAGTAAAGGAGCCGACGCCTACACTGTTTAATGTGTAGCGGATATTGGCACCTTTCGAACTCATCCCGCTTACGGTAGTAATCGAGCGTTGATTCTCTGGTATGGATATTTGTGCTGAGGCACCACCTCCGTGTGAAGTAATTATTATGTGATGACAGCGTCCGCCGTCTTCAATCGTCCAGCCATCGCTGGCAATTATCGCCGCTCTTGCCGTGATGGCTTCGGCAGAACAATATTCAGTCGCACCGACATCTAATGTCTTGCCGTTTTGCAGGTCTCGTTTTGCCCAGCCTATCAGCAATTTCTCATAGTTTTCGGTTGAAAGCGTTACATCTTCAAACATAGCACTAAAGTTAGTCACAAGGCTGACATTCCAATTACCCAGATTTTGATTAAAGGATGTCGCACTAGCAAACATAAATGACATATCAGTTACACTACTAACATTCCAACCCCCTATATCCTGATTAAAAGAACTGGCACCTCTGAACATAGCACGCATTTTTTTTACATTAGAGACACCCCAGGCATTTATGCCACTATTAAAGGCAGTCGCGCCCCGGAACATATTGCCCATACTGCTAACCATTGATAAATCAGGTTGGTCTGTGGCAGTAATCTGTAAGTTACTCGCACCAGAAAACGCTTTCCCCATTGCAGTCCATTGTCCAGTTCCCCATTGGCTGACGGATATGATTTTGGTTTTATCGCCTTTGCTATTAAAATAAATCCGTGGGAAGTCGCCAGTAATAACAACAGTGTGAGTGCCAGCAGTGGCATAGGTACAAGTAGTATCGCCCGTTACGCCTCTGAAATTGATAATGCCGTTCGCATCACAATCAACATTGTAGTTGTAGCCATCACCTATTGTTGGGATAGTGATTGTTTCATCCGCGCTGCTTGTCCGCCAAGTGGTAACGAAAGCATCGGCGGGTGGCGTTACGATAACGTCCGCATCAAGGTGTACCACAGCGGTTGTGGGCAGGTCGGCAAATATTCCCGTGGGTAGCGTGGTAAATTGGTTAACCTGTAAAAACAGATTTGCCAACTTGGGCAAACCAGCAAAGATACCAGCAGGTAGCATAGTTAATTCATTACTCCCTAAGCCCAGAGTTGTCAACTCAGACAAATCAGCAAAGATGCCAACGGGTAGCGTAGTTAATTGATTACCCCCTAAAAGCAGGGTTTTTAACTTAGACAAACCAGCAAAGATGCCAACAGGTAGCATCATTAATGAGTTGTTGAGCGCTAAATTTAGGTTTGTCAGCTCTGAAAGCCCGGCAAAGTCGCCTGCTTTCAGTTCAGTAATAGTCATATAACGTTGAGTACCAAAGTCAAGCGAGGTAATTGTCGCTAAATGAACGGCCGAAATCTGGTTGCAGTCGGTTACACCGTCTATTTGGTCGACAATAGCATCGCGAACCTGTGGGCTGCGATCGCATACTGATGAAGCCGGGGGAGTGTCATTATCGGTGATTGTCGCTGTTGCGGTAGCATCATCACCGAGTGCGCCAGGGTCTGTGCCAGTTAATGTTACGCTAAAACTCTCGCTGCCCTCAACCAACCCATCCTCAAGCACTGGCACGCTGAAAGTGGCACTTGTTGCCATGGCTGGAATGGTGATGCTTCCAGTTGTTGCCGTGTAGTCCGAGCCGGCATTGGCGGTGCCATCGCTAGTCATATAATCGACTGTCAATGGAAAGGCGTTAGGTGGATTCAGCGTTATGGTGAATTCGGCACTGCCTGCTTCTTCGCCTACCTCAATACTGGTATTGGCAAACTGTACCTGTGTGGTATCGTCATCTATAATCGTAACGTCTAATTGGGGGGTGCTGAACTCGCGTGGGAATCGTGAGTTAACTTTGGTTAGAAATCTGGGGTTGCTTACGGTGATGGTGAATTGTTCATCATCCTCATCCAGCATATCGTTGAGTACGACATCGATAAATTTATTATTACTTGTATTGGCGGGTATGACTACGGTACCAGCCAGCGCGGTAACGTCTGTGGCTGTCACATCACCTGAAATGGTGTAGTCTAGCGACAGTGGCTGTTTGATTGTAACGTTTTCTACTATAGTAACCCTATTAAAGGCAGATACGACCATGCTAATGTTTGAAGTGTTTCTGCTATCTGCTTCATTGTACTTTAAAAAACCATCAGCAGCTCCAGCCCCAAAGCCCAATAAAACATCAATATTATCGGTTAACGCGAAACTTGCTGAGGCGGGCATAAGCCCTAAGGTAGCGGGCGGTGTGGCGGTAACCGTGATGACCTCATCACCATAAATATCGTTGGATTGTGCGGTAGATAGCGTAACCGTGAAATCTGCACTGGCACTGGTTTGCCCGGCGGGGATAGTCATGGTGAAATTGCTGGCGGTGAAAGGTATTACACCGACAATCCCACTACCCGTAATGGTGATTGGCACTTCAGTGGCGGTCGCGAAGCTACCACCTCCCAGAGTAACGATTACCCGTGTGGTAAAAGCATTCCCGGTAACAACATGGCTTGTCAACGGCTGGTTGTCTTTTTGCAAAGACAGGGTCAAGCCGGTTGGGGTGTTTTGAGCGTTAGTTGTCTGGGCTACAAACAGCAGAGCAAGAAAGGCGAGGGTTAGTAGCCGAATCAGGGACATGGATGATTTTAACGTAGCTGAAATCACCGTCCTGCCCAGCAACAAGCCAAGAGCGGCCTGGGTGTGGCGGGGGGGGGGGGGGGGGGGGGGGGGGGGGGTAGCACATAACTAACATTTATCCTAATTTCCATATTAAAGATTCATTAGCGCGCTCCCCTTGCTTGATTAACAGAACCGCAATCTATTTTGTTATAGTATAGCTGTTATTGATGTGATAGTGAACCCTCTCTAGTCTCTATCTGCTGCTGTCGATAATTTTGTCCGGGTATATAACGAGTCTCTTAATTACTATCTAGCCTAAGCCTATCTTCAGCAAGTTTTCTGGCATCGGTGGTGTTCTTGGCGCCTAGTGCCATTCGAACCGTTCTGTGAGACGGTGAGCCTCACCTAAAGTAGGTTCTTGAACAATCTTGGCGGCCGATGGTAGCGGTGATTCTGCGCCACACCAATCACCTGATCGCTTAGGCGGCAGGTAAATCCAAGCGTTATGCGGAGAAGCGGGATTTGCATGGATACCGTGAATGCGTTATGTTTCAGGTTCTTGTGACCTTAGATTGAAGGGAAGGCAAATGCGACTCGCCTATTGATCCTCAAATTGGGGAATTGCACTTATGACTTGAATCTAAGCAACAGTATCGATTTTAAGCAATTATCGTATACTTGCCGACAATTTATGAATGTATTTAGAGATAACCAAAATGGCTAATGTTACTGTTTTCGACCTTGCAAAATATATCCTTACAAAGCAAGGCGATATGTCTGCCATAAAACTACACAAGCTTGTCTACTACAGTCAGGCGTGGTCTCTTGTATGGGACGATAAACCCCTATTCCGAAGCAAGATAGAAGCCTGGGCTAATGGCCCTGTATCTCCATCTCTCTACGCTTGTCACCGCGGGTCATACAGGGTTTCCGCAAACACCTTCTCTAATAAGGCAAATGGCCAGCTTTCTGATGATCAGAAAGAAACTGTTGACATTGTTTTAGGATCATACGGCGATAAGTCAGCCCAATGGTTAAGCGATCAGACCCATGCCGAATTACCATGGCAAAATGCTAGAGCTGGTCTTTCTGACTCTGCTCGCGGCGATGAGCCTATTACTCTTGAATCGATGGCAGAATATTACGGGTCTTTATAAATAGTGGCATCAAAAAATAAAAAAATTCCCAATGCCGCAACGCAAAGAAAAGATAAAAAACAAGTAAGGACCCATCCACAGCAAATCGATCCAAAACCTTCATGGCGTTTTTCAACCGTTGATACAGGTGGCAGTTTTGCCTGGCCTTCGAATACTCAGGCAGAGCTTGACATAGTAGGGAAACTTCATAACCTTGATAGTATGAAGTGGCTAGAAATTGAAGGAGACAAGCATCATGCAATAGCTGTTTCTAAGCTGTCGCAAGAAGCGCGAAAAAGATTAGCACAGATCAAGCAAGACGATATAGATGCAGTATTTTCATTTCGCCTTCAAGGAAAGAAGCGAATAATTTGTATCCGGGATAGACATATAGCAAAGCTGCTTTGGTATGATCCTGAGCATCAGGTATGCCCGTCAAAGAGAAAACACACATAGCAAACACATCCAGGCGACTGTCGTATGACCAGGGACTGTTCTCATTTAAGATAAAAGTTGTGAAATTCGTTATAGTTCCCGCTTTTTGAGAACGGATAAATGTGTCGACAAATTTTACGTAATGACCAATGGGATCGCAAAGATTTATTGCCGGGTAAGCAGGGCTATCGTGGGGTTAAACAAGTGGGCGATACTGGCATCATCCTGCCCAGCAAAGTCCTGAAAAAAGACTTAAAAGACAAGTAGGCGATAAAATCAACGTACTCATGGCTGCTTGCGCCTGGAATTTGAGGTTAGTCGGGTCAGACTTTATGCAGAGCGGGGTGTATACTGCTTCTTTTTAATTCTAGTACCTTTCCTTAATGTCAAAATCCTTAATGTCAAAATCCTTAATGTCAAAATCCTTAATGTCAAAATCCCGGAAATCTAAAGACCCCTTTGCTCAGCGCGAAGCGGAGAATTACTCCAATCCCATTCCCAGTCGCGAATACATCATTCAGCTCCTGGAACAAATCGGCGAGCCGGTTTCGCATTCCGGGCTGTGCCAGCAGTTGCTGTTGGACGATGCCGATCAATCTGAGGCGTTACGGCGGCGCCTGATTGCCATGAGTCGCGATGGGCAGATCATTAGTAACCGTCGCGGCATGTACGGTCTGGCCGCCCACATGGATCTGCTCAAGGGTCGAGTGCAGGGCAATAAGGATGGGTTCGGCTTCTTTATTCCTGATGATGGCTCTGGCGATATGTTTCTCGGCGCGCGTGAAATGGGGAAATTGTTCGACGGCGATCAGGTGCTGGCACGCCTGTCTGGCTTCGACAGTCGCGGGCGCCGGGAAGGCATGGTCGTGGAGATATTGCAGCACCGCTATAAGCAAATAGTAGGCCGTTATTACCGCGAACAGGGGTTTGGCATCCTGGTTCCTGACAGCAAGCGGGTACGCCATGAAATTCTGGTTCCCGACCAGCATGCGGGTGAAGCACAAGATGGCCAATTCGTGGTTGGGGAGATTACCGAGTATCCCACCAGGCGGCGTAAGGCGGTCGCAAAAATAATAGAGGTGTTAGGAGATAGCACGACTCCGGGGCTGGAAATAGAGGTCGCCGTGCGTAGTCATGGCATACCGCATCGGTGGCCGTCAACGGTCAGCACAGAAAGCAATCGCCTTAACGAAGAGATCAGTGAGAAAGACTTGCAGGGGCGGGTAGACCTTCGAGCAATACCCTTTGTCACTATTGATGGCGAAGACGCGAAAGATTTTGACGACGCCGTGTTTGCCCATAGACATCAAGGCGGCAACTGGACATTGTATGTGGCGATAGCCGATGTGTCTCACTACGTCACTCTCGGCAGTGCGCTGGATGAAGAGGCAATTAGTCGCGCTACTTCGGTGTATTTTCCGGGTCATGTCATACCCATGCTGCCGGAAAAACTTTCCAACGGTCTTTGTTCTCTTAAACCAAAAATGGATAGACTCACCCTGGTTTGCGAGATGGAGATTAGCAGCAGCGGCAAAATGACAGATTACTGCTTTTACGAAGCTGTGATTCATTCTCATGCCCGAATGACCTACAACGAGGTATCAGGCATCGTTGAGGCGGCCGAAAACGACGCGCAGCAGAATATTCAAAACACCTTGAGAAAGCGCCATGAGCCATTGCTTGAACATTTCGAAAACCTGTATTCGCTGTTTCAAGCCCTGAGAGAACTGAGGGACAATAGTGGCGCTATGGATTTTGATACCACCGAGACGCGAATAGTTTTCGGCGAAGACAGGAAAATTCGGGAAATAGTGCCAGTGTATCGTAATGATGCCCACCGGCTTATCGAAGAATGTATGCTCTGCGCTAACGTGGCAGCAGCGCGACTATTAGAAGAGTCTAAACTTCCCGCTCTGTACCGGGTACACCAGGGGCCAAATCCAGACAAGTTGGAGAATCTGCGTGAATTTTTGAAGGAAATGGGCCTGTATTTGTCCGGCGCAGACAAGCCGGAACCGGCGCATTACCAGCACGTGCTGAGACAGATGGCGAATCGTCCGGATCGGCACCTGCTACAGACCATGCTCATTCGTTCGCTGATGCAGGCAGTCTATCAACCGGAGAATTTGGGCCACTTTGGTTTGGCTTATGAGGCTTACACACATTTCACCTCGCCAATACGGCGTTATCCCGACTTGCTGGTACATCGCGCCATACGATACCTTGTTCGTAATAAATCGGGTGAGCATGTTCGAAAACAAGAGGGAGTGGCAACCCTGGCGAAAAAGACAATTTATCCCTTTGATCTGAAAGACATGATTCAATTCGGTGAGAATTGTTCAATGGCGGAGCGTCGCGCCGATGCGGCAAGCTACAGTGTGATCGATGCGCTGAAATGTGTATACATGCAAAATCACGTGGGCGATGAATTTACTGGCACTATTAGCTCGGTTACCAGCTTCGGCTTGTTCGTGGAATTGAATGCTATTTATGTGGAAGGTTTAGTTCACATCAGTGAGCTGAGTAATGACTATTACCACTTCGACCCGGTACGTCATTGCCTGACCGGAGAGCGCAGTCAGAAGAGCTATCGACTGGGCGATAGTGTTGACGTCAAGGTTGTCAGAGTGGATCTGAATGACAAAAAGATTGATCTTCAAATGATTGCTCTTAAAAAATCGGTAAAACATTCGGGTAAACGCAAGACGAAAACCAGGCCCGGGACATAAATAACTTATCTATTGAGGGCGTGGCAAGAAAGGTCCATGAGCAATAATCAGGAAACAACAATTGGCCTGCATGCAGTATCAGAATTGTTGGCTCAGCGTCCTGATTCAATACGCCGGCTTGCCATTCAAGCGGGTCGCCGCGACAAACGAATGCAAGCTATTCGAGATAGTGCCCTGCAAACGGGCGTGGCCATAGAGGAATTAAGTAAAGAAGAGTTTGCGCGCTTATTCGATGGCGTTCATCAAGGCGTAGCGGCCATCGTCGGGATGGAATCGCAGGCTTTAAATGAAAAAGAACTGTCCGGCCTGTTAGATGGCCTTAGTCATGATCCGCTGCTGTTGGTGCTAGACAGTGTGACCGACCCTCATAATTTGGGTGCCTGTCTTCGCAGTGCCGATGCTGCCGCTGCCGATGCTGTCATAATTCCCAAAGATAAATCAGTTGGCCTGAATGCGACTGTCCGAAAAGTGGCCTGTGGAGCCGCAGAAACGGTAAACCTGATCGCGGTGACAAATTTGGCCCGATGTCTGGATAGGCTAAAGAAACGAGGTATCTGGTTAGTTGGCGCAGCCGATCAAGCCGATAAATCGCTGTATGAACAAGATTTAACCGGCCCTATTGCTGTAATAATGGGCGCCGAAGGCACTGGTTTGCGCCGCCTGACTCGCGAAAGCTGCGATTATCTGGTTTCTATTCCCATGGCCGGCAAGTTGAGCAGCCTGAATGTATCTGTGGCTACCGGTGTTTGCCTGTTTGAGGCACGCAGGCAAAGGCTGCGGCCATTTATATAATCCACCGCGAATACAGGCAGTCCAACGCGAAATATTGGCGATAAAAGGAGACTCTTTACGGTAATGCTTGCATCCAGGCTCCGGTTTCCCTAGAATTCCCCCTCTTTTTTGCCTGCGGGACTACTTCCGCAGCGACATAACTCCTTGTCTTACCCCGCACAACAGTGTTGGATGGAAGGCATTAACCCAGAAGGAGTCTCTATGAGACACTATGAAGTCGTATTCCTGGTGCATCCCGACCAATCTGAACAGGTTCCGGGGATGATTGAGCGCTATACTCAGTTGATGGCCGATAGCGGTGGTAAAATTCACCGATTGGAAGACTGGGGAAGACGCCAACTCGCCTACCCAATTAACAAGATTCACAAAGCACACTACGTCATGATGAACATCGAATGTGGTAGCGAAGCTTTGGAAGAATTAACCGCTCTATTTCGCTTCAATGATGCGGTTCTGCGGAATCTGCTCATCAAGACCAAAGCGGCTGTCACTGAGGAATCCCTGATTCGAAAGGGCGAACGTGAAGGCAAAGAGCGCAGGCTACGGTCCGAGAAGAAGCGCAGAATGGAAGAAGAAGCAGCGCTGGCAGCAGCGTCTGCGAAAAAAGCGGCAGAAGAAGCTGCAACCAGGGCAGATGAAGCAGATGGGGAAGTTACGGATGAAGTTGCAGATGTAGCGGCTGACGAAGTCGTTATTGCCGAAGAAGTGGAAGCAGCTGTCGAAAAAGCAACGGAAGAAGCAATCGAAGAAGTGCCGGAAGAAACAATAAAGGAAGCAACGGAAGCAACGGAAGCAACGGAAGAAGCGCCGGAAACCGAAGCCGAGAAACAGGACTGATACCCGCAACACTTCCCGGCCCATTCCCGGCTAGAGCAGAGATAGATTAATAGATAGACTGACAGGATAAAATTATGGCTCGTTATTTTCGCCGGCGTAAATTCTGTAAATTTACCGCCGAAGGCACAGTAGAAATAGATTACAAAGACCTGGAAACCCTGAAAGCCTATGTTTCTGAAACGGGCAAGATTGTCCCTAGCAGAATCACTGGCACCAAGGCTCGCTATCAGCGCCAACTGGCCACGGCTATTAAACGCGCAAGATACCTGGCTCTGATCCCTTACACGGACAGCCATCAGGTTTAAAAGGTGATCCATGCGCGGCCTTGCTAAATTCGTCATGAAGGGACGCAAACAGGCCATCATAGCAGTGCTGCTGCCAGGTCTAATACCGATTGTCAATTTACTTAGCCCGGTAATCGTAGGCCTGGTGATGTTACGCAAGGGGATGCAGGAAGCCCTGCATATTCTGATTTGGGCTATTCTGCCACTGGGTGGATGGGCCATAGCCGGGGATCCGGTTCCGCTGATTATGCTATTGGGCATAACCGGTTTGGCCGGGTTACTGAGGGCATCAGGGTCCTGGGAATTTACCCTGCTAGCCGCAATCGCCGTTGGCCTTGGTGTAGAGGTTTATCTGCGTTTGCAGCCGGCAGTGCTGGATTTGATCTTCAGTCAGATGCAGCCCTATTTCTCTGACAATAATATTCAGGGCGAGCAACAAATAGCACTTCGCGATATACTGCCAAGCATCATGGGTGCGGTCTATATGTTTCTCTCGCTGCTCCTGCTGATGTTGTCTCGCTGGATGCAGGCTGCCTTGTTTAATCCGGGTGGATTTCAAAAAGAATTCCATCTGCTGCGGGTGAAGCAGAAAGTAGCACTGCTATTAGTCGCCTTAATAATGCTGGCGAATTTTGAAATACTCATCCCGCCTGGCTGGATGTTGTATTTGATTTTACCACTGATGTTTTCCGGCTTCGCACTGGCACATGCTGTGGTAGCAGCCAAGAAATTATCGAGCCTGTGGTTAGCTGCCTTATACGCATTAATCATGTTGCCATTGATCGCTGACCTGGTGGTGTTAATCGCGCTATTGGATAGTTGGTATGATTTTAGATCACGCCTGCAAAAACCGGCGTAAGCAGTTTTTGAAAGAATAAAAAATGTAAGTCCTGTTATTCAGTGACAGCACAGAATTTGAAATGAGGAAGAACCAATGAACGTTATCTTGCTTGAAAAAATAGCCAATCTGGGCGACATCGGCGACACCGCTAATGTGAAATCCGGGTTCGCCCGCAATTTCCTGTTTCCTGAGGGCAAGGCGATTCCAGCCTCTAAAGGTAATTTGGCTGACTTCGAAAGTCGTAGAGCCGAGTTGATGGCTGCACACGATCAAAACGTAGCCGCTGCCCAGAAGCGTCAAGCTGTGGTGGATGGTGCCAGCGTTCACATCCAGGTTAACGCCAGTGACGAAGGAAAACTGTTTGGCAGCGTTGGCACCAAAGATATCGCTGCTGCACTGAACGCCCAATGCGGGTCTGACATCAGCAAGAGCGAAGTGCTTCTTCCCAACGGTGTTATTCGTGAGCTTGGAAACTATGAGACTGTGCTGGACCTTGGCTACGAAGTAAGCACGAACATCCAAGTCTCTGTAACGGGTCTGAATTCTGCTGTTGATGTAAGCGATGATGTAAGCGATGATGGCAGCCTGATCGAAGAGACAGAGGAAGCAGAGGTGGCGGAAGCTGCCAGCATTGACGCCGCGAAAGAAGACCTTGCAGAGCCTACAGCCAAAGAAGAGTAGTCTGGGAGAATGTAACAACAGGGTTACGCAGTTTTCGAGAAGACAGAGGGCTTGTTCAAGGCATTTATTGGAATAACAGCCAATCTCTTTCAAATCCTTGACCTGCCTGGTAGCATGAAGCACCATCTGTTCATTCAGATGGTGTTTTTTTTCGCCAGAAATTTTAATAAATATCTGCTCAGGGTCTGTCTGGAACCAAAACATTAGCGCCATAAAATAGTAGAACCGAACCATGTCTTTTGATAAGCCGCAAAACCGTGAAGTCAGCAATGTCGCCTCTCTCAAGTTGCCACCTCATTCGGTAGATGCCGAGCAGGCGGTGCTGGGGGGTTTAATGCTGGACAACACCGAGTGGGACAAGCTCGCCGACGTGCTGCTTGCAGAGGATTTCTACCGGCCCGAGCATCAAATCATCTTTCGGGTCATGTCCCAACAAAGCGAGGCCAATAGTCCGGTCGACGTGGTGACCCTGGTGGAATCACTCGATAGCCTGAATGAACTGGACAATGCCGGAGGCGTGGCCTATCTCAGTGAATTAACCAGTAATGCCAGAGGCACGGCCAATATCCACGCCTACGCCGAGATCATCAGAGAGCGAGCCCTCTTGCGTCGCCTGATTAGTGTAGCAAACAGCATCGCCGACAGTGGCTACAACACCGGTGGCAAGAAGGCAGCGGTGGTGCTGGATGAGGCAGAACAGCAAGTTTTCAATATCGCCGATGAACGACCGCAGGATCAAGGCCCGGTTGCGGTCAATCCGCTACTTGGCAAAGCGGTAGACAGGATCGATGAGTTGGCTGGCATGGATGGTAGCCTGACAGGCTTGTCCAGCGGCTACACCGATTTGGATAACATGACTTCCGGTTGGCAAAAATCTGACCTGGTCATAGTGGCGGGGCGACCCTCCATGGGGAAGACCGCCTTCGCCATGAACCTGGTCGAGCATGCCGTGCTAAACACAAGGCAACCGGTATTGGTGTTTAGCCTGGAAATGCCAGCCCAAAGCCTTATCTTTCGTATGCTGTCATCTATAGCCCGAATTGATCAGACTAAAATACGGACCGGAAAATTGACCGAGGAAGATTGGCCCGGCTTTAATAACGCAGTCGCGACGCTCAAGGACAGGTCTCTATTCATAGACGATAGTGCCGCCTTGAGTCCAATGGAAATGCGGGCACGTTCGCGTAGAATTGCACGCGAGCACGGCAGTCTCGGCATGGTGGTCGTGGACTATTTACAATTAATGCAGATCAAGGGCTTCGGTGACAATCGCGTAGGTGAAATTTCCGAAATATCCAGGTCGCTTAAATTATTGGCGCGCGAATTTGAGTGTCCTGTTATCGCGCTGTCGCAGTTGAATCGGGGGCTGGAACAGCGATCCAACAAACGTCCCGTTATGTCCGACCTGCGGGAATCGGGAGCGATAGAACAAGATGCCGACGTTATCTCGTTTATCTACAGAGATGAAGTGTATAACGAAGATTCTCCAGATAAAGGCGTGGCTGAAATAATTATCGGCAAGCAGCGAAATGGTCCCATAGGAACTGTACGGCTCAGTTTCGTTGGCAGGTACACGCGCTTCGAGAATCATGCCCAGCCCAGATATGACGACAGCTTCACCCATGGATAGGCAATCTTTGCCTCTGCTCTGGATTGATCATGACTGATTCTGCAACACGAGCCCGGGCTACGATTGATCTGAAGGCACTGAAAAAAAATCTGTCACTGGTCATTGCCCACTGCCCCGAATCAAAAATTATCGCGGCTATTAAAGCAAACGCCTACGGGCACGGCATGGAGCAAATCGCGCTGGTGCTGAATGCCGCTCACAGCAAACTTGCCGCTTTTGCAGTTGCCTCGCTGGATGAGGCGATGCAGTTACGCGCACTGGGCATAAGTACGCCCATTTTATTGCTGTCGGGATTTCGCAACCGCGAAGAAATGGTTCTATGCCTGAACCACGGCATAGAGACGGTAATTCATTCCCATTACCAATTCGAAGAGTTGGATCGATTGCTGCGGGGTCGATTGCCGCAGAAAGAGGTTTGCGCCGTGTTGCGGGGAGGCAGGATATGGCTCAAGTTTAACAGTGGAATGAACCGGCTTGGCCTTTCTCGTGAAGAATGCCTGCGGGTATACGGTGAGCTGCATCGACATCCAGAAACCGACCTTGTTTTGATGTCGCATCTGGCCAGTGCCGATGACCCGGAAAATGAATCAGCCAGGGCTTTTACGCAGCGACAGATCACAGAATTTGATTCATTACGAGAGCAGCTTGCCAATTCCAGCCAGGGCCTTATCAACGCCAGCCTGGCGGCATCAGCCGCTATTCTCAACCTGCCCCGGACTCACCACCAATTCGTGAGGCCAGGCTTGATGTTGTACGGAGGCTCGCCCTTTCGCAATCGAAGCAGTGAGCAAATTGGTTTATTGCCAGTGATGACGCTTAGCGCCAGAATACTCGCGCTCAATGACGTGGAGGCGGGTGGGGCTATAGGCTATGGCGCTACCCACACTTGCCAACAAGCTGCCCGTGTCGGTGTGGTGGCTATTGGATACGGCGATGGTTATCCGCGTTCCGCGAAAAATGGCACGCCGGTACTGGTAAAGTCTGCAAGCGGAGCGAGACGCACGAGCTTGCTGGGGCGGGTCTCCATGGACATGATTACAATCGATCTCACCGGCATGGATGATGTGCAAGTTGGCGATGAAGTCGTGTTGTGGGGAGATGGACTGCCTGCGGACGAAGTTGCCCGCTGTGCAGAGACGATCTCTTACGAGTTATTCTGCAAAGTCACCAAACGGGTTGGTTTTGTCTATAATGATGGCTGATGCAGTATTCTTTGCAGCAACAGCAACAGCAACATTATCAATAGAAGACACAGCACATTGTGCTGGCATCAGCAAAGTTCTAATCCAGGCAGAAGTTACCAATTGAATAGTTCCTATGGCCAAAAATAAAATCGCATTTGTCTGTACCGACTGCGGAGCCGGGCATGGACAATGGCAGGGTCAGTGCGCCTCCTGTAGTGCCTGGAACACTCTGTCGCAAATAAATTTGGGCGGTAGCAGCAGTTCACCTGTAACCAGGGCAGATTTTCGCAAGCAGGGTTATTCGGGCGAACAATCTGCTGTGCAAAATCTCTCTGATATAGATTTGCAATCATTACCACGTTTCAGCAGCTCGATAGATGAAATGGATCGCGTCCTTGGCGGCGGGCTGGTGCCTGGCTCGGTGGTATTGATAGGCGGAAATCCCGGCGCAGGGAAAAGCACCCTGCTTTTGCAGATCATGTGCGTGTTAGGAAATACCGGAAAACCTGCGCTGTATGTTACCGGCGAAGAATCTTTGCAGCAGCTTGGTATGCGCGCCAGACGCCTGAATTTGCCTGATCAAAATCTAAAAATGTTAGCAGAAACCAATGTCGAACAAATTTGCAAGGCGGCGCAGGAGCATCTGCCACAGTTACTGGTAGTCGATTCAATACAGGTCATGCACAGCGCTGATGTCGCATCGGCTCCTGGCAGTGTTTCGCAGGTGAGAGAATGTGCAGCCTTCCTTATCCAATACGCGAAGCAAACCAACACTGTTTTATTTTTGGTTGGTCATGTTACTAAAGAAGGCAATTTGGCTGGCCCCAAGGTGTTGGAGCACATGATTGATTGCTTCATCATGCTGGAAGGCGGGAACGATACCAAATACCGCATTCTGCGCGGGCAGAAGAATCGTTTCGGCGCAGTCAATGAACTCGGCGTGTTTGCCATGACCGAGACTGGTCTTAAGGAAGTAAAAAATCCCTCAGCTATTTTCCTGGCGCGCACCGAAGAAGACACCCCCGGCTCACTGGTGATGGTGCTTTGGGAGGGTACACGGCCACTGCTTGTCGAGATTCAAGCACTGGTCGATGGCAGTCAATTGGGCAATCCAAGGCGGGTGACGGTCGGCCTGGAGCAAAACCGGCTGGCCATGCTGCTGGCGGTGCTGCATCGCCATGGCGGTCTTTATATGGCGGATCAGGATGTTTTTGTGAATGTGGTTGGCGGCGTTAAGGTAACAGAAACCAGCGCTGATCTGGCCTTGTTGTTAGCCATTGTTTCCAGCTTTCAGGACAAGTCACTACCTAAAGACCTGGTAGCATTTGGTGAGGTTGGCCTGGCTGGCGAGATTCGACCGGTAGCGGGCGGCCAGGAGCGTTTGCAAGAAGCCGCCAAACATGGCTTCACGCGAGCCATTGTGCCGAAGGCAAACCGGCCGAGGAACAAGATCAACGGCCTGGAAGTCATCGGCGTCAGCAAGATTGATCAGGCGCTGGAAGCTATCTAAAAAATCCCTGGTTAATTGCCTAATCTGGCGCTAACTCAAAATCCGCTTTTATAGTCCGGGTAGCGAGGTAATAGTGTACAGCGCACCAGCAATTCACTAACACCGTGATCGACATCGCATAACGCAGGGCATCTGTACCAAAAGCCGGTGTCAGCAAATCGCTGACAAGGCCGGTGATCATCGGGCCTAGCCCAAGGCCAATCAAGTTAATCACAAAGAGAAGAATTGCGGACGCCATCGCCCGCATGCGAATGCCTACCAGAAAAAGCGTGGATGCTATGCAAGGGGCAAGGTACCAGCCTCCACAAAATACTGGCAGAAAATACGAGAAGGCCGCAGTCACACCATTTGGCATAAGCAAAAAGGTGATTAACGCGAAAGGTATGGCAAGCAAGGTTGACATAAATGGCACCCACATATACCAGGTTTTATCGGCGGTCTTGTTGGCCATGTGATCGGACATCCAGCCACCGAAAAAGGTGCCAGCCAGGCCGCCTATGCCTGCAATCATGCCGTAGTACCAACCCACATCAAGAATAGCCATGCCGTGTATGCGGCCAAGAAAGAGGGGCATAAAGTTTCCTATGCCGTAGGTTACAAAGGCATGCAATGCACAGGCGAAAGAAAGATGACGAAAGGACTTTCTATCCCAAAGAAATTTAAGCACCCGCAAAAAACCGGGAGGGGCTACGTCTTTGCGTGACTCCGCCATGCCGCGAGGGGGTTCCTTGATTACGAATCTAACCAGTGCTGCGAGAAACAACCCGGGCAGGCCAACCACGACAAACGCAGTGCGCCAATCAAAATACTGCACGAGATAGGCGCCACCAATCGTGCCTACCAGAATGCCACCATAGATACCCAGTGAATAGATGGATAATGCAGTGGCTCTCTGGGCGGCCGGGAAAATATCTGAGACTATGGAGTGAGCCGGGGGCGAGCCGCCTGCTTCGCCTACACCAACGCCAAAGCGAGCCATAAACAACTGGAAGAAGTTTTGCGCTGCACCGCAAAGAGCAGTCATCACACTCCATATAGTGATTGATATAGCGATGATATTACGGCGATTGCTGATGTCGGCCAGTCGGGCGATAGGAATGCCAAGTGTGGTATAAATACAAGCGAAAGCCAGACCAGACAACATGCCGAACTGACCGTCGCTTATTTCAAGGTCATCGATTATGTATTGCGCTAAAACATTGATGACCTGGCGATCAACGAAATTCGACACATAGGCTGCGGTCAGGATTCCCAGGACCAGGTAGCGATAGTAAGGATTTTGATAAGCCTTGGCGGCGGCAGCCATCCTGGTTGATAGCTGGTTTTCAGAGGTCGTCGAGGCGTCTTTACTATTCGCAGTCATTCCCTGCCCTCAGCGTAGTATTATTTCAAGAGATGCCCGTGGTTTGGTTTCAACTGACCGGACGAGTATTCCAGTTAGACATTACAAGCCATGAAAACACTTATTCCGCTGCCAGTCTACGGATAAGTACTGCACTTAGCTTTGCCCGTTCGACTAACGAGCTAATTCTTCCCTGTTCCCGATTTGAGTGCGCTCCAGTGCCGGCGCTACCAAGGGAGTCAAGGCTTGGCAGGCCAACTGCCTGGGTCAATGAGCCATCTGTTCCACCGCCAGAATCAGCCACCCCTAACTCCTGTCCCAGCAATCGACCAATGGCGATAGTCTTGTTCAATAAGTAGTCCGACTCAGGAGTGGCCAGCTTTGCCGGACGGTGTAAGTTGGTCCAGCTTTCCGTGGTGATTTCCCCGGAATCGACCGGGTAACTGTAGACATTGCTGAATATGTCTTCGAAGCGGGCGATAGCGTCCACGCCCTGTTGCGGTTCTGGATAGCGCAAATCAACCAAGGCTTCGGCACAAGGAGCGACAGTGTTGCGCGCTTCACCGCCACTGACAATGCCCACGTTCACGGTGACGCCAGTTTCGTAGTCAGTGATATTTTCTATCTGTACTATCTTGTAGGCGAGTTCTTTAATGGCTGACCGACCCTGTTCATGGGCACCGCCGGCATGGGATGCCTTGCCATGAACTACAAAGCGGGCTTGACCCAAGCCCTTGCGTTCTCTGGTAAGTCGATTGTTTGCGGATGATTCATACACCAGGCCCCAATCATGCAGTAGTGCCTGCTCTTCCAAATATTTTCGTGAGGACAAGGAGCCTATTTCTTCATCGCTATTAAGAAGTACGGTGATAGCCTTGTCCTGTAAGTTGCCGAATTCATCCAACGCCTTGAGGGCATAAAGCATAACCACCAAACCGCCCTTCATGTCTGATACGCCAGGGCCGTACATCGTATCTCCGACTCGGCTAAACTCCTGAAAAGGGCTGTCAGGAGGGAATACAGTGTCCAGGTGCCCCATTAACAATAGCCGTGTTCCACCTTCTCCTTCACCTTCGCCTTCATCTTCACTTCCGCTGTGGCTGGCCAGTACATGATCGGCCACATCTATCTTGTAGTCACTGCCGGGGCAGCCTGGCATTTCAATGACATCACCGGCCAGGGTGGAAATTTGAAATCCAAGTTGCCGAAGCTCATCGCTGAATATCGTGGCCAGTTCATTTACACCGGCCTTGTTAAGACTGCCAGAATTTATAGTGGTAATTCGTTCCAGCAGGGCGAGCATATTGTCTTCTTGTGAATCCAGCCAGGAAGCTAATTCCAGTTCGCTTGAGTCTAGCGACGGCTCTAGCCTGCCCTGTGCATTCGCATTGCCGCCAAAAACTACTGAAAAAAGAACGATGAGTGCGTATTTTTTTAGCTCTTGAATAGTAGTCAGGGTGGTTGATTGCAGAACATGTCTTGTCATGGTTAAGTATCTCGTCCCGGGTTTTCAGTTTGTTTCTCTGGTTTTGTCGGCGCGGCGAATAATTAGTTCTGCCACGCCTGACAATAAAGAGTAGAGTAAAAAATAGAGTGAAAAGCAGAGTAGCATGCCCAATGCCGACCTTGCCATATTTACTTCTTCGTCATACCTCTTTTTCATGCTTCCTGTTCATGCTTGTTCATGCTTGTTCATGGCCTGTTTGCTCTGGCTTGGGGTTAAAACCCGGGTTCAGATTGCGGCCCGGGGTGGGCCAGGTGAATAAGCAAATCAAGCCAGGGTTGTCCAATATTTCAGCAAGTGCCCCTGGCATAAGTAAGCAGAAGAGAACCAGGTCGACGGCTGGAGGTTGTAATTGAAAGGAACTGTCTTCATAATCTTTCGCCCATGAAACAAGAGCAACAGCCCATTCTCCGCATTACAGATCTGAATAAAACCTATTCTGGCGGTTTTCAAGCGCTCACGAATATTAATCTTGAGATACACAGGGGCGAAATAATTGCATTACTGGGGCCAAATGGTGCCGGAAAGACGACTCTAATATCAGTGATCTGTGGCATCGTTAATCCTGGCTCTGGTCAAGTGAGTGTAGATGGCTACGACATCATTAAAGATTTTCGAAAAACCCGTTCGATGATTGGCCTGGTTCCGCAGGAATTGACTACAGACTCCTTTGAATCTGTGTTCAATACGGTCGCCTTCAGTCGCGGCTTATTTGGCAAGGCGCCTAACCCGCAACACATTGAAAAAATCCTTCGCTCTCTTTCTTTATGGGATGAGAAAGACGATATGATCATGACGCTTTCCGGGGGAATGAAACGCCGTCTATTGATCGCAAAGGCGTTGTCCCATGAGCCTTCTATCTTGTTTCTCGATGAACCCACCGCCGGTGTTGACGTATCGTTGCGTAAAGATATGTGGGGAATAATTCGCGATCTAAAAGCTGCGGGTGTCACCATAATTTTAACGACTCACTATATCGAGGAAGCGGAAGAGATTGCTGATCGCGTAGGAGTGATTACTAACGGTGAAATAATTTTGATCGAAGAAAAAGCTAAATTGATGGAGAAGCTTGGCAAGAAGCAATTGATTCTCGATTTGCGAGACTCTCTCACTGGCATTCCTGCCAGTTTGGCGGATTACAATCTTGAGCTTGCCGATGACGGCAAGCGATTGATTTACACCTTTACCACACAGGGCGATCGAACCGGGATAACGGCCCTGATTGACGATTTAAAGTTAGAACAAATCACTTTTCGTGACCTGAACACCACGCAAAGTTCGCTGGAAGATATCTTCGTTACTCTTGTTGAGGAATCGTCATGAATATTTACGGTATTATGGCAATCTACAAATTTGAGATGGCACGCACCAAGCGCACCCTGGTGCAGAGTATTGTCGCGCCGGTTATTACTACATCCCTGTACTTCATTGTTTTTGGTGCGGCTATCGGTTCACGCATAGATCAGGTGGCCGGGGTGAGTTATGGCGCATTCATTGTGCCGGGTTTAATTATGTTGAATCTTCTAACACACAGTATTTCTAACGCATCTTTCGGTATCTATTTTCCAAAATTTGTCGGCACCGTTTATGAAATGCTGTCCGCTCCCGTATCTACCCTGGAAGTAGTTCTTGGGTATGTTGGCGCAGCGGCAACTAAAGCAGTAATACTTGGGATAATTATTCTAATCACGGCCAGCTTTTTTATCGATCTGCAAATAGCCCACCCCTTTGTGATGATGCTCTTTATTCTGCTAACGGCAATGTCATTTAGTTTGTTCGGTTTTATTCTCGGAATTTGGGCGGATAATTTTGAGAAACTTTCCGTTGTGCCAATGCTGTTGATCACGCCGCTGGTTTTTCTTGGCGGCAGTTTTTACTCAACAGACATGCTGCCGGAACCCTGGCAGTCTATTTCTCATTTTAATCCGGTGTTGTACCTGGTGAGCGGCCTGCGCTGGAGCTTTTATGAAATATCAGAAGTCAGCGTGATGCTGAGCCTCGCGAGCATTTTAATCTTTATGTTTGGCTGCCTTGCTGTGATCTATTATCTGTTCAAGACAGGCTATAAGTTACGTAGTTAATAGCTGCCATTTGTTAATGAAGATTGACGATTAATGTAGCTAGTGCCTGTTTACATTTTCTTTCATGGGTCAAATCTACTCTGGTTTCCATTTTGCTTCAATATTGTCTTGATTCATCTCTGGCAGCGCTCCATTCATCGGCGAAAAGTTCGGCTTGTTGCAAAATATTGTCCGTCGCCAGTTGTTGCTGATCCGGCGGATAGCCGTATTGGCGTAAAATTCGCTTGACGATAACGCGCAATCTGGCACGCACGCTTGTTCTAAGTGTCCAGTCAATGCTGGTGTTGACTTTGACTTGTGTGACCAATGTTCTGGCAAGTGCGCGCAGAGTGTCATCGCCCAGCACTTGTTGGGCGTTTTCATTGTCCGCCAAGGCATCATAAAACGCAATTTCATCATCGCTTAAGCCTAAAATTTCGCCGCGCTCGTCGGCGGCTTTTATTTCTTGGGCAATGGTAATCAGTTCATCGATAACTTGTGCCGTGGTTAGTAAATTATACTGTCATGTGTCAATACGCCTTAACGCTGTTATATAAATTAATAAGCGAGCTGTTTCTCAATCTAAACTTTGTGCCATGATTATGTCCAGTTCTGGCATCAAAATCTATATAGGAATCACCATTTTCAATAGCATCGATAAACTTATTTTTATCCAGAGATTTCAACATAAATATTTCTTGATAGTGAAAATGCAACTTGCCGGCAATTTTTTTTGATTCGGCACGAACGAAAAAGCAATTATGTAACTTTGTACCCACTTTATGAAACAGATCATCAAAGCCCCCATAGGGTTGAGTTGCCAATCTTTTTTTTAGAAACACGCCTATACCATTCTGGATGTACAGCGGCATCAACCTTACTGGCATCAAAAGATATGAGGACTTTCTGTTCGCTTCTGTCAACCTGGACTGAAAAGCTTCGATTACTATAATTATTAGCGCAAATTGTTTGCCGAAAACTTTTCTCTGTGTCTGGATATTTGTCACCAGCACCTTGATGTTTCCATCCAAATTCAGGAAGTAAAATTGCAGGAATAAACTTAAAGGCTCGCGGGGATGGTTCCATATGAAATAACGTAACCAAAGATGTCGTGCCTTTCTTTTGAGATTTCAACTCCCATTCAGCCGCATTCGGTAGAGGCAAATTGTTTTCTTCAATGCCTAACAAATCCTCCAGTGTATTGCCGATGCCGCCATCGTTATTTCTACGGCCTGTCGGAATCTAACCTTTGTGGCGGATTTCTTTTAATGCTTCGATTAAACTCTTTTTTGTATATGTTTTCATTTGAATTATACATGGTCAAACAAAGTTTCTTGTTGTTTTTTTGTGTTCTCCGGCATTAAAGTAGAATGAGGGTGTTCTATTCGTTGTCGTGCTATTTCACAGTATTCTGGAGAAATATCTATGCCAACGAATTGCCTATCAAGTTTCTTTGCGGCTAATGCGGTTGTCCCAGAACCCATAAATGGATCCAGGATTATCTTGGCATTAGTTGATGAAATAATTCTTTCAATCAAATCAACTGGAAATGGAGCGGGATGTTTGTTTTTGCTTTCTTGATTAAACTCCCATACATCACCATGCGCATTGGCTTGCTTCGCTAACTTGAATTTTGGTTTGGCTATAAGGTAGATAACCTCGTAAGTTGGAAGGAAATATCCGGGATTAAAGTTAATCCCGCCTTTTCTTCTCCATATAATTATTTGTCTAATGGGAAACTCGGAAACTATATCATTCCTGTCTTGTAGTAGCCCCGCCTGCACACGCCATTTATGGTTATAAAATATCGCTCCATCTTCAGGAATAATGCGCAACATTTCTACCAGGCATTGCCTTTGCCATTCTGCATATTCTTCATGTGGAATATTATCATTATAATGAGAATAGCCATCAACAAGTGCTGCATTTGACCATTTCCCCCCTCGGCCATCTTTCATCCCATTGCCAGTTGAGTTTTTTAAATTGTACGGAGGAGATGTAACAATTAAATCGACACTGTCATTTGGAATGCGTTTCATTATGTCGATGCTATCCCCACAGATAAATTTACCTAATTACCATCTAACATAAGCCTATCTTCAGCAGCTTTTCCGGCATCGGTGGCGTTCTGAGTGCCGCACAAGCAAGCCTGGGAATGAGGTCGTTCAAATCAAAACGACGATTGAAACGATACTGAAATTCCGACAAGTATCGCTGAGCGTATTTAGGTCGAATAGCATGATAGGTACTGCGTAAGGAGCTCTTTAAGTTACCCAGAATTGTATTGACCCAATAGAACTCGGGTTTTTCGACAGACGCTCTCCCGCCGCCGCACACAATCTTGTCATGCAAGCAACCGGCCTCGACAACGGCATTAAAGCACGCCAAACCATCGGAGATAACGGTACTGCCCTCGGTCAGATGTTGCTGACTCCATGACTTAATCGCTTCTGTGCGGAAACCCTTTACGACCGATAACTTAACCCGAATTGGGCAATGTTCGGCGGTGGTCTCCACCGCCGCCACAAAAGGCGTCTTACCGGCAGCACCACGTCCCGGCTTGCACCCGCTACGCTCGCCGCCCAAGTAAGCATCATCCAATTCAATCAACCCGGATAGTTTGTTATTGTGATCCCGCTCCATCATCACCTGCATAAGCTTGTGCTTCATTCGCCAAGCGGCATTGTAGGAAATACCCAGGTGACGATGCAGTTTCATGGCCGAGATGCCTTTCTTGTCCTGTGTAATCAGATAGATACCCTGGAACCATAGCGTGAGTGGTAGTTTGGTGGATTCAAAGATCGTTCCAGCCGTCAGTGATGTCTGGCGATTGCAGCGATTGCACTGCTGAAGTTTACGGATGGTCAACTGGCAGCACTTGTCGTGACCACAGGCCGGACACTGAAACCCTTTGGGCCACCGCCAAGCATAAAGCGCATCGAAGCACTGGTCTTCGGTACCGTACTGCTTGATAAAATCGTTCAAGCTAACCCCTTTCTGGAATTGCACTTTATTGCGCGCCATGACATACCCCTTATGAATTAAATAGATAGACTGTGATTATATACAGGGTAGAGCGACTTATCTATAGTGGTAATTAGGTAAATTTATCTATAAAATCGCAAGGATAATTTAATGCTTTCACTTCACTCAACCTTCTATTACTATGCTGGATATACTTCTCTTTTGTCCATCTGCCCATCTGCCATCGCTACGCTGGCAAACTGTTCTATCGCTATCTTTACTCATTTTGCTTGCCCCTATTTGTCTATACTCGGATTATATGCTAATGAAGTGCAGTTAGTTAATATTAGCTTGGTTTTCAATGTGCCGCACTATCCATCGGGCTTTACACAACTGGTTTCACGCTCCATTCATCGGCGAAAAGTTCGGCTTGTTGCAAAATATTGTCCGTCGCCAGTTGTTGCTGATCCGGCGGATAGCCGTATTGGCGTAAAATTCGCTTGACGATAACGCGCAATCTGGCACGCACACTTGTTCTGAGTGTCCAGTCAATGCTGGTGTTGACTTTGACTTGTGTGACCAATGTTCTGGCAAGTGCGCGCAGAGTGTCATCGCCCAGCACTTGTTGGGCGTTTTCATTGTCCGCCAAGGCATCATAAAACGCAATTTCATCATCGCTTAAGCCCAAATTTTCGCCGCGTTTATCGGCGGCTTTTATTTCTTTGGCAATGGTAATCAGTTCATCGATAACTTGTGCCGTGGTCAACAAATTATTGTGGTATTTTTTAATCGCGTCAGCCAGCATAGCGGACAGTTTTTTGCTCTTGATCAGATTCTTTTTGGTGCGGGTTTTTATTTCATCACCGAGAATTTTTTTGAGTAGTTCCAATGCCAGATTCTTTTGTTTCATATGGCGTATTTCTTCCAGAAACTCATCGGAAAGAATCGCAACTTCTGGTTTTTTAATGCCGGCTGCATCGAAAATATCAATCACACCGTCCACCACTATGGCACTATCAACAAGCTGGCGCACGGCGGTTTCTATTTCGGCATCACTTTGTCCGCTGCCGTTTACGTTTGCTTCAAATTTGCCCAAGCGTGCTTTGATGGCTTGGAAAAAGCCCAATTCGTCTTTAATGCCCATCGCTTCAGGCGCGGGTACGGACAGCGCAAAGGCTTTGCCCAGCAAAACAACTTGTTTGCTAAAGCGATTTTTACCATCTGGCAAGCCTAGAATATGTTCTTGCGCGCTCAGGATGATGTTCATTTTCTCTTTGGTGTCGGCGGAAAAATAGCGTTTGTAATCAAAGCCATGAAACATCTGCGCGACGATTTGGTGTTTTTCCAGCAACACCGCAACGGCTTCTGATTGCTTGAGCACAGGCGCACCCTTGCCGCCGCTTTCGGTGTAAGTATTGAGTGCCTGTTTCAAGTGCGTAGCAATGCCAATATAGTCAACGATAAGCCCGCCGGGTTTGTCCTTATAAACGCGGTTGACGCGGGAAATTGCCTGCATCAGATTATGCCCGTTCATCGACTTGTCAATGTACATGGTGTGCAAACAGGGCGCGTCAAAGCCAGTCAACCACATATCGCATACGATGACCAGTTGCAAGGGGTCGCTGGGGTTTTTGAACCTGTCGCCAAGCGTTTTTCTGTCATTTTTGCTGGTGTTGTGCGCCTGCCAGCTTTGCGGGTCGCTTGCGCTGGAAGTCATAATCACCTTTATCTGCCCCTGACTTTTGTCCGCATCATGCCAATCCGGGCGCAGTTTGATCATTTCCGCATATAATTCAACCGCGATGCGGCGGCTCATGCAGACAATCATGCCCTTGCCGACAAAGGCTTCGCGGCGCGCTTCAAAGTGGCAGCTAATATCTTTTGCAAGCACTTGTAGGCGTTCTTTATGCCCGACTATTGCCTCCACCTGCGTCCATTTTGCTTTGGCTTTTTCTGTGGCAGACGTTGCCGCATTTTCGGTTATCTGTTCTATTTCAGCGTCTATATTTGCCTTGCCTTCCTCTTTTAGATGTACTTTAACGAGGCGCGATTCATAATAAATACGCACGGTGGCACCGTCTTTGACCGCCTGTTCAATATCGTAAACATCAATGTAGTTACCAAACACAGCCGGCGTTGAAGCGTCTTCCTTTTCAACCGGTGTGGCAGTGAAGCCAATAAATGAGGAATTGGGCAGTGCATCTCTGAGATATTTCGCAAAGCCATATTTTGTCACTGCATGTTCATTTTTCATCAAGGTTTTCGCGCCAAAACCGTATTGCGAACGGTGCGCCTCATCCGCCATGACAATGATATTGCTGCGTGCGGACAGCAAGTCAAAATCCCCCTCTTTTTCATTGATAGATTGGGGGTCATTGACTGCTTCGGGTGAAAATTTCTGAATGGTGGTAAACACAATGCCGCCGCCAGCAGTTTGTAAAAGCATTTTCAGGTCTGCGCGACTGCTCGCCTGCACCGGCGTTTGTCGTAATAATTGTTTGCTGTTGGCGAAGGTTTCAAATAACTGGTCGTCAAGGTCGTTGCGGTCGGTCATCACCACGATGGTCGGATTGCCTAATTGTTCATTGATAATGAGCTTGCCCGCATAAAACACCATCGAGAGCGATTTGCCGCTGCCTTGCGTATGCCAGATAATGCCCACTTTCTTATCGCCTATCGGCTGGTTGTCAATGGTCGGCAAACCGTACTTGCTAGGCTCTTCTTTCACCATTGGTATCTGTATGGCGCGAATAGTGGACTGCACCGCCTTGTTGACGGCGTGGTATTGATGATAGGCGGCAATTTTTTTAATCGTTTCGGTGCTAATCAAACCGCTGTTAGCATCTTCTTTTTTGGTTTTCTCAAACACTGAAAACTGCTTAATCAAATCCAGCAGTACATCGGGGCGCAACAGTCCTTTTATCAGGGTTTCTATTTGTGGCGTGGTGCGCGGGTCTTCTTTGCTACCGTCAACGGTTTTCCAGGCAATAAAGCGAGACCATTCAGCACTTAGTGAACCCATTTTGGCATCCAGTCCATCGGAGGCAACCAAAACGCCGTTATAACAAAACAAGGCGGGGATAGCGGTTTTATAATTTTGTAGTTGGGTAAAGGCTTTTTTAACCGTCGCCTTTTCATCCGCTGGGTTTTTAAGCTCAATCACCACCAACGGCAAGCCATTGACCAACAGCACAAGATCAGGTCGGCGGGTGATGTTGTTATCGCTTACGCTGAATTGATCGCATACCAGAAATTCATTATTGAATGGATTTTTAAAATCAACCAGCCACACTTTACCGCCGACTGTGTTGCCGTTTTTCTGATATTCCACACCGACGCCATCGGTCAGCATCTGATGGAATGCCTGATTGCTGTCAATCAGGTTTTGCTCCGACACATTCAACACTTCCCGCAATGCCTGTTCTTGTGCGCTTGCGGGAATATCAGGGTTGAGTTTATCAATCGCACTTTGAAGCCGCGCACGCAACACAACATCGGCAAGGTTTCCCCGCCCTTGTTGCTCGGGCGTTAGGTGGCTGTAGCCCTGCTCTTCGAGGAGTTTTATGGCAACACTTTCAAGAGCTGCTTCGGTGAGTTTGGTCATCTTCTTTTAGGATATTTTGTAACGATAACAAGTTAGATTAACACAGCCATCTAATTGCCTTATGCTTCGGAAGCGGGACTTTAGAGACTGTGCAAGAAACCTTCGCTAGGTCGCATTACTGGCGGAAAACCCTTGCGGGTTTGTGTGTTTTACTAGATTCCTGCTTTCGCAGGAATGACGGAGGGGTGCAGGAATGACGAATATTAAATTTTTTGCACAGTCTCTTTAGTTCCGCCTTTCTAGCAATCATACCGCACTTCCATTGTCGTGAATTCCAAAAAACCTAAGAGGCGAAGCATCGCCGTCATGGGTGTAAAAAGTATTAAATTGATAACGACTCGTCTATGTAACCAGACCTTGCCGAGAAATAAACTTGCCCATTAAAGGAACAGCAAAAGAATACTTTCCATGCCTGTTTTTAAAAATAAGCCCCTGATCGCTTAGCGCAACAAGCATCTGATGAATATGACTATTACTGAACGGTTTCGAAAGCATTTTTTTTGATGCATCCACAGCTTCTTGAACCGTGAATTCATCTTCGCAGTTATTTATAGTAGCAATTACGGCCAACAATTCTCTCTGTCTATCTGTAGCGCGGGACCAACGCCCGGAAAAAAAGTCTGTATCCAATTTTTGCTCTATCTCCTTCACTGGCACTGATGCCTGGTCTCCTCTACTAATCTTCTGTATAAAAGCATCGTATACTTCTCGACAAATAAATTGGATGAAATAGGGATATCCTCCAGACAGTTCAATTATTGTCTGAACCGACTCATCATTTAATTTTACCGGGCAATTCTCATCTTCAATTGGTTTGTGAACCGCATCCCTGCTTTCTTCAGGCCCTAAACTTTGCAGAAATACAACGCGAAACATTCTTTCCGAAAATGTTCTGGCTTCAACAAGCCTTGGAAACAATGTTGGCAAACCCGTGAGTACCAACATCAGAGGCATCCCCATCCTCTGTAGTGATTGAAACGTATCCAGCAACAATGCGAGTGGGAATTGCTCCTTTTGTGCCTGGTTAGACAGATTTTGCGCTTCATCATAGGCAAAAATGATGCCTTTAGGCCGAGCGGCAACAGAAAGAACGCGCCATGCAGTTTCCAGAACTGTTTTGAGTTTATCCAAGGCAAGACCGGGCGTGGAATTATAAATGCCAAACAACGTTTGATAATCCAGGGTATGCTCGATTTTTTCTACACTTCCACTAAACCCCAGTTTTTGGACCTCTCTGCTATCTATCACCAGGTCGGACGTGATAATGGAAATATCTGTACAAAGCCGAACGGCAATATTGTCTTCATTGACACTCGCTGACTCAGAAAGATCGGTTCCAGCCCACAACCAGCCCTGACTGATTGCCAAGGGCTTAAAGGTTTCTAGCAGTACTGTTTTACCTACGCCTCGTAACCCGGTAAGCACCATATTATCAAGGATGCGTTCCTGGTTTAGTAGCCGTAAAAACTCTTTACGCTCGTGCTGTCGTCCAGCAAGGTAAGGTGGGGTATGTCCTGCGCCGGGGCGAAACGGGTTCTTGAAATCAGACATTAGCATATTCCATAAATATAGTATTGAGCATAAATATATAAAACATACTAAATATAGTCAACCCCGTAACACCCCTGATAGACGCTAAATATCACCATAAACCATTATTACTGCTTATATAACTCGAACACATCCGAACGGACCGTGTCTAGGACAGCCAATTTTAAGAATTTTTTAAGACCTCTTGATTCTTCAAGGAGGGCGATGGCAAAACTTTCAAGGTCTGCTTCGGTGAGTTTAGTCATCGGCTTATCCGGGTTGATAATTTTGAGCGATTTTCCATATTTCTTTTTCCCGAAAGGCAGGAATAGTCTGGCGACGAGCGGCGTTGGTAAAAGCTGGTGCGGAAAGTTTATTTTGTTTGATGTAATCGGACAAACGGATGATATTTGCTCCTCTTAAATAGCTCGTGCGCTTATGCAGAGATTCCAGCAAAGCCAATGCCAGTATTTTTTCCATAGTTTTCGGCTGCTTTTTTTCGCGGTAATCAGCAAATGCCCGGTAATAGGTGTTTTTCTCTTTGTTGCGAATAATCACACGAGGAAACCCCAAGCTCAGCAACTGAAAGTTAATAAGCACCCGACCGATGCGACCATTGCCATCACAAAATGGATGAATGGTTTCAAAATCCAAATGAAACTGGGCAATCTTATCTAAAAAATAATGATCCAGATCATTTGTATAAGCAAATAAAATGTTTTCAATCATTCGCCCGACATGTTCTGGTGCTGGAGCGATATGCGTACCCACTCGCACAAACTCATTTTTCTGGCGAAATCGGCCGGCGATAGAATCATCGATGCCACCGATCAGCATATTGTGCAATAGCAATAGCAGATGTTCACTGATTGGCTCACTTTGGGCTTTATTGCGTTTGTAAGCGATAACCCGATTCAGATTTTGTGCCTCAAACACCTCGCGCACGGACACATCACGGGACAACACCATCTCCAGCAAAATTTTCTCGGTTTCCTTCAGTGTCAAGGTGGAGTTTTCTATGGCGTTGGAGTTATAGACATTCTCCGGGGTTTCCACCTCGTCAATCATGGCTAAAAGAGATTCTTTGCCCGCTTTTAAGGCAGTATATTCTGCTCGCAAAGTAGCAATCTTTTTTCTCGCTGGCTGGGAAGTCGGCATCGCATGATTATCATATATTCACTAAAAAATAGCAATAATTAGTGAATAGGCAACATAAAATGGAGTCTATTCACGGTGTTTTTGCTGTGCAATCGAGTTATTTGGCATTGTTAAAGCCTGCTTGGCCAGTATTGCGGATGCCGCCGGTTGTGAGCAACCGCCAGACGTACCCGGTGCCCGAGCATTCACGAAACAGGATGGAGAACGGAAACTTATTCATTCGGATTCGCCGTATAGAGACTGCGTAAAAACCCCATATTCGTCATTCCTGCGCAAGAGACTGTGCAAAAAACCACCACCCCTGGTCACATTCTCATTACTGCCCTAATTCACCGACCTTGCTGGTATTTTAAGCCGATACACCGCCTCTGTAAAAATACCCAATAATTACAGTAATAAACATCCAAAACCTGACTCAATTATGATACAATAACGAACATAACTAACTGATTCTAATCATTAAACAGAGGCTTTATGAGTGATTACATACACGGTTTAAATCGCCAGCAACAACTGTTATTCCCAGAGCGGCTAGAGGATTATGTCAGCGAGGATGCGGGTGTTCGTGCCATTGATGCCTATGTGGATAGTTTAGAGGTTGATGCCTTGGGCTTTAAGACAAGATATAGCGACAAAAACAACAATGGCCGCCCCGCCTTTTGCCCAAAATTGATGCTGAAACTCTACATTTACGGCTATACCAATAAAATAAGAAGTTCCCGCCATCTGGCTCGGGAAACCCATAGAAATATCGGGCTTATCTGGTTATTGCAAGGCTTAAAGCCCACCTATAAGACGATTGCGAATTTTAAAAAAAATAATGCCGCAGCACTCAAGAATACGTTTAAGGAATTTGTTTTGCTGTGCCAAAACATCAATCTCATTGAAGGTCAATTAGTGGCACTGGATGGGGCGTTTTTGCGAGCCAATGCGTCCAAAAATACCTTGATTGTTAAAGCCACTGTGGATAAAAAAATAGCCAGGGTAACGCAGGCTATTGAGGACTACCTGAACTTATTAAACACCACAGACCAGCAGGAGGAACCGGAACAGACTCTGGATGATCCTGATTTGATTGATAAAATACAAGCACTTAAAGAGCGCAAACAAAAGCTGGAAGAGGATTTGAATACCTTAGAGCAATTGGACAAGAAGCAACATAACACACGGATGCCGCATTGATGTGCAAACCAGCGCATCATCTGGTCGCTTATAACTGCCAAATTGTGGTGGATGACAAAGCAAAGCTGATTGTTGCTACGGATGTATCAAGTCAAGGCAATGACGCACAGCAGTTGCATCAGATGGCAAGTCAGGCGAAAGAAACCTTAGCCCTTAAGACTTTGGCTGTGGTTGCCGACAAGGGCTATCACAGTGCAAAAGAGATAAAGAACTGTGTTGATGACAAAATCTACCCAATCATCCCGCCAATTGATACGCAACAGAAACAAAAGAAAACGGGCAGATATACTAAAGAGGATTTTGTCTATAACGAGGAGCAAGACGAATACACCTGCCCCAACAACAAAACACTGACAAAAACAGCAAGCCCAAGCCTATCCAAAGGCAAGCTTGGGTTTATTTACAGCACCAGTGCCCTAGATTGCAAGGCTTGCCCTTTGCGTAGCGAGTGCCTGGCAAAGCAAACACCTCACCGAAGAATATGGCGCTGGGAACATGAAGCCTTTTTACAAGCCTATGGTGAGGTAATGCAAACAGAATCAGCCAAGGCGATTAGCAAAAGAAGAGGGGCGATTGTGGAGCATCCTTTTGGCACCATAAAGAGGTCATTAGGCTGGGATCACTACCTGGTCAGAGGCAAAGAAAAAGTATCAGGAGAAAATGCATTGATTATGTTTTGCTATAACTTTAAGCGTGTTTTGAACATGTTAGGCACCATGCTGTTCAATAAGCTGTTATTGGCTATAAAAGCAGGCAATATTGAAGCCGTAATGGAAGAAATCAAGCGACATCTTTCTTTTTGCGTCCACTATTCGATGGTTTATGCCAGAAATGCTTATTTTTGCAATAAACAAGCTTATTTCACCTGCCGGCTTTTCATAAGAATCCTTTTTTACCCGTACAGGACTCAAAATGCTCAATGGTGGGTTGGTGAGTCGGCGTTTGTTGCACAGTCTCCTTCGCAGGAATGACGGGGTGGTGCGGGAATGACGAATGTTGAGTTTTTGCACAGTCTCGCAAGCAGGAATCCAGTAAAACACACAAACCCGCAAGGGTTCCCCTCATGTAACGCTATCAGCAGGGGCTTGTAGTCCCAATCCGCACTTCTTGGTACATCAAAACTTGGTTGCTCATGTGTTAAATGGCTGCCTGCTATTCGAGGGCGAGGACGATGGTATAGTTTTCAATGTCAATCTCTTAATGCCAATTTCTCAAGGTCAAATTCGGTGAGTTTGCTCAGTACATTATTTGCCTACACCAGTTGCGATAAAAAGGTTTTGGCGGGTACGATTATCGGGCGTTTTATGTCAAAGACATTTTTATCAATAAACGTGCCGTCAATCCCGACCTGAAACACATGCCGCACATTGAGCTGTTTTGCAAACACCTTCAGACTGCTGGAAAGCGGTTGCTCCATAGTGGATTTGACTTCCACGATAAACCACGGCACGCCATCTTTGGCGACTAAAAAATCAACTTCTCTTTTTTCTTTATCTCGCAGAAAATATAAACCGTAATCTCCAAGCCCAGTATCGCTCCAATAATGCACCGCTTTTAACAAATGTGAAGCAATAAAATTTTCATTTCTGGCGCCGACATCCGTGCATTGCGACCAATCCCACAGATAGTATTTAGGCTCCTTTAACAATGAGCGCGTGATATTTTTTGTCCACGGGCGGATTGCATAGCAATAATACATCGCCTCTAAAACGCCCAGCCAGCGGCGCACCGTATCCACCGATACCCATACTTTTTTTGCCAAACTGCTATAAGCTGTTAGCTGACCGACTTGATTTTTAAGCAAAATTGCCAGCATTTCGAGCTGTCCCAGTTCCTGAATTTTGGTCAACTCACGAATATCTTCTTGTAATAACTGCTGTTGGCGTAGTTTGCTCCAGCGGTTAAAAAACCGTCTATCTCTTTTAAGAAAAGGCTCTGGAAACCCGCCCCAGACCAATAATGCTGTAAAATCCTGCTCCGCCAACGCCTGTTGTCGCTGTATTTCAGTGCTACCTTCCATGCCAATGTTGGCGATGACTTCGCGCACAGAAAGCGGATGTAAACGGTAGTTAAAATACCGCCCCATCAGGCTGTCACCGCCTTTTTTATAGACATCCATTCGGGCACTCCCGGTTAGCAAAATATGACACTGCCCCTGATATTTGTCATAAAAGCCTTTGAGCAGTTGTTTCCAGTGAGCGAATTTATGAATTTCATCCAGCACCACCAACGGCGGATGCGCCTGTAACTGCTCCAAGCCGATATGTTGTGCGATTGCTTTTGTGCCCTGTAGCAACAGTTCACGGTCATCGAAATCATCCCAGTTCAAGTAACAAGTGTCCTGCTCGCCACGCATAGCGCACGCCAAAGTCGTTTTACCCACTTGACGCGCACCAGATACCACCGCGATCTGACGATGGCTGGCAAAATGCGTGGCAAGGGTGTTTTTATACTGTCTATCCATCTGACCATTTTATGTGCTATCGTAAAATAGTCAAGACTGAAATAAGTTTGTGGTGGTGAATGGTTGGTGAATTGAAAATTGAAAATTGAAAATTGAAAATGACGGCATAAACCGTGGTCTATTTACGGTCTTCTTCCGCGTGGATTGGCTATCAACGTTTTGATTGCCATAATGTTTAAGTTCACCTGATGTAAAAAGCGACAAGGGGTGTTTTTACGGTCAGGTGCAGCGCCTTGTTAGGTATTGTTTTCAATAAGTTCAATAAGGTTCTTTGTTATCTTGGGATGCAATATTTTCCCGTCATGAAAAGGAATTACAAATCTATCAGCCCCTTTTGATAAATGCGATGACTCCCTTTGCTTCTAACATGCTTGAACCTTTTTTGGAGCAACATTTTTTCTGCTTGTTCCGCTGTTAATCCTGGAAGTTTAGGCAAGCGACACCTCTAACGAAGTGGTTAATATTTCTTTGCTCAAGCAAAATTCTTTTTCTTCGGCAGACAATGTTTCAAGATAAAGCTCTATTGCTTCCCGAATATTTTGTAATACCTCTTCAAGGGTATTCCCTTGCGTGTGACATCCTTTCATTTCAGGACAGAACGCATAGTAGCCATGGTTGTCTTTTTCGATAACTACATTAGCCTTCATATTTTTCTCCAAGTTTATTAGAAATCGAATTCAATTCATAAGTGCAAGTCTGACTATTTTATGCAATATCGTAAAGCAGTCAAGACTGAAATGAGTTGCTGGTGGTGAATGGTTGGTGAATTGATAATGACGGTTAGGTTTTGATAAGAATATTTATTTGACTGGATTCCTGCTTGCGCAGGAATGACGACGGGGGAACTGTCCGTTTCGGGCGTTAGTCGCTGGACTCCTGTTTTCGCACCCCGTCATTTCCCGCACAAGAGACTGTGCAAAAACTCCAATATGCTTCGTTCCTGCGAAAGCAGCTTCGGAAGCGCGGCTGATACCGCGCCAATCCTCTTATCTATCCTGCCTATCTATTCGACTATTTTATGTGCTATCGTAAAATAGTCAAGACTGAAATAAGTTTGTGGTGGTGAATGGTTGGTGAATTGAAAATTGAAAATTGAAAATTGATAATGACGGTTAGGTTATCAACCGTTGTTAAAGCCTGCCTAGCCAGTATTGCGGACGCCGCTGGTTGTGAGCAACCGCCAAGACGTGTACGGTGCCCGAGCATTCACGAAACAGGATGGAGAACGGAAGCTTATTCATTCGGATTCGCCGACTATCAGGTTGATTTGCAATCGGGTAGCTATGTGGCGAATTACAAGCAGCACCCATGGTGTTTGCAAATTCAAACAGGTATGAAGCACCAAGGCCGAGGCGTTTTGACTCAAAATATGCAACAGATTCAAGGTGTTAAGCCTCTGCTGCAGGATGAAAGAAGTATTTCACCTAAGCAAGGCTTGGGCTTTTAGGCTGACTTCCTCTGCAGGTATTGGTTGTACAATGCCTGCATCAAGTTCTTTGGCTCGACGGCTCGCTTCAACTAGCCAATCTTCTGCCATTTCTTCCATACTTGGCACATCAAGACTTAGCAGAAGTTTCTGTGCAAGTGCCGCTCTTTCATGTTCAGATAGCTGTAAAGCATCATCTTCAATTTCTTTTAAGGTCAACTATTCTCCCAATGTTGAATGTGCGCCTCTGACGCTGACATTGATTATTGATTATAAGGTATTGCTACCTTCAATACACCGTAACGCTTTTGCGAAGGTGTCGGGTTGAGTTTATCTATCGGGCTTTGAAGCCGCGCGCAACACAACATCGGCAAGATTTTCCCACCCCGGTTGCTCATGTGTTAAATGGCTACCTACTATTCGAGGACGACTATGGCATGGTTTTCAATGCCAACTTTTCAAGGTTTCAAGGTCAAATTCGGTGAGTTTCATGAGCACATTATTTGCTTACACCAGTTGCGATAAAAAAGTTTTGGCGGGCACGATTATTGGGCGTGTTATGTCAAAGATATTTTTATCAATAAACACGCCGTCAATCCCGACCTGAAACACATGTTGTGCCTTGAGCTGTTTTGCAAACACCTTCAGACTGCTGGAAAGTGGTTGCTCCATAGTGGATTTGACTTCCGCGATAAATCAGGGCACGCCATCTTTGGCGACTAAAAAATCAACCTCTCTTTTTTCTTTATCTCGCAAAAAATACAAACCGTAATCTCCAATTCCAATATCGCTCCAATAATGCGGCGTGCCGGACACATTGGTAATCACCCCATGCAAGCCGTCCCAGCGGTTTTCGGCCGCAATTTTATCTTGGTTGATGCTCAAGCTGGTTTTTCCCTTGATGAACAGAAAGATAATCAGAAACTTTTTATAGCCGTAGTTCACTAGTGTCCGGCTAATTATTGAATAAATTCAGTTGGTTAGAAAACATATTATTTTCAGTGCCATGTGATTTGTCGAGAAAGCCCATGTTTAAAGAGATTTTCTCGAAAAGAGTGGTCGGAAATATATGTAACAATGTGCAGAGAGAAGCATCCAGATTGAGCCGCTTCTTTATAATGGCTATTATGAGCACATACATTGAAACCGCCGTCCATATTTGAGCCTTCACTGCGTTCCCCGAGGTTCTGTAAAACTGCTACGTTAAGTGTAGGTCGGTTGCGGGTGTCATTTATCGATGACATTTATGGGCAAATAGGGTAGATTATGAGGGATATTCGCCTGACAGGAGAATATTGCTATTCTCTTTCAGCTGCACATATCAATTAACCCAACTGGAGCATCCCATGACTACAAAACACAACACTTCTGGCCAAGAGAGACCGTACGCTAAACGAATTGAACAATATCAAATTCCGGAATATGACCGTGATAAGGCACTCAAAGAGATTGTCGATGGCAACCATTGTTCACCCTCTCCCAGAAGTCTCTTTGCGAAAGCTAATCAATATGTACCCACTCGTGTGCGGGCGGCATCGGTAGTCAAATCAACCAATGTCTAATTGGAATGACATTTTTCATGAGGTTGAAGAAACCGCACGCAATGCAAAGAATCCTCACGATGCCGTAAGGCATAGATATTTAAGAGAATTTGCGGAACGTACCGGTAGAAATGTCGTTGCGTATTATAGCGGCTGGCTACAAAAAGCAGGTTATCATAACGCAGTTTCCATAGACGATGAAGACAAGAGCGGCTTTATGGCTTGTTTCTATAAAATGGATTTCAGCAAGGGACTCGATCTATTTATTCACTCTCCTGGTGGCGCGGTAGCTGCTACAGAGTCGATTATGCATTACATAGCAGCAAAGTTTGGTTCGGACATTAGGGTCTTTGTGCCTCAGTTGAGTATGTCTGGCGGCACGATGATTGCATTAGCTGGCAAAGAAATTTGGATGGGATTACACAGCAATCTAGGCCCTATCGATCCTCAGTTTGGCTTGCAACCAGCACAACTTGTTCTCAGAGAATTCGATAAAGCATGGGAAGAAATCAAACAAGACCCACAAAAAATACATATCTGGCGACCTATTTTAGAGCAAATACCGCCGACATTTTTATCCACATGCCAACATGCGATCGATTGGTCAAAAGAAATTGGAAAAAAAGCACTCCTGTCCTCTATGCTCAAAGATGATCCTGACAGAGAGAAAAAAGCAGCCGCTATTGTGAATTTCTTAACCGATGCGGAAATAAACATGAACCATGGTCGGCATCTTCATAGAGAAGAATGCAAGCAGGCTGGATTAGAAATTATCGATTTTGAGTCTGATCAAGATATGCAGAATGCCATTCTGTGCGTCCATCATTCCTATACAATCTCATTGATGAATACACCAATAGTGAAGATTATTGAGAACGATTCCGGCATTTCGCATGTCAAGACCATTTTGGGCAACGCTTAATAATCTACATTCTCATCTATTCCTTTCGCCCTTGACTTCGACGGTCAACCCTAATAAATGATTGATTTATAGGGTATTCCCTTGCGTGTGACATCCTTTCATTTCAGGACAGAACGCATAGTAGCCATGGTTGTCTTTTTCAATAACTATATTAGCCTTCATATTTTTCTCCAAGTTTATTAGAAATCGAATTCAATTCATAAGTGCAAGTCTGACTATTTTATGCAATATCGTAAAGCAGTCAAGACTGAAATGAGTTGCTGATAATTGATAATTGATAATTGAAAATTGAAAATGACGGTTAGGTTTTGATAAGAATACTTGACTGGATTCCTGCGCCCGCAGCTTCGGAAGTGCGGCTGATACCGCACCAATCCTCTTGTCTATCCATGTAAATGCTCTTCGGCGATCAAAGGAGAACCTGCACGGAAACCGCAGTACATATGACATACGCGAGGATTTGCCATGAATATATAAAATGCGAGGGCTGACACCGCAATCGCGGAAAAGACAGTTTAGCAGGGATACCCAGAAGGAAAATAGCCTCTTAAACGTAAATACATCCTAATAATGATAGCGGCACTGGACAATAACGATCACATTATCCGCCACCTTATAAACTAGGCGATGTTCACGGTCAATACGCCGCGACCAGTAACCAGCCCAATTGTGTTTTAACGGCTCAGGGCATCCAATCCCATCGAACGATTGACGCTGAATGTCTTTAATGAGCACATTGATGCGCTTGAGAACCTTCCGATTGGTTTGTTGCCAATATAGATAATCCTCCCACGCTTTTTCAGCCCAGGACAAGATCATCTCAATTAGTTCGTGCCAATTATCTCGTGCCGCACCATTTTACCCGCATCCACTTCTGCAATCGCTTGGTTGAGTCGCTCGGCATTTTTCGGGCTGGCCATAAGGTAAGCTGTTTCTTCGTATGCTTGAAAGTCTTCCAGGCTCATCACCACCGCAGGTTTGCCGTTTTGCCGAGTGATCTGGATTGGCTTGTGATCCTCGTTCACTTTGTCTAATGTCCCCGCAAGGTGAGCGCGGAATGCAGAATAACTTAATGTGTGCATTATAATATGTACCCTCAATGTACTTATTATTGTACCCGTGCATATGTTTGTATGCAACTCTATTGTTTGCACAGTTTGCATTATGGGTGTCTCTCTTTATTAGGATTTTTTCGTGAATACTGGCAGGTCGCGCACGGAAAACCGCCGTGTATGAGATACCCTTGTTGTCAATCTAACGACCAAAACGGTGGCAAATTTATGCGTCCGGTTGGGTTTTAGGGGATGCTTTATAGGGGTAGTGATGAGGGTTTTCTATGATATTTTCACTAAGGTCTATATCAATATCAGGCCAGTAGAAATGACCGGTGGATTGTTCTTCTACATGGTAGATTGCTTTTACGGGTTGATCCTTAAACCAGGGAAAATCATCATAAGACATAAACAGTTCTTTGCCGCTTGATGAAAGCAGCCATACTCCATGCAGAGAAATATGGGTCACTTCAGCTTTTGAAGTATTTCCCCCATGCGCTAATGATTTCATCTTTATGCTCCGCAATGAGTTTTTCAATATCTTTAAGCTGGCTGCTTGAATAGTGATAATTCTTTGCAAGTGCTAAAGAGACTGTGCAAAAATCCAATATTCGTCATTCCTGCACCGCCCCGTCATTCCTGCACCGCCCCGTCATTCCTGCACCGCCCCGTCATTCCTGCGAAAGCAGGAATCCAGTAAAACACACAAAGCCGCAAGGGTTTTCAAATGTAACGGGATTTCAGTCCTGCCTGCTTGTGGTTGACGCGGCATCAGCTACACTTGCGAGTTATTGCGGGGTTATCAATTTCTGTAAGCGTGCTATTACCTCTTCGCATTTTTCTATCATTTCCATATTCCCTGCCTCTGCATATAATGTTTTGGCTAAATTTTAAATGCTGTATTTGTTAATGATTACATACTAAAAACCTACTTTATTTGTTTATATTTAACTTGTTTTAGAAACTGTGTTTGTTTTATTTCAGATGTGCTTAATAATAGAAAATCAAACTCTAATTGGCTGAAGTTATGTGATAAGAAAAACTTTAATTTCTCTAGCTCAATTTTAGATTGTGATAAATTTATAGACTCATACACTAGCAGAATATCAATATCATTTGGGTTATCTGAAGTTATGAAAGATCCAAAAATATAAATTCTTTTCCAAAATTTAAGAATATTATCTTTTTCTTGTAATAGAAAATTTATCATTTAATATATTTATGAGCGAACTGAAAAAACTCATTTTGGTTAAGCAATTTCATATTGAAATTTTTAGCATATTTTATAGCCTCTTCCGTACATGGAGCACCGTTCCAAATATGTAAATTTACACATATCAAATTTTTGGATTCTTTGTTATGCAAACAAGATACAGATAGTATATATTCATAAAATAGTTGCACTTCATAGTCATCATTTAGCATTAATCGAGATAAATCAGGAAGTTTATTAAATTCATATTTAATATTTTTATCATCAATCCATCTTAAAAAAAATATCAAACTTTCTAACCTAATAACATTATTTTTTGGTCTGAAAAAAAAGCCATTGAACAGCTCTTGATTTATGTGTGGTGTATTAGTGAGGTTCCACTCGACTTCTGCTCCTCCCCGAGCTTTGTATTTCAGCACTGGAGGGTTAGTTAGTAAATCAAGACCTATATATCTATGCTCTTTTTGTACATATGATATGAAATTTTGCAATGCCGACAAATTGTTAACAATACCACTATTAACCTCTTTCAACCCGAATATGGAAAGAATCTCTTCAGGAAACAGAACTTCCCTAACTGCAGGAGAATCATCTCTAGTATTCACAAATTCGTGGGAGTGTTGTATAAATATTTCAACAATTTTTTTGTTTCCACCATGTAGAAGGTTTATATTTTTGTTTAGTAATAATTCAATCTTTCTATTGTTGGAAATAATTTTAGACTCAAATTTTTTCCATAATAAAAAATTGCTTTCATTGTGTGGTCCATAGTCTTCAAAATTTTTTTTATTACTATTCAACAATGGAATAACCAATCTTTTTAGATGTTCAAAATCAGAAGCGTCTAGAGCAAATTGACCTTCTATCATTTCCTGTCTATTTTTTTTCCAATCTCGTACGTCATCGACTTTCCAATTATTTGTGTTCTTATCAAATATTGCATGGCAGTTTGAACAAAGGTGTATTAAATTTTTCTCTGAATCATCGCCCCCATCTGAGACAGATATAATGTGTGCTATTTCACCGCAGTTATTTTCAGAAAGATTAAAGTTGCAGGATGGATTCATACAGTACCCGCAGGACTCGTAGTAAATTTTCTTCTGTATATTACGTGGTATATTTTGTCTATTCATAAAAAACCTCAATTTTATTTATACATACACTCCCACTCATAAGCTTGGGCAATAAAATATCGCGCAGGTTTTCAAGGGTGTTGATTTGTGCTTCGTTGGAAACAATTTTATCCAATACTGGGGTTATTTGTCTATTCATCTTTGATAATTCTTTACTTGCGGGGATTAAAACCAATGAGTTTGATAGGTCGCCCCTTTTGATATGCCCCATTGTTGTTGCTTTACTGTTAGCGATAGCAATAAACTTTTCCAAATGATGTTTTGTCCAGAAATAATAAAACCATTTTGGATATTCATTGGATGTAACCTTAAATAAATGCTGATTCAGGACGCAGTTTTGTCCGTTCCATATTTTAAGCATTAGGCTTCCTGACCATGAGAAAATCACGTCTCCAAACTCAATAATATACTTTTCATCTACCTTCCTAATTACCATCTAACATAAGCCTATCTTCAGCAGCTTTTCCGGCATCGGTGGCGTTCTGAGTGCCGCACAAGCAAGCCTGGGAATGAGGTCGTTCAAATCAAAACGACGATTGAAACGATACTGAAATTCCGACAAGTATCGCTGAGCGTATTTAGGTCGAATAGCATGATAGGTACTGCGTAAGGAACTCTTTAAGTTACCCAGAATCGTATTGACCCAATAGAACTCAGGTTTTTCGACAGACCCTCTCCCGCCGCCGCACACAATCTTGTCATGCAAGCAACCGGCCTCGACAACGGCATTAAAGCACGCCAAACCATCGGAGATAACGGTACTGCCCTCGGTCAGATGTTGCTGACTCCATGACTTAATCGCTTCTGTGCGGAAACCCTTTACGACCGATAACTTAACCCGAATTGGGCAATGTTCGGCGGTGGTCTCCACCGCCGCCACAAAAGGCGTCTTACCGGCAGCACCACGTCCCGGCTTGCACCCGCTACGCTCGCCGCCCAAGTAAGCATCATCCAATTCAATCAACCCGGATAGTTTGTTATTGTGATCCCGCTCCATCATCACCTGCATAAGCTTGTGCTTCATTCGCCAAGCGGCATTGTAGGAAATACCCAGGTGACGATGCAGTTTCATGGCCGAGATGCCTTTCTTGTCCTGTGTAATCAGATAGATACCCTGGAACCATAGCGTGAGTGGTAGTTTGGTGGATTCAAAGATCGTTCCAGCCGTCAGTGATGTCTGGCGATTGCAGCGATTGCACTGCTGAAGTTTACGGATGGTCAACTGGCAGCACTTGTCGTGACCACAGGCCGGACACTGAAACCCTTTGGGCCACCGCCAAGCATAAAGCGCATCGAAGCACTGGTCTTCGGTACCGTACTGTTTGATAAAATCGTTCAAGCTAACCCCTTTCTGGAATTGCACCTTATTACGCGCCATGACATACCCCCTTACGAATTAAATAGATAGACTGTGATTATATACGGGGTAGAGCGACTTATCTATAGTGGTAATTAGGTCTACCTTTGATGTTACCCAGTCTGAATGTTCAGTAAAGCCACTCCTTAATTCCTTTATTTTCAAAACAGGTAGCTTATCAACTTCATTTTTGGCTGGATATTTTTGGCAAGCCAAACCATTTAGATAATCGGCTATTTTATCCAATGGCTGTTCCTCCCAACCCGCATCGGCTTGTTCGACAAACCATTGGCGGAACAGGGTTTGTGCCATGTCTTCCAGGGTTTTGTTTTGGCGGTGGAGCAGGTCTATTTTGTCGTCTAGGCTGGATAATACTTCGGCAATGGCTTTTTGTTCGGGAAGCGGGGGGAGGTTCCATGAAGTCTCTGAAAGAAACGTCCAATCGGCTCTTGGCATTCTTGTTCCGCTTGATGAGGAATAAGAAATATCCACCAGAGCAGTATTTGCGAAGAAATAAAAAAGAAACACGTTGTCTGTTTCCCCCTTAGGCTTAACTACCCAAATATCAGTTGAACAAATACCATCAAATTTTGCCAACACTACTTTTCGGAAATAAGGGCGCAATTTCCCAAAGAGTATATCGCCAGCCTTAAACCTGTATTTATTGCTTGCCACTGAACTTGAATCACCGATGCTATTTAGTCTCAACTTGTTTTCATTTATATGCTCAAGTCCAATATACGGAAACGGCTCGTCATAAATTTTCCATGAAACTTTGGATAACTCCGCAACATCCCCCAGCTTCACCTCCCGCCAACCTTCCAATGTATTTTTCTCCTGCAACACCACATACTGCTTTTTAATATTCGCCCTAAAACTATCGGGAATTTCCTCCCAGTTCATCACATCAACGGTAAACAGCAAATCGCTTTCTTCCAGGGTTTCTTTAAGCCTATAAATCTGTGAATCTGTGCAATCAAAAACGGCAAGGTCTATATCGGAAACTTCGTCTGCCTTCCAGGTTACGCGGGAGCCATAAACCCAAACGGTTTTGTCGGGAATTTGTTGTGTGATAATTTCCTTGAGAATATCAAGTTGCTTTTTATCAAGATCAAGAAGTTTTTCTTTTATCATTGTTATTCTTCGGTTAGCCGCTGACAAATTTCTTTAACATCTACAATAAATTCGCTAATTTTAGGTAAGGCATTTTCTGCTTTTCCCGACTATAGTCATGTGCGGTATCGGTTCTTGTTTTGGTGTAGCTACTATGCCTATCAATCCAATCGCCAAGGTTGGTTATGATGAAATCTTTATGTGCTAATCGAAAAATTGGAATAGGCGAATTGGGCAGGTCAATTAAACCCTGATTTGAAAGATGTTTTTTTAAGTGTTTCCATAAAGTGTCGTAGCAAGTTTCAAAGCGTTGAATCAAGGATTCTTTAATCGATTCTTTGTCCGATTCCCTTAATTCTGGTCGTTGCTCCATTTCTTGATAGTCGGCGTACTTGTCCACCAGCCTATCCAATGATTTCTTTAACCTGTCATAATCTACTTCGTTCATTTTGTCTGCCTCGGTTTAAGGTTATTAACAAGCCGCAAGGTTTGGGCATTCGTATCGTTTTTTAGAACTGCTGAGAGCATGGAAAAGCCTTGCCGGTTTGTGTGTTTTACTGGATTCCTGCTTTCGCAGGAATGACGGGGCGGCGCAGGAATGACGGGGTGGCGCAGGCAATGACGGGGCGGCGTAGGAATGACGGAGGGGTGCAGGAATGACGGGGTGGTTTGGTTGTTTTGTCGGGCGGAAAATTTTCCGTCCCTACGAGAGCGCCCACTGCCCACTGATAACTGTCCACTTTCAATTCTCCATTCTCAATTTCCATTTACTCTACGCCAATTTTCCATATCCCTTTTTCTCTAAAGGCGGCAATGGTTTGCCTTTTCGCTTTGTTTATCAGATTCGGGTGAGACAGTTTGAATCTTTTTGCGTATTGATGCAGGGCAATAACTTCTAGCTCTTTTAAGTAAGTGATTCTTTTATAGAAACTATTGACCAGTGCGCGGTAAATAATTTTCTCCATCCCAGATGTTTCTCCTGAAAGGTTAAACGCTTTGAAAGCATTGTAATATTCCAGCCTATCCAAAAATCTGATATTGATGGGGACAAAATTATCTCTGATCAATAAATAATTATTTAATGCTCTGCCGATTCTGCCGTTGCCGTCAATAAACGGATGTAAACTTTCAAAATTCAAATGAAATCTGGCAATCCTGTGGACAATATTTTTTTCTGCATTTGCTCGATATTCGATAAATATTTTTTCTAATGTTTTATCTATTTCTTTTGGCGCAGGGGCTATGTGATTGGCTACCCTTACGAACTCATTATCTTTTCTAAATCTACCCGCAATGCCGTCATCAATATTTGAAATTAATATTTTATGTAGAAACAATATCATAGCTTTATCAAGATTTTTTTCCGTCGCATTGTTATCTATATATGCGGTTATTCGTGCCAGATTTTTTGCTTCAAAGATTTCTCTCTCAGAAACATATCGATCTAAATTTATTTGTAAGAGAATTTTTTCTGTTTCTTCAATCGACAGGGTCGAATTTTCGATGGCATTAGAATTATAGACCTGTTCAAAAACTTCTGTTTCAGAAATTATTCTTAGCAATTGTTCCTTGTTAAGCGATAAAATATGAAATTCTTTGCTTAATTCCTCAATTTTTCTTATTTCTTTTCTCGTTAGCATGGCGTGATTTTTCCATAAATTTAACGGTTTTTATAGTATATATCGTTAAAATATAGAAATATATGTATTTTTTAACGATTTTTTATAGCTTAAACACTGTTTTTTAAGGTTGAGCTTCTGTTGTATGGAAAACCCTAACGGGTTTGGCTGTTTTACTGGATTCCTGCTTTCGAGACTGTGCAAGAAACCCTCGCTCGGCATGGGTTACATGCGGAAAACCCTTGCGGGTTTGGCTATTTTACTGGGTTCCTGCTTTCGCAGGAACGACGAAATATTGGTTTGTTGCACAGTCTCGAAGGCAGGAATCCAGTAAAATCCACAAATCTACAAGGGTTTTCCACAGCTAACGGGAGCTGGCGAGGGTTTCTTGCACAGTCTCCTTCGCAGGAATGACGGAATAACACCATGAGCCGCTTACAAGACTATCCCTGAAACAGGCAAAGAACGAATCCGCCCAGCAGACTAAGGCAATCAAAGAACTCTTTTTAGCGGGAGTACACTTTCTAGCCATTTTTTCACCCTCCCATTGATGCAGAGGGGGGTTTTCGGTTAGAATGCGCCGCTTGTAAGGTGCGGGCTCCCTCCAGGCTTGATAGTAGCGCACTATGGTAGCGCACTATGGTAACCCACTAAGGGCTTGCGGCTTAGAGCTAATATCGAAGGCAGTTGCCGACGGTAGATACCGCCGGTAGCCAGCCCCGCTATCAAATATTGCAAGAAATTGGCAGCCGAACATCGCTGCTAAACACCAGGCTTCTCGCTTGCTCGGTATGAGTTTGCGATGAAGATTTCAGAGTGGGCCTATGGCCCATTTTTTGTATCCAGGGGGGTTGGCCCCGGACGTGGTACTGAACCCGTTGATCAGGCGTCGCACGATGAGTGCTGTGAAGAGTAGCGTAGAGCTAGTAACAGGTTTAATCGATACTACGCTCCAGGCCCTGGGTTTGGAACTGTGGGGAGTCGAGCTGCTTCAGCAGGGACGCTATTCTCTGTTGAGGATTTATATCGAACGTGAAGAAGGTGTCACGATCGAAGATTGCGAAAAGCTAAGTCGACACGTAAGTGCCTTATTGGATGTTGAAGATCCAATAGCGGGAGAATATACCCTGGAGGTGTCATCTCCCGGTGTAGACAGACCGCTGTTTACTGCCAAACAGTATGAGCAATATGTAGGCAGCGAAGTAACGATAAAATTGCGCCAGGCATTAGAAGGCAGGCGCAGGTTTACCGGGCAAATAGTTAGCGTTACAGGGGGCAGTATTGGTTTGCTGGTAGAGGGTGCCGAGCTTGACCTGGAACACTCTGAAGTTGAGAAAGCCAGTATTGTTTACTAGATTATAGTTACTCCGTGCTCTAAACCAGTGTTCGGGTCTATGCGTTGAGTAAGGTGACATGCTTATGATGAGTAAAGAAATATTAATGGTTGCTGATGCCGTCTCGAATGAGAAAGGCGTTTCACGCGAAGTAATTTTTGAAGCCATTGAATCTGCATTGGCCACGGCCACGAAGAAGCTGCATGACCATGACGGAATTGATTGCCGCGTGGCAGTCGACCGTGAAACCGGTGAATATGAATCGTTCAGGGTTTGGACCGTTGTCGAAGAAGAGGAATATCTTGAAGAAGGCTCGCAATTTACTGCGGAGCTAGCCAGTGAGAAAAAGACGGGGCTGGTTGTGGGTGATACCTACGAGGAGAAGATCGATAATGCAGAATTCGGCCGAATTGCCGCGCAAACTGCCAAGCAAGTCATTGTGCAAAAAGTGCGTGAAGCCGAACGTGAAATCATTATTGGTGCCTACAAAGATCGTGTAGGAGAGCTAGTCGCTGGCACAGTAAAGAAAGTAACCCGAGACAATATAATTGTTGATTTGGGCGCTAATGCAGACGCCCTGCTTGCGCGAGATCAAATGATTCCGCGGGAAACTTTCCGCATGGGCGACAGAATGCGAGCATTGTTAACAGACGTCCGATACGAACAACGCGGTCCGCAATTATTCTTGAGCAGAACATCAGCAGACATGTTGATCGAGTTATTCAAAATTGAAGTGCCAGAAATCTCTGAAGAGATTATTGAGATAAAGGCGGCAGCCAGAGACCCTGGTTCAAGAGCGAAGATCGTGGTAAGCACCAACGATGGTCGAATAGACCCGGTTGGTGCCTGTGTTGGCATGCGTGGCTCACGGGTTCAGGTTGTTTCCAATGAGTTGGCAAACGAGCGCATAGACATCATTCTCTGGGATGACAACCCGGCACAGTTGGTGATTAACTCCATGTCGCCGGCAGAAGTGGCATCTATTATTGTTGATGAAGATAGCAACACCATGGATATTGCTGTAGAAGAGGACAATCTTGCTCAGGCGATTGGTAGAAATGGCCAAAACGTGCGCTTGTCCAGCCAGCTAACAGGCTGGACCATCAATGTAATGAGCGAAGAAGAAGCGGCCGAGAAACAACAGCAGGAAGCAAGCAGTTTTATAGACATGTTTGTAGAGAAACTGGATGTCGATGAAGAGTCGGCAGAAGTTTTAGTGCAAGAGGGATTTACCTCGCTGGAAGAAATCGCCTATGTGCCTCTTGATGAAATTTTGGCGATAGAAGGTTTTGATGAAGAAATTGCTAACGAGCTCAGGAACCGGGCAAAAGATGCACTATTAACTTTGGCAATAGCCTCGGAAGAAGATTTGTCCGCCGCGAATATCGCCGATGATCTTTTGAATATGGAGGGCATGGACGGAAAATTGGCATTGGAACTTGCCAGGAAAGGAATCCTCAATATGGAAGAATTGGCCGAGCAGTCTATCGACGAGTTGATAGATATCGAAGGCATGGATGAAGAACGTGCCGGCAAGTTAATTATGACTGCACGCGCTCCATGGTTTGAGTAGAAGCAATTCTGGGCGTTGGTGAAAGGGAGTAGCTGAATGGCAGATGTAACAATAGGCGAATTCGCCGAAGTTGTCGGAGTCCCGGTAGGTAAACTGCTGTCTCAAATAAAGGAGGCAGGCTTGTCTCATGCCAAAGCTGATGATTCTATCTCCAATGACGACAAAAACACTTTACTGCAATTTCTGCGCCGTAGTCACGGCGATTCAGAGGCAAGCGTTGCCGCACCGAGAAAAATCACCTTAAAACGAAAAACAGTAGGCACCTTAAAGTCTGCGTCCATACATGGTCGAGGAAAAGTCGTCAATGTTGAAGTTCGTAAAAAGCGAACCTACGTTAAGCGTAGTGCTGTAGCTGAAGGCACGCCAGAGACAGAACTGACCAACGGAGCCGATGCGGCGGAGAATTTAGAAGCGCTGGCCGCCACACCCAATGTTGACACGGCGGAAGCAGCCGTCAGGACGCCGGAAACGACTGCAAGCGGTGCGCCTGTTGCTGATTCAACGGGCGAGGATTCCGCACCCGGGAAAGCGCCTGCCATGCCTGACGTGCCAACTGAAGAGGCTGTTGCTGCAAGGGCTGACAAGCCCGGCGCGAAACGTAAAATCCAGGCTAAGAAGGAAGCTGAAGAGGCCGGCGAGAAGAAGAAATCGCACCTCAAAAACAAGGGAAAACCGCCTAAACGTCAAACGAAAACTATTCACGTTAACGATGACTTTGTGCTGGAGGGTGGAGATGTTGACGAGATGGGTGGCCGTGGTCGTCGCGGTGGTGGAAGGAAAGGCAAATCTCGCTTGGCCGCTACTCAGCATGCATTCGAGAAGCCGACCGAATTCATCAAGCGTGAAATCAGGATAGGTGAGACCAACTCTTTGCCAGGTCTCGCGCAGCAAATGTCAGTTAAGTCCGCTGAAATAATAAAAATCCTGTTTAATATGGGCGTAATGGCGACTATCAATCAAATTCTTGATCAAGACACGGCAGCAGTATTGATTGAAGAAATGGGTCACAGGCCAAGATTTGTATCTGAACATGCTATCGAGGAGCAGTTGGCCGAATCGATCACCGCCGGTACCGGGAAAGAAGAAATAACCCGTGCGCCTGTGGTCACTGTGATGGGTCATGTAGATCATGGCAAGACTTCGCTGCTGGATTATATTCGAAAGTCCACGGTAGCCTCTCATGAGGCTGGCGGCATCACACAACATATCGGCGCTTACCACGTAGACACGAATCACGGCATGATCAGCTTTCTGGATACACCTGGTCACGCCGCTTTTACGGCCATGCGCTCACGCGGTGCCAGGGCGACCGACGTAGTGGTGTTGGTAGTCGCCGCCGATGATGGCGTGAAACCACAAACAGAAGAAGCAGTGCAACATGCAAAGGCATCTGGCGTGCCATTAGTTGTGGCGGTGAACAAAATAGACAAAGAAGGCGTGGATGTCGTTCGTGTCAAGAACGAATTAGTCGCACTGGAAGTAATTCCGGAAGACCTGGGAGGCGAGACGCAATTTGTAGAAGTCTCTGCTATTACCGGGCAGGGTATTGATCAGCTTTTGGAAGCTATCCTGCTTCAGGCCGAATTGTTAGAGCTCAAGGCTTACACTGACGTGCCTGGCCAGGGCGTGGTTATTGAGTCGCGGCTGGATAAAGGCCGCGGCCCGGTGGCTTCTGTGCTGGTGCAAAATGGAACTTTGAAGGCCGGTGATACTGTTTTAGTGGGTCATGAATATGGCCGGGTTCGCGCTCTGGTTGATGAAATGGGCAAGACAATCAAAACGGCAGGTCCCTCAATTCCAGTGGAAATTCTTGGGCTTAACGGTGTGCCAGAGGCAGGAGATGAGTTCGTGGTTGTTGCCGATGAGAAGAAAGCGCGGGAAATTGCCGAATTCAGACGCATAAGACACAAAGACACTCAGCACGCAAATCAGCAGTCTACTATGGTAGAAACCATGTTTGCTGGTATCGGTAAAGAAGACTTAAAGGTGTTTAACACCATTCTGAAAACTGATGTTCGCGGTTCCCTGGAAGCCATTGCTGGTTCCTTGCAGAAACTGAATACCGAAGAAGTGGAAGTGAATATTGTTGCCTCCGGTGTGGGCGGTATTTCTGAAACGGATGCCCATCTGGCAGCAACCTCAAAGGCGATGATAATCGGATTTAATGTACGCGCCGACAAATCTTCGCGGGACATCATTGAGAACGAAGGTCTGCAATTGCGTTATTACAACGTCATCTATGACGTCATTGATGATACCAAAGCGATTATGGGCGGCATGCTTTCTCCAGAAATCCGCGAAGAGATTGTAGGCATCGCCGAGGTTCGCGACGTATTCAACTCGCCAAAGTTTGGTCAGATTGCTGGAAGCATGGTTATCGAAGGCACAGTTTATCGAAGTAAATCGATTCGGGTATTGCGCGACAATGTGGTTATTTACGAAGGTGAACTGGAGTCCCTTAGACGCTTCCGGGACGATGCCAATGAAGTTCGCAATGGCATGGAATGTGGAATCGGTGTTCGAAATTATAACGATGTAAAAATCGGTGACAAGATTGAAGTGTACGAAACAACCGAAGTTGCCAGAAGCCTTTGAGAGCAGCTTGTTACAGGTAGGCAAACATGGCGGAAATGTCTTGCAGAGTGCAAAGAGTGGCTGATCAGATTCAGCGCGAACTTGCATCGCTGATTCAAATCGAAGTAAACGACCCAAGAGTCGGAATGGTTTCTGTTACCGCTGTGAACGTAAGCCGGGATTTGGCTCACGCAAAAGTCTACGTGACAGTGCTGAACTCGCTTGGCGACGACTTTGCTATTAATGAGTCCACCTTGTCTGAGCCAGGCGATCTGGACAAGCGAGAGATCGAAGATAATATTAATGCGCTGAATAAGGCCGCCGGTTACCTGCGGTCTTTACTGGCCAGGCGATTAAGTACTCGCTCGGTGCCAAAACTGCGGTTTCATTACGACGGCAGCATTGAACGTGGTCAGCAGCTCTCCAGCTTAATAGACAGTGCGCTGGAAGCCGATGAGAAATCACATTCGTAAGCCAGTTTTGTGTCGAGGCTGCTGAGGAAGCACAGTGGGTAAGCGGACAAAAGGCAGGAGCATCAATGGCATTGTCATAGTAGATAAGGCCATGGGAATTAGCTCCAACCGGGCCTTACAGGAAGTAAAGCGGCTCTATAATGCCAATAAAGCAGGGCATACAGGCAGTCTGGACCCACTGGCTACCGGGGTATTGCCGCTATGTTTAGGTGAGGCAACCAAGGTTTCCCGGTTTTTACTGGATTCGGACAAAAAGTACCGGGCGCGGCTGAAGCTGGGAGCAAGAACAGACAGTGGTGACAGCGAAGGAACAATTATTGCGAGTTGCACTGATTTTAGTGTTTCTCACAGGCAGCTTGAAAAAGCGCTACAACAATTTTTAGGAGAAATAAAGCAAGTACCTCCCATGCACTCGGCTTTGAAAGTCAATGGCGTGCCACTTTATAAGCTGGCACGCAAGGGGAAAACGATAGCAAGAGAAGCGCGTAACATTACTGTTTACAGTATCGAACTTACAGCGTTCAAAAACGACGAGATAGAATTAGAAATTGCCTGTAGCAAAGGCACGTATATAAGAACCATTGCAGACGATCTTGGTCAGGCTCTGGGTTGCGGGGCACATGTCAGCGCATTGAGACGAACCCGGGCTGGTGTGTTTACTGAAGCGGACTGTGTCACAACAGAGACTTTACGAGCAGAATACAGGCTTGAAGGTTTTGCTGGAATAGACCAGCATTTGGTAGCAATGGACAAAGCGATAGCAGACCTGCCAGAGGTCGTGCTGCCGAGTATCACGGCCAGTTTTATTAAGCAGGGGCAAGCAGTGCTGGTAAGGCACTTGCCAGAAGAAGGATTGGTAAGATTGTACGAAGAGCAGCAATTCATCGGTATCGGATGTATCGATGACGATGGAAAGCTGGCTCCAGGAAGGCTAATCGTTACGCAGTAACTCAGGGTGAATCTCGAATGGCCGGGCGGGAAAAGTATTGGATTCAAACCGGGAAGGTATCAGCTAACTACTACTATGCGTGGTTATTCTGATTTTAAAAGGAAGTTGTAGTCGCACTAATTCAGCGCGACTTTATTAACTGCATGGCAGGAGAAAGAAAAATGGCTTTATCAGCGAACCGGAAAGACACGATCATTAAAGACTATGCACAAAGCGAAGGTGATACTGGATCACCCGAAGTGCAGGTGGCTTTATTGACAGCAAACATCAATGAACTGCAATCGCATTTCAAACAACACATTCACGATCATCACTCTCGTCGAGGACTAATTCGCATGGTAAACAGTCGAAGAAAGCTACTTGATTATCTGAAGCGAAAAAATGTCGAACGCTATGCGACCTTGATCAAGCGACTTGATTTACGGCGATAACAATCAATCGGAAAAACTTCTGCGCAGCGCCTGATGAGTTGGCACTGCGCCTCTACAAACAATCAGGAAAATACTATGTTTAACCCAGTAAGTAAGACGTTTCAATTTGGTGGCCAGACAGTCACTCTGGAAACGGGTAAAGTAGCAAGACAGGCAACCGGTTCAGTAATGGTAACGATGGCTAATACCCAGCTTCTCGCTACCGTAGTGGGACGTAAGCAAGCCAATCCTGCTGCCAGCTTTTTTCCACTGACGGTAAATTATCAGGAAAAGACCTACGCCGTGGGCAAGATACCAGGCGGTTTCTTCAAGCGCGAAGGACGCCCCACCGAGAATGAAACTCTAACATCGCGCTTGATTGACCGGCCTATCCGGCCCTTGTTTCCCAAGGGTTTCATGAATGAGGTACAGGTAATCTGCACCGTCATTTCAGCGGACAAAGACGAAGCGGCAGATATCGCCGGCTTGTTGGGCGCCTCAGCGGCGCTCGCAATCTCAGGCATTCCTTTCGCAGAGCCAATCGGCGCGGCGCGGGTTGGCTATCTTGCAGAAACCGGCTACATGCTTAACCCTACCAACACTCAGCTAGAAAGCTCGCTGCTGGATATGGTAGTAGCAGGAACCAAATCAGCAGTGCTCATGGTTGAATCGGAGGCACAGCAGTTAAGTGAAGATCAAATGCTGGGCGGGGTTCTCTACGCTCACCAGGAAATGCAAGTCGCCATTGATGCCATCAACGAGTTGCAGGCAGAGGTAGGGAAACCAGCCTGGGATTGGCAGCCAGAAGCCATTAACGAAGAGCTTACGGCAGCAGTTGCCGGGCAATTTGCAGCGGGTGTTACCGAGGCTTATCAAATCTCTGACAAGATGGCGCGCTACCATGCCATCGATGTTTTGCAGAGCCAGGCTGTTGAACAGCTCGTAAGCGAACAGAAAGGTGTTGGTGAAGGCGATGTAAAAGAAGTTTTCGCCAGGCTGGAAAAAAGCACGGTTCGAAATCGCATCCTGGATGGCAAGCCCCGCATCGATGGTCGCGATACCAAAACTGTCCGTGCTATCGAAGTTGAAACCGGCGTATTAGCAAAAGCGCACGGCTCCGCGTTGTTTACTCGTGGCGAGACACAGGCTTTGGTGGTAACTACCCTGGGTGCCTTGCGGGATTCGCAAATCATTGAAGACCTGAAGGGTTCGAGAAAAGACCCTTTCATGTTGCACTACAATTTCCCTCCTTACTCGGTAGGCGAAACCGGTTTCATGAGCGGACCAAAGCGCCGTGAAATTGGCCATGGCCGTTTAGCACGGCGCGGTGTGGCGGCGGTTATGCCGCCCGAAGAAGAATTCCCCTACGCAATCCGCGTGGTTTCTGAAATTACTGAATCCAACGGTTCCAGCTCAATGGCCAGTGTTTGTGGAAGCAGCCTGGCGATGATGGATGCCGGCGTGCCTATTGCAGCACCGGTAGCCGGTATCGCGATGGGCTTGATCAAGGAAGGTGAGCGCTTCGCCGTGCTAACAGACATCCTGGGTGATGAAGATCATCTAGGCGATATGGATTTCAAGGTCGCAGGTACCGCAGCCGGTGTAACAGCATTGCAAATGGATATTAAGATACAGGGCATCACCGAAGAAATTATGGAGATTGCTCTGGAGCAGGCCCATACGGCAAGAAACCACATTCTTGATGAAATGAATAAGGTTATTTCAACCGCAAGAGAATCTGTTTCTGAGAATGCGCCAGCCATGGCCATGATCAAGATTGACCCGGACAAGATTCGCGATGTAATCGGCAAGGGTGGCGCAGTGATCCGTGGTATCACAGAAGACACGGGCGCGTCTGTTGATATCGATGACGACGGAAACGTTCGAATCTACGGCGAAGACGCAGTATCTCGTGATGCAGCACTGGATATGGTCAATGCGATTACCGCAGAGGCCGAGGTAGGCAGAATCTATAACGGCAGAGTTGCAAGAATTGTGGACTTTGGCGCATTTGTCACTATCTTGCCAGGAAAGGATGGCCTGGTTCATATTTCGCAAATATCGCAAGAACGGGTTGAGAATGTAAACGAATATCTGGAAGAAGGTCAGGACGTGCTGGTTAAAGTCCTCGATACCGATGCCAGAGGCCGTATCAAGCTGAGCATTAAGGAGATTTCCGAAGAAGAGAGGGCTGCCCACCCCGCCTAGGTTTTGTGCTTCCAAAAACCCGGGCACTGCTCGGGTTTTTTCGTTTTGCAGCTCGCCCTACCTGCCCATTTTCCGACAAGCCCCATTCCTGCACCCCTCGTCATTCCCACACCACCCCGTCATTCCCACACCACCCCGTCATTTCCACACCACTCCGTCATTTCCACACCACCCCGTCATTTCCACACCACTCCGTCATTCCTGCGAAAGAGACTGTGCAACAAACGCCGACTCACCAACCCACCATTGAGCATTTTGAGTCCTGTACGGGTAAAAAAGGATTCTTATGAAAAGCCGGCAGGTGAAATAAGCTTGTTTATTGCAAAAATAAGCATTTCTGGCATAAACCATCGAATAGTGGACGCAAAAAGAAAGATGTCGCTTGATTTCTTCCATTACGGCTTCAATATTGCCTGCTTTTATAGCCAATAACAGCTTATTGAACAGCATGGTGCCTAACATGTTCAAAACACGCTTAAAGTTATAGCAAAACATAATCAATGCATTTTCTCCTGATACTTTTTCTTTGCCTCTGACCAGGTAGTGATCCCAGCCTAATGACCTCTTTATGGTGCCAAAAGGATGCTCCACAATCGCCCCTCTTCTTTTGCTAATCGCCTTGGCTGATTCTGTTTGCATTACCTCACCATAGGCTTGTAAAAAGGCTTCATGTTCCCAGCGCCATATTCTTCGGTGAGGTGTTTGCTTTGCCAGGCACTCGCTACGCACAGGGCAAGCCTTGCAATCTGTGGCACTGGTGCTGTAAATAAACCCAAGCTTGCCTTTGGATAGGCTTGGGCTTGCTGTTTTTGTCAGTGTTTTGTTGTTGGGGCAGGTGTATTCGTCTTGCTCCTCGTTATAGACAAAATCCTCTTTAGTATATCTGCCCGTTTTCTTTTGTTTCTGTTGCGTATCAATTGGCGGGATGATTGGGTAGATTTTGTCATCAACACAGTTCTTTATCTCTTTTGCACTGTGATAGCCCTTGTCGGCAACCACAGCCAAAGTCTTAAGGGCTAAGGTTTCTTTCGCCTGACTTGCCATCTGATGCAACTGCTGTGCGTCATTGCCTTGACTTGATACATCCGTAGCAACAATCAGCTTTGCTTTGTCATCCACCGCAATTTGGCAGTTATAAGCGACCAGATGATGCGCTGGTTTGCACATCAATGCGGCATCCGGGTCGGTTGTGTTATGTTGCTTCTTGCCCAATTGCTCTAAGGTATTCAAATCCTCTTCCAGCTTTTGTTTGCGCTCTTTAAGTGCTTGTATTTTATCAATCAAATCAGGATTATCCAGAGTCTGTTCCGGTTCCTCCTGCTGGTCTGTGGTGTTTAATAAGTTCAGGTAGTCCTCAATAGCCTGCGTTACCCTGGCTATTTTTTTATCCACAGTGGCTTTAACAATCAAGGTATTTTTGGACGCATTGGCTCGCAAAAACGCTCCATCCAGTGCCACTAATTGACCTTCAATGAGATTGATGTTTTGGCACAGCAAAACAAATTCCTTAAACGTATTCTTGAGTGCTGCGGCATTATTTTTTCTAAAATTGGCAATCGTCTTATAGGTGGGCTTTAAGCCTTGCAATAACCAGATAAGCTCGATATTTCTATGGGTTTCCCGAGCCAGATGGCGGGAACTTCTTATTTTATTGGTATAGCCGTAAATGTAGAGTTTCAACATCAATTTTGGGCAAAAGGCGGGGCGGCCATTGTTGTTTTTGTCGCTATATCTTGTCTTAAAGCCCAAGGCCTCAACTTCTAAACTATCCACATAGGCATCAATGGCACGAACACCCGCATCCTCGCTGACATAATCCTCTAGCCGCTCTGGGAATAACAGTTGTTGCTGGCGATTTAAACCGTGTATGTAATCACTCATAAATCCTCTGTTTAATGATTAGAATCAGTTAGTTATGTTCGTTATTGTATCATAATTGGGCCAGGTTCTGGATGTTTATTACTGTAATTATTGGGTATTTTTACAGAGGCGGTGTATCGGCTTAAAATACCAGCAAGGTCGGTGAATTAGGGCAGTAATGAGAATGTGACCAGGGGTGGTGGTTTTTTGCACAGTCTCCTTCGCAGGAATGACGGGGTGGTGTGGGAATGACGAGACGGTGCAGGAATGACCAATGTTGATTTTTTGCACAGTCTCGAAAGCAGGAATCCAGTAAACCACACAAATCCGCAAGGGTTTTCCGCCAGTAACACAACCTGGTGAGGGTTTCTTGCACAGTCTCCTGCGCGGGAATGACGGATGTCCGAGCGGTCAGTGCCCAAGACAGCTACCGCAGCAGTTTCTGTATCGGTGGGCAGGAAAGAGGCGCAAATAGCGCATTCATCGTCTACTGAGCTAACTTCCCGCAAGGGCATTCTGAATAGCTTCTTCGATTATGGCAATGTCACCCTGGCGAAAGCCTATATGAACCAGTTTAACCGTACCGTCGGCTGCTATTAAATAGGATGTGGGCATGCCTATTACTCCAAAAAGCTCCGCAGATTCACCGTCTGGATCAGCGGGGACAAGAAAATCCAAAGGGGTATCGGATAAAAAATCCAGTCCGTCTTCTATTGGGTTATCGACGTTAATAGCGACGATTTCCAGGCCCTGATCTTTATATTTGTGATACAGCTCATTGTACAAAGGCAAGGAGGTCAGGCAGGGAGCGCACCAAGAGGCCCAAAAGTCAATATAAACTGTTTTACCCTCAAGACTAGCCGTAGTTATTGCTGGATGGTCTGCGTAGATTGATGGCAGTTCAAGTTCAGGTGTGGTGTCCCCCTCTTCCAAAGCGGCAAGCAAGGTGCTAACCGAGCTGAAAGCCAATAATGCAAGAATTTGTGCTTTCCGCTTACAAGTCATGAGTATTACCTTTTACTAATTTAAGCACCATTTGCTGATCTAAAAATAGTGAGATGAGCCGGTATTTTGCGTCTAATTGCCAGGAACTCTTGTTTTTAGGTCTGGTTTTCAGCTCTGGGTTTTCAGATTTATGGCTATCACCAAAAACCCGTCACCAAAGGGCTTTGGCTCGCACTGTTTATTGCGTACCATTGCGTATTATTTCATAGACACGGGATTATTACGCAGACACAGGATTATCGCATAGACACAAGCTTATTGTGTAGACTGACATAGTAAGCTTGGTGAAAGTTACAGAGTTGAATCCACCATCCAATACAATACAGCATAAATAATTATGACAAATTCTAAAAAAACAACAGCAAGCGAAGTAAATTTAGAAACCCGGCTTTTCCAGGCCGCCGATATGTTACGCAACAACATTGACGCAGCCGAATACAAGCATATCGTGCTGGGTTTGGTGTTTCTCAAATATATCTCTGATTCCTTTGAAGCACTACATAGCGAAATCACCGCCCAGCAAGGCGATTACCAATATGCCGATGCGGAAGATCAAGACGAATATCAGGCAAAGAATGTCTTTTGGGTGCCACAAGAAGCGCGCTGGTCGCATATTCATGGGCGTGCCCGATTGCCGACTATCGGCAAGGAACTGGATACGGCAATGGAAAAAATCGAAAAGGAAAACCCCAGCCTCAAAGGTATTTTACCAAAAGTCTATGAAAGACCAAATCTTTCCCACGCCACTTTGGGTAATTTGATTGATTTAATCAGCAATATCGCACTCGGCAGTGCAGCGGCGAAATCAAAAGACATTCTCGGCAAGGTTTATGAATATTTTCTCGGTCAATTCGCCTTAAAAGAGGGGCAAAAAGGCGGGCAGTTTTACACCCCCACCTCCATCGTCAAACTCTTGGTCGAAATGCTCGAACCGTATCAAGGGCGAGTGTTTGACCCCTGTTGCGGCAGCGGCGGTATGTTTGTGATGAGTGAAAAGTTTATTGAGGAACATCAGGGGCGACTGGACGCTATTTCCATCTATGGGCAGGAGAGCAATCAAACCACCTACCGCCTGGCGCGTATGAATCTGGCGATTCGGGGCATAGACGGCTCGCAGGTAAAATGGAACAACGAAGGCTCATTTTTACGCAATGCCCACCCCGATTTGAAAGCTGATTTTGTTATCGCCAACCCGCCTTTTAACGACAGCGACTGGAGCGGCAAGTTACTACAAAATGACGCACGCTGGAAATACGGCACACCGCCCAGCGGCAATGCCAACTTTGCATGGGTACAGCATTTTTTACACCACCTGTCGCCCACCGGCATTGCTGGTTTTGTGCTATCCAAAGGCTCACTCACCTCCAAAGCCTCCAGCGAAGATGTCATTCGCAAAAATATGCTTGAAGCGGGTTTGGTTGATTGCATCGTCAACCTGCCAGCAAAGCTATTCCTGAATACGCAAATCCCCGCTTGCCTGTGGTTTGTCTCCAATAAACACGGCAAAAACGGCAAGCGCAACCGTAATGGCGAAGTGCTGTTCATCGATGCCAGCGAGCAGGGGCATTTAATCAATCGCAAAACCCGCGAGTTCTCCGCTGATGATATTGCCGAAATAGCCAGCACCTATCACCGTTGGCGAGGGAGTGAGGGAAGTGCCGATAATCAAACTAACGACTATCAGGATCAAGCCGGTCTCTGCGCTTCGGTATCAATCCAGCGCATCAAAGCACTGGATTATGTGTTAAGCCCCGGGCGTTATGTCGGACTGGCAGAAGTGGAAGACGACTTTGACTTCAGCGAACGGTTTGAAGCATTAAAAGCCGAGTTTGACGAGCAGTTAAAAGAAGAAGCGGTTTTGAACGAACGGATACAGGAAAATTTAACCCGCGTAGAAACAAACAAAATTGAGACAACAAGCTGACCACAATTAACCTGCGTTATTGGCAATGAGTTATTGAAAATATGAGAACAGAGACTGTACAAAAAACACAACAGCCGTCATTCCCGTGGAAGAGACTGTGCAAAAAAACCAATATACGGCGTTCCTGCACCGCCCCGTCATTCCTGCGAAAGAGACTGTGCAAAAAACCCACCACCCCTGGTCACATTCTCATTACTGCCCTAATTCACCGACCTTGCTGGTATTTTAAGCCGATACACCGCCTCTGTAAAAATACCCAATAATTACAGTAATAAACATCCAAAACCTGGCTCAATTATGATACAATAACGAACATAACTAACTGATTATAATCATTAAACAGAGGATTTATGAGTGATTACATACACGGTTTAAATCGCCAGCAACAACTGTTATTCCCAGAGCGGCTAGAGGATTATGTCAGCGAGGATGCGGGTGTTCGTGCCATTGATGCCTATGTGGATAGTTTAGAGGTTGATGCCTTGGGCTTTAAGACAAGATATAGCGACAAAAACAACAATGGCCGCCCCGCCTTTTGCCCAAAATTGATGCTGAAACTCTACATTTACGGCTATACCAATAAAATAAGAAGTTCCCGCCATCTAGCTCGGGAAACCCATAGAAATATCGAGCTTATCTGGTTATTGCAAGGCTTAAAGCCCACCTATAAGACGATTGCTAATTTTAGAAAAAATAATGCCGCAGCACTCAAGAATACGTTTAAGGAATTTGTTTTGCTGTGCCAAAACATCAATCTCATTGAAGGTCAATTAGTGGCACTGGATGGGGCGTTTTTGCGAGCCAATGCGTCCAAAAATACCTTGATTGTTAAAGCCACTGTGGATAAAAAAATAGCCAGGGTAACGCAGGCTATTGAGGACTACCTGAACTTATTAAACACCACAGACCAGCAGGAGGAACCGGAACAGACTCTGGATAATCCTGATTTGATTGATAAAATACAAGCACTTAAAGAGCGCAAACAAAAGCTGGAAGAGGATTTGAATACCTTAGAGCAATTGGACAAGAAGCAACATAACACAACCGACCCGGATGCCGCATTGATGTGCAAACCAGCGCATCATCTGGTCGCTTATAACTGCCAAATTGCGGTGGATGACAAAGCAAAGCTGATTGTCGCAACAGATGTATCAAGTCAAGGCAATGACGCACAGCAGTTGCATCAGATGGCAAGTCAGGCGAAAGAAACCTTAGCCCTTAAGACTTTGGCTGTGGTTGCCGACAAGGGCTATCACAGTGCAAAAGAGATAAAGAACTGTGTTGATGACAAAATCTACCCAATCATCCCGCCAATTGATACGCAACAGAAACAAAAGAAAACGGGCAGATATACTAAAGAGGATTTTGTCTATAACGAGGAGCAAGACGAATACACCTGCCCCAACAACAAAACACTGACAAAAACAGCAAGCCCAAGCCTATCCAAAGGCAAGCTTGGGTTTATTTATAGCACCAGTGCCCTAGATTGCAAGGCTTGCCCTTTGCGTAGCGAGTGCCTGGCAAAGCAAACACCTCACCGAAGAATATGGCGCTGGGAACATGAAGCCTTTTTACAAGCCTATGGTGAGGTAATGCAAACAGAATCAGCCAAAGTGATTAGCAAAAGAAGAGGATCGATTGTGGAGCATCCTTTTGGCACCATAAAGAGGTCATTAGGCTGGGATCACTACCTGGTCAGAGGCAAAGAAAAAGTATCAGGAGAAAATGCATTGATTATGTTTTGCTATAACTTTAAGCGTGTTTTGAACATGTTAGGCACCATGCTGTTCAATAAGCTGTTATTGGCTATAAAAGCAGGCAATATTGAAGCCGTAATGGAAGAAATCAAGCGACATCTTTCTTTTTGCGTCCACTATTCGATGGTTTATGCCAGAAATGCTTATTTTTGCAATAAACAAGCTTATTTCACCTGCCGGCTTTTCATAAGAATCCTTTTTTACCCGTACAGGACTCAAAATGCTCAATGGTGGGTTGGTGAGTCGGCGTTTGTTGCACAGTCTCCTTCGCAGGAATGACAGGGTGGTGCGGGAATGGCAGGGTGGTGCAGGAATGACAGGGTGGTGCGGGAATGGCAGGGTGGTGCAGGAATGACAGGGTGGTGCGGGAATGGCAGGGTGGTGCAGGAATGACAGGGTGGTGCGGGAATGGCAGGGTGGTGCGGGAATGACGGATGTTGGATTTTTGCACAGTCTCGAAGGCAGGAATCCAGTGAACCACACAAACCCGATTGTCCAGTAAGGGACTCTCGGTTAATTCAAAATCAGTCTAATTTTAAAAAAATAATATATTTAATAGCAATGACTTAAACATTCACAACAAGCTAAAAACTTCATTTTCCGACAAGTCCAGTAACATACAATCTGCCCCCTTATTCTCTGTGCTTCTTCTTGTTTTGCTCAATCCATTGACAGTTTCTGCCGCCATGACTTACGCCGCACTGCTGGCACATGGGTTACGGCGGCTGGACTGGCGAAGTGTCTTTTACATTATTCCCAGGATTTTGACAAGCAACCGGCAGCAAAGGTCGGGGAGTTCATTCTGGACAAGATCGTGACCTGCTAGCCATCGAGGGATATTCCGGTGCTGGAAACGTTTAGGGAGCGAATTAAACATTCTGGCGTTCTTTAGCCCGAATACCCTAAAGCATCCGGAATGGACTATGGATAGTCCATGACAGCATCTTACGATTCATCTATAAGACCATTTTTAAGTTGACAGATGGACCACAAACAAATCTTCTGGTCTATATATGAATCAAAGGGGCAAAGATGAGCAAATCAGTTGCGCGCACTTATTCTCGATACAGCCGCGAGGCGGTCGCCCTGCTTGCGGGGTTGATCCGTGCTACGCGCAAGCAACGCAAACTCACCGCACAAGAAGTTGCAGACCGTGCTGGCATTTCCAGAGGGCGGCTACAACGCATCGAAAAAGGCTACGCTACATGTGAAATCGGTGCCGTTTTTGAAGTTGCCACCATTGTCGGTGTGAAACTGTTTTGACGCTGACGAAAGCACATTGACGAAGCATCTACGCCAAACCTAAGACAAACTGGCATTGCTGCCTAAATCTATCCGCAAGAAAACCAGGGCGGTGCGCGATGACTTCTAATAGTTAAAAAGACGGCTTGAAGACATGATCGCAAATGATAATCCTGTCTTCGAGCCGTCTGTTCAATTGGTAGCGGGGGCAGGATTTGAACCTACGACCTTCGGGTTATGAGCCCGACGAGCTGCCAGACTGCTCCACCCCGCAACAAATCAAAAAACTACCGATTCTGGCATTGGTGACGACGATGAATCGCGCTCCCAATAAACCCTTGTTTCTAAAGGAAATAACATTCTACAACCACAGAGAATCGCTATTTCACAAGGGGAGCGAATTATAATGACTAGAAGGGGTTGAGGTCAAGGTTTTACGCGGCCTTGTTTTACGCAGTCTTCGCGGGAGTTCTCAGTTTACCGGAAAAATCATGCCGAAAATCGGCTCAAGGGATCGATTGGCTGGATTTGGTGCCGAAGGCCGGACTTGAACCGGCACGACCATAGGTCACTACCCCCTCAAGATAGCGTGTCTACCAATTTCACCACTTCGGCTGTGTGTAAATTTTCGCTAATTATCGCTATCCGGCAGGCTCGGCACACCATCCTGATCTGATGATGGCGCTGGCTCTAGTTGAGGCACATCAGAGACTACCTGGGCATCTGCTTCTTGCAGTATTTCCTGATTAGCCAGCGGTGAATTTGCCGCGCCACCCAATGCCGACTGGTTTTTGGCAAACACCGCCAGGGACAGACTGGTGACGAAAAATATTGTTGCTGCAACAGTGGTTGCACGTACCAGAAAATTGCCGCTTCCAGAAGACCCGAAAACAGTTTGCGATGCTCCAGCCCCGAATGACGCCCCGGCATCAGCTCCTTTCCCCTGTTGCAAGAGAACCAGACCTACTATGGCTATGGCTACAATGACATGAACTACTACAACTATGGTTTGCATGATCTCTAATCCGCACTTTTACAAATGGACACAAATTCTTTGGCCTCCAGAGAAGCCCCACCTACCAGACCACCATCGATATCGGGCTGGCTAAACAATTCGGCTGCGTTGCTTGCCTTCACACTGCCGCCGTAAATAATTCTTATGGATGCCGCTATTGCTGCATCAGAACTTCCTATATGTGTACGCAGTGCTTGATGAATACACTGTGCCTGTTCTGGACTGGCTGTCTGTCCAGTCCCTATCGCCCATATTGGCTCGTAGGCTATTACCGCTGATCGCAGCGCAGCAACACCGACCGAATTTATTACCGCATCAAGCTGTGTCACTACTACTTCGTCGCTACTAGCTTGCTCTCTCTGTCGCAAGGACTCACCGATGCACAAGACAGGAATCAAATTGTTTTCCTGTGCTGCCTTGAATTTTGCGGCAACCAGTTGATCGGACTCACCGAATATTTCGCGCCTTTCGGAGTGACCTGCCAACACGTACTTTACGCCGTACTCCGCCAACATTGCGGCGGATACTTCGCCGGTAAATGCCCCTTGCGGCTCACTGCACAGGTTCTGCGCTGCCAGTGTTATGTTGCCTGACTTCAGTAAATCTGACGCCAGCCCCAAATGCAAGAAGGTGGGGCTCACAACTATTTCAAGCTTCTCACCCAGATCAACGGTGCCTGCTGCAAGGTCTCGCAGTAGCTGGCTGACCTGCGTTCGGGAGCCGTGCATCTTCCAATTTCCGACAATTAGTTTTCGGCGCATGCTTACAAACCCAGAAAGATCAAGCCTACAGTTTTAGAGTTGCCCGTCAAAACGGGCGCCAATACTAACCAGGAAAGCGGTGTCTTGCAACTCCCTCTCAGCCTCTCTCACGGGCTTGCTTTAAGGGACTGTCGGTTAATTCAAAATCAGTCCAATTTTAAAAAAATAATATGCTTAATAACAATGGCTTAAACATTCACAACAAGCTAAAAACTCCATTTTCCGACAAGCCCTTTAAACAGCCCTGCCTACTTCTTTTTCTACGACCTCGGCCAATTCCTGTGCCAGAACAAGAACTTCATCGGCGTCTTCTCCCTCTACCATCACCCTGACTAGCGGCTCAGTTCCTGACGGACGCAGCAAGACTCTTCCTTTAGATCCTAATTTGCACTCGACTGCGGCCACCGCGTGGCTGACTTCACTGGTACTTGCGATGTCAACCGAATCTGCGGTTTTCACGTTGATCATTGATTGCGGATATTTATTCAATTTGGCCGTTAACTCCGCCAGGGAATTCTGACCACTAGACAGGGCGGACAGCGCCTGCAAGGCTGAAACGATACCATCGCCTGTGGTCGTCTTATCAAGGCAAATAATGTGCCCTGAAGACTCACCCCCCAAATCCCAACCACGGTGCAGCAGCTCCCGCATCACATAGCGATCACCCACTGGACTTCTGGCAAATGGAATATCAAGCGCTTCCAACGCCTGCTCCAATCCAAGATTACTCATGGATGTTCCCACCACACCACCGAAATCGATGTTTTGTCGCCGCTGGTCTCTGGCAATAACATACAGAATCTCATCGCCATCGACGATATTGCCGCGATGGTCAACCATGACCACACGATCACCATCACCATCAAAAGCGATACCTAGATCTGCCTGCTCTGAAACAACGGTTTCGGCCAGTTTTTGCGGAGAAGTTGATCCGCTGCCTGCGTTAATATTCAGCCCGTCCGGATTCACGCCAATAGCTTGCACCGTTGCTCCGAGTTCTTCAAAAACACTGGGTGCAATGTGATAAGTGGAGCCGTGTGCGCAATCAACCACGATCTTTAGTCCGTTGAATTTTAGATTAGAACCCACTGTGCTTTTACAAAATTCAATGTACCTGCCTGCTGCATCAGTGACCCGAGAAGCTTTACCGAGAGATTGCGGGCTAACCGTTGACACGGTTTTTGAGAGTTGTTTTTCAATTGCAAATTCAATAGTGTCCGGCAGTTTGCTGCCATCACCGGCAAAAAATTTGATTCCGTTATCCTGAAATGAATTGTGGGAGGCACTGATAACAATTCCGGCCTGCGCTCGCAGCGTCCGGGTCAAATACGCAATAGCTGGTGTAGGCATGGGGCCAAGTAAATTAATGTCAACACCCGCTGCGGTCACTCCTGCTTCCAACGCGGCCTCGAACATATAGCCCGATATTCTGGTATCCTTGCCAATAAGTATTTTATTACGGGCACCACCTTCTTTCGCAAATACAGTACCTGCCGCCCAGCCAAGCTTTAGCATAAAATCAGGAGTAATCGGTGCCGTGCCTACTGCTCCCCGAATGCCATCCGTGCCAAAATACTGTTTTGTCTTTTGTGTCATGCCTTACTCTATGCGGCGTTTATAGAAGCGCAGTTTACTCTAATTGCGTCCATGGTGGCAGCCACATCATGGCTTCTTATAATTTTGGCACCGGCGGCCAGTGCTTGCGCGGTTGCCGCAATGGAGCCAGCAAGGCGTTGATCGACTGGTCGTTTAATAATCTCCCCAATCATGGATTTACGGGATAAACCCACTAAAAGTGGCACTTCGAGTTCATTAAACCGGGCAAGGTTTTTTAAGAGTTGGTAATTGTGCTGCACTGATTTACCAAAACCAAAGCCGGGATCGATCAATAACCTGCCTTGTTCAAAACCCTGCGCCAAACAATATTCTACCCGGGTACTGAGGAAGCCAAACACTTCATCTACGACGCTCTCATAGGAGACGGACTCTTGCATTGTATTCGGTTCACCTTGCATGTGCATGAGACAAACTGCCGCCCTGGTTTTACAAACAGCTTCCAATGCGCCTTGCCTGGACAATGCACGTATATCATTGACTAATTCTGCTCCGTTGTTGACGGCTTCCGTCATTAGTTGTGGAGAACTTGTGTCCACCGAAATACAAACGTCTAGCCGCTTATGGAGGGACTGAATAAGAGGAATTACCCGATCAATTTCTTCCTGAACGGCAACTACGGCAGCACCAGGGCGGGTAGATTCACCACCCACATCGATAAATGTCGCGCCTTCTCGCGCCATGGTCTCGGCACGGTATAAGGTTCTATCCAGATCGACCTGAAATTTTTTGGCTCCTGCCTTGTGTAATTCGCAACCATCGTAGAAAGAATCAGGAGTGACGTTTATGATTCCCATGCACACAGGAGAAGACAGGTCTATCTGTCGTTCTCCTGCGAATAGGATTTTGCTCACGAGGGAAGGGCTGTCGTTGTGACTCTAATGTTCGCTGGCGGGGCCACCGATAGTGCCAGATTTATCGACACCTTCTTTCCTCGCCTCACTGGCACCGGACCCGTTGTTACCAGAATTGCTGGAATCAGTATCAGACCAATCGGCTGGTGGTCGCGGTTTCTCACCGTTCATGATGTCGTCAATTTGTTCGGCATCAATGGTCTCGTATTCCATCAGTGCATCTTTCATCAATTCCAACAGATGCCGGTTATCTTCAAGAATTTTTGCTGCCCGGCTGTAGCATTCATCGATTATCCTGCGCACTTCCTCATCAATTGAAATTGCGGTATCACTAGAAAATGATTTGGATTGAGAAGCGGCTGAACGGCCAAGAAAAACTTCTCCCTCATCTTCAGAATACAGTAATGGGCCGAGTTTCTCTGACAAGCCCCATTTGGTAACCATGTTGCGTGCCATTTCTGTTGCGCGCTGAATATCATTTGAGGCACCCGTAGTCACACCTTCTTTGCCGAGCGTCATTTCTTCAGCGATTCGACCACCGTAGAGACTACATATCTGACTTAATATGGTTTGCCGGCTCAGGCTATAACGATCTTCTTCTGGCAAAAACATGGTGACACCCAGCGCTCTGCCGCGCGGGATAATACTTACTTTATAAACCGGGTCATGATCCGGTACCACGCGACCCACAATGGCATGACCAGATTCATGGTAGGCCGTGTTTGTTCGTTCTTTCTCCGACATCACCATTGATTTGCGTTCGGCGCCCATCATGATCTTGTCTTTCGCTTTCTCAAATTCTTCCATTGTGACCAGGCGCTTGCCGGCTCGCGCCGAGAACAGTGCTGCCTCGTTCACCAGGTTTGCCAAATCAGCGCCAGAAAAACCAGGCGTGCCGCGAGCTATCACATTAGCTCGCACTCTGTCCTCTATGGGCACTTTGCGCATATGCACTTTCAGAATTTGCTCTCTTCCGCGAATATCCGGCAAACCAACAACGACTTGACGGTCGAAACGACCAGGACGCAAAAGTGCCGGGTCTAATACATCAGGTCTGTTGGTGGCGGCAACGACGATGACTCCATCGTTGACTTCGAAGCCGTCCATTTCTACTAACAGTTGGTTCAATGTCTGTTCACGTTCATCGTGACCGCCGCCCAGACCTGCGCCTCGATGACGACCGACCGCGTCGATTTCATCGATGAAAATAATACAAGGGGCTTGCTTCTTGGCCTGCTCAAACATATCCCTTACACGGGAAGCACCCACACCAACAAACATTTCGACAAAATCGGACCCTGAAATTGAGAAAAAGGGCACTTTGGCTTCACCTGCTATGGCCTTGGCCAGCAGTGTCTTACCGGTGCCGGGCTGACCAACCATCAGAATGCCACGAGGAATACGGCCACCCAGTCGCTGAAATTTATCTGGCTCTCGCAGGAATTCTACCAGCTCTTGAACCTCTTCTTTTGCCTCATCAACACCGGCGACATCAGCAAAGGTAACCTTGATTTGATCTTCATCAAGTAGCTTTGCCTTGCTCTTGCCAAAGGACATTGGCCCGCCTCTCCCGCCGGCGCCCCCGCCTTGCATCTGCCGCATAAAAAAGAGAAACAGGGCAACAATAATAAGAATTGGAAATATTGAGAGCAGAAGATCTGTCCAAATACTGCGCTGTTTTGGCTCGTTGGCAATAACCTCGACATCGTTCTCAAACAAATCATTTAGCAGTTGATCGTCGCCAATAAGCGGCATGACCGAACGAAACTGACTGTCGTCACTGCGCGAGCCGGTAATATTGATGCCAGCCAGTTCTACGCGCTTGACTCGCCCCGCACGCACTTCGCGGATGAACTCGGAGTAGTTAATGCTGTCTTCGCCGGGTTCCTGATTAATATTCTGGAAAACCGTAAAGAGTACCCCAGCGATAATCATCCATAGAATCAGATTTTTTACCATATCATTCAAGGGTTTATCCTCCAACAGTTAGTGAAAATAGTGATCTGTGAGGCTTTGTCACAGCAGAAATCAGGCGTTAGACCCGAAGACTACAACGACCCGAAGACTACAACGAAGAGGCCAAACTTCAGGCTCAATTCTAATGTACGCAGAAAATATTGCACATAAATTCAGCGTAAGCCCCGAAAACCAGCGGCGAGCAGATAAATTTCACTCGATCTGGCCCTGGAAGCCCCGGGTTTTCTGACCCTTAGACTGAAAAAACTGCTTTTAAGCTCTGCCTGCAAGGCAGCAATGCCTTCGCCATGAAACACTTTGACCAGAAATGCACCGCCGGGTTTCAACACCGTTTTAGCCATATCCAGAGCCAATTCGGCCAGATACATGACACGCGGTAAATCTATGTCTCTCATGCCACTCATATTGGGGGCCATATCGGAGATTACAAGGTCTGCATGAGACCCATTGAGCATAGCCAAAAGACTCTCCAACACCTCTGCTTCGGTAAAATCTCCCTGTAAAAACTGCACGCCGGCAAGGGCGTCTATTGGCAGTATATCACTCGCTATTACCTGACCTCTACCGCCAACTAAAGCCGCGGCTACCTGCGACCATCCACCGGGCGCAGCACCGAGATCCACCACTGTCATCCCGCGCCTGATTATTCCGTCTTGCTGCTGGATTTCCAGTAACTTGAAACTGGCACGGGAGCGGTAGCCTTGTTCTCGGGAACGGCGTACATAGACGTCGTCAAAATGTTCTTTTAGCCATTGTTTGCTGGTTTTTGATCGAGCCATTCGCTTGCGCTCCAGCTTTACATATTGCTCTGTAGCCTGTTTGCCATGCGAGCGGACGTGTCCTGATCGCCAGGCGCATTATCCACGCGAAGCCTGTCCATTGTTTATTATTGCAATCAGTTCAGCTAGAATCCGCTTCCGTCACAGAAATGCCACCTGCCAGCACACAAAATCATGACACTAAACAAGACCATCAAAAAACAGTATCGTGCCATTGGGCACACTTTACACCCGATTGTAGCAGTTGCGCAAAAAGGTCTCAGTGAGACTATCAAACTAGAGATTGAGCGTGCCTTGACCGACCATGAGCTGATCAAAATAAAATTGTCGGCCACAGACCGGGACGCGAAAAAAGAACTCGAACAAGCAATTTGTGTGGAGTTCAAGGCTGAATGCGTTCAAAGTATTGGACACATCATGCTGCTTTACAGAAAAGCGAAAAAGCACGATGGTCGTTTATCGACTATAAAACGCAAAAAACCCGGGGTCATTGCTTGAACTATTTATGTTCGACTTTATCGATCTCGTATTCGATATCACCCGCCGGCGCATTGACCACGATTTCATCACCTTCCTGCTTGCCCATAATTGCTCTCGCAATAGGAGAGCTAACTGAGATCATCCCTTTACGCACATCCGCTTCGTCTTCACCAACAATCTGATACACCACCGTCTTATTGGTCTCGCTATTTATTAAGCTGACTGTCGTGCCGAAAATCACTCTTCCGCTTGCTTCAATTTTTGTGACATCGATAACTTGCGCATCCGCCAGCTTGCGTTCGATTTCAGCGATGCGGCCTTCACAGAAACTTTGCTGCTCGCGGGCAGCGTGATACTCAGCGTTCTCTTTTAGGTCGCCATGCTCTCTGGCTTCCGCTATGGCTTTGGTAATTTTTGGCCGCGCCACAGATTTCAATTGTTTAAGTTCTTCGCGGAGTCGTTCGGAGCCGACGACTGTCATTGGTACTCTGGACATAATATTTCCGTTTTGATTTTTATAGGGCACCGCAAATAGATTCTGTAACAATGGCAGCACCGCGGTTTATCAGGCTGTAGTAGATACAGTCTAGCAACAAATCTAATTTAGTGCGGTGTGAAGACCCTGAATTGTATAGACCGGCATATTGCCACCAAAGGCTATCGCTTCACAAACTGCCAAAGCACCCGCAACAGTGGTAGTACAAAACACATCATGGCGCAAGGCAGTACGCCGGATCATTGAAGAGTCGGCTATTGCTTGCCTGCCTTCTGTTGTATTGACGATTAACTGAATCTCGTCATTTTTTAACATATCGACTATATGAGGTCTACCCTCTGCCACCTTGTTAACCGGGGTAACATCGAGACCCGCTTGTTCGATAACAGCAGCCGTACCGTGAGTGGCAACTACGGAATAGCCTAAAGCCAACAGCTTCCGGGCAACTTCAGCTATCTGCGGTTTATCGGCATCGCGCACGCTCAAGAATGCGTTGCCTTTGGGTTCGAACACTTCTCCCGCCCCCATTTGCGCCTTGGCGTAGGCTTCTGCGAATGTTTTGCCCACACCCATTACTTCGCCGGTAGATTTCATTTCCGGCCCCAGAATAGGATCAACACCCAGGAATTTATTGAACGGGAATATTGCCTCCTTAACAGCAAATGTTTCGGGAATAATCTCTTTTGTAAAACCCTGATCGCTCAAGCTGGCTCCAATCATACAGCGCGCAGCGACTTTTGCCAGGGAGCGACCTATACATTTTGAAACAAAGGGCACAGTTCGCGATGCGCGGGGATTCACCTCAATGACGTATATCTCACCCTCTTGATAAGCCAGTTGCGTGTTCATCAATCCAATAACACCTAATTCCAAAGCAAGTGACTTGACCTGCTCGCGAATCTTGTTCTGAACATCCATCGGCAAATTATAAGGAGGCAATGAACAGGCGGAGTCTCCCGAATGGATACCCGCTTGCTCAATGTGCTGCATAATCGCACCGACAACTACTTGCTTACCATCAGAAACAAGATCAACATCGATTTCAATAGCCGCACTTAAAAAATAGTCCAACAATACCGGGCTCTCATTGGACACCTTAACCGCATCGTGCATGTAGCGATCAAGCTCTTCTTCGTTATAAACAATCTCCATGGCTCGCCCGCCTAATACATACGAGGGACGAACCACCAGCGGATAAGAGATTTTATTCGCCGCTTCGATACTTTCTTTCACACTGCGAACTGTGCTGTTTGGTGGCTGCCTGAGATTGAGTTTCTCAATTAACTGTTGAAAACGCTCCCGGTCTTCGGCTCTATCAATCGCATCGGGAGTCGTACCGAGAACAGGAACGCCGGCGTCCTCCAGGCGCTTGACCAGGTTCAAGGGCGTTTGTCCCCCAAACTGCACAATCACCCCTTTTGGCTTTTCCAACTGAACGACTTCAATAACGTCTTCGAATGTTAAAGGCTCAAAGAAAAGACGATCGGAAATATTGTAGTCGGTAGATACTGTTTCGGGGTTGCAATTCAGCATAATGGTTTCATAGCCATCCTCACGCATGGCCAGCGCCGCATGCACGCAGCAGTAATCAAATTCGATTCCTTGCCCAATTCGATTTGGGCCGCCGCCTAACACCATTATTTTTTCTTTGTCCGAAGGCTTCGCTTCGCATTCCTGCTCGTAGCTAGAATACATATACGCGGTAGATGAGACGAATTCGGCGGCGCAAGTGTCTACCCGTTTGTAAACCGGGCGAATGCCAAGGTCGTGGCGCTGTTGCTGAACTTCTAATTCAGGCACCCCCAAAATCTGGCTGATTCGTTTATCAGAAAACCCTTTTCTCTTGAGTTTGAACATGCCAGCTTTATCAATATCCGGCAAGGATTTCTGTGAGAGTGCCTGCTCGTCTTTAACTATGTCTTCGATCTGTATTAAGAACCATTTATCAATTCCGGTTAACTCATGCACTGTGTCGACAGGCCAGGCAGCGCGGAAGGCATCAGCGATATACCAAATTCGATCCGGCCCTGCCTCGGTTAATTCTCTGGTGAGAATCGCCCTGGCGTCACTCGATGTTAGATTCAGCATGGGGTCGAAGCCACACATGCCAACTTCCAGACCCCGCAGTGCCTTGTGGATAGATTCCTGAAAGCTGCGGCCGATAGCCATCACTTCTCCCACTGATTTCATCTGGGTAGTAATACGATCATTGGCCTCGGGGAATTTCTCAAAGGTAAATCGGGGGATTTTTGTGACAACGTAGTCAATGGATGGCTCAAATGAGGCTGGAGTAGCCCCATCGGTTATTTCGTTGCGCAGTTCGTCCAGGGTAAAACCTATCGCCAGTTTTGCCGCGACTCTCGCGATCGGAAAACCGGTTGCCTTGGAAGCAAGCGCTGAGGAGCGCGACACACGCGGGTTCATTTCAATAATAACCAGACGCCCGTTCTCGGGGTTAATCCCAAACTGAACATTCGAACCGCCGGTCTCTACACCGATTTCGCGCAGTACGGCAAGCGAAGCGTTGCGTAGTATTTGGTATTCCTTATCCGTTAAGGTTTGCGCCGGTGCTACCGTGATGGAATCACCAGTGTGAATGCCCATGGCATCGAAATTCTCAATTGAGCACACAATGATACAGTTGTCATTTTTGTCTCGAACGACTTCGAGTTCGAACTCCTTCCAACCGATTAAAGACTCATCAATCAGTAGTTCGCTGGTCGGTGAAAGCTCCAGTCCTCGCGCACAAATCTCATCGAATTCTTCCTTGTTATAGGCGATACCACCACCGCTTCCGCCCATAGTAAAGGAGGGTCGAATAATGCAGGGAAAGCCAACTTTCTCCAACGCCTCATGGGCCTGCTCCATGTTGCGAGCCATTCCATGTTGCGGAGTTTCCAGGCCAATCTTCTCCATGGCCTGGTCGAATAGCTCGCGATCTTCTGCTTTATCGATAGCCTCGCAATTCGCGCCAATCATCTCGACATTGTATTTATCCAGAATGCCGTGCCGGTTTAAATCCAACGCACAATTAAGCGCAGTCTGACCACCCATGGTCGGCAGTATGGCATCAGGTTTTTCTTTGACGATTATCTTTTCGACAATTTGCCAGGTGACAGGCTCGATATAGGTCGCGGCGGCCATCACGGGATCAGTCATAATGGTGGCCGGATTTGAATTGACCAGAACGACTCTCAAGCCCTCTTCTTTTAGTGCCTGACACGCCTGGGTACCGGAATAATCGAATTCACAGGCCTGGCCAATAATTATTGGCCCTGCTCCCAGTATTAATACACTGTCTAACTCTTTTCTACGTGGCATATTCGCGCTGCTTATTACTTCCCGGTTAGTCTTTCCAAGTATTCGGCTAGCTGTTCGGCCAGGTATTCAAAAATATTTGCCACTCACTGTACAGTAGCTTCTCCACTTATTGGCTGGCCATTAGCTCAATGAAATTATCGAAAAGCGGCGCCAGGTCATGTGGCCCCGGACTCGCCTCTGGATGGCCTTGAAAGCCAAACGCTGGCTTGTCTATTCGTTCTATACCCTGCAAGGAGCCATCAAAAAGTGATTTGTGAGTGGCGATCAAGTTTTCAGGCAGGGTCTGTTCGTCAACCGCAAAGCCATGATTTTGGCTTGTGATCAATACGGTTCCGTCTTTCAGGTTCTGCACTGGATGATTGGCACCGTGATGTCCCAAAGGCATTTTAACTGTACTGGCACCACAGGCTAAAGCCAGTAACTGGCAGCCTAAACAGATACCGAAAAGCGGAATGCCTTTGTCTAAAAATTCCGAAATTGCTGCTATTGCATAATCGCATGGCTGCGGATCACCAGGGCCATTCGACAGGAAAACACCATGGGGTTTCATCGCCAGGACTTCAGAGGCGGGGGTCTCGGCGGGCACCACCGTTACTTCGCAATCGCAATCAACCAACATTCGCAAAATAGTATTTTTCACCCCGAAATCGTAGGCGACTACCTTAAACCGATTGTCCGAATCGAGTTTATAGCCGGACTCAAGCTCCCAAACACCACTCTTCCACGGATAGCTCTCGGCAACGCTTACTTCTTTAGCCAAATCCATTCCCTGTAGTCCGGGAAATTCTCTGGCTAACTGCAATGCCGCAGCCACGCCGCCAGCATTCAGCTTCGGCCCAGAAAGCAGGCATCCGTTCAGAGCGCCCTTGTCCCGCAGCAACCGGGTTAAGCGGCGGGTGTCAATTTCGGCGATGGCTACCACGTTTCTAACTTTGAGGAATTCGTCCAGGGATTGCGTGTTGCGCCAGTTACTCGCCAGCAAGGGAAGGTCTCGAATGACCAGGCCGGATGCCCATACCTTGCTGGATTCATTATCCTCTTCATTAGTTCCGGTATTGCCAATATGAGGATAGGTAAGGGTAATAATCTGTCTGGCGTAAGACGGGTCGGTCAGAATTTCCTGGTAACCGGTCATGGAAGTGTTGAAAACCACTTCGCCACTGGCACTGCCTTCGGCGCCAATTGCAACACCATGAAATACGCTGCCATCTTCTAACGCCAGTACAGATGATCCAGCCACTATCACTCCTGATTCGTTTATTTGACCTGATTATTACAAGCAAAAAAAAGCAGAATGAAGAATCTCTCCACTCCGCATTTTTTTAAATTCGCAAAGGTTTCAGTATCCGACATACTGAGCGAGTATTTTATAGATAGTAAGCCGCTCTTGTCTATAGCCTTGTCCAATATGAAATGCGTCTGAAGGGAGCGAATTTTCTCTCCAGCAATCAATTTGTCACTGATTGCTCACAAAGAGTAAAAGATTTGCCAGCCTACAATAATCCCAGGACATCCTGCATCGAGTAAAGACCAGCTTTCCTGGTTGCCACCCATTTGGCGGCGCGGACGGCTCCACTGGCAAATGTCATTCGACTGCTGGCCTTGTGAGTAATTTCGATACGTTCTCCCGGGCCAGCAAAGGTCACCGTATGATCGCCAACGATATCTCCTGCTCGCAGGGTGGTAAAACCTATAGTGTTTCGATCTCTTTCTTCGCCAAGCCCTTCTCTTCCATAAACTGCGCATTCGTCGAGACTTCGTCCCAATGTTTCTGCAATGACCGAACCCATTTTTAGTGCCGTTCCAGAGGGCGCATCCTTTTTGAACCGATGGTGTGCCTCGGTAATCTCTATATCAACGTCGTCCCCCAGAACTGCAGCTGCCTCCTGCAATAATTTCAGGCACAAATTGACCCCCACGCTCATATTGGGCGCGCAAACAATGGGAATCTCAGTTGCAGCTTTCGCTATTCTCCGTTGTTCTTCGCTTGATAAACCAGTGGTGCCTACAACCATTGCCTTCCGGTTGCCCAGGCAAAAGTCCAAATGCTCCATTGTGGCCTGTGGAGAAGTGAAATCAATTAATACATCGAAGTCCTCCAGCTCTGGAGTTAACGCGGCAACGCTATTTACGCCTATTGCTGCACCTGCCGCCAGCAAGCCTATATCTACACCCAGTGCTGGATCATCCGCCAATACGGTGGCTACCGACACCTCCACGGCAGCATTACTTTGGATCACCGCCTCGACCAGGGTTCGACCCATACGACCAGCGGCTCCGACTATTGCGACTTTTAACATTGTTCAATCCAGTTGATAACAGTGGGACGAAGTATACAACGGGTTCATACTCCAGGCTAAACCTTGACGGCTTTGGGAGAAGTAGAGGAAAATTCTCGTGTCCAGACTAGATCAAGCCTGTATGCGACCTGCCGCCAGCAACGGCGGCGAAGTGAGCAGAGCAGAGCTTGATGATAGCAGCCAATTTAGGCACACTCTGTGCCAGAGAGAGCGGAGTCAGCTTGCCGTTGGCCTGGCTTTCCATCAAGCTACTCTGTAATTTTTTACGTTCCAGCGAAAAATAATGAGCGACACACCGGTCTTACAAGGAACTACCAGGCAACAGCGCTATGAGTCTCTGGTGGCAGCCCTGTATCAGGATGTGTTTCGCTATGCCTTCTGGATTTGCAGGAATAAACATCTTGCAGAAGACCTTGTGCAGGAAACATTTTTGCGTGCCTGGCGGTCTCTTGAAAGCTTACAGGATGATAAAGCGGTGAAAGCCTGGTTATTTACCATTCTAAGAAGAGAGAATGCCCGGTTATACGAGCGCTATCGACCAGAGCTTGTGGACATAGAAGGCCAGACTATCGCCGAGGGTGGCGAGAACGAGCCGGACAACAAGATGGAAACAGCGCTGCTACACAGGGCTATCAATCGCCTGGAAAGCGATTACCGGGAACCGCTGCTATTGCAAGTCGTTGGCGGTTTTAGCGGCAAAGAAATCGCTGAAATATTGAAGCTCAACAACAATACAGTCATGACGAGGCTGTTCCGTGCGCGTCGCAAGCTGAAGCTGGAATTTGGCCTGGATCCTGATGTCGGCGACAAGAATGAAGACTAAACGAAGCGGACAATATCAAGCTGTGCCTGAACTGAGAACTCTCTTTACGACCAGTGGCTTGACCCCGACGAGGCTTTGAAAAATGGATGAATTAGAATTTCGCAAAAAGGTTTATGAAAACCCGGGGCATCTCGACCAGGAAAGCCTGGACATGGCTCGTACCAATCCTGATTATCAAAAAATCCTTGATGAAAGCGTTGAATTCGAGAGCGTGCTGAGTGAATTATTGAACAACACTGAAGTACCGGATGATCTGGCAACGAAGCTGCTGGCAATACCTGGTGAGGACAGGCTTGAAGCAGCGGAAAGCTTGACTACTAACAGCTTGGCTACTAACAGCTTGGCTACTAAAGAACCGACAACAGCGTCCAGGGTGACGCCTGTAAGGTCAAAAAAACAAAACTTCTTTCACTACTACGCCGTCGCAGCAAGCCTGGTTCTCGCCCTGGGGCTTAGCTTTTCCCTCAGAGTGAATAATGGCCCCTCTGCTGCTGATATTGTATTCGGTGATGATTTACTGTCTCACCTGCATAGTGATAATGTAGAAATCAACGACATTACCAATGGTCAAAGCTATGCTGTATTGGATTTGTCTGAAATCAATGTTTCCATAGCGAACGCTGGTACCCGGCTGGTTAGCCACGACCCTTCCCTGAATTTCGAGGTTCGCGTCGCCAAACCTTGCGAAATCCTGCCAAGCTATCAGAGCGCCCATTTGGTGCTTGAAGGCACTCAGGGAGCCGTGAGTATCATTGTGATAAACAATTCCCCGGTTGAAGTCGAGTTTTCCATTCGGGACGACAGGTTCAACGGCGTAGTTGTGCCTATGGGCGAAGGCAACATGGTTCTGGTTGGCGAAAAGAATGAGGATTTGGACCAGTACAAATCACTGTTTTCCGAAAACGTCGAATGGTTAATCTAACTGGCCGACGTTAAGTCCTTACCCAATGCTGATATCGAAAGCGGTCAGGCCCAATTGCCTCTAAAACTGTTCTGCGCTCATAGCCATCAATGATTCCGCACCGCTGGCAATCTCCACAGCAAGAGACTCAGCCCGTGGCAACAGTCTATCCATGAAGAATTGGCCGGTCTTGATCAAGGAATCGTAATAATCGGAATCACCGCGCTGAGAGGATTGAGCCTCAATGGCCGCCGCCAGGATGCGTTGCCACATAAAACAGTAAAGAGTGAGCCCCATTAGCTCCATATAAGCATACGACGCAGCGCCGATTTCATCCGGGTTCCCGGTAGCGCGTACCATTACTGTCTCAGTCGCCTCGACCAGGCGCTTACGGCAAGCGTTAAAGGCGGTTAGATACGGCTGCATTGCCATCACCTCCTGCTGACTGGCAAGGAATTCGTCCATCTCGCTTAACAGAACCTGCAATAACTCTCCCTTGCTGCGCACTGTCTTACGGCCCATCAGATCAAGTGCTTGCACGCCATTCGCCCCTTCATAAATTTGCGCTATTCTGGCGTCACGAACGTTCTGCTCCAGACCCCACTCCGCAACATAGCCATGGCCTCCCAGCACCTGCTGGCCCAGCACACAGGCTTCGAAACCTCGATCTGAGCAGTAAGCCTTCTGCACAGGAATAAGCAAGGATACCAATTTATCAGCGCGAAGACGGCTTGACTCTTGTGGATGGAAACGTGAGATATCCAATTGACTCGCTGCGTACAGTGACAAGGCACGTCCCGCCAATATGTTCGCTCTCATGGTCAGCAGCATTCTTCGGACATCAGCATGCACCAGAATCGGGTCCGCGTTCTGATCGGGTTGCTGTGGAGCAGCCGGTGCCCGACCCTGGGTTCTCTCCCTGGCGTAGGCAGACGCTATTTGGTAGGAGCTATCGGCAAGGCCATTCCCCTGTAAGCCAATCGATAATCGCTCATAATTCATCATAGTGAACATATGCGAAAGACCCTGGTTGGCAGTTCCCACTAAATAGCCCGTGGCTGAATCGAAGTTCATTACGCAGGTCGCCGACGCCTTGATGCCCATCTTGTGTTCTATTGAGCCACAGGTGACCAGGTTACGCTCCGCGCTGAGTTCTCCTGCTTCATTCAGCAAAAACCCGGGAACCAGGAATAGAGAAATTCCTCCAGGGCCGGCTGGTGCGTCCGGCAACTTCGCCAACACTAAATGGACGATATTTTCAGTTAAATCATGTTCGCCCGCTGTGATAAATATTTTGGTGCCGCTAATTTGGTAACTACCCTGATCATTCGGCACCGCCCTGGTTTTTATCATTCCAAGATCAGTACCTGCGTGAGGCTCGGTGAGGCACATCGTTCCTGACCAGCTTCCTGCATACATCTTTGGCAAATAACGTTGTTTCAATTCATCGCTGCCATGCCGACTCAGAGTTAACGCGGCTCCTGTGCTCAAGGTGGTATACAGCGCGAAAGAGGAATTAGCGGCAAAAGACATCTCTTCAATCAGAGCCGATAACATCTTCGGCATGCCCTGCCCACCGTAATCTATCTCTCCGGTCAGACTCGACCAACCCCCTTCAGTATAGGCTTTATAGGCTTCCTTAAAGCCTTTGGGCGTGGTCACTCTACCGTCTTCGAAATGGCAGCCTTCCTGGTCTCCGCTTTGATTAATGGGCGCTAGCAAGCCCTCCGCAATTTTACCTGCCTCTCCAACAATGGCGCTAATTAAATCACTAGTAACTTCTGCGGTATCTGGCATGGTCGCGAATAGACGTTCCGCAGCGAAAACATTAGTAAGTAAAAATTGAATATCTTGTAGTGGAGCTCGATAAGCCGCCATGTTTTTGTTCTCCCGACAAATACTTTTAAGATCGAAGCCCGATTATAGAGGATGCGAACGAGAACAGGTACTGCCGATTTAGAGCCTGTGGATTTAGAGTCGAATGCGGCGGTTTGTATTTTTCCATCTATACTTTTCCCGGGTCAGCACTATTTATGCGGGTAGCAGAGCTCTGGTTATAACAATACGAGCAATACGGTTTTTAGATTTTGCGAAAACTTCAGTCAACAGCGGGGTATTTTTCCCGACTATTTTATCTTGCTGGCCCCGCTGCCTGTGTGGTCTGTGGCCAGCATGCAGATAGCGATTACAGCATTTGTAGCGACTGCGAACCGGCTTTGCCTGCAATAAGTGAATCTTGCCAGTTGTGCGGCATTGAGCTACGAGGCAGGCTAAGCATCGACCGTTGCTGTGCTAACTGCCTATACAAGCCCCCTTCTTTCAATTTCTGTAGAAGCGCATTCCCCTATGCTTCGCCTATCAATAAACTGGTTACTCGTTTCAAATTTTCGGCACGTTTCGAAATCGGTTATTCACTATCACGAATTTTGGCAAGGGAAATAAACAGCTGTTACGCATCCACTGCCAAACCCGAAATAGTAATTCCAATTCCGTTGCACAGTAGAAGGCAATGTGCAAGAGGATTCAATCAGGCCAGGGAAATCAGCAAAGTTGTCTCAAGACATTGTCAAATTCCTATGCAGGACTCTGTGCTTATCAAGGTGAAAAATTCGCTGGCACAGACTGCGATGACTTCTGCCCGGGCCAGAAAGGCAAACTTGAGAGGGGCATTTTCGCTGCAACGACGGGAGAAAATAAAGAATGTGACGCACATCGCACTTATAGATGATGTTGTAACCACGATGGCTACCATAGAGGCAGCCACCGACCTTCTGCAAGACCACGCAGAGCGGCGTATTGATGTATGGTGTCTCGCTCGGGCGAGTCGTTAAACTCAGCCAGATGCCCTCATTCGGGCACCTTCCATCCTTTCCGTCCCAGGCTATTTTGGGCTTGTCGGTTAATTCAAAATCAGTCTAATTTTAAGAAAATAAAATTTTTAATAACAATGAGTTAAATATTCACAACAAGCTAAAAACTCCATTTTCCGACAAGCCGATTTTGTGATTGCGGTCACAGTCATAACGGGCTTACAGCCTGGCATTAGAAACATGCACCCAGCAAAAGTCCACAGCCATACTGGCCTAAAAAGCGGAATGCGACCTGGAAAGTGTTGCAAACAAAAATTGAGAAATAGCCTGGGCGAGGGGTCTAACTAGAACTGATACTTAATAGAGCCGTAGGCAACACGGCCGTTTTGGTCGAGAATGCGAGTGGTCGAATTGAGAATCTGTGCAGTCTTTTCATCGAATATATTACGAATGCCGAAAGAAATAATGGCGCGATCGTTTGATCCTGTTTTGACACTGTAGCCATATTCCAAATCAAAAGTGGTGATGTTGTCCACTAATTCGTTGATCTGATCCATGTCCAATTCGCTGATGTCCTTAAAGGAATCGAAATAATTAGTGATAGCACTGGCAGTGTGATTGCCGAATTGCCAACTAAGCATCAGACTGCTTTGCAATTCTGGACTAATCAGTCTTTCATCGATAGCAGAAATTTCGGATGCGGCAAAATCTAACAAGGCACCCTTGTTTTCAAACTCCTGCACATAGGTGGTAGTAGAACTCAGTGTGAACTGCCCAAATTTGTTAGTCTCCCAAACATAGGAGACCCCCAGGTCGAAACCTTTAGATTCGATATTCGAGCCCAGCAAGGGGTTATCCAAATTGAACTCGTTAATCGTAGAATCTTCCAGATAGAGTTTCGGCAATCCATCCTGCCAACTACTACTGCTGATTCCGGTAGCGGGCGCATCATCCACTTGTAACTGCCAGGCAGCAGCCGAAACATTCAAACCGGCGACAGGTTCTAGTTGCAGGCTCAAATTGAAGCTCAGCGCTTCTTCCACGACAACGCCCTGGAAATCTTTTTGTTCTACATTTCTGGCAATACTGAGCAGAGGAGCCGCTTCGTTCAAGGCAGAACTGGGCGCTATTCTAAAACTCGCGACTGCCGATTGGCTATTCGCAGGCTCATTGATAAGTGAATAGCTATCTTGTGCCACAACCGAAGAACTCATGGAAGAACCCATAAGGGCAACTGTTGCCAACAACGCGCAGGTCAGTGTGTTGGTAAATTGTGGGCAGCTAATTTTCATTGTTTTTACAGCACTTGTTTTTACGGCGATTGTTATTACAGCACTTTTCCAAATATTCTACAATTTACAGATGTAGTCTCTATTCATCAAACGACTCTTGGAGTCTAGCACCAAAAGAGGATGATTAGAATAGAATTAGATAGATAGATTTGCAAGCTAAAAGCTTGTTTTTAAATGAGCATCAGCCAAGCTTGCTCAATTCAATATAGAATTAAACACTACCACCTGACAGCACTACATAACAGTACTACATAAAGAGTAGCTTTGCATAATTCAAAAAATGGCCAGAAGTGGCACTTTAGCGATTTTTGCTCCTCGACAATTGCTCCTGTATTGTTCTGCCAGGTTACATCCATGTAAGGATGCAAAATCGGCAACCCGTACATCCTGTACATCCTGTACATAAGTCCCGCTATCTACAGCTATTGTCTGACGTCAACTATCTTGTGCGGCTGACGCCGTACTTCCGACAGTCAGGCAAATATCTCACTAAATATTATTTATATCAAGAGTTTATATCAACAACTTAATTTAGCTTGTAGAGATTGGCTTCACGCCCGCCCCGTCTGGTAGCTGATCAAGTAGCTGCAAAACAGTCCTCGATTGTCCCGGTAAAATCAGGCTGGGCATAATTTCAGCTATTGGCAACAATACGAACTTTCTTTGCCTTGCCCGTGGATGAGGCAGTGTCAGCAACTTAGAACCAAGTTGCTGATTTTCATAAGATATAAGATCCAGATCCAAGGTTCGAGCTTGATTCTGCTGCGAGCTGCGCTGGCGACCGAAATCCACTTCAATTGCCTGCAATGCGCCTAACAGAGTGGCTGCTGTCTGCTTTGGCTGCAACCGCAACACCATTGCTGCGTTGATAAAATCTGCTGTTCCAGGTGGACAGCCCAGTGCCTCTGATTGATACAGCGATGACACATCAGCCCCAACACTAAGTGTCCGAAGCCGTTCTATAGCAGATAGCAGCAGCTCTTCAGACGACAGGTTTTGGAATGGAAGATTGGAACCCAGACTGATGATGGCCGTTACCACCGAGGCTGTCGGTGCGGACGACCCGGTGTCGGCGTTAGCCATGATATTGCGAGGAGAACTCATGAACGGCTTCAACAAAATGGGCGACATGGTCAGGATTCACCCCGGGGCTAATCCCGTGGCCGAGATTGAAAACATGGCCGTTGCCCGCGCCGAAACTTTTAAGAATCGTTGCAACTTCTTCTCGAATGACAGCGGGTGCTGCGTATAAAATCGCAGGGTCCATATTGCCCTGCAACGCCACACGGTCACCGACCCTGGCTCTGGCATCACCAATCTCTGTAGTCCAATCCAGACCAACTGCCTGACATCCCGAATCGGCAATTGGCTCTAACCACTGCCCGCCGTTCTTGGTAAACAAGATAACGGGTACCCGGCGGCCCTCGTTTTCCTTATGGAGCTTAGCAACGATCTTGTTCATGTAAGCAAGAGAAAACTGCCGGTACGCGTTTGTACTCAGAATTCCACCCCAGGTATCGAATATCTGAACGGCTTGAGCGCCGGCCATGATTTGCGCGTTTAGATACTCGGTAACTGCCGCCGCCAGTTTGTCCAAGAGCAAGTGCATAGCCTCGGGGCTGTCGTACATAAACTGTTTTGCCAGGCGAAAATCTTTGCTGCCACCACCCTCGATCATGTAGGTGGCCAGGGTCCAGGGACTGCCAGAAAAACCGATTAGCGGAACCGACCCAGCTAACTCCTTGCGAATAACCGAAACTGCATCCGTCACATAAGACAACTCATCCGCGATTTTTACATCTGGCAACTGCTCAACGTCAGCAGCAGTTCGAATGACTTTTCGAAACTTTGGCCCTTCTCCTTCGGAGAAATAAAGCCCTTGCCCCAGCGCATCAGGTATGGTCAAAATATCAGAGAAAAGTATCGCCGCATCAAAGCCATAGCGGCGCAGCGGTTGCATGGTGACCTCGCATGCCAACTCTGGTGATTTGCACAAGCCCAGAAAATCACCGGCCTGCTTTCGGGTTTCGCGATACTCAGGCAAATAACGTCCAGCCTGGCGCATCATCCAAACGGGGGTGACATCTACCTGCTCACCCAGCAGCGCCTTTAACAAGCGATCATTTTTTAAGGTCACAACATACCCCGGTTTGTTTTGAGTCACGGCCAGCCAATCATGCGGCAGAAAAAAGAGGGCAATTTTACACCAGCGGCGTAGATACACAATCAATCAAGCCACCAAATATCTCTGACGCGATAGATGAAATGAGACCTTTGCCTAATTCAAAAAATGGTCAGAAGCGGGGCTTTACCGATTTTTGCTCCTCGACAATTGTTCCTGCATGATTTTACTAAGTTACATCCATGTAACGATGCAAAATCGGCAACCCGTACATAAGTCCCGCCATCTACATCTGCAACTATCTTGCGCGGCTGAAGCCGCACTTCCGGCAATCAGCCAGGTCTCGTGTTAGGTATATTGATGATTTTAGCGGGAGACGCTACTTTACCGAAACCAGTCTCGTTGCCGGTAACTGACGAATGTCTGCCTGGGTGTCAGCGACAGATCTGAGCAGCCACAAAAGAGTCGAAATCAAGTTTTACGTGTTCTGTGCGGTTATTCATGGTTGCTGCGAGGCCTGTCTACAAAGCTGCTCGCCCGCTGTTACTGTTGCTTCAAGCAATACCTTGTCAATATCACCTTCAATGGCGGCATTACCAATCGTTTTCAGCAAGACAAAATTGATCTTGCCCAATTCAGCCTTTTTGTCCGACAGCATCAAATCTAAATACTGTTCTATCGATATATCGGCAGGAGGCAGCACTGGCATACTAAATTTGTCCTCCAGTACCGAGCGAATGCGGCTTGCAGTGACTTGCTCCAGCCAACCAATACGACACGACAAATCAGCCGCCATCACCATGCCCATGGCCACAGTTTCGCCGTGCAACCAGGTGCCGTAGCCGCTGGCAGTTTCTATCGCATGACCAAAGGTATGCCCGAGATTAAGCAACGCTCGGACACCCGTTTCTTTCTCATCCCTGGCTACAATTTCAGCCTTGATTTCACAACAGGTTCTAATTGCCTGTGATAGTAGCGCTGGCTCAGAACGACGAATGCCCTCGCTGTGGTCTGCAAGCCAATCGAAGAAGGTTTCATCGTAGATGAGGCCGTATTTAATGACTTCGGCGAGACCTGCTTTTATTTCACGCTCGGGCAAGGTCTTTAATACACTGGTATCAGCTACGACACAGCGTGGCTGATAGAATGTGCCTATCATATTTTTACCCAGCGGGTGATTTACCCCGGTCTTGCCCCCCACCGAGGAGTCCACCTGTGCAAGTAAGGTTGTGGGGATTTGAACGAAATTGACTCCTCTCAGATAAGTCGATGCGGCGAAGCCGGTTATGTCGCCAATCACGCCGCCGCCAAGAGCAACCAATAAAGTATTTCGATCATATTTCCCGGCTAATAACTTGTCATAGATGAAGCTGATAACATCCAGGTTTTTATGTTGTTCACCATCGGGTAAAATAATTTCCAGCAGTTCGTGGCCCACAAATAACTGCCTGGCGGTGTCCAGATACAAGGGAGCGACCACATTGTTGGTGATAATCACTACCCTCCCCTTACCTGCATGGGGCGCGATAAGATCTGCTTTTTTAAGCAGGCCATCGGCGATGAAAATTGGGTAGGAACGATCACCCAGATCAACATTAACAGTAAACATTTATCTATAGCCCATCATTTTGAGTATTGGTGTTGCTATTGGCATTGCTCAATCCGCCCACAGTACGCCTGATTACACTTTCAACTGCTCACAAATATCCTGGCTTACCGTTTTCGGATTGCGGCGAAATGTATCCACTACCAGGTCAGCAAGCTCTTGATAAAGAGGTTCTCGAATTTCCATAAGTTTTCGAATTTTCTGTTCCGGGTTAGGGGTTTGCAAAAGCGGTCGTGTTTTATCCCTGCTGGTTCGTTCAAGCTGCTGACTAACTGGAGCGCGCAGATAGACAATAACTCCCCGAGCCTTCAACCATTCGCGGTTTTCCGCAGAAAGGACTGTGCCACCGCCGGTCGCTAATACAATATTTTTTTTGTTGCTAAGCTGTTCAATCATGCGGGTCTCTCTAGCCCTAAACCCGCTTTCGCCTTCGACATCGAATATCCAGGGGATGTCAGCACCAGTTGACGCTTCGATTTCGCGATCGGAATCGAAAAAATCCAGACCCAACAAATCTGCAAGCACCCGGCCAATAGTTGTTTTCCCCACTCCCATGGGGCCGACAAGAAATACATTCCCGGAATAGTTCATAAACTACGCACTCAAGCTCCTGCTTGCTTACCAGCATTAATGCGGTGCGTGATGGGAAGCACCGGGGCTGAATCGCTAATGCAGTACTCGTTGAATACCTTGTTGATCCGAAAAACACCAGCCGAAATCAAGAAATCCCTGAAATTCGACTGACACGATAATTAGTCGTATCGGCCTGGCATCGCAATTATCTAACGCTAATATCGGCGATAATTTTAGGCGTAATAAAGATTAGCAACTCGGTTCTGCGACTCGCATTTTCTGTTCGCTTAAATAGACGGCCAATATAGGGCAAATCACCCAGAAACGGCGTCCTGGTTTCGGTTGTGGTCGATTCTTCTCTAAAAACCCCGCCCAATACTATCGTTTCGCCGTCACTCACCAGGGCACTTGTAGTCACCTGATTGGTATTAATCGCCGGCACGGTTCCAGTGCCCACTGCCACCGAATCCTGACGAATATCCAACTCCATGTTAATCCTGCCGTCTGGAGTAATTTGTGGAGTCACGGTCAAATTTAACACCGCCTCCTCAAATTCGGTTGTAGAACCACCCGCCGTACCCCCTGCCTGTGATTGATACGGAATTCGCACACCAGACTGGATAATGGCTTTAACCTTGTCTTGAGTTGTCACCTTGGGCCTGGCGATTACTTCGCCATTGCCGCTGCTCTCCAGCGCAGACAGTTCCAATTCGATCAAGGCACTGTTTCCAGTGTAGCCGATAGAGAAAGAAGATGTACCTGCCTTCACAACCCCAAGGTCAACTGCCAGAGCGTCAGCAAAGCTTGTGCTAATAGCGGGGATTGGAATGCCAGCAATGGCCTGATTGACCAGAGATTGAATTAAACCTGGATCAGTACCGTCCTGCAGCGCCTGTATCCTTGCCGCTTCACCCGTGATTAACGCGTTTTGTAGAGCAAGCTCCTGCGCAACGCGGCCATTTCCTTGCTCCAGTGCAGCGGCTTGCGAGCCACCGTAGCGAAAATTGCCCCCGGTTGACGTTGTACTTCCTGCATTTCCCGCACTTCCTGCACCTCCCCACCGAATGCCCAGGTCACGCCCAAAGCTGGTCGATACGTTTACAATCCTGGCTTCAATAAGCACCTGCCGTACGGCCACATCAAGCCTTGCCATCAAGGCATGTACTTCTGCTAATTTTTCTTCGGTATCACGAACGATAATGATGTTGGTTCGCGCATCCACCGTGGCAGTACCCCTGGGAGACAGTATTCCGCCCGCAGGAGCAGGAGCAGGAACAGGAACAGCCACGGCTGCTGCACCACCAGCACCGGGCACCGCTCCAGCTGAGTTTTCACCTGTTAGCAAGGCCATAATATCGCTGGCATCGGCGTAATTCACTTGCATGAATTCTGTCAACAGTGGAGCCAGAGCCTGTGCTTGCTGAACTGCCTCTAATTCCAGCTGTTCCTGCGCCGCGATTTCATTTGCCGGTGCCACATACAACACATTGCCTTCCAGCCGACTTCCCAAATTCTGTGTTCGCAATACCAGTTCCAGCGCTTGATCCCAAGGCACATTATCCAGAACAAGGGTAATGTTTCCTGATACCGCGTCTCCGGCAACCAGACTAAAATCGTACACCTCTGCCAGTATCTGTAGCACGGTTCGTATCGATATGTCCTGGAAGGACAGACTACTTATTTCGCCAGTGTAGGCGGCAGTCGCCTCACTACTGTTTATATCAACAAGCGGCGGCCTGACACTAACGGTGTACTGATTGCCACTCTGAAAGGCAACATATTCATAGACACCATCTTCATAGGCAGCATCGACATCGATAACTACGGTTGCCCTATTCGCTTGACCAAGAACATCTACGCTGGAAACAAGCGTGGCAAAATCGCTTACATTGAGCCGCCTGTTTAAATCATCGGGCACCGAGGTGCCAGAAAATTCCACGTACAGCCGCGCACCAACTTGCTCAACGCCAGCAGTAACCTGATCGCTGGAAAGGTCGATTACAATCTGGCCTTCCTCGCCGTCACCGCGCCTAAAAGAAACATCGGTAATGGCATTGTCGACTGTGCTGATTATTCCGGCAGCCAGGCGGTTTGCTGCTGTTACGCTACCTGACTGTGCATCGTTACCCACTTGAATAGCTAACTGATTTCCGACTAGCTGCGTTTCATAACTTACCAATTGATCCAAATTAATTACCAGGCGTGTGCGACTACCGTCATCAAGCACCATGACACTCTGCGCGTTATTGGAATCTATGTTGAAACGTTGTTGCGACAGGCGACTGGACACCCCGGGCAAATCCAGGCAAATACGCGCAGGATTATCGAGCACAAAAACGGATGGCTGTGGCGGTTCAGAATCGAAAGCAAGCTGAATCTCGATGCCAGCGCCAGCTATATTCTCGAAACCAATCGTTTCCAGAGACACAGGCTGCTGCGCCATCAATGTAGAAGAAAAAGCCAACACCAATAGCCCCAACACAGCACCGCAGTGTAAGCGCACCCTGCCGCGCCTTGCTATTTTAGCCGCTGGGCACCATCCTTTTACTATTCCACTTTTGTTGCACATACCAATAATCTCAGCCCACCAGGCTATTGCAAGGTGAGTGTTTGTGGTCGCTCTACCCAGCCACCGTTGCCACTGGGAACTATTTCGATCAGCTTTAGTTGTGAATCGGAAATTTGCTCAATTCGACCATGGTTACGCCCGATATGGTCGCCTGCCCCAAGCCTGTGCACCTGGCCAGACTCGTCTTCTATCAGCGCCTCATAGACACCGGTGGCGGTGCTAATCCTGCCAACCATTGTCAATTCAGTTAAGGCATGATTTTCCAACAATTCAGGCACACGATCGAAATCCGGCTCTACGCCCTGACTCAATAGTTGATCATTTTCGTTGGCAATCAGCAGTGGCGCATCAAATGGACTTCGCGCAGAAGCGGCACCGTATATAAAGCCTTCATAGGGAACAAATTCTGGTACTGGTTCAACAGGAGCGCTGGGGCGCGAGCTAACTTCAGTTACAAATGTATCCAAATCTGAAAAATTATTCACTGGCGCACAAGCGGCCAACAACAGGCCAACAACAGCGCCCGGGAAATGTCGAGACTGGCGGAAGTTCAAGAGCATTTACTGAACCAGCTCATCAGCATCCTTGTATCGATACGTTCTGGCGACGATGCTCATGTCAAGAAAAGTGTCACTGCGCGCCTTGATTGAAAAATCATGCAAGGTGACAATTCTGTCCAGGCTCGCAACGCCGCTAACGAAAGTACCGAAGTCGTGATAATCACCAACCACATCCAGATTCATGGGTATTTCTATATAGAACTCTTGAATTTCTTCGGCGGGCAAATCCAGCCTGGAAAACTCCAGGCCACTACCAACACCGGCTTCGGTAACATCATCTACCAAACCTGGCACTTCGGTAACGGAAGGCAATTGTCGTAGCAATTCTGCAAATGATTCTTCCATCTGTGCTGTTTGCGCACGATATTCGTCCAGGTTAGCCGCATGAAAAGCCTTCCGTTCAAATTCGAGACGCAGATTGCTTTCTTCACCAGCGACATCTTGCAGCGCGGTTTGCAAGTTCTGAATAGGGAAAAAGTAAGCACCCGCCAGGCAGCCGACAACGACTGCCAGTATGATTAATACTTTTACTGGCGTCGGCCAGACGCCAATGGTGTCAACATCCTGCAAGTCGCTCCAATCAAAATCCCGTAAATCATTTCTTATGTTTTGTAGCAGTGACATACGACCCTAGACCTGTTCTTGTTGAGCCGGTAGCTGAATACTCAGGCTGAGGCTGAAAGAAAGTGATTCGCCTGGAGAGCCATCAACTGATGTGATCGCTGAAATATCCTCCAGGTCTGAGTCCTGAAACCAATCTGAATCATCCAGTCGGCGGTGCAGCTCGGTTATACGCGCATAGGACTCGGCAATACCTGCTATGGAAATGGTATTATCCACGCGGCTTACACTGTTGTAATAAACGCCGTCGGGTAAGGTCTTTACCAGTTCGTCAAAAATTCTGACTATTGCCGGTCTGGTACCTTGCAAGCCTGAAATGACATTCATACGGGATCGAATATCTTCTTTTTGCTGACGCAGTTGATTTATCTCAGCAACTCGCTCGTGCAGAACCGCTATCTCTGTTCGAAGGTAATCGTTACGCGCCATTTGTATCGCTATTTCAGCGTTGAAATAGCGATCCACCAGGAACAACACACCGGCAGAGATAATTACCACAGCGACTAACAGGGTGACAAATTCCCGCTTACGCTCCTCACGCAGCCGCTCTCTCCAGGGCAGCAAATTGATATTCGCCATTAGTATTCGCCCCGCATAGCCAGGCCGCAGGCAATCAACAGGGAGGGTGCATCATTTTTTAGCATGGCCTTATTAATTTTCGACCCAATGACCAATTCTGCAAACGGATTAGCAACCCGGACTGGCGTCGATAAACTCTCTTGCAGCAAATCAGCAAGGCCGTCGATTGCCGCCACAGCACCCGCCAATAGAACATGGTCGACTTCGTCGTAGTGACTCGATGAAAAGAAGAACTGCAAGGTTTGACTAATTTGTTGGCTCACGGCGTCTTTAAACGGTGGCAAAATTTCATGTTCGTACTGTTGCGGAAGAGCGCCTCGCCTGATCGCGTTTTCCGCTTCTACCGCAGTCAGGCCAAACCGTCTCTGCACTTCTTCCGATAGCTGGTTACCGCCAAACATTTGCTCTCTTGTGTAGATTGTTTTACCAGCCAAAATTACATTCAACGTGGTCATCCTCGAACCAATATCGATGACCGCAACTGTCTGTTCGTCTTCCGCGCCTATTTGTTCTGCCAGCAAGGTATAGGAACGCTCTATTGCGTAGGCTTCAATATCGACCACCCTGGCCACGAGACCGCCGAGTTCCAGAGCCGTAACTCTGGCATCTACATTTTCTCTACGACAGGCTGCCAACAAAACCCTGGCCATGCCCGGGCTGCGCTCAGATAAGCTCTGACGCTCAAAGTCAATCGACACCTCATCCAATGGATACGGAATAGTTTGATCCGCTTCCACCACAATCTGATTCTCCATTTCAGAGTCGGACAGAGACGCGTTCATTTCAATTATCTTGGTAATCACCGCCGAGCCAGCCACCGCAACCGCAGCGCCTTTCAAGGACGGTTTTAGAATGCTTACCGCCCGGGAAATACATTCGCCCACAGCGTCAATATCACTGATATTTTTCTCAACGACAGAATGAGCCGGCAAGGGGTGGATAATATAATTATCCAGCTTGTATTTATTCCCGCTTGGGCTCAATTGCACTATCTTGACCGCCGTCGTACTTATGTCAACGCCCAGCATAGTGCTGGCTTTCTTGCCAAAATTGCTTAACACACCAATATTTCCCAGCTTTTCCAACACTTGGTAACCCCTAAAAATTTCCACCAGCAAGTCTTATGGCTATTCCTTGAATCAGCTCAGTCCTGGGTTCTTGTTAGCACTACCGACTACTGGATGAGAGCTTTGCCTACTTGTCGGAAGCGCACCTTCAGCCGCGCAAAAGCCCTGTAGATGGCGGGGCTTATGTACAGGATGTACGGGTTGCCGATTTTGCATCCTTACATGGATGTAACCTGGTAGAACAATGCAAGAGCAATTGTCGAGGAGCAAAAATCGGTAAAGTCCCACTCCCGATGGCTTTTTGAATTATGCAAAAATCTCCGATTTTCCCGGCTTTCAGTGAAGTATGGCAGAGTCTGTGAAAAACCCCCTTCCGGGCTGGAAAAAAATCGAAACAGATAAGGCAGCCCACAATAATAGTGAGCGTTGCCGCGATAAAAACACCTGTCGACCCAAACCCTTTACTCCCATTCCAGGTTACGGGGGAAACAAGTCCCCGATTACCAGGCTGAGAACCTTGCATAAACCCACCCGCACAGTTCACCAAGCCGATAAAACAACCCTCATCAAATCAGCTTGAGGATGTGCCAAATATACCGGCAACAAATTGAATCGGGTGTTTTGGAATCAAGTATGCAAAGCTCTCAAGGTATTATTCAAAGTCCCGTGTATAATACTTGGCCAGTCCGGTTCGAGTTGCCACGCTCATGCTGGTTTCACGATCACCCTGGTTCCTCTGACAAGACAGACCGGGCTACGCTTCTGGCGATAAACTTCGAGACTTACAGCAGTGCGTAAAAACATTCAGAAGACTCTACTACGATGGGCTGCAATACTCTCGGTTGCAGGGTTTGCGGGCGCTATTATGATCGTCTCAGCCGCCTATCTGTATCTTGCGCCATTGCTTCCAGACGCAGAAACCTATAGAAATGTCCAGTTGGAAACTCCGATGCGAATCTACACTTCAGATCGACGCCTTATAGGCGAAATCGGAAATCGCCGAAACCCGGTTGATTATGAGGATATTCCGCAAGTTCTGGCTGACGCCCTGGTCGCTACTGAGGACGTGCGCTTCTACTCTCACCCCGGCGTTGATCTACAAAGCCTGATACGCGGTTTTTATGGGTTTATCCGTGGAATTAATCTGGGTGGTGGAAGCACCATCACCATGCAGTTGGCCAATAATCTGTCTTTTGACAGTGACAATGTGTATTTACGCAAGTTCAAAGAAATTCCGTTCGCTCTGCAAATTCAACAGGAGCTCAGCAAGGAAGAGGTACTAAACCTTTACTTCAACACCGCCTATTTTGGTGCCGGTGCCGATGGAATTGGTGCTGCTGCCTATGTCTATTATGGCAAGACGGTGAGCGATTTATCTCTGGCGGAGTCAGCAATGATGGTTTCGGTTCTGCCCTGCCCTTCTGCCTGCAATCCGCTGAGTAATCCCGTCAGAGCCATCGAACGCCGGCGGGTGAGATTAACAAACATGCTGAAAGAGAGAATGATTAGCCCGGCGCAATTCCAGGATGCAGACCGTGCGCCCATAACCGCAAGCCGACGCAATCGGGATATCGAGGTGCCGGCTCCCTATATTGCCGAGATGGTTCGCCAACAACTCTATGCAGAACACGGTGAGGAAGCCTACAGTCAGGGCTTCGAAGTAGTCACTACTATAGATGGAGACAAACAATTGGCGGCCAATCGTGCGCTGGTTGGCGGCCTGGAAACTTACTATGACAAACGTCACGGATATAGAGGCGCAACGACCAACTACCCGCAGGAGTTGTACGCGAATCAAAACGGCGATGCGCACCAGGCATGGCTAAAAGAGCTACAGCAAGTTCCGGTTTTCGGTAATCAGCAACCGGCTGTCGTTACTTCTGTATCAGATTTACACTTCGAGGCAATTCTCAAATCAGGCGACACCGTCACCGTGGCGTGGGAAGGTATTAGCTGGGCCTACAAGTTTAATTCGCGAAACGATGCCTGGCCACCTCCGCAAGTGGCTGCGGATGTAGTTCAAGTCGGGGATCTCATCAGACTAAAGCACAGTGACGAAAGCTGGCAACTAGGTCAAGTGCCAGACATCCAGGGAGCGCTTGTCTCCATGTCACCCAGTAATGGTGAGATCATTGCACTTGTCGGGGGCTATGATTTTCGCCGTAGCCAGGTAAACAGGGTTATCACGCCAAGACCGCCAGGTTCGAACTTCAAGCCTTTTCTCTATGGAACCGCCCTGGAGCAGGGTTATTCGGCGGCTACAATAATCAATGATGCGCCCCTCACACGCGGCGACTACAGACCCAATAATTACGAGAACAATTTTTTAGGCCCCATAACCTTGCGCTACGCGCTAAAGGAATCCCGCAACGTGCCAGCGGTTCGATTGTATGATCAGCTAGGTGACGACAAGGTGCTTGAATTCGCGCGCAAATTTGGCTTTCAAACCCAAAATTTTCCACGCAATGACCTTACCGTAGCACTGGGTAGTCAGGACGTGCAGCCCCTGGAAATAGTCGCTGGCTATTCTGCTATTGCCAACGGAGGCTACAAAGTTGAGCCCTGGTTTATTAAGGAGATTTCCAACCTGGCACAGGGCCAGCTATTTCACGCAACTCCAGTGACAGTTTGTACAGCCTGCGAAAAGGGAAACAAGGATTCGGCCGGCGAGATAATTCCCGCACCTCGTATCATTGATGCCCGGATTGCTTTCATTTTAAACTCGATGCTGCGCTCGGTGATAAAAGAGGGCAGCGGCGCGAGGGTGCAGCGAGACATAGGTCGTGGCGACCTGATGGGCAAGACCGGCACGACTAACGGACCACAGGAACTGTGGTTTTCTGGCTTCAATCGAGATATTGCAACCACGGTATTTGTCGGCTTCGATCAACCTGAACCACTGGGAGAGAGAGAACAAGGCGCAACTATTGCTGTGCCTATCTGGATCGACTTTATGCAGGTGGCACTGGAGGGTATGCCTGAAAACACGATGAAGCGGCCTGACGGCATAGAGGATCGCCTGATAAATAAAATTACTGGCGCCCCCTCCACCCCCGGAGAACCTGGCTCTATATTTGAGCACTTCAGAACCGAAAACGCGCCGACTACTGACGACGCACTATTGCCTGGTGTTGATCTAAACGAAGAAGAAAACGAAGATCTCTCAACGGAAACAATTTTTTAGAAAATCGCGCATGTCAGGGACTGCGACCAGAGGCTCAGGTAAAAGACCTTATGGCGCCAAACGTCAGGCATTCGCAGTGCATGCCGATGTTTGAGTAAAAAACTCTAAACTCTTCTGGAGCCAAAGCGTTTCTTGAATCGATCAACTCGACCGCCACTATCCAGAATCTTCTGTTTTCCGGTATAGAACGGGTGGCATTCAGAACACACTTCAATAAGTATGTCTTTGCCCAAAGTGGATTTTGTTTCGATCACATTGCCGCAACTGCAAGTCGCTTTCATGGCTTCGTATTTGGGGTGAATATCGGGTTTCATACTAATTCCTCTCTTTCCGCTCTGTTACTGTCGCCCGGTTGATGTCACCACAGCAGTTCTCATGTTACCAATACAGCAGCTGCCTTGTTGCCCTGAATCGCTGGCGTCAATGAGCTTATCTCCCTGGGGGCGAGCATTCTAACAGAGAAAGAGACAGACGCAAGTTCTGTTCTGTACTGTGGGCATTGGGCGGACAAGCCTGTAGCTGTTCGCAGCGTGTCGATTCGAACAAGGCTATTCCCGCAGCAGCCGGTGATTTTTAACCACTTCTTCCATGATTTTGCTAAATAGTTCGGTCACCAGGGCAGGGTTCAGGTCATGCTGCTGACAAAGCGCGCTTATCTCAGCCAACTTTTCAGACTCACGCCTTGTATCAACGGCATCTAATGCTTTGTTGGCCTTTAACAAACCAACCTGATGAGTCAAGGCAAAGCGACGCCCCAAGAAGTGAATTAGCTGCTTGTCTATGGTGTCAATCTTCTCTCTGACTTCCAACAATTCAGCTGGAATCGACTGCGAGGTCATTTTCATTTCCCTAGTTTATAATTTTTCCCATGCTGGTCGCTGTGCCAACAAACCATGCCAATCGGTTTTCTCGACCAGCATCCTGTGCCAGATGAAAACCTGCTGAAGAGACTGGGCAACAACCCCCGCCAGCTCTCGTTACTGGCGGAAAACCTTGTTGTGTTTTACCAGATTCCTGCTCCCCGCCTACACGGGGACATGCTTTCGCAGGAATGACGAACGCTGGATTTTTGCACAATCTCTGAAGTATAAACCATCAAGATGTCTACGCAAGGCATCTGATTTCCACGCTTCGGTTGTTTGCAAAAGCTTTTAAACTTACTATGCGGCGACTTCAATCAAGGTATTCTGTATTCCAGCGCCAAATGCCAAACAATGTTAGACCAAACTACCAGGGCACGGTTCTTCAAATTGCTGTGCCTTCACCGCTGCGCAGAGTATTCGATTATTTGCCACTGGCTGACGAAAAGACCTTGCCGGGAATGCGAGTCAGGGTGTCATTCGGACGGCAGCAACTAACAGGAATCGTGGTAGCCATCGCAAGTAGCTCAACACTGGCAAAAGCCAGACTAAAACCGATTCTTGCCACCCTGGACACGGAACCCATCCTCAGCGATTCAGTTTTCCAACTGCTTAATTGGGCTGCTGGTTACTATCAACATCCCCTGGGGGAAGTATTTGCGACCGCACTGCCGGGCAAGCTGCGTGCCGGAAATTCGCTAAAACAATGTGTTCAACTATGGTCATGCAAAAATTCTGTTAGCGAAGAACAACGACTTCAGCTCAAGCGAGCGGTAAAACAGAAAGCCTTGCTCGACTTCATTCAATCCGAAAAAGAAGTAACAACCGCCCAGTGCCGACAGGCTGGTTTCAGCACTCAGTTACTTAAACATCTGAGTGAAAAAAATTTGGTGCAACACCGACCAGGCCATGAAAACAACGGCTCTCCATTTCAGGCGCTGGCCAAAGAAGTGAATTTTGAATTAGAACTGAATAGCGACCAGCATCAAGCGGTAACAGCAATCACCAGGGCGTTAAGTGATTATTCTTGCTTTTTGCTAGACGGCATTACCGGCTCCGGCAAGACAGAAGTGTATATGCGAGTTATGCAGGAGCAATTGTCAAAAGGCTTGCAGTGCCTTGTATTGGTGCCCGAGATAGGTCTCACACCGCAGACTGTCTCTCGCTTTAGAGAACGCTTCGACTGCCCGGTGGTGAGCCTGCATTCGGGCTTGAATGAAACAGAACGACTGACGGCCTGGACTCAAGCCAGAGACGGCAGTGCAGGAATCGTAATCGGAACGCGCTCAGCGATATTCACCCCACTGGCAAAGCCTGGATTGATCATAGTGGATGAAGAACATGATTCCTCTTTTAAACAACAAGATGGTTTTCGTTATTCGGCGAGGGACCTTGCCGTAAGCCGCGCCAGGGAAGAGAAAGTTTGCATCGTACTCGGCTCTGCCACACCAAGCCTCGAAAGTTTGCATAATGCCCACAAGGGTAAATTTTCTCATCTAAAACTCACTCAACGTACCGGCATTGAGCAAACAACATCAATGGAAGTCATCGACATTTCCAGGCTTGCCCTGAATGAAGGCTTTTCGGAACAGTTGCTTTATCGAATTGAGAAAAGCATAAAACAAAAGAATCAAGTGTTGGTTTTTATCAATCGCCGTGGTTTTGCGCCTATTCTGAATTGCCAAAACTGTGGCTGGATTTGCGAATGTGAAAACTGCGTGGCGCAATTTACCGTACATGCAAAGCCGGCCAGTATTCGCTGTCATCACTGCGGCACAACTGCTGCGCTGCCCAGGCATTGTCCAAACTGCAAATCACGACAGCTGACTACCCTCGGCATTGGAACCCAACGCATAGAATCATTCCTGAAAAAAAAATTCCCCGGCACAGCCGTAATTCGAATTGATCGTGATTCAACGCGGCGCAAGAACAGCCTGTCAGAAATGCTGCAACTGGTGCAAAAAGGAAATCCCTGTATTTTGCTGGGTACACAAATGTTGGCCAAGGGTCACCACTTTCCAAACATTACTTTGGTGGCAATACTAGAAGCGGACGCTGGCCTGTTCAGTGCTGATTTTCGCGGCCAGGAACACATGGGGCAGACAATTATCCAGGTCGCTGGAAGAGCCGGTCGGGCAGAACGGGCTGGCGAAGTGCTAATTCAATCGCGTCACAGTTCACATGGGACTTTGCAGAGTTTGTCCACTGTGTCTTATGCCGAATTCTCAAAACAGCAACTGCAAGAAAGATTGAACGCAAAAATGCCGCCGTTTACTCATCTATGCTTGCTGCGGGCGGAAGCACCTGAAATGAGTTCTGCACTGGGTTTATTAGATAAAATTGCTCAGCTAAGTGATCGCGTTTGCAGCCAAAACGCCCTGGCAGTCGAGAAACTGGGGCCTATGCCAGCACCAATGGAAAAACGAGCCGGTAAATTTCGCGTGCAATTGCTTTTAAAAAGCGAGAAACGCGGTACCCTGCAGGCGTTGCTGTCGCAATTATGCGCGGCATTGGAGACCATGAAATACCCAGGATCACTGCGTTTCAGTATCGATGTCGATCCGCAGGATTTAATTTAGTTGCCTACAAGCTGCTTGCGCCTTCTAAATTCCGCTATAGCTTACTGGCTTATAACCGATAATTGAGATGGCGCAGCGTTTTTATAAATTATTAGCAACTAAAACAATAACTTATCGTGTCTACTGGCAGCTGAGAGCAAACCATGACGCAAGACTTTGCCAAAATAAAACCAGAGCCCCTGTTGGAACGGAAAACCGTTGCGGTACCGCCGGCGTGGTCGCTACTGTTTACCGGCATAATTGTCGGCCTGGCTGTTGGCGTGTTCGGCTGTTTTTTGTTTTATCTGTCTGGCAATGTCCCTCCATTAAACAGGAATACCCCGGCACCAGGCAGTGTTGTTACTGTCAATCAAGATGCTGTCAATCAGGATGACAGGTCTCAGGACACGACCGACGCTATAGAAGAAGAACTACAACTGGAGTTTTACACCGAGCTACCGTCTTACGAAGTCCCGGTGGACGCAACCCCGGTGGAGTTAACTGCTCAACAAGCCGGGGTCGCGGCTGCAATCGACACCCCCAACCGTGTTGAGAACGAACCGGAACAGACCTACTACCCTGGTTTTATGCTACAAACAGGGGCCTTCCAGCAATTCGAATTGGCTAACAGCGAAAGTCAGCGGCAACAGATTCTTGGCCTGAACGTAAAGATAAAGCAGCAGCAGCTACTCGGCAGAACCCTGTACCTGGTGCAATCAGGCCCCTATACCAGTAGTTCTGTACTGAATCAGGCCGAACAACTTCTGCGTGCAAACAACATCCCCAGCCTGCGAATGAGCATTCAATAGCAACAGCTAATTTCTCCTTTCTGCAAGTAGCGGCAAGTAATTCTCTCATCACGCTATCAATAGCAAACCTGTGCCTGTGCCTGTGCCTGTGTATGAATCCAGCCAGGCATTTGCAATGCTTGAATTCCCGCTGCTTTACCCCATATCCTATGCTGGTATGCGAGAACCCACCAAAATGGTAACCGGTATTGTGTGGAGCCCGGGTTGAGTTGATACACTAATTGACAGGTTTTGAATGTAGAGCTACTTCCTTTACATGCTGCAAGAAACTTTCGGCACAAGAATCACACTTATGGATCAATCTTATGGATCAATATAGAGGAACCACCATTGTCTCCGTTCGGCGCGGCAACAAAGTGGTCATTGGGGGCGACGGGCAAGTCTCTCAAGGCAATACCGTGATGAAGGGCAATGCCCGAAAAGTTAGGCGATTACACAAAGACCAGGTTATAGCCGGTTTCGCTGGCGGCACTGCCGACGCTTTTACCCTGTTTGAGCGCTTCGAAGAACAATTGGAAAAACACCACGGGAAATTAGTACGCGCCGCCGTCGAACTGGCCAAACTGTGGCGTACGGAACGTTCTTTGCGTCGATTAGAAGCCCTGTTGGTTGTCGCCGACAAAGAATCGTCTTTAATTATTACTGGCAATGGCGACGTCATTGAGCCAGAAGACTCTATAATGGCCATTGGTTCTGGAGGGCCATACGCACAGTCCGCTGCTAAAGCACTATTGCAAAACAGCGAACTCGATGCACGCACAATTGTCCAGAAAAGTTTAGCTATTGCCGCAGATATTTGCGTTTATACTAATCACAACCACACTGTTGAAGAGCTGGATTTCTCCTGAAATTAACCTATTGCAAGCGACAATCGAATACGGGTACTACTGCATGTCCATAATGACACCTCGCGAGATCACCTCCGAACTGGATAAACACATTGTTGGTCAGGCCGCTGCGAAACGGGCAGTGGCTATCGCCTTACGCAATCGTTGGCGGCGAATGAAGCTCGAACAAGAATTGAGAAATGAGATTACGCCAAAGAACATTTTGATGATTGGTCCCACCGGCGTCGGCAAGACTGAAATCGCCAGACGCCTGGCCAGGCTGGCACAGGCACCGTTTATAAAAGTCGAAGCGACCAAGTTTACTGAAGTCGGTTACGTCGGTAGAGACGTTGAATCAATTGTCCGTGATTTGGTAGATGTCGCGATTAAGATGATCAGAGAAACGGAAATGAACAAGGTACAACATCTGGCCGAAGATCGCGCCGAAGAACGCATCCTGGATGTACTGCTACCTCAAGCCAGAACCGGAAACACTGCCGGTTCAGGCGATGCCAGCCAAATCGATTCAAATTCTGCGGCTCGCCAGGTGTTCCGCAAAAAACTACGCCAGGGAGAATTGGACGAGAAAGAAATCGAAATTAAAGTAAGCGAGTCCATGACCGGGGTAGAAATTATGGCCCCACCCGGCCTGGAAGACATGACCAGTCAGCTCAAAAGCATGTTTTCCAATATGAATAACGAGAAAAAAACCTCCAGGCGCATGACTGTAAAAGCAGCCTTGAAGGTGGCAAAAGACGAAGAAGCAGAGAAACTTATCAACGAAGAGGAAATTCGTAACTGCGCAATTGAAGCGAGCGAGCAGACCGGCATTGTATTCATTGATGAAATAGACAAGGTGACCAATCGCCATGATCAAGGTAGCGCCGGCATATCAAGAGAGGGAGTGCAAAGAGATTTGCTTCCACTTATTGAAGGCTCGACAGTAACGACCAAATATGGAAGTATCAAAACCGACCACATTCTATTTATCGCGTCCGGCGCTTTTCATCTCAGTAAACCCTCTGATCTCATACCGGAACTACAGGGCCGCCTTCCCATACGCGTAGAGCTAGACGCCCTGACTGCGGGCGACTTTGAGCGCATTCTGGAGGAACCCGATGCCTCACTCACTGAGCAATACCAGGCGCTGTTAGCGACCGAAAATTTGCATATAAAGTTCTCTGCTGATGGTATTAAAAAAATTGCCGAAACTGCCTGGCAGGTCAACGAGCGAACGGAAAACATAGGTGCCAGGAGACTGCATACAGTCATGGAAAGATTGCTGGAGGAGGTGTCTTTCTCCGCCTCAGACATGGCTATTGGTGCTAACAAGGAACTCATCATTGACCGAGTCTATGTGGAACAGCAGTTAGACGAATTGGCGAAAGATGAAGATCTAAGCAGATATATTTTATGAACCTGAACCCTGTCAAATCGGATTAGGGCTTCGAATCATGGCCTCAAATTCTCCCAATGACATTAAACTGCATAAAAAATCGGCAACTTTAGAGCTCGGTTACGCAGATGGTACCAGCACTACGCTAACTGCCGAATTTTTGCGAGTACACTCTCCTTCTGCGGAAGTACGCGGGCACGGTAAAGGACAAGAGGTACTACAAACCGGAAAGCGTCAGGTGAAAATCTTGAACCTGGAAGCCGTAGGCAACTATGCTATCAAGCTGATTTTTGATGACGGCCATGATACCGGCATCTATTCATGGCTCTATCTACAGGAACTGGCCAGGGATCAGGCATCGCTGTGGAGCAATTACCTGATGAAGCTGAACGCGGTAAAAGCCAGCCGGGAAGCATTGCCAGCGGGCACCCAAGTGATTAACATTATGCCCTCATCGCCGGGTTAATCATCTGGCGCGCTTTCCAAAAAACCGATAAACAAGCAATGACCAAGCCAGCAGACTCTGAAAACACCACGCACTTCGGCTACGAACAAGTTCCTGTGGAAGAAAAAGAGCGGCGTGTCGGCCAGGTTTTTCAATCCGTAGCCGCTCGCTATGACATCATGAACGATGTAATGTCATTTGGCTCGCACCGCCTGCTCAAACGATTCACCATCGAACTGAGCGCGCTGCGCAAGGGCCATAAAGTGTTAGACCTGGCCGGGGGCACTGGTGATTTCAGCATTCGCTTCGCGCCTCTTGTCGGCACTACCGGGCAGGTGGTATTGGCCGACATCAACGAAGCCATGCTTCAAGTCGGCAGAGATAGAATCATCAACAAGGGGCTAAGCTCAAACATCAGCTTCGCCCGGGTCAACGCAGAGAATCTTCCCTTCGCCGACGCGACTTTCGATTGCATTTGTATCGCTTATGGGCTTCGCAACGTAACGAATAAGGAAGCGGCATTACACTCTATGCGGCGTGTACTTAAACCAGGCGGCCGAGTTTTAGTTCTCGAATTTTCCAAACCTGACAATGCCCTGGTTAGTAAAGCCTATGACGCGTATTCCAGGCTATGGCCTATTGCCGGCAAACTAATAACCGGCGATGCAGACGGCTACCGTTACCTCGTCGAATCTATTCACCGGCATCCCGACCAGGAGACTCTGTTACAAATGATGCAGTCAGCGCGGCTCATCAATTGCAAATACCATAATGTGATGGGCGGTATTTGCGCGATTCACATCGGTTTCAAAGCCAGCTAATGCCCCTGCAATATTTTCTTTTTCAAACGCTGAGACCAGGGTGATATTTTGAATCAACTTTTGGGCAGCCTGGCACTGTTACCGCTGGAAAACATACTAAACTCGCTAATCAAACGCGACCCGCATATTGTCAGTCAACTACAGTCCTTCAACAGCAAGAGCATTGAGCTTATTGGCACTTCACCTGATTTTACCCTGATTGTGCGTGTCGAACAGAACTCCATAAAAATGAGCGCTATAGATAGCAAAACACTGGCACTAAAACCCGACGCAACTATTAGTGCCAGAACTGACGTTTTAGTTGGCTCACTCCTGCAAGTATCGAACAAAACAGCGTTGGCGAACCCGGCGATCACAGTCTCTGGAAATGCAGCGCTTATTCAGGAACTCTATTTTTTCATCGATTCACTCGATGTTGACTGGCAGGACTATCTTGCGCCGCTGGCCGGTGACATCGTAAGTAATGAACTTGGTAAATTTGCAGAGGCAGCGAAAAGCTGGGGCAGCGTGGTCGGCAACAGCGCACACAGAAACCTGCACGACTACCTGAGCGAGGAGGTAAGGCTGGTTCCAACCAGAACCGAAGTCGATAGTTTCACGGATCGCCTGGACCAATTACGGCTACAGATTGACCGGGTGCAGGCCAGGACCGAACAGTTCAACCGACGCCTGGCACTGATGTCGGAACGACAATAACTCGCTACAAAACAATTGTCGGGTTCGGCATAGCGGCTTGTTGGCACAGCCTGGCAATGGTATCTTTGCCTGCCCTCAGATCAAGCAGAGTGTTCGTCCAATCGTGTCCCATCTACCGCGCCTGAATAAAGTACTCAACGTCCTTGCTAAATACCGTTTGCACGAGTTCATGCAGGGACAGCCGGGCGCAGCATGGTTAGGCTTGTTGTTACTACCCTACCGATTGGTATGGCTATTCAACGCAGACAGCACCACGAATAAGAATACACGCCTGCGTAAAGCAATGGAGGAGCTGGGGCCCATCTATGTAAAATTCGGTCAACTGCTTTCTACTCGCCGGGATTTTCTGGATCGGGACCTGGCTGACGAACTGCAATCTTTACAGGACAATGTTCCGCCCTTCGCTTCACCTTCGATAGAAAGCATAGTAGAAAGCTCTCTGGGCAAGAGTGCAGACTCTGTTTTTAGCAGTCTCGACAATGAGCCCTTTGCTTCGGCATCTGTGGCACAAGTCTATAAGGCAACTCTGCATAACAACGACGAAGTTGTGGTAAAGGTTATTCGTCCAGGTATCGCCGCCATCGTGGCCGCTGATTTGCAGCTTCTTAAGTGGATTGCACAGCAAATTGAAACACGAACAGAGGCCGGAAAACGACTTCAGCCGATACAGCTTGTCAACGATTACGAGAAAATAATCCATGACGAGCTGGACCTTCTTTCGGAGGCGGCCAATACCTCTCAGTTGAAACGTAACTTCGACAATTCCGAAGTGCTTTATGTGCCCAAAATTTATTGGGATATTAGCAGCAAGCAAGTATTGGTCATGGAGCGCATCCATGGCATACCCGTTGCCGATGTCGATTCGCTTACTGCGCAGAACACCGATTTAAAAAAACTCGCCGAAACCGGCGTGAACATTTTCTTCACTCAAGTTTTTGATCACAATTTTTTCCATGCCGACATGCACCCGGGGAATATATTCGTTTCTCGCGAATCCCCCGAAAACCCAAAATACATCGCTATTGACTGTGCGATAATTGGCGTTCTCAGCAAAGACGATCAAGAATACCTTGCCAGGAACTTGCTGGCCATTTTCAGGCGTGAATATAGAAAAGTCGCAGAACTCCATGTCGCTTGTGGATGGGTGTCCAGACAAACCAGGGTTCACGAATTTGAAGCGGCCATCAGAAGTGTATGTGAGCCAATTTTTGAAAAACCACTAAGTGAAATTTCCTTTGCCCATTTACTCATTCAGCTTTTTCGTACCGCCAGCCGCTTCGACATGGAAGTACAGCCCTCATTAGTATTGCTTCAAAAAACCTTACTCAATGTTGAAGGATTAGGACGGCAGCTTTACCCTGATCTTGACCTGTGGCAAACGGCTCTTCCCTATTTAGAGAAGTGGAATAAGAAAAGACTTAATCCATTTACACTAATAAGCAGAATTCAGGAAAACATACCGAACTGGATTGATCAATTACCGCAGCTTCCCCAATTGATAATTGACGCGGCCAGCGAAAGCAAACAACTCAGTGAAATTAACGAATCATTACGACAGCAGCAGGAACACCATCGCCAAAAGGTGGAACGCCAGCATCGTCGGGCACGAAATGCCGGCATTCTACTAATGGCCGGCGCGGCAGTCAGCCTGATACCCGGCATCTATCAAAATAGTATGAACTTTCCACTGCTGCCCCTGGGCCTGGCCTTGCCGGGGGTATATCTTTTGTGTTTTACACGCTGAAGCTGCATACTAAGACCATGCCCTCCTACCTTGATCAAATCCAATGGAATGAACAGGGCCTGGTACCTGTAATCACTCAGGATGCGGTTTCTGGCAGGGTCTTGACCCAGGCATGGATCAATCGAGACGCCCTGCAGACAGCGCTGAATGAGGGTCGCGCCGTATACTGGTCGCGCTCCAGAGCCAGGCTATGGAGAAAGGGCGAGGAATCTGGCATGGTGCAGAAGCTTGTAGAAGTTCTGCTCGATTGCGACAATGACTCAATCTGTTATCGGGTTGAACAGGTGGGCGGCATCGCCTGTCATACGGGGCGCGAAAGCTGCTTTTACAGGAAACTGATAAACGGGAATTGGGAATCAGTAGACCCTGTGCTGGTGAACCCCGATCAGTTGTATAAAAGCCTGAAACCTGATTAGCGCGTGTCAACGAGTCGAATAAACAAGTGCAATAGACGCAGTAAACAATGAGTGACGTAGTAACAGAATTAGCCGTTATACTGGAGCAACGTAAAAACTCATCTGCCAGTGAGTCCTATGTGGCCAGTCTGCATGAAAAAGGTCTCAACAGGATTCTGCAAAAAATAGGCGAAGAATCTACTGAGACAATTCTGGCAGCGAAGGAATGTGAAGGAAACAATGAAGCCGGCAAACAGGCTGTTATAAAAGAAACCGCAGATCTCTGGTTTCATACGATGGTGATGTTAAGCCATCTTAATCTGGGCCCTCAACAAGTGTTGGAGGAACTGGAAAAACGCTTTACTATATCGGGTCTTGAGGAGAAGGCGTCCCGGCAAAACTAATTGGCGGTAAGTACAGAGTTATTTATCTGAATTGGAGGTTTACCATGGGTGGAATTGGAATTTGGCAGCTACTGATTATCTTGTTAATCGTAGTGATGCTTTTTGGCACGAAGAGATTAAAAAACCTGGGCGCAGATCTTGGTAGTGCGCTAAAGGGATTCAAAACAGCCATTAAGGAAGACGAGAAAGAGCAATCACCAGAGCAGTCCGATGAGGTCTCTGGCGAAACCATCGACTCTACCGCTGAAAAAGTGGAGCCCAGGTAGCTCAAGAACCTCTGCTCAAGTTTGTCACCAGAGGTTTCTTGGCTGCATTAATAATAATGCTCTTCAGGCATTATTTTTCCGTCCTCCGGGATGCTCTGTGACTCCGGTTATGCACTATGTTTAATATCGGCTCATTCGAAGTCCTGCTAATTTTTATCGTTGCCTTGCTGGTACTTGGTCCGGAGCGGTTGCCCGGAGCTGTTAGAACAACCGGTCTCTGGATTGGCAGATTTCGACGTAGCTTTTACAAAGTAAAATCCGAAGTTGAAAGAGAATTAAATGCCGACGAGATCCGCCGACAACTTCATAACGAAACAGTTATGGAAGAAATTGAAGACGCCAGATCAAGCCTTAAAGGCATGGCGAAAGACACAGAAAACTCGGTGAACAATATCGTAAACTCGGCCAATTTTGATGTCGGCGCATCGCAGGCATCGCAGGCATCAATAGACACCGCGAAAAAGAATAACGCAGAGAATCTTGCCCAGAATGATAAACCGCCTGGCGATGAGCTAAAGGAAGTCAGTAATCAAGTCGAGAAAGTCACCAGGCACATCTACAGTGGTGGCACGAATCCCAAATTGACAAAAAATCCAACCCCGGTAGAAACCAGACAAGAAAATGGCAGCGGCTGAAGAAGAGAAAGAATTAACACTTATCGATCACCTGGTCGAGCTGAGAGATCGGCTTCTTAAAAGTATTATTGTCATCGTTTTACTATTTTTGGCGCTATTCTATTTTGCTAACGATATCTATACCTATGTTGCCAATCCATTGATCGAAGCCCTGCCCGAAGGGTCGTCGATGATCGCTATCGATCCAACTTCCCCGTTTTTCGCGCCATTCAAGCTGACTTTTTATGTATCGTTTTTAATTGCTGCACCCTATGTGTTGTATCAACTCTGGTCGTTTATCGCCCCGGGGCTTTATAAGAATGAAAAAAGTGTTGCGATACCCTTGTTTATCTCCAGCGTGCTTCTCTTCTATAGCGGCATTGCCTTCGCACGCTATGTTCTGTTTCCCTTTGTCTTTGCCTTCTTTATATCGGTAGCACCGGAAGGTATTGCGGTCTCCCCGGACATAAATAGCGTACTCAGTTTCGCGCTGACAATCTTTCTGGCCTTCGGTATTGCTTTTGAAGTTCCCATCGCTGTGTTTATTCTGATATGGACAGGCATAGCCGAAGCGGATTCTCTCTCCAAAAAACGCCCCTATGTGGTCGTTGGCTGTTTTATTGTTGGTATGTTGCTAACACCTTCAGATCCTTTTACACAATCGATGTTGGCAATACCCATGTGGCTGTTGTTTGAGTTAGGTATCGTAGCGGGACGCATGGTTGCCAGACGACAAGCGCAGGAAGAAAACGAAGCAACTGCCGACTAGGCTGTTAATTCCGGGCTTGCAACTAGTAGACCTTCAAAATAAAAGTAACCGGCCCATCATTTTCAAGGCTAAGCTGCATGTCGGCAGCAAACTTTCCTGACTGAACAAATTCATGTTGTTGTTCTGCGGCGGTGACTAACTTCTGATAAATACCTTCAGCTTCTGCTGGCGCTTTAGCCGGGGAAAACCCTGGGCGCAAGCCTTTGTCTGTCTCGGCAGCGAGCGTAAATTGCGAGACTAACAGTAAGTCACCACCAATGTCCTTAATACCCAGGTTCATCTTCCCTTTTGAATCAGCAAAAACACGGTAGGCCAGAATTTTGTCCAACAGTTTCTGTGCGAGCTGCTCATTGTCGTCTCTCTCAATACCGATGAGAGCCAACAGACCGTGGCCAATATCAGCGTGTAAAGAATTTTCAATATGAACTTGCGCCCAGTTGACGCGCTGAATAAGTGCTATCACTCAAGCCCCTTTTACAACTTGATCAGGGTTTTCCTAACTTGCAGATTCAAGTTTCTTTGCCATATCTTGCGTTGCCCGAATTAATACATCGACCGTGCCTGGTTCAGTCGCCGAATGTCCGGATTCGCGAACAATATGTAGCTCAGATTCAGGCCACTGCTGATGCAAGGCGAGTGCGTTGTCAAGGGGGCAAACCATATCATAACGGCCGTGAACAATTCGACCGGGGATCTCTTTAATCAGGTGCATATTGTCTAAAATGTGGTTCTCATCAATAAATCCCTTGTTCCTGAAGTAGTGGATTTCTATGCGAGAAAGCGCGAGTGCATGGTGGGGTTTGGTAAAACTGGCGAGTGCGTCGGGACTGGGGCGCAATTTCGAGCAATTTCCCTCCCAGGCAGACCAGTGTTTAGCCGCCGACATGCGAGCCAATTCATCATCTCCGGTTAATCGGGAATGGTAGGCTTGCAGTAAGTCACTGCGCTCTGGTTCCGGGATATGGCCAACGAATTCTTGCCAATAGTCGGGAAATACACGGCTTGCTCCGTCCTTGTAGAGCCAATCGACATCACATTGCCGGCAAAGGAAAATTCCTCGAAGGAGTAAAGCGCGAACTCGTGACGGAAAAGCCTGCGCATACAGCAGGCTGAGAGTTGATCCCCATGAGCCACCAAACAACAGCCAGGTATCAACATTGAGGTAGTTTCGAATGGTCTCCATATCGGCGATCAGTTTCTGGGTTGTGTTCTGCGCTAACTCGCCGTGGGGAGTGGAACGGCCGCAACCACGCTGGTCAAAAGTGATGATGCGGTAAGCTGCCGGGTCGTAAAAACGGCGTGAACTGGCATCGCAGGCTCCGCCCGGACCACCATGTACGAATAGAATCGGAATACCATCCACATTGCCAGCTTCATCGACATAGAGTTCATGCAGATCAGAGACTTTGAGCTGATGGCGCTTATAGGGTTTCAGTTCAGGATATAATATCTGCATTGTGACCACCCGGCTGCTTTGTAAATGGAGTTAACACAAGAGAAGCAAGACATGATGTCGGCCATGTCAGGCCAGCCTGTATGGTAGGCCAGCCCGGGTTTTTACGCTAGCCTCGTGCGGCAGATCCTCTGCTTTGTCGCTTGCGTTCATTTTCCGTCAGAAAACGTTTGCGCAGGCGAATATTCTCGGGAGTGACTTCAACCAGCTCATCGTCGGCAATAAACTCCATTGCTTGTTCCAGCGTGTGTTTAACCGCCGGTGTAAGAACAATGTTTTCATCGGTGCCGGAAGCACGAACATTCGTCAGTTGCTTGCCCTTGGTCGGATTCACCGCTAAATCGTTCTCGCGACTGTGCAGTCCAATAATCATGCCCTCATAAACCTCAATATTGGGTTCAACAAATATCTTGCCTCTTTCCTGTAAATTAAACAGAGAGAAACCTAATACCTTGCCCGTAACCATCGAGACCAGAACTCCACGACTACGCGCCGCCAGCTCAATATCCTTGTACTCGCCATAGTGATCAAAGACATGCGTCATCAAACCTGCACCCGATGTCATACTCAGGAACTGTGAACGAAAACCTATTAAACCACGAGTTGGTATCAAGAACTGAAGTCGCACTCGGCCTTTGCCATCCGGCATCATGTCCTGTAGATCAGCACGACGTTGCCCTAATTCCTCCATGACTGCGCCCTGGTGCTGACTATCACAATCCACAAGCAGCGACTCAAGCGGCTCTTTCAATACGCCGTCTTCTTCGTGCATGATAACTTCGGGTCGAGACACGGCTAATTCAAACCCTTCGCGGCGCATATTTTCGATCAATACTGACAAATGCAATTCACCCCGCCCGGAAACCTTATATTTATCCGGCGTCTCTCCCTGTTCAACGCGCAAGGCTACGTTGTACAGCAACTCTCTTTCCAGGCGGTCTTTAATTTGTCGGGTGGTGATGTACTTGCCTTCTTTGCCGGCAAAAGGTGAATCATTTACCTGAAATGTCATGCTGATTGTGGGCTCGTCCACGGATAACGGGGGCATCGCTTCGGGCGTGTCGGGATCGCATAAGGTATCGGAGATGTTCAATTTGTCGATACCCGAAATACACACGATTTCGCCCGCCTGCGCTGCATCAACATCTATCCGTTCCAGGCCCAGATGGCTTTTTACCTGAAGTATCCTGGCTTTGCGTGACTTGCCCTCGCGATCAATTACCAGTACCTGTTGGTTCTTGCGCGCCCTGCCACGGCTTACCCGTCCAACGCCAATAACACCTATGTAGCTATTGTAATCCAGCGCAGATATTTGCATCTGAAATGCTGCGTCGATGATAACGTCAGGCGCTGGTACTTTCTCAACTACAGTTTCAAACAAAGGTTCCATGTCTGAAGCCATGGCATCCATGTCATGCCCGGAAATACCATCAAGCGCCGAGGCATAGATGACAGGAAAATCCAACTGTTTGTCGGTGGCGCCCAACTTGTCAAACAGATCGAACACTTCGTTAACCACCCAATCGGGTCGTGCGCCGTCTCTATCGACTTTATTGATTACAACAATGGGGTTCAGACCCTGGGCGAAAGCCTTCTGTGTAACGAAGCGTGTTTGCGGCATTGGGCCGTCCACGGCATCCACCAACAACAACACACTATCAACCATGGACAAAACACGTTCTACCTCACCACCGAAATCGGCGTGGCCCGGCGTATCAACAATATTGATGTGATAGCCGTTCCAATTAATAGCGGTATTTTTTGCAAGAATGGTAATACCGCGCTCACGCTCCTGATCATTCGAATCCATCACCCGTTCAACGCTGTGGCCTCTGGATTCAAGCGTGCCAGATTGATGCAGCAGTTTGTCCACCAGGGTCGTCTTGCCATGGTCAACGTGGGCGATGATGGCTATATTTCGAATTTTCTCAATCACAATAGTCCCGCCGATAGCAGTCAGAGACAGCTCTTTTCTGGTCAAAATTCCCCGAACCGAGCCGCTGCACAAAAGGCGGCGAGTATACACGAGACGGCACGGAAAGATTAACTATAGTCTGCTATCCGGGCGTTTTATTTGATCAAGCCTGACGTGGCTCAGCAGTTCTTTACAAGCCGATCAGGCGGCTTTTCCCAGCTCAGCAATTTCTGTTTCCTGTGCATTATCCCGGCAGTTTCCAGTGCGGCTCATGCTACCAAAAGAATCGTGGGTTTTCAGTAGCCGTCGCTAATCGATACTTTTCAATTCAATGCGTGGTGACTGCACCGTCATTCGCGCAGCTGCGGCTTGCACTGACGGCCGTACGCCGTTTCCCTGCCCTCGCTGCGCCACCGAGGCAGAGCGCCGATGGAAAATAGTGTAATGCAACGTGTAAAAGTGTAGTAATTGCGCTGCGCTTTTTAATCACCTAAACTATCCTTAAAGGAGAAACACTATGACAACTGAAATTCTTGCCATATCAGGCATGACCGTAGCAATTCTTGGTTCAATCTTTGCCATGACCCGGAGTCTCCGTGGTGAAATCCTGGCTACACGAGCGGAGCTTCGCGAAGATATCCAGGCTACACGAACGGAGCTTCGCGAAGATATCCAGGCCACACGAACGGAGCTTCGCGAAGATATTCTGGCCGTCCGCGATGAACTAGCCGGCAAAATAGAGAACCTGAACGCCGCGCAACACGGGCTGAACGAGCGTATGGCGGGCGTGGAAGGTTTAGTAATGGGCCTCAAGGAAGCCATTGTCGCCCGCGCCGCAGCCTGAATCAGCAATCAACGACAGGGGCTATCAAAAAGGCTCAGCGGGCGGCTTGCAATGAACCTCCCACCATGAGAACCAGGTGCAGCGAAAGGTCAATACTACTACACGGGGCACTTACTGTGGATGAATCGGCATAGTATACGCTGGCGAGAAAGTACCTTCCTGGTTTTGAAGTTATTACTGGGGAAATATTGGGAAGGCAGCTAAATGACTGGAAAAAAGTAAGCTCCAATAAATCGACCCATTGATTCCGGCCCAGCTATCGCTAGCGCTTACTCTATCTGGGGATTTGGGCTTTTTATTGTCCGCTACCAGGGCTGTATTCCAGGCTAGCCGAGTTTCCAGTTTTTCCAGCGTGTCCGCCGCTGCAATACCTTGCAGGATATACTCCAGATACGCGCAGGGTTCGACACCGTCAGTTTGCACCAGAACACCGTGTTCTGATCTACCCACTGGGTGCGGATTCCGGCCAATTGCTGCTAGCCGGGCAATCAGGCGCTGCCACGCTGTTGCGACAAGTCCAGTACTGCCACGTTCTGAAAACCTTCATCCATCAGGTTCGCCGCATGCAAACGGCTCATCATGCCCTTGTCACAGTAAAGCACATAGCTCCTGGACTTATCCAACTCGTCGAAACTGCTGCGTAATTTGTAGAAAGGGATACACAACAAGCCCTGCGGCTGATTGTCAGCAGCTAAATCCAGAGGCTTGATTTCCTGCTCGTCCTGATGGCGTATATCAATGACCGTCTTGCTATTATCCAATTGCCGAATTATTTCTACCGCAGCCTCTTCCTCGCTAAACTCATTGATCAAGTCGTTAATCAACTGCTGTTTGGCAGCATTGATGGCTGCGTTCAAAACCGCAAAGTCAAAACGACTTTCCTCTCGCTGGATCCGATCAAGCCTTGCTCTGGTGGTCGGCTTATTAGAAATTACTGCGCAGTACTCGGGGATGCCCCTGGAAAACTGTTCTGTGCCGATCGCCCGCGCAATATCTATTATTTCCTGCTTGCCGGTGGTCGCCAGGGGACGCAGCACCAGGCTCTCCGAAACCGAATCAATGACCGCCAGGTTTGGCAGTGTCTGGCTGGAAACCTGGGCAACACTCTCGCCGGTGACAAGCGCATCTATATGAAGACTGGCCGCTACCTTATTCGCCGCCCGCAGCATCATGCGTTTCAGTATCACCCCCATCTGCGAGTTATCAACCTTGGTGAGTATTTCCTCAACCACGCCTTCGAAGGGAACGGAGACAAACTTGACGCGGTGCGAGCTGTGATACTTCATCCAAAGAAACAGGGCAACTTCCTTTACTGCCAACTCGTGAGCCTTTCCGCCCAGGTTGAAAAAACAGTAGTGGGTTTGTAATCCTCGCTTTACACAAAGAAAACTGGAAACAGAAGAATCAAAACCACCTGAGACAAGTGATAACACAGAGTCTTGACAGCCAAGGGGAAAACCCCCTAGCCCCTGCTTCTGATCACGCACAATGAAGACTGAATCGTCTCTGATTTCCAACATTACGGTGACGTCCGGATTGACCAGTTTCACTCCGATCGCTTCAGTTTTGGTATTTAAGCCGGCTCCTACATAGCGTTCAACATCGGTTGATTTAAAGGCATGCCTTCCGGTGCGTTTACAGCGCACAGCAAACGACTTTCCGGCAAGTCTTTCGCGATAGTGCTCAAGCGCTAAATCGAGAATAGCATCCAACTCGGCAAATGGGTATTTATCCACCTCCAGCAACCTGGCAATACCAGGGGTGCAAGACAGTCGTTCGCTTATTTGGGCAAGAACTTCGGGTTTATTAGTGGTGGTTTGCACCTCAAGGCTGTCCCACTCGCCCACTACGCTAACACCCGGGTCGAACTCGAAAATCACGGATTTAATGTTCTTGCGTAGTTGACGAATAAAACGCCGGCGCACGGGTCGGGTTTTAATTGTAATTTCGGGGAACAGCTTAACCAGGAATAACATCTATCTTTTTTACTCTTTAGCCGCCACAAGCGAAGTCCGGGCAGCGGTAAATCGAAACCAGGGACTCTTGGCCCGCAGTATCAAGGCAGGGTGACTTTGGTGCATCAATCTGCAATTAAGCATTATATTGGTGCAACTAATCTATTTTTGCCCACTAATAGCGCATTGATTTTTTTAGCCATCGCTCAGATTCAACAAAATAGGGCTTTGCAGCGATGCCAGTAATGGCATATATTTTGCTCTTCCCCATGCGCACACACAAGGCAAGCTGCGGAAGTATAGCCTATAATGCACCGGATGTAGCCGGTCGGGCGATCTCTTGTCAGGCCAACAACAGCGTACGGGCAGCATAAGTTGTCCATGCGGGTTGAAAGCACTGCTGCCAGGTACCGAGGCAATAAGAACGAATCCACGTTTTACATTATCAAGTAATCGACATTGATCAGGAGAAAAAACAGAAATGAAATCTAAATTAGAATACATCTGGCTTGACGGCTATAAGCCAACTCAAAGTCTGCGTAGCAAAACCCAGGTACGTGACAATTTTGACGGCACTCTGGAAGAGTGCCCCATGTGGTCATTCGACGGTAGCTCAACGCAACAAGCTTCTGGTGACGATTCCGACTGCTTGTTGAAACCAGTAGCTATCTATCCTGACCCTGATCGAGCCAGTGCCTATCTGGTTATGGCTGAAGTACTCAATGCGGACGGGACGCCACACGTATCAAATGGCCGCGCCACAATCGATGACGATGACGATGACTTTTGGTTTGGTTTTGAACAGGAGTACTTTCTTTGGGATCAGAAGACTAATCTGCCTCCAGGCTTTCCTCCCGGCGGCTATCCCGGTCCTCAAGGCCCCTATTACTGCTCGGTAGGCGCTCCAAACGCCTTCGGACGTGATGTGGTCGAAGATCACATGGATTTGTGTCTGGAAGCAGGCATTAATCTTGAAGGCATCAATGCAGAAGTGGCAGCGGGACAATGGGAATTTCAGGTATTTGCCAAAGGCGCTAAAAAAGCCGGCGATGAAACCTGGGTAGCACGCTATTTACTTGAGCGAACAGCGGAACGTTATGGCCTGGCCATTAACTATGAGCCCAAGCCTTTAGGCAAGGAGTTGGATTGGAACGGTTCCGGCATGCACGCCAACTTCTCGAATAGGGCCATGCGTGAAAATGGCGACGAGGCAATCTTCACCAGGATATGCGAGTCTTTCGGTAAAAACATCGACCGGCATATCAGTGTCTACGGTGCTGACAATGATCAGCGCTTGACAGGTTTGCATGAAACACAGTCAATCGATCAGTTCAGCTACGGCGTATCTGATCGCGGTGCTTCGATTCGTATCCCGATAGGCACGGTAGAGGATGGCTGGAAAGGCCGTCTTGAAGACCGACGTACGGCCTCCAATGCTGACCCTTATAAGGTTGCAGCAGCGATCATCAAGACCACGAAGGAGGGCCTCGCCTGAGCTTCTCGTTAAAATAGTACAAAAAGTCCGGCCTCAGCACCGGATTTTTTGTGCCACCGGATGGATATTGCGGCTTATCATTTAGCGCTCTATTATGGTGCGGTTCATGGTCAACAGCGTCCCGTGGTCTTAGCCATCTCATACACAGCCCCTATAATCAGTGACATTAGCGCTAGCGAGTGCTGCTGGTTTACTTATTGCGTGGCTAGTCAGACCAGAAGCTATGCAGCCAGCAACAGACGGTGGTCAGCTCTCAATTACAACAGCACAAAACGAGATACGCAACGTGACCCCAGAAAACCTGCACAAGTGCCTGCTGGATAACCTGAAGATCGGCGTCGTGGTGATGGATAACAAACTACGCCTGTTGTTTCTGAACGTCGCCGCAGAAAATTTACTGGAGATTAGTGTGCGCAAGGCAAGCCAACTTTTCATAGGCGACGTGTTCATTAAGGCAACAGAAGATATAGACGAGATGCAGACGGCTCTTACCAACAACAGTAGCTTCACAAAACGACAAACCCGACTGCAATTGATGCACGGGAAGCTTGTCGATGCTGACTACACGATTACGCCTTTCGAAGAAAACGGCGAACAACGGGCATTACTGGAAATAACCTCGCTGGAACATTCGTATCGCATCAATCGTGAAGAATCTCTAAACAGTACTCATGCCACAACCCGAGAGTTGGTGCGCGGTCTCGCCCATGAAATAAAAAACCCGCTAGGCGGTATTCGTGGAGCCGCACAGCTATTGGCGCAGGAGCTTGATTCTGAAGAACTGAGTGACCACACCAGGGTCATCATCGAGGAAGCTGACCGACTGCACAAATTAGTTGACCGCCTGGTCGGTTCCAGGCAACCACCAAATATGCAGCCTGCCAATATACACGAAGTGCTGGAGCGGGTACGAAGTCTGGTTGGTGCTGAGATCAGTGGCAAAAACATAAATTTGGTGCGTGACTATGACCCCAGTATTCCCGCCGTCCTCGCTGACACATCGCAACTTATTCAAGCGATGTTAAACATTGTGCGCAATGCCATGCAGTCCTTATTCAGTCCAGAGGTGGACCACGATTTAGGTCGCATTCATTTGCGTACAAGAATTATTCGCAACGCCACGATTGGGGCCAGGTTTCATCGAGCAGCCGCCTGCGTCGAGATAATCGACAACGGTCCCGGCATCAAGGCGGAGATGATCGACTCTATTTTTTATCCCATGATAAGCGGGCGCGCTGAGGGAACAGGCCTGGGGCTATCGATTACACATTCGATAATTAGTCAGCACAAAGGCTTGATTGAATGCGAAAGCCGGCCAGGGGCAACCTGTTTTACCGTACTGCTGCCGCTTGCGCCTCTGGCTTAACAAACACGCTGGCGTAGAACCAGACCCTGCGGTCATCGTTAAAGAAGGTGTGACTTTTTATGAATTCAAATCATACTGTGTGGATACTCGACGACGACAGATCAATTCGCTGGGTCCTGGAAAAATCCCTTGGAAAGACCGGGCTCAATACCGAATCCTTCGAGAACGGTGACGACCTGCTGCATCGACTAGAGCAAGAATCTCCTGACGCAATAATCAGTGATATTCGTATGCCTGGTATTAGTGGCCTGGATCTTCTTTCAACTATTCAAGAGCAATTCCCGCAACTGCCTGTGATCATTATGACAGCGCACTCTGATCTGGACAGTGCGGTTTCCTCGTACAGCCGAGGCGCATTCGAATATCTTCCCAAACCATTTGATATAGAAGACGCGATAGCAATGACCAATCGCGCCCTGCAACACGCACGCGAGCAAAACAGCGAAAGTAACGAAACCGAAACTGTAAAGACGCAGGAAATTATCGGGGAAGCACCTGCCATGCAGGAGGTATTCCGCGCCATTGGCAGGCTCTCCCAGTCTACTATTTCAGTACTGATCAACGGTGATTCTGGCACTGGCAAGGAATTGGTAGCCAGAGCGTTACACCAACACAGCCCACGCAGTGAGCGCGCTTTTGTGCCTCTAAACGTCGCTGCCATTCCCACGGAGTTAATAGAATCTGAGTTGTTTGGTCATGAGAAAGGTGCCTTTACTGGTGCAACATCGCAGCGTACAGGTCGATTCGAACAAGCTAATGGCGGCACACTTTTTCTCGATGAAATTGGGGATATGCCAACGGATACACAAACACGACTACTGCGTGTACTCTGCGACGGGGAGTTCTATCGAGTAGGTGGCCACACCTCTATAAAAGTAGACGTTAGAATCATTGCAGCCACTCACCAGAATCTGGAAAAATTAGTGGAGAATCGTGCTTTCCGTGAAGACCTTTTCCATAGGCTAAATGTGATAAGAATTCACATCCCGAGGCTGCCTGACAGATGTGAAGATATACCCGCGCTGGCTACTCACTTTTTACATTCTGCGGCCAAAGAGTTAAATGTCGAACCAAAAATACTGCGCCCGGAAACTGAGAAATACCTGACCGGCTTGAGCTGGCCAGGCAATGTCAGGCAATTGGAAAATTTTTGTCGCTGGATTACGGTGATGGCATCCAGCAGAGAAGTTTATTTGACAGACTTGCCCGCAGAGCTTTCAGCGCAGGAAACATCCGTTACCGATGCTGAAGATTGGACTAAAGGTTTGCATCAATGGGCAGATCAACAACTCAGCCTGGGTAATGTTGGTATTTTGAATCAGGCAACTCCGATGTTTGAACGTACCATGATCGATATAGCCTTGAAACATACTGCAGGACGCAGGCGTGATGCGGCAAATCTATTGGGCTGGGGCAGAAACACACTGACACGCAAGATCAAGGAATTGGACTCATCTGAAAACAGGGCTGAGTTGGAGAATCCCCTAACGAAGGCATAACAGCCTGTAATCCTTACGTTTCAGCACATAGCTGCACTGCCTGCCTTCTAAGTCCATATCCCTGATCAGTTTGGCCAGGGTTTTACCCGCGTCTTTTCCGATTGTAAAGCAAGCCGCTCACAGGCGATCGGCTTCATGGCATTACCCAACTTCGGGTTCGAGCCGGGTGTTTTGTTGTATCTGTTTCAGGCGACACCGGCGAAGACATTAAAGAATTCTACAAACAAAGGGAGTTTGAAAAGTGTTTCTTTTCCGATGCTACCAACCAGGTTTTATGCAAAAAATTTGTTGAAAATGCTTTACGCGATCCGATCAGCGGGGAGATGGGTAAAAGCATTATCTTCGCGGTCAGCCAGAACCATGCCGCCAAGCTGACGCAGATTCTGAATCAAATGGCGGATCAAATGTACCCCCAAACAAAGATAAAAGAACATACAACGCTGATTTTGCCGTGCAGGTAAGCTCTCATATTACCGACGCCCAGCAATATGCCATCAACTTCACCAATAACAACCTGCTTGGCTCAGCCAATTTTATTGACACCTACAAAACCAGCAAAGCCAGAATATGCGTTACTGTTGGTATGATGACCACCGGTTACGACTGCCCGGATATTCTCAATTTAGGGCTATTTCGCCCGATCTTTTCACCGACCGATTTTATTCAAATCAAGGGACGCGGCACCCGCAAACATAATTTTTTAGAGCATCTGTTCGATGACGACCTGAAAGACGCGGCAACAAACCCCGAAAAAATCCATTACAAACTATTCGACTTCTTTGCTAACTGCGAATATTTCGAGGAGGAGTTCAACTATGATGAAGTGTTGACGTTGCCTCGGCCTCAAGGCAAAGCTGAAGGAGGTGGTCCGATAGTTCCCAGAACAAGCTACGAGTACCTGGGCAAAGATATTATTTACTCCGTCAGGGAAGAAGCAATAGACCGCGATGGCATGAAAATAGATCGCATGTTTTTTGACAAATTTGAAGACAAAGTCAAAGATGATTCAGTCATTAAAAAACACATCGAAAAAGAACAATGGGATAGCGTGATTGACTATGTCAATGGGGAAGTGATGGACAAGCCGGAAGAGTTTTTTAACCTCGACAAACTACGCAAGGCAGCCGGCGTCGATCGGCGTTTAAGTCTGCGTGAAATTCTGGAAAAAACCTTTGGCATGATCGACCGCTTCAAATCTAAAGATGAGCTGCTTAATGAAGAATTTAATAAATTCATTAGCGACCGCAAGCCCGAGAACCATAACGACATTATGTCGATGAAATACTTCTTCAAAGCCTATGTTACCGACCATAGTGTGCGGGATGTTATTGAAAACAGCAACTATACCGGTCTCAATACAAATTCATCATTTACCATGCAAGATTTCAAAGCCGTGCCAGAAGATTGGCGTAAAGCCATCCCTGAATATGTCAAGGACTATGTGCCATTGAATCAGTTTATGGCATAATTTGGCACATTAGACATTGGCAGGAAAACATTATGGATGATACAAAAATGGGCAGCAATCTGAACAAGAATTCAAGCTTTCAAGTTGAACGACATATTCTGTTGGTTCGGGGCGAAAAAGTGATGCTTGACAGCGATCTTGCCACGCTTTATGAAATAGAAACCCGCGTACTTACACAAGCGGTTAAACGCAATCTTGAGCGGTTTCCGGATGATTTTATGTTTCAACTCAACAAGGAAGAATTTACGCTATTGCGCTCACAAACTGCGGCTAAAAACGAAGCCCCGTCAGCTTTAAGGTCACAAATTGTGACCTTAAAAGAGGGACGGGGAAAGCATCGTAAGTATTTACCTTATGTGTTCACCGAGCAAGGCGTTGCCATGCTCTCAAGTGTGCTACGAAGCCAACGCGCTGTGCGCGTTAATGTTGAAATTATGCGTACCTTTGTACGCTTGCGGCAGATGCTGAGTTCTAATAAAGAGCTGATGCAACAACTCAATAATTTGGAACAAAAATGCGACAAAAAATTCAAGATTGTATTCGATGCGATACATCAGCTTATGCTACCACCCGATAACAAGAAAAAACGCCCTATCGGCTTTATCTGGAATGATACACCAGAATAGCTATGCTAGACACAGAAACCAAAAGAAGAATAGACACCGCCCGCGATATTCTCCTTGGGAAAATACCCGACCCTAAATCACAGGTCGAGCAGATTACCATCGCCCTCATTTACAAGTTCATGGATGACATGGACGCAGAAAGCGAGGAGTTGGGCGGAAAACGTCAATTTTTCACCGGCGACTTCGCCAGTTATGGCTGGGCTAAGCTTATGCACTCCGGGTTGGGCGGTCACGAGACCTTGCAGCTTTATGCCGAAGCGATTACCAAAATACCCGAGAATCCCGGTGTCCCACTGCTGTTCCGCGACATTTTCAAAAACGCTTTTCTGCCCTATCGTGACCCACCAACCCTCAAGAGTTTTCTTAAAATTATTGATGAGTTTAACTACGACCATTCGGAACGCCTGGGCGATGCCTTTGAATACCTGCTCTCGGTATTGGGTGCCCAGGGTGATGCCGGGCAGTTCCGCACCCGCGCCATATTATTGATTTTATGGTGGCAGTGATCGACCCGAAAAAAGAGGAGTCCATTCTCGACCCGGCATGCGGTACGGCGGGTTTTTTAATCTCCGCATGGAAGCATATTTTACGCGCCAACAGCAAAGAAGGGCGTAAGGGTGCAAGTTTGACTCCAGACGAACGCAAACGATTGACTGAAAATATCCAGGGCTACGATATTTCCCCGGATATGGTCAGGTTGAGCCTGGTCAATCTCTACCTGCACGGATTCACCGCCCCGCATATCAGCAAATACGATACCCTCACCAGCGAAGACAAATGGAATGAAACGGTTGATATTATCCTTGCCAATCCTCCATTTATGTCACCGAAAGGTGGCATCAAACCGCATAAACGTTTTTCCGTGCAAGCCAAACGTAGTGAAGTGCTATTTGTCGATTACATCGCCGAACATTTAACGCCCAATGGACGGGCGGCAGTGGTCGTGCCGGAAGGCATTATCTTCCAGAGCCAGAACGCTTATAAACAATTGCGGAAAATGCTGGTGGAAAATTATTTGTATGCGGTGGTGTCCCTGCCTGCGGGGGTGTTCAATCCGTACTCTGGGGTAAAAACATCCATTCTATTGATAGACAAGACACTGGCGAAAAAGCGCGATTCCATTTTGTTTGTCAAAGTAGAAAATGACGGCTTTGATTTAGGGGCACAACGGCGCAAAATTGAGCGAAACAATTTGCCAGAGGCACTGAAAACAATACAGGAATTTATTTACATGGATACACAGGGTGGACAGGATAAAAAATAAAAATCCTGTTTATCTTGTCTATCCATGTCAAATGCCTTGATTGTTAAAAAAGAAAAAATTGGCGAGAACGGAGAGTGGAATCTAGGCGGAGAAAGGTATCGGGAGAGGAGTGAGTTACAAATCGGGAATTATGAGTTTTATAAACTAAAAGAGATAGCAACAATAAGGAAAGGCACAACCATTACAAAAAAGACCGCTATTAGCGGCGAAATTCCTGTTATAGCGGGAGGACAAAGCCCAGCTTATTATCATAATTTTGCAAACAGGGAAGGCAAACAAATTACAGTCAGCTCATCAGGCGCCTATGCTGGTTTTATTAATTATTTTGACCAACCAATCTTTGCATCTGATTGTACAACCATTCAATCGGATGAGAATAAATTAAAAATAAAATTTCTTTATCATCTTCTGAAAATAAAACAAGAATATTTTTATACCCTTCAAAAAGGTGGTGCTCAACCTCATGTTTATGGAAAAGATTTTGGTGAATACAAAATCCCCTTGCCGCCTCTAAAAATCCAGCAGGAGATTGCCGCTCAAATAGAAAAAGAGCAATCTCTGGTTAATGCCAACAAGGAACTTATTACCTTGTTTGAGCAAAAAATCAAGGACAAAATCGCCAGTGTGCGGGCTGAGTAAACGTGCAACCTGCAACGCATTATGCAACAATTATCAGCTAACTTGAGGGAGAAACCATGTCTAAAACAACTAAAGCCACTGAAACAAAGCAAGTTTCCGATAGTTATCTGGAAACGCTGGACGAGGTTAAAAAGCAATACCAGCAATATGTGGAAGTGAGCAAACTGTATGAGTTGCCAATGCAGAAGGAGAGTGACGCACCACAGTATCAGCCTCCCAGCCCTGAACATCCGCTTACCACTAATACTTTTCGGGTGAAGTAAATGGCTTCATGGAGTGAACTGTTAAATGAGCATAACGAAAATGCTCAAGGGTTACTAATTGGCTTTTCAATAATCGGCTCCCGACTAACCACATACGCAGTGCTGATGAAAAAGGGCTATTCAAATGAAAATAGAATATTTGCGCGTAAAAAACTTTAAGGCATTTCAAGATGCAGAAATGAAAGACATCCCCGGTTTCTGTGTGCTGGTTGGCGCAAATGGCACCGGCAAGAGTACCCTGTTTACTGTCTTTGCTTTTTTGCAAGATGCCCTGACCAGCAATGTCAATACGGCATTATCCAAACAAGGCGGCAGTCGTGCTTTCGATGAAGTAATAAGTCGCGGCAGCAATGGCAACATTGAAATAGAGCTTAAGTTCAGGGAAAATTCAAACACACCGCTTATTACTTATTCCTTGGCAATTGGGAGCAAGAATGGCAAGGCTTATGTGGCAAGAGAAGTAGTAAAGTATCGTCGCGGTAGCGGTGGCCAACCCTGGCATTTCCTGGACTTTTCAAACGGTAAAGGGCAGGCGGTTACCAATGAGCTGGATTCTGTGGATAAAGTAACCGACCTTGTGCGGGAAGAGCAATCGCTAAAATCCGCTGACATACTGGCGGTAAAGGGGCTGGCTCAGTTCCAGAGATTCCCGGCTGTTGTTGCTTTCGGGAATCTGATTGAAAACTGGCATGTTTCCGACTTTCACATTAGCAAGGCACGACCAGAACAGGAAGCTGGTTTCGCCGAGCATCTATCGCGAGAAGGGGAGAATCTATCGTTAGTGGTTGAATATCTGCATAAGCATCATCCGAAACTTTTGCAACAATCAAACAACTGTTGGCAAATCGTGTGCCCGGCATATCCCATATCGAAGCCAAAACAACAGAAGAGGGGCGCGTCTTACTTAAATTCAGCGATGGTGCGTTTGAAGGTCCATTTTTAGCGCGTTACACATCTGACGGCACCATCAAGATGTTGGCTTATCTGGTTCTGCTCTACGACCCCAGCCCACACCTCTTACTTTGTATAGAAGAGCCGGAAAATCAACTGTATCCGCAACTGTTATGGGAACTTGCGGAGGAATTTCGCGCTTACTCCCATCGTGGGGGGCAGGTTTTTGTTTCGACTCATTCGCCAGACTTCTTGAATGCAATCAAATTGAACGAAGTCTTTTGGCTGGAAAAAGAAAACGGCTATACAACGATTAATCGTGCTTCTGATGATGAGCAAATATCCGCCTATATGGCGGCAGGCGACCAGATGGGGTATCTCTGGAAGCAGAAATTATTTGGTGGGGTTGACCCGCAATGATAACGCTTGTTTGTTTATTGGAAGAACCCTCGGCAGAGAAAATGTTAAAGGCTGTATTGCCGAGAATATTAACGGACAACATTTGCGAATAACATTTACATAAAGCACCTTGTTTTCGACGGTAAACAAGATTTGGAAAAGCAGATAAAAAGAAAATTAAATGGCTGGCTGGTACCCAATTCGGTGTTTTTGATCATGCGTGACCAGGACGCTGGGGACTGCGTACAGATCAAGAATCATCTGGCAGGAATGGTAGCCAACAGCAATAAACAACAGAATACTGTAATAATCCGCATCGCTTGCCGCGAGCTGGAGAGTTTTTATTTGGGTGATCTGGCTGCTGTTGAGCGAGGTTTGGGTATGCCTGGCATCGCAAAACAACAGAACAAAAGCAAATACCGTAGACCGGACAGCTTGGCTAATCCGTCAATCGAGCTGGCAAAACTAGCGAAAAATCAATACCAGAAAATTGCCGGTTCAAGAGCCATAGCCCCACATCTAAAAGTTGATGGAAGTAATAGTTCCCATAGTTTTAAGGTGCTACTAAACGGCATCCAAACACTAATTGGCTGCGCATAATCAGTCAACGCTGAAAACATGTAACTCATCGATTATAATAAATAATAACAGGTATCTGTGCAATAATTTCGACCAGTTTCAAGTGCGGTTCAATAACAATCTGCTCGGAAAAAGGTGGCTCTTCGGTGAACTCTTCAATGGCAAGATTCCTCCCCCGGTCACCATCAAATGAGTTTTATGCCTGCCGGGCTGATGGGTCAACTCAACCCCAAACACCCCCGGTCACATCTTCCACGTCATCAATACGCCGCGACTTTTATTGGATTACCGCACCACTGGCAGCGCCATCTCCATTAGCTTTCTGCGCTTGGGCCTGTTTTTGCTGGGCATACAGTGCATCGAAGTTAATCGGCGCCAACATAAGTGCGGGGAAACTGCCTTTAACCACCAATGTATCAATTGCCTCTCGTGCGTAAGGAAACAAGATATTGGGACAAACGGTGGATAGCATCTGCTCTATCTGCGTGTTATCAAAGTCTTTCGCGGTAAATACGCCCGCCTGATGGACTTCCACCAGGAATGCCGGTTGCTCTTCCAGAGCCGCTTCAACTGTTAGTACCAGAACTACTTCGTAGACATTGTCCTGCACTTTCGAGTTTCTGGTTTTGATGTCGAAATTGATCCTGGGCGCCCACTTACTTTGAAAAACAGCGGGACTGCGCGGTGATTCAAAGGAAGAGTCCTTCAAATAGATGCGTTGCAGTGCGAATTGTGGACCCGCAGGCTGATCTGTTGCGGGTGCCGCTGCGGCTTGCTGCTTGTTTTCTTCGTTATCTGCCATAATTGATCCTGTAGTTTCTGCTGTCTGGTTTACTTAGGTTACTGCGCGTTATAACCCGGTGTGGCAATCAAACCACTAAAGGCATCGATTGAGCCTTCCACTCGGTTACCCCACCGGACAATTTGAACACTTCCTCGTGTCCTGCCTCTTGTATCTTTTTCGCAGCCTCAGCGGAATGCTGGCCTAATTTACAGACAACAATCACTGGCTTTTTCTGGTGCTTTTTTAATTCGGTTAGTCGCTGATCCAGCTTGGCCAGCGGCATATTGATGGCATCTACTATATGACCACTGTCAAACTCTTTTTTCTCTCTCACATCCACCACAATGGCATCGCTACGATTGATAAGCATGACGGCCTGCTGAGGCCCAACACCTTTGCTGCCAGTGCGTTGATGGTAGAGAATTATGGCCGCCATTGTGATAAGCCACATGCTCGCCAGAGCCAGATTATTACCAATAAATTCTACAAATTGCGCCATAATGTAAACTCTGTATTGGTCGGCGTATTTGCCCACCTCGACCGTGTTGTAAGATCGCTAAACAAGCTGCTGTCAAAACGATTCGTGATCCGAAAAAAGGTTGCAAGTATACACGTCTCCCCTGGCTTTAAGAAGTTCTCAAAACAACCATCTCAAAACAACCGGGCACAGATGAAACACCGGTCAATAAAAGCGGTGGCCGAAACCCGCCCCGCCAACCCCCTGCCTCCCTTCTGGTGCGATACAGGCTTCTCGCTATGAAATCCACTTTCAAGGATAATACAGCACTGGATCAACCGCTAAGCTGACAGGACCTCAACCCATTTCATGACCGACATCGACAACAGTAAAAAAACAGCTCTTCTGCTCATTCTGGATGGCTGGGGCTATCGCGAAGAAACCAGCAGCAACGCCATTCATAGCGCCGACAGCCCGGTATGGGATTCGCTTTGGACTCACCGACCACATACTCTGATTGACACATCAGGGAAAGCTGTAGGCCTGCCTGCTGGACAAATGGGCAACTCTGAAGTGGGTCACATGAACCTGGGCGCAGGACGAGTTGTCTACCAAAGCCTGACCCGCATCGATAAAGACATTGCGGACGGCACTTTCTTCTCAAACGCTGTGCTATGTGCTGCTGTGGACAAGGCAGTAGCTGCCGATACGGCGGTGCATATATTTGGCCTCATGTCGCCTGGCGGCATTCACAGCCATGAAGATCAAATCATCGCCATGATCCAGTTAGCGCTACGCAAGGGCGCGCCGCGAATATTCCTGCACGCATTTCTGGATGGTCGTGACACAGCTCCACGTAGCGCACTTCGGTCACTTCTACGCGCTGAAAAAGCGCTGCCTGGTTCTGATAAAGGAAGAGTGGCTTCAATCTGCGGGCGATTTTTTGCAATGGATAGAGACAATCGCTGGGATCGTGTGCAAGCTGCCTATGACATGCTCACTCAGGGCAAGGCAGATTTTCAATTCAACAATGTAACTGACGCTATTAACGCAGCCTATGAAAGAAATGAAGACGACGAATTCGTGCAAGCCACCCTGATAGGGGCAGAAACGAATCAAGCTGCCACGGTTGACGATGGCGATGTCGTGCTTTTTATGAACTTTCGCGCCGATCGGGCACGGGAAATCACCCGGGCATTTGTCGAAGATGATTTCGATGGATTTCAAAGAGCGGCAAGACCCATGTTAGGCGAGTTCGTTATGCTCACCGAATATGCAACGGATATTGAAGCCCGCTGCGCTTACCCACCACAAAAATTAGACAATGTAGTAGGCCAGTATTTGGCTGATCAGAACAAGACGCAACTACGTATTGCGGAAACAGAGAAATATGCCCATGTGACTTTCTTTTTTAATGGCGGAAGAGAAGCCGCTTTTAAGAATGAAGATCGCACACTGATTCCATCACCCGATGTTAAAACCTACGACTTAAAACCAGAAATGTCCGCCTTCGAGCTTACCGACAAGCTAGTCGCTGCCATTCGATCGAGGAAATACGATGCCATTATTTGCAACTATGCAAATGGCGATATGGTAGGACATACTGGCGATTTTGATGCCGCCGTCAAAGCGGTTGAAGCAGTCGATAAATGCTTGGGGCGCATAGTTGCCGCTGTTGAAGAGACTAAGGCCGAACTTCTGATCACCGCAGACCACGGGAATGTAGAACAAATGATCAACCCGGAGACTAATCAGCCACTGACGTCACACACCAGCGGCCCGGTACCGCTGGTCTATGTGGGCTCCAGTGGCAGGCAATTCATTGGCGCGGGCAAGCTATCTGATTTAGCCCCCACCTTGCTTTCTCTGTTGGACATGCCCGTGCCGGACGAAATGACCGGCAAAATTTTATTAGGAAGTTCCTGAAAGCCTGTTTACGAAACTTGTGAGAAAAGACAGGATGTTCTGTCTATTTCCTGAGTCAACCCGCTCTACTGATTTCAATGACACTTAAACCCAAACCCAAACACAGCTCCCCGGTAGTTAGATCTGTTCTATTTACTTGCGCGTTTTTTCTGGCCAGTTCTGCCTGTCCCGCACAAGACAGTGATCAAGCCCGGCAGGACTTAACGGCGGTAAACACTGCTATCGAGGAAATTCAGGCATGGCTTGCGGAAGCCAGTGCCAGGCAATCTCAAGAAATAGAAACCCTAAAGCAGGCCGATTTACAAATTTCTGCAATGATCAAATCGGTGGCAACAACCGAATCTGCACGGTCCGAAACTGAAAGGGAAATGCGCGCCCTTTCCGCCCGTTCCGAACAGCTTGAAGAGGACAAGTCAGCGCAGAACGCTATCCTCGCCCAGGCTATTCGAACGGCCTATATGGCAGGAAATCAGAGCGCCATGAAATTGTTGCTCAAGCAACAAGGTATTTCTAAAAGTGCGCGCATGCTGCACTACCACCGGCTGTTTACAGAATCGCAACTGGCAAGCATTGCATCTTATCAGGAAGTTCTGAGCCAACTGGCAACGGTAAACGTGGATTTACGCTCGCACGCGGCTCGCCTACAGCATCAACAAGTAGCGTTGAATCGAAAACTGCTGAGTTTAAGTGAATCAAAACAACAACGGGAAGTGGCACTTGCCGAACTCAGCGCTACTATTTCTTCACGCAGTTCTGAACTGGAACAACTGGAAATCGACCAGGCGGAATTACGACAATTGATCGAGCAGATTAATCGAGCAATAGCCGATATACCCGCTTCGGCCCGAAATTCTCCCTTCATCGAACAACGTGGCAAACTACAAATGCCTGTTCAGGGAAATATTATCAGTGCCTATGGTTCCCGATACGGCGATGGCAATCTGCAACGACAGGGCATTACCATTGCTGTTAGCGAGGGCACACCTGTACAGGCGATTCACCCCGGGCGTGTGGTTTTTTCCGATTGGTTGCGCGGCACAGGGTTATTAGTGATTGTTGATCATGGTGCGGGCTATATGTCTCTGTACGGGGCCAATCAAGCTCTTTCGAAACAGGCCGGTGACTGGGTAGATGCGGGGGATATCCTGGCTACCTCAGGCAAACCCCGTGAAGCCTCACCGAGCCAGGAGAAAAATCAGCGCAAAACCGGCGTCTATTTCGAGATACGCCATCATGCTGAAGCACAAAATCCTGGAGACTGGTTTGCAAACTAAATACCCCAAACAATTCGCAGGCAAACTAACAACCCGGGAATTCCATATCTGGAAATTAAAAAGCCGCTATGCGGTTCTATTCCCCTGTTTTCGTGGTTCAGCTACTTCGACAGCCGCTGACAGCGGCAATCCATCGCAGCGGATTGAGTGAACCTGTGGCTGTGAACTGTAAAAAGACCTGTTTGTCACATTTGCGTATTGCTGAATAAACTGAAACACTAGGATTATTCGACTAAAAAATCTGGCTAAGCCAAGCCGCTCGTGCTTGAAATAGAACCGCATCGGGTTTAATTGCACCAGACCCGATAACAACAGGATTTTACCATGAATTTGTGTCTGTCCCTTACACGCCGGTATTTGCCGTCTTTGGCCATTACAGCAGCCTTTTCCGCGAGCTTGTTTGTTGGGCTGGCAGCGCCATTTTCTCCGGCTAGCGCGCAAACCCCACAGCAAACACTTCCCTTACCCCTCAACGAGGTTCGAATGTTCACTGAAGCATTGGATAGAATTCGTATGTCCTATGTTGAAGAAATTGATGACAAGACACTATTGGAAAATGCCATACGGGGCATGCTCGCTGGACTCGACCCCCATTCTACCTACCTTGCGGGTGATGAATTTGACGTACTGGAAGAATCCACCACCGGCGAGTTCGGCGGACTGGGAGTGGAAGTAGGACGTGAGAACGGTTATATCCGGGTTATCAGCCCTATTGATGATTCACCGGCGGATCGGGCTGGTATTGAAGCCGGGGATTTAATCATTCAGATAGACAATAAACCATTGCGGGAAATGTTGCCTGAAGAAGCGGCTGAAATGATGCGTGGTGAGCCCGGTACCGAGGTAACTGTGACTGTAGCCCGAGAAGGACAGGAACCTTTTGATGTCATAGTAACTCGTGAGGTGATTGCCCTGACAAGTGTACGCAGTCGCATGATCGCAGCCGGATACGCCTACCTTCGAATATCTCAGTTCCGGGTAAATACTGGCACCGAACTGGAAAAGGAAATAGAACAACTGTTCGGCGAAAACGCCGCCATAAATCAACCAGTCAAGGGAATAGTGCTGGATTTACGCAATAATCCTGGCGGAATATTACAGGCATCGGTTGCTGTTGTTGATGCCTTCATCAACGAAGGCCGCATTGTTTACACCGAAGGCAGACTAGAACAAACTGTGCTGGATTTCTCTGCAACTCGCAACACCGTGGCTGGCGATGTTCCGCTGGTGGTTCTGATTAACAACGGCTCAGCTTCTGCATCAGAAATTGTAGCAGGTGCGTTACAGGATCATGACCGCGCCATCATCATGGGCACACGCAGCTTTGGCAAGGGCTCGGTACAGACTATTTTGCCATTGGACGAAAGACGGGCGATAAAACTGACTACTTCTTTGTATTTCACGCCCAGCGGTCGCTCTATTCAGGCACAGGGCATAGAACCAGATATTATTGTCGATGAAGCCTTCGTAACCCGTCGCTCGCGCAATGTGATGCAATACAATGAAGCAGATCTGGATGGTCATTTAGAGAATGGAAATGGAACGGAATCAGAAAATCAAAGAATTGCCGAAGCCTTGATATCGGCGGAAGAAGTGTTGGTGAATGATTACCCACTTAACGAAGCGCTAAATGTTCTAAAAGGCATCAACGCACTTAAACCCGTGCGTGATATTAATACCTCGGGGGCTTTTGCACAACGGGATTTAAATTAGGCGTTCAGGTGGCCGGTCGAGTCAAGTCAGGGAATTGCCTTCAGCGCCGAACTTCAATTCCTTTTTCGGCCATAAACTGTTTGGCTTCCTGAATTGAATATTCCTGAAAATGAAATATGCTGGCAGCCAATACCGCATCGGCCTCGCCCTCCAATACGCCATCAATGAGATGTTGAAGATTGCCAACGCCACCTGAGGCAATTACCGGTACAGCGACGGCTCGACTCACGGCTTTAGTAAGCGCCAGGTCGAACCCTGTTTTCGTGCCATCCCGATCCATGCTGGTTAACAGAATTTCACCAGCACCGTAATTCACCATACGCTGCACCCATTCTATTGCATCGATGCCGGTTGAATTACGGCCGCCATGGGTAAAGATTTCCCACTTCAATGACTCGCCCACTGCCGATACCTGCTTTGCATCAACGGCAACCACAATACACTGAGAACCAAAACGTTGTGCGGCTTCGCGTACAAATTCAGGAGTAAGCACCGCCGCCGTGTTAATGGCTACTTTATCGGCGCCAGCATTTAACAGGGTGCGTATGTCTTCCAGCGTACGAATACCGCCGCCGACCGTTAACGGGATAAACACCTGACCCGCGATGGCTTCCACCGTATGCACGGTTGTCTCTCTTCCCTCGTGGCTCGCTGTGATGTCGAGGAAGGTGATCTCATCGGCACCCGCATCGCAATAACGCCGGGAAACTTCCACCGGGTCACCAGCGTCCCGAATAGCAAGAAATTTGACACCCTTCACCACGCGACCATTTTCACAGTCTAAACAGGGGATTATCCGTTTTGCCAATGCCATCAGTTATTTCTTTTCCAATAGAATTAGAATTCAAACAGGTCTAATCAATGTATTGCACTGCAAGATCATTCATCGCAAAGCTGTTGTGCAAGAGTCAGGTCAACCCTGCCCTCATAGATAGCACGCCCGGTAATAACACCCATTATTCCTCCCCCTGTCGATGCCTCTGATGCTTCTCTGATCGCTGCAATATCGGCTAGTTTGCTAATACCACCGGATGCAATAACTGGAATTGGGGAATTATCTGCCAACTCCCTGGTCGCCCCAACATTTGCGCCTCGCATCATTCCGTCACAGTTAATGTCGGTGTATACAATCGCCTCTACACCGTAGTCAGCGAACTTCCTCGCTAAAGTAACCGCCGTCATATCGGACACATCGGCCCAACCCTCGGTAGCCACCATGCCGTGGATTGCATCGATGCCAACCAGTATCTTTCCCGGGAATGCCGCGCAGGCTTCTTGTACAAATTCAGGTTTTTTAACCGCTTGCGTGCCAATAATCACATAGCTGACACCTGCGTTGACATAAAACTCGACACTCTCCAAATTGCGAATGCCACCTCCAATTTGCAGGGGCAAATCAGGATAAGCTGAGACGATGCTGGTAACAATCCCTGCATTAACTGGTGTGCCCGCAAAAGCACCATTGAGATCAACCACATGCAATCGCCTGGCACCCTTCGCCTGCCAGCTTCCTGCCATGCTGACCGGATCATCGGAGAAAACAGTGGAGTCATCCATGCGCCCCTGACGTAGCCGCACGCATTGTCCATCTTTTAAATCGATTGCAGGAATTACTAACATGTCAGCTCGTCTCGTCTAGCCTTTCATTCTTGCTATGCCGAACCATCCCAGCACAAAAAATTCTTCAGCAGAGTCAGGCCCGCTTGCTGACTTTTCTCGGGATGAAACTGCGTGGCAAAAATATTGTTATCCGCTACCGTTGCGACTATATCGGTACCGTAATTTGTGGTGCCGGTTACAATTTGGGGGTTCTCTGTCTGCACATAGTAACTATGAACGAAATAGAAACGGCTATCGTTCGGCACGTCTTTCCACAAGGGATGATATTTCGTTTGCCTGACCTGGTTCCAACCTATATGTGGAACTTTCAGGCGGTCGCCGCCCACGTCTGTCAGGGCGTCGCCAAAATAACGAACCTCACCGCGCAGAAAGCCCAAACAATCAACCCCGCCGTTCTCTTCGCTATGTCGCATTAATGCCTGCATACCAACACAAATAGCCAATACCGGCTTCGACTTCATGGCGTCTTTTACTATTTGATCTACGTCGAGACGGAGAATTTCCGCCATACAATCTCGAATCGCCCCCACTCCAGGAAAGATAACACGGTCAGCCGTGGCAATTTTTTTTGCATCGGCTGTGACCATTACCGCAACATCCTTACCCGATTCAAGGCCGACATGCTCTACCGCTTTCGCGACAGAATGCAAGTTGCCCATGCCGTAGTCGATTACTGCTATCTTGTTCATGTGAGGGATGTTTGCAACAAAGTATTTCGAATAAAAAGCGCTTTGGTTAAACCCAATTCTCAAATCAAGAAATTCTAAAGCGATCCTTTGGTTGAAGGCACCACACCGGCCTGACGCGGATCTGCTTCAATCGCCATACGAACAGCCCGACCAAAGGCTTTAAAGATTGTCTCAATCTGGTGATGTGCGTTGTTACCGCGAATATTATCTATATGGAGAGTAAGCAGCGAATGATTGACGAAGCCCTGGAAAAATTCATGAAACAGGTCAACGTCAAATGTACCGACTGTGCCTTTAGCGAACTGCACATGATAATCTAAACTTGGGCGTCCAGAGAAATCTATGACTACACGAGACAGGGCCTCGTCCAGGGGCACATAGGCATGGCCATAACGCCGTATGCCGGTTTTGTCCAGGGCTTTATCGAAAGCCTGCCCCAGGGTAATGCCAATATCTTCAACCGTGTGGTGGGCGTCAATCTCTAGATCACCGACAGCCTTGATGTTCAAATCAATCAAGCCATGACGTGCGATTTGATCCAGCATGTGATCGAGAAAAGGCAGGCCAGTATCTACTTCAAGCAGGCCGATTCCATCAAGGTTCACACTCACCGTAATCTGTGTTTCTTTGGTATTACGCTCTACAGTTGCTGCTCTCATGAATTGAATCGCTAGTGTTTAGGTCGCTGGATCAAGCTGAGACTTCGGGCTTGAATGCGGATAGGGGCCGATAAAGAACCCAGGAAAGGGTGCATTATAAGGCTCACTCTGGCGCATTGAAAGCAGCAGCAGCAACGAGAACAGGCACTCATAACGAAACAACTCAAGGCCGTAAGTTATCTGGCAGCCTGCCGACGCCGCTTTTTGCCTCAGCTTGAAGCACTTTTTTTCAGGTCTTGTTACGGGCGCATGAGGCCTGGCCGTAGCAGCCGAGCGTTTCTGATCGGATTGCCTCTTGACGACCCGGCGCCAAAAACGGATGATCAGATGAGGCTGATGAGACATCAACTGACGCATCAGTTCGGGCGAGCGCTGACGGCTCTGTTGGCAGTGGCTTTTTCAAATCGTACCCGGTCAGAGCCGGAATCCCACAGACTGCCAGGGAATTCAAAACGAAATTAGGGTAGAATTCGACAAATGTTGATCCATCACAGCGACTGCAAAAGCAGCATTAACCAGCCATGTTAAAAAAACTTGCCAAAATATTGCTCGGATTGGTTCTGTTATTAGTAGTAGCCGGTGTCATTCTATTGCTTTCCGTCAATACCAAACAGAACAAAGCCGCCATTCAGGCTGCCGTGTTATCGAGCAGCGGTTACGAACTAATCATAGCTGGCGATATAGACATTAATTTCTTTCCGTCTGTTGGACTGGCCTTGAATGACGTTCGCCTGAAGAACCCGGCATCACCGCAGGAACTGGCATCCACCTCAGCCGCCCTGCTTCAGGTTGATCTGCGCGCACTGATCGGTGGCGAGATATTGATAAGAGAATTATCAACAGATGATTTTCATATCAATTACTATATTGATGACGCAGGAAAAAGTAACTGGGACACAGGCTCTGCGGTCAATAGCGAAATCTCGGCAGCAGATGCTTCCGCGCCTTCTTCTGTACAAACAAACACGCAAACAGGCTGGTTGCAAAACGGACAAGAAAGTAACGACGAACTGCTTGCCGTTTCGTTTGAACGGCTTCAAATCGATAATGCCAGCATAGACATTCAAGACTTGTCTCAAGGAGTGCGCTATAGCGTTAACAAGCTGAATCTTGTAAGCACAGACACTAACATTGAAGGAAGACCATTCAAGATCGATGTGAGTTTCGACTTTCTGAACAACGGCATGACTAAAACTATGGCGATGAGATTCAGCAGTGATGTGACTGCGGACATCCATGCTGGAAATGTCTTTGTAGAAAATATTAACTTCAATCTTACACCCATGCTGCTGCAAGGCGAGTTGAAAATTAGCGATTTCAACGATGCCGTTTCTTACCAGGGCATGTTCAAGTCAAATAGCTTTGACATTAGGGGACTGGCGCAAACCCTGGGGCTCAGTGCGACCGAAGAGAACTTTGTGGAAACCAATTTACTATTGACGAATGCACAAGCGCCTCAGCTAACTTATGAATTCAATTTCAGCGGCGATGAGTTCGGTATCGACATGCCGAGATTCCTGGCACAATTTGCCAGCACAGAAATAGAAGCAGAAGCCAATGTGCGCTTTGCTGCCGATTCATCGCCAACTAATATCAGCTATGAAATTGTCAGCAATCGAATCAACTTGTCGCCTTTTTTGACTGAAGCTAACCCGGGGAAGCCATTCGCTGGCGAGACTGGCTCGGAAGCGGAAGAATCTGAAACGCCGGCAAGCACTGACCCGGTTCCGGGTAATTCTGCTGTCGGCGATACAGATATTCCAGCTGAAATACTTTCTTCATTCAATGTACTCGGTTCTATTTCCGTGGAGTCCATAGTCGCTAATGGCATGGTGTTCAACGACATCAAAGCCTTTACCAGGGTCGAAGATGGTGTATTAGACATAGAGATTCAGCCTGTTTCTGCTTTTTCAGGAATCATTCAAGGCAATATTCAACTCGATGGTCGCGCGTCAGAGGCTGCCTTGAATGCCCAATTTTCTATTAGTCAGCTAAATATTGTTGAACTGGCTCCTAGCCTGTCGAGACTCAATTCTGTGACAGGCAATCTGGATGCGGAAATTGACTATACCGCCACCGGTAGCAGCACCGGGGCCATGCGCGACACGCTTAGTGGCTCAACCACCTTCGCGGTTACCGAGAACAGTGTGGACATAGGTGTCATTAAACAAGTTTTCACCGCTATTTCAGCACTCAGCCCCAGCGGTGGCTCCATTGAGCAATGGCCAGACGTAATTCGCTTTGCGGAGCTAGGCGGTTTTATCTTGCTGGAAAATGGCCTGACCGAGAACCAGCAGTTGAAACTGCGAATGGATAATTTTGACATCAGCGGTACCGGAGGCGTTAACCTCGACCAGCAAAGTTTTGACTACGATTTATTGTTCACCGTGTTAGGCGAACCTTATCTTCAAACCATCCCTGTTGACGACCTCTATCACGACGTACCCTGGCCGGTCGAATGCGCGGCCTCCTTTACCGATGAAGTTAGTCAGTACTGCCACCCTGATTTCGCGCAGGTTCGTGAGATATTCACGCGGACAGGAACTAACGCAATTAGAAGCCGACTCAAGGAAGTCATTAGCGACCAGCTTCCGCCAGAAGTGAGGGATGGCGCGCGCAAATTACTTCGCAAGCTGTTTGACTAGGCATATTCGATAAATTCGGCTAATGGCTGCTACTACATCGCTCTTCTCAAGAAAAATTCTCGCATGGTTCGAGCAGCACGGTCGTCACGACCTCCCCTGGCAAATTGATCGCACGCCTTATCGCGTTTGGGTATCGGAGATCATGCTGCAACAAACTCAGGTAAGCACTGTCATCCCCTACTACCAGCGCTTCATGAAACGCTTTGCCACGGTGCAGGATTTGGCGGCCGCCGATACTGATCAAGTACTGCATCTTTGGACCGGGCTGGGCTACTACGCCAGAGCAAGAAATCTGCACAAAGCAGCTAAGACTATAGTAAAAGACTACCAGCGGAACTTTCCGCAAAGTGTTGAGCGTCTGATAGAACTGCCAGGAATCGGCCAATCAACTGCTGCTGCCATCGCCGCAATATCCATGAACATTCGTGCCGCAATACTGGATGGCAATGTTAAGAGAGTATTGACTCGCTATTACGCAATCGAAGGCTGGCCGGAAAAATCAGCAGTGAATAAAGAGCTGTGGAAACTGGCAGAGTCTGTTACACCCCAAAAACAAGTCGCCGATTACAGCCAGGCAATAATGGACCTGGGCGCCACGGTATGCACCCGCAGCGCTCCGTCTTGCACTGTGTGTCCACTACACGCCGATTGCAGTGCGCGCAAACAGAGTCGCGTTGCAGAATTTCCTGGCAAGAAAAAGAAGAAAGCACTGCCGGTAAAATCTACTGCAATGTTCATCCTGCAAAATGAAGCCCATGAGGTTCTGTTAGAGAAAAGGCCAGCAACCGGTATATGGGGTTCGCTCTATAGTCTGCCTGAGTCAGCGGACGCGAGAACGTCTCCCGATATAGGGCAGTCTACACACAATAAAAACAAGTTCAAAAAACTGGAAGCGCTGCCAACAATTCGTCATAGCTTCTCTCATTACCATTTGGACATCACACCAGTACTCGTCCTGGCCAGCAACAAACTGAACAAAGTAGCGGAAACCGATCGCTGGCTCTGGTACCCTTTAGACCATTCCATGGAGGTCGGATTGGCGGCCCCAGTCAAGAAACTGCTATCGCAACTGGCTGAGAAAACCTGTCTCGCTAACTAATTAATCAATGAGATTCGCTATGTCACGCATGGTACATTGCAAGAAATACGACAAACAACTGCCTGGTCTGCCGCTGCCACCGTATCCAGGCAGCAAAGGCCAGAAAATCTACGAAACTGTGTCGCAACAAGCCTGGGGCGAATGGCAAGGCCAGCAAACCATGCTTATCAACGAGAAACAGCTAAATATGATGAATGCTGGTGATCGCAAATACCTGCAAAACCAAATGGACAAATTCCTCAATAACGAAGAATTCGACCGGGCTGAGGGCTATGTGCCCGAAAGCGAGTAAATTCGTCGCACTACAGGAAGGATTCTGCTGCTGGCAGCAGTAGCAGCTTGACTAAAAAGCGCAGATTCTATTTAATACGCAGCTGCGCAAGCCGACGGTTCCGAAATCTATTCACTGATTTCAAGCGTCGCCAGCGTAGTGAACACCAGATAAGGGTCAAATCGAACGAGGGAGCTTATATAAGTAGGTGCCTGAGGGATGTATTGGGCTTTAACGAAGTATTCACAAGCACAGCCGTTTACAATGCCCAGGTAGCTCAGTCGGTAGAGCAGAGGACTGAAAATCCTCGTGTCGGTGGTTCGATTCCGCCCCTGGGCACCATAATAGCTAACTGATATTATTAGTTGTCATATTCTCACCTTCCTGCATACTTTTTAGCACACCTTTAGCACACTCAGTGAAAATATGGCTTGAGCAAATGCAAATAGCTAAAACATCGCGCATAGCCGCTATAGTCCATTTTGATTTGGTTGCGCTAAAGAAGTATGATCCGTATCCTCCCCCTTCAATATACGGGAAGCGGAGTATGGAAAAGGAATACAAGGAGAAAATCAAAAAAGAATTCGTAGACTGTGCTCAAAATACACTAACCAGAGTAAAAGCAAGCCTTCAAAAAGAGGACGCTGGAGGCAACCACAAACCCTTTCACCAATCGATTCTAATACCTGAAGCAATACTGTGGAGCAAATTTGAACGCTCTTTTAGTACGAGCTTCGGACAAAGGCTAGTAGAAGAAGTCTCACACCTCCTGGCTTTATCCCACGGAGTCCAGTCGTCAAAACGGAAAAAATCGACATATCTGGTTCTAGATCAAGCTCAGTCAGATGCAATTGAGCAGCATGTACAAACGATCAAAGAAGGCAAATCAAATTGCTTGTGGGTAGACGACCTTGCCGCTATCAAGAAGACGCCTAAATCAGGTATTGAACACAATGCCACAATTATTTCTGATTTGTGGTTTAAAAGGGATGATCACTGCTGTCCCGTTAACTTTCATATGAGTGCCATTTGATTAACATCAGGCAGCCTGCCATCAGGTGGATCACCCCTCAACAGCGCCATCAGGTCACGCTTATCAAATAAATTGAGCTGTAGTAATCGCAATAGCTGCTGCATATTTTTTGTGAGTGCTGACTGAAACTTCAGAAACGCTATTAGCAGGTATACGCACATCGCTATCCATATTTGAGTCATCACTGCATTTTTGCTCGTGCCAACAAACGATTTTATTTTCAGGTTCTGTTTTATCCACTTAAAAAATAATTCTACTTGCCACCTGGCTTTGTAGATATCGGCGATCGTCCTGGCTGCCAGTTTGAAATTGTTCGTTAGAAACACATAGTGCTTACCCGTCTCCGCATCTTTGTAGCCAATCCGCCTTAAGCGGACTGGACATTTCCTGGAGACCTGGGGGCCAGTGAATTCTATCGTTTGATCACAGGTCAAACCTTTTCCTTTCAGCACTGGTCGACGCTCGATAATACGGTATTTTGCATTGTTCTTAAGCCGGGTAACAAAGAAAATATCCTTATCTGTCAACTGTTTATACCAAGCGTAATCATTGTAGGCTTTATCAATCGCAACAATACTTCCCTTGGGAAAGCTGAGCGTGCGGCCCACTGTTACATCGTGCTTCTTCCCTTCTGTGATAGTCACAAACTCGGGCAAATAACCCGCATGATTCAACCCGACGTGCAGTTTAATCGCTCCTTTGGTGGTGCGAAAATCAGCCCAGGGAAACGCAGACAAACACAAGTCGATGGTGGAAGCGTCCAGCGAATAAAGCGGGTGATTAAATCTGAAATTATGATCAGGTGCCACGCCCTGGCAGCGAGTTAACAGTTTTCCAAACAGCGCTTCGTACAGAGCATAAGGCTTATCTTCATTGATGCGCGATAGGTTAGATCGCGACAGCTTCGCGCTACCCAGGTGGTAAAGGCGATGCATTTGCGCCGACATATTGTCCACGATATCGCGCAAGCTGTTTCGGCCGGACAATTGAGCCATCGTCAGCGACACAAACTGTGACCAGCGGGAGGCTTTACGAAAAGCACGACCTGAATGATGTTGTTTGGCAAGGGTCTCAAATTCATGTCTCGGAACAAGTTTTAGTATTTGTGACAGGATCGTATTACAATGCGCCATGGTCTGGTTCCCTCTATTAATACACTGTTTTCTAAACAATCTCATTGTATCAATTGTGGCGGAATCAGACCTTTTTATTTCTCCTTAACGGGACAGCAGTGATTGAATAATTTCAATTGGTTAGATAATGTATGATTTTCAGCGCCATGTGATCTGTCGAGAAAGTCCTTATTTAAAGGGATTTTCTCGAAAAGAGTGATCGAAAATATCTGTAATAAAGTGTAGAGCGAGGCATCCAGGTTGAGCCGCTTCTTGATGATGGCTACGAGCACGTACATTGAGACCGCCGTCCATATTTGGGCCTTCACTGCGTTCTCTGAGGTTCCGTAAAACTGCTTTATGCGTAGATGCTGCTTGATCCATTTGAAAAACAATTCTACTTGCCAACGTGCTTTGTACAGAGCGCAAATGGTGGCCGCCGGAGGGCCAAACAAATTGGTCAGGAATATCAGGGTTTTCCCCGTCTCGGTATCTTTGAACCGAATACGCCGTAGATGCAGTGGATACTTCCTTTGACTGTAGAAGCCCGACAGTGCCACCGTTTGGTCGCAGATAATCCCTTGCTCTCGATCGTTTGGTGCCGAGTAGATGCGTCGGAAATCGGTGTTCGATTTGGCGCGAGTAACGAAGAATGCGCCAGCCTGGTGAAGCGAGAAGAGACGGTCGAAATCCAAATACGCTCGGTCCATGACGTAGATCGCCCCCGGTTCGGGAATCATCAGATCGAGCGCGTTGACATCGTGCAGTTTGCCGTCGGAAACGTGGATAAAACTCGGAATATTGCCTCGCAAATCCAACAGCGTGTGCATTTTGACTGCCGCTTTGGTGCTGCGAAACGGCGCCCATGGAAACACCGACAAGCACAGATCGATGGTAGTGGAATCCAACGCGTATACCGTATTGGACAACTCCAACCCCAGGTCCTCTCCGGCGTAAAGTTTGCGGGCTTGCATGATCAACCGTTGGGCGAACTCGGCATAGATGCGCCAGTCTCTCCTCTCGTTGGCGTCGGCCAGGGTCGATCGTTTGACCGACGACTGAATACCCATGTGGTAGAGCTTGGCCGATTGCGCCCAGACACGCTTCGATGTCGCGAAGGCTTTCTCGATAGGTCAACTGTGCAAACGCCAGGACTCGAAAATGTTCGGCACATGGAAGCGTACGAATACGAAGATTGCCGTCGTAACGATCGACGATTCGAGTAAAGGTCGTCCAGGGCAGATAGTCCATCAACTGCGCAAACAGGGTTTTGCCGGTGTACATGGTGAATCCTCAGGGAAGTTCTCCCCTGAGGGTCTCGTGAAATGGCACCTGCGTTCAAGTCGACACCACAATAATCGTCCGAAAAGAATATATGTTTCATAGGCTTACAGGCAATACTCATCAAGTTAACCGGACACTAGTGTAGTGTATTAAACAGATTAATAATATAATGATTACTTCATTCACTACCCGTGTGAAGCTAATGCCCGCCCAAATAAATATAACTTTAACAGCGCAAGAGAAAAAGCAGTTGGAAAAAAATGTTAGAAGCAAAACGACACCGGTTCGATTGGTAGAGCGCTCAAGGATTATTTTGCTCGCTGCAAAAAATGTTCCCAACTACAAAATTGCTGAAGAGCTGGAAATTGATGTCAACAAGGTAGGCCGATGGCGCAATCGTTTTTTTGAGAGAGGGTTTCGGGGAATAGAAAAAGATTTGCCAAGAGGGGCTAATCACGGCGGCAAGAATTCTGCGGACCAGGCAAAGCTGCGGTCGAAAGTCATCAAGATAACCACGCAGGAAAAACCCAAGGATGGCACCCACTGGACAACCCGGGGTTTGGCAAAAGTGATGGGCATTAATCACTCCTTTATAAATAGAGTGTGGCGAGAAGTTGGTCTGAAGCCACACCTGGTTGCTCAGTTCAAGGTGAGCAACGATCCTGCCTTTGAAGAAAAGCTACGCGATGTTGTTGGCTTGTATTTATCGCCGCCAGAGAATGCAGTTGTTTTCTGTGTTGACGAAAAGAGTTCCATTCAAGCGCTGGACAGAACGCAGCCGGGATTGCCGATGAAGCCCGGGCGCGGCGGAACCATGACTCACGACTATAAGCGTCATGGTACAAGCACCTTGTTTGCGGCACTGAACACCCTGACTGGTGATGTTATCGGTGAGTGCAAAAAGCGTCACCGGCACCAGGAATTTTTGGCGTTTCTGAAGACTGTGGAAAAACAAACACCCAAGGAGTTAGACCTTCACCTTATCGTTGATAACTACGCGACGCACAAACACGAAAAAGTGAAGAACTGGATTAAGCGTAATAAAAGGGTTCACTTACACTTTATTCCAACCAGTTCTTCGTGGCTAAATCTGGTGGAGAGATTTTTTGGTTTGTTGACAGAAAGGCAACTGCGCCGTGGTGTATTCACATCGGTACAAGAGCTGGAAGAGACCATCATGGATTTTATTCCCGACTTCGACGGTTCACCCCGCGCAGATCGTCCACAGCCCAATAAACATGCGGGGGTAGTAGAGAAACTGCTTTGTAGTGCCTATCTTAATATTTGTGTTGGCTTCGGCGATAGCATGGTGTAAACTCACCCCATGTTTGTTCGCGTTAAATCTACACCCAATAGCCCAAGACAATCGGTTCAGATTGTTTCATCTGTGCGCGTCGGCGATAAGGTCAAGCAAAAGATTGTCCGTTATATCGGCATTGCCATGGATGACGATGAGTTAGTGCGATTGAAAGAGCTGGCCGAAGTCGTCAAGGCGAAGCTTGAAGCCCAACACCAGCCCGGTTTGTTTCCGCCTGAGGCGGTCGCCAAACAAGTTATTGAAGCGAAAGCAGCCCAAGCGTCTAAAGCCACCTTGAATGTTGATCTGAGGCAGATGGTGGAAGAACAACGGGTGGTGCTGGGCATCCATGAGGTGTATGGCGCGGTCTATCGCCAGTTGTCGTTCGATACCCTGTTGTCGCAGAGGCGGTATCGTGCTTCCCATGAAGCCCTGTTCCATTGTGTGATGGCACGCATTGCCAATCCTAAAAGTAAGCGCGGCAGTGTGCAGCAGCTGGAGCAGGACTTTGGCGTTTCTTTGTCCTTAGAGAAAGTTTATCGGATGATGGATCAGCTGGACGATAACACCATCAGTCGGCTACAAGCGATGACCTGTGAAGGCACGCGATCCTTGTTACCTGGTGCGTTGGATGTGTTGTTTTTTGACTGTACGACACTGTATTTTGAGTCTTTCAAGGAAGATGAGTTAAAACAAAATGGCTACAGCAAGGACTGTCAAGTTAATCAGACACAGGTCAATCAGCCGCAAGTATTGCTGGCTTTGCTGGTCACCCGCGAAGGTCTGCCGGTCGGCTACGAAGTGTTCCCCGGTGCTACTTTCGAGGGCCATAGCCTAATCAGCGTTTTGAAGACGATGCAGGCGCGCTATGATGTCAGGAAAATGATCTTTGTCGCTGATAGGGGCATGTTGAATGAAGACAATCTAAGCGCCCTGGATGAGGCGGGCGCTTATTACATTGTCGGAGCGAAACTAAAACAATTACCAAGTGCACTACAAACCAAAGTATTGGATAAATCAGCTTATCAGGCAGTTGGCAAAGGCGGATCAAGCGTAGCCGAGCTGACGCACAAGAAGAGACGGCGCATTGTCCAAAGCGTGCTGATAAAGATCAACATGACCGACAAAAGGCAGTCGATCGGCTCATCAAGAAAATCGGTAAAAGCCAGAATCCCAAGAGCTTATTAAATAACTACGGCTATAAAAAATTTCTGATTATCAAAGGAAAAACCAGCCTGAGTATCAACCAAGATAAAATTGATGCCGAAAGCCGCTGGGACGGCTTGCATGGGGTGATTACCAATTTGCCTGATACGCCGCACCAAGAAGTGTTATCACACTATCGCGGCTTATGGCAGGTTGAAGAAAGTTTCCGCATCACTAAACATGACTTAAAAGTACGCCCTATCTACCACTGGACACCTTCCAGGGTGCGTGCCCACATTGCTATTTCGTTCATGGCTTTTGCCTGCATCAGACAGCTAATGTATCGAATCAAGCTACAACACAAAGCCTTATCCCCTGAAGTTATTCGTAATGCCTTGATTCATGTGCAACATAGTGTGTTCAAACACAAGCGCACCAAACAGCGTTATGTCATGCCTTCTCAAATCAATCCAGAGGCAAAAAAAATCTATGCTGTGATGGGATTAAAAGCGATTACCACAGCTTACCCACTGTACTAATTGACATAATTCTTCAATATCTGGGCATTTGTAGTGCCTAGGTATTTTTGTGTTTCTTTATAAATCAATGACTTATGAGGGTTGACCGTCGAAGTCAGGAGCTGGAAGAGACCATCATGGATTTTATTGAGAGGCACAATGAAGATAAAAAGCCATTTGCCTGGACAAAGTCCGCAGAAGAGATTTTGGAGAAAGTGGGGCGCGCAAGACATGCACTCTCAAATCATCAGTCAGTTTAATACACTACACTAGTGTTGTTATATTACGTTTGAATCGCACCTCTTACTACTGGATTTAATGTACCTATATGATCGATAGGAATAGCATAGCCAATACCTAGATTTAAGTTTTTTTGCATTTCACCAATAAGTTGCTGAATAACCTGAATTGGGTTAATTCCCTCAATAGACATGCTAGCACCTGGTTGTGCAGCCTGAACTTGCTGTAAGAAATTGGATAAAGAACCATGTTTAGCATTAACTACCCCAATGACTTCGCCACTAGAGTTAAACAATGGGCCACCTGAATTACCATGATTTACAGATGCATCAATACGGATGTAGTTATAATTATTATTGGGTTCAAAGCCTGCGACATTACCCGATAAGGCTGTAATCTGTGATATGTTATTTGGAAAACCCACTGCAAATACTTCATGGCCAATTTTAACGCTTGATGATGCTCGTAATGTGGCTGAGGGGCCTAAATTATTTTGAAACTGGATCACAACAACATCTACTTGTTGATCTATAAATATTACGTTACCTATTGGGCCATTATTTTGGCCTGAAAACCTTGAAACTGTTGTGGTATTGGGAATGATGCAATGAGCACATGTAAGTACATAGTTTCCACCTCCAATTATTGTCCCACTTCCCGAAGATACAGTATTATTCTGTGCATCAAGAGCAAGCACGTTTACTACAGATCCTTGTATATTTTGAAATTCAGCAGAAAAGTCCAATTTAACTCCTTAAGTAATATAACGCCGCCAACAACGGCTGTAGCTATTTGGCGCTTTTTTTGCACCGCAAAAAACGTGACAAGTAGCGGAAGTCCGATGCTTGGCCTTGTTATGTGTTGTTACATTATTAAACATTACGCAACTTCATATATTTACTTTTTGTTTCATGAAAGAGCTTTCTAGTTTTATTAATTTCTTTTTCAATATCCATTCTATCGTTTTCAGAGGTGCAATTTTTCTTATTTATTAGAAGTGTTTTTTCTTTTGTAAAAGGCTCATCCATTATTTGATCTAGCTCATTCAATTGAGACTGATCTATAGTATGGCTTTTAGTTGCAGATCTTCTATCATCCATTTCTTTTTGACGCCGATTTTCTTCTGCAACTGCAGCAGCATTACCATTCCAGCTTGGGCCACTTGCATCAAATTTACTTTGCCAGCTCATTTAAGTATCTCCTTTACTTATTGCTGCCTATACACATAACGCCTCAAACACCGGCGCAGCTTTGCTGCGTCCGAGTGCTTTGACTTGTTAGCTCTTTTGTATAAGTGACGATATCTGTAGTGCAGGAGATAGAACAACCTCCATTCCTATATAGCTGATATCTGTTTCAAATAAGTCTTCTTCTGAAGATGTTTTTATTAAAATAGAGCGTTTAGACTTTTTGGTTTTCATCGCCTTTGCCAAAAGAGAAGCTGCTTGATCTAGTGTTTCATTATTTTTTTGTACGCGAATTAAGATGGGGCTATTTTCAAATTGCTCGACAAGAATTGCGTCTATTCCTTTATTTCTCTGGACAGCGTTAAATTCCATACCCTGTAAATAACTTAAGGCAGCTGCATCTGCGTTCAAATATGAATCTCTGCCCTTTTTTAATAGGTTTGACTCTGTCTTTACAGGATTTTCCAGACGGTCATTAGCTAGTTCGACGGCATCTTTAGACTCATCAATTCCTATATATTTTCTGTTCAAAAGTTTTGACGCCACGCAAGTAGTCCCGCTGCCACAAAAAGGGTCGAGTACTAAATCACCTTCTTCAGTTACTAGATTTACAATTTGCTCTAACAATAAAAGTGGTTTTTGAGTTGGGTAACCAACTCTTTCTTTTGCTTTTGGATTTAAGTAAGGAATATCCCATACATCACTTAGAGGCACTCCTTTCTTCTTATCTCCATTTTTTATATTCCCAGTACTATCTTTATCATAGACAGACTTATTATGTTCATCCCTTGTTCTTCTCTGAAGTATCTGGTCTATGTTTGTTGTTTCTGAATAGGAGGTATAAATCGTATTAAACTTAAACTCTTTAGTCTTTGAATAGAAATAAATATTTTGGTGACTTGGAAGAAGGCCTTTCTTTGAGTTTGACCACCTTTTGTATGTCCAAATGATCTCTGATTGAAAGTTAGAGGGGCCAAAGACTTGGTCTAATATTGCACGGACAATGTGCTCGCCACTTTTATCGCAGTGTACAAATATTGATCCCGTATCTTTTAATAGCTTATGCATTATTTCTATACGATCTTTTAAAAACTCAGCATAGCCTCTATCACTTCCCCAGCTATCATCAAAGCTGAACTCTTTCGTTCGATCGCGATTCTTTAAAGTATGCTTTCGTTCTGTAAAAAATGGAGGGTCAAGATAAATGAGGTCGATAGAGCTTTGCTCTATCGACCTCATTTCATCTAAACAATCGCCATTTAGAATCTCATTAATCATCAGCTAATTCTTTGTCTCGTCTATTTGCAATTTCAGTTAGAATTTCCTTCAGGTCATACCCGCTAACCTTTTCGAGGTAACCCCAAGCGTCATCTCCAGCATAGTATTCACCATCTACGCCTGCATAAATGGTTTTTAGTGTTTCCTGTATTTTAATTGCTTGCTCTCTCTGAGGATAGTAAAACATAACCCGAACTGGTTTATAGCCATGTGATTTTATGGCCTTTACACGGGTGTGCTCTTTGGTGATATGGTCGCCATCTGTTGTAGCATCTCGCCATTTTAGCTCTACAGCATCGGAACCGTTAAGAAAGTCTATTTCAAAAGTTTTTGGCTTTGTCCCAATGGTATTTTCAACCAGAGTTTTACCTCCTTCGCTATTTGAGAAAAACATACATAAATTTGCTGCCTCCTCCAAGAATGATCCAGCATACTTGTATAGAAAACGACCAGTATTCTGGTATTCGTCAATTAGCACTCCCTCTTGGTGAGGAATACCTAAAACGCGATATATTAGGTAGTGGGAGTTATCATCTCCTTTCATTTCTTCTTTGCGCGCGACAATTTTACTTTTTAGGTTTCCGGCATACTCATCTGAAAGCTTACCAATCTTTTCTTTTAGAAGCTTCAAGCAATCGCCATCGGCGATTGCTTGATCTATTATCTCTCTTTCATGTGCGTAGACTGCGTCAATAAGTTCTGACTTTTTCTTTTTCTTAATATCGATACCTAATGATGTGCAATATTCATCGAGTTGTTTTTTATTCATTTTTTCAACTTTCATACTACTTCCTAAGTTAAATAGATATTCGATCTAGCAGGGGAGCTAACAGCTAATTCTTGAGAATAAATCACATTTGTCCATTTCACTTGCACTCCCTTTCAGTTCGCTGTCCTTGGACTCATACTCCCATAGAACGCGGGTTCTTGGCTATTCGCAACACCGCAATGGGTCTGTCAGATATAGCTGCGCAAAACAGTTTCTAGATATAGCGCGGAAAACCAGCAATGGAATCAACTAGATAGCAAAGATCTTCCTACATTCTGAGAATATTTCTCATGAAAAACGGCCATTGGCTTGACTGGCTGTATAGAAACACGCATTTTCTACCCCTTCTTACAAGGATGTAAGAGTAATTATGGACGATATACCACCGCTGGTTCCTTCAGGTTCCAATAAAATAATGGATAGCTTACGTGCTGATCTTCGTGCCCGTGGGTACGCTCTTTCCACCGAGCGTACATACCTTCAATGGATAAAGCGCTACATCTTCTACCACCAGTATCGTCATCCACAGGAGATGGGAAGAGCGGAAGTAGAATCCTATCTAAGCCACCTGCCAGTGCAAAGAAACGTTTCTCCAGCTACCCAGCGTATTGCGTTAAACGCACTCATGTATCTGTACACTAAATACTTTGGCCGTGCGCCTGAAGAACTCACTTTCAAATATGCCAAACCCACGCGCCGCCTACCTTCAGTACTTACCCATGATGAAGTTCAGCAGGTTTTATCGCACATGGCAGGCACACTTAGGTTAGTAATCGAGTTACTTTATGGCGGTGGTCTTCGCCTGCACGAATGTATTACGTTGCGCATTAAAGACATCGATTTTAAGTTACACACTGTAACCGTGCGCCAGGGAAAAGGAGATAAAGACCGCACCACCCTACTGCCACAACTTTTGCTAGAGCCGCTTCATTTGCAAATCGAGAAAGTGTTGATATTGCATCAACAAGATATCAGTGACGGCTTCGGTGAGGTCTACATGCCAAATGCCTTGGAGAGCAAGTATCCTTCCGCTGCTCGCAGCCCCGGCTGGCAGTATTTATTCCCATCTTCACGCGTTGGCGCCGACCCCCGCTCAGGAACGATGCGGCGTCACCACATTCACCAGAGCTCTGTGCGCAAGTACCTCGCCTCGGCCGTTGCCAAAACCAATCTTCACAAGCCCGTAAAAACTCATACCTTTCGCCACAGCTTCGCCACTCGTTTGCTTCAAAATGGCTATGATATACGTACTATTCAAAAATTGCTCGGGCATACCGATGTCACCACCACCGAAATTTATACCCATGTACTCAACCGCGGGGCGATGGGTGTCATCAGCCCTCTGGACAACTAATCAATTTCAGCCGTTAAATTGACAGATTCTGTAATACTGTGTATATAAGGGGTCACTAGTGTCTGGTTAATTATTGAATAATTAACCGGACACTAGTGAAAAAATCTAATATTTTTTCATCGCCTAAAAGAATATATAACCTGTTTCCATCCAATCTTTCCATGTATCGTCCATTTATTGACAAACCTGAAAATGAGCGATTTAAAGGTTTTTTATAAACAATTTCAAAATTCATAAGATCATCTATATTAAAATTAAAAATGCCTGGCAAAATAATTAAATGAAATCAAATTGCCAGGCAGTTAATTAACTACCCGCGACTCCCATAGAAAGAATGCCCTCTAAAGCCTCTGTGGGTCCCCTCAAATTACGTTATTTTTGTGCCGACCCTGGTGTTCTCTACCTGGGTCCCCAGAAGAAGACTTCCCACTCGCGCAGTGGTTCTGATCCCTCGTAGAGTGGTTCATCCAGCGATCTGCCATATTTGGCGGCCCACTGCGCCATCATGGGAATTCGATTTTCATCCAAAACCTCCTCAGCTTCCATCGCAAAAGTTGAATCGCCGATACGCAAATACCCGTCGCCACCACGGTCTCTTACGCGCTGTGCCCAGTATCCTCCATCGGGGCGGGTGGCCGTAATGATGCCGTCCGGTGTACCGACAAAGGATAGATAAACAACAAGCGGTGGAAAGCCGGCTTGTTTCATCATCAAGGGGCCCTGGTGTTCATTGAGCGGGGTAAAGTCGTCAAGAGCCGGCGTAAGCGTTCCCCCGATAATTATGCCAGGGGTACGGCCAAGACCCTGATTGCTGAGGTATGGCGCCGTGAACATCCATCCCAGCAGAGCGGCGACAACAATCACCGCGGTAGAAATCCCCGTTGTCTTCTTATGCATCAATATTCTCCTCAATATTTCCCGGAAATTCAAAAATCGCTTATTTTTCTATCAGACCGACAGATCAGACCCAATTCTGACAACTGGCCATCTAACCAGCGTCCATTTATGCCTGGACACTACTTGGTGTCTCAATAAATAGTAGTTGCCGCTCAGGGCTTTTGTCAACTGGCCGAAATTTACGCTCGGAGTAAACGCAGACCGTTTGTACGGTTACGCTGTGCAAGTGCATTCAGCACCAACATTGACCTGTCACCATGAGTCCGTTTAACCTGGCCTGATCTAGCCCTCAGCCTCAGTAGCCAATGAAGATTCAATAGCAGAATTAGGGGCTGGACTTCGACTTAACAACACACCAACCAGGGCCATCGCAGCGCCAGCAATAATAAGTGTCGCATCTCCCACATTGATGCCAATGACTTCCGTTGTTGGTAATGCAATCAAACCTCCGCCGATTGCCGTTAGCGTGCGACCGCTTACGCCCACAGGTCCGCGACGATCCAGAAAACCAACCCCCAACAGATAGCACTGTAGTGTGCCGGCAATTAAAACCACCCCTACTCCCAGTTTGGCAGTCGCGAATAGAGTCTCCCACCAGCTACCTGACAGGATCAGCGCAGGCTCCAACACGAAGAAAAACGGGATGAAATAAATCACACTGCCTAGTCGCATAGCCTTGAAACCAGTAGAAAGCGCCGATGCACCGGCAATACTGGCTGCGGCAAAGGCACCTAGTGCCACAGGTGGCGTGATGAAAGACAGCATTCCCCAGTAAAGAATAAAAAGATGAACACTCATTGGCTCCAGGCCGCCCTGGATCAAGGCAGGAGCCAGTATAATCGCCAGAAAAACATAAGCCGCCGTCACGGTCATGCCTATGCCCAGGAAGAAACTGGTAAATGCGCCCATCAATAACAGCAGCAGCGTGGAATCGCCAGCAAGATACAATAGATCATTGACCAAAGTTCCCGATAAGCCGGTTATCGACAAGGCTCCTACTATCAGACCAACACCTGCCATGATGGTCAGTAATTCCATCAGCAACTTGCCGCTGGCAACAAGAAACGAGGCGGCTTCCTTCATGTTCCAGCGGTGACCGGGCGAAAGTTGGTTTAGCACCAATAACATGCCTGTGGCAAAAAAAGGAGCAACTGCTTCGCGCTGTAGATAGAGCAGGAGAAAAATTAGTACCAGGAATGCGGCTATATAGAACCAGCCATGTTTCATGGTCTCAGCCAAACCGGGCAGTTCTTCGCGAGGGGTTCCAACCAGTCCTTTTCGAGCCGCGTAGGCATCGATTTGCACAAACAGCCCAAAAAAGTACAACAGGGCAGGTATGGCTGCGGCCAGTGCTACAGTGGAGTAGGGAACATTCAGAAAAGTCGCCATCACAAAGGCCGTTGAACCCATGATTGGCGGCAGCAGCACGCCTCCGGTTGAGGCGCAGGCTTCGACTCCACCGGCATACTCTTTTTCAAAACCATTCTTCTGCATGGCTGGAATCGTCATCTGGCCTGTGGTTACTACATTAGTAATTACACTGCCGCTCATTGAACCCATCAGACCACTGGAAATTATTGCCACTTTGGCAGAGCCGCCGCGCACATGACCGAATAAAGCAAGAGCCAGATTGATGAAAAAGCGACCGCCGCCAGTGTGCTGTAGAGCGATGCCAAAGATCAAGAATCCGATAACGAGTTGTGCAAACGCCCGGAATGGTAAGCCGAGAATGCTCTCTATACTCATGACATGATAAGACGCTGTCTCTGCTGGCGATGAAGACATGCCTGAAATAGGCCCGGGCAAGCTGTCAGCTACTACCGGGTAAAGAGAAAACACCAAAACGAGAAAGAACAGCACCCAGCCGCCGCTGCGACGTACTGCTTCCATGACCAGCACCCACAGCAAATAGCTAACCCCTACAGCATGGTCTGGCGCTGAAAACTCCCAGCCATAATCCAGCATGGTTTCGGCGTTGAAGAAGAAGAATCCACAGGCAGCAAATGCGGCAAGGCTTAGAGTGCCATCCAGCCAATAGCTGCTGGCACGTCGAAAAGAGGGATAGATCAAAAAACAAAGCGGTAACAGCAGCCCCATTAAGGCATAGTAATAATGGTTCTGAACCGTAATAATAAAATCGAGTAGCGGATTCTCGGAAAACAGCCGCAGAGAATCCATGGCCAGAAAGGCACTGCCGACAGCGGCGATGCCAGTTAACCAACGCAGTGGTGCTGGTAATTCACCCGAATTTCTTTCCACTAGTGCCAGACCGGATCGAAACCGGCTTCCTGCAGACGTTCAGCACGCAATAACTGCCAGGCTTCGACAAACTGGCCCTGATCGCGGATTCCCCGCGCCGTTATTTCAGTCCACGCCGAGGCCAAAACCTGCTGGCGTTGAATTAGTGCCTGATTATGCGTATCTATAGCATCAGTCCAAACTCCGATTTCACGCCAATAGCTTACTGCGCCTTCATGATAAGGTACCACCCATTGAAACACTTGGGATTCCAGCGCCCAACCTATTGCGCCAGGGTCCGAATTCTTGAATTCGTCATAATTTTCGTTGATTACCCGGGTCAGGGAATAAACGAAGTCCTTGTCCTGAGTGGCCAACGTAGTCAATAGCGGGTAGGGATAAGTTCCCGCCTCGTACAGGTTGGCATCATCAATGGCAGCACCTCGGCTAGCCTTATGTTTGGTGAAATATGGTGCAATGGCCAACAACCGTTGCCAGCATCCCTCATCGTCATGGGGTGCAGCTAACCAGCGGATACCTCTTGGTGACGCTTCAAGGCGGAACGGTGGGCCTGACACTGTCGTGCCAAACGCGACATCGACATCGCCATTAATCACACCATTCCATTTCGCCTCGTATCCCGGGAAATCGACACGGACAACGTCATTCCAGGTCAGTCCGCCACAGGCTAAATACGCTTCCATAGACACGTTCAGCGCCGGGGCTGCCCGCACATAGGGCACCCTGTGACCACGCAGTTCTGCAAAGCTGGTTATGCCAGTATCTGCGGCTACCGCCAAACCCTGGTTGCTCAATCCGTTGGAAGTCATCACCAGGCGCAGCGGTTGAGGGCCCCATTCCGGATTCGCAAACTGAAACATGCCTTCCTGCGCGAAATAGCTTGCAACACCATTCGCCGTGAAATCGACTCGACCACTCTTCAGTGGCAATAAACGCGACACATCATTCTGCCCCGGAATAACGCGCAAGGTGACGTTGTATTTGTCACGCAACATAGCACCAATAGCGACTGCCTGATTGTACCCCGTCGACCCCAAATTATAGGCTGTCCAGGCCATCTGGCGCGGCAGCTCTACCTGACCGGGCTGCGCCAGGGCTGTGCCTGTTGCTGCTAATACAACAAGCAGCGAAGCAGATTGGAAAACCCTGTGTCCTTTCAACGCCAGTAACATTATGCCCTTCAACAACACTCTTATTCTCCCGAGAATTTTACTGCCGTGGGCAATAGACTAGCAGGGGCAGCGAGCAAGTGGAAGGAATAGCTGCCTGGCCTGACTTACATTGATGCCAGAAAAAAGGGACAGGCCGGCTCGTTCTTAAACTGGCCAGATTGATACAGTAAAGGTCATTTTCGAACTCCCGGTTTCAAGCCACTACTTCAGTTAACGAGTTAGCCCGGCTGTCTACAAAAACCTCTCGATGGCTGTTGAACAATCACTCTATTGTGCGGCCAGGATAGCGCTATTTACGCTGCGTTATCCTGAACATCAATGCGCTAAATAGTCGGCCATGGAAAGAGATCAATCGGCGCCACATCCAGGTCAATTTCATTGCCTCGCGCCATAACAAAAGTTGGACTCAGCAGTGTTGAAATATCTTCCAGAGGATTGCCACTGGTTGCAATAATATCGGCATCCTTGCCAGCTTCAATTGTACCGGTAGTATCGGTCAAGCCGATAAGATCGGCTGCGTTAACTGTGGCCGAGACAAGAATCGCTTTTTCTGGCATACCTGCTTCATTCATTAGCACCGCTTCATAGGCATTGGTGCCGTGATCGTTAACACCGGCATCTGTGCCAAAAGCAATCTTGACCCCTTTTTGGTAAGCAATCCGGAGTGCGTTTTTCATGACAGGGCCTACTTCGAGAGCCTTTTGTCGAACCTCAGGAATATAGAAATCGGGCCTCTCGGTTGCGATTCGCGCTACCGTATGACCGGCGATTAATGTTGGAACCAAATAAGCGCCGGTTGCCACAAACAAATCTGCCGTTTCTGCATCCAGATAAGAGCCGTGTTCAATGGAATCAACGCCAGCACGCAGCGCTGCTTCCAGGCCAATTTTCCCGTGCGCATGTGCTGCTACCTTACGGCCCATTGCGTGTGCAGCCTCGACCAGAGCTATTTGTTCTTCGTCGGTAAATTGCTGCCCGGTTCCAGTGGCAGTCATACTAAGTACACCACCCGTTGCAACATATTTAATATGGTCTGCACCGTATTTGACCTGTGTGCGTACCGCTTTTCGGCATTCTGCAACGCCATCACAAACACCTGAATGAGGATGGGGAAATATATCGTCGCGAAAACCTCCGCCATCTCCGTGCCCGCCGGTTGGAGTAATCCCCTGACCAGAGGCTCTTATCCGTGGGCCCATCACGATGCCTTGATTGATGGCATCACGCAAAGCAAAAATCGCATTCCTGTCGCCGCCTGTGTTTCTGATAGTGGTAAACCCGGCGCGTAATGTTCGCATGCCAAATTCAACACCCATTAAGGTGCTTAATTCAGATGATCGAGTGACGCGAATTTCACGACGATGAGGTTCCTGCTGACTTAGAATATGTGTGTGTGAATCGATAAGACCGGACATCACAAACTGGTTTTTAAGATCGATCACTTTGGCGTTCGCCGTACCACTCACCTGCCCGGGAGAAGCATAGCCATCAAGTACCTCAATGATTTTATTATTCCTGACAATAATGCTTTGTCCGGTTTTGATATTTTCACGCGCGTCCGCCAGCAATGTTCCGGCATGAATAATTTTCCATTCACTGGCCACTTGTGCAGACAACGTGGAACAGAGTGTTATCGCGGTTGTTAAAATAGTTAGAAATAGCGCTGTTCGTGGCATGATTTGTTCGCCTCCTGGTGTTGTGTTTCCTGCGTTTATCTTACTATCAAAAAGAAACTGGAGGCACTGTTTTACGCAATAATAGACAAACCGGGACGGGGTTTATTTTTTAGAATAAAACCTGTGCCCAGGGAAGGCTATTTGTTCGAAGAGTCTATTCCAGCCCAATAGTTTAGTCAGTTCCTCGCATCACCAGCGGAGATTGCATCAGGCCGGATGTTTCCTATATCTCACCGCGTCTTGCCGACTGAATAATATTGTCGGCAGCTCGAAACGCCAGCGCCATAATCGTCATCGTAGGTTGGCCGCGGCCAGAAGTTACCAGACTACTGCCATCCACCATAAACAAATTCGGTACATCGTGAGCACGGTTAAATTTGTCTACTACTGACTTGGTGGGATCGTTTCCCATTCGACAAGTGCCCAGCAGATGTACGCTCGCCTCCTGTCCGTTTTCCGGGTAGGCACCGGCCAATTTTGTAGCACCAGCCACATCCATCAACTCCCTGCTTTTCTCATAGAAAAACTTCATGGTGGCAATATCATCCGGGTGATCCCTATAAGTGCCGCGCAAGGCCGGCCGACCCCATTTGTCGCGCACATTTGGATCCAGAGTTACGGTGTTTGTCGCCAATGGCAAGGAAGTTGTGTGGCCATCGAAGGCTGCTGTATGAGTAAATTCCTGCTCCAGGTTCTTCTTGTATTCGCTACCCCAGCGTGCGCCTCCAAACAAGCCACTTGCCAGCGCCATATTCATCGGCCTACCGGCGCTAACATGGCGTGCGTCTATGCCGCCACCGCCGTAGAAACCCAGATTTGCATCCAGCTCATAGAAATCGTGCATAACTCTTGTCGCTGGAACACTCTTGTGGGCATTAACTGGTTTGTCAAAAAGCCCAACAACTGATGTGTAGCCGTTAAACATCAGGTTAGTTCCTACTACACCGCTTGAATTAGCCAGGCCATCGGGATGCTTACTGGATTCCGACAACAACAGCAGCCTGGGAGTTTCAGCACCATTGGCACACAATACTACCGCCCTGGCTCGTTGTGCCCGTTCTGTTCCATCTTCTTCCCGATACACCACTTCGTTAACACGACCTTGTTCATCCGTATCGACACGGGACACGGTGCAGCCGGTGCGCAACTCGCACTTTCCAGATTTCAGCGCGCCTGGAATCATAGAGACCATGGATGAGGATTTCGCATTAACCTCACAACCGTAACCATTGCAGAAACCACAATGTATACAACCGGGTCTGCCGTTATGCGGCTGAGACAAGATAGCTACCGGCGCCGGATAAGGAGTATAGCCCATCTGCCTGGCAGCTCGTTCTAACAATACATCGGACGATTTAATCGGCATGGGGGGGCAGGGATAGTCCCTGGACCGCGGTGGATCCCACGGACCCTGCAAACCTGACACGCCTACTTCCCAATCTACTTTCGTGTAGTAAGGCTCAAGATCGTCATAGGTGATAGGCCAATCAACAAAGTTAGTACCAGTAATGGGGCCACGAATACTGGCCTCGATAAAATCTATGGGCCTGAATCGCCAGAAATTGCCCGAGAAGTGTACGCTGCTGCCGCCGACGTTGTGTGCGTAACCGAAAACCCGGGTTTGAATTTGTGCTTCCTCAGCCGCTGACTTACGAAAGGTCTGCGGATGTCCCCGACGGGCATTCCAGGTGAGGTCATGGTTTACATCGTATCCCCACTCATCGTGTTTAAAATCGGCGGCTTTTAGATGAGGACCCTGCTCCAATACAACCACGGAAAAACCTGCTACCGATAATTCCCTGGCCATAATACCACCGGCTGCACCGGATCCGACCACGACGAAATCCACTTCTTCGCGGGTGGGATAGCGACTGGTAGAATTTGCTTGCGCCATATCTATTCCCCCCTCTCGGCATGGTCAGCATCATAGAAGCCGTAAGGCGGCGCCCAGGCATGACGATCTTCGAACCCGATAAGTTGGTAACCAATTTTGTCACGATTACCGCCATATTCCGGCAAAGAAAACATGCCTGCTATGGTGAGAAATCGAATTGTATTGAAGAACCCGGCGTTTTCAATTTCAGTTAATAACTGGTCTTGTTGAATCTCTTCTAACTCATGAAACCAGGAAGCCCCAAAATTCAGAGCCGCAGCCGCTTGTAAATCTCTCATTCCGTTTTTGAGAATCTCGTGCTCTGTCTCCCTATCGTCGGCAAGCACCTTGTCAATAAAGTAAATGACACCTGCTTCTGTTGCACCCGGGGTGTCATCGTCAGGGATAATTCGTGCCGCGATAGCGTGAAATTCCTGCGCCTCTTCTTCGCTTAGGACTGTAAATTCTTCCTTGTTGAGCTTCGCTAATTCTGCGCGTTCACAGGAAAGCAAAATCATGGGAAGGCTGAGTACGATAGCGGAGCCGCGCGCCGCATCGCTGGCGGATTTCAAAAAAACGCGCCGAGAAAGCTGCTGATTGTTCACTTCTATCTTCCCTAAATAGCCTTACAATTCATTCCAGGGAGGCTCTGATCAAGCCCATGATCAGAGCCTCCTCACCAGGACTTCAAACTTTGATTTAGCCTAGCACAGGCCACCAAATTTTAATACGTCAGTTTAACAAGGTGGTAGTTCAGCAAGGGGACTGCAAGAAACCCTCACCAGGTTGCGTTATCTGTGGCAAAGCCGTGCCGGTTTGGATGGTTTACTGGATTCCTGCCTTCGCAGGAATGACAGGGCGGTGCCGGGATGACATGGTGGTGCCGGGATGACATGGTGGTGCCGGGATGACAAATGTTGGATTTTTACACGGTCTCTTTCGCAGGGATGGCGGAGGGAGTGCAGGGGTGACCGATCATTAGTGCTATTCGTCAAAGCGTAGCAAGTGCAGGCATGCAGCCTGGCGATCGGGACTGGAGATTGAAAGAGACCAGGTTGTTTAAGTCACCGATAGTGAAGATGTCATCGAAGGCGTGGCGGCTTTTCGTGAGAAACGCACACCACAGTTGAAACATCGTTAGCCAGCAAACCCCCCAAACCGTGCCAAACAATGGTTACTCGCTTGTCTGCCTGGCCTTTGCCCTGCGCTCATTCAGATAGGTAATTAGCGTAAGTGTTTCTTCCGGGTCCATTCTTCCAACCGGCGAGTTGCTATAGGTATCGAACATGACCTTGCCACTTTGCGACAATACAAACTCAGACGGCTGTATGTGATCTCGCCGCTGTTCCCACCAGGCTCCAATGGCATCTCCGTTTGTTCGAGTCATTCCATAAGCGAGTGGATAGCCTAGTCCATCGGCAATATCGAGCAGTTTTTCTTCGGCGTCTACGCTACCAGCAATAATCGATACTCCCTGTTCCCTGAACGCAGCACGGCGTTCTTCAAAGCCAGCCAATAGCCGACAGCAATAAGGTCACCAATAGCCCCGGAAGAACAGCACTACAGTCATTGCAGAGTGTAAATCAGCGGGCAAGGAAAGCGTATTTCCACCGACAATATTCAATTTTAAATCGGGAAACAGGTCGCCAGGGTTTAGTTTTGTCATTGAAAATCAGCCCACAAAATAAATTCAGGGAAGCAGCCTGCCACGGCGTATAAAAACCGGAAGCATTTTTTACACATTTTTTAGCTATTCGCTCAGCTACACTCCCGAAAACTCCACTGTCTTGCCAACTCTGCCTGGTTTCTTATCCATTCGGTTACATTACCATGCGGAATCAAGCCTTGATGATCGGCGATATAGCTAAGCCCCGCCAGCACTTCGGCATAGGGGCCAAAGCCCTGAACGCGAAATGGAATAACGATAACGCTGAGCCCCTTTTCGTTCTCACTGCGTACATGATTCACTATCTGCTGCTCCGCGAGCACACGTTTCTGCTGCCAATCTTCACGCAAGGTGAACACTGCGATATTCCGAATTCCCATTTCCTGTTCGATTGCCGCCGTGCGACTTCTAATCTGCTTGAGCCATTCTTCGTTTTCAGCATCGTCGCCCGGGCCATGAGCCAGTATCACCACAGACTCTTGCTCGGCATTTTCACTCAGTTCTCTTACTCGAGTCAGCAGCACTTCATCCATCTCCCTGGCGGCGGCCAGTCCTTCCTTGCTAACCGAGAATGCGGAGCTGGTTTCGATTCTCCAGAACTCCATCGAATGAAAAGGCATCGAAGCGGAGGAGTGTTCATTATGCGCTTCGGGTTCCGCAATCGGTTTAGTCGGAGCACCCTCCATCACACCCAATATTTGCAATGTTCGCTGGTACCAACTGTCCCCGGAAACAAACAGGCGAACCACGCCTATGTGATTGACTCCCTGCTGTTCCAGCTTGCTAACGGCTGCTTGCAAGGAAACAGCATCGGCCATGCCAAACGCGACTTCCACGGGGAATTCCTGTCGAAGTGGGCGCAGAGAGTCAATTACTCCCTGGTTCCATTCCTCCCCCCCACCATGCGCCATTAGTAACAAACCAAAATTACTGTGCGGCAGTTCGGAATCGCTTATAGGGCTAGAGGCACATGCTGTTAGCAAACTGACAATAGCGACAACCATGCTTAGTGAAACGAAAATTCTTCTCATAACAACATCTCTTATTGGTAGAAAGCCTTTTGCGGTGTATTCCACACTAACGACGGCAAGCAGAATTCACAGTCGAAATCGATAGTCTGAACCCATCGCTAAAACTGATAATTAAAGCCGACACGAAAATTCGTGCCGGCGTGCTGTGCATTTGCGATCTTTTTTGAGGTAGAGCTATATTTTGTATTCAAGCCTTGGATATTGGTCCAGCGTGCATAGGTTTCATCAAACAAATTAAAAATACCCGCGCGCAGGCTTGCTCCTTCTGAAAGCCTGTAATTAGCGATGAGATCAACAACATTGTAGCTATCAGCCTTTACTACCGTATCGGAAGAAACCCGGGTTTTTTCATCAACTGCTGTTAGCATAAGTTCTCCTCCCCAACGTCCGTCAGCCTGAGCGAAGCGTAAACCAAATACAGCCGTCAGCGGGTCTACTGAATCCAGCGGGCTATCATTTTGCAGATTGTCGCCGTGGCTATAGGCTAGAGAACTTCGTAGCTGCCACTGATCGGAGAGATACCAGACGGACGACAATTCAGCGCCGCGAATTTCGACCTCATCTATATTCCTGTCTTGATACAGGTAGATGGAGTCTTCTATGCCAACGAACTGGCTGTTGATAAAATCTTCATAATGGTTCTTGTAAACAGCAAGGCTAAGAAAGGCATTTTCAAAATTCGCTCGAATTCCAAGCTCCACACCCTTGCTGGATTCGGCCTCTAAGTCTGGATTTGGCACAGTGGCGTAGCCATGGGCAAGATTTACGAAGGCTTGATTTGATTCATCGAAATTGGGAGGTCTATACCCTTCTGCATACTGGACGAACAGTGACAGCTCACTACTCAAATCGTAGATTGCACCAAGACTCAATGAGGTTGCGCCTTCATTGACAGAAGCAACCTCGAAGCCACCGAACGACCCAATAATGCCACTGCTATCGAGCAGACTGTTTACCTTGGGCTTCATTTTGTACCGGTCATGTCTCAGCCCGGGGATAAAGGTCCAATTCCAGCCTTCAGGCTGTATCTCATCCTGAATATAAAACCCGTTTCTCTCGGTGCGTGAGTCCGGAAAAGTCTTGTTCGGAAAATTTTCCGTTGGCGCGAATGTATATTCATTAGAAGCTGTTGCCTTCCTGGGGGCACTGGCAGAAATATTGCAAGTGACTGTGCCGGTAGAGAGTTGTTCTTCACAGCGATTACGTGGCCGCTCAGTGTCGGTTCTGTCGTAGTTGAAACCGTAGGCAATTGCATGATTCAGGCCGTAGCCGGAAATCGTCTTTCTCAGGTTTATACCCGCAGCAAACGTCTCCTGGTTGAATTCAAAATCTGTAACACGATGCGCCGAGCTACCCCCGTAGCTACCTGGGTCAGCAGGATTTAGAAACGAAAAACTCGTCCTTTCTTGTTCGGTATGTTGCAAGGCATCGGTTCGTTGCTGATGCAGGGTAAATTCCAGGGAGTCGAACAAGGCAGAGGCAGTGGACCAACGGTAAGTTAGTCCGAGGTGACCTCGCTCAGTCTCGTCCATGCCCAGAGAGTCAGTTACCGACCGTCTGCCGCCCGCATCAGAGTTCAATTTGATGTTGTTATCTTCAACAAACCTGTTTAGCGTGAAAACAAGTTGTTGTGAGTCTGATAAATCCCAGAAAGCTTTCAACAGAAAGCCATCGGTATCACCATTTTGAGGATTTAAAAACCCCGGCCCAGAAACTTCCTGCTCCTGAAAGTTTCTATGGGTATATTGAGCGACCAGGCCAAAAGTCTTCGCTTGAAAGGCTGCGGTGAACCCCAATTTATTCTGGTCATTGGAGCTTGCCGTGGAGCTGCGAATATCGAAGTAGCGGCCACTATCCGAGCCGAGATAGTCTTTTGCTTCCTTGCTGTTGAGCAGTACAACCCCACCCATTGCGTCTGCACCATAGAGTACAGAGGCAGGGCCACGGATAATTTCAACAGCCTTCAGGTCATCGGTCTCAATGCTGTCCTTGCCATAGGATGAGGGGCCAGCGGAATAAATATCATTGCCACGAACACCGTCTATAACCGTCAGCACCCGATTCCCGCCTATGCCGCGAATAGTAAAACCCTGGTTACCACCTCGCGCAGCGGTATTCATGGTAATCCCTGGCTGGTATCGGCTTATATCATCGAGGTCATTGACCAACTGTTGTTCGATGTCTGCCGCCGAAATAACAGAGACTGTTCCGGCTATATCATTTATGGTTCGCGGCAGGCGGGTCGCGTTAATTACCAGCTCTTCAATTCTATTACTTGCCTCTTGCCCATAGGCAGCGCCGGTCAGGCACAGGCTAATCAACAACAAGGCGACTGCCCTGGACAGCAACCCCTTGCTGAATTTTCTCACTACTAAAAAATGACGATATCTGACAAATACAGTGGACGTCATAATCACTCTCCTTTTTCTTAAAAAATCTGGCTCGCTGGCCATTGATAGTGCGGTTGATAGTGCCGGTTGACAGTGCCTGGTCTGGCTTGAAAAACTGCAACGCCGAGCGCAATGCCCTGGTAATGCAGTAGCACTGTTGGTTAAAATTAACTTGTTATTTGCAGTTATCCTCAATGTGTAATTCACCATTGCGCAAAATATTGAGCTGTTTTTGCTTGCCTGGTAATTATTCGCTCACTAGCCCTCTATTAGTTTTCTGCTTGTCGAGTTTCTGCTTCTTCGTGGAATTATTCATCGCAATTTCTTGTTCACGCCCAGCCAAAACCGGCTGCGTCACGAACTGTTGGCCAGTGCAACAATTTGCCACGGATCAAGCAAGGCATCATAGACCAGAATATTTTCTTTTGCAAATGATAATTATTCGTATTTGTAGAATATTCTCATTATTCACCTGGTGGATAGAGGAAAACCAGGGGGGAAAAGGCGAGAATCTGGCAACTACCTGAAGAAAATAAGCGGCGATCTTGCTCCGGCGAGACGATCGGGTTCGGACATAGTTCTTTTTTATATCTTTTGTACTATAGCTGGAAGTCTGAGAAAGCTGATGGTTCCGAAGTATTCTTGCACAATCCTGATAGTTGGGACGCTACGGTACTGCGGTAGACCTTCGCCAAATTGAGGCTATCTATAACACCCCCGGTTGCCTGCCTTTTCACTGACCGCAAGTGCCAATGAATCAACCCATTCATTCCGTGCCCGCCTATCGAGTGACGCTTGATCCTTTTTATTGTCCGCTGTCAGGCTGTATTCCAGGGTGGCAGAGCTTCCCTGGCTGATCTATGTCAAACCGCTTTGAGAGGTCAATTCCGGCTCTTAATGGGCTTGTCGGAAAATGAAGTTTTTAGCTTGTTGTGAATGTTTAAGTCATTGCTCAAATACAGTATTTTTTTAAAATTGGGCTGATTTTGAATTGACCGGCAGCCCCTTAATCATTGCTCTGGGCAGCTATGTCCGGGCAGCTATGAAACGGCGGCTGCTTGTAGACATAGGCCATCTGCATGGCATCCAGCATCGACCACAAAATATCCAGCTTAAACTGCAAAATTTCCAGCGCCTGTTGCTGTTGCTGTTGTGTCTTGAAATAATCCAGAGTGATGTCGAGTCCATGTTGCACATCGCGGCGCGCTTCTGACAACCGTTTTCTGAAATACTGATAGCCGTCCAGGTCGATCCAGCCGTAGTGGTCGGGCCAGGTAGCCAATCGCTTCTGGTGAATTTCCGGCGCAAATAACTCTGTCAGGGAAGAGCATGCCGCTTCCTGCCAACTGGCACGGCGCGCAAAGTTCAGATAAGCATCGCAGGCGAAGCGTACGCCGGGTAATACGTGTTGCCGGGATTGAATCTCTGCCCGGCTCATCCCCACCGCCTCCCCCAGGCGCAGCCAGGCTTCGATACCGCCGTCGTCACCGTCGATACCATCATGATCGAGTATACGTTGCAGCCATCGGCGCCGTACTTCGCGGTCATTACAATTCGCCATAATCGACGCATCCTTAATGGGAATAGTAAGTTGGTAGTAGAATCGATTCGCTACCCAACCCTGAATTTGCTGCCGGCTACTTTTGCCCGCGTTCATGGCAATTTGGTAAGGGTGGTGTGTATGGTAAAGTCGGCCTTTCTCCTTTAATTTTTTCTCGAATTCTACTCGTGTCCAGGCTGCTGTCATATTGACCCCGATCTTACTTTTACTGACTGTAGTTAGTCTTGCGTTTCAGATGTCACACAGCTCAAGCGGCAGGCAGATTCGCTATTCAGCCCGGGTAAATACCCTGGCATTGGATGTATTGCGAAATAACAAGGCTCGATTGCCATCGGTGGTGGAGGATCTTTGGGCTGCATCGGTTACCTCGGTTACCTTCTGATGGAACGGAGAAAGACTGCATACTGGATCCGCGTTAGCGGCGTCACCGCTTAGCAGGAAAGCCTGACAGCGGCAGCCACCCAGGTCGATCTCTTTTTCAGGACAACTCACACAGGGCTCTTTCATCCAGTCGGTGCCGCGATAGCGGGTAAAAAGTTCGGAGGTCTGCCAAATTGACTTCAAATCGCTGCCTTTCGCATTAGGGAACTCAAGCCCTGGAATTACCCTGGCCGACTGACAGGGCAGGACATCGCCCTCGGGTGTGACGGTGATAAAGGTAGTGCCCCAGCCATTGCTGCATTTCTTCGGCCGCTCATCATAATAGTCCGGTGCCACGAAAAATACATCCATGCTTCCCTGATGGCTGTGCCGAAATTCATTCACCACTTTTTCGGCTTCTTCCAATTGTGCCTTGCCAGGCAGCAGGTGTTCGCGATTGTGCAGCGCCCAGCCATAGTATTGGCAGTTGGCTAATTCCACGAATTCCGCGCCCAGCGATTCCGCCATCTGTAAAAACTCTCGCACTTGATGCAAATTCTGTCGATGCAAAACAAAATTTAGTCCCAGCGGTAGTTTCTGCTTAATGACCTCGCGTGTCATGGCCATTTTTTGTGCAAAGCTGTCACTACCGCCGTGCTGCTTGTTGGATTCGCGGTTACTCCCCTGAAAACTGATTTGGATATGCCTCAAACCTGCTTCCTTGAATTGAGAAATTTTCTCGCTGTCAAGACCAATGGCCGAGGTAATCAAATTCGTATAAAAACCGAGGGAAGTGGCCTCGGCGATCAGCTCGCCAAGGTCAGGCCGCACCAGGGGCTCGCCACCAGAGAAGCCTAATTGCACGGCACCCAGCTTGCGTGCCTGGCGCATCACGCTTAGCCATTGCTCGGTGCTCAATTCATTTTTGCGGGATGACGGCAGCAGCAGCGGATTAGAACAATACGGGCACTGTAGCGGACAGGCATAGGTTAACTCGGCCAACAGCCACATGGGGATATGATTGTTTTGGGGGCTTGAGTCAGTCACTGCTGGCGACAATCCATTGTTGTTGCTGGGCATCTTTTAAAAACTCTTTCACGTCTTCGGCAAGACCTTCCACGCCAGGAAACGCTTCGTTAAGCGCCTCCAGTAATTGCGCAAAGGTGGTTTGTTGCTGACAGCGTTGCATGATTTCGGCTGCGCTGCCGCTAAGTTTTATCAGACCTTCGGGGAATAACAACACATGACACTGCTGCGCTTCCTCCCATTGAAATCGATAATGGGGATTGATGACAAACGGAGATGCTTCAAAATCAAATGCGGCCATGAGTACTCGCTGCTTTCATTATGTTTATGGCATTGTGGTAGCATCCAGGAAGCTGCGGATTAGCTCAATAAAGTGAATGCCTGTTACAACACACTACATTTCCACCATCATCCCGTCGCAGGAAACTTCGATTCCTTCTTTTTCAAGAGTCTTGCGTTGCTCGGAATCTTCATCCAGGATTGGGTTAGTGTTATTAATGTGTATCAGAATCTTGCGGGGCTTTTGCATGGGTCGCAAAACGTCCATCATGCCCCCCTCTCCCGACTGCGGCAAATGTCCCATAGTGGCGGCCATTTTATCACCAACACCGGCAATCAACATTTCGTCTTCCTGCCAGAAAGTGCCGTCCACTAACAGGCAATCCGATTTACTCATGAGTTCGCGGGTTTGCTCGGCCATCTGACCCAGGCCCGGGCAGTAAAACAGAGTCTTGCCGGTTTTACTGTCGGTAATCTTGACACCAATATTGTCGCCGATGTGGGCATCGTTGCGGTGTGGAGAATAAGGCGGCGCCTTACCAGTCACTGGAATGGCTGTGAATTCCAGACCGTCGATGTCTTTCATTGTAAAACTTGACCCGTCCAGGGGAATCGAATGGCGGTGAATACCTCCGTTCCAGTGTTTAAGCATGGCAAATAAGGGAAAACCAGTACTCAGGTCTTCATTGACCATGTCGCTGCAATAAATCTCGTGCGGGCAGCCCTCCCGGAGCATAAGCAAGCCAGTGGTATGGTCTATCTGGCTGTCGATGTAGAGAATGGCTTTAATTGCCGTGTCGCGTAACTGCCGTGCGGGTTGTAAGGCCGGAAATGCCGCCAACTGCGCGAGTAAATCCGGCGAGGTATTGAAGATTGCCCAGTTCACCCCGTCACCGCTCACGGCAATAGATGACTGGGTTCGGGTTTGCGCATTGATGGTTTGGTTTCTCACCCCATCGCAGTTGCGGCAATTGCAATTCCACTGAGGGAAACCGCCGCCTGCCGCCGAACCTAGCACACGAATAAACATAGGGCTGGAACCGTAATTCTGTTTTGAATATCGCTCCAGTGTTATCCGGAGCAGGAACAAAAACGCCAGACCGACTACGTCTGGCGTTCTTCAAATTAACTCCTACTCAAACTTTCTGGACGATCAATCCAGTCAAGCTACATAGTAGTTAATTCCCCTGGCACTTACTATCCTTAGCACTAACTAAAAGAAGTTAATCTCTTAGCGAGTCTTGAAATACATAGTGATTTCAAAGCCAAGGCGGATCTTTTCATAAGATGGTTTAGTCCACATAGCGTATATCTCCAAACGGTTTAATCAATTAATTGAACTCTATATCTGATAGAGCGACTCAGAAGCTAGCATACAACCAGGCGCATTGCCACTGTCTGTCTATTGCAACACCGAATTGCAGCACCGAATTGCGCCGCCGAATGGACTGAAATAGCGGCCAAATGCGTTATTGCTGTAATTGCGGCTGCTTTGCAGGTCATAGATTGCCTCTGAAGAAAAAAGTTTGTTGGCGCTTACTATCATAAAAGCCCAATGAGCTTAATAAATAGTCTGCTCCTGCTTGCTTACAGTCGCAATACTCGACGGTAAAAATCGAGTTCGGCTTGCAGCGCCAGTAGCTGATTCTCCAGCTTACGAAAACCATGGCCTTCACCCGCAAAAGGCAAATACTCCACCGCCACTCCCCGGTCTCGGAGCTTGTCGCGAATGCCCAGCGCCTGATCGGGTGGCACTATCTTGTCTTCCAGACCCTGCAAGATGAGCAGAGGAGCGGTTATCTGATCAATATTATGAATAGGCGAGCGTTCCCTATAAAGCTGCCTTGCTTCAGGATAGGGTCCAATGAGCTGGTCCAGATAGCGGGATTCAAACTTGTGTGTGCCCCGGGCCAGCACTTCCAGATCACTGACACCGTAGTAGCTCGCCCCGGCGGCGAAAAGATCACACTGACTCAACGCCGCCATTACTGAGTAGCCTCCTGCGCTGCCGCCGTGAATGACGACTTTGTTCTTGTCAATTCGGCCCAGAGTTATCAAATAGCGCACGGCAGCCATCACATCTTCAAGATCGACCACGCCCCATTGACCATACAGAGTACGGCGAAACTGGCGACCAAAACCAGTGCTGCCACGGTGATTTACATCCAGCACGGCAAAGCCCCGGTTGGTCCAATACTGAGTCTTCAGATTCAGGGCCGCTTTGGCTGTACTGGTAGGCCCGCCATGCACACCCACTATCAGCGGCGGCAGTGACTTGCCCACACCGACATAGTTACTGTTATTGGGTAAATAGAGGTTGCCGTAGGCTTGTTGATCCGCAGCCGTAGCAAAGCGGATAATCTCGGCGACAGAAAACTCCGCCGCTCTTTTCTCGCGCTCCTTCTCGCGCTCCTTCCTGCCTTTGGTCTCTTCGGCTTCTACGCTGTGATAGCAGATGCCGTCTTGGGCGGTGGGATAATTGCTGTCTATCTCGACACTGGCAATGGCGTTGCCACTGGTTTGGGTGGCCGCTAAAAAGTAGAGCCGACTCTTTCCAGAACCGCTGCCTGACCCTGCTGTTATTTCACGACTGAGGTTTTCCAACAAGCCAAAATCATTTTGGATCAGGGTTAGTTCCGGACAGTCGCTATAGAGATCGCTAATCAATCCCAGCTCGGAAAGCCCGTTGCGGGTAAAACTAACCGCCACCGACTCTTCACCCATACACACATAGCTACAGTGGCCTGATATCCAGGGTGCCGGTGCAAATTCTGCATTCATTGGCAACACTGCTTCGCTGTGACAATTCTGCTTCAGCTCGGCGCTGCTGACACGGTACAAATTCCAGAAGTCAGTCCAGTCGGCGATAAAATACAGTTGCCCGCGCGCATCAAACTGAGGCTGGATTAGCGAACCCGGTTTTGCTTGATGTACTTGCCGTACATTGCTGAGTTGGCCGGTACCATCAAATTCGGCCAGGCGAATTTCAGTATTGTCCCAGGGCATATTGGGGTGAGACCAGGTTTGCCAAACAAGAGTCTCACCATCGGGGGACAAGTGCGGCGCGGAGACAAAGTCTGAGCCCTCGAACAATACTTCTCCCTCACCGCCTTTATCCAGGTCTATTGCCACCAGAGTATTTATCACCTTGCTGGCATCGAAATGTTCTGGCTCCACGTCACGGTGATCTTCACGCACACAAATAAGACGATTAAATTTTTTATCGACCACAAGATCAACGTAGCGGAGCTTAGCCGCCATAAGCTCATCATTTGATGTCAGTGCTACTGGCACTGAATTTCCAGAACTCGAAGAGAGACCTGTTCCAGCGAGGACAATCGGCTGTTTATAAATGACCTGATCGACAAAGTTACAGAAGTACAGTGTGTTGCCATTCACGACATAGGGCATACCCCCATATTCATGTACACGGCTGCGCACGTTGAAACCATCCGCTGACACTTTGCCAAGTGAATCATCCGCTGACAAATGCCAGACAGCAAGTTGATCTTTTGCGTCGGGCAGGGAATTCACAAAGTACAGGCCACCGTCTCCGGCGCGGAGAAAATTTATGCCGCTGGAACCCAGACAAACGAGTTCTGCGCTCAGGGTGGATGGCCAACGTCCATAGGGCCTGGTTTGCTTTTTACTCATGCTGGCTTGTCACGCTGTGAACTATTGCTGGTATCAGCTACTACCATTTCTGCCATTTCCAAATTTCCATGCAGTTTGCCTCTCACCGCCGAAAGCACCAGCCCCACCAGGCAAAGTAATGCGGCAAGGTAAAAACAAAAACTTATCGCTCTTTCCAGGTCAGGATAACTGCTCGGCTGGATCTGCGCCGATCCAAGATTCAGTGCCATGGACAGAGTAACCAATACCATGCTGATCATCTGCCCTGACAAACGAGTAGTGGCCACGGCAGCCGACGCTGCGCCTAAATGTTTCTTCTCCACCGAGCCCATAATGGCATTTACATTTGGCGATGAGAAAATCGCAAAACCCACACCGGTGACCACCAATGCCAGAGCAATCAATGCGGTCGCCGAACTGGCATTTAGCAGCGCCAACAAGAACAATCCCATAGCGGTGACAAACATCCCGATGCTGGCCAGAAGTCGTGGCTCCATGCGCTCAGAGAGCCTGCCCATAAGCGGCGAAAATACCGCCATGGTAAGTGGCTGAATCATCATGATCATCCCTGCCGAGGTGGCGGACATGCCCTTTAGGTACTGCAAGTACAGGCTAAGCAGCACCGCGTTCATGAAAATGGCACTGTACATAATTAGTGAGGCCAAACAGGAAAAGCTAAAAACCCGATTGTTGAAGAAGAGCATAACATCCCACAGTGGATATTGTTTTTCCTTCGACTGCTTGAAGAAAACCAGCACACCAATCAGCCCGGCCATAACAATCAGGTAACTGGTGTTATCTGGCAACAAGGAAACACCAAGGCAAATAGCAACTATTGAAAAACAGTAAGTAACTGCCCCGGGGAAATCGAAAGTGCCTCTTTCATCCGCTGCCCACTCGCCGCTAACCTTAAACAGGCCAAGCAATAGCACCAGAATTGCCACCGGCATTTGCAATAAAAAATTTGCCCGCCAGCCCAACTGATCTACCATAACCCCACCAAGCAGAGGACCGCTGGCCAGGCCAACATAGATTACCGACACCACCAGACCAATCACCCGTCCACGGATGGCCGCCGGGAATACGGAAGAGATAATGGCCATTTGCGTGGCATATAACATGGCTGCGCCGACGCCCTGTAGAAAGCGGGCACTGATCAGTACGGTGGCGGAATTTGCAGCCGCCGCCATGAACGAAGCCAATACCACAACCGCCGCACCTATAAGAAAGATGCGTTTGCGACCATACATATCCGCCAGCCGGCCAAATACCAAAACGAACATGGCACTGGCCATGAGGAAAGCCGTAGGGATCCAACCAAGACTCACCGCCGAGAGCGCCAACTCTTCGGCGATTGATGGTAAGGCCACATTCACCGACGACAGCATAACCGGCACTGAAAACGCATTAAGCAGCACCATGAAAAGGACAGATCTCTGCAACGGCGTATAAGGCTTGCCTGCTAACATCAAACAATCACCGCCTATTGACAAAACGCCAGCATACGCTGTCACCGCTGTCTTGCAAACTCCAGGCTGACGGCAGCTTTCGTGAAGACAAAGCCGTGGCTCTTGTTAATCGAAGGCTTCTATTCTGCTGACTGGTTATCACTGGTTTTAGCCCGCGTCAACGATCATAAAAGTGGCATTGGTTTTGGCGATGAGCTTCTCATCACAATAGATGGCGATCTCAGCACGGAACAAACGCTTGCCGGCATGAATCACTTCCGCATGGGCTTCGAGAATTTTTCCCATCGGAGGGCGAATGAAGGAAATGCTCAGGTCTGTTGTGGCGGACAGCTTTCCTTCCGGTCTCACCGAGCGGACAGCAATTCCTGCCGCAGTATCGGCAAGCGACGTTAACACCCCACCATGAACCCGACCGCCGTTGTTCCTGTGATGCTCTTTGAGCTTTAGATGACAAACGCCCTTCCCTTCAGTGAATTCAATTATCTTGATGCCGAGAAAATCGCCATAGGGGCTCACTGGTATTGCATCGCCGGTCATTTTTTTACATCCTGTCTTGAAGCTATTGGTCTTGTGGGGCTTGCGTCATTGCCTGAATCAGATCAATCAAGCTGGCGCATCTCTCAGGTCGGCGATTTGCGCTGGAGAATGGCTATATCTACCTGGCCAGGACAATCCCATATTGAAAACTGTGCAAAATCCAGCATTCGTCATTCCTGCACCGCCCTGTCATTCCTGCACCGCCCTGTCATTCCTGCACCGCCCTGTCATTCCTGCGAAGGAGACTGTGCAAAAACCCAACGTTCGTCGTTCCTGCGAAAGCAGGAACCCAGTAAAACAGTCGAACCCGCAAGGGTTTCTTGCACAGTCTCAATAGCGCAATCACAACCAACATTACAATGAGACCTTTGCACTTGTGCCCTGCGGGTATCATGCAAAAAATAATCGGAAGTGGGACTTTAGAGACTGTGCAAAAACCCAATATTCGTCGTTCCTGCGAAAGCAGGAACCCAGTAAAACAGCCAAACCCGCAAGGGTTTCTTGCACAGTCTCGAAGGCAGGAATCCAGTAAAACACCCAAACCGGCAAGGGTTTTCCATCAGTAACGTACCCTGGCGAGGGTTTGTTGCACAGTCTCATTGGGCGCATTGCAGCAAGATGCTCATGCCCGGCAGGCGCATCTGTTGCCACCCGGGTAGATATACCTGCGCCGTTGGAAGTCTGTGCAGGGAAACCGATGCTACAAAAAAATAACCCGGGCAAGGCCCTGATAGAACTACGGCAGCTTTTCATGTTCGCTGTAATCAATCTGCGAGCCTGTAGGCAATAATATATCCGCCTTCAGGGTCTTCCTGATCGGCAGAAAGCGCCCTGAAACCTACACCGCTGGTAGAATTAAAAACCGGAACAGTAATGACCACTGTCTGCTCGCCCGCCGGGGATAAATAACTCATCGGCGTTGCCTGTGCGGTGAACGGTAGATCATCTCTCCAGAGCTCTTTGCCGTCGCTGATATTCGTGGCGCGAATGGTATTATCGAAAGTACCGCCACTGAATATTAAACCACCTGCCGTGGTCACGGTGCCTGCACTTTGGGGTGTGCCTATCGAAACGGGTAATCTGGTTTTGATGCCAAGCGGGCCACTGTCTTTAGCCGTACCAATAGGTCTTTCCCACAAAAGCTGTTTGGTTTCCAGGTCGATCGCGGCGAGAATGCCGTAGGGTGGTTGGTTGCAGGGCACACCCAGTGGTGACATAAATCGCACTGTTGTATGGGAGTAAGGGGTTCCAAGTTGATTGCCCTGCACTCCTTCAGGCAATTCATCCCTTGCTGTCAGTGTTAATTGATTACCAACAATCATGGGATTAACCACCATGATGTTGTTCACCTGATCGACACTGACACTGCCCCAATTATGGCCGCCGGCATTACCTGGAAACTGGAAAATAGTATCGGCTCCCGGCACGGTGAAGTGTCCCTCATAGCGCATCTTCTTATACTCTATACGACACCACAGTTGATCCAGTGGCGTGATACCCCACATTTTCGCCTCTGTCAGATCGGCACGAAAATTTGGTAGATCCACGGCGAAAGGCTGGGTGGCTGCGACATAGTCTTCCGGCACGCCTCCTTGCTGCGGAACCGGTCGTTCCTGTATGTCAAAAACAGGCTCCCCCGTAACCCGATTGAGTACAAACACCTCCGCTCTCTTGGTGGGCACCAACACTGCTGGTACTTTCTCACCGTCGTCGCCGGGAAGGTCTATGAGCACAGGTTGGGATGGTACATCGTAATCCCAGAGATCATGATGTGTGGTTTGGAACGACCACCGTACCGAACCGTTGTCTCCGTCGATAGCCACTATAGAGCTAGCATACTGTTCACTGGACTCCATTCTGTGGCCGCCGAAGTAGTCTGGTGTTTCATTGCCGGTTGGTGCATAAATAAGCCCCAGTTCTTCATCAACGCTGAACAAACTCCACACATTCGGTGTGCCCCGGGTGTAAACCTCTCCCCGCAGCGGCTCTGTGTTTACGCCAGGACGGCCCATATCCCAGGCCCAGGCAAATTCACCGCTTATTGCGTTGAATGCGCGCACCACGCCTGATGGCTCACCAACACTTTGATTATCGAATACCCAACCACCAACAACTGCATTGCCACGAACAATTCCCGGCGGAGAAGTTTGGAAGTTAAATATCAGCGGGTCATTTCCCATGCCGATTGTCAGGTTTATCTCTCCCTGTTCACCAAACTGAGAGCAGCGCGCACCGCTGATCGCATCGATGGCAATCAGACGGGCATCGGCAGTTGCTGTAAGAATTCGTTGCGGGCACTCGCCATCGTAGTCGGTAGGCGCTGCATAATAGGAAACACCGCGACAACCGGTTGTAAAGTAGCGTAAAAGTTCTAAATGCTCCGGGTCTATCAGCGGATCGAATTGCCAACGCAGTTCACCGTTATCGGCATCAAGGGCAATGACTCTGTTACCACCTGTGCACACATAAAGCAGTTCACCCACCTGTAGTGGAGTTGCCTTGAAGGAGCCACCTGCCTTTGTCCGGTACGTCCAGGCAACTTCAAGATCGCTAACATTGTCTCGATTGATTTGATTCAGTGGAGAATAGCGACTGCCGCCAGGGGTATTACCATAACCTGGCCAGTCGGTTGCTGTATTTACTGTGTTGATGCCACTCCTGGCTGTAAGCGGACTGACTTCATAGCCATGACCGTCAACTACAACGTAGGCAGTTACTACTACGGCAACCACGACCGCATAAACAGAAATCCTGGAGGCGAATAAAGGAGGCGGATTCCCGTGATAGAGAGCACGGCGCAGCCAGGGGTTCAAGAACCAGGCGCCTATTGCAGCGAACGGCAATATTCGAGGAGCCAAAGCCCAGTAATTGCTGCCCGACTCAAGCAAAGCCCAGGCAACTGTGGCTATCATCAGGCCACCATAGATTGTTGATGCCATGGGATCGAGCTTCCACAATCGAATTGCAGAAGCCACCAACAATAAACCTGCTACCAGGTAATAGAATGAACCCCCTAAAAACACTAGCTGCAGCCCACCAAGAATCATGGGTACAGCGATCAACAGGAGAATGACTGGAAATATTCGAGGAGATTTTCTGGCAGAATCGGCATTCATAGTCTTGGCCTTTTTTATTTCATTATTGATTTGAGACTTCAGCGTAACGGTTGATTTTGACGGATGCCATTAAATCTCAGCAGTTTCGCACAAATCGAAAGGTATCACTGGAGATTGAGCGCTGTCACTTTGGCTTAATTCATGGCTTGGGTTCTTTTTACGGAATTTGGACACAACTACCCTGTCTATTTATGCCTGTCTATCTACGCCTGTCTATGCCTGTCTATGTCCATCTGTTTCCAGTCGATAATTCCACCTGTGTTATGTTGCTGTGGCCTTGCGCCCATGCGGATGCGGTGTTTGTTCAGGCATTGGCATGGCGGCGGCGGTAAACGCTTGAGCGCGGTCTGTCAAATGGCTGATCATAGCGAGCAAAGATTGATCAATTTCGAATACTAGTGGCCGAAAGACAGCGCTAAACATCGCCTGTGAGCGAATATCATACCAAAGCCGCTGGCTTTCACTGTCCGATGAAACCGTCTTTACAAAGCCGCTGATAAAATCCGTAATCAGTGCTGCCAGGTCGGCAGCGCTGTCGATAGCCCGATTCATTTCATCAATGAAATGTCGCTTGTAATCCAGAACACAGTAGCTAATCAGATCGTCCTTGTCGGCGAAATAGTAGTGCAGTGTGCCGAGGGAGAAGCCGGATTTGGCCGCAATGTCTCGCAGGCTGGTGTTGGCGTAGCCGAACTCACCCATGGCGGCAAGGGTTGCTGCCGCTAACTGCTGGCGCCGAATCTCGAATTTATCAGGCTTCCTGGCTCGATTATTCGGCGGGGTTTTTCGTGGCTCTATGGGCAACACAGACCGATACTGCATTTACTGTCATCTGAACCCAGTGTAGCAAACTTCCCGTTGTTTACAACTCTCTCTACTCTACTCCAAGACTCCAAGACTCCAAGACTCCAAGACTCCAAAGCGCGGACAGCCACCCACCCGGGAATTAAAAATCACGCGCCCGTCATTAACGCACCAGCACAGATATTGCTTTCCGAACCAAAGGAAAAATCTGGATGTACAAAGAACGGGAGAAAACGATGAAACAAGCTATTGATCAACACATAAAATCAACAAGAGTACTGCTGGCAGCCGTAGTTACCGGTCTCTTGTTAAGCTTCTCACTAAGTGCGGCCCACAGGGCACGTTATTTGGAAAAAACACCATTGGCGGTGCAGTGAATATCACTTCTGCAAAACCCACCGAAACCTTTGCCGGGCGATTAACGGCATTTACACGCCAGAGTTATCGGCGCAACTCAGCATGGAACACACCTGGTCGCTGCATAACGGCTACCAGCTTGTCAGCAACCTGAATATGATTTACCAGGATCAGCAGTACCGCCAGGCAGATCTCGACCCGGTCAGCCTGGATGATGCGTTTTTCAAGGTGGATGGTGCCTGGCAATTTATTCCGGATCGCCCGCCCTCCATCGCCGTCCGCGGAACCTGGCGTTTCTAGTTTATCGGATGTAAGCATTGCTGCGTGGGAAAGCAGAGAGTGGGTGGTAGGTGGCGATCAGCGGGGCACGTCTTTTGGTACCCGGCCGACTCCAGTACGATCAGGCCGCCGGGTACAAACCCCGGTGCGCCAATGCCTTTGCTAGCCCTGGGTTCCAGCACATGGTTCAGCGGCCGGAAAACGCCCGCTCGCGTTTTTGCTGTGCCATCCGTTTACGGTGACATCCATGCTCGGCCATCATCACGACCAGAACCAGGGAGGATAGCGGTGTTCCGTGTGGGACTTCCTTGCATTCACAAAAACTCTATTTGCTCGAGGTGGCCAGGTTTGGTTTTCTCCAGCCTTCTCTGCTCTTGCTTGAAACGCAATTTCTCCTGCCTGGCGCACTCATTTGCTGGCCGCATGGACGCCCCAATATGCCTCTCTCCGCGTTTTTTGGCTAGCTGCATCTGCCGTTCACGCTCAGCAAAGCGTTTTACCTGCGCCTTGCTGTGCCTGTCATAACAGTGATGGCAACTTACTCCTTTCTGGAAAAACTCGCTTTGCTTATCCTGCTCAGTGATTGCCATGCGACAGGCGTGGCACTGGTCATAGTCGCCCTTTTCTAGCTGATGGTTTACAGTTACCCGATTATCAAAAACGAAGCATTCCCCTTCCCATTTACTTACGGCGCGGGGCGTGTCTTCAAGATATTTTACAATGCCACCCTTGAGATGAAACACGGCTTCGAAGCCATGTTGTCGCAGGTAAGCGGTTGATTTCTCGCAGCGGATTCCCCCAGTGCAAAACATGGCGACTTTCTTATGCACGGCTGGATCAAGATGCTTTGCGACGTAGTCAGGAAATTCTCTAAATGAGTCGGTTTCAGGGTTTACCGCACCCTCGAATGTGCCAATTTCTACCTCGTATTTATTTCTGGTGTCGAGCAGTAGCACTTCGGGATCTTCGATAAGCGCATTCCAGTCTGCGGGTTCAACATAGGTGCCGACTATGTGTGTCGGGTCTATGTCTTCCACACCCATGGTTACAATTTCTTTTTTGAGCTTGACCTTGGTTCTATAAAAGGGATTGTCAGCCGCCCAGGACTCCTTCGCTTCAATAGCTGTAAATCTTGAATCTTGCGCCAGCCAGGACAGCAGTGCATCGACACCCGTCCTGCTGCCGGCGATAGTGCCGTTAATACCTTCGGCGGCGAGCAAAAGTGTGCCACGAAGCTGATACCTGAGCATCAGGTCAAGCAGTGGCTGCCGGAAAGATTCAAAGTCCGGAAATTTGGCAAAGCGATAGAGCGCAGCGACAACAACGCTACCAGAAGATGTATTCATGTTGCTTCCCTGTTGCTAACCGGAACGTAAATCCAGTGCATTTACTACTGGCATATTGAATACCAGCACATTTGTTACTGGCACATTGAATACCAGCACAGTAATAAGTGTGCAATTGTACAAAAAAGCGAATATTGGGTTTTTGCACAGTCTCTGAAGCCGCATTTCCGACAGGTAGGCAAGGCTCTCTATCAGTTCTTTATAGGAAAAAATAGGCAACGATGGGCAAAAAGCAAAAAAATGCGCTGCAAGCAGCCCGTTTTTAGGTCATGTAGCGGCTTTACTTGCTGCTATCAATCATATATTGCACTACAGCGCGCAAATCATCATCGCTGCAAGTGAAACACAGGCCTTTCGGGGGCATCGTGTTCAGGCCGTTTATGGCGTTGCTTACAATAGCGTCCATTCCTTTTTCAAGGCGTGGTGTCCATGCTTCTGCATTACCAGGGCCTACTTTTGGCGCGCCGGCAGCCCCGGTGCTGTGACAGGCAAAACAGGATGCCATATAGCTTGCCTCGGCATTGAATCCGTCTGTCAATTGCGCCAACTGTACTTGCTGTTGTGCAGCACCTGCTGAAATAGCAGTTGCGAAGGATGCGACCACCACGAAAAACCCTGCTTTAGGCATTGCTGACACTAATACTTTTTTTATACTTAACACGTTTTACTCCTTACTCGTTTACATTGAATCGCTGATTTCGATAGTCGTCAAATTCTGCGCGGGTGAACCTTACTGCTTACTGACTGATCATATAATCTACAAGCCTGCGCAGGTCGTCATCGCTACAGGTCATACATAGTCCCCTGGCTGGCATGGCATTCACTCCATTCAGCACATTTGCCATTACGGCATCCATTCCTTTAGCCAATCTTTCTGCCCAGGCGTCCTGGTCATCCAATTTGGGCGCAGCTGCGGCACCGGTGCCGTGACAGGCAAAACAGCTCATCTGATAGGTAGACTCCACATCAAACGCGGCGACTACAGGCTCTGCTACAGCGGCCTGGGCTGCGGCAGCAGGTATGGCAGCAGGCTCTTCTGTAGCCTCCTCTACCACTTCGGCCTGGACGGCGACAACAGGCTCAACCACAACTTCAGCAACAGGCACGACAACAGTGGCTCTACTTGCCGTGCTGCCAACACAGGGTTGACCCGTCAAACAGACTTGCCCTGACGGGCGGATATTGTCTTCAACGGATTGCTGCGCTACAGCATTGCCGCTAATTAGCAGTAAAAATGACAGTTTCGTCAGTGCTGCCAGGCACAGACGCATTTTTGCAGTCTCTGATTGCACAGAAATAGCTCCTTTACATAAAATAGCGGGATGTTTACTCTGGATCTTCCCAAGAACTGCCAGGCCAGAACTGAGGCTGGCGGTACAGCGCTGGTGAGTGCCAGAAAAAATGTGGACGGATTATAGCCTTATTTGCTGCTGCCTGGAATAGTAGTTTTCGCCCTGGTTGCGCAGCCCAATCTGGTCTGCCTGGCGATTAATCGGGGGCTAATTGGCGTTTTATCAGGGTGCAACAGTGAGATTGAGGGGAGCCTGATGAAAATACAGCTCATCGGGGTTGCTGCTGAGACCGTAGCCAAAATAGAAATCCACCACAATTTCGCTGACCCCCAGTGAGGCAGGTACTAAATTTTCTGCCACGGTTATATTTTCTGTGGCGGCCAGTATTTTGTTGGCTGCCCTGGTTAGCACGCCGGGGTTGGCCGCCGAATCGACAAATTGACCTGATTCGTTGAGTAACAGAATTTGTTGTCCTGTTATTGCTGCGACCACCAGGAAGCCAGGCTGACCCCGATGTTGCGGGTCGATAGTAATCTGCCCCGAAATATCCAGAGAAGCATCAGCACTAAATTTATTGCCGAAACTGCGTCCGTTGTCGGCCGTAATGCCCCCGCTGAAGCTGGCATTCGTAACAGCACCGCCAAGACTTGTAGCCGAGCCTAATGGATTCCGCCCACTGCTGCGGAAGGAGGCATCAATTCGATAGTCTCCGAAGGTTCCGCATGCTGCTTTTACCGGCTCGTCGAAAGTATTCGCCATCAGGAAATAGCTGCCAGGCTGCAAGAATTGAATCAACGAGGAGTCGCAGTCATTACTGGATTTATTATCGAAACCCAGTATTTGAAAATTGGAATCTGCCACTAATAAGACTGAATCAAGTGTTGGGGAGCTCATGCTCAAACTGATCGTTGCGGTACTGCTTAGCTCGAATCGATACAAGTCGATAGCACTGTCATCACTGCTGCCGGGCAGCAGCTCGCTAACTGTACAATCGTTTGCATCAAGCGCATCGTTGATCACGCCAAAACCCAGCTCTTGAACAACACAATTAATTGTACCATCGTACAATTTTTCAGCGCCGGCGATATCATCAGCTTGAAGACGATCCAGATTGCCGATGTCAGGTGCCATAATCGCATTGGTAGTCGTTTCATGGTCCAAACCAATAGCATGGCCCAGTTCGTGCAGTACGACTCGCCGAAAATCCAGTCCCTGACGGCCAAACTGATCAAGATTGCCATCGTAGACATCAAATTCTTTTGTTTGGTTAATGACGATATCCGCTTCACGTAGAGTAGCTTCACCAAGAACTGTAAAGTCAAATCGCCGTACGGTGACGGCCAGCGTATTCTTGCCAAAGGCGCTGCCACAGAAGTCCCCAGAAAAATCTACGCCATTAAAACCGTCATTAATACAGGGATTACGCTTCTCCCTGCGTACTATAAAGTTGAACGATGTTGCCTCGCTCCAGTCGTTCATGGCCGCAATGAAAGCCGTATTCCAGCTTATCCCACTGGCCGCAGTGCCATCCATATCGACATAATATTCTGCCTCTGGTGACAGCCATCTGCTGCCACTTATTTCAAAGGCAAAAACCTGTGCCGCCGAGAACAACAGAGCTTGCAGTGCTATCCCAATAATGATTTTGTGGATGCAGGTCATAGAATTTGGTTTCCTCGACACGGACTACTTACTCTACTATTCTTCCTATTCTTGGCTCTATTCCTATAGACCGTACAAATTGGAATAAATTGTTAACTCTACCCCTACTAAAAGCGTATTTAACCCGCCTGCATAAAGTTCCGATTATGCACACGAAAACAGTGGCGATAGTGGCGGTAATGACGACAACGAACACTATTCATGATCAACGCACTATTGCCGGTAGCTGCCATCCAGAATAGAGCGCCACCAGGCCTCATTGCGCAGATACCAATCTACTGTTTTACCCAGGCCAGAATCGAAATTCTCAAGCGGAGTATAGCCCAGCTCTGACGCTATTTTGGCTGCATTGATCGCATAGCGGGTATCGTGGCCTGGCCGGTCTGTCACGAAACGGATTAATGTCTTCGCAGATTTGCCGTTGGCACAGGGCGAGTCTGGAAACCGTCTTGCCAGCTCGGCATCAGCTGCAAATCTTGCCTCTACCAGCTCACACAGTAAATTAACCACATCGATATTAGTCCATTCATTGTTACCGCCGATATTGTAGGTCTCTCCATGGCGGCCTTTCTTTATCACCAGTTCGATGCCACGATTATGATCGTCAACATACAACCAGTCCCGAATCTGCTGGCCATCTCCATAGATCGGCAGAGGCTTCGCGGAAAGTATGTTCAACAGGCACAGGGGCACTAATTTTTCCGGGAACTGATGCGGGCCATAGTTATTCGAACAGTTACTGGTAGTGACGTTCAAACCAAATGTACGGTGGTAGGAACGCACCAGATGATCTGATGCGGCCTTGCTCGCTGCATAAGGGGAGTTAGGAGCGTAGGCCGTACTTTCAGAGAAAGCGGGAGCATCGACGCTTAGCGTGCCGTACACCTCATCTGTCGATACGTGGTGAAAAAGGTGGTCGCTTTTATTGCCCGCATCCAGCCAATACTTTTTGGCGGCTTTCAACAAACTGTGGGTGCCGACGATATTGGTATCAATAAAGGCATCGGGACCGGTGATTGATCTATCCACATGGCTCTCGGCGGCAAAGTGAACCAGTTTGTCTATTTCATGTTTTATCATCAACGAATCAAGCAGCGCCTGGTCGCCGATTGATCCATGAATAAACTCAAGCCACGGCTGACCGGAAAACAGCGTCAGATTGTGTTTGTTGCCCGCATAAGTCAGGGCGTCCAGGACAATTAGACGGTCTTGCGGGTTTGACCCGTGCCAATAGCGTACAAAACCGCTGCCTATAAAGCCGGCCGCGCCGGTTACTAATAAATTTGCCATTCACTGATTCTCGTCATTGTTTTCTATTGGAAACTGTCGCCAGGAAATTCTGCTTATCCAGGCGGCTAGTTGCAGCCCTCTACTTTAGCCGTTTTAGCCGTTTTTCACTGTCGCCAGCACTGTAATCACCGCTTCCAGCTGTTGTTCCCAGCCAAGGCGTGGGCAAGCGAATGCGGCAATTGTCCGACTTCGCTCCAGCACGCTATAGGCGGGGCGTCTGGCGGCACCTGGATATTCACTGCTTGCGATTGGCCTAATGGGAATTTGCCTGGTTAACAAGCCTTGCTGTAGCGCTAGTTGTTGAATCTTCTGCGCAAACTCGAACCAGCTAATACTGCCGCCATCAGTCCAATGGTAGACACCTTGATACTGCCCATGCTGAATCATGGAAAAAATAAGCTCGGCCAGCCCGTGGGTGGAACTGGGAGAACCAAACTGATCATCCACCACGGAAAGCTGGTCTCTGTCCTGCATCAGGCGCAGCATGGTCTTAACGAAATTATTGCCGTATTCAGAGTACAGCCAGGCGGTGCGAATAATAGTGGCATTTTCTTTGAGAACTGCTTGAAGTCGTTCTTCCCCCGCTAACTTGCTGGCACCATAAACTCCCAATGGTGCGGTCTGCTGATGCGGAAGATACGGGCTGCTGCCAGCGCCATCAAATACAAAATCGGTTGAAATATGAATCAAGCTGGCGGCGTTCTGCGCCGCCCAGGTGGCTAGCTCTCCCACGGCGGCGTCATTAACAAGAAACGCCGAGTTTCTGTCAGCCTCTGCCTTGTCCACCTGTGTGTAGGCCGCCGCGTTGATTATGACGGCAGGTTTCAGCTCGGACAGTAGTGTTCTCACATTCTCAGGCCTGGCAATATCAAGGCGGGAGCGATCCAGAGCGCGCAAACCAAATTGTTTCGATAGCGGCCCGCTATGCCAATGCTGCACCAGGGTCTGTCCTAGCTGACCGGCGGCTCCTGTAACAACTAATAGCGGTGCATTCATGGAGTAAAGGGGTAATAGGGTGCTTCGGCAAGCGGCAGCGCGGCGCTGTCTTTAGCGGAGAGCAGAGGCGTGTCATTAAGCAGCGGCCAGTCGATGCCGACTTCAGCGTCGTTCCATAACAGACTGTGTTCGTGCTCGGGGCAATAATAATCGGTGCATTTGTAATACAGCTCTGCGGCCTCGCCAAGCACATAGAAGCCGTGAGCGAAACCCGGGGGAAGCCACAATTGTCGCTTGTTTTCGGCGGAGAGCAGCGCGCCGGCCCAGTTCCCGAAATATTTCGAATGCTGGCGCATGTCCACCGCGACATCGAACACCTCACCGGATATGACCCGCACCAGTTTGCCCTGTGCTTGCTTGAGCTGGTAGTGCAAGCCACGCAAGGTACCCTGCACCGAGCGGCTTTGGTTATCCTGAACAAATCTGGCCTTGAGCCCCTGTGCGGAAAACCAGGATTCGCGAAAGGTTTCCATGAAGTAGCCACGAGCATCGCCGTACACGCTGGGCTCAAGAATTAAAATATCGGGAATGGACGTTTCAATGATTTTCATAGTTTCGGGCTATAGTTTCGGGTTTCGGTTTCGGCTTCGGGTTTCGGGTTGTGGTTCTGGTTTCGGGTTCTGGTTCTGGTTTCGGGTTGTGGTTCTGGTTTCGGGTTGTGGTTCTGGTTCTGGTTTCGGGTTGTGGAGGCTGTGCAAAAATCCAACATTTGTCATTCCTGCGCCACCCGGTCATTCCTGCGCCACCCGGTCATTCCTGCACCGCCCGGTCATTCCTGCGCCACCCGGTCATTCCTGCGCCACCCGGTCATTCCTGCACCGCCCGGTCATTCCTGCGCCACCCGGTCATTCCTGCGCCACCCGGTCATTCCTGCGCCACCCGGTCATTCCTGCGCCACCCGGTCATTCCTGCGCCACCCGGTCATTCCTGCACCACCCGGTCATTCCTGCACCACCCGGTCATTCCTGCACCACCCGGTCATTCCTGCGCCACCCGGTCATTCCTGCGCCACCCGGTCATTCCTGCGCCACCCGGTCATTCCTGCGCCACCCGGTCATTCCTGCGCCACCCGGTCATTCCTGCGCCACCCGGTCATTCCTGCGCCACCCGGTCATTCCTGCGCCACCCGGTCATTCCTGCGCAGGCAGGAATCCAGTAAAACAGCCAAACCGGCAAGGTTTTCCACAGCGAACACGGCCTGGCGAGGGTTTGTTGCACTGTCTCTGTGGTTTGGGTTCTGGCTGCGGGCTGTAATTACGAACTCTGGTTGCCATCTATTTCTGCCTGGGCTCTAGTGCCTTTAGTGCCTTTAGTGCCTTTGTTCTAATAGCTGAAGTAGATATTGTCCGTAGCCGCTGCTGCCCAATGATTCGGCTAACTTTTCTAGCTGCGCGGCATCGATGAAGCCATGGCGGAAGGCAATTTCTTCAGGGCAGCCGATTTTTAATCCCTGTCGCTCTTCTAATACACGAATAAAGTTCGCCGCATCCAGCAAAGATTGTATGGTTCCGGTGTCCAGCCAGGCGGTACCGCGATCGAATAATTCAACCCGCAGCGTGTTTCTTTCAAGATAGACTTTATTGACATCAGTAATTTCTAACTCGCCCCGTGCGGACGGCGTAATAGACCTGGCTATATCGACAACATCGTTATCGTACATATACAGGCCGGTCACCGCGTAATGAGATTTGGGCTGCTGCGGCTTCTCTTCCAATCCAATGGCATTATTATTGTCATCTAATTCGACCACGCCGTAACGCTCCGGGTCGGTTACATAGTAGGCAAATACACTGGCACCCTGTTTCTGGCCCACTGCATTTTTCAATGTGTCTTCGATTCTATTGCCGTAGAAAATGTTGTCGCCCAACACTAAACAAACACGGCTGGCACCGATAAATTCTTCGCCTATCAGGAACGCCTGCGCCAATCCCTCGGGCCTCGGTTGTTGCCGGTAGCAAATATCCAGCCCCCAGTTGCTGCCGTCGCCTAGTAGCTCTTCGTACACGGCGGCGTCTTCCGCCGTGGTGATAATTAAAATTTGTTTGATTCCGGCCTGCATCAATGTCGATAGAGGATAGTATATCATCGGTTTGTCATACACTGGCAGCAGTTGTTTGCTGACGGCCAGGGTCATGGGATGTAAACGACTGCCGCGGCCTCCCGCCAGGATTATTCCTTTGGTCATGCGCTTATTCCTTATTCTTTATTCCGCATTCCGCATTCCGCATTCCGCATTCCTTGGTCACTGTCTGCTCTTTTTATCTGTTCAAGCATTTCTGGCAAGATCGAGTAAAAGTTCTGCGACGGCTTGAAGCCCAATTCTGTGCAGATTTCATCGTTTGAAAACAGATTATCCGCTGTTAAATTTCGATAAGTTCGCGCACTGATGCTGCTATTTAGCCCGCCTAATCTGCCCATCAATCCAGCCAGTACGGCGGCGACATATAGTAGCACAGCCGGCGCACGCCAGCGCGGCAATGTTTTGCCCAGCGCCGCATAGATAGCGCTCTCTATTTCGTTAATGCGGTATTCCTCACCGTCGGTGACTGAATAAATTCCTGGCGCCGGGCCAGCATTGGCTGCCAGCAGAATCGCACGGGCCAGGTCCTCCACCCCGACCAGGGAGATGCGATTGTGCAGGGCGGGTAATCCGGGCAGGCGACCTTTACTGATCAGTGACATCATCGTGGCAATATTGCCCTTCATTGCCGAGCCGTAGACGTTGACCGGGCGCAGAATCGCCACTTCTATATGGTTCTTGTGCGCCGCTGCCAGCAGTAGTGATTCAACGGCGCGTTTCGATTTGCCGTATTCGGTGACATCGCCACTGCCGGTTTCTGCGGCATGGGCGAGGCTGCTGCTGAGGTAGACCAGGCGTCTTACTTTTTGTGCCGTGGCGGCCGCCAGCAGGTTTTTGCTGCCCTGAATTATGCTGGCCTGACTGGACGCAACGGTATGTGCAGTGCCGGCGAGGTGAACAATCAGGTCAACAGCGGCGCAGGCTTGTAGCAGGCTTTCCTTGTCCAGTAAGTCGCCGCACACGACTTCTGTTTGCAGTTTTTCGGGCAGGCTGGCGATCTTTTTCGGGTTGCGTAGCAGCACCCGTATCGGCCGCTTTTCAGCAAGCAGGCAGCGGCACAATGCCTGGCCCACAAAACCAGTTGCGCCGGTTACAAGCACTGTTTGTTCAGTAGTATTGATAACGTAATTCCATTAAAAGAGATTGTGCAAAAGCCCAACATTCGTCATTCCTGCGCACCCATCATTCCTGCACCCCCCTGTCATTCCTGCGCAGGCAGGAATCCAGTAAACCACCCAAATCCGTAGGGTTTTCCACAGCTAACGCCAGTGCATAAGGTTGCCATTAGGCTTACTTGCTAAACTGTAAACGGCGGCTTGTTTGTGGCTTATGGCATTAGTCACTGGATTCCTGCTTTCGCAGGAATGACGGCGGGTTAGTTCCCTGCACCCCCCTGTCATTCCTGCGCAGGCAGGAATCCAGTAAACCACCCAAACCCGTAGGGTTTTCCACAGCTAACGCCAGTGCATAAGGTTGCCATTAGGCTTACTTGCTAAACTGTAAACGGCGGCTTGTTTGTGGCTTATGGCATTAGTCACTGGATTCCTGCTTTCGCAGGAATGACGGCGGGTTAGTTCCCTGCACCCCCCTGTCATTCCTGCGCAGGCAGGAATCCAGTAAACCACACAAATCCGCAAGGTTTTCCATAGCTAACACGCCCTGGCGAGGGGTTGTTGCACAGCCTTGAAGCTGCTGTGGTTTCCAGGGTCGATGGCACTGGCTCACGAGCAACAGCTTAGCTTGACTGGCGAAACAAACACCAGCCGTGCGAGTTAAAAAAACGCAGGCCGGAGCGGATGAACAGTTTTATATGCTGCAAGCCTTTGCTGGCGGCCTGTCCGCCTCGATGCTGTATTTTCATTGCTGGTACATAGGCAACCTTGCCTAACTTGCCCAGCCGTAATGACAGATCGAAATCCTCGAAGTACAAAAAATAATTGGCATCGAAACCCTGCACCTGCTTCAAGGCACGGCTTTGACATAACATAAAACAACCACTGACCAGCGCTACATCGGTGTTGGGTGCTGTCTCTGACAGCTCGTGCATTTCAAACCTTGCCAGGCGTTTGCTAAATAGTTTCTTGAGGGAATTCGGAAAAAACCCCCGCACCAGAAAGGTAAACAGCGCCGGGTATCTTTTGCAAAGGTGCTGTTTCTCGCCATTTTCATCTTTTGCCAACGGGCTCGCCACCAGTACATCCGGGTTTTGCTGCATAAATGTGATACCTGACAGCAGGCAGTTGGCATCCAACACGATATCGGGGTTCAGTAGTAAGTGATAGCCGTCGCTTGCTTTGGCGATGGCCAGGTTGTGTGCGGCACCATAGCCGATGTTTCCATGACCACTGAGCAGACACAGCCCAACGTCGAGTGCGGTAAGCCGAGGCTGTAGATCAGCAAGCTGCTGGCGAGAAAGGCAGGCATCTTCAGAATTGTCAATCAGGTAGAGTGAAGTGGTGGTGGTGGTGGTGGTGGCGATGGACGCGCTTTGCCATTGCGTAATAGCATCGAGTAAAGACACAATCAATGCGCGAATTTCTGCAAGGCTTGAATCGTAGCTGACTACTGAAATCGATAGCGGGAGGCTGGGGGAGGATGACGGAGACGGCGAGGATGCGTGGGACGGCGAGGGCGAGAGTGAGAATGAGGGGGGCTGGGTATCCATGGAAAATTTTGCCTGGCTTACTAACGGTGTGAAAGCAGCAGTTTGGGTAATAGACTGCGGCCTTTGCATAATTCAAAAGATGGCCCGAAGTGGGACTTTACCGATTTTTGCTCCTCGACAATTGCTCCCGCATTGTTTTACTAAGTTACATCCATGTAAGGATGCAAAATCGGCAACCCGTACATCCGCTACATAAGTCCCGCCATCTACAACCATCTTGCGCGGCTGAAGCCGCACTTTCGACAGTTAGGCAGGTTCCAGACTGCTGTCATTGATCGACCAGGCGATCACCGAAGGGGGTTGTCACTAATCGCTTGCCCTCTGGCACATCCTCCGGGCTTATACGCCTGGGTGTAAAGCGTCGGCCCGCCCCACTGGCGGTAACCGGCCTGCTATTGTCTCCGCTTGCGCCATTTTTGGCATTTGCCAGTGTTGCAAACGGATTTCGCGAGCCGTTCCGGGCTTCACCATTGTTGGCATTGTCGCCGTTGTCAGCATTGTCGATAGCCGATTCATCCTCAGAATCAGTGCCCGCCGATTCGGTGTCGGCGGGGTTTGTTGCAGGAATTGGATCACCGTGGCTCAGGCTAAGCTCGGCTATATTGGCGGCTCTATTGCACCTCACGCCTTGATCAGCGAACTCCGCGCACGGATTATTGCCAGGATACCGAATGGAAACAGTGACGGCAGACATGCTCACAATAGAATAATCACTGTACTCGGGAATGCGGGTGTTGGCGTTGGCAGCGACTTTCACCAGAATGCTCTCGCCGCTTTTGTGCTCCAGTATCGCTGAATAATTGCCCGCAATTCTGGATACTCCGGACAGGGTAAATTCAGGTTCTGCTGTGGTCGCTGTCGCTTCCCGTGCGACGGGCCTGTTTTGATTCGCCGGGGTCTCAACTGGCTCGAACAGGGCAAGGTCTTGCGACCTGTCAACGGCGGCATCACCCGCTGTATCCAATTGGCTTTGTGGGGAAGCTGACAGGGTCGTTCCTGTCAGTACAATGCTTATAAAGACTATCCCCCCAAGGAAAATGCCCCTAAAGACAATGCCTGTAAAGACAATGCCCATAAAAAAATTGGCTGGTCGGTGTTGCGAATTTTGGTGCATCCTGAATTTCCATGGTTGGGACAGAGTTAGAGAAAAATTAAAGCGAAATTAGTGCAGAATTGGTGCTAAGCCGGGATTAGTCGCAGCATTCTGCTGTTTAGTTCGTTCTTTAGTTTGTTCTTTTAGTTTGTTCTTTTAGTTTGTTCTTTTAGTTTGTTCTTTTAGTTTGTTCTTTTAGTTTGTTCTTTTAGTTTGTTCTTTTAGTTTGTTCAGGTACAAAATACTACAAAACACGACAAAATACCAAAATACGCGCCTTGCATAATTGCCCGAAGTGCGGCTTTGGAGGTTGTGCAAGAAATCCACGCCAGACTGTGTTACAGGGGGAAAGCCAAATCGAGCAGATGGTTTATAAACTTTATGGCCTTAGCGATGATGAGATAAAAATTATTGAAAATAACGCCACTTCTGACCGCGTCATTCCTGCGCAGGCAGGAATCCAGTAAAACAGCCAAACCGGCAGGGTTTTCCACAGCTAACGCCAGTGCATAAGGTTGCCATTAGGCTTACTTGCTAAACTGTAAACGGCGGCTTGTTTGTGGCTCACGGCATTAGTCACTGGATTCCTGCTTTCGCGGGAATGACTTAACCATTCGCCACAGGCTACAAACTCCATTTTCCGGTAAGGCTCGTTGTACTGAAGTTTATCGCCTGAAAAAGAAAAGCCCCCGGTTCTTACGAACTGAGGGCTTTCAATTTTCAGTACCTTGCTTCAGATACCAGGGCTGCTTGCTTGCCTGGCTACCGGCAAATGTTCACCCTTTTTATTGCTGCTTATTGCTGCTTACTGCCACTTAGCCGATGATGAAGCCATCCTCGTAAGTCACATCAGCCGCTGCAACACCGCTCAAGGTAATTGTATACGTTTCAGGAGCCACTGCTTCTGAACCGAATGCGCTGGTTTCAACCGTAATTACTGCATTGGAAGTACCTGTAATCCATACTTCTACAACAGCGTTATCGCCATTGGCTCCTGCTTTTTCGTCATTATTCCGCACCGTCTCGGCACCAACAAAGAGACGATCACCGTCAGTAAACCGGTAAATTGTTGCATCAGTACCACCGCCCAAGAAGATATCGCCTTTATTAGATAATGCATATTCAATAGACTGATCAACATCCTGGGGTTTTTCAAAACCAGCAGACGTGAATGCTGCTTTTGCGGCAGCAATAACCTTGTCAGCAGCCTTACGATCATTATCTATAGTCACAGCAGCAGCCTCAGCAGCCAGTTTTGTGTCCAAGGCCGTTATAGCATTAGTTGCAGTAACAATCCCTTCCGCCGCCATCTTATACTTGGTAGTTAAAGGATTGTTAGCGGAAGCAGTATTGTAAGCAGCTTCCAGTTGCTCGAAAGCAAGCTTTCGAGCAACCGCGTTGTTTGCAGAAAGTGCTGCCAGAGATGCTTTTATTCCGGCTTTAACTGTTGTTTCTGCTTCGTTTGCCTCGATGTCGGCTGTAAACTCTGGAGCATTGGCAAACGCAGTGTTAATCGCTGTTTCAGCAGTGTCTGTGATAAACCTAGCAGCAACCGCAGCAGCCGTCAGATTGTCGTGATCCCCAATAGTGCCGGTGTCATCGGTGTTGAATACCAAAGCATTAATATCAGTTCTAAGGGTCTCAACTCCAGTTTTATAAACGGCATCCGAGAGAAGCGCTTGCGCTGCAGCATTAGCTAGCCCAACTTCATTAGTCAATGCCTTGCCTTGTTCATTAATTTCCTCAACAGTGGCTTTTGTGCGCGAAGAGGTGGAAAAAGATATCGCCTCTGTTAGATTCTCCAAAGCCTCTTTGCCAGCCATGTTCAAGTCGAGGTTGTTGACAACTGCTTCAGTCTGAGTTACCGCCGTGTCTGCCGCCTTGTATGCCGCAATCGCTGCCTGGTTAGCTTGTGCTGCTGCAAGTAGTGCAGTAACGCCCGGGTTAGTCGCTTCCGTAATGTCGTCTCCTAAAACCAGTGTCTTACGCTCATCAAGCTTAAGCACTCCCGCATAAACAAAAACCTCCTTTACTTTTAATATGTCTAGTTCATTATTTAGATTATACCCATCTACAGCACCTTCGAGGACTTCTTTAGCTAGGTTCGAGGCGATATCTGCTGCCTTTTCTGCCTCATTTGCGGCCATATTTGCCAAAATAGCGTCTTCAAGGCCAGTGACTGAGTTAGTGCCAGGAAGCAGTGCAACGCCTTCTTGCGCAGCGACCAGCGCCTTATCGGCAGCCACAAGCCCTGCCGTTAGAATAGTCTGTGCCGCTGAAGCCAATGCAGCTTGAAGCTCGGGAATCGCGGCAGTATATAGAGCCTCGTCAGTGGCTACATTAATATTCGCTATTTCTTTTCCAGTAGCAATTTGAGCGTCTTTTACGGCCTTGGTTATCTTGGCGTCTGTAGTGCTGGTTTTTGCGTTGCCATCGCCATCCGCTCCAACAAGGAATAATGCCTTCGCTTTATTCGCATAATCGAGCCTTGAGAGTAGTCCAGTCAAGCCCTGGTTTGCTGCAATAACACTATCCACTGCTTTTGTGCCATCAGCGACGGCAGTAGCCGAGCTATCCACGTCATCGACAACAGCCATAAGCACATCTAGCTCAGCTGAACTTTCTGCCAGCGTTACTGAGTAGTATTCAGCAACGGCTACTTTATTGGCAAGAGCGGTTTTTGCATCGGCGAAGACTGCAATTGTACTGGTAGCAAGAGTATCAATGGCGGTCTTGATTGCTTCGCCACGCGACATAGTGCCCGCATTTAGCTGGGAAGTCATGCGCGCAACCGCTGCTGTCATTGTAGCTTCGGATACTTCTTCACCCAAAAGAGAACCCAGGAAATTTTCTGCAAAGATTGCATTTGGCAAATAACTCGGGAAAAGAGCCGTCGCCGTCTCGCCAGAGTAAAGGGGGTTTGCATAAATGGCTGCCGCCAATTGGTCTATGGTGAGACCTCCGTCAATTACTCCTTCCAGTTCGGTAAGAATATCCCTGCCGGGGGCGGCACCAACCATACCTACTACCAGTTGGATAATTTCAGTTCGTACTGCTGCTGTAGCCATTTATGACTCCTTAAAAAATTTTAGTTTATTGATTCCGATCGAGACATGCCAAAACAGCCTGTGACCACATATCGGTAGTGCAAGCATACTTAAGGCACTCTCTTCCGCTTGTGATTCGAATCACACCAAAAGAAATTACCCAAATGCCATTCTTTTGAGCATCGCAGTTGCTTACACTGTGCAGGCAGCCATGCAATTAACAGGCGGAGTCTACCTGGTATTTGTGCCTATGGCAACTCTCTCTTGGCTTCTCTTGACCTCTCTTGACCTCTCTTGGTCTCTACTCGGCCTTGACACTCTCCCGGGAAACTGTGCAAGAAACCCTCGCCAGCTTGTGTTACTGGCGAGCCTCTGTCCTGTCCGAGTCCGTCTGTCTGTCTGAGTAGCGGCAACAACGGCAAGAGCGGCAAGCAATTGAAGTAGTATCTTGCAGCTTGTAATATACATCTCCCGCAAACACAGAGTCTGTGCAATTAAGCCACAAGTGATCACTATTTATGAGCAAAGCAAATCTTTTCTATGCACAATCGGGCGGCGTTACCTCGGTAATCAATGCCAGTGCCTGTGGTGTCATCGAAACGGCGCGTAAACACAAAGACAAAATCGGCAAGGTTTACGCGGGTTTAAACGGCATAGTCGGTGCCTTGAACGAAGAGCTGATTGACACCAGCAAAGAGTCCACCAAGACCATCGCCTGCTTGCGTTCTACACCCGCCGGGGCATTCGGATCCTGCCGCTACAAGCTTAAATCTTACGCCGAAAACAAACGGGAATACGAACGTCTAATGGACGTATTTGTGGCGCACAATATTCGCTACTTCTTGTATAACGGTGGCGGCGACTCACAGGACACGGCTAACAAGATTTCACAGCTAAGTCTTGAGAAGGCCTATCCTGTTACCTGTATTGGAGTACCCAAGACCGTTGATAACGATCTGCCCATGACTGACAATTGCCCAGGTTTTGGTTCGGTCGCAAAGTATGTTGCTGTATCAATTCGAGAAGCAGGTCTGGATGTGGCCTCTATGTGCGATTCCTCCACTAAAGTTTTTGTCATGGAGGTGATGGGTCGGCACGCAGGATGGATAGCGGGTGCCGCTGGTCTGGCCAGCGAGCAGGAAGGAGACGCACCGCATATTATTATTTTTCCGGAGATCGCCTTTAGCAGAGAGAAATTTCTTCGCAAGGTAAAAACCTGCGTGAAAAAATTCGGTTATTGCGTCATTGTGGTTTCGGAAGGCGCGCAGAACAAGGACGGTTCTTTTCTCGCGGATGCCGATAACAAAGACGCCTTCGGCCATGTGCAGCTTGGTGGTGTGGCTCCGTTTATCGCTACCATGATAAAAGATGAGCTGGGTTACAAATTTCACTGGGCGGTAGCCGATTACCTGCAGCGAGCAGCGAGACATATAGCCTCCGCCACGGATGTAGATCAGGCGTATGCAGTGGGTGAGGCGGCTGTTGAATTTGCTCTTGCAGGCAAGAACGCCGTGATGCCAACAATCATTCGGGGCAAGGGAACGAAGTATAGCTGGAAAATCGGCGAAGCCAGACTTGCCGATGTGGCCAATGTAGAGAAGCAAATGCCGCGAAGCTACATAAGCCGCGATGGCTTTCATATTACCGATGCAGCAAGAAACTATTTTTCGCCACTAATCCAGGGAGAAGACTATCCAGAGTACCGGCATGGCATCCCTCAGTACGCCCGATTGAAAAAACAACTTGAAAAGAAAAAACTTAAAAAATGGAAAGCCAGTTAGCAAAAAGAAAAACTAAACGCTGGATTCAGATTAAGGCGCGAGACGGTCTATGCTCCAGCCACCTTCGCTATCACGAAGGTAGCGAAATCTGTCGTGCAAGCGATTAGCACCACCCTGCCAAAATTCTATTTCCTTCGGCGCGACACGATAGCCCCCCCAGAAATCAGGAAAGGGGATGTCTCTGTTTCGAAATTTTTGTTTGAGTGACTCGAACTGATTCAGCAATAAAGTTCGCGAAGATAATACCCTGCTTTGTGCAGATGCCACGGCGGCCAATTGGCTTTGCTTCGGCCTGCCCAGGAAGTATTTCAAAGACTCCGACACGCTAACTCTAGCGGCATCCCCGGCTATCTTTACCTGTCTATCGATAATATGCCACGGGAAGTGCAAACTGATCTTTGCATTCCGGCTCAGCTCCTCTGCCTTGCGACTGCCATAATTGGTGTAGAAAACGAAGCCCTGTTTATCGAATTGCTTGAGTAGAACAATACGCTGACCAGGCTGCCCATCAGCCGCGACCGTGGCAACAGTCATGGCAGTAGGATCGCCAATCTTCAGTTCTATAGCCTGTTGCATCCACCGGGAAAACTGCTCAAGTGGGTCTTCGGCGAGTTCATCGCGATTTAATCCGCCGTGTAAATATTCGCGGCGAAGAGATTCAAGGTCCATAATTGAGCTCCAGCAAATGATTCCGGGACTGGCTGTCGGAACAAAAAATCTCCAGATCAGACAGCCTTTAGCGTAACCACCACGCAGTTATCTTACGAAATCGCCGTAGTTCCACAACTGTTTTCTTTCAGTTCCAGTCACGTAATAGTAGATTCCGGGGCCGTGTTTGTTATTCGCGAAAAATCCACCTGCGTATTTTTGACCACCTGGCCACCGGTACGTGCCCTGCCCGTGATAAAAATCCTCGAAGAATTCGCCGCTGTAGTTCTCGGTATTTTCTCGCAGCCAAAACTCAGTGTACTGGTTTTCTCGCCATTCGACCAGGTTAAAAAAATAGGAGCCCTGCCCATGGCGTTTATCATTGCGCCACTGGCCTACATACAATTTTCCACGCCCATTCCAGAACCTGCCTCGACCAGCACGCACACCCATCTCCCAATTTCCCACATAAACAGCTTTTCCAGTGAAAGAAATTGGCACTTCCAGGCGTCCCCGGCCGTCAAATTCGCCGTCTTTAAAATTGCCCCGATACTCGCCTTTCCCCCAGGGGGTGGTGAGTTCCAGGCTCCCCGCGCCATTAGTACAGTCGCCACGAACGCACTCTTCTATGGTGACCTCGGCTAGCGATTGCGCGTTAATTGGCATTGACAGCAGCAGTAAACTGGCTACGACGGACTGGACCGGCGTGAATCGATTAATAGTCATAAGAATAACCACCTGGTAACAGTTCAGTATCTTTGCATCATGGCCTGCTCTAATTATAAGCTCAAGTTAGCTACACTCAAGCTAACAATTATTGTGGGTTCACAGCACTAGACAACTCTACGCAGCACGCCAAGAGGGCTGCTATTGACAAGCTGTCGGGTGGAGTTTAGGCCCAGACCTGTAATTATGATCATGCCAAGTAGTGGGCCGCTGACCCAAACCCAATAATGGAACGTAAACTCTTGCTCGAATACTTGCTCCTGCAAATAATAAAGACTGGCCTCTGCACCGATTGTGGCAACTATTCCTGCCAGGGCACCGATGCTGGCAAACTCAATTAACAGGCTGGTCAGTATCAGTTTTTTCCCGGCACCCAGGGTTCTCAGGATCGCGTTCTCGTGAAAACGTTCATCCAGGCTTGCGTTAACGCAGGCTAGCAGAACCAGGGCTCCGCAGATCAATACTAAAACAGAAATCAACTCAATAGCCGAAGTCACCTGCGCAATAATATTTTGTATTTGCTCAATCAATCCATCAATTTCTAAAATAACCACGGTAGGAAACAAGCGAATGAGACCATTAAGCAATATCTTCTGCTCGCTCTCCATCAAAACGGTGGATAAAAACGTGGCACCGAGGTGATCGATAGTACCGGGTGAAAATATGATAAAAAAATTGGGCTGCATATTGTCCCAGCGAACGCTGCGGAAACTGCTTACCTGCGCAGTCACAGTCTGCTGATTGATTTCAAACTCGACAGTATCTCCTATTTCAATATTCAGCCAGGCGGCATAGTCATCCTCAATAGAAACGTAACCGGCGCTGGCGTCAGCACCCCACCAATTGCCTGCCGTAATTAAATTGTCGGGCGGCAGCTCATCGGCCCAGGTAACCTGCCGCCTGGCGAGACGGCTTCGCACCTGGCTCTGCCCTTCAGTTTCTGGGTCGGTCGCAGCGGTGGCTGAGGCCAACGGCTGGTCGCCTGGTTCGGCAAGGCTCGGTTTGCCGCTTTTATCTTCACTTTTATCCCCGCTTTCGCCCTCACTTTCATTCGAGCGCGCATTTTCCGTGACGCTATTTCGTTCGCCCTCAGTAGCCAGGTTTTCCTGTGGTTTCGGTATGACACCATTGATCGATGCGACTCTTGCACTAATTAACGGGTAAAAAGCGTTACTGGCGATGCCGTTTTCTGCAAAGAATGATTCGATACCATCGATCTGCGATGCAGTAATATTCATCATGAAGTGATTCGGCGTGCCTTCCGGCAATTGCTCCTGCCAGTCGTCGATTAAGTCTGTGCGCAACAAGGTCAGAATCAGCAAAGACATAATGGTTACGGAAAATACCATCACCTGTAGCACGTTTTGTTTGCGGCGGCGGCGCGCTGCTGTCATCGCCAATTTCCACGCACTGCCCGCTTTCATCCCCACCGAGCCGCTGGAGCGCAATAGCAAATAAGAAACCCCGGAAAGAAGCAGTGCTATGCCGGCAACGGAAACCACCAACACAGAAGCAAGCACTAAATCCTGACTATACCAATAAACCAAAAAGAGTGTACCTGATACGCCGAACAGGTAGGGAACCCTGGCGCCAACCTTTTGCTGGCTGAGATCTTTACGCAAGACTCGAAGTGGCGGTGTGGCTCTCAGTGCCAGTAGCGGCGGCAAGGCAAATGACAGCAGGCAGGTAATGGCTGTCAAGGCACCAATGACAAACGGTTCATAGCCAGCAGTGGGCAGTTCTACAACAATAACCGATTGCAATAAGCGCAAGATTCCATGGTGAACCAGCCAGCCCAGTACCCAGCCAATGGCAATAGAAATAAACGCTAAAACAGACTGAATCGACAGATAAATAATACCGATTCCTGTGGAAGTGCAGCCGAAAGTTTTCAGTATTGCCACATAATCATAATGCCGCTCGCTATACCGTTTCGCGGTAAGCGCGATAGCCACCCCGGCCAATAAAACAGCGAATAAAGAACCCAGCAATAAAAAACTCTCCGCCTTATTCAGCGCGTCACTGACCTCCTCGCTCTCTTCGCGCACGTCCCTGATATAATAATTGCCGTGGTATTCATCGCTTATCCATTGACTAAAAGAATCCAGTATCGCCGCATCATCGCCCGCGAACAAATAGCGATAGTTGACGCGGCTACCGGGTTGCACCACCCTGGTAGCGATCACGTCGTCCATGCTCAGCATCAGCCGGGGTCCGGCACTATCCAACATGCCGGCCTGCTGACGATCTGGCTCAGCGATGATTATTTTGCTAACAGTAAGCTCCGCTTCGCCGACAAAAACAGATTCACCCACGTCGATTCCCAGGGCAGCAAGGACTCTCGATTCCAGCCAGACCTCACCCGGCCCGGGCCCAGTCTTGACTGGAGTGCCACGCACAAACGCCTGCTCAGCAATAATCACTTCACCGCGTAATGGATAAGCGCCACTTACCGCCTTCGCTGACACCAGCATATTGCCCGATTCGGAAAAGGCCATTGACGTGAAAGTAAGCGTACTGGCGGTACGCAGACCCTGCGCTTCCGCCTCAAGTAGAATTTCCTGCGGTGGTTGCTGCCGGCTTCCCAACACGCGATCGGCCGCCAGCATGTTGGCAGACTCAAGCAGCAGCGCCTTTTCAAGACGCTCGGTAAAAAGTGCTATGCCGGTAACCGAGCTAACCGCCATTACCAAAGCAATAAGTAAAAGCCGGATTTCACCGCCCTGCCAGTCACGCCATAGCAATCGCAAAGCCAATCCAACCAGGGTATTGAGGGGTTTTCTTTTTCCGACTTGGGGATTTACTGCCTCAGACACTGGCTACTTCCCCACTACTGGCATTAATTTTTTCATCGCTTACGGCCTCGCCGGCGACCAGCTTCACTATTCGACCACATTTTTGTGCAAGGCGTTCATCGTGGGTGACTAAAACCAGGGTGGTGGAATACTCTCTATTTAAGTCAAATAGCAAGTCAACTATCCTGGCACCAGTGGCAGTATCCAGATTTCCGGTCGGTTCATCGGCAAACAGGATTCGCGCCTCCGTGGCAAAGGCTCTGGCAATCGCGACACGTTGTTGCTCACCTCCAGACAATTGATTTGGGTAGTGGTGCCCGCGCTCCTGCAAACCCACCCTGGCCAGCAGACGTTTAGCCTTGTCGGCGGCTTCAGGGTCACCTTTTAATTCTATCGGCAGCATCACATTTTCCAGGGCTGTCAGGCCAGGTAAAAGCTGAAAAGACTGGAACACAAAACCCACCAATTTCCCCCGCAATAGCGCACGCTGTTCTTCGTCCATGGAGAGCAGGCTTTGACCATCGAGCACCACGTCACCTGAGGTGGCATTATCCAGACCCGCCATGAGGCCAAGCAAAGTGGACTTCCCGGAGCCGGAAGCCCCGACTATTGCTACAGTTTCGGCAATATCGATGTCGAGGCTGACAGATTTCAAAATGGTCAGCAGACCCTCGGTGGTATCGACGCTTTTGGTTAACTTCTCTACTCGAATCATGTATTCACGGTCTCTCATGGCTGTGCTGGATACAATGGCGATTATAGTTCAATTTGTCTACCCGGTATGGATTGGGAATTGGGGATTGGGAATTGCAATAGAGGCGGCGATTGAGCGTCTCTATAAACTCCGATAAAATACAGGCTCCACGAAAACGATCATCTACTGTAGGATACTGACTCAGAATCGGTTTACCCTATTCTGGTTTAATCTATTCTTTGGCTAGAGTTGCTGCTGATGCGGTATTGATGCGATGAAACCTCTTTTAATTCGACTATGCGTTTTTGGCCTGGCTTGCTCGATCCATTTCAGCAGTTGGGCAGCCGACGATAAACTTACCCTGCTGGTGTATGGCGACAGCCTGAGTGCCGCCTATGGCATTGATGAGAACCAGGGCTGGGTGAATCTGCTGGCGCTAAAACTGGATGCCGGAGACAGCCCTTTTCAGGTCGTCAATGGCAGTGTAAGTGGAGAAACCACCACTGGCGGCCTGGCCCGATTACCGGCGATGCTTGAAAGCTACAAACCTGCGTTGATGATACTTGCGCTTGGGGGCAATGATGGGCTACGTGGATTACCGCTCAATATCATGCGCGAGAACCTGGCGAAAATGGTAGACCTTGCAGAAACCTCTGGTGCTCAAGTATTGCTCACCGGAATTCAGATTCCTCCTAACTACGGCCCGAGATACACGGTTCCTTTCTTCGAAAGCTATACAGAATTAGCAATGGAAAAGAATTTACCCCTGCTGCCCTTTCTAATCGATGGCATTCCGCAACAAGCCAGGCTAATGCAAAATGACGGCATCCACCCACGCGCTGAAGCGCAATTCATGATTCTCGACAACCTGTGGCCAATTCTTGCGCCGTTGTTAGAAAGAACAGCAGCAAACAGAAACCAGAGCGGCACAGGGCGGCTGGATAAGCCTGGAAAAACAGGCTGGATGCCAAGCCGCCTGATTTAGTCCCAGTTACAAAAACACGCATTACATCAGGAATGCCACATCGTCGTTCTTGAAACATTGCCCGTACTCCATCCCGGGTTCAACCCGGATCCAATCCAGCTCCAACAGTTAAGTATCAGCGGTGCTAGCTGGTAGCCCTGTTTTTCATGCGGAACAGCATGATGGCGGAGGCCATATTACACAGGGCGATAGCCAGCAAGGCGAGATCATAGTTGCCGACCAGATCATAGTACCAGGCGACGAGAACAGGGCCTAATGCCGACATGCCAAAGGTAAACGGCATCGCCGTAGACCTGACAGAGCCGAGGTAGCGGCGGCCAAAGAACGCCGCCCAAATAACTTCCTGTAGAGGCAGTAGACCGCCCCAACCTATTCCCATCAACAAAAACCCACTGTACACAAGCATATCCAACTGCTTAGCGATGCTGAACACAATCAACATCACTGCACTTCCAGTAACGGAGGCACCCAAAGCGGCCAGTTTTCCAGGATTATAGCGATCAATCAATAGACCCCAGAAGGGTTTACTGAGAAACGCAGGGACTGAGGCAAGAGAAATCATTGATGCGGCGATAAAGCGTGAATAGCCGGCATCGGTCATCAGAGGAATAGTTTGCAACAACATGACTGTGATGGAAATTTGGAACAAACCAAAAGCAAAAACCAAAAAATAGAAACTCGATGTTCGCATGGCCTGGGCGCGAGTCATGGAATTTTCAAAATCAACTTTTGCCGCTTCACCATGGCCTTCGCGCATCTCCGCCTCGGTTTTTCCATCTGGATACAGGCCATGATCTTCCGGGCTTCGCCTCAAAACCAGGACCATAGGCAAGGTAAGAACAGCCGAGACTATGCCTGCTATTCTCCATGAATTGCGCCAACCAAATTCGTCTACCATCCAGGTTGAAATTAGCGGCAAGAGTATTCCGGCCAGGGAAATTCCCATACCGGCAAGAGCCACTACTCTGCCACGACACTCTACAAACCATTTCCCCAAAGTGACATTGACCACCAGATTGCCGATCATTGCCGCGCCGGCCGTCAACAGTAAACCATTCAGAAATAACCATTGCCCCAGCGTGCTGATAGAACCAAGGCCAAAAGTCGCTGCGGCGAGAATAACGGCTCCTGCAATAGCAAAACGGCGGCCTCCAAAGCGATCTATCCAGGAACCTATTGCAAAGCCAGTGCAGGCGAAAACTAGCTGTCCGATTGAACGCGAAGCACTGAATTCGGCGCGCGTCCAGCCAAATTCCTCAGTCATGGGAATCAAGAATGAACCAACCACGTAATTAGACATTCCCACCGCGACAAACTGCGTGACAAACCCCGCTATAACTATCCAATAGCCGTAATAGAGGCGATTATCGCTCACTGGATTCCCTGCAAGAGTAGTAGACCTGAAATGGCGTCAAACAACACCAGACAGCAGATGTATCTGATGCGACCGCCAAAGTGGCATTGTTTAGGTGGTGGCATTGTTTAGGTGAAAGACACAACGAGCTTGTAGCGTTTACAAACCAGTTGATTTATGTTTTCAGGCATCTGCATCTTTTGCCAAATGAGTGAATATGCTATCAAGCGTTTTTTCTATCTCACCATCTAATTGATCATTGTCAATATGCTCAACCAGCAGATAAAATTTCGATTTATCCATTGTGTTTCTCGGTTGATTGGTTTCGTCTAAAAATCGCTCAAAAATTTTGCTGAGAAAACTACTTGCCTTGGTTTCCATCCAAAAATTATCGGCTGAGTTCTTATAGGCAACAGGCGGTATATTTTCTTTCAGAATACGCTCTAATTTTTCTGGATGGGCGTGCGAAAACAAATCATGAGATTGCGCATTAATACAGTTCATCAATGTACTGGGGATGGGAATATAGTTTTCTATTTCCTGGCGTTGCCATTGATACATTTTAAGGCCATCTGGAACATCCTTAAAACCTCTCCCCAGTTTATCAAATAAAGCAAACCCTTTTAGGTGCGGCAGGTGTTGCTTTAGGGCAGAAAAGTGTTTTTTTGCCCTACCTATATCATTACCACCAATCTCGTAAGGATAGATAGCTGCATTTAATTGCCTCAGATAATCCTGCTTGCCTAATTTTTGACAAAATGCGCGTATAAAGGCTAAATCAGTCGCGCCTTCATAATACAAGATAAACGGCTTTTGCCTGGCTAACAAGTATTGTTCATAAGGATAATCCACTAGAAATGATCTAATATTTCTAGTGGATTCTTTCTCAAACTGACCCGACATAGAGGAGATTATTAAGTCATCTTTAGCGGCATGGAGTACGCTTTCTGAATGGCTGGCGATAATTAACTGGCTGTTATTGCGTTTGGCAAAATCGCTTAAACTGTGATAGATATTGGCTTGCTTAATCACTTCAAGGTGAGCATCAGGCTCATCGAGTAAATTAATAGTATTTTTGAATGCGCCCAAATAGGCAAACAGTAAAATGGCTTGTTTGGCTCCGCTACCAAGTGTAGAAAGCGACATTTTTTTATTAGTCGCTTCATTATAACTAAGCTCCAACAAACCACTATTTGGATGGTACTTGGGCGTATTTAACTCAATGGCAAATAAATCCTGAACCTTTTTGACCAACTCATCCCAGCCCGGTTTGTTATTTTCATACAAGTGATAACAAATATTTCGCAACACAGTGGCAGTTTGCCCCTCACTAATACGGCGAAGAATAGAGCCGGTCTCTAACTTGTCTTCTTTGGGGCTAAGACCAGATATAGAAGGCAAAAAGCCAATATTTTCGTTGCTTAAAGTAGAATCAAATTCATAACCAGCAATGAGCTTGGTGTAAATAAGACTATCTCGCTGATAGCTAAATTCAAAACCCACCTTCCATCGCTTTGTTTCCTGCGTTTGGCTATAAGTTTCCCCTTCGGCGTGGATTTCTATCTTGATGGGTTTGGTACCTTTTTTCTTTGCTTCACCTTGTCTGGTTTTAGTATTTTGCCATAATTCCTTAAACTCGGCGGCGGGTATGTTTATATCGTTCAAATTTATAGCAACCCCCGTGCGTAGATTTTTTTTAGTAGGATTATCAAGACGTTTTTCAGCCCATACCTTGATTGCCATTGCCAATAGTGAAAATGCCTGCAATAAACTGGTCTTGCCGCTATTATTAGGACCCACCAAAACTACTACTGGTTCAAGGTCTATGGTTTCATCAGCGATTTGTTTATAACCTTTAATCCTGAGTTGGGTAATCATTTTTAATTCTCGAAGATTTTGACTTTATTTCTCGCAAGATTGCGGCGTTTATACAGAATCTGCCTGATTTTTATTTCTATGGCTGCGTCATGTTTTTGTGGTTGGCCTGGGCATGTCATCTGGCAGGATACGCACCACTTTTTCGCCGTCCCAAACAACGGCATATTGTCCCAGCCTGCGCTTTTTTTCCAAAGCCGCCGTCACGCTTCTATTGAGAGCTTTTGCTATTTGTTGCGCCTTTTTTTCCATGTCTTTTTTTTCTAGGTCCTGGAGGCTTGGCTTATCTGATCGCTTCATGTGTGGGCACGCTCTATAATGGCTTGGTAAATGATTTTTCAGAGAGACCTGCCCGATTGTTCTTTTGCCCGCTAGCGCTGTCAAAAGCGTACTCAACCGATCATTTATAAGTATAAACTCCCTCATTCCGTGCGCTTTTTCCTTGCCAGCAAACAAAATTCCGGCTCGTGCAGGTTTCTCTACATAATTATATCTTGCTGTGTTTGAGTGAAAATAACCTTCTCCTGCTTTTGCGAATTATCCAAACGCTATACACAGTCTATCATACAGCGGTGACAGCGGCGGATTAGCTTATCAATTATCCACGCCGTCGACTTCCGCACCACACCCGTCATGGGCTTGTCGGTTAATTCGAAATCAGTCCAATTCCAAGAAAATAAAATGTTTAATAACAAGGACTTAAATATTCACAACAAGCTAAAAACGCCATTTTCCGACAAGCCCGTCATTCCCGCACTACCCGTCGTTCCTGCGCCACACCCGTCGTTCCTGCACTGCCCGTCGTTCCTGCACTGCCCGTCATTCCTGCGAAGGCAGGAATCCAGTAAAACAGCTAAACCGGCAGGGTTTTCCATAAGTGACGCCAGTGTATAAGGTGCCATTAGGCTGACTTGCCAAAATGTAAACGGCGGCTTGTTTGTGGCTCATGGCATTAGTCACTGGATTCCTGCTTTCGAGACTGTGCAACAAACGCCGACTCACCAACCCACCATTGAGCATTTTGAGTCCTGTACGGGTAAAAAAGGATTCTTATGAAAAGCCGGCAGGTGAAATAAGCTTGTTTATTGCAAAAATAAGCATTTCTGGCATAAACCATCGAATAGTGGACGCAAAAAGAAAGATGTCGCTTGATTTCTTCCATTACGGCTTCAATATTGCCTGCTTTTATAGCCAATAACAGCTTATTGAACAGCATGGTGCCTAACATGTTCAAAACACGCTTAAAGTTATAGCAAAACATAATCAATGCATTTTCTCCTGATACTTTTTCTTTGCCTCTGACCAGGTAGTGATCCCAGCCTAATGACCTCTTTATGGTGCCAAAAGGATGCTCCACAATCGCCCCTCTTCTTTTGCTAATCGCCTTGGCTGATTCTGTTTGCATTACCTCACCATAGGCTTGTAAAAAGGCTTCATGTTCCCAGCGCCATATTCTTCGGTGAGGTGTTTGCTTTGCCAGGCACTCGCTACGCACAGGGCAAGCCTTGCAATCTGTGGCACTGGTGCTGTAAATAAACCCAAGCTTGCCTTTGGATAGGCTTGGGCTTGCTGTTTTTGTCAGTGTTTTGTTGTTGGGGCAGGTGTATTCGTCTTGCTCCTCGTTATAGACAAAATCCTCTTTAGTATATCTGCCAGTCTTCTTTTGTTTCTGTTGCGTATCAATTGGCGGGATGATTGGGTAGATTTTGTCATCAACACAGTTCTTTATCTCTTTTGCACTGTGATAGCCCTTGTCGGCAACCACAGCCAAAGTCTTAAGGGCTAAGGTTTCTTTCGCCTGACTTGCCATCTGATGCAACTGCTGTGCGTCATTGCCTTGACTTGATACATCCGTAGCAACAATCAGCTTTGCTTTGTCATCCACCGCAATTTGGCAGTTATAAGCGACCAGATGATGCGCTGGTTTGCACATCAATGCGGCATCCGGGTCGGTTGTGTTATGTTGCTTCTTGCCCAATTGCTCTAAGGTATTCAAATCCTCTTCCAGCTTTTGTTTGCGCTCTTTAAGTGCTTGTATTTTATCAATCAAATCAGGATTATCCAGAGTCTGTTCCGGTTCCTCCTGCTGGTCTGTGGTGTTTAATAAGTTCAGGTAGTCCTCAATAGCCTGCGTTACCCTGGCTATTTTTTTATCCACAGTGGCTTTAACAATCAAGGTATTTTTGGACGCATTGGCTCGCAAAAACGCTCCATCCAGTGCCACTAATTGACCTTCAATGAGATTGATATTTTGGCACAGCAAAACAAATTCCTTAAATGTATTCTTGAGTGCTGCGGCATTATTTTTTCTAAAATTAGCAATCGTCTTATAGGTGGGCTTTAAGCCTTGCAATAACCAGATAAGCTCGATATTTCTATGGGTTTCCCGAGCCAGATGGCGGGAACTTCTTATTTTATTGGTATAGCCGTAAATGTAGAGTTTCAACATCAATTTTGGGCAAAAGGCGGGGCGGCCATTGTTGTTTTTGTCGCTATATCTTGTCTTAAAGCCCAAGGCATCAACCTCTAAACTATCCACATAGGCATCAATGGCACGAACACCCGCATCCTCGCTGACATAATCCTCTAGCCGCTCTGGGAATAACAGTTGTTGCTGGCGATTTAAACCGTGTATGTAATCACTCATAAAGCCTCTGTTTAATGATTAGAATCAGTTAGTTATGTTCGTTATTGTATCATAATTGAGTCAGGTTTTGGATGTTTATTACTGTAATTATTGGGTATTTTTACAGAGGCGGTGTATCGGCTTAAAATACCAGCAAGGTCGGTGAATTAGGGCAGTAATGAGAATGTGACCAGGGGTGGTGGTTTTTTGCACAGTCTCTTTCGCAGGAATGACGGATTGGGGTGTGGGGGTGTGGGGGTGTGGGAATGGAATGACGGATTCAAGTGTGGGAATGACGGCTGGGACTTGTGGGGATGGCTGGGCTAACGCCCCCCTTTCGGTGCGATATGATTACAGGAACGACGAAGGCGCTGTCGGGTTGACCTTGTTTTTTGCAGGATGGGCTTTCCATGCAATGCCCGTATAATCAAGCGTGGCAATGGGAATCGCCCCATAAAAGAGTGTTTTTTGGGTGCTATTGCGAAAGCCGTCAGGGCGGGCTAATCTGCTCAGGAAGCTACCGGTTTACCTTTTTTGTTTTTTCTCCCGTTGCTCGGCTTCCCATTCTAAGGCGGCTTCGCGGGTGGTGCGATTGCCGACTTGCTTTATATGGACACCATTGTCATCATACTTTTGTTGGTGTTCGTACTCACGACGCAGTAAATCGTTGGTAATGCCAGTATGCAATATTTTATTGCCTCGTTTGATGTGGTATTTGTAAGTGTCTCGGTATGTTGTCATAGCTCTAACCCTCCTCTCGCCATTCTACCACTAAGTTCTATACAATGCTGTGTGAATTCTGCCAAATCCAGTTCGGCATACTGATTCCTCTTCCTCTTCCCCTTCCCCTTCCCCTTCCCCTTGCAGGTTATCCTTATTTTGTCCTTAAAATACATATTGGCCTGCTGCGTGGAACTACTTTCCTCCCCTTGAATATAATAATATTCACTCGTCTTTACCACGATATCGGTCGCATGAATAATTATGTTACAAGCCTTTCTAAACGGTAAATCTCCACTGTCTCCAACAGGATAACTATGCCAAAACTTACCACATTTTTTTGTTTCGATTTCCTTGTATTTGCTGTTACTGTTATCCAAAATTTGACGGGTTACCACTGCCGTTAATATCAGCAAACGATTAACCTCGCTCTCGCAATGCTCGTCGCTCAAAGTTCGCAAGATGCTATTTTTTGTTATTTTTTCATCCGCCCAAAGCAATGATAACAATCGATAAATATCCAAACGGTAAATAGCGATATTGGCAATTGGTTTATCATCTGATTGGGTGGTTTTCCCGTTCATTTTTCTCCCTCAATAATTTTTATCGCATCATCGGTAAGGTCATAGGGTTCATAGACCATCTGGTCTATTTGGCTTCTGGCATATCATCTGGCAGGATACGCACTACTTTTTCGCCGTCCCAAACAACGGCATATTGTCCTAGTCTGCGCTTTTTTTCCAAAGCCGCCGCCACGCTTCTATTAAGGGCTTCTGCTATTTGTTGCGCCTTTTTCCCCATGTCTTTTTTTTCTAGGTCCTGGAGGCTTGGCTTATCTGATGGCTTCATGTGTGAGCACGCTCTATAATGGCTTGGTAAATGATTTTGTTCTGAATGATTATATCCTGCTGTGTTTGAGTGAAAATAACCTTCTCCTGCGTTTGCGAATTATCCAAACACAATACACTATCACATAGCGGCGCATAGTGATGGACAAGATTGTCAATGCTTCTAGGGTAGCGTCTGGCAATAGATGTTAGCGCAATATCATGCCCGCCATGCTTAACTCTTTCTGCAACCCGCTCAATAGATAATTGCACGCTCGGCAAGTAGAGATAAATCAGCTCAACAAACCAGCCATCTGCCTGTAATTGACGAATGAGCTTCAAATAACTCCTGCCCGATAAAGTAGTTTCAAAGGCGAAATTTCGCTTACGCGCAACGGCTTGTTTAATTTGCTGTAGAAACAGGCGGCTGGCGGTTATTTGTTGCTGGGTTGGATCCAGGGGCGACAAACCAACAGCGATTAAGTCGGCGTTAATAAAATACTTGCAAGCCACATTGTTCGCCAGATAATCGAGTGCAAAAGTTGTTTTACCCGAGCCATTGACCCCGCCAATAATGGTGCAAATGGGTTTACTCATGTCGAATCCTTAATAACACCAATCTCATCGGTAAGGTCATAAAGCTGATAAATCATTTGGTCGATGTGGGTTTTCAGTGTGTGCGTGTATTAGGTTTGTATGAGCCGTAATAATTAGAATATTAAATGGTAATAATCCTGTTGGTCTATTCATCAAAAAGTTCATTTGAAGAAAATTCTTCACCATGAAATATATAAACATCATCATCTCTTTCAGCTTGGTTATTAATAGGTATTTTTTGAGACATATCATTAATAATCAATACTTTTTTATGTTTTATTTTTAAGTCTTCCAGCTCACTTCCGCAGTGTGTCATTAATAATTGCTTTAAATAGTGCATTAAAGGAACACTGCATTTTAATTGTTTAGAGGCTTTTTCTACATTATGGCTTGATTTCTTTAATTCACACAGAACAAAGCGAATATTGTCGTTATTTATTTGTATAAAAATATAATCGCAATTATGATTATACCCAGATGCAACAAAGGAAGCGTGAGAATTGTCGCCAACATCAAATACGATTATATTGTCATTGTTTTTCGATAGAATAGTGGTCTCGTATTTATTCTGTTTTTGACCACCTTTTAAGACAAACACCTCATTATTTCTAAATTTAAGTTTATTGTCGTTGATAACTTTAGCGAAGCAATCCCACAAATTAGTCATCATTTTCGTTGCTCAATTCTGCTGTTAGATGGCGAGATATTTTGTTCATTTTAATAATAGTATCGTCAAAACTGGACATCGCCAAACCAAATTTATCTATATCACATTTTGTTGCACCGCCGTTTTCGCAAATATAACCACTTACTTTATCTTCCGACAAAAGCATTTCTTTTTTGTATTCTTTATGCTGTGCTAGGAAATTTTCTGTATCGGAAATGTTAGACAACATAATTAAATTGTTTATCTCCTTAATAAAATAATCACTGTGCGTTGTTACCAATACTTTCAAACCAGCCGATACACACATCGCTAAAAGCCGTGCCATGTGTATCTGATTTTCAGGATTTAAGTGGCTTTCTGGTTCGTCAATAATTAATAATTGATCTTTTTTAGCGATACATTTTAGGAAAAAGTATAAATTGGTAAAACCTCTGGCAGAGGATGATGCTAAATGCAGGGGAATATCAAATTTATTATCTTTTGTACGTTGTTTAGATATTAGTTTAATTTCATTTTCATCAACCCGATAATACGCATCCATCATATCTTTAATGTAGTCAAAAAGTTTATCGGTGTTGATTTCTGATGTTTCTTTTGAATGAATGCTTAAATCTCTGACATAGTCTATATTATCCTGAATAGAGACGGCATAACGAGAAGAGAATTTATCTAACACATCAAACGGAGTAAATTTACGCCCTTTTTCCCCCTCCATTTTTTGCAACATTTCAACAACACGATTTTTAGCCACATCCAAGTCCTTATAAAATAGCGATATGCCAAATCGTTCTGCAGAAATAATAAACGCTGGCTTTTTAGCCAGCAACAGACCAACAAAAGTATCATTGACGATAGAGTCCATAATATAATCTGGAATCTTTTCTTTGGTGTTTAAGTTAAAAATCAATTCGCTGCCTTGACGATTAGCATGAATGGTACTCACATTCTTATCACCATTTCCATCAACTTTTACTCTCATTCCAAATTCAGTTTTATTGTCATCAATCTCAAAATCAATAGAAGTATTTTTGAAATGCGGTTTCTGAGAACGGAAAAATAAATGTAAATCATCAGAGTATTTGCTAGATAACTCCTTTATCATATTTCCTTTTAACACTTTAAATTGGGCATCCGTCATTGAGATAGTGGCAGTTCCATTCTGTAACAGATTGTTTACAATATTTTTTATATCAATGTCATCTCCATCGGCAATATCGTAATGATATAAAATATTTAAAAAACCATATATCGCATAAGAAACATAAGTTTTACCTGAATTGTTCTTGCCCGCAATAATCGTTAGATCATTTAGCTCTATTTCTGCGTTTTTGATTGGGCCTAAATTTTTAAATGTTGCTTTTAACATATTGTTTTACCTAAATAATCTATATTTTATAGTCATAAATCTACAAATATTTTCTGTTTCCTATTATATGCCATTCTCAATAATGTTTATTTCATCATCGGTGAGGTCATAAAATTTATAGACCATCTTGTCTATTTGGCTTTCAATAGGCTTGACTGCTGTTCTATTCGTATCACTTTATTCATCATCCCCGCAAATCTATATTCGTTATTCCTGAGCCCACCAACCCCGTCATTCCTGTACCGTTCCGTCATTTCTGCACCGTTCCGTCATTTCTGCACCGTTCCGTCATTCCTGCACCGTTCCGTCATTTCTGCACCGTTCCGTCATTCCTGTACCGTTCCGTCATTCCTGTACCGTCCCGTCATTTCTGCACCGTTCCGTCATTTCTGCACCGTTCCGTCATTCCTGTACCGTTCCGTCATTCCTGCACCGTTCCGTCATTCCTGCACCGTTCCGTCATTCCTGCACCGTTCCGTCATTCCTGCACCGTTCCGTCATTCCTGCACCGTTCCGTCATTCCTGCACCGTTCCGTCATTCCTGCGAAAGCAGGAATCCAGTCAAGCTAAATCTTTATATAAATCTTTCCAATACGGGTTCTTATCTTCAATCAGCTTCAGTTTCCATGCTCGCTTCCATTTCTTGATTTGCTTTTCACGCGTAATCGCCGCATACATATCTCCATGCAACTCGAAATAGACCAAAAGGGTAATGTTATATTTCTCGCTAAATCCTTTGACCAAATGATTTTTATGTTCCCAAATTCGTTTGATTAAATCTGAAGTAACGCCAGTGTATAAGGTGCCATTAGGCTTACTTGCCAGAATGTAAACGGCGGGTTGTTTGTGGCTCATGGCATTAGTCACTGGATTCCTGCTCCCCGCCTACGCGGGGACATGCTTCCGCAGGAATGACAGAGGTGATGCGGGTTTGATGTTTTTTGTACGGTTATGGCTCATGGCATTAATCACTGGATTCCTGCTTTCGCAGGAATGACGGGGTCAGGAGTGGCGTTATTTTCAATAATTTTAATCTCATCATCGGTGAGGTCATAAAGTTTATAGACCATCTGGTCGATTTGAGTTTCCAGTGCGCTGGTGTCCTGCCCCTGTTGCTTGGCGGTGAGGATTTTATCCACTAACGCTATAAATGGTTTTTGTGCTAATTTTGATATTTGTGGGATGGGGGAGTTGTTCTATTTCATAGCCCCGTTACACTTACATTGGACAAAGTAGTTCATTTTCGCAATAGGTAAAAATACACCCTGCCAAACTATTCATAGTGAATTACAGACAAAAAAGCTATTTCTTTTTGGGTTTGGGCTTTCTATGTTTTCCTGGAGATTGCGCCAACGCACTACCTGCCAAACTTTTTGTTGTTGGGCTTGTCTTTTTACTTTTTAGAGCCTTTGATGCTTTAGTAGCAACGGGCTTAGAAGTTGTTTTTTTATGTGCCATAATTTCAATCCTACTTAATAATTAAACTTGTATACATGCCAAGTGGCAAACTCGTTACCACTTCCGCCATGATGCGCTTTACAACTATATTGCTTGGCAAATTCCTTTTCTGATTCTTGCGCCTCTGCCTTAGAACGGTATGTTCCAAGTATCTTCCAATTACGAAAATTACTATGCTGACTTTGCCAGTATTTTTTTCTTGCTACCACGTCAGTGGTCATTCCGACTCTACAACTCATAACCAGTTTCCTCATATTAATATTTCATGTCTCTAAAGTATGTGATGCCAAATCATAATTTTTCAAGCCAAAATCCAGTAAAAGTTATTGGTTATCCTCAATAACGCCAATCTCATCAGCGGTGAGGTCATAAAGTTTATAAACCATCTGGTCGATTTGGGTTTCCACCTGTAACACGGACTGGCGTGGGGTTCTTGCACAGTCTTGAAAGCATGTCATTCCTGCACCACCCCATCATCTCTGCGCCCCCGTCATTCCTGCGAAGGCAGGAATCCAGTAAAACAGCCAAACCGCCAGGGTTTTCCACAGGTAACGCCAGTGTATAAGGCACCATTAGGTTTACTTGCTAAAATGTAAACGGCGGGTTGTTTGTGGCTCATTGTATTAGTCACTGGATTCCTGCCTTCGCAGGAATGACGAGGTCAGGAGTGGCGTTATTTTCAATAATTTTTATCTCATCATCGGTAAGGTCATAAAGCCTATAAACCATCTGGTCGATTTCGGTTTCCAGTGTGCGGGTGTCTTGGGCTTGTTGTTTAGCGGTGAGGATTTTATCGACTAATGCTATAAACGGTTGTTGTTTGGTTTTATCCAATAAGGGCACCGGAATTGTTTCAATATAGACCTTTTTCCAACGCAGCGTACCCATGCCAGATGTCGGGGCAACCTGAGAAAGGAACCAATATACTACCCTGGAATTTAGAATTGCACACAGATATTTTGTACTATTTCCCGTCATTATAAAGGTGGTTGCTTCGCAATATATTGCCTTATCGTCATATGCAAAACGCCCTCTATCCACCAGCTCAATCCAAATCAATTTTTCTTTTGCAAATTCCTCGTAATAGCCGATTTGGTCTTGAGTTTCAAACCATTTATTCCCTGTTTTCTTCCTTGATTTTTTGCCATCTGGCAACTCCTTTCCTGCTTGCTCTAATCGGTCTTTTCCAAAACTTAACAAGTGGTTTTTAATGGCGGGGTAATGGTCAATATTTATTTTTAATACTGGAAAAGTAGCAATCAACCACAACCCCGCCCAATGGTGTTGATATGCTTTAATATCCCTACCGCGTAAAACAGGTTTGATGATTGCCGTGGATTTCGGGTCTTGCGCTATTAATTCATCTCGTTTGGCGGTGTTGATAATAAAAGCTTCGTTAAAACCTGTTTTTATGCCGTAGTTAATACGAATATCCCAGTCTTTTGGCGGTGTGCCGATTTGCTCAATTTTGGTTTTTATCTCTTTCTCAGCGGGAGACAATATGCTCCAGGCCATCTCACCAGATGCCTGGATTCCCGACCAGTATTGCTCGGCAGGTGGGAACTGCTTTTCGAAAACAGAATCCATATCAACCGCCATGAATTCTTGCTCCCTGTTACCTTTGCGAACCAGCAATATATTGGTGTCCACAATCGCACCAAAGGCATCTTTACCCATGTCTATCAAGCGCAATGGGCTATGTTTTTCGCTGAAAAATTGACGCAGTTTTCCGCCGTATTTAGCCCGCATCCAACTGTTGGAGGTGATGAACGCCAGGTTACCTTGTGCGTCTTTTAGCAATCCCATGCCTTTTTCATAGAATAGTTGGTAGATATCGCCAGTTCTGGCGAAGGTCTTGAAATTACAATTCTGGTAAAGGTCTCCTAGCCGTCCGCCGTCTTTTTGTAACTGAATATAAGGCGGATTGCCAATCACAATATCAAAGCCGTCATTCACGCCAAATTGCCACTCGGGATCAAACCAGTCGGCGATGGCGTTTTGATTGTATAAATCCCAATGAACGATTCTTTTCATACTGGCTTCAACGGCTGGAGCGATGCCGCTTTTGGTTAATTCTGCCAGCATTTGCTCGCGTAAGTCTTTATCTTTAGCTCGGTATGTGCGTTTGGTTTTTAAGGTCTTGGCACTAAAATACTGGTGCCTGACTTGGGCTAATTGTTGTTGTAGTCTCTCGATGCTAACTTCAAATAGGTCGTTTTGTTTTGGCATCTCGCCCAAAGGCAACAGGCTATTCGCAACAATAAACCTGGTTTCTAAATTCGGCAGGGCTTTGATGCCGTAATTATCGGCTTTGTCCCGATTAGAGCTTTGCTCAATGGTTAAGCTGATAAAAAAGCGCAGTTTGCATATCTGAATGGCGATGGGTTGAATGTCCACGCCATAAATACAGTTTTCTATCAGATAGAGTTTGCGCCCATAGTTGTTATTGGCGTTTTCCGGACTAAAGACGGCTTCAATATCCTTGCACGCCTGCTCTTGGCTAATGGTATCTGTAAGGTTTGCTACAATATCTAATTGCTCTTGCTTCCAGCGTTCATTATCAGGGTCAAGCACACTCAATAAGGCCACCAATCGTTGCAATATGCCCATTGGGTAGGCGCCTGAACCCACGGCAGGGTCTAATACTTTTATTTGGCTGATAGCGGTAATGAGTTTGGGTATTTCTTCGTCATAAATTAAACTGGTGCCGTTGTTGGCTAACTCACCTGTGCTGTCGGAAGCGGTAAATAAATCGTTTAATCGCTCTTGGTAAAATGTGTCATCACCATCGTCCGGCGGCACAGCTTGCGTAAGATACTGTTTCAGGCTTTCATCGACCATATAATTGACAATTTCACGCGGGGTGTAAAAACTGCCGGTGGCTTTGCGAGCCTGTTGTCCGGTTTCCGGGTTATAACTGGCGAGCAGGTTTTCAAACACCTTGCCCAATAGCTCGGGGTCAAGGGCGACTTCAACATCCAACGGCGTGCTTTCCTCAACGGTGAATTGGTATTGATTGAACAGATCAATCAAGCCTAAATCCTGCTTATCGTCTTGCTTATTGTCATTGAAAATAGTGTCCTTGAAAAATAGATGATTATGAAAAACCAATTCATTATCAGCTCTATCGGAAAAGCCATCAATCCGAATGGCACTGCCTATCGGGCGAATCGTTTTATCATTATCGTAAGCCTGTTTTTCCTCATCGCTTGCCTCTCTATCCAAACATTCAAACAAACCGCCGTTCAAAAACGGGGTCCGGGCAAATAACGCGATGATTTTGTCTTTATCCGAATCGATGAAATAATCTTGATAGCGGTAGATATTGGTGACCAGATAATTGGTGCTATTTGCCGCCCCGTTAGTCGTGGTGCGAAAACTACGCTCGGTGACCGGGCGGTTAAGGGTGGCAAAGAACAGGTTTTGTAGAATCGCCTTGTAAAAACTGCTGGGCTGTTCGTAATCGATCAGCGTTTGTAATTTATCTTTATCAAATAAATCGGGATTGATGAGTTGCTTCTGTTTGATAAACCAGATGAATAACAACCGCGTCAACAGGCGAATCAGGCTGGTTTGGCTGTGGTTGTCGGCTTGCTCATCATTGGGGAATCTAACTTGGCTTTGCGCTCTGTCATACCATTTATACAGTTTGTCGTAGAATTCTTTGCTCAGTGCTTCAACAGCAAAAGCAGTTTTTAGGTCTTGTAGTGTGGATTGTTTGTTGAGTGCGCTAAAGCGGTCTTGGGCGGTTCTGGTTTGGGTGTTTTCGCCCAACAGGTAGGTAAAGCGTTTGCTGGCGGTTTGCTCTTGTTGAATGCCGTCATTGGTAAAACGGTATTCAATGGCAATAAAACTAAACCGCCATTGCTGGTTTTCATCATCCACATAAACCGCCAAAGCTCCGTCTTCAATGCTAATTTGTTTGGCAACTAAATTTCGTAACTGTACGCGGTTTCTGCTTAATTGGGTGTTGGGCTTGATATGAATTTCAAAGACGGGTAATTTTTTGCCGTCTTGGCTGGTAACTGTGCCGAGTTGTTGGAGGGATTCAACATCGTTATTGTCTATAACGATAGGCGCAAGGTGCTTGGCAAAATTGAATTTACTTTCGAGAAAATCAAGGTAATTGTCTTGGTTATAGGCTTGGTTTAATAGGTTCATTAGTCACCCGTATAGTGTTGGTTGAGGGCTGGAATCACCCCAGCCATTTGCACAAAGTCTTTATCGTTGTGCAGCAGCACTAAATCATTCTCGATGGCACATTGGGCAATCAGGCAATCGATGGATGAGCGAATGGTAATGCCTTTTTTACGGCAACGGCTATAGATAAGTGCGGCGTTTTCATAGCTTTGCCAACTATCTTTCAAGGTATAGAAAGTTTGCGCTTGAAGATAGTATTTATAAGTGGCAACTATTTTTTTGTTTCTAGCCCCTTGCAGGATTTCGGTATAAATCAATGGCATCAAGGCGCAATCACCACTGGGTAGGGATTTCAAAAATAAGGCGGATGCTGTATCCGCCTTATTGATGGCATTAATCCAAACCGACGAGTCCACCAAATACATTATTCTTGATCCGTTAGGCGATTTTTGCGTAAGGCTTTGTAATCATAGCCCTCATAAAGCCCGCCAATACCGAATAACTCGCGAATATCCGGCTTATCCTTTGGTTTGCGTTTGGCAACGAATTCTTTCAAGGCAGCGTCTATCAAGGCGCGCCTGGTTTTTAGCTTGCTTAGTTTTAATGCCTCTTGCACGATGTTTTCATCTAAAACAATATTGGTTCTATGGGCGGTGTTTAGCATTGGTCGCTCCGGTTGAGTGGGTTACGATTAGTGTTTGATGTGTATCGTACTATGTTATGTGTATGGCTGCAAAATAACAAGAAAAATAACCGCATTGATCGATGTTTTATGGGCGAATGGTTATTGCTTCTACGATACGGTGCAGGAATTAGATGGCGTTACATGTGGAAAACCCTGGCGGGTTTGGTTGTTTCACTGGATTCCTGCTTTCGCAGGAATGACGGGGTGCGGGAATGGGTGGGGGTGCGGGAATGGGTGGGGGTGCGGGAATGGGTGGGGGTGCGGGAATGACGGCGGGCTTAGGTGTATGACTGCGAAATGACGATGGTTGGTTGGATGTTTTTAGGTTTTTTTGCTTGCTCTGGGTTATCTTCTATATGGCGGTTAAGGTCATATTTCTGAATGATGTTCAAGGTTCTTTCCAATACCACAATTGGCTTGATGTCTTTACTATTTTTATGTAGTTTGTTGATGTCTTTGGTTAGATTTTGAAAGCGTTTCTGCTCGATTTGTTTGATTGCCAGTTTTATTTTGTCTGGTTCCTCGTCATTGATGGCATTGATGTCGGGCAGGTTTAAGATTGCTTTTAAGAAATTGATCGCCTTTTTTTCTGTCGTGGATAAGGTGTTATTTTGATTGTCATTGACAATATCTTGTGCTGTTTCCTGCTTGAATTTGTCTAATGCCAATACTACCTGGTTGTGGTGTTGCCCGGGTAATTTTGTCGCTTTGGTGTCGGGGCTGCATCTTAATAATTTGGCGGTTTGAATAAAGCTGTAGGTTTTAATGAAAGGGGCAATGTTATTTTCATTGCTGGCATTGCCCGGGTCAGGTTTCACCGCATAAAACCGACTGCTGCCCTTGTCTTCGGTTCTAGCAAAAACCAGGGTGCCGCCTTGATGGGCGGTATTTGCTACTGCATTTCTGACCTTGCTCGGCAACCCCTTGATGCGTTTATAGGCGGCTGGGTCATTTTTTCTGAACTGCCGTATTTCTTCTAAAAACGGGATGGTTTCATTCACTTCTTCTTTGATATTTTCATCAAATATGCCGAATGTATCGACTTTTTCATCGGTTGAATAAATTTGTGAGTCTTCGCCTAATGCCGAATGAAAGGCTTGCAGTTTAATCAGTGCTTTTCTTCGTAGGGCAATATCATCATCAATTTGTGCGGTTGGATAGAAGTTATAGACAAAGATATGGCTGGCGGTTTGTCCGATACGGTTTACCCGCCCGATGCGTTGCATCAGTTTGGTGGCATTCCACGGCGTATCATAATTGATCACCGTGTTGGCTCGGTGCAGGTTTACGCCCTCGGCTAAAACATCGGTGGTGAGAATAATTTGATAAGCATTGCTCTGAGTTTCTGTGTTGGCATCAAAATTCTGTGCAATGACTTGCTTGAGCGCATTACGGTTTTGAGCATTGACGCTGAGCGTTTTCTCGCCGTATTTGGTTTGTTCTATTTCCGCTGTCAGATAGCGCATGGTGTCGGTGCTTTCAGTAAAAAGCACGATTTTCTGCTGTGGATTGTTTGCTTTGTCTAAAAAATTTGGTATTTGGGTTAAAAGCTCATGCAATTTTGGATCGCCGATTTCTTCAGTTATATTGTCCCAGTCCGATTTCATGGTTTTTAACAGGGCATAGTCGTGTTTGATGCCATCAATAAAACCAGCTTCAAAATCATCACGGCAACACACAATAATGCTGGGGTCGGTTAGACTTTCAGTGGCAATTACTTCCATTAACTCGTCTTCTTTGTCGTCCAATACATGACTATTTACATCAAGATTTGGAGCGATAATAATTTTATTGTTGTCAATCATCTTTAACATAGCTTCAGAAGATCTGATAAAACGCCCCAAGGTTTGCCTAAACGCATAAAAACTGCTGTCCATTCTTTTCAGTAACAATGTTCTCATAATGGCGACCAACTGTGTGCTAACAAAATCTGCTCTTGTGTATTGTTGTTTGAGTTTAGGCTTTAGGTAATGCAAGGCACGGTAGCGGGTATGCAGTAAGCCGCTTTTACTTTGATGTTTGTTATCGATTTTTTCGATGGTGTCATCGTATAATTTTTCTAATTCTGCTTCTAATTGATATAAAACACGTTTGGGTGAGGTGGTTTCTGGAAACACAACGTTATGCTCAATTAAATCTTGTTTGTAACGCTTATTTGCCAATAAATCAGTGCGGGTTCGGCGCACCATAAGCGGGGCAATGATTCTTTCGCGGATTTTTTTATACAGTGCTGCTGTTTTTTGCCCGGCTTGATGTTTATCCGCTAGCTTCAAAATATCTTTATATTCTTTTTTTGCTTTGCTAAAGAAACTGCCCAGTGGGAAATCAAGCGTTGAGTTGTTGCCGTCCTGGAACAATAAAATCTGGTTGTATAAATCATCAGGGCGATTATTTAGCGGCGTGGCGGAAATGAGCATCACTTTTTTATCCTTGCCGCCCTTGTCCTTATCGTGTTCGGTTTTGGTTTTGCAAATGCGTTGTAATTGGTCATAAGCTTCTGCGCTATCGTTGCGAAATTTATGTGCCTCATCGACAATGACCATGTCATAGTCTTGTGGGCTGGTTATATGATGTAAACTGCCATTGGTAAAAATACTCACCTTACCTCTAATTTCAAATTTTTTTAAAGTATCCTCCCAGTTTTGTTTTAGTGCTGGCGGAATAATCAACAAAATATTTGGATTGCGATTGTGTCTGTCTAAAAATAAAAACTGACGCGCGATTAAAACGGCAATAACGGTTTTTCCCAGGCCCACCACATCGGCGAGAAAAAAGCCATTGTGTTTTTTCAGCATTTGCCAGCCTTCATTCACCGCATCCATTTGATAGGACAGGCGTTTGAAGTCAGCGGGCAAGTCTTTAATGGAGTTCGGGTCAAATTCAATTTCCGCACCAAAATATTCAATCAGGCATTTCAAATACAGTTCATGAGGCGTGATGTTATCGGCTAAATGGGTTTTTTTGAGGCTGTCTTCGGCGGCTTGTGGCAATATTTCCACCGCTTCCTGCCATAATTCTTCAAACTCATCGCTGGCGAATTGAATATCGTCATAGTCGTTTAACAACACATTAAATTCGTAATTAGGACTGCTTCCTGTTCCCAATCCGGCATCGGTGAGGTTTGACGAGCCGGTAATCACACTACCGCCTTTATGCGGGTTGTAATCATCGGGGCGAAAAATGTATATTTTGGCGTGAATGGCGCGGCTCGGATGCGCTTTGATTTGCACTTTTTGGGTTTTTATATCCTCAATAAACTGCACAATGCCCTGCTCGGTTTGGGCATCATAATTGGCTTCTTGAACATCAGTGCTGAATTTCTTCTGCCAGTCTTTAATGCTTTTTTCGCGGTCTCCTTTGAATAAGGCTAAGCCATCCGCGTGCATTTGTGTGGTTATTTTATCGACATCTATACCCACCAGAATGCGGATGTTGGCTACATTTTCCAGCAATGGTCGCAGTTTGAAATAACCTGAAGAGCGGAAATAACCGACCAAAACATCAAAATTATTGATGTTTTGGTTGTGCTGAAAAATGCCTTCAAGTTTGTTGAATAAAGTGTTTTCTGCACTGTTGGTAAAGAATTTGCTGTTCATTAGTTTCCATCAATTTTTTGTTAATTTCTGTTAATTTTTTATCAATTTTCCATCAATTTTAGATCACCACAAGCGGGATTAGCAGGGATAAATCCTGTCTTACCAGACCCTTGGCAGACCACTACTAAACAGTTTGCTTTCTATTTAATGATCAACAATTAATAATCAACAATAGAAAGATACTGCGCTATAACCCGCGAAATGCCCTGTTGCAGGCTCTCCACCAGCAGTGCATGACCGATGGATACCTCCAGAATGCCAGGAATTTCCAGAAATTTGGAAAGATTCCGCAGATTCAGGTCATGCCCTGCATTAATGCCAATTCCAAGCTGCCCTGCTTTTGCGGCAGCTTCTTTGTATTGCTGAAATACGGCCTGCTGACGGGAACTGCCAAAGTGACTTGCGTAGTCCTCTGTATACAGCTCAATTCGATCAGCGCCTACCCTGAGAACCTGCTCTAGCGCGATTGGGTCAGGGTCCAGGAACAGACTGCTACGAATACCCTGTGCCCGCAATTTTGCCAGGGTCTCCCTTAAACACAGCTCGTTGGCAAGAATATCCCAGCCATGATCCGAGGTAAGTTGATCGGGTTTATCGGGAACCAGGGTACACTGAGCCGGACTTACCTCAAGCACCATCTGGATGAATTCATCGGAAGGATAGCCCTCAATATTAAATTCGATGTCATCTTTATTGTCCAGGTACTCACTGAGCTGGTAGACATCACGTCGGCTAATGTGACGCTCATCGGGTCGCGGGTGTACGGTAATCCCCTTGACCCCCAAGCCAATAAGCTGTTCGGTAAACCCAAGCACAGAAGGAAAATCCCGGCCCCGAGAGTTTCTTAGCAAGGCAATCTTATTTACGTTAACACTGAGTACGGTCAAGGTTATTCCTGTTGGCGGCTTTGGCTTGAGCCTTCATCCTGCTTGCAAAAAATCTGAAATAATTTTCCGCAGTGTCTGCGGCTGTTCGACATGAAGCCAGTGTCCGGCCTGATTAATTATTTTCACGGACGCCTGCGGAAACAACCTGGCTATCTCGGCCTCATGCTCTGTCTGTATATAGTTTGATAAATCACCTTTTACAAAAAGAACCGGTTTTTCGAAATCGTTCGCGGCAATAAGCCCAGCTCTAAGCTGTGGGTAATTTTTCCTGATTGCCGATCTGTGCAAGCGCCAACGGTAACCGCCTTCGCTACTGCCTACCAAATTGGTCAGCACAAATTTTCGAGTGGATTCGTCCGCGATAAACTCCATCAACGCTGCTTCTGCTTCCGCTCTGCTGCTGACTTTTTCGGCGTCAATTGAGTCCATGCCTGCCAATACGTTCAGGGGTTCGTCCGCATATTCAGCATAAAAGACAGGGGCAATATCGACAATAAGCATTTTCTCGATGAACGCTGGATGATTGAGTGCCAACTGCATGGCAACCTTGCCACCCATGGAATGTCCCATGATATAGCAGGATGTTAGCCCCAGGCCTGTTATCAGCTCACGAACATCTTCCGCCATGACCTGGTAGTTGAGTTCGCTATCGTGCGGGGAGGCACCGTGATTACGAAGATCAACGCCGTACACCGCAAACTCTGCGGCTAGCTGCTTGCTGTGCCAACCCCAATTACTCAAACTTCCGAACAGACCGTGTAAAATCAGCAACGGGATTCCATCGCTTGAATATTGTCGATAGTGTAACTGCATCGCGAGCGAAACTCAGGCCAGGGACTTGAGCAGTTCGAGAACATCGTCATGATGAGTCTTTGTTTTTACCTTGTCCATAATGTGTCGTAAACGGCCTTGTTTATCGACAATAAAAGTCTTGCGCAGAATGCCCATGTATTCGCGACCCATGAACTTTTTCAAATCCCAGACAGCGTATTTGTCAGCGATCAAATGGCCTTCATCCGCGAGCAGATCAAAATTCAGATTTTCTTTTTCTTCAAATTTGGCCAATTTTTTCACGGGGTCCGGACTCAAACCTACAGCAACGGCATCCAGCCTCGCCAGTTGTGTCTTTGAGTCACGCAAACCACAAGCCTGCACCGTACACCCTGGCGTCATTGCCTTTGGGTAAAAATACAGCACCACATTGAACTTGTCTCTAAAGTCTTTCAAGCTGACGTCTTCACCAGCCTGATTCTGCAAAGTAAACGTTGGGGCCATATTGCCCAATTTTAATGCGCTCATAAATTTCTCTCTAATGCCGCTTTCTGCCAGTCGGCTGGCCACTGTTCGAAGCCTGTAAACGAGGGTTCATTATACCGACTGCCAGCGTATTCACTAGTGACTGTGGCCCGGCGCTTTATTTTCATTCATTCCGAATCCTGTTTATTGCCTTACTCGTATGCAGCGGCTTGATTCACGGCTAGTCAGTCAGTCTACCCGTCATGCTATTATCCGACTATTACCCGACTATTACCCGACTATGAATTCATCAATAAAATCCATCGTTGTGCTAACTGGCGCAGGTATTTCCGCCGAATCTGGCATTAAAACCTTTCGCGCCAGCGACGGCTTATGGGAGAACCACCGGATAGAAGAAGTTGCCACCTGCGAAGGCTTCGAACGCAACCCGCAATTGGTTTACGGGTTTTACAACCAACGCCGGCGCCAGCTATTGTCCAGGCAGACCAGGCCAAATCTCGCACACAGTGCCCTGGCAAAATTCGAACATGACTTTGCTGGCAGCTTCCTTCTGGTAACCCAGAATGTCGATAATCTCCACGAGCGAGCCGGCTCGCAAAACCTGGTACACATGCACGGCGAATTATTAAAAATGCGCTGCCTCAATTCACAACTGGTGTTTGACGTTAAGCAAGATTTTGACTTTGACACGAACTGTCGATGCTGCAGCTCACCTGGAAATCTGCGACCACACATCGTCTGGTTTGGCGAAATGCCTTTTCAACTAAAGCGGATAAATCAGGCTCTGGAAAGTTGTGATCTGTTCATCGCTATAGGAACTTCGGGCAATGTTTATCCCGCGTCCGGCTTCTATCAAACGGCGAAGATTCGACAGGCACACACTGTTGAATTGAACCTTGAAGCAACTGGCTCAGGATTTGACAATCATGTTTATGGAAAAGCATCAGAAATCGTGCCACAATACTTTCAAGGTTTGTTGGCCTAAGGTCGCACAGCGGGACGTAGTCAGTTTGTTACAGGAGTACTTATGATTCGTAAAATTGGTTTGGGTATTACCGGGGTTTTCATCTTGTTGTTGGCCCTGCTCATTGCAAGCTATTTTTTCACTATGCCCCAATCCGTGCCGAAAGGGTCTGCCAGCGAACAGTGGCTGCAAGCCGGGCCTTTCTCCGTTGGCATGATGGAAACAAGCTTCGTCGATGAAAGCAGAGAAACCACAGCAAACAAGGATGCGCCTCGCATTGCAAGCCGAAGCTTTCCCACCAGTGTTTGGTATCCCGAAGACGGTGCCGGAAACTACCCTTTGCTGTTACACAGTCACGGCTTTGTTTCCGAGCGCACTGACCTGAACTATGTTGCCGAACAATTAGCCAGCTACGGTTATGTTGTTGCCGCTGCCAACTATCCACTCACCGCCGCTGGCACAGCCGGTGGGCCGAACGCCAATGACCTGATCAACCAGATTGCAGATGTTAGCTTTCTACTGGATTCCGTGCTGCAACTGTCAGGCAGCGACAAACCCTTCAGCGGAAACATAGACAGCTCCCGCATCGGCCTGATGGGCTATTCTTTGGGGGGTATTACCAGCACACTGGCTACTTATCACCCCAGGCTTCGAGATGAGCGGATCAAGGCAGCCATCTCAATTGCCGGGCCAACGGGAGGTCTGGTGAGTAAATTTTATGAAACCAGCGACGTACCATTTATGATGATAGCCGGCACCCTGGATGCACTTGTTGATTTCAACGCCAACGCCGCGATTATTCCGGATCGCGTTCGTAATAGTGTTTTAGTTGAAATTACCGGCGGCACACATCTCGGCTTTGCCGCCGTTGCCGAACCCAGGCTGCGTTTCATGAATCACCCGGATGGCCTGGCGTGTTCCACCGTGCTAGCCAATCTGGACGGAGACCCCAATGCGGCATTCAAGGCGCTGGGGAATGAAGCCGATGGCATCGTTATTGACCCCAGCCTTACTGAAATGTGCGCTACCATGCCCACAGAAAAGGCACTGCATCCAGGCCGCCAACAGATGATTACAAGTATAGCGGTGCTTTCTTTCTTCGAATACGTATTCAATGAAGATTCGAACCGACAGCAAAATGCCTACCAGGAATTTAACAGCGCACTGGCTTCAGATTTCCCGGAAGCCAGGGTCAGCGGTGGGCAATTTAACTGACAAGGCATAGTGCTCCTAAGCTCTAAAAATAACTGTTTGCGGCAATAAACAACTTTTTTTGCTGCACAGTTGTAATTTGACTTGCAACTGCACCGAGTGCGACAAGCTATCGGCGGGCAACGGTGAGCGTTTCAAACTCAGTTGAATTTTTACGCTGTTTTCATAGATAGCGATACCACCTGCGCCGATCACTGCCAGTTCATGGTTTGCTGGCGGAAGACTACAGTTATCTATGACCCAGTGATTCTCTGTTGCCGCTAGAGAAACCTCAAGGGGATAGACGCTATCAGCAGTCTTGTTTGACGCGCTGACATGCCAATCAGGCATGAGTGCAATATCGATTTCCAGCCTAAGTTGATCACTGCTATCAACCGGCTTTCTTCTACAAGCAAGTTTGGCTCTACCCCCATCGATCCATTGCAGCCAATCCCTGCTACCCTGGTCTAAATCAGTCATGACTCTAAGCATGCTGGAATGGCTGAGAGGGTTGTCATTAACCTGTCCCAGCAAGGCGGCGATGCCCTGGTCAATTTTCTCGCCGTAGAGCAAATCAGTACTCTGTTTTGCTTTGCCCAGGCGGGCATTTCGTCTCTTCAGCGCGAGCAAACACTGAAAAGCGGTCGCTACTGGTGAAAGACTGGCACCATCGCTGGCATTGCGTGAGCGCGTAAGTTGGGGGCCGGTCTGCTGTTCTGGCCCCAAGAAAAAGCCGCCATGCTCCAGATCCAAAAACTCCTTCATGGCAACATCCATCAAGTTACTGGCTTGCTGCAAATAGTTGATCTTGTCGGTGACATCAAACAGGCAAAGTAAAGCCTGTGAAAAATTGGCATAGTCTTCTAGCTGACCTGTTATGGACACCGCGCCGTCAAGATAGATACGCGTTAGCTTGCCGTTGTCGCCGACATTTGTTGTCCAGACAAAATTTGCGGCTCTTTCAGCAACCGATAAATAGACATCACTGTCAAATGTATAGGCGGCTTTGGTGAAGGTGGTTATCATGGCTGCTGTCCAGGCCACGATTAACTTGTCATCTCGTAAGGGATGGATTCTATTTTCCCGGCGTTGGTACAATACCTGTCGAATTCTATCCAGATTTAGATAAAAGTCAGCGTCTCCTGATTCCTCGGCGAATTTCTCCAGCGGCCTGGCAAGGTTCAAACTATTCGACCCTTCGAAATTGCCGACCTCGTCGGGCGCATACAGCCGGCTGATAAATTCAAAATCGGCGGGCGACAAGGCTTGCCTAAGCTGAGCTATGGTCCAGGTAAAGAAAACGCCCTCTTCGCCTTCGCTGTCAGCATCGGTAGCTGAATAGAATCCACCTTCCGGTAATTGCATATCCTGCGCTACGTAGTTCAATATTTGTTGGGTGATTCGACGAAAGAAAGGCTTGCCGCTCAGCTCATAGGCTTCCAGGTAGGCCAAGCCTAACTGCGATTGGTTATACAGCATTTTCTCAAAGTGAGGCACTAACCATTGCGCATCCACACTGTAGCGATGAAAGCCGCCTGCAATCTGATCATAGATACCTCCCCTTGCCATCCCTTCCAGGGCTCGATCAACAAAGCCCATTGAGCGCACATCACGCTGTCTTCGAATGTGATCTAACAACAGCAGCAATATTGGCTCCTGTGGAAATTTAGGTTCACCCGACAGACCACCAAAGCTACGATCTTCACGTTGGAATAGTGCGCCGACAGTGTTTTCGACAATATCTTTTTGCAGGGACGACACCTGCTTACGGTCACTTAAAATTCGGTCTATCGCTTGCGAAATTTGGTTGGCGCTGGATTCTAGCTCACCGTATTTTTCTTTCCATGCCTGTGAAATTTGATTCAATAAGGCGATGAAAGACGCCGCCGGGAAATAGGTCGCAGCAAAAAATGGTTTGCCATCCGCCAACAGAAAACTGGACATGGGCCAGCCCCCCTGGCCAGACACGAGCTGCACTCCTGTCATGTAAATTTCATCAATATCAGGATATTGCTCCCTGTCCATTTTGATGCAAATAAAATCGCTATTAAGCACTTCAGCAACTTCTCTATTGTCAAAGCTCTCAACTTCCATGACATGGCACCAGTGGCAGGTTGAATAGCCTATAGAAAGAAATACCGGCTTGTTCTGCGCTTTCGCCTGTGCGAACGCCTCCCTGCCCCAGGCAAACCAATTGACCGGGTTATGGGCATGTTGCAGAAGATAAGGAGAGTCTTCACGAAGCAGCCGATTGATGAATAGGGCGGTCCCATCCTCACGCAAATGTTCAGTGCGTTTATCGTAGCTGCCGTGCTTCGCCTGCTCCAGTTTACGCAATTCGGTGTCGAGTTCATTGTCGGCGCGGTCAGTCATGCGGTATTTTTCCAACTCTGTGCTAATTTCTGTGCCAGTTAAGGGCGCTGAATGCAGGTTCGGTATTGTCCGGGAATTTCAACCCCTGGCGCTACTTCAAGGCACGCGGTAGCCGCCATGCTGATTGAGTCATTCTCCTCGCTGACAAGCCTACCTTACTTGCAGCCATAGAGGAATCTAACGATTGTGCAGCTTGTAATCAGCCGAGTGCTGGCCTGCCCAGGATTTTCATGCAAGAATCACGACCTGGAACCAATTTTGCGGGCAGTCAAAATTTCGACAAAATAATGGAAGCGAGGCCGGTATGAAATCTCATCACAAGGAAGCAGCATGACAGTTAAAGTAGAATTTCATTTCGACTTCGGCAGCCCTAACACTTACTATTCTCACAGAGTCATTCCATCCATTGAGGAACGCACCGGTGTCTACTTTGACTATGTTCCAATTTTACTGGGAGGCGTATTCAAGGCAACCAATAACAAATCTCCCATGGAAGCGCTGGCCGGCATCAAGAACAAGGCGGAATACAACGCATTGGAAACCAGACGCTTCATAGAGAAGCACAGGCTTTGCAATTTTAGATTCAATCCTCAATTTCCAGTAAACACCCTGCACATCATGCGCGCCGCAATCTATGCGATAGAGAGCGGTATAGGTAAGGAATACATAGAGACTATGTATCAGTGCATGTGGGAGAAAAAACTGAATATGGCCGAGCCAGAACTAATTAGCCAGGCCCTGGCAGAAGCAGGTATGGATGCAGAAAAAATTATGGCTGGCAGCGTTGAACCGGAAATCAAGCAAGGACTGATTGAGAACACACAAGCCTCTGTCAGCAGAGGCACATTTGGTTCGCCCACGTTCTTTGTAGGCGATCAACTATTTTTCGGCAAAGACAAATTGAGAGATGTAGAAGACGAGATAGTGTCTCAGTTGGCGCGCTCGTAGACGCGAGTTATATTGACCGCTGCACGAAAAGAAGCGGGTTCAATAATCATCTCAACACGCAGACGATTGCCTTTGGCCTCTATGCTGTATGTTTCCAGTGTGAATCCACCGTCCCTTGGCCTTGCTTCAACAACGAGCGCACCACCGTCCCAATTTGCGAACGAGAAATCTTCACCGCCTTCGGCATAAAAATCGTTAGCCGTGGTTCTGCGCCGACGACCGTCTGAGTGAAAAACACGCTGATACTCATCGGCATAAGTAAATATAAATTGCGGCGCCGAGTACTCAATACGCAAGACATCGTCGTAGGATATCCGGTCATACAGTTCTTGCTCCGGCGGTCCGCCCCGGTAGAAATCATCCGGGCGTTTTCTAAGCCAGCGCCGAGCAATTTTCCCACCCCCTGCCTTGATTGCAGCTTCTACCTGATCATCGCTGTTGTCGCTTAGCTCATCATTTATGCGCCAATTGCCTACTATCTGGCGGCTTATTTCCGTATCAATATCCGCGCTGTCTGCTTTCTGTGCTGTGGTCAGAACACAAAACAGGAACACGCACAATAAAGCGACTGCTTTAGCTGTTTTGGTTAATTTGTCTTTAAAATCAATCAATCTACTCTCCCGATTCGAGTGGTGCTTCAGCGGGTGGACTGTGAATTTTCTAAGTGCTGGTATTTCGCCATGCGGCTATGGCTCTACCGATCTCATCGGGTGAATCTTCCTGCAAGAAATGATTTCCGGACACGGTTACCTCGGTCTGATTGGGCCAGGAACGGCAAAATTCACGCTGCGAGCCGGTCAGTATTGCTCCTGGATCAGCATTGATAAATAACTTTGGCAGATCTGACTGCGACAGCCAGTCGGCATAGCGCTGAACTATCCCAACTACCTCTTCCGGCTGTCCATCAATGGGAATCTGTCGGGGCCATGTCAAAGTGGGCCTGCGATCTTCTCCACGAGTAAGATAGGGGCGACGATAGACAGCCATTTCTTGTTCGGTAAGCTCCCTGAGAACGGAACCTGGCAGCACCTTCTCAACGAAGCTGTTCTTCTCCAACACCATTTCTTCACCTGCTTCAGACCGAAACCCCTGGAATACTGCGCGAGCTGCCTGCGGCCAATCGACCCAACCCAGCGGTTTTACAATGGCTTCCATGTAGGCAATCCCCTTTACAGCGTCACGATGGCGATTGGCCCAATCGAAACCCAGGGCTGACCCCCAATCGTGAATAACCAGAGTTACATTGCTGTTCACTCCAAGCACTTCCAGCGCGCCGTCCAAATATTCCCGCTGTTGTACAAAGGTGTAGCTGCCGGCATTTGAATTATCCAGCTTATCCGAATCGCCCATGCCAATAAGGTCAATCGCTATGCAGCGACCCTGGCCCTGCAAATGCGGCATGACATTGCGCCAAAGATAGGAAGACGTTGGATTGCCGTGTTGAAAGATAATCGGATCCCCCGTGCCCATTTCCACGTAACTCATGGTTTTCCCTTGCACTGTAACGGTTTTCTTGGGCTGTTCTGCGGCACTAATCATGCTTTACCTCACGGCTTGCTGTCTATTTAAGGGTGTGGCCAAACTCTCGCAGAAAGAATACGCCCCTGTGTCAATCAATTCAATTGCCGCCATTCCATGATTGCAGCAAAACAGCAGAACATGGCAAGGATTGACGAGCCTGTCTGAGCAATACCGGCCTGGCAGATCGTCACCTTACAGGATGGTGAGGCACTGCGCACTGTTGTCTGACGTCAACCGTGTTGGATACCAAGACTGCGACCACGCCTGGAGATTGGCTCAGGCAGGTTGGAAGCCAGCCGAAAACCCAGGCTGCCTGGGTGGAGGTCAAGGAAGGTCAATAAAGCCTTTGCAGTTAGCCCCGCGCCACTGTAAGAAAGTGACGCTGGGTATTGATGTCCACGAAATTGTTTCTGCAATGGCCAGTCCAATAACCTTGTAGGCAGCCCGTGATGTTGTGCTAAAAATAGCCACCCCAATTCATTTTTTGGATTCAGATTTGAATAAAAAGAAGGTGCTTCTTTTAGAGTCTTTGAGTAATTGGCGCTCAAATTCACCTTAGTCTTTTTGTCACTGCTGTCCCGTTAACTTTCATATGAGTGCCATTTGATTAACATCAGGCAGCCTGCCATCAGGTGGATCACCCCTCAACAGCGCCATCAGGTCACGCTTATCAAATAAATTGAGCTGTAGTAATCGCAATAGCTGCTGCATACTTTTTGTGAGTGCTGACTGAAACTTCAGAAACGCTATTAGCAGGTATACGCACATCGCTATCCATATTTGAGTCATCACTGCATTTTTGCTCGTGCCAACAAACGATTTTATTTTCAGGTTCTGTTTTATCCACTTAAAAAATAATTCTACTTGCCACCTGGCTTTGTAGATATCGGCGATCGTCCTGGCTGCCAGTTTGAAATTGTTCGTTAGAAACACATAGTGCTTACCCGTCTCCGCATCTTTGTAGCCAATCCGCCTTAAGCGGACTGGACATTTCCTGGAGACCTGGGGGCCAGTGAATTCTATCGTTTGATCACAGGTCAAACCTTTTCCTTTCAGCACTGGTCGACGCTCGATAATACGGTATTTTGCATTGTTCTTAAGCCGGGTAACAAAGAAAATATCCTTATCTGTCAACTGTTTATACCAAGCGTAATCATTGTAGGCTTTATCAATCGCAACAATACTTCCCTTGGGAAAGCTGAGCCTGCGGCCCACTGTTACATCGTGCTTCTTCCCTTCTGTGATAGTCACAAACTCGGGCAAATAACCCGCATGATTCAACCCGACGTGCAGTTTAATCGCTCCTTTGGTGGTGCGAAAATCAGCCCAGGGAAACGCAGACAAACACAAGTCGATGGTGGAAGCGTCCAGCGAATACAGCGGGTGATTAAATCTGAAATTATGATCAGGTGCCACGCCCTGGCAGCGAGTTAACAGTTTTCCAAACAGCGCTTCGTACAGAGCATAAGGCTTATCTTCATTGATGCGCGATAGGTTAGACCGCGACAGCTTCGCGCTACCCAGGTGGTAAAGGCGATGCATTTGCGCCGACATATTGTCCACGATATCGCGCAAGCTGTTTCGACCGGACAATTGAGCCATCGTCAGCGACACAAACTGTGACCAGCGGGAGGCTTTACGAAAAGCACGACCTGAATGATGTTGTTTGGCAAGGGTCTCAAATTCATGTCTCGGAACAAGTTTTAGTATTTGTGACAGGATCGTATTACAATGCGCCATGGTCTGGTTCCCTCTATTAATACACTGTTTTCTAAACAATCTCATTGTATCAATTGTGGCGGAATCAGACCTTTTTATTTCTCCTTAACGGGACAGCAGTGAGTTTCAACATCAATTTTGGGCAAAAGGCGGGGCGGCCATTGTTATTTTTGTCGCTATATCTTGTCTTAAAGCCCAAGGCCTCAACTTCTAAACTATCCACATAGGCATCAATGGCACGAACCGGATCATTCTCGCCGATCCTCTAGCCGCTCTGGGAATAACAGTTGTTGCTGGCGATTTAAACCGTGTATGTAATCACTCATAAAGCCTCTGTTTAATGATTAGAATCAGTTAGTTATGTTCGTTATTGTATCATAATTGAGCCAGGTTTTGGATGTTTATTGCTGTAATTATTGGGTATTTTTGCAGAGATGGTGTATTGGTTTGAAATGCCAGCAAGGTCGGTGGATTAGGGCAGTAATGAGAATGTGACCAGTGGTGGTGGGTTTTTTGCACAGTCTCCTGCGCAGGAATGACAGGATGGTGCCGGAATGGCGAAGGTTGGATTTTTGCACAGTCTCTTTAGCGATGACGCAGCAGATTACGGATTGGTGGCTTCTGTGTATATGCAGCCCGGCACCGCTTCCCTACGCATCCTCGGGTACAAAGCGCGCCGAACTGCCGCGAATCAGTCGACCAGAAAATGTACGTTTCTCAGGCGACAGGTGCGGGTTTTCGATTCGCTCTATCAGCATGGCCGCAGCAGATTGAGTCATGCGTTGCACGGGCTGGCGTATAGTGGTCACATCGTAGGCGGCAAAACGGGCCGGACCGACTCCATCAAAACCCACGACTGAAATATCGTCGGGTACACTCAATCCGAATCCCTCGCGTGCCTCATCGATGCAACCTATTGCTATCGCATCGCTGGCTGCGATAACTGCGCTGGGCGGGCTGCCTCGTTTTTCTACGAGTTGCACGAAACATTCGCGCCCGGTCACATATCCGTACTCGGCACTCACGGTAGTGATATCTGTCACGCCGAGTCTGGCTAATTCATTCAGTGCGCCGCTTTTTCGTTCAATTCCGACGACGTTATCGAGTGGCCCTCCAACAATACCGTAAGATTTGTGCCCGGCTCGAACCAGCCCGTCAACGAGCCAGCGTTCGCCCTGTTCCATGTCACAGCGAACAGAGCTGACGAGATTATCTTTTAGCGCACGGTTGTAAAGAATGACCGGGATTTGTGCATTTTCGATGGTCTTGAGTTGTTTCGGCGTAAACATCGCGGCGGTAAGAATTCCGTCAACACGGAACTGCAATATTGGCTCAAGCACCTTGCTGGTGTCGCCTTCGTGTTCAAGCGCAAACAACAAAACCCGCACACCGTGCTCGGAAAGATGCTGCGTTAATTGCACCAACAGTTCCGGGTAGTAGAGGTTGGTTAACTTCGAAATAACGACCGCGACCATATTCGATCGCTGCGTGATCAGGCCGCGCGCGATGGCATTCGGTCGGTATCCAAGTTTGTCGGCTGCCGCCATAACGCGATCACGCATGGGCCTGGAGGCGCTCGCCCCATCCTGAAAAACCCGCGACACGGCGGACTGGGACACTCCCGCAAGTTCCGCTACGTCGTAGGAAGTTGGCCGCTTGCGCCCGGCTTTTTCGTTTTTGTTGTTTGACCTGGCTAGCTTGCTCATAGGGCGCTTCCTGGTGTCTTTGCCTGCGTGGGGTTTAGTCCGTTACCACGGACGGTTGAGTTAAGTTCGACTTCTTCTTTTTGATTGCTTCCAACTTTCGCCTTCTGCGAGGATTGTAGAAACACTGGATGTAATCAAAGATCAGCTCTTGCTTCGGCCTGCCTTGCTGTTTCACAATAAGCTTACAAATGAGAATCCCGGCTAACAGTATACCTGGCTTACTTACAGTTTGTGAGTGACTGTGGCGGCGGGAATGACCGGGTGGCCCGGGGATGAATGACAGAGAAATACTACTGCCTTCTAACGCGCATTTTAATATGCCTGGGCTGGAGCAGGGCTTGCAAACCTTCAGGGCCTAATTCGCTGCCAATACCACTTAGTTTCCAACCACCGAAAGGTGCCTGTAATTCTGTGGTGTCGTTGACATTGATGCCCACTGCACCAAACTCTAACTTATCGGCAAGTGCCCAGGCCCTTTCAAGATCAGATCCATAGACATAGGCTGCCAGGCCGTAAGGAAGGCTATTGGCAACCTGCAATAATTCATCCGTCGATGCGCAGGCACTAATTGCAGCCAGGGGGCCATAGCTTTCTTCCATCATCGGCAGGCTATTCAAAGGCGCCTCGTCAACCAGCGACGGGCGGAAAAAATGCCCTTTGTCCAAACCAGAAGACTTGGCAGCCGTACCGCCTGTTATCAGCTTGCCGCCCCGGGACACAGCGTCAGCTATATGTCTTTGAACCCGTTCTATCACAGCAGAATTTAGTACCGGTCCATAGTCAACACCCGGCTCTATCCCATGTCCCAACTGTATTGACGAGGTAATAGTCTCAAGGGCATCGACAAATTCTCTGTGTACAGATTGATGCACCAAAATTCGATTAACGCTGATACAAATTTGCCCCATATTAGAAAATGAGCGCCGTGCTGCGGCACTGGCGGCCGTTTCGATATCGGCATCAGGCAATACCACAAACGGCGAGTGACCTCCCAGCTCAAGGCACAGGCGTTTCAGGTTCACTGACGCGCTACGCATAATATCCTGGCCTACAGCCACCGAAGCGGTGGCTGAGATCAGATTAATTTCTGGGTGCCGAGACAAGGCTGCCCCGGCCTGCGGCCCTGTTCCAGGCAGATTGGCCAATACCCCCGCAGGCAGCCCTGCCTCGTGAAAACAGCTAACGACTTCGGCAATTGCAAAAGGTGTCTCATGCGGTGGTTTGACAATGATCGGACAACCGGCTGCCAGCGCTGGAGCAACTTTCCAACAGTAAATATCAACCGGATAATTCCAGGGCACAATGGCAGCGACAACACCAATCGGCTGATAACTGACTATGCTCTTGCTATCCATCGACATCGACGGCCTGAGCGAGCCGCCAATGCGCCGCCCTTCCTCGGCGTAATAACGCAATACCCTGGTGCCAAAGCTGATTTCCTTACCACTATCAGCCAGTGGCTTGCCCTGCTCCAAAGTCAGTAATTCCGCTATACGGTCTATTCTTTTGTCTATCAGATCGGCGGCGCGATGAATGATCTTCGCCCGCTCATCGGCGTGGGTATTAGCCCATAGTGGCAGCACCTTGCGTGCTGCTTTTACCGCAAGATCAACATCTTCTGCACCGGCAAGTGGCGTTATTCCCAGAGTTTCGCCACTGGCCGGGTCAAGCACTGTAAATTTCCCGGTCGCTAGTGGCTGCTGCCAATCACCGTCGTAATAAAATGTGTTGTTCAAGGCGAACCCTCTATCTGTCTCGTAAACGTCGCCATAACTCAGCGTAATTACGGTCGTTAATCATGTTGGCCCGCGCTTTGTCTGCGGTATTCGGGCTAACCATGATGTAGGGTTCAACACCACGAGCCACCAGTTTCTCCACCGTGACTGCATTGATCGCCTGGCCAAGAGCAATAGCAATACTGGTAGACGTGGCACCTACCCGGTACTCAAGTCCCTCAATATCAATTCCGGCATCACCCATGGGAACACCAGTATCAATCACTACATCGGCAAGTTCGAACAGTCGCTTGCCACAGGAATGGCGCGAAACTGTACTGGAGGAGTGGGGAATACTGGTTACCGCAATCAGCTTCATGCCAGCCTTCTGCGCATCGACGGCTATATCCAGAGTTACTGCATTAATACCCGAGTGGGAAAAAATAAGCATACTGTCTTCCGGGTCAATCTGATGCGATGACAGAATAGCGGAACCATAACCTTCTCGACTATGAATAAAGCGATATTGTCGCGCACCCATATCACCCAATACCCGATGAAAAGAAATCATGCTGCTTTCCACAATGGGCCTAAAACCAACCACGGTGCCCGTACGGGGAAACATTTCCATTGCCGCAAAAGAACCGTGACCGGTACCAAAGGTAAACACCAGTTTGCCTTTTTCAATACTATTCGCACAGTATTCAGCCGCCTGTTCAATGGCTTCGTACTGGTTCTCAAACGCTGTCGCTAATCGTTCAGACAATGAATCAAAATATCTTTTCGCCGCTGTCATGTCGAAATCCCCGTTAAAATTTATTGCTCAATACAAGCCTGATATTCAACATTCGTAATAGTGTGCAGTGCTATTATAAAAAGGTCCTGCTCACTAATCGCCATCTTCTTGTTGGCAATCTTATGGTGCTTCAAGCTATTCACTGTTGCCACACACAAACTACCGGCTTTACATCCCAGTGCCTGCCCTACTGTCAACAGCGCGGAAGTTTCCATATCAACGGCTACCACACCTTCGGCACTGAGACAGTTAAGGTTTTGTTCCACCCGGCTGGTATAGGCATCTTCAATAGCAAACATATCCCGATAAAAACCATCGTAGCTGGCAAAATCTCCTACCCTGTACTTGCCGCCATTGTCAGTAATCGCCTTAATAGCGGAATCAATAACTTCCTGATGCGCTTGAGTTTCATGATCAGCCATGGCGTAAGCTCTGGATGTGCCTTCATGGCAATGCGCCTTATTGGCAATAATAAAGTCACCGAGCTCTACTGGTGGAAGAGCGATAGCCGTGCCAATTCGAAGGAATATCCGGGCACCAAGTTGCTGTAGTTCATGGAGTACAATCGCAGCAATTGGCGCTCCCATCCCAAACGCGGACACCGTGACACCAATGCCGTTGAAACTACCGGTAATAGTTTTAAGCCCCCGGTGAATTGGTAATTGATTGACATTATCGAGGTGCTCACTAATGCGTGAAACTCTGTCAGGGTCTCCTACAAGTATCACTCTTTTTGCAATTTGGTCGCTGGTGCATCCTATGTACCATGCTTCTTTTTTATTCATTGCTGTTACCTGTTTACCGAATCTACCTGGTGCTTAATAAACAATTTTGCGTTGCGACAGCAAATTGTAAGAAGCCTCAATACCAGCCCTGGCAATCACATCAAGTGCGGTTTCACCCTTCATTATTGCCGCGAGACAGGCACCTGAAAAGGTGTCTCCTGCCCCCGAAGTATCATTTACCTGAAGTGGTTTTACGGGAAGCACTGACAAGTCATCACCTCGCATTACGCAAACACTCCCGGTACCCCTTGTTTCCACAATAAAGGGTGGTGCCTTGCTTCTGCACTGCAGGGCATTATCAATCCAGGTGCGCTCCTGGGCATTACAAAAAATATAATCGGCGCGTTGGCCGAGTTGTGCGCGTAGTGGCTCAGAAAATGATAACGGATCATTTTTGGCAACCCAGGCGATGATTGCATCGTCCCTGGCCAACGCTAATGCCTGAATTCCGATGTCGGCAGGGCCAACAGTAATGCAGACCAGATCAGCATTACGGATCAGTGCTTGCTGCTTCGCGGTCAATTCTTCTCGCCCCATAAATCCCGGGTCAAAACAGCAACCACAACTGCCATCTTGCTGGTATAACAGAAAACAAACGGGCGTTGAGCCGGGTGTCACAACGGCGATACCGTCATCATTAATGCCATCATCAGTCACATAACAGCAAAATAACTGGCCCAGAGAATCAGCGCCAATCCAGGTAATAACAGCCGTATCCACACCAGCTTTGGCAAGGCTCCGAGCAACGTAAAGTGGTGAACCTCCCGGCCTGGGAAAGGTATCCGACGGTCGCTGACTAACCATTACTGTATGATCGCCCCGGAAATAGCCGTCCAGCGTCATCGGGTAATCCAGCGAGGCATAGCCGACAGCAACCGCCTGTTTCATGACAGTGCTACCTCGGCAACATCCTGGGCGACCACCCAGCCCATATAACGGTCAATATCCTCTAGCGCAGCATCAGCCAAAGCCGGGCGGTTCGAGTTCACAGCGGAGCGTGGAACCAGGCACGTGTAGCCCAACGAAAAAGCATCCTGAACGGTTGCGCGAATGCACACGTTAGCCTTGCAGCCAGCAATAACCAATCGGCTAATACCCTGTTCCCGCAGTAATAAATCCAGATCCGTGGCAAAAAAAGCACTCAGGCGGCGTTTATTGATCAAAAACTCATTGTTGCCGTTGGCGGGACCAAAGCCTTCAAAAAACTCGGCGTCATGGCTGCCACGGATACAGTGTTCCGGCAATTTCCTTTGTTCAAAATCATCTGTATCAGGACGGTGCCATTCACGCACATGAATAATGACACTGGCAGATGAGCGGGCGCATTCAAGCAGCCGCTGCAAATTGTCAATAATCTCCTCTACTGCCTTATAGTAGTTAGCACCAGAAGGGTGGAAGAATGAATTCTGCACATCAACCAACAGCAGAGCCGCTGGCTCCTTTGGGATATTGTTGCAATCACTGCTGCCCATGCGCTTTAAATACCCCTGTCTCCCCTATCACCCCTATCTCCGTGCTGGGGCTTTATAGTATGCAGTGCTGCCATGCCGTAAGTCCTTACCAGCCGCGTAGCGTAGGTATAGGAACCTCCAAGATATACTGCTTCGATTAACTCCAATAGCTGGCCATGGGGGTCATGACTTTTGCGGTGTACCATCATCACTGCTGCTGGCAATTCAACTTTTAACATGGCAGCTTCGGCTTGGGTCGCCAGCCTGGATTGCACGCTTTCGTCTGCATGATCAGTAACATAACCGGCGTCGCCAAAAGCCTGAAAGAGGGAAAAGTTGGCTGCCTCGCGGACGAGTTTTCCGCCCACTTGTAATGCCGGTATGTTTTTGGCCACTGGTAATGGAATCAGGCTTTTGTGGATTGCCCAGGGAATATCGTCAACGAACCTGATACGGTGCATTAATATAGCTGGCTCGTGACAACCGTATTGCAGTGCTTCGTTGCGAGGCATCTCACGTACCTCCAGTAATTGCTGCGAAGGTACGCGCCCCTGACCCAAAACCGTTTCTGCAAACCCTTGCAGAAAACCCGGTTGGCGGTGCAGAGCCGGACGACTCACAAAGGTGCCTACGCCCTGCCTGCGTTGCGCCAGGCCCTCCTGAAGCAGTACTTCTATCGCCTTAACAACAGTTCCCCGAGCCACACCGTAATCATTCGACAAGATGGTTTCGCTGGGCAGCAAGTCTCCTGGCTGCCACTTCTGCGCCACAATACCCTGACGCAATTCACTGGCGATTTGCAGATAGAGAGGCTTTCTTTTTTTATGGTGGTGAATAATTTTAGTCATGAAGGTTTATTGTCAGTCTATTCCGTGGTTAGTTAGTATAGCGCAAATACTGGTTGACTAGTCAAGTTGATCTACCGTATTATTTTCAAACCAGCGTATAATAAGGAAAAAGCGCACGGAATGAGGGAGTTTCTACTGATAAACGACCCATTCAGTACGCTTTTGACAGCACTTTTGATGGCGCAAAAGAACTACCGTGCAAAGACATATCAGGTCTCAGTAAGAACAAGAGTAATCTACAGTGGATAACAACAGCCTATCAACCCGTGCCGGAGCACTGGCACTCTATACAGCAGGTGGTCTGTTCTGGGCTTTCCTGCCCTATTTTATCGGCCTGCAAATGGATTCTGGTGGTTTAAGCCAAACGCAGGCTGGCTCCCTGGGTTCTGGCTACTTGCTTGGTTTTACCCTGGCATCTGTCAGCGCCCTGTGGTGGGTGGCCCGATTTAATTGGCGCGGGGTAACGATTGTCGCCACGGTCGCCATTATCGCCGCCCTGTATATTCTCCAGGATGCTGAAACGTACAAGACCAGTCTTTTCTCTGTCATTGTTATCGGCTTTATGATGGGTTCATTCTGGGCTATCTACTACCGTATTTTTGCCAGCACCGATAACCCCGATAGAAATTTTGCACTTGGTATTGTTATTTCCTACACGGTCTTGGCCGCTATTGCTTTTATCATTGGCCACTATGTTATTCCCGCCAATGGCCTTAGCGGTGCAGCCTTACTTCTCAGTGCCATTATTGGCGTACTGGGTATCGCTGCGTTATTAATCCCTTCCCGCCTGGCCGAAGAAGAAACGCAGGGCACTTTATCTTACCGACCCCCTCCAGCGATAATACTGGCGCTAATCGGCATTCTCGCTACCGGTCTTGCTTTCGCCTCTATATGGGCCTTTGCCGAACGCATTGGTGTCAATGCGGGATTAACCCGCGGCGTTACGAATCCGATTATCGCCTTTAACCTGCTGGCCTCTGCTGGCGGTTCGGTATTCGCTACGCTTCTGGGCACCAGGCTGGGGCGGCGCTTTTCTCTATTTGTTGGCCTCGCCGTTATGGCTGCCGCTATTTTAGCACTGTTCGGCGCCACATCGGTGTGGTTCTACGCGGCGGGCTTTATCGGTTTGGGTTTAGGCACAGGTTTTGTGATGCCCTACCAGATGGCAACCCTCGCGGTACTCGACAACAAGGGGCACTTTGTTGTACTGATTGCCGCAGCGCAAGGTTTGGGTTCCGCCGCCGGGCCGGTGTTGGGAGGCATGGCAGCCGATATTGCCGGTATTAGTGCCTTGCTGGGCGTAGCACTGACCACATTGCTGTTAAGTGCTCTTGTTTTCGCAATAATTGACCTGGAGGACACGCATAACTTACCAGCTTAGGCAGTCATATTCTGACGATAGCGTGGCGCATAGATTACATTCGAGCCATGCCAGGAATTGGGATCTGGTGGCTGCTATCATGTCATCGGATGCGGTCTGGAACACCGTCACATCTTCCCATCTTCCGCGAAGCTACCGACAAGCAGGTTTTTTAAATCACTTGGGTCAATGCCTGATTTGAAGCCAGTCACACTGTCTGGCATGGGCAATCATTGTCAAATTAAAAAGGAATACGTAACAACAAAAGCACGAGGAAACAATCCGGCAGCAGCCAGGTCGTTGATCTGTTACCGGGGAGCTGAACAGCTCGACTTGAGAGACTGTACAAAAATCCAACATTGGTCATTCCTGCACCATCCTCGTCATTCCTGCACCATCCTCGTCATTCCCGCACCCCCCGTCATTCCTGCGAAGGCAGGAATCCAGCAAAACACCCAAACCCGCAAGGGTTTTCCACATGTGACACCAGTGTATAAGGTTGCCATCAGGCTTACTTGCCAGAATGTAAACGGCGGCTTGTTTGTGGCTCATAGCATTAGTCACTGAATTCCTGCTCCCCGCCTACGCGGGGACATGCTTCGCAGAAATGACGGGCCATGAGTGGCGTTATTTTCAATAATTTTTATCTCATCATCGCTAAGGTCATAAAATTTATAAACCATCTGGTCGATTTGGGTTTCCCCCTGTAACGCAGCCTGGCGAGGATTTCTTGCAGAGTCTCCTGAGCTTGGCTGAAATCGGAAAGCGGCCTGGCATTAGCCAGCAAGTTTTTTCTACATGGGTGAAACTGAGCCATAAGCACTGTGGAGAGGCGAAGTTAAACCTGGATAACTTAACGCCTTAGGTTGTCCAGGTTATGGGCGTCCCCTGCTTCCCTTATCGTCGCCACGCCAACCTGCGTTCCAATTTCTGGTTTCGATTTACACTACAGTAGTATTCCCCCGGCAAATGCCTACTTGCCCTGGCTCCCTTTTCACACTGTTCCATAGTTGCAAATCCACCTTTCCAACCGGAAACACCATTTCTAAAATAGAAAAGCTTTGTCGTTGCGGAAGAGACAGCCGATCGCCACCCCAACCTGCGTTCCCAGGCCTGGTTTCGATTTACACTACAGTAGTATTCCCCCGGCAAATGCTTACTTGCCCTGGCTCCCTTTTCACACTGTTCCATAGTTGCAAATCCACCTTTCCAACCGGAAACACCATTTCTAAAATAGAAAAGCTTTGTCGTTGCGGAAAAGACAGTTGGACTGAATAGACTCACAATTATAATTAGTAAGAAAAGCCGTTTGAATTGACTGCTCCTTCTCACCAATCCTGACCGTTGTTCTGCCAATTTGTCCATGTCTAAATCCTGTAAAAGCTCCCTAAAACGCGAGTACTTTTACATCCTATATGAATACACTGACGTGATCCAGCATCAGTATCTCTTTACACCCAAATCTTCAGATCAAATCTCCAGATAGAGTGCCGCCGGTGCTTCAAGAGCATGTGAATCTCTCTTTCAAGTTTTATGGCTGACCATTACAGCAAACCGTGCCGAGAGGTTTACTCCAAAACCCTTGCTCTACGCATTGTCAGTACTCAGTTAACGATTTTGGATGGAACGGTTATGTATAAGCCATCATTCTTGTTCTATATCGAGTTAAACGGGCGCGCCTCAAGCCCCTTCAGTGCCATCAGTATTAGCCACGTAGTCTACCGGGATCACTGCCGCAGGAGCCAGCCTGAGGCCATCAAGACGGCGGGCGTTCGGAAGAACAATGGCCCGGCTGGCAAACCCGGCAAAGCCGATCTGGCACTGGGCATGATTAACTGGCTGACCAGGCTGGAAAACTGGAACCTGCTACGAGACTGTGCAAGAAACCCTGGCCAGGTTGTGTTACTGGCGGAAAACTCTTGCCGGTTTGTGTTTTTTACTGGATTCCTGCTTTCGCAGGAATGACAGGGTGGTGCGGGAATGGCGGGGGTACAAGAATGATGAATATTGGATTTTTGCACAGTCCCTACCCTGGAATGCAGCCCTGGCAGCGGATAATAAAAAACTAAGGGTTAGCGATAGCTGGGCGGGTATTTTAGCTGCGGACACAAACCGCTAAACAGCCAATTCCGACTGAACCGACTCTGCATCAGTGTCATAAACCAGCGTGTATCCCATCGTCGCATAGCCTTTGCATCGCCGCTGGAACATACGCTGCAACATGGGCAGAGCGTTATCAACATAATCGTAAATCGCTACCTTATCTTTACTGTCAGCCACTCGATGTAGACGACCTGCATATTGTGCAAGCGACCCTTTCCAGGAAATTGGCAAGGCGAGGAACAGGGTATCGAGCCTCGGCAGGTCAAACCCTTCACCAATATATTTTCCAGTGGCAACTAACACTTGCGCTGTTTTCGCTTTTTCCATCGCCTCTTCACGCTCTTTGGTTCGCGTGGCTCCGCGTAAAACGACAGTTTCATAGCCTTTATCGGCAAGCTGTTGGCTAATGAATTCTGCATGCTCCCGGCGTTCAGTCAGCAGCAATGGATTGGCGCCGTCATCAATCTGGGTTCCAATATCTTTCACAATCTGCACATTGCGAGTTTCAGACTCCATCAGCCACCGATAGACATCAGCGATATGTGGTTTTCGATCTTCCGAGACTAAATGATCAGGCGGCATATCCAAAACAGTTCTGACATAGACGCGCCGTTCAAACCGGGTATGCTTATCCGTTTTAACCTGGTGGCGAATAGGCCCGGCTTGCATAAAAATAATCGGTTGATGACCATCCTGCCGCTCCGGTGTTGCGGTCAGCCCCAAAACATACCGGGCGCGGACTTCTGACAACAGACGATCATAGTCAGGCGCAGAAATATGATGGCACTCATCGATAATCACCTGCCCGTAATCCAATAGCACAGGATCAATACTATTGTCTTTGCGTTTAAGCAGGCTTTGGTAAGTAGCTATGTCAATACAAGCCGTTGGCTTACGTTTGCCTCCGCCGACCACGCCAATATCAACCCCTTCCAGAAAAACCGACAAACACGCCTTCCACTGATCAAGCAACTGGCGGGTATGCGTTAGTATCAGGGTGTTCACCCGGCGTTTAGCGATAACGCCAATGGCGGTTACCGTTTTACCAAATGCCGTTGGCGCATGCAGAATGCCGGTATCATGAGCAGTTAATTTTTTCACTGCCTGTTTCTGGTTGCCCCGCAGTTCACCCAGAAAGCGAATGCCTTTTAGCTGCTTTCCTGGCGTTCGCTTATCATCGATATCAACAGCAATATCTTGCTCCCTGAGTAATTCAATGACAGGTTCCAGACAACCCCGAGGGATAACGAGGTAATCCTGCTCGATGCGAGCCAGGCTGATATACCGGGGAATGCCATGCGTACTAAAACGCATAGCCTGCGTTTTGAAGAAAACTGGATTGGCAAAACTGGCTTGCCGCTTTAACCGTGCCAGCAATTTTGATGGTAACGCATTGACGGGAATGAACATCTGGTTAGCCAGTACCATTTTTATCCGGACGGGACAGTCGCTGATTTTGGTTCGCGCAACAGGAACACCTTGTTCCCAGGGTTTTGTAGTCAACTCGGGAATGTTCTCATCAAATTGTTGTAAAAGTCGGTGCAATTTATTAAGCGGAAGTTTTGCCAGACTGTGAAGAAATTGCCATTGATCCGGGTGAGCCACCAGGTTTTGATCAACAAATACGGAATTGCCAATTTGGCGAGGCTGATATTGCAAGGGAAGCGCAATTAAATTACCAAAGCCACCGCCTGGCAATGAATCCTGATTTGGAAATAACCGGTCATAAGAGCCGAACGACAGCCGCGGATAGTTTTCCATCGCCCGGTCGAGCAGGCCGAAGCCTAAACGACGTGCATCCCTTGCCGGGATTTTGCCTTCAAAGAACACCCAGATATGCGCACCATTTCCCGACCTGGAACGTTCAATTGCATAAGGAATAGTGTGATCGCTACACACCTGAGCGAATGCTTTGGCGGCCTGCTGCCAATCCGACTTATCAAAATCCACTGCCAGCAACTGGCAGGTATCGTCGCGCATAAGTGGGTACAGCCCAACGGTTTGAATACCAGACAGGTGGCCATAGACAGTTTTAGACTCTAACGCCTTGTAGGCTTTGTTACTGCAATCGCCACATTTGATTTTTGGTTTATTGCAAAGACCGGGCTGCCATTCATTGTGGCAAGCGACCGAGTAACCACTTTTACCTGCTTTGTTCTCCCAACGGAAGGCATAAATATCTTCCCTCCCGACAAAGAATTTTTGGAATAACGCCACTTTATCTTTTGCTGCCAATGTGGACGAAGTAGCAATCAAATTAGAAGTTGTTGGTTCAAGCGCCGCTTTGCGAGCAAGGAGTCGAGATTTTTCTTCTTCCAAAGCCTGAAGTCGTTGATTGATACGCTCAATTTCCTGGCTAGAATTGGTGGCGTTGTTGTTCTTCATCACAGAATTCACTGTTAAAATGCTTGCTCACAATTTTACGCTTCACTCGACCGAGGCAATAGCCTCTCGATACTGAAGCCGAAACCGGTCAGGCTCGCCCAGAGATTGGCGCACTGCTGAATAGCGGGCACAGGAACACTCAAAAGCTCTGTTGTGTGCCACCAATCTCTCGCAGATGTCGCCGCAACGAGAGGTCTTGATTGTATTTCAGCAGTTGCAGTAATGGGTGACAACTTATAACGGCCAGCACACGCACTACCTTCCAGTACCAGTTGATTTCTATCGATAAGAAGAGCCAGACGACGCTGCAAAGTCCGACTTTAAATTCATGCCCCAGCGCATTACTAATAGCTTCAATCAACGCGCCTGTGGGGAAAGCAGCTACAGCTTGCTTAATGGCTTCGGGTTCTTATTCTGAAATTTGCCTGGGCATCGTTTGTCTATCGCCATAGTACTATCGCGATATATAAATGAGAAAACAAGCCCGTTGATCACCACAGGCAAATGATCAACGCCTTATGCAACAGCAACATCTGAGAAATTACTCTCCGTATTTAGTCGACCCTGAAAAAATCTGATTGCCCTGCCTGGCATACAGGGAATAACACATCAGCGATGTCTGGCACAGCCTATTCTTCGCCGCGCGCAGGAAAACTTTATTATTGGCGATGACAATAGGGGTGATGAATGGGGAGTCGCCAAGAGTATCGAACAAGCATTAAAATACCTGGAGATTGAAATTAGCCGTGGTAGATGGAGACAGCTTGCCTAACGCGCCAACATGGCCACCAACAGCTTTATCTGGGTGTCATCCAGACGGCTTGCAAAAGCGGGCATCACTCCATTTCTTCCTGAAGCAATTGATGCCTTGATTGTTTCAATATCTCCGCCATACAACCAAATATTATCAGCCAGATTTGGCGCACCTAACAAGGGGTTTCCAGCCCCATCAAGACCGTGACAGGCCGCGCAGTTTTGTTGGTACACAGCCTTGCCAGGATGTGAGTCTGTCCCCGGCGCTCCGAACTGCGCAACGTAGTCCGATACCTGATCAATATTGTCATCGCCTAAAATAGATTGCCAGGCAAGCATATTCGCAGTTCTTCCTGAGCGAATTGTTTGTTCAATTTGCTCGACACTGGAACCCCATTGCCAATCAATGTCCATCAAATTTGGAAAGAGTGACGCTTGACCCCGCGCATCCGGGCCGTGACAGGCAGAGCATTCTCGCTTGAAAATTCGCTCAGCGGTTTGCATGAGTTGCAAATCATTCTGAATTTCCGCCAGACTCGTCTGCACAATAGTAGTTCTAACTTGCTCAAAGCTCGCAGCATAATTTCCATAGCTTTCAACGATGCGCGAACCTTGCGACCAATTTAACAAGCCTTTGTAGGAACCGAGCCCGGGATACAACATGAGATACACCAGCGAGAAAACCAGGGTCGCCAGTATCATCCAGAACCACCAAAAAGGAGGTGCCCTGGAGCCTTCGCGTAAATCATTATCCCATACCGGCTCAGCATCCAGGTCTTCGCTTGCTTGTGGCGCGAAATAAACACTCAGGATTAGCCACGTCAGCGTAGCCATAGAAACAGCGGTCAGAACGATGATCCAGCCACTCCAAAAACCTGTGGGCAGATCAGCCATGGTAGTCTTCATCCTCTAATGGTATTCGTGCGGCTTCACTGATTTGCTCATCGTTGCTCTTGTTCGTGAACCAGATAGCCAGACCGATCATAAATGCCATCACCAACATATCGCCCAGGAAAATAAACAATGTCATATTGAAATATCCTCGCTAAGACCGGTGCCCAGCATTTGCAGGTAAGCGATAAGCGCGTCAATTTCCATAAGCCCTTCCAATGTACTATCGGCGCCAGCAATTTCTTGGTCACTATAGGGGTGACCCAGTATTCTGAGTACTCGCAATTTGGCCGTGATGTTGCCAGCCCGACTCGCTTCTCGTTTCGCCAGCCAGGGATAAGCGGGCATGATGCTTTCAGCTATTACCGCTCGTGGGTCGATCAAGTGAATTCGATGCCAGTCGTCAGAAAATTTTCCGCCTACCCGATGCAGATCTGGACCAGTTCGCTTTGAACCCCAAAGAAAAGGTCGATCATAAACGAATTCCCCAGCTCTCGAATAAGGACCATAGCGTTCGACCTCCGCTATAAGCGGCCTTATCTGCTGGGTGTGACACACACTGCAACCTTCCCTTATATAGATATCGCGACCTGTTAATTCGACTGCGCTATAAACTCGTGTATGCGCTGTAGCCGTTTGTAAATCTTGCTGGTTTAACAGCGGGAGAATCTGAACCAAACCACCTATAGCCGATACCAAAAGAATACCGAATATTAAAAGCCCCGTGTTTTCTTCCATTTTTTTGTGTAGCGAAAGAGCGCTCATGAGCGTATTCCAAATGCCGGGTCTACGCTGGGCACCTGCACCTTAACCGCGTGCTTTCCAGCCAATGTCATGAACAGGTTATAAGCCATCAAGACAGTACCACCGAGGAAGATCAATCCTGCTATGAGACGCAGTGCATAATAGGGCCCCATGCTTGACATGATGTCCTTGAAACTGAAGCTGAGTTCGCCGATTTCATCCAGACTCAACCACAGCAGACCCTGAGAAACGCCGGCGCCCCACATCGCCATGATGTAAAGCATGGTTCCCGCCAGCGCCATCCAGAAATGCACGTTTGCCAGGCGTACACTATAGAGTTCGGCACCCACCAGGCGCGGCACCATAAAATAGAAAGTGCCATAAGTAATCATGGCGTTCCAGCCTAGAGCGCCGGAGTGAACGTGGCCAATAGTCCAATCCGTGAAATGACTTACCACATTGATACTTGGGAATGACATCATTGGCCCTTCGAATGTAGCCAGCCCATAGAACGCAAGTGACAGAACGATGAATTTAAGCGCCGGGTCAGTTTTCAGTTTCTCTGAAGCAGAACTTACCGTCATGATGCCATTAATCATGGTGGCCCATGACGGTGCCAGGAGTATTACGCTCATCACCATGGCCAGCGACAGCACCCATTCCGGAACGGCACTGTAATGAAGATGGTGAGGACCTGCCCATATATAACTGTAGGTGAATGCCCAAAACGCCACGACAGAAAGTCGGTAACTCCAAATTGGCCGACCAGCGTGCTTCGGCAAAAAGTAATACATCATGCCGAGAAACCCTCCGGTCAGTAAAAAGCCAACCGCATTGTGGCCATACCACCATTGCACCACGGCATCTTGAGCACCGGCGTAGATCGAATAGGACTTTCCTGCTGAGACAGGTATCGCCAAACTATTAACAATATGCAGCATCGCGATGACAATAATCAATGCGCCATAAAACCAATTGGAAATGTAGATCGGCCTGATTCTCCTGGTGGCTATGGTGCCAAAAAAAACGATGCCGAAACACAGCCAAACAACAGCAATAGCTATGTCGAGAGGCCATTCCAGCTCCGCATATTCTTTCGACGTAGTCCAGCCGGCCAATAAAGACAAGCCACCCGCCAAAACCGTCAACTGCCAGGCATAGCAGCAGAACCAGGCGAGTTTAGGGGCGAACAAGGGTATATGGGAAGTCCGTTGTACACTGTAAAAGGCCGTGGCCATTAGTGCAGAAACACCGAAGCCGAAAATAATTCCGTTGGTATGCAAAGGCCGCAGACGTCCGAACGAGAGCCAGAATTGTCCAAAGTCTATTTCAGGCCATAGTAACTCAGCGGAAATATAGACCCCGACCATCATCGCCAGCAGTGCCCAGATTATGGAAAACTGGATCAGTTGGATAACAACCTTGTCATGGTACAAATCCTGCCGGGGATTGTTGCTTGCTTCAGTCATTCAAATTCTTCCGTGCCTTGTTTCGTTCATTCTCAGCTATTTGTTCGGTCTCAGCTATTTGTTCGGTCTCAGCTATTTGTTCGGTCTCAGCTATTTGTTCGGTCTCAACTACCCGGCGTGTCCGTTTGCTTATACGCCCAGCAACGGCCCCACCCCCAGGGTCCAGAACATCATGCTCATACCCAGCAGACTCACTGCCGCCACCAGCAACCAGGCAACCAGGGATGACGCCATCAGCATGCCCCGCTCTGATGTGGTTTCCAATACGATGGGGATACCCTTGTAGAGCAAATACATACTCCAAATCATCGTCGGTATGAGAATCAGAATATTCACCAGAACATCTGGAAAAAGGTGAGCGAAGCTGGCTACCGCAAGAGGTTCGCCTACTATCGTAATCAGCGCGACATGACGCCCCGGGGAGGTATTGGCGCTATAAGTTGAAGCCATCCAACGGCTGATAAAAGCAGTGCTCAGTAAGCCTGTTACCAACACAAGAAAGTAAGCAACACTGACCAATAACAGGGATTGTCTGGTCATTAACAGAGGTTCGGCAGCACCCAGACGCCAGCCGAAGTTTGCTGCGCCTATGAGAGAGAATGTGGGAGGCAGCAGCAGCAGCCAAAGGGAATAGCGGAACAAAATAGCAACCGCTGACGGGTTTATCTGCGACAGTTGTTTGAATGCCTCGGCTGGCTGATACAACGACTTAAACAATAAAAAGGAGTAGATATTTGAACTCATAACTCGATTGCTCAATACGCTTCATTACGAAAACAGCAATACTTCACGTGTAAGAATACGACCCGCTTGCAAAAGCGGCGGCCATGCGTAGCCCCATCTGCAACTAGCGATCTGTTACCACGGAGAAATTGTATGCTCCCTTATACACTGAAGGATCATCTCCCACCACCGCTGTCCAAGCGACCACATAATCGCCGTCTGGAACAGATGGGTTGGTTATTTCTATCATCAAGTCATCAGCGTCCATGGTATGAAAACCGCGCAGCTCATACTCGCCTTCGGGGCCGGTCAATTTTAGGCTGCTGTTCGACACATCTGGCAAGGCGTCGTAGTAAAGGCGCAAATTTCGGGGTGCTCTATGTAACACAGAACCAGCAGCCGGCTCCGCACGAAGCAACGGGGAATAGTCTGTTGCATCGGTACAGGACACCACTGCGCTGGCGATAAATAGCAAGGCGAAAACAGGTTTGTACATTCTGCTACCTGGCATGTTGGATATTCCTCTCTTTAGCTCTGGTTCGCTCTAGTTCGCTACGGGTACATGGCGATGTCGAATCCAGCCCGGCCACGGTGTTCATTTCAGGAATCCAGTGTAACGCTTTATGCCGGTGATTTCATCGCCAGAACGCGATCAGGGACACTATGAGACGCTGTAATAATGGGAAAACACGGGGGAGGTGAGACTGCGCAAACCGTGGCGGGTTTGTCTGTTTTACTGGATTCCTGCTTTCGAGACTGTGCAAGAAACCCACGCCAGTTCGTGTTATATATGGAAAGCCCTTGTCGGTTTGCGTGTTTTACTGGATTCCTGCCTTCGCAGGAATGACGGAGATGGTGCAGAGATGACAGGGTGGTGCGGGAATGACAGGGTGGTGCAGGGATGACAAATGGTGAATTTGCACAGTCTCTTGCGCAGGAATGACGAATAGTGGATTTTGCACAGTCTCATCTGTCGGGGTTTTTGAGCTTGACGGCCTGCTGTTGATCTCGCTGCTCTTTAACCCGGGAAAGTTCCCGGGCAAATTGATTGAGCTTCATTTTTATTTTGTCTTCTTTCTGCTTCTTTAGGAAATTGAGGTCACTGTCGGCTTTCGCTTCCTGAATAGCTTCCTGAATCGCGTCATTAAGAGGCTTTTCTAATATAGCTTCCTGAGTTGCTTTAGCAGTTTTATTCATTCCTTATAACTCCAGATAACTCCAGCTATTGGTGGCTACTTCTAGCGCCGATCAATGTAGCACGGACAGCAAATGTGAATTTTCTGCCTTCGCTGCGTTGGTTTACTGTTCTTACTATCGCTAATCCTGGTTTCCGAGCAGCACTCTATTGAGACAAGATTCACTCAAATTAATCACCGTACAGCGTTTCTTACTTCGAAAAATCAATAATTTAGCTGTGTCTATGCAGCGCAACATATAGTGTAAACAAGATTAAGTCAAACAATATCTAGTAGTTTCAGGTGCTTATCTTCATCCCGCTGATGGCAAAAAGAAAATGCTGCGGCAGCTCTTTTTGTCTGTGTCACTGCATGCTCAGCGGCATTATTTCAATGATTTCCGATACTTAGCCTCGATATCAGTTAGTGAATAGTTTTCAACAACAGGACAGCCAACCAGGATAAGTAAAGGCCAGCCCATTTACTTATTTTTATTCAAATGTTGGTATTTGCGGGGTCTCTGGTGCGTCAATTGAACTGGATTGTCGGCAACTCGCTCGCCGTCTGGCAACGGGGATCAATGTGCTGGAAGCGGAGATGATTGTGCCTGGTGACGAACTTTCTGCTATTCGACAGCTCTGCAAAGATGTTCCGGAATTGATGAAAAGCATGTGTTTGCGGACAAATTGTTAACGCAGCTTTCTGTGCCGGAATTTGGAGAGGCCGGTGGTGCTATTGGCGCGGCCTGCCTCTGGCCGCTTGATTGATGTTCTACCTGATGCCCTGACTATCGAAGGGATGCCTGAGGATAATTGTTTCTTCACGATCTGGCCCGGTTGAAATAATGTCAACTGGCACCTCTACTGTTTTCTCCAGATACTGAATGTAGTCTCTTGCGTTTTGCGGCAAATCATCCAGGTTCCTGGCACCCACCGTCGATTCATTCCAGCCCGCCAGCTCCTGGTAAATGGGCTGGAGACACTTATAGCTTTCGATATCCATCAAGCTGGCCGAGGTATTGTCACCAACACCCGTATAGCCGGTACACACCTTAATGGTTTCCAATCCGTCCAGAACGTCCAGTTTGGTTAAACAAATTCCTGAGACACTGTTTATTCGCATCGCCAGCTTAACAGCACAGGCATCAAACCATCCGCAGCGTCTGTCCCTTCCGGTGGTAGCGCCCTTCTCATGGCCTACTGAGGCCAGGTGCTTGCCCACATCATCAAAAAGCTCGGTAGGAAAAGGGCCAGAACCAACCCGTGTTGTGTACGCCTTGGTTATGCCTAACACATAGTCCAGATACAAAGGGCCATAGCCGCTACCGGTAGCACAGCCACCTGCAGTTGTGTTCGACGAAGTTACATAGGGGTAGGTGCCATGATCAATATCTAACAGCGACCCCTGCGCACCTTCGAATAACAGCTTATCGCCAGCTTTACGGTGTTTGTGCAAAATTTCAATGGTATCAGCTACCATGGGCTTCACCTGCACTGCCAATTCCAGATACTGATCAAGAGTCTGCTGATAATCGACTGTTGCAACCTGGAAATAGTTGCGCAGCATGAAGTTGTGGTAGTCCATCAATTCCGCTAGCCTGGCTGAGAAATGTTGTTTATTGAGTATGCTTGCCAGCCGAATACCGCGTCGTGCTGCCTTGTCTTCATAGGCTGGCCCGATTCCACGGCCGGTGGTGCCTAACTTCTCATTACCTTTCCTGGTTTCGCGCGCCTGATCCAGTGCAATGTGAGAAGGGAGAATCAGGGGGCAGGCACCGCTTATCTTCAATCGCTCTCTAACGGAAATACCTGTGCCTTCCAGACCTTCTATTTCCTTTAACAGGGCTTCGAGGCTTAGCACCACGCCATTGCCAATGACGCAATCAACCGCAGCACGTAAAATACCAGAGGGCAGCAAATGTAATACAGTTTTATGGCCGTTTACTACCAGGGTATGCCCGGCGTTGTGACCCCCTTGAAAGCGCACCACCACGGCAGCCTGGTCGGTCAATAGATCGACTATCTTGCCTTTGCCCTCGTCGCCCCACTGCGTGCCTAGTAGTACTACTGATTTTGCCATCGTTCCCCGCTCAATAATCAATCACTAAAACTTAACTTCTAGCCTAATTTTCCCACTACCCATTTGCCGCCCTGTGACAGCAACTGTCTGTCACAATTCAAATCTTCTCGATCCTGAGTAGAAAGCACGGTTGTCAGTAAATTGCTGATCACTATTTCGCCGTTTGCGCGTAAGTCCGCAATGGTTTTCAACAACTCTGCATCGTTATCGGCCGGTGCAATAATGGTTTTTTTCTGCAGGTAAGTTTTACTGCTTAATCTGGCTATGGTTTTTAGATCACTGTCGAAGCCTGATGCGGGTCGCGCACGTCCAAACACTTCACCGATGTCGTCATAGCGCCCACCCTTGGCAACCGCTCGACCGTGGCTAGACGTATACGCCGCAAACACGATACCGGTGTGATATTCATAGCCCCGCAACTCACATAGATCGAAGCACAGGGAAATCTCCGGGTGGCGCTGTTTTATGCCTTCTACGACGGACAGTAATTCCTGTAATTCATTTTTTACGGTCTCAGGTGCTTGCTCGAAGGCCACCACAGCTTCCTGTAGTGTTGCTTCGTCACCACTCAAACGAGTTAGTTGCTTTAGCATGCTCGCTAGCGATGAATCTTTTACTGCTGAATCGAGTACCTCATCGATTTCATCGTACGCTTTGCGTTGCACGGCTTCGAACAGGGTGGCTTCGGTGTCAACACCGATATTTGCTGCATGAATCAGGGCGCGAAAAATCCCGACATGGCCCAGAACGATAGTCACGTCCTGGATAGCGACTACCGCCAATGTTTCAACCATGAGACAGATAAGCTCAATATCGCATTCAACCCCGGCATGGCCATATAACTCGACACCCACTCGAATAGGCACACGGGAGGTTAGCAAACCTTGTGGCTTGGTATGCAAAACACTGCCGGCATAGCACAGCCGAACCGGACCTTCCCGATTCAGGCAATGTGCGTCAATACGTGCAGCCTGCGGCGTTATGTCTGCACGAATACCCATCATACGACCGCTGAGCTGGTCGGTTATTTTAAAAGTGTGTAAATCCAGGTCGTGGGAAGAGCCGACCAGGAGAGAATCCAGATATTCGATAAGAGGGGTTACCACCAGTTGATAACCCCAGGATTCATAGAGATCCAGAAGCTGGCGGCGCAGGTTTTCTAACTTGCCTGCCTCGCCGGGAAGAATTTCCTCGACACCATCGGGAAGTAACCAGCGCTTTGCAGAAGTCATTTGTATTCGGCTTTTCCTGGTAACAGCTGTCTAATAACAAATAGCCAGCAACAGATACCACAATTGTCAGTTAATCATAATGAGCAAGGCGGTACCGGCTAACATGCTTCCGAAGCCAATCATGCGCGTGGTGTTGTCGTCTATCTGATCCAACAGCAGCAACATCTTTCGCCACCTGCCCGGACTAATAAAGGGAATGATGCCCTCAATTACCAGCATCAGGCAAAAAGCTACGGCCAAATCATGCCACATAGTTTCGCTTCTTCCAGTTTCGCTTTTCTGTTGGTGGCCAGGCTAATAGCTGCCAGAGTAGCTTGTTGTGCAGTAGTATCGAATTTTCTCAGCCTGTAGGTGAGAGCTATTCAGACACGGCAAAACCAGACCTGAATCGCGATTCACGACTCAGGTTTAGGGTTTCAGCTTCTTTTAATTTTCAACTATTCCAGCGGCCCAGTGGAATTTACTGTGAGATTTCCATTTTTCAGATACTTAAAATAGTCACTATCTGGATCAAGCAATAACACATCCCCTTTCGATGAAAACGTCTCTCGATAAGAATTCAAACTTCTGGTGAAAGCAAAAAATTCAGGGTCTTTATTATAGGCTGTAGCATAGATGCTGGTGGCTTCTGCATCGCCCTCACCGCGAATCTGCTCCGCGTCTCTATAGGCTTCGGCGCGAAAAATTATCGCCTTGCGGTCCGCGCGCGCTCGAATACCAATAGCCTTTTCTTCGCCTTTGGATCGCAGTTCCTGCGCTTCACGATTTCTTTCGGTGATCATTCGGTCATAGACGGAAGATCGAACTTCTTCAGGCAAATCGATTCGCTTAACCCGCACGTCAATAATTTCAATGCCAATATCAGCGGCAGTTGTCTCGTTAAGATCCGCCGTCAGGGCGAGCATTAGCTGGTCTCGTTCTCCAGAAACTACCTCTACCAGGATGCGATTACCGATCTGGTCGCGTAGACCATCGTTAATGCGCTCTGCCAGCAAGCTGCCGGCAGTAGCCGTGCTGCCACCGGTTGACACATAAAATTGCCCCACATCAACGATTCGCCATTTCGCATAGGAATCGACCTCCAGCGCCTTTTGCTCCTGAGTCAGAAAACGCCTTCTGGGAGCATCTTCCATCAATATTCGCGCATCGAATTTCCGAACAGTATCCACCCAGGGGATTTTCACATGCAGACCGGGGTCAATATCGTTCTGCACTAGCTGTCCAAGCCGCAATATAACCGCGCGCTCGGTTTCCTTGACTACGAATAGAGAATTTCCCGCAACAACTACGATCAGAAACAAAAGCCCAATTGCAATAAAATTTTTCATTATCGAACTCCTCGTCCGGTTGCAGGAAGACGTGACTGATCTACGCTGTTGGTACTGGCAGGCGCAGGTAGAAATGGTGCCAGTTGATCCGCCAGATTCCTTAAATCTTGTGTGCTGCTGGTGTCATTCAGGCCAAAAGTCGCGGCGTCCCGTTGCATGAGTTTATCGAGAGGAAGGAACAGCATGTTATTTCCGCCCTCGACATCCACCATGATCTTGCTGCTGGCGGTCATCACGTCTTCTATAGAATCGATATACAGACGCTGCCGCGTAACGTCAGGTGCTTTCAAATACTCGGTTAGCAACTGTTCGAAGCGCGATGCATCACCTGTCGCTTGCGCGATCACTTCTTCCTTGTAGGCATTTGCCTGCTCCTTGCGCCGCTGTGCTTCGCCACGGGCCTCGGGAATAATCTGATTGGCATACTGTTGCGCCTGATTCTGTACGCGCTGCGCGTCTTCTCTGGCGCGAATCACATCATCAAAGGCGGATCGCACTGGATCCGGTGGCTGGGCATCGACGACGTTCACCTGGCTCACTACAATGCCGGTGTTATAGACGTTCATATAGCCTTGTAGACGATCTTGCACATCGTCTGCTATGCGATCACGGCCAGTAGTTAGAATTTGATCCATGGAGTTTCCACCAACAACATGGCGGATGGCAGATTCAGACGCATTGTCCAAACTCAACTCCGGGTTCTGCACGGCAATCACGTACTTAACCGGATCCTGGATTCGGTACTGCACGGTGACGTCTATATCAATAATGTTTTCATCGGTGGTCAGCATCGCACGGCTTTCGTAAGTCTTGGTGTTCAGTCCGGACACGTTCACCACAGTGACTTCATCAACAAGCGGAGGGTTCCAGTGCAAACCCGGCTGTACTGTCAAATCCAGTACTTTACCAAAACGCAGAACCACGCCGCGCTCCGCTTCATCAACGATATAGACACCCATGAATGCCCAGATCACAGCAACCACTGCTACCAGTCCGGCAATCAATCCTGCGGACAATCCGCCGCCGCCCGCTGATGAGGAACCCGTAGAGCCAGAGCCTCTACCTCCGCTTCCGCCAAACAGGCTGCTGAATTTCTTACTCAGGTTTTTGATGACTTCATCAATATCAGGTGGCCCCTGGTCACCACCCTTACGACGGCCACCCCAGGGGTCTTTGTCTTTGTCGTTACCGTTATTTCCAGGTTCATTCCAGGCCATTGGCTTCTCCATAGCTGTTAAAGACAGCAGGTTGATTTTAGCTAAAAAATCGTTCATTTACACAATAATTTGCACACTGAGACAGGAATCTGTTGCAATCAGGCGATAGTCGCCTTTTTCGGATTCCCATCTTTACTGCTCCTCAACTGCAATCTTATGATTAATAATTTCCGTGCCGGATTGCTGCAGGATGCGATCCAGGTCTTTGCGCGGCAAACGCAGCCGCAATTCGTAATATCCCTGCTCGTCTACTTGTTCGCCCTCGATAAAACCGCATTCATATAACTGGCTGCGCAGTTTCGCCTGCTGCGGCCCGATTTTCAAGGTTTCTGCCGCCATTGTGCCTGCCAGCAGTTCGCTCATGGCAGCCTGCAATAAATCAAGCCCGGCACCGGTTTTTGCGGATACCCATACTTTGCAAGGCACGCCAGCTTTCGTGCGCTGTATTTGCGGCTCGGCACCAGCTATCAGGTCTATTTTGTTGCATACTATTAATTGCTGAACAGAGTTTGCACCAATTTCTGCCAATACCTTATCTACTTCAATGACTTGCACTGGATGTAAGTCGTTTGCTGCATCAACAACATGAATAAGCAAATCGGCTTGTGCGGTTTCTTCTAGCGTAGCACGAAAAGCGTCAACTAACTGGTGTGGTAAATGACTGATAAAGCCAACCGTATCAGCCACGATAGCCGGCCCGTAGTGTTTCAGGTTAATACGTCTAAGGGTTGAATCCAGCGTGGCGAATAACTGATCCGCTGCGTAGGCATCAGCCTGAGTCAGACTATTAAAAAGCAAAGATTTCCCGGCATTGGTGTATCCAACCAACGACATTGTGGCAACTTCCGCCCGACGTCTGCAACGACGACCCTGGTCGCGTTGGCCACGAACCCTGGCCAGGCCCTTGTTAATTGCCTTAATGCGCTGCCCGATCATGCGCTGGTCGAGTTCCAGCTGCTTCTCGCCGGCACCACGCATACCGATACCACCCTTCTGTCTATCCAGGTGAGTCCAACCGCGTTTGAGGCGAGTACTCAGGTGTTGTAACTGTGCCAGCTCTACTTGCAGTTTTCCTTCATGGCTGCGAGCGCGCTGCGCAAAGATATCCAGTATAAGCCCGGTTCTGTCCAGCACTCGACATTTCAATTCAGCCTCCAGATTACGTTCCTGGCTGGGTGATAGCGAATGATTGAACAAAACAAGCCCGGCTTTATGCGCATGAACAGCGGCCTGAATCTGTTCCAGCTTTCCCCTGCCAACGAAATAATTGGGTGCAGGCTGTTTACGCGAACCGGTTATGCAGGCTACCGGCTGGGCACCAGCAGAAAGAGCCAGTTGTTCGAATTCAGCGGCATCCTCTCGTTCACTTTCTGAATCAACAAAAAGGTGAACAAGGATTGAGATTTCGCCGGAATCGGGCCTGTCAAAAAACAATCAATAACCTCACCAGGGATTCACTCAGGCAGACTTGTCTGGCTCACCGCTGTCGTCGTCAGCCACTTCGCCTGAATTCTGAACAGGTATCCTGACCATTCGAGCGGGGACTATGGTTGAAATTGCATGCTTGTACACCATCTGACTAACGGCGCTCTTCAATAGAATCACGAACTGATCAAAGGACTCAATCTGACCCTGTAACTTAATTCCGCTCACCAGGTAGATAGATACCGGAACGCGCTCCTTGCGTAGCAGGTTCAGAAATGGATCTTGCAGCGTATGTCCTTTCGACATGATTTGCTCTCCTTACAATCTACTGTCAATCTGTAATGCGAAGTATCCACCGGCTAGCCAGGAAAACCCGGTGAACGGTTCTAAATTCCAGGCTTTTAGTGCCACGGACTTGTACTAAAGCTCTACCCTCTATCTGCTATCTGCTATCTGCTTCTATATTTCTATCTACTATGTTTCTATCTACTATGTTTCTATCTACTTCTATATAGAGATGGCATCCATGTATTTCAAGACGCTTTTTACGGATTGAGTGGATGAGTCACTCAAGCTTTGCAGGTTTTGCCAGCTTCGCAGCCAGGTTAGTTGCCTCCTGGCGAGTTGCCGGCTGGCAATAATACTCTTTTCTACCATGCCATCATAGTCCAATTCACCCTCTAAATACTGCCAGACCTGCCTGTACCCTACTGATTTTATTGAGGGAAGATGACTATGTAGATCCTCCCTGGCATACAAGGATTTCACTTCATCAAGCAACCCTTCCTGTAACATCTGGCGAAACCGCTTCTCGATCTGCACATGCAATAGACCGCGATCCCCGGGCTTAATTGCGAAGAAATGTAAGTTATAGGGTAACTCGGCCTCTTGATTTGCCTGCATTTCGGCGTGAAGGCTGGTTATTGTCTTGCCTGAGACCCGAAAAACTTCCAGGGCGCGTTGCAAGCGCTGCGGGTCGTTGGGGTGAATTCTACCTGCGGATTCCGGGTCTACTTCGACTAGTTGACGGTGTACAGCCTCCCAACCCTGCTCCCTGGCCACCGCTTCTATTTCCTTCCTGACCCGGGGGTCAGCATGGGGCATATCCGCCAAACCATCACGAAGTACCCGGAAATACAACATGGTACCACCTACCAGCAAAGGGGTGTCGCCCTGTGCTACTACCTCAGCTATTTCTGCGCTGGCATCGGCTCTGAATTGAGACGCTGAGTAGGCTTCGGCCGGATCCACAATATCGATAAGACGATGCGGTGCGATGGTCAGGATTTCCTGGGTCGGCTTGCCCGTTCCTATGTTCATCTGCCGGTAAATCTGCACCGAATCGACATTAACTATCTGAAAGGGATAGTGCTGCACCAATTCAACCGCCACGGCTGTTTTCCCCGATGCAGTTGGACCCATTAGACAAATCACATTCGGTTTGTTGCCAGCAGAATTCATCGAGAAGTTTTAATGATCGAAGGGATCAGGGCAGCCAAAACTTACTGACCTCGTAAAAAAAGTTTGTCGAGTTCATCGAGGCTTTGATAAACCCAGGTTGGCCGGCCGTGATTGCATTGGCCACTCCGCTCAGTCGCTTCCATGTCTCTAAGCAGGGCATTCATTTCGGGAATGGTCAGATGCCGATTCGCTCTAACGGAGCCATGGCAGGCCATGGTGGAAAGTAATTCGTCCTGGTGCGCCTGAATGCGATCACTGCTGCCGAATTCCAACACATCGGACAGCACATCTCGCACTAATTGTTCGATATTCGCATCGCGTAAAATAGAAGGCACTTGTCTGACGACGATGGACTCCGTCGCAACTCTTTCCAGCTCGATTCCAATGCTGAGCAACGCCTGTCGCTGTGACTCGGCACAATTAGCCTCGGCTTGACTCACCGCAATGGAGAGAGGCACCAATAAAGGCTGCATTTTTAATTGTTCATTTTGACACGCCGTCTTCATGCGCTCGTAAGTGATTCGCTCATGTGCGGCGTGCATGTCTACTGTAATCAGCCCTTCCTTGTTTTGCGCCAAAATATAAACCCCATGCAATTGTGCGATGGCGTAACCAAGTGGCGGCAGTTCCGCATCATCGGCAGTGAGTTTTTCGAATGCTGCCATCTGGTTTTGGATTGCGGTCGCGTCAGGCCGACCCGCGCCCGGACTGTAGGCATAGCCTTGTCTGGAATTTTCCGCCAGTGACAAACTATTCTGTTCACTGAAATTACCGCGCGTATAGCTGACCACAGATGAGCCACTCGGCATGTCTTCGCTCTGCAAGCCAGTACCATTTTCAGTATTTTGCGCAGAATCTGCGAATTGATCAGATGGTGTCAGCTTCGCCAGCGCTTTATGCAGGGAACTAAATAAAAAATCATGAACCAGGCGGCCATCACGAAACCGCAGCTCGTGTTTGGTTGGATGCACGTTTACATCCACTGCGGTCGGCGCCAATTCGAGATACAGAACGTAAGCAGGGTGACGACCATGAAATAGCACATCACGGTAAGCCTGCTTAACCGCATGAGTAACTAACTTATCGCGAATGATACGTCCGTTCACGTAGAAATATTGCAGATCAGCTTGAGAGCGAGAGAAGGTCGGCAAGCTCACCCAACCCCGTAGATGCAGCCCCGGCCCTTCCATTTCCACGTGAACAGAATTTTCAACGAAGGCGGGGCCACACACTAAAGCTACCCGCCGTTGTTTCTCTTGATCGGAGCTGGCTGGCAATAACTTGTGAATGGTGCGCTGATTATGTGTCAGCGAAAACTGCACATCGAAACGACTCAAGGCGATGCGCTTTAGAATTTCATCGATACGGGAAAATTCAGTTTTCTCGGTTTTTAAAAATTTCTTGCGCGCGGGCGTGTTGAAAAATAAATCTCGAACCTCGACCGTAGTACCTCGGGAGTGCGCCGCAGGAGATAGCGTAACTTCCATCTCCTGCCCTTCTGCTGCAATCCTCCAACCACTGTTGTCGCCTGTGTTTCCGCTTTCATCGTCATCCGCTTTTGAGGTCGCCGCCCTTGAGGTCATAGTCAGCCTTGAGACCGAGCTAATACTGGCAAGTGCTTCTCCGCGAAAGCCGAGGCTGGCTATATTCTCCAGGTCCTCAAGATCAGCAATTTTGCTGGTGGCATGACGGCTGAGGGCGAGTTCCAGGTCCTGCTTGTGAATGCCAAGACCATCGTCTTTTACTTTAAGTAGTTTTATACCGCCCTGTTCAACCTGTATTTCGAGACGACTGGCAGCGGCATCCAAACTGTTCTCTAATAGTTCTTTCACCACCGATGCCGGGCGTTCGACGACTTCGCCCGCCGCTATCTGATTAGCAAGACGTTGACTGAGAAGGTTAATCCGTGACATAAACTGAGCTTTCCAGCAGGAAATGAGAGGGCATTGTAGCACCAACCACAAGCAAGAATAGCGTTGATGGCTGCTGCATAAACAAATCTTGATCGCTGACAGCCAGGGCTTATGAAGAGAGGATTACGAAGAGGGGATTTTTAAAACCTGACCGACCATTATGCGATCATTAGACAGCTTATTCGCCTGCCGCAAACTGCCGAGACTAATGCGGTACTGCTGAGCAATTTCCGACAAGGTTTCACCACGGCGAATAGTATGCTGTTCAGGCTCCACCGCCCCGACACCTGGAATAATTAACTCCTGCCCGACATGAATCGTATTCGAAGATAAGCTATTGCCAGACTTTAGTTCAGACAGCTTGACACCAAATCGCTGAGCGATTGCCGACAGGCTATCACCGCGTTTGACCAGGTAGACACCGGGCGCAGGGGCTATCCCGTTCGCTTTCTGCCAGGCGACCAGGCTGCCTTGCGGTGGTGAGTCGTGGAAATAATTCATCACACCCTGGGCGATACCGCGCGCCAGTTTCTGTTGAAAAGCTGTCGTATTCAGGCGGCGCGCTTCGGCTGGATTGGTCAAATAACCTGTCTCGATTAGCATTGAGGGAATATCCGGAGATTTAAGAACCTCCAGTGAAGCTTGCTGTACTTTATTGCGGCGTAAGCGTGTGACGCCGTGCAAAGACTCCAGCACTCGGGTTCCAGCGATCAAACTCTGCTCCATACTCCATGCCATCTGCAATGACACCAGGGTCAATGCCACATCGTCATCCCAGGAACCCAAATTAATGTCTCCGCCAACGCCACCCAATAAGTCAGAACCGTTTTCTTTCTGCGCGACCCGCCTGGAATTTTCCCGGTCGGCGCGATCGCCGGACAGGGCGTAAATAGTCAGGCCACTGGCGTTAGAATTACGATACCAATCCGTGTGCACGGCAATGAATAAGTCGGCACGTTTTTCGCGAGCTATTTCAGAGCGCCGTTGCAACTCTACGTAGTAGTCACCGTCTCGAATCATGATGGGGGTATAGCCTGGAATTCTCCCTAGCTGATCAAACAAGGCTCTGGCAATTTCCAGGGTGATGTTCTTTTCTTTTAAGCTGTTGTCGTAACCGATGCCCCCTGGGTCGTCGCCACCATGGCCGGCAGAGATAGCGACCATGATGTTTCGTTTTTCATCGTGGCGCCATGCGGAAGCCGTGTTTGGGACAGCGGAAGCGGTGTTTGTGGCAGGGGTCGATCCTCTGAGTTGATCATAAAGATCAACCACCAGTCGATCACCCTGCTCTCTACCGGGCCCCAGATCAGGCTTCAGGGTAAAACTGCGTGGCTCCACCTCGGCGCCAAGATCAATAACTATTCTTACTGTGTCACCATCGCGAATCGCACTGCGCATCCCGCTGATCGGGCTGTCGCTAAAATCCAATCCAGATAAATCTGCCGCCAGCGAAGAAGCTGCTATGTCAATGACGACACGGTCGGGGTTGGCGAGAGTAAACAGGGTATAGTCCACCTCTCCAGTTAAATCGAATACCAGTCTGGTATGATCTGGCGCGCGCCATAATCTGACCTCTTCCACACTGGCAGCAGACACAAAACCGCCGACCATCAACAAGCAAGTAATCAGAGCGGGAGTGACGCATCTGTCAGGGAGTAAACAGTGATGTAACTTCATTACCATTACCAGGACCTGGTTCACGTTGTCTCACAACGGCCCTGGCGCCATAATCTTTTGGCTATTAGTGCCCCTTTCTCTGTCAGACTTTGACAAGTCAGCAGCCGACCTGTTCCGCTGTAGGCGAACTCTATTAGTATGTCAGCCGGCGACAGCCACCTTGTTCCCTTTTCTGCCCATTCTACCAGGCAGAGGTTGGCACTGTCGAAATACTCATCGGTGCCCAGGTATTGCACTTCTTCGGGGTCCGCCAGGCGGTATAGATCGAAGTGATAGATGTTACAGAGATCGAACTCATAAGGTTCCACTAACGTGTAGGTGGGGCTCTTTACCGCGCCCTGGTAACCGAATGCCCGCATCAAGCCGCGGGCCAGTGTGGTCTTACCGGCACCCAGATCACCCTGCAAATAGATCATGCCCCCCAGAGTCGCGACGCCTTCGCCGTCGGAGATAATTTGTTCTAAATTACTCTGTTGCTGAAAGGTAGCAGCAGCCAGGCGGCCACCAAATTCCAATGTAGCCGCCTCGTCCTTCAGTTCTGTTTGATGTTCTACTTGATGTTCTACAGGCATAACCGCAGTATAAAGCAGAAATGCCCCGAGGTGAGAAGGTCCCCTAAAACACTGAACGCATACCTCTGGCTGCAACTGGAGCGTTGGCGAACAAGGGTCAGAAGTTCAGGCTGGGGTACCTTGTACAGTAGAGCCTGTGTTTTGGCGTTTTGAAACAACACTACCGGATGGCGGAAGCGCGGTTTTAGCCGTCCACAAATGTGGCCAGTGCCTGCGAAAGCTTGTCCGGCTCTTCGACCATTGGCACGTGGCCGCTGTTCTCGAACCAGATCAGGCGGCAATTCGGAATCCGCGGCAGCATGTATTCCGACCAGCCCGGATGCGCGACCTGGTCGTGCCGTCCATGACAAATCAAGGTCGGCAGTGCCACTTTTTCGAGCTTGTCTCTGAGGTCTTCCTCCAGCAGCGTCTTGAAATATCGGTAACCAACATACGCTGGCATTTTAAGCCACTGGGACAGGAGCCAGTTGGCGGTCGCCTCACGGTCGCTGCGGTGAAAGTTGACGCCAGCAAACGCCGCCATGGTCTCTGGCAAGGCAGTGCGCATCCCTTCCAGCGATGCCTGTGCGGTCTCGGCATCCATCCCGAATGGTTCAGTCTCTGTCGCCAGGAAGCGGGGCGTAGCCGGGCCAACCAGCGCCAGCCTGGTCACGCGGCCATCCGTATTGCAATCGGCCACATACTTGAGACCAACACCGGCACCCATGGACCAGCCGACCAGCGTCACATCGTGAAGATCAAGCGCATCGAGCAGGCAACGAACATCGCCGCACATTTCGTCATAGCTGTATTTCGAACAGGGTTTGTCCGAATCGCCGTGGCCGCGCAGGTCGATGCAGATGCAACGGTATCGATCAGACAGGCCGAGCATCTGGTAGTTCCAGCTATCGAGTGTGGCGGCCAGACCGGGGATAAAGAGAATCGACGGCCCCGCCCCGCCATCGCGCCCACTGTCACGCCCGCTGTCACGCCCGCTGTCACGCTCGCTATCACGATAGTGCATGCGGATTCCACTTTCCAGGTCTATAAAAGGCATGGTTGCTCCTGCAACAGCTTAGTGGTCATTATAACTCGTGCGCGATATGACACTGGAGGCGACTACTGCAGCCAACTTTCAACTTGAGCCATTGGCGCCTTTTCCCATATCAATTCAAGATGATTGCTGTCATTTAACAGCACACTTCCGGCTACGGTTCCAATGCCGCCGACATCCTTACAACTGGCCACGAATACAGTGCCATCGCTGGGGCCGGTATGCTCGTTGTGCCAATTGGGAATATCGGCCGCAGCACCGCACAGTAGATACACCGGAAGTGATTTCGGTGTGCCAGCCGTCCGAATAGCGTTGATAAAGGGGCTTTTGTTTGTCGCAGCATCAATGCCATTACTGTAACTATAAAAGCCCCAGCCACCATTATAGGTACTCAAGTAATCCGCGTCTAAAATTGGTAGCGAAAATGTGCCGTCCCACCGCTTCAACATTTGCCTGAGACCGGGATAAAACTCACCCGTTGAGGTTTTGTAAATCAATAGTTCTGGGTGACTGTGAAGAAGCCCTTCACAATTCAGGCTCACATGCGCCGACCCACCGCCTGTTCCACCGCATTCCGGGTATATCGCCCAGCTCGGGTAAACCCCGTGTCGAAACGGGTAGTCCCAACCGTTGTTAAGGCCGCCCAGCAGGATGAGTCGGCGAACGGAATCCGCATAGGGCGTCCCCCAATCCTGCCGCACACTGGAGACAAACATGCGACTGGCAATGGTGCCCTGGCTCCAGGCCACCACATCTACCTGGGCGGCGCCGGTTTTGGTTTTGATGATTTCGATAGCGTCATTGATTTGTTCTGCCCAATAATAGTTGTCTCCAGTGGCATGCGGATAGGAAATCGCAAAGACTTTTCGATCAAGGGCGCTCAGGTGTTGCATAAGCCCGGAGCGTGGGCAAGAGCTTGCACCACACCCCAGGGCGCTAGCGCTCGGATTGGCCCAGGCCCAGTCCGCATTCTCAAAAGCGCCGTGCACCAACAATACCGGTGTCGGCTCGGTATTCGAATCCCAACCCGGTGCGTGATACAGCAGGAACTGACCTGAAGCCGGCTGAGCGACGCCGAAAAACGTCAAGCGCTGACCGGTCTGATCCATGCGTCCATCTGAGGGATAATCTGCGGGTTGGAAACCTGCATCGGTATCGTGCCAGCGCTCAACCCGATCCCAGCCATTAGCGACCTTGGTAAATGTTGCCTCCAGGGTGACCTTATCGGTTGCCTGCACCGGCGCAAGTTGCATTCCAAACAATAAGCCCAGTAATAATACGGGTGCTATTGCGTGGGTTTTCTTGAAGATCACCGGTTTCTCCGTATAGACTTGTTACAAGATTTTTAAAAATTATAGTCGAACTGAATCCCGTAGGTTCTCGGCGGCGCAAACACCGCTATCTGTCCGAATAGACCCTGCGCTGTAATAATGTATTGTGCGTAATCCTCGTCACCCAGGTTCTTGCCGTAGAGTGCTGCCTGCCAGCGCCCGTCATCGCTGGCAAAAGACAGCCGCAGATTGGTAATATTGATAGATTCCACACTGGTGCGATCATCTTCATACGGCGTAAAGAACATCTCATCGCGATAAAAATACTCCCCGCGCAGCGTCAGAATACCAGCACCACCAACGCGGACGGTATACTCGGCAGCAATGTTGGCGGTAAAATCTGGCGCCCGCGGCAACGCATTGCCAGCGCGGTCAAGGCGACCCTCTGCCGCGCGATCCGGGTCGATAGAGACGAATTCGTCGAACTCGGCATCCAGCAAGGCAAGCCCCAGCTCCAACTGGAAGTTGTCAGCAGGTTTCACCAGCAGCTCCAGTTCAACACCATTGGCTGCCGCCTTACCCGCGTTCTCTACTAATCCAAAACCAGCGGCGCGGTCTTCGGTGATTCTCCATTGGTTAATCTGCAAATCTTCATAGTCGTAGTGAAAGACTGTCAGATTGGCTCGTAGCCGTTGCTCCAGCAGGGTAGATTTAAGCCCAGCCTCGTAGCTCCACAAGATTTCCTCGTCGAAAGAGTCCTGAATTTCGAAGGTATTGAAACCACCGCTCTTGAAACCCCGCGTAGCCGAGGCGTAGACCATAATATCATCAGTGGGCGCATACTGGATGACGACTTTCGGTGTCGCTACGGTCCATGAATCCTTGTCATCAGCCGTTCCGTTCGATGATCCGTTGGAGCTTGAGGAATTCTTGAATGATTTTTCCTCGTGGCTAACACGAATACCACCAGTCAGGCTGAGCTGGTCGGTGAGCGCATAGCTTAACTGCCCAGCGACGGCGAACGCCTCGGTCTCTGCGTCCGCAAAGGTGCGCGTAATAATTGGCCCGAACAGGGGCAAATCATTACGGCCAAACAGGCTGGCATCTTCACGCATATAATACAGTAGAGCGGTATACTCCAGACGGCCGGTATTTTGTGAGGTCAATACCAATTCCTGGGAGAAGAAATCGGATTTTTCGCTATAGGGCTCATCGCTGAACGAAGGGCTGCCACAAGTAAACAGCGACACTTCCGTGCCGTCAAGGTCGCATATAAGCGCATAGTCGCTATTATTAAAGGCGGTAATGGAGCTGATCATAAACCCGCCCAGGTCCCAATCAAGCCTGGCATTGACCCCCCATTCCTCGGTCTGCTGCTGATTTGGATGGTCGTTCAGCACCTTCCTGGAATCACCGGTTATGGTTGCACCCCATACGGTGAACAGCGGGTTGGTGTCCGGATTGATGGGGGTATAGGCAAAAGCTGACTTTGTATCTGACCAGGATGCGTTTATGCGCGCCTCCAGGTTGTCCGCCAGGCTGAATGCCAGTGAGCCGCGCACACTGCTTGTATCTGTAAATTGATAGCGGTCGCCGTTTAACAAATCCTCGGTGTAACCGTCGTCATCAGTGTTGACAAAGCTCAGGCGCGCCGACACCTTGTTATCGAGCAAGGGGCCGCTGATCGAGCCGCGCAGCGTGGTTTGGTCGAAATTACCCAATTCAATGCCAAGGCTGGCGGTAAGTTCCTCAGTCGGTGCCCTGGAAATAATATTAATCGCACCGCCAATGGCATTGCGCCCGTACAGAATACCCTGCGGGCCTTTCAGCACCTCGACCCGCGCCACATCGACCAATTGCTGTATTTTTCCGGCATTGCGTGCCTGGTAAACACCGTCAACATAAATTGCCACGCCACTATCAACCCCCGGCCCGATAATATCGGTGCCCACACCGCGCAGATAAGGCAGGCCCCAGCCGCCGTTCGAGCTCATCACTAGCCCCGGCGTATGTAGCTGTAAATCCATGGAATTGTTTATGCCCGACCTGGCCAGATCATCCCCGGTGAAGGCGGTGATGGTCAGGGCCGTGTCTTGCAGGTTTGTGACGCGCTTCTGCGCAGTTACCAATATCTCTTCAATAGTTGCAGACTGTTGCTGTGGATTACGACTTTCAACACCGCTATCGGTGCCCGACGATTGGGCGAGAAGAACCCCGCCCGGTGCCGCAGCACAAAACACGAGAGCGAATGCCAGCAGATCATTCCTGGTAATCAACATGTTCTTACTCCCTTCCTTCTTCAGTATGTTGCTTTTTTGTTGAGACTGATGCCAGATTAGGCAGCTGACAGAAGGTATTTACCCCAATCCCTACGTAGAAACATAGAAGCTCGTCAACGCCCGAGCTGATTGTAGCATAGCGGTTATTTCAAACACAACTGTTTTTAAACAAGCCCCTAAATCCCGGATGAGAGTATCGCCACTGCTTCAAGCAGCTCGTAAACCCCAATTACGCAAAGCTCTCAAATAGATCACAACTCGCGCATACTGTAGAATAGCCGCTATCGCCAGGCCCAACTAACAACATTGGGGGAAGAGATAACATGGGAAGCTTTCAATGTAACAGCCTGGACTTGAACACCGAAAATGGACTTACCCAAAAATAGCTTTTATCCTTTGTGTAAATAGTTTCAGGAAAAATCAAAATAAAATGAGTGATTCTAACTCATCACCAACACCAGCTTTGCCGCCCAGGAAGACAGGCTTTGCACGACTAATCGCTGCAACTCACTGCTCGATGGCCGGTTTTAAAGCCACGTTTCAAAATGAAGAAGCTTTTCGGCTTGAGATTTTCGGCTTTCTTGTGCTTGCACCAGTTGCGCTGTGGCTGGGTGAATCAAGGGTGGATAAGGTTTTGTTGATTGGATCATTGTTGTTGGTATTATTGGTGGAGATGATTAACTCGGCCATTGAGGCAGTTGTCGACCGTGGCGGCAGCGAATACAATGAGCTGGCAGGCAGAGCCAAAGATATGGGATCTGCGGCGGTACTGACCTGCTTGATATTGGCGGTGTTTGTGTGGGCTATGTTGCTGTTGTAAACCTTATTCTTTCTCCGCTTTTTCAGCGAATCACAGCACCAGTGTATAGGCGCAATACCATGGCTACACGGACCCGGCAATGAAATCCATGCAGAAGATACATCTGTTTCTTTTTTTATTGCCAGTCGCATTCGCTCACTATTATGCAGTGGCGCAAAACCCGCTAACGACAGTTAGCTCTCTGGCTTCTGCGTGTTTGTTAGTGCTGACCCTTGGCGCCATCCTTAGCCGCATCCAGCAGGGGCTAATTCGAACAGCGGCAGGACTGTTTCTCTATTCATTACTGGCAATCTACTTAGCGGCACAATTTCTGAGCTACTACCTGCAAGGCAGCTATTTTAATCAGCAATTTTACTTTCATTTCAACCTTGTCACCCTGGTCGAGGCCTGGTCAGTGTACAGGCTGCTGTTTTTCCTCTTTCTTGGCTGGATAGCATGCGTGTGGCTCACTTTTTACTATTTCAGAAATCAATCGCAACGTTCTGGGCATTCCGCAGCCACTCTGACAGCGGTATTAGTAGCGGCACTGTTTTTGGATCCGGGGCTACGGCAAGCAGCTATCAATGGCATTAATTCAGTGCTGACACCGAAAATAAATTCATTAGATACTATCGCATGGGAGCAATTAGACTTAGAAGCAGGTGCCCTCACACAATCAAATTCCCGCGCCATTGCCGGAAAAAATTTAGTGCTGATATTCCTTGAAGGCTTTGACAAGTTGTATTTGGAAGACGAGGTATTTCCGGGGCTGGCTTCCAGACTGAATGACCTGAATGCTGAAGGCTGGCAACTTGAAAATCTTAATCAGGTTCATGGTTCAAGCTGGACAATGGGGGGACTGGTTTCCACCTTGTGTGGAACTCCCTTGCTTTACGAGTCAGACTTTGGTGGAAATGAAGTTATGTTCACGCGCATGCTGGATAAAGCAAGCTGCCTGCCGGACGTGCTGGACTCCGCAAGTTATCACCAGGTATTCATGGGAGGCGCTTCACTGGATTTTGCAGGCAAAGGGGAATTTCTAGGCAGACACAGTTTTGATGAGGTGTTAGGCAAACATGAATTAGTCCCTGAGCTTGAAAACCCTGAATACCTGAATAGCTGGGGAATTTTCGATGACTCATTATTTTCCCTGGCAGTGCAACAATTTGAGCGATTGGCGAGCCTGGGAAAACCTTTCAACCTGACCTTGCTCACTGTAGACACTCATCATCCTATAGGTGAACCATCAGCGAGCTGTAGCCCCTATGAGGCAATCGATAATACCATCTTACACGCTGTTCATTGCACTGATTACCTGGTTGGGAATTTTATTGATCAGCTAAAACAGCATCCTGCCTATGAGGACACACTGGTAGTTCTTGTCTCTGATCATCTCGCCATGCGTAACAACGCCTACTCGTTATTTCCGCCAGATTACCCGAGGCGGCTCTATTTCAATGTGCTGAATTCTGATCAGCGGGTGGCTGAACAACCACTGGCAACCCCTATGGACCTGGCACCCACGCTGTTACACCTTTTGGCTGTCAGTCACGACGTTGACTTTCTGGCTGGCATTGATCTGCTGGACAGTAATCAGGAAGCAGCAGAAAGAGATGTCTCTAATCCTGATCGACTAGCGGCTATTCGATATATTAATAGCAATCACCTTTCCGTTTTAGAAAATACGCTGCTGTATTCACTCAACCGACTTCCGGAAAATGGCATTGATATTTCACCGGACATGCAAAATGTTAGCTTCCCTGGCAACGGCATCACATTCGATGCTGTTGGTAGCGACCCCTATTTTGTGTTGCCAGCCTTGCCCGGTGTTCAATACGATAACGCAAAGCTTTACATGACAATAGAGACCGGGGGGAAATTGGGTATTGCCGTCTATTACGAGGCCGAAGAAGGTGGCGGCTACACCGAGGAAAATACCTGGAGGCGACCTATAGGCCCTGGCGTCAACCGAATGGCTTTCGATTTGGACGGTGCAGCCACAGGAAGTCGCCTTAGAATAGACACTGACGGTCTATCGGGTCGCTGCTTAATAAGGAGTTTGGAAATTAGATCAGAATAATGCCAATGTGAAAAGGAAATTTCTTCAAAAAGGGCTACTCGGCCGTAAGCGACCGAGCTTATGCCCAATTTGATTGGCCTTCGGTCAGCCGGAATTTTTTACTTTTCATCTACCTTGACTCGGGGGCAAGCCCACCGAGATTCCTTTCGTTAAAGAGCTCATCGATAGTGCTGGTTCCGGTATAGTAATGGATAACCACGGCGGAAATGTGCGCCACAGAAACAAGGTGAGACCCTTGCATAATTCAAAAATGGTCGGAAGTGTGGCCTCAGCCGCGCAACAGAGACTGTGCAAAAAATCAACATTGGTCATTCCTGCACCGTCTCGTCATTCCCACACCACCCCGTCATTCCTGCGAAGGCAGGAATCCAGTAAAACTCACAAATCCACAAGGGTTTTCCATAAGTAACGCCAGTGTATAAAGGTGTCATTAGGCTTACTTGCTAAAATGTAAACGGCGGCTTGTTTGTGGCTCATTGTATTAGTCACTGGATTCCTGCCTTCGCAGGAATGACGAGGTCAGGAGTGGCGTTATTTTCAATAATTTTTATCTCATTATCGGTGAGGTCATAAAGTTTATACACCATCTGGTCGATTTCGGTTTCCAGTGTGCGGGTGTCTTGGGCTTGTTGTTTGGCGGTGAGGATTTTATTGACTAAGGCTATAAACGGTTGTTGCGCTGGTTTTGATATTTGCGGGATGGGAAATTTCTTCACATAATTATTAATCCATCTATTTGTCCCCATTCCGCTAGTTTCAGCAATAAGATTTAGATAAAAGTAAATTATTTTGGAATTTAAAATAGCCAATAAAAATTTGGAATTTACGCCTTCTGGTGGGATCAGATAATATGCAGAATTTAACAAATAAACTTCATCGGTAGAAAGGGAAAACCTGCCTTTATCTGTTAGTTCTATCCAGATAATCTTATCTTTTTTAAAATCATCATAAAAAGAACAGGCTCTCAAATTAGACCAATGTTCTCCTTGTGCGCCTCTATTTTTAAATTTATCACCAAATGAAAGTAAATAAGCGTAAATTTCTGGGTAGTCTCTTCTTACATTTACGCCGTTTTTAGTAAGCAAAATATACAGCCCAGATATACGGTAAGAATATTTATCAATGTCCCTTCCACGCAAAATAGGTTTGATGATGTCGCTATTCTTTGAGTTTGCACAGAGCTGTTGTTTCGTTTTTTCATCAATAACAAATGCTTCATTGCTACCAGTGGCAAGACCAAGCCTGATTTTTGTTTGTGATTCCTCTAAAGTTTTCCCTGTTGATTTTATTTTGTTTTTTAGCGTGATTAATTTAGGTGGTATTAGTCGCCAAGGAGACTCATCAAAATAAATTTGTTTATAGGGGAGTGTGTTTTTTATGAGTTCACTAAATTTATCGCCAATTTTAGAATTTATAACATCACAAACTATATCGCCTTTTATTTTGCATGATATAACTATTGACACGTTGACGATTGCCTTATCAAAAATTTGAGATTTGTGGATATTAAAAACTTTTAATAAACAATTATTATTTGATAAAAAATATCTAGTTGGCTTACCGTATTCTGCTCTCAAAAAAGAATTTGATGTAATTAAACACAGAATTCCTTTTTCTCTTTGTAAAGTTACAGATTTTTCAAAAAAATAACAGTATAAGTCCGCGAACGGCTCATAGGATAGATAGTTATTTTGAATTATTTTCTTATCTTTTTTAGAAATCTTATCGTGACTAATATAAGGCGGATTACCAATCACAATATCAAAGCCATTCACGCCAAATTGCCACTCGGGATTAAACCAATCGGCTACTGCATTTTGATTGTATAAATCCCAATGGACTATTTTTCGCATGCTGGCTTCAACGGCTGGAGTGACACCGCTTTTGCTTAATTCTGCCAGCATTTGCTCGCGTAAGTCTTTATCTTTATCGCGGTATTTGCGTTTGGTGGTTAAGGTCTTGGCGCTAAAATGCTTGTGCCTGACTTGGGCTAATTTTGTTTGTAATTCTTCGATACCAGTATCAAATATCCCTTTTTGCTTTGGCATCTCACCCAAAGGCAGCAAACTATTCGCAACAATAAACTTGGTTTCTAAATTCGGCAGGGCTTTGATGCCGTAATTATCGGCTTTGCTTTTGTTAGGGCTTTGTTCAATGGTCAGGCTGATAAAAAAGCGCAGCTTGCATATCTGAATGGCGATGGGTTGAATGTCCACGCCATAAATACAGTTTTCAATCAGCATTAATTTCTTGCCATAAGCGTTATGCTGATTTTGTTGTGAAAAAACCTGCTCTATCGCCGCTATGGCACTGGCGCAACTGGCTTCATCGGGGATTTGTTCTGCCTTGTCGATTTGCTGTTGTTTGAAATGGGTGTTTTCTGCATCCACTTTTTCTAAAATCAGTACCAGCCGTTGCAATATGCCCATCGGATACGCACCACTGCCCACCGCTGGGTCAAGGATTTTTAGCCCATCTATGGCATAAATCAGGGCTTTTGTTTGTTGCTTATTGAGGGCGTTTTCTTGTTCGGTGAATTCAGCGTCAACAAACAGGGCATTGATCTGTTTGTCTGTTAGGTCGGTGTGCTGATGAAAATGCTGTTTCAGGCTTTCATCGACCATATAATTGACAATTTCGCGCGGTGTATAAAAACTGCCGGTGGCTTTGCGCGCCTGCTGTCCGGTTTCCGGGTTATAACTGGCGAGCAGGTTTTCAAACACCTTGCCCAATAGCTCGGGGTCAAGGGCGACTTCAACATCCAACGGCGTGCTTTCCTCAACGGTGAACTGGTATTGATTGAACAGATCAATCAAGCCTAAATCCTGCTCATTGTCCTGCTTATTGTCATTGAAAATAGTGTCCTTGAAAAATAGATGATTATGAAAAACCAATTCATTATCAGCCCTATCGGAAAAGCCATCAATCCGAATGGCACTGCCTATCGGGCGAATCGTTTTATCATTATCGTAAGCCTGTTTTTCCTCATCGCTTGCCTCTCGGTCTAAGCATTCAAACAAGCCGCCGTTGAGAAAGGGCGTTTGGTCAAATAAAGCGATAATTTTGTCTTTATCCGAATCGATGAAATAATCTTGATAGCGGTAGATATTGGTGACCAGATAATTGGTGCTATTTGCCGCTCCGTTGGTTGTGTTGCGAAAACTACGCTCGGTGACCGGACGGTTGAGGGTGGCAAAAAACAGATTTTGCAGAATCGCCTTGTAAAAACTGCTGGGCTGTTCGTAATCAATCAGCGTTTGTAATTTATCTTTATCAAATAAATCCGCCTTGATTAGCCCCTTCTCTTTGATAAACCAGATGAATAACAACCGCGTCAACAGGCGAATCAGGCTGGTTTGGCTGTGGTTGTCGGTGCGTTCGTCATTGGGGAATACGACTTCGCATTGTGCTTTTTCATACCAGCGATACAGTTTGTCGTAAAATTCCTTGTTCAGCTCTTCAACAGAAAAAGCGGCTTTTAAGTCTTCTAGCGTGGATTGCTTGTGAAGTTGTTCAAAACGCTCTATTGCGGTTCTGGTTTTGGCGTTCTCACCTAACAGATAGGTAAAGCGTTTGCTGGCGGTTTTCTCTGTAGTTACGCCAGTATCGGTGAAACGATATTCAATGGCAATAAAACTAAATCGCCATTGTTTGTTTTCATCATCCACATAAACCGCTAAAGCACCGTCTTCGCTGCCAATTTGCTTGGCAACCAGATTGCGTAATTGCACACGGTTTCGGCTTAATTGGGTGTTGGGCTTGATATGAATTTCAAAGACGGGCAATGATTTCCCGTCTTGGCTGGTAACTGTGCCGAGTTGTTGGAGGGATTCAACATCGTTATTGTCTATAACGATAGGCACAAGGTGCTTGGCAAAATTGAATTTATCTGCGAGAAAATCAAGGTAATTGCCTCGGTCATAGGCTTGGTTTAATAGTTTCATCAGTCACCGATATAGTGTTGTTTTAAGGCGGAAATAACCCCGGCCATTTGCACAAAGTCTTTATCGTTGTGCAGCAGCACTAAATCATTCTCGATGGCACATTGGGCAATCAGGCAATCGATGGATGAGCGAATGGTAATGCCTTTTTTACGGCAACGGCTATAGATAAGTGCGGCGTTTTCATAGCTTTGCCAATTGTCTTTTAAGGTATAGAAAGTTTGCGCTTGAAGATAGTATTTATAAGTGGCAACTATTTTTTTGTTTCTAGCCCCTTGCAGGATTTCGGTATAAATCAATGGCATCAAGGCGCAATCACCACTGGGTAGAGATTTCAAAAATAAGGCGGATGCTGCATCCGCCTTATTGATGGCATTAATCCAAACCGACGAGTCCACTAAATACATTATTCTTGATCCGCCGGGCGATTTTTGCGTAAGGCTTTGTAGTCATAGCCCTCATAAAGCCCGCCAACACCGAATAACTCGTGAATATCCGGCTTATTCTTTGGTTTGCGTTTGGCAACGAATTCTTTCAAGGCAGCGTCTATCAAGGCGCGCCTGGTTTTTAGCTTGCTCAGTTTTAATGCCTCTTGTACGATGTTTTCATCTAAAACAATATTGGTTCTATGGGCGGTGTTTAGCATCGGTTTCTCCGGTTGAGTGGGTTACGATTAGTGTTTGATGTGTATCGTACTATGTTATGTGTATGGTTGCAAAATAAATAACAAACAAATAACAAGAATCGATTGATGTTTTTTGTGGGTTTGTGCTTATGGTGTTTGTTCACTGGATTCCTGCTTTCGAGACTGTGCAAGAAACCCTCGCCAGGCTGCGTTACTGGCGGAAAATCCTTGCAGATTTGTGTGGTTTACTGGATTCCTGCTTTCGAGACTGTGCAAGAAACCCTCGCCAGGTCGCGTTAGCGGTGGAAAAGCCTTGCCGGTTTGGGTGTTTTACTGGATTCCTGCCTTCGAGACTGTGCAAAAAACCACCACCCCTGGTCACATTCTCATTACTGCCCTAATTCACCGACCTTGCTGGTATTTTAAGCCGATACACCGCCTCTGTAAAAATACCCAATAATTACAGTAATAAACATCCAAAACCTGACTCAATTATGATACAATAACGAACATAACTAACTGATTCTAATCATTAAACAGAGGATTTATGAGTGATTACATACACGGTTTAAATCGCCAGCAACAACTGTTATTCCCAGAGCGGCTAGAGGATTATGTCAGCGAGGATGCGGGTGTTCGTGCCATTGATGCCTATGTGGATAGTTTAGAAGTTGAGGCCTTGGGCTTTAAGACAAGATATAGCGACAAAAACAACAATGGCCGCCCCGCCTTTTGCCCAAAATTGATGTTGAAACTCTACATTTACGGCTATACCAATAAAATAAGAAGTTCCCGCCATCTGGCTCGGGAAACCCATAGAAATATCGAGCTTATCTGGTTATTGCAAGGCTTAAAGCCCACCTATAAGACGATTGCTAATTTTAGAAAAAATAATGCCGCAGCACTCAAGAATACATTTAAGGAATTTGTTTTGCTGTGCCAAAATATCAATCTCATTGAAGGTCAATTAGTGGCACTGGATGGAGCGTTTTTGCGAGCCAATGCGTCCAAAAATACCTTGATTGTTAAAGCCACTGTGGATAAAAAAATAGCCAGGGTAACGCAGGCTATTGAGGACTACCTGAACTTATTAAACACCACAGACCAGCAGGAGGAACCGGAACAGACTCTGGATAATCCTGATTTGATTGATAAAATACAAGCACTTAAAGAGCGCAAACAAAAGCTGGAAGAGGATTTGAATACCTTAGAGCAATTGGGCAAGAAGCAACATAACACAACCGACCCGGATGCCGCATTGATGTGCAAACCAGCGCATCATCTGGTCGCTTATAACTGCCAAATTGCGGTGGATGACAAAGCAAAGCTGATTGTTGCTACGGATGTATCAAGTCAAGGCAATGACGCACAGCAGTTGCATCAGATGGCAAGTCAGGCGAAAGAAACCTTAGCCCTTAAGACTTTGGCTGTGGTTGCCGACAAGGGCTATCACAGTGCAAAAGAGATAAAGAACTGTGTTGATGACAAAATCTACCCAATCATCCCGCCAATTGATACGCAACAGAAACAAAAGAAAACGGGCAGATATACTAAAGAGGATTTTGTCTATAACGAGGAGCAAGACGAATACACCTGCCCCAACAACAAAACACTGACAAAAACAGCAAGCCCAAGCCTATCCAAAGGCAAGCTTGGGTTTATTTACAGCACCAGTGCCACAGATTGCAAGGCTTGCCCTGTGCGTAGCGAGTGCCTGGCAAAGCAAACACCTCACCGAAGAATATGGCGCTGGGAACATGAAGCCTTTTTACAAGCCTATGGTGAGGTAATGCAAACAGAATCAGCCAAGGCGATTAGCAAAAGAAGAGGGGCGATTGTGGAGCATCCTTTTGGCACCATAAAGAGGTCATTAGGCTGGGATCACTACCTGGTCAGAGGCAAAGAAAAAGTATCAGGAGAAAATGCATTGATTATGTTTTGCTATAACTTTAAGCGTGTTTTGAACATGTTAGGCACCATGCTGTTCAATAAGCTGTTATTGGCTATAAAAGCAGGCAATATTGAAGCCGTAATGGAAGAAATCAAGCGACATCTTTCTTTTTGCGTCCACTATTCGATGGTTTATGCCAGAAATGCTTATTTTTGCAATAAACAAGCTTATTTCACCTGCCGGCTTTTCATAAGAATCCTTTTTTACCCGTACAGGACTCAAAATGCTCAATGGTGGGTTGGTGAGTCGGCGTTTGTTGCACAGTCTCCTTCGCAGGAATGACGGGGTGGTGCGGGAATGACGAATGTTGAGTTTTTGCACAGTCTCTTTCGCAGGAATGACAGGGTGGTGCAGGAATGACGAATATTGGATTTTGCACAGCCTCTTTCGCTGCGCCAATTCTTTTATCCCTCCTGTCCCTCCATGTGGATGCTCTTCGGTGGACAATGGGCTTGTCGGAAAATGGAGTTTTTAGCTTGTTGCGAATACTTAACTCCTTGTTATTGAATATTTTATTTTCTTAAAATTGGACTGATTTTGAATTAACCGACAAGCCCACAATAATCGCCTGCTTTTACAACCAATAGAGACCTGTCCGTCATATTCAAGCTGAAGGCCGTGTTAGTTTTTATATGGAGTTTTTTACAAAAACTGACTGAAATAGCGAGAATCAGAACAGACATGAACGATTTTAGGCGTAACAGCCATCATGTCCACTACCTTGTTGGATTTACTAATTCACGTAGGTAAGGCATTAGATCGGTGGCTGCCATGCCCCGCTGTCCACTTGCCTGCATGCAAAGGTCGGCCGCTTCGCCATGAATGCAAACTGCCGCAGATAAACTCTGTTCAAGGGAGAGGCCCTGGCCGAGAAGAGCGCCGACAATGCCACTCAATACATCACCCATGCCAGCAGTTGCCATGCCTGCGTTCCCTTCGCTACAAAGAAAGACTTTTTGCCGCGGTTTGTTGCCGCTACATAGCAAACTGCCATTGCCCTTAAGCAGGCATACCCCGCCCCATGTGCTGCCAAGCTCGCGAACGGCGGCGAACCGGTCGCGCTGTATTTCAGTTGTAGAGGAATCCAATAGCGCCGCCGCTTCACCAGGGTGTGGTGTTAGTATCCAGTTGTCCCTTTTTAACCCTGTTCCCTTCTCGGCAGAAGCTTGCTGTTTTTCCTCGGCAAGCAGGTGCAGGGCGTCCGCATCGACCACCAATGGAATTGATCTTGAAAGCTGCGCCGTCAGTGCCAATTGCAGTAAATCATGTCCCCATTGGCTGCGACCCAGGCCGGGGCCTACGACAATCACGGTGGCTCTCGAAATTTGGCGCTCAATTTGCGCGCTTTCGTCCTCTGTGCCCAACACCATTACTTCCGGTCGTCTGGCTAGCAATGCCGTTCTATGGCAGGATCGGGTGATAACACTTACCAGACCCGCTCCGGTTCGTTGTGCCGCTTCAGCAGCCATTATGATGGCCCCACCAAAACTGTAGTCACCTCCAATCAGCAACACATGACCATGGCTTCCCTTGTGCGACGCCGCCGCGTGCGGTATCAGCATAGAAGCAGCAAAGTGGATATCGATACGTACTGCCGAAGGAGTTGGTGAAGATTCACTGGAAAAAACTTTTTCTGGAACATCGAGATCGTGGTAGATCAATTCGCCAACAAAATCCCCAGCCTGATTAGTTAGTAATCCTTGCTTTACGCCTATAAAAGTCACCGTTGTGCTTGCCACCACTGCTATGCCAAGACACTCACCTGTGTCTGCGCTAAGTCCCGATGGAATGTCGATTGCGAGTACCGGGCTACTTGTGGCATTGATAAATTTTATTGCTTTGGCATAGTCGCCACGCACTTCCCGGTCCAAACCTGTTCCCAACAAGGCATCAACAACCACGGGGTGCGCATGACTCGTCTCATGTTCTGTATTGAAATCACTAAAAGCGGTGATGATGACCTTCTGCTGAATCGCCCATTGCCATGCCAGCTTTGCATCGCCAACTAATTTTGTCGGGTCTGAAAGAGTTATCACTTCTGTACCCAGCCCTTGCGCCCTGGCAAGCCCGGCGACAATATAGCCGTCACCGGCGTTGTTACCAGAGCCCGTGAACACTTGCACATGGCGAGTTTGCGGCCATTTTTCCATTAGCGTATTGAACGCAACCGTCGCTGCGGTACGCATTAGATTAAAACCGGAAATATCAAACTGTTCGATGGCTATTTGATCGAGAAGACGGCTCTGCCCGGCGGTGTACAGATTTCGGGGAAGTCTTGTGAAGGTACCTCCCATGATTACTTGTCAAATTTCTGGATAAGTCTACGCAGTAGACGCAGTCCTGCGTCCAGCTCTTCGTCAGGTATGTCTTTCGTACTCTCAATCGCCCAGGGATCCTGGACTTCACGCAAGGCGTGATACGTAGTTCTACCTTTCTCTGTTAGCGCGACCAGAACTGAACGCTTGTGCCTGGGGTTGGGTTGATAAGACAGCAAGCCGTCGCTGACCATGACATCGGTAATACGTTGAACCGCTTGTCTGGATTGCCCAAGAACTCTGGCTATACCTGGTACCGTTAGACCCGCATTGGATAAGGCAATTACAGCAATTACCTTCCACCGGGCGCTGCTCAGCCCCAGCGCGCCGGTCATGGTGTCCCCTTCCGCTATTAACAGGCCATTGAGCCGAAACAAAGACAACACAAGGTCAAGAAATAGCAGACGTTTGGGAGAATGCACGGAATCTTCCTCCTCGTTCAGTGTAGACCGGTACCGATTCTTCGTGACTTTCTGGAAGAAACTTTCAGCCTGTAAACCCGTAAGCGTCAATGTCCACGTCAATGTGTCATGGAATAAACCAGGTAATTAATGCCTAAACGATAAGCGGTGTTCGCATAACGTGTTGGATAGGCAGGGTGATAAGTATGCTCCCAACCATCACCCATATCAGAGTTCCAATTTATCAGCACCATGACACGTCCTTCGTCATCGAGAATCGCGTGGTTGGTGGCGTAGTCAATTCCCTGCTCGCCATAGTTGTCGCTACGGAACAATGCCGGAATCATTTGCGGCCCATCAATGTCGTAATATACGTGAAATATTTCATGCTCTGGTTTTAGTTCGATGATGTCACGCTGCGGGAAAACCTGGCTGAAAGCAGCATAAAAATTGTCCCACTGCCGCTGACCCCAGAAATCATCGATCAACAGAAACCCACCGCGTAGCAAATATTCGCGTATATTCTCTATCTCTGAAGAACTCAAGGTCAGCCCTCCGCCCTGGCCAACTTCCAACATGTATAAGAAGGGGTAGTCGAATATTTTCTCATCGTCGAAGCGCAGAACGATAGGCTCGCTCATTACACGAATATTGGTGAGCCTGGATACCCCGCGAAGAAAGTTGATGTCGGCATCAGGGAAATCTATGGACCAGGGGCCGTAACCAAAACCTCCACCGTAATAAGTATCAAACTGCATTCGCACAAAATTGAACTCGCCGGCGTTGTCATAACCAGGCTCGGTAAAATCATCATCCGCCGCAAACGCCGCTACCACCACGAAGCTCAGGCAAAAAGATTTGGACAGCCAGTGAATAAATTTACATGCTTTGGCAATCAACGGCATAAAATCGCTTACTTCTACAAGCCAAAATAGCAGTATTGCTGAACGCTTAGTGTGTCTGGATTTTCGCTACTATTCAAGCGCCTGTATCTACCGTTGCTGCAACGGCGCACAATAATCTTCGTCACTGATAGCTGGCGTAAACCAGACAAAATCGTAGGCCTTAACATCACCAAATTGCTGTAAATACCCGGAAGGGTCATCCGTGGCCTGATCAACTTCCATAAACGCTACCGAGGCGATCTGCCCTTTTTGTAAGCCGGGTTGTCTATACAGCAAGTAATTAGGTACTCCAAGGTCATGGCGGACATGGTAATTACCAGCGATCAAAACCTGTATATTGGATGACGTCTGCGTAGAAAAGCTCTCAGCCATCGCATAATCGCGCGCCTGCTGCACTCTCAGCATGGCTGGAAACTGAGATTTCGGCAGAAGCCCACAGTGGCTTTCGTCGATGTCTTCCTCCAGAGCCAGCATTGTCTGTTCATTGAAAATGGCTACAATTTCGGGAGGTGTTGGTTCAGCGTAAACCCGTATCATTGTTTCATTACTGATATTTGCCGCCGAAATACTGACCCCTGCCAACAGTGTTGCATGTATCAATGGGGCATAATAATCCCAGTCCCAAGCCTCGTTATCCCACAGAAGATACTCGTTGATCTCATCAAGGCTGGCTAATTCATGCAAATCGCAACTATCAAGAAGTGATTGTTGTTCGCTGTTCATCATCTCAAAAGAAACAGTAGCCACGCGCTGCCGCGCAAGTAAATGTTCGAGAACAAAAAGTTGCAGGGCATGATGATCCGGATTGTCGTGTTTTTCTCCCAAAAGAAGATAGCTGGCACTTTCTAATTGCAGCATCAGCTCCCCAACATCGATGAAGCGGTCCTGATTACTGTCCCAGATACTACCCACTAGAGAATGTTCGATATAAAGTGGCGATTGCCAGCTAGCAGGAACATCAGGGCGCGCCGTGACACAAGCAGTCATGAGCAGCATCGCTGTCAGCAATGCGGATTTAATTGTTGCCACCCATTTGCATCCATTGCTGGTAAATTTCATCGCTCCAAAAGCCTTGAAAATAAGCTACCGCGGCCAATTTGTCGGGCTGCTCAAGTACATCATCGAAGGCCGGCATCTTGCCGCCCAGTGCTGCGCCGCCGTAATCGATCACTCTTATTAAAATTTCCAGCGGGTGATGCCAGGCGTGAGCCGAGCCATTCAGAGGCGGTGGCGGGAAAGAACCATCGTCGAGCCTTGCGCGCCAGTTGACGACTGTCCCCTCAGCCTTTTGCCCATGACAGAGCGCGCAATTCGCTGCAAAAACCTGGGCACCGCGGTCAAGCTGAGCCGAGCTATACCATCTATTGGCGGTGGCGGCTGGCGCGGCAGAGGTTTCAGGCGCTGCTGGCAATACCTCGGTATCACAACTCTGTAATAGCACTATCAACAAGGCAAGTAGCAGCCTCATTGCTTTACTCGGCGTGAGATTCACGGCGGACTCCATGAAATTAACTCTCATCCTGCCTTTTTTGGATAGTCGAAATCGATAAGCTCAGCCATACCAAATTCTGTGTCGCTCCAGCTATTAACAGGAAGGCGAAGCTCTACCAGGCCACAGGTAGGAATATTGCCAATATTGCCATTGGTCATGGCATTCACAAATTCAGTAATCGCCGGGTTATGCCCAACCAGCATGGCGGAGTCGCAATCATCATCCAGCAAACTTGCTGCCTTCAGAAACATGCTGGAACCGGCGAAGTACAACTCCGGATTGCTACCAATCTCATCTGCTGGAAAGGCAACCAGGCTGGCAAGCATTTTGGCAGTTGCCCTGGTTCGTACTGCGGGGCTACAGATCATACAGGCAACTTCTCCACCCCGTTGCTGAAAGCGTCTGGCCATTACTGGCAGGTCGTTGATGCCGCGCTCGGCCAGGGGGCGCTCGAAATCTTTCAAATTGGGATCGTCCCAACTGGATTTAGCATGACGAAGCAGGTACAGGGTTTTCATCGATAGCTTATGAGGCTGGTATCCTGGATTGGGCTAACATTGATAGAAACCTTAACTGCAAGCGTATTGCAGCCTTATACCGCATAAATCGACCCAACTCCAGTAAAGTCGGTCTTACTTGCCGGGGCTTTTCCCCGCTTATTCGAGCTGGCAATTAGCTATTTACAAATGCTGTCTGTAAGATATCGCGCCTACATATAGTGGGAGATACGACAATGAGAAATGCAGTATTAGTTAGTGGAATAGGCGGTTTATTGGCTGTGTTTAGTACAGTCGCCTTCGCCCGGGAAGAGAAAAGTATTAGCGCTCAACTAGAGCTGGGCGCTAGCTTCACCTCGGGTAATACCGAAGATGAGAACGTGAAGTATAAGCTGACTGCGGACTGGGATCGGGGCAATTGGGATTACCGATTTTCCAGTGACGGCTTCCGCTCTGCGGCGGCGGACGTACTCGCGGCACAGCGTCTCTACCATGTACTCAGTGCTGATTACACCTCTACCGCCGACAGTTTCATCAAAACACGTTTAGCGTATGAAGATGATCGCTTCAGTGGCTTCGAAAGCCAGTCTGATTTTACCGTCAGCTATGGTCGCAACTTGCTGCGCAGCCGAGACAACATGGCTTTGGCCTTGAACCTCGGTGCTGGTGCGCGCCGCTCGGAAACTGAGACCGAAACAGAGAATGAAGGCATAGCACGTTTTGCCGGCAACTATGAATGGAATCTCTCCGAAACGGCCAGCTTTCTTCAGGATTTCAGTATTGAATCTGGCAGCAGTAGCAGCATATACCGTTCAGAAAGCGCCATTCAGGCCAACATCATCGACAATCTTTCACTGAAATTTTCAGTTAAGGTAAAACACCAAACTGAGGTACCTGCCAAAAGAGAGAAGACGGACACTGAAACCGCTGTAACTCTGGTACTTAATTTCTAGAGTCGAACTGTTGACACTGTGCAACAATTCAGTATTCGTCATTCCCGCACCGGCGGCTGCGCAGCTTTCGAGACTGTGCAAGAAACCCTCGCCAGGTCGCGTTAGCGGTGGAAAAGCCTTGCCGGTTTGGGTGTTTTACTGGATTCCTGCCTTCGCAGGAATGACGGGGTGGTGCGGGAATGACGAATGTTGAGTTTTTGCACAGTCTCTTTCGCAGGAATGACGGGGTGGTGCGGGAATGACTACGATTTAGCATTATCCAGTTAGCAAATGAATCGCGAAAAAGAGCCGCATGGCAGCTCTTTTCTGTCAATTCCCGGTAAGGCTTACTGGCGTATGCCAGTGACTCCCATGGCACCGAAATCACTGTCAAATTCACCAACCAGGGCATCGCCTTCGGCAGTTCCAGTGAACTCCAGCACAATTTGCTGGCCCTGCACTTCAACCTCAGCAGTAAAAGTCGCCGCGCTACCTTCATAGGTAATCCCGCTAAGAGGCGCGTTCAAAAGATCTGAAGCCACTGCTCCACTGCCATCTGGATTAAGAGTCAACGTGGCGGGAAGTGCGCCTAATGGGGAATTTAGTTCAATACCCCATACGCCAGATGCAGGAGGAGGCGCACCGGCTGCACACCCGACCAGAACCGAAAGGAACAAAACCAACAAGCCGCTTACTAGTTTCTTCATGATAAATCCACCTATTTAAATAATCTAATGCCATGTGTTTTACAACGGAAGCCTGGCGTTACCGTCCGTCACTGCTGTGCAGCTCTTGCCCCATCTTCTAGCTCACAAAGTTGTAACCCGCAAAGCTGTATAAAAAACGCCTCGATTGTGAAACGGTGGTGCTATTGTCGGGTTAATCCGCTCTCTTAGTCAACCGAAAAACCTGAGATATTCTTCAAACGGGATAAAACACGCCGTTTCAATTGCCTAATGGCTCACCGAGGCCGACTGCCACTGACTGTATTGTAACAATTTCGCCGCGCCATAAGTGCTGCCTGTTTCGCTTGAGGTGCTTGTGAGTCTACGCTAATTGGCAAGGCGGGCAGAGTAAGTATGGCCAGGGAGCGCAGTCATGCTACACTTGCCCCGAGTTATAAGGCGTACCATGGATATTTTGCTTCCAGGATTACTGTTGTTCCTTGCGCCGCATCTGTTGCGGGAATTTGGCCTGCGGCAGGCTGTAAAGAACAGGCTTTCTTCTGAAGCCCAATATAGGGGGCTGTACAGCCTGATCACCGTTGCCGGCCTGGGTCTAATTATCTGGGGAAAATCTGTCTCATCGTTTCAGATGATCTGGCAGCCCCCTTTCGAATGGCGCTCATTCAGTCTCATGCTAATGATTCCAGCCTTACCCTTGCTCGTCGCGGGCAACCTGCCCCTGTCCTATCTGCGAAAATATTTTCGTAACCCCATGTTAGTCGGCATCTTGTTGTGGAGCCTTGCTCACCTGTGGTCGAACGGCGATCTCGCGTCCATGCTGTTATTTGGCAGCTTCGCGATCTGGTCTGCTACCAAAATAATTAGCCTTGCCAGGCTTGCCGATGTGCATGCCAGATCGCCTTCTCTGCTTTGGGATATTGTTTCCATTGTTGGTGGGCTTGGTTTGTATGCACTGATAGCCATTTACCACGGTCAACTATTTGGCGTGGGGCTAAGCCTTGTTTAGAAAAAGCGCAGCAAGACTAATCGTCACTCTAGTGCTGGTATTGGCTGTTCGCTTTATTGACCTGAAAGCAATAGCGGAAGAAGATTTATCACCCCACTGGAACGGAGTCTGGAGCGTTGATGGCAGCTTGTTCAGTATCGCTGTGGTGGTAGAGAATAGCGAGATGAAAGTGACGCAGATCGAATCGGCAGGGTTTGAATGGACTAACAAAAACGGCGAGATCGACGGCAATATTGTAAGCATGGAAGTGGAATATGCGGGAGTAACAGGAATTATCCAGGCGGAACTTATCGATGCAAACACCGCCGTGGCATTTGCAGCCACCTGCGTCCCTGATTTCATGGTGGTCTGCCTGCTTTCTAAAGATCGTCAGGTGACCTTTAGAAAACTCGCTGCCAACTAAGCCACAATTATATTTCTGACGAAGATTGGACTATCGTGTTCACGATACCGTATTCAATAGCCTCTTCTGCACTCATCCAATAGTCCCGGTCTGTATCCTGGGCAACCCGTTCAAGTGCCTGGCCGGTCTCATCCGCGATCAGTTGGTTAATGCGCGCCTTCATCTTAACAATTTCTTCTGCTTGAATGGCGATATCAGTGGCATCCCCACGAGCACCCCCCAGTGGCTGGTGTACCAGGAACCGTGTGTTAGGCAGACAGAAACGGTTTTCTTTGGCGGCGGCAAGATAGACGGTGGTCGCAGCACTCGCCACCCATCCTGTCCCGATGACTTTAACAGTGGGTTTAATAAACTTAATCATGTCATAGACAACATCGCCTGACTCAACATGTCCACCGGGAGAACTAATATAGATGGATATCGGTTCATCACTGTCAGCCGCCAATGTGAGAAGCCGCTCGGTAGCGCTACGCGCAATTTTGTCGTTTATTTCGCCAAAAATAGTGATCGCTCTGGATTGGAACAATTTCTCATCCATGAACCCCGACTTTTTGCTGGATTTATCTTGTTTCTTGTCTATTTCGGGAGAGTTGACTTCCATGTAAAACCTCGTATGGGTGGAGCATGAGAATAGCAGGTAGCCAGATTTTAACAGGCTTGTTGCTTGTAGCGTAGATAAGCGATAAGTTTCCACAGGTCATCGTCGCCTTCAGGGAAATTTGACCCGAAGCCCACCATTCGAGTACCCGCTATCCCGATGGTGACCACATTGAAAATTTCTTGATCTGAGGAGCCGTGCTTCCATTCACAATCGAACAAGAACAAGCTGTCTACTTCTTCAACCGGTTCCTGAGTATGGCAAAAACTGGCGCATGATCCTTCGAAGAGTGCCCGCCCTCTGGCGACAGCCACCGGGTCTGCCATAAATTCCTCCACAATAGTCACTTCTGCCGAGCCGGAGTGAGAGCCATCACCGGTGCAAGAAAACATGGCTGGCAAAATCGCACAAAATATCAGTATTCGAATCACCAAGCCTTTCCCCAAGCGTGAATTCAGAAGTCGCTATTATACGCCTGGTTTACATTCTGCGGCACCACTCCACAGACAAATCTCGAACCCGCCATCGTGATCGTGCCGCCGTTCATCTTCATGGCAACCGCCATGCTGACCAAAGCGAAGTCGTGGATATTGTGATCAGCCACTGCCAGATTTTACAGTTTCAGCACCCAGGGGTTTAAAGGTCGTCAGCAATTGTGGCAGCAAGGTTAAAGAACCGACCAGAGCCACCAGCATCGCCAGGCTTGTCAGCAATCCAAAAACGATGGTTGGAATAAAATTCGACAGAGCCAAAATGGAAAAACCAGCAACGATTGTCATGGATGTGAAATACATGGCTCGACCAATGCTGTTGTGACAGAAGTACATGGTGTCACGGTAGTTACCAAAACGGGGAAATTCGCGTTTGAATCGGTGCATATAATGAATTGTATTATCGACGCCAATTCCCACAGAAACCGCAGCGATTGTAATGGTCATAATATCCAGGGGAATACGGAGCCAGCCCATAACCCCCAAAACAAAAGCGGCAGCAATTGCATTCGGAATAATGCAGAGTAAGGCGATCATGAAAGAACGAAATAACACCAGGAACATCGTCATGATTGCCAACATGACAACACCCAGCGTGAGTATTTGAGATTGAAACAAACTCTGCAACACATTGTTGTACATCACTAATATACCGGTGAGTTGGACATCTTCATCGGCGAAGCCGAATTCAGACTGTAGGCCGGTTTCAATTCGACGCAGCAACTCATTCCGATTCAAATTCTCGGCTGATTCAATAACACGAACATTAAAGCGAAGCTGATTATCAGCAATAGAAACAAATGGGTTCAGTACCGTGTTTTTTAGCGTCTCAGGTATTCTATCGTAAAGCACGGCCCATAGCAGCCCATCTATGGGTTGACCGCCATTAAGTTTTTCAGCTAACTCTATGACGGCCCCAAAAGAAAGTACCTTGCCGGTTTGTGGGTCGTTATCAAGGTATTGATGAATTGCCTTTACCTTATCCATTTTTGCTGAAGTAAACCAGTAGGCATCATCGTTGCCGCCATCGGCATCCCCAAAACCAAAGTCGTCGTCAAATCCGCCCCCGAATTCTTCTTCGGCTTCTGGCAGATCGACTACCACATCGAAAGACAGCGTGCCGCCCAATTTTTCATCAAACAATGACATGCCTTGATATATCTCCGTACTCTCACGGAAGTAGTCTATAAAACTATTTTCAACACGCAACTGCGATAGACCGACTCCGCTAATTAGCACAAGCACCAGATAAATTAATAATACCTTATTATTAAGCTTATCGGTCGCCTTCGCCAAAACAGAGGTCAGATTCAAGCGTAGATTTGAAGACAGTTTTGAGTCGTCTTTCTTAATGATGCCAAGTATCGCGGGGAAAAGTGAGAAAGCGACAAGTAAGGCGGTGGCGACACCCATCATCATCATCCAGCCGAACGTAATAATTGGCAGGATGCCACTAACGATAAGAGAGCCAAATGCTACCGCAGTGGTCAGCGCCGTGTAGAGACACGGCTTAAACATGCTAAGTACGGAGTGACGCAGTAGCTTGTCGTGGTCACTAAAGTGTCTGCTGACGCGCAATTCTCGATAACGGACTGTCAGATGAACAGTCAGTGAGATGGTAATGATCAGCAACAGAGAAATGAAATTGGAAGAGACGACGGTAACTCGCCAATCCATGAGACCCAACACACCCACCATGATGACAGCGGCTACTGCACAGCAAACCAGGGGAAGCGCGACCCAGCGAATCTTCCGAAAGATCAGGCCAAGCGCAAAGATAATGAGTAGTACTACTGCAAAACTGAAACTGCTCAAGTCCCCTTGCACAAAGCTAACCAGGTCGTCCGCTATCATTGGGGCGCCGCCAAGATATATCTGTGCGCCATCACGGTAGCGCTCTAGCACGGCTCGAATTACGCTGATATTTTCGTGCTGTCTGTCAGCCGCCAAAACGCTGTGGACAGCGTAATTCGCTTCTACCCGGGCAAGCTCGTTGGTTTCTTCTACCGAAAGACCATCAGCACGCGCCTTGTTTCGAAGTATTGTGCGACGAGCAATTAACTCACGCGCTGTTTCATCAATGGAAAAACTGACCAGCATGCCTGCTGTTTTCCCATCAGGACTAATTACCGCGTTCCGAAAAACCGGACTGCTTGTTAGTTCTTCTCTGGCGCTGACAAGATCAATATCCTGATCCAGCAAGCTTGCATAGTTCTCGGAAATGCCAGTTAGGACTGTGTCTTCAAATACAGGAACATTGAGAATGCTATCCACCGATTCAACGCGGTCGATCTGAAGTAGCTCCTCACGCAATGCCCCGAGCTTGTTTAATTCGTCTCTGCTGAATAAATCACCGACCGGTGTATAGGCAATAGTGACAGATTCGCGAATGCCATAACGCACATTGATCTGCCTTGAAAATTCCAGATCCGGATCATCTTCCAATAGCAATGAATCGGCGGATGCGTCGAGTCGAAAATTCTGCGCTTGCCATCCAAAAAAACCAACCAGAAGGAGCAAGATGGCGATGACAAGATACGGCCTGGTAAAAACCAGTGTGCTGTAAATTCGAGTGATGAAAGAAGACATAATACTTGAGCGTGATCACTTGGCGGCTGGTCAATATCTGCGCTAACTATACGCCTTTCCCTCACTTTGTGCGATTTCAATGATGCGACCTGGTTCCATTAAAAAGAGTGGCTGTAGTCTGGTTAGCCCTTTTGTCGCACAACGGCAAGGACGCATTGTTCCGATAATAGCGAGATAAGAGGTCATCAAACGACGATAAGCCATGTTTTTCGAGTTTTTGTAATCCACTTTCGATGGATTATCAGTTACTGAATTCTGCTATTCTCAGTAAATACCGTAAGCTATTGATTTGTATTAGCTATTTCCTTTGCGTCCCGCATCAGCACAAGCTGCAACTTTGTGTGACATGGTGTCGCAGCCCCCTATAATTGGCTGCGGAATGTTGCTACCATTTACTTTTGGCTTGAATGGATAACCAGGCGGCTTGTCTGGTTCTGTGAATACGGTAAGTCCAGGGTTCAGCTCTTTTGCTGTGAATCAAACAGATTCTCACTCCGTCAGCCAGACTGATACCGGGAAATTATTTGTCTTTCTCCAAATAGATCTGCCAATAAAGCCAGGGAGTTGTCATGCTACGTAAACTTTTTATTATTTGCGGTTTGCTAATCGTTTCGTCGGCTGTATTAGCCGCTGACTGGTTGCGTTCTATTCCGGATTTTGAGCTTACTGATCACCTTGGCGCCACACATACGCTGGATCAATACATCGACAATGAATTTGTTGTGTTCTACGTACAGGGTGTTGGTTGTCCGATCTCCAGAATCGCACTACCTAATTATCGCGAAATTCGAGATGAATATGCCGACAAAAATGTAAAATTTGTCATGTTCAATTCGAATATTCAGGACAATCTTCCTCGCATAGCGAAAGAAGCCGCAGAGTTTGGAATAGATTTCCCAATTATGAAGGACGAAGCTCAGGTTCTGGCCAAAGCGCTGGGGGTTGAACGCACCGCCGAAGTTTTTATCACAAATCCCAAGACTAAAGAAGTTTTATACCGCGGCCCAATAAATGACCAGCTAGGTTATGAAACACAGCGCAATAATGCCAACCAGCATTTCCTAAAAGACGCACTGAATGCTGTTCTTGCAGGCGGTACGGTGAACATGGATGACGTGCCTGATTCCAAAGGTTGTTTAGTCGCAATATTCGACAGCTAGTCGAATCATTCTTTTTCGCCTGGACTTTCTTCTGGCGTCAAACGAGCAAAGACCTGCTCTTTAGTTGTGAACCACATTACGGATGATGGCAATCATGTCGGTAATGCCTTTACGAAAGTCTGCAACAGGAACACGTTCATCATTGCCGTGAACACCGGAAGCCTCCCCGGCTCGTGTAATGACTGGATTGAATCCATAACTTACTATGTCCAAATCACGCGTAAAATGGCTATCCGTGAATCCGGTGCTAACGGAAGGCAAAACGCGAGAGCCGGGATGAAGCTCTCTGGTCACATTCTCGATAGCAGTAAATAATCTCGAGTTTGTCGATGAAATCGCCGGCGTGAAGGCCATTATTACTTCCACTTCCACACCAGTGGGCGCGACCAGGGCCGTCAGGTCTGCAATAAAATCTTCGGCTGGCCTATCTGGCAGCATGCGGCAATCAAGCTCGGCCCAGGCTTCCGGCGGCACTACGTTAATTTTGTTGGAGCCACTCATGCGGGTCATCGAACAGGTGTCTCTGGTAAGCGCATGATGACCAGGACGGTAATCCTGGAAAGCAGCCAGAAACTCAGGGTCTCGAATCGCACTGCCCATATCGGCATAGGCGGCGGCCCAGTCATCGTCCAATGACAAGGCAATGCCGGAAAAATAGGTATCGACCTGCGGAATAATGCGGGCAGGAAACGGATTCGCCCGCAGAATTGTCAAGGCATCGACAATGCGGGTAACCGAACTTGTGGTTCGTGGCGATGAACCATGGCCGGGCACATCGACAGCTTTTAGACGCAACCAAACCGGTACTTTTTGGGTGACTTCTACAGCGAATATAATTTCATCGGCATTTCTGCTACCGGCACCCCCTTCATTTAGTAACAACCCTACACCAGCAAAAATTTCACGGCGGTTTTCGATTAGCCAACCAACACCGTAAGCACCCCCCGCCTCTTCATCGGCGGTAGCAAGAAAGACCAGGTCCCGGTTCAAGGCTCTGCCGCTTCTATGCAGAGTCAGAAAAGCGGCAAGCTGCGAGATTCCTGTCCCTTTCATGTCTCTGGCACCACGGCCCAGGATATAACCGTCTCTCAATTCGCCTGACAGTGGGTCGGTAGTCCAATAGGCTGGATCCGCAGGAACTACATCAGTGTGTTGCAGCAGCATTAGGCCTGGCTGGTCGCCGCCTTCGAGCCTGGCCCAGATATTACCTCGGCCGGGTGCGCTTTCTGCTGTCTCATACTCGATACCCTCCGCGTCGAAGATGGCTGCATAGAAATCAACAGCCCGAGATTCGTTGCCTAGCGGGTTTATGGTATCGATTTGAATGAGCTGCTGTAGCCAGGCCACCGACTCATCTTCGATGGATTGCGCATTCGCCAAAGTGCTAATGACCAGGCTGAGTACTACTGTTAAGGGGTTTTTCATGTTCGAACTGCGTCTCCTGTTTATAACAGTGTGAAAATACAACAGATCAATCGATGTCGCCACTCTTAGCCTCTTCCAATTACGAAATTCCAATACGAAATGATACTGAGAGCCCCCAGTATAACTGTCGGAAGTGCGGCTTCAGCTGCGCAAGATAGTTGTAGATGGCGGGATTTATGTACAGGACGTACAGGATGTACGCTATGCCGATTTTGCATCGTTACAGGGAGGGACTGTCGGTTAATTCAAAATCAGTTCAATTTTAAAAAATAATATGTTTAATAACAATGGCTTAAATATTCACAACAAGCTAAAAAGTCCATTTTCCGACAAGCCCATGGCTGTAACCTGGTAGAACGATGCAGGAGCAATTGTCGAGCAGAAAAAATCAGTAAAGTCCCACTTCCGGCCATTTTTTGAATCATGCAAGAGTCTCACTGAATGACTGCTGCGATAAAACCAGGCGTAGCCATCTTTTGATAGCGGGCGACAAGCCATTTATCGATTTACGCTGCACGCCAACACCGGGAAGATAGGTTTGCCGGCGAAATGACCACTGCCCCGGGCAATGATCACCACGCATAAAGAGTGTAAGCATCTATCTATCTATCTACCTATCTACCCATCTATCTGCCCATCTATCTATCAGGAGAGCTTTCTATCAGGAGAGCTTTGCATAATCTAAAATCCCTGCTCTCAACTCGCAAACAAGGTGATTTCTCTATAAATTTGCCGCACTTCGTTGCAAGTGGGGTTGTAGTCCTGGCCGTCATTCCGAAGCCGCAGCGAAACTACTCGCAGCGTTTCCCGAAGGGGGAGATTCCTCTCCCCAACCCCGGGCAAGGGGAGCAATAACGATGGTTTTGCTGGTGCGCACCTAAAGGGCAGGAAATGCAAACCATAACACCCCACAGCAACAGACACCGAGCTGCCGGATTTGCTACTGCTCTTGAAGCAAGAGCCGAAGCCTTACAGGCTTGTACCAAACCGTAAAAACCAGAGACGACCGCGACCATCGTGCAGTCTGCCATCATAGGCGGTGACGTTTGCGATGACCGGTGGCAGTTCGTCTGTAATGTTCAGTACACCAACAGATACTGAACTGTCGGAGAGGAAGCCTCTTTCCCCGAAGTTGTAGGTGTACTGAATATCAGCGGTGGTCATGCTTTCGATGACTGTGTCGGTCAGGTCAGCGGCAATGTGCGGGTTGCCGGCAAGTGTTGCGGTTGCGCCGAAGAAGCCGCGTGTTCTCGCCGGGATGTCGCTCTCAACCTCATCAATGTGCTTGACGATGAGGAATGCACGATGCTGATTCATGCTCCAGCTAAGGCTTGTGTTGAAGTTGAATTCAGCCAGCGGACGTGCGACAGGGTTCGTGCTGTTGTAGTTGCCAACCCCATCAAACACCGTAACGCCACCTGCTGTGTTCGGTACTTCGACCTCATACTGGTTTACATAGGCACCCTGGAAACCAAGTCTCCAGCTACCGATGTCAGTATCAAGGGAGTAAGACGCATTTACATCTATACCACTGATCTGGGCACCGTTCGCGTTGGCAAAATCAGGCAGGATACGCAGCAGAATGGCCTGTGAGTTACGAACAACCTGCCCGCGGTTACCAACACCGGCATTTACCGCGTCTATAAATGTTGCCCCCGCGTTTCCGGCAATGTAGGCAGAAAGGGCTTCATTGTCTTCGCGCAACAGGGTTGCAGAAGACTGACGGGTAATGATGTCCTGATAATCGTAGTCGTAGTAGTCAATATCAATACTCAGACCCTGGAGAATACCTTCTTGGGGAATCCAGGAGAGACCAATGTTGAAGTTATCTGCTGACTCTGGTTTCAGAGACGGATTACCGACAGTGAGTGATGGTTTGAACGCTACACCACCTACAATATCACTCTGGTTGCCCACTGTAGTCAGCGCGCCAAAAGACTGTTGCAGGGAAGGTACACGGAACGAAGAACCACCAGACAGGCGCAGTGACAGAGAGTCAAGTGGCTGCCACAGAACTGTGATTTTCGGGTCAGTCGTGTTTTCACCAATTTCGTCAAAATCCTCAGCGCGAACGGCGAAGTTCACTTGCAGCGTATCACTGAGAGGAAGGCCCAACTCGGCAAAGAACGCGGTTGTGGTCAGTGTACCATCCCACTCTGTAGCCCCAAACACGAAGTCAAGGTTGTCGGATGTCAGTGATGAATCAAACACCTGGGCACCGCGATCCACCCGATGCTGGAAACCAACGGCAAGACCGACATTCCCAGCCGCTATTTCGAACAGATCACCGGCAACGACGGCATCAAATACATGCTGTTTGTATTCCAGGTCACTGCTGGCCCGACCCTGCAACCACTGATACAACTGCGGTGGATTAACCAATGCCAGGTTGGTTTCACCAACGCTGCCATCGCGGTTGTGAACACTGGATCCGAACGGATTAAAGAAATAACAACGACCGGCGTTAAAGTTGCCGTTTGAAGCTGCATAGGCCGCGTTGCCATCTCCCGGCACGTCATTGATGGGGTCGCAGTTCTGACCACCATAGCCATTCAGTGCCAGTTCCATATGCGAGGACAGTGTGTCCTGCGCCTGGGTGACAGCAGAATTATGCTGGCTGGCGGTGAACGATGCATCCAGAACCCACTCCCGATCTCCCAGCGTAAAGTCGTAGGTGGAACCCAGCATGTAGCGCTGGTCCGAGCGTCGCGACTTGGTAAAGGTATCCAGTGGTCGCTGAGCGCGGGGTGTACTGCGCGTGCCACCGATAAGACGGGTCAGATTCGCGTATTCGATTGGCTCGATGCCACGGCGGAATGCGTCTTCAACGCTGCCCGGGTTAGGTGCAAATGCGACCTGACCATTGGCATCAACGTAGCTGGTACCCGTTGGAATCGTCAGTGCCGGTGCATTTGGGTTCAATGAATTCAAGCGGTCGAACGATGAATCGTTCGCGGCAAACTCAAAATAGACCCCAAACCCGTCGGTGAAGTCATAGTGGCCGTCAACATGCATCTTCTTCAGTTCTTCAGCAGACTGAATTGAGAAGAAGGAGCCGTAGTCGTAGACACAACGATTGAAGAGATTGCCGAGGGCACCGCCACGCTCGAGTGCGGCTGAGTCCTCACAGTTTACATCTGCCTGACCGAAGCTGGTACCAGCCGCATTGCGTGGCAGTGTGCCGCCATCAATAGCGGCCGCAACTTCCTGACCAGGGCGCAAACCATGTGCTGCCCAAACGGCTGTCTGGCCAGCAATCGGGGTCAGCCGACCTGGCTGCCCGGTTGAGGAAATTGTAGTGCCACCGTAACGGGAGTAGTTGTCGTCTACGTTAATTTCGTCCCTTTTGAGGACAGATCCGGAGGCGACAATACCACCGCGATCACCCTGAATACCCCAGATGGCGCTGATCGTTGTGGCATCACCTTTGCCGGTACGGTGGTCTGTGGTGAACTGCGCACTAACATCCATACCTTCGAAGTCTTTTTTGGTGATGAAGTTGACAACACCCGCGACGGCATCAGAGCCGTACAATGCGGATGCACCGTCTTTCACGATTTCGATACGCTCAAGTGCGATATTGGGAATCAGGCCGTTGACGTTAACGGAGGCGTTACCGCGACCGTTGTACCAGGACGCAACCTGACGCTTGCCGTTAACCAGTGGCAGAGTGGCACCATGGCCGAGATTACGCAGGTTGATTGTGTTACGGCCATCTGCGCCTTCCCCCTGAAAAGTAGATGCTCGTGACTGGCTGCCAGAAGACCACGGCATGGCCTGAATGATTTCTGAAACGTCTGCTGCACCAAGATCCTCGATGTCAGCCGAGGTGATAACCGATAGTGGTGAAGGTGAATCTGCCGCATTGCGCCTCAGATAAGAACCTGTAATCACAATCTCTTCAATTTCCTGCTCGTCGGCAGCATACACGCCCTGCGTTAGAGATGGCCCCACCACCAGGGCAACGCCCATTAACATTGGAATTAGATTTTTCAAGGAAGCTCTCCCGTAGTCTATTAATTATCGTTTAAAGCACCACTCTCTCTCTACTCTCTCTCTCAGCCTCAGCCTCTCCACTCACTGGATACGCACGATAACTGCCAGAACGTAATCAGACCAGAACCAGAAAAGTGTGATGGATATAACACATTTTCGATTGAGGTGACAAGTCAAATTCATCCTATTCTGTCACTTTATTCTACTAACACGGGTTGAAACACCCTTTTTGTTTCGCATAATGAAGCCGCCGATGCTGCCTTGTTTGATCGTCACTTCGTCTCCTGTAGCCAGCGGCAGTGAACGTGGAGAGCTTTGCAGCCAGATTTGGTCGTTATCGAGCAGAAATACCATTTTCTGCTGACTGCCGCGTCTAACCGCCTTGATCGAGGCGCTGATCGACTCTTTTTCGCTTGCACGAAACAGATTGCCCAGACGCTCGCCAAATGAACTGTGTTTTGATTCCTTCGCTGGCACAGCAGAAGGCTCAGGGTTTGCGGCAGGCGGCGATACCTCTGCGGCTTGTTGTGCGGTCGAGCCAGCGGCTTGTTGTGTCTGAGGGGCAATAACCGATTCCGATTCAGCGGGTGCAGGGGTCAATTCCAGAGCCGGGAATTCACGATCAAAGCAGTCCAGACGAGCGGCTCGGTCACTAATCTGCGAGCAGTTAGAGGCCGATTTTGTGTGCTGATCAGCCAACAGAACGGGCTGGAACCAGATTCCGCTGCTCAAAAGCAGCAGGGTGAGAAATATTTTCATCTATCTACCGTTTCTTTGCTTTAACCTGGATTATTTTGCATTCTGGCGACTGATTACGCATTACCAGCATCAACCTGGACACATGGATCAGAAAACGCAGCCAAGGTCTATTAAGCATCGTATAACACACGGGGAACTTTGTGTATACTTTACTTAGTCGGCCTCTTCCAATACGAAATGATACTGAACGGGAGCTTAGTCAGTCACTGCCAGCAGAACCCAAATCCCCGGATACAGCTCAGGCATCCGTCATTCCCGCTCCGTCCCGTTATTCCCGCACCCCCCTCTCTGTCATTCCTGCGAAGCATGTCTCCGCGTAGGCGGGGAGCAGGAATCCAGAAGCCAAACCAGGCATCGCCACAATCATACGCAGGTTCGTATGTCTACATGGTCGGCACAATCATGTTTGGATTCCCGCCGGCAAGACTGGGCAAGAACCCCACGCCAGTTCGTGTTATATATAGAAGACTCTTGCGGGTTTGGGTGTTTTTACTGGATTCCTGCTTTCGCAGGAATGACAGAGTGGTGCTGGAGTGGCAGGGTGGCGCTGGAATCTAGTCCGGCAATGACAGCGGAAGGACATTTACATGGATGGATCGGATGGTTTATAAACTTTATGACCTTACCGATGATGAGATAAAAATTATTGAAAATAACGCCACCCCTGACCTCGTCATTCCTGCGAAAGCAGGAATCCCAGAGACTAATGCCATAAGCCAGAAACAAGCCGCCGTTTACATTTTAGCAAGTAAGCCAATGGCAACTTTATACACTGGCGTTACCTGTGGAAAACTCTTGTGGATTTGTGTGGTTTACTGGATTCCTGCCTTCGCAGGAATGACGAGGTGGTGCCAGAATGGCAGAGTGGTGCAGGAATGACAAATATTGGATTTTTGCACAGTCTCAACAGTAGTTCTCAACATTGTTGCCCGGAATTCCGTGGCGAGAAAAGCGTCGTTCCTTGCTGTCATCACGATTCGATTATGGGACTGTCGGTTAATTCAAAATCAGTTCAATTTTAAAAAATAATGTGTTTAATAACAATGGCTTAAACATTCACAACAAGCTAAAAAGTCCATTTTCCGACAAGCCCATTATCCAGTTGACATGTCGAGGTGTCCAAATTTTATGGAGTCCATGCTGCGCGAGTCGCCGCTTGCTTGAGAATAATTCTATTGCCCTCCGAGGCTGGAGGTTCTGAGTCTCCGAAGATAGCGCGTATCCAATGGCCATCGGTTGGGTTAGGAAAAATGATGTAATCTTGCCCGTAATGCTGTTTATCCTGTTCCATCAATGCAAGCCGCTGTTCTACATCGGTGGAATAATATTTACGGGAAAAATCGTTTAGGTTGTCCCCCAAAAGAGCGACGACCTGATAGTTTTCCCGAATTTGTTGCTGCACTGTTTCCTTGTTGGAGGACTCTCGCAGAATCCTTAGATGTTGCGCATCTACATACGGGAAATTTGCTGCCAATAAATTCTGTCTTGCTAACTGATGCGTCTCCTCACCCTGGTCACGGTTGCTTACATAGAACACTTCCACATCATTAGCTTCGCAAAAGCGGAGAAACTCCGACGCGCCTGGACTCGCCACCGTGCGGCTCTCGGCCACCCATTTGTCCCAGCTTGCATCATCAAAGAAATCCTGCCCCTGCTGTATAAGATAGCCCCAGTAGTCGTTAGCCAGCAGCAAGGTTTCATCGACATCAGATATTACTGCCAGGGGTTTGGAGTTGGCTTCTTTCCGGGCGAGAGCAAGCTCCACTCGCATGCGCGCCAAATTGAAACCCTGATGGTAGAGTGCCCGAAATTCCGCGGCCGTCTGCTTCCACGCCATTGCCATCATAAGATTGTTGCTGGTCTGTGGTGGCTCTGGCTGCGAATTCTGCGCCGCCATCGGGACTGCCATCGTCATTAATAACAAACACAAAAGTACTTTTTGTAGATAATCCATTGTTTACACTCAGTAGTTCTTTGATAATGATTCTGCTTTCTGCTGAAGACCAACTTGTCTCAGCAATCGCTGTAATTTGTTGCGTTGACTCTGTACCATGGCCGGAGTAACAAAAGCCAGCCTGGCACAAACCAGACCAGCAAATTTTCGTTCTGGGCAATTTCCATAACAACAATACCTCATAACCACTTATTGCGAAACAGAGACTGCATAGTGAGGAAAAGATGACAAATTTCACTCGAATGATAATACGCTCCTGTCAGCTTGTTGCAGGAATGGCCTTATTCTTTTTCAGTAGCGCAATAGTCGCCCAGACCTACCGCGTACTTCTCTCCAATGATGACGGTATAGAATCCCCGCTACTGCATAGACTGCACCAGGAACTCGCTGCTTTATCGAATGTAGAGGTCGTTGTCGCCGCTCCCAACATCAATCAATCTGGTTCAAGTCAATCCTCTATAGGGTCGGTTAGCGTCGATCGCTATCAGCGCAATGGGCGCTTTTTTGGTTATGCGGTACATGGAAGGCCGGCAGATGCAGTTCGATTTGGCGTAAAAGAATTAGCCGGGGAGCAAGCCTTCGATTTGGTGGTGTCGGGTATCAACAGAGGAGCAAATGTAGGTGATGTATCCCATCTTTCCGGGACAGTAGGCGCGGCGATGGAAGGCTTATACCATGGCATTCCAGCCATAGCCGTTTCGGAAGATGCAGACAGCGGGAATACTGAAACAAGCGCAAAATTCACCGCCAGGTTAGTAGATCGTTATCGCCGACTCGGCGCACCTCAAGGCACGCTGATTTCTATTAACGTGCCAGCAGGAGAACTACACGGCGTAGCGGTTAGACCTATGGGCGATTCCTATCTACAAACAGCTAGTTACCGGCAAATAAAACAGGAAGGGGATAGCATCGATTACGAGCACGTTCGCCTGCTTGTGCAATCGGAAAATAGCGCTACCGACACCTATGCCTACCAACAGGGCTATATTTCTGTTACGCCACTAAAATTTGACTGGACCGATTACGACTTACTGGATGAGGTAGAGTCCTGGAATTTACAGCTAGCCGACTAAGCGCCCTCTGGAGAACGTTTTGCTTGAGTTCGAACACATTGTGCAAGTGAATGACCCAACTGATGGAGACATGCCCCTTCTTGGCAGATCACAGCTATGGGAAGGCCTGGTATTACGGGCAAGACGACCGGACAAGTTCAATAATAGTCTAACAGTTGAAACTGAAGACCTGGCAGAGGATGAGTTCGAACGCATTATCAACGTGGGAGAATTCAGGTTTCATGAAAGAGTATTGCTCTACCCCGACGAAACAATTCACACCCGGACTATGGGAGAATATGAGCAGATTGATGCCAGTAGCACCACCCAACTGGAAGAGCCAGAACAAGGTTTTTTATTCGTGCGCTTTAGTTACAAGCGCGAGCTTGAAGACGACGAAACTGTGAATGTCGGCGAGCATTTAAAATCGGCTTATCTGCAAACGGATCGAGATGCCATTGCCATGATAAGAGCTTTGGCGGAAAGTGGTTTATTCGGGCAATCTCAACCAGACAATTAATTACACTTGTGTAAACCTTCGAAGAGGGCATTGTGTAGCCAGCGTAGATTCCCCGGCTCAGACGTTCACTATACCAGCAAGCTGAGTGACTGATCGAATCCTGGCCTGGCCTCAGTTTAGTTTAGCTTTTGCTAAACAGTGCTGATTTGGTTTATTCTGTGATGCTCCATCCCCAAAATCCCCTGCCAATGCAGGGTCGGAGAAAACAGCATGAGAATGCGACTAAAACCGGTAGTAGTTATTCTGGCCATGGCCATTAGCACGTTGAGCTTCGCGGATCGACAGGCAACCGATGATGAAAGACACATAGATGACCCTCGGGTTCAGCATCGAAGTTACCAGTTCCCAGCCACCGGCGAGACCATCCCTTATGCGGTATTTGTTCCTTCCAACTACGATGCGGCACAGGAAACCCCCCTGATTGTCTCCCTGCACGGCCTGGGTAGAAGTCACGACTGGTTGATGGGCTATCACGGCTTTCTCGATCAGGCTGAGACCAATGGCTACATTGTGGTTACTCCTTTAGGGTATATCCGTCGTGGCTGGTATGGGTCCAGAGCGATCGACGATATGCAGGACGCGAAGTACAGTGAGCAGGATGTGATGAATGTTTTGCAGTTACTACGGGACGAATTCAATGTAGATAGCAATAGAATCTATCTCTGGGGTCATTCCATGGGCGGTGCTGGCACCTATCACATCGCCGCCAGGCACCCAAACTTGTTTGCAGGTCTGGGAGTCGCAGCGCCAGCACCGGTAGCGAACGCATCCATGGACGAAATTTTGACTAGCATTAAGCATCTGCCCATTTTTGTTCTGCAAGGCGACGATGACCAGGCAGTACCGGTGGAGCTTACTCGTAGCTGGGTAGCAAAGATGCGCGAACTGGGCATGCAACACGTCTATGTGGAAATACCGGGTGGTGATCATTCTCTGCTTGTTTCCCAGGACAAAGAAAACATGCAGAAGTTCGTTGACTTTTTTAATATTGTGCGCAAGCAATACTAGCTTAGGCAATGAGCATGAAAATACGGCTTGGTCACTGCAACGCATCAGCTCGCTGCGTGACGAAAGAAGAAAGGATTGACGAACGAAGAAAACGGCTGGAGTAAAGTAGCTGGAGAAAGCACCGCCGGGATTGCCTTAGATTTTGCTAATGACAAGTCTGAAACCAATGGCGCTATTACGCACACCGGGATCAACGCCTCCACGGACTGCCCCTCGAACATTGCCAATGGCATCCGCGTAGCCGCCTCCGCGCATTACCCACAGAGCATCGTCCGCCAGGTTTTCGGCATCATCTTCTGGATCATACGGGTAGGGTTGTAGAGGACTTCTGGTAAGCTCCCAGACATTGCCGCTCATGTCTGAGAGGCCATGTGCGCATTCATTGCAAGGGTTGTAGCCAACCGGCAAAGCCGACGTTGAACCATAGTTTGTCAAGCCGCTTCCGGGGTCGTTTCCCCAGGGAAACACACGTCCATTTGTTCCTCTGGCCGCTTTTTCCCATTCCGCTTCCGAGGGTAATAGTAGCTGGCCACCACTCTCAAGAAATTCGCGGATCTCGGCAGGTGTGTTTTGCGAGGTTTTCATTTTCTCCTCTAGCCAACGCGCATACGCCAGGGCTTCAGGCCATGTAATATTTGCTATGGGATTGCTGCCCGCCCCGGCAACGGTTGCCAGCTTCACCGACTGAGGAGAATCTTTAACAAATGCCCTAAACTGAGCGACCGTCACCTCGAACCTGGCTATGTAAAAATCAGGCAGATTCACGGAACCCTGACGTTGACTGCCAGACCAGCGCTCATTCTCATAGGCCCAACGGTCAACAGCCGGATTGCTCCCCATTACAAAAGGCCCGGCCGGTATTTTGACAAAACCCAGTAGCTCATCATCGGGAAGATACCAGGCATCAGAGCGAAATCCTGCGATACCTTCTGCGGAAATAGTTGCAGAAGTACCCGTTGTTGAATTCGAACCCGCGGATTGCAAGCTCATCCAGACAGCAGCAAATACGACCATGGCGCACAGTATGCTCAAGCCACGGGTTCGGTCGGGAACCTTAACGCCAGTATCGACTTTTACTTCTATTGATTGTTTGTTCATATTTGAGTCCTGCTGTACTCACAGGCGAATGCCCAATCATGATCACAGGCTCGCTGATATAACTCTTCGACAGACAGGGTCATTAAGTTTTGTCCACCTTCACGCAGCAACAAGCGGAGATCCAGCTCGTGCGGTATGTCTCGGACAAGCAAATCTTTATCCAGCAGGTTCAGGCAAGCGGCACGAAATTTTAATTCACAAGCTCGCGAAAAATACGCAATCGACAATTCATTGTTGGCGGCAGTTAGCTCTCCTTCGCGATAGTGAGCGCCGAGTTCATTACATGCCCAGGCGGCGTTATCGCCGCAGTAAGTCGCTTCAAGCTGAAGCAATCGACCGCAGGCATTGGCCAGGTCGCTGACACAGGCTTGTTGCCAGAACGGCAGGCTATCGCCTTGATGTTTACTATCGGTTTTCCCCATCAGTGACATAGAGGCAAAAACTACCATCCAGATGCCAATATGCGCTAAATTGGCACGACCGCCAAGCCAGTCGGAACGCCAAACATTCAGCACCGACTCCGATTGAATGGAGCGCACCGCCCGGTCGATCGCGATAACACTTAAATTTAGCAGCGGAACACAAAGAAGTTTGTCGTAAAAAGTTGGGGCACCGAAAATGCCAAGTAAGGTGTAGAGGCCAAAGACCCCCAAGCCATACAAAACACCAAACAATGTTTTCCCCAATGGAGTTCTGGGGGAAGTAGATGGGTCGGTAATTAACAGAAGTAAACCAAGAAACACTGCTGCCGGGATTTCAGCGTCGAGAAAATACGGAACACCAGTACTTACTGAGTACAATGCACTTATTGCAAACAGGGTAACAGCCGCCATCCCCGCAACCAGTGTTATGGAAAAAAAATACATCACCACCAGACCAACCAGAAAAAGAAATGTATAGATGTTCGGCGCGAGAGTCAGGGTGGACGCGATCTCCTGGCCCCAGGTTAAATGCGTGGTATTTGTAGCGATGAGAACGACAGAAAATAAACCTAGTGCAAAGGCTGATGGATTGAAACTATGTGAACTGCGGCCCTCTCTCTGCCAGCGCACATACTCTTTTCCCATGAAGCCCACTGCGATCATTAGAAACTGCATATAAAACCAATCGTCCCTGAACCAGAGAAACAGGTTGATACTAAAAATAATCGGAAAAGGACCAAAACCCAAACTGTAGTCACGACGTCTTGACCAGGCCAAAAGCATATCGAAGACGTAGGCAAACAATAGCTGAGCCAAAATCAACCAGGCGTGATCGTACACGGGTCGCCAGTAATAGCCCCAATAGACATAAATGCTCAGTTGAACCAGCGCTTGAATATAGTGTTGAGGTCTAAGCAACACAGTGAAAACGCATTCTTCGTTCTTATTGCGGGAACTGAAAAAAAGATAGACTTGCCAAATTAGCAAAACTGCCGCTGCGCCAAAAAAGGACCAGGCGAGGTTTGTGTTGCTCTGCACTCCAGCAATAAAACCGGGAACAACCAGCAACATGGTTAATGCTAACGGAAATTTGAACGCAGCCATTGAAACCTTCGCCGGGCTGCCAGGCACCGGGTTCTTATTGTTGCGGCTCCTGGTATTTTTTGAAGTGGCGGAGGCGGCCATTGGGCAATGCTCAGGGAGGGAAGGAGGGAGGGGGGATAGTTAGTCCCTGACAGAATAAACCACCTGCTGCTGCAATTCAATTTTTTGAGGACAGGGTTGACCCTCGCCACCTCGCGCAACAAAGACCCGGACGGAGACTCTGTATTTCCAAACAACAGCTAACCCGGCGGCCTGGCTTTCGTTGACTCTGTTTTAGTGATCGGTGCCTCGCTTCGCCCATCATTAACGCAGCCTGGATGAGCCTGCGAGCCGTCAATTCATTCAGTCAGTCAGCCAAGTTCCCCCAGTTAATCATACACACGCAACATTTCTACCATCACTGCAATTTGCGTGGCATGTCGGATCAAGCCGTGATTCAAGAACGATTCAGATGGTTTGATGAGAATACGCCAGAATATGATCTCGCCGTTGAAGACCCGCTTTCCTGGGACAGCCCCTGGTCTGGCAAGCTGCCCATGCGGCGAACAGCCGATCCTGTGTACGAGTATGCCTGTCACGAAGGAAATCATGGCCCGCAAGGTATTCTTGCCGGTTGGAAGCGCTACGAGTCAATGGGCATGAATGGTGACAGCACACCGAAGTCTGACGCTGGAGCAGTCGCCACAGAAGAATAGCGCCAGATAGCGATCGAATTGGTAATGCTGTAGTGGCACTTTATACAGTGGCGCTGGCAGTCTGCTTGCCAACACCACTAAATTACCGGATAGACACTTTGCTACGTGAACGCAGCCCCATTCACAAAGAAATGCACGGCAACACTTGCGAAATAACCCAGCATGATTGCCCAAGACCATTTTAGGTGGGAGAAAAACGTATAGACGCCTCTGGCCTGGCCCATAACAGCAACACCCGCCGCAGAACCAATAGACAGCATTGATCCGCCCACACCCGCTGTGAGTGTCACCAGTAACCACTGGCCTCTGTCCATGTCCGGGTTCATTTCGAGAACGGCAAACATGACCGGGATATTGTCTATCAGTGCCGAAGCAAATCCTGCGATGATATTAGCCGTCGTCGCACCCAGATCACCGTACATGAATTCCGATATCAATGCTAAATAGCCAAATGCGCCAAGTCCGCCGACACAAAGAATGATTCCGTAGAAAAAAATCAGGGTATCCCATTCTGCCCGCTGCAGGTTTTTGTAAATGTCGTAGGGCTTTCCGTCTGTGGGTGCATCATCCGCTTCCATGGCGCTTTGAAACATTGCGTCATCCGCATTCACCAGGCTGTCGTTCAGGTATGACGCATCGCGTAATTGCAGGTAGTAACCAAATAATTTAAGCAGTCCTAATCCTGTCATCATTCCAAGCACAGGTGGCAGATAGAGAAAATTATGGAAGGAAACCGCCATGGCAATAGTCAGAATAAAGAGGCCAACAATGGCCCAGGCACCAAATTTGACCTCGGCTTTCTCGTGTATGGCCTCAGGTTTTTCGTCGGCAATAGCCAGGCTCATTATGCCCGCCGTTACCAGCCAATTAACAAGCGAGGGCAGAAATAAAACAAAGAATCCCTGAAATTCAATGATGCCAGCTTGCCAAACCATCAACGTAGTGATGTCGCCAAACGGGCTAAAAGCACCGCCGGAATTCGCAGCCACGACGACATTGACACAAGCGATGGCAATAAATTTACTATTTGTACCGCCCACTGCGGTGACCACCGCTGCCATCAACAGTGCCGTGGTTAAATTGTCGGCTATAGGCGACAGGAAGAAAGCAATCAATCCAGTGATCCAGAAAATCTGCTTCAAGCTAAAGCCTTGCGAAACCAGCTTTACCCGCAACAGGTTGAAAATACCTCGCTCTTCCATGGTGTTGATGTACGTCATTGCAGCCAGCAAAAATAGAAACAGCTCAGCAAACTCAAGCAAATTATGTCGCACCAGTTCCTCTGCGGCATGGGTTTCACCTTGTTGAATATAGGCGATAGCCACCAGAACCCAAATTACACCTGCTGCTACAACAGCAGGCTTTGATTTCTTTAAGTGAATATTTTCCTCAAAAATAATCAGCGCATAAGCCACTACAAAAATAAAAATGGCGAAATAGCCCAACCAGCCTGAAGTAAGCTCCCTGGTACTCACGGGATCCGCCGAAGCAGCAAAAGCCATAATGGGAATAAGGCTTAGCACAAGGAATACCACCGCGGGAGAAGTGATCAGGTTTCTTTTCTTAATTACAGTATTAGTGAGCATTAACAGCGCATTCCTGGTAAAGAGGTTGTGCAAGAAACCCTCGCCAGGCTGCGTTACTGGCGGAAAACCCTTGCAGGTTTGGGTGTTTTACTGGATTCCTGCCGTCGCAGGAATGACGAATGCTGGATTTTTGCACAGTCTCTAAAGAGAGAATTCTTGAAGATGTTATTGCGGCGAGCGCAGGTGTTCGAGAAATCAAGGAATAGAGGTGTAGAATAACAGGGAATTGTTGTGACCGTTTTGGGCGCCCGTTTTGGGCGTTAGTAGTAACCATGGTTTATACTGTAGCTGGCGATCATCGGTCTGGATCAATTCAAACATTGTAATGATTAGTTGCAATGCTGCGCAACAAGAATCGAAGGAAAGCAGTAAGGAAGCCCCTTTTTTAAAGCCTCTTTACTAAAGATCTTTTACTAAAGCCCTTTTACTACAGCACTGCCAGTTACGCTATCAGCAATTCCCTGCGATTAATTCCTTGTATTTTATGCAGCTAGAGCGATCACCTGGATCAAGGGCAACGATCGTCCTGGAACCAATCTTGATAAAGTACCTGCATCAACACTAAACACCACGGACGCCTGTGTATTGCTGTATTGCTGGCCGAGGGCGACTACTTCTGAAGCAGAAAAGTCTATAGTTTGCTGACTATTTCGTTAAGGGTGGCACTTGGCCTCATTGCTGCCAATGCCTTCTGCAAATCAGGTTTATAGTAACCACCCAGATCCATTGCACTGCCTTGAGCGGAACCTAACTCTCTGACAATTTTATCCTCGTTGTCTGTCAGGGCGGCGGAAACCGGCGCAAACCTGTCCTTTAGCGCCTGATCCACATCCTGCGCAGCCAGCGCCTGTGCCCAATACATTGCCAAATAGAAATGACTGCCCCGATTATCCAATTCATGAACCTTACGAGAAGGTGACTTGTTGTTGTCAAGAAAGTCACCTGTGGCCTTGTCGAGAGAATCGGCCAATACCCGGGCTCGACCATTCCCGCTAACATTCGCCAGATGCTCCAGTGATGCGGCAAGCGCAAGAAATTCGCCCAGGGAATCCCAACGAAGATGATTTTCTTTCTCGAACTGCTGCACATGCCTGGGCGCTGAGCCTCCTGCTCCAGTTTCGAATAAGCCGCCGCCTTTCATCAACGGCACCATGGAAAGCATCTTGGCGCTGGTTCCAAGCTCCAGGATTGGGAAAAGGTCGGTGAGATAGTCGCGCAGCACATTGCCGGTGACCGAAATAGTATCGAGACCCTCTTTTGCACGCTGCAAAGAATACCGGGTAGCTGCCTCAGGGGACATAATGCTAATGTCGAGTCCATCCGTATCATGGTCTTCCAAACAGGCATTCACTTTCTTGATAATTTCAGCATCATGACTGCGGCCTTCATTTAACCAGAATACTGCTGGCGTATTCGAAAGCCTGGCTCTGCTTACAGCCAGTTTAACCCAGTCCTGAATTGGTGCATCTTTTGCCTGACACATGCGCCAAATATCGCCCGCTGTAACCCGGTGCTCAAACAAAGTTTTGCCTTCACTGTCTACAACTGAGACGGTTCCGTTGCTGGCGATCTCAAAAGTTTTATCGTGAGAACCGTATTCTTCAGCTTTCTGCGCCATAAGGCCAACATTAGGAACGCTTCCCATAGTAGAGGGGTCGAAGGCACCGTTAGCTCTGCAAAAATCAAACACTTCTTGATAGACACCCGCATAACAGCGGTCCGGGATAACTGCCTTCATGTCCTGAAGCTGTCCGTCAGGACCCCACATCTGACCCGAGCTACGCAATGCAGCAGGCATCGAGGCGTCAATAATTACATCGCTGGGTACATGTAAATTGGTAATCCCCCGACCTGAATCAACCATCGCCATTTGTGGACGATTTGTGTAGCAAGCCTGTATATCTGCTTCTATCTGCTGGCGCTGTTCTTCTGCCAGGGATTGTATTTTGCTGTACACATCGCCGATGCCATTGTTTGCATCGACACCCAGCTCGGCGAAAACGGCACTGTGCCTGTTGAAAACGTCTTCATAGAAAACCGTAACAGCATGACCGAATATTATCGGATCCGATACTTTCATCATGGTAGCTTTCAGATGCACAGAGAAAAGCACCCCCTGGTTCTTCGCGTCCTCAATCTCCCTGGCCAAAAAGGTACGTAACGCATTGCTATTCATTACTGAAGCATCTATCACTTCCCCGGCCAGCAATGCTATGCCCTGTTTGAGAACACTAACCTTGCTATCAGCATCCCGATGGACGATGCTGACAGTGCTTGCCGCAGCCAAAGTAGTGCTACTCTCGCTGCCAAAGAAATCGCCAGATTCCATAGTGGCAACGTGAGATTTTGAATCGTTTGACCAGGCCCCCATAGAATGCGGATTTTTTTGGGCATAGGACTTCACCGATGGCGGGGCGCGTCTATCGGAGTTTCCTTCTCGTAGCAGCGGATTAACCGCACTGCCTGTTATTCTATCGTAACGCGCTTTAATACGGCACTGTTCGTCAGTGTTCGCTTCCTCAGGATAATCCGGAAGCCCATAGCCTTTTTCTTGCAACTCCTTGATCACTGCCATCATTTGTGGCGGGGAGGCGGAAATATTCGGTAATTTGATGATGTTGGCCATTCGGTCTTGCGTCATTTTTCCTAACTCAGCCAAAGCGTCTATCTGCTGCTGTTGTGGGGTAAGAAATTCCGGAAAGTTAGCAATAACACGGCCTGAGAGTGAGATATCCCGTGTTTCCACGGCCACATCGGCGGCCTCGGTAAACGCCTTAATTATGGGTAGCAGGGAGTAAGTGGCTAAAGCCGGCGCTTCGTCTGTCTCGGTGTAAATTATTGTGGATTGCTTGTCTGCCATCGTTGTTCCTTGCATTGACTTGTCACTGGGCGAGATTCTGACCGAGCCAGTCACTAACCATGTCTCACTAACCAGGTCACTTCAAGTCTCAGTGTCGCACAAACTGGTTCGAAACCGACCTTTAGCTACTAATGCCGGAACCTCACTACTCATTTTCCTGGGTCTATGGGTAAGCCGGGGGTAAACCGAATTATCGCCGCAAAAAGGCTGTATAGTATAGCAGCCAGCGGGCAGCACGAACAGGCTGGCTGGCTGGGGAGTTTTATCGATGACAACTGAAAATATAAAAATCGACGTATTCACCGACTACGTCTGACCCTGGTGTTACCTCAGTACCGTGAGTATTGAAAAGCTGAAGAATAATTATCCGGTTGATATTCATTGGATACACTTCCCCTTGCATCCGGAGACACCTCAGCAGGGAAAGCCTCTGGCCGAGCTTTTTGCTGGCGGGGACATTGAGCCTGCGCGCGCGAGAATGAAAACACTGATGGCTGAGGCCGGGTTACAATACGGTGAACGCAGCCACAGCTATAACAGTCGCCTGGCACAAGAGCTGGGGAAATGGGCAGACACTCAAGCGAATGGCGAAGCAATTCATGACGCACTGTACAGAGCCTACTTTGTCGACAGCAAAAACATTGCCGAAGTTGATGTGCTGGTATCTATTGCCGAATCGACAGGGCTGGACGGCGACAGGGCGCGGCGTGTAATCGAGAATCGAGAATGCAAGGCCGAAGTAGATGAAGACTGGCGACGCTCCAGAAAACTGGGGGTAACGGGTGTACCAACATTCTTTGGCAATGATTTGATCGTGGTTGGCTGCCAGGCCTATGCAAGCCTGGAAAAGTTTGTGCTTCATTTGATGGAGATGAATGCAACTGAAAAGGGGAATAGCTAAAGCCAGCCAGAACTGCATTACCAGGTTGTGTAGATCGCTTCACCGGTCAAGCGGTCAAAGAAAAATCCGGGGGATGGGCTAGCTGTATTTTTTAGACCAGTTTACTCTCTCTCCCTTCCCAGAAAGGTTTGCGCAGCTCTGTTTTCAAAATTTTGTTAATTGGCGACAAGGGCATCGGCTCGTCTCTAAGAGTGACACCGACAGGACATTTATAGCTGGCAATGTATTGCTTGCAGAAGGCGATTAACCCGGCCTCGCTGGCTGGCTGGTTTTCTTTTAGAACAACCACCGCGTGTACCGCTTCTCCCCAGGTTTCATGAGGAATGCCGATCACCGCACATTGACTGACAGCAGCGTGGCTAGACAAAATATTCTCCACCTCAATGGGATAAATATTTTCTCCTCCGCTGACAATCATGTCTTTGACTCTGCCTTCAAGAAACAAAAAGCCTTCAGAATCCAGATAACCTGCATCACCGGTGTGATACCAACCACCTCTTAGCGCTTCGGCAGTCTGTTCGGGTAAACGCCAATAGCCTTGCATGATATTCTCACCCCGGGCAATAATTTCGCCAGTCTCGCCTGCGGGCAATTCATCACCCTTGTCATCGACAATTTTCAGTTCCACGTGACTAACAGCTTTGCCCACCGAACCCAGCTTGCTATTGGCACTATCGAGCACATGGTATTGAGAATCCAGACTGGCAAGAATGGGCGAGGCTTCTGTCATGCCGTAAGTCTGAAAAATTTCTACGCCAGGAAACGCCTGAATTACCCGCGACAAAAGTGAAACAGACATGGGTGCCGCACCATAGGTAACCAGTTTCAGTGAAGATAAATCGTATTTTGTGAAGGCTGGGTCATCCAGCATCATTTGAAACATGGTGGGCACCAAAGTTGCTGAATTGATCTTGTCGTTCTGAATGGTTTCTAACACAGCGACGACATCAAACTTCGGTAGAATAACTGAATGGCCACCCAACACCGTACAAGTGAACACCCTCGCCCCGGCAGCCAAATGGAACAGTGGACCCAGCACAATAAAGCTCCAGCCCTCCTGCATTCGATACAGGGGAATTGAGCAGTCGGTATTGCTTTGAAAATTTCTACTGCTGAGCATGACACCCCTGGAACGCCCGGTGGTACCTCCAGTGTAGAAAATTAACGCCGTGTCATCCTCTTGGGCAGGGTTCATCTCACAATAGGCGTTTGTGGCAATAAGCTCGGCCAATACCTGCTCGTAGGAAATCATGTTCTCGGGCGGGGCGTTGCAGCCTGCATAGAGTATTGTCTCCAGGCCGGCGCAGGCCTGTTGTATTTCCTGCGCTTGCTCAACAAAGTGAGAATCGATGATGAGTGTCCTGGCAGCACAATCTTCAAGGCATTCGATCATTTCTCTCAGGGACAAACGGTAGTTTATCGGAACCAGTATCGCCCCAATAAATGCTGGCGAGTAATACGACTCAAAACAGACATTGGAATTGAAACCAAGGTAGGCGACACGATCACCTTTTTCCACGCCGCCAGCTTTTAATAGTGTCGCTGCCGCACGACTGCGCTTGAATGTTTCGGACCAGCTTTGCGTTTTTCCGGCAAAGCTAACGGCGGGTTTATCTGGCCATTTCGTCGCGGCAGTTTCCAACATTGCTACTATGGAGCTTGTTTTCTTGTTTTGTGTTGTTGCCATACTGCTGTTTACCCAGGCTTTTTGTTGTTTATGAGGTCGGCGCGCCCGCCACCACCGACCGGTCGTGCAACCTGGCTATATCGGAATCACTCAAGCCTAACGTGTCTGCAAGAATCTCGTCAGTGTGTTGGCCAAGCAGCGGCGCGGGAGTCACCGGCAGTTGTTCCAGGCCTTCGAAGCACAGCGGACTGGATGGCATCAAATACTCGCCGATTCCCGGTTGCTCTACCCTGTCGAATAAGGGGTTGTCTTCGGAACAGTCGATATCTGTTTCCACCAGTTGCTGGATAGTTTGATACGGACCCCAACATACCGATGCCGCGTCCAATGCTTCATGTGCGACGTCAGAATCGTGTTGCAGAAACCAGGGCTCGAACAAGCTTTTCAGTTGCTCTCTCGCCTGGAACCTGTCCCCTTCCTGGTTGAAATTCAACTTCAGGGCAGCTTCCAGTTGTGCTACTTGCTGATTGGTTTCGGTTACTTTTACAATCGCTTTCCATTGATTGGGACTAACACCTGCTATCATCACCCGTTGACCGTCTTTGCAGAGGAAGTCGTGGCCGAAGCTGCCAAAAATGTGGTTGCCGATAGCCGGTCTTGCTTCTCCATTTATTTCCGCCTCGGCCAGGTAACCAAGATGTCCCATGGTCGCCAGGGCAACATCGGCCAATGCCAGCCTGATAAATTGCCCTTCTTTGTGGCTACGCCGATGACGTTCTGCGGTTAGAAGTCCTAATGCAATATGCTGTCCTGCAATCACATCCCAGGCAGGAAAAGGATTATTGACTGGTTTATTGCTGTCACCATTCAGAAACGGCAAGCCGGTCTTGCTGTTGACGGTGTAGTCCAGCGCGCTGCCCCCGTGTCGATCACCGCTCAGATTCAGATAAATCAAATCGTCACGAAATGAGCGCAATCTTTCGTCCGCCAGCCATCCACGAGCAGGAAAATTAGTGACAAATATTCCTGCGTCTTCGCCGCGGGCTGTGATGAGTTGCGTTACCAGCTCCTGACCTTCGGGTTTTCGAAAGTCGACAGCCAGGGAACGCTTGCCTTTGTTCAAACTGTGCCAGTAGAGGCTCTTGCCTTCTTTATTGATGGGCCAGCGCCGGTAATCAATGCCACCGCCTATTTGATCGAAACGAATAACATCAGCACCCAACTGTGCCAGGGTCATAGCACCAGAGGGCGCCGCAATAAATGCACTGCCCTCGACTACTCGCATGCCACTCAGTAATGCTTGCAAAACTGCTCCAAAATTAATCCACCAAAAGATAGCCGTTGTTGATTATAACTTTGTCTTGTTCAACCGACTTGCAATGCGCCTATGCGTTCGCCCTTGTCAGTTACGTCAGTGATTCTTAACAAACCTCAAACGCTCTTCATCCAGAGGATCTATCCCCATACCTACACCCAGCGCATAGAGAATGCAATCTTTGTCGGTGCCGGTTTGTCGCACTGCGGGAAGTTCCTGGCCAATAATTTTTCGATGTCGAATGTCATGGTATTTACTGCTCTATAAATTTTCGATTACGCGGCCTGTTCAATTAACTCCCTGGCAATAACCTTTATTGCCAGCACTTCTTCCGCCCCTTCGAAAATGGAGAGTACGCGGGCATCGACAAATAAACGGCTGACCGACGATTCTTCCGCATAGCCCATACCCCCGTGAATTTGCATGGCCTCCCGGCACACCGATTCGGCTGCGCGGCAACTGAACAGCTTCACCAGGCTGGCCTCCATTTGCCCGGCTCCTTCATCCATTAGCTCTGCTACGGCGTAACTAAATTGCCGTGCCGCAGTCAATGTGGCCAACAGCCTGCACAGTTTGATCCGGGTAAGTTGATAATCTGCAATCGCATTACCAAATACATGACGTTCTCTGGCATGCGCCAGTGCCCTTTCGAAAGCGGCCTGCATAACACCTGTGGCCCGTGCCGCTGTTTGAATCCTGCCGCCGGCAAAACCGGCCATCGTATAGTAGAAACCCCTGCCTGTTCCGTTTTTTTCACCAAGCAGATTGTCATCCGGCACAAAGTAATCTTCAAAAAACAGATCATAGGAGTGCATGCCCCGGTAACCGATGGTTGCAATGGCATTGCCAGTCAGGGAACCTCCATTGGACTGTTTATGTTTGAATTTGTGTCCGGGGTAGGCTGGTTTTTCTATCAAAAATAGACTGAGTCCCTTATAACCAGACGAGACATCCGGATTAGTTCTGGCTAATACCACCAGCAACTCTGATCGACCGGCAAAGGTGCACCAGGTTTTACTGCCGTTTAGCAGCCATCCCTTGTCGGTGGCGGTTGCCTTCAATGCAACCGCTGCGACATCTGAACCCGTGTTGGGTTCCGTTATGGAAATCGCGCAGAGTATTTCCCCGGCAGCCAGCCTGGGTAGCCATTTTTCTTGCTGTGCCTCGCTGCCGCCACTTAGCAATGCCCGTGCTGCTATTTCTGGTCTGGTAATCAAACTGCCGGCAGCGCCAAGGGAACCCCGCGACAATTCCTCTGTCACCACAATCATGCCCAGGCTGTCGGGTCGGTCATCTGGCTGCAAGCCACCGAAACGTTCTGGAATACAAGTGCCAAAGCAACCAAGCTCAGCGGCTGGCTGTAGAATTGAATTGGGAATATCCTCATCATTTCGATGAATGTGTTCGGCCAAAGGCATAACAACGTCGTTGGCAAACCGATAGAAAGTTTCTCGAACAAGTTCTTTTTCTTCATCAAGGGCAGAGGGTAGTCGCTGAATTTCTTTCTCGGCAATTTCACTTCCCAGAGCGGACAGAAAATTCGAGTTCGCGTAGTCATCCATTAACTTCTTGTGCATCTGCCTGGAGTGAAGTTGCAGAAATGTACGCTTGTCAACGCCAATATCAACAGAACGACTGGTTAAGCGATGTATAACCGTTTGTAATGTTTCGGCGCAGAACGCCAGGGCTAATTTCTGTGAAAATCTCTCGTCGGGCAGATCCAGAGCATAGTTGTTGAAGGCAGTGGCAGCCGAAACCTCCGCCGTACAGAATGCCAGCTCATAACTTAACAACTGCCAGCCGTCAAACAGCTTCGTATCCAGCTTGCCATCTCGAACGCATTTCGATTTCACCACAGAGCAAGCAGCATCCACATGATCTTTCAGGCAGGCGAGTTCTGCATTTGCCTGTTTTAAGCGAACCAATAAGTTGCTCATGGCAAAGAACCTGAAAAGTCAGCTTGAGGCATTCTCTTACTCATAGGGACCAATAATGGAGATGCTACAGATGTTTTGATGAGGGAAACCCCCGAGATTATGATTCAGTCCAAGCTTGAGGTCGGCTAGCTGCCGCGAATCCGCTCTCCCCTGAAATTGTAAATAGTTTTCGTAGATCATGCGCAAACCAGAAGCCCCGATGGGGTGGCCAAAGCACTTTAAGCCGCCATCTATTTGACAGGGATTACGGCCATCTGAATCAAAACTGCCATCAAGCACATCATTCACCGCCTTGCCTTCTTCTGCTAATTGTAAATCTTCCATGGTAACCAGCTCGGTGATAGAAAAACAATCATGCACTTCTGTCATGGTGATTTCTTGTTTCGGGTTCTTTACGCCAGCTTCCTCATAGGCGCGTTGCGCGGCAATACGGGTAGTTTTTAAATAGGATCCGTCCCAACTGCTGTGGCTGGATTCGATGCCGTTGGACACAGCCAACTGCAACGCCTTGACTGCTACCAAGTTTTCTTTGCCGCGTTTCTTCGCGATCTCAGGTGTGGTTACAATCGCGCAGGCGCAGCCATCACTCACTCCACAGCAGTCAAACAGGCCAATTGGCTCTGCAATATACGGGGCATTCATCGCCTGCTCTTCTGTTATTTCCCGCTGTAGATGCGCCTTCGGGTTTTTCACCCCGTTGGCATGGCTCTTCACGGACACATGTGCCATGGCTCGCTTCAAGTCTTTCTTGTTTAGCTTGTGCCTGGCCTGATAGCCCGTTGCCAACTGTGCGAAGGCTCCCGGTGCAGAGAGGTTTGGCCAGTACATGTCGTTCTCTACTCCACGCGAGCGCTGTGGCAGCCCGCCATAACCCGTGTCTTTCAGTTTCTCCACGCCTAAAGCCAGCGCTATGTCGCAAGCTCCCGACGCGACAGCATAGACTGCGCCGCGAAACGCTTCGGTGCCGGTGGCACACATGTTCTCAACTTTTGTGACCGGAATATAATTAAGTCGCAACGCGATGGCTAATGGCATGGCACTGGCACCAACATTACACGAATCGATACCTGCACCGAACCAGGCGGCTTCGATTTGTCCACGTTCGATAGCCGCATCCTGAATACATTCTTCAAAAGCTTCGACCATGAGATCCGAAGGGCTGGACTCCCAGCGCTCTCCAAATTTACTACAGCCCATTCCCAATATAACTACTTTGTCTTTTATGCCGCTGGCCATGTTTGTTGTCCCCTGTTTTCGTATTCGATGCTGCAAATCTGGATGCAAATTAGTTGGATAGTGGCATCGCCTTCCAAAAATATTTCCTGAAGCCACGCTGTGTATCGAATTGCCTGATTCGGAAATGTAAGGTCACTGCCGTGCCGGTATCTATCGCTCCCTGTTCGACTTCGGTAAAATCCATCATTAGTTTTCCACCGCCCTCGAATTCCACCATGCCAAAGTAAGCCGGAGGATTCCAGTCGAATGTCAATCGATCTGCTGTCCAGGTGGCAACTGTGCCGACCTTGTCAGCAAAACGGTAGTCGTGCTGACTGTCCAGGGCATTGCATTCTGGATTGACACAGTACCTGTCTCGGGGAATTTGCACGGCTCCACATTCCCGACATTTGCCGCCTATAAACGAGGTGAGCAAGTCTTTGCGTCTGTTGTAGCCAGATAGATAAGTTTGTTTATCTGTCTCACCTCTCTTGCCGATGTCCCGTTCAATCAAATTAGCAAAGCCAAGAAACTTGTTGTAGTTAGTTTCTTCCCGCCTGCTTGCTATTGCAGCCGCCACACCTGATTTTGGCCTTGTATTTTCTACTGCCCCGGTTACACGAAATAGCAGCAGGTCACAGCCCTGACCGAAGCCTGTCAATAGAACGAGTTCACCTGGTTTCGCTGCTTCAATTATTTTTGCCAATAACAATAGTGGCTGTGCCGCTCCAGCAACCCCTACGCTTGCGATTTGATTATCGACCACGGCATCGGCATGGATGCCCAGCTTTTTAGCTACTGCTGCCGGTGTACGCGGCTGGTCGCTGGGGAGAATAAAATGATCAATTTCCTGGGCGCCTATTTCGCAGTTGTTTAGTAATTTGGTCACTGCTGCGGGCAGGAATTTCATGAATCCTTCGTCACGAATCCAGCGCTCTTCCCAGTCATAATCAAAATCGGAACCTGAACCACGGTAGTGGTCCACAAAGTCCACAGCATAGGTTTCAGCACCGAGAAACTCGGCGATGACCTGTTTTGAGCCAACAGTGACGGCGGCGGCCGCATCGCCCCATAACATTTCTGATCTGGAGCCAGCTTTGCTACGACGATGTTCCGAAGCCACCAGCATCGCATTGGATTGGATAGTACTTTCAAGCAAGGAGATCAATGCCGATGTTGCTGCCCGTTGTGAAGCGCTAACGTCCATGGTACGGATGCTTTTTCCCAGGTTGAGCGCTTCACTAACCACGACAGAGTTTTGTCGATCGAGAAATGGCAATGTAGTGGATGCAAGATACAGTGAACTGAGCTGCTTATTGTCCAGTGCCGTAAGACAGTCTCTGCTCGCTTCAACTGCCATGGTAATTGTATCTTCATCCCAATTGCAGATACTTCTCTCGCCTTTGGCCAAAGACTTCAATCCAGCATCGAACCAGGAGTTGGCGTCCGATATTGCCTGCTTGCCAAGCCTGCCCCGAGGAATGTAGGCGCCAAAGGCGGTTATACCAATCATTTCAATCTCTCTGTTCCTGTTTGCCTTATTTATTTGCTGTTGGCGGACTCGTTTTTACACTGTTCGAGCAATCACTAACTTCATAATTTCCGATGCCCCGCCGTAGATGCGACGCACTCGGGAATCAACGAACAGGCGTGAAATAGGATATTCGCGCATGTAACCGTAGCCACCAAAGAATTGCAGGCAATCATCTACCATTCTATTGCCGGTTTCTGTGGTCCAAAGTTTCGCCATTGCACCTTCTTCCGGCGTCAGCTTGCCGTCATTTATTTTTTGCAGACACTGATCAAGATAAGCCCACCCCACGGCGAGGCTGGTTTTCATTTCTGCAAGTTTAAATTGAGTATTCTGAAATTCGAAAATCTGTTTGCCAAAGGCTTTCCGCTCTTTGACATACTCAACAGTCATCTCATAAGCACGCTGAGCTTCAGCGAATGCACGGCAGGCGATAGTAATTCTTTCGCGGGGCAACTCATTCATTAGCACGGCGAAGCCCCGACCTTCCCGCCCAAGCAAGTTGGAAACTGGAACCCGCACATCGCTAAAGAATATTTCGGAGGTATCCGCCGCTTTCTGACCGATCTTGTCAAGATTTCGGCCACGCTCAAACCCGGCTCGCTGCGACTCTACTATAATCAGGCTAATGCCTTTGGAGCCAGCCTCAGGCGCGGTGGAGCAGGCCAGCAACACAAAATCGCAATTTTGCCCATTGGTGATAAAAGTCTTTTGCCCATTAATGAGATAGTCATCGCCGTCTCGCACGGCAGAGGTTCGTACTGCTTTCAAATCACTGCCACAGCCCGGCTCGGTCATAGCGATGGCGGCAATAGCCTCGCCGCTAACCATCTTTGGCAACCATTGCTGTTTTTGTTCTTCACTGCCGTTGTGTAGCAAATAATAAGAAACGATATCCGAGGAAACCGAGAAGCCTACACTGGCACCGCCAATGGCATAACCCACCTCTTCGGATAGCACCATATTATAGAGAAAGTCGGCGCCGGGACCGCCGTATTCCTCGGGAACACCGCAGCAGTGAAAGCCATGAGCGCCCGCTTTCTTCCAAAATTCTCTGGGAAGCACACCTTCCTGCTCCCAACGATCTATATTCGGCTCAAGCTCTTCGCGGAAAAATCTCCTGGCATTGCTGCGGAAAAGCTCATGGTCACTATTAAAAATTTTGCGGTTGTGCATTTGCGACCGTCTCTTGTAGTGAAGCTATGACTCAAGTGAAGCTGGAATTCTATTCGATATTGCGGCGAAATGCGATGCGAAACAGGAGCCACCTGTGGGCGTGGAATGGCTAGACAAGCAGCCATTTTCTCACTGATTAGTGTTGCATGCTGAATGAGAAAGACATCAAAAACATCCAGGTTGCGTCGCTTTGTTGGCATTGCCTTTTCTCTGTATAAGGACACTCGCCCACTGCTGACAGGCCAGGAAAGTCCGGCAGATACATTTTGGAAGCGAATACTCACTTTAGCTTGTCCAACAACGGCTGCCAGGGATAGAGCGGGTCTGCCAGGGCGATGAAATGAGGGTTCAACAAGCCGGCCTTGCTATTGTAACGAAGCGGTTGAAACTGCAGGTTCACTATCTCGCCACCAGCGGCGGATACTATGCCATGGGCGGCGGCGGTATCCCATTCACAGCTAGGTGCCAGCCTTGGATACAGGTCTGCCTTGCCTTCGGCCAGTAAACACATCTTCAAGGAACTTCCCATGCTGAGAACTTCGACGCATCCGAAGCGGGTCTCAAGATGCTGAACAAGGGCATCTAATTGCTCGCCGCCGTGTCTACGGCTGACGACTATGCGCACCGTCCTGGCTGCCCCCATCGCACTACAGGCAATTGCCTGCGCGACGTCTGCGCCCCCCTGCTGCTTCCATGCCCCCAGGTTGCTGCCACCCAGATAACTAACCCCGCTAACTGGAACATGCACCACTGCTGCTATCGACTTACCGTTTTCGATAAGCGCGATGTTGACGGTAAACTCTCCATTTCGACTCAGGAATTCCCTGGTACCATCCAGCGGATCAACCAGCCAATAGCGCTGCCACGAACGACGGGTCGCGAAGGTGATGGCCTCGGACTCCTCCGAAAGAACTGGAATATCTGGTGTTAGCTTGCCAAGTTGCTCGACTATTAACAGATGTGCGCGGCGGTCGGCGTCAGTGAGTGGCGAATTATCCTGCTTGGTAGTAACGGCAATGGCCTGGTCCGAATGGTAAACGGAGAGAATTTCACGACCTGCATCAATCGCTATTGTCTTTATGGCATTGAGCTGTTGATCGTCACACATAGTAAAACAGATTCTATTCACTAAACCCGTGTAGTGCAGCGGGACTTACAACAAGAACGCTGGCAATCGCTGTATTCGCTGGTGCTAATTCATGTTTCAACGCTATCATGGTGCATGAGCCGTACGTTCTTGCCAAGGCTTATTTTGCGGAGAACTCAATGCCACCCTGGTCAGCCATAGACAGCATAATGTTCGACATGGACGGTACTTTACTGGACCTTCATTTTGATAATTACTTTTGGCAATTTTTAATTCCTGAATATTACAGCGAAAAGCATGGTGTTAGTGAAGACGCTGCACGGGAAATTATTCACTGCAAGTACGCGGAAGTCCATGGCACTCTGGACTGGTATTGTCTTGACTACTGGCAGCAAGAGCTGGCATTGGATGTCGCCGAGCTTAAAACAACTATCAGGCACAAAATAAGTGTGCGCCCCAACGTAGAAAATATTCTACAGGAACTGAAACTTGGTGAGAAACGACTGCTACTGATCACTAATGCTCATCCATTGAGTTTAAAAATTAAAATGGAACACACAGGCATTGCTCACTACTTCCATCAGTGCATCAGTTCTCACCGTCTAAAACTGGCAAAAGAAAACCACGGCTTTTGGAAAAACCTGCAAACACTGGAATCTTATGATCCCGAACGCACTGTATTGTTTGATGACTCTCTTGCGGTATTGAGGCAGGCTAAACGGGAAGGGATCAAGCATCTTTACGGCATTAAAAAACCCGATAGCAAACGGCCTGTTGTGCACATGGATGAATTTCCTCAAGTGGACGATTTTGCTGACATAATGCCATCCCTGGTCACCAGCAGCAAAAACCAGGGCTCGGCTTAACCCGCGTACAAATTCATTGGGCAGGTTCATGGCAAAGTCAGCATCTTCGGAAAAAGAGTCAGAGCTGACCCGTCTGCGTCTCGACAAATGGTTATGGGCGGCCAGATTCTATAAAACCCGCGCCGTGGCCAAACAGGCAATCGCCGGCGGCAAAGTCTATTGCGAAGGCAAGCGCAGCAAGCCGGGCAAGGAAGTTGACGTGGGCATGGAGATCCGTCTGCGTCAGGGCCTGGACGACAAAACCGTGATGGTCAAATCCCTCTCGGCGCAACGCCGCAGTGCGCCGCAAGCACAGTTGCTCTATGAGGAAACCAGGGAAAGTATTGATCTCCGGCAGAAACAGACCGAGCAGCGCAAGGCTCAACCCGGCCATTGGGCATCTCCCACCAGGCCAAATAAGAAAGATCGGCGCCTGATCCATCGCTTCAAGCAAGGCTGAGCGCAAAGACAGGGCAGAAAAACTGAAAGAAAGGAACCCTCTATCCTGTCTGGAAGGCAGCAGCCCGCCGAATAGCAAGCGCTCTGGACGCAAATCCATGACCCAAACCTGCGTTAGCACTGACTGCGTATATTTGTCATAATGCCGCTCACCTGAAACGAGTCATCGCTCAAGTCGGGGCCAACACATTATCAAGCCACCGCATCACGGCAATGCCGTGCTGGCCAATCAGGCTTTTTCAGGATCGACTGGCTAGCCGTATTGTCTAGTTAGAGTACCTGATAGAGACCTTGCAGGAGACACCTTGAGCAAAGAATTCAACGATTGCCTACAGTATTATCAATTGGCTGAATTTGATGCGGCATGGGGCGCGGTTCACCGAGGTATCGAGAAAGAGAGTTTGCGGGTTTCCGCACAGGGTCATATCTCTCTTGCCGGTCATCCAGCGGCACTGGGTTCCAGTCTGACGAATCCCTATATCACGACCGACTTCTCCGAAGCCTTGCTGGAATTTATCACACCAGTCTACAGCACTATTGACGAATGCCTTGGCAGCCTTGAGAACATTCACCGGTTCGCTATACAGAATCTGGAGAATGAGGAAATGCTGTGGGTTTCCAGCATGCCTTGTCCGCTTGGCAACGCCGGGGATATCCCCATTGCGCAATACGGCCGTTCCAATGTGGGCAAGTTAAAAACGCTGTATCGTCACGGCCTCAGTAATCGCTACGGGCGCCTGATGCAAATTATCTCCGGCATTCACTATAACTTTTCCATGCCGGAATCGTTCTGGCAACCCTATCAGGAAATGTGTGGGGACAAGGGCGAACTAAAAGATTTCAAGACCGAAAAATACTTACACCTGATTAGAAACTTTCACCGCTATTCCTGGCTGCTGATCTATTTGCTCGGCGCATCGCCCGCCGCCTCCAGGTGTTTTGCGCAGGGTCGCGAACACAGCTTGCAAGAGCTGGACGATTGCAGCCTGTATTTACCGTACGCAACATGTTTGCGTATGGGGAATCTGGGTTATAAGAGCGAGGCGCAAAAATCACTGTTCGTTTGTTACAACGAGCTGGATTCCTATGTCGAGTGTCTGCATGAAGCCATGAACACACCCTACCCTGAATACGAAGCCATGGCTCAAGGCGAAAACGGTGAGTACCTTCAGCTGAATACAAATCTGCTGCAATTAGAAAACGAATTTTACAGCACCATCCGGCCGAAGCGAGTTGTGGAAAGTGGGCAACGTCCCTTGCAGACACTCACTGATGGCGGCATAGAATACATAGAAGTAAGGGCACTGGATTTAAACCCCTACCTGCCTCTCGGTATCGACAAGGAGCAGATACATTTTCTGGACAGCTTTCTACTGCATTGCTTGTTGAGTGAGAGTCCCGAGTGTAACCAGCAGGAATTTTTCGAAGTGGCAGCCAATCTTGCTTTGGTCGTAGAACAAGGACGCGACCCTGCGCTGACACTAAATCTTGAGGGGAATCCCAAAAAACTGACAACCTGGGCTGACGAAATCCTGGAGAAAGTGAGCCATAGCGCCTCGCTATTGGATCATATTCACGGTGGCGCAGCTTATAGGGACAGTCTGGAGACACAGTCAGCCAAAGTAGCAAACCCGGATCTCACGCCGTCGGGCCAAATTCTAAAAGAGATGAAGAAAGAAGATCTGTCTTTTTTCGATTTCGCGATAAAGCACTCTCGCATCCACCGCGACTTTCTACAGAATAATGGCTTAAGCGAGGCGACCTTGAACAGGATGGCGGAAACCGCAGTGGATTCAATTCGGCAGCAGATAGAAATAGAAAACCAGGATGCGATCAATTTTGATGAGTACCTGAAGAACTGGAACGAAGCGTAGCAGTTGAGACTGTGAGCCTGTTGGAAAATGAAGTTTTTAGCTTGCTGTGAATGTTTAAGTCATTGCTATTAAACAGATTATTTTCTAAAATTGAGCTGATTTTGAATTAACCGACAGTCCCACTGTGCAAAATCCAGTATTCGTCATTCCTGCACCACCCTGTCGTTCCCACACCACCCCGTCATTCCTGCCTTCGAGACTGTGCAAAAAACCACCACCCCTGGTCACATTCTCATTACTGCCCTAATTCACCGACCTTGCTGGTATTTTAAGCCGATACACCGCCTCTGTAAAAATACCCAATAATTACAGTAATAAACATCCAAAACCTGACTCAATTATGATACAATAACGAACATAACTAACTGATTCTAATCATTAAACAGAGGCTTTATGAGTGATTACATACACGGTTTAAATCGCCAGCAACAACTGTTATTCCCAGAGCGGCTAGAGGATTATGTCAGCGAGGATGCGGGTGTTCGTGCCATTGATGCCTATGTGGATAGTTTAGAAGTTGAGGCCTTGGGCTTTAAGACAAGATATAGCGACAAAAACAACAATGGCCGCCCCGCCTTTTGCCCAAAATTGATGTTGAAACTCTACATTTACGGCTATACCAATAAAATAAGAAGTTCCCGCCATCTGGCTCGGGAAACCCATAGAAATATCGAGCTTATCTGGTTATTGCAAGGCTTAAAGCCCACCTATAAGACGATTGCTAATTTTAGAAAAAATAATGCCGCAGCACTCAAGAATACATTTAAGGAATTTGTTTTGCTGTGCCAAAATATCAATCTCATTGAAGGTCAATTAGTGGCACTGGATGGAGCGTTTTTGCGAGCCAATGCGTCCAAAAATACCTTGATTGTTAAAGCCACTGTGGATAAAAAAATAGCCAGGGTAACGCAGGCTATTGAGGACTACCTGAACTTATTAAACACCACAGACCAGCAGGAGGAACCGGAACAGACTCTGGATAATCCTGATTTGATTGATAAAATACAAGCACTTAAAGAGCGCAAACAAAAGCTGGAAGAGGATTTGAATACCTTAGAGCAATTGGGCAAGAAGCAACATAACACAACCGACCCGGATGCCGCATTGATGTGCAAACCAGCGCATCATCTGGTCGCTTATAACTGCCAAATTGCGGTGGATGACAAAGCAAAGCTGATTGTTGCTACGGATGTATCAAGTCAAGGCAATGACGCACAGCAGTTGCATCAGATGGCAAGTCAGGCGAAAGAAACCTTAGCCCTTAAGACTTTGGCTGTGGTTGCCGACAAGGGCTATCACAGTGCAAAAGAGATAAAGAACTGTGTTGATGACAAAATCTACCCAATCATCCCGCCAATTGATACGCAACAGAAACAAAAGAAAACGGGCAGATATACTAAAGAGGATTTTGTCTATAACGAGGAGCAAGACGAATACACCTGCCCCAACAACAAAACACTGACAAAAACAGCAAGCCCAAGCCTATCCAAAGGCAAGCTTGGGTTTATTTACAGCACCAGTGCCACAGATTGCAAGGCTTGCCCTGTGCGTAGCGAGTGCCTGGCAAAGCAAACACCTCACCGAAGAATATGGCGCTGGGAACATGAAGCCTTTTTACAAGCCTATGGTGAGGTAATGCAAACAGAATCAGCCAAGGCGATTAGCAAAAGAAGAGGGGCGATTGTGGAGCATCCTTTTGGCACCATAAAGAGGTCATTAGGCTGGGATCACTACCTGGTCAGAGGCAAAGAAAAAGTATCAGGAGAAAATGCATTGATTATGTTTTGCTATAACTTTAAGCGTGTTTTGAACATGTTAGGCACCATGCTGTTCAATAAGCTGTTATTGGCTATAAAAGCAGGCAATATTGAAGCCGTAATGGAAGAAATCAAGCGACATCTTTCTTTTTGCGTCCACTATTCGATGGTTTATGCCAGAAATGCTTATTTTTGCAATAAACAAGCTTATTTCACCTGCCGGCTTTTCATAAGAATCCTTTTTTACCCGTACAGGACTCAAAATGCTCAATGGTGGGTTGGTGAGTCGGCGTTTGTTGCACAGTCTCGAAGGCAGGAATCCAGCAAAACACCCACACTGGCAAGGGTTTCCACAGGTAACGCAGCTCGGCGAGGATTTCTTGCGCAGTCTCAGTTCTGACGGTTTCGTGATTATGCTAAACTCACCGCCTTTGTATCAGTATCTACCTTATAAGTAGATCAGCAATGCGTAATGACAACAGCCGCCAAAGCAGTCGGCAGAGACAATAAGACATCAGGAGCAGTCGATGACGCTGACAATTCCCGGCAATAGAATAATCAACGCAGGCATTTTTATAGCCACTGTAGCCACCATTGGAATCGCTCTTTATATGGAACATGTGATGCTGCTGTCGCCCTGTGGCCTGTGCATCACGCAACGGGTATTCTTTATTCTCTGCGGCCTGGTCTGTCTCGGCTCAGTCATTCATAACCCGGCGCCTCATGGCGAGCGCATCTACGCCTTCACATCGGCCTCAATGTGTGTATTCGGCAGTTATTTTGCTGGCCGACAAATTTGGTTGCAACATTTACCGGAACACCAGATTCCTGCCTGTGGCCCTGGCTTCACTTATGTACGCGACAACTTCCCGCTCATTGAATTACTGGATTTCCTGTTAGTTGGTGATGGCAACTGTGCGGAAGTGCAATTTAGATTCCTTGGCATTTTTTCAATTGCCGACATGTCGATAATTGCCTTCACCGGGCTTTTTGCCGTTTGCCTGTACACTGCTTTCCGCCAACAGCCTGAGAACGGTTAATCTGGCTATGGCTACGAACGACGCCAGCTAAAAAATTTCTCCAGCCAGGGGAAATATTTTTCCGGAAGTCGCTCATTTCTCCAGCCATTGGCAGCAAATTTATTTGCTTCCAGCAAGGTTGGATAGATATGGGTGACCGCCGATATTTTCTTCAATCCCATGCCGTGTGTCATCGCGAATACAAACTCTCCTATAAGCTCCCCCGCGTGGTAGCCGACAATGGTTACGCCAAGAATTCTATCTTTACCCGGCACGGTTACTACCTTGATAAAGCCATGCGCTTCGCCGTCGGCCAAAGATCGATCATGGTGATCCATTTCGTATCGAGTCACCTCGCAGGCGATATTTTTTTCTTTAGCCTGTTGTTCACTCAAACCGACTCTTGCCACTTCGGGATCGGTAAACGTCGTCCAGGGCACTACCTTATAATTAATTTTTGCGCGCCATAGCCCCCCCAGCATGGCATTGAGCGAAGCAAACCATGCCTGAAACGATGCCATGTGGGTAAACTGATAAGGGCCGGCTACATCGCCGCAGGCATAGATGTTTGCAAAGCTGGTTTGCAAGTATTCATTGACCTGCACCATTCCCTGCGGATTCAAGGCGACGCCCAATTCTTCTAAACCGAAACCTTCTACATTGGCCTTTCTGCCTATCGCCAATAAAACTTTGTCGAATTCAACTTTGACCATTTCGCCATTGTGATCAGCTTCCATGAAATCACGCCCGTCTCTTGATCCAAACTTCAACAGCCTGTGACCAGTCAACAGCCTAATACCTTGTTTACGGAACGCCTCCATGACAACGTTGGACACTTCTTCATCTTCACGCGGCATGATGCGCTCGGCCATGTCCACCTGAATAACATCAGACCCCAGATTGCTAAAAGCTTGTGCTAATTCGCAACCAATCGGCCCGCCACCTACTACCAGGAGTCGTTTGGGTAATTCATTCAGTGACCAGATTGAATCAGACGTAAGATAGTTAATTGTATCCAGCCCCGGTATTGGTGGTACCAGGGGGCTTGCACCCGTCGCCAGAATAATGGAACGAGTACTTATGCGGCGGTCATTAACGGAGACGCTATAAGGTGATTCAATGACGGCATCACCCAGCTCAACTTCTACACCCAGCGATGTAAATCGCTCCACTGAATCATGGGGTTCTATGGTCTTAATGACACGCTGCACCCGCGCCATCACTTCTGAAAAGTTGACTGTGCCATCGGCACCATCAATACCAAATTCTTTGGCGCGTCTAATGTAAGACATAATGCGCCCGCTGCGAATAATGGACTTACTTGGCACACAGCCAGTATTCAAGCAATCGCCGCCCATCTTGTGTTTTTCAATCAATATTACTTTCGCTTTGGCAGCAGCCGTAATCAGGGAAGCGACCAGACCGGCAGAGCCTGCTCCAATGACCACTACATTGGCATCAAAACTTTTGGGTTTTGTGTAATTTTTCGTTTGTTTATTGCGTTGCAGACTATTCAGAATCAGTTTCGCAATGAGCGGAAATACGCCTAACAACACCAGTGAAAAAATCACCGGTGCGCTAACCAGTCCTGACAGGGAAGATATCTGCGCTAATTCTGAACCGGCATTTATATAAACCACTGTGCCTGCTAACATGCCGGCCTGACTCACCAGATAGAACGAAGAGGTACGAATGCTGGTTAAGCCCATTAACAAATTGACCATGAAAAATGGAAACAATGGCACCATGCGAATACTAAATAAATAGAAACTGCCTTCTTTCTCAATGCCCTTATTCAACGGCGCGAGGTAGTCACCAAACTTGCTCTCAACCCAATCTCGAAGTAGCAGGCGAGAAACCAGGAAGGCGAGCGTTGCACCAATGCTGCTGGCGAATGAAACCAATAGTGTTCCCCACAACAATCCAAATATGGCACCACCTGACAGGGTAATGATGATCGCGCCCGGAATGGAAAGAGAAGTGACAATCACATAAGCGGTGAAGTAAAGAATGGCAGCCTGAGCGAAGTTTTCGTTCTTGTAGTCCTGAATGCTGGATAATTGAGACTGCGCGAACCCCAGCGTCAGGTATTGCCCTGGATCGAGTGTAAAATAGCTGAGGACGGCGAGCGCAATTAGTGGTACTACGATTAATTTGGTCTTGTTCACGGGGTTAAGCCTTCAAGTGTAAGAGGGTTGACTGTTCGCTGCTATCCTGGTCACTATTTCTATCAGCGACCTCTGTCAGGGACGCAGCCTGATTTCTGGCATATAATCCTTGCCAACACAGATCGGTATGCTATAACCGTTTGCGCTCAATTGGCGAGAAACATTTATCCTCGCCTGCTGCTCAAGTAAACTCCTTCAATAACAGAATAAGGTTGTTCTACACGTGTCCAATTTTGACTTCAGCCGGAAATACCCTGGCGCTCGCCTGCGTCGCATGCGCAGGGACGAATTCAGCCGTCGTTTAATGCGCGAGACACGATTGAGCACAGATGACCTGATCTTCCCGGTTTTTATTGTGGAAGGACAAAATCAACGTCAGGCCATCGAATCCATGCCCGCCATGTTTCGCCTGAGCATAGACGAACTCGTGAAGGAGGCTGGCGAGCTGATAGAGCTGGGTATACCTGCAATCACGCTATTTCCATCGCCAGATCAATCAGTAAAGACACTGGACGGCAGCGAAGCTTATAACAGCGATGGCCTGGTGCAGAGAGCGCTCAGAGAATTAAAGGCCAAATATCCCGACCTGGGCATTATAACCGATGTGGCGCTGGACCCCTATACCACTCACGGTCAGGACGGCATTATCGATGACAGCGGGTATGTCCTTAACGAAGAAACCATTGAAGTGCTAAAAAAACAAGCGCTGTCGCACTCCCTGGCTGGAGCCGACATAGTCGCGCCATCGGACATGATGGACGGCCGGGTTGCCGCCATTCGCGGCATTCTGGAGGAGAACGAGCAAATTTACACCCGTATTTTGGCCTATTCCGCCAAGTACGCCTCTAGCTACTACGGCCCGTTTCGTGACGCAGTGGGTTCTGGCGGAAGTCTGGGCGGCGGCAATAAATACAGTTATCAAATGGATATCGCCAACAGCGACGAAGCCTTGCAGGAAGTAGCCCTGGACCTGGCCGAAGGCGCCGATATGGTCATGGTTAAACCAGGTATGCCTTACCTGGATATCGTCAGCCGGGTCAAACGTGAATTTGGCGTACCCACCCTTGTTTATCAGGTCAGCGGGGAGTATTCCATGCACATGGCAGCGGCACAGAATGGCTGGCTGGACGAAGAAGCGGTGCTTATGGAATCACTAATCGCTATAAAACGCGCCGGTGCTGACGCGATTCTTAGCTATTTCGCCAAGGCGGCGGCGCGGCTGCTGCAAAAATAGATTAGCGAGCCGGGGCTTTGTTGGCGCGGAAAGCGGCAGGCTACATTCAGCGACTACTACTTGAATCCTTGCTTTTTGGCCTTATCATAGACAACACACGAGCATGTAATCGGGCACTTCATTCCTGCGATAGTTCCTCTTTCACGACTCAAAATTTCCCAACCAGCTTACATACAAGGAAAACCCCTATGAGCGCCAATATCGTTCACATTTCTGACAGCAGTTTCGAAACAGACGTACTTCAGGCGGAAGGTCCCGTCCTGGTTGATTTCTGGGCAGAGTGGTGCGGCCCCTGCAAGATGATTGCACCGGTACTCGAAGACCTGGCGGGCGAATACGAAGGCAAGCTGAAAATCTGCAAGATGGATGTTGATGCCAATACGGAGACTGCACCAAAATACGGCATCAGAGGCATTCCGACGTTGATCGTGTTCAACAATGGTGAGAAAGCAGGCGAGAAGGTTGGTGCCCTTTCAAAATCTCAACTTTCTGCTTTTATTGACAGCGTGATTTAAATTGCGTTTAATGGGTCAGCCTTGAGGTGCCAGGGTGTGACCGATTCGAATCAATTCAACAATAGAAGCTGATCGAGCAAACTGGCAAACAATACTCAATACCCTGACCATTCATTACGGCTCGCCAGGTGCCTGGCTGAATCATCTGAATCATAAGAAGTCCTGATCTAAACCCTGCCCTGTGTATTCTTTTTGAATTTGCCTGATTGAGATTTAGAGTAGACATAAACGAAAAGTAGGTCTATATTGCAGCGGGAAGGTTGTGGCTAACTATAGAAATATCAATATAGATCAATAGTAGATCAATATAGAGTTGATTAAATAGCTGTAACAGCGACAGTCAACAAATTGACTACCGATATAAAACTATAAAACGAAAGCGGTAAACGAAACCGCCATAGTAATCGCTGGTTAGCAGTAGCAAACAACCTCCGCCTTACGCTAACTCCAAAACTTTACCCAAACCAAATCCTTAACAACACCCTTTTAGCCATGACACCTGGATGTGCATGCCAATAATAGTTTAGGTGGCCTGGTCAGAATCCAAATAATTACAATTATCACGAAACCATTCCACACGAAACACTCCTAACCACACAAGAAGACCCAATCACATGAATCTAACCGAATTAAAACAAAAACCAATCGCCGAACTATTGGCAACAGCCCGCGAAATGGGATTGGACAATGTTTCGAGAACACGCAAACAAGACATTATCTTCGTCATACTCAAAAAACATGCGAGGAACGGCGAAGACATTCACGGTGATGGCGTATTGGAAATTTTGCAGGACGGTTTTGGTTTTCTGCGCTCGGCGGATTCTTCTTACCTGGCAGGCCCGGATGACATCTATGTGTCCCCGAGCCAGATACGGCGTTTTAGTCTTCGCACCGGCGACACGGTAGCAGGAAAGATTAGACCACCAAAAGATGGCGAGCGTTATTTTGCATTACTTAAGATTCATGAAATTAATTATAGTAGCCCCGAAGAATCCAGGAACAAAATCCTTTTCGAAAACCTCACTCCGCTTTTCCCAGACGACAGACTCACTCTCGAAGTCGGTAACGGTAGCACCGAAGATTTAAGCGCAAGGGTGATCGATCTGTCCGCTCCAATCGGGAAAGGACAACGTGGCCTGATCGTTTCGCCACCGAAGGCAGGTAAAACATTAATCCTGCAGAACATGGCCCAATCTATCACTAGGAACAATCCCGAATGCAGACTCATCGTATTACTTATTGATGAGCGACCGGAAGAAGTCACCGAAATGCAGCGCTCGGTGCGTGGCGAAGTCGTTGCCAGTACTTTTGATGAGCCTCCTTCGCGCCATGTGCAAGTTGCTGAAATGGTGATTGAGAAAGCCAAGCGCCTGGTAGAGCACAAAGAAGACGTGATCATTCTTTTGGATTCGATCACACGTCTTGCCAGGGCCTATAACACAATCATTCCATCATCCGGCAAGGTACTTACCGGTGGTGTTGATGCACACGCACTGGAGCGTCCCAAACGTTTCTTTGGTGCCGCACGTAATCTTGAAGAAGGTGGTAGCCTGACCATTATCGCCACTGCATTGATAGAAACCGGCTCTAAGATGGACGAAGTAATTTACGAAGAATTCAAGGGCACCGGCAACATGGAACTGCATCTTGATAGAAAGATTGCCGAAAAACGTGTTTACCCGGCAATCAACGTACGCCGTTCCGGCACACGCCGCGAAGAGTTGCTGACCTCGGAAGAAGAATTACAGCGTATGTGGATTCTTCGTAAGCTGCTTAGCTCCATGGAAGATGTGCAGGCGACAGAATTTATTCTCGACAAGTTGAAAGACACGAAAACCAATAGCGAGTTTTTTAACTCGATGAAGCGCAAGTAGATTGCTCATCGAATAAGTTCTGAAAAACTTTTCGGCAAGCCTGTCAAAAACGCCTGTCACAACATTTACCAGCAACATAAGCGGTCAGCCATGTCATTTAGAGATTTACGTGACTTCCTGGAACTTCTTGAGAAAGAAGGCGAACTCAAGCGAATCACCACCGAGGTTGATCCTTACTTGGAAGTCACCGAGATATGCGATCGCACCCTTCGCAGTAACGGCCCCGCCCTACTCTTCGAAAATCCAAAAGGCTCGAACATAGCCTTGCTTGCCAATTTGTTTGGAAACACAAGGCGCATCGCTTTGGCCATGGGGCAGGAAAATATCGACGGCCTGAGAGACGTAGGAAAACTGCTGGCTTTTCTTAAAGAACCCGCCCCCCCCAAGGGATGGAAGGACTTGTGGCAGACGCTTCCCCATTATAAAAACGTATTGAATATGCCGGCCAATGTGAAAAAGTCGGCAGCTTGCCAGCAAGTGGTGATTGAGGCAGACGATGTCGATTTAGGTTTCCTGCCCATACAGACTTGCTGGCCCGGGGATGTTGCACCATTGCTTACCTGGCCACTGGTAATCACAAAAGGGCCAGAAAAAGAACGCCAGAACCTCGGCATCTACCGCATGCAGTTACTCGCCAAAAACAAACTGATCATGCGCTGGCTGTCTCATCGGGGCGGGGCACTGGATTTCAGGGAATGGCAGCAGGCACATCCGGGCAAAGCCTTTCCTGTATCGATCGCCATCGGTGCTGATCCCGCTACAATCCTGGCTACCGTCACACCAGTGCCCGACACACTCTCAGAATACGCTTTTGCCGGGCTGCTACGGGGCAGCAAAACCGACGTGGTGAAATCGCGCAGTAACGATTTGCAGGTACCCGCCAGTGCCGAATTTGTACTGGAGGGCGTAATCGAGCCAGGCGAACTGGCCAATGAAGGCCCCTACGGTGATCACACTGGCTACTACAATGAAGTAGAAAAATTTCCGGTGTTCACAGTGACCTGCATCACCCATCGCAAGGATCCGATCTACCACAGTACTTACACCGGCAGACCCCCAGACGAGCCGGCCATGTTAGGAGTGGCACTAAACGAAGTATTCGTGCCACTGTTACAGAAACAGTTTCCAGAGATCATCGACTTCTATCTTCCACCCGAAGGCTGCTCCTATCGACTCGCGGTTGTGAGCATGAAGAAACAATACCCCGGCCACGCCAAACGGGTGATGATGGGCGTGTGGTCTTTTCTACGTCAGTTCATGTACACCAAGTTTGTTATCGTGGTAGATGATGATGTTGATGTTCGCCGTTGGGATGATGTAATTTGGGCCATTACCACGCGCATGGATCCGATTCGCGACACAGTGCTAATTGATAATACACCAATCGATTATTTGGATTTTGCCTCTCCCGTATCGGGTTTGGGATCGAAGATGGGCATGGACGCAACCAGCAAGATGGAAGGCGAAACTCAGCGTAAATGGGGCCACAGCATTGCCATGACGGATGCGGTTAAAGCCCGGGTTGATGAAATTTGGGAAGAGCTGGGCATTGGTAAAATGGATAGCTAATTAGTATCAGGAATTGGTTCTCACTTTTGACCATGAATATCGATTAGCTTTCCAGAATGCCTGGCGCCGGGCTTTACCTCTTTTATTTTGCTGAGCAACTGTGGGGAGATATTCCATTTTTGGCCAGATTCAGTAATGACCGTTACGGTTTTCTGATTAAATTTTATCAGAGTACCGATTTGACGGTCTCGCCCAGAGGGTTTGAAGCTGACTCGTTCCCCCGGACTAAACTGCATCATCTCATGGTGAGCATGCATCGACTCCAGGAATTTAAGGCGTTCGATGATACGGTGGTTGAGTTCTGTCAGTTCTTCTTCGGCTAGCTTGTCAATGTCGATTGTCATCGAATTATCCCGTTAATCTGTTGGCGCGTAACAGAGCGGCGATGAGCTGCCCGGTAGTTTTTTCAGAGTTTACTCTATTACAGACCGGCCAGGCCAGGCGCAGCGCCTTGATACTTACTGAGCCGATATGCCTTGAAACAGGGATAAGAGCATAATATTATTCATGGCGTATGGACAAGTATTTTACAACAAAAGATGCAGCAAATTATCTTGGTGTGACGGCCTCACGGGTTCGCCAGTTCATTGCTAAGGAACGCCTTGAATCTGAGAAATACGGTAGAGATCACATGATTAAGGAAAGTGAACTTGTCAATTTTGCAAAGCACGGGAAAAAGAAACGGGGAAGGCTCAAAAAAGACAGCAACCAGGCTTTCGTGTACGTTAGTAATTACACGAACCCTGATCCAGGATCAGGACTGAACAAGTAGCTTTTTTCAGCCCGAAATCTCCAGCCTGTTTTCGTGACTATTGAGCCACTCACTAACGGATGCAATTATAGCTGGCAGGTTTTTAATTTTTCGGCCTTTTATGGCACATTCCCAAATAATACATATTCGCCAGTTTAGTGACATTAATTGGTCGATAACGACTCTGTCATTCCCCCGATTTTTACTTAATTTTTTCTTCCAGAACCCGGGGCGTGTTTTAGGCCATTTAAACAAATAACAGTCGTGTTGGTGCCAGAAGCAGCCATGGATAAAAATCACAGTTTGATGTTTCCTTAGCACTATATCTGGCTTCCCCGGCAGTTTTGAATCATGAGTTCTGAAACGATACCCTGCCCGATGAAGTTGACTTCTTATAAGCATCTCTGGTTTTGTATTCTTCTCCCGAATTGCAGACATCATCCGGCTACGGATTTCGGGGCTTACTACGTCAGTCATGGGCCAGGGAGACCTGTTTTATTTTATTTTTTTGCTGCTCACGCAATACTTTTACATACGGCATCATAATACGGGCAACTTCTTTCATAACTGGCATAACAACACTATTACCAAATTGACGATATGCCTGTGTATCGCTTACCGGAATGATAAAGTTTTCAGGAAACCCCATTAATCTGGCGCACTCTCTCGGTGTAAGCCTGCGCGGGCGTTTTCTTTTCCCTTGTGAAACCAGCACTTCAGAGCCATCTTTATAGTAACGCGCAGAGAGTGTTCTGGTTACACTATTGCCATCAACAAGACCAAACCCAAAACCATTGCCTGCTTTTCTGTGCTTCTCTGCGTATGCCTGTAGATAAGCCCATAGCTTTGCTGTTAATGTATATTTACTGTTGATTTTTGCCTTGTCTCCGGCCGTATAGGGTTCTTCTACCAATTCGGATCCATCTTGCGGATGTAAAATTGATGATAATTTTACATCTCCCTTCTCGGGTAATTGCAAGGCATCCCATGAAAAATTCGTCTTTCCTTTAAACCCAACAATTAAAATACGCTCTCGGTGTTGAGGCACAAAATGCTGGCCATCTATAAGCCTGTGATGAACTTCATAACCAAGCTCATCTCGAAGGGTTTGCAGGATAATTTTAAAAGTATTTCCTTTATCATGGGAAAGTAGATTTTTAACATTTTCCAGCAAGAATGCCTTGGGTTGTTTTTCAGCTATTATCCGCGCCACATCGAAGAAAAGTGTTCCTTGTGTTGTGCATTGAAATCCGTGGGGGCGGCCCAGGGCATTTTTTTTGGAGACACCCGCTATACTGAAGGGCTGACAGGGAAACCCGGCCAAAAGAACATCGTGGTCAGGAATATCCTTTTCATCTATTTTTGTAATATCGCCTGCAAATAGTTGTTCAGATGATTGGGGGAAATTGGCCAGGTAAGTTTTTTGAGAGAATTTATTCCATTCGCAGGTGAATACACAGTGACCACCATACTCTTCAAAGCCAGGCCTGATGCCACCTATTCCAGCAAACAGATCAATAAATCTAAAATTCGAGTGATCATTTTGATCATCGACTAACAACCGACTTCTTTGTTTGATGGTATCTGAAAGGTAAGAAGAAGGATCGGTTTCTCGCCCCTCCCTTATGCGAACGGTTCTAGCGTCAACGTCAGGCATTTCAGCACGCTGCTTCTGTGTGTATTGCTTTCTGGCAGTTCTGAGTAAATCCAGTGGGGGTGTATGATACATGGATGATTCTAGCCGTGGTTTCTTTAGGGCATTATGTCCGCATGTTGTCCCTTGCGCAAGATTGCGTGCTACTGCTTATTGCTACGTAGATTCAGGGGATACTATTGTTCAGGAATCCAGGCTCGTGCGGGGCAAAGACGGCAAAGGCAAATCTGGCAACTCAACGCCTATCGCTTTTACGAACTTCTCCTGGTGTACGGCGCTAGCTTGCTGCTCACCCATGTGCTTTAGCAAACGTGATAGCTCGCCATAGGCTTCGGCAGAAACGGCAACTTCGATGCTGGTTTCGAAATATTCGCGGGCTTTACCCCACAGCTCGTTACGCATGGCGAGTCTGCCCAGCGCGAGCAGAAGCGGGGCATTGCCCGGCCGTAGCCGCAGCCAGGCTTCGGCTTGTATCAATCGTTTGTGACTGGCAGCGAAATCCAGCTCACCGTACCGCCTGACCAATACATCGCTCCAATTCCTGGCTAACGCCGCCTCAATCGCTTTCGCAGCCGCTTCTTTCTGGTTGAGTGTCAACAGGATGTCGGCGTAGTGTTTTACGACTCTCTCGTTCTGCCTGCAGGACGCCGCGCTTTTCTTCCAGGCTTTCTCTAGTTGCGCGATGATCTCTTCGTCGCTGAAGTCGGCGCGACGGCTGCTGATCACGTGCAGGTTTTCCATGAAGATACGGCCGCGAATAAGCCCGGCTTCCTCGCTGGCGATGACTTTGTTCTTCTCTAGTGCAGGCAACAGCTTTTCCAACTGCTCCCAGTCTTGTAGTTTTAGGTAGACCTCTTTCAGCAGTTGCAACAACGAAGAATCGTTTAGTGAGTTCGATTTCATGTCTTGCAGCACCGCCACACATTGCTCTAGCTGGTCTGAGCTGAATAGCAACCGTGCTTTTAGTGAATTAATCGTTGAACGTGCGGCGGGGTATTCCTGTTCAGCTTTTTCCAGGCATTGCATCCAGGCATCTTTGTCGCCGCGCTGATGAGCCGCGTAGGCGGCTGCAAGGTAATTTACTACGCTGGCATCCGCATCTTTCATGCCCTTGTTGAGAAGATTGTAGCTGGACTCCCAGTTGCCGCGAGTAAAATACAACAAGCCTTCGACTGTTCTGCTGCGACCCCTGGCCTTGAGTTTTTCTTTGTAGTTGCGACCGAGACGAATTAGATGCCACGGATTTATCCAGCGGAAAACAACGAGCAACAGTTTTATTACTAAATACAAGACTGTAATCACCGCCAACAACGCGAATAGACTTGTTTCGAAAGTGTAGCTGCCAAAAGCGATTAACAAATAACCGGGGTCGCCGGGAAAGCCGAGATAAAGGATGACAAATAAAGCCAATGCAATGGCGAGAAAACTGAATAGGTAGAGCTTGATCATAAGTTAATCAGCGTTCGCTTGCGGTGAGCTGGTTGATCAATGACAAGGACTGATTCAGCGACGGAAGTGCCGGATCAATATCGTAGCCAGCAAGTTGATCCAATGCTGCCAGCAATGTTCGACCCTGCGCCGAGTCGGTGACGGCATAATGCTGAAACCAGTCTTTGCTTTTGACAAGAGCCTGCCGGTACAGCTTGTCGTCTCGCAGCAGCAAAGCCAGCTGTGCCTGCTCAAGCATGAGCCTCAGGTTTTGTTTAATGAGTTCGTCCTGACCCGGTGCCAACATCGCTTGCGGAGTATCTTCCCATTTACGCCAGACAAAGATAGAAGCCAAAAGCTCCAGGCTGGTATCGAGGTAGCTGTTGGTGTTGGCGTCCAGGTGCAGCGGCTGCGATTCTGCGTTACGCCGCTTCTCGAACCTCGTTCGCATAGAGGCAAGCAGGTCAATACTGGTCATCTCTGTGAGCAGACTATCTAGCTGTAGATAAACACCTGTTCTATCTATAACTTCAATATTGCGCAACTGTTGCAAGTCGGCGGTGATTGCCCGACGCACAGCAAACACCCTGGCACTGCGGGAATCCAGCAAGGCTTGATCGGCAACTTGCAGCAGTGCAATAGCGGTGGCAATATCGGCTTCCAAGAGTAATTTCTGACTGGCTATGCCTAACAGATATTCCGCTTCAAGAATTCTCCATTCCTGACTGCTTGCATTACTTGCTGATAACTGTTGAGCCTGCAAGTCGGCAAGCCGGGTGCCTGGCTGCTTTATTTCCTGGCTGGGGGCGGGCTCCAGTTCTGTTACGGCAGAATCATCAAATTCTACTGGTTCGGCCACTTGCTGCTGGTTTTGTTCCAGTTGACGTAGTTGTACTGTTTGTTGAGCCAGATTTTGCGTGAGCCGTTGATTCTCAAGACCCAACCCGGCCAATTGGGACTGAAGAGTAAATTGTTGATACGCCAGAAACAATACGCCGGCGACAATGGGAAGCAAGATTACAACGACTATCGTAAACCGTCGACGTGCGGTTTGTCGTTTCCGGGTTGAACGCTTATTAGCCCCGGCCGAATTACTCCTGGATATTTCATCCAGAATTTTGGGTGTTTCTGCCTGCTCTGTCACTTTACTGCCTTTTGAATATTGCGCTGTTGCCCAAGCTTACTCTTGATTGGTCGCGAGTTCACCCAGTGCGGCTACAAAACTGGCTGGAGCGGCACCCCGCGCATTGTACACCCTGGCAAATCCCGTGTCTTCAGCCTGCTGCGCTACTCTCTGGGAGGGAGCCACCAGCATGAGCTGCTCTGTTAATCCCTTATTATCGGCCAGCAGGGAAATCAGTCTATCCAGGGACTCGCCACTGCTCACGGTCAATACATTGACCCTGCCTGCGACTAGTTTATCGCAGAAATCCTTGCTGCTGTAATTGACCGCCTTGCGACTATAAGCCTCGAGATAGTCCACGAAAGCACCCCGTTGTTTGAGTGTTTCTGCCAATAGCTCTCTGCCACCCTGTCCACGGACTATAGCAACCTTTTTGCCCGCTACGTTTTTCATCTGGCGTAGTTGCAGAATGTCTTCGCTGGTCATGCCGGAAGTCGGCTGAACCACCTCGCAACCCAGCAATTTTCTGGTCGCCTCCGCAGTGCTGGGGCCTACTGCAATCACGTCAATGCCCAATGGAAATTGCGGCCAGTAGTTGTTGATTGCTTCGCCGCCGAATTGCACCGCATTAGTACTGACAAAAATTAGAAGCCGATAGCTATCTAACTGCAACACTTTGTCTTTTAGGTCTCGAACAGGTTTCGGGTTTGTCAGGGCATGAATTTCGATTAAGGGAAGTGACACAACAGCGCCACCGCGGGACTCTATTGCCTGTTGCATGGCTTGCTGTTGGCTGGATGGGCGAGTTACCAGAACTGTTAGCCCGGAGAGAGAATCAGGATTCATTCAATAACCTTTTAGGCGTTCATCACTCACCTGCTTTTCGATCCCGCTTTTCACGCCGACTGGCGAATCGCGCTGAGTATCTCTTCCGCACCCTGAGACAGCAGGTCTTCGGCGACGGTCAAGCCAAGTTGTTCTGCCTGATGTCGGTCGCCACGACTCTCACTGCGAATAATGGTTGTGCCATCAAGGTTTCCTACCAGGGCACGCAGATGTAACTGTTCATCGTGCAGCTCAGCAAAACTGGCCAGGGGCACCTGACAACCACCTTGTAAACGTGCATTCACCGTGCGTTCGGCAGCAACTCGTGTGGCGGTGTCCGTATCATGCAGGCAGCCGAGTAACTTCAGCGTTTCTATATCCTGAGTTCGACATTCGATGCCGACAGCACCCTGACCTGCGGCAGGCAGACAATCACTAAAGGACAAACGTTCCCTGATACGCTCACCAAGTTCCAATCGTTTAAGCCCGGCGGCGGCTAGAATAATCGCATCGTATTCACCGGCATCGAGTTTCGCGAGTCGCGTGCCTACATTACCACGCAAATCGGCTACCGTTAAGTCTGGGCGCAGCTCACGAAGCTGGCACTGGCGACGGAAACTGGATGTACCTACCGCTGCACCTTTGGCTAATTCAGCCAGGGAGGTAAAATTGTTTGAAACAAGGGCATCGGCTGGATCTTCTCGTTTACAGATGACGGCCAGTCCCAAGCCTTGCGGGAATTCCATGGGCACATCTTTCATTGAATGCACGGCGATATCAGCCCTGTCTTCCAATATGGCGTGTTCCAGTTCTTTCACAAAAAGACCCTTGCCACCAGCTTTAGCCAATGGTGTATCCAGAATCTTGTCGCCACGGGTGCTCATTGCCAATAATTCCACATTGAGATCACGATGGGAAGCTTCCAGTGCCGCCTTGACATAATTGGCCTGCCACAGGGCAAGCGGGCTTTTACGGGTGGCAATTCGGAGTGTTCTGGCTGACATCGTGGACTGCTCTTCGGGCTTGCTTATCGTGCCGGGAAGATTGATATTTTACGGCAAATGACGTGATTTGTCCGAATTTGCTGGCGTCATGGATAGTTCAAGTTGTGATACTTCACAAGTAATAGTTCGGATAGAGATTCAGGCATTTATTTATCCTGCTATAATGCCGACCCGACCCGATGACTGCCTCCAGCGTAATTGAGACAGGCGGCCGCGCGGACTGATAAAGTCCGACCTCAACTCACCATGTGAAACCAGGCCATGAGCAGCAACAAGGATCAGAGCAAACTCTGGGGTGGCAGATTTACCGAAGCCACAGATGCCTTCGTGGAACGATTTACCGCTTCGGTGGATTTCGATCGTCGCTTATTCCAGCAGGACATAGACGGCTCGGTTGCTCATGCCATGATGTTAGGCAAGGCTGGCATTCTCAGCGCAGAAGAGCAGCAGCAGATTCTGGCTGGCCTGGAGGCAATCAGACAAGACATTCTGGACGATAAATTCGAGTGGTCACTTGCGCTGGAAGACGTACACATGAACATCGAATCGGCCTTGACCACACGCATTGGTGATGTTGGCAAGAAGCTGCACACTGGCCGTTCACGAAACGATCAGGTCGCGACGGACATTCGACTGTATGTGCGCGACGAGATTGATCAGATTGCCGAGCTTATTGGCAAAGTGCAGTGGGCTTTAGTCAACGTGGCTGAAGCTGAGGCGGACACTATTATGCCGGGCTTTACTCACTTGCAAACGGCACAGCCGGTGAGTTTTGGTCATCACATGATGGCCTGGTATGAAATGTTGGACAGAGATTATGGCCGTCTTATGGACTGCCGTAAAAGAGTAAACCTGTGCCCTTTGGGTGCCGCCGCCCTGGCCGGAACCAGTTACCCTATTGACAGGAACTTTACCGCAGAGAAACTTGGTTTCGACGCGCCAGGCAGAAATTCCCTGGATTCCGTAAGCGATAGAGATTTTGCTATCGAGCTTGCTTCTTTTGCCAGCCTGTTGATGACTCATCTTTCCCGGTTCTCAGAAGAGTTGGTGTTGTGGACTTCCGCACAATTTAATTTCATCGAATTGCCGGATCGATTCTGCACCGGCTCATCCATCATGCCGCAAAAGAAAAACCCTGACCTGCCTGAATTGGTGCGCGGCAAAACTGGTCGCGTACACGGTCATTTAATTTCTCTGCTAACGCTGATGAAGTCGCAGCCACTTGCCTACAACAAAGACAATCAGGAAGACAAGGAGCCGCTTTTCGATTTGATCGACACAGTTAAAGACTGCCTGTATGCCTACAGCGAGATGATGCCGGCGGTGAGCTGCAATAAAAACGTGATGTATGGCGCAGCCAAACAAGGGTATGCCACGGCTACCGATCTCGCTGATTATCTTGCCAGGAAAGGCATGCCGTTTCGTGATGCGCACGAGGTGGTAGGCAAGTCTGTCGCCTTTGCTATTGAACAGAAAAAAGATCTGACCGAGTTAACACTGGAACAACTGAAATCATTTTCTGACTTGATTGAAGACGATATTTTCCAGCTACTAACGCTGGAAGGCTCGATCAGTGCCAGAGACCATATTGGCGGCACTGCACCCGAGCAGGTTCTGGCGGCTGCGAAGGCAGCAAGAACCGCTATCGCCACGGGAAGAAAGGAAATAAAGGACAGAGGGGGAAATTCATAACGTAACTTCGCCTCTCTACAATACTTATGACCCTGTTTCAGCCATTTAGAAACAGCTTGCGCCGCTTCCCACACGCTCCTGCTTCGGCTCATGCCCCACGAAGAATCCAGTCAAATGTTCTTTTCAAAACCTGGCCATCATTTTCGATTTTCTATTGTCCGCCGAAGAGCATTTACATGGATGGACAGGAGGATTGGTGCGGCTATAGAGACTGTGCAAAATCCAGCATTCGTCATTCCTGCACCACCCTGTCATTCCTGCACCGTCCCGTCATTCCTGCGAAAGCAGGAATCCAGTAAAACACACAACCCCGACAGGGTTTAGCGCCAGCAACACGAACTGGTGTGAGTTTCTTGCCCAGTCTCTATAGCCCCGCTTCCGAAGCCGCCAGTGCGGGAATGACGAATGTTGGGCATACCGGTCGGATAATGCCAACAGCCGGACAATAACAAGACTAAAGATTTTATACACGGGAATAACTTCGCAATACCTGCTGTTGTTATCTCGTTGGCGAGGTCATGGTTCAAACAGGGCGGGCACTGCCTGGCAGTAGTTTCTACTCTACCGATGACCTAATAAAAAAACTTAACCCCGATACCATTTCCATACTCCGTATCGGTGTGAAAAGTGACTGTCCATCGGTTGTTAAGTTTGTAGTTAACTCCATATCGGTATTCGTTGTCGGTATTCCAGCGCCAATCTAAACCCAATCGCTGTGAAATCTGAATCGCCGACTCCAATTCGAGCCGAAATTCACCCCGGTCGTCAACTCGCCATTCACTGTCGATTAGCAGAGGCAATGTAGTATTGAACCCTGCGATTGCAACATCACGACTATCTTCATGATGATGCTGGCGACTCTCAATGCCGGCAAACCCCGACAGAAATCGATGAAAGTGATAGGCGTAGCTTACATGAACCTCATGGCTGTCTGCGAAATCGGCATCAACTTCGATGCTGAATTCATGGTGTTCATCCGAGAGAGAAAACTCGTAATCGACCAACGAAGTCATGGCATGAAAATTGTTACTATCAAACCAGCGACGGGCGGGTTGAATCAAGCGACCAATTTCATCGGTAAACAAGCTTGTGCTTTGGTAGCTGACAACCCGGTTCATCCCTGTCTTCATATGGTATTGATTGTGACAGTGGAATAGCCAATCTTCTGTCTCGTTAGCATCAAACTCTATAGTGACTTGCCCCATAGGGGGTACGTTTACGGTGTGCTTTAACGGGCTGCGTTCGCCTTGTTGGCTTACTACTCTAAAAAAATGGCCATGAAGATGCAGTGGATGATGCATCATGGTCTCGTTGCTTAATTGAAATCGAACGTTCTCGCCTTTCCTGATAAGAATTTGCGGTTCTTCTCTTGCCGTTTTCCCGTTGAAGCTCCACACATAGCGCTCCATATTACCTGTCAGTGTTAACGGTATTTCGCGCCAGACCTGCGCTACAGGCAATGTCGTGATAGTCGTTGATATCAATGCCTCGTAGTCGGTCATGTGGTCAATGACCTCCCCTGCCATCGCCATGCCGGGGTGATCGTGGCCAGGCGCAGGCGTTTCGGTCACCATTTCGGTCGGCATATCCATCATCCTGCTCATAGAGTCCGATAGAAACAGGTTTGGCGTGGGAATATCGGGGGCCAGGGCTTTCTCGCCTGTTCCTATGTACATGCTGCTATATCCCGAACCGTCGATAGAAGTTGCTCTTAACTCTGAGGCTTGCATGGCAACAATGGGCACTAGCACATCATAGGTCTCGGCCGTAGAAATGCGCAGACGCTTGACTTTTACAGGCTGAACATTCTGACCATCAGCAGCAATGACGGTCATCGCTCCGCCTGCATATTCCACATCGAAATAGCTTGATGTAGAACCATTAATCAAGCGTAATTTTATTTGCTTCGCGTGTTTTTGTAGAGCAGTGATCGAATTCTCTTTCTTGCCGTTGACCAGGAAAGCGTCATAGCCAACGTCCGCCAGATCCATTGGACCCATCCTAGAAAACGAACTACTCAACCTGCTGCGGATGGCAGCAGGGCCGTTTTCTATTACCTTATCCCAGGATTGAATCGTATTTCTTTTGAACGAATAGAAATCACTATCGGCTTTCAGATTCCCCAGAACCGACACAACCGCTTCGTCGGTCCAGTCTGAAAATAAGACAAGCTCTTCTTGCACGCCTTGTTCAGCACTGTCGTCGCTTAGTATCACTGCACCATACAATCCTTTTTGAATCTGTAAATCAGTGTGCGAGTGATACCAGTAAGTACCCGCCTGCCTGACAGGAAACTCAAAAGTATGAGAGCCATCGGCTTCTATCGGCTGCGTGTTCATGTAGGGCACACCATCTTGATCAGCAGGAAGAAGAATTCCATGCCAGTGAACCGAAGTCGCTACCTTGAGATGATTATGAAAGGTAACACGCAAAACATCCCCGACTGTGGCACGCACAGTCGGCGCCGGGATTTGATCGTCGATAGATAGTGCATCAACTGATTTTCCGGTAATGTTTACTTTTTTGATGTCAATGTCGAACTCATAGTCAACGATGGCTGCAACACTGGGCGCAGGAAAAAACAGTATAACTAACAGAAAACGTGTAGCCACGATTCTTCTCCGTAACAAGAATTGGTTTTAAATTTAACAGGAAGAGACCTGTATAATTCAAAAAATGGTCAGAAGTGGGAATTTAGTTCCGCCATCTACAACTGTCTTACGCGGCTGAAGCCGCACTTCCGACAATTTTTAAGATTCAAGGCTGAAAATTTCAGCGTGGCAGTTCGGCATGTACACTACAGGAATCCAGTCAAATGTTCTTTTCAAAAGCTGACCATCATTTTCAATTTTCCATTGCCCGCCGGAGAGCATTTACAGGGAGGGACAGGATGGACAAGAGGGTTGGTATCTTCATTCACCCATAACTGGCAATTTCCTCCTGCACTTTTAGCCACTGATCCTCCTTGCTGTTGAGTTCTAATTTCAGTGTGTCCTGTTGTTGCAGTTGCTTGTTTAATTCAGCCCGGCTCTCTTCAAGGTATAGCGCCTCATCGGCTAACGACGATTCGATCTTACCGAGTAGTTTTTGAATTTTCTCAATCCCGGATTCCAATAATCTCTCTTGCTTTCTTAGCGGAGCCAGTTTCTCTCTTCTACTCGCCGCTTGTTGGCGTTTTTCCTTCTTGTCCAGCTTTTCTTTAGGCTTGACCGCCGCTGCGGCTTGAGCGGAGTTTTCCAGCGAGTTGGAAGCATCGTCGTAAGCCGCAAAACCTTGTTTCCCCAGCCATTTCTCGTAGTCTTTCAGGTCGCCTTTAAACTCCGCAAATACGCCCTGATGAATAGAGTAGAACTCATCCACGGTGTTGACCAAAAGATGGCGGTCGTGGGAAACCACAATCATGGCACCCTGATATTGTTGCAATGCTACCGTAAGCGCGTGACACATTTCCAGGTCCAAATGGTTGGTGGGTTCATCCAGCAGCAACAGGTTTGGTTTCTGCCAGGCGACCTTCGCCAGGGCCAGGCGCGCTTTTTCCCCGCCAGAGAAATTCTTTATGGTCTCACTCACTCTGCTTCCACGAAAATCGAAACCACCAAGAAAATTTCTTATCTCTTGCTCTGATGCCTTTCGCTCTTCCTTCTGCAGAAGCTGTACCGGCGTTGCTTGCTGATCAAGCGCATCCACCTGATGCTGCGCAAAATAACCGATGCGTAATTTCTTCGATGGGTTCAAATCCCCATCCAGTTGCGCCATCTGACCCGAGAGGACTTTCAGTAAGGTGGATTTACCACTGCCATTAAAGCCCAATAGACCAAAACGCGAGTCGGAGCGCACACTAATATCTATTTTTGCGACCAGTGTTCGCTCGAATCCAATACTCAGAGACTCTATTTGCAGCAAATAGCTGGAGGGCTGATCCAATTCTGTAAATTGAAAACGAAAGGGTGAATCAACATGGGCAGGAGCGATATCCCCCATGCGACCTAACTCTTTGAGCCGACTCTGGGCTTGTTTTGCCTTACTCGCTTTAACGCTAAATCGGCGCACGAAATTTTCGATCTCCGAACGTCGCCGTTGCTGCTTTTCATAAAGCGCTTGTTGCAGAGCCATTTTTTCGGCACGCAATCTCTCGTAGGTGCTGTAGTTCCCCTTGTAACAATCAAGACCGCCGTTATCGAAACTGATTACATTGTTAATCACCGAATCCAGGAACGTGCGGTCGTGAGAAATAAGCAGAATGGTACCCTGATAATTTTGCAGCCACTGCTCTAACCAGACAGTCGCCTCAAGATCCAAGTGATTAGTAGGCTCATCCAGCATCAACAAGTCGGACGGGCACATTAAGGCGGCGGCCAGGTTCAAACGCACACGCCATCCACCCGAAAAACTATTTACCGGCCTATCGAAATCATCAACAGCAAAACTGAGACCCGAAAGCAGCCGCTCGGCGCGATGATTAATGTCATAGCCATCGATTTCCTCCAGTTGGCCAAACAGCTCAGCCAGCGCGTGATCATCTTCGGTTTGTTCGGCTTCGGCTATGGCCGCTTCCAGCCTGCGGTAGTCCAGATGGGCATCTATTACAAATTCCAGAGCGCTACGACTGCTGCCGGGGGTTTCCTGCGCCATTGACGAGCAGCGTAGCCCATTGGGCATCTCTATTTCGCCCTCTTCCAGCGCTATTTCACCGCTCAGCGCGCGGAACAGACTGGTCTTGCCGCAGCCGTTACGGCCAATAATACCGATACGTTGGCTCTTGTGGATTACCAGCGAGACATCCCGCAGCAGTACCTGGTTGCCACGCATTAGCATTAGTTTGTTGAGTGAAATCATGGTGCTGCGAACTGATTGCGGAAAATAATGAAGCGGCACATCATACACCATAGACTTGCCCAGAGGTTCCCTAATTCGTACTATTGAGTCCGGCCTCGATATTCCATAGGGGCAACCCATACTGGACGCTGTGATGAGACAAATCTTAATCATTGATGACGACCAAAAATTAGGTGAACTGCTGACCCAGTATCTTGAGCGATACGATATGCAGGCACACGTCGCATTGACGCCGAGCAAGGGTTTCAACCTGCTCAAAAAAATTAAGCCGGACTTATTGATTCTGGACGTCATGTTGCCAGAAAAAGACGGTTTTGAGATTTGTCGAGAAATTCGCGCCAAGTCTTCTATCTTTGGTCAATTACCCATTCTGATGCTCACCGCGCATGCCGAGGTTACAGATCGAATAGTTGGGCTTGAGTTGGGCGCGGATGACTATCTGCCGAAGCCGTTCGAGCCACGAGAGCTGGTCGCCCGCATTCACAACATTTTGCGGCGCAGCAGCGATGACAATAATCTGCGTGATATAAAAAATATTAGTGGCCTTGAGGTCGATACATCACGACGCGAAGTGAAGCTGGATGCCGGCGTGCTTGATCTCACTACCATGGAATACGAATTGTTGATCCTTTTTATGCAATTCCCCAATAAGACCTTTACCCGCGATGAATTGATGAACAGATTACGCGGTATCGACGCCGAATTATTCTCCAGAGCGGTAGACACCCTGGTGAGCCGCTTGCGACATAAGTTAAATGACACGTCGAGAACACCCCGGTTTATTAAAACCGTTTGGGGTCGCGGTTATACTTTTATCGGCGAGCAAATATGACCACACTGGTTCAAAGTGTCAGACGCTCCTTATTTGTTCGTCTATTGCTGATCTTTGGCATTACAGTCATTCTATTCTTTGTTATTTTTTCCGTCTCACTACGCACCGTTAATCAGAACATCAATACCATTGATGCTATTCCTGATTTTTTTACGCGTAATATCGAATCTATCATCGAAGACATTGGTACACCGCCAAATCTCAATAACGCAATGCGTTTGGCTAAGGAGCTAGATTGGAGCATTGCGATCCACAACCCAATCATGCGCTGGAGTTCGGACAACGAGAATCGACTGGAACTGGAACAATCCGAATTCAGTCGAAGCCTGACTGATGACGCGGAAGTTCGTTCTGTCGGCAGCGAAGACATCATTATGGTGCAGCGGGGTGGTTACGATTTCTATCTCTACCAGCGATCCAGTAACGACAATAACTCAAACTACGCCGTGCTTTACATCGGTGTGACTCTGGCCAGTATTGTGCTGTTTCTTAATTATTTTATGGTGAACAAGTTATTGAATCCGATTCGACTACTTAGAAGAGGCGCGGAGAGAATTCGTCTCGGCGATTTGAATTTTCGAGTAAAGAGTAATCGCCAGGACGAGCTCGGCGAGTTAACGGAAAGTATCAATCACATGGCAGATTCTCTGCAATCCATGCTGGAGGCGAAGCGGCAGTTGCTACTTGCTATAAGCCACGAACTGCGCACTCCAATTACCAAAGCTAAACTCCGACTGGAGTTCATGCCGGAAAGTGAGGAGAAGGATCAGCTCAAGCAAGACATTAAGGAGATTGAATTACTAATATCGGATTTAATTGAGGCGGAACGGCTCAATGAAGATCACTCGGTACTGACCACTGACCCTGTCCCCATCGCCGAATTCGTTCACGGGGTTGCCGAACAGTTTGAAACCTATGAAGGCGGTCTGGAGTTTGAATTACCCGAACAAGACCGTGAGTTTCTTATCGATAATCTGCGCATTCGGCTATTGATAACAAATTTACTGAATAACGCCATACGTCATGGCGAAGAAAACCCCATCGTCGTTCGGGTCGGTTTTGAAGGTGATCATGCGCTGTTGGAGGTAGAGGATCAGGGGGAGGGTATCGCTGCGAAACATCTCGCGCAAATCAGTGAGCCTTTCTATCGGGCAGACAGCTCCAGACAACGTAACACCGGGGGCTTTGGCCTGGGGCTTTATCTCTGTCGCTTGATAGCCAGGGCTCACGGTGGTGAACTGATCATCGAAAGCCAGATGGGAGAAGGCACACATATCATTGTTACATTGCCACCGCGTCCACCGCTAGCCGAACCCGACCTGCAATAGCATCGTCAAGCGACGCGCTACTATGCCACTATTGAGAGCGAAGTGCCCTAACCCTGATCCCTCGCGGATTTACGTCGCTGCGAGCGCAGATAAGCCAGCAATAGTGCCATCAGTGCTACCAACACCGGAATCAAGGCTGTGTTAATTAGCTTTAGGTTGGTGCCCAACTGCTCTATATCTTCAGTCAACTGGTATTGCACGTCACGCAGGCTGCGGCGAGTTTCCAGCATTTGTTCGTTGAAGCGATCTACTTCGTTCTGTATTTCTGCTGTTACCTGACCTGTCAGTTCTCCGTTCTCACCCTGATTGAGTGCAGCCAGTGCCGCTTCGGTTTCAGCCAGGCGATCCAGCAATTCTGCTTCTTCAACCCGCAAACGGTCGTCGGCCTGGCGTTGCAGTTGAATAACTCGTGTGAATGGACGTGAATAAGTACCCCGACTTCGAATACTGGCCAGCTCGGCACCACCTCTCAAGTTATCCAGGGCATTGATAACCATATCCGCATTATTAGCAAACGGGCGTGGGATGCGCTGACCCAGAAACTGACCAACTTGTACCCAAAGCCTGTCGCTAAGCATATCGGTGTCCGCAAAAACCAAAATAGTGACTTCGCCATTAGAGCTGGTCAGATGTTGTGCTACCAGCTCTTCTTCAGCTAATTCTTCTCCAACTGGTTCTTCGTCAACCAGCGCGTCTTCGTCATCCGCCGCTTCACCGGCAGATTGTTCTGTTTCTGTGTCGCTGTCAGGCTCTATGGCTTCGACAATGTCGATTGGTTTGCCGTCGGGGAAAGCTGTTTCAACCACACCGCTGATCCTCGCGGCAATGGTAAAACTTTTTTCTTCAGAAACGAATTCATCGAACAGCACCGAAGGATCAGTGACGCCTTCCAGCAGAGAGGCGTCCATCAGCATGGCATCGCTTGAAGAAACCATCAACGGCTCGAAACGAGTAGTTGCCCCCTCAGCCTGACTTATTACGCCAGCGGATGAAAGATTAATCGTCTCAAGTCGGCTGGTAATAATGTCGCTCTGGGTAAGAAAATTTCTTTGCACCCCCAACATGCCCAAATGCACAACAGGACGCTGGCTCTGAGCCATTGAAATACGTAGCGCCAATTCGTTATCGGTAAGCACTTTGTCGTTAGGAAAATCCACACCCCAGGATTCTAGCAAGTCGGGCAATTCCGAACTCATTCCGGCTGGAATCAGCCTGCCCTGTTGAGTACGACTGACCATGGAGTCCGCGTTCGGATCCAGAAATATCAGGGTTTTGCCGCCGCGCATAACAAATTGATCGATAGCATACAACATCTGATCGGAAAGTCCCTGTGGATGGACGATCATCAATAGTTCGATTTCTTCATCGATACTGTCGCCAGTAATGTCAACCCGCTGAACTGCATACAATTGGCGGATAATATCCATAATCATCCACTGCTGTGTTGCCTGCCCTGTTACCGGATTAAAGCCGCCGTCTATGTCCAGTTCCGTTAACAAACCAACAAGCTGCAAGTCTGGCTGCTTAACCTTGCTGATCAATTTCATGAATTCGTATTCGAGGAACTGCTCCTGGTCTGGCCGAATCAAGGGCATTGTTTCGGCAGCAGCGCCCAGCGCAGGATTAACAGCGTCACCCTGTTCCTGTGCCGCGACCAGGCCGAAGTAGATTGCCGGCCCACCCTGGCTGACCGGCACCGCCTGAATGCCGAATTCGGTTGCCCGGTCTTCGTCTTCCGAGAAAGGTTCTGGGTCTATTACGCTAAGGCTAAGACGGCCATTGCTGGCCAGAACAATCTCTCTAAGCAGTTCCTGAACTCGTGTGCCATAGCTTCGAATCTGCGGAATGTCTTCGGTCGCGCTTTCGGAATAGAAGAACATTAATTCGACCGGTGTTTCCAGGCCGGAGACAATAGTGCGAGTCGCGTCGGACAGTGAATAGAGATTGTCCTCGGTGAGATCGATTCGCAGACTGGGTAGCAGGCTTATTATTGCCACAGCAAGAATCGTTACTGCTGCTATAGCGGCTAAAGCGGCTCTTGAAAACAGGGATTTAGTGTTCATTGTTCTGCTCTCCCTAGTTTGCTTTCTTCATTTCGATAACCACCGCACTGGCTAGAAGCCAGGCCGCAATGAACACACTAAAGAACAGGAAGTCACGACTATCCAGAACACCTTTAGCTATCGAATCAAAATGTGTGAGAAAGCCCATGGCCGAAAACGCATCGACTAAAAATTGAGGAAGCCATTCGGGAAAGGCATTGAGTACTATAGGCGAACCCATGATGACGAAAAGAAAACAGATGCTAACCGTTAGAATGAAAGCGATAACCGAATTCTTGGTGCAGGCAGACATGCAGGAGCCAATGGCAAGAAAGCCACCTGCCATAAACCAACTGCCTATATAGGCAGCGAGTATTACACCGTTATCGGGAGCGCCCAGATAATTAACAGTTAGCCAGATCGGGAAGGTCAACAGCAGGGCTATGCCGATTAAGGCCCAGGCCGCGAGGAATTTTCCCAACACGGCAGCGGCGAGTCGAACCGGCAGGGTTAGCAATAACTCAATAGTTCCAGTTTTTCGCTCGTCCGCCCACAGCGTCATTGCGATGGCGGGAATCATGAACAGATAGAGCCAGGGGTGAAAGCTGAAGAAAGGAAGCAAGTCAGCTTGTCCCCGTGCGTAAAAGCCGCCTACATCGAAGGTAAAAATGCCATTGGCAATCAGAAAAATCACAATGAATATGCAAGCAAGTGGTGTAGCAAAATAACTTGATAATTCGCGTTTAAATATAATTGGCAGGTTGCCCATTTATTCAGCTCCTTGCGTCTGTTGTGTCACGGTTCTGAACACATCTTCCAACTGTCCGCGACTGGCATGAAACTCGCTAACCGGCCATTGTTTCTGCTGCGCGACTTCCGATACCTGAGAAAAAATTGATTTGCCTTCGCTAGCCAAAATACGAAACACCATTTCGTCTTCGCTGTCTTTCTCAACTGCTCTGACCGCAGCAATGTCGCTGAGGTCGGCTTGCAGATCGTAGCTCTGGTTGAGGCGAACACTCACTGCATGGTGGTATCTGGAACGAGATTCCAATTCTGCTGGCGTCCCATCTGCCACAATTTTTCCCTGAGAAATAATTATCGCACGGCTGCACACTGCAGTGACTTCTTCCAGAATATGGGTTGAGATAATGACAATTTTGTCGTGCGCCAGATTTTTAATCAGTTCTCTTACATGGTGTTTTTGATTCGGGTCTAAACCATCGCTTGGTTCATCAAGAATTAGCACCTTAGGGTCATGCATCATCGCCTGTGCCAGGCCAACACGGCGCCTGAAACCCTTAGACAGGGTTTCGATGGTTTGTTGACTGACAGAATTGAGTTCCACCTCGTCCAGTACATGCTGTACACGTTTACTAATTTCTTTACCACGGTAGCCTCTAACCTGTGCTACAAAATTTAAAAATTCCAGCGTGGTCATGTCACCGTAAGACGGCGCGCCCTCAGGCAAATAGCCCATCAATGCCTTGGCTGCAATCGGGCTCTTACTGATATCGTGGCCGTCGATAAGCACCGACCCCTTGCTGGCGGCAAGAAACCCGGTTATCAATTTCATGGTTGTCGACTTGCCGGCACCATTTGGCCCGAGAAAGCCCAGCACCTCACCTTCCTTCACTGTGAAGCTGAGATCGTCTATCGCGGTAAACTGGTCGAAGTTTTTTGTCAAATTATTAATTTCAATCATCTACTTTCAGACCCTGGCTTCGTTGCTTGAGCAATTAAGTTTGCAGGAAACTCTGCAATGCTTTGCAGCAGACCATAGACTGGCCTTTGGTGCTGCAAAATGTGAGGGGCAAATATAGACCCCTTGCTTCCATTTTTCAAGATTGATTGTTGAGGTAGATTGTTGAAGCTAAACTGTTGAGACTAAACGCCACAAACCCGTTGATGAGACTGTGCAAAAATCCAATATTTGTCATTTCTGCACCAACATGTCATTCCTGCACAGTTTCTGGTGAAACGTGGCCACGTCTAAACCCTGGCCAAATGGAGAATTTGGCCTGTGTTTCTAATTCCGCTGGCGTTATAATTGGCAACTTTCCAGTTTTTCGAAGACCGATGTATCAAATGAAACAAGCGCTCAAAAGAACTCTCGCCCTTCTATTGTTGACATGCCTGGCAGCAAACCTTGGCTCTTGCGGGCAAAAAGGCGGTCTTACGCGGCCGGAACAAGCCGCTTTCAGCGCGCCCTTCACTGGTTCAGGCAAATAACGTGCTGGCACTGCTGGCCTTACACTAACTGGATTCCTGGCTGGAATGGATTATTTCAATTACAAAGCCAATGCGCTGTATGCAGAAGATGTGGCGGTCTCCGAGGTTGCTGAGCTTCATGGTACCCCCTGTTTTATCTACTCAAGAGCTACGCTAGAGCGCCACTATAGAGCCTATGAACAGGCTCTGGCTGACCAGCCCAATATGATTTGCTATGCCGTAAAGGCGAATTCCAACCTGGCTGTTCTCAATGTACTGGCGCGCATGGGAGCCGGCTTTGACATTGTTTCCGGTGGAGAGCTGAGCAGGGTGATTGCGGCGGGTGGTGATCCCGCCAGGGTGATTTTCTCAGGTCTTGGCAAGACGCTGAGTGAAATTAAGCAGGCACTACAGGCTGGCATTCATTGTTTCAATGTGGAATCAGAAGCAGAACTCAATCGACTCAGCGAAGTGGCCACCGAACTGGAAATGATCGCGCCAATATCGGTGCGGGTAAATCCGGATGTTGACGCGGGAACACACCCTTATATTTCTACTGGCTTGAAGGAGAACAAATTTGGAATCTCCAGCAATCACGCCTTGCAAGTCTATAGGACTGCCGCTCGACTAGAAGGCATAAAGGTCGTCGGCATAGATTGCCATATAGGCTCACAGCTCACTTCGGTAGCGCCGTTTCTGGACGCCATCGATAGATTGCTGGCCATGGTGGATAGTCTGGAAAAAGAAGGCATCAAGCTCGGCCATTTCGATATGGGCGGAGGTCTGGGCGTGAGCTACGGAGACGAAAGCCCGCCACTTCCCTCGGAGCTTATTGCGGCAGTTAAAAGTCGCTTTGCCGGTCGTGGTTTGACTCTACTGGTGGAGCCAGGACGGTCGATCGCCGCGAATGCAGGGATCTTTGTCACCCGTGTTGAATATCTAAAGCACACTGAACACAAGAATTTTGCCATCGTAGATGGTGCCATGAACGATCTATTAAGACCCGCTCTGTACAGCGCCTGGCAAGAAATCATTCCAGTGGATAAGCGGAATGGTGATACACTGACTTACGATATTGTTGGCCCAATCTGTGAATCTGCGGATTTTCTTGGCAAAGACAGAGATCTGGTGGTGGGCACAAAGGATTTGCTTGCGGTACGTTCTGCCGGAGCCTACGGTTTCGTCATGAGTTCAAACTACAATACTCGCCCACGGGCAGCCGAAATTATGGTGGATGGTTGCCGCGCCTATGTGGTTCGTCGGCGTGAGGTGTTAGACGATTTATTGAAACTCGAATCCTGTTTGCCTGGCCCGTTATCCGAGTAAGACGGCAACAAAAATGAATATTCAATTTACAAAAATGCACGGCCTTGGCAACGACTTTATGCTGCTGAATAACCTTGCTAACGAGTATCGGCTGACGGCAGAGCAGATTGCGCAGCTTGCTGATCGTCGCTTCGGCGTGGGTTTCGATCAATTATTGCTCGTTGAAGCGGCGCAGGAGGCAAACATTGATTTCTGCTACCGCATCTTTAACCAGGATGGCGAGGAAGTCGAACACTGTGGCAATGGCGCTCGCTGCTTCGCCAAATATGTGACTGACAAGGGCTTGTGCAACAAAGAAGCAATCGTGGTAAAGACAGTTAACCGACTGCTCACTCTGCGCATAGACAGCAAGGCTGATGTTAGCGTAGACATGGAAGCACCGGTATTTGCGGCCGCTAAAATCCCCTTCCTGTCAGAATCTGGTGCTACGCTGCATTCCCGGGCGCTGAACATTTCTGGAAATGTTATCCGCGTGGAGTTTTGCGCCTTATCGATGGGCAATCCTCACGCGGTAATTAGAGTTGAAGAGCTGGACAAAACAGCTGTAAAAGAGATAGGGAAGGCGCTTGATTCGCACCCTGATTTTCCAGAAGGATGCAATGTGGGTTTCATGCAGATAGTCGATAGAAATTCGATAAATCTGCGGGTTTACGAACGTGGAGCAAACGAAACCCCGGCATGCGGTAGCGGTGCCTGTGCAGCCGTTGTCGCCGGTTGCTTACAGGGTCTGTTAGGTGCTACCGTCAGTGTAAATTCGCGCGGCGGGCAACTCAGTATCACCTGGCGGGGAACCGATTCCCCTGTGTTAATGACCGGGCCAGCCACAACAGTTTACGAGGGGACGATTCAGCTATGAGCAATGAGCAATCGGCAGCCGAGAAAATTGACGCTGAGGCAGTGAACGATCTCTCGGCGGATGAAGTAGCCAGCTATTTGAAAGTCAATCCCGGCTTCTTTATTGAGCAAGAAGATTTGTTGGCGGATCTTTCTCTTCCCCATGAAAGCGGTAAGGCAATCTCTTTACTGGAACGACAAGTTACGATTCTCAGGAACCGCGGAATTAATGCGAGACAGAAGCTAAATAACCTGCTTGTGAACGCACGCAATAATGATCAGTTATTCGACACCACTCGCAATCTGGTACTCGCGCTGCTTCGCGCAAACAATGTCACCGAAATTGCCGACATTACGCTGGATCAATTATCGAACCAGGCCAATATCGATTCCTGTGAAATAATCCTGGTTGCACAACAAGGGCTTCACGTTGCCGATTCGGCAAGAACAGAATCTGAAGACAAATTGAAGCAGGAGTTTGCTGATGTGTTTCGTTTAAAGCGAACCCACTGTGGTGCTATTACTCAAGCTCAAACAAGCTATTTATTCCCTTCGGCAGGAAACAATATCCAATCGACAGCGCTTTGTCCGGTTATAAATAATGACGACGTACTGGCAATACTTGCCTTCGGAAACAAGTCCGGCAACTATTTCAATGTGAACCTGGATACCCTGTTGCTGGACTTTATTGGGCACGTTGTTGGTGCTGTGCTGGATAAACAGCTAGCCGAAACTGCACAGTATTAATCTGTCGCTTGTTGCGGTGTTCGGCCAGAGGTTGCCTGAATGTCTATTGAAAATCCAATTGAAAATAAAAGCCTGGTTTCGGTAATTTGCCGAACGCTGGGTCGGGACCAGCTTCAACTGGCGCTACAGTCTGTCGCTTTACAAACCTATCCTAATATTGAAATCGTATTGGTTGATGCGGCTGGCAGCAACTCCCTGAATTATGAATCGGCAGCGGCCAGGATACCGGTAAATTTAGTTTCTACCAACCAACCCCTGAGCCGATCACAAGCTGCCAATGCGGGTCTTGAAGCGGCGAAAGGGAAATACATTCAGTTTTTGGACGACGATGACTGGATCGACCCTGCGCATCTTTCTCAGCTAGTCGATTTTTTAGATAAAAATGAAAAATTCCAGGCTGCTTACAGTAGCACCCAGAAAACCACTTCAGCAGGTAATCCTGTTGACTATGTGTTTCGGGAAGACTATGACCCAATACTCCTGATGCGGGATAACTATATTCCTATCCATGCCATGCTGTTCGAAAGTTCATTGTTGCAACAGGGTTGTCGCTTCGATGAAGCCTTCGATATTTATGAAGATTGGGATTTCTGGCTACAGTTGAGTCAACACACTGCTTTCCATCATATTGAGTCGCTGACTGCCTTCTATCGTGAAGGTGGCGATTCGGATACGGCGGTGGAAGATGTACGCTTGCGCTATAAACACGATAATATTCCAGGCAAGGGCCGAGCAGCCCTATTTGACAAATGGCTGCTGAAATGGAGTGGCGAAAGAGTTAACTCCCTCATAGGTCAACTGGATCAGTCTGTGCTACTCTGCGAATTAGATGTGGAAATACATAGCCAGTCTGTGTTGCTCTGTGAACGCGATGCGGAAATACATAGCCAGTCTGTGTTGCTCTGTGAACGCGATGCGGAAATACATAACCAGTCTGTGGTACTCTGTGAACGCGATGCAGAAATACATAACCAGTCTGTGGTACTCTGTGAACGCGATGCAGAAATACATAACCAGTCTGTGGTACTCTGTGAACGCGATGCAGAAATACATAACCAGTCTGTGGTACTCTGTGAACGCGATGCAGAAATACATAGCCAATTGTGGAAGAACGCCGAGTTACAACATCAGCTTGCACAACAGAATATACAGATTACAGAACTCACTCAGCGAAATAGTGATAGAGATTTAAATATCGCGCAAATGCAGCGACACGATGAAGACCGGGTTCGCCATATCGGTAAGTTGGAAATGACTTTGGATACTATCTACAAATCAAGAATCTGGAAGCTGATGGGGCCTGTTCGACGAGTCGCTCGAGTTCTTACCTCGAATGCAACCAACAACACAGATACGTCGAGTCCGGATAATAAGTAGCCATGGAGTCGAACAGTGAAGCTGGAGCGCAGTCCACTCCCCCCATTTGCTCGGTAATAATTCCTACCAGAGATAAGGTCAATTTTTTGCAGCCTTGCATTGCCAGTATTCTGGCGAGCGATGGCAGCGACTCTATAGAGATAATCGTTGTCGATAACCAAAGTAGCGATGATGACGCCGTACACTATCTGCAATCATTGCAAGAAAAGCCGAACATCACAGTCCTGAATTGGGATCACGCTTTCAATTTTTCCGCCATTAACAATTTTGCTGCTGAACATTGTGCGAGTGGAACACTCTGTTTTCTTAATAACGGCATAGAAATTACAGACAAGAAATGGTTAAACAAACTTCTCCCCATTGCAGCCAGTAAAGAAGTTGGGGCGGTTGGCTGCACACTTCTGTGTCCTGACTCTAACATTCAACATGCTGGCATTGCGCTCGATGAAAAAACCATAGCGCAACCTATTGCCGTCGGTGAAAGCCATGGTTTTCTGTCCAACAATGGGCTTAACCTTCCTTTCGCCGTTGATGCCGTCACTGCGGCCTGCCTGGTGATGAGAAAGTCCTTGTTTTTGCGGATGGGTGGCTTTAACGAAGTTCAGTTGGCGGTGGCATTTAATGACGTCGATCTATGTTTGCGTCTGGCTGACAAGGGTCTGCCCGTGCTGCTACACCCAGGGGTTGAACTGATTGACCATAAATCTGCTTCACGCCAGAGCGATGAACTTCCTGTAAACAGAAAGCGTGTACTTCAGGAACACGCCTTTATGCAATTTCGCTGGCGCTTGCGGCTTTTAACCAAGAACTACAGCAGTGGAATTCCGCAGCAGATCCAACAGTCAGCCTTAGAGAATGAAAAATCGGCGGCTTCGATAACGGACATTATCCGAAACGCAGCCGATGCTCTCTTTTTCCAAGACAGCGCTTCCAGTTCCAGTTCCAGTTCCAAAGAAATGCGAAACATGTACTCCACCGCCACCGCACTGTCTGAGACTCAGAACTACTTCCGCAACCTGCAAAGCGATTACAAGAATTTGGAAGCTCATGCCGAACGCCTACAGCGTGCCCATCGGCTTATAGAAAGCTCAATTTTCTGGCGCATGACCCTGCCACTTAGATGGTTGAGGAAAGCGATAACGCCTGCTGGTGACAAACGCAGTTCTGCTGCTATTTCCGACGCAACGGCAAATAATGCAAGCGCAAACAGCGATGTCGCAGACGCAAACCAAAACAACGAGGGACAACAACACGAGAAGGAGCAGCTGACTAGTTCGGCTAAAGCCGACTTGGAAAAATTCCTGGCCAACTCAGACGAGCTATACTTTCCACAAACAGATACTGTGAAAATTTCTATCATTCTGGTTTTTTATCAACAGGCTCACCTCAGCCTTCTTTGTCTACGATCGATACTGGAGTTTGCAGATGTCAGTTGTGAACTGATCATAGTCGACAATAATTCCAGCGATGAAACCGGCAAACTATTGTCCAGAATTCGAAACGCGTTAATTCTACGCAATACTGAAAATTTGGGCTTTGTAAAAGCAGTGAACCAGGCGGCAGAAGCCGCCAACGGCGAATTCCTTCTTCTATTGAACAACGATGCCCTGCTACAGCGAAACACTCTTTCCAATGCGTTGGCAGCGATTAATGGCGACGAAAGTGTCGGTGCAGTAGGTGCCAAAATCAAACTACTGGACGGCAGCACGCAGGAAGCGGGCAGCATAATTTGGAACGATGGCTCCTGTTTTGGTTATGGTCGTGGGCAGCCGCCGCAGAGTTATGAATTCATGTTCAGGCGAGACGTTGATTACTGCTCCGGCGCTTTTCTGCTATTTCGCCGCAGCACCTTTATCGCAGTCAATGGCTTTGACGAAGATTTCGCCCCGGCCTATTACGAAGAATCCGATTTCTGCATTCGTTTGCAGAAGCAAGGCTTGCGAATCGTTTATGAACCCACTGCGGAAATAACTCACTACGAATTCGCAAGCTCGGGTGGCCGCGAGGCGGCAACTAAATTGCAGGAGAAGCATCGCGAGATACTGTGCAATAAACATGCTGATTTTCTGCGCAACAAATTCACCGGCGATTCAAGGAATGTTTTACCGGCGCGTACAGCTAACGCTTATCCGAACATATTGGTAATCGACGACCGGGTGCCGCACCCAAGTCTTGGCTCAGGTTTCCCGCGTTGTTCCAGCCTGCTCAATGAATTGAGCAAAATGAATTTCAATATTAGTTTCTACCCATTGTTGCCCACGAATGAAAAATGGCGTGACGTCTATACCACCTTATCGCCTACTATTGAGGTAATACTGAATAGCGGGCGCGATGGGCTTCTGTCTTTCTTGAACAAGCGAAAAGGCTTTTATCAGTACGTAGTAGTAAGTCGCGTACACAACATGGAATTTTTCAATCACTGCCTCAGCCTTGATCCTGAGCTGTTAGGAGGCGCCAGCATTATTTATGATGCAGAGGCCGTGACGGCAGATCGAGAAATATTGCGGCTGGAACTTCTTGGTGAAAAACTGGCAAAAGAAAAACAGCAGGAACTCATCGACAAGGAATTGGAGCAATCGAGACTGGCCGAAAAAATTGTCGCTGTGTCGAAAAATGAGGCTGAGATATTCAAGCGTCATGGCTATAGTAATACCGCAGTGCTTGGCCATACTATCGCCTGCTCACCCGGAGCAAACAATTTCGAACAAAGAGACGGCCTACTTTTTGTAGGTGCCTTGCGCGACGAGGGTTCGCCTAATGTCGATTCTCTGCTGTGGTTTCTGATTAACGTCTTCCCGTTACTTGAACAGACCATCCCCGCGATAAAGCTGCACGTCGTAGGAGATAATTCTGCGCCTTCACTTGCCACTATTAGTAAAGAGAATATCGTCTTCAGTGGACGCCTCGATTCCACTGCAGCCATGTATAACAATTGTCGCCTGTTTATCGCCCCTACTCGCTTTGCGGCTGGCATCCCGCACAAAGTTCATGAAGCGGCGGCAATGGGTTTACCGTCAGTCACCACCGCTTTACTGGCCAGACAACTAGCCTGGCAGGATGGCAAAGAATTATTGGTTGCAGACACCGTGGCAGACTACGCTGAACAGTGTCGCAGGCTTTATCAAGACGCGGATTTATGGCAGGAGCTTCGTGATGCAGGACTATTGGCAATATCCAGGGATTGCTCCAGGCAAACATTTCGTAACAGTCTTGCTTCCCTGTTTAGTGGCTCCTTACCTTAAAAGCGGCGAGCAAGCCGGTACATCAACCTCTGCACCAGCCCGATCTTAATTCCCATCGCGGTACAAATTCCAAGACTTACCCGTTGTCGAGCAGTAAGCCTGGTAGCAAAGCGTTGTCGAAATTCGACTGCCTGCATTGAAACCTCGATCAAGTGCTGGTTCGGTTTGCCTGCCAGAATACGCCCCCAAAAGGGTAGTTTGACGATCGGTGTCTTGCTAAATTCTTTAGCACCAATGGCATTGTTGCCGTGCTGTCTATAGCGCACCAGGGGTGTATCCAGATAGACCAGGTGACCGAAAGCTGTCGCAACCAAGGCTAGCCACCAATCGTGCATGATGGCATTTACCGGCACTGGCACGGCTCGTTGCGCCAGGGATTCGTTAATAAGCGCCGTGCAACCGGTTACCAAATTGCTAATAAGTAAATTCGGAAATGTGTTTCTCTCAATTTGTAAACCCTGATAACTGATAAAGGATTTTGCAATAACGGTGTTCTGCTTCGATACGACTTCGAGGTCACTATGTATTAGTGTCGGTGGCTGTAGTGTAGAGCTCGTCGTGTTTTGGGTTCTTTCAGCTTCCAGCATAGCCGCAATTTGTTTCTCAATTTTGTCCGGGTACCAGATGTCGTCCTGATCGCAAAACATCATATAGGCCGATGGTAAACCTAGCGCTGACTTCGTTCTCAATACATAGTCGATCAAAAAAGCGAAGCTGCCACTCGCCCCTTTATTGCCGTTGTCCGGTGCCAGCAAATGTATACGGCCCGGGTGTTTCTCGACATAGCTCTGCAACAGAGACACCGACCCGTCACAGGAGCCATCATCTCTCACTACCAACAGAAAATTACTGTAGGATTGAGCCAATAGGGAATCGAGTTGTTCGCAGAGAAATTTCTCACCGTTATAGGTGGATAACAAGACGGCAATTTTGGGTTCGGTATTCATCAGCTCTCAGGCCAGGGTTTTCGCGTCACGAATAGCGGAGCGAATATTCTGAAAGTACTGTACACGCTGGGGGGAAGAAATCAGTAGCCAGGTCGCCTTCAGTGTAAATCGGATCATATCGCGGAGTTTCCACCCCAGCGGTGAATACTCTGCACCGTACAAGTGAATTCGGTTTCTGCTTGAGTAGTATGTTCTTGATGGATTATGCTGGGCAAGGAACCCTGCTTTAACCAAAGGGTTCGTACTACGCTCACCTATCGCATGGTAAAGTACGGCAGCGTCCGTACCCACCAAATCGAAGCCTGAGAATTTAGCCCGAAAGCACCACTCCAAGTCTACATTATCTATAAAATAACTTTCTTTCATGTCACCGATTTTCGGAAGGTGTTGCAGCGCCAATAAAGACCCCGATGTAATAAGAAAATCGGCGACAAAATGTTGTTCTCTACCAGCAAATGCACGATCGGAACGCCAAATAATTTTGCTGAAAAGCTTGAACGGCGTTTGTCGCATGGTTTGCGGGTTTATTATTCTGGGACCAACGGCCGCGATACCTTTTTGACTAAAACGACTTGCGTCCTTGTGTGCTTCAATCATGCGAGAGATAAACAAATCACAAAGACTGCTGTCTTGATCAAATAGAAAAACGTAGTTGTAATCGCTTGACTGTGCCGATGCGATACCTCGATTCAAGGCGCTGGCTAAACCCTCGTTGGTTCCCAGCCGAATCAAGTCTATACAGCGATCATAGACAACTATGGACGTCGTTAGCTCCGCAATGTCTTTAGACCCATTGTCTATCACAATAAAGTCTGTTTCTTTGTTCAACTGGCCGAGTAATTTCAACAAGGCTGTTATGTCAGGGTTGTAGCTAACCACAACCGCACAGCTTTCCCCGCGTACAGTGTCATTCAATGCTGGCGCTTCAGTATTTTTCACCAGGTACTTCCGCTGAGACTAGAATCCGATCGGGATCATTTCTGGAGACAATCAAAAAATAGGCGATTGAGGCTATACCAAAAGCCAGGCCAACAACCACACCGGCATCAAGTATGCCACGCCAGGGTTGCGGTATTAGCCGCATTAACAGCACGAAGCAAAGAATCATCATCGTCAGTGCAAGGGAAAGTATTTGGCGTTTTCTTGTAGCGTAGATATAGCCCATGCAAAACAGTGGTGCCAGTAGCACATGAATTAGACGCGGGTTATCCGCCAGGTAACGCGCTCGAACGACCACCCGCGGCGCAAAACCCAGATGGAAGCCTTTATAACCTTCGGCGTATGCCATATAGATAACACTCACCAGCAACGCCAACCAATGGCCCTGGCTCATGGGCAAGTTTTCCAGAGCCAGGGCCATAGGTGCCAATCTATAGATGGCAAAGGACAGCAGCAGCAGCACACCCCCTATACCCCAGGCAAATCCGAATGCTTTCACTTTTATTCCATTAACCAGAATTGAGTCAACATTATAACGGTTTTGCCACAAAACCTGGAAAATCATTACCTCCCCCCAAGCCTGTCTATTCGAGACATCGCAACTACCGAAAAAGTGAGCTATGATTTCAGCGTAAATTAGAGAGGGCTGCCTACATTACGCCAGGCCGCTCACAGAAAATGCCGTGTTTATTACAGGATTGATCTAATGAGTGTGAAGCTTGGTGTGGTGATGGATCCGATTGAATCGATCACAGTCAAAAAAGATACAACTTTAGCTATGCTCTTGGCCGCACAACAGCGTGGCTGGATAATTCATTACATGTTGCAGTCGGACTTGTATCTGTATCAAGGAAAGTGCCGGGCAACTATTCAGACCTTATCGGTCAAAGATGACAAACATGACTGGTTCAGCCCGGGCAGTAAAACCGACATCGCCTTGTCTGAGCTGGATGTGGTACTGATGCGAAAAGACCCTCCCTTCAACATGGACTATATCTATTCCACCTATCTATTAGAGCAGGCACAGCGCGCTGGCACCCTGATTGTTAACAACCCACAGAGTTTACGCGACTGCAATGAAAAACTATTTGCCACCCACTTTCCGCAGTGCTGCCCTCCCCTGATTGTCGCCTCGTCACAAGAAAAACTAAGAGTATTTCAGCAACAACACGAAGACGTAATATATAAGCCCCTTGATGGCATGGGGGGAGCGTCGATATTCAGGATAAAGGCCGCTGACCCTAATTTGGGTGTTGTTATCGAAACCCTTACCGACAGCGGACGACAACAAATTATGGCGCAGAAGTTTATTCCGGATATCGTCAATGGCGACAAACGTATTCTGCTGATTGATGGAAAACCAGTGGACTATGCGCTTGCCAGAATTCCCGCATGCGGCGAAACCAGGGGCAATCTTGCTGTCGGTGGTAGCGGGGTTATACGAGAGCTCACCGCCAGGGATCGCTGGATTTGTGAACAGATCGGCCCGGTTCTTCGGGAAAAAGGTTTACTCTTCGTTGGGCTGGATGTTATTGGCGATTTCCTTACTGAGATCAATGTCACCAGCCCAACTTGCCTGCGCGAGATCGACACGGCCTGTAACCTCGATATTGCAGGGGATCTGATGGACTGCATTCAGGCTAAATTGAAGACAGCCTGATTACAGCAAAAGCTCAATGAGGCATTTACATGGCTAATACGGACGCGGATCTTTCCAGAGAACGCTTTGGCTTTACTGTTTTCCTCTCTGCTTGTGTGCATGCAATAATTATTCTGGGTGTGGGTTTCACCTATCGCGAAGAGATTAACAGCGAACCCGCTCTTGAAATTACTATGGCACAATATCGCAGTGAGTTTGCACCCGATGCTGCCGATTACCTGGCGCAAGAAAATCAGCTTGGTAGTGGCACGCTGGACTCCAAAGCTGCGCCGAGAACCCCCTTCGAATCCGATTTCAACGATGCTGCAATTCAAGAAGTCGTGCCTCTGCCACAGGCTCCTGAAATAATTAACAATGTCGAAGTCCGAGATGTCGCTGTCATCTCATCTTTTCAAAATGAGCAACAGGTTCAACAGCAACTTGATGCACTTGAACCAGAACAAGAAAAACCACTATCCGATCAGTCTACACCCGACGAATTGAGCATGGCGATTGCCAGCTTGCAAGCGCAACTTGATTTGCAGCGTCAGGCTTATGCAAAACAACCACGTCGATACACCATTTCATCGGCAGCAACGAAAAAGAGTCATGACGCACTTTATTTAGATGGCTGGCGGAGAAGAATAGAGGCAGTAGGAAACATCCATTATCCTACTGAGGCTCGAAGACAACAACTATACGGCAGCCTGCGCCTGTTAGTCGCGCTGTTACCAAACGGTGACGTCTCTGACATTCGGATATTGCAGTCATCGGGACATCGTATTTTAGATCAGGCGGCGGTTGAAATTGTTAACATGGCGGCTCCTTTCGACCCTTTTCCAGAGGCAATGCGGACGCAAGCTGATATACTCAACATTATTCGAACCTGGCGCTTCCATGAAGGCAACGCGCTGACAAGTTTTTAGTCAACATCCGATTTCACTGCTAATTATTGATGCCATCCAATCCAATGAGTATAGATAACAGCTCAGGCTTCCTGGAGAATCAATTTCTTATTGCGATGCCGCAAATGGTGGATTCCTACTTCTCTAATAGCGTCACCTATCTCTGGAAACACAACAACGATGGTGCCCTGGGCATTGTCATCAATAAACCATTACACGCCTGCGTCGCTGACATATTTAACGAATTAGAAATCGAATGCCACATAGCGGAAGAGCCTTTCCGTGAGCGCCCGGTATTGGCGGGCGGGCCGGTTGAAAGAGACAAGGGTTTTATCATTCACGATGCCGGCACAAGCTGGGAATCTTCAATATCAGCGACTGCCGACATTAGTATCTGTACCTCGAAATCGATTCTGGTGGACATCGCCAACGGAAGGGGACCAGAAAATTATTTGATCGCATTGGGCTGTGCCGGATGGGAAGCTGGCCAATTAGAGGCTGAGATTATTGCCAACGCCTGGCTTACGGCGCCAGCCAACACAGAGCTAATTTTCTCTCAGGATTACGACAAGAAAACACAGCAGGCCGCAGCTATCCTGGGAGTAGCTATACAACAACTCTCAGCGGATATTGGTCATTCTTAAACGGCAAGAAAACTACTGGGCTTGTCACCTTGATTTTGGATAGTTTCCCGAATAATGACCAGGTGCTTTCTGCTCTGGGTTTTGACTACGGTACGCGGCGTATAGGCGTGGCCTTTGGTCAAAGCCTGACCAGTACTGCACGAGCGGTGTGCGTGCTTAAAGCCGGCGATGGTATTCCCGACTGGAAGGAAATAGAGTCGTTGATCGAAACATGGAAACCGGATGTTTTTGTTGTTGGCCTGCCTTACAATTTGGACGGCACGGAAAGTGCGCTGATGCGTAGAGCGGTAAAATTTGCTAATCGCCTGAATGGCCGATTCAACAAACCCAGTTACGGCATGGATGAAAGACTGTCATCAACTGCGGCGGCCGAGCAGGTTCTCGAACAGAATCGGGGGGCAAAAAAACGAGCGGCTATTGATGACATAGCCGCTCAGATTATTTTGGAAAACTGGTTTTCAGAATTCGCTTCCAGCAAATCAAACTGAGTTGCGAAGTATCACGCTGTTAGAATGAATCCGGCATTTTCGCTGCCGATTTCGCTTCTTCCCGACTAAGCATTCCTTTCGCTAACAAGTCTTGCAGACACTGATCCAATGTTTGCATACCGGCACCAGCACCGGTTTGCATTGCAGAGTACATCTGTGCGACCTTGTCTTCACGGATCAAGTTTCTAATTGCTGAAGTGGCAATCATGATTTCATGGGCCGCGACTCGACCACCACCTGGTTTCTTCATCAATGTTTGTGAAATAACTGCTTGAAGTGATTCTGATAACATCGACCGAACCATGTCTTTTTCCGCCGCCGGAAATACATCGATTACCCGGTCGATGGTTTTTGCAGCGGAGCTGGTGTGCAAGGTGCCGAACACCAGGTGCCCTGTTTCTGCTGCGGTCAGCGCCAAACGAATGGTTTCCAGGTCTCGAAGCTCGCCCACTAGAATGATATCCGGGTCTTCACGCAAGGCGGAACGCAATGCTTCGTTAAAACCGTGGGTGTCACGATGCACTTCGCGCTGATTCACCAAACACTTCTTGCTTTGATGAACAAATTCTATTGGATCCTCAATAGTAAGAATGTGTTTGTATCTGGTGTCGTTGATGTAGTCAACCATCGCCGCCAGGCTTGTACTCTTGCCAGAACCGGTAGGCCCGGTTACCACAACAAGACCACGGGGCACGCTGGATATTGTTCGAAATATCTCGCCCATACCTAGCTGTTCCATGGTCAGTACTTTTGCGGGAATGGTACGAAATACGGCGGCAGCGCCACGATTCTGCATAAAGGCGTTGACGCGAAATCGCGCCAGCGCAGGTATTTCGAAAGAAAAATCCGTTTCCCGGAATTCTTCATAGTCTTTGCGTTGTTTATCATTCATGCTTGCATCAATAAGCAAATGCACTTCTTTGTGGTCCATCTCTGGCCCATTGATACGACGAATGTCGCCGTCTACCCGTATAAGCGGGGGCATGCCAGCGGTGATGTGCAAGTCCGACGCGCCTTGCGTAACGCTGAATCCGAGTAGTTCTGTAATATCCATTAGCCCTCCTTACCGCCTATTATAGTTTTTCTATTGCCAGAGAGCTTTGTCTACGCCCAAAACGCCCGACCCAAGGTATAAACAACGCCTTTTTATAAATCCACTGCACTTCGTTGGAAGCGGGAATGAATGACGGCTCCTGCTGTTCAGTATCATCTCGTATTGGAACAGGCTCGCACTAGCCAACAAGCACAAGCTCATCTATAGTACTGTTCTTTAGCGAAGTATCACCTACTTACTTAGCCAGCCCTGGCAGCACATAATTCAGATCAAAACGTGAGCACCGTAGCAGAAAATATTGGGCAACTAAGGAGTCTGCTAACACGGCTTGAGCGACAATATGCGCGTCCTGCCGCCAGCGTGAAACTATTGGCTGTTAGTAAACGGCATTCCGTGCAGAAAATAATCGATGCCAACCAGTCAGGCTTGCAGGATTTTGGCGAAAACTACCTGCAAGAAGCGCTGGAAAAAATTCGGCAATTACAGGAACTGGGCTTGAACTGGCACTTTATTGGCCCGATTCAGGCGAACAAAACCAGGTTGATCGCGGCGAATTTCCAGTGGGTGCACAGCGTTGACCGTAGCAAAATAGCACAGCGGCTAAGTGATCAGAGAGGAAGCGATAGTCCGGCGTTGAATGTCTGTGTACAGGTCAAACTCTCGGATGAAGAGACCAAGTCCGGGGTAAGCCCTGGCGAAGTGAAAACCCTGTGCGAAACTATTGAGAAGCTGCCAAACCTGAATCTTAGGGGGCTAATGGCAATTCCAGCGGCACTGCCCGATGTCGAGTCGCAACGCAGGGTTTTCCGCGTTCTTGCCGCGGAATTTAACCAGCTCAGAGCGCGCTATTCGCAATTTGATACCTTATCCATGGGAATGAGCAATGACTACGAAGCGGCTGTCGCTGAAGGGTCCACGATGATACGAATCGGCACGGCAATTTTTGGGTCGCGTGGCTGATTCAACCCGGCGAGCCTCTGCCAGTAAGACATATACCCGGAACAGTTAAACTAATTGTCTCGCCAGGTAGTAAATACGATAGAATGCTAAATTAGCCTATAGATCGCTACGCAATCTTGCATTCGGTCTTGGCACCCGCCAGGGAGATATTTTGAACAGCACAATTATAGGCTTCATCGGCGCAGGCAACATGGCCAATAGCCTGATTCGTGGCCTTATCGCAAAAGGCCTGGCCGCACAAACCATTTGGGCCAGTGACATCGATGAGAGCAAATTAGACCAGCTAAAAAACGACTGCGGCATTCAAACCGGGACTACTGGTGATATTGCTGCACAGGCAGATGTCATCGTGCTGGCACTCAAGCCTCAAATAATGCCCCGCGCATGTAAGGTATTGGCAATGGATTTAGCAGGCCGACCGGTACTACTGATTTCCCTGGCCGCCGGAATTACTACAGCGCATTTGCAAAACTGGTTTGGAGAAAAATCGGCAATTGTGCGCTGTATGTCGAATACTCCTGCACTTGTCGGCATGGCGGCGAGCGGCTTATTCGCAAACTCCCGGGTAAGCGCGGAGCAAAAACAGCTAGCTGAGGATACAATAAGCGCCGTCGGCTTCGTCGCCTGGCTTGGTGAAGAAGCAGAAATCGATAGTGTTACTGCTGTATCGGGCAGTGGGCCTGCTTATTTCTTTCTATTTATCGAAGCCATGCAAAACGCAGCCACGGAAATGGGTTTAAGTAAGCAACTCGCTCGGGATCTTAGCTATCACACCGCTGCCGGTGCGGCCAGGCTCGCGCTACAGAGTGAAGAAGACATCGCTGTACTGCGGCGGAATGTCACCTCTCCCGGCGGGACCACCGAACAAGCAATTTTACAATTTGAGGCCGGTGGATTTCGGGAGCTCGTTAGTAAAGCCCTGCGGGCCGCACGGAAACGCTCGGTAGAGCTGGCCGACGAGGCCAATAATACGTAGTATCCGGGTTTGCTGTAAACTTCACGGCCTGGACTTTGCTATCCTGGGTTTGAAATACAGAGATTGACGTTCGCCGTTCAAAGCCTGAATTCAAAATCAAAACTTAGAGAAAAGACAGTAAGAGATTTAGACATGGGTGTTATGAATAGTTCTGCTGCATTGATATTTAATACGCTTGGTGGCCTATATTTACTGGCAGTTCTGCTTAGATTTACCTAATTACCACTATAGATAAGTCGCTCTACCCCGTATATAATCACAGTCTATCTATTTAATTCGTAAGGGGGTATGTCATGGCGCGTAATAAGGTGCAATTCCAGAAAGGGGTTAGCTTGAACGATTTTATCAAACAGTACGGTACCGAAGACCAGTGCTTCGATGCGCTTTATGCTTGGCGGTGGCCCAAAGGGTTTCAGTGTCCGGCCTGTGGTCACGACAAGTGCTGCCAGTTGACCATCCGTAAACTTCAGCAGTGCAATCGCTGCAATCGCCAGACATCACTGACGGCTGGAACGATCTTTGAATCCACCAAACTACCACTCACGCTATGGTTCCAGGGTATCTATCTGATTACACAGGACAAGAAAGGCATCTCGGCCATGAAACTGCATCGTCACCTGGGTATTTCCTACAATGCCGCTTGGCGAATGAAGCACAAGCTTATGCAGGTGATGATGGAGCGGGATCACAATAACAAACTATCCGGGTTGATTGAATTGGATGATGCTTACTTGGGCGGCGAGCGTAGCGGGTGCAAGCCGGGACGTGGTGCTGCCGGTAAGACGCCTTTTGTGGCGGCGGTGGAGACCACCGCCGAACATTGCCCAATTCGGGTTAAGTTATCGGTCGTAAAGGGTTTCCGCACAGAAGCGATTAAGTCATGGAGTCAGCAACATCTGACCGAGGGCAGTACCGTTATCTCCGATGGTTTGGCGTGCTTTAATGCCGTTGTCGAGGCCGGTTGCTTGCATGACAAGATTGTGTGCGGCGGCGGGAGAGGGTCTGTCGAAAAACCTGAGTTCTATTGGGTCAATACGATTCTGGGTAACTTAAAGAGTTCCTTACGCAGTACCTATCATGCTATTCGACCTAAATACGCTCAGCGATACTTGTCGGAATTTCAGTATCGTTTCAATCGTCGTTTTGATTTGAACGACCTCATTCCCAGGCTTGCTTGTGCGGCACTCAGAACGCCACCGATGCCGGAAAAGCTGCTGAAGATAGGCTTATGTTAGATGGTAATTAGGTAGATTTATGCTACAGGTCGCGAAAGCGGATTTTTATAATCCTGTATCTCAAGCGGTGTTCCAGATTACTGATCCCATGGTGCGCCTGTTCAGAAATTTTATTCCAGGCTACAAAGGAATTGATTTTTCTACTCTGGTGCTCGCCTTTCTGGTGGAGGCTGCGGCAATTTGTGCACTGATAGCTCTCTACGGTGGCAGCATTCCAGGCGCGGGCTATGTCGTCACTTCGGCATTCGTTGGTGTGGTTTACTTTATTGTCAATATCTACTACTTCGCAATACTGGGGTCGATCATCATGTCTTTTGTTATGCTGTTTTCAGGTTCCATGAATCCGCATCCGATATTGCGCTTGATTTGGCAACTCACCGAACCGGTTATGGCGCCGGTGAGAAAGGTAATTCCACCCATGGGTGGCCTGGATTTTTCGCCCATCTTCATTTTTATAGCTATTCAGATTGTTCAGAATTTTCTGCTAACCACCTTCGGCATTTCCGCGCAAGATAGAATGGTGATTATCGGAATTTAGTCACCCTATTTCCAGCGACCCGGAGCGCTTGTTATGTACTATCGTTGGGAAAAAGAAGCCTTTCCCTATTCTTGGGGCTGCAAATTCTCAAGAACGTATTGCCTTAAAAAAAGAGTTCTGATTACTGCCGATGTCAAATTCAAGCACAACAAATTCTGTCGGTCTGGTATCACCGCAGGTCTACAAGTTCGATGAACCCCTTAGTCTTCGAAGCGGCAAGGTATTGCCAGGTTATGAGCTGGCTGTGGAGACCTACGGTGAACTAAATAGCGCCAGGACGAACGCGATTCTTATCTGTCATGCCTTGAGCGGCGATCATCATGCTGCGGGATTTCATCATGAAAACGGCAGTAAACCTGGTTGGTGGGATAGCTGTATTGGCCCAGGCAAGGCCATAGACACCAATCTATTCTACGTGGTCAGTTTGAATAATCTTGGCGGCTGTGCCGGAAGTACCGGTCCCGCCTCAATTAACCCGGAAACAAATACATTTTACGGGCCGGACTTTCCGGTTGTTACCGTCCGTGATTGGGTGAATAGTCAACTTCGCCTAATGGATAAGCTGAATATCCCCGAGTGGGCAGCCGTGGTCGGTGGCAGCCTGGGCGGCATGCAGGTGCTGCGCTGGGCCATCAGCTATCCGCAGCGCTTACGTCATGCGGTATGTATCGCCGCCGCACCTAAACTATCAGCACAGAACATCGCTTTCAATGAAGTAGCCAGACACTCGATCACCAGCGACAGAAATTTTCACCACGGCCGCTATCTTGAGAAAGGCACTTACCCGAAACAGGGCCTCATGCTGGCCCGCATGGTTGGGCATATAACTTATTTGTCCGACAGTGCCATGCGTGCAAAATTTGGAAAATCTGTTTCTGATTTCGAACACGATACATCGGAGAATTTTGGCAGAGATTTGCGCACCGGTAAATTAAGCTTTGGCTTCAATGTGGATTTCCAGGTCGAGAGTTATCTGCATTACCAGGGAGAGCGATTTTCCGAGAATTTTGATGCAAACACTTATTTGCTAATGACTAAGGCTCTGGACTATTTTGACCCCACGGTGGATTTTGATGGTGATCTGTCGAGGGCGTTCGCGAACAGTGATTGCAAATTTTTACTGCTGTCATTTAGCACCGATTGGCGTTTTCCACCCGAGCGCTCTCGCGAAATAGTCAGTGATTTACTCAAGGCTGGAAGAGAAGTGAGTTATCTGGAAATCGAGGCAGATCAGGGTCACGATGCTTTCCTGTTACCCATCCCCAGGTACATAGAAGCGCTTTCCGCCTATCTGAAAAAAGTACACGGGGAGACGAATAACAGTGCGGCCTGATCTGGAAATTATCCAGCAATGGATCGAGCCTGACAGCAAGGTACTGGATCTGGGTTGTGGTGACGGTAGTTTATTGCACTACCTGAGCACCACGAAAAATGTGCATGGCATTGGTCTGGAAATCGATGAGGAAAATATCCAGCACTGTCTTCGTCAAGGCACGAATGTTATCGAGCAAAATCTGGACGAGGGTCTTTGCAACTTTCAAACAGAGAGTTTCGACACCGTGCTGCTTGCACAAACACTACAAGCCTTAAGCAAACCGGATCATCTAATCGATGAGATGCTCCGTATAGGCAAGAAAGGAATTGTCACTTTTCCAAACTTCGGGAACTGGAAGAGCCGCTTATATCTGGCCGCCAGAGGACGTATGCCAGTATCCAAATTCATGCCGCATAGCTGGTATAACACGCCAAATATTCATTTTTGTACGGTTAATGATTTCGATGCACTGTGCAAGGAAAAGAATATTAGGGTGCTGGCCAGAACGGTGGTTGACCTGGAGCATCAGGGTAGCTGGTCTATGCGAGCCTGGCCAAATTTTCTTGGGGAAATCGCGATCTACCACATAAGCAAGGGATCCTCGTAACTGCTGAGATAAGTCTTATGCGCCAAGTCGTGTTGGCCAGTGGCAATGCTGGCAAGTTAGTTGAACTGCAAGCAATGCTGAAGCAAAAAGAAGTGCGGCTGCTACCGCAATCAGAATTCGGCGTCGGCGATGTTGATGAGACTGGACTTAGTTTCGTCGAAAATGCACTGATAAAGGCGCGGCATGCCTGCCTGGCTACCGGATTGCCTGCTATTGCCGATGACTCCGGCATTGAAGTTGATGCTCTCAACGGCGAGCCGGGTATTTATTCCGCACGTTACGCTGGCTCCCGTGGGCCAGCGGCGGACAAAGACAATAACGCTAAACTACTGAGAGAGTTAGCCGAGGTAGCAGAAGCTGATCGAACGGCAAGGTTTCAATGTGTCATTGCCTGGTTGCGCCATGCTAAAGACCCGATGCCATTTCTCTGCCAGGGAACCTGGGAGGGACGCATCCTGTTCACTGAAGACGGTGACAACGGTTTCGGCTATGACCCTTTATTCTATGTGCCCACACACGGTTGTGCGTCGGCGAAACTGGATGCTCAAACCAAAAATTCTATAAGTCATCGAGGTCAGGCTCTTACACAGCTATTACAATGCTGGAACTCCCGCCACTAAGTTTATATATTCACATCCCCTGGTGTGTCAAAAAATGCCCCTACTGTGATTTCAATTCCCATGAAATGTCCGCCAGCTTGCCCGAACAAGAGTACGTGGAAGTTTTGTGTCAGGATTTTGAGCGAGACTTTGCGTTTTGTGGCGAACGGCCTATCCATTCGATTTTTATTGGCGGCGGCACCCCAAGCCTGTTTCAGGCAAAGTCGTTTGAAAAAATTTTGCAGCATATTCAATCCAGAGCCGAGCTTGTAGACGGGATAGAAATAACACTTGAAGCAAACCCCGGAACGGCAGAAGCACAAAAATTTGCGGACTACTATTCGGTGGGCATAAATCGACTTTCATTAGGTATCCAGAGTTTCGATGACCAGCAATTGCTTAAATTGGGGCGGATTCACAAGTCGCAAGAATCAAGACAGGCGATCGATTTTGCACGCCAGGCAGGATTCGATAATTTCAATCTGGATCTGATGCACGGTCTGCCGGGACAAGATAGTGACGCGGCTCTAACTGATCTTAAAACTGCACTAAGTGTCGAGCCACCTCACCTCTGCTGGTACCAGCTCACGATTGAACCCAATACAGTGTTTTATTCACGCCCGCCCAAACTGCCTGCTGGCGCGGTGGTAGACACGGTGGAGCAGGCTGGGTTTGCCTTGTTGGAAGAGTCCTTGTTGCAACGTTACGAGGTCTCTGCTTACTCGCAGAAAGACCGCCAATCGCGGCACAATCTGAATTACTGGGAATTCGGCGATTACCTGGGCATCGGTGCGGGTGCCCATGGCAAGATCACTCGGCCAGAGCGCAACGCCATAGTTCGAACACAAAAACAAAGACAGCCTGCACACTATTTACAGAATAACAGTCACAGTGAAGCCAAAGTACAGCACATTGCAATAGCGGACCGACCTATAGAGTTTCTGCTAAATGCGCTGCGTAGCAGGCGCGGGTTCAGCAAATCCATGTTTGAGGCACGCACCGGCCTCCCTTTTAGCGCTATAGGAAACAAGGTAGAATGCCTGATCTCTAACCAGCTATTACAGAATAGAAGTGGCTGGATATCCGCCTCCGATAAAGGCTACCGACTATTGAATAGCGTGCTACAAGAATTCCTGTAAGGAGTCCGTATGGAAAGTTTGTATGAGAGACATTGTGAAGCCTGTCAGATGGGCGCACCTCTGCTAACCGAGGAAGAATCCCGTGAGCTATTACTTAAAGTCCCTGCCTGGAAGCCAGGCTTTCACGACGGCGTGGAAAAGCTCATTCGCGAATTCTGTTTTGTGGAGTTCAAAGACGCATTCCGTTTTGCCTATAAGATCGCAAGCCTGGCCGAACGAGAAAATCATCATCCCTCAATAATGACAGAATGGGGAAAGGTCACTGTTTATTGGTGGACGCATAAGATAAACGGCCTTCACGTGAATGATTTCATCATGGCAGCAAAGACTGACATGATTGCAAAACTCGCCGCAAAACCCTGATCCTTATCAATCTAATTGTCAGGAAACTTGTGATCCAATATCGGTTAACTGCAAAGAGTTTCTGCAACAGACGGGAATGGACGCAGGAAATATCGATCAGACCCGCCAGCCAGATGACTCTATGTTGACCGACAGGATTGACCCTTGCATTGATGTTTTACAAAAAATGATTAGAGACTTTTGCATAATTCAACAAATGGCCGGAAGTGGGATTTTAGTCCCGCCATCTACAATGATCTTGCACGGCTGAAGCCGCACTTCTGACAGTTATGCTGAGGTCTCGATTAGTCAACACTGCTTGTAGTGAACACAGAGACACCGTGGATATGGACAGTATCGAACAGGACGACATAAACCGGATCGAATGGTTTCGCGCTTCGACCAGCTATATCAATACGCATCGGGGGAAAGTCTTTGTCGTGTTGTTAAGTGGCGAGGCTCTGGCTGACAAAAACCTGACCAATGTTGTCTGTGATTTAACTCTATTGCACAGCCTGGGTGTTAAGCTGGTACTGGTGCATGGCGCACGGCCGCAAATAACAGCGGCCCTGGAAAGCAACAGTAAGGACTTCAGCTACCATCGCAATATTCGCATCACGAAAGCCGAATGTATCGATACCGTAATGCGCGTAGTCGGGGGAGAAAGCGCGCGCCTGGAAGCGCTATTTTCTATGGGAATTAGCAACTCTCCCATGCAAGGCGCTGATGTGCGGCTGTGTCGAGGCAATTTCATTACGGCGAAGCCGGTAGGGATTCACGATGGCATCGACTATCAGTACACCGGGAAGATCAGGAAAATACAGACGGACGCTATCCAGCAGCAATTACAGCAAAACACTATTGTATTGCTTTCGAATCTCGGCTATTCGCTCACCGGTGAAGTGTTTAATCTAAGCGCCGAAGAAGTCGCGACCGAAGCAGCCATCGAACTACAGGCCGAGAAACTAATTCTAATGGTACCGCAAGCAGGTGTGCTTGATGACCACGGCAATCTGCTTGCATCCCTTAGTGAAGAGGACGCAAAATTTCATGGTGAGAAGCTGGCGCAGATGGATGCAGACTCTCAGTGCATCAGTCGCGCACTCAAGGCTTGCTTGCGCGCCTGCACAAACAAGGTTCATCGGTCTCATCTGATAAGTTTTAAGGAAAACGGCGCGCTAATTCGCGAGTTGTTCACTCGACAAGGCAATGGCAGCCTGATAAGCCGTGACAGCTTTGACAATTTGCGCGCCGCCAGCATCGACGACGTGGCCGGCATACTCAAATTGATCAAGCCTTTGGAAGAGAATGGCTCCCTGGTCGAACGTTCCAGAGAATTATTGGAAACCGAAATTGATAACTTCAAGATAATCGAACTGGAAGAATCGGTAATTGCCTGTGCCGCGTTGTACCCGGTTGGTTCAGGTTTTGCCGAGATCGCCTGCATCGCAATCGACAATAGCTTTCAGAAAAACGGCTATGGAGAGCGCCTGCTGAATAGCCTGGAGGCGCAGGCCAGAGCCGACGGTATCAAGGTTATCTTCGTGCTGACCACGGTTGCATCGCACTGGTTTTTGGGCAAGGGGTTTCAAGCAGCAAAGCTGAGCGATTTACCCGAGCAACGGCAAGAGCTGTATAATTTCCAAAGAAAATCAACCGTGCTGGTAAAGCAGTTGTAACAGAATACGCTCGCCTGGCGATTGGGTTTTCAATCAGCCCAAACACTGTCTGCTCAAGTAAGCCTTTCCAGGACGCAAATACTGTAATCATGGCCATTCGACTCATCACGTTGAAATTCCTCGCGTGATACTTCTTTCCATCGGGATTCGTCAAATTCATGTAAATAGGTATCACCCTCTACCTCAGCATGGACTCGAGTGAGATGCAGTGTATCTGCCAGCGACAGTGCCGCCTGATAAAGAGAGACACCCCCTATAATAAAGGCATCGGCGCTACCATTCTCGATAGAGATAGTCGCCGCTCGTTGCAGGGCAAGTTCCAGGGAAGTCACCACTTCCGCCCCCTGCGCCTTGTATTCCGGGTTACGACTAATAACGATGCTGGTTCGTCCCGGCAAGGCTCGACTTATGGACTCCCAGGTATTGCGCCCCATGATCATGCACTTGCCCATGGTAATGCGCCTGAAATATTTTAGATCTTCCGACAAGTGCCACGGCAGAGCATTGTCCCGCCCAATCACACGATTCTCAGACATTGCACAGATCAGCGATAGCTTCATCGATCAATACTCCTCACGCTGAACAGGTTGATTCGAACCCTAGACAGAGAAGGGATAGCTGATAGGGTCATGGTGCTGATAGCCCACTACCTCGAAATCATCAACAGTAACCCAGCGCTCAACGTCCTCAAGTGATTTGATGTCGGGGTTAATATGCAGCCTGGGCGCAGGAAACGGTGTGCGCTTAAGCTGTACTTCAACCATGAATTCCACCTGATCGTCATAAATGTGGGCATTGACGATTTTGTGGTAAGCGAGTCCCGCTGACTTTCCAGAAATTCGGGCAACCAATGCCAGCAAGGTAAAAACCTGAATCTGATTGAAGCTAAGACCCAGCGGCACATCGCAAGAACGCTGGTAGCTGGTTAGATAAAGCACATCTTCAAGCAAGGAAAAGGTGTGGGTGTGCATACAGGGGCGCAAACAACCCAGATCGAACTCTCCAGGATTATAGAAAGTGAGAATCTCGCCACGGTCATCCACGCCCTGCTTTAGATTCTCAACAACCTTCTTTAACTGATCTACATTTGAGCCATCTGGTTTTTGCCAGCGTCTACCCTGCACGCCGTAAACGCGGCCCATGTCGTCTTCTCCCTTACGCGCCGGGTTATTCAACCAGGCTTCATTCGCATTCGCATTGGCATCCCAGGTGCGGGTTCCCAGGGCGCGAAAATCAGCGGCATTATCAAGGCCCCGTAGATAGCCAAGTAATTCAGCGATCGCCGCTTGCCAAAAATTTTTCCGGGTAGTGATAATGGGGAACTGATTAGTAGCCACATCATAAGTGAAATCGGCATTGATTACGGTCAGGCACTTCTTGCCGGTTCGCTTGTTCTCAATCCAGACACCTTTATCGATAATACGCTGACAGAGATTTAAATATTGCTGCATGATTGTTTAGCTTCTTCTTTGGTTTCTGTGCTTTTGATTTTTATGCTTTTGGTTTTTATACTACAGTGAGTTAGCTTGTGGCTGCGGCTTCGAATAAGCCAATATCAATAGCACCAGGCCAGCAATGATCATGGGCGTGGACAGTATTTGCCCCATGGTAAGCCATTCGAAGGCGATATAGCCCGGGTACAGGTCTGGTTCCCGGAAAAACTCGATGAAGAATCTAAAACAGCCGTACCCTGCGGCGAACAAGCCGGTAACTGCCATTCGCGGCCTGGATTTGGAAGAGAACCACCACACTACGGTGAACAGCACGATGCCCTCCAGAGCGACTTCATACAGTTGGGAAGGGTGTCTTGCTAATTGATCGACATGAGGAAATACCATACCCCAGGCAACATCAGTAGGCTTGCCCCACAGCTCGCCACCGATGAAATTACCGAGCCTGCCCGCACCCAATCCGAACGGCACGAAGGGAGCAATAAAATCCATGACCTCGAAGAATTCTTTGTTGATGCGGCGAGAATACAGGAAGAAGGCCAAGAGTACGCCGAGCAATCCACCGTGAAACGACATGCCGCCTTCCCAGACTCGCAGCAACCACATTGGATCATCCAAAAATCGGTCAAAATTATAGAACAACACAGAGCCCATGCGGCCACCCAGAACCGCGCCCAGGGCGCCGTAGAAAACCAAATCGGAAATCTGCTCGGCAGTCCAGTCAGCGGGATCCTGTTTGACCCGGTAGGAAGCCAGTGCCCAGGCACCAGCAAAGCCGATGATATACATGATTCCATACCAGTGAATGCTAATCGGGCCTATAGCGAGCGCCACTGGGTCAAATTGAGGAAATGTCAGCATTGAATTCTCTAGCCTGCGTTGCGGGAGTCTACTCAGCGTTTGCCAGCTTAACAAACGAGCTTATTATACTAAACCCTCAGCCTCCCGGGGCAGGAAAATTCAGGAAACCTCAGTAAATTTTCAGGGCAGGCTGGAATAGAAAAAGTGCATGACAGCGCTGAGCGTGATACGCTCTTATTGGGTGATGAAGCCGCCCTTATACGCGGATGGGCTTATAGTTCACAAGAGACCCGTGACAAACTGAAATGTTTTAGCATTGCAGATCAGGTGCAACGCAAAGGCTATCACAACAAACCTTTGTCGGCAGAAGATTAAGAAGCGCAATGACGGGATTGCGGTGATTCGTGCTGGCGGGGAGCGGCTCTTTGCCACTTACAAAAGCTGCTACGACCTCGGGCGAACACGGTTGCCAGGAATATGGCCGTCTACGGCATCGCAGCCATCGCCCATAACATTCGGAAATGAGCCAGGTTTTGACCCTCCACCTAATCAGAAGAAGCTTGAGCCTGCCAAATCCGAATTGTCCTGGATAAGTGCGGCCAAACCCTGAAATGGAGCCTGAAACCACGTCAAATTGACCCTATTAAACCCTAAAAGTCACAAATAACTGGTTTTACTGGAAACCCAGCACGAATTCAGTAATATAATGCTGAAAACAGGATCTTGTACTGAGGTCTCGATGCTATAATTAAAGCAGGAGAGAGACAATACCCGGCAGACCCACAGGGACAAAAACACCAGGCAAATGTGATTGGCAATGCCGTTCACATCGCAAAAATTATAAAGGGTGAGGCAAGGAAAACTGGCCTCAAACAACCAGGCGCAAAAGTGGCTTGGCGGGGCTGCGTACCAGCGCCATGAGACAAAAGAGGAACGGGTGAGATTGCTACTCTTGCCGCCAGACAGAGGTGGAAAAATGACAGATAAACTGGAAATCGAAATTGAAATTGAAAAAAACCATCGGCTTTTTCTTCAAAGACTTCCCGCACTGATTAAAATCCATCCGGGAAGATATGCCTTGCTTCGCAAAGAGGAAATCATTGGAATATATGATACCGTGCGCGATGCGCAAACAACTGGCGGATCATTCTTTGGAGACGGACTATTTTCTATCCAAAAAATTGAAACCAAAGCAATTAATCTGGGATTTTACTCTCATGCCGTGTGTTTGGTTGCAACATAACAAATCACAACTTTTTATGAATGTTGCGATAATCGACGCGACCGTCTACCAATGACACAGATGATTATGAAGCAGGACAGCCACAAATGTTCAAAGCGCTGGTTGATACTGGCGCTCAATCTACGATGATTTCTAAAAACGCAGCCCAGAAAATAGGACTCAAACCTATTGGAAGGGTGCCGATAATGGGTGTCGGTGGGGTATCAAACCACAATAATTACCTTTTCCAGGTTGGCTTTGTAATGCAAGTGGCAGACGATGAGACAAACCAAAACATTCGCCAAATACATGTCTTACAGGGTCAAATCGAAGGGGCTGAAATGGTCATAGAGGGTGCTGGATTCGATGTTTTGTTGGGAATGGACGTGATAAGTACGGGGTCGCTGGCGGTCGAAGGAAGTGGAACATATAGCTTTTCATTTTAAAATGAACTTTATGCTTGCTAAATAATACCTATCTCCAAGTATGAACAAACCTGACAGCCACGGCTTCGTCAAATGCCTGACTGCCAGAGGGCAATTACCCCCCCCATCATCATTCCGGCTTGTCGGTTAATTGAAAAACAATGTCAAAATCCACCTATTTGTTCAAATAAACGACAATAGTCCGCTTTATTTAAGGCGGGTTTATCCTGTTGTTGACCCCAGGCAGGCAGCAAATTGATGTTTTCAAAACCCGGCGTAATCACTCTTTTGAGGCTGAAAGCCAACCATCTTTTTTAGCATCTTTGCCTTTCATAGTGGCTTTCTTAATCGTCGCATCATGACAGCCTTTGCGCTTGAGTGTGGTTTTGGCCAAGTTTACACAGTACCCCTTATCACCCCTTATCACCCCTTATCACCAAAAGCAGCACCCCCACCGGGGCAAACGTGAGCAAGCCCTTCAGCATCGGTAACTTCCGCCGATGTGGCCGCAACCTTATTGATTAAACCGCTCTGCATATCAACCGAGGCCTGTTCTTTATAACCCTGCCAAAACTTGTTACCGCCCTTACAAGCAAAGCGCGCCTGCTTATCAACCGCTATTTTTTCAGTGGTCTTATTAGTAAATTCCTCTAAACCGGCTTTAAATGCGGGAAAAACACCGACTACTACTGGAACGAGTGCTACTGGCACTGAAGGAGTTTGAAGTGTCGCCCATTTAACCCGATATAGAACAAGGATAACGACTTCTACAGGATAGGTGCGTCCAAAAAGCCAATTGAGTACTGACAAGGCATCGAGCAACGGTTTTTGAGTAAACTTCCACACTACCTGCCATAATCTGCTGTAATGACCAGCCACAAGGCTTGAAAGAGGGATTCACAGGCTCTTGAAGCACTGGCGCTACTCTATCTGGGGATTTGGGCAGTTTCAGTTTCTATGCTTTCGCCTCGCGAAAAGCTAACATAGCGGCAATGTGCCTAATCATTTTTGCCTACCAGGAAAACCCGCTGTTTCCTCTGGTAGTAGCCGCCAACAGAGACGAATTCTTCGCCCGCCCCACCGCGCAAGCCGATTTTTGGCAAGATGAGGAAACAGGTCAACAGATTCTTGCTGGACGCGATTTGCAGGCTGGTGGTACCTGGCTGGGTGTAACTCGCGCTGGACGCTTTGCCGCCGTCACCAATATTCGAGATCCCTCCCAGACGCAGCGCAGACCCCGTTCCCGGGGTGATTTAACCCGCCAGTTTTTAGCCGGAATCCAATCACCCAAACAATACTGCGAGGCACTGGTGAATAATTTCGATCTATTTGCTGGCTACAACTTGCTGGTGGGCGATAGTACTTCCTTGTTTTATGTGAACAACCAGGAAGAGAAAGTTTGGCCACTGAAAGCCGGGATTTACGGCCTCTCCAACGGTTTGTTGAATTCTTGCTGGCCCAAGGTGAATCAAGGTCGGGAAAACTTGCGAGCCTTGATGCTGTCGCCACAGGAATTGGCCACCGATGCCCTCATTACCATGATGGCGGACAGGACTCAGGCCAGCGATGATGATTTACCCAATACTGGCACAGGAATAGAAATTGAGCGCGAGCTGTCTTCTACATTTATTCTTAACCCGGAAAGACAGTACGGAACCTTGTGCTCTACCGCCGTCATCCTGGAGAGATCAGGTGCGCTACGATTCAGTGAGCAAAACTTTGATTCTCTGGGGAACAAGACCCAAGGCCATTTTTACCAATTACCGCCAGCGTAGACCAAATTAGTGGGAAGCAGCAGTTACTGGAATTAGCAGAAAACGGCCTGGCGCAGGCAATGGAGCAGGTTCAGTCAAAAAAATGAAGCCCCGGTAACTGCACTATCTTGCAGCGGTGTGTGCCCTGATAGTGGTGTCGCTTGATAGTGGTTTTCAAGTCCGGGTTATTGCTGTATATTTGTTGTTACTATTTCGTCATCAACCAGGCAACAGGAAAAGGCATGGCTAACGAAGGTTATCATGAACCCATAAATGCGTTGTCGAATGAAACACGCGACATGCACAGAGCTATAACTTCTTTAATGGAAGAGCTTGAAGCCGTAGATTGGTACAACCAACGAGTTGATGCTTGCAAGGATGCAGAACTAAAGGCCATCCTGGAGCACAATCGGGACGAAGAGAAAGAACACGCCGCCATGGTACTGGAATGGATAAGGCGCAAAGACCCTGTATTGGATAAAGAGCTAAAAGAGTTCTTGTTTACCAACAAAGAAATTGCCCACAAATAACAAATCTCCAGGAAATGTCAAACCGAGAACCCAGCGTAAATGATTGACGCGGAAGAAGCACTTCAGCGATTAAAACAAGGAAACGAAAGGTTTCAATCAGGAGAAGGCTATCATATTGAAACTGATGCCTTGCTCCGACCTGACTTGCAGAAAGATCAAACACCTTTCGCTATCGTTCTTGGTTGTTCCGACTCCAGAGTTCCTGCCGAGATCGTATTTGGCCAGGGAGTTGGTGACCTGTTTGTGATTCGGGTTGCCGGCAATGTTGTGGCTCCTTCGCAGATTGCCAGCATTGAATTCGCTGCCGAAAAATTTGGGACACGGCTGGTCGTGGTGCTTGGTCATTCTCATTGTGGAGCCGTTGCAGCAACACTGGAGCAATTAGAAACACCCCTTGAGAGCCGCTCTCCTCACCTGCGGGCAATCGTCGATAGAATTCGACCCGCCGTTGAGAATTTACTCAATTCTGACAATGCCGGGAATTTAATGGAACGCGCCGTGCACTCGAATATTGAAGCCTCCGTAAAGAATTTACGATTGGGTTCAGAAATATTGAAAAACCTGATTGCCGAAAATGCGTTGCTAATTGTTGGTGCTGAATACTGCCTCGAATCTGGTCTGGTCGATTTTTTTGAAGAGAACCAGCGTCGACCCGACTGATCTGCGCCTGGCACCCTCGGCAACAGCCTTCAATTTCTGCTACAGCAATGACAAACCTGACAAATGGAAACGTCCAGAGTCATTCTGCGGCAGTGGAAGCCTGGCTTCTTCACCGTTGCCGTAGCGGGCGATCAATTCGTTCGGGATGAGCGCAATAGTCTATCAACGCCTGCATTGTATAGAGCCAAATCCACAGCATTTCTTATCATCTCTGCGTCATCCAATGCCATGACCTGATCCAATAAATCTTCTGCTACTTTCAGCGTTATACTGCGAAGAACGGATTTAACCTTTAGCAATGTAGAAACGTTCATAGACAACACATCAAAACCCATTGCCATTAGTAGCACCGCAGCACCTGGATCTCCCGCCATCTCGCCACAAATACTAACCGGCTTTCCTTCCTTTTGGGTGAGGGTCACTACTTCTTGCAGCGCGCTTAGAACCGCTGGATGAAAAGAGGAGTACAGGTTGGCAACCCGAGCGTTATTTCTGTCCACTGCCAACAGATATTGCGTCAGATCATTGCTGCCCACTGAAATGAAATCCACCATTTTCGCCAGTGCCCGGGTTTGGTACACAGCAGCAGGGAGTTCTATCATTACACCAACCGGCGGAAATTTTACTTTTACCCTTTGCTGGACCAATTCCCGGTACGCCTTCTTGATGAGCTGCATTGCCGAAGTGACTTCATTCACGTTACTGATCATCGGCAGCATGATCTGTAAATTATCAAGTCCAACACTCGCTCTTAACATCGCGTGAATCTGTGCGGTGAATATCTCTGGATGATCCAAAGTAACCCGTATACCGCGCCAACCCAAAAACGGATTCGCTTCTTCAATAGGGAAATAGGACAGCGACTTGTCTCCACCTATATCCAGCGTGCGCATGGTCACCAGTTTCGGTGAGAACGCCTCAAGCTGTTCCCGATAAATTTCATACTGCTCCTGTTCGCTAGGGAAACGTTCTCTGAGCAGAAAAGGTATTTCGGTTCTGAAAAGACCTATGCCTTCAGCGCCCTGATCCAGGGAGCGCATAACATCACTCATGAGACCCGTATTTACCCACAGATGCACTCTATGATGATCCGCCGTTTCGCAAGGCAAATCTTTTAGACCTTCCAGGCCCTTGCTTAGCTGATTTTGCTCTATTATTGTCTCGGCGTAGCGAGCGAGCACCTGCTCCGACGGGTTGGTAATAACCTCGCCCCTGTAGCTGTCAAGAATTATATCCTTGCCGTGGAGCTGAGTGTAAGGAAGGTCTACGGCCCCCATAACTGTCGGGATGCCCATGGTTCTAGCGAGAATCGCCACATGGGAATTACCCGAGCCCTTGACCGAAATAAGTCCTTTCAGCTTGTCCCTGGGTACTTCTGCCACCATGGCGGGCGTTATTTCCTCACTCACTAAAATAGTATTTTCGTAGTATTCGGTTTCCACCAACTCCTTGTCTTGCAGGTAGAAAAGTACCCGCACGCATAAATCCTTGATATCAATTGCGCGTTCACTTAAATAAGGGTCGTTCATCTCCTCAAAACTTCTAACGTGTTCCCTGGCAACATAAGCCAAGGCCCCCTGCGCCCAGGAACCCATCTTTATCCTTTGGACTACTTCATTGCCAAGCGCATCGTCATTCAGCATACGCACATAAACATCAAATAACTGCCGCTCTTCTTCCGCAACCTGCCCGGCCAGTTTTGCATGAAGGGCACGCATGTCTTGCCGAACAAGATCAAGACAGCTATTAAAAAACACTATTTCCTGATCAATGTCGCGAGCCCGGCGCTGGGGAATTTGACTAAGGTCAGCAAGGGGGAAAACGACGACAGCCTGACCAATAGCCACACCGTATGACTCAGAAGCACCGGGGAAAACCGTGTCAGAGGTTCTATGCCCGGATGGACTAATGCCCTCGATTGCCCCGGTGGCTTCTGCATGAGCTATAACGCCCGCAAGCTGTGCCGAGAGCGTTATAAGAAACGCTTCTTCACCTTCATCGAAGCGTCGGCGCTCTTCATGCTGGACAACCAACACGCCCAGAACCGAGCGGTGGTGGATAATTGGCACACCAAGAAAGGAATGGAATAATTCTTCGCCGGTGTCCTTCAAGTAGTGAAAACTTGGATGCAGGGATGCGTCTTGTAGATTCAGCGGTTCGGCATGTTTGGCAACGAGGCCAACCAAACCTTCTCCAGCTTCCAGGCTTACATGTCCTACCGCTTCTTTATTCAAGCCTTCTGATGCCATCAAAACATGTGCATTGATATCTTTATCCAGCAGGAACACGGAGCAAACCTGGGTGTCCAGGGCTTTTCTCACCTTGTGTACAATAATATCCAGCGCCGACTGCAAATCCTTGGCTGCGTTGACTTTTTGAACGATGCTTCGCAATCGATCGAGCATTTCTTTTCTAACTCCGGCGATTAGTTAAAGTAGCGCAAACCTTTCGATCCTGAATGGTTTCATCTACTGCTGTAAGGCTTGATGGCTTGATGGTTTGATGTCCCAATTTTTGCAGTTGAATCGGCAGTGTTCCTGTCAATCTATACCCTGTTTTTTATTCGAAACTTCTAGTTGCCAGTGGCGCTGCCCAGGTAGCTGCCAAGAGGAATTTCCAGTTGTTGTAGCGCCTTGCGATATACCTCTCGCTTGAATTCAATAACCTGTTCCAGCGGGTACCAAAAGTTTACCCAACGCCAATCGTCGAACTCTGGCTTCCGGGCCTTACTCAATTCAACTTTACTGTCATCACTTTCGAGGCTTAACAGAAACCATTTCTGTTTTTGTCCTATGCACAGAGGGTCGCTGTGCTGCCGAATGAAATGCGCAGGTAGACGGTAATGCAGCCAATCTTCCGTCTGATGCAGAATCCTCACGTCTTTTTCGGTCAGGCCCACTTCCTCGTCCAATTCCCTGAACAATGCACCTTCCACTGACTCGTTCTGTTTGATTCCCCCCTGTGGGAACTGCCACGCGCTCTGCCCTATTCGCTTCGCCCATAACAATTGCCCCTGCTTATTGCAAATAACAATAGCGACATTTGAGCGAAACCCCTCTGAATCAATCACTGCTTTCAGCCCTTCCGACAAAATAATTGCTCATTGTTTCACAAACCGTGGCTAGTGATCAATGGCCTAATTCAATGGATTTATCATATTTCTTTTAATTATCAATAGCTTATCTGTATATTATTCACTTTACGCCGATCTTGTAAGCTCCCGGTGCAGTGCCGAATTGGGTTCTAGCCAGCTATAATGGAGGAGTTAGCTGCGTAGATAACAACATTGTCGGCTTGCCAGGCCAGGCGAGCGTAAAAACTGAGAGATTGTCAGAGCGAGTGCCAGCTCGAAGAACAGTGGCACTGCCAGCCACTTGCCAGAGAACAGAAGAGGAGCATCATGCAAGCCAAACCCACCGGGAAGTTAGCCTTGTTCGACCTGGATAATACACTACTCGGGGGCGACAGCGATCACGCCTGGGGCGAGTTTTTGATCAGCAAGAAGCTGGTCGATGAACCTGAACATAGAGAGAAAAACGACTACTTCTACACGCAATACCAAGACGGCAAGCTCGATATACAGGAGTATGTGGCATTTACACTTGAGCCAATCCTGCATCTGAACACTGATCAACGAAATACGTTACAGGCAGAATTCATGGCGCATTCTGTCATGCCGATAGTCCTGGAAAAGGGGCAGGCCCTGGTCAGGCAACATAAAGCGGCGGGAGACTACTGCATCATCATTACTGCCACCAACAAGTATATTACGGCTCCAATTGCCGAGCTGTTCGAAGTAGACCTGTTGCTCGCTACTGAATTAGAGACAGTGAACGGTAAGTACAGCGGTAATATTGATGGAACCCCCTGTTACCAGCATGGAAAAGTTAGCAAACTGAAGGCCTGGTTGAGCCAGCGGGATAATGGGCTGAGCCTGTCCAATGCCGTGTTCTATAGTGATTCAATAAACGATTTGCCACTACTCCAGCAAGTCGCGTCCGCAGTGGCCGTAGACCCCGATAAACAATTAGAGGAAAGAGCCCGGGCCGAGGGCTGGAAAATTTTAAGTTTGCGCAGCCAGGAGACTGTGCAAGAAGCAACCAGGCTTGCACCTGGAGCAGCAGCAGTATGGATAGCGAAACAGCAGGGACACCGAATCAAATAGAACCTGGAATAGTGAAATGTATTAATCTGCTGGCTTGTGCTTGCTACAGTTCAATCTCGACGATTAAATCATCAGCCAGGCTTTCCAGTTCTGCCTGCAACTGTTCCAGGGGAGTCTCCCCGGGAACCTGGAGAATGGCCGTCGCGCGAAACAATAAGTCGGCCGACATTGGTGCAGGCACACATTCGGTGTTAAGACGTTCAACATTGACGCCCATGGCGGATATCGCAGCAGAAATTTCCTTAATGATACCCGGCCGGTCATTGCCTACCAGATTTAATCCGACAGTTTGCAATGCTTCCTGAGAAGTATCCTCAGAAGCTTTCTCGATGACCAGCTTTATCTCCGAAATCTGCGAAGACAATCCGTTCAAGTCTTCGATTAGTTTGTCTGCCCTGTCGTCGGAGACGCTGACTCTCAAAATGCCGGCGAACTTGCCCGCCAGTTGCGACATGCTGCTTTCCAGCCAGTTGCCCGAGTTTGCAGTAATTGTTTGCGCAAGCGATTCCACCAAACCCGGTTTATCGTTAGCAATTACAGTAAGCACAAGATTCGTTGTCATGATTTTCTCACGTTTAAAATTATTTTCAGCAAAAACCAACCTTCAGCATCCTTTTGCCCGTCACAGCGGTTCAAAAAAGCCCAATCTGCTTACTCAGTATTTTGTCCATGGAGGACGACTTAAATACAAGTATAGAATCTGCAATCGGCGCAAGTTGTCGTTCAATGTAGAAATCGTAGTCTATCGCTGATTGGCAGTACTGGCGAGGCTCAGCACCATTGATTGTCATGAGGTACTCAATCCAGCCACCCGATCGATACAGACTCGGCAGGTTTCGCTGTCTGCGAATTTCTTCCGCCTTGCGCGCAGCCTGCACATGGGGAGGCACATTTTTGACGTAGTCTTTCAGCTTGCGCCGCAAGCGTTTACGCAGAACCAATTTTTCTTCAAATTTCCCTGCGCCCAGATCCGCTACCGTTTCTTTTATATAGTCCTCAAAGGGCTCATCGAAAAATATGCGTTGATACAATAACTGCTGAAATTCTCTCGCCAGAGGCGACCAATCGCTTCGTACCGACTCCAGGCCTTTAAACAGGATTTGGGATTTACCCGGGTCGTTAGCATCAAGCACCAGACCCGCGTACCTTTTCTTGCTGCCAGCATCGGAGCCCCTCACTGTTGGCATTAGAAATTTACTGAAATGCGTTTCAAACTCCATTTCCAGATAACTTTCTATAGCATATTTTTGTTTGAACTTTTTGCTCCACCAATCGTTAAGCTCACTCGCCAGAGCATGGCCAATCGCCTGTATTTGTGCCGGTTGGCCCGGCCCTGGCAATACAAATACCGAATCTGTATCACCATAGATGACCTGATAACCGGAGTCTTCAATAAATTTCTTGCTTTCTATTAAAATTTCATGCCCGCGTTTGGTAATCGAGCTAACTAACCTGGAATCAAGAAAGCGGCAACCCACGGTGCCCAGAATGCCGTAAAAGGAGTTCATGATAATTTTTATGGCTTGAGACAAAACAGCGTTGTGCCTGGCTTTGGCTTTGTCCCGTGCCGACCACAGGCTTGCTATTAGTTCCGGCAATATATACTCATGGCGAGAAAACTTGCCACCGTCATAGCCTTCAATAGGGTTCTTCTCCGTGGCAGCAACCGCCATAGCAAGCGGGTCTACATGAAAAGTTCTTATGATACTGGGGTATAGGCTTTTGAAATCCAGAACGATTACATTCTCGTGCAGGCCGGGAACCGACGCCATAACATAGCCCCCGGGGCTTACATTGCTGATGGTCGCCTGGTCGACAAAAGGTGCAACAAATCCTTTACGATGCAATCGCGGCAAGTAGAGAAAATCAAAGGCAGCTACCGACCCACCGTATCGATCCAGTTCAAGACCGGTAAGCAGGCTGCGCTCCAGCGCGAAAGAAATTAGCTTTTCTTTTTCAAATATATCCCAGACAAGACGGCAGTCTTCCAGATTGTAGCGGGCAAGTGCTGGCTTATCGGTGGTAAACAGTGTGGTAATTTCCGCGCCACGTTGATCTACATCCTCTACCAATTTACCGCGCCCGAGAAGTTGCCTGGAGACATGTTCCAGTGAGAAATTTTCAAATTGGTAGGTGGCTGAGCGCATCAGTTCAATGCCGTCCAGCACTGCCCGCCCCGGCACAAGTGCGTAAAAACGGTCATTGCTATCCCTGGCTTTGCGCCAGGCGATAGACTCTCTATTACGCCCCAGTTTCAAACTGATCTTGAGTCTGTCACTGAAATTTTGCAGGCAGCGAAGGTCAAAATTGACGATATTCCAACCCATGATCACATCCGGGTCCAATTCATGCACCTTCTCGACGAAGGCGTTAATTAGCTCGCGTTCAGAACCGAGAATATGCAGTTCCAGTTCGTTTTCAGTGTCCGGTTGTGCCGTACAACCGGTGCGGGAGCCAACCATATACACGGCGGAAACCGTGGCGGAATAGATCGCAATGGAGTACAGGCTGCTGGCCTGATAATCTGTTTCAATATCAATCGAGATGGCAGCCAGATGCGGCCGAAATTCAGTGGTTTTAAGTTTGCTTGCAAGGACGTCACTGAAGCTGGCTGATGAAGATAGCTGTCCTTCGAGAGACACGGCAGCGGTTATGAATCGCTCCATCAGAAACCGATCGGTGGGTTTTATATCGGCCTCGGTTACGCGAACACCGTTTGCTCTGAGCCTGTCCCCAAGGTCAAAAAGTTTTCGCTGGCTCTTGAGATAGAGCGCCGAGACGGGTTCCGATTCGAAATTCTTTAGTTGTGTGGAAGCGATACGCCAGCCACTTTGCCTGGCCAGGATAGCCTCGACTTCTTGTTTCTGATTTGCCGGAAAAAAACAGACCGCTTCCTGTTCAGTTACCCGCAGGCGCAGCGGGCCTTGTTCACTTGCCAACCAGAATAGGAGTTCGATACCCGACGGCGATTCAACCCACTGCCTTGTGAGTATGAATCCGTCGAGACTAGCCTGTAAGTTAGTATCTATTGGCACCGGCGCATAATCTTTTAGCGCACGATTCAGAAATACGGAGCTTCCCTGGTAAGGAGATTCCCTAGATAGTTACGGTTCTTGGAAATTGACCGAAGTCTTCCCAGTAACTCACCTTCTCTGGAAGCTCTTCCTGAGTAGCCTGAACATTGCCGTTGATGTCGGTTACACGCGACACAATAGTGTGGTCGCCAGGTGCTGCCTTGTTCCAGTCGTAGCTAAATAGTTTCCATGAGTATTTCGTTGATCGTGGATCAATCTGGGCACGTTCCCAGGCACCGTCGTCTACTTTAACTTCGATACTTTGCAGTGGCGTGCCATCGTTTAGTACAAAACCCTGAATCTTGTATTGGCCGCCTAACTCGGTTACTCGAACAATGGATGATTTCAGATTCATCTTCGTAACCGAGTTTTCAACCCATCTCTCTACGCCACCAACAACTTCTTTCTTAAGCGTGACGTAGTCACGACCCATAAACCGACCCATGTAGCGCGTGTCCTGAATATGGATCTGGGTTAGCCACTTAACATTCGCCACACCGTACCAACCTGGAATCAATGCCCTGACTGGCTTTCCATGATAGTGAGGTAATGGTTCACCATTCATTTCAAGGGCGAGCATATTTTCAGGCCGCATGGCATCGTCAATGGAAAGACTTCTGGCAAAAGCTTTCTCCACCTCTGTGTCACGAATAGTTTCGATTGATGTATCCGCAGCGAAGAAAACGACTTCCTTTGCCCCATCCTGGATACCCGCTTCTGCAAGAATGCCTTGTAAAGAAATACCACGCCATTTTGCGTTACCGATCAACCCCTGAAATAGACGGCGGCCGTTGCCACCACATTCAAAGCCAACTTGTTGTTCGATATTGTCCCGGTCTTTTAAATCTTGAAGGGAAAAATCAAGTTCGTTGTCCACCATGCCAGTGACTCGTAAACGGTAGCTGCTATTGTCTATTTCAGGCTGGCCGTAGTGCTGCACCACATAGAAATCATCATTGTCGGTGAAATAAGTGGTGATCTCTCTGGTGTCTAAATAATGCGTGGCGTTTGGCCGTACTGGCCGCACATTGAATGTGTCTGGCACATCAGTGAAGGGCACGAGTCGCTCGCCCTGCGCCAATGCGGGGAATAGTAATCCTGGCACTGAAGCAGCACCGGCGGCCAGAGCGCCTGTGCCCAGGACACCTTTAATCAGTTCACGTCGGGAGCTATCAGCGGGCTTATTATCCTGGTTCATGATGTTCTCTCCTTTCTTAATGGTGCTGAGCCTCGTTTGCTGTCCGCAGTCGACCCAGCTATGGCGTTACCGACAATATTATCGGCCAAGCCTACCATAAGATTCAGCCTGGAACCCAGTTGAAAAACGAATAAATTCGACAATAGCGGATAATAAGAGCCTGCGCTCTCCAGCCGAGCCTGAGCCAACCGGCTGAACTTTTCTCGTGCTATCATTCACCAACCTGGAGGCGTGATTTGGAGGCTCTATCCCCATGTTTGAACAAACCTTTAAGAATATAGACGACCTGCTGCATAAAGATGCTGGCTGTGGTAGCGAATTAGATTATGTCGAGCAAACCTCGTGGGTGTTGTTTCTAAAATATTTAGACGATTTGGAGCAAGAAAAACGTAGCAAAGCCACATTGCGGGGTGATGCCTACGCTAACATCATTGTGCCGGAATATCAGTGGACAACCTGGGCGGCACCGAAGCTGGAAAATGGCAACATCGACCATAACGCTTTAAGCGGCGATGACCTGCGCGAATTTGTTAATGGCGAACTGTTTCCCTACCTGAAACAATTCAAGGCGGATGCCGGCAGTGCCAACAGCATCGAATATAAAATTGGCGAGATTTTCAGCGAGCTTGGCAACAAAATACAAAGCGGTTACATCCTGCGCGAAGTACTCAACCATATTGATGGATTGCGCTTCCGTACGCATAAAGAAAAGCACGAAATGAGCCATCTGTATGAAAGCAAAATCAAAAATATGGGCAATGCGGGTCGCAATGGTGGCGAATACTACACCCCGAGACCGCTGATCAAAACCATCGTCAAGGTGGTTGCACCGAAAATCGGCAACACCATTTATGATGGCGCGGCTGGCTCCGCCGGCTTCTTGTGCGAAGCCTTCGAGCACCTAAAGGCAAGCAAAGAGCTATCGACAAGCGATGTTAGCACCTTGCAGAACAACAGCTTTTACGGCAAAGAGAAAAAATCGCTTGCCTACATTATCGGCATTATGAATATGATATTGCACGGCGTAGAAGCGCCAAATATCGTGCATACCAACACCTTAGCCGAGAATTTGCTAGATATTCAGAACAAAGACCGCTTCGATGTGGTGTTGGCAAACCCGCCTTTTGGTGGCAAGGAACGTGCCGAAGTGCAGCAAAATTTCCCCATCAAGAGCGGTGAAACTGCCAGTTTATTCCTGCAACATTTCATCAAAATCCTCAAACGTGGCGGCAGCGCCGGGGTAGTTATCAAAAACACCTTTTTAAGCAACACCGATAACGCCTCCATTGCCCTGCGTAAAGAGTTATTGAACAGTTGCAATCTGCATACGGTGTTAGACCTGCCCGGCGGCACCTTCACCGGCGCCGGTGTTAAAACCATCGTGCTGTTTTTCAACAAAGGCACGGCGACCGAAAAAGTATGGTTCTACCAGCTCAATTTAGCACGCAATTTAGGCAAGGGCAGCCCACTCAATGAACAGGATTTGCAAGACTTTATCGCCTTGCAGAAAACCAAGGCGAGTAGCGCAAATTCATGGACACTGGAACGCAAAGACATAGATCAAAACAGCTTTGACCTGTCCGCCAAAAACCCCAATACACCGCAACAAGCCCCCTTACGGCAAGCCGCCGAGATACTCAAGGAAATGGCGCAATTAGACTCGGCAAGCAGCTTGATAATTAACAGATTAGAATTGAGAATTGTTTGATAATTGAGAATTGAAAATTGAAAATTGAAAATGAACAGCAAAGACAAAATCAAACTGTTTCAAGAGAAAACTCACAAGCCTATTGGAGAAAATTAAAAGAAAGACTTAAAAAGGAAGGTAATGAAACCGTGACAAATTGTCACGGTTTGAAAATGCCTGCCACAGATGGGAAATTGAAAATGAACAGCAAAGATAAAATTAAACTGTTTCAAGAGCAAACCGTCAGAACCCGTTGGGATGAAGAGCAGGAAAAATGGTATTTTTCTGTTGTTGACGTAGTCGCAGTTTTGACTGAACACAAAAGTTATCAAGGCGCAAGAAATTACTGGAAAGTGCTAAAACACCGGCTGGTAAAGGAAGGTGGTCAGTCGGTTACAATTTGTAACCAACTGAAAATGCCTGCCACAGATGGGAAATTGAGAATTGAAAATGAAAGAAAATATCATTGCTTCTAAATCTTATACTTTTGCATTACGGATAATAAAATTGTATAAATATCTTGTTGCAGAAGAAAAAGAATATGTGCTCTCTAAACAAGTTTTAAGAAGCGGTACAAGCATTGGTGCATTGGTAAAAGAAGCCGAGCATGCCCAATCAAAAGCTGACTTTGTTCACAAGATGAATATCGCATTAAAAGAAGCCAATGAAACAGAATATTGGCTAATGCTACTAAAAGACAGCGGTTATATTGATGAAAACAGTTTTAATTCCATTCACCCAGAAAACATTGAACTCATAAAATTATTGGTAAGCATAGTTAAAACATCAAGATTAAATAATGAAAAATAATTTTCAATTTTCAATTAACAACGGGTAACAGCGCGAAAAAACTTTTGCGGGATTCTAACAATGACTGACAAGAAAGGCTTTCGTGCCGCATCCGTCATTCCTGCGCCACCCTGTCATTCCTGCGAAAGCAGGAACCCAGTAAAACACACAAACCGCAAGGGTTTTCTACCTACAAGGGAGTTAGCCGAGTACAATCGCTAAAGAGACAATGCAAAAAATCCAACACTCGTCATTCCTGCACCACCCTGCCATTCCTGCGAAAGCAGGAATCCAGTAAAACACACAAACCGCAAGGGTTTACTACCTACAAGACACTTAACCGAGTACAATCTATAAAGTCCCGCCACCAAATATTGGTTAAAACGATGCAAAGCCCTCAGATCAGTAAAAACACGGATTTTTTAAAGAGACCTCCAACAATGCCTGAACCCAACAAAGCGTCCCGCACCGTAGCGGAATTGATCAAAGAATTACAACAATTTCCGCCAGATATGCGGGTTGTGGTGAGTGGCTATGAAGGTGGCTATGAAAATATGCTTACCCCGGAAATAGAAAAACTGGAACAGAATCCAGACAATCCCTATTGGGAGGGTGAGTTTCAAGTGCCATGGCGATTGGAGGGTGGACAACTGACAGAAGCGGTTGTTATGCAGAGGGTGTTAAGGAGTGTGTAGTTTGCCGAAGGGCGATGCCTTGAGCCTGCCGAAAGGCGATGCCTTGAGCTTGCCGAAAGGCGATGCCTTGAGCTTGCCGAAAGGGTGGGAGGTTAAGAAGCTGGGGGAGGTTATAACATTAGAGTATGGGAAACCCCTTGATAAATACAAGAGAATTGATAAAGGACAATATCCTGTTTATGGCGCAAATGGGATAAAGGCAAAAACTAACGAATATTACTATGACAAGAAAACTATTATTGTCGGTCGGAAAGGCTCTGCGGGTGAAATTAATTTAACAGAGGAAAGATTTTGGCCTCTTGACGTTTCATACTTTGTTAAATTTGAAAAGAAACAGATTGATTTGTATTTTCTGTATTTCTGGCTATCAAAATTAAATTTACCAAAACTAGCGAAAGGGGTTAAGCCCGGTATAAATAGGAATGATGTTTATGATTTGGCAATCCCACTCCCACCACTCCCCGAACAAAAACGCATCGTAGCCATCTTAGAGAAAGCCTTTACTGCCATAGACCAAGCCAAAGCCAATACCGAAAAAAATCTGAAAAACGCCCGCGAACTTTTTCAATCAAAACTCCAAGAAACTTTTGCTAATGGAAAATTGAAAATTGACACTGGAGAATGGGAGGAAAAGAAACTGGGGGAGGTCACTTTGAAAATTGGAAGTGGAGCAACTCCAAGAGGAGGAAAAGTAAGTTACAAGGAAGAAGGCATTTCATTAATTAGAAGTATGAATGTTCACGATTTACATTTTAAGGAAAAAAATCTAGCATTTATTGATGAACAACAAGCAAATGCACTTTCAAATGTTACCATTCAAGAAGAGGATGTTTTGCTAAATATTACAGGTGCTTCAATTGCAAGATGCTGTATAGTTCTTAAAGAATATCTACCTGCAAGAGTTAATCAGCATGTTTCTATTATTAGAGCAAAGCAAGAAATTATAAATCCTGTTTTTCTAGCTTCATTATTAACTTCAAAATTTTTTAAAGATAAAATTTTAGAGATCGGAGAACAAGGATCAACTAGACAAGCAATAACAAAAATTCAATTAGAAAATTTCGCTATTTCTTTTCCAAAGAGTACAAAAAAGCAAAAACAGATAGTTAAAAAGTTATATATAATATCTACCGAAACCAAAAAACTGGAAACCATCTACCAGCGAAAAATAACCTGTTTGGATGAGTTGAAAAAGAGTATCTTGCAGAAAGCGTTTAATGGGGAGTTATGAGAAAAAATATGAAAACTATATCCAAATTAAAGTCGGTTGACTTTTTCTGCTCTGGTGGCGGAATGAGTTTTGGTTTGCAACAAGCGGGAATAAAAGTTATTGCAGGCATTGATTTTGATGTTAGTTGTAAAAAAACATATGAAGCCAATGTAAAGGGTTCTAAATATATTCTTGCTGATGTAGAAAAATTAAAAGAAGCAGATTTATCCCAAAGCATTGATATAAAAAGAAACGATGATGATTTAATATTTGTCGGATGTAGCCCGTGTCAATATTGGACAATTATGCGAACAAACAAGAGCAAGGCTCAACAATCTAAAAACTTACTGCATGAGTTTCATAGATTTGTAAAATATTATAATCCAGGTTATGTTGTTGTAGAAAACGTTCTGGGTATTTTGACTAGACATAAAGAAAGCGGCTTAGATAAATTCGTAAAAGAATTGGAAAAACAAGGATATTCGGTTCATTACCAAGTCGTGAACTTAAACGAATATGGTGTCCCGGAAACAAGGAAAAGATTTTCTTTAATTGCAAACAGAGTTACCGATATAAAAATATTTCCTGCTCCAAATAATTCTTGTCCAACTGTGGCAGATTTTATTGGTGAAAAAAATGGCTTCGCAAAGGTTGCCGCAGGACATACAGATGACACTGATTTCATGCACACCGTTGCTGGATTGAGTGATACGAATATAAAACGATTGAAATTAACCCCGAAAAATGGGGGTACTCGTCATGCGTGGGCAGGTACCGATTTGCAAATTAATGCCTATAGAAAAAATGATAAAAATTTTTCTTTTAATGATACTTATGGACGAATGGCTTGGAATAAGCCAGCACCAACAATAACCACAAAATTTTTTAGTATTTCGAACGGCAGATTTGCTCATCCAGAAGAGAATAGAGCAATTTCTTTGCGTGAGGGGGCGACACTGCAAACATTTCCGACAACGTATAAATTCTTTGGGAATAGTATTGCAGCTATTGCACGAATGGTTGGAAATGCTGTCCCGCCTCTTTTTGCAACCCGAATTGGAGAGTCTATAATTGAAAATCATTATGAGAGATAACAATACACAAACACTGCAAATGAAGTTTGCACCGAACACGATAGAACATCTTGGTGTGAAGATGTATTCCACATTACCTCCAGTTGTATCAGAGCTGATAGCTAATTCTTATGATGCAGATGCAACTGAAGTCAGTGTTTCGTTAAAAGATTCTTCTGATAAAGAAATTGTAGTGTCAGATGATGGGCACGGAATGTCGTTTGATGAAATTAATGAGAGCTTTTTAACGATTGGTAGGAATAGACGAGTTAAAAATGCAACAGACAAATCTCCAAAAGGCCGTAAGGTTATAGGAAAAAAAGGCCTGGGTAAGTTGTCCTTCTTTGGAATAGCACACAAAATTGAAATTGCCACAGTTAAAGACGGCAAGAAAAACTCATTTGTAATGGATTGGAATGAAATCATGGATATGGAAAATCAGGATGGAGGTATAGAAAATTACAAGCCAGAAATATTAATTTCAGATGAAAGCACACAAGACAGTAATGGAACAATTGTAACTCTCCAAAAGATACAAAGAGTAAGTAATTTTTATGTCAACGTGTTAGCAGATAGCATTTCTAAATATTTTATTTTGCCTGAAAATTTTTCTATTAAATTATCTCATAATGATGGAGATTGGATAGAAATAGACAACCGTCGACGATATTCTACATTATCTACTGAAGTTGAATGGAAAGTGCCAGCAGAAATTAAATTTCCAAGTGATTGCGAATATTCTGAAAATATCACAGGTCATATCTTGGCTACTGAAAAACCAATTTCTCCAAGCACAAACATGAGAGGTATTACGCTTTTTTCAAGAACAAAGCTGGTAAATCTCCCTGAATATTTTTCAGACAGTACATCCAGCCACTTTTTTAATTATTTGACGGGTTGGTTAGAAGTAGATTTCATAGATGAACTAGAAGAAGATGTTATAGGAACAAATAGGCAAACCTTGAATTGGGAGCATCCAAAAATGCAGAATCTGAGAGGGTGCTTGCAAGCTATGCTTAAGGGGCTGGAAAAAGATTGGCGTGAAAAAAGGAAAAAAATTAGAGGAAAAAATTTGGATGATAAACTACAAGAAAAGACAGGAATAACATTAGGTGAATGGCAACAAAATGTTCCAGATAAAATTAAGATTGATTTGGATCCTGTTTTAGAAAAGATAATTGGAGACTCTGAATTATCGAGTGAAGAAATAACTGGAACGGTTAAGAATTTAAAAAATCTGCTTCCTCCATATACTTATTATCACTATCAAAACTTGCATAAAATTTTAAGCGAAGAGGTGTTTGAATACTATAAAAATCAAGACTACTATACAGCGGTTCTTGAGGGTGTAAAAAGATATGAACAAGAAGTTAAGGATAAAACGGGTTCTGAGTTAACGGGTAGAAATTTGCTTGAAAATATATTCGCAATAAATAACCAAAATTGGTCTGTTGTAAAAAAATTTAAACGATCAAACGGGGATAGTTTTTCTGTAGACACTATAAGGAATATTATAAGCGGTCATCAAAAATTAGTAATAGCGATGTGGGAAGCCTTTAGATGTCCGATGGCACACGAACCCGCAAAAGATTTACGAGATTCTGGTTTGTATACAGAGCAGGATTGTCTTGACGCGCTTGGATTATTATCACATCTACTTCGCAGATTAGATGATTTAGAACGATTATAGTCATACAATATTGTGATACTCACAAAAATATGGATAGATTTTAGGAGCTTTGTTGGCATCTTGACAGGGAATTGCGAAACCCATGAAAACCACTAGAAAAATAACAATCAATCCTGCGCGTTTACAATGGTGTTGCGAGGCTATCGATGTAGATATTGATCACCTCTCTAATAATATTAACATTGCTAAAACCACCTTGCAGAAAGCAGAAGTTAGTATCCAGCAATTAACCAAGATAGCAAAATATTTTAATCGCGGTTTATTGTTCTTCCTTGAACCTGACGATGTGCTTGAAGACAAAATATATTCCCCGCAATTTCGCACCGGCTCGGTGAGCGGCTCGGTGAGCTCGCCGCACCGCTCGCCGCACCGCATCAATAACCAGACACCAATACATGACCGCAAGCTCAGAGCGTTAATTGAGCGTGTTGAAAAGCAAAGGCAAATATATCTTGGCTTGATGGAGGACTTGGGCGAGCCGCTCAAGCCTGATTGGTTACCTGATTTTGCATTAAGTAACCGCAACATAAAACAAGCCAGTGCCAATGTGCGGCAATGGTTAAACCTGCCTGATGGCGGTGAATTTGAAGACTTACGCCGTGCAGTTGAAAGCAAGGGTATTATGGTATTTGTCATGAGCGGCTATAAGGGCAAATGGCAGATGGATAAAAACAATCCAGTGCGTGGTTTTTCTCTTTGTTACGACACTTTGCCGATTATCGTTATTAAAAAACAGGCAAGCAAGGGCGCGCAAGCCTTTACCTTGATGCACGAGTTAGCCCATTTGCTGATACATAGAGAAAGTGCCATTGATGATGCAGAGAATTTTTATAACTATCAAGGCAAGGAAAAAGATGCCAATGAGTTTGCCGGAAATCTGTTAATGCCCGATGGTTTTTTAAGGCAGATTAACGTGGCGGAGTTGCTGGATTTAGAAGTTGGTGAATACGATGATTTTTTAGCTGATTTTAAGAATAATTGGTGCGTAAGCGGTGAAGCGATATTGGTCAGATTATTAAATGAGAACAAAATAACCCAAGCGCATTACAACGATTATAAAGCATTTAAAGAACAGCAAGAAAGGGCAAGACAAAGAGAAGAGGAAAGAAAAAAAGCGTTAGGAACTGCACCAAAAATCCCGCGCCAATACCGCCATAGAGAACCACTCAGCACCTTTGGTAAACCCTTTGTTCATGCCGTATTTGATGCCTTTTATAGCAAGCATATTACCCTGGCCAAAGCCAGCACCTATTTAGATGACTTGAAAATCAGCGATATACACAAATTGGAACAGTATGTATAGTTTCGATGCGTCATCTATGATCCATGCTTGGGATAATTATCCTCCTGAAAATCCGCTTTTTGGTGCTTTGTGGGGCTGGGTAGCTGAAGAAATTAGCAACGAGGAATTTTGTATATCAGAAATAGCATTAGATGAGGTAGGTCATAAAATACCTGAATGCGGAGCATGGCTTAAAGATAAAGATATAAAAATTTATCCTTTGACTCCATATAATCTTATCAAGAGCAAGTCAAATAAAAGCACTTTTAGGAATAAAAGAAGAGCAATATGGCAAAGGTGTAGGGGAAAATGATTTGTTTATTATTGCAACTTCAAAAGAAATAGGAGCTATTTTGGCCACCGAAGAAAAGCGGCAAAATAGTTTGCCACTATTAAAACCTAACTACAAAATTCCAGCAGTCTGCAATATGCAGGAAGTTAATGTTGGCTGTAGCTGCTTTGTTGATTTGCTAAGAAAATAAAGCCATGCACGAGGAATACGAACGCCTAAAGAAAGCTACAAACCAAAAACTAAAGTTTGTTGGCATCTTTGACTAAATAGATACAAACTGGCATACTTTGTTGGCATCTTTGTAAAGAAGGATACAAACTATGAAAAGTTTAATCGGGCAGTTAATTCGTCAACCGGCTGGGTTTGATGCTTTTATACCGCATAAATTTCCACCAAAATCTGGCTTTGTGTTTAGCCCAAAAATCATTAAAAAGAGCAACACAGCGACCAGATTGTTGGGGAAATTAGACGGTATCACTAAATTGTTGCCAGATGCCGATTTCTTTTTGCTGATGTATCTACGAAAAGATGCCACCGCATCAAGTCAAATTGAAGGAACCCAAGCCACCTTGATTGATGCAATTGAGGCTACGCTACAAGCTAATCCCAGCGTTCCAGAAGACGTGGATGATATCTTGCATTATATTAACGCTTTAAATTATGGCATGAAGCGAGTAGAAAATGACGAATTGCCACTTTCACTGCGACTTATTAAAGAATTACACAAAGAATTGATGACACAAGCTAGAGCCAGTCATTTTTCTGACCCGGGAGAGCTCAGAAAATCACAAAATTGGATTGGTGGGACGCGACCCGATAACGCACAATTTGTGCCGCCTCCAGTGGCTGAAATGAATAAATCTTTATCTGATTTGGAGCGGTTTATCCATGCTGATGATGACTATGTAGATATTATAAAGGCGGGATTAGTGCATGCCCAGTTTGAAACAATTCATCCGTTTTTAGATGGCAACGGCAGAACGGGCAGAATGTTGATTACATTTTATTTATGGCATACGAACTGTCTTGAAAAGCCAGTCCTCTTTCTTTCTTCTTACTTCAAAAAGCATCAAACAACCTATTATGAAAAAATCAATGGCTATCATCGAGGCGACATTATTCCATGGCTTGATTTTTTTCTGGATGGTGTTATTGAGGTTTCTACTCAGGCAGTAACAACGGTGGAGCAAATCGCGGTTTTGCGCGAGCAAGATATTCTGAAAATTCAACAATTAGGTGTCAGAGCCTCAAAAAGCGCGACTAATATTTTACCTGAACTGTACAAACAACCTATTGTTAATACGATACTTATTCAGAAATGGACCGGCTTTAGCCGTGCCGGGGCGCAAAAAGTCATTGATCGATTTGTTAAAATGGGCATTCTACAGCTTAAACAGCAAGACAAAAAATATCGACAATGTTATGTTTATACCGATTACATTAACATTTTTATAGATGAATAAATGAACGAAGCCGACACCCGAGCAGAATTGATTGAACCCAAGCTGAAAGCCAGCGGCTGGGGTGTTGTTGCGGGTGCAAGGATTCTGCGTGAGCATACAATCACCGCTGGCAGGATACAGGTGGGCGGTGGACGTGGCAGGCTACTAATTGCCGATTATGTACTAGCCTATAAGGGTATCAAACTGGCCGTAGTGGAGGCGAAAAGGGAGGGGTTGGAAGCGAGTGAAGGAGTGCAGCAGGCGAAACTTTATGCAGAAAAATTAAAGGCAGCGATTGCCTATGCCAGCAACGGTAGAGAAATTTACCAAATCTGTATGAACACGGGCAAGGAGAGTTTGGTGGCGGATTTTCTAAGCCCGGATGAAATGTGGGACAAGGCGTATCCACAGAAATCACTGCTCCCACTCACCACAGCATGGCGAGATAAATTTGCCAGCATTGCCTTTGAGGATAAAAGCGGCACTTGGCAACCGCGTTACTATCAAGAGCTTGCCATTCGCAATACTTTACAGGCGATTGCACAGGGTAAAGCGCGCATCTTGCTGACGCTTGCCACCGGCACCGGTAAAACGGCGATTGCTTTTCAAATTGCCTGGGTTTTGTTTCATACGCGCTGGAACCTTTCGGTAATTGAAAATGAGGGAAGCAATTATAGGAAAAGACAACCGCGAATTTTGTTTTTGGCAGATCGTAATATTCTTGCCGACCAAGCATTTAATGCGTTTTCTGCTTTCCCGGAAGATGCCATGGTGCGTATCAAGCCAAGCGAAATTCGGCGGGATGGTAGGGTGCCGACCAACGGCAACATCTTTTTCACGATTTTCCAGTCCTTTATGGCGGATTCGGCAGGCTCATCCACCGCGGGATCATCCACAGGCTCATCCACCACAGGCTCATCCACCGCGGGATCATCCACAGGCTCATCCACCACAGGATCATCCACAGGCTCATCCACCGCGGGATCATCCACAGGCTCATCCACCGCGGGATCATCCACAGGCTCATCCACCACAGGATCATCCACCACAGGATCATCCACAGGATCATCCACAGGCTCATCCACCGCGGGATCATCCACAGGCTCATCCACCACAGGATCATCCACCACAGGATCATCCACAGGATCATCCACAGGATCATCCACAGGCTCATCCACCGCGGGATCATCCACAGGCTCATCCACCACAGGATCATCCACAGGCTCATCCACCGCGGGATCATCCACAGGATCATCCACCACAGGATCATCCACCACAGGCTCAAAGGTTACTGAGCTTGCCGAAGTAACCCAGATTGATAACGCCTATGGGTACATGTATATTTTGCAATGTTCTGATGGTAGTTTTTACACAGGGAGTACAAAAAATTTACAAAGAAGATTGATAGAACATCGGGAAGATAAAGGTGCGAAACACACAACATTACATTCTCCGGTCAAGTTAATTTATTACGAAACTTTTTCGAGAATTGACGAGGCTTTTAATAGAGAGAAACAAATCCAAAAATGGAGCAGAGCAAAAAAAGCAGCATTAATAAATAATGATATAGAACGATTAAAACAATTATCAACATCTAAAAACAACCCAAAGGTTCCTGAGCTTGCCGAAGGAAATTTCGGACAGTATCCAAAAGATTATTTTGATTTGATTATCATTGACGAATGTCATAGAGGAGGCGCGAATGACGAAGGTAATTGGCGCGGCATTTTAGATTACTTTGCGCCTGCTGTGCAGTTGGGCTTAACCGCGACACCAAAGCGCGACGATAACGTGGATACTTATCGCTATTTTGGCGAGCCGGTTTATACCTATCCGCTTAAAGAAGGGATTAACGATGGTTTTCTAACGCCGTTTAAGGTGCGGCGTATCGAGACCAGCATTGATGAATATACTTATGAAAATGATGATGAGGTGATTGACGGAGAAGTCGATGCGGACAAGACCTATATAGAAAAAGATTTTAATAAGAGAATTGAAATAAAAGAGCGCGAAAATAAGCGTGTGCAGATATTCATGAATGCCGCCAATGAAAACGAAAAAACCATTATTTTTTGTGCCAATCAAGCCCACGCCTTGCTGATTCGTGATTTGGTGAATCAAAACAAGCCAGCCAGCATTGATCCCAATTATTGTGTTCGTGTTACGGCTAATGATGGCGAAATGGGCGAGCAGTTTTTACGCGAATTTCAAGACAACGAAAAATCACTGCCCACCGTGCTGACAACTTCGCACAAACTCTCAACCGGTGTCGATGCGCGTAACATTCGTAATATTGTTTTACTGCGTCCAGTCAAGCAAATGATTGAATTTAAGCAGATTATCGGCAGAGGCACGCGGCTTTTTGATGGCAAAGACTTTTTTACCGTTTATGATTTTGTCGATGCCTATCAACAGTTCTCGGACCCAGAATGGGACGGCGAGCCGATTGAAGAATCCCTTTGCGAAGTGTGCGGGAAAACGCCCTGTATTTGTGTGTACGAGCCACCCCAGCCTTGTTCTGAGTGTGGTAAAGTACCTTGCGCTTGCATTAAGGATCCGCCCCCACCCTGTTATAAATGCGGACAAACGCCCTGCATTTGCACCAAGAAAATCAAGATAAAACTGGCAGATGGCAAGGCGCGTGAGATAATACATAGCATAAATACTTCATTTTTGGATGCGGACGGCAACCCCATATCAGTAGCGCAGTTTTTACATTATATGTTTGGCGAATTGCCCCGTTTTTTTACCAGCGAGGAAGAACTACGAACGCTTTGGAGCGAGCCGACAACCCGAAAAACCCTGCTTGATCAATTAGCTGAAGCTGGTTTCAACAAAGAAGCACTGCTCACATTACAAAAACTGATTGACGCAGAAAAAAGCGATTTATTTGATGTGCTGGAGTATGTCTTTAACAGTGATACAAAGCCAATCACCCGAGTGCAGCGCGCGCGTGCGTGCCGCCGAGCAGGCTATTTATCAGTCATGCAGCGATAAGCAAACAGAGTTTGTCCGTTTTGTATTGCGTAAATATATTGAAAGCGGTGTTGGCGAATTAGCCTTAGAAAAATTACCCAGATTGCTAGAAATCAAATATCACACCATAGCCGATGCGAAACAAAAACTAGGCAAAGCTGAAAACATCCGCCTACTGTTTAGCGGTTTTCAAAAGCATCTGTATCGCCAGGCGGCATAACAGAACGCTGAAGCTGCCTGTAGCTCAAGCAATAACCGCAACCCCAAGCCTGGTAGAGTAGTGGAGTGGAGGAAAAGGCTGGAGGAGGAGAGGAGAGGAGAGAGTGAGTGTGTGGTCGGAAGCGTCGAAATGATGTATGATCTGTAGTTCACATGGCAAAGAGTAAGATTTTCATGGCAAATAGATCAAAAAAAGACGCGGCTATAAGTAATCGCGCAGACTTGGCACAGCACGTTGACGCATTTCTAAAATCCGGCGGCAAAGTTCAGAAAATTCCTTCAGGCGTTAGTGGTCAGACCTCGACTAGTGGCCCCCGACAAATCGTTTTAAACCACAAAACAAGCTCTTAGACCCTTGCAAGAACTATCCAGGGGATGGTTTCAGCTATCCCCGCTGTTGTTTGGTGCCGACTTTTAGCTGCTTTATACTTCTTCATGCTGCCAACACGCAATGTCTATCTATCTATCAACGGTAATAAGGCAACGGCAATAAAGCAACGACAACAAAGCAACGACAACAAAGAAATTTACTCACAGTTGATTGATTTCGTAGTCTTTACCCGCCAGCAAATCCAGTAATCCATTCTCGCCCACGATGTGAGCAGCCCCCACCAGGACAAATTCGGTGTCTGTGTCTTTCAGCATCTGCTCAATCAGAGGAATCCAGTTCAGGTTTCTTTGCAGCAACAAGGAGTCGTAAAGCGCTGGTGCTTCTGCTTTCATGTCCTCCACGAATATTTTCGATAGATGCGGGCCATCGCCGGTTCGCCAGGCGAGGATCATCTCTTCCATTAGTTCATCGACTTCATCAAGGTCACGCAGTGACAATAAGATGAACTCGCTCTCGTTGCCCTCACCCATTGTGGCGATAAAACCTATTTGCTGCTGGACTGTTTCTAGCTGGCCGAGAGATTTAGAATCAGCAATTGCCCGCGTATGGAAATGCACATCCACCCCTTGTGGAGTAAAGCCCATGCTCTGAAATTCCAGCACTTGTAAAGTGCTTACCAACAAACCAGGTTTGAATTTTTCCACCATCATTAGGGGCAAACCAGCGCCAGCCGTGTATTTCGCTAAAGCAGCATAAGCTTCTTCATTCAGGACTGTTTTCAGAGTCCGTCCGTCACTGTAGCTGAGTTGCTGCAACATTTGTGCTTGTACAGTCAGATCGCTCATCGCAGTAATATCTGTCTCAAAGTACAACTGCGAGCTGGCCTGATAGGCTTGATCAAATTCCTCGGGCAGAGGATAGTCACCTGGTCGCAACAAATGTACAGTGCCACCGAGATAGATGATGTTGTCACCAGCGCTTACTGACCAGACAGAAGTCTCTGCCAAAGCAGGAATCGTAAGTGTCAGACTCAGGCAGAAGGCGCACCCTGCTGTCACCATCTTGCTAATGCGGCCATGACATAATTTATTCATCCTGAATTTCTCCTGCCTGGATGGTTTGGCAAAGCAATCGGAGAGACCCAATGCCGCCCGAATTTCCATGATTCGCACCTGGAATATTTATCGGTGGTAGTGATTTTACACAACTACCTGGTAAAGGTAGCATGTCGGTAGCACAGGCCAAAGCCAATCGTATTCACAGTTCACGCTATCTACTGTGCCGGAACCATTATCTAAAAACCACTATCTCAAAACTGCTGTCTCACAACTGCCATGTCAAAACTGCTGTTTCGAATGCGCCATGTTCCCGAAGACGAAGCTCTTGAAGTTCGGGAATTATTGGAGAAGCATGAAATCGACTACTTCGAGACCTTTGCTGGTAACTGGGGTATTTCCCTGCCCGCAATCTGGTTAAAGAATATCGAACAATTTGATTTTGCTCGCCAGCTACTGGATGAGTATCAGCAGGAAAGATCGTTGCGGCTGCGTAAAGAGTACCAGCTAAGGCGGGAAAAAGGCGAGGCAAAAACTGGTTGGCACAATTTTAGAGAAAGCCCCCTGCAATTCATTGTCTATTCTCTGGCGATTGTGTTGGTGCTTTATGTGTCTACGCAATTTTTCCTGTCTTTTTAGACTGTCTTTTAAGCTATCTTTTGAGCTGTCTCGCTAGCCCGATTCTACAAAGCAAGCCAGCAACTACCGACTCCGACACGCGGTTCTATACACAATTTGGATATGCTTCTTGAACACCTTGCGTAACCCCAAAACGCCCAGGCCAACATCTAAACAACGGTGTTTTTATAAATTTGCTGCACTCGCTGGAAGCGGAATATTGCGGGCATGAAGGACGGCTGGAGCTTGCGCGACTGGGCGGCGGAGTAGAACCGGCCACCTCAAGCGAATTGACAAGAGTAGAAGACTTGGGCTAGTTTAGGGGCATCCAGGGTGCAGAAACAATGAATGATTTGAACAAAACCAGTATTCAGCAACGTCTTGGCAGCAATTTAGACTTGTTCTGGAAAGAAAACCGGCAATTTTTCCTGCTGCTGTCCTGTATCGTGTTTTTTAAAAGTGCTATCGCTGATCTAAGCTCTATATCCGGAGCATCCATGCAGCCTACGCTACTGGATGGCGATAAAGTGTGGGTAAACAAACTCGCCTACGATGTGAAAATTCCCTTCACTGGAATTTCCCTTGCTGAATTGTCCGACCCAACTCGTGGTGACGTGGTCATTATCGACTCCAGGAAAGCCAATAAGAGACTGGTTAAGCGAATCGTAGGTGTTCCGGGCGACACTATTTATATGCAGAACAACGCATTGGTGATCAACGGAGAAGCGGTAAACTACGAGGAGCTCTCTCAAGATGAGGATGCCATTATTATTTTGGAAGAGCTTCCCGATATGGCGCATCAGGCAAGGATTTCCAGCCGATTTGTCAGCCCCAGTTACGGGCCAAGCGTAGTGCCTCGGGGCGAATATTTCGTACTCGGCGATAACCGTGACAACAGCGCCGATAGCCGCGTATATAGCTTTGTGCCCAGAGAAGAAATTATCGGACGCTCAAACTCAGTCGTCTTTTCCCTCGATAGCGACAATAATTATTTTCCCCGAGGTGAGAGATTCCTGGCGGGGATAGACTGAGACTGAGCCAGTCCATCGCTGATTCTCGGTATATGTGTCCCCGAGAAAACAAGGACACGCCACTATTGGTCAGTTGAATACGGCGGTTGGCTCATTATTGCCACTCCCACTAGTCAAGGCTATTGAAGAGTTTTGCAATAAAATTGCCCGCAATCGGGTATTGTTAGTAATGTTTTGTATTGACGGGACAGGCAGTGACGAGGCAGTAGTTAATTAGGCGTAGTTAGCCAGTAGACACTCAAGGTAGAGAAACAACGAGGTAAATTATGATTACTAAACCCCACCACCGTATCGGGTCGCTGAGCAGATTTCTGCTAATGCTGATGCTGCTGGGCAGTTTTCAGGTCTCGATAGCGCAGGACTTTGTCTGGGCACCGGACTTTCCGGTAGGCGCATCGATTCCTGATATTTCCGCAGTAGATCAGGATGGCAAGCTGCAAACATTCGATGACCTAAAAGGCGAGAAAGGTCTGCTCTTTATGATGAGCCGATCTTTTGACTGGTGACCTTACTGTAAATCTCAGCTCGTGAAGCTGTTAGAAATCAGTGACCAGTTCGAAGCAATGGGAGTCAATGTCGCTGCTCTCACTTACGACTCAGTAGAGTTGTTAAAAACTGTGCAAGAAGATCAGGACGTAAAATTCCCACTTCTTCACGACGAAGAGGTTAGCCATGTCAATGCCTTTGGAGTTCGTAATCTGGACTATGAACCCGGGCACAGAATCTACGGTATTCCCTATCCCGGTATTTTGCTGATAGATTCAAATGGGGTGATCAAGGCCAAATTCGCGGAACAGAGGTATCAAGATCGTCCTCCCTTCGAAGATGTGCTGGAAGCCGCAGCAGAACTGTAATTGCCAGGCCCGGGCAGGAAGCTGAAAGGCTTCCTGTTTTTGACAGCCTCCCTGATCAGCCCAACACTCACTGATTAGCTCAAGGCAGTCTACTCTAAAAAGCAGGCACAGCACCCGGGGCGGTTGCTACTCACAGTGCTATTAACAGCACGACTCACCACACTATTAAAAGACCCGGGCAGCAGGTAAAATAGTGCCTTCCTTCCTACCTCTCATGGGCAGCAAGTAATGGGTCAACGTACCTCCCTATACCAGAAACATATTGATGCCGGTGCAAAAATGGTTGATTTTGCCGGCTGGGACATGCCCATCAATTATGGCTCTCAAATCGAGGAGCATAAGCAGGTACGAACGCAAGCAGGGATATTCGATGTATCTCACATGACGGTGCTTGATATACGGGGCAACGATGCCCAGGCTTTCCTGCGTTATTTATTGGCCAATGATGTTATCAAGCTGGATGCCGTTGGGCGCGCCCTGTATAGCGCGATGCTAAATGAGACCGGTGGCGTCGTGGATGACTTGATTGTCTACAGGATGAGCTTTGGTTATCGCCTGGTGGTTAACTGTGCAAGCCGAGAAAAAGACCTGCTGTGGATAAATAGTCACAGCACAGGCTTTACTGTCATTATTGAGGAACAGCCGCAACTGGCTATTCTTGCCGTACACGGGCCTGACTCTATACAAAAGGTAGGCTCTGTTTTGGGCACCGACCGTGCTGAGACTACAGCGCAGCTCAAAAATTTTAGAGGGTTTGAATCGACAGACTGGTTCATAGCCCGTACCGGCTACACCGGCGAGAAAGGTGTTGAGCTCATTCTGCCCAATGAACAAGCACCGGAACTATGGGATAAATTACTCGCCGCAGGAGTTAAACCTGTCGGGCTGGGTGCGCGAGATACCCTGCGCCTGGAGGCGGGCATGAATTTGTATGGCCAGGACATGGATGAATCGGTGTCGCCGTTAGCGGCCAACATGGAACAAACGATCTCATGGCAGCCGCCACACCGCGATTTTGTTGGGCGAGCTGCGGTTAACGCCCAGAAGAAACAGCAACAGGCGGGAAAGCTGCCTGTTCTGACCGGGCTAGTGCTTGAGCAACGAGGCGTATTGCGGGAAGGACAAAAAGTGCTGTGTGAAAATGGCGAAGGGCTGATAACCAGTGGTGGTTTCTCGCCTACATTGAAGCATTCGATCGCATTAGCCAGAATTCCGCCGGATAGTGGAGCCTGTCAGGTAGACCTTCGGGGAACCCTGACTGACGTGCGCATCGTAAAGCCAAATTTTGTCCGATTCGGCAAGAAGGTCTTCGAGTAAATGCGCGCCACTACCATCAATTTTGAAATAATTAAGCCCTGCTCTAAACACCAGCACTGAATAAACGAGGAAACTCCTGTGAGTACATATCCTGATAATTTGAAATACGCGCCAACTCATGAATGGGTTCGGCTCGATGAAAATGGAACGGCAACTGTCGGTATCAGCAATCACGCCCAAGACGCACTTGGCGATATTGTTTTTGTTGAACTGCCAGAAATCGGCGCTACGGTTCATGCAAAAGACGAAGTGGCGGTGGTTGAATCCGTAAAGGCAGCTTCAGACATATACAGCCCCGTGTCCGGCGAGATTATTGCTATTAATGACGCCTTGGTCGATGCGCCGGAAACTGTCAATTCCGTTCCCTATGATGATGGCTGGCTCTACAAAATTCGGATAAGCGACGAGCTGGAACTGGATGAACTTATGGATGCCGATGCCTACTCGGATCACTGCGAGGACGACTAAAACCATTTCACAGTGGGCCGACCTCCGCTTCGTTATTCTAATCGCCCTGCGCTCAACCCGCATCAGCGATGTTATTGATTTTTTGAAAGGACAGTAATGCAAACTCAATCAAGGCCAGAGATTCACGATGATTCTGCGCGGAACGGCTCATCTCCTTCTTTGCAAACTCTGGAGTACCACAGCGAATTTATTGATCGGCATATTGGCCCTGGCCCTTTGCAAATTACGCAAATGTTGCAGGTGCTTAAACTGGAATCCCTAAAAGATTTAGTTGAGAAAACTGTCCCCGAATCCATAGCACTAGAAAGTACGCTGGAACTGGCTGGCCCACTGACCGAAAGCGCGGCGCTAACAAAGCTACGAGCCATGGCTGAAAAGAATACGGCTGCCAGGTCTTTTATTGGCCTGGGCTATTACGACACCCATACACCCAACGTAATTCTCCGAAACGTACTGGAAAATCCTGGCTGGTATACGGCTTACACGCCTTATCAGCCTGAAATTTCCCAGGGTCGATTAGAGTGTCTTCTTAACTTTCAACAAATGACTCTTGATCTTACCGCTATGGATCTGGCCAACGCATCTCTTCTTGATGAAGCGACTGCCGCTGCAGAGGCGATGTCTCTGGCAAAAAGAGTGAGTAAGAATCGCAATGCTGGAAAGTTTTTCGTCGATAGATACTGCTTTCCACAAACTATCGATGTAATCAAAACCCGTGCCGAATGCTTCGGTTTCGAATTGCTCATTGGCGATATTACTGATGTGAACATGGCAGAGTTATTCGGTGCCATCTTCCAATACCCGTCGATGACCGGAGAGGTGCGCGAACTAAGCCGGATCATTGAAAAACTTCATGAACATAAGGCCATTGCAATCGTTGCCGCTGATTTAATGAGCCTGACCCTGTTAAAGCCACCAGGAGAGATGGGAGCCGATGTTGTAACTGGCAGTACGCAACGTTTCGGCGTGCCCATGGGTTATGGTGGTCCTCATGCCGCCTATTTTGCAACAAGGGACGAATTCAAGCGCGCGGTGCCGGGAAGAATAATTGGCGTTTCTGTCGATAAACGTGAGCGACAAGCTTTTCGTATGGCACTACAGACTCGTGAACAACATATCCGGCGCGAGAAAGCGAACAGCAATATTTGTACCGCGCAGGTTTTGCTGGCGAATATATCCGCCTTGTATGCGATGTATCACGGCCCGAGTGGACTCAAGAATATCGCACAAAGAATTCACCGTCTTACTTCAATCCTGGCAACTGGACTAAAAAAGGCGGGCATAGAATTAGTCAACGAAAACTATTTCGACACGCTTACTCTGAAGCTGGATCAGGATCAGGATCAGATTGATGACATTTTAGCGCGTGCAAATTCTGCCAGGATTAATTTTCGCCTCGACCAGATATCAACCAGTCAACACTTGGGCATTAGTTTGGATGAATGTTCAAGCGCCGAAGATGTCGAAAATATTTGGGCTGTGATTTTGGGCAAAAACGCGAACTCTATTTCCGTCAATGATATCGATTCGTTACTGGTGAGCGGAGAATTAGAGTCTGTTATCCCGGATAATCTTATTCGGCGCAGTGAGTACCTACAGCACCCAAACTTCAATAGCTACCACTGTGAAACTGAAATGATGCGCTATTTAAAAAAGCTGGAAGACAAGGATATTTCTCTTACACACGCGATGATTCCTCTTGGGTCCTGCACCATGAAACTCAACGCAGCGGCTGAAATGCTTCCGATAAGCTGGCCCGAATTTTCCAGGCCTCACCCTTTCACACCGATTGAGCAGATGACCGGTTATCAGCAAATGATTTCTGAGCTGGAACAAATGCTGGCGGTTATCACCGGCTTCGATGCGGTGAGTATGCAGCCGAATTCCGGCGCTCAAGGTGAATATGCCGGCTTATTGGCAATAAAAAAATATTTGCACAACAAGGGTGAAACACAACGGGACGTGTGTTTGATCCCTGGCTCGGCACATGGTACTAACCCGGCCAGTGCTCAAATGACAGGTATGCGAGTTGTGCTGGTTGCCTGCGATGATGATGGCAACATAGATGTTGCTGATCTACGCAACAAGGCGCAGGCAAACAAGGATCGCCTGGCGGCTCTGATGATCACCTACCCTTCTACTCACGGTGTCTACGAAGAAGCCGTTAAAGAAATCTGTCAGATCGTTCATGACGATGGGGGTCAGGTGTACATGGACGGCGCGAACCTCAATGCACAGGTTGGCGTTGCGAAACCTGCCGATATGGGTGCTGATGTGTCTCATGTGAATTTGCATAAGACTTTTTGCATTCCACATGGCGGTGGCGGGCCGGGCATGGGGCCAATCGGCGTTAAGAAACATCTGCTGCCACATCTGGCCAACCACTCCCTGGTTAAACTAAGCGGCCCTGACAGCAACAATACCGCTGTTTCAGCCGCGCCCTGGGGCAGTTCCGGAATCTTGCCAATTTCCTGGATGTATATTGCAATGATGGGTGCTGAAGGTTTGCTGAAGGCAACGCAAATAGCAATACTTAGCGCCAACTACATGGCAGTAAGACTAGCCGAACATTATTCGGTTTTGTATACAGGCCGAAATGGTATGGTAGCTCACGAATGTATTATTGATCTGCGGCCCCTGAAACTCTCTTCCGGAATTAGTGAAGAAGATGTTGCCAAGCGTTTAATGGACTTTGGGTTTCATGCGCCTACCATGTCTTTTCCGGTTGCTGGCACATTGATGATAGAGCCTACAGAAAGTGAATCGAAACAAGAATTAGATCGCTTCATTGATGCCATGATTCAAATTCGCAAAGAAATTGCAGATGTTGAGGCTGGCAACATGGATGCAGAACATAATCCTCTAAAAAATGCGCCACACACTTTGGCGGACATGCTGGATGAAAGTTGGGATAGACCTTACAGCAAGAGGCAAGCTGCCTATCCCAATCAGGCTGACAAGGTGTCTGTCAACAATAAATATTGGCCTTCTGTGAATAGAATCGACAATGTGTACGGTGATAGAAATCTATTCTGCGCGTGCCCGGGTATGGAAAATTACGAGTAGCACGCATTAAAGCTGCCCGGAAAGCTCGCAATCAACACGATGGGCTTGTCGGAAAATGAAGTTTTTAACTTGTTGTGGACAAATCATTGCTATTAAACATAGTATTTTTTAAAATTGAACTGATTTTGAATTAACCGACAGTCCCACGATGGATATGGCAACGATGTATGAAGTGGCGGGTTTACTGCGCCGCCCAACACCGTAACCCTGGCGTCGCTTTTCTGTTTATCGGTCAAAATACCAGTCTGGTCTGGCTATTCTCAAGTTGGTATTGGGGCCTGGCACCGAGCAGAGGTCGTCCGAGCATAAGCCTGCTTTCCAAAAACAGATAATAAGACGCTGCAAAAGGCGTGGCGACGAACTCTCGATAACGATTGAGAGACTGGGGACCCCGCCCCAGAAATAGTTTGAAGGCCGGATGCTGAGCCAGATATTGAGGTCTATGGCAGAAGGAATTAGAACAGTAACTCGAATATTGATGCTCTCCAGGGTGCCTGTGACTTTTTGATCTCAAGGGAAATCGCTCGATGAATTTCTGGGAATCAAGTACCAGCTTCTGGCTCGGCAACAAACACACTGCGGCAGCGTCCCGCCAAACACGAACAGGCCTACTAAACCTGGTCGAAAAGTAGCCGCTATAGCTGTGATTCAGGAAGCGCAGTAAAGAACCGAACCCGGTTGGAGTGAGAGGCGTAACCAGCAGAAGAACCTGGTTTGGTTCAAGCAAGTAGGCATGCAGCTTTACTTGATACCCGCCAAGACAGTGCAGCAGACGGCGCAAGTAGAATTCCCGACAAGCCTCATCATAGAACCCGGTGTTTGCAGTGCCTTCTTTTAACACGGCAAAATAAGTTTTTCCCGCAATCAAATTGTCTTTACTCATCAGGATTCTGGCTCCCTCGCAGAAGATTTACTGAACCCTGAGGTATCTTGTGTTTCCTGGCCTCGGCTGCACAGCGTGTTTCCCAGCTCTATGTGTTCGGTTGAGAGGCACAGTAGAGCTGGATTATGTGTGACAAGTAGTAGCGTAATATTCAACTGTACTATATTGGTAATAATAGCTTTTGCGACATCATCACTTAAATGCGATAAGGTTTCGTCGAGAATCAATATCTTTGGAAGCCTGTATAGCGCCCTGGCTAACAGTATTCTCTGAATCTGACCGGCGGACAGCGCCACACCCATCTCACCTGCCTGGGTATTGAAACCCATAGGCAATGCGCAAATATCATCATAAATACAAGCATGGCGACAAGCAGACTTTAGTCTCTCGACATTGCTGATATCTAAATCTAAATGTATGTTGTACGCCAAAGAGCTTGCCAGTAAATCATCTTTATGTAGCACCACACTTAGTTGATCCCGGTATTGCCTTATGCCGAATTTCTGCAATGTCATACCATCAACCAGTATTGAACCCTGTGTTGGCCTGTCCAGGCCCAGAAATAATTTTATGGGTCTTCATCAGCACATAGAGCGCCACTAGAAGTAGCACAGCCCACAACCATAATTGCAGCTTGAAATAACTTCCCTGGGCAATGATAGGTGCAGACTGCGGACCCAGCAATTTGTAAGCCAGCGCTTCGTCTCGATAAAGCTTGTCTCGCTCTTCACGCATCAATCGTCACCCGGGCTCGATTGATCACAGAGCTTACGAAATACCTGTATCAGATATTCTATTGTAGAAAGTGAGACGAGTTCCGTGTCCGAAATAACCTGGTTATGAAGCGTTTTTAATTCGAATATTATTTGAATCAGAGCCAACGAATCCAGCTCTAACTCTTTCAGTGGTTTTGATCTGCCACTAAGGTCGGCATTGTCGTACCTGGTTACACAGTCAGGCACGGCTGAGACGGTGCTGTAGTAATTAATCCTGCTCATTTCGGACCTCCCTGTCCGTCCTGCGGAAATAGTCGATGTTTTTAGGTAGTGGAGTAGTACGTGGGTAGCAAACCGGTAAACCCTCCAGGCTGAAGAACAGACAGCAAGTAATCCAGCCCCTTTTCTGGCCTGGACGACTGTAGGGGTTCGGCATCGGTTTTTGATGTGGATGAGGCTGGCTGGCTGCCAGTAACAATTTTGGGCTTTAGCACTGGGCGTTATCCTTAACTGCTCAGTTAGTTTTATGGAATACGGGGTATTGGGAAAACACTGTATTGAGTGTAGGACAGGATTTCGTTATTCGCCACTCCGGATTTTAATTTCGACTTACTGCACACGAACGGCTGTGCCACTAACACTTACCATCATCATGCCGCCCTTTGCACCGATGACCTCATAATCAATATCGATGCCTACGATTGCGTTCGCTCCCAATGCCTTTGCTTCTTCCTCCAATTCCATGAAAGCGATGTCTCTGGCTCTTCCCATTTCTTCTTCGTAGGCACCAGCTCGCCCACCAACTATGTCCCTGATGGCACCGAATATATCTTTGAAAATATTTGCGCCTAAAATCGCTTCACCGACTACGACTCCCAGGTAGTCGCTAATTTCTCTGCCTTGTAAGTCTGGAGTAGTTGATCTAATCATGATGCTTCCTCATTTAACTGTCTAATTGTCTAGTTATAACCAGACTTGCGCTTGTTCAACTGTTGCAACAAGCCGAATAGTAGAATCTGCGCGACCCATAAGCAAGCTGCTGCTTGAATCGCTGCCAATGATCGCCTGGCTGAGAACCTTAGTCCCTGGCTTGAATTAGTGGTGCAATAATTTTCAACAGGGAAGGAAGCGCATTCTGGTTTGCGGCAACTAAAGCCTTGCCGCGTTGGCCCATCTCCTGTTGTGTGTTTTTGTCTCTTAGTAAGTGCAGCAAAAACTCGGCTAACTGCGCTTCGTTCTGTACCGTCTTTAAGGCAGCCACTTGTTCCAATTGCTCGCAGTTAGTCGCAAAATTAAACTGTGAAGGCCCTGTTATAACCGGTAGTGCCATTGCCGCTGGCTCCAGAACATTCTGGCACCCCGTGTTAACCAGGCTCCCCCCGACAAAGGCGATATCCGCCACTGCGTAGTACTGCAACATTTCTCCCATGCTATCCCCTACAAGAACCTGCACCCTGGCATCAAGTTGTTTCGCTTCGCTGCGTTTTTGGGTTCGAAAACCCAGGTTTTCGCACAAACTTGCCACCCTGGAGAAACGCTCTGGGTGTCTTGGCACCAAAATTAATAGTAGTGAAGAAAATTCTCTTTGGCATTGCCTAAACGCCCTGAGAACTTTCTCTTCTTCACCTTCACGAGTGCTGGCAGCGATTACTACCGGTCGGCCGCTGCTTGTTATTGATTCAAACAAGGGTGACAAATTCGAATCAACCAATCCGGGGTGGATGTTGAACTTCAAACTGCCGGTTACTTTTATGTTTGTAGCACCCAAAGCGATGAATCGATCCGCATCTGCCTGGGCTTGTGCGGCGATAACATCAATTTCATTCAATACGTTGCTGGTGAAGGAGGAGAAGCGAGCGTAGCCTCTGGCTGATTTTTCAGATAGTCGCGCGTTAGCCAGCAAGACCCTGATGCCGCGACGGTGGCAGCTATGTATTACGTTCGGCCAGAGTTCTGTCTCCATCAAAATTAGCAATTCAGGCTTGTACTTATCGAGAAATCTATTGACGGCATCTGGAACATCATAAGGAATATAACTGTGAAAAACCCTGGTATCGAGCAGAGTGCGTAGCCGCTCTGAACCGGTTGGGGTCATGGTGGTCATCACTATTTGTATTTCTGGATAGCTGCGCCTTAGCTCCAATACCAACGGTGCCGCCGCCGCCGTTTCACCCACGGAGACAGAATGGATCCAGAGTGTTTGACGAGCGCGATCAAAATCCGGGCCAGGGGTTTGTAGCGCCAACCGCTCTTTGATTCGGCGCCGATAAGCGGGAGCCCTGACAGAGCGAAGCAATAATCGAAACAGAATAATTGGCAGCGCAAGATAGAATACGACACTATAGAGAATTCGATACATGCGGCCAGAACCTGTGTAATCGCTGTGAGTGGGAAATACTGTCTGATGTCGATATACTTTATTCGATATTCTCTGCCAGCATAAACATGACAGCCTTATACTTGCCTGTGCTGTTTGTGCCCCGAGCGAACGGCCAGGGTAACTAATGACATCAAGCTATTCAACCGACATCGTCATCTTTGGCGGTGGAATTGCCGGGCTCTGGTTGCTAAATCGTTTACGCGGCGAAGGCTATCAAGTCGTGTTGCTGGAAACAAATAAACTCGGTGGCGGCCAAACCCTGGCTTCTCAGGGAATCATCCACGGCGGGCTGAAATATGCACTAAGTGGTGCCCTCACTGGTGCTGCAAATGTGATCTCTGCAATGCCCTCGCGTTGGCGTAGTTGCCTGGCAGGTGAAGCCGATGTAGACCTCAGGGGTTGCCGAATCCTTAGCGAACACTACTACATGTGGTCGGATTCCGGCTTTCGCTCAAAACTCAAAACTTTCCTTGGTAGCAAGAGCCTCAGCGGTAGGGTTAATGTCGTGGAGAAGCAGCATTATCCCGAGTTTTTCAAGGCAGCCAATAGCGATGGCAGCCTGTATAAACTACCAGACTTTGTACTCGATACCGAATCGCTACTGGAAGTATTAGTGGAACAACAGAAACAACATATTTTCAGCATCAAGGGCGGCAGTTACAGGTTTATACGCAACGACTCAGACAATCTCAGCGCAGTTATTTTGCGTAATGATGAATCCGAGATTTGTATAGAAGCGCAAAAGTTCATCTTCAGTGCCGGTGAGGGTAATCAGAATCTAATCAGTATGGCACAGCTTGAGAAACCTGAATCACAACTACGGCCCCTGAACATGGTTTATGTCAAGGGAGCCAGGCTGCCCCCTGTTTTTGTTCACTGCATTGGCGACAGCTTTAGCCTGACGCCGAAATTGACAGTGACTTCCCATACCAATTCTGATGGTGCTACAGTTTGGTATCTGGGCGGCGAAATCGCAGAGGCTGGTGTGGGGAAAGACGCTGCAACACAAATTCGGGAAGCGCAGACAATGCTTGCCACTTTATTCCCCTGGGTCGATTTGCAGGATACGCAGTGGCACTGTTTCACCATCAACCGGGCCGAAGCGAATGTAACTACTAATTACCGGCCCGAAGATGCCTGCTTCATAGAGGAAAGGAATGTGCTGGTGGCCTGGCCAACTAAACTTACCCTTACTCCGAATCTGGCCGATCAAGTCAGTGAATATTTTGAGGCGCTGTCACTGACTCCCTTGGCAATGAATACCAGTAGCGCTCTGGGCGAAGTGTTGAGTTTAGCCAATCCCGCTACTGCCCGTTGGGAATAATTATCAATGCGTTTAGCAAAACGAAAACTGGGACAATCCGATCTGGAAATTTCCTGCCTGGGTTTGGGCACCGTTAAAATTGGCCGCAATCAAGCAGTTAACTATCCGAGTCGCTTTTCATTGCCCACGGACAAGGAAGTCATTGCACTATTCGATCAGGCCAGAGAACTTGGGATAAATTTCCTGGATACAGCACCAGCCTACGGAAGTAGCGAGCAACGACTGGGCCAACTACTTAAAAATCGCGATGAATGGATAATTTGCAGCAAGGTTGGCGAAGAATTCATTGGCGGTAAATCCTTCTTCGATTTCTCGGCACAACACACGCGTCGCAGTGTTGAAAGAAGCCTGCGCGACCTAAAAACTGACCATATAGATATTGTACTAATTCATTCCGATGGCAGAGACACACAAATCCTGGAGTGCAGCGACTGCCTTGAGTCATTAAGACGCATGCAGGAAGAAGGTGTAATCGGCAACGTTGGCATGTCCACTAAAACCGTTGCCGGTGGCATAAAAGCCGCCGAATTAATGGACGTGGTGATGCTAAGCTACAACCCTTCCATGCTGGATGACAGCGAAGTAATAGATCATGCCCGGGCACTTGGAAAGGGTGTGTTAATCAAGAAAGCGCTTAATAGCGGGCATGACTGCAAGTCAGGCAAGTCAGATCAAGGCTCAAAAAACAGCAGTTATGCGCAAGAGAATTTACAATTTGCCCTGGCCCGAGAGGGGGTTAGCAGTGTAGTTGTGGGAACCATAAATTCGAAACACTTGCGGGAAAACGTTGCATCAGTTCAATAGCTCGGCATCCTCAATTACCTGCGCCTGTACCTACGCGCACGCCTACACCTGCACTGACAGTCTGAAACAGCTTTCTCGCAGCAGGCTGTGGCCGCTTATTCGCCTGAGTCTTTCATCTTCTCCATGATGGCAGAGGTAGAACAATCATCGAGAAAATCCAGGGCTCTCACTTCGCCGCCGTAAGATTGCACGTACTCACCGCCTACAACTTGATGCAGTGAGTAGTCGCCACCTTTCACCAAAATATCAGGTTGTAGGGAGCGCAATAGAGATTCAGGGGTATCTTCGGAGAAACTGACAACCCAATCCACGGCTTCCAGGCCATCGAGAACAGCCATTCGTCTTTCTACCGGGTTAATTGGGCGACCCGATCCTTTTAACCTGAACACCGAATCATCGTCATTGATAGCCACCACCAGCCTGTCGCCAAGCTTTTTGGCGTCACTGAGATAACCCACATGACCCGCGTGTATTATGTCAAAGCAACCATTGGTGAAAACGATCTTTTCGGCGTGATCTTTTGCGTCTTGAACGGCAATTTGAAGTTGCTCCGCCGTCATTACACCAAGCCCTGTGTTCTGTTCCGCGAGTATCGCTCGACGCAGTTCTGGTCCACTTATCGCCGCCGTACCCAGTTTGCCGACAACAAGCCCGGCAGCCAGATTCGCTATTGCCGTGGCATCGGCAAGACCATCGCCGGCAGCAACCGCCGCCGCCAGTACCGAGATAACCGTATCACCCGCACCGGTCACATCGAATACTTCACGTGCTCTCGCCGGCAAGTGTAATTCAGGGGAGTGCGGGCGGAGTAGTGTCATGCCATGTTCACCACGGGTAATCAACATGGCTTGTAGACCAAGATCACTCATCAGTGTAAGCCCCTTGTTAACGAGCTCCTCTTCATTAACGCACGGACCCACCACCGTTTCAAACTCAGTCAGGTTTGGCGTCATTAAAGTCGCGCCACGGTATTTCTGAAAGTCCGCTCCCTTGGGATCGACAATAACCGGAATAGCCTGTTTTCTACCCAGGTCGATTAAAGCCGAAACATCTTGCAGCGCACCCTTGCCATAGTCAGACAGAACCAGTGCTTGTGCGCTGGGTAGTAGAGATGCTGCCATGCCTTGTAAACCAGCCGCATCCTGCTGATCAAAATTATTTTCGAAGTCCAGGCGTATTAACTGCTGGTGCTGGCTGATAACTCGCAGTTTGGTAATGGTGGGCTTATCGTCCGAGCGCAGAAATTCGCAGTAGACGCCAGCGGCAGTAAGGCGAGATTCCAAATCTTGCGCATTGTCATCTTGTCCTACCACCCCGATCAGGGTGGCAGCAGACCCAAGAGCGGCGATATTAAGCGCCACGTTGCCAGCACCGCCGGGGCGATCCTCTTGATTGCCAACACGAACCACGGGTACTGGCGCTTCCGGTGAAATACGAGAGGCAGCACCATGCCAATACCGATCAAGCATGACATCGCCGATAACCAACAGTTTAGCCTGCTGGAATGGAGGCATCTCAAGTTTCATCCAGAATTTCCTGTTTTTGGATTTCAGACTATTTACCGCAAAAGCTGGTGCCAGATCATATCACATCGATTGCGCTGGAGAAGGCTGGGGGGGCAGGGAGGATAACGGGGGTAGCGCTGGAATAATGGATAGGTTGTTGTCAGGATAGCTGGCGCGTCCTCAAGGTGATTTGATGGGCTTGTTTATCGGTTTGGTGAGATGCCCGGCTGGGTTTATGCAAGGTTCTCAAAAATCTGGCTATTTCCACATTTTTTATAACTGTTGGCGGCGGCAATCACAAGCTGCTGCTGTAAATTGCTGGCTTCTGCTACAATTCACGGCACACAGAGCGAATAATCCATTATCCTTGCAGAACTCTTTCTGCTCCTGGCTGGCATACCTTGTGGCTGAACACTCTCAAATAAAAACGCCCCTAAGCCAATTCACTGCGCCGCGCTATTGGCTAACCTGGCTAGGTCTGGCATCAATGTGGAGTGTGGCACAGCTACCCTGCGCGGTGCAGATTCGACTAGGCCAATTTCTCGGTTTGCTGACTTACTGCCTTGCCAGGGCGCGAAGACATGTCTGCGAAGTCAATCTGCGCCTGTGCTTTCCCGAGCTTTGCGCAAAAGAACACCGGGATTTAGTGCGGAAAACCTTTCTTTCCAACGGTATAGGGCTAATCGAAGTGGCCATTTCCTGGTACCGCGACCCGGAGGAATATCGTTCTCGAACGCGCATAACTGGTTTAGAAAATTTACAGGCGGCGGTAGCCCGGGGTAACGGCGTGTTGCTGCTTTGCGCGCACTTTTCTACCCTGGAATTTGGTGGCTTTCTATTCAACCTGGTTGCAGAGATGGATGTTACCTATAGACCGAATAAAAACCCTCTATTCCAGGCCGCCATGTTTAATGGTCGCATACGGCATTTCCGCCACGTCTATGATCGCAAGGATGTACGTGGTGCTATACGCAGCCTGAAAGCCGGTCGAATTCTGTGGTATGCCCCCGATCAAGACTACGGGGCTAAACATTCTGTGTTCGTCCCTTTTTTTGGCAATCAGGCGGCCACTATCACCGCTACCGCCAGATTTGCTAAAGTGAACAACTCGGCGGTACTGTTCTACAGTCATTATCGCAATGAAGACAACTCGGGGTATCATCTGGACTTCAGCCCGCCCCTGCAAGGCTTCCCCAGCGGGGACGAAGAAGCTGATGCGATTACGATTAACAGCCTGGTGGAAAAAGCGATAAGAAGACAACCCGATCAATATTTGTGGCTACATAAACGATTTAAAACACAGGCAGAAGGCCGTTCTGCCAGACCTTATTAGCCTTCGTCAAATTGACTGGTAAAAAGCTAAACCGATGAAAGAGAACTGGCAGCAAACTGACGTTAGATGGAGCGCGGTTCTCGCCAGCTTATTGCTATCGGTTTTTACGCTGACGTTTCAAAGAATTCCCAACGCAGATGCCTACACCTACATTCGAACTGCCGAAATATTTCTCAGTGAGGGTATCGCTGCGGCCTACCAACATTACTCGTGGGGAACCTATTCGATATTAATAGGGGTAGTATCCTGGCTGGGCGTGGATTTATTCTCCGCCGGGCTTCTGCTCAATGCAATATTCTATGCGATTCTGGTTTTTTCTTTCGTAAGCATTGTGCGAGAAATTGATGATAGAAAACCTTTGCTTGTTATCTCCGCTATTTGTATTCTGGTCTACCCGCAACTAAACGAATACCGTGATTTGGTCATTCGTGATAGTGCATTCTGGGGACTTTCCGTTCTGGCATTCTGGCAATACCTGCTCTATGCCAGGACTCGATTGAGCAGGCATGGCTTCATCTATTGTGCTGCGATGTTACTGGCCACCGCTTTTCGCGCCGAAGCACTGAGCTATTTGATTTTTACCCCATTCGCTCTGCTACTGGACACCCGTATCGAACCGATTGCGCGTAGAAAGCTATTCTTTAGACTACTTGCGATTGCTGTCGCCATGGCGGTTATTCTGCTGGTATTTCTCGCGCTTATGGGCCTGGACGTGGCCGGCCTCTTCATTGAATTTGCTTCCGTCTATGAGCCATTCATTAGCGGAAACTATACACTCAACGAGGCAGAGAGAGCTCTTCTGGGTTCGCTGTTGTTCAATGAATACGCAGCCACATTCTCTCGGGAATACATTGAAATCTTCTTATTGGCGGGACTAATAGCGATACTTCTGGCCAATCTGTTTAGTGCAATAAGCGGGCCCTACTTAATCGTGCTGCTAATAGGGCTGGTAAAAAAACGAATTAGACTTCAGCAGTATATTGCCGCTCCCTTACTTATTTGCCTCGCCATAAACACACTTATTCTTCTTGGCTTTCTGATAGTTACTCGCTATTTATCAAGCCGCTACGCGATGCTATTCAGCCTATTGCTGGTTCTATTCGTTCCGCTGATAATTTTCCATATTCACACGGCGATCAAGGAGTCGAATCGGTACATGGCGCACACCGTTCTGGCAGTATTCCTGGGCTACTGCGCCATCGATTCCTATTTCAGCTTTGGTGAAAAAAAGACGTATGTTTCAGATTCAATAGAGTGGCTGGCCGAAAACAGCGCTGCTTCGTCAACGCTGATAACCAACAATCATGCCATCGCCTACTTCAGCGGCAAGGTAGAGGACTATGACCAGGTGAAAAATAATTTCGCTGAAAGCGATATATTGTCGGCCAGTGCGGGGGCTACCATTGCCGCAGAACTGACCTTCGAAACCCGAAATCTTCTTGCCAAAGAATCGATTGCCAGGGCGGTAGAATTCCTTGTGGCTTTTCCGAACGAATCAAATCAGCGCATTGCGGTGTACAGGCGGGTCGATTTCTAGTGGTTTTTCTGCACTGGCTAAACACTTAAAACCCTGGCTCCCTACCACTGTTCTGATTGTTCACGCCTGGTGACAAGAATATCTTCCATAATCAGATAATCCAGATCTGTGCCCAGAAACATAGTAACCGCATCCTCGGGAGAACAGACCAGCGCTTCGCCGGGACGGTTCAAACTTGCGTTGATTAGTAGGCCATGTCCTGTTTCCTGCTGAAAACTGGTTAATAATTGATGCAGGTTTGGATTACTGTCTGCATCTACAATTTGCGCTTCGGTGCTGCCGTCTACATGGACTATGGCCGGGTATTTTTCAGCCCAGGTCGCACTGGTCATTACCGCCATGCACATGTATTTGTCCTTTGGTTCATTCGGGATAAAATCCGCGGCGACACTGTCAAGTACGCAGGCTGAATACGGCTGCCATGGCTCGCGGAATTTAACCTGGTGGTTAATCTTGTCTGCCACTTGCGAATGATTGGGATTAGCCAAAATGCTTCTGTTACCCAATGCTCTCGTGCCAAATTCCATGCGCCCTCTATACCAGGCCAGTAGATGCCCGTTTGCCAGAATCTTCGCGGCCTTTTCGTGGGGGTTTTGCAATACTTCCCATAGCGGTTTTTCTCGGTGCGACTTACAGGCATCAATACATTGAGAGTGACTGTAGGACGGGCCGTGGAACATGTTTTTTACTGGTTTGATTTTTCCTGCGGACTGCCGGATTGCATAGCTGGCTGCACCAATTGCAGTTCCTGAATCACCACAGGCAGGATGTACAACCAACTCTTTCACCTGCGGCAAGTTGGCGAGGCGCTGGTTCAATCGGATATTCATGGCACCGGTGCCAGCAATAGCGAGCCGACCTGAATCTGCCAGAATATCTGACAGGTAGTGTACTACCAGCTCCGCAGAGAGGTCTTCATAGAGTTTTTGTATCGCCGCAGCATAGTGGACATAGGGATCGTCCACTAGATTACCAACTCGCCTGGGACCGAGCATATCCACCAATTTTTGACTGAAATAATGGCCCTTCGATTTTGCTTTGTAGCGGCGCAGACCTACCGTGCCTATGAGTGTATTATCGACCTTGAACTTTTTGCCATTGAAGCTGGCCAATGGCGACAAGTCATATTTCGAGCTATCTCCAAAGGGTGCAATTCCCATTACCTTGAATTCGCCATCGAGAATCTCAAAGCCCAGATAATCAGTCAAGGCAGCATACATCCCGCTAAGCGAGTCGGGATTATAGAATTCTTTACGCTTCACGATTTTTCCATTTTCCCCATAGCCAAGAAAAATATTTGAATATTCCCCCTTCGAGTCATTACAGAAAATCGCCGTTTTCCCCTCCTGCTCGTTTAGGTGGTAGCAACTACTGGCGTGAGCTAATTGATGCTCTACCGGAATAATCTTCACCTTCCCTGAGGCCATGTGGAGTTTTTCCAATAGGCTCTTTAGCTCCTTTAGGTACCTGCGATAACGCCGATTGCCATTCAGTAAACCATCGATAGCGCGATCGGGTGCGTACCAATGTCGGTAGGCATAGTGCCAACGTGCCTTGTTAAATAGCGTGATTGGTGCATAAGGAATTGCCACTTGATCAATCTGCGACGGGTTGATTCTGGCTATCTGCATACATCGCCTGGCCGAGAGCCAGGGTGCTTCTCCGTTGGCATGTTTGCGTCTTAGCAGGCGTTCTTCCTCGACTGCCGCCACCAGGTCATTATCGACAAACAATGCCGCTGCGGGGTCTTGTCCAATTGCGCCGCATAGACCCAATGTAATGGTAGTCATCGCTTACACCAATCTAGAATTTTTTTGCTTGTTGCAAAAGCTGTTCAATGCCGGACTCTAAAGTAGTGCCCAGCCAATTTTTTTGAAATCGCGTCAGATCTTTAGCAAACTTTTCTGAAAATCTGCGCTCAGATTTATTTCGAAGCATCGCATCAAGGTCTACAACATACAGCTGCTTTTCCTTTAGCAGAAAATTTGTCGCCTTCATATCACCATGACTGATGCGATAATCAAATAGTATTCGAAATAGCTTTCGAAGCATTGCTATAACTTCCTCTTTATTACCAACTTCTGATTCTTCTTTTTTCCATGCGGTGGCAAGATCATTCGCCTGTATGAATTCGCAGAGAAAATAGGCGCGCCTGCGGAACAACCACAGTGTTCTCTCTTCAAGGTACAAGTAGGGGCGCGCCGTTGCGACTCCCAACATTTGAAGAACGGAGGCATTGCGCCAGGAGTTGTACGCCCGGCTTGGTCTCAAACCCCTGGATAGCCCGTGCCAGAAGCTCTTAATATTGTGCCGCTTCAACACGTATTGGCGCTTATCAATTTCAACCACAGCCACTGTCGAAGAGTTTCCATCTTTTAGTAAACGGCTGCTGTCTATATAACTGTCCGGGTCGGCTATAAAACGTTGCAACTCAGCAGAATGAATTGATCTGTCATAGACATAAAAAACGCCGGAATTTTGTTCGCAGCGGTTGGCGCTCGTGGAACGGCTTAGCTTGCGCTCAAACGCCGTTAAACGATTTCTTCTGGCACGTATTATTCTTGACTCAAATCCTTCATAATCGCCATCATTGTGTTCTGGATTGGTTTTTCTGTAGTACTCGATTAAGGCCGAACATTCCTTATCAACAGCCACTGGAAACTGGGCGATAAACAGAGCAAGGTTTTTTAGGCAAATATCCACATCCAGCGGAGCCTGCTTCGCCTTTATTCCCCCGCCATCCAAAATGTGCACGACCCCTGATGAAAGCATAAAATTGTCCAGGTGACTGTCTTTTTGCCAAAGCCCCGCATGATGGCACAGAGCCACACTCTTAATGGCAAGCTGGAGTATTTCAGTCTTGGCTTGTTTGCTCCTGGCTTCATCAAATAACGTGGCCAGGCTCGCAGCCTGCTGAAGGTATTCGATGACAAGCATCCCGGCTTTATTATCGACAGTGGTAGTTTGCAGCAGTAAGTCAGCTGTAGGCATTCTTGCTTGCCTGAGCAAATTGATTCCTGCAATATCAGCCAGCATTGTCCGCTTCCAACGCTTACCATGAAAAAATAATTTTATTACTACCCTGCGGTTTTGCCAGCACGACAGAGCAACCAGCCTCTTGCCGGGAACTATACGAAGGATCGACTCGATCTTTAATTCCAATTCTCCACTCCCATCAACCACCGCTATACTAAACGGTGTGGGGATATGTCGACCCATTGCGATCAAGTCTGTGCTGGACAGGAGACTCATGGACTTACTTCACCGGGCCCAGTTTTTTATGCAATGCCAGCGCCCGCTTTTGCACAGATTCCCAAAATTTTCGATTATCTTTCAGACAGCTACCCAGGCTAGCCTTTTGATACAGTGTCATAAACCTGAGTAAGTCTCGCTGGGTCAAGCCGATATTCATCGCCGAGTAATACAGGCTGCCTATATCCTTTATTAGCCAGCGCTTGCTCAAGTTCTGTTTTACCATTGCTCGATGAAGATCAATCAGGGACAGCACAAGATGTCCATTGCTGCTTCGATCAAGTGATTTCCTGGCCAGTAGAAAATGGCATAAGTAAAAATCTCTGTGGCAAACACCACCACCATGCAAACGCCGACTCATTTCTGCGATTTGGCGTATCAGCTTCAATTTCAATGAATACGCTGGCGGCTTATTTCTCCATTCTCTGCAATAATCTTCAAGGCTAATAGTGTCGGACAAATCTTCTGTAACGATAAACGACTGACGGCGAGCGGGGTTCCATCCTTTCCTGCCGTAGGCAACAAAAGTCATGGTAGAAACGCCAAGGCTTTGCAGTTTACTGATTGCTACCCACTCATTTTCTGCACTCAGAACTGGCAGGCGAAATAGCAGCAAATTTTTTACTATTTCCAGCCAGCCAACGCCAAAATGGAATTTGGCGAAGTAACTGTTGCCACCGAGCTGAAACTGTAGAGTTTTCCGGCCTTTAAGCTCTCGGTAAACTGTCCCGTTCATTGTCGGCAAGCTGACAAACGGATCGGCTCCTTTATTGTCTCTCGCGAAGCCTTCACTCAAATACAGCATACAGGTGGCCTAAGGGTTTCTGATCGGGAATTGTTCAATAAAGTCCGCCACGACTATCGATTGGGAATATAGCTCTTCTTGTCTACCGTATTCCAGACCGTTACCGGACCAATTAGCTGTGTCCAGAGATTCCAACACAGTATGTAAGTGTTCGTTCAAATCCTGCTGCTCGAAAGGCTCACTGCAAACCACACCCGACCCGGCCTGTTCAACATGAAAAGCGTAGCCACAGGAAGCGGTGGTCAACACCGGCAGTCCGGCGATTGTGGCCTCAAGCAAAACATAGCCTGCACTTTCCGCATACGCCGGGTGCAGCAATAGATCAGCCGCTGCCAGAAATCTTGGGATGTCCTCTCTTCCTGGCAACACCGTGAAATTGTCGGCAAGCCCCAGTTTTTTTGCGAGTTTACTGTACCGATCAGGCTTATCCTGCCCAACCAGAATGTAGCGACATTTATCTCGAATTTTCCGTGGTAATGAGGCTATTGCCCGCAGTGATCTATCCACACCCTTAACCTGAAACCCTGATCCGACCTGCAAGATCATCCTCTCATCCTGGCTAATCTGTAACTCGGCGCGTAATTTGTCTGCCACGCTGGTATTGATTTCTTGTACTTTTCTATCAGGCGAAATACCTGGAGGAATTTGCTTAAGGCGACCGCTACAGGCCGGATAGTATTTCTCAAAAGCTGCGCGTTGCTGTGGAGAAAGTAGTAACACTTCGGTTTTCTGATTCTCAGCAAAAACCGCGTCTTCATAGCTTTTGAAGTGCCGGTAACGTGGCGTGTACTTGTAGTAGAATTCACGTTGATCCTCCGCCTTTTCCAGAAAGCAGGGATCGGCAGCAAAATAAATATCCAGGGCAGGCATTTTATTAAAACCGATAACGATGCTCTTGGCTCGTTTCTTTAACGCTTTCTTCACCCACTCCAGGTAAGCTCTGTTGCGCTTAATTCTATTTCGTGAATGCGTCGGCACCGAAATCAGATTTACACCAGGGGGAACATCGCCTTCCCAACTAAAGGTGTAAACATCAATTTCATGCCCTCTCCGCAGGCATTCTTTCACGATGCGAAGGAAATCCCTTTGCAAGCCACCAAAGGGAAAGTACGTGTAAATAAGAAAACTCAATTTCATTCGAAATAAATTCTTGTTGGTCAGGAATTCTCTAACAATACTTCAAAGTGTTGCCAAATATTTTTTGGGCTGTGGGACGCGAAACAGGGCGGTGTTATCGCCACCGATTGCCCCTCGTATTCCTCTGTTACCCCTGGCCCCGAGTAACTGCACACTTTCTTGACACAGGGTGCGCAATTCAAACTTGAACTCAAGTGTAATTGCTTATCCCCGAAGGTGCCTGACAGGCCAGGGTTAGTTGGGCCATAGAGCGAAACTGTCGGCTTTACCAGGGCGGCAGCTAGATGACCCAAGCCCGTATCAACAGCAATTACACCCCTGGATTGCTGGATATAGTTAGCCAATCCAGACAAGGATTGCTTGTTCAACACCTCGACCATGGCATTTCCTGCCGCAATGAAGCCTGCTCTTTTCCTTTCTTCCGGGCTTCCCCAGGGAAGCAAGACTTTATACCCTGCATTCGCTGCTATCTGTGCGAGCTGGCGCCAATATATTTCAGGCCAATGTTTTGTTTGCCAGGTTGTGCCATGTAAAAAGACTACCTGCTTTTTCTCACCAGTGCTGCTATCTGATCTGATTCTATCTAAATCGATTCCGTAGTCGGTCCGTTCAGGATCGTAGTCATATTGCAGTGCCCTTGAAAATAGCTGGCGAACTCTATCAACGGCATGCTCTGTCCAGGGAACGGAATAGACTTTGTTATAAAACAGGGTTGCCATAGGCTCGCGAATGGTGCGATTGCTCAAGCCAATGGTTAAACCCCTGGAGAGGCGGCTGATTACTCCACTTTTTATGAGACCCTGCGCGTCGATTACCAGGTCGTAATGGATCCCTTGCAAGGATCGCTTGAATGCCCGGAATTCGTGATTTAAACAGGTTTTTACCAGGTTCCTGCGCCATCGCCTGAGCGCGATTGGTATTACGTTCTCTACGGCAGGGTGCCAAGCTGGAACTTCCACAAAATTTTCCTCGACTACCCAATCAAACACTATGTCTTTTCTCGCCTTACAGGCGTCTGTCACGGCAGGGAGTGTGTGAATGACATCACCAAGCGACGATACTTTTACTATTAAAACTCGCAATTAATTCTTCCCTTGATCTACTTCTTTGTGGCCTCTGGGGCTAGCAATTCGTTGATGGCGGCAAGCGCTCGGTCTGGTGTTAGTTGGGTCAGGCATTTCCGGTGACCCAAGGGGCATTCCCTTTGAAAACAGGGGCGACATTCAATATTCGTTACTAACTGTTTCGCCCTTTTGGTTAGTGGCGGCGTGAAATCAGGCGAAGTTGAACCATAAAGCGCAACTACCGGCTTATCAAGTGCCGCCGCTATATGCAGTAAGCCCGAATCGTTAGAAATGGCAGCCTCAACTGCCGATAGCAGGTCGATCGCCTGTGCCAGGCTGGTTCTGCCTGCTAAACTGACACAGCTTTGGCGTTGTTGTTCTGTTAATAGTTGCCGGATTTCCGTGGCGACTACAGCGTCTTTGTCCGAACCAAAAATCCAGACCTTCCAACCTTGTTCTATGACAGCCTGGCAGCTTGTCGCAAAATGCTCGGCGGGCCATTGCTTTGCGGAACCAAACTCGGCACCGGGACAAATTGCCAGAACCCTGTCGTTGCTTTCCAAACCGAATTCTTTCAGTACTTTCTCTACGCTGGAGGGATCCAACTGTAGATGTGGGTCGGGGATGATTGCTGGAGGTTCGGCGTTCTCGGCATAGGCCAGGGCCGCGAAGCGTTGCACCATCAACGGGAAATTCTTTTTGTCGAGGCGACGACAATCACTGAGCAGAAGGTTTCTCCATTCCCCTTTCCACGCTATCCGTTTGGCTATGCCTGCATGAAAAGGTATCAGCGCAGACTTGAACGAGTTGGGTAGAATGATGGCTGATGTAAATTGTTCACTACGCAATGACCGCCCCAGCGCTCTGCGTTTGTGCAAACTCAGTTCGCCGTGACCCATAGGCAGGTTAATGTCTTTTTCCACTTCTGGCATTCTATCCAGCAGAGGTCTGGTCCAATCCGGCGCCAGCACAGAAATCCGGCAATTCTCGTCGTTTAGTTTCAGGCATTTGAACAAGGACTGAGCCATTACCATATCACCAATCCATGAAGGCCCGATCACCAGCATATTTTCTTGGCTGTTTTGCGTCATCTTATTGTCTATTCGGGATAAATTTCGACTACCACGGCGGCGTTATTCTAACTTATTGGGAGGTAAAGCACTGCACTCACGCTGTGAAAATTATCGGCCCGGGAATTTCTGGTCCCGGTTCGTATGTCCACTACCGTTGCCTTTATCAGACAGGAGGGAACTCGCAGCTCGTCATTGCCGAAGGCGCATCGTTGCTGTGCTGTGCAATAATGAAAAACAAAGACTCTGCTGAGAGGACTACTTGAGGTCGGCTCACTAAATTAGGCCACGAGAGAGCATCATGGCCTATTTTACCGACTACGATGAAGCTGAGGCTGACCTGCAAAACTATAAAACTGGCTATTCGATCAACTTCACCCATTCACCAGCCTCTGGCGTGCCAGTGGGGTAGTAGCCATTGAGCAGCCGCAATGATTCCTCGGCATGGCTGGCAATCTTGCTGGACTGCGCTACCACAGCAAAATCGAAAAATTCGCTTGCCTGGACGAATTTGATTTTTGCCTCCGTGGCCGCATGCTTCTCACCTTGTTGAATAGCCCTAAAAGTACCAATTGATGACAGTAATTCCGCATCAATTTCATCTGCTGTGGCTGAATCTTCAATTTCTGCGCGGAAGCTAAACACTCTCGGGCCAAAGTAGATGGCGGCGACACGCTGTAAATTTCCAGTTTCAGCAGAAACTGACGTTCCGGTGTGGCCGGTGAGTCGATATTGCTCCAGCTCCTCCGACTTTTGAAGAGCCTTTATTCCCATCTTGTCTCTAATAAATACACGCGGCTCTACATTGTCCCGTCTACGCTGAGCTTCAATTCGAATTGACCCTGTGCCGGGCCTGGATGCGGTAACAGTAGTTGTAGTTTCTACGATTTCCCATTCCTCAGGAAAAACCAGGGTGTAGCCTAACAAGGTCTGATAGTAGCGATTTCTTTCATCGTTAGTGCGAGAGCTTCGACTTTGCCCTATTACAAGCCCATCGAGATTCTCTCTGAAACTGGAATTATCTATTTCGGTAATTTCATTTCCTGAAATACTTCCAACCTGTGATATTGCCTGTTGCAGGCGGGTATCGTTTCTTGGATGAGTGGCAAACAAGCCGTGATAACCGCCACTGTTATTTGACACTAGTCGATTAAAGTCTTCCTGGTTTTTTAACACTGTTATTACGTCAATCATCGCCGTCGGGTCGTAGCCCGCCTTTACCAGGTATTCTGCTGCTAAACTGTCAGCCTCAAGTTCGTACTCCCGACCAAAGCCACTAAGCCCGCTTTGAGCCCAAATAGAGGCCACTTCACTAATCTGTGATCCAACATAACCACTACCTGTCGCCACCGTCGTGACGAAGACGCCGACTGTGGCAGCAGTTTGCGCGATGCGGCCTCGTGCCTGCTGCTGCACAGCATGACGTGCGGTGATATGCCCTATTTCATGGGACAAGACTGCGGCCAGCTCCGCTTCCGAATTCATGAAGCCAAGCAAACCCCGATTCACATAGACATAGCCACCCGGCAGGGCAAAGGCATTTATTTCCGGACTATCGATTATAGTGAAAGTGTATTCAAGGTCGGGGCGGTGGCTGACCCTGGCGGCTCTATTGCCGACTTCCCGAACATAGGCCAGCAGATCTTCATCCTCGAACAGAGGCATGCTTGCCAATACTTTTTCATGTTCCTTCAAGCCTGTTTCTTTCTCTCTATTCTCCGACATCAACACCAGATTAGCACCGCCGGTAGCAGGATTAATCGCGCAGGAGGAGACAATCGGGAGCAGAATCAGCACAGCCAGGAAAACTACAGTCTTCGGCATACCAGTAGTCAGCGTTGGTGATTTAGCCAAACTTGTTAAACCCGGATTAGTCATAATGCCACCTGTCAATGTCGTGTTCTGTGTCGTGTTTCACTGAATAAATTAGTGACCCTAACTTCCATTTACAAATTCTTTGAGATGAGCTGCCAATCTGGAACAGGCATTGGCTTCCACCCGCGCTATCAGAGGAATCGGGATAATCAGAGCGGGCAGATAGGATTGCCCGGTTGCATCAGTGCTTATGGTTCCCACATTGCTTAGTGAAGCGACGTCCCACACCCGTGCATCAAAATTAGCGTCATCTTCCCAGGAGCCGAAACCAAAACAGCCGGCTCCGCCTGGCCCCACTGTGCAAGATATTGAGCCACTTCGGTCAGTGGTTTCGGTGAATCCATCTAACCAGACTATGTAGCGAATGCCGAAGTCAGACATTTTCTCCGCGACAAGGTCTTCTGTCATGAGACGTTCTAAATCACGGGTGCGTAGTGGCGCCGTTCTTGGCTCAAACCAGGGGAACATGGCATCAATAAATTCCTGTTCCGGAACGATGTTGATTGCGTTTTCTCCCCTGTTCATGCGCTTGCCCACGCAACTAACGAACTCGGCGCGTGTTTCGTAGTGACTCGCTTGTCGGCGACCAAGAATAACCACGGCCTCATCGTTTTCAATGCCTGTTTCTCCCTGGCGAAATTCATCAATGGTGGTACTGGTACAAGAGGCGACCGAAACCAGCAACAACAAGGCCATGCTCAGTCTATTTCGAATTAGTAGATGTTTCATGATAATCCTCATCCAGATTTCATGCTGTCTGCTGTTAGTATTTACTCTAAAGAGACTGTGCAAAAAACCGTTGCCTGGTTGCGTTACTGGTGGAAAACCCTTGCCGGTTTGGGTGTTTTACTGGATTCCTGCCTTCGCAGGAATGACAGGATGGTGCAGGAATGACGAATGTTGAATTTTTGCATAGTCTCTTTCGCAGGAATGACGAATATTGGTTTTTGCACAGCCTCTAAAGCGTGTTTAACCAGTCTCGCACTTCCGGTACCTGGCTGAAGCTCAACGAGAAACTGGATGCCAAATCGCGCAAAGCGACCACGGCTGCTGCGTTTATTGCCGCCTCGACTGAGCGTAATGATTCTGTCGGTGTCTTGCCGTACGAGGTGAGTACCCAATCCGCAATATACCCGCCTTCCGCTGTCAGTAGACGCATATTGTATTTAATCCAGATTTCATAAACGTCCAGCTTGGTCTTCGATGGCAGTGCTAACTGAAATTCCTCAATGGCTGGAGCAAAAACTGCGTCCACCCCACGCGCCGCTGCCTCCTCTATAGAATCAACCACGATTACTGCGTCAAACATAGCCGGCAGCACTGCATTGAACAGCGCAACATGAGACTGCCCGCTGGCGATATTGTATTCTTCTGAACCCGTTTCGGAATATTCGATGTAGCTAAAATCGGTAAGTGCGGTATCGTAATAAACCGCGACCGACAGAGGCAGTTTATTGATATTTGGCGTTGGGAAACTGCCTTCGATCACCACATTGCTGACGCCACAGGCTGCCAGGCTCAAAACGGCAAGCGATAGCACAATTTTTTTACTCAAGTTGTCGATTGTTCGTTTGATTTTACGCATCCTGGACCTTATCAAAACTCATTGTTCTTTACCCTTTTATTCTTTAACCTATTGTTCTTTAATCCGTTGTTTTTAAGCCATGGCTGCTTAACCCGTTGCTCCGTAAAGAGTCTCTACTGATAATCATTCAGACCGACAAAGCTACCACCATTTCGCTGTGTCATCTCTCGCATTAGAGTGGAATAGCGATAAACACTCTGTTGGAAACGTGCCTGGGCCGCGAAAATCACCGGAAAACCGATGCCGTGGATACGCACCAGCCGGTCGCCGTTTTCGTCCGCCACGTTGATTCGATCAATAGTTTGCAGTACATCCTGAATAGACCCGCCTGGCTGGAAATCATCACCAAGGACATAGATACTAATTTTCTTATCCGCTGAATGAAAGGTATTAATCGCTCGTGTCACTCCCTCTACAGGGCTACTATTGCTGAAAGGATTCCAGTTCCGCAGGGTAGATATAATCTGATTGCGTCTTCCCGGGGTATCGGGAATCCATTCACCCCGGTAGGAATCGAACAGGTAGTCGCCCATGTCGTTCATAACCTGGATGCCCTTTACTTCGGGGTAAACATTGAGTGTGTCATCGATAACCCTGAGCATTTTGTTCCAGGCATTGCCGTACATGCTGCCAGAGGTGTCGATGACGAAAATAATGTATTCACTGTCCACCGGAATGCCTCCAATGGCAGCATTCTCAAGCACGGCGCTATTCGCCAACAGGCGCTGCATTTCCTCTGTCATGGTTTGCTGTGCTATCGCCAGGCGGCCAACTTCGTCGGTTATCTCACGGGAAAGCTGATTAGACGTTTGATAACGGCCCTGTACATCGGCGAGGTCACGCCGTAAGCGGGCAACTCGATCTTTGATTGCAGAAAGCTGCTCATGCCTGGCGTTCAGGTCGCGATTAAGAATGCTTGTTTCCCCACGGATGGCAAAGAGCTGTTGCTGTAGCTTCATTATTGCACCCTGCGGGGGCACATCAACGAATTCAATAGATACCGGCTCCGCAGATTTGGTAATCATCAACAGAATAATCATGGCACCAAAGCCGCAGGCTGCCACGTCTAAAAAAGACACGGAGAAAGAATCAGTTTCGCGTCTCTTACGTCTCATGGCATGGTCCTCATGGCATAAGTCCTCTGGCATAAGCTCATGGCCAGTCCTTCGAGGGGGTTAGAAATGAACCTCCTGTGTACTGCGCTAATTGCCAATAGGCTGCCGCCGCACTCGGGTCTCCTTCTAGTGGCAACAAAATAATATTGACCGGTAGTTCATTGGGCAACTCTGCCAGCGCATCCTGGTACAACTCCATTCTCTGTGATGGACTAACCAGGGCATTTCGTGAGCTGCGGTCACTGATGGTAGGGAGACCATCAGTAATCAGAAAAATATTATCGGGACGCTGCGGCATGGTTGCTATGGCTTTGAATACTTGCTCCATATTGGTGCCCGCGTGTGGCACGATTTGCTTCACCGCCTCAATGGCATCGTTCAGTTGATCACGATCAGCCACTTCTTGCCAGGCATCTCTGTCACCACCTGGCACTGACCTCAGCTCCTTGTTAAACGTCCAAATTTGATAGCGACTGGTAATTGGCAATTGTGTACTTATCCAGTCTACTATTTTCACTACCCGCTGCCACTTCGGCGCCAGTCGCTTGCGCTCATCGGACATATTGCGGGTGCGGATAATATTCACCAGAGTGCTATCCAGCATACTCGCTGAACTGTCCACTAAAATTAGAATGCGTTGTCCACCGAGAAACAGGCCAGACAAATACTGTCGATTTCCATCGCCTAAAAATTGCCGCACACTGCTCCCATCTTGTTCAAAGGTACTGGCTTGCAAGCGCAAAAGCGCTTCTTCCAGTGCCTGCACATCTGCGCGCAGTTTCTCGATACTCTCCTCGCTAGCCACACTGGAGTTTTCCAATGCGGCCAGTTGCTGTAGAAAAGTCTGCAATTGCGCCTGTATTTGCCTCGCTAATCCTTCTGCGGTAACCACCTCAAGGCTCACATCTGAAAAGGTGTTACGCAGTGCAAGCAGCCCGAGTTCACCTTCCCTGACTTCTTCTTGTAGCAGGTTTATTTCTGCTGCCAGGTTCGGGTTTCGTTCTGTTATAGCGGCGGTAGTGGCGTGATCAAGAATCAGGAAAATCAATATGACAGCACCAAAGCCGCAAAACATGACATCCAGAAACGCCAGGCTTATCGGGTTTATACTTCTTCTCTTTCTCTTTGCTTTGGTACTAGCCATTGCTTACCTGTATTAATCGAATTTCCTCGCTTCCTTCCTTACACTGTATTTGATCTCCTAAACCTATTTCATGCTTGCCGGTGACCTTACTTTGGTTGAGCAGGAACTCTTGCCCACCGCTATCCAAATAAAACAGGCCCTGGCTTTTTTCTATCCGGCCTGGTTGCCCTGGTAAATTAGCGCCAGAAAGCGGCACCGCTGTGTTGCCAATAAGCACATGGGTTGGTTGTTTCCGTTCATTGACTAACTTGCGCGAAGCCCCGCTCTTTGCAGAAACCGCACTGTTGCTCTCGCCCAAAATTGGCAATGAACTGACTAAATGAATCTGATCTTCGCGACAAATTATGGAATCTTTATGCTGCAAGCTAGCGGCGCTAATCGCGTTAGCTGGTACTAATTCAATAGCACTGTAGGCATCCAGTGATGCAGTAAAACCTGGCAGCTCCCCGAATTCGCTACTTAGCAATATTTTGCTGTCAGCGTCGCTAACCAGTTCGGCAATCTGTTGCCCGATGCTCTTGTAGTATCTGGCAAGACTATTGATCAAGCTTTCCCGTGGTATCTTCGCCGTGTACACCGCTGCATTGGCCTTCAACTCTACTATCAAACTACCCTGATCAGTATCTTCCTGACGCAGCCAGTGTGGAAGTGCGTTATAGAGCTGCTGTTCTGACTCTGCATCGTGCTGTGGATTGAAACGGCATTGCTGGATAAACAATCCGGTGGCCAACTGCATCATCAAGTCCATGAAATTCTGACTGCCCACGCCAGGCACCTGAATTACCGATTCTCTAAGCAGTTTGTTGTCACTGCGTACCAGTTTCGTTAATACAACCTGATGCAGCTGCATCTCCACATAAATTAACGACCCGTCATGGGCCGAGGATATTGCAGCGGCAAGTGCTGAATCAACCATTCCTGCTGCTTGAAAGGGACTCTGTTTGGAAAGGCCGAGTACTATTGCCAACTGTTGTTGCGTGAAATTCCCCGGAACAGCAAAAATAACATCTCCGTTGATTTCTCCAAGCTCCGCCAGGTGCAGCAGGTGCGCGTAAGCTATATCCGCAAAATGGCGAATCCCCGGGGCATGAGAGAGCGGATCAAGACTAAGTTCATGCCAGTATTTGTTGTAACTGTGTGTGGGCTGAATTCGGGCTTGTTGCCTGGCTGCCTCGCCCAGCTCTAATTGCTTGTCCACGGCCAAAGCGAAACCGGGACTTTCGGCCAATATTCCCGATTCGTCGCCGACTCGCAAGACGTTATCGTTAAGCTCGATAACCTTTAGGCTCATGTCTGTTCATCCCTGTCTGGCACTTGCAAGTGCCTGAGCATTCTTTCGTCGCAATAGTTCTGGCAATCCAGAACCAAACGGTCCTGTAGTAGTTGTAGCTGATGCAGAACAAACATGAGCAGAATGCTGACAACCAAAGCCACAAACGTTGAATTAAACGCCACGCCAAGACTGACAGTCACACCGACAATGTCTCCACTAACCGCTTGATAGGCCTGCCCCAGCGCTGTACCAATACCGCGTACCGTGCCCAGGAATCCAATCGAGGGAATCGCCCAGGCAATATAACGAACGATGGTCAGCCCGGTTTCCATGCGGTCAGCTTCTGTGTCACAGGCATCTTTTATCGTGGTGGCTACGTCCTGGATATTTTTTGTGGTCTGAAACCGATGCAAGCCGCTCAGCAGTGCCCGTGGCAGTAAATACTGGCGCTCCGCCTCTGGCAAAGCCTGTACGGGCCTGGCGTAGTTTCGTGCATCCTGCGGCAATAGGCTCATGCCATCGGAAACTTGCAACAGCGTTCGATCTAACAGCGAGCGCTCTCGGAGTGTTTGCTGCATTTTCATGCCAAGAATGGATAAAGCCCACAGCAAAAGTATGATGCAGGTCTCTTGCTCAAAATCTTTCAAGATAATATAGACTGAGCGTTCGGGCACGAAGTTGGGGTCCGTTTCCTGTAGCAGATTTTGCTGTTCTTGAATCAACTCTGCATTAGGTCGTATCACCGCCACATAGACGGCGTGTACTACTATCACGGCAATAATCAATGCGGCAATCTGATACAGTGCTTCCGATAACAGGCTTTTCTTCATACTAATACCCTGGCTGACTTAATCTCAAGCTAAATGTCTACGGGAAAAGAGACTCCCAGGTCCTGGGAAATTTCTTCGGTTGGAATAAACCTGGCGGATGTTTCTTCCTCTACTTCGTTGGTTTCTGTCATTTCTGCGGCAATCAAATCACTGCCCTCATCGAAAATTTCTTGTTCAGGCTCTTGTTCCGCATCCGTCTGTGCCTGCGGCGAAGCCGAATACAGCGGCTCTGTTTCCTGTGCGGGCAATTCATCTTCTATCGCCAGCGAGAGCTGACAAAGGAATACCATACTGAACAATATTTTGCCCATTGTCTTAGTCCTCTAAATATCGGGCTATTCGAAAACCGGCATCGTCTCGACCCTCTTCGCCGAAATCACGAAACGAAAGTCGCAGCTCGGTCACCGAACCGTGTGCCCAACTGGACCCCCTGATCGTGTAGAACTGCCCCTGCAACGGACCCAGGGGATCAACCTCTACGCCACTGCCAATACCTACTGCGCCATAGTAGTCATGCACCCATTCCGACACATTGCCAGCCATGTCATACAAGCCGTATTGATTTGGCTTAAAGGAAGCAACTGGCGCAGTAGCCAGGTAGCCGTCGTTGTAGTTGAACAGTATTTCGCCTAAATAGGGCTGGGCGCTTATATCGGCGAAATTTCCGGCGTTCTCCGCCGGGGGAAGTTGATCTCCCCAGGAATATTTTAGTTGCCTGCCGCTGCCATCAGTTCTGGCCGCCCATGCCCATTCCGCTTCGGTGGGTAGTCGGTAGCCGAAAGACTCTGGATTGAAACCCACTACATCCTCCCCGTCCACCTGGTAAAAGTGTGGAAGCGATTCCTGATCACTCAACCAATTGCAAAACAAGGCGGCCTGTGCCCAGGTTATTCGCACCACTGGCTGTGCTTCGTTGTCCAGTGTCAGCCCTTGCAGGGTGCCTGAACTGTGTTCTTCGTTGAACAATCGATACTGTGCATTGGTCACTTCTTGTAAAGCTAAATAGAATGGCCGCTGCAACTTAATATCGCGCAGGTTTTCATTCGGCCTTCTACCGGCTTCACGACGAGAGGCTCCCATTGTAAAAGCACCGGGGTAAAACAGTTTTAGTGTTTGTCCCGCGGCCGAGCTAATAACCGGTTTGATTTGCTCTAGTCTCGCTTGCTCAAGTGATTTCAGCGTGACCTTGATAAGCTGATCCAGCCCGGGGCGGGAAGTAAACTCAGTCGAGTAAGGAACAAATCCTGCCTTGCGAATTTCAATGTGCTGACTCGCGGCCATCAATTCAATAGTTTGATTTGCCAGTCCTCTAAACTCACCGTCAACGTAAAGCTCGGCATCTTGCGGCCGGGATATGACATTTACCGTGGTTCGAACAGGATCGAGTGCAATATTGATGTCTCGCTCTTCGTTAGCTTTTGTTCGAATGGAGAAAGTGTTGGAGTGATAGCCGTTCTTGAAAAAAGTCAGTTCGTGGCTTTGCTCTGGAGACAAGGCAACTTCTAACGGTGTCAGTCCCTTGAATTCTCCACCAATAGTGACACTGGCCGCCGCGGGATCTGACTGGATAAACAACAAGCCATCGGCCGGCTCGAGTTCAACCAAAGGGACAGAAAAGTCCTGTCCTGGCAGAATATCGAATTCTTCCTGCCAGGCTTTGTGTCCAACTAACTTCAACACAAGGTCGCGTTGCCCCTGCAGAATCTCGGCATTGATTGGTGTGCTGCCGATTAGTTCCCCATCGACTAATACGTCAGCTCCATCGGGAGAAGTAGTCAAACTAACTGTCGCCCAGGCGGGTTCCAGGTTTGCCTCATAGGCTTGTACTACCGAACGGCCCTCGATGGTAATGACTTCCCCGTAGTCCAAATAGCGATCTTTTGAAATGGAGAGATGATGCTCTCCCGCTTCAACAGCAACCTCCACCAGTGGCGTCTGACCAATATCTACGCCGTCAATTTGAACGCGGGCATGGCTTGGATTACCACTGGAAAAACTAATAATTCCAGCAAGCCTGCGCATGATAAAAGGATGCGTTTGTGATTGCTCTTCGCTGACAAGAATACGGGTCACGGTATCGTGATAACCCTCATTCCGCAGGGTCACTTGGTACGAACCGCTGCGCATTAAATAACGCTGCCCTAATTTAAGGCTTGTTCCATTATCAATGCTGATTTCGGCGCTGACAGGATCCACTTCCACAAACACTGATCGAGCGGTTACTACGAACCAGGCGGCTGTCACGGAGACCAGCAGAAAAGTCGCAACAAAAACATGCGCCCACGTAAACTGATAAGAAAATGCCTTGCTCTCTTCACTGTTTGGAGTAAAGTCGATTGGAACAATAGGGTCAGTTGCTCCATTTACATCATTAATGTCATCTCTGTCGCTCATCACTCAACGCCTGCTCGCGGATACGACGCGTTCATCACATTGAATAGTTACCGCTTCGGGCGTCAAGCCAAAGCCAACCGTAAACTCTTCGCGAACTTCCCGGTAGCCCCTGCGTTTTCCAACGGCAACATAGCGGCCCGGTTTAAGCGGCAAGGATATTTGTTCGAACATGCCCAGACTTCCGTTTCTCAATAATGTGACCTCTGTTTGCTGGTCGGAGCGAAAAGCAATAGCAATGGGCACTTGGGAATTTTCCAGAAATACCTCTAGTGTATCAAGCTGCGCCACAAGCCGTGACCCTGGTGATTGTATGGCTCTGCCGGTGTAATAGACATCCAGGGCTTGCTCGAAAACCGCATCCTCGGAAAAGCGTTCCGGGTTAGCAATCGCTTGCTCCAGCAGCCGATCAAGTCTTGCTCTTTTGTCGGTGTGGTCTCTACCACTACTTGCAAAAATAAGCTTGTTGTCGATTGCCAAAACATTGTCGTATTGATCCACGGCCTGTTGCCATTGCTCGTTTTGCTCAGCAACCGTTATCAATTCGCGAAGCCTGTTTATTTCGGCATTGGCAATTTCGTTTTCGGTTTGAATAATTGCGGCTTGCGCCTGTTCTTGTTTTATACCAAGCCCCCGTGCGCGCTGAAAAGCCGCGATAGCTTGTTTTGGCTCGCCATTTTGAAGCAGGACGTAGCCGCTCGACATAATCTCGGCGAATTCGTTGTCCCTGATTAACTGCGCGACTTCGCTAACTTTTTCGGCCGCCAGGCCGTTATAGCTATCCAGCCCCAGCACCTCGTTATAGCTGGCGAGAGACTGCTCAAGCTCTCCCTCTTCCAGGGACTTTGCTGCACTTCCAAGCAAGGCGGTGACCTCGTCCAGGGTCTGAGCGCGTTGCCATCCAATTTGCGCCGCCTCGCTCTCAGGAGCAAGCAGCAGGGCTAGTGCAAACTTGTCTAGTGCGGCCGCTGAATCAGAGGCTGCCAGGGCTTGTTCGGCCTCAATCAAGGTTTGCGTGAAAACTGTCGAAACAGAATCCAGCAGGGCGCGTAAAGCATCCCTGCCGATTGCATACGACTCGCGCGCCAGGATAAAGTCCTGAGTTCGATAATACTCGTCTCCAATGCTGGCCTGCTGCAAGGCTGTGTCGTAGTTTTCCTGCCCCCAACGCGATACTTCAAGCGCATCAAGTTCGCTCTGAGCAGTCAGCAATTCAGCCAAAACGTCTTGCGCGTCTTTACGTTGCAGTGCACGTTGCGCTTCCTCGAAAGGAGAGATGGCAGTTGCCGCAGGAATGGCTACAGGTGTCTCGACAAGAGCAACCCGCCTTTCCAGGGGTAATTCGTATTCAGATACTATGACAGGGAGTACAAAAATAATCAGTAGTGCCAGAAGCAGTAAGCCAGCCAGGCTCAGCCATGCAAACAGCGACGGTTTCTCAGCGTTTAGGGGAGCGGCCTGGCCCGGGAATACTGCGTTTTCATTGTGATCAAAATCAACAGCGTCAATCTTGTCCTTGTCGACATCTTTTTCTGACATAGTGCATTCTGTGCGTGGGGGGACCCACCATGATGGATAAACCGATTAAAAATCACCTATTTCCGCAGCATAAATATCCGCCAGAATATCCTTCCACTGCGCATATTGCTCTTCGACGGAGCCAGTGAGAGTGATGGTGCGGTCGTCAAGACTAAATACGCGCGGCGCAACTTCGCTCTCTAATGACTCACCCATTTCTTCCAGGGCTTCCATGTGAATTTTTGCTTCAGCCCGTTTGTTGAAGCCACTCTTTATCAGGTAGGTACCAGCACCCACCGCGACCGCACCACCAGTTTGAGTGGCGTAGTCGCCGCCACTGGTCGCCGCGACCAAGCCACCCAAAACGGCGGCCGCGCCGGCAATGAATCGACGATTAGCCGATTTTCTCAATTTCCTAAGGTTTATCGTTTCTTCGTAACTCAATTCACGCCAGGTGTCGTAAGGCAAGCGCATTTGCCTGGCATAGGTTGCGTAATAATCTTGCACGGTATCAATAAACATGAAGTCACGCTCTCTGATATCTCGCACTCGTTGCAAAACCGGGTCAGTGTCTGCCGGAAGAGAAACAATGGCCATATTGCCGCGTCGGTCGGTGGTCAAATAAGAGTCGAACACTTCGGGGGAAAACCTGCGCGCAAACAGCAACTCGGAAATTGTTCGAATCTCTACAGTTTTCTGGTCAGAAATATTCCGTTTCCGGTATTTTAACAAGTCATTGGCAATCTTGTTGTAAACAGACTGGAACGGGTCAGCCTGCTGCCGTTGCGCCGGACCGTAATTAAACTGGCTAATTACCTCATCATAGAGCCTGGTATACCATTCACGCCCGGTTGAATCTGTCACAGTGATGCGCATTTGCATAGATTCCCCATCTGACTGCAAGATGGTGCCATTGATATACACATCCATAGGGCTTTCGCCGTTAGGCATTACTCGCACGATTCCCCAGTTAGCTGAGCGCTGTAGTGTTTCTGCTAATAAGTAAGGCGCGTACCGTGATTCGGCCACACGTATTTCATGATTTGTGGTTTCTTCCTCACTTTTCTTGATCTCGTCTATACCAGGATTAAATATTGCTACACCAACATCGAAAAGAAGGTCTTCAGCGACATTCTGACTATCTTGAATAATTGCTGTGTAGCTGGTGGTTTTCAGGGTGTGGGTATTGCAGGCCGCCATCGACATTGCCAATAGCACCAAGCCCATTGTGTTCTTCAAAAGTTTTGCTTTCATTGGTCTTCACCTAAACCTGTGTAATTTCTGTATTCCTGCCAAAGCGCTTCGCGCAATTCCGCGTCAGGTTCACTCATCGCGGCCTCACGCAACTGCCGTGCGACAACGTCATCGTCACGACCGCTGGGAATATCTTCCGGTGGCGCAAAGGTTTCGTTCGCTGGCGGCGCAGATGCGGCCTGTGGTTGCGAGGATGCCAACACTGTAGACGGTGACCCGGGCTGCGGAATTGTCTGCGGCTGTGCTGAACTGTTTCCACCACCCCCGCCTGCAGCGGTTCCACCTGGCACAGAGGAACCGGCCGCATTGCTTTCTGCCTGGGCTCGTTCCCGCTCTCCCAGTATGAAACCATCAAAAGTTTCATAGCCACGACGCAGTCTCTCGTCCAACACATCGGCACGCTCTGCTGCTGTCATGGCGCCAGTCGCTTGAGTAGTGCTGTTTCCGTCTCCGTTTCCGACCTGGCTGCTGTCGCTGCTGCTGGCTCCCCTGCCACTTAATACACCATCTGGCAGTGTATCAAGACTATAATCCCCGCCTGGCTGTCCCAAGCCGCCATTACCAGCGCGACTTGCCCCACTTCCCGGCTCTCCTGTGGAACCGTCTCTACTGCGGCCAGTACCGGTTTGATCGCCCTGGCCGGGTAAACGGGCTTGAGAGCCAGCCGCCTGGCCGGGGCTGCCAGCGGCGGAGTCGGCGGGAAAACCAGCAGCGCCAGTCGTTGCCTGACTACCCTGCTGTGATTGGGAAGATGAACTCTGACCAGCAGCCGGTGTCGGGCCGTCTCGGCCAGATTGTCCCGCTTCCTGGCCCGGGCTGGCAGAACTTGCAGATGATTGGCTGCCCGAGCTGCCTGCACTGGAACTGCCTGGAGATTGCCGTTGACCGTTGCTACCGGACTGACTGGAAGAAGCAGGACTTTGCCTCGTGGAGCTGCCAGAACTACTGCCAGAACTACTGGAAGAAGCGCTGCTGGAGGAAGCGCTACCGGGACTAGAACTCGAAGAGGGCGCGGGCAATGAAGCTGAGCTGCTACTGCTCGATTGGCAAGCGGTCAGGCTGAAACCAAGTGACGCCAGCACTAATAGCCTGAATGCCAGGCTGCCTGACTTATTCCTGAGTTCCGCGATTTTCATGGCTTGTAGTCCTGGTTTTCGAATTCTGGCTAGATGGAAAAATCCTGACTTTAACGCCTTTTAGCTGCTTTATATGAACTTTAAGCAACAAGTCGATGCTATTTCTGATGCGCCGAATAGCGAACCTGGCCTGGTTATCAGTACAGTAGTCCAAAGCGCCTTAACCATGGCTTAACAGATGCCCGGCAAGTGCTTTACTCGGCACCGACAGTCCCTTCGATACTACCTCTTACGCCATAAAATTAGTACCAATACCGATACCTGAAGAGATTTCCATTTGATCTCTGCGGCTTCCCATCCACGATTAGAGGTCGAAATCTCGATGAGCGGATAGAAATGCGTAACTTGCTAAGCTGCGCCTTATTTGCATCCGTCTCTTCTGACACACTCTTCACATTTCTAACCAGCCCATTATCGCTTACATCAAACATCAGGTCAGCGAAGTCGAATTTAAGTGCGGCAGATTCCTCGCTGGCATCATAGAACGCCGCCGGTGTCTCAATAGAGGCAGAGAAAGCCGGTAACGAGGCAACCTTGCCGAATAGGTGCTGAATTAGTTCCTCGCCGTTTTCCTCAGCCTGTAAGATTTGCCAGGCCAATTCGTAGTTCTCCAGCGCTCCGCGACGCCGATCAAACATCAGGTACCAATCCGCTAAGTTAGTGATCGCCTCGGCCAGGGCGTAGGCTTCATAATCTTGCTCTTGATAAAGCTGTACTATTTCAGCTAAAGCACGCTCACCCGTTCGAAAACCAGGGGCTTGTACGCGGCGCTGCTCATTCAACCTCTGCGCTAACACCTGCTGCGTGTTTCTGTACTCCGGCCGTTCAATCTCCGAGATCAAGGCGGGGTTTCTGGAAACCAGGTAGGCAGAATTGGCTATATTCCTTTGGTAAGTAACAAACCGCTCATCGCTCTTGCCGAAATGCACACCAACCATGCGTGCCGCTGCATTGAACATGATCTGGGCTTCACGCAATCTGATACCCAAAAACTCTCCATAGCCAACGCTAAACGCCTGAATATTCCAGGTCGCCATTCTATCCAGCACCGGGATTAGGCGCGGATCATCACTTCCAAACGCTTTTTGCTGAACATGGTACAGATATCTATTGTAGGTATCGGCCTGCGCCCAATCACCCAGGGCCATGTAACTCTGGATTAGCTGCTCAACTACTGGAGCCTGCTCCAGGGTATACAGACCGGAATTAATACGATTGACGTGAATTGCTCTATCGAATGTTTCTATGGCCGCTAAATGCTCGCCCTGTTGTTGTTGTAATTTCCCCAGAGAAGAGAGTTCTTCCACTAAATTGCCGTCCCAGGCCCCGCCGTTCAGCTCAATTTCTGCAACCACTGAATTATACTGCCGTATGCTATCAACACGCTGATCGAACTCCGGGTCCAGCGCCGGATCCAGCTCTGGCTGCGGCCCAAGTTCGATGGCTTGCATAATTGGATCCACACCAGCCTCTATCGCAACCGGTTTTTCTATATAAAGCAGTGCCGATCTGCGCTGCCTGGAATCAACAGATTCCACCGTATCCAGCGGCTCTTGTGCAATAACATTAGAGGCTGCCAGAAACGCAATCAGGCCACCAGGAATAGCTGCTAAAATAAAAAAACGTGATCTCATGGTGGCGCCGGTTTATGCCTGTTTTCCTGGCCGTTTAGTGGTAATCAACACGGATCGAATCCAGTGTTCATGCGTTCAGCGAAGCTGGAATATCGCTGCACGCTGTGACTAATCCTGGTCAGCAATCGATCCACAAAGCTATTCAGAGAATAGCATAATGGTCGGAAATACGGCTTCAACCGCGCAAGATAGTTGTAAATGGCGGGGCTAAAGAGACTGTGCAAAAATCCACTATTCGTCATTTCTGCACCACCCTGTCATTCCTGCGAAGGCAGGAATCCAGTAAGCTACACAAATCCGCAAGGGTTTTCCGCCAGTAATGCAACCTGGCGAGGGTTTCTTGCACAGTCTCTAAAGCCCCACTTCCGGCCATTTTCTTGAATTATGCAAAGCTCTCTCAGTTATAACACTAGAGAATTTGACCTGTAAATAACGCCCGGGTAATATGGCAAGCCAGTGAACTGCTATACGACAGAGCCAGGCGAATCTGTTCCTGCTGGCATCAGGATTCGAGCTTACATCATCAAGCAGACACATTTGCCTTTAATAGTGACGATCTACGCTTGCTGTTCCAGGATCAAGTTGCCAAACCTGTCCACTGTGACGCTCCAGTCACGCTCGACAAAAGTTGTCGCGGAATACTCCACGATAATCGCTGGACCTTGAAGCAGCTCACCTTGTTGCATACTGGTACGTGTCAATACTATTGCTTCACCTGCTTCACCATTGACCTTGCTGTAACGGATATTATTGCAAGGCGCTTCGGCGCTCATTTCCGGCAAGCGAAAAGAACTCTTGTGAGTGGCCACGTTAACTCGAATGGTAAGCAACTCAATTGCACTGTGGTGACGGTAACCATAACGTCGCTGGTGCAATTGTTGAAAAGCCTCAACCGACTGATTCAAGCCCTGCCAGTCAACATTCAGGGTATAGGATTGACCACGATATCTAAAGTCAGCACTGCGCCTTAGCCTGAGGCTTGATGCAGTAAGCCCTTCGAGTTCCAACTGCGCTATGCCCTGTTGTTCCAGGGTGACAAATTGATGATCTACTTTTTTCTCATCTATTGACCCTGATTTCAGATGTAAAGTTTTAGCAAATTGACGTCCTTGCTCGGCAACCACCATACCCAGCGCCGAGAACACGCCGCCGTGAACAGGGACTATTGCCCTGCGCATCCCCATTGCTTTTGCCAACGCACAAACGTGCAGGCCGCCAGCACCGCCAAAGCTCGCAAGATTAAAATCTTTGGGGTCATGCCCTTTGTTGACAGAGATCAGTCTTATTGCCTTTGCCATATGCTCATTGGCAATATCAATAATGCCCATGGCAGTTTCTTCAATTGATAAACCAATCTGTTGTGCCAATACAGCAATACACTCTCTGGCTTTTTCGGGATTGAGTTGTAGATTCCCTGCCAATGCAGTATCAAACTGTAGCCGCCCCAGAACTAAATTGGCGTCGCTGACTGTCGCCTCTGTTCCGCCTCTATCGTAACAGGCCGGGCCTGGATCAGCGCCTGCTGAACGTGGCCCAACCTGCAACATGCCGCCACTATCAACATAGGCAATGGAACCTCCACCTGCCCCTATGGTTTCCATATCCACCATGGGAACAGCAATCGGATAACGGGAAATCGATGATTCATTACTGGTGCGAATTTTCCCCTCGAATAAAGAGACATCCGTGGAAGTCCCTCCCATATCGAAACTAATAAATTTGCGTTCATCCAGCTGCCGGGCAAGGTAGGCAATAGCAGTTAGCCCGCCCGCCGGCCCTGACAATAAAAGATTGACAGCAGACTCTGCCGCCATGCTTGCAGACATTGTTTCGCCGCTGGACTGCATAACCTGTAATTGAGTCGTAGCCAGTTGTTCTTGCAGCTTATTCAAATAACCGCTGATGACTGGCCCCAGCGCGGCATTTAGCCAGGTAGCGATTCCTCGCTCGTATTCCTTGTGCTCTGGTAATACCCGGGAAGACCGACTGACAAACAGATCCATACCCGCCTCATGAATGGCTGTTTCAATCGCACACTCAAAACTGTCATCGAGAAATGAGAAGAGTAGGTTGATGGCAACTGCCTGCGGTTGCAGTGATTCGATTTTTGCCACTAATTCATTGATCGCGGTTTCAGACAGCGTTGAAACCACGGCTCCATTTGCCGCCAGCCTGCCGCCCGTTTCCAGACAAAGCTCGGGAGGAACAGGAGGAGGGACTGCGGGGGTTTCCAGGGCATAAAGTTCGGGACGTGTCTGTCGCGCCAGTTGCAGCATGTCGGCAAAGCCGTGATTGGTTACAAATACAGTTCGGGCTAATTTCCCCTCTAAAACGGCATTGGTAGCGACCGTACTGCCATGTACTATTTGCAGTCTGCCGTCGTTGAGCTGTGATTCAAGCCCCATTGCTGCAATTCCCTGCAATATTGCTTGTTCTGGAGCAGCAGGCGTGGATAGCGTTTTATGCACTCGAACGGAAACCGCAGGCTCTGGAACTACCAGAACAAAATCGGTAAAAGTGCCCCCGGCATCAACGCCCAATAGCAATTGACTGCTCAAACTAATCTCCCTGCTTTCTTTCCATTGAAGGAAAGATTATAAAGCAGTCTACGCAGACTGCTACCCTCCCTTAGCCTTCATAGCAGTCCAAATCCCCGGATAGAGTGCCACCAGTGCTTCAAGTGTCTCTGAATCCCTCTTTCAAGCCTTGCTAGCTGGCCATTACAGCAGATAGTGCCGAGAGGTTTACTGAAAAACCCTAATTGCTAAAAAATACTGGTTCGGCGCTTTGTCAGTGCTTCTATCTGCGCTGACGGAACATTGCCGTGATGGAAATCCACGGCGACGATCTGCCCGGTTTCCGCAATATGCCGCAGCATCGGCATAAAACCCTTGTTCTTGCTGTAAGTCCACTGCTTGCAGGTTCACCGCGCCCGCGCTTTGTGGGCAACAATTTCAGTGGCGTTAATCACTGTCCAGCGTCACTTCGTTAGCTTCTGCCGGGAACCCTGTAGGTGTAGATTGAGTTTTCGACAGTGAAACAAAATTGAAACTCGCTGGTTTTCGAAGTTTTTAAATCCTCGGGCAGCCGATTTTATTGCCTAAAGGTGGTGCATATCATCCAGATGAAAACTGCTTTCATACTGCATCAGGATGAGGGTCTTGATGAATTCAGAGGGACAGTGGCCGCAATTACTTTTTGGGACTGTCGGTTAATTCAGAATCAGTCCAGTTTCAAAAAAATAATATATTTAATAACAATGAGTTAAACATTCACAACAAGCTAAAACTTCATTTTCCAACAAGCCCTTTTTGGCCGAGGGAAGTGCTTATCGATTCGCTCAGACAGGCTCAGGGGGCCTATTGGTTGAGCAATGGCCAGGGCTTCCTGCGTTTAAGAGATTTCTATCTGGGAGTAGGGGTAATTTGATATAGGCTCGATGTTTCAGCCTGTGATTTACGATGCGCCATAATCTTCCCCGCACACTGGTTTTATTGATATTCTGGTTATGTGGTCAATATACGCATGGGTATTATTACCAGGTTTCGTGGAAGAAATATGGCAAGTTATCCATTATCCGCCCTTGTTGGCCTCTGTCACTCTGTTTTGCGGGGTTTTCAAAAAATGGCAGTGCCGGCAAATTTTTCTTACAAGGCAAGGCTAATGCCTATTTCAAGGGTGCTGTCAATCGTCCTGAATAGCTCCAAATTACTGCGCTGGTGCTGATGGAACATATTCACCAGTAGCGTGGTATTCTCAAATAGCGGCCGACGATACTGCAACAGTACATAGCTGCGGCGCAGCCAACGCTCTGCGCCATTGGCCAGTAGCGGGCTGTAAGTCTCTGTATCGTCTAATTGGATATGGCCTAATTGGCTGTGAAACGCGCCAACAGGAAGGTTTATTTGCCAATCCACGCTGGCCTGCCAGCCGTCTCTATCACCCCCGGGTCGCCCAGAGTCGATGGCGATGTTGGAAAGGAAGCTCAGCTCGGTGCTGAACTGATGATTACCCCAACTGCTGTTCACAGGACAATTCAAACCCGCGCCCGCCTTGCTCTCCAGTGCATTGAGCTGGCGCTGATTGTGGAAAACTTGATACTGAGTGGCGAGACGGTAATAAGGCTGGCAACCCCAACTGCTGGCTCGTTGAACTCGTGCGCTGACATCGGCACCGGTATAAAGGGAGCTACCACCAAACTGCAGGTGACTAATACCGGTGTTTAATTGCCAACTTTGCCTGCGTCCAGGCTTGATGAAGGCATAGCGACCATCCACTTGCAGCAAATCTGATTCTGAGTCCTCACTCTGCCTGCCGCGCACTTCCGCCAACCAATTATGTTGATGACTCGGTGCAAGCTGACGATAGCGGCTGCCTAGACGGAAGTTCAGGTAGGGGCCGCTTTCAGGTTTAAATTCCTCATTCAGCAGCAACACAACGGGTTCACCGGAAAGGGTCAGGGTAAGTTGGCCAGAATCCGGCGCACCATTCAGGTTATTGTCATAGCCGGCCAGGATATCAAGCGTGGTGCTGCCCTCGGTAGTCAACGCCTGCCATGATTGTTGGCGTTGCAGAATTATTGATTGCAACTTGCCTGGCAGATCCTCACGCTGCAACAAGGCTTTATTGATCTCCAGTGCTGCAAATAGCTCACCTTGCAGATAAAGCGCCTGAGCGTAATCAATTTGCGCCGCACCGTTTTCTGGCTCCAACAATAGCGCCCGCTCAAGTGATTCAAAGGCATTTGCTATATTTCCACTGTTTAGCTTTGCTGCACCGTACAGGGCGTAAAACTCAGAACTCTCTAGACATTCGGGTAACACAGCTTCGAGTTGTCGGCTTAGCGCAGGCCAGTTCACTTTCTCGTCAGGGTAAAAGACTGTCAGATTCGGACATGCTGCGCTGGCGTTTGGAGGCACCAGCGCAAGGCCGAGCGAAAGCAAAGACAGGAGGGGGAGTAAAAAGACTTGCTGCATAATTCCTGGCAACCCAGTTAGAACCTTGAGTTTGCCAAGCACAAACCGATTACAAAACATGGCGGGATTATCTTGGATCACCGCGATTGATGCAACACTTACGGCAAAACACTGTAACGGCCACTATTTGCAAGTATTCGAAGAGATTATGTAGCGAGAGCCAGAAAAAACTAAAGGGATTGTTCCCCGCTGCCAGCTACCACTTTCAACTTTGGTTGTTCTCTTTTTTTGTCGCTTTTGTTCTTGGATTGCGTCGATTCGGAGAATGCGGGCGCGAACAAGGTATGAGGAATTCTCAAGCCACTCAGCAAATAACTGCCCTGGGAGACAAGCGGTAGATCACTCAGTTGCCGTGCGGCACATGCGCCAATCAAGATGGGTTGCGCGAGTTCTTCAGTTAATTCTTGAACACGTAAGGTAATGGTCACTGTGTCACCCAACAAAGCGTGGCTGCGACGGTGTGCAGGACCCAGTGAACCGATTAGAGCAGGTCCCTGCTCAATACCAATTCCCAGAGCCAGCGGCTCCAGTACGCTTGATGACTGTGGCGTTAGCCTATTTTGGTCAATTGCCTGCTGCATGTCCTGGGCCGCCAGCAATGCTTGTTCTGCCGCTTCTCGATGGTGTCCGTCCCAGACTGCCAGGACGCTGTCTCCTTTAAACTCGTGTATACGGCCACCATGCCGTTCAACGATTTCCGTGGCGCGGACAAAGAAAAAATGTAATACGGCCGCTGACTCTTCCGCTGGCCGTGATTCACTAAAGGCGGCGAAGTTCCGCAGATCTGCACTCAATAGCGTTGCATCACAACGCCTGGCATGAATCGCTGAACTGGGCAGCGTATAGGCAATCTCCCTGGCCACATCGAGTGGCAAATAACTGCTGAGATTTCCGTAAACCCGACCACGCTCCACCCGCACCCGGCTTTGTTCCAGCAACAGCAATAAGCTCGAGGCAAGCAGACTATACAGTGCCGGAAACAGCCAACCCAGCCAGACCTCACTACTGCCAAGCAGTTGAATGTGGAGTGAAAGCAGGAGCAAGGGAAAGACTACACCAGCAGCAGGCAGCCCATAGGCCGACACACGACCTGGCGCTGCGGCCAGCTTAAGCAGGAACAGTGCTACGCAAAGGGTAATGAAGCCTAGCATCCAGTTTGCAGAACGCGGGGTATAAGGTATCTCAGCATCCAGTAAACTACCCAACATGCGCGCCTGCAACTCAACGCCAGGGGTCGCTCCGCTGTAAGGTGTGGGCACAATGTCTCCCAGACTCAAGGCGGTTGCTCCAACCAGAACCCAGGTGTTTTCAAACAGGCCGGGGTCTACATTCCCTGACATGACATCAATAGCAGAAACTGCCCGGAAACTGTCCGGCGATTGCTTATAGGAAATACGAAGATTGCCGTGACTGTCTAGCGGAATGTTAAGACCAGGATAGGCGTTTAGTTGCAAGCGAAACTCGGGGCCAAATAATGCGCTGTCGGCGCGTATGCTGGCACCCCAATCTACACTGTTGGTTGCTTGCAATAGCGCACTGATCGCGAGCGCAGGATAGGCCATTCCATCGACGCAAATTAGTGCCGGAAACTGCCGTATAGATCCATCGCTGGCTACTATTGGCGTAATATGGCCTTTAGCAATTCCTGAAAAACCGGCGTGACTGGCAATGTAATTCTGCGTGGTGGGCAGAGTTATTCCGCTGCCTGACCCAGTTGCCCCGGCATTACAGCCAACAGCAGAAACAGCATGTGACATTGCACCTACGCGTGCTATCTGATCGGATTGTAAAATTGGCACCTGAGCCAGCACTGCGCCGCGAGATGATTGTAAAGCGGCGACTAATTCAGCATCACCATCCCTGGACTCTGCGAGAAACACATCGTGAATTTGAAGTTGGGCTCCCGCCTCATCAATAGCATTGACCAATCGTGCCATTTCCTGCCTGGGCCAGGGCCAGGGGCCTACTTGCGCCAGGCTTTTTTCATCGATAGTTACCAGAGTGATGCGCTGCTCTATCGTGTCGTTTGCTGTTAAGGTCCAACCCAATTCACCCACGCGGTCTTCTATGGTTTTGAACGCATCTTTAAACGCGAAACCAAGAGCAAGACTTAACATCCCGGCCAGTAGCAATACCAGCAAACGCCCATTAGTCGGCAGCATATTCAGTGTGAACTGAAAAAGACCAGCCAATTTTTGAGAGCCGGAAGAAGACTGCATGGCTATCTGGCACTCCAAAGTGTTAAGCCGTTGATGCTGCCGTTTTCCAGTTGTTTTTCGAAGAAGTACCCAGCCTCGGTGCCATCTTGACTCACCGCACCGGCAATGCGCTGGGTATCAGCAATGGCATTGAAATATCCTCGATCAGAAATACTGCCACTCGCCGTGAAGTCGACAAAGCCGGTGCTAATATGGTTCAAATTAAGCTCGGTGGTGAAACGACTTTGGTCAAAATCAATATCGAGATTTCCCCTGTTCACCTGCATCGCCACAATACCGCTGTCGGCATTGTAAAATGCCTGTGCACTGTCCAGAGAAAAACTTACCGGACCCAGGCCCCGCTCGACCTGAGGCCGCGGACCTTCACTGCGAAACAGCGCGTGGTCAGTATTGCCCACGGTAACCTTGCGTCCAATTCTAGCCTCGTTGTACGTCAAGGTTATGCGCTCCTGCGCACTGGGTTCAGTGGCCCAACGACCCCATACCAACTGGCGACTTGTCAGTTCTGAGCTGGTTACTGGTTCCTTTGGCGTGAATTCAGGCAGGTCGTTTGTTGCTTGCTCGGTGACCCTCAATGAAGTGACATTTCCCAAGTGGGGGTCGATGTCAGTGGTTCTGGCCTCCGCAGCAGCAGCCTCCGCCTCCGCAGCAGCAGCCTCCGCAGCAGCAGCCTCCGCCTCCGCAGCAGCAGCAGCAGCCTCCGCCTCTTGCGATCTATTGTCTGCTAAGGTAGGAGGCTGAGCCTCTTCGCGGATGGTGACAGGCTCCTTGAATATCTGGCGGGCTTTTTGCTCGGGCTGAACCTCTTCGCGTATAGTACCGGACTCTCTTTCGTGAGGTGCCGGAATCAGCCTGGGAACAAGTGCTGTTCCTTCGAATTCAATTACCTGCAATGCGCTGTCTGTTAATTCCACAGCATTTGCAGTACAGGGTCCGATAGCCGAGACCGTACATTCGTCTGAATAAGGTGCCATTACAATAGCCCCCTGATTCACTAGTGCGCGGGTACTCTGTTTTGTCACGCTCACCACGAAATCAGTACCGCGAACGCCGATGGCGGCAATCGGTGTGTTCAGGCGGTAGCGAGACCTGGCCGCTTTAGCGCCTTCACCGGAAATTGAGCGCGTAACACCCTCAATCAGATTGAATTTGATTGAAGACTGTTCGGGTCGTAGTGAATCGTAGTCATAGCTAATAATTTCAAGTCGGCTATCTGGTCTCACGCTAACCAGAGCCTGATCCACAAAGCGGATATGCACATGGCCATTGGCCCGGGTTACTATCTGGTCATTTGCACGAACCTGGTTGCCGGCTTCGACCAATTTCCGCGGCTTGCCCTCGCTCAACAACCAGGCTTTACCCAACACCAGGCTAACTTCGCCCACGACAGATGAATCTCCTGCGGTGACCGGATGCGCTGACACACTCCATGCCAGGAGGGCGGCAACGGCGGCAAAACGACTAAAGATTGGGCTAAATCTGACGAATAAGCTTTTAACCGTAGCTGTACTGGCTATTTTGCCTGGTTTCGTTGATTGTTTCCGTAGTTTCATTGCTGGTTTCATTGATTGTTTCCCTTGTTTCCTGACAGGACGATCTTTAGGCGGAAACACAACTCGCACACATAGTTCAGGAAAGTACGCTAACCCTGATTGTCATCAAGTGACTGCAATCACATAAAGCCAAAATACCCCCATTTGCTATCCGGTTTCAAGCACTTATAATGCCGACCATGTAATACTGGAAATCGGCAATTTTCATCGCTGTCCCAGTGACGTCAGGATCAGAAGTTCATGGCGGTAACCCCCGAACTACTAAGCAGCTTTCCTCTCCTAAAGCCCTTGCCTCACGAGCTGTTGGGGCAACTGGCTCGGCAGTCAATACTGAAGAAATTTGCCAGACGTGGCATCGTATTGAATGCGGGCATTCATGAGGAACACATGTGCTTCCTGTTCGAGGGACGTTTGCAGGGGGTGGATTTTACCATTGACGGCCGGGAAGTGGGGCTTTACTTCATGGAGCCGGGTGATTTCTGCGGTGAATTGGGCCTTTTTGATCAAGGCACTCAACCAGAGTATATCATCGCTCTAACCTCGGTGGTGGTCGTCAACATCCCGCTGGCAAGCCTGAAGGACATCATGCCTGGTAACGCTGGCGTGATGAATATGCTGGGTACAAAACTGGCAGCAAGGGTGCGGCAAATGACACAGCAACGCACCTTGTTAGGGCTGCCTAATGTTTCGCAGCGGGTCTGCTGCCAACTTTGGAACCTTGTTCCCGACGATAGCAAGCAAAGCAGCAAAACCGGGGCCGACCGCAAAAATCAAAAAGCAGGGATGGTTGAAGCGACTTCGACAATCAACAACCCACCCACCCACCAGGAAATCGCCATCATGTTGAATGTAAGTCGGGAAACTGTGACTCGCGTCTTTCAAAAACTACAAAACCAACACATTGTTCAACGAGATGGCCCCAGAACTTTACTCATAACAAACCTGCCCTCACTTAAGAAACTGGCCGAAGGTAACCAGGAACTTTGATGTTGGCCAGTCCCAGTCCCTGGGCTCGAAATTTGCCATGTGTCTCAACGACCACGAATTTTCTTAACTATCGCTTAACTGTCGCTTAACTATCTCTTAACTAGCGTTGAGGGTTGAAAAACTCCAGCCGATACCCAATTAATACAGCTTGGCCTGGCTGGTCACCATGATGACAAGCCTTGCCGCCATAGATCTGCGTTTAAACAACCAGATCAGTTAAGTTTTTGTGATTATTTAAAGTAGCTCCCATGGCAAATAACAAAAAAACAAAACAGCATCAGGAATTGTTTGATGCCTTCTGGGCGATAAAGCGCTACTTCATCTATGCTGGCGTGTTCAGTGCGGCAGTGAATATCCTGATGCTGGCACCGATCATCTATATGTTGCAGGTCTACGATCGAGTGATTGGTAGCGGCAGTATGTCAACTCTTGCCATGCTGACAATATTACTCGTGTGTCTACTCGCTGCATTGGGTGGTTTTGAGTGGGTACGTTCAAGAATTCTCATCAGCGCCAGTAACCGGATTGAGAAAGACCTTAGCAAGCGAGTGTTCGAAGCCACCTTTAAACGCGCTCTACTTAGCGGCGGTAAAGGCAATGCCCAGGCTAACGCAGATTTATCTGCCTTGCGTCAATTCCTGACTGGAAATGGCCTGTTCGCGTTTTTTGACGCACCCTGGTTCCCTATTTATGTCTGGGTCATGTTTATGTTCCACCCCTGGTTTGGGGTGGCTGCAATATTTGCCGGAATTGTGATGGTAATTCTGGCTTTCGTGAACGAGATGGTGACCAGCAAAAAACTTCAAGAGGCCAATTCACAAGCCTACTGGGTGGGAAATCAAATTAGTCGCAGCCTTCAAAACGCCGAGGTGATAGCGGCGATGGGTATGACCTCAGATATCCGTAAAGCACAGGAGATGCGTTCTGATGAGGTGTTGAAATTACAAACTGGCGCCAGCCGACAAGCGGCGGTGCTCACCTCTGTCTCCAAGACATTCAGAATGATTATGCAGTCCATGTTGCTGGGTCTTGGTGCCCTGTTGGCACTGCAACAAGAAATATCGCCGGGTATGATGATTGCCGGTTCGCTGTTATTGGGTCGTGCCCTGGCACCCATTGATTTGTTGGTGGGAACCTGGAAAGGGTTTACAGTCGCTCGGTCTCAATACCGACGGCTCGGTGAACTACTGGAACAAATTCCCGCCGATGAAGACACCATGGATTTGCCAACGCCTGTGGGCAGTTTATCGGTGGAACAGGCGACAGTTATCCCTCCCGGTGCCAAAGTGCCAGCGGTTAAAAATGTTTCACTGAAACTATCTGCCGGTGAATCACTGGCCATCGTTGGTCCCAGCGCATCGGGCAAGTCCAGTCTTGCCCGTGCCCTGTTGGGTATATGGCCTGCTGTTGGTGGGAAAGTTCGGCTGGATAGCGCGGACGTTTCGGCTTGGGATCGATCAAAACTTGGGCCCCACGTAGGCTATCTGCCCCAGGATATCGAACTATTTGATGGCACTATTTCTGAAAATATTTGTCGATTCGGTGAAATTGATTCTGAAAAAATCGTCACGGCTGCCAGATTGGCCGGCGTTCATGAATTAATCTTGCATTTGCCAGAGGGGTACGACACGCAGATTGGCGCGAGTGGCGGTGTGCTTTCAGGGGGTCAAAGACAACGCATAGGTTTGGCAAGGGCTGTCTACGGCGATCCCTGTCTGCTGGTTCTGGACGAGCCAAATTCCAATCTCGATGAACAGGGTGAAAGACAACTTGCCGTAACAGTTCATCAACTAAAATCTGGCGGATGCACCGTCGTTGTCATTACTCATCGCACTTTGCTGCTTGGAATTGTGGACAAGATTTTAGTATTGCAGGCAGGGAACGTCGCTATCTATGGGGGAAGAGAAGAAGTGATGGCCAGGTTAAGAGAACAGCCCCGCCCAAACACTGAACCCGCTCCCGAACCAGATCACGCTGAACAAAAAGCGTGAGGGAGCCTGATTGGGTTCAGGCAACAGAAAATAATTGAAAATCTCAAGTTGGAAATGGATTTGTAATGAACCTTAAACAACTAAGTAATAACCTGGCAGGCAACTCTTCGAATGGAGTCTTAACCAGCATGGATTCACCCAGGCGAGCTGGCGTGATCCTGTTGTTGTTAGTATTCGGCGTGTTTGGGGTATGGGCGGCCGTAGCCCCTCTGGATAGTGCTGCCCATGCCCCGGGTAACGTCGCCGTCAGGTCCCATAAAAAAGTGATACAACATCTGGAAGGGGGAATCGTTAGCGAAATCAGCGCGCAAAATGGCGACCATGTGCGCGCGGGCGACCCTTTGCTGGTTCTGGACAATACGCAACAATTGGCGCAGCTAGAGATTGTTAGCGCCCAGTTTGTGGCGGACAAGACTCTGGAGTCTCGCTTGATAGCGGAACGTGATGGCCTCGACGACGTGGTCTACCCGGAGATTTTGCAAAGCAGTGAGTTCGATGCCATTGGGGAAATTGAAGCGCAGAATCAGATTTTTCAGGCCCGGAAAATTGCCCTGGAAGGAAGCATCGACGTACTGCAACAACGCATTGAACAATTACAGTCGAGTTTGGTTGGACTAACCGCCCTGAAGGCAAGTAAAGAGGAGCTGGCGGTCTCCTTTGCCGAGGAATTAGAAGACATTCAGGCACTATTGGCGGACGGATTTTCAGACAGGACGCAACTGCGCCAAATCCAGAGAAATTACGCACTTCTGAAGGGGGAAGCGGCAGAGTTGACTGCAAGTATCGCCTCCAATGAAATTCAAATCGGTGAAACCCGCCTGCTTATTCTTCAACAGGACAAGGAATTCCGCAACGACGTCATCGGCCAACTTGCCGAAACTCAAACCCGACTTAAAGACAGTCAGGAAAGAATTAACGCATTGCAGGATGTGGTCAGCAGAACCATCATAAGAGCGCCGGTAGAGGGCGTGGTCAACGGCATGCAAATGCACACGGTTGGCGGGGTTGTGGTAGCGGCCTCGCCGATTGCCGAGATTGTTCCACAAAGCAAGGAATTTGTAATTGAGGCCAGGCTATCGCCGCTGGATATTGATCGTGTGAGCGAGGGGCAAGAGGCGACGATACGCTTCTCTACGTTTAGCCGGAATGCCGTGCCTACTATTTTTGGCACGGTAACCGGTATTTCTGCGGACGCCTTTGTTGATGAATTGACCAACATGCCTTACTACAAGGCTCGTATAGAAGTGAACCCCGAAGGCATGGAAGACCTGGGCGATCTCGTTCTGGTTCCCGGTATGCCAGCAGAAGCTTTTATTACCGGCGGCTCACGCACGCTATTGCAATATCTGTTCAAGCCTTTGTCAAATTCTCTGGCTCGCAGCCTGATCGAAGACTAAGCCAATGAAAAAAAATTCCTTATTGTTTGCTCTTGGCATCAGCCTCCTTGCCAGTTGGTCAATCGCCGGTAGTGCCGCTGAGCCAAATGTATTGGAGCGGGTCGGTACTACACTGGAAGATTTTTTCACGGCTGCTGTCAACTACAGCCCCAGGCTCAAGATTGCTGAGGAGAGCCTGAATATTGGATCTGCGCGTAAACGCGCTGCTCGGGGTCGATTGTTGCCGCAACTACATGCCAGTGCCAGCCTTTCTGATAATCGCCGCGATGAGTCTACTGTCCCGCAAGTTCAGACATTCGACGGTGAACGTTACACGCTGCAACTGTCTCAGGTATTATTTGACTGGCAAACTTTTTCCCAGCGCAGCCAGGCCAGGCTAACGGAAGATCAACTTGAAGCCGAATACTTCGGCGAATTGGCGTTCTTGTTAGCCGACGTTGCGCAGAAGTATTTCACCGTACTGCAAGCGGAAGACGCGCTGGAATCCATAGCCTCTGAATTGGATGCGGTGAACAATCAGCTCAATCAAATTCAAGGTTTGTACGCCAGACAGCTAGCTCAAATAACAGACTTGTATCAAGCTCAGGCAAGCCTGGCGGCGGTGGAATCGGAGAAGCTACAATTACAAAGCGAGCTGGCACTGCGGCGGGAAGCCTTGAGATCTATTACGGGAATTTCCAGCGGGCCGTTATTTCGCCTGAAAGAGGACGCGGAAATTCCTGCTCTGCAAAACAGCATCAATTATTGGGTGCAACAGGCTCGCAGCGGTAACCATCAAATTCAAGCCCGCGAATTTGCCGTGCAAATTGCCAGCGAACGTATATCCGAAAGAAAAGGCGCCTACATGCCCAGAGTTTCCCTGATAGTACAAAAACAAGATTCGAATGTGGGTTTTGACAATGCTGCCGTCAACCAGGCGCGCAGCACTTATCTGGGCCTGGATGTTTCAATTCCCCTGTTTGCAGGTGGCAGTAATCGAGCAGCGCTCAGTGAGGCTCACAGTCAACAACGAATCGCAGAATACCAGCTACAGCAAGAACAACTGGAGGCAAGTGAAAGAGTGCGCAATGCCTACCTGCAGGTTCAATCCAGTGAGTTACGTACCGGGGCTGCACGAAAGCTGGTGGAATCTACCGTCTTGTCAGCCACTGCTGCCCAGCGTGGATTTGAATTAGGAACAGTCACAAATGTTGATGTCTTAAACGCTCTGCGAGACCAGTATCGCGCAGAACGGGATTTGCAGCGTAGCCGCTACGAGCATGTTATTTATAGCTTATTGGTAAAGCAGGAGGCTGGTATTTTAACTGCCGATGACCTGCTGGAAGTAGGCACCTGGCTAGAAGCCCCCTCTCTTTAACAAAAAGACAAACCTTAACAAAGATACAAATCGATTATATTGTGGGTCACTTCTATTAAGGGGAGCCGCAACTCTTCCTCTGAAAATTGATAGAAACCTTCTGCATAATTGACAGCAGCCGGCAAGGAGAAGGTACGCGCCTTGTTCAACGCCAGCGTCAACTCCTGATAGTTGTTTTGACTATTCTGACTGGCATAGATTGCCATCACTTCTTCTTTTGCCGCTGTCTGACTGGTAATATCGATAAAACGATTCACCGGGCTCTGCGTGGTAATTTCGTAAGCGTAAGCAGTGGCCGGGTGGCCACCATTGACCAGCTTTTGTAAGGCGGCCCAAACCAGCAATGCTGTCGCACGATGATCTGGATGAATCTCCAAAGGGCCGGGAAAGAACACGCTGGCCGGGGCCAGGTCGGTAACTGCCTGTATCACCTTGTCGATTACAGACTGGTTCAAATTAAGCCCTCGATCAGGTTCATACCAGCACTGAACTGTTTCCACCCCTAAAGCGCTCGCCGCTTCTCTCACTTCCTTTTCTCTGGTATTGACGAGATTTTTGCTATCTCCCCCCATAGCGCCATCGGTTACCACCACCAAATGCGTCTCCACGGCCGCGTCTCTTGCCTTTAGCAATGTGCCCCCCATGCCGTAAGTTTCATCGTCTGCATGGGGCGCGAACACCAGCCAGGAGCCCGCAGGCAAGTGTGAGGGCTGATAGGGAATCAGTATGTGTTCCGGGTGTCGCATAGATTTATTGGCCGTGAATTTTCCGATGTCGTGAACGGGTGTCGGCTTACGCGGCGATTATAAGGGTTTATGGCGCTATTCTTTAGGTTTTTTATGCAATCCATGGTTAAATTCGCGGCCTTGATATTGAACAACGCCACGCGCAACCGGACCGGCAATGCTACTAACTTTACTGCGTGAATGGATACTGACTCCTTTCAGCAATTACCGCCTCTTTCATAACTTCACCCGGCAAGATTTTCTTGCCCAATTTACAGCATCGATTGGTGGTTTTCTGTGGCTGATTATAACACCGCTCATCCACATCATGATTTATGCGTTTGTGTTCGGTTATTTGTTCAAACTTCGCTCGGTGGAAGGCTTTGAACAAACGACCTTCGTAATTTTCATGATGGTTGGCTATCTACCCTGGTTTGCCTTTGCCGACGCCATCGGCAAATCTACCGGACTGTTGCTCGAAAAAGCGCCGTTGATAACCAAAGTGAAATTTCCCGTACACATTATTCCGGTAGTGGGTACTGTGGTTCCTTATTTAACTCATGCAATAGGATTCGGCCTGTTATTGTTGTATTTGGCGAGCCAGGGCTTTCTGACCTGGCAATGGGTTTATCTGCCTTTTATTTTCTTTTTCCAGTTCTTATTCGCACTGGGGCTGGTATCAGTTTTGTCTGCCCTTAGTGTTTTTCTAAGGGACTTACAGCAACTAGTCGCTCTGGGAGTAACCATTTGGTTTTTTCTTACACCAATAATCTGGCCCATTACGATTATCGACGATGAAGCACAGCGCAAACTATTTTTACTGAACCCTATGCACAGCTTCGTCAGCCTCTATCGAGAAATAGTACTGCAAGGGGAGCTTAGCTTTATTCATCTTCAAATAATTATTCCGCTGTCCCTGATCAGCTACTTTTTCGGCGGTTGGTTGTTCATGAAAATCAAGCAGGCCTTCGGCGATGTCTTGTAAGTCACTATGGCAGAGAAGGAACCAGTCGTGCCTCGCGTAACGGTACAAAATCTCAATAAGGATTTTAAAATTTACCAACGGTCTCAGGACCGTTTGCTTGAAATTATTCTGCGTAAGCAAAGGCATCAGCTTTATCACGTATTGAGTGATATATCGTTTGCCGTGCCCGACGGAAAAAGCCTCGGTATTATCGGCGATAACGGTGCCGGCAAGTCAACCTTGCTAAAACTGTTGGTTGGCACCTTGCAGCCAACCAGTGGTGACATCAAAATTGACGGGCAGGTGGCAGCTCTTCTGGAATTGGGGGCAGGTTTCCATCCAGAGTTCAGCGGCCGTAAAAACATCTATCTTAATGCGGCATTGTTGGGTGTTCCTGATGACAATATTGCCGAGCTGGAAAAAGACATTATTGCCTTTTCTGAACTCGATTATTTTGTTGATCGCCCCGTTAAAACTTACTCATCCGGCATGTACGTGCGTCTCGCCTTTTCCATCGCGACTATGGTGAGGCCGGACATACTGGTTATTGATGAGGCTTTATCCGTCGGCGATATGGCGTTTCAGAAAAAATGCGTGCAACGCATGAACGAATTTCGTGAACAACAAAAAACCATGGTTTTTTGCAGCCACTCGATGTTCCATGTGCAGGAACTGTGTGACATAGCGATCTGGTTAGACAAGGGAAAGATTCAGGAAATAGGTGACAGCGACAAAGTCGTAGGCCACTACGAAGATTTTTGCAATAACAAGAAAACCTACAACAGCATTCGTGACGATATTCCCACCGAGCTACAGGCAGCAGAAGCGGCCAGCAAGGCCACAGATATTCAAGACTGCCGAATCAATTCTATTGCCGTCAAGACCCTGGATGGAACCGAAATTACCACTATTAAGCCGCTTGGTGATGTGTTGTTGGAAATGGAAGTAGAAGTGCTCGTGGACAACATGGAGGGACATTTCGGTTTTGCCTTCATGAAATCTGCTGAACAACCCATTGCCTCTTTTCTGACCACCAATGATGACGAGATAGAGCTGGGTAGATTTTCCAGGGGGGACGTTTTCAAGGTGTCCCTGGTGGTTGAGAAGATTGCGATGCGGGTAGGGGAGTTCTATGCACTGGGCGGATTAGCCGACAAGAGTGGCCTGCTATGGTATGAAACGAAATTCAGTAAACTATTGGCGATGGAACCTGACAAGGGCGTAGGCCCGATGATAATGAAATGCGAGTGGAAGTTAGATAAACACTAGAAATGCCAGCAATTAGTGCGCTCCTACAATTCTATGCCGTATTCTTCAATCCTGGCTTTTGCCGTATCCGGCAAAACAGCATAGGGATCGACCTTGAAGATTCGGGGCAAGGTGGTCGCGCTGCTAATTTCGACAATCTCCATATAGGCTTGTCGAACGCCATCCCCGGGTTCGTTGTGTTCAAAGCCTTCGCTGTCTTCATCATTCTCTGCTCGACCCGTCAGGGAACTGCTCGTGGGCTTTTGTTTTGAATAGGCAAAAATAGAATAAATGTTGGAGTTGCCATCCGTCCCCACCCATGTGCCTAGCTCCTGCAGGTTTTCGAAGGGAATTATTTCTGCAATTTCTGCCCGGTTGTTTATATCTTCCAGTTCGCGGAAGGCAATCACCGTCTCAATCAACTCGGCGTTCAGGCCGGGCAGCAACTGCATTGCCTCTCTGCTGGCCACATTCAGATTAACGGTTCTGGCATTCCCGTAAATAGTAAAGGCAGCTTCGAGGTTTACACCTTCAAACAGTTCGGCGAAACCCCGTATATGCAGAATTTCCTCTACGGTGTCGAGCTCAGGATTATTACGCGGAGTGTAAGCCTGTTCCAATTCCAGATAATAGTCTTTCTCGGCACCGTTCAGCCCTTGCAGGTCATTAAGATCAGTCCAGTCAGTCCAGGCATCCAGAAGGATCTGGACTTCTTCGGGGTCGGCTTCTTCCCCGCCTAATCGCTCTTCGATTAGCAATTGCATATTGCGTCGCGGGATTCTATTAAGATTTATCTTGCCAGCGTGGTCGTAGATGCGGACCGCCATGTTCTCTGGCAGTTTATAATTTAATTGCAGAGACTCTCCATCGTATCGATAAAATGGATTCAGTATTTCGCCTTCCGCCGATACTTTGACCTGCACTCCGATGGGCGCGGGCATGCGTTCCAGCATGAGTTCCATCTCCGCGAAATTCACCGCTGCCATCAGTTGAGACCATTCCTTACTGGCATCCTTATTGTGCAGCACGGATTTTGCCGATAAACGCACCTTGCTGGCCATGGCAGCTACCAGGACGGTCAACAAAACCGCCATCCATAAGACGATAATGATGACGGCGCCTTTTTGAGCTTCTCTTCTCCTGCTCTTCATAAGCCGAGGCCAGTAGCAGGCTCAGCACGAATACTGCGATGCTGATTGTTCCTGATGCGTGCAACAATTTCTAACTCTTCTTTCTTCCCTTCATAGTCGCGGCCGGGAACGAAGCGCAGGTAGACAGCTAGCGGCAGAGCCAACTCTTCATTTCCAGGCCATTCATCAGTCCACAACCTGGTTTGATTTAAACCCTGATACAGATAACTAAACTCTACAGTATAATTTTTCAGAATGAGAACCGGTTCGCTTTCACTCAAGCGCTCTTCCGGATTATCACTGAATGCGGGCACTAAACCAAGGTACACGCCCTCGCCTGCTACCGAGTACATTTCCCACACGGTAAGACCCGGGCTTCGCTGTGGTGAGACAGTAGACACCCAACTCAGGTAATCGCCTTCGCCCAAGAAATAAATTTCTCTTCCCAGCGTTTCGATGTTGGTATAACTGTGGGGAAACGCCCCGTGCAAGGCTCGATCAATTTGTAAAATTACCAGCGCTTGATCGAGGCGTTCATCCAGTGTGCCCGAATTGCGGTTCCAATCCTCAGCTATTACATAGATGCCGCTGCTTAGTAGTCCTAGCAGAAGCGCTGTCAGCCCCAACGCCAGGATGATCTCGACTAAGGTAAAACCAGTTTGTTTGAGAGTACGCATAGGTCTTTCTACTGTGGAAGCTCCAATTGCACCCAACGGCTGCCGGGTACAATTTCACCGGTCTCTTGATTGACGATTTCATAGGCTTGCAGAGTATGCACGCTGGCCTGAGTTTTTCGCTCTGGCTCTTGCAGAATTTCCATTGGTCGAATTTGATAACTGTTGTCTTGCAAGATTATTTCAAGCTCAACAAATTCATTTTCCAGTAATGCAAAATTTGTCATTGCCCGAACCCGGGCGGCCTGGATTAAGCTTTCTTCAGAGCGCCAGGAAAGCTGCTTGCTACCGCCTACCAGGGAAGAAAGACTGCCCAGAATGAACCCGGTGATGGTCAGTGCGACGATCACCTCCAGCAGCGTAAAGCCAGTCTGCGTGTTAAGTGGCTTCTTCATTGCAACTAATCTTCCAGCTCCCGTGAACTTATTCTTCCGGTGAAGGGATTGATATCGATTATTTCCAGTTGACCTGACTGGGCAAACAACAGTACACCGCCGGTGCTTCCCCCTTCCGGATAGAATGTTATTTCAATGGTTTCTTTCACTTCGACTTCGCGATCAGTACTGTCCCGAAAGCGTAACGCTATGCCTGGGCCATTCCATTGGGCGACGATAGTACCGCGCTGCCGCTCAGCCGCACCACGTCGAACCTGATTTGCTTCGTGCGCCGCGATCACACTAAGGCTGACCGTGCTGACCCGACCAGAGACAACGGCTGTACGCCTGGCATAATTTAATAAGGAGTTTGCCTGTCGTACCTGAGCACTAAAACTGCGCGCTTCCAGGCCCGTAAAGTTGGGCACGACGAAAACAGTTGCGATGGCCACCAGGGTAAGAACCAACAACACTTCAAGCAGCGTAAAACCGTCTGGCCGCTTGGCAAGGGGCTTTGTCGTTTGGGATAGAGCCGGGCGGGGTCTAACGCCCGATATCCGCGTCATCTTCGTCGCCACCACTGGCGCCATCCGCTCCGTAGGAGACCAGCGTGAACTCTCGGCCACTGGATTCGTAGACATAGTCGTTGTTCCAGGGATCCGTGGGTACGCCTCTGCGCAGATAAGGGCCATTCCAGGATGCACGCCCTGAATCATTTTCCATAAGACCGTCCAGGCTATCGGGATACTCACCTACATCAAGTCGGTGAATATCCAGAGCCGCTTCCAGCGTTGAAATCTCGGTCAGTGCAACATCGCGCATGGCGCCCGCTTGTTGCTTAAAAAGATTCGGCGCAACCATAACCGCCAGCATTGCGATAATAGCCATTACTATCAGGATTTCGATAAGAGTGAACCCCTTGTTCATGGCCAGGGTGTTTCTGTTTGTTTGACTCAATGTTTGCTTCATGTTGATTGCCTGTGTATGTTGCTGCTTCAAGTACCTGCAACGCCGATTAGCTCCGAAATCATATCAAACCGATCCAGTATGTCTTGATATTCTAACCCGGTTTGAGAATTCAAATCGATTATCTCTGGTCGGATTACGATAAACAGTTCACGTCGCTCTATGACCTGTTGTTGGTAAGAAAACAGCTTTCCTAACAAGGGCACCCGGCTCAAGCCTGGCACTCCCGTGTTTAAGTTCTCGGTATCGGTTTGGATTAAACCGCCGAGCACTACATTCTCGCCATCTCTAACCACCACCGTGGTGGTTATTTCCTGGTTATTGAAAATCGGGTTGTTATTTACACCTGACGAGCCAGATTCTACTGATCGTAATACCTGATTAATTACAAGGTTGACGACACCGTCGGTGTTAATTTGTGGCGTAATTGACAGGACTATACCGGTGTCTCGATATTGAATGTTAGTGGTAGCTATGCCAGCGCTCCCGATAGACGAGCCTTGCTGAACGGGCACCTGAGAACCAATCTGAATTTCACCTTCCTGATTATTAGTCACCGTCAGCGATGGTCTTGCCAATAATTGCACATCATTATTGACTGCAATAGCTTCCAGTGTAGCATCGACTTGAGCGGCTCCCCTGATGAAGGATTTATTAAACAGTAAGCCTTCCAGACCAGATTCCGGCAAGAATCCAGTTGCTGTTTCTGTTGAAATTGGGTTTAGCGCACTGTCCTCGGCTATGCGCGACCAGTCGACGCCAAATCTAGTGGCTTCGCTAAGGGTAATCTGTGCAATCACTGCGTTTAGCATCACCTGGAGCGGCACTGCATCGAGCTGGTTTATGGTGGTAAGCAACTGCCTGTAATCACGCACACTGCTTCTGATCAAAAGACTATTTGTCGCCTCGTCGGCAACAATTTTAACCAGCAGATTAGCCGATACGGCAGAACCTATAGTATCCGCACTGTTGTTATCGCGATCAGGCGTTGCATCATCTGATTGATTTGCAGAATCCGGGGAGTCCTCAGGGTTATCATCTCCGCGATTTATATTCGCTGCGGCGTTGTCCTCATCATCGTTCCCAAATACGGCGGATAAAGTTTCGGCTAATTCGACCGCGCTCAAGTTTTTCACCTGATAGTGAAATAGCTGCTCCACTTGTTCCTGGCCATCGGCATCCAGAATTTTTACCCAGCGCGATATTTCTTCAAACCCGCGCGCAGCCGGCGCGGTGACCAAAAGCGCATTAATGCGTTCTATGCCTTTCACTTGATAGGCCGGTGATTCTCCTTCTATCAATTCCAGAATTTCCGTCAGTTCATCGGCAACCTCAACCGCGCTGGCGTTGAGAAGTTGGTATAGATGAAGGCCTTGATTCTGAAAGGGGTCGGCATCGATCAGAAACAGCAGTTCATTGATACGCAGCAGTTGTGATTCGCTGGCCGAAATTGCAAGAGTGCCATTGCCAATTAACGTCCTGACTTCGCCGTCGGGTTCCAGCAATGGCTCAACAACTTCCATGACAGCTTCGGGCGAAACAAAAGTCAGTGGAGTAACCTGCAGAATGTTTGCCGCCGAAGCCTGGCCTAATGTGTCGGGTGTAGCGATTTCAAAGGGGAGGCTACTTTCAATTTGGTGGGCATTGTAAATATTACCGACGCGGTCCAGTACTATGCCCGCGTCTCTTGTCAATAGCCGTATTAATGGCCAGATGTCGGCCTGCCCCAGCGGGCGACTGGCCGAGGTGCGAAGGCTCACCTTGTTGTCAATACTGGGGTCGATAACGATGCTGATATCCAGCGCATCGGCCAGTTCTTCCAATACCAGCCTCAGGTCCGCCTGTTCGTAATTCAGTTCGACAACATCATCGTCACTAATTTCTTCCGGTATCGGCACATCGTCAGGGAAACCATCAAACTGCAGCGCCTGGCCATCACGATTGATTTTATCAATAAGAGCCTGCTGTTCATTAGATACCGCATTTCCTATAGACGGTAATTCCACCGCATTGGCTGGTACCGCTGTGCGAGGGGCATTATTTGTGCTGCCTGGCCCCGTGCTTTCGGCATCTTTTTGGGTATCCAGAATGGCACAGGACGACAGCACCATTGCCAGCAGCAGAACCGGCAAAGGTTTTTTGTTTGTTTGTAAAAAGCGGGTAAACTTCAAAATGATCTCCGGGAGTTAGAATTCCACCGCATTCATGCTGAAAACAGCCGAAAGCATGGTGATGGTGATGCCGCCAACAGCGATGGCAAGAATGATTATCAGGGCAGGTTGCAAAGCGGCCACCAAGCTGGATATTTGATTGCGAACATAGGTATCGAACGTCGCCGCTGATTTTAGCAGAATATTCGCCGTTCGACCTGATTCTTCACCAACTGTTACCAACTGGTGCAGTAAGGTTGGAAACTGACTGGTTTTTTCAAGGGAGGCACCTAGTCCTGCACCGCCCCGAACATCCTCTTCTACCTGCAAGAGGTGAGAGGCCAACACGGTATTTGCGATAACTTCTCTTGCTACACGCAGTGCGCGAATCAGGGGAATGCCTGCTCCCAACAAGGCACCCAGTGTGCGGGAAAACACGGCGCAATCTTTGTACAGAATAAGGGTGCCCACCATGGGTAGTGCAAGAAGAAAGCCGTCCTTTTTCAATTTCGAAGCCTGCTCTTTTTCAAGGCGCCTCCAAAAAAATACCAGCAATGCAAGAAAAACAAGCACTAGATAGCCGTAGCTCTGTATGCCTTCACTGAGTGAAAGCAGGAACGCCGCTGAAGCGGGAATATCAGTACCTGCATCTTCAAACATGGCGGCAAACTGCGGAACCACAAATACCAGTAATAGCACAACAGATAGAACGCCTGTAACAAGGAGAACAATGGGGTAAATCATGGCCGAGATAATTGCTTGCCGGGTTTTGGCACTGGTTTCCAAAAATTCGGCAAGGTCTGGAAGCAACTGATCGAGGATACCGCCTTCTTCTCCGGCACGAACGATATTTACATACATCCTGGTGAATACCTGCGGATGCACTTCCATAGCCTCGGCCAGGCTTCTACCTTCTTTTACTTCGCGCAGCAGACCCACAACCAATTCACGCATCGCTGCCGATTCGGTAATGCCTTCTAACAAGCGCAGCGATCTGTCTATTGGAACCCGTGCCTCTACCAAAGTGCAGAGACCATTGGTGAAATCCAGCACATCGGCGTGAGATATTCTTCTGCGATAAATTTTCCCCGATGCTTCCCTGGTTGTCTGTATTTTTACCGGCGTGAGATTCTTTCCTTTAAGAATACGCACAGCTTCACGCTCGGTATCGGCAGTTAGCTGACCGTTTAACATTTTGCCATCGGCATCGAAAGCCTGATATTTGAAATGCAAGGCACTCATATCGCTCTGGTCACCCTGACCACTTCTTCCGGAGTGGTCATGCCGTCTGCCAGCTTTTCCAGGGCATCTTCTCGCAAGGTTTTCATCCCTTCTTTCACCGCCTCTTCGCGAATAATCGTGGCATCGGCAGCGGTCGCTATGTGATGGCGGATGGAGTCGCTCATGATCAGTAATTCATACAGACCTATTCTTCCCCGGTATCCGGTTTGACCACAGCGCTCACAGCCGCTACCCCGTTTTATTTCCGTAATCTGTCCAAACTCAATCTCCAGTGCGGCGGCTTCATCTGCGCTAAGTGGCTGGGTTATTGTGCAATCGGTGCAGACTCTCCGAACCAGGCGCTGCGCCTGAATTGCCAACAAACTGGAGCTAATCAGGTAACCCTGCACTCCCATGTCTTGCAGGCGCGTAACCGCGCCAGCGGCATCGTTGGTATGCAAGGTTGAGAAAACCAGATGCCCGGTGAGCGCCGATTCGATCGCTATCTCCGCCGTTTCATGGTCGCGTATCTCACCAATCATCAAGACGTCGGGGTCTTGTCGCACAATGGAGCGCAAACCTTCGGCGAAGTTAAGGCCGATGCTGGCATTTGCCTGTATCTGGGTAATGCCATCCAGTTGATATTCAACCGGGTCTTCAACAGTGATTATTTTTTGTTTCTCGCTGTTAATTTTTTCCAGCGTTGCATACAGGGTTGTGGTCTTACCGCTGCCGGTTGGCCCGGTGATCAACACCATGCCATGGGGCTGAGCAATAATACTTTGGTACTGGCCCAGAATTTTTTCTGGCATTCCCAGTTGTTGTAAACTTACCGCGGTATCACTTCGATCTAAAATACGCAGTACAATGGACTCACCGTGTACCCCCGGTAGAGTTGATACACGCATATCGAGTTGCTTGTTGCCTACCTGATAGTCTATACGGCCGTCCTGGGGCAAACGCTTCTCGCCAATATCGAGTTTCGCCATGAGTTTTAGACGAGAGCTTACGGCGGTGTGAATTTTTATTGGCAATCGCTCTATTCGGGTCATGATGCCATCGACGCGGCAGCGGATATCCAAATGGTTTTCGTTGGGCTCAAAATGAATATCACTGGCGTTGAGATCCAGCGCTCTCGCGAAAAGATGATTTACCAGTCGTATTATTGGCGCTTCAGAAGCCAGATCGGTTAGCGCCTCATCATCTGCAAAATCGGAAACAAAAAGCTCTTCGTCGGTATTTTCAATTTGCGGGGAAAGCTCGGCTCGCCAATGGCGCATCAGTCGCCTGACTTCATCCGCCACGCCCAGATCAAAATGAATCGGCTGCTTCAATATGAAACGAATCTTCGCACGCAACTCTATGCCTGGCGCTGCTTCACAGATAAGCCTGCCAGAGGTGGCAAAGTCCTGGGCTGGAACAATAGCTTCCGGTTCCAGCAGTTGCCCAAATACAGACAAGGTCATGGCGGCCGTTTTTACTTCTGCGGTTTGGTTTTCAGTTTCATTCATCTTTTTACGTCTTATTGCATCTTTTGTTGTTTGCTTTACCTGGTCCTGGCTATCGATTGCTGGCCACTTCTGTCACCAAACCTTCACTGCGGGCGAAGCCAACAACCGTTATTGAACCGCTGTATTGATTACGGTTACGATTTATCTTGAATCCGGTCACGCGAAGTCTCGGTGCTGAATTTTCTAATCTTTCCAGAAACCTGACTGTATAGGCTTGATTGTTTGTTCTGAAAGACATCTCTTGCCGAATAAGCAGCCAACCGTCGGTTAGCAAGCGATCCGCCAATCGTGTCGAGCTAACCGTAATTCCCGACTCTCTGGCAAGACGCGACAGGGAACGTTGAATGTTGGCCTCTACTATGGGGATTGTTTCGCCGCTGAACAGTTGATTGTTCAGCTCGGCAAGCATCGACTCGACTTCCACGCGGCGTTCTCGCCAACTGACCGTGTTCTCGATAAGGCGTTGCTCACGCGCGATATCACTCTCGACACTTTCTATATTTGCCTGTCTTTGCGCATACACAGACTGCACGGCAGGCCAGCCGCTGCTGCCTATAAATACCAGCGTCACTATTGCCGCCAGTAGTAGAATATTTCTTTCACGTTTTGATAATTGCATTGTTTTTTCTAAAACTATTTTCTCTATTCGATTCAGGAACTACTCATCGGGGAAATAACGCACCATATAGCCTTCAAAATCCACCGTGCTTAGATGCAGATCAATATAGTAACGACTGTTATTTGTTGCCCGTGAGAAAATCACTTCGGTGAACATGGGGTCTTGTTCCAGACGCTGCAATATGGCTTGTGGCTCGCTGCTGATCCCCTGTATTTTTATGAGCCCCTCGGACAGCTCAAGAGAGGTCAAACTATCGGGCCTGAGAACATTTTGTAGCGTGAACATTGCCTCTCGAATTCTCTGCTCGGGAAAATCACTGATTGCCCCCCATTCGTTTTCGAAACCAACTACTACAGCTTGATTTTGTTGTGCGTCGGTCGCCATGTTTCTTTGTAATTCCAGCTCCTTCGCAAGAGAGCGGAATTCCAGAGACTGTAAGATGAAAGGCATTGCGGCAACGGCCAACATCGCTAAGGCAGCCACCGCCGCGGCAATGGTTCTTTTCCCTTTTTCAGTCTTGCGTGTTGCATTGAGCGCGCCTTTGGCAAAGAAACAATAATCCTGATTAGCCCCGGTATCTGCAAATGACAGAAAATCTCTCACATCATGCAATTCGATAGAGTTGGCCGGCGAATTTGCCAATAATGATTGCTGCCACTGCTCCCGAAATACTTCTTGTTGCAGGTCTTGTTTGTGAACATGTAGCCATTTTCTAACGACACCGTTGCCAACTACAGCGCAGGTCTCGCTGTTATCATCAACATCCACAACCGTTGTTACAGTTCCGTCATTTTTTCCAGAAGTAACATTCAATAAACGAGGTTTGATTGCGGCCAAGAATATTCTTTTTGCTTCGAAAGCAACAAAAAAGTCCGTGAGTGTGGTTTCGCTGGCCCACAAAGCCAGATGCTCTTCTGTGTGATTCGCAGAGTCAGCGTTTATTGCCAGAGATAGCGCTTCTTCACAACTCGGCAGGATGCTGTCGGACTGAATTCTCAGAGCGGCACTGAGACTTTCTTTGGTGATGCCTGGCATTCGTGTTGTAGTGGCCACAAAATATTTGGCCGGTAACAATAATAAGACCGTACTGTCTTTTTGTTGCTCTGTGGAGAGCTTGGCAAGAATCCGGGCACAGGCTGCTGCTACCGATTCCGCATCCTCTTGCGCTAGCTCCAGCATTTCCCTGCTTTCGAGATGAACTACCCGGTCACCGTGGAGCAGGAAACAGGCATCGATCTTTTTAATGAGATCACGCCCGGAGGCGCCCTGAACAAGGGATTTCACTTGCGTGGGCAGGTAAGCCAGCAATTGTTCTCGCCAGGACGAGTTGTCGAATGCAAAACTGGGCATAGACTGTATTCGCGCTTTTCCTTGTAAGAGCCTTCAAGGCATTACGTGATTAGCCGCACAGGGCAGGGGAACCCGGTTCCCGCTATCGTGGAGCTAAACTATTGAGTAAATTATTGAGTAAATTAGTAAATCCCTGACCTGAGACTGTTATAGCGGCAAAATAGTTTTATGCCGCATAAAGCAATTGATAGACGATGTCGATGTTGCCAGATAGAATTTGGCAACAACAGTAACGAACCAGGCGCTTTAGCGGGACAATAAAAAGGCTATCCGGGTTAAACCGGGATGCTTTTGTCTAAGTCAATTCCGCGCTTATTCGCTGCCACTGGAGAGCTGGGCTCTCTCTTTTACTATAAGAAAATCAACAACTTCCAGCATTTCAACTTGAGTACGTACCGTTTCGCCAGTAGTAACGAGGTACTTGCCATTGACTACCATATTTGGCGTGCTGCGAATTTCGTAATCTTGCATGCGTTTCTTTGCCTGATTGACCCTGGTACGAACGGAGAAGGAATTGTAGGCCTTGCTGAAATCCTCTTCATTGATTCCGTAGTTGGCAAATAAGCTGCCAATCCGGCTCTCACTCTCTAAACGATTGCCTTCTACGTTAATGGCGTTGAATACCTGCTCATGCACTATATCGAGGACATCCATGGCCTCGGCGGTGTAGTAGGCCTGGGCGTGTACTTCCATCAGATCATTCCACATAGCTGGAAAACGGCTGAAATCAACGTCTGCGGCCATATTGGCTTTCCAGTTAGCGATGAGCGGCTCAAACCGAAAACAGTGAGAGCAGCCGTACCAAAACACCTCCAACACCTCTACCTTGCTGGAGTCGTTGGTAGCAACGGGTGCTTTAAGCTCGGTGTAATGGGTGCCTGCAACAAATCTTTCTATTTGAGCAAAGCTGGAGAATGCCAACGGCATTAGTAGTACAAGGATTAGTATTTGTAGTGATCTCTTCATCTTGTGGCTCCGTCTCTTGTCTGTCTGTTATCTGTCTGTTTATCTGTCTGTTCTTTATTATTCAGTTCAATGCGTCTTTCTATCCAATATATTCACTGTGTCGAGTGGGCTGGTGTTTTACAAACCTGTGTCAAAAAACACTATCACAGCGTGCCTGCCCCGGCCATCTCACTCACACCAGTAGTTGACCGGTTTAACGCAATTTCGCTGTCTGGCCCTAATGTAGACCCGAGACATAACTCGCTAGCGCCTCTAGCTCTTTGTCTGTGAGACGCTCGACCACGGTGCGCATCATGGCGCTTGCATCATTTTGTCGAATTCCCGCCCTGAAATCCTTCAACTGCTGTAGTGTATATGCCGGGTGTTGGCCGCTCAATGCCGGAAAGCCTGCCTGCGCATTGCCTTTGCCAGTCGGCGAGTGACAGGCTGAACACGCCGCCACGGCGATTGCTGAATTGCCTGCTCTATACAGTCTTTCTGCCAATTCCAGTGATTCTGGATCAGCGCCCTGAACTGTGGGAAGCTGAGAGGCGTACCAGGCTGCAATGTCTTCCATGTCCTGCTCGCTTAATGAGAGCACCATTGCTGACATTGTAGCACCAGGGCGGTCTCCTGATTTGAAGTCTTTCAGTTGTTTCACCATATAACGAGCGTTCTGGCCAGCCAGCCTGGGGTTGATCGCGAGTTGGCTATTGCCGTCTGCCCCATGGCAAGTGGCACAAAGTGCAGATTTGGCCTGACCTGCCGCCGCATCGCCCTGCGCGAAGAGTAGACCTGGTATAAAGCCGGCAACAAACGCCGATAGTAAAGTGATTACAATTTTCTTCATGGGTTTTCCCGGTCACGTCTTACAAATTCAGATAAACTGGCGACCCCGACTACAAGCTGCCATTATGCTGATCAGATGAAACAATCAGAATGTTGAGCCAATAAATCGAGGCCGCGAATTATAACGCAAATTGCGCAGCGACTCTATTTTATTCACATTCAGCACCCGAATGATAAACAAGCAGAAACACAGGACCTCCCTGGCTCATGAATTTTAATCAGGCTCAATTTGTAGTGAGTGCTGCCACTCTAAAAGCATGCCCACTCGACAGTGTCGCGGAAGTGGCCTTTGCGGGTCGCTCCAACGCGGGAAAATCCAGCGCAATTAACACCATTACCGGCCGCACGCGCCTGGCTCGCAGCAGTAAAACCCCTGGACGAACCCGTCTAATCAACTTCTTTGCCCTGGGCGAAGGCAGGCATTTGGTGGATCTTCCCGGCTACGGGTTTGCCAGGGTTCCGCTGGCGGTGAAAAACAAATGGCAACAGGAACTAGAGCAGTATCTGCGTCGGCGGGACGCACTGGCCGGGCTTATTTTGCTTAGCGACATTCGCCACCCACTGAAAGAATTTGATCGGATGATGATTGACTGGGCCGTGCAATCCAGTTTGCCCATGCATATCTTGCTTGCCAAATCTGACAAATTGAAGGGAGGGGCAGCAAAAAATACCTTGTTGGCTGTGCAAAAAGAACTACAGGGTCTGGACAAGCTGTCCATGCAACTGTTTTCGTCTTTAAAAAATACCGGCGTGGATACGGCAAGAAGCAAACTGACCGAATGGCTGGCACCAAAAAACGGGGATGAACCAGGCGACCAGGAGCTTGACCCGTTACAGCATTGATTGACACGGTAGTCTGCCTTAGTGTGCCTCGTCCCAGTTGTCACCCACTCCGATATCAACCAGCAAAGGCACATCCAGTGCAGCCGCTGTCGTCATCCGAAATCTAACCCCTTCGGATAACAAGCCCAAATCTTTCTCGCTCACTTCGAATACGAGCTCATCATGCACTTGTAATAGCATTCTCGCATCAAGCTCACCCATCGCCAGCCAATGATCAATATCGATCATCGCACGCTTAATTATGTCTGCGGCGGTTCCTTGCATGGGCGCGTTAATTGCTGTTCGTTGCGCTGCTTTTCTTAGCATACCATTGCCTGCGTGAATATCAGGCAAATAGAGTCGACGCCCAAACAAGGTTTCGACATAGCCTTTTTCATCCGCCAACGCCTGTGTTTCATTCATGTATTTCCTGACACCGGGGTACTTCTCAAAATATCGATCGACATACTTCGCGGCTTCTCCGCGACTAATGTTCAATTGATTCGCCAGACCAAAAGCAGACATCCCGTAAATAAGACCGAAATTAATCGCCTTCGCACTGCGGCGTTGGTCTGCGCTTACTTCATCCAATGCAAGGCCAAATACATCCGCGGCCGTTGCTCTGTGAACATCCTGCGCAGTTGAAAATGCGCTGAGCAAACCTTCATCTTGTGACAGGTGAGCCATTATTCTCAATTCCACCTGAGAATAGTCCGCCGCCATTAATTTATTGCCTTTATCGCAAACGAAGGCTTGTCTTACTCTTCGCCCTTCCGCTGTGCGGACAGGAATGTTTTGCAGGTTCGGGTCGATTGAAGAAAGCCTCCCGGTGGCAGCAACTGCTTGCTGAAACGAAGAATGAATACGACCGGTTTGTTTGTTAATTTGCAGTGGCAGCTTGTCGGTATAAGTTGATTTCAGTTTGCTGAGAGAACGATACTCTAGTATCAGGCGCGGTAATTCGTAGTCCTTTGCCAGTTCTTGCAAGACTGGTTCGGCTGTCGAGGCTTGCCCGGTTTTCGTTTTTTTGAGTACGGGCAGTTTCAGCTTTTCATAAAAAATACTCTGCAATTGCCTGGGCGAGCCCAGGTTAAATTCTTCCCCTGCGATGTCGAAAACGGCGAGCTGCAATTTGGCCAGTTGAGTACCCAGCCGTTTACTTTGCCTGGCCAATCTTGTTGCATCGACCCGGATGCCGTAGCGTTCCACTGTGCCCAGTACTTCTATTAGAGGTATTTCATAGTATTGATAAAGACCCAATAGCTGCCCGTTACTCGCAAGCCTGTGCTCCAGAGTAATCGCCAGGCGCAGGATGTGATCGGCTTTCTCTGCCGCATAAGAACAGAAATCAGTAATAGCTGTCTCCTGCGTGGACAGCTTGCTTCTGCCTTTCCCCAACAAACTGTCCAAATCAGTGGGCGACAGATCGAGATAGTTGCGAGCTATATCTGCTAATCGATGTTTGCTGGCAACGGAATTCGTCACATAGGAAGCCAGAAGCACATCGGTTTTGATTGCCTGCAAATTGATACTGTAGTTTTTTAAGAGGTGGTTGACCTGTTTAAGATCGTAACCAACTTTTACTATGGCGGGATTTTCCAGCACCGGCTTTAGTTGATCCAGACAGTTTTCGAGGTTGAGTTGCCTGGGCACATCATCGTACTCATGCAAAAACGGGATATAGAATGCCTTGCCAATTTCAATACAGACCGCGAGTCCCAGCACTTGTTGATCGAGAAAATGTTCGCCGATCGTTTCCATAGACAGACTAAATTCAGCAGCATTTCCGAGCTGTTCCAGCAAACAAGAAAAAGCTTGCTCATTCAACACAACTGAATAGTCAATATCATCCGGGGAGACAGAAACATCCACCTCTTCTGTACCTGCTGTTGCACCTGCTGCGTCGTTGCCGGAACGGTTAGCGAGCCTGTTATTTTTAGAGGCGCCGCTTATCCCTTTTTCTTCTAACTCCTTTATCCATGACTTAAATTCCATTTCGGCGAACAGTTCGTGTAATTTCTGCTGGTTCTCAACGCCTGCTACCAGGTCTGTTACTTTTACCTCCAAAGCTACATCCATCTTAATCGTAGCGAGTTCATACGACAGCCTTACTACATCAATATTTTCCCTGAGTCGTTCACCCACCTTCCCGCCGATGGCTTCTGCATTGTCGATAATGTCTTCCATAGAGCCGTATTTCTGCAACCACTTGACGGCTGTTTTTGGCCCCACGCCTGGCACACCCGGGATGTTGTCCGACTTGTCCCCCATCAACGCGAGGTAGTCAATGATCTGATTTGGCTCGACACCGAATTTGCCGATAACGGCCTCATGATCCAACAATTCGTTGGTCATCGTATTAATTAGCGTGACTTTGTCATTCACCAGTTGCGCTAAATCTTTATCGCCGGTGGAAATCAACGTGGATACGCCCATCGCCGTAGCCTGCTGCGACAAAGTGCCTATCACATCGTCGGCTTCTACGTCGCTGATAACCAGAAGTGGCAAGCCCATGGCTTCGATGATTTGGTGAATCGGCCGAATTTGTGACCGCAGTTCATCTGGCATGGGTGGACGAGTCGCTTTGTACTCTGGATAAATTTTACTGCGGAAGGTTTTGCCGCTGGCATCAAACACGATAGCGATATTGCTGTCCTCATAGTTTTTCATGAGGCTTCTGATCATGTTAACCACGCCCTTCACTGCGCCGCTTGGCTGCCCCGTGCTGGTCACTAAAGGGGGCAGGGCATGAAACGCCCTAAACAAATAGGAAGAGCCATCAACGAGTATTAACTGTCTGGGTTCGGCCAAGTTACTTTCCTTTTACATTCTCTTCGTTTGGGACAGAAAAAAGCTAACAAATTTAGTCATGGAGACAACTAATGAAATCATCCGCCAGATTCAACAGGAACTGACTATAGCCGCCCGGATTAATGTTTGTGCGGATGCCAAGCAGATCCACCGTTATCGACTTCAACTGATGCCCATTTAAAACCGTACTAACCAAATCTGCATTGGCATCAATTTCCAGCAGCAAGCACGAAGGGCTGAGCTGCTGAACTTGTTGTCGTAGCTGCACAATCTCGCGTATGCCGGGTTGTAGTGCCGCATCTTGCAGAATAACCATAGCGTACTGCAAACCAAATTGCTTTTCGAAATACTGGTAGGCATTGTGATAGACTGCGTATTTTGCTGTGGAGCGAATCGACAATTTCTGCCGTAGCGCAATATTCAATCTCTCAATATCTGCTTCGAAGAGGCTGAGGTTTCGCCTGAAAACTGCTTCGTTTTGCGGGTCCAAACTGGCCGCGCGGTCTGCGATTATGCCAGCGATCCTGACCGCATTGGAAGAATCCAGCCACAAATGTGCATCCAGTTGACTGGCAGAAATAGCGTGCAGCGTAAGGCCTGGTGTCTCGATCACCGTGAGTGTCTTCTCTGCCAGCTTTTGCTGGGCAATAAAGTCAGTCAAATGGGTTTCAAACAGCGGTCCAATCCAAATAGCTATATCAGCCTGCGCCAGAGCAATCCGGTCGGAGGGAGACAGGGTGAAATGATGGGGAGACTGGCGCGGATCCATAATAGAAGAAACACTGCCCTGCTTTTGTATCACCGCCTCTGCAATTAGTTGCAGTGGCTTTATTGTTGTCACGATGTTCACCTCGGCGCGAACAGTGCCGGAAAACCAGGCGGCTAAAAAAAGTAGAATCAAGCAGGTTTTGTGCATCAGTTTATTACTTGTTGGCTCAGGCTGTTTGTGCGGCGCAGGCCGCGAAGGATAATTTGACATCAATGCCATGATATACCATTGTCCTGCCTGCTCCTACGTGAGCGAGCTGACGATAACGGCTATTGATACATTGGCGTGAACCAGGACAGATAATTCGAATGCAGGTTACCGGGATTGACAGTGCTGCAACGGCTTCCACCGAAGTGGATTCTGGCGGCGTATTGCTGGCAGCGACATCGATCAATAAGAATTTCGCTGAAAGGAAAATTCTGGAGAATATTAATCTGAGCATCAATGCAGGTCAGATAGTCACTCTAATAGGCCCGAATGGGGCGGGCAAAACCACACTGGTTAGAATAGCACTTGGCCTTCTTCAGCCTGATTCCGGCTCTATTTATCACTGCCCCTCTCTGCGTATCGGCTACATGCCGCAGCGTGTGCATATTGAACCAACACTGCCCCTGACTGTGATCCGCTTTCTACAGTTGGCCAACCGGCATGACAAGGAATTAATGTCAGCCACTCTGAATAAGCTGAAGATTGGCCATTTGGAGCAGCAGCAGTTAGCGGCCATTTCGGGCGGTGAGCTACAACGAGTGCTGCTCGCCAGAGCGCTATTACGCAAACCACAGCTACTCATTCTGGATGAACCGGCCCAGGGTGTGGACCTGGCCGGGCAGGCCGAACTCTACCAGCTCATCAGTGAGATCAGTACGCAGCAGGGCTGCGGCGTGCTTATGATCTCCCACGACCTCCACCTGGTCATGTCATCCACCGACGAAGTAGTCTGCCTGAATCATCATATTTGTTGTCACGGCAAGCCTGAACACGTGAGTAATGATCCCGCCTACCTGAGCCTTTTTGGTGCCAATGCCTCACAAAATTTGGCCGTGTATACCCATCACCATAACCACGAACATGACATCGGCGGCAGTATCAGGGAGTCGGGGAATGATTGATTCGATGGCTGTATTTCTCACCACGGACTTTGTCCTTTATGCGTTGGCTGCTGGAATTTCTCTGGCTATTGTCGCTGGCCCATTAGGTTCTTTTATTGTATGGCGCCGCATGTCTTATTTTGGAGATACATTGGCCCACTCGGCCTTGCCTGGAATCGCTATAGGGCTCATCACCGATAGCAATCCCCAATTAAGTATTGTAATTAGTTGTCTACTTTTCGCTTTTATCCTGACCCTACTAGACCGTAGACCTTCCGTATCTACCGACACACTACTAGGCATTCTTGCGCACAGCAGCCTCGCGCTGGGCATCGTGGTATTGGCGCTGGCTGACTCGGTTAGAGTGGATCTGGAGGCGTATTTGTTTGGCGCACTTCTCACCATCGGGAACGCTGATTTACTCTGGATATTGGTCATCGTGACACTGGTAGCCGTGGTACTTTATCGGTACTGGAACGACTTCGTTTCAATCACTGTGCATGCTGAAATAGCTGAAATAGAAGGCGCCAATGTAAACCGGCTCAAGCTGACCCTGGTTCTGCTTATCGCGCTGACTATTGCTGTTTCCATGAAAATTGTTGGGGTATTGCTCATTACCTCCTTGCTCATAATTCCGCCTGCTGCGGTGCGGTCACTGGCCACAACGCCAGAACAAATGGCGGGAAAAGCGAGTCTTACAGGTGTGATTTCAGTGTTGTTGGGGCTTGTTTCTGCGTTCTATTTTGATGTGCCGGTGGGGCCGTCTATTGTCGTCGTTGCCACACTTATATTCCTGTGCCTTTATTTTTTATCAGGCATTCTTCAATCTAATCGGTAGCGACCTGCCTGATTCAAAAAATGGTCGGAAGCGGGCCTTTACCGATTTTTGCTCCTCGGCAATTGCTCCTGCATTGTTCTAATAAGTTACATCCATGTAACGATGCAAAACCGGCATGGCGTACATCCTGTACATAAGCCCCGCCATCTATAGCTGTCTTGCGCGGCTGAAGTCGTACTTTCGACCATTATGCAGATCCCGGTTAAAATTCGGGCTATCTTGTTAACGCAAGATACGCTGTCTCAATGTCCTTGTTTCGATGAGGTGCGCGCAGCACAGCGTGATATTCTCCCCGCGGATTAATGACGGCAATGTGCCCGCTGTGAGAAACCAAATAATCATCGTGCCCCTGGCTTGCTGCACTGTGCAATTCTTTAGCCGCTTCGTTGTGGTCAGGAGAACTTCCGCCTTCATGCCCGACAGTATCACCATAGACGACGTACAGCTCTTTCGCTAGTTGCGAAATTATTCCCGCGTCGCCAGTTAGCCCAATAAAGTCGTCATTGTATTTCGCCAAATACGCTTTCATGCTGTCAGGATTGTCTCTTGCTGGATCTACCGTAACGAGAAATATTTTCGGTTTTTCCTTCATGCCAGCGCCTGTTTCTTCATAGAATTGTTTTAGCTCGGCCATAGTAAAGGGGCAAATATCAGGGCAATTGGTGAAACCAAAAAACAGCAGATTCCAATGTCCAGTAAAATCATTTTTTGTGAAAGGCTTGCCGCGTTGATCGATGAGCTGAAAGTCGCTTAAGGCTCTGGCTTGCGGATAAATTGTTACACCTATATCGCGTAGCGCTGATTCACCTTGACGCTCGCTTTTGAGCTGGAGCAAGTAGATAAAAAAAGCAACGACAACAGCATCGAAGATGAGAAAAGCGATTAACGCCATTTTCTTCTTCTGGGTGAATTGCATCTGTAAGCTGGATTAAAACAGGTAGTGATCTACCACCAGGGCGATGAAAAGCAGTGCCAGGTAGGCGATCGAATAACGAAAGGTGGCCATCGCGGTACCAGGCCCGGGTTTAAACATAAGCAAGCCAGACCAGGCAATAAATCCTGCACCCAGCGCGAGGGCTGAGATCAAATACAGCAGACCACTCTTTCCCGAGAAGAATGGGAATACGCTCACCACAACCAGCATCAGGGTATAAACAAGGATATGAACCCTGGTTACCTGTTCGCCATGGGTCACTGGCAGCATGGGAACCCCGGATTTAGCGTATTCGTCCTTGCGATGGATGGCCAACGCCCAGAAATGGGGCGGCGTCCAGGCAAAGATGATCAACACCAGAATCAGCGCATCACCATCGATGGTGCCAGTTACCGCAGACCAGCCCAGCAGCGGTGGCGTAGCACCGAAAAGCCCACCAATGACGATATTCTGTGGAGTCGCGTGCTTGAGGTAGCCTGTGTAGATAAAGGCATACCCAACAAAAGACGCGAGAGTGAGCCAGGCGGTCAGGGGATTTACCCGCCACAACAGGATTGCCATACCTGCCACACCAATGACAAAGGCGAATAGCGCCGCTTGCCTCGGCTCCACGCGACCTTGCGCGACGGGCCGGTTATGCGTGCGCTTCATAATGATGTCGATCTTTCGATCAATCAGGTGATTAACCACTGCACCGGAGGCCGCAACTAAAGCAATACCGAGATTACCCCAGATAAGAAATTTCAACGGAACCATGCCCGGTACAGCGAGAAACATGCCAACCAGGGAAGTCAGAATCATCAACATGACCACTCGCGGCTTGCACATTTCATAGAAATCGCGCCAGCTACTGGAACTTGGGTTTGAGGCTATTTCAGTCACGGCTCAACTTTTGAATGAGTTTGATGGGTTTCGGGAGCAGTATATAACAGATAGCAGCTACAATCCTGTGTCGCTGTCCTGAAGCGCAGGCATTCAAGCATGTTTGGCGTGGAATCTCAAGATGAATGCGCTGAACACAGGTGCCGGCTTGTCTCATTTCTTACTAAAAACCGCGCAAAACCGGCTGCCTGGTTCCACGCTGACAGAAGACGGCCAAAACTGCCTGATTTCACGCGGGGTGTCGCGGATGGATTGCGCTTGCAGTGAATACCGATTTTCTATAGCATTCCGATGTGCGAGAGATGTGCGGAAAATGTTTGAATTCCAGGATGATTGCCAGGCTTTTAGAGGGGTAAGACTGCCCCATCCAGACAATAATAATTTACAAGGATAGCGGCGAGTCAAAGCTTTCATTCGAGAGTAAGCGGTGAGTCTACTCATTGGCTGAATTCATTGGCAGTGCAATGGCAAAATTAAGCGCCAATCCTTGTTCCTCTGGAACGCGATGAACACGAAAACTAATTTTCTCAAGGGCTCAGTGGATGTTTATCACTGCGCCGGTCGGGATACGTTTGTAATTTTTAGAAGGAAGGCAGCTTTATGGCTTTAGCGGCGGTTATTTTTCTGCTGGTAATTGGATCAGTTATTTTCCATTTTGCCAGCCCCTGGTGGTTTACAGATATAGCAGCAGATTGGGGATCAATCGATTTCACTATCAACGTTACTTTCTGGGTTACCGGGTTTGTATTCATCGTAGTAAACCTGTTTTTGGCTTACTGCGTGTACAAGTTCCGACAAAAAGACGGCCATAAAGCCGTTTATGAGCCAGAAAACCACAAATTGGAAATCGGTCTTTCAGCCATTACTACGGTTGGTGTTATTGCAATGCTGGCACCGGGTCTGTTTGTATGGGCCAGCTTTGTGACAGTTCCTGATGATGCGACGGAATTCGAAGCCATGGGCCAGCAATGGCAGTGGGCCTTCCGTTACCCTGGTGCCGACGGAGTAATGGGAACGGCGGATACTTTGCTGGTAACTGAGTCCAACCCATTTGGCGTTAACAGCGAAGACCCGAATGGCCAGGACGATGTGATTGTCGTTGGCCCCGAAATGCACCTGCCCCTGGACAAGCCAGTAAAAGCCTTGCTGCGCTCGAACGATGTATTGCACAATTTCACCGTGCCCCAGTTCCGCGTAAAAATGGATTTGGTGCCGGGCCTGATTTCCTATCTCTGGTTTGAGCCAAACAAACCTGGCCGTTACGATATTCTCTGTGAAGAACTTTGCGGCATAGGCCACTTTGTCATGCGTGGCGCAGTAGTTGTAGAAACGCAGGGCGAATACGATGCCTGGATAACACAGCAACCAACTTTCGCCGAGACTCAGGCAGTAGCTGTCGCTGACCCAGCCGCAGGCCAGGCACAGTACGCTCTTTGCGCTACCTGTCACGGAACTCAGGGCGAAGGCAATCAAGCCTTAAATGGCCCCAAGCTTGCCGGTCAGCAAGCCTGGTATATCGAAAGACAGCTTAACTACTTTAAGCAAGGCGTACGTGGTGGCGAAGGCGACAGCAATGGTGCGGCTATGGCGCCAATGGCGCAAACACTGGTGGACGACAACGCCATTCGAAATATGGCTGCCTATATCGCCACACTTCCAGATACGCCAGCCGTACCTACCGTTAGCGGTGACCCTGAAAATGGTTACGACATTTACGATCGCAACTGCGCCGCTTGTCACCTTGATGACGGTGCCGGAACCTGGTACACCGATGCGCCCAGACTTGCGGGGATGAGTGATTGGTATTTCGTTACACAAATTAGCAATTTCCGCGCCGGCATCCGTGGTTTACATGCGGGTGATGACTACGGTGAGCAGATGGTTGGCATGGCGACAGCGATGTCAGGCGTTGAAGAAATTCAAGACGTAGCAGCCTATATCAATACCTTGAGATAATACCTGGAGATAGAGTACAGGAATTTATTCAGGCTTTGAAAAGCCTGGCAGTAAAAAATTAAAACGACATTGGCCGTTACTGGCTGATACAAAGAATAGAAAGTTAGGAGGTTTAAATGGCTTACGTGCCACTGGCTGATCAAGATGCCGAAATGGAAATGCATCATCCCCATAGCTGGGTAACAAAATACGTTTGGAGCCAGGATCACAAGGTTATTGCCATTCAATACGGCGGCATCGCGATTGCTGTTGGCTGTGTTGCATTGGTTTTGTCTTTATTAATGCGTATGCAATTGGGTTTCCCAGAAACATTCGACCTGATTGATCCCAGTGCCTATTACCAGTCGGTGACCATGCACGGCATGATCATGGTTGTTTACCTGTTAACGGCCCTGTTCCTCGGCGGATTCGGTAACTACTTGATACCGCTTATGTGTGGCGCGAGAGACATGGTATTCCCTTTCCTTAATATGTTGAGCGTTTGGGTTTACCTGTTATCGGTGATTATCTTGATGGCCAGCTTCTTTGTCGGTGGCGGCCCCACCGGGGCTGGCTGGACATTGTATCCTCCGCAAACTTCGATGGCAGGCACGCCGGGACATGATATGGGCATTGTGCTGATGTTGCTGTCTCTGGCGGTGTTCATTGTTGCCTTTACCATGGGAGGCCTGAACTACGTGACTACAGTTCTGCAGTATCGCTGCCGCGGATTGACCATGATGCGCCTTCCTCTTTCAGTTTGGGGAATATTAACCGCGACTGTCCTTGGTTTGTTTGCGTTCCCGGCATTGTTGGTGTCCGCGATAATGATGCTCTTTGACACATTGCTTGGCACCAGTTTCTTTATGCCAGCGGTGATCGAATCCGGCACGCCTCTGGATCACAACGGTGGCAGCCCAATTCTTTTCCAGCACTTGTTCTGGTTCTTCGGCCATCCTGAAGTATATATCGTGGCATTACCTGCCTTTGGCCTTGTATCCGATGTTCTGTCTACCCATGCCAGAAAAAACATTTTCGGCTATCGTATGATGGTTTGGGCAATCATTGCTATTGGCGGTTTAAGCTTCATCGTTTGGGCGCACCATATGTACGTGAGTGGTATGCACCCTTACTTTGGCTTCTTCTTCGCGACGACTACCCTGATCATCGCGGTGCCAACGGCTCTTAAGGTGTACAACTGGGTACTGACGCTCTGGGAAGGGGATATCCGGCTCAATGCGCCCATGTATTTCGCCATCGGCTTTATCTTTACCTTTATCCATGGCGGACTAACGGGTCTATTCCTGGGTAATGTGGTTATCGACTTACCCCTTTCCGACACCTATTTCGTGGTTGCACACTTTCACATGGTGATGGGTGTCTCTCCGGTTCTGGTATTGTTCGCCGCCCTGTATCACTGGTATCCAAAAATCACTGGGCGCATGTACCACGAAGGCATGGCCAAACTGCATTTCTGGTGTACCTTCCTGGGTACCTACGCAATCTACCTGCCAATGCATTACCTTGGCTTTCTGGGTGTTCCACGTCGCTACTACGCAATGGGAACCACTGATTTTATTCCCGAATCCGCTCAGGATTTGAATACCGCCATTACCTTGGCGGCTCTGTTTGTTGGTGCGGCCCAACTATTGTTCTTCATCAACCTTTTCTGGAGCCTGCGTAACGGCAAGAAAGCCGGTCCAAACCCCTGGGGTTCTGCCTCACTGGAATGGCAAACCCCTGATACTCCGCCGGCACACGGTAACTGGGGCAATGAATTGCCAACGGTTTATCGCTGGGCTTATGACTACAGCGTACCGGGCGCACATGAGGATTTTATTCCGCAAAATGTGCCTGAAAGTAAAGAACCAACCGCAGATGAGCAGCATTTTAATCCTGACCATGATGCCTCCAAGGCCGATCTATGAGCCTGTTTAAAGAACTGACAGAAAAGCCCTGGGAACGAAAGGGCGTTATCGGCGGACTTGATCCGGAGGGTGTTTTCGAATCACCTCCAGAAGGAGTAGCGCTGGGCTTTTTCTTGACGGTAGCCTCTGTGCTGTTCTCTCTGTTAGCGGTCAGCTATGTTATTCGCATGTCATTGCCAGACTGGATCCCATTGGCAGACCCGTCGCAGCTTTGGCTGAATACAGGTTTGCTGCTTATAAGCAGTGTTTTATTCCAGTGGGCGCGAAACACCGCCGCTGCCGGCAAACAGAAAAACCTTATCGCAGCCTTTATCGGCGGCGGCGTGTTTGCCCTGTTATTCATCGCAGGACAAATGCTGGTTTGGAATAACTTGCAGGCTGCTGGTTATTTCATGGCATCTAATCCTGCCAACTCATTTTTCTACTTGCTGACAGGTTTGCATATCGCTCACTTGCTTGGCGGATTGTGGGTTTGGAGTAAAAGTTCAATTCGGTTGATGTCCGGGGGCAAGGCCGAAGACCTTCGCCTCAGTATCAAGCTTTGTACTTTATATTGGCACTTTTTGCTGATTGTGTGGTTAGTCATGTTTGCGATGTTGCACAACACCTAGCTGATCAAGCAGCGAATAATTACAATTTATTCAGAACGATATACAGGGAATAAGAATGAGTAAAGCAGCAGTTAGTGGAGCAGGGCCTACGCCCGGCGTTGACGGCCTGGTCGATGATTGGGGCGCTGACAAGCAAACCTATCATGTGCCTTGGGGCAAGGCCATGATGTGGATATTTCTGGTAAGTGATACGTTTATTTTCACTTGTTTTCTTACCGGTTATCTCAATGTTCGCTTAACCACGACTCAGCCGTGGCCACCACAGAGCGAGATTTTTGCCTTGTCCTTTGGTGGTGATCCAATCCCGCTGATTCTTATCGCGATAATGACCTTCATATTGATCACCAGCTCGGGAACCATGGCGTTGGCGGTAAACTTCGGTTATCGCAGAGACAAGACCAAGACATTCTGGTTCATGGTTGCCACCGCCGCCTTTGGCGCATCCTTTGTGGGCATGCAGGCATTTGAGTGGAGCAAACTGATTCTGGAGGAGGGCGTACGTCCCTGGGGTAACCCTTTCGGAGCACCGCAATTTGGTTCTGTGTTTTTTATGATTACCGGCTTTCACGGCTTGCACGTAACGGCGGGTGTTATTTACTTGTTGGCCGTCGCCTTCAAGGTAAAGAACGGGCATTACGACAAGAAGGGTTATGAGATTGTAGAGATTACCGGCCTGTACTGGCACTTTGTGGATCTTGTCTGGGTATTCATTTTCGCATTTTTCTACTTATTGTAAGAGGGGACAGAGATGTCATCTGAAGCAGGTCAACAACATCCTCTAGGGATTTACTACAAAATTTGGATTCTTCTGTTTGTGCTGAGTTCATTCTCGTACGCGGTTGATTACTTTAATGTGCAAGGCAGTATGCGCTGGAGCCTGGTTATATTATTTATGGTCTTAAAGGCCGGTTTTATCGTGGCGGTTTTTATGCACGTTATTTGGGAACGAATGGCATTGGTGTTCACCATCCTCGGGCCACCCATTGTTCTTCTATTACTAATCGGCTTCATGTCAGTGGAAGGATTCTACACATCTGGCACTCGATATCAGTACATGGGGCACGATCCCAATGCTGTAGCGCTAGGGCCGAATGATCTTCATGGTTCAGGTCACGGTGAAGAGGTGCAGGTAGAAGAAGTTCACTGACGGGGAAATCTTCAACAAAAGGCCGCTATTCGCGGTCTTTTGTTTGCCCGGCGGACGATAATTTCAGGAATAGTTTCCCAGCTCTGCGATGACGGCTGCTGTGTCTGGCCTTATTCCCCGCCACAGGGCAAACGCTGCTGCTGCCTGTTCAACCAGCATCCCGAGGCCATCAACACTTAATTTAGCCCCCTGTTGTTTCGCCCATTGTACAAATACCGTGTCAGCATCAGCGTACATCATGTCATAGCAGCAGCAATCTTTCGCTATCAGGCTTGCACTGATGGCAGGCATCTCCCCATGCAGACCTAATGAGGTTCCGTTAATTATTAGATCGTAACGCCAACCACGGTTCGCTCTCCTGGTTAATTCCTGATAAGACAGTGCCTGCAGTTGGGCAACATCGGCAAACTGTTTCATCAATAGCTGTGCTCTGGGCAATGTTCGGTTTACTACAGTTATGCTGGCGGCCTGCTCATTAATTAGCGCAGCTAAAATACCCCGAACGGCACCACCAGCGCCGAGTATCAGAACTCGCCGATCACGAATTTCAACACCATGGTTCCTCTTTATATCTGTGGTCAGTCCAATGCCATCGGTGTTGGTGCCACAGATGTTTCCTTCCTTGTCAAGAAACAGCGTGTTTACTGCCTGTGCCAGATTTGCCTCGGGGGAGCAACTGCAAGCAAGGCTAAAGGCTTTGCCTTTGAAAGGGACGGTGACATTTAGCCCTTCGCCACCATCGGCAAAAAACCCGGTAACGAAGCTGTTGAATTCGCTTTCTTGCACGGGAATCGCCCTGTAGTTCATTTTCTGATCAGACTGTTTTGCAAATAGAGAATGGATCAGCGGCGACTTGCTGTGGCTAACGGGATTCCCGACGACGGCGTAATTGGACACGATTTTCAGTTCTCCTGCTACTAACAGGCGTAGAAGCTTACACCCATTCCCTGGGTTTCAGAAATTCAGCAGTGAGTTTCTCTTCTTCGCTGCCCGATTCCGGTTGCCAATCGTAAATCCAGCGAACTACTGGCGGTAGAGACATAAGTATAGATTCAATTCTACCGACGCCTGACTGTAGACCAAACAGCGTGCCTCTATCATAAACCAGGTTAAACTCTGCATAGCGACCACGGCGATATTCCTGAAACCGCTTATTCCTGTCAGTGTATGCCAGGTCTTTCCGCTTGCTGACGATTGGCATATAGGCATCAAGGTAACTATTGGCCATCGATCGTACGAATTCGAAACTATGATCAAAGCCTAATTCGTTAAAGTCATCGAAGAATAAGCCTCCTATGCCCCGCGGCTCTTTCCTGTGCTTGATTCGAAAGTAGTCGTCGCATTGCTTCTTGAAAAGTGGGTAGTACTCTGCACCAAAGTCCTGACATGCGTTTTTGGCCTGTTGATGCCAATGCACACAGTCTTCTTCGAAACCGTAGCAGGGGCTCAGGTCATAGCCACCACCGAACCACCACGCCGGCTGTTCTCCCTCTTTCTCCGCAACAAACAGCCGGAAATTCGCGTGTGAGACCGGAACAAAGGGATTGAGTGGATGAATAACCACAGAAACACCCATTGCCTGCCAAGCTCTTCCTGCCAGTTCTGGCCTTGTCGCTGTGGCCGACGCTGGCATGGCATCACCGAACACATGGGAAAAGTTTACCCCTCCTTTCTCGAACACGGTGCCGTCGCTTAGTAGTCGACTAATTCCAGACCCACCCTTTTCCCGCTCCCATTGATCAGTTTGAAAGTTCGCATCGGGGTCAAGTTGTGCCAGGCTATGGCAAATTCGGGCTTGCAGGTTCAGCAGGAATTTTTTTACTTCTTCTGTTTCAATTACAGTCAATTTCTTGCCCTCTTGCCCTCTTGCCCTCTTGCGGCTCTGGCTACTGAGACTTATCGGCCTGCTGCTGGCGTTTTAGCGAATTACTTTCCCTGAAATAAGATCTCTCATTTCCGAAGGCTTGTCCGCCCGCCCTAATTCACCAGAAACAATACAATCAATACTGCCGCCGAATGTCTCTTCAAGTGTGGCTCTGGATCTAATTTCAGCCGCGCCGGTTTTATTCGCTGAAGTTGAGACGATAGGTGCGCCGAAAAGCGTGCAAAGCTGCTGGACTATGGGGTGTGTGCTTACTCGAACAGCGACACACTGATGGCTTCCCTTGATCCATTCAGGAATCAACTGACCCGGATCAGGAATCAGCCACGTGACATGGCCAGGCCAGGATGCTTGCAAGCGTGCTTGCTGCTTACTACTTAGTCCGTGCAACAGCTTGCCAAACTGTTCCCTGGTAGCCGCAACCAGAATCAATCCCTTGTACACTGGTCTAGCCTTTAATCGCAGAATTCTGCCAACGGCTTTTTCATTTTGGGGGTCGCAACCCAGGCCCCAAACCGCTTCGGTGGGATAGGCAATAAGCTTGCCTTGCTCTAAGTTTCGGCAAGCCAGTTGAAGGTTTAGCTTGTCCACAGGATAGTCTCACTTGGCGGGCGATTAGTGAACAAGGGTTTACCTTTGCCCGAATCTAGTAAACCTGGTTGAGTGAATCCTGCAGCACCTGATCCTGGGCCTGCACTTTCTCGCTGTTGGCGATACGTTCAGCCTTAACTCTTTCGGCTAAACCCGAATCAGCCAGTGACAGAATTTGCGCGGCCAGATAGGCCGCATTCTTCGCACCTGTTTTACCTATGGCTACTGTAGCGACAGGAATCCCGGCCGGCATTTGCACAGTGGAAAGTAGTGCATCCAACCCACTCAATGGCCCAGAATCAATGGGTACCCCTATGACTGGCACGGTTGTATGTGCGGCAGTAGCGCCGGCGAGGTGAGCGGCAAGCCCGGCGCCAGATATAAATACTTTGCAGCCCCTTGCTTCGGCATCGCTGATATAGCTTTGGGTGATACCGGGCGTACGGTGAGCTGAGGTGATTTTGATTTCGTAGCAGATCTGCATTTGCTTCAAGATGTCGGCAGCAGACTGCATTATGTCCAAGTCGGACTCGGATCCCATCAGGATGGCTACAAACGGACTGCTCATGGTGGTTAAATCCTGGAAAATGGCGAAAGAAGGAAACTACATCAGACCGCTAATCTATGCAAGAAAACTAACAAACGCGGTAATAGCGTCCTCCTTCCAGGCAAGTCAAACCCGCCATCTCTAACTGTAGCAGGTGCAGGTTGAGTTCCTGAACATCCAGTTTGCTATCATCCAGTAGCGACTGGAAAAGACTGCCTTGATCGCCAATTGTAGTCAGCACAAGCCGCTCCTTCGCGGACAGATTTAGCGCCTGATTCTTTCTGGTTTCGGTATCCCTGGTCTCAGCGCACACCAGGGAGTGGTTGATTCGTAACTCCTCCAGAATATCGATGGGCTCTTCGACTAACTTGGCACCCTGCTTAATAAGATGATGGCAGCCACGGCACTGCTGGCTGCTTATCGAGCCCGGGAAAGCGAACACCTCGCGGTTCTGTTCTATGGCGAAGCGAGATGTAATCAGCGAACCGCTTCTGGTATTTGCCTCCACCACCAGAGTACCCAGACTGATGCCGCTTATAATGCGATTCCTGCGCGGGAAATTTGCCGCCTTCGGTGCCACACCCAACGGAAATTCAGATACCAGGGCGCCGTTTTCACTGATTCTTTTTGCCAATTCGGCATTAGCAGCGGGGTATATTTTGTCGGCACCGGTGCCCATAACTGCTATTGTAGTCGCATTGCTGTCCAGCGCACCCAGATGTGCCTGGGTATCTACGCCCAGGGCAAGCCCACTGCATATTTGTAGTCCTGCGGCACTGAGTTCCTGCGCAATCCAGTAGGCATTTCGCCTGCCATAACTGGACGCCTTGCGACTGCCGACAATGGAAAAGTTTGTCGCAGCCAGGCTGGCGACAGCCCCGGTTACATACAGCAACGGCGGAGCTGAGTCTATTTCTTGAAGTAGTTTTGGATAGTCTTTGTTTTCGTAATAGACGATAGCGTTCTCTGGCCTGCTATTCCATTCAAGATCGGCGTCAATCTGCTGTAGCGCTTCAACAGAAGAGAGCGGGCTGAGGATTGTCTCTATTTGACCGCGACCAAGGCCCAGAGCGCGTAACGCTGATTCGGACAGGCTCACCAGTTTTTGCAGGGTGCCAAATTCTTTTAGCAATCTGGAGAAAACTGAAACACTGAGTGAATGGCTGTGAAATATCCGTAAATATTGCTGGCAGATTTCCAGGTCCATAGTTTATCCGTGATCAATGGGCAGGTGGTTTCTAGCCGACCTGGTCATTCGGCCGTTGTAAGGAAGCAACTTCCTGGTATTTGGCGCAGTCGAGGAATAACGAGGCCACTACTGCCCTGATCTGTTTAGCTAAAATCGAAAGACTTAAGTCTAGTCAAGTAAAATCGAAAGGCTTAATTATGGACTGAGAACCTGGTTGTAGAGCTGGTCGCAGAATTCGACAGCTGGAGAGTATTACTGCATAGCTGAATTTTTCGACGGTCTTATAGACGAGAAGGAGGCCGATGTCATGGCCTGCTATAGTCAGGCTGTCCCGACTAAAAATAGTGGCATCGATGCTGGATCCTGCCCTGATTAGTAAGCGGTCACTAGGCCGTATTTCATTGCTGCCAGTGTTAATAAGCCTCTTTCGCCTATCTGGGGAGACATTGTTGATGATGCTGGCAAAACCTGACTAGCCGAACTCCAGGCTCAGCACTTGCTCGTCAGTTGTACTCAACAGGCCAAAAACAGTTGTCTGATTCCCGCGTTTTTCATTAGTAGCATTCCGCGCCAAAAATGTTAAGTTGATAGCCTGGCAATACGCTATAATTATAGTAGAAACTGTTCACCTACTGCACATTACACCATTTCCACAGGCTTTCGAGACGATGTCAATTTTGCAAATTCTGGAATTTCCCGACCCCAGACTAAGGAAAATAGCGGAACCCGTTACTGTCTTCGACGCCAATCTGGAGGTCTTGATCGAAGATATGCTTGAGACCATGTACAAAGCACAGGGAATAGGGCTTGCCGCTACTCAGGTGAACGTACACAAACGGCTGTTGGTAATTGATGTATCGGAAAATCGAGACAGCCCTCAAGTATTTATTAATCCAGAGTTTGGGGTTTTGGAGGGCGAACTGTCCGCCTACGACGAAGGCTGCCTCTCGGTGCCTGGCTTCTACGAAACTGTTTCGCGTCCACGATCGGTTAACATCACTGCGCAGGAAGCCAACGGCGAAAAATTTGAAATCACGGCGCAGGGTATCCTGGCCACCTGCATACAGCATGAGGTTGATCATCTCGATGGCAAGTTATTCGTCGATTACCTCAGCACATTAAAAAGACAAAGGATTCGCAGCAAGCTCGAAAAGGAGCATAAGAAGTCTGCCTGAGGCCATGGATAAAATGCGCATCTGTTTTGCAGGAACACCTGCTTTTGCTGCTGCCCATTTGCAGGCACTGCTGGATGCCGGGCATGAGGTAGTGGCTGTTTATACACAAGCCGATCGACCCTCTGGCCGGGGACTGAAACGACAGGCAAGTTCCGTTAAACAAATAGCGCAAAAGTATTCCCTTCCCATCTTTCAGCCCACTAGTTTAAAATCTGCTGAAGAAGCGGCGGCATTGGCCGCTCTAGCTGTCGATTTGTTGTTGGTTGTTGCCTACGGACTAATTCTACCAAAATCCATTCTTGATGTGCCCAGATTTGGCTGTATCAATGTCCACGCCTCTTTGTTACCAAGATGGCGTGGTGCGGCACCGATTGAACGTGCGCTTCTGGCTGGCGACAAGGTGTCCGGTGTCACTATTATGCAGATGGATGAAGGGCTTGATACGGGTGCGATTCTCGATAAGGAAACTGTGCAGATTGAGGCTGGGGACAACCGCCTCAAGCTGGAACAGAAACTTGTCAAAGCAGGGCAAACAGCACTGCTACGCACACTCGACAAGCTGCAAGACTTTCGCAGAAACGCCTTGCCCCAGCTGGATTCTGAAAGTTGCTACGCCGCTAAACTGGAAAAATCCGAAGCCCTCATTGACTGGACTCTTTCCGCAAAACATATTGACAGACAAATACGGGCAGGCATAGGCAGAAACCCGGCCTATACTTTTTTAGGCACACATCGCCTTAGAATTATGGAAGCCAAAATTTCCACTGAAAACTTTCAGTCGGTTCCTGGCCGCATTGTTGTTAGCGGCAAAAGGCACTTTATTGTTTGCTGCGGCTGCTCTGCGCTGGAAGTACTTCGTGTGCAATTTCCCGGCAAGAACCCTGCCACAGCGCAAGAAATTGCGGGTTCACGGCCAGATTTTTTTAAAGCAGGCAGGCAATTTACTGCTGTAGAACATGCGCAAACATGAGCAACTCGAATAGCAGGGCTATCGTTGCCAAAATTTTGAGTGACCTGCTTGCCAATCGTGGCTCACTGACCACACAACTCAATAAGCACCGAGACCATCCTGAATTCAGGCTGATACAGGAAAGCAGTTATGGCTGCTGCCGCTGGTTCTTCTTGCTTGAGTCTTTGCTTGACAGATTGCTCAATAAGGCACTGAAGAAACAGGATGCTGACCTGAAATGCCTGATGATTTGCGCGCTCTATCAACTGCGCGAGCTGAAAGTGGCTGACTATGCGGTAATCAACGAATCAGTCTCGGCAGTTAGCGTATTTAAAAAGCCTTGGGCAAAGGGCTTGGTAAATGCGGTCTTGCGCGGGTTTCAGCGAAACCGGGAGCAATTGGAACAAACGCTGTTTTCTGAAGAGGCGACTCGATTGTTTTCCTTTCCCGGCTGGCTTGAATCGGAAATTTTCAGTCAATGGCCGAATCACGCTGAGCAGATTTTCCGAAACAGTAATCAACGGCCGCCGATGACTCTTCGAGTAAACAGCAGGCAAAATTCCAGAGCTCAGTATCTGCAACTACTGGCTAAACAGAATATTGTGGCCACGCCGGGCGCACTAAGCGACTCGGCGGTTTATCTGGAAAAACCCGGTGCCGTTGCCGATATTCCTGGTTTTACCGAGGGGAAGCTCAGTGTCCAGGACGAGGCGTCTCAATTGGTCCCTGATTTACTCCAGTTGCATCCAGCACACAGGGTGCTGGATGCTTGCGCTGCGCCGGGTGGAAAGTCTTGTCATATTCTTGAAAGTGCGTGTTCACTAACAAAAATAACCGCGATAGATAAGACCCAGTCAAAGCTTGACCGTATTCAAGAGAACCTGACACGGCTACAACTGCAAGCCAATTTGGTGAAAGCTGACGCCACTGATGTCGAACAATGGTGGGACGGAAGGCGCTTTGACCGCATTCTTCTGGATGCCCCTTGTTCTGCCACCGGGGTAATTCGACGACACCCGGATATCAAATTGCTTCGAAAACCGTCAGATATTGAAAAGTTGGCGCGAATCCAGCTCCTTCTGCTGCGCAATTTATGGGCATGTCTCAAGCCAGGGGGAGTATTGCTGTATACCACTTGTTCTTTGCTGCGCCAGGAAAACGAACAGATCATAAAGCGCTTTCTGGATTCATCCGATAGCGCTAAATATGAAGCCATAGCGGCCGATTGGGGAGTAGAATGCAAGTTTGGCAGGCAGCTCCTGCCTGGCACAAGTTTAGGCTCTGATGGTTTTTTCTATTCGGTGTTACGAAAAGGCATCGCATAGGATTTTTAGAATGGTAGGGTTGATCACTTAACTACGGTCATTATAGTAATAAGGCCAGCATGAAAATAATAATCCTCGGTGCCAACCAGGTTGGCAGCACGCTAGCCGAAACTTTGGCCAATGAGTTCAATGATATTACGGTGGTCGATTCCAGCATCGAGAAACTCCGCGAACTTAAAGACCATATTGATATTGGCACAATCGCAGGACATCCATCACTGCCCGATGTTCTCGAAAGAGCAGGTGGTCAAGACGCGGATATGATCATTGCCGTAACAGAAAGCGACGAAATTAATATGGTAGCCTGCCGCGTCGCTTATTCTCTGTTTCAAACGCCCAAAAAGATTTGTCGAATTCGCGCCTCATCCTATCTCGTTAGCGACAAGCTATTTGGTCGGCACGGTATTGCGGTAGACACGGTAATAAGCCCGGAGCTTATTGTTTCCAGCGCCATTGAGCGCTTGCTTGATTTGCCCGGCTCGTTACAGGTTCTGGATTTTGCCGATGGCAAAGTTCAGTTGGTTGCTGTGAAAGCGTACTACGGTGGCCCCCTGGTAGGGCAAGAAATTAGATTACTACGGCAGCACATGCCTTCAGTTGACACTCGCGTGGCAGCCATCTTTCGGAAAGACCGCCCAATTATTCCAGAGGGCGCGACAGTGATCGAGGCAGATGATGAGGTATTTTTCGTCGCCGCACAGAAAGATATTCGCGCCTGCATGGGTGAATTGCGACGTCTGGATAAACCCTATAAGCGGTTAATAATCGCCGGTGGCGGGAATATCGGCATGCGCCTGGCCGAAAGTGTTGAGAATCGTTATCAAGTAAAGATTATTGAAAGGAACCTGACGCGTTGTGCCTTTTTATCTGAATCGCTGGGTCAGGCCATCGTTTTACATGGTGAAGCGTCGCAGCAGGAATTATTAATGGAAGAAAATATTACTGACACCGATGTCTTCCTCGCCCTGACCAACGACGACGAAGCAAACATCATGTCTTCTCTGCTGGCAAAAAGACTGGGCGCGAAAAAAGTAATGGCGCTGATTAACAACCCGGCTTATGTAGACCTGGTACAGGGTGGAGAAATAGATATCGCCATATCGCCGCAGCAGGCAACTATTGGCAGCCTGTTAACGCATGTTCGCCGGGGCGATGTGGTTAATGTACATTCCTTGCGCAGGGGTGCTGCCGAAGCCATGGAGGCGATAGCCCACGGAGATCAAGCGTCATCCAGGGTCGTTGGGCGTGCCATTGAGGAAATCGACCTGCCTGAAGGTACCACCATCGGCGCCATTGTCAGAAACAATGACGTACTAATTGCTCATGACAGCACCGTGGTAGAGCCCGATGATCATGTGATCTTGTTCCTTGTTGATCGAAAAAGAATTCCCGAAGTAGAACGACTGTTCCAGGTCGGCTTTAGTTTTTTTTAGGCGCTGCCAAAACTATGCATGCCTCAATCATCGTAAAAATATTAGGCATCTTACTCATGCTATTCAGCATACTGGGCAACCTGCCTCCCCTGATCGTGTCCTTCATTTACGCAGACGGCATGGCGAATACTTTTCTGCACTCACTGCTCCTCATTTTCAGCCCTGGTTTTCTAATGTGGTTGGCGACTCTTCGCTCCCGCGCTGAATTGGGAACACGAGACGGTTTCTTGGTCGTCACCTTATTCTGGGCTGTTCTGGGCACAGCAGGATCCCTGCCCTTCCTCTTTTCCTCCGCGGTAGAGTTATCAATAAGCGATGCTGTGTTTGAATCATTATCTGGCCTGACCACAACTGGTGCCACGGTAATTTCAGGCCTGGATGAACTGCCCAAATCACTCCTGTTCTATAGACAGCAGCTACAGTGGCTAGGGGGCATGGGTATTATCGTTCTGGCGATGGCATTGCTTCCTATGCTGGGAATAGGGGGCATGCAACTGTATCGTGCAGAAAGCCCGGGACCGGTAAAAGATAATAAGCTGGTTCCAAGGTTGGCGGAAACAGCCAAGGCATTGTGGTACATCTACCTGACCCTTACCGTGGTATGTGCCCTGGCCTATTGGCTGGCTGGAATGAGCCTGTTCGACGCAATAAGCCACAGCTTCACCACTGTTGCTATCGGCGGCTTCTCCACTCATGACCAAAGTCTGGGTTATTTCGATAATCCTGCGGTGGACATGGTAGCGATTATTTTTATGATCATTGCCGGTGTTAATTTTGCGCTTCACTTCACGGCGTGGCAAAGACGTCGGCTGCGGCATTACTTAACCGACCCTGAGTGTCAGTTCTATACATTTATTCTGGTTTTTGTCTCTGCCGTTACGGTTTCTATTCTTTATTTCTCAGATACTTACCCGAGCATTTTCGAATCGGCAATAAAGGGTGTCTTTCAAGTCGTGTCGTTCGCAACGACAACTGGATACGCCACCGCCGATTTTAACTCCTGGCCTTTGTTTCTGCCTTATATGCTGCTCTATGCGGCCATCATCGGTGCCTGTGCTGGATCAACTGGCGGCGGCATGAAGGTTATACGAATTTTATTGATCTTCAAACAGGGCTTTAGAGAAGTGCAGCGTTTGATACATCCCCGAGCGGTCATTCCAATCAAGCTGGGTCGCAACCCGGTGCCCGATCGTGTGGTTGAATCAGTCTGGGGTTTCTTCGCCGTTTATGTAATGGCTTTTATGGCCATGCTATTGGCATTGCTTGCCACCGGCATGGATATTATTACAGCCTTCAGTGCTGTTGGGGCATGTATCAACAACCTGGGGCCTGGTTTGGCGAATGTTGCCGTCACCTACGGTGATCTTTCCGCCACGGCGAAATGGATTCTGTGTTTCGCCATGTTGCTGGGACGATTGGAAATCTTTACCTTGTTGGTTTTGTTTACGCCCATGTTCTGGAAAAGATAGCGATTTCCTTCGTGAGTTGATCAGTTAAATCCAGCCACCTGCCTGGCGGCACTTCTTTAGCGCTCAGAGTTTGGGGTTTGGGGTTTGGGATGTAAAGTTCCGGGTACGCTGCTTCGGCTTACAACCCAGTCGGCTATCCAGGACAAATTTAGTAAAACTTTTCTCCATCAGGGCGACGTCGAAAGCGTTTGTATTCCCACTGGTATTGCTCCACTGCCATCCGCACACATTGCTCTACCGATTGATTCAAGCCGAGTACCGAGGTGGCCAAATCGTCGCTGTATATCTGCTGGTCTGCCTCTCGAATTATTAATCGAAAGCCTTTGCCTCCGGGCAGCCGTTTGGCAAATCCGCAAAACACGCGCGCGCGGGACTTTGTGATCAGTTTGCTCACGAGGGTCATGGTGAGCGCTTTCTCGCCAAAAAAGTCAGCAAATTGCCCTCCCTCGTCGTTTGGTACCTGATCGGGAAGTACTCCTACAAGCTCGCCTGCGTGCAGCGCTTTCAACAACAGTGCCACGCCTTTTCGGTCGGTAGCGGCCATCTTGATGCCGCCTCTGGATCGTGTGCGTTGCAACAGGCGATCAAGGGCGGGTAATTTGGGAGGCTGATACAGAACCGTGGAATCTATGTCTCTGCACGCATAGATACCGAAAATTTCCCAATTACTTAAATGGGGGGCTAGCAGGATGATGCCTTGCTGTTCAGCAACCGCCGCGTGGAATTCCTCGAAACCTTCTGTCTCGGTAACGAGAGAAAATGTCTTCTCAACGGGTAGCAACCATGCCTTCCCCATCTCCAGAGCGGTGCTGGCGGTGCTGGAAAGACTTGCTTTAGCCAGCGCTCTTATTTCTTTATCGCCTAGCTCGGGAAAGCACGCTCGCAAATTTTTTAGCGTTGTGTCTCTGGCGCGATTTGGCAGTAAGAAAAGCAGTGATCCCCACATTGCCGCCATCCCATAAAGAACGCCCAGCGGCAAACGGGCAGTTATAGAAAGAAAGACCAGCAAGAAAAAATACTTGAATGTAGCGATAACAATACCTCACTCTTGGGGAAGGGGATTAGCTTTCTAACTTTGGAAATGGAAGCACAATTCCGCATCAGACACAATCATGGGAATTCTCGAACGTCAGTTCTTATCCTGGCGGAGGAGAGAGAGTAGATTAGTTAGCCATAATCGGGGATAATTGCAAGCCTTTAACTTCTTGGTCATTTACCATCTGCCACTTTAACCAACGGTCAACACTACCCAAGTAAATCGGTCAGCGCGTGAACACAAAGTCGGACAGTGGTACTTTTCAGGGACTCATTTTTTCCTTGCAGCAATTTTGGGCAGCCCAGGGCTGCGTCATCATGCAGCCTTTGGACATGGAAGTAGGTGCAGGAACCTTTCATCCTGCGACTTTCTTGCGTGCCATCGGCCCGGAGTCATGGCATACCGCCTATGTTCAGCCTTGCCGAAGGCCGACTGACGGTCGTTATGGGGAAAATCCCAACCGCCTTCAGCACTATTATCAGTTTCAGGTGATATTAAAACCTTCTCCCGGGAATATTCAGGCGCTCTATCTGGATTCACTGCGATCTCTGGGAATTGATATGTCTATCCACGATATACGATTTGTTGAAGACAATTGGGAGTCACCGACCCTGGGCGCATGGGGCCTGGGTTGGGAAGTGTGGCTAAACGGTATGGAGGTGACTCAATTTACCTATTTTCAGCAGCTAGGGGGGCTTGAGTGTTATCCCGTCAGTGGCGAGATAAGCTACGGCATTGAGAGAATCGCCATGTACTTGCAAGGGGTCGATAGCATCTATGACATCGTGTGGGCAGACGGTCCGGATGGCGTGGTTACCTACGGCGATGTTTTTAAACAGAACGAAGTAGAAATGTCGGCATTCAATTTTGAGCATGCCAGTACAGATGTGCTGTTTCGGCATTTTGATGATTGCGAACGTCAATGCCAGGCTCTTATCGAGAGTACATTGGCACTTCCTGCGTATGAGCAGGTTTTAAAGGCATCCCATTATTTTAATTTGCTTGATGCAAGGAATGCGATTTCAGTGACAGAACGGCAGCGATTTATCCTTCGCGTCAGAACCCTGGCCAGCGCGCTGGCGGAAGTCTATTTCGAGAGCCGAAAACAACTCGGCTTTCCATTGGCAAGCGCGGAGCTGCGCCGAGAATTTTTGGGAAAATAGCCATGTCAACAAAAGATTTTTTGGTAGAAATTGGCACTGAAGAACTACCTCCAAAAGCACTGGGCAATTTGTTGAAGTCTTTTCAGAGCGGTGTTGTCAACGGCCTTAAGGGAGAGTCGTTAGCCCATGCCGAGGTAAAGTCTTTTGCCACGCCCCGAAGATTGGCTCTGGTGGTTTTGGATCTCGACCAAAATCAGGCAGATAAGGTAACCAGGAAATTTGGCCCTGCCGTAACTGCCGCCTTTGATGCAGATGGCAATCCGACCCCGGCGGCTCGCGGTTTCGCTAGCTCTTGTGGCGTTGAAGTCTCCCAATTAACCACTACAGAAAAAAACGGTGTTGATAAGCTCTCGTTTTGTTCTTCTCAACAAGGAAAAGCCACTCGGGACTTATTGCCCGGCATCATTGATGCGGCGCTGGCCAGGTTACCCATTCCCAGGCGTATGCGCTGGGGATCATCCAGAGACGAGTTTGTCAGGCCAGTGCATTGGGTTCTTATGTTATTTGGTAAAGAGCTGGTAGAGACGACTATCATGGGCGTCGAATCGGGCCTGCACAGCTATGGCCATCGCTTTCACCATCCACAAGCTATTCGCGTCGATAGCGCACAGGACTACGAATCCTTGCTGGAAAATCCAGGGAATGTAATTGCCGACCCGGACAAACGCAAACAGCTAATCCGTTGTTTGGTAATTGCCGAAGGGGTGAAACTGAATGCAAGCACGGTTGTGGACGAATCCCTGCTGGATGAGGTAACCGGCCTGGTAGAATTCCCGGTGGCGCTTACCGGTAATTTCGACGAACTGTTTCTTGAGGTACCAGCAGAAGCATTAGTACTGGCCATGAAGTCCCATCAAAAGTGCTTCTGTCTGGTAAATAAAGAAGGAGCCTTGCTGCCGCATTTTGTAACTGTAAGCAATATTCGCAGCGGTGATCCCGCACAGGTAATAGAGGGTAATGAACGGGTAATTCGCCCTCGCCTGGCCGACGCTAAATTTTTCTATGAAACGGATAAACAGCACACTCTTGAGAGCAGGCTGGAACAACTCAAAAAAGTCGTGTTTCAGGAAAAACTGGGCACGGTTTACCAACGTAGTCTACGAGTTTCAAAACTGGCAAAATTCATTGCCGGTCGAGTAAACGCGAACGCGGACCACTGTGAAAGAGCCGCTCTGCTTTCCAAGTGTGACCTGGTAAGCAATATGGTGGGTGAATTTGCCGCCCTGCAGGGTCTCATGGGTTCTTATTATGCGCGCAATGACGGTGAGCCGGAGCAGGTCGCTGCGGCGATTAATGAGCAGTATATGCCCAGATTTGCCGGCGATGTCCTGCCATCTTCCGTAACCGGTAGTATTTTAGCCGTGGCCGACAAGCTGGATTCCATCGTCGGTCTCTTTGCTATAGGACAGCCTCCTACCGGTTCCGGGGATCCTTTTGCGCTTCGTCGCTCAGCAATTGGTGTGCTGCGCATACTGGTGGAGAATGAACTGGATTTAGACCTGATGGCGTGTATCGACACCGCTATAGCAGGTTTTATTGCGGTCGAGGTGCAAGCGGACACGGCTGATAAAGTCTTCGAGTTTATGCTTGGGCGCTTCCGTAATTGGTACATTGACGAGGGTATTTCCAGCAATGTGTTCCAGTCAGTGATGGAGCTTAGGCCACCAAAACCGCTGGATTTCAATAACCGGATTCAGGCAGTAGCTCGCTTTGCTGGCCTGGAGCAAGCCGCTGCTTTAGCTGCCGCCAATAAGCGTGTGTCAAACCTGCTGGACAAGGTGACGAATTCCTCTCAGATATCCTCCATTGATGACTCTCTTTTTGAAGAAGAGGCCGAAAAACTTCTTTTTCGGGAATTAAATGCCAAAGAGGTAAACGTGGCTCCTTTGTTTAGTTCTGGCAGGTATGCGGAAGGCCTGGATGAGCTCGGTCAGCTAAAAAATACTGTCGATAAGTTCTTCGATGATGTGCTGGTTATGTGTGATAACAAAACGGTTCAGGCTAATCGGCTGGCACTGCTTCAAAGACTGCGCAATCTCTTCCTGCAGGTAGCCGATATATCCTGTTTGCACTCAAGCTAGTCCAGACTACTCAGAGCGGGTGATCATGAAGATTATTGTGCTGGATAGAGATGGTGTTATCAATCATGATTCGGATGATTACATAAAGTCGGCTGAGGAGTTTATTCCGCTCGAAGGAAGCATCGGGGCAATTGCTGACTTGAGCCGCGCCGGGTTTACGGTAGCTATAGCAACAAATCAATCTGGCCTGGCACGAGAGTTATTTGCTGACAAGGCGCTGTCTACCATACATCATAAGTTATGCTCCATGGTGGACGAAGCTGGCGGCTCGGTTGACGGTATTTTTTACTGCCCACATTTTCCCGATGAAAACTGTGCGTGCAGGAAGCCAAAAACCGGCTTGTTGCAACAAATCGAACACGAATTTTCCTGCACACTGGCCGGCTCACTCTTTATAGGGGACAGCTTTAAGGATATACAAGCGGCTCTTGCGTTTGGCTGCAAACCCATCCTGGTTCGTACCGGCAAGGGAAGCATCACCGAACAGAAAATTTTGCAGGACCAGACCTTGAACATCCCGATTTTTGATGACCTGGCATCTGCTGTTCACCAGCTGCTGGCAGGGCAAGATGATGAGTAAAATCTTGCTTGGGATTCGTTCTTCGTTTTTCTACCTTGGCTACTATGTAGCTACCATTATTCTCTCTGTTTTGCTTATTTTGTTGTTTCTGTTCCTTACTGCCAAAGGGCGACATACTTGTGCCAGTGTTTGGTGCAGCTTCACACTTGGATGGCTTCGACTATGTTGTGGCGTGCGCTATAAAATCATCGGGCGTGAAAACCTTCCCGCATCACCAGCTGTCATTTTGGCGAACCATCAGAGTAGTTGGGAAACCATTCTTTTCTACAAACTGGTATTCCCGGTTTCACCTATTCTCAAGAAGGAACTTATGCTTATCCCTTTTTGGGGCTGGTCTATGCGTTTGCTTAATCCGATTGCGATAGATCGAAGTAAACCCAGAGAAGCGGCTCGATCCTTGTTAACACAGGGTGTTAATCGAGTAACAAGCGGCAATTCGGTTATCGTGTTTCCAGAAGGAAGTCGCATGCAATTCGGTACCGTCAAACCTTTCTCACGAGGTGGAGCCAAGCTCGCGCTTGCCGCAAAAACCAATATCGTGCCTATCGCTCATAATGCAGGCTATTGCTGGCCAGCTCGAGAATTCATAAAGAGACCTGGGCTTATTACCGTTGTTATCGGAGAGAAGATAGAAACCACCGATCGCGATGCCAGCGAACTCACCAAAACTGTAGAAAACTGGATTCGTCAAACTGTCACTGAATTGGGCTAGAGCCCCAGTGTTTATATGTCCAGGTTTTCAGCCGCCAGTGCATTGTCTTCAATAAATTCCCGTCGCGGATCAACTTGATCTCCCATCAGGGTAGTAAAGAGTTGATCTGCACCAATGGCGTCTTCAATGGTGACCTGAAGCATTCGTCTTGTCTCTGGATTCATTGTTGTGTCCCAGAGCTGATCTGGGTTCATTTCGCCCAGCCCTTTATAACGCTGTAGGTAATGGCCCTTCATTGCATCGTTCCTCAACCATTCCATGGCCTCTGCGAAAGAACTAATTTCCTCTGTTTTATCACCTCGTTTAACAAACGCCCCCTCTTCAATAAGGCCATCCAGTGTTTCGCCTAAATCAGTAATAGCCCGGTATTCTCCCGAGTGGAAGAAATCCCTGCTGAAGCCATACATCTTTTCCAGGCCATGAAGATTAAGTGTTGCTTCAGGGAGGAATAGCTGGCGCTCACTATCTTTAGTGACGTTTAGTGTATAGTTAACACTCACACTTGGGTGCATCCCGGTAAACTTTGTGCTTAATTCTTGCAGCCATTGTTTTACTTTTTCTTCAGACTTCAAGTCCTCTTCTGCCAGTGTGCGAGTAAATATCATCGCTTCGAGAATTTCGGTTGGGTACAACCGTGCCAGACGACTAATGATCGCGTAACTGTTGTTGTATTTATGCAGCAATGACTCTAATGCGTCCCCGGCAATGGCCGGCGCATCGGTATTTACATGGAGACTTGCCCCTTCGAGAGCAATTTGAGTTTGGTATTCACCAAGTTCACCGTCATCTTTCAAATATTGCTCTTGTTTGCCTTTGCGAATTTTATACAACGGTGGCTGGGCGATAAAAATATGGCCGCGCTCTACCAGCTCACGCATCTGCCGAAAAAAGAAGGTTAGCAGGAGCGTTCGGATATGGGATCCATCTACATCTGCATCCGTCATGATGATTATGCTGTGGTAGCGCAAGTTTTCCGGGGAAAATTCCTCGTTGCCAATGCCGCAGCCCAGCGCCTTGATCAATGTGCCAATCTCTACCGAGCTGAGCATCTTGTCGAAGCGCGCTTTTTCTACATTTAGAATTTTACCTTTCAGCGGCAGAATAGCCTGGTTTTTACGGTTCCTGCCCTGTTTCGCGGATCCGCCAGCCGAGTCACCTTCCACTATGTATATTTCGGAAAGAGCAGGGTCTTTCTCCTGACAGTCGGCTAATTTTCCCGGCAGGCCAGCTATATCCAATGCACCTTTGCGGCGAGTCATTTCTCTCGCCTTGCGGGCAGCGTCCCGAGCGCGGGCAGCATCTAACATCTTGCCCACGATCAACCTGGCATCCTGGGGGTTTTCCAATAAGTAGTCGTTAAAATGGGCGGCCATCTCCTGCTCGACCACCGCCTTGACCTCTGAGGAAACCAGTTTATCTTTGGTCTGAGAGGAAAATTTCGGATCTGGCACCTTGACAGAAATAATAGCGGTTAGACCTTCTCGGGCATCATCACCAGAGGTGACCACTTCTTTCCCTTTTTTATTTGCCAACTCTTTGTCAATATAGCTTTTTAATACCCTGGTCAAAGCACCACGAAAACCAGCCAGGTGTGTGCCGCCATCACGCTGGGGAATATTGTTGGTGTAGGGGAAGATGTTTTCCTGGTAGGAATTGTTCCATTGCAGAGCAGCCTCAACGCTTATGCCGTCTTCTACGCGTTCAGTGTTAAAGTAAAATATCTTATTCACTGCCGTCTTGTTCTTGTTTAAATAATCAACAAAAGCTCGTAGACCGCCCTCGTACTTAAATAGGTCTTCTTTCCCGGAGCGCTCATCGGCAAGCCGTATGGCAACCCCTGCGTTAAGAAATGCCAACTCGCGCAATTTTTTGGCCAAAATATCGTAATGAAATTCAACGTTGGAAAACGTATCAGTGGAGGGTTTAAAGTGACACTCTGTTCCCGAGCCAGTGGTTTCTCCCACCACCGCCAGGGGAGCAACTGGCACCCCGTGCGCATAGTCCTGCTCATGCACTTTGCCGTCGCGGCGTATGGTGAGTTTTAATTCTTCGGATAAGGCATTCACTACTGACACACCCACTCCGTGGAGGCCGCCAGACACTTTGTAGCTATTGTCGTCGAACTTACCGCCAGCGTGGAGAACGGTCATAATAACCTCAGCGGCAGAGACGCCTTCTTTGTGCATCTCCGTTGGGATTCCGCGTCCATTATCAGATACCGTCACTGTTTCGCCTATATGGATGACCACCTCCACCTCATCACAATGGCCAGCAAGAGCCTCATCAATTGAGTTATCCACTAACTCAAACACCATGTGATGCAATCCGGTTCCATCATCAGTGTCACCTATATACATTCCCGGTCTTTTTCTTACAGCATCCAGGCCTTTTAAGACCTTGATGCTATCGGAATTGTATTCAGTGTTGGGTTTGTCATTCATGCTTCTACTCCAGGGTTTTAGGTTAGCAGCCACTACCAGCAGTCCTCTTGCTATCGTATAATTCAACCAGAAATCAAGCTGTTATTGTACCATGTTTCACGTGGAACTTTGCCACTTTGGGCATTGCAGACAGAGAGTCGAGAAGCGCTGAAACCTCCACGCAGGTAACAAAAATCTGACCCCCCATTTCAACTAACTGCTGAAATACAGCAGCGCGATTATCACGGTCGAGTTCCGAGGGCAGATCATCCACCAAAAATATGCAACCGCGATTCCGCGCTCGACTTAGCAATACCCCCTGCGCGATCTTCATCGCGCTGACGAGGGTTTTCTGTTCCCCTCTGGACAATATCTCAACAGCTTTGCTACGGCGGATCCTAAACAGAAGATCAGCCCGATGCGGCCCGCTTTGAGTCGCTCCATAACGCGCATCAATCTCTCTATTTTCGAGAAGCACATCACCTAGCTCTTTATCTCCGTCCCAACCTCGCTCATAGCCAATTTCTAGAAGTTCGGCCTTTTCGCCCCCGATTTTCCGGTAAATATCCCCAAATAGCGGCAAGAAAGCAGCAAAATATTTACGTCGAGCATTATGAACCTCATTGGCTGCCTGACAGAGTTCTGAGTCCCAAGCGGCTATCTGACCGTAATCAGGGCTGCGGTGTTTCAATACCAGATTTCGGTTCGCGATGGATTTTCTGGTTCGGCGCCAATTTGCAACAAAGCTTTGTTCCACGTGAAACACCCCCCAATCTAAAAACTGCCTTCGGGACTTGGGGCCGCCCTCCAACAACAGAAAGGAATTTGAGTCAAGAATCTGAACAGGTAATTCTCTGGCAACGTTTTCCCAGTTGCGCTGTCTTTCAGACCGAAACCTCAGTTCGTGGTTTTTCCGACGAGACTTGCTTAAACCAATCTGGCTTCCACCTTCCAGCTCCGCGAAGACAATCGCCTCTTCTTGTTCGTTATTTATAACGGGGATTAACTTGCTGGTTCTGAACGACCGGCCACTGGCAAGCAAATGGATTGCTTCGAGAACACTAGTCTTGCCCGATCCGTTTTCGCCATAGATGACATTAATTGTCGGTGAGGGCGTAATATCGAGTTGAAGAATATTCCGAATGGCCGAAATAGTGAGCCTGCGGATAGTACTCATGAAACGAGTCGCACTTATTGCCTTGTTATGCCTTGCGGTTAGTAAACAACAGCTAGAGGCGCATTGGCATGATCACATACAACGCGTCGCTGCCTTCTTCTTCCGCCTCCAGCAATGCGCTGCTACCAGGGTCCGATAAGGTAATCCTGGCCTTTTCGCTACGCAGGGTAGAGAACACATCAATTAGATAGCTCACATTAAAGCCGATTTCCAATGAGTCACCTTCATAATCAATAGATACTATTTCCTCTGCCTCTTCCTGTTCAGGATTATTGGCCAGAATTTCAAGCTCCCCGTTAGACAACATAAGCCGAACCCCACGGAATTTCTCGTTCGAGAGAATTGCGGCTCGCGAAAAAGCCTGGTGTAATTCGTGGCAATCACCGATCAACACCTTGTTGCCTCCTTTGGGGACAACACGGTTATAGTCCGGAAATTTTCCATCCACCAATTTGGACGTAAAGGTAAAATCGGGCACGCTCGCTCTAATGTGATTCTGTCCGAAGGTGAGAGAGATATCACCCTCGCCATCCGCCAGCAATCGAGTCAATTCCATAATGCCCTTTCTGGGCACAATAAGCTGTTGTACTTCGCTAACCGGATTATCCATGTTCAATGTTTCCATGGCCAGCCTGTGACCATCGGTGGCAACAACTCGAAGGTAGCCAGCGGCTATCTCAAATAACATACCGTTTAAGTAGTAGCGCACATCTTGCTGGCCCATTGCAAAGCTGGTGCTATTAAGCAGTTCACAAAGTTTGCTCTGCGCCATGTTAATCGAAAAGGTATCTGGTTCTTCCTCGACATCCGGAAACTCGGATGCTGGCAAGGTGATGAGTGTAAACCTGCTGCGACCAGACTTTACGGTTAGTTTGCTCTCATGCAAAGACAGCTCAACCACGGCATCGTCTGATAATGATTTCCAAACATCCAATAGCTTGCGCGCAGGAACGGTGACCTCGCCTGGCTCGTGAGTTTCGTCTACAGCGACCCGACCAATCAATTCTACTTCCAGATCTGTTCCTGTGAGTGAAAGCTCACCGTCGTTTAAAACCAGCAAAACATTGGACAATACCGGCAGGGTCTGTTTTCTTTCAATAACGCCACTAACTAGCTGTAGAGGCATTAATAGCGCTTCGCGCGAAATTACAAAATGCATTTCTTTGCTTTCCCTTATTTTCTGTGCCTGAATTTGGGCTATGCGAACTCAACTAGATAACGATCTCAGCAGGTTGTTATAATCTTCTTGTATATCTATTAAGTCATGGCGCAGCTTTTTTACTTGCTTGCAGGCGTGCAATACCGTGGTGTGGTCTCGACCCCCGAAGGCATCGCCGATTTCTGGCAGGCTGTGGTTGGTTAGCTCTTTCGACAGGCTCATCGCCACCTGCCTGGGCCTCGCCACCGAACGGTTGCGGCGCTTTGATAACATATCCGCCATCTTGATTTTGTAGTACTCGGCCACCGACCGTTGAATATTATCGATGCTTACCAGTTTGTCTTGTAGCGCAAATAAATCGCGAAGTGCTTCTTTTATAAGCCCAAGATCAATTTTCTCGCCGGTGAAATTAACATGGGCAATGACCCTCTTCAAGGCACCTTCCAGCTCCCTGACATTGGACCTTAGCCGCTGCGCAATAAACATAGCAACATCATTGGGTAGAGTCAGGTTGCACAGAGCCGCTTTATTCATAAGAATAGCGGCTCTTGTTTCGAGTTCGGGTGGCTCCACGGCGACACTTAGACCCCAGCCAAACCGCGATTTAAGCCGCTCTTCCAGGCCGTTTATCTCTTTATGGTATCGGTCACAGGTCAGTATAATTTGCTGGCCCCCTTCGAGCAGTGCGTTAAAGGTATGAAAAAACTCCTCCTGTGAACGCTCTTTTCCTGCGAAAAACTGGATATCATCAATCAACAAGGCATCAGCAGAGCGGTAAAATCGTTTAAATTCATTGATGGCATTGAGTTGTAAAGCCGTCACCATGGTCGCGACGAAGGTTTCCGAATGCAGGTAAACGACTTTCGCAGCTGGTTTTTTGGCCACTAAATAGTTGCCAATAGCATGCATCAAGTGAGTCTTTCCCAGCCCTACGCCACCATAGATAAACAGCGGGTTATAGGCATAACCAGGATTTTCGGCAACCTGTATCGCCGCCGCTCTGGCCAGTTGGTTTGATTTTCCTTCGACAAAGTTATCGAATGTGTTTTCCCGTTTTAAAGCACCTCTATGTCTTAGTTTGCCTTCAATGACGATATCAATATTTCGGCGTTCTGTTTCTGCCATTATGCGAGGGTCAGAAGTCTTTTGCTCTACATCAGCCGTGGCCTGGAAGTGAAGAGCCTGATCAGACACTATTGTCTTCGCCGGTGTTCTCTGTGTAATCGAACCTGCTGCTCTATCGAGTGGCTCTCCACTAAAAACTTCCAGTCTCACCTCCAGAGGCTCGCCGCTCGCTTCACCCACAATTTGGTTTATACGTTGAAGAAACTTCCCTTTGACCCAGTCCTGAATAAATCGATTTGGCGCGACTACCCGCAAAACAGCCGACTCCAGTTCGACATGCAACGGTCTTATCCAGGTATTAAATTGCTGGGAGGGTAATTCTGCTTTTAAGCAGTCAATGCATTCTTGCCAGATCGCTACAGCCACGTTTTTCTTGCCTGGGGGAATTATTGTTTTAGTAAAACAGGCTGCAATTCTAACCACAAGAGACAGAGTTATCCACCAGCCACCATCCTAAAGTGTTGTTTTTCCATATTAAATTATACTTATATAATTCAATGGCTTGCACCATTTTTACTGAAAAAACCCGAGTGAAAAAATACAACTATTTAGCGTTTAATTCCACCGCTGTTGATAACAAAGCTGTGGATAAGCTGTGATTAAGTTCTGGATGGGATTAGCTTCCGATTCTTCGCTAAGTCGGCCTGTTTTTTGCCTCTTGCAGCCGCATTGAAATCAGCCATTAAATCGTTCACTGTATCGAAGTGGTGACCTTGGCTCTTTTTTCGGCTCTGGTATAGACTTTGCCTTTTTAGCGCGTAACTAGCAAACTACAGCACCTGGCCTTCTTGTCGCCAATTCGGCGCATAAGCAGGCAAATAGCATCGAACCTTGTTAATCCGATCTTGCCTGGTGTATTAACAGCTTTTGCCTTGTTCCTGCATCAATCCTTGCTTGAACCGACATGTTTTTTGCGCTGACACAATGGATTTTTGAGTATGTGATTTTAGGTATTGCATGTTCACACTAAAACCACTAGACTCTGCGCTCCCGTTTTCGAACCGCTTATTGTTCAGTTTGTGATTGAAGAATCGGATAAATTACTATGAATAAATTACTATGAAAAGAACATTTCAACCCAGCGTAATAAAGCGAGCTCGAACCCACGGATTTAGAGCACGTATGGCAACCAGAGGCGGTCGTCTGGTTATCAAGAGACGCCGTGCCAAAGGACGCGCCAAACTTTCAGCGTGATTTCTGCCTTCTCTGCTGTTCAGTGATTGTCTAATCAAATGGAAAGAGAGAACAAACGTGCCCGGGTTCGGCTTTCCAAAAACTTCACGGTTACTAAAAGCGGCTGATTATAAAGCTGTTTTCAGCAAAGCCCGGTTCAAAGTCTCCTGTCGCCACTTTCTCGTGCTGGCTATAGGCAACGACAGGCCAAATTCCAGATTAGGTTTGGTTATCGCAAAGAAAAATATTGCTTTGGCAGTGCAACGTAATCGGCTAAAACGTCAACTTCGAAACGCTTTTCGCCTCAATACGGCGCTGTTAAACGGGCTTGATTTAGTTGTGTTGGCAAGAAAGGATGCTGATAAGCTGAACAATAAGAAGCTGAATGACATTATCGAGTCTTTATGGCGAGACCTGGACAGTAAGCGAAAGCATACGGCGCTTTCAAACTAAAGACAGCAGGCAAACATCTACCATGTTGGACAAACTTCTTATTCGGCTTATCAGTGTTTATCAGTCCAGTCTGAGTTTACTCATCGGTAATCAATGCCGATTCCACCCAAGCTGTTCTCAATACACGAAAGAAGCCATACAAACCCACGGCGCATTGCGAGGATCCTGGCTTGGGGTTCGTCGAATCTGTCGCTGTCATCCTTTTCATGAAGGGGGTTATGACCCCGTTCCCGAAAACCAGGACTCGATTGGTCATTGGTCTAAGTAAGCAGGACAACATGGATTTAACAAGATTTGCCCTCTACACGTCTTTGGCAATTATCACCTATTTGATGTTGTTGGCCTGGCAGGACGATTACCCTCCCACAATTGACGATGGCAGTTCATCACGCCTGGAAATCCCGCCGCTGGCTGGCGAAGTCAATACGACCAACACTGGCTCTGATTTGCCAAGTGATATACCCACCGCCGTGCCTGTCGCACCGGCGGTCATGTCCACTGGCACCGTGGCGGCAGCTCCGCCAGGCAACACACAACTGGCCAGCGAAAACCTTGCCGAAACATTAATTTCAGTGCATACCGACACCCTTGACGTTCGGATAAACCCTGTCGGTGGAGACATAGTTTATCTCGCACTGCCTCTTTATCTGAAACAAATAGATGTTGCCGCTGACCCCTTTGTCTTACTGGACAAGCAGGCTGGCCGGGAATACATAGCGCAAAGCGGTTTAATCGGCAGCAACGGTGTCGACAACGAAGGCCGCGCTGCCTACAGGTCAAATGCCAATAGCTATACATTGCGCGATTCTGCTGACCACCTGGATGTGGATCTAACAACCACGGCCGAACCTGGCGTGGAGATAACCAAGCGCTACCGTTTCCATCGAGATAGTTACTTGATCGACATCATCTTTATCGTGGACAACAAGTCAACTACACGCTGGCAGGCAAATGCTTACGGTCAGATAAAACGCGACGCCTTCGACGATCCAAGTGATGCAGGTGGTTTTGGCAGAACCTATCTGGGCTTTGTTACCACCGTTACCGATGACCCCTACATCGAGATTGAATTCGACGACATCGACGACGACAATGGCAGATTAACACTGGAAACCAGTGACGGCTGGATGGCTTTTAGTCAACATTATTTCATCACTGCCTGGGTGCCCGAGCCAGGCACAACAAACCAATTTACCACATGGAAAAACGGTAGCAATCAATACTACGGTGAATTCACCAGCAGTGCTTTCGATGTGCCTGCGGGTGAGACTGGCAGGCATACTATTCAATATTATGCCGGCCCAAAAGATCAATATGTTCTTAGAGATATATCGCCAGGTTTAGATAAAACCATTGATTACAGTTTTCTCTGGTTTATCGCCAGCCCCATCTACTGGCTATTGTCCCGTATCAATTCCGTCAGTGGCAATTACGGCATTTCTATCATCTTGCTTACCGTGGTGGTGAAAGCAGTCTTCTATAAATTATCAGAAACCCAATACCGCTCCATGGCCGGGATGCGCCGACTCATGCCCAGGATGCAACAACTGAAAGAGAGTTACGGCGACGACAAGATGAAAATGCAAAAAGCGACCATGGATTTGTACAAGAAAGAGAAAATAAATCCTTTGGGTGGCTGCTTGCCCATGTTGGTGCAGATGCCGGTGTTTATCGCCTTGTACTGGGTTTTGCTGGAAAGTGTCGAGTTAAGGCATGCGCCCTTTATGCTATGGATAAACGATTTGTCAGTGCGCGATCCGTTTTTTATATTGCCGTTGCTTATGGGCGCGACCATGTATTTGCAAACCACACTGAGTCCGGCCCCGGCTGACCCCATGCAGGCCAGGGTGATGAAGATGATGCCAATCATGATGACCGCCTTGTTTCTGTTTTTTCCAGCAGGTTTGGTTCTTTACTGGTTGACCAATGGCGCGCTTGGCATATTGCAGCAGTGGTATATCACACGAAAAATTGAAGCTGCCTACGAAGCGAAAAAAGCGGGCTAGTTGTTCGTTTGGCAGTTCCAGCGGGCACGACCTCGACCAATGACCATGAATCATCATGCCTCAACCAGATACTGACACAATCTGCGCCATCGCGACCGCAGCCGGTCGGTCGGCTGTTGGTATCGTGAGAATATCCGGCCCGGACTCTCTGCGTATAAGTGAAAAAATTCTTGGTTTCACGCCTACAGCGCGACACGCTCACTTCTCGAATTTTCTGGACCTTGACGGCCAGCACATTGATCAGGGCATAGCCCTTTATTTTTCCGCGCCAAATTCTTTTACCGGTGAAGATGTGCTGGAACTGCAAGGTCATGGCGGCATCTATGTACAGAAAGCACTGCTAAGCCGGGTATTGCAACTAGAAGCGAGACTGGCAACTCCGGGTGAATTCTCGCAGCGTGCGTTTCTCAATAACAAGATTGACCTGCTACAGGCTGAGGCCATAGCAGACCTTATCGAATCCAGCTCACAGCAGGCAGCAAGATCTGCCATGCGAACTTTACAGGGAGAATTCTCCAACAAAATTGAAACCCTGTTGCGGCAATTGGTCGCGGCAAGAGTCCATGTTGAAGCAAGCATAGATTTTTCCGATGAGGACATTGATTTCCTCCCTGACAATAAAGTGCGGGAGTCCTTGCTCTCAATTTTAAACTCACTCAATACAACACTTGCCCAGGCACAACAGGGGGCACTTCTGAAACAAGGAATAAACGTAGTGATCGCCGGCAAACCGAATGCCGGCAAGTCCAGTTTACTAAATACCCTGTCCGGCTTGCCCAGTGCAATAGTAACGGATATTCCAGGCACAACACGCGATTTACTAACAGAAGAAATTAATATCGACGGCTTGCCAGTGCATATAGTCGATACTGCCGGTCTACGATTTAGTGACAACCCGGTAGAACAAGAAGGTCTGCGCAGGGCGCAAACAGCGATAGAACAAGCCGACCAGATTTTACTGATAGTAGACAAAACCGAGGCCGAAGAAGCTGTGGAAAAACTGTTGGCAAGCCTGGTATTACTGACTGATAAATCAATTAATGACCTGGCTTACCTGAAAAATACCACACTTGTTTTCAATAAGATCGATTTACTCAAGAATGAACAGGCAACCACAGGCAGTGTTAAATTTTCCAGGCTGACTATACCCACGGTTAGTCTCTCTGCCAAAAAAGGAACTGGTGTCGATTTGCTGAGAAGCCATTTAAAAGACGTCATTGGTTTTAATGCCAGCGAGGAAAGTACCTTTGTCGCCAGAGAAAGGCATCTCAACGCCCTGGTCCAGGCTAAACAACTGCTCGAATCAGGCTTACAGCACATCGATACCCAATCGTCACTTGAATTGATAGCCGAAGATTTACGCTTTGCCCAGGCGCAGCTAGGCGCGATAACCGGCGAGTTTTCCAGTGACGACTTGTTAGGGGAAATATTCGCAAACTTCTGTGTTGGAAAATGAGTTCTTCAATTCGCCCGGTTATAGCCCGCTGGCCATAGACACGCAAATAACCATTAATAACCTGTGGCTAACTCGAACAAACCACTGAATAAGCACTGAATCGTTTACAATAAAAAATAAGCAGCCTGATTGAGCGGAATTATATACCCAACGACCAATAGCTTATTACCGTTCTATTCAGGGCTTATAAACCATTTTACAACCAGGCCAGGTCATTGAAGTTTCAGGTTTATTTAGGCTTATCAACAGAAATTGCCCTTACTATCAATAACAACATCAATATACTGACTATACATAACTACAGTAAATAGTTAGATAATTATTTTATTAATGCAGAGCTATAACTTTCAAAAATTAGCTTTATACTTGCCAGCCCCTGACCAAAGCTTTGGATATAACGTGGAATACAATAAAACAGTTGACGTAATCGTCGTTGGTGGCGGGCACGCGGGTACCGAGGCAGCCCTGGCTTCAGCGCGTCAGGGTGTGCAGACCTTGCTGGTTACGCACAGTATTGAGACCCTCGGTCAAATGTCGTGTAACCCGGCAATCGGTGGTATTGGAAAAAGTCATTTGGTGAAGGAGATTGATGCCCTTGGTGGCGCGATGGCAAAAGCCATAGATCGCGCTGGCATCCAGTTTCGAGTGCTGAATGCCAGCAAGGGTCCTGCTGTCAGAGCAACCAGAGCGCAGGCGGATCGGGTTCTCTACAAAGCGGCTATCCGCGAAATTCTGGAACAGCAGGAAAATCTTTCTTTGTTTCAACAGTCAGTCGATGATTTGTTGATTGAAGACGGGGAAATAAAAGGCGTCATCACGCAAATGGGGATGCTAATCAGAGCAGCCCGTGTGGTAGTAACCACTGGCACATTTCTCGGTGGCAAGATCCATATTGGCCTGAAAAATAGCGCAGGTGGAAGAGCCGGTGATCCACCAGCGACTGCACTGGCCGAGCGCCTGCGAGAACTGCCCTTTCGGGTTAATCGCCTGAAGACAGGAACGCCACCCCGCATCGATGCAAACTCCGTCGATTTTTCGGTGATGCAAATCCAGGCGGGAGACACACCGCTGCCGGTTATGTCCTACATGGGAAAACAATCAGATCACCCGGCACAGATAAATTGCTACATCACCGCCACTAATAAAAAATGCCACGATGTTATACGGGACGGTTTGGATCGATCACCGATGTACACAGGGCTTATCGAGGCAACCGGACCCCGCTACTGTCCATCGATTGAAGACAAGGTAATGCGCTTCCCGGATAAATCCTCGCATCAAATTTTCGTCGAACCAGAGGGCTTACAGACGAAAGAGCTTTATCCAAATGGTATATCCACCAGTTTACCTTTTGATGTTCAGCAAAAAATGGTTCGTGAAATAAAAGGCTTTGAGAACGCGCATATCACTCGCCCCGGTTATGCCATTGAATATGACTTCCTCGATCCCAGGGATTTGCAGTATTCTCTGGAAACAAAGTTCGTTAGAGGTCTCTATTTCGCCGGTCAGATAAATGGGACCACCGGTTATGAAGAGGCGGCCACACAAGGTTTGTTGGCAGGTTTAAATGCAGGTCTTGCCGCCAGAGGAAAAGACTGCTGGTGCCCGCGTCGAGATCAGGCTTATATGGGGGTTCTGGTTGATGACCTGATTACCCTGGGCACGAACGAGCCGTATCGAATGTTCACCAGCAGAGCCGAATACCGATTAACCCTGCGTGAAGACAACGCCGATTTGCGTCTCACTGAAAAAGGCAGGGAGCTGGGCCTTGTCTGTGATGAGCGCCGGGATTTTTACCGCAAGAAAAAAACCAGAATCGATGAAGTGTTAAGATACCTTGGCAGCACTTGGGTGCAAGCTGATACGGACATGGCCGAACGGGTTAATCTGCTGTTAGAGAAACCCATTACCCGGGCATACAATTTGGCCGACCTATTGGCGAGACCGGGCGTTGAGCAGCGGGCCTTACTGGAGGCGGTTAGCGGTGTACCTGCTTCAACGATGGAGCAATCGGCGATAGAAATCCAGGCACATCAACAAGCCGAAATTCAGATCAAGTACCGGGGTTATATTGGCCGACAGGAAGCCGAGATCGAAAGACTCAAGAAACAGGAAGGCACGCTGCTGCCTGACGACTTCGATTACCAGCGGATGCAAGGCTTGTCGAATGAGCTCAAACAGAAACTGATAGAAGCCAGGCCGGAAAACATAGGCCGGGCTTCACGCATTCCAGGAATAACACCTGCGGCAATATCGCTACTTCTCATCTATCTTAAAAAGCACCGTACAACAAATCGCAAGCCTGGCCAGCTTCGACGGTAAGCGCAGATGCCCGAGACAACAAGAGATGAGTTAGAACGCGGTATGTCCGCACTGTCGCTAGTCTACAGCGAGGCGAATAGTCGCTCGCTGCTGGCTTACACAGATCTGCTTAAAAAATGGAATGCCGTCTATAATCTGTTGGGGGCTAATGAAATCGACGCCCTGGTTTCTCGGCATATTCTGGACAGCCTTTCGATTAATTCGTTTTTGCGCGGCTCACTAATCGCCGACATGGGGGCTGGAGCCGGTCTGCCTGGAATTCCTCTGGCAATCCTGAATCCAGCTACAGAATTTGTCTTGATAGACAGTAATGGAAAGAAAGCCCGATTCATGTTTCAGGCTAAACTACAGTTGGAGTTGGCGAATATTTCGGTTAAAAATTGTCGGATAGAACACTATCAAAGCAAGCGGCAAATTGATATGGTGCTGTGTCGTGCGTTCTCAACGCTTGCCGGGGCGATCATTAAGTTGCAGCCAATATTTTCCAACAAGTGTAAATTGTTGGCGATGAAAGGGCATTATCCAGAGAACGAAATAAAGAATTTGCCAGCAGGGTTTGAGGTGACAAAAGCCATCAAACTAAAAATACCCGGCAGTGAATCACCAAGGCACCTCATCGAGGTGATGCGTGAAAATTCGAAGAGTCAGCCTGAAAGGCTCTCGTGAAGTCGTCTGACAAGAGGTTGGAATTATCAATGTGGGCAAAGTTCTCGCAATAGCGAATCAAAAAGGGGGGGTTGGAAAAACAACGACCTCGGTTAATCTTGCGGCATCACTAAAATTCACCAGAAAGAGCGTACTGTTGATTGATCTGGACCCGCAGGGCAATGCGACGATGGGCAGCGGAATTGACAAGTCTGGCCTGAATAACTCCATTTATGACGTGTTGATGCTGCAGGCAAGTTTCGATAAGGTTGTGCTGCGGCCGGTAGACGCTGAATACGATCTATTGCCAGCGAATGGAGATCTGGTTGCTGCCGAGGTTGAGTTAATCAGCGAAGACAATCGGGAGCTTCGTCTTCGCCAGGAAATCGACCAGGTACGTCAACGCTACGATTACATTGTTATTGATTGCCCGCCTTCATTGAGCATGCTTACAATTAATGCGCTGGTAGCCGCCGATGGCGTGGTGATACCCATGCAGTGCGAATACTACGCCCTTGAAGGCTTGTCGGCGTTGATGGACACGATTAACGCAATTCGTGACGGGCTGAATCCGCAACTAAAAATCGAGGGTATCGTGCGTACCATGTATGATCCCAGAAATAAGCTCACCCTGGAAGTTAACGGCCAGCTAATTCGCTATTTTGGTGACACGGTTTACCGAACAGTTGTCCCCAGAAATATTCGCCTGGCGGAAGCACCGGGTTATGGCAAACCAATACTGAAATACGACAAGCAATCCAGGGGGGCGATTGCCTATCTTGCGCTGGCAGGTGAGTTACTGAGACGCAACGACGAAGCCGCAGCCAGCGCGGTTGGATAACCGGGGGAGCAAACAGCCCGACTAATTAAGCCCAGGCAGCGAGATGACAGACAAGAAAAAATTAGGTAAAGGCCTGGACGTACTCCTTTCCCGGAGTAGCACCAAAACAATGGCCAGCCTGTTGGGCAAGCCCACAGACCGTCCGTCCCTGGAGGTTTCTGTTGAAAAAGATGGAGACCTCAAGAATATTCCCATCGATCTGATCCAGCGCGGAAAGTACCAGCCCAGAGTGGACATGGATGAAGAGGCACTGGAAGAGCTAGCCAATTCTATTAGGCGTCAGGGTGTGATGCAGCCCATCGTAGTGCGCCCAATATCCTCAGACAACTACGAGATTATCGCCGGCGAGCGGCGCTGGCGAGCCACACAGATAGCTGGTCTGGACACTATTCCGGCTATTATTAAGCCGGTCGGTGATGAGGCAGCTATCGCCATGTCCCTAATCGAGAATATTCAGCGCGAAAACCTGAATCCTGTCGAAGAAGCGATGGCCTTGAAGCGCTTGCAGGATGAATTCGAGCTAACACAGCAAGAGGTTGCCGACGCAGTAGGCAAATCCAGGGCCACAGTAACAAACCTGATTCGCCTGATTGGTCTGACAATCGATGTCAGGCGCATGCTGGAACATGGCGATCTGGAAATGGGTCATGCCCGCGCCTTATTATCTGTGCCGGATATACAACAATCTGACGCGGCCAGGACAGTGGTCGGCCGTGGGCTTTCCGTGCGCCAGACGGAATCGCTGGTCAGGCGTTTACTGGCCGGTGCTGGATCTAACAGCAGTAGCAGCAAGTTGGTGGATCCGGACATCAAGAACCTGGAAGAAGATTTAGCCGACAAACTGGGTGCCAGGGTGATGATTCAACACACAGCCAAAGGCAAGGGCCGGCTCGTTCTAAAATACAATTCTCTGGATGAATTGGACGGTATTCTCTCTCATATTAATTGATAATCCAATGTGGTTGATTAGGCGCTACAAAGCCCCTATAATGCGCCTGCTTTGGTCATCGCCGTTTCTGTTTTGACGGCTACCAGAGGTTTACCAAGAGGTGTGGGGTGCTGAGACAACGAGATTTGCAAGGCTGGAATGTTGAATAGTAAAACACCGCCAGTCTATAAAGTAATCGTGGCGCAAGTGGCGGCAACGGCCTTTATGGCAGCAGCTTCCCTGTTATTTTCCGGCTCCATCGTAGCCTGTTCAGTATTGCTTGGTGGGCTGATCAGTGCGTTGCCAAACAGTTATTTCGCCTTGCACGCTTTTCGATTTCAGGGAGCGCGCAACGCCGAGAAAGTAGTAAAGAGCTTTATTCGAGGTGAGCTTGGGAAAATAGTCTTAACCGTCGTGTTGTTTGCTTTAAGTTTTACCCTGATCACCAATTTGAACGAACTTGCCTTACTACTTGGGTTTGCCCTGACCCATTTCGCAGGCGTTACGATTTCCGGGCTTATCAGTTATAGCGCATCGGTCAACCAGATTTACAGCCAGAATTAGTAGTCAAACCAGAGCCCATTAATGGCAGAGTCAGCAGAAGCAGGTCACGCGGTAGCCGAACACGGTGCTGAACAGACTGTTCAAGAATATATCCAGCATCACCTGTCGTTTCTAAGCTATGGCAGAAATCCGGTTGATGGCCATTGGGGCATTGCTCATACCCCGGAAGAAGCCGCCGAAATGGGGTTCTGGGCCATTCATGTTGACACGCTCGGCTGGTCAGTTGTTCTCGGTGCCGGCTTCCTGTGGCTTTTTTACTCGATAGGGAAGCGAGCAACGGCGGACACTCCCAATGGCGTGCAGAACGTAGTGGAAAGCATCTTCGAATTTGTAGAAGCGAGAGTCAGCGAAGGCTTTGTTCACAAAAACCCCTATATTGGCCCGCTGGCACTGACTATATTCGTCTGGGTGTTATTAATGAACACCATGGATATTATTCCGGTAGATTGGTTCACCGGGCTGGCTACGCTGATTGGTGAGTATGTGTTCGGCCTTGAACACATGGCCTTCAAGATTGTTCCCACCACCGATATAAATATTACCATGGGCATGTCGCTCAGCATCTTTGCGCTGATAATCTATTACAGCATCAAAATGAAAGGCCTGGGCGGGTTTCTCAGCGAGCTGGCGTTTCATCCTTTCGGAAAGTGGATGCTTCCTTTCAATCTCATTATTGAGCTTCCAACCTTGTTCGCCAAGCCAATATCCCTGGGCTTGCGTTTGTTCGGAAACCTCTACGCTGGCGAGCTGCTATTTTTACTAATTGCGTCGATGCTTGGCCTGTTCCAGTTGCCGGCTCACTTTCTTTGGGCGGGGTTTCATCTCTTGGTGATACCTCTACAAGCATTCGTATTCATGATGTTAACCATCGTGTACCTGAATGCGGCGCACGAGTCGCACGAGCACTGATGTAATTATTACTGACCACTTACAATCTGAACTGAAGAAAATCTGGAGATAAAAATGGAAATGATATTGGCTTTTACTGTACTTGGCGTTCTGCTTGTACTGGGAATGGGGGCACTGGGCACGGCTATCGGCTTCGGCATTTTAGGCGGCAAGTTCCTGGAAGGTTCTGCACGTCAACCGGAACTGGCGCCAAAGCTGCAAACCAGCATGTTCCTGGTTGCTGGCTTGATTGATGCCGTAACAATGATTGGTATTGGTATTGGCATGTGGTTCACATTTTCCAATCCTTTCCTTGCGACCCTGGCTGGGTAAATTGTGCCTGATTGACGGGAGAAACCTCCGTGAGTTTTAATTTAACATTTATTGGGCAATCAATAGCCTTCTTTGTTTTCTGGTGGTTCTGCGCAAAATATGTGTGGCCTCTATTCATGAACATCATGGAAGAGCGCAGGCAGAAAATAGCCGATGGCCTGGAAGCGGCAGCCAGAGCAGAAAAAGATTTGGAATTGGCACAGGCCAGGTCTACAGGCCAGCTAAAACAGGCAAAGCTTGAAGCGGCTGGCATTATTGATCTTGCTAACAAGCGTGGCGTTCAAATTGTTGACGAAGCCAAAGAACAGGCCAAAGAAGAAGCGAAGCGTATTATCATCGGAGCCCGGGCTGAAATTGAACAGGAAGTGAACCGGGCGAAAGAAGCTCTGCGTACACAAGTGTCTGCGATAGCAATCGCCGGCGCAGAGAAAATCCTGAAAGGTTCGATTGATCGGGCCGCAAATGAAGACATGTTGAACAAATTAGCCGCCGAGCTTTGAGACAGTAAACAGTGGCAGAACTCATCACACTAGCACGACCCTATGCCAGGGCGGTTTTCGAGACAGCCTTGCAGGACGGCGCCCTGGACAAATGGTCTGACATGATAGCCTTGTCCGCCGCAGTGTCCGGTGAGGCGGAGGTGAGTAGTCTCTTGTCATCACCCTCACTCTCCTGCGAGCAAATTGCCGAGGCGTTTATAGCGGTTTGCGGCGATGCGCTTGACGACAAAGCCAGGAATTTCGTGAGCTTGCTGGCGGAAAATAAACGCCTGGTTTTGTTAGCGGAAATTTCCACGCTGTTTGAAAACCTGAAAGCCAATCAGGAAATGTCAGTTGATGTTGAGATCACCACCGCTTTTGAAATTAGTTCAGGTGTTTCAAACAAGCTGGCACAAGCGCTCAAAGGCCGCTTGAATCGCGAGATACTATTGGCAACAAATGTCGATAAAAGCCTGATCGGCGGCGCAGTAATTAGAGCCGGTGACAATGTTATCGACAGCTCGGTGCGGGGGAAATTATCCAAATTAGCCGAATCAATGAATTCCTGACCAGCTCAAGAACAAGGAAATAAGCATGCAGCAACTGAATCCATCCGAAATCAGTGAAATTATCAAACAGCGCATCGACAGGCTCGATGTGTCTGTAGAGTCAAAAAACGAAGGCACTATCGTTAGCGTATCTGACGGTATTATCCGTATTCACGGCCTCGCCGATGTGATGTACGGTGAAATGATCGAGTTCGAAGGCGGCATCTACGGAATGGCGCTTAACCTGGAAAGGGACTCAGTAGGCGCTGTTGTGCTGGGCGACTATTTGAGCCTTAGAGAGGGGCAGACCTGCCGTTGCACCCAGAGAATTTTGGAAGTGCCGGTCGGCCCGGAACTAGAAGGCCGCGTTGTTGATGCATTGGGAAAACCAATCGATGGCAAGGGGCCGGTTGAAACAACCATGACCGATGCGGTCGAGAAGGTAGCGCCGGGTGTAATCGCCAGACAATCTGTAACACAACCTGTGCAAACTGGCTTGAAGTCTATCGACTCCATGACCCCAATCGGTCGTGGCCAGCGTGAATTGATTATTGGTGACCGTGAGGTAGGAAAGACAGCGGTTGCGGTTGACGCAATCATTAACCAGAAAGGCAAGAATGTTAAATGTATCTACGTTGCAGTGGGCCAGAAAGCCTCCTCTGTGGCAAACGTGGTTAATCGTCTGGAAGAGCATGGCGCCATGGACTACACCATTGTGGTGGCGGCAACCGCCTCTGACCCGGCCTCCATGCAGTTTATTGCCCCTTACTCGGGTTGTACCATGGGCGAGTACTATCGGGATCGTGGACAGGATGCCTTGATCATTTATGATGATCTGACCAAGCAAGCCTGGGCCTACAGACAAATCTCATTATTACTTAGAAGACCGCCGGGCCGCGAAGCCTACCCGGGTGACGTTTTCTACCTGCATTCGCGTTTACTGGAGCGCTCATCAAGAGTGAGTGCCGATTACGTTGAACAATTCACCAACGGTGAAGTAAAAGGCAAAACCGGCTCCTTGACGGCATTGCCGGTAATCGAGACCCAGGCTGGTGACGTTTCGGCGTTCGTACCAACCAATGTGATCTCCATTACAGACGGACAGATATTCCTCGAAACCGACCTGTTCAACTCCGGCATTCGCCCGGCGATGAACCCGGGTATCTCGGTATCCCGTGTGGGCGGTGCGGCGCAGACCAGGATCATTAAGAAGCTGGGCGGCGGCGTACGTATCGCGCTGGCGCAATACCGTGAATTGGCAGCCTTCGCGGCTTTTGCTTCAGACCTTGATGACGCGACTCGCGCCCAGCTTGAGCACGGCCAGCGAGTGACAGAATTGATGAAACAAAAGCAGTATTCACCGATGTCGATCGCCGAAATGGGCATCTCCATTTATGCAGCGAACGAAGGGTATTTAGAAGACATCGAACTGAACAAGGTTCTCGATTTCGAAGCAGCACTTCTTTCTTATATGAATAGCGAGCACGCTGACTTGTTAAGGCAGATCAATGACAGCGGTGACTATAACGATGACATTGCTGCCCAATTCAAGGCGGCAATCGACAAGTTCAAATCCACACAGACTTGGTAGTCTCGTAGTCAAGTAAAAGCAGGGGCTGTAAGCAATGGCTGGCGGAAAAGAGATACGCACCAAGATTTCGAGTATCAAGAGTACTCAGAGTCTCACCGGCGCGATGGAAATGGTGGCAGCAAGCAAAATGCGGAAGGCGCAAGAGCGGATGAAGCTTGGCAAGCCCTACGCCCAACGAATTCGCTCGGTAATTGGTCATATTGCCAACGCGACACCGGAATACCGACACGTCTATTTCGATAAACGTGATGTGAAACGGGCAGGTTATATCATTGTCTCTTCGGACCGTGGTCTCTGTGGTGGCTTGAACATCAATGTATTTAAAGCCGTGGTTGCTTCTGTGCAAAAATACAGCGAAAACAATATCGAGATAAATTTTTGTGTCATTGGCAAGAAGGCGGCCACCTTTTTTAATAATTACGGGGGCAATGTTGTTGCAGCGGTTAGCAATATTGGTGATGCGCCGGAAGTCGCCGATGTGATTGGGTCAGTTCGTGTGATGCTGGATAAGTTCAACAATCACGAGATCGATCAACTTATGGTTGTTAGCAACACATTTGTTAATACCATGACGCAACAGCCGACCATACAACAATTGCTACCCTTGCTTGCTTCCGAAGCAGAAGATTTGCAACACCATTGGGATTATATGTATGAACCCGATGCAAAAGAGTTAATTGATGGCTTGCTACTACGATACATCGAGTCTCAGGTATTTCAGGCGGTGGTTGAAAACAATGCTTGTGAACAAGCGGCAAGAATGGTTGCAATGAAGAGTGCCACCGATAATGCAGGCGATCTTATTGATGAATTAGAGCTGGTTTATAACAAGGCGCGGCAGGCAGCGATTACCCAGGAGCTATCTGAGATAGCAGGTGGCGCAGCAGCAGTCTAAGCAGCAAAATAAATAGCGGCACTGATCCCTGTCGGTGTCATAAATTAGAAGTCTAGATAAAAAAAGCAAGAGATTGAGGAACCGGACATGAGTAGCGGTCGAATCGTACAAATCATTGGCGCTGTAATCGACGTGGAATTTGGACGCGATGGGGTACCATCTGTGTATGACGCACTTAACGTGAGCGACACAGAGATAGTTCTCGAAGTGCAGCAGCAATTAGGCGATGGTGTAGTAAGAACCATTGCGCTCGGTAGCACCGAAGGTTTGAGTAGAGGGCTTGTAGTTGAAGATACCGGTGCGCCTGTTTCGGTGCCGGTAGGGACTGAAACCCTGGGCCGAATTATGAATGTATTGGGCCGGCCAATCGATGAGCGTGGGCCAATCGGTGAGAAAAAACGTATGCCGATTCACCGTAAAGCACCCACTTATGAAGAGCTCTCTAGCTCAAACGAATTGCTGGAAACGGGCATTAAAGTAATCGACCTGATTTGTCCTTTCGCCAAGGGCAGTAAAGTTGGTCTATTCGGCGGTGCCGGTGTAGGCAAGACAGTAAACATGCTGGAGCTCATTAACAATATCGCGACTGAGCACAGTGGTTTGTCCGTGTTTGCCGGTGTTGGTGAGAGAACCCGCGAAGGGAACGATTTTTATCACGAAATGCAGGAATCGAAAGTAATTGATTTGGACGGCGAATCCAAGGTATCCATGGTATACGGCCAGATGAATGAGCCTCCCGGCAATAGATTGCGTGTTGCCCTGAGCGGACTCACCATGGCGGAAGATTTCCGCGACGAGGGCCGTGATGTACTTTTGTTTATCGACAATATCTATCGTTACACACTGGCCGGCACCGAAGTGTCGGCACTGCTTGGCCGTATGCCTTCAGCGGTGGGCTATCAGCCTACACTTGCTGAGGAAATGGGGGCCTTACAAGAAAGAATCACCTCAACAAAAGATGGTTCCATCACCTCGATACAGGCTGTTTACGTGCCAGCAGACGACTTGACTGACCCATCACCCGCTACAACCTTTGCCCACCTGGATGCGAAAGTTGTACTGTCTCGTGATATCGCTTCACTCGGTATTTACCCGGCGGTGGATCCATTGGATTCTTCCTCTCGTCAGCTAGATCCATTGGTTATCGGCAACGCGCATTACGACACAGCGAATGGTGTGCAAACAGTTCTTCAGCGCTATAAAGAATTGAAAGACATTATTGCCATCCTGGGTATGGATGAATTGTCCGACGAAGACAAGCAAACAGTTGGACGGGCAAGACGTATTTCACAATTCCTGTCACAGCCATTTACTGTAGCGGAAGTTTTCACTAACGCGCCGGGTAAGTATGTTTCTCTTAAAGACACCATCGCGGGCTTTAAGGGAATTTTGGCAGGTGAGTACGATCACCTTCCCGAACAAGCATTTAGCATGGTTGGTTCGATAGACGAAGCTATCGCCAAAGCGGGAAATTTGAAGTAATTGTCCCTTGGTGGCAAACACGAGTACACATTATGGCTATGACAATGCACTGTGACATCGTAAGCGCTGAGAAGAGTATCTTCTCCGGCCTTGTCGAAATGGTTGTTGCGGCAGGGTCTCTTGGAGACCTGGGTATAGCTCCTGGTCATGCGCCACTATTGACCGCGTTACTACCTGGCCCGGTACGATTGATACTGCGCGGCGGGGAAGAAGAAGTGTTCTATGTGTCGGGCGGTTTTCTGGAAGTTCAGCGTGGTATAGTCACCCTGCTAAGCGACACAGCTCTGCGAGCCGCCGACGTGGATGAGGCTGCTGCCCTGCAAGCCATGGAAGATGCCGAGAAAGCGATTGCCAACCAGGGAGCAGAGTTCGAGTACTCGATTGCAGCCGCGCAACTGGCCGAAGCGGCCGCCCAACTGCGAGCCCTGCGAAAGATTAAAAAGTAGTGACCGACGAGGCAGTGAGACCAGAATCCAAAAAGGTGGCATGAGCTACCTTTTTTTTTGGTATTCTTTTGCCAGAGTGTATTGCCAGGAAACAATTGTGGATACTTCATGAAACTGGATGTCGTGATTCTCGCAGCCGGCAAAGGCACGAGGATGAACTCAACTCTACCAAAGGTGCTGCATAAGATTGGCGGTGACACCATGCTTGCCCATGTCGTAAACACAGCAATTAAGTTAAAACCCGACAAGATTCACATCGTTGCAGGCTACGGCGTCGACCAGATCAAGCATGAATTTCGACAGCATAAACACCGCTCTCAGCTGCATTGGGCAAGGCAGCACCGGCAGTTGGGTACGGGTCATGCAGTTATGCAGGCAATGCCCGCTGTTGGCACATCCGAAAAGGAGAGTCTGGTACTGGTGCTCTATGGTGATGTGCCACTTACCAGCCCTGACACGCTCAAAAAACTGGTGAAGCAGTCAAATACCAATACGCTTTCGCTGCTGACACTAATCACCAGCACCCCAACCGGCCTGGGTAGAATTATCCGGGATGAGTCCGGCGCAATAAAGGCAATAGTCGAAGAAAAAGACGCGAGCGAGGAACAAAAGCAGCTAAAAGAGATCAATACTGGCATCATGGTAATTCCTGCGGTGAAGCTGACTACCTGGCTAAACTCCCTTGGCAATGACAACGCACAAGGGGAATACTACTTAACTGACATAGTAGCGCTGGCGGCGGTTGACAATTGCACAATATCGGCGATGGTCATAAGCGACGAAAACGAAGTACAGGGGGTAAACGACAAGGCGCAGTTAGCCCGCCTGGAGAGACATTTCCAAATGAATAAGGCTGATCAACTACTTAACGCAGGAGTACTGCTGAGAGATCCAGCACGCATTGACATCCGGGGTGAAATCGAAGTCGGCAGTGATGTTGAGATTGACATCAACGCCGTATTTGAGGGAAATGTACACCTCGGCAATGGGGTCAAGATTGGCGCAAATGTAATTATTAAGGATAGTAGAATCGCCGACAACGCCAACATACTTCCTGGTACAAACATTGATGGCGCAGAAATTGGAGCAGGAGCCAGTGTTGGCCCTTACGCGAGAATCAGGCCTGGCAGTATTTTGAGAGAGAACACAAAGATTGGAAACTTTGTTGAAACCAAGAATGCAATAATTGGCAAGGGATCGAAAGCTGGGCATCTTGCCTATATTGGCGATGCCGAACTTGGTGAAAATGTAAACATAGGTGCCGGCACAATTTTTTGTAATTATGATGGTGCAAACAAACACAAAACAGTACTCGGCAATAATGTATTTGTAGGGTCAAACAGTGTGCTGGTTGCGCCAGTCAATCTTGCCGACAATACTTTCGTGGCCGCTGGTTCTACAGTCAACCGTGATGTACCCACTGACAGCCTGGCAGTTGGCCGCGCAAAGCAAAAAAATGTTCCGGGCTGGAAACGACCCGGCAAAAAATAGACGCAGTCGCAGAACAAGAGAAGCAGGCCATGTGTGGAATTGTTGGCGCAATAGCAGAAAGAAACGTCTCAGGAATTTTACTTGAAGGGCTTAAGCGTCTTGAGTACCGTGGCTACGATTCCGCAGGCATGGCCATTATTGGCGGCGTGGACAACAAGATCACCAATGTCAAGGCCGTGGGTAAAGTAAACAAACTGGTAGAAGCCGCCGTGAAGTCCGGCATTAGGGGCCGAACAGGCATCGCACACACCCGTTGGGCAACCCATGGCAAGACCACTGTAGCCAACGCCCACCCCCATACTTCAGGTGATGAAATTGCCATAGTCCACAATGGCATCATCGAGAACTACGAGCCCCTGCGGGACAAACTTATAAAGGCCGGTTACCGATTCAAGACCCAGACCGACAGCGAGGCTATTGCCCATTTAACCCACCAGGAAAGAAAGAACGGCGCGGTGAGCTTGCTCGACGCGGTAAAGGAAACCACAAAGAAGCTACAGGGTGCCTATGGCCTGTGTGTAATCGACAAGGCGGCACCGGAGCAAATAATTGTTGCAAGATCGGGCAGCCCCCTGGTTATTGGCATTGGCATCGGTGAGAATTTCGTTGCCTCGGATCCGCTCGCTCTTGGCCAGGTAACGGATCGCTTTATCTACCTGGAAGAAGGCGATATTGCACAGCTTGGTCTAGAATCCTGTGAAATATGGCATGACGGGAAGAAAGTAAGGCGCAAGGTAACGACAATTCAGCGCAAGGCCACAGACGCAGAGAAGGGTGACCACAAACACTTCATGCTTAAAGAAATTCACGAACAACCTGGCGTAATACAAGATACCCTGGATGGCAGAATCAGCGACGGCAAAGTGCTGGAGCAAGCTTTTGGCATTAAAGCGAAATCGTTATTCGACAAAGTAAAGAACGTGCAGATTGTCGCCTGCGGCACCAGTTTTCATGCCGGGCAGGTTACCAAGTATTGGATGGAATCGCTTGCTAAAATACCGTGCCAGATCGATATTGCCAGCGACTACCGATATAGAGACATCATTGTGCAGCCGGGCACGTTGTTTGTTACCGTGTCGCAGTCCGGTGAAACCGCTGACACACTGGCCGCGCTGCGCTTCGCCAGGGAAAAACCCTATGTGACAACGCTGGCTATTTGTAATGTGGCAACGAGTTCCCTGGTACGCGAATCCGATCTTTGTTTGCTAACTATGGCGGGGCAGGAAATTGGTGTTGCCTCAACGAAGGCGTTCACAACCCAACTTGCTGTGTTGTTGATCCTCTCTATAGTGCTTGCAAGGAGAACCGGCCTAAATTCTAGACAGGAGGCGAAACTTGTTCGAGAGCTGGCCAGATTACCTAAATTAATTGCGCGGGCATTAAAGCTGGAGAATTCTATCAGGAACGTATCCAAACAGTTTTCCGACAAGAACCATAGCTTGTTCCTCGGTAGGGGAATCCAGTATCCTGTCGCAAAAGAAGGTGCGTTAAAGCTCAAGGAAATATCTTATATCCATGCTGAAGCCTATCCCGCAGGAGAGCTTAAACACGGACCTCTGGCTCTGGTAGACGATCAGATGCCAGTTGTGGCCGTGGCGCCTAACAATGATCTTCTGGGTAAGCTACAGACTAATTTGTCCACGGTCAGTGCGCGCGGCGGCAAGCTGTATGTATTCGCCGATGAGAGCATAGGCTATAAGAGTGACAAGAGTTGCGAGGTTATTCATGTGCCGAATTGTCCAGATATACTCGCGCCTATCGTTTTTACCATTCCATTGCAGTTACTTTCCTATCATGTAGCAATTACAAAAGGCACTGATGTGGACCATCCACGTAACCTGGCCAAATCGGTAACAGTCGAATAATAAGCAATTACGATTTAGAATAGCCTGGAGACAGAGCTGTTCCTGCCTACTGTCCTGTTTCACAGGAAACGGCCATGACCGGCTCTTGAGATACTTTGACTACTTTTTATAGCAACCCCATTCGAGAACACCGCATTCAATGCTACTCAATTTGTAACCGCATCGTGCTTGTTGTAGAGCCGAGCCAGCAACAAGGGAAATTGGCAGCAGCACCGCTGGACACTTTTGTAGTTTATGAAGACGCTTGAAATAAAATTTGTTGATTCCATTACCGAGATTGGTGCGACCGCCTGGAATGAATTGACGGGTACCGACAACCCCTTCACCCGCTTCGAGTTTCTGCACGCCTTGCAACAGTCAGGATGCACAACGGAAACGACCGGTTGGAAACCCCGGCATATTGCCGTCTATTCTGAGGTGAATGCGGCACAGAGACTCATCGGGGTAATGCCTCTTTATGAGAAGACCAATTCCCGGGGCGAGTATGTATTCGACTGGTCCTGGGCGAACGCCTACCAGACCCATGGCCTGAACTATTATCCAAAGTTTGTCAGTGCGATTCCTTTCACTCCCAGCCATGGCAGGCGGCTTTTTATTGATAAATCTGTGTCCAGAAAAAACGCAGCTACACTGATCTTCGAAAAGATAAAGGAAACAAGCGAGCACATCGGCGCGTCTTCCTGGCACATACTTTTTCCTGCGAAAGAAGAAAACCAGTTATTTGAAGCCTTGGGTATTCCTGCGCGGACAGCCTGTCAGTTTCACTGGTTCAACAAAGATTATTCGAGTTTCGACGATTTCTTGAATACGCTCAATTCCCGCAAGCGGAAAAATATTAGAAAGGAAAGACAGAAAGTTGCAGGGCAGGGCATGCGATTCGAGACCATAGAGGGTGCAGACATCACCTCTCAGCACTGGGATACTTTCTATCACTTCTACCAAAGCACCTACATGATGCGTGGCATGCAAGGCTATCTCAACCAAGAATTTTTCGCCGAGATCGGCGCGCAGATGCCGGAGCAGCTACTTATGATAGTCGCACTCAACAGGGACAAGATTATTGCCGCAGCACTGTTTTTTAAAAGTGCAGAGAAACTCTTCGGCAGATACTGGGGCAGCGTAAGAGGCTATCAGTTTCTCCATTTTGAAACCTGTTATTACCAGGGCCAGGAATATTGCATACAGCACAAACTAAAGAGTTTTGATTCAGGCGCACAGGGAGAGCACAAGATTCAACGAGGTTTCGAGCCAATCACAACCTATTCAAACCATTGGATTGCCAATAAAGGCTTTGCACAGGCAATAACTAACTTTCTGGATGCAGAGCGGCCACATATCGAGCGATATAAGGAAGAAGCGTTCAGCCTTCTCCCCTTTAGAAAGGAACGCTAACACCGTTGCCCAAAACCATTCGGGTCAACCGGCAGATTCCATTCGGCGGGACATGATCAATCCTGAAAAAGCCCGATTAGCCAGCACGGCATTACCCTTCATCATCCCGGCCATCACGGGGTCACCTCCCGACTTCGACGGTTCACCCCGCGCAGATCGTCCACAGCCCAATAAACATGCGGGGGTAGTAGAGAAACTGCTTTGTAGTGCCTATCTGAATATTTGTGTTGACTTCGGTGATGGCATGGTGTAAGCTCATCCCATGTTTGTTCGCGTTAAATCTACACCCAATAGCCCAAGACAATCGGTTCAGATTGTCTCATCTGTGCGCGTCGGCGATAAGGTCAAGCAAAAGATTGTCCGTTATATCGGCATTGCCATGGATGACGATGAGTTAGTGCGATTGAAAGAGCTGGCCGAAGTCGTCAAGGCGAAGCTTGAAGCCCAACACCAGCCCGGTTTGTTTCCGCCTGAGGCGGTCGCCAAACAAGTTATTGAAGCGAAAGCAGCCCAAGCGTCTAAAGCCACCTTGAATGTTGATCTGAGGCAGATGGTGGAAGAACAACGTGTGGTGCTGGGCATCCATGAGGTGTATGGCGCGGTCTATCGCCAGTTGTCGTTCGATACCCTGTTGCCGCAAAAGAAGTATCGTGCCTCCACAGAAGCACTGTTTCATTGTGTGATGGCACGCATTGCCAATCCTAAAAGTAAGCGCGGCAGTGTGCAGCAGCTGGAGCAGGACTTTGGCGTTTCTTTGTCCTTAGAGAAAGTTTATCGGATGATGGATCAGCTGGACGATAACACCATCAGTCGGCTACAAGCGATGACCTGTGAAGGCACGCGATCCTTGTTACCTGGTGCGTTGGATGTGTTGTTTTTTGACTGTACGACACTGTATTTTGAGTCTTTCAAGGAAGATGAGTTAAAACAAAATGGCTACAGCAAGGACTGTAAATTCAATCAGCCGCAAGTATTGCTGGCTTTGCTGGTCACCCATGAAGGCCTGCCGGTCGGCTACGAAGTGTTCCCCGGTGCTACTTTCGAGGGCCATAGCCTAATCAGCGTTTTGAAGACGATGCAGGCGCGCTATGATGTCAGGAAAATGATCTTTGTCGCTGATAGGGGCATGTTGAATGAAGACAATCTAAGCGCCCTGGATGAGGCGGGCGCTTATTACATTGTCGGAGCGAAACTAAAACAATTACCAAGTGCACTACAAACCAAAGTATTGGATAAATCAGCTTATCAGGCAGTTGGCAAAGGCGGGTCAAGCGCAGCCGAGCTGACGCACAAGAAGAGACGGCTCATTGTCTCGCATTGTCCAAAACGGGCTGATAAAGATCAACATGACCGACAAAAGGCGGTCGATCGGCTCATCAAGAAAATAGGTAAAAGCCAGAATCCCAAGGACTTATTAAATAACTACGGCTATAAAAAGTTTCTGATTATCAAAGGAAAGACTAGCCTGAGTATCAACCAAGATAAAATTGCTGCCGAAAGCCGCTGGGACGGACTGCATGGTGTCATCACCAATTTGCCCGATACGCCGCATCAGGAAGTGCTATCACACTATCGCGGCTTATGGCAGGTTGAGGAGAGTTTTCGCATCACCAAGCACGACTTGAAAGTACGCCCTGTCTATCACTGGACACCCTCAAGAGAGACTGTGCAAGAAACCTTGGCCAGGTGGCGTTCCTGACGGAAAGCCCTCGCGGGTTTGCATATTTTACTAGATTCCTGCTTTCGCAGGAATGACGGAGGGGTGCAGGAATGACGAATGCTAGATTTTTGCACAGTCTCAAGAGTGCGTGCCCACATTGCTATTTCATTCATGGCTTTCACCTGCATCAGACAGCTAATGTATCGAATCAAGCTACAACACAAAGCCTTATCCCCTGCTGTTATTCGTAATGCCTTGATTCATGTGCAACACAGTGTGTTCAAACACAAGCGCACCCAGAAACGCTATGTCATGCCTGCTCAAATCAATCCAGAAGCAAAAAAAATCTATGCCGTGATGGGATTAAAAGCGACCACCACAGCTTACCCACTGTACTAATTGACATAATCCCTCAATATCTGGGCATTTGTAGTGCCTGGGTATTTTTGTGTTTCTTTATAAATCAATGACTTATGAGGGTTGACCGTCGAAGTCAGGAATAAGGGATGAATACAACTTGTCTGATGGGAAGGGCTTGCAGTTGCGGATCAAATCTTCAAGCTCGAAAATTTGGTAATTCAATTACGCCCACTCACTCATCACAGGCAGAGCCAAGCCCCGCTTCCAGCACGCTACGATTGCGGGAATGGGTGACGGAGGTGATGTGGGAATGACAGAGGGGGTTCGGCATGAGCAATAACAGGCTCAGGGGTGAGATTATTTTTATAGGGTTGTGACGAAGTTTTAATTAAGGGGGAGGGCTGAAACTCAGGAACATTCAAGTTTCAGCCATCAGTGTATTGCTGTTTTTAGGAAATGTAATCCATTTTCCGTCCTGTTTTCGAGCTTACCTGCCAGCCGCTGCTGCCTCCTGCTCCAGTCGTCTTGCGCCAGCCAATATTCCTGGCATAGCATAATTGCCCTCATGACAGGCGTATTCGTAGAGTGGGCCCTCAGTAGCGTGGTAGCTTAATTCGGCAGTCCAGGGCTGGCTGTACAGGTTGGAATCATCCACAGTGAACTGATAGGTGATCTCTGTATCCGAGTAGCGGCTTAATCTTTCGACGATACGTCCTTCCCTGGATATAGGGATTGAGCTTTGTGACATCTGCAAAGAATTAATATTAACGGTCTCGATAATCAAGGTGTTCCCTTCATACCATCCACGCGAATCTCCAAACCAGGGCTCGTGGACTTCCGGGCGCGTGTTTGCCCTGGCCTCCTCTGGGGAGTCAAAAATCGGGATGATGCGTGCGTCGTGAGCCATCTCGACGCTGATTATGAAGTAATCATCGGTTTGCACGAATTGATAGGTGCTATTGTAAAGCGTACCCATCATGCCCGGGCCGGCGGTATTGCCGAAGCCAATCAGGCAGCGTTCTGCTATGGGAATAGCCTCCGGCCCTCTGGCATCCCCAACACCAGTTAGATAGCGAGTACCGAAATTAACCCGCTGCAAATCCACTGTCGGGTTTTCCAAGCGTGGAATCTGTCCGTTTTCTGGACTAATGATAAGCGAAGTTCGGAATTCTCCTTTGACCAGGGCCAGTGTAGAGCCGGGATCGGTCCAGAATAAGTTGTATCCGCGCAGGCCAAAATCCTGACCTCCAACCGGTGGTGCGCCGGTTTCAGGGTCAATAGCGGGGCCTGCCTGAATATTTTCCCGTGAAATACCGGCGATGCTCATGTTGGCCACTATTTGCTCGGCCACGTCACCCGAAACAACCAGGGTTTCCACATCGCGAGGCCGAGTGAGGCTGGTGCGCGAGGCGTTCGTCCAAATTCCACTCAATTGAGGCTTTTGCTCGCTTTGGGCAAACCCAAGAGGCGCGAGAAAAGATAAAGAGATACCCATAAAGGCTGAGCCAAGGGCAAGTTTGTCAAGTTTTAACATGGTTGATCTCCCAATTTTGCTGTCAAAGCAGTTGGCAACAGTCGAAACCGCTGTCTGAATAGCCCTATCATAATAGAACCAGTGTCAAATTAGGGTAAAACTGCTACTTTTATTGTGTCTTTTCACCACGATGTAGCTATGTATGCGAAGGGTGATTCCGCAACATCTCTACCAGCGCTGATTGAAACGGAAATTCGTTACCGGTCTGGTAGTTTTTCCATCTTCAATAAGAAATGACCACAGGATTAAGACCACGGCTGTACCAGAAGCGGGTTACCAAGACACCGCATTCTGTGGTGGCAATCATTTCCTCCCGGAAATCGTTCCCACTTTCCATAAGTAAATTGAAAGGCTCAGGTAGTGGCTCTTGATAGCGAATAGTATTTACCCGCAGTGCTTCTTCATTGATTCGCAATAGTAGAGCTGCCTTGTCTTCAAGTGATACATCAGACGGGTCTAGTGTGGGGGAGTTATCCAATCGGCATCGGGAAAGACAGCGACGTCAGCGAGTACGGTTTCTGCCAGGGCGACTTCATTGTTTGCTGGAAGCAATATGACTTACCCTGGCGAATAATCCAGGGCTTAGCCTCCCTTCTCTTTCCCAACGGCCACTCCCCACCACCAACTGCCAATTATCCATTAATTCCCGTCAGAAGCAGGCGGAAGGTGAGTGAGGTGAGTAAATCGCTGCCTGTATCGAGTTTGCAGGGCGGAATAGCCACAAGCCTTGTGTTATGCACGCATTGGGTGATGGAGGGTTTGTTGCCAACCTTTGCTGTTAACCCGTGTACAGCCAGGGATTTCTGTGTTTTAAGGTGAGGATATGGGGTACTTACTGCTAGCCTGCAAAGGTTTGCAGGCTCCCTAATATCCCCACCGCTGCCACCAACATTGCGCCCACGCGAACAGTGAGTTGTGACGACAACAACAACATGTCTTTTTTGATCTCGAGCCTGAGCGATTCAATGTCTTTGCTGGTTTCGGCTCGGAGCGATTCAATGTCTTTGTGGATGATTTCAATGTCTTTTCTGGTTTCGGCCCGGAACGATTCGATGTCTTTGTGAATGATTTCAATGTCTTTCTGTGTGGCCAGTCTTAGTGCTTCTATGTCTGCACGGGTTTTCTCAATATCCCGCTGCACCAACGCAATATCCTGTTTGCTTGCCACGTTTTCATTCAAAATCCGCGCCTGCAAAGACACAACGGCCTGCGCCTGTTCTTCGACAAAGCCGCTGCTAACCAGCTCTTTTACCTCTCGGTAAGTATCCAGTACTTGAGTCATGCCAACAGTATAGCTTGTTATGCCCATAATGTCCTTTATAGAGTTGGTTGTGTCGACGTTGTGGAGTAGCATAGTCATAAGCCTTGGGTTGTGCAGCCGTTGGGTGATGGAGAGTTTTGTTGCTAACTCCTGTTATTAACCAGCATACAGCCAGCGCTTCCTGCGTGATAAGAGAGAGATTTCTAGCTGGGGATTGGGGTATTATTCAGGAGTCGCTTTGCCAGAATTACCCGAGGTTGAAACAACACGACGAGGCATTGAACCTCATATTGCAAAACGGCGAGTGGCTGAGGTAATTCTTAGACGCAAGAACTTGCGTTGGCCTATTCCGGCCGCCCTCTGTAAAGACCTGCCAGGGCAAACCATCGATTCGGTTTCACGGCGGGGGAAATACTTACTGCTGGCAACCAGAAAAGGCACGTTATTAATTCATCTTGGCATGTCCGGCAGTTTACGAATCGTTAGTCAAAACCGCGACCCGGCCAAGCATGATCATGTGGATATCGTGCTGGCGAATAAAAACATCCTTCGCTACACCGATCCACGCCGGTTTGGCTGCATGCTTTGGCAAAAGAATAATATAGATCAACATCCCTTATTGATTTCCCTGGGGCCAGAACCGTTAAGTGAAGAATTTGACGTCAATTATTTATACAAAAAAAGCCGAATGCGACGTGTGGCAATCAAAACTTTTGTGATGGACAGTCGAATTGTTGCCGGGGTAGGCAATATTTATGCGAACGAATCGCTTTTTCTGGCAGGCATAAATCCGAAACGAGATGCTGGAAAAATTTCCAGGCTCCGCTATGAAAAACTGGTGCTATGCATCAAACAAGTATTACAGAGGGCCATTGACGCAGGTGGAACCACACTGCGTGATTTTACCGACAGCAACGGTGACCCGGGCTATTTCTCACAATCGCTCCAGGTCTATGGCCGTAAACATCAGCCCTGTAATATTTGTCAACAAACGCTGAAGGAAATCCGCCAGGGACAACGAAGCACCGTGTATTGTCCTGAATGTCAGCGATGACCCTGTCAGTTGTGGCGATTAGCAATCAGGCTCATGCCATGCGCGGTAACTCCGCACAATAACTACCCACAATAACAACAGCTATTGTTTAAGCATGGCCTCAACTACAATCGGATCAACAAATTTAGAAATGTCACCCCGGTAAGACGCGATCTCGCGTACCAGGGTTGAAGAGATGTAAGAGAGGTGTTCGGCCGGCGCGAGGAACACTGTTTCGATAGTCGGGTCCAAGACTCTATTCATGCCGACAAGCTGAAACTCGTACTCAAAATCTGCCACGGTACGCAGGCCACGCAAAATAATATTGGCATCACATTCTCTAACAAAATCCGTTAGTAAACAGTCGAAGGCTGTAACCTCGACATTGTGCAGATGACACAATACTTTGCTTGCCAAAGCCGCCCGCTCAATTGTTGGCAGGGTATTGGCCTTTTGTTGGTTGTGACCCACCACGGCGACGATTATCTTGTCAAACAAGCCCGCAGCTCGCTCGACTAAATCCGTATGGCCATTAGTGATTGGATTAAAAGTTCCTGGATAAACAGCAATTTTCATAGCATTCTCATTTGTTAGAGGCTCACTATGAGACGGCTTAATGTCTCATTAGCCAGGGCGCACTCTCGCAGGCATGGCTTAGCCTGTCAAGAGACTGAGACACCGCTGTAGGCAAGTCACGGTCTACTGTGAGCCGCCGTTGACGTTTCTGTGCAATCGGGGTTGGTGGTGATTTTCCTCCACAAAGTTTGGCCAGGCCTCTTGGGCAACCACCAGGCTGCCAGCAAACTATTGTTCGACGTGTCCGTTGTCCATAGTTAGCTATTACTCACCGAATTTCGTACAAGCTGTAGCGAACTGCGCCAGTTTTCCTGCTTTTTGTCCTGAACCACGTCTCTGGGCCATGTTCGGCCTGCGATGAACTTTCAACTTCCACATAAACCAGACAGTTCTTTTTTAACAAGCCTGATGTATCTAATTTAGCGCAAATACCCGCGATGAGATTCGCGCCGAAAGGGGGGTCCAGAAAAACCAGCCCGTAGCGGGGCATGCCTTGCTGTTGAGCTTCAAGCCAGTGAAACGCGTCATCGCAATACAGTGCGCCCCGGGAAACATCAAACCGCTCCAGATTTTCTATTATCCCGTTAGCCGCGATTCTGTTTTTTTCCACGAAATCGACTTGTTTGGCTCCCTGTGAAAGAGCCTCGAACCCAAGCGCCCCGCTCCCGGAAAACAAATCCAGGCAAGTCTCTTCCTGAATTCTACCCTGCAACCAATTGAAGAGCGTTTCTCGAATACGGTCTGAAGTGGGTCGAAGACCGTCCACTTCAGGGAATTCCAGTTTTCTGCTTCTGTAGTCGCCGGCAATGATACGTAGGCTGTTGCGCTGGCCGTTTGCGGTTTTTTGCATATCTTGTTATCTGAGACCTGTCTAATTCAAAAGATGGCAGGAAGTGAACCTTTAAGTCCCGCCATCTACAACTATCTTGCACGACTGAAGCCGCATTTCCGACAATTATGCAACGCTCTCTATCGATCACGGAAAGGAGCAATTGCACTTGCATCTTCTACTAAAACCCGGAGCCTGTCACTTCATCGGTACGCGGAGACAAGCTGGCAGATAAATCCCGGCAAGGTTTTCGTTTGACGGAATTGAACTTTCCCCGGCTTATTTTCAACAAGCGGCTCGACAAAGGCAAAAGCTTCTCACTGCTGAGCCTTGCGCGCATCTGTGGTAGCATAGCGAGCCTGCATTTTGTAATTAGCCGAGTAGTAGCACCATGTTTGGCCTAAGTAAAAAACACCGGTCTCCAAATTCGGGTTCCAGCGAAAATAGAGACAAAACCGCGGACAAAGTTGTCAAGGCAACAGCGGTTTCTGACTCTGTAGAGCAACAGGATGCCGAGCAAGCCGGCATATTTTCCCGGTTGAAAGAAGGGCTAAGCCGAACCCGTGACAAATTCAGCGATGGCCTGGCCGATATCCTGCTCGGTGAAAAATCCATTGATCTTGATTTACTGGAAGACGTAGAAACTCAATTACTCTGCGCCGATGTTGGCATTGATGCGACAGATCAAATCATCAGTAACCTGAAACAACAACTCGGACGCAAGCAGTTAGCCGCTCCCGAACAATTCATGGCCGCACTCAGAAAGGAGCTGACAGACATTCTGCTACCCTGCGATGTGCCACTCACTATTCGTTCCGAGTCCAAACCCTTTGTGATTTTGATGGTGGGTGTCAATGGCGTGGGCAAGACTACCTCCATAGGCAAGCTGGCAAAACTCTATCAGTCACAGGGTTTACAGGTAATGTTGGCGGCCGGGGATACATTCAGGGCCGCCGCAGTGGAGCAACTACAGGTTTGGGGTGATAGAAATTCAGTGCCGGTTGTCGCGCAAGCCAGCGGAGCCGACAGTGCCTCGGTAATATTTGACGCCTACCAGTCTGCCAAAGCCAAACAGCTTGATGTTTTAATCGCCGATACAGCCGGCCGCCTGCACACAAAAGGTAATTTGATGAACGAACTTGAAAAAATTGTTCGCGTAGTGAAAAAGCAGGATGAAAGATTGCCGGACGAAATCTTGCTGGTGTTAGACGCAACCACCGGGCAAAACGCGCTTAGCCAGGCTGAAAGTTTCGATAAGACAACGAAGCTTACCGGGATTGCCTTGACCAAACTGGACGGCACCGCAAAAGGGGGCGTGGTGTTCGCGCTGGCTAAAAAATTAGCCTTGCCCATTCGGTTTATTGGGGTGGGTGAAAAAATTGATGATTTACGCCCTTTCCATGCCGAAGAATTTATCGATGCCCTTTTTCCTGAATGATTTTCATCAGTTTATTGACAGTAAAAATAAACGGTTGTCAGCATGATTAGCTTTGATCGTGTGAGTAAACGGTATGTCGATGGACAAGAAGCGCTTAGCAATATCAGCTTTGCAGTTAATCGGGGTGAATTGGCCTTTGTCAGCGGCCACTCCGGTGCCGGCAAAAGCACTTTATTGAAACTTATCCTGGCAATGGAGTCTCCCAGCGGCGGGCAGCTAATTGTAAACGGGTTAAACCTGAATCGAATTTCTGCCAGGCAGATTCCCGGGCACCGGCGCCAAATTGGCACTGTATTTCAGGACCACCAACTGCTACATGATCGAAGCGTGTTCGATAATGTAGCCCTGCCTTTGGAAATCTGTGGCTACCAGCCCAAAGAGGCTGGCCGACGGGTACGGGCCGCTCTGGATAAAGTAGGCCTGTTGAAGAAGGAACGCCGTTTTCCTGACGCCCTGTCCGGAGGCGAACAACAACGAGTGGGTATCGCTCGTGCTGTGGTCAACCGCCCCAGCATAATCCTCGCTGACGAACCAACCGGGAACCTCGACCCCGCGCTGTCTTCGGAGATTATGCGCGTATTCGAGCAATTCAAGAACATTGGGGTATGCCTGTTAGTGGCGAGCCATGACGCGGCTCTTATCGAAAAGTTGAATTGCAGAACCCTGGTTTTGGACAGCGGTAAATTGTTGGCCGATCAAAAACCGGTGCTTCAGCCGTGAGTCCGGCGCAGGGCAGTGCCGCTAAAACCACAGCAAGTCGGCCAAGGCGCAATACTCGCGTCGGAAATACTGAGTCCTTTTCCAGCTTGCTGCAAGCACATCGCCGAGCAGCGAGAGCCAGCTTCAGGCGAATGTTGATCACGCCATTCTCTAGTCTAATGACTTGCTTCGTGGTCGCCGTTTCACTGCTACTGCCTGCGCTATTGTTCGGGCTCAATAGCAATCTCTCCAGCCTGCTGGCGGGATTTCACGACAATGCCCAGATTACCCTTTATCTACAAAACAACGTCAATAGCAGCCGAGGGCTGGAAATCAGTGATAAGCTACTAACTCGAACTGACATAAGTGCGGCCAGCCATATCTCGGCGGCGCAGGCTTTAGAGGAATTCGCTGCTTCGGCAGGGCTGGAGAATTTTCTGGAGGAAATTACGCCAAATCCACTCCCCGGGGCGATTGTCATCACCCCGGCTGATACCTCACCGCAGGCGGTGGACAGCCTGGCTCTGCAACTGCAAGAAATTCCAGAAGTAGCCCTGGTCCAGGTTGATAGCCGCTGGCTACAAAGGTTGGCGGCAATATCCAGGCTGGTCAGCATCATAGGGCGGGGGCTTTCTGTCATTGTGGTTCTGGGCTTGTTCGTCATCGTCGGAAATACCATAAAACTGGCGGTAGAGAACCGAAAGGCCGAAATTCGGGTAATTAAGTTAGTCGGTGGCAGCAATATGTTCGCCGCAAGGCCATTTCTCTACAGTGGATTACTCTATGGCCTGGCCGGTGGAGTTTTGGCGATATTACTTCAAGCTCTGGTTTTAACTGTACTTAATTCAAGTTTCATGGAGCTAATGCAGCTTTACCAAAGCAAGTTCCAACTGCGAGGTTTTGGCTTGTTCAAGACCCTGATATTGGTCTTCGCTGGCTGTGCAGTGGGCTGGGCTGCCGCTTTGGCCGCGAGTCTGCGCCATATTCGCCACCTGGACCATTGTGCCAGTCGGACTCTTGCTCAATAACCAAGTCTGCGCCATATTCGCCACCTGGACCCGTAAAATGCCTGGTTTTGGCGAGTTCAGGTGCCGACACCAGGGTACCAGGCGCTATTGTACTATTGGCGAAGAGACAAGACATGGCGAAGAGAAAGTTTGAATGCTAGAATACGGTCCGTTAATCCGTAACCTTGTTTCCAGGTGTCGAATTATTCAGCATAGAGTGGATTTTAAAAATGAGTACAGCTAACAGTTTACAAGTTTTCGGCCCCACTACACCGGGTCAAGATCTAACTGCTTATATCGCATCAGTCAATAGCATTGCCATGCTGACACCAGAGCAGGAGCTTGAGCTTGCCAGGCAGTATTACTATGAAGATAACGTCGATGCGGCGCGGCAGCTGGTTCTCGCACATCTGCGCTTCGTGGTACACATGTCCAAAACGTATTCTGGCTACGGCCTTTCTCAGGCGGATCTGATTCAGGAAGGCAACGTCGGCCTGATGAAAGCCGTAAAGCGTTTTAACCCTGAAGTGGGTGTTCGCCTGGTTTCTTTTGCTGTGCATTGGATCAAGGCAGAGATGCACGAATACATTCTTCGCAACTGGCGTATTGTTAAAATCGCCACTACCAAAGCGCAGCGTAAACTATTCTTCAACTTGCGTAGCTCAAAAAAGCGACTCGGTTGGTTGAACAATGAAGAAGCTGAAGCCATGGCGCAAGACCTTGGTGTCGAGGCCAAAGTTGTCCGGCAAATGGAAGGCCGAATGGCTTCCTATGACACAGCTTTCGATGCGGATGCGGACGGTGACGATGAATCGGCTTATAAAGCGCCAGCTTATTACCTGGAAGATCAATCTTCGGATTTGGCACATAACATCGAAGAAGCTGAATGGGAAAAAGTGACTAACAACAGCCTGCATGGTGCTATGGCCGAGCTGGATGATCGCAGCAAAGATATTTTGAATAGCCGCTGGTTAAGTGAAAACAAGGCTACTCTGCATGAGCTTGCTGATCGCTATGGTATTTCTGCTGAAAGAATTCGCCAGCTTGAAAAAAATGCGATGAACAAGATCAAGGCAAAAATGGCAGCCTGATTCGCGTAAACCAAAAGGCCGCGACAAGCTCGCGGCTTTTTTTTGAGTTCAATTTATAATCCTGCTGCAACAGTACTGAGATCTATAAGTATCATGACTAAACCAGTAATCGTGTTGGCTGGCATCAATGGTTTTGTTGCTGTTTCTCTCGGGGCATTCGCTGCCCATATTCTGCGCGAAAAACTCAGCCCTGCATTGCTCACTACTTTTCAAACGGCGGTGCAATACCAACTAGTCCACGCGCTGGCCTTGCTCGGTATAGGGCTGCTGTTACTACACTTTCCCACGGCGAATCTACTTCGCGTTGCGGCCGGCCTAATGCTGGCTGGAATAGTTTTGTTCTCGGGCAGCTTGTACCTGCTCAGTGTTACTGGAATACGATGGCTGGGCGCCATAACCCCGCTGGGCGGGCTTTGTTTCCTGGCAGCCTGGGCATTCATTGTCTGGTTTGCTGCACGACAACAATTCCCCGGTTAAATTGGACGCACAGAGGTGATAGAAAATGGATATCCTTGTTAATGGCACTCCACAAGAAGTGGCTGCAAGCACCGGTCTTCAACAACTAATAGAAATTTTGCAGCTTGGGGATGTCAAGATTGCAGTCGAGCGAAATGGGGAGATTGTGCCGCGTAGCCTATTCCAACAAACTATTCTTCGGAATCACGATAAGCTCGAAATCATTCAGGCGATTGGCGGCGGATAAGAAACGGAAACAGACATGAACAAGCAACAACAAACACTCACGGTGGCGGGTATCGAATACCAATCCAGGCTCATTATTGGTAGTGGTAAATACAAAGACTTTCAAGAAAATTTGGCGGCGCTGGAAGAAAGCCGCGCCGAAATAATAACCGTCGCTATACGCCGCGTAAACCTGGGTCAGAACAGCGATGAACCAAGTCTGTTAGACGTTATATCGCCTGAAAAATACACCATTCTGCCAAACACCGCTGGCTGCTATAACACTGAAGATGCTGTACGTACTTGTCGTATGGCAAGAGAGCTGCTGGATGGCCATAAGCTGGTAAAGCTGGAAGTGTTAGGGGATCAAAAAACCCTGTACCCGAATGTCACTGAAACTCTGGACGCCGCCGAGATACTGGTCAACGATGGCTTCGATGTTATGGTGTATAGCAGTGACGATCCTTTAATTGCAAAACGACTGGAAGAAATCGGCTGCGCAGCGGTAATGCCACTGGCAGCACCGATAGGCTCAGGTCTGGGAATTCGAAACCCGTACAATATCCGCATGATTATCGAAAACGCCAAAGTACCCATCATTGTTGATGCCGGGGTGGGCACTGCCTCCGATGCCAGTATTGCGATGGAATTAGGTTGCGACGGTGTGCTTATGAACACGGCCATCGCCGAGGCAAAAGACCCCGTGTTGATGGCATCGGCCATGAACAAGGCCGTCCAGGCCGGACGTGAGGCTTATCTCGCTGGCAGGATGCCCAGGCGCTTATATGCCAGCGCTTCATCCCCTGTTGATGGAATGTTCTTTTAGCCTGGCCTGAACTTAATGACTAACTAATCACCTCAATCTTTTGCAAGCAACTGATAACGAAGCACTTGTCTAATCCAACTTCAGGCAAGCAGAAAAGGCCGATCCCAAGCTACGTAATTCGCTCTGGGCGTGTGACCGACGCGCAACGAAAAGCGATCGATAGTTACTGGACACAGCACGTTGTGGAATTCAGGAATCAAGTAATCGAGCCAGCGTCTATTTTTGCAGTGGCACAAAAATTGACCGTCGAGATTGGCTTCGGCATGGGGGACTCTCTTCTGGAAATGGCAAAAAAGCATCCAGAATGGAACTTCCTTGGCATCGAGGTCCATCAAGCCGGGGTTGGAAAATTGTTGCATGGCCTGGTAGAGAATCAACTGTCCAATCTGAAAATAATTTGTCACGATGCAAGAGAAATATTGGAGTTTGGGCTACCTGATCAATGTATCGACAGGCTCTTGTTATTTTTCCCGGACCCCTGGCACAAGAAGCGTCACAATAAGCGCAGATTGGTGCAAGCGGAATTCATCGATTTACTGCCAGGCAAATTGAAACCTGGAGCGGATATCCACTTTGCGACGGATTGGCAGGCTTACGCTGAACAGATGATGGAAGTCTTACAGGGAAACTCTCAAATAGAAAACAGCAATGGTTCAGATAATTATTGGCTGGAACCAGACAGACCTGCCACCCGCTTCGAACGACGCGGCCAGGGTTTGGGTCACGCTGTTTGGGATTTGTTATTTCGAGTGAAATCTTAGGTTCAGGAACCAGGTGCCGCCAGCATTGGTCGTTGCTGATCGGGCACTAGAACCAAAACCGGTGCTCATGTTCTTTTAGCCACTTGATATAATGGTCGCACTCCGGGCATATTGCTTTAACCTGGTTCCAGAAACGTGAGGAATGGTTCATGTGCACCAGATGACACACCTCGTGCGTGATCATGTAATCGATGATGCTGTAAGGTGCCAACATGATTAACCAATTATACTGAAGCACCCCGGCCGAGCTGCAGTGTCCCCATTTGGACTTGGTCTTTCTAAATTTTATCCTGGTAATTTTATGCTCAACCCACAGATGCCGTGCCAGGCCTTTGGCTCTGGGCAAGATGTATTGACTCGCCTTATCAATTAGAAAATTTTCAAGCTGAACCCGCGCTTTAGCCGGGGTCAATTTATGGCCTTGCATGAGAAATTCATCGCCCATTACCCTAATTCTTTCTTTACGCCCTTCTTTGAAGATTATGCTGCGCTCTCGGGCTCGGTAAAAAATCTTCGCTCCGTTCTCAATACGCAAGGCTTCTTTGTCGCGTAAAGATTCCTCATACAGACGCCTTTCAATCCAGGCCTGACTGGAACTGACAAATTCCTCTATTTCTGCCCTTGATGCACGCAGCGGGCAACGGACTACCACTTTCTTATGCTTAATATAGAGCGCAAGGGTCTTGCGACTGCTGTGCCGCACTTCACATTCGAAGGCTTGGGTCAGCGACTTGCTTCTGCCGCCAAAATTCAAGGCCAGGATTTTTCCCTTACTCATTTTCTCTCACTTAATTTGTTGGTTTTCTGGCTATCAGCCTCGCCACAGCAGGATCTGGGTTCGAGACAACAGCTTCAAAATCCTTTTCTATCTGCAAACTCGCAAGATACTGTGTCACCAGCAGGGAAGACGCATTGGCATTTGAATGTGACACGGATTCCCGGATAATGCACGGCTTAAAGCAAGAGATAAACTCTGTGGCAGGAAAAAAGTAATGGAACACCAGGTAACCGCCCGGGTAAAATAGTTTACACTTTTACTTTCACGCTTAACTGTATGCCAGTGTGCTTTTCCCCTGGTCGTCAGTAAATTGATCAGCCCGCCATGACAGAACCCGCTCGAAACAAAGATCGTTTATTTGTCGAGAAACTGCTGTCGACTGATTTCGTATTCGACGAGCAGGTTGCCAATGTATTCGAAGACATGATCAATCGCTCTGTGCCGGGGTACAGCACTATTATTGCCATGATAGGGGTACTGGCTGAACGCTACTGCCAGGAGCATAGCAAAATATACGACTTGGGTTGCAGCCTGGGGGGTGCCACCCTGGCTGCTGCAAGCCGGGTTGATTGTCAGAATTATTCAGTCGTGGCAGTAGATAACTCAGCAGCCATGATTAAGCGGCTGGAAAATAAGCTGCTGAAGTTGCCGCAGTTTTCTGATTCCGTGGAATGCCGTTGTGAAAACCTGCACGACACGAAAATTAGGGACGCTTCTGTGGTGATACTGAATTTTACGCTGCAATTTATTCCACTTGCTGATCGAGCCGAGCTACTAGCCAGGATCTACCGTGGTATGCGCTCCGGAGCAGTACTGATAATCTCAGAGAAGATTACTTTTCCCGATGAAGTGCTAAACCAGTTATTTATCGAGATGTATCACCGCTTCAAGGAAGACATGGGCTACAGCAAACTTGAAATTAGTCAAAAACGATCAGCCCTGGAGAAGGTGTTGCTACCTGAAACCCTGACTAGCCATCGAGACCGCTTGCAGCAAATCGGTTTTCATTCCATCGATGTCTGGTTTCAATGCTTTAATTTTGCCTCTATGGTCGCTTTCAAATAATTCGCTATGGAGCTCAGTTCACTACAGGCATTTATTGAAGATTCGGCTCTGGAGGTTCTGCTGCCCTTTACGCAGGAAAACTATCTGCAACAAATCAAACACGGAGATTTCCCCGGGTGGCGCGCGCGGCTGGCAGAACTACCCTCAATACAGGCAAGTTCGCTCTGCTTTGGAAGCAAGGTATGTATAGGCAACGCTGCCGATTGCAGGCCGGAAACCTTGGCTTTATTAAGACAACAGTTGAGCCTGTTCATCCCCTGGCGCAAGGGACCATTTACGCTCTTTGGCATCGATTTGGATGCCGAGTGGCGTTCTAACCTCAAGTGGGATCGGCTTATTGATCGAATTTCCCCCCTGCAATCACGGAAAGTGCTGGATGTTGGCTGCGGGAATGGCTACTACGGCTTTCGCATGCTGGAAGCTGGTGCTGAACTGGTACTGGGGATAGATCCACATATAGCCTATGTGGCGCAGTTCTGGTTGCTGAAACACTTTGCCAAAACCCCGCCTCTATTCGTTCTACCTCTCTCTTTAGAGCAATTGCCCGGCCCTCTCAACTATTTTGATACGGTATTTTCAATGGGGGTGATTTATCATCGTCGCTCCCCCATAGACCACATTTTGCAATTAAAAAGCTGTCTTCGGCCAGGCGGTGAGCTGGTGATTGAGTCCCTTTGTGTTGATGGCGGCGAGGGCTATTGTCTCACCCCGGAGAAAAAGTACGCACGCATGAGCAATGTTTGGTTCGTTCCAGGTGTCTCTACCTTGATTCGGTGGTTGTCACGTTGCGGCTTGACCGAGATTTCGGTAATCGATGAATCAGTAACAACGTTGGATGAACAAAGGAAAACTGAATGGATGCCTTATGACTCTCTGCTTGACGCCCTTTCGGATAACAATCTCGACATCACCATTGAAGGCTTGCCTGCACCAAAACGGGTCGTTATTACAGCGAAACGCCCCCCTTAGCTATTTGTTTCCAATTCCTGGTAAAACACGCAGTTATTCATGGGCTTGTCAGCCATGAACTACTTTTTCTGGAACAACAGGCAAGAAACACTGTGTATGCAGTGACACAAGTTAGCATTTGAACGCAATTCTCGCAAAGCCAAGCCATCAGCTTGTGTGTCAGTGCTTCATCGGCAGGCAACAAAAAGCCGGGGTTTCCCTTCTGGGAAATTCCGGCTTTCCTGTGATCAGAAATACGACATCCATTCCCGGGTTCGTTGCTTACTGCTTATTTAATCTTCGATTCTTTATAGATCACATGCTTGCGAACCACTGGATCAAATTTCTTTATTGCCATCTTGTCCGGCATAGTCCGCTTGTTTTTGTCTGTGGTGTAGTAATGGCCAGTGTTGGCACTTGAAACCAGCTTAATCTTGTCTCTCATAATCTTTGCCCGTTAATTTCTGACTTGATCAAAGTGCGTTTATACGCGAATGCCATTGTTTCGAATAGCCGCAAGGACTGTATCTATGCCATTTTTATCGATAATACGCATGCCTTTTGTCGACAAGCGCAGTTTTACAAATCGCTTCTCGGACTCAACCCAAAACCGGTGAGTATGAATATTTGGCGAAAATCGCCGCCTTGTCTTATTGTGTGCGTGGGAAACATTGTTTCCTGTAACTGGTTTCTTGCCAGTCACCATACAAACCCTGGACATTTTGCTGCCTCGTGTCAGTTAGCTATCTAGTAAAATAAAGTTCTTGAATAAATCTGGTTCGCTTAAAATAGTGAATTGCCTGCCTATTTCCGTTATTCCCGTTGCTAAACCCCGGAAACAGAACCAGTCTCAAAAAAGAGCAGCGTTTTATACCAGAACGCTATGTTAATAGCAAGATAATCGCCGGAAAGCTGGCCATCGACTGATGCCGGAATTGCCCTGGCTACAGCGATTGGTGCCTCTGATGGCACTTTCTATGCCGCTTTTTGATGATGCTTTTCATGGAAATTGATACATAAGAGACTGTGCAAAAATCCACCATTTGTCCATTCCCGCACCCCGTCAGTCCGGCGAGAAGCCTGAACACCGGTATCAACAAACTTACCGCTCAAATTTTGTCGAAAGAAGGATAGACGATACGGTTTTCTCAACACCCTCCACATCACCTATTTCATCCAGCGTTTGATCAAGTATCCGGGTTGATTCAGCGCTGAGCATGGCTATCATGTCATGGGCACCGTTCACCGCGTGTAAGGATTTTACACTGGCCATCCGTTTCAGCCTGCGTACAATTTTTGTAGACTGCTTTGGGTCGGAAATAATCATGACGTGCGCCTGGATTCGGCTTTCAGTGTATTCTTCGCTGAAGCGCAGCGTATAAGCAGTAATAACGCCTCTTCTTTCCAGCCGGTCGATGCGGTCTTTTACCGTTGAGCGGGAGAGTTTTAACTTTCTGGCCAACTCTGCGATGGACTCCCGACTATTGGCACTCAATAGTGCAAGTAGTGTTTTATCCCGATCGTCGATTATCATAATTACGACCATTCCGTTAATTTGATTGTGAAAATACTTCCTATTGTACACTTAGTTTATTCATTCTGATTAACTATTCTCCTAAACTGTGTGTTGGCTTGTATGGTCACATCACTTTTGGAGACTTGTCATGAAAGAAGTTTTACTGCTTGGCGCGGGGAAAATAGGCATGATTATCACAGAGTTGTTAGCGTCGTCTGGTGATTATCGAGTGACAGTCGCCGATAGGGATCAAGAAAACCTGGGGCGGCTGCCCAATTATAACAACATCAAGACGCTGGCACTCGATGTCACCCGGGCCGATGAGCTGCGGGCCGCGATGCAGGGCAAGTTTGCTGCACTCAGCGCCTGCCCATTCCAGATTACTAAATTTGTCGCGAAAGCCGCTGCTGAGACGGGGGTTCACTACCTGGATATGACCGAAGATGTGGCCTGCACCAGGCTGGTCAAATCCCTGGCCAAAACAGCGAAAAGCGCATTGATTCCCCAATGTGGCCTGGCACCCGGTTTTATCACCATTGCCGCCTGCGAACTGGCAAAAAAATTCGACGAACTGAGAAATGTCCATATGCGTGTGGGTGCATTACCCAAATACCCGTGCAACGCACTTAAATACAATTTGACCTGGTCTACCGATGGCTTGATCAATGAATACTGCAACCCTTGCCAGGCGATCGTAGAGGGCCATCTAACCGAAGTCCCGCCATTGGAAGAACTGGAAACCTTCTCGCTGGATGGTGTCGCCTATGAAGCATTTAACACCTCAGGTGGCCTGGGCACACTGTGCGAAACCTTGTCTGGCAAAGTCAATAATCTCAACTACCGTAGCGTACGCTACCCGGGGCATCGTGACATTATGAAAATGTTGCTACAGGACCTCCGCCTGAGAGACCGGCGGCCACTGCTTAAAGAAATTTTTGAATCGGCCCTGCCGCTAACCTACCAGGATGTTGTACTGGTCTTTGTCAACGTCAGCGGCATTAAAAACGGACAACTGATTCAGGAATCCTACGCCAACAAAATTTACAGCCAACAGTGCAACGGTAAATTATGGAGCGCTATCCAGATAACAACTGCTGCCGGCATCTGCGCCATACTGGATCTGTTAGCCGAAGGAAAGCTGCCGCAACAAGGTTTTGTCAAACAGGAAGACGTCTGTTTTCAAGATTTTATCAACAACCGTTTTGGTCAGTATTACTCTCAAGAAAAAGACCGCGCTGAACAAGCGGCTTAGCCTGTTACGCCATCGGCAGCATGGCGCAATGCACAGCAAATCTGTGGCTGGCTGTCACTATCGAGGAATAAAAACGTCAGTTATTGTTATCCTCCGGTGAACCTGAACCCGCTAAATCATGGCTTTTTTTATTTTTCTAAAGCCGTCGAGCATGGCTTCGGCCAGGTGGCTAATTTCTTTTTCGGTCATCACGGTTGAGAGTGCGCCGGAACAGGTATTGATCATTATGATGCCTTGATCAAACAGGTGATCCAATAACAGGCTCAATCGCCCTGACTCCTCTGCTGTTGGCAATGACTGTCGGTAATTGACCGGCGCCTCCGGTTTCATGTGTACCCGGAATAAAGAACCCTCGCCGCTGACACAAGCAGGAATACCGGCAATCCGAATCGCTTCAGCAATCTGCTGGCGAGCACTATCTGCCAGTTGATTGACGTAATCCACCGCTGCCTTGTCAAACAACTCCATCGAAATACGACCGGCGGTCATGGTGATGGGGTTTGCAGAAAAGGTTCCCGAATGCGGGAACAACACCCTATCTGCCAGCGGATCCATTACATCCATCACATCCTTGCGCCCCGCCAGCGCGCCGACCGGAAAACCTCCGCCAATCATTTTACCCATGGCGGTCAAATCCGGGCGCACCGCGTAATCTTGCTGGGAGCCGCCGTAGTTAGAGCGAAAGGTGATCACTTCGTCACAAACCAGCAGCGCACCATTATCGCGGCTCCACTGATACAGTGCAGTAACAAACGCCTGCTCCGCCGCTACCAGGCCCACCCGGTGAGGCAGCAGATCCAATAAAATACAGGCCAATTGGTCTGCATGTTGGTCGAGAATGGCAATGGCCCGCGCACCATCGTTAAAAGGAATCACTATCACATCGTCTAATGCGGACGCAGGCGTTCCGTGAGAAACAGGGACACTGGCAGGCTGGGATACATCGCCCCAATTCTCAGGTTTTGCCGTTTGACTGACTTCGGCATAATCGTAAAGGCCGTGATAGGCACCCTCTACTTTGGCGATCTTTGCGCGACCGGTAAACGCACGCGCGGCTTTCAAACAACTCATCACCGCCTCGGTGCCTGAATTTACAAACCGGATTTTTTCAAAACTCGCGCTACGCCCACAGAGGTCTTCGGCATACAGGATTTCCGCTTCGGTGGCGAGCGTAAACGCCGTGCCTTTTTGTAACTGCCCGGTAACTGCTGACAGCACCTGTGGATGGGCATGACCGTGAATTAAAGACGCCATATTATTGGCAAAGTCAACTCGCGTTATGCCTTCAATATCGGTGACATAACAACCCTCTCCGGCCACAGCATAAACAGGGTGCGGCTTGCGTAGCACGGTATTCCGGCTACAACCGCCCGGCATCACCTGTAGCGCCCGCTGGTACAGTGCCGCACTTTTTGTTTGCTTTAGTGCCTGCTGCATGACCTTATCTGCCTGTGTAAAAATTTCTGCCTGATTTTAAGCACGCAGCAGTCGACAACCGGTTCTCTGTTGTACATAATCAAAATCTACGCCCGGAGCCAACTCCACCAGCGTAAAGCCCGCTGTCTTACTGTCGATAACCGCCAAATCGGTATAAATACGGCTAACAACGGCTTTTCCGGTTAACGGAAAAGTGCAGTTGGGCAGCAGCTTGGGCGCGCCAGTTTTGGTGCAGTGTTGGGTGATGATGTAGATCGTCTTCACACCCGCCACTAAATCCATAGCACCGCCGACAGCGGGAATCGCGTCCGCCGCACCGGTTGACCAATTGGCCAGATCGCCGCTTGCCGATACCTGCATGGCACCCAGCACACAAATATCAATATGGCCGCCACGAATCATCGCAAAGCTATCGGCGTGATGAAAAAAACAGGCCCCGGGAATCGCCGTCACCTGCTTTTTTCCGGCATTGATCAGTTCCGGGTCTTCCTGCCCTGGCTCGGGTGCCGGCCCCATGCCCAGCAGGCCATTTTCGGTGTGGTAAATGACCTCACGTCCCTGCGGCACATACTGGGCCACCTGCTCCGGAATACCGATGCCCAGATTGACATAGGCACCGTTGGGAATATCCATCGCGGCCCGTTTCGCCATTTGCTCACGACTCCAGCCAATAGTATTGCTCATGGGTAAAGCCTCCCTTCATCCACCAGTTCAGATTCCAGCGCCGGCTCGGTAATGGCCACTATACGGTCCACAAAAATACCGGGGGTTACTACCAACTCCGGGTCAATCTCGCCCAGCGCCACCTGATCCAGGGTTTGTACCACGGTGGTTTTGGCCGCCATCGCCATAACAGGGCTGAAATTGCGAGCGGTTTTGTGATAGGTCAAATTGCCGTAACGATCTGCTCTGGCACACTTCAACAACGCGAAGTCGGCTGTCAAACCATACTCCATGACATAGTCACGACCCTCAAAATGTCGAATCTCTTTACCCTCGGCCAAAGGTGTCCCCACTGAGCTGGGCGTATAAAAAGCCGGGATACCGGCACCGCCTGCACGGATGCGCTCGGCCAATGTTCCCTGAGGAACCAGCTCCAACTCAATGGCAGCCGCTCGATATAATTTGGGGAAAACGGTGGAGTTAGCCGTGCGCGGAAAAGAACAGATCATCTTGGCTACCCGGCCACACTCAATCAACGCCGCCAAACCCACATGGCCGCTGCCAGTATTGTTATTGATCACGGTAAGGTCGTGCGCCCCCTGATCAATCAGGGCGTGAATCAATTCAATCGGGCTGCCCGACTGACCAAAGCCACCAACCATGACCGTAGCACCATCAAAGATGTCGGCAACTGCTTCTGCCGCCGCTGCTACCCGTTTATCAATCATTAGTATTGCAGCATTGCTATTTTGTCAACATCACGCAGCGGTACACTGCTTGTTTTTTCGAACAAACCCGCTTCATCAAACAGTACCCGGTCGTCATAATCGCTGAACCAGATCGCTTCCGGGTTGCGACCCATGATCGCCACCTTGCCACGGTCTGGCGCATCCGCCGCACCGCGTAGCAACTTCATAATTACCACGCCGTTTTCACCGCCGCGAAGACCCGGAAATGGCTTGTTGGTAACCGCCGCCACTTCGGTTTTGCCCTTGTAATGGGTAATCGAAAGACGTGCGTGGGTTTCAACGCCAGAGAGCCCTTTTTGCGATTCATTTAAAATATGCCATGCCTCTTCAATGGGCACATTAAATGCCTTGTGGCCAACGATATCGCGGCCACAGAAATAGTAGTGATTTTCAACGCCATTGCGCTTTAATTCACGCTGCTGAATACGCAAGGCATCAGCGTCGTTATTGATGTTCTTGATGATAGGGGCCTGGTTATCCACATTGATCCAGTTGCGGCTACGCAGCGCCCGGATCGCCCGCCTGGTACTGGCTACCCATTGCAAACCCCCTTCTGGATCCTCCCGGTAATGGCCATCAGCACCCTTCTGCAAAAATTCATCCGGATGGTTAAAATGGATCATGATGCGCAAGCTGACACCCGGATAAAGCACATGGAACTTATCCAGCATGTCGAAAAATGTTGCGTCAAAACGCGCCGGATAAAATGCCAGCTCTTTGGTACCGATACGGATATTTTCAATGCCCGCTTCAGCCATGGCCGACAACCAGGCCGCAATATTTTTATTGCCCAGCACCAGAGGATCACCCCCTGACATAAGGATTTCGCGCAGCTTTTCACGGCCTGTTTGCGGATGAATGCCGTCGTTTTCCGCCACAATACGGTTATGCTGTTTGATGTATTCAACAATATCGGCAATCTGTGCCAGGCCCTTGGGTGCCACAGTACCATCTGAACGCTGCACTTCTTTTTTGGCAATCAGTTCCTCACGGTAACAGAAACGGCAGTGCGCAGAACAGGTTGACGCAACATAAAGCAAACCCAACTCATACTTGTGAATCAGCCCCTCAACCGGGCTGTAGTCCATCTGCTTACCAGGGTCTTCCGCACCATCCAAATCGTAGGTTTCATTGGGGCTGGCCTTCACCAGTACCTGTATAGGCAAACTTTTCTTCGCCAGTTCAAAATAATGGCGAGTTATTTTTACCGGCATGCGCGCTTCGAGGTCCCTGGACGTTCCCTTTAACACAGCAATCGCTTTTAGCTCATCGGTACTGTAAAAGGACTGCATATCCCCGGGCGCTTTACCCTCCATGAACTTTTTAATGCCGGTAATAATCTGGCGGTCGTATTTACCATTACGCACCGAGTCCAGGAAGCCCTGCTCTTTTTCAGAAGGTTCATACTTCACCGCCTTTGTCCTAACCATAACCATCACCAATCCAGTCAGTTATCTTTTAATATGCTTTTTACTCATGTATTAACACATCAATAAAAATGTCTCATGTCTATACACCAAGTGACAAGCACCTTCTTACATGACATATTAGGTAAAATTGGTTGCCTGGACAAACGACTTAGTATAATCAATGAATGAGGTTTTGTAACTGATGGCAATCAAGCTGTCAATCAAGCAAAGGCGGCTTTTACCTAGCACCAGCATGCTCCTGGCGTTTGACGCTGCCGCTAAAACCGGCAGCTTTACCAGCGCTGCCCGGGAACTCAATCTGACGCAGGGAGCCGTCAGCCGCCAGATCAATGCGCTTGAAAATCAGCTCGACGTGGTGCTTTTTAAGCGAGTTCGCAAGACTGTTCGCTTGACCGAAACCGGGAAAAATTACGCACACAAAATCCACCTTGCACTACAGATGATTCGCAATGCCTCTCTTGACGTCATAAGCAACCCACTGAACGGCAGGTTAAACCTGGCCATACTGCCAACTTTTGGCACCCGTTGGCTGATGCCTCGCTTCCCCGGCTTTTTAGCGGAAAACCCGGACATCACCGTTAACTTTGTCAGCCGTCTGTCGCCCTTTGAATTCCAGAATGAAAATCTGCATGCAGCTATCCACTATGGTCAGTCCGATTGGCCTGACACTGACAGCACATTCCTGATGGGCGAAGAAGTCATCCCGGTTTGCTCCCCCCGGTTTCTCAGTGAACACCCAATACAGCAGGCGGAAGAACTTGGCACACTGTCCCTGTTACACCTGGAAAGTCGATTGTCCGCATGGGGCGACTGGTTTCGCGTCTGTGGACTGCCCGCGCCCAAACAACAGGGCATGCTGTTCGAGCAGTTTTCTGTTGTTGCCCAGGCGGCTATCGCCGGCCTGGGTGTTGCCCTACTGCCCGAATTTCTGATTCAGAGCGAGATGGATCGCGGGGAACTGGTGATGATTCTGGATAGACCGTTACGCAGTCAATCGGGGTACTACCTTGTTACCCCTATTGAGCAATCAGACTACGCCCCGATTGTTGCCTTTCGGCGCTGGCTGTTAAACGTGGTAGACAGTTAATTCCAATCGCAGCCTGCCACCCTGCAAAAATTCAATCATCAGTACCTCAAGGGCCCGCTGATACCACGTGGGTCATGGGGACACTCACAACTTGATAACTTAATCAGTGATATTCTCCTCCTCCCCGACCAGAGTTTACGTCCCACACTCATTTGGGTAAAATGTAATAATTATTACTTAATCGTTATATAAATATTTTATGTAATACATAATACTTTCATGACGCCCTTAAAAAACAATGACATATCGGTTAGTCTAAAAACCGAAATCGCTGCATAGGAAAAAGTACGCCATGACTCGCACAACACGACAATTCTGGCGCAAGGATTTTCACCTGGAGCTGGTATCCTTCTTATGTACCGATTTTGCCAGTATCACGCGCGGACGTGCGTTCCCAAAACAGGACCTGGCATCCAAGACAAAAACCGGTGTTGGGTGGGTGCCAATAAATCAGACAATTACCGCTTTTGATGATATACCCGACAGTAAACACTGGGGTTCTCATGGGGATCTTAAGCTAATTCCAGATATCAACACAGAAACACGCGTTGATCTCGAACTTGACGCGCCACCCTTACACTTTTATCTCTGTGACATCGTAAATCTGGATGGCAGCCCCTGGGATTTGTGTACCCGCTCTTTTTTAAAAAATGCGCTGCAGCAACTCAACAGCAAGGCAGGTTGCCAGGTTAGCGCTGCTTTCGAGCACGAATTTGTTTTTCTTGATTCAGACCTGGACAGAAAACCCGGCTTTTCCTATCGCGCGGGACGACAAAGAGAGCCCTTTGCCAGCCTTTTTATGACTGCACTGGAACAAGCCGGGCAAGCACCCGAGACATGGCTGCCTGAGTTTGGGGGAAATCAATTTGAATATACCTGCAAACCAGCGCCAGGTTTGCATGCCGCAGATAGAGCAGTTATCACCCGAGAGATCGCTTACGATACAGCACAGCAGCTCGGCGAGCAGATTTCTTTTAGCCCGGTGACAGAAGTTGGCGGTGTTGGCAATGGTGTGCACCTACATATCAGCCTTAACAACGAGCAGGGGAAAAACGCTTTATATGACGAAAACGCCGAAGCTGGACTCAGCCAAATGGGCGGCTATTTTGCGGCTGGCATAGTGAAATACCTGCCAGCCATTCTGGCTTTCACCGCCCCGAGTGCTATCTCATACCAGCGTCTTGTTCCGCATAAATGGAGCTCTGCCTACACCTGTTTTGGCGATAGGAACAGAGAGGCTTCGTTACGGATCTGTCCGCTAGAGCGATTCTCAGGAAAAAGTGCTGATGATCAATATCACTTTGAATATCGCGCAGCAGATATCACTGCGAACCCCTACCTGGCTTTGGGCTCTATCTTGCTTGCCGGTCTTGCCGGTATTGAACAGGAGCTTGCGGCACCACCCATGATAAACCGGGATCCCAATGAATTAAGCGAATCAGAACGGCACCGCCTTAGCATCAAACGCTTGCCCGCTTCCCTGAGCGAAGCATTGGACATCATGAAAAACACTGACCTGGTCAAAACCTGGTTCAGTCCGATTTTTCTGGAATCTTACCTTGCTGTGAAATGCTCGGAGATTGAAAAAGTGGCGAACGACGATGAAGCTTCGCTTTGTCGCCGCTATCGCCAAATCTTCTAAATGACGTACCTAACGCGATACACATGGAATCAGAAAAAATATGCTTGCCGACACCATGAAAATAGCTTTGGGTGAAGACACAAAGCTCGACATTACTGTCCACCGCTTTGTCGGTAGCGGGGAAGGTCCAAGCGTCTATATCCAGGCCGGCCTGCATGGCAACGAGCATCCTGGCATCATGGTCACCGCCAGACTGATCAAAAAAATTGAGACGATGCTCGATAAACATAAACTGAATGGAACTATTACTATTGTCCCACTTTGCAATCCTATTGCTTTTTCCCAGACCGTTCAGGGCGAAATCGTTGGCCGCTTTGACGTCGCTACCGGGAAAAACTTTAATCGTTATTTTCCTGATTTATCGCGCAAAGTCGTTGAAAAGTGTAATAGCACTGTGCGCGGAGATATTGATGCCAGGGCGATCCGTTCCGTCTTGCGAAGCATACTAAAAGACGAGCCGAAAGCCGTAGATAAAAGCGCATCAGACCGAATGAAATCTCAGCTCTTTCAATTAGCACTGGAGCACGATGTTGTTATTGACCTGCACGCAGATAACTGCTCATTACTGCATATCTACACATCGGAGAAAGAGACCACCACTGCCGAGATGCTGGCGACAGAACTTGGTTGCGAATTGCTGCTAAGCGGTGTTCATAGCGCCGAAGGTGGCTTTGACGATGCCGTCAATTATTTCTGGTCCACAATGAACAATGAACTGCAAAACTGCAAGCTTGACACTTTACCTAATGCCTGCACTGTCGAACTACGGGGCAGATACAATATCAGCGAAGAACTCGCTGCACAGGATGCAAATGGACTCTATCGGTTTTTATGTCAGATCAACGCCATTGAATGTACAGACCAGACAAGCTGTAATAGCAAAAGTACCGCTGCCGGAGGAAACAAAACTTCTGTATTCCCTATTGATGGCATTGATTCAGTGCAGGCATCCAGGCTGGGCGTATTAAAATTACATAAAAAACTTGGAGCCTATGTCTCCGAAGGGGATCTTATAGCTGAGATCGCAGACCCTAATGATCTAAGCGATAATACGACTGTTGAATTAAGATCGGCCACTACTGGCGTATTATTTTGTCACTCTTTTCACGGCGTTGTTCCGCCGGGTCAGACCGTATACAAAATTGCCGGCACTAAAAAACTTCACAAAAAATCTGGCAGCGCGCTGGAACAATAAAACTCTCTCAGAAGAAACATAAAATAGATCATGATTAAACCAGGCTATAGTGCAAGAACAGACTGGACTCTCACACCTGAAAGCACAGCAGTTTTGTTGGTTGATGTGCAAAACAGCGAGCTTTCCGCAGACACTCGGGCCAGCAAGCCGGAGTATTGTCAGCGCATACAGAATGTGGCTCTGCCTAATCAGAAAAAGCTGCTGGAGTGTGCTCGCAGCAAAGATATTGAAGTGACTTATACCGTGATTGAATCACTCACTCGCGATGGCCGTGACAGATGCCTGGATCACAAGTTGTCGCAGATATTAATCCCAAAAGGCTCAGACTTTGCCAATGTCATTCAGGATGTCGCACCGGACGAAGATGACATGGTCTTCCCAAAGACTTCTTCCGGCGTATTCAATTCGACGAATATCGACTATGTGTTGCGTAATTTGGGCGTTAAATCTTTGCTTATAGGTGGCTTTCTGACGGATCAATGTGTTGATATGGCGGTCAGGGATGCAGCAGACAAAGGCTATTTCGTGATATGCGTAGATGATGCCTGCGCAACACATACCGAGCAACGCCATCAAAATGCCATCAGTGCCTTCAGCGGCTACTGCCAGGTGATGAGTACTAATGAAGTTATCGAAAAACTAAAAAGTTTGTAGTTTTAATCGGAAATTATATACCTAACTCCAAGGAATGATTCTGTATAATCGCATCATATTAACAATAATATTGGAGACATTAACCATGTAAAGACAACCACACGGTCTCCACATTTCAGTTATTCAAGCGATTTCCTACTGCCGAATCAGCCCGTATCTATTTGGAAAAAAGACGCTGGAAAGGCCATATTAGATGCCCACATTGTAGCGGTAATAGAATCACTGCCAGAAGTGGCAAACGCACAGGGTATTATTACTGTAGCCGCTGCAAGTGGGAATTTACAGTACGCACCGACACCACCTTTGAACGCTCCCACGTCCCGCTTCACAAGTGGATATATGCCGAATATCTAACGCTTACCTTACGCAAGGGCATATCCAGCTTGCAGCTTTCCAAAGAGATTGGGGTCACGCAGAAAACTTCCTGGTATATGCAGCAATGTTTGAAGGCTTTCAAGACAGGCATCACTTATCAGGAGATTGTAGCATGAGAACTGCATTAGACCTTCCGGCTTTGGACACGGCTGTTGATAAAGTTTTTGCTTACAAAAAACCGCCAGGCAACGCGCTACATGTAGGCAATGCTATAAAAGTCCTAAAGAAATACAACGAAGAATCTATTGATTTAACAGTAACCAGTCCACCTTACGAGGATTTGAGAAACTACCAGGGTTACACCTTTAGCCCTTTTGAAATGTTGCAGGCAATCTACCGGGTTACCAAACCAGGCGGCGTATGTGTATGGGTTGTTGGCGATAAAATAAAAAATGGCGCACGCAGTTTAACCAGCTTTGAACAGGCATTCACCGGGCGTGATTGCGGATTTAATGTTCACGACGTGATGATCTATCAAAAGAAGAACACGCCATTTATGCGCTCCAATGGTTACACGAATTGCTACGAACTAATGATTGTGTTTTCTAAGGGAAAGCCAAAAATATTCAATCCGATCAAGGAACCAACGAAACGCAGTGGCTGGGAAACAGCCGTGTCGAATAAAGGCCCAGACGCACAAAACAACAAACGGCCGGTTAAACTACAGAAGGAAAAGACCAGGACGAATATCTGGCAATATGCTGTGGGTATGGGCGGCACCACGAATGATAAAATAGCCTTTCAGCACCCAGCCGTATTCCCTGAGAAACTGGCACGAGATCATATCTTGTCCTGGTCGGAGCCAGGCGATCTAGTGTTAGACCCCATGTGCGGCAGCGGCACTACTTGTAAAATGGCGGCGGCGGAAGGCCGCAAATGGGTAGGTATTGAGTTTCAAATGATTACATCAAGATAGCGCAAGAGCGTATAGATTCGCTCGGGCGGCCAGAATAGTGGCGGATCACAATCACCATACCGGCGACATTCGAGACTTCATTTGTGATAGTTGCAATACCGCCCCGGGACGATTTAAGAACGGCAAGGATTGCCTAAAAGATGCACTAGCCTATATCGAAGCGCGGGAGTGATGTCGGCTGGAGTTAAGTATATAAGTCCCTTTCCAAACTCTAAAAATACCTTTAACAGCAGATGTTTTCCGCCAAGGATCGGTGGATTTATAGCTTAATTTCTAGCGGATTTGCAGTCTTCCATAGCCCGCGCGTAAAATCAGGAAAATCCACCGAACTACTGCGATTATTTACAGACGCCTGGCTTAAATCCGTTACCACAGACCAGGCCGCAGCGTCGTATACATTTTGATCAACGGGCAAACTATTGCGTAAGCAGTAAATCATCCTCCACAGCATCACGAAGTCGAGGTCCGCATGGCCAATATCGGCTTGTGAACTTCGTTTTCTATTGGTCTCTTGGTACATTTTTATCCACAGTGGATGCTCAAACTTCTTATACCATTTTGACATGTCCTGATCCCATTCATGGAAATCGCCTTCCGACTCCAGCGCGATTCTATTGGGAAAGCCGCCGAAAGCGCCATTGGTTCCTTGGATGAAATTAAGGCGCGAATAGGGCCTTGGTGTAGTCACGTCGTACTGTACCAATATAGTCCGCCCCTTCTTCGTCTTGATCAGGCTAGAATTAATGTCGCCGGCGATATGCTGTAGCTTGTTACGGGCATGGTCGGATGGAAACTCCCTTTGTGCGTATAGCTTTCGGCCAACCGCCAGGGACCCCATTGATGTCAGATAGTCAAACTGATCGCCTCTATTAATGTCCATATATTGGGCGATGGGGCCAAGACCATGGGTGGGATATAGATTGGCATTACGCCGGGTTTGCCAGACTTCTCTCCAGGTTCCAGCGCCACGGTCTATATGAAGCATTTTCGTGCGCAGATCATGAATGTAGGCTGCTTCACCGTGGGCTAGGTCGCCAAACACCCCCTGCCGCACCATATTCAGAACCATCATCTCCTCTCGGCCGTAGCAGACATTTTCCATCATCATGCAAATCATCTGCGTCTTTTCGGAGGTTTCCACCAGCTGCCAACATTCATCAATGTTTAATGCGGCAGGCACCTCCAAAAATGCGTGCTTTTGCGTATTCATGGTGTCCACCGCCATGGGCGTATGGTATCTCCATGGGGTAGCTATGAGCACTGCGTCAATATCGTCTCGCGCCAGCATGTCACGATAGGCAAGCTCCCCGCCAGAATAATAGTGCGGCTGTGCTGCGCCCGCCCGATCCATGATTTTTTGTGCATCCTTAATGGCTCTTTGATCCACATCACAAATACCGATGATGTCGACACCATCTATTTCTTGTAAGGATTTCAGATGACCAGAGCCCCGGGCTCCAACACCAATAATACCCAGGCGCACTCTATCTAGTTTGTGTGCGGCCAGGCCCATTACCGATCGAAGTGCGGAAGCCTTGGCAACCCCTGGCGCGTCTATTAAATTGCGTTTTGGCGACTCAGAACATGCGGCCAAAACGCCGGTCGTGGCAGAAAGCGCAACCTTAAGGAACCTGCGACGGCTCTGTGTATTATCATTTGGCTTTTCTATGCCCTCTTGATTTGACATTTCTCTATGCTCCTTATACGCCTTTGGGGAAACCGCCATCTACCAGAGCGTTCCTGCATCAGTGATATATTCAGCGCTGAGTTTTGGCGTGCTGTTGCTGAAAGTCTCACTAACCGTACCGAAACCAGGCTCGAACAGGAAAAAACCTGGCGCCCTGGCCAGCTCATGAGAGAAATCCAGTGTTTTCTCTTCTCGCGTGTAACGCAAACCTGCAGTAATACTGAGATTATCATTGATCGACCAGGTGCCCTGGAAGAAGGCCGCGTTGCTTTCTGTGTCTATCTGATTATGTTCAAAAACGTCAAAGTTATCCGGGTCTTCAGGGTGCGCCAGATTTAGCCGTATAAATGAATCAATATCTTCAGTGGGACCTTTGCATAATCCACAAAACACTCATCGCAACTCACAAACAACGTGATTTTTTATAAATTCACCTCATTTTTTCGCTCATATTCTCTCAATCATCAATACGACACCAAAAATCCTCTATTTCGGCACTTTTAACCGCTTTTAGTGGGTTTTAATCTGTTTTATTGCCCATTTAGGCGCAACTCTCCTGTAAAAGTCGCAGTTGTTTGAAAATATTCATCCCGGTTTTCAGATTATGGCTCATGGCAATGAGCTGTGCTCGAGCGTTGTTTCTGGCCAATCCCCTGTATCTTGCCTTGCCTAATCCGTGATGCAGTTTGAGCAAACCAAAGGTGCGTTCAACCACATAGCGGACACTGCTATACCTTTTATTCAGTGCTTTTTGTTGCTCCGTTAATGGCGTGTTGCGTAATGGCGTGTTGCGATAAGCCCGGTGCAGGATTCTATTGTTTGTCTTACCCAGTTTCTGGTCATTGTCTTTGTTGGCGCTTGTGCCCTTTGGGTATAGGCACTGTCTGCGTAAACTTGTCCGCGCCTATCGCCTAACAGATGTTCAAACTCCCCAAAATCATGCACTGAATCATGCACATTGCCAGGGGTAGTGGTCATTTTCTTGATAAAGCCATCTTCATCGGTATTGGCGTGCAGCTTAAATCCATAGGTGCTTTTACGCTTACCGTCCGCCGCCGTTTTCACGTTCCAGGCCGCTTCCGGGTCTTGGGTATTGTCGCCTTGTTGGTTCTTTTTAGGACGGCATTGCTTCGCTTCAATCACAGTCGCATCGATAATATTGACCGAGCCTGTGACAACAATAAGACTGTTTTTAGCGAGATGGTTATTGATTTGTTCCAATAAAGAATCCAGCAGATTTTCGGTGTGTCATAAGTTCCGAAACCGCCAAATAGTGGAATGATCCGGTACCGCTTCGCTGAGACTCAAACCAATAAACTTGCGGAATAGTAAATCTCGGGCTAGCTGCTCTTCTAAGGCTTCATCGCTTAAGTTATACCAGGCTTGTAAAATCAGTATCTTAAACATCATCAAAGGTGGGTATGCCGGCACACCGCACTTGGAGGCATAAAGATGGCTGAGCGTTTTTTCGATCTGTTTCCAATCGATAATTTCATGTACATCATCTAGTTTGGATAATGACTTATGCGCAATTAAAAGGGCATCTGCGAACGAGTATTGGGCGGTTTGTTTCCAAGACATTTGACGGTATCCTCATGGTTTAGTGCTCAAGCGTTTAGTGAATGAACATCTTTTCACCATTTTAACGCTACCCTGGGTAGATTTATGCAAAGGTCTCTAATGGTATTTAATCAAATCCATACCGTCATACAATGAAGCCACTTCTTCCCCATACCCATTAAACTGTAAAGTGTCGCGTTTAAAATATTCGCCAATACGCCGTTCGGTCGCCTGACTCCAGCGCGGATGACTGACTTCCGGGTTCACGTTGGAGTAAAAACCGTATTCACGTGCGCTGTACATTCCCCAACTGGTCCGAGGTTCATCTTCCTGAAAACGGATTTTGACGATGGACTTGATGCTTTTATAGCCATATTTCCACGGTATAACTAAACGCAGGGGAGCGCCATTTTGGTTTGGCATGATCTTGCCGTACAAGCCCACGGCAATAAATGACAAGGGGTTTAGCGCTTCGTCCATGCGCAGACCTTCTCGATAAGGCCATTCGATGACTCGTTTGTTTTGTCCGGGAAGCAGATTGTCTGAATCGTAAATCGTTTCAAAGGCGACGTATTTCGCCTTGCTCGTGGGATTGAATCGCGTTATCAAATCCGCCAGCGAAAAACCGCTCCAGGGAATCACCATTGACCAACGCTCGACGCAGCGCAATCGATAAATACGTTGCTCCAGACCGTGGGGTTTGAGAATGTCTTCCAGTGTGTATGTGCCAGGTGACTCGCATTCTCCTTCAATTGCGACGGACCACGGATCGGTAACCAGCGCATCCGCATTTTTTACCGGGTCTTCTTTATCGGTTCCGAGTTCGTAAAAGTTATTGTATTGTGTAATTTGATCCTCAGTGTTCAGCGCATCATCTGCGTCCAGCCCGCGAGTGCTGGATGCGCCGGCGATTTTGCCGGCAAGTCCATCAACAGATGCCATTGCCAGGGTTGGGAAATAAGTTGCCAAAGAAAGCGCCATCCCGGTCTTGATGAATCGCCGGCGCTTTTCGTATAAATCCGCATCCGTTACCTCGTTTTCAGTTAACCGTGTGTTCCGGCTCAAATTTTTATTCCACATAAATTTTCGTCAGTGTGCTGTATCAATAAAATGGGTCAATTCTTGAATGGTGCATTCCTTAGTTTCCTGAATTGGAAATTAGTTTCATTTTTCGCAGAACAAGTGTTGAAGTGGATCGATATCGACCTCAACGCCCCGTCCAGTGAGTCGGCGAGCCACGGCGCACTCGACAGCGAATTGGTGATCGAACCGTTAAATAGCTACCGTTAAGCGAAGGTGTACCACAGTTTTATTTATTTGATGCCTTTAGTCTTGTCCGCTTGTAAATGGCCGACAGAAACGCAATTAGTCGTGATGGCCTTGACTTTGTGTGGGTTGCCTGGCAATCATGGAGAGATGTCATCAACAGCGGGGAAATATCCGTCCTGAGCCTGATGAAAAACAGATGGCCATTTTTACATGCGTGTCCGACGAGACGAAGCAGTTCCAATCGATGAGCGTAACGAGCCGCCGAAGAAAGGCAAGAAGGGTTGACTCTAGTTGGTTAACTGAGATTGAGGGCGGGTTGTGTTCACGGTGAATTCGCTCATCGATTGGTAACGGTATATGCGGGAAACATAACAAACAATCACTTACAGATTTTTGTACGGAGACTATTCCCTGATAGAATCACTTTAATTCTTGACGACTGTATATCCACGTTATAACATTAGTCAAACCTAATAAATGGCGCGCACAAGCATGACTACCCAAGTATTAAAGCTACGTAAAATTGGCAACTCCCTGGGGCTTATTTTTCCCAAGGAAATGCGGGACACCTTGCGAGTGCACGAAGGTGATCGGCTGTTTTCAACCTTCACGGACCAGGGGATTCAACTAACACCCTATGATCCTGATTTTGAGGCCGCTATGGAGGCTTTCGAGCATACTCGACACCAGTACCGTAACGCTTTGAAACAACTGGCTAAGTGATCAAGTGGATTCCAGAACAAGCAATATTGGTTATACACGCTGAATTGTTGCGTGAACATGGCGGGCTATCTGGCACCGTTAACCAAACTGCTCTGGGGTCCACACTCGCCCGGCCTCAAAATTTGCTGGCTTACAATGAAGAATGTTCTATTGCCGAACTTTCAGCCTGTTATGGTTTCGGGTTCGCTAAAAACCACTGTTTTACTGATGGAAATAAAAGGATGGCCCTTTCAACCGTGAGTATCTTCCTCCACATGAACGGCTATCAACTTACGGCCAGCGAACCGGATGCTGTTGCAACAATCCTGGACATCGCCTCTGGCGAACAAGACGAAAATGATCTGGTAATTTGGATCGAGCAAAATATGGCTGATTTGTAAGTTGTGTTCGCTCATGTTGTATTACAAGCACAGTATCTAAAACAATAAAGTCGGAGAATCCTTTCGAGCCTCTGGCTTTGTCCAAAGGGATATTCCTGGCGGGATAACTTTGTTCTGATTAGGACAGGCCCCGTGCATGGTAGCCCCTAGTGAGGACTATAACGGTTCTCCCCACATGATTTAAAGCGAAATCGGGCGATCATGCGCCGGGGAAACGATCTGCTAATGGCCTAAAATATCATTGGAAGTCATAAATCCGGTCCGAAGGATCTGCTCTCGATGCTATAACCACCATCTTCGCTAACAACAATATCAAACTCTATCAGCCTGCCCACCTCATCTGGTGAATTGCCGGCTATAGTGACGGACTCTGATGCACCAGCACCACAAGATGAAACGCGTACCGTAATCTTCCCCCTACCCCGGCGGGGTATCTGCTTTGCGTTTACTCTTGTGGGCGTTGATGTCCCGTCTATACAGGCTGCTTCTGTTTCCGGCGTAATATCTATACCATCGTCGAGTATTTTACCCCCGTCACACTCGAATAGTGCTAGCTCACCGTTACCGTCGTCCTCTAGATCTGTTAAGTCTAGATCTTTTACTCCAAGCCGGATTACACCTATAAGAGTGTAGGTATCGGGGGGAAGGGAGATGGATTCATTAGCCGGAGGGTGATATATCTTTTGCTGGGCACTGTTTAGTACTATATTGATATTCTCCGTCGCGCCGATAAACTCCTTGGAAAAATCATTTCTAGAGACTTTTGCATAATCTACAAAACACTCGGCCAACTCACAAACAACGTGATTTTTTATAAACTGGCCTCATTTTTTCGCTCATATTCTCGAATCTATCAATACGACACCAAAAATGCCGCTATTTCGGCACTTTTAACCGCTTTTAGTGGGTTTTTATCTGTTTTATTGCCCATTTAGGCGCAACTCTCCTGTAAAAGTCGCAGTTGTTTGAAAATATTCATCCCGGTTTTAAGGTTATGGCTCATGGCAATCAGTTGCGCACGGGTTCTGTTTCTGGCTAACCCCAAGTATCTTGCCTTGCCTAAGCCGTGATGCAGTTTGAGTAAGCCAAAGGTGCGTTCAACCACATAGCAGACACTGCTATACCTTTTATTCAGTGCTTTTTGTTGCTCCGTTAATGGCGTGTTGCGTAATGGCGTGTTGCGATAAGCCCGGTGCAGGATTCTATTGTTTGTCTTACCCAGTTTCTCGTCATTGTCTTTGTTGGCGCTTGTGCCCTTTGGGTATAGGCACTGTCTGCGTAATCAAAGGTGGGTATGCCGGCACACCGCGCTTGCTGGCATAAAGATGGCTGAGTGTGGTTTCGATCTGTTTCCAATCGATAATTTCATGCACATCATCTAGTTTGGACAATGATTTATGCTCGATTAAAAGGGCATCTGCGAACGAGTATTGGGCGGTTTGTTTCCAAGACATTTGACGGTATCCTCAAGGGTTTATTGAATGAACGCTATTTTACCATTTTAGTCGTGCCCGGGTGGATTTATGCAAAGGTCTCAGAGTACAAAATGAGATTTGCACGAGCTGGATTTGTTTGCTCAGGAAAGTACTCAAAATGAAGGAGTTTATACTTATCAATGAGCAATTGAGACCGCTTTTGACGCCGAAAGCAAGAACTATCGTGCAAGTCTCGCGACAAAAAGTTTCGAAAATTATTATCGCATATTCATCGTCTTCAAAAATATATCGGAGAATATATTGGCGATTGAGACCTCAATTTCTTGTGTAAATAAATCCAATAGTGAAGGCTCTACTGTGTATTGCACCACCGTTTCGGCACCGATAACATCGCGCGCAATTTGGTTGACACTGCCGAATTGATCAATCAAACCCAGCTCGCGTGCTTTTGTGCCACTCCAGAACAAGCCACTAAAAATCTGTTCATCATCTTTAAGCCTGTCTCCTCTACCCGCTTTGACCGCATTGATAAATTGCTGGTGAACATCGTCTAACACAGTCTGAACATGTTGCAGGTGGGTGGGGTCAAGCGAGCTGAATGGGTCTAACAACGCTTTATTTTGCCCAGCGGTCATAAGCCTTCGTTCAACCCCTAATTTTTTCATTGTATCGACAAATCCAAAGCCATCCATCAACACCCCAATCGAACCGACAATACTGGATGGATGAGCAAATATCTGGTCCGCAGCGACGGCAATATAATAACCACCCGAAGCGCAAATATCGCTAACAGAGACATAAAATGGTTTGTCAGGATAACGTGTTTTCAGATGAACGATTGCTTCATTTATTTGTGCCGCCTGTACTGGACTTCCGCCCGGACTGTTAATGCTGAGTATCACTCCAACCGAAAATTCAGATTCAAAAGCATCCCGCAGGCTTTGCTTAATCAAATTGGCAGAAAGTTCACCAGCAGAGATGACCCCGTTTAATTCCACCAATGCGGTATGCTCATCAAACGCAAGCTCATCATCGCCTTGAAATGGAAAATGAACAAAAGTCACCGCGATGATATAACTGATAATCAATAGTTTTATCGCAATTCCCCAGCGTCTTTTCGCTTTTCGTTCTCTAATGTAGTCGTGTGCCAGAATGGTCAGCATGCGGACATTTTCCGTGTTTTGACGGTCTGTCGAACTTGTTCCCGCTTGGATAGGTGGCGGTGGCGATTTGTCTTTTTTCCAGAAAATCATGTTGTTACACTCATAGAATAATCGGTAATCGTCAAAACAGATGGGCAAAAATCAAATCACCCCTGATTTTTTCAGGGCTTCTAATTCGAACGCATTATATCCCAAAATATCACTCAAAACATCTTCGGTATCCGCACCATGGAGCGGTGGTGCTTTTGTATATTCGATCTCCGTTTTAGAGAATTTCAGCGGATTAGCCACCCCAGGCAGGCTATCGGTAAGCGCGTGCGGCAAATCTATTTTCATGCCTCTAGCAATAATCTGTGGTTCGTCAAACACCTGTTCGATATTATTGATGCGCGAACATGGCACACCTGCATCGGGCAATGCACTTAACCAAAACGCGCTTGGCTGTTTGATAATTTCGCCGGCAATTATAGCAACCAAAGCCGAGCGATTTTCGACCCGGGCGGCATTGGTTAAATATTGCGCTTCATCGGCAATGGTAGCCCGTCCGATGAGCTGACAAAGGATTTCCTGATTACCATCTAACATAAGCCCATCTTCAGCAAGTTTTCCGGCATCGGTGGTGTTCTGAGTGCTGCACAGGCAAGCCCGGGAATGAGGTCGCCCAAATCAAAACGACGATTGAAACGGTACTGAAATTCTGACAGCTATCGCTGAGCGTATTCAGGTCGAATAGCATGCCGGGTACTATGTAAGGAACTCTTTAAGTTACCCAGAATCGTATTGATCCACCTGATTATAGAACTCAAGAACTCAGGTTTTTCGACAGACGCTCTGCCACCGCCGCACACAATCTTGTCATGCAAGCAACCAGCCTCGACAACGGCATTAAAGCACGCCAAACCATCGGAGATAACGGTACTGCCCTCGGCCAGATGTTGCTGACTCCATGACTTAATCGCTTCGGTGCGAAAACCCTTTACGACCGACGGCTCGGTGAGCTCGCCGCACCGCAACTTAAGCCGAACCGGGCAATGGTCGGCCGTGGTTTCCACCGCCGCCACAAAAGGCGTCTTACCTGCAGCACCGCGGGTTTGCACCCAGTACGTTCGCCGCCTAAGTAAGCATCATCCAATTCAATCAACCCGGATAGTTTGTTATTGTGATCCCGCTCCATCATCACCTGCATAAGCTTGTGCTTCATTCGCCAGGCGGCATTATAGGAAATACCCAGGTGACGGTGCAGTTTCATGGCCGAGATGCCTTTCTTGTCCTGTGTGATCAGATAGATAGCCTGGAACCATAGCCTGGAACCATAGCCCGTAACCATAGAGTAAGCGGTAGTTTGGTGGATTCAAAGATGGTTCCAGCCGTCAGTGACGTCTGGCGATTGCAGCGATTGCACTGCTGAAGTTTGCGATTGGTTAACTGGCAGCACTTGTCGTGACCACAGGCCGGACACTGGAACCCTTTGGGCCACCGCCAAGCATAAAGCGCATCGAAGCATTGGGCTTCGCTACCGTACTGTTTGATAAAATCGCTTGATAAAATCGTTCAAGCTAACCCCTTTCTGGAATTGCACCTTCACGCGCCATGATACACCCCCTTACGAATCAAATAGATAGACTGTTGTTATATACAGGGTAGAGCGACTTATCTATAGTGGTAATCAGGATGACTTATGCTCAACTAAAAGGGCATCTGCGAACGAGTATTGGGCGGTTTGTTTCCAGGACATTTGACGGTATCCTCAAGGTTTGTTTAATGAATTTATTTTACCATTTTAATCGTGCCTTGGGTGGATTTATGCAAAGGCCTCTCTATGTACATTAATGTTGGTATAAACATAAGTAAGGCACCGCTAATCAAGACAATCCCCATCCAGGTAACAATTTCATAGTTCTCATCACTACCGATAAACAGACCGGCGATAGCAGGGCCGGCCGCCAACCCCGTGGTTTGCATTGCAACTGCGGTAGAAACGAGTCGAGCCGTAGGGTCGATACTTTTAATCACAGTAAGCTGGTAAGGATAAGTATAGTTCCAGCCAAAATTAAACAGGGAAGCCGCTATACCGTATTGCACAAATCCAAAGTCGCCCAGTAGAAATGCCAGGCCAACAACAGAAACTAATGCGGCAATAAGCAACGGTAACAGTCTGCCGATTTTTACATTTAATACCACCGCAGCTAAACCGCCAATAGCACCAAATATCGAACAAATACTCAAGGCCAGGCCAGTATCCTGCACAGATAGTTTTGCTGCACTGCCCATACGCTCTATATAAGCCCAAACAGCGCCTTGAGCAACAAAGTAAATCAGCACGCCTGTTACTGGCATCCACTTATAGAAAAATTCTATGCCCTGTGTGTTTTTTTCCTCTGTACTATTTACAGAACTATTTACAGAACTATTTACAGAACTATTTGCAGAATCAACAGCGGGGGCGTTTGCCGGCAACCACAACAAACAAAGCAGAGATAGCGCTGCAATAAGGGCAAAACTCAAATACAGCGCCTGGATACCGCCCAGGGTTAAAATATAAGGAAGTACATACAAACCCAGCGCCCCCAAAAGTAATGCTGCCACTACATACAAGGCAATCACTCTGTCACAATTTCGGGCATGAGACATCAAGGCACAGGCGGCACCCATACTACTACCCTGCCCCAAGCCACAGAATATTCTCACCAGTAATAACGCCCAGAAACCAGACACGGCCATGGAAGCAAGATTGCCCAACAAAATAACACCGATGGCCACTGCGGCAAGTTTTTTTGTATTCAGCCTGTCGATCTGCGGAGAAACCAGCAGTGTACCCAAAGCAGCGCCAATCATGTCAGAGGCAGCCAGGAAGGCGAGGTCGATGCCGGAAAAACCTGAATAGTCTGCAAAAGCACCTACCAGCATTGGCAGCAAAACCAGTGTTGTGGCACCACTCACGCCCCAAACAATCATGCTACTAACGCTTTTTATACTGTTGTATTCCGTCATTTTTAGCCTTGTCAGCTGTTAAGCCAACTTTCACAAAACAAAAAACGCAGCCCTTCACAGAATTGCGTTTCTTGTTCTATATTTTCCAATCCAGGTTTTTCAAGTTGACGTTAAAACTCAAAAGAGAACTCAAGGCCGTATTCAGAAGGCGCAGCAGCAAAAGCTTCCGATGTGCCGAAGCCAGTCAGGTCTTCACGGTATTCTGCGTATTCCTCATCGCTCATATTGAGACCGTAGGCGGCAACACGCCATCTGCCACCCGGCGGGGTATAGGTAATTCGGGCGTTAGCAATTGCATACCCTGGCTCGAAGTCAAATTCCCCATTGGGTGGGTTATGGTAAAAGCTGTCGGTCTTAAAGTAATCAACCCGGAAACCAAGACCGCCCTGATTGGCAAGTGGAACATTGTATTCAACACCAAGCGTAAATGTGTAGTCGGGTGTCTGAATCAAATCTCCATCTTGAGGAAGGTTTGCTGCCACATCCGCATCAAGAGTATCGTACCTGGCATCCAGAAATGACACAGCAATATCCAACCGCAGCTTGTCAGTTGGCGCCAGATCAAGTGCAATTTCTGCTCCTTTAATAGTTGCGCCTGCAGCGTTCTGCACCACACAGACGCCACTGTTACGACAAATCGTTGCCTGTAAATCTTCGTAGTCAGAATGGAACAGAGCAACATTCAGGCGACCTCTGTTATCCAGAAAATCTATTTTTGTACCCACTTCGTAGCTCAATACTTCTTCAGGATTTGCGATATTCTCAACATCTTCCTGACTAAAGGGGCGGCCATTAAACGCGCCACTTTTAAACCCTTTGGTGGCCGACACATACCAGAGCGTTCCTGCGTCAGTGATATATTCAGTGCTGAGTTTTGGCGTGCTGTTGCTGAAAGTCTCACTAACCGTACCGAAACCAGGCTCGAACAGGAAAAAACCTGGCGCCCTGGCCAGCTCATGAGAGAAATCCAGTGTTTTCTCTTCTCGCGTGTAACGCAAACCTGCAGTAATACTGAGATTATCATTGATCGACCAGGTGCCCTGGAAGAAGGCCGCGTTGCTTTCTGTGTCTATCTGATTATGTTCAAAAACGTCAAAGTTATCCGGGTCTTCAGGGTGCGCCAGATTTAGCCGTATAAATGAATCAATATCTTCAGTTATATGATAAATACCGGCCAACCATTCCAGCCGATCATCCAGGGCGCTGCCGAAAAGTTGAAATTCCTGGCTAAATTGCGATTGATCAAGGTTAACAGTTTGGTCAAAAAACTCGATTGGAGACTGGTCAAAATCCAGGCCAGTTGCCACTTCCAGCTCTCTAAGTGCGGTGATTGATTTGAAAGTCACTGCCTCATTCAAATCCCAAACCGCAGTAACACTGTATCCCGTCACATCCGTTTCATTACCAGGCACATGACCTGAGAAACTGGTGAAACTATCGCCTGTAATAAAAGCATCGCTATACAGTTCAAATGGAATACGTGCCGCAGCCAGATTGCCCTGCACAAAGGTATTGCTGCCATCTGGAAGAGTACCTGCAGCAAGATTCACCGCCTGCAGAAAAGTGGCGTCGCCACGTTCACGGGTTCTGCTGTTGTCCACGGACAGCGTAAGTTCAAAATCATCACTGGCCGCCCAACGCAACTTGCCCAAAACAACGGATTTATTTTCATTTCCTGTATCAATAACATCCAATACCCGCTGATTTGCAGCGGAAGCAGGATCCTGGTTAAGAATACTATTCCGCCCAAATCCATCCTGCTGCTTACTAGAAAGCGCGGCAGAGAAGAATACAGTTTCCGACAAGGGGACATTGATTGAGCCTTTAATGTTAGTACGGTCACGGCTACCTTTGGTAATGGACAGCTTACCGTGATACTCCTCATCCGGTGTACTGGTAACAATATTCACTGCCCCACCAATCGTGTTTTTGCCGAACAGGGTTCCCTGCGGACCCCGTAGAACCTCCACTCGTTCAACGTTGGCAAGATCAAGCAATGACCCGGCGCTTCTGGCAACATACACACCATCTACGTACACACCAACACCAGGATCAACCGTTGAAATAAAATCCAGCTGGCCTATACCCCGAATGAAAAACTGGGCGCTACTGCCACCCTGAGAACCTGATGAATACTGTAACGACGGGGTATGAAAAGCCAGATCACTGGTTGAATCAATACCTTTCTTCGAAAGAACATCTGCGGAAAATGCTGAAACCGCAATGGGCACAGTTTGCAAGTCTTCTGCGCGCTTTCTTGCCGTCACAATGACTTCCTCGATCCGACCTGCACTCTCCCCTTGCTGCGCCACAGCTTGAAATGACCAAGTGGATACCAGCAACAACCCCGTAGTAAAAATACCGCTTTTAGTTAAATAACCCATGCCTTCACCCCCTTCTCTCTCTTACTAACAAATATTTCAAATATCTATTTTGAATCATAATAGTAATAAACATTACAACTTGATGCAACACAAAACCTGCACCCGCGTCATCTTTAATTCAAATTAGGGTCAAGGGAAGTCACTTTCAGTATATTCGAACGGGATTCTCATGGCCTCCAGGTTCTGTATTCTCTTTCTGGCTTTCTCACCAAGATTCTCTACCACGCCAGCCACCAGCAACTCCACCAACGCCATAATATTCAAGGTCGTGTCAAACGCGGAAGGGCCATCTACCTCTACCGATAAAACGCAGTCTGCCACCGCCGAAACCGGCGACAAATAAGGGTCTGTAATCAGCATTATTTTGGCGCCGTTTTTATTGGCTTTCATTGCAAACTCAACCGTGTCTTTCTGATACCGCCGAGTATCAAAGACCACGACAATATCTTTATGATTGATATCCAAAAGCTGTTCGCTACGCCAGGTATGTGTATTTTCTGTAAAGCGGATATTGGGCCTTAGTTCGTGCAAATGCGACGCCAGATACCTGGCCAGAAAATCAGTAAAGCGACCACCGACGCACATCACTTTTAACCTGGAGTCAGAGAGCATTTTGATCGCATCATCAAACTCAGCTTCAGGTAAGCGCATCAAGCTTGATGCTAATTTCTCCTGATGAACCTTAACGAAACTTTTTATAAGTTTGTGATCTTTAAAACCGGTGAGCCGGTCGTCATACAATTCCAGGAATGACGATTTCCTCTGGCTTAATTCCGATAACAATCGCTGCTGAAAATCTTGATAACCATCGAAACCAAGCCTTTTCACAAATCTCAAAACCGTAGGTCCACTGACACTACTAATTTCAGCAAGCCTGGCAATCGCTATCAACCCTGAAGATGGGTAGTCTGCCAATAAAGTCCTGGCAACTTTTTTTTCCGAAGACGTCATAACTTGCATATCTTCAGAAATTTTGTGCATTAATAATCTATTTGTCATTTAGGCATGCTATCAATATTTTACTGACATAAGGTATTTAGATTTTTGGCTGCTACTTTTAGCTACTGGTGAAAAGGAAAGAGACATTCCGTTTTTCCTCGCTGCCAGGATTCGTTTCACTGGCGATTCGGTCAATCCCTTTCAGCTACCAGCATGCACAATCTCATCTCCAAAAGAAAGCGGCCAGTCGGACTCACTTTCTTGTTATCTGCGCTGGTGACCCGCCATACATTCCTATTTCCGCCAGTTAATGGTACCTTCTCACTCTACTTTTTGGTTGAAGAGTTGGTAGAGAAACCCGTGGAAAAATAACTATAATGAGCAATCGAAGCAAGAGGTAACTATGAAACTCGGCCCCCCATCATTTTCCAAATTCGTCACGCCCACACTATGTGCAGGCTTACTGCTGTTCTCTGTAAACGCACCGGCACAGTCCGAAACCTATAGAGCCAGATTGTCTCCAATGCCGACCACGCCGCAGACGGTAGCCACCATCACCGGTGAAGGAGAGGTTATTTTAACGCTAAACGGCAATAAACTGACCGTAACAGGAAACTTCGCCGGGATGAATTCTGCTGCCACTATGGCGCATGTTCACAATGGCCCTCCCGCGCAACCCGGGCCAGTCCTGCATCAGCTCTCGCTTACTGAATCACCCGACGGCGAGATTAGTGCAGTATTGGAGCTATCGGATGAGCAAGTAGCAGCTCTGCGCAACAACGAGCTTTATGTTCAGGTTCATAGTGAAACAAATCCTGCCGGTGAGCTACGCGGCTGGATTTTCCTGGAAATTAATTGAGAGCCTGGCCATGAATTTATTAAGTAAGAATACGCTACAGTCTCTTTTTGGCTCTGCTTTTCTTCTGGTGCTGGTTGCCTGTGGCAGCGAAAGCAAGCAGCAGTCGGCCGCTGTCGAAAACGCAGTGGCTTCGGTGACTTTTGACTCACAAGCCGAGGCCGGAACGAACGCCTTTGCCAGCAACTGCGCAGCCTGTCATGGCGCGAATTTGGAAGGAACCACCCTGGGGCCAATTTTAATCGGCTTTTCTTTCCTGCAAAGATGGGGAAGCCAAACGCCGGCGCTGTTATTGAATAATATTCAGGCAAATATGCCGCCTGGCGGAAACGACGCTATTAGCGAAGAAGACTACATCAATATCGTTGCTCATATTCTTTCCACGAACGGCGTGGACGCGGTGGTAACGGCCTTAAGCAGTAGCACTGATTTCGAAATTGCAGACAATATTTCGCGGGTGGTCGCGCAGCGAGCGCGACCCGAGCCGGAGCCACCGCAAGGCATAACAGTTGCTGGAACAATCGAAAACTTTGTCCCGGTAACCGATGCCATGTTGGAAAATCCCGATCCTGCGGACTGGCCAATGCACCGCCGTGATTACTACGGGCACAGCTACAGTCCGCTTGATCAGATCAACACTGACAACATTGGCGGTTTGAGTCTTGCGTGGGTTTGGAATATGCACGAAGGGGATTCTGAACCGGCGCCCCTGGTCTATGGCGGCATTATGTATTTGATTAACCCTGGCAATGTCATTCAGGCTCTGGATGCAGCCAGTGGCGAGTTGATCTGGGAAAACTGGGCTGGCCCGGCCAACAGGCAGGATATGCGCAATATTGCTCTCTATAACGACAAGATTATCCAGGCCACTACCGATGCCCGTCTGGTCGCCCTGGATGCGCGTACCGGTGAACAAGTCTGGGAAACTGTCGTTGCCGATTCCAGCAAGGGTTTCTCCAATTCGAGCGGGCCTATAGTGGCAGATGGCAAGGTGATTCTCGGTCTTGCCGGTTGTGCGCGCTATATTCCTGAGGATTGCTACATCAGCGCCCATGATGCCAACACCGGTGAACTGGAATGGCGCTTCAACACTATTGCCAAAATGAATGAACCTGGCGGTGATACCTGGGGCGAGCTTGCCGATGTTTTTCGCGCTGGCGGCGAAACCTGGATCACCGGTAGTTACGACCCTGAGTTAAAGCTTACTTACTGGGGGACTGCGCAGCAAAAACCCTGGGTGCCAGTCAGCCGTCATCTAACAATTAATGATGTGGGTCTGTTTACTAACTCGACCGTGGCGCTAACTACAGACAGAGGTGAATTGGACTGGTTTTTCCAACATGTGCCTGCTGAAGCATTAGATCTGGATGAAGCGTTCGAACGCATATTGGTGAATCGCGGCGACCAGAAATTGGTTTTCTCACTGGGCAAGTACGGCATACTCTGGAAGAATGACCGAGTCAGTGGGGAATTCAAAGCCTACAAGGAAACAGTTTTCCAGAACGCTTTCACCACTATCGATGCTGAAACCGGCGAAGTAACTTATAGAGAGGATATTCAAAACGCCAAACTGAATGAATGGACCTCGGCCTGTCCAAGCAGTGCTGGTGGCAAAGATTGGCATTCTATGACCTACCATCCACCAAGCGGCACGATGATAGCGCCTTTAAGCCAGACCTGCCTTGAGAATGCAGCTCGCGAAGTGGCTCTGGTGCAGGGCGGTGGCGGGCTTGCTGCCAGCCGCAAGTTTTTTGAGATGCCTGGAACCGATGGCAAGCTCGGCAAGATTGGCGCCTACAATGTAGACACCATGGAAGAGGTTTGGAGTCATCAACAACGGGCTTCATTTCACACCGGCACTATGTCCACCGCTGGCAACCTGGTATTCGTTGGCGACCTCGACCGCCGCTTTAAGGCCTTCGATGTAGGCACTGGCGAGATCGTTTGGGAAACACGACTAGGCACATCGGTGCAGGGTCACCCCGTTTCCTTTGCTGTCGATGGCAAGCAATACATAGCCGTAACCGCTGCTCTGGGTGGCACCAGCCCAAGAACAGTGCCGAGTGTCATACTGACTGAAATTAAATACCCACGATGGGGAAATGCCGTGTACGTATTTAGTCTTCCCGACTAAAATCAGGTAAAATTCCCCCTGGAGTGCCGCACTCAGATAGCGGATCCTGACCCGGCAATTTTCTTCTATGTCTTGCAACAGGAATAATCACCATGGCCCGCCGTTATGATGAAATGACATCAGAGCACATTGCTTTCATTGAAAAACAAAAATTATTCTTCGTAGGCACCGCCGCAAATGATGGCACGATCAATGTTTCACCCAAAGGTTGGCAGAGTTTAAAAGTGCTGTCACCGAATCGCATTGTGTGGATGAATATTACCGGCAGTGGTAATGAAACTGCTGCACATCTTGCCCAGAACCAACGCATGACTATCATGTTCTGTGCCTTTGACGGCAGCCCGAAAATACTTCGTCTATACGGTAAGGCGGTAGCTGCTCACCCTCGGGATGAGCGCTGGAACGAGCTTTCAGCCCTGTTTGAACCTCATGCAAGTGCTCGCCAATACGTAGACTTCAGCATCGATCTGGCGCAGACATCCTGCGGCTTTGGGGTTCCATTGTTCGATTTTGTCGAAGAACGCGATAACATGGACAAGTGGCTCGCATCGAAAGGCGCGGACAACATCACCGACTATTGGCGCGAAAAAAATCAAGTCAGCCTGGATGGCTTACCGACCCATATTTTTGAAGAAGACTAGATTAGCCTTTTCATTTTCAGGCGGGAATACATAACCATGAACGACGAGACAAGAGCCGGGGACGAGGCGACCGACAACGACGAGGTGGCTGAAGAAAAGCCTTCAAATATTGGTCGTATCGAGTGGATGGATCTAACCGTCGATGATGCTTCCAGAGTACAAAAGTTTTACACCTCGGTAGTTGGCTGGTCTGCGAGCGAGGTCGACATGGGCAACTACAGTGACTTCAATATAAACCTGCCAGGGACGCAAGACACGATTGCCGGTGTTTGCCATGCTCGCGGCGGAAATGCGAATTTGCCCAGTCAATGGCTTGTCTATGTGCGCGTAGAAAGTGTTGCCGACAGCGCCGTTCAGTGTAAAGAGTCAGGCGGCAAAGTGCTGGATGGACCTCGAAGAATGGGCGGCAGTAATTTTTGCGTTATTCAAGACCCGGCCGGCGCTGTCATGGCATTGCTTTCAGAGTAAGTTGCACAATGCAAATTACGAAAGAGCCGCTGCCATTGGAAGGCCGTGGAGTTCGACGTTAGAGCCGGAGAACGCTCCAATCGAATTGCAAGGTTGCGACTGTTCACTCTGTGACCACAAAGGCCCAATCATGGTTACTTCACTCCTTGCAAACCTTCGTCTGCGTCCACACTGGATGAATGCGCTGCTGCTGTTCTGCGCCTATATGACATTCATCTATTTGCCCTGGGATATTTTTTTTAAGCCCCTGGCGGATGATCAGGAAGTGTGGTTTGGCTTGCTGTTTACCGGCTGGGCCGCGAAGATCGGCGCACTATTACATTGGTTCGTCTATGGCGGCGGTCTTTGGGGGTTCTGGAAGATGAAAGCCTGGATGACACTGTGGGCTTCGTTGTATACCTTGCAGATAGCCATCGGCATGTTTGTCTGGAGTTTCCGTGATAGCAGCGGCACCGGCGCATTAACTGGCGGCTTGGTAGCTAGTGTTTTCCTGGTGTTGGCCGTTGCTCTTTGGCGATCGCCAAAATTTACTGTTGAAGACCCCACACAGCAAGCCGCATCCGCTCATGAATAAACCCTCACTGCCTGGCCCTGGCTTGCTTCTTCTCCTTGCAACTTCGCTGCTTAACGCGCAGGAAGATGAGCCCTATCTGTATGTGCTGGGGGTTGCACAAGACGCCGGCTACCCACAGATAGGCTGTTATGCCAATCATTGCCTGCCAGGGTGGGAAGATACCAGCCTTAGAAGAGGTGCTACTTCGCTGGCTGTTATAGACTCAGGTTCGCGACAGAAATTTCTGTTTGAAGCGACACCGAACCTGCCAGAGCAATTGTATCAACTAGAAACAGTGGCTGCGGACGATTCACACCGACTGGCGGGAGTGTTTCTAACACATGCACATATAGGGCATTACGCAGGCTTGATGTTCCTTGGTCATGAGGCCATGTCCGCATCGAACATCCCCGTGTATGCCATGCCGCGCATGTTGAGTTTTCTGCACAGCAACGAACCCTGGCGTCAATTGTCAGCATTTGAGAATATTCGGCTTGAAGCACTGCAAGATAAACAGCAAACTGATTTCCCCCGAATACAGGTTACCCCATTCCTGGTACCACACCGGGATGAATTCTCTGAGACCGTGGGCTATGAAATTTCGGGCCCGAACAAGACAGCGCTTTTTATACCTGACATTAATAAATGGTCTGCGTGGAACCAGGACCTGACGACCCTGGTAAAATCTGTCGACTATGCCTTGCTCGATGCTACCTTTTATGAGGACGGCGAATTGCCGGGCAGAGATATGTCACAGATTCCTCACCCCTTCGTTTCGGAAAGTATGGAAGAGCTGCGCGGTTTAACGCTAAACGAAAGAAAAAAGGTTTGGTTCATTCACTTTAACCACAGTAATCCCCTGTTAAGGCTGGAAAGTGAAGAAAGCCAATTTGTAATTTCTGAAGGGTTTAATATCGCCGTAGAAGGAATTCGACTTCCGCTATGACGACTAACAGCTTGTTGCTTGCCTGACTGAATTTGAGTGAATCAAGATGAACCACAGCTCTTTCAATAGCTAATGGCCTATCGTAGCACAGTGAAAATAGAATCCGTTGGCACTGAATTGCACCACCACTTTCCGGACGTATAAGAGTCTTGATGTTGCAGCGGCAAGTGTCACGGCAGTACATGCGAAAGTTTGTTGACGAAAGCCAGAACGGCATACAAACGATTTGTTGACGGGCAGCAGTATTTCACCAAAAACCTCAAACAAGGAACAAAGGTGGAGAGTGGCTGTCTACCCATCCAAAATTCATTCAAATTCAGTCAGGCAAGAGAGCAATGAAGTAAAGTCATATACAAGAGTTACTGGAGTAAGGCATTGATTACCCCCTATCAAACCCAATATTTTGCCTGGCAATTAACACGTCGTCTTTCGTCTGACGATGCGGACAAATTGACCGGGGCAATTATGGACGCCCAGATTGATCTTAATCCACATCAAGTGGATGCCGCCTTGTTTGCTTTTAAGAATCCGCTAAATAAAGGGGTGTTGCTTGCCGACGAAGTGGGCTTGGGTAAGACCATTGAAGCAGGTCTTGTTATCGCCCAGAAATGGGCCGAGCGCAAACGCAGGATTCTCATTATCGTCCCTGCGAATTTAAGAAAACAATGGCACCAGGAGTTACAAGAAAAATTTGGCGTTGCAGGGTGTATCCTGGAATCGACAATCTATAACAAAACAAAAAAATCAGGCAAGAGAAACCCCTTTGATATTGGCGAGGGTCTGCTGATTTGTTCCTACCAGTTTGCCAAATCCAAAGCCGAGGATATAAAAATGATCCCCTGGGATTTGGCCGTTGTCGATGAGGCGCACAGGCTACGAAACGTCTACAAAAAAAGTAACAAAATTGCCAAAGCTATTAAAGACATGCTGGCTCCGGTTAACAAAGTCTTGTTGACCGCCACACCGCTACAAAACTCATTGCTGGAACTCTATGGCCTGGTCAGTATACTTGATGACAAAATCTTCGGTGATCTGGACAGCTTCAAAACCCAATATGCCCGAATCGACGATAGCCTTACTTTTTCTCATCTAAAACAGCGTATTGCCCCGCTGTGTAAACGCACCTTGCGGGTTCAGGTGCAAGCCTATGTCCGCTATACCAGGCGGATACCATTGGTGCAACCCTTTACCCCCTCAAGTGATGAGCAGCACTTATATGGTCTCGTGTCAGAATACCTGCGCAGGCCCGAATTAAATGCACTGCCAAGCAGCCAGCGGCAGTTAATCTCCATGGTTATGTGGAAACTGCTGGCTTCCTCTTCCTTTGCTATTGCTGGCGCATTAGGTTCCATTATCAAGCGTTTGGAGAAGGAGTTAGCAGAAAAAAGCTGGGGCGATGAAAAAACCATCAATGAACTGCTGGCTGATTATGAAGCCCTCGACGAAGTGGCGGAAGAGTGGGGGAATGATGAGCCGGTCCTCTCTCGGCAGGAACGTGAATCGATTATTGCTGAGATAGAAGACCTCAAGAATTATAAAGCACTGGCAGAAAATATACGCGACCCCAGCAAAGGCGATGCCCTGCTCAAGGCACTGGAAATTGGTTTTGACAAACTCGATGAACTCGGCGCGAACGAAAAAGCGATTGTTTTTACCGAATCCAGAAAAACTCAGGACTATTTACTCCGGCGCTTGAGTGAGAGTGAATACAAAGATGGCATCGTCTTGTTCAATGGCACCAACAGTGATCAGCGGGCAAAACAAATCTATAAAGACTGGTTAGAGCAGCATAAAGGCTCTGACAGAGTCAGCGGTTCTCGCACAGCCGATACTCGAGCGGCATTGGTCGATTATTTCCGCGAAGAAGGCAGGGTAATGATTGCCACTGAAGCCGCGGCCGAAGGTGTGAACCTGCAATTTTGTTCGTTGGTGATTAACTACGACCTGCCCTGGAACCCACAACGTATTGAGCAGCGCATTGGCCGCTGCCATCGTTATGGTCAGAAACACGATGTTGTAGTGCTGAACTTTATCGATTTAAGTAATGCTGCTGACCGACGAGTTTATGAATTGCTAGAGCAGAAATTCAATTTATTTGATGGCGTCTTTGGCGCTTCTGATGAAGTTCTGGGCGCGATAGAAAGTGGAGTCGATTTTGAACGTCGTATAAAGGAAATCTATCAAACCTGTCGCGAACCGGAACAAATTGACCTGGCCTTCCAGCAACTCCAGTCAGACCTGGCTCCTGAAATCAACGCGCAAATGGTCAATACCCGTGCAAGGTTATTTGAGCATTTTGATGAGGATGTACTACAAAAGATAAAGATCAATAGCAGCGCCTCGCTGGACCGTTACGAACGACTGTTACTGAGCTTGACCAAAGGTGAGTTGCAAGACAAGGTGAGAGAAGTGAATGGCGGGTTTATTCTCGAAAGCTTACCCCGCAATGCGCCTGCTGAAATACCCCTGGGTGAATATGAACTCCCCAGAAGAGCGGGTGATACCCATATCTATCGCCTCCGTCATCCACTGGCACAATGGCTGATCAGCGCGGCAAAAAACAGAAAACTGCCCCCGGCAAGGCTATGTTTTGATTACGCTGCAACGGAGACCCAAGTGGCCGTTGTTAAAAGACTGCAAGGGCAATCAGGACAACTTCAAGCCTGGTTGATCAGCATAGAATCGCTGCAGCGGGCAGAAGACCATATCGTACTTTGCGGCCAACGCGATAACGGTGATGATGACGATAAGATAGTGCATCAGGAAGTGCTGGAAAAACTACTCACCTTCCCCGTGTCTAATACCTCGGTAGTACAAACTCAGAACGTATCAGCATTGGCTGATGAATTCAGTCGGCGTAAAACAGAAATACTCAATGAAGCTGGTCGACGCAACCTGAAATATTTTCAAGCCGAGGTAGAAAAGCTGGACATGTGGGCAGACGATCTGAAAGTGAGCCTGGAACAAGAAATTAAAGCCATTGACCGGGATATTCGCGAGGTACGCCGCACCGCTAAAGCGGCTCCCGATTTGAATGAAAAACTCCGCTGGCAAAAACGTCAGCGGGATCTGGAAAGATCGAGAAGTAGCAAGCGTCGAGAACTGTTTGATAAACAGGATGAAGTGGATAATCGGCGTGAAGCGCTAATTAATGAACTGGAAGACACATTGGACTTAAAGCTTGAAGAAAACCTGCTGTTTTCTATCTGCTGGCAAGTTGTCTGAATGATTACAATTCCCTGCTTATTGCAAATAGACAAATAGATACCTAAAAAGTTTATCTAAATTAAAATTACTAATTCGAAATTAAATATATATCAATAGATAAACTAATTATTTACCTGTAATATAAGTTTCAATATTTTTTGATTGTAACTTGAACAGGATCGCATGCTCACCCACGACCCAACTCCCACCAAAATCAACACTGTGTTGGCTGAATGCCCAGCGGGAGTGCCGATGTCTAGTACATGGCTGGAAGCAAGAGGCATCTACCCCCAGCTCCTGCAAAAATACAAGACAAGCGGTTGGTTAGAACCGTTAGGCAGAGGGGGCTGGATAAGGGCTGGCAGCAAACCTACTCTGGCCGGAGCGGTCTACGCATTACAGCGAATACCGCTGCATCTGTACCCTGCTGCACGAACAGCACTAGAACTGCAAGGTCGCGCCCGGTACCGCTTCGCTGATACTCAAACCAATAAACCGGCGGAACATTAAATCCCGGGCTATCTGTTCTTCTAAGGCTTCATCGCTTAAGTTATACCACGCCTGTAAAATCAGTATCTTAAACATCATCAAAGGTGGGTATGTCCAAAGGGCACAAGTGTCAGCACACCGCGCTTGGAGGCATAAAGATGGCTGAATGTGGTTTCTATCTGTTTCCAATCGATAATTTCATGCACATCATCTAGTTTGGACAATGACTTATGCTCAATTAAAAGGGCATCTGCGAACGAGTATTGGGCGGTTTGTTTCCAGGACATTGACGATATTCTCAAGGCTTAGTAAATGAACGCTATCCTACTATTTTAGTCGTGCCTGGGTGGATTTATGCAAAGGTCTCTATTACTATAAATTGTAGGAAAAGCGGCTATTGATGTTAGCAAAGAGGCGGCGGCTGGCACGGTCGGTGGCCGCATGAGTGCATTCAATCGCGCTCGTAGGATGGAATATGCCGCTGATAAATTAGGCAAATAATTGCTACAAACACTGGCTTACGCTATACTTTCGACAGTCGCATAATCCCCATAGTAGATAATGATGGCACTACTAAATTCTTTCTTGACGCACCTGAACTCAGCCGTATTCGTCCTGCTTGTTATTTTGGGTGTCGTATTTTATTTGACTTATAAAATGGGACTAATGATTGCGTCTTGGCGACACAAAGAAAGCGACATGGCGCGATTGCAGGAAAATTGGAATAGGGACATTCCCTTTATTAAAGAGCGCGTCAGCTTAATGTATTCAAAAGCTTTTAATGGTGTGTTGCAAAGCAACAGCCCGATCACCCTGACCGATGTCGGAAAGGACATTGCAAACAAGATTGGGGCAATACAGATTGTTGATCTACATATTGATTCATTCAGGCAACAAGTGAATAAAGAAACACCTAAAAATGCGTATGAATTACAACAGGCATGTCTAAATAGCGTGGATATAATTCAGACGTTAAGTGCACAGGAACTAGAAAGTGCTCAGCAACAAGCATTCGCGTCCGGGTTATTGCTGGATAACGTGCTTGCTGTTGTCGCTATTCACTTGCGTGATAGACTCATACAGGAAAAGGGCTGGGCACAAACGGAGATTGACCAGCACCAACCAATTATTTAGCGGAGGAAAAAGCTAAACAGTGCAACCATCACACCTACGCTGCCCATCGTCAAGCCAACCATCCATTTGATTAAGTGGGCTTCTATTTTAGCCAGCTCTTTAGCGAGTCCTATTTCCCAGGCAAAGGCGCGGTTGGAGCTGCGATGAGCATCTCTGAGGTTGCCAAGCTCGGCAGGTTCAAGGCAAGACAGGTGCTGGATTAGCGGCGGCAACCGCAAAAAATTTAGGCAAAGCGGCTATTGATGTTAGCAAAGAGGCTGCGGCTGGTACGGTCGGTGGGCGCATTCAATCGCGCTCGTGGGATGGAGGATGCCGCTGATAAATTAGGCAAATAATCGGGCGCCACGCGCCCGCAGGAGGCGCGACACAAAACACAGCTACTGTTGCTTTGATGCAATCACGAACAGGTTAATCTGAAGATTCTTTTGTGTCCTTATCTTGCGTGTGATTATTGAGCAACAAGATAAGAACTAAAACAGCCAATGGTAATACGACCGCATAAAAAGCTGTGCTCATTTCGTTTCCTCCAGTGTGGCGGCTAATATAGCAAGAATACCAGCTATAACCATTCCTATTGCCGATAACAAATCACCTTTCTCAAGAAAGCCATGTGCCGCGCCAGCGGCAATGGCGACTATCCCGATTCTGCGGGTATCTTCTCTTAGATTGTCAGGATTAAACCAGTATTTCATGTTCTTACTGTATCACAAATTCACTTCCTTTGCTTTTCTTCGCAAGCCGGTCATCCGAAACCCTATAAAATATGATGTGATTTTAACATGAACCACCAATTTGTGGCAAAACGGGTATTCGGCATGTTAGCCCAAAGCAGTAATGTCCCCTTTTGACTTCTTCAGGAGGAGTTATGACACCGATTTTTGCTCCTCGACAATGGCTCCTGCAGGTGATGGACAGGAAGTCCAAATGTCGCGCTGACAGGAAGTCAATGAGCGACCCTAATAAGTTACATCCATGTAACGATGCAAAAACCGGTCTGGCTTTGCATTTCTCGTCCACAGAGACTACTCAGGCTTATATGGAGACCCTCATCAGCAGCTTGACAAGCATGGTCGCCCAGTTGCCATAGACAGCGACAAACACAGTATCTTTAGGGTCAATCACCCCCCAGAAAAAGTAACGGCAAGAGGGTGAACTCAGCCAATTTACTCGTACACTCAAGACGCTGGATATTGAGCCTATTCATGCCAATACTCCGCAAGCAAAAGGGCGTGTAGAACGTGCCAATAAAACCCTGCAAGACCGACTGGTCGTCGATCCGCGCTTACAGGGCATCAATTCTATTGGACGGGTCTATTGAGCAGGCCAACGCTTTTTGCCCCAGTTTATGGATGACTTCAATCTGCGTTTCACCCGCAGGGCACAAGTGTCGCCGAACCACTTAACCCTGATAACGCACATCGTGCGGTATTGCATGATAAGGCAGAACTTAAACTCATTCTTACTGCACCATCAGCGTAAACTATCCAAGAACCTGACCATTCAATTTCGCAACACCGAGTATCAGTTGACCGGCTACGGTAAAGGGTATCGCCTGCGTGGAGCGACTATTACTACCTGACAAGGTTTTAACGGTTCAGTAACCTTGCTACACAAAGGCAACGTGCGTACCGGACACGGCAACAAGGAGAGCCAGCCGTTACAATTGTCGATGATAAGACCGTTCTCAACCAAGTCGATTAAGCACTTCACCGCAACAAAAATCTACATGGAAACCCGCACCAGATCACCCTTGGTGGCGACCATTAACCCGTATTTTAACACATTACCCATTCAAGAATCAGAAGAACCTGCGCTGTACTTTTTATTTTTCCTCATGCGTCAGTTGCTACCGGGGAGTTGTCCCAGCATTGCGATAACGTCGCGTTGGCGGTTGTACGCCATCGCGGCAAAAGTGGTTAGAACGGGACATCAACTCTTGGTCAAAATGCGGGAAAACCACCGAATACTCACCGAATATTCATGGAACAAGTGCTGCTGGCACTGAAGAGGTTTGAAGTGCTGCCCATTTAACCCGATATTGGACAGGAGTGACGGCTTATGCAGGTTCGTCTAAAAATACCAATTCAGCACTGACAATGCGCTGAACTGGTATTTTTTTCCTGATTTTGACGGTTGATATTTAACCTACTGATTTATAGATAAAAAAATCAAGGCACTACAAAACGACTTTTCCACCAAAGTCTGCGTGTTTATTGGGCTGCCAGCGATTGAGGAAAGATAAACCGGCGAAGTCAGGGTATTTTTTTAATAAACAGGGTTTTTGAGTAAACTTCTCGGCAATATCTGAGGTAATGACCAGCCATAAGGCTTGAAAGGGGGATTCACCTGCTCTTGAAGTGCTGGCACTACTCTAACTGGGGATTTGGGTAAAAATAAGCCTTCATTACTACTCCTATTGGTTCAAGTGTTTATGCGTATACTGTCGTGGGTGTTCCATATCCTTCAGAATTGTTATGTTTTACGGCCAATCTTCTCCACCATGTGGCGGTTTGCACCTGAATAATCTAAAAACTGCTATTTTCCAGCCGCTTACGAAACCGTATTTTTGCAATGCAAGGATTGTGTATTCGGAGCAAGTTGGCTTAAAACAGCAACAACCTCTAAGGCGATCTGGAGCCAGTCTTTGATACAAACGGATAAAGAGAATGGATAAATTAACCACAATTAAGATTTTTTCTGCCTGAAAGTAATAACGTAATAAACGGAACCTTCAGCCTCTCGACCAAATAGACCTCCAAGGCAACCCGGTTGAACTTCGACACCGATTGAATCAACACGATAAAACTCCCACCCCTCGGTAGCTTCACTGTTTACAACGCTTTGCATATACCCAGCAGCCTCGTTGCCTTGAGCCTGGGCTTGGACAGAGACGTTTGGCGGGATTTGAACCATTTTGTATTCGAAACTCATTTGCTTCTCCTGTAAAGATTGAATTTAATTGATAAACAATGGTACATATTTTCATAACACTCGAATGCCCTTTTTATTTTCTCCAGCTTCGATAAAGTCAACAGCCCTTTGTATAGTTTTGTACATATCTGATGGTAGCACAGATTGCTCTTCAGATGACTTCATAATTCTTCCTAATTACCATCTAACATAAGCCTATCTTCAGCAAGTTTTCCGGCATCGGTGGCGTTCTTAGCGCTGCACAAGCAAGCCTGGGAATGAGGTCGCTCAAATCAAAACGACGATTGAAACGATACTGAAATTCCGACAAGTATCGCTGAGCATATTTAGGTCGAATAGCATGCCAGGTACTGCGTAAGGAGCTCTTTAAGTTACCCAGAATTGTATTGATCCACCTGATTATAGAACTCAAGAACTCAGGTTTTTCGACAGACGCTCTCCCGCCGCCGCACACCATCCTGTCATGCAAGCAACCGGTCTCGACAACGGCATTAAAGCACCCCAAACCATCGGAGATAACGGTACTGCCCTCGGTCAGATGTTGCCGGCTCCATGATTTAATCACTTCGGTGCGGAAACCCTTTACGACCGACGGCCCGGTGAGCTCGCCGCACCGCAACTTAAGCCGAACCGGGCAATGATCGGCCGTGCTCTCTACCGCCGCTACAAAAGGGTCTTACCCGCAGCACCGCGTCCCGGCTTGCACCCAGTACGTTCGCCGCCCAAGTAAGCATCATCCAATTCAATCAACCCGGATAGTTTGTTATTGTGATCCCGCTCCATCATCACCTGCATAAGCTTGTGCTTCATTCGCCAAGCGGCATTGTAGGAAATACCCAGGTGGCGATGCAGTTTCATGGCCGAGATGCCTTTCTTGTCCTGTGTGATCAGATAGATAGTCTGGAACCGTAGCCCGTAACCATAGAGTGAACGGTAGTTTGGTGGATTCAAAGATCGTTCCAGCCGTCAGTGATGTCTGGCGATTGCAGCGATTGCACTGCTGAAGTTTGCGATTGGTTAACTGGCAGCACTTGTCGTGACCACAGGCCGGACACTGGAACCCTTTGGGCCACCGCCAGGCATAAAGCGCATCGAAGCATTGGGCTTCGCTACCGTACTGCTTAATAAAATCGCTTGATAAAATCGTTCAAACTAACCCCTTTCTGGAATTGCACCTTCACGCGCCATGACATATCCCTTACGAATTAAATAGATGTACTGTGATTATATACAGGATAGAGCGACTTATCTATAGTGGTAATCAGAAAAACCTTTGACCAAAAGCAGAAGCACGCTGTGTATAAGCTAGCCTCAGGCTGACTTGCCAAGTGTAAACGGCGCTGTGTTTGTGGCTCATGTTGCTATTCACTGGATTCCCGCTCCCCGCCAGCGCGGGGACAGACTTCGCGGGAATGACAGGGGCGGTGGGAGAATGACAGGGATGGTGCGGGAGTTGTATTCAATGGATAAAGTCGTGGCGGATGCGGAGGGCTATCCTGGCATCGTAAAGTTTATGTTTGGAGCTGGAGACTGGAATACTAGTTGTTCAAACCAGGCATTTTTCCAGCTCTTCCCAGCGTTGATAGGCTTGTTCCAGTTTCGCTTGAACTTCCGCTACTTGCTTTAGTGTGTCTTCCACAGACTTTCCAGCCTCGGTTTGATTTTTATAGAACTGAGGTTGAGACAGTAACTGCTCTGATTCAGACAGGGCAGTTTCCAGTTGTTCTATGAGCACTGGCAGCGATTCCAGTTCTCGTTGCTCTTTGTAAGATAACTTCCTGGTTTTCTTTGTCGGTAAAGCGTTGGCTTCCTGCACCCCTTTATCTTCTGCACTTGTTGCCGCATTAACGTCTATAGTAGTCGGTGAATCCTGATCTTCGAAACTAAGCAGTTTCCCGCCTTTTCGTGACCAGTCACTGTAGCCACCAACATATTCGTTTACCACACCGTCTCCTTCGAACACCATCAGGCTGGTCACTACATTATCCATGAACTGCCTGTCGTGGCTCACCAACAGTACTGTGCCCTTGAATTTTAACAAAATGTCTTCGAGTAGCTCCAAAGTCTCGATGTCCAGATCGTTTGTCGGTTCATCCAATACCAGAATATTCGCTGGCTTACTAAACACTTTCGCCAGAATGGCCCTGTTTTGCTCGCCGCCCGACAGGGCTTTGGCAGGAGTTCGAATTTTATCTGGCGTAAACAGAAAATCGCTCAAATAGCTGATGACATGCCTGGTTTGACCATTGATTTCAATGTAATTCTGGCCTCCACTCACATTGTCGATCAGGTTTTTCTCCAGGTCCAGGTGTTCCCGTAACTGATCAAAATAGGCCACTTTCAGTTTTGTACCGAGCCTTACAGTGCCTTGTTCGGATTTCAATTTGCCCAGTAATATTTTCAATAGAGTCGATTTGCCTGCGCCGTTGGCACCAATAATACCAATACGGTCTCCGCGAAGAACAGTGGTGGAAAAATCTCGAATAAGCGTTTTGCCGTCATAGCCATGACTGATTTTTTCCAACTCGGCAACGATCTTCCCGGAATTCTCGGCCTTATTCAGTTTGAAGTTGGCGCTACCTTGAAGCTCCCTGCGTTCACCACGCTCCACACGCAGGGTTTCTAAGGCGCGAACACGACCCTCGTTGCGGGTGCGCCTGGCCTTAATTCCCTGGCGTATCCAAACCTCTTCTCGCGCTAATTTCTTATCAAATAATTTGCTGGCTCTATCTTCGCTCGCAAGCTGTTGCTGACGAAAGTCCAGGAACTTTTTAAAACCCCCTTCGAACTCATACAGATGCCCCCTGTCAATCTCAACAATTTTGTTCACAACATTCTGTAAAAAAGTTCGGTCGTGGCTTACCAGTAACACCGCGCCATTGTAATTCTGTAGCTGTTTTTCTAACCACTCGATAGCAGCAACATCGAGATGGTTGGTCGGCTCATCCAGTAACAGGAATTCGGGTTCTCTGACCAGGGCTCGAGCAAGTGCCACACGTTTACGCCAGCCGCCGGACAGCTCTGACATCAATTTATCTGCCGGCAACTGAAGCTGCGTGATGACAGTGTCCACCTTTTGACCGAGACTCCAACCCTGTTTTGCTTCGAGTTTGCCCTGGGCTCTTTCCAGTTGAGTCATATCGGCATGTTCATAGTCACTAATCAATTGATGGTATTGTTTGAGCAGCTCACCTGTCTCTGCCAGTCCACCGGCGACCATGTCATAGACTGATTGCCCATCTGCCTGCGGCAGTGATTGTTCTAACCAGGCGATCTCCACACCCGGCCGCAACCAATGTTCGCCGCTATCAGCCTGCATAGACCCAGCAATTACTCGCATGAAAGTGGTTTTACCGGCGCCATTACGGCCCAACAAACCAACCCGGGCTCCCTTCTTCAAAGTGAAATCCACTTCATCCAGAAGACTATGGGTACCAAAATTGAGAGAAACTTTGTCGAGACGAACCAGTGGCATGAATTTCTGCGTTTGCTGTTTGGTTTAGCGGATTTGAAGGCGGCCATTCTACCCCGTCAATGGTAAGAAAAGGCATTGAAAAGGGTTTTGTTACTGGGGGAGTACTACGTCGGGAAAACCCTGACTTATTGGCTAATTTCGCCAAATAGTTTAATTCTGGGTGCGTGTAATTTAATTTTTGTTCTTTAAGTACAATGACTTAAAAACTGGTATGGATGCTGCATTAGCCAAGCCTGGATGGCATCTTATTTGGAGGAAGCTGTTGTGAACTCACCGAAAACCAAACCTCATGCTCTGCCGCTGGTATTCAAGGTCTTATGCCTTGTGCTGGTTGGTTTTTTGTTCCTGCTCGGGCTGGCGGGCCTGGTTCTACCGATTATTCCCGGCATTCTATTCCTGTTTCTTGCTGCCATTTTGCTGGCCAAAATTTCGCGCCGCTTCGACACCTTATTGAATAGCAATAAGGAGATGAGGTATTGGCGCCGCAGATGGAATACAACACAGTCCCTGCCGCTATCACAACGTGTGAAATTGTGTTTCTGGATGGTAGCCAAGGCAGTGGTGAATGGGGTTGAAGCCGGGATCAATACCCTAAAGAAAAGCCAAACCAAAAGCTAGACCAGCAAGCAGTCACGCTTCATCGAATTTCTGCCAGCTATTCCCGCTGACATTCGACCGTACTGCTTTTTCTACAAATTGCATACCACGCAAGCCTTGTTCAATGCCTGGCAGCAAGGCGGCATCAGGATCAACTGACTGACTATTTCTATGTGCGATTATTTGACTGGCGACATCGCGGTAAATGTTGGCGAACGCTTCCAGAAACCCTTCGGGATGTCCGCCGGGTAACCTTGAAATAAAACCAGTACTGCTGCCGATGGCGGCGTTGCCTCGGGAAAGCACCTGCTTGCTGCCGCCGGCTGATGTGAGGTTCAAATAATTCGGGTTTTCCTGAGACCAATCCAGACCTGCCTTATCACCGTAAATTCGGATACGTAGCGCGTTTTCAGTTCCGCTCGCAAGCTGACTGGACCAAAGACTTCCTTTGGCACCCGTGTTAAAACGCAGCAAAATATTGGCATTGTCATCGAGCTTGCGCCCACCGACAAATGAAGTAAGGTCAGCAAGTAGCTCGGTCGTTTCCAGGCCGCTAATAAACTCCGCCAACTGAAAAGCATGTGTGCCAATATCGGCAATACATCCACCGATACCCGCTTTTTCGGGATCAGCTCGCCACACAGCCTGCTTCTGGTTTTCATCCTCCAGGCTGGTCGTCAGCCAGTCCTGAGAATACTCCACCTGAACGATCCGAATTTCACCCAACTTGCCATCGGCTACCATTTGCCTGGCCAGCCTTACCATAGGATAGGCGCTATAATTGTAGGTAACCGCAAAAACTAAACCGCTACGCCTAAGCCGTGTGGCCAATTTTTGTGCCTGCGCCAACGTAGTCGTTAAAGGTTTATCGCAGATAACATGAATACCTGCGTTCAACATAGCTATTGCGGCGGGATAGTGGAGATGGTTTGGTGTAACGATTGCCGCTACTTCGGCGCCGTCATCTCTGCCAGCTTCAGCCACAGCCATCTTTTCGAAGCTGTCATAACTACGGTCTGCTGCTATGCCCACATCCGCCGCCGAAGCGGCGGCTCGGTCGGGTTCACTGCTAAGCGCACCCGCCACTAATTCAAAGCGATCATCCAGTCGTGCGGCAATACGATGCACTTCGCCTATAAAGGCTCCCTGTCCACCGCCAACCATCGCCAGTCGAATTTTTGCGTTTGCAGACTTGTCCGCCGTCATCCTAGTTAATTCCAAGGATTCGTTTGTTGGCCTGTTCGTCACTGCCACCATCGGCAAAATCATCGAAGGCTTTATCGGTAACATGGATTATGTGATTGCGAATGAATTCCGCGCCTTCACGGGCTCCGTCTTCTGGATGCTTGAGGCAGCATTCCCACTCCAACACTGCCCAACCGTCAAAATCCATGGCTGCCAGCCTGGAAAATATCCCCTTGAAGTCTACCTGGCCATCACCCAGCGAACGGAATCGACCCGCACGCTCCACCCAGGATTGATAGCCGCCGTACACGCCTTGTTTCGCTGTGGCATTGAATTCTGCATCTTTAATGTGAACCATCTTTATTCTGTCCTGGTACGCATCCATGAATGCCAGGTAATCTAACTGTTGTAGCACCATGTGGCTGGGATCAAACAGGATATGGCAGCGTGAATGATTTCCCACACGCCGTAAAAACATTTCAAAGCTCACGCCGTCGTGTAAATCTTCACCGGGATGAATTTCATAACAGACGTTCACGCCTGCCTGGTCGAATGCATCCAGAATTGGCAACCACCGTTTACCCAGCTCATCGAAGGCTGTTTCAATCAGGCCCGCCGGCCGCTGCGGCCAGGGATAGAAATAAGGCCAGGCCAATGCACCGGGAAAGGTCGCGTGATCGGTTAAGCCCAGATTCTTCGATGCTTTCGCTGCGAGTAACATCTGCTGCACCGCCCACTGCTGCCTCGCCTCCGGATTTCCCCTGACTTCTACAGCCGCAAAGCCGTCGAACATTGTGTCGTAGGCGGGATGCACGGCGACCAATTGGCCCTGAAGATGGGTGGACAGCTCAGTTAGTTCGACCTTATGTTTGGCCAGAGTCCCTTTTACTTCGTCACAGTAATCCGTGCTGTCGGCAGCAGTCGCCAAATCAAATAATCTGGCATCCCAGGCTGGAATTTGTACGCCCTTGAATCCGCACTGCGACACCCAGGCACCGATGGCATCCAGGGAATTAAATGGAGACTGGTCACCGGCAAACTGTGCCAGAAAAACTGCCGGGCCTTTAATTGTTTTCATGATTACCTGTCGCTTGTCTCAAACCTGGTATCCGGAATTTGATAAATCGGGGTGTCTAAAATGGCGACTCTGGAAAGTAGTAGTCCGCCGCGTTCTCTTGATTGATCAACGGAGAAGCCAAAATATATTCGCCATTGACAGGCACCCTTGAGGTAAACTTCAGCGCAGTAAGCGCCATTGCGGTTTCTATCATTGCGGGCGGATACAATACATCCACAGGCGTCAATTTGTCGCCATCCATAACCCGTCGTATGATGTCTTTCATTCCGCCACCGCCAACAATAAAGAGTTCATCTTGACGCCTTGCCTGACGAACCGCCTGAATAACTCCTATGGCTATATCATCGTCCTGCGCCCAAACCGCGTCTATTTTCGGAAACCTGGCGAGAAAATCCTGCATGACGCTGAAGCCATCGTCACGATTCCAATTTGCGTGTTTGTGATCCAGTACATTGATATTGCTACCTTCCAGCTCGGCCATAAAGCCATCGAATCGTTGTGTGTCTATCACCGTCGGAATACCACGTAGCACAACGATGTCGCCGCCACCACTCAGTGACTGTTTGATGTACTCGGCAGACACCCGGCCTAGCTCCGCATTGTTACCTGCGACATAAACGTCGGCGATGCCTTCTTCGCTTAATCCCCGATCTACCACCGTGACGAAAACACCGCGTCGTTTCACGTTTCGAACCGGCCCGGTGAGGGGGGCTGACTCAAACGGCAGAATCACCAGGGCATCAATATTGTGTATGGCGACCAGGTCTTCCAGGTCATTCGCTTGCTCTGACGCACTATTGGCGGTGACCACTACAATCTTCAATTCAGGATTAGCCGCCTCCAATCGTGCCCTGGATTGTTCGGCATGGAAATTTAGCCCCCCAGCCCAGCCGTGCGTGGCGGCCGGTATGGAAACACCGATAGTCACCGCTTCGGCGATTAAGTTTGAGGTGAAGCTGAACAATAAGGTGGCTAGCAGTAAACGAATTCTTGTTGTCATGTCTATTCCTTATGGATGCTCTCTGGGATCAATCTACACAGCCTGCCTGACTGGTTTGGTCTCGATTCTACCTATAGATACTGAGTCCGTCCCCGGCATGATACTCAAATTTTCCCGGGAATGCGCTGTGCTGTCCAATCCAATTCCCTCCCTCCATCAAGCCTGGTGCCTGATTAAGGAATATACCATGAAAGGTTCAGTTGCCGGAGCGGGAACGGTGGCAACACTATGTCAATTCCCCCGTTGACAAGGCTTAATGGCCAGACTAGGCTGGTAAAATGCCAGCGCATCGGGGACTGGGGACATGAAAACCCTAAAAATTGCCGCTCTATCTACCGCCACTCTAGTGTTGGGCACAATGAAGACTTATCGCGTAAGCAGTTTACTACTTCTGGTTGTCTTATCTTCTATTGCTTCGGCGCAGGAACTGTTAAAGACTGAAACCTCCTGGAACGGCGGTACCATCGCCTACCCGCAAGGGCAGGCTGAGATAACATCAACAAAAGTTACTCTCGCCGAAGGCCAGGCCACTAACTACCATTGCCATCCCGTTCCCACCATGGCTTATATCCTGGAAGGAACTCTCAAATTAGAAACCCTCGGCGGCAAAAAATACGTGCTTGAACAAGGCGACGCTCTTCTGGAAACGATGTATACCGTACACTGGGGCACAGCCGTTGGCGGCCCGGTACAGATAGTTGTGTTTTATGCCGGCGCCACATCGGTCGCCAGCACTGTCGTTTATGAAGCCGATGCCGACGATCAACAATGCAGCATAGACTAGGTCGCGACCTGTAATAATGTCGGGAAACTCACTATTCCTGAATTGACTTGCCGCCGATCAAGCGTTCAATGGAGGGCAGGTTTTGCTCCAGGCTCAAATATCGGGTATCCTGGATCAACTCCAGCAAGCCCACCGGCTAAAGTGCTCCCGATGAAGCTAAAAGATAATTTCAGCCACGAAGAAATCCAGGCATTCTGTGCGCGAAGCGACTTCCATGCCTGGCTAGCGGTGATCCTTAACTGGGTTATCATCGCTCTGGGGTTTGCTTTGGTGGCGCTGTGGCTCAACCCTCTCACGGTATTGCTTTCTCTGGTGTTACTGGGAGGCAGACAGCTTGGCCTGGGTGTATTGATGCACGACTGTGGCCATGGAACCCTGTTTAAGTCCAGGCCGTTGAACCAGTGGATCGGTAAATGGCTGTGTGCCGGCCCCATGTTCTACCGCATCGATGAGTACATGAGTAATCATCTTGGACATCATGCAAGGGCTGGCAGTGTGGAGGACCCCGATCTTTCACGCTATCAACACTATCCGATCTCCAGCGCTTCCTTAAAGCGCAAGATACTGCGTGATATTAGCGGCCGAACCAGCTTGAATTTTCTGCGCACTACATTTCGCGCTAACAAAATCACTACGGTTAACGAACACGGCAAGTGGCACTTCGACAGCAAACAATTTTTTATTCGACTGCATGCAGGCATTGTCAGCAACCTGGTGATCCTGCTTGCTCTTGCCCTGTTGGGCAGACCGGAACTATACTTGCTTTGGCTGGCTGCCTATTTCAGTTTCTATATGGTATTCAGCCGCATTCGTAATCTTGCTGAGCATGCGGTGGTGCCAGATCTGTTTGATTCAGACCCTGTTCTGCACACGCGCACTGTGCTGGCGAGATGGTGGGAACGACTCACCTTTGCCCCCAACCAGGTGAACTATCATCTTGAGCACCACTTGCTGCCCTCAGTGCCCAAGTATCGCCTGGCCTGTTTTCACCATGCCTTGAAACAAAAAGGTTTATTGGAGCCCGCTGAAATTCTACTGGGCTATCCAGAATTGATTCGCCGATTAACCACGCAATAAGTTACTGCCTGGCTCAACTCGATCAAAACTGTTGACCTGCAAATTTTACCCGCCAGTTTCATGGTACACCTCATGTGATACAGCATTGGCCAAGCCATCGGAGTTTTCACAGGCCGATTACAGCACCATGGCCTGGATGCGATTGCAGATTGCCAAGGCAGCTTATTAAATATTCTTCGCCGGGATGAGCTGGCAACAGCAGCCCCTGGAAACTACAGAGCAGCCGTGCGGCTACCGAATAGTCTCAATCCTTATCTCCTGGTACGGGGTCAGAGCCTCACACCACAGGCTATTTCTGACGAAGGGACAATACAATAAACTCGTTAAAAATCTCTAGTGCAACGGCGGGCGGGTGTTGCCATGGCGGACACCAAATTCGTGAGAATTTTCCCCTGCACACTGGCGGCCGTTGTTGTCGGTCTGGTCGCTTCCCGGGCACCGATGTTTGTCATTGGCTGGACGTTTCCGCGACTATTCCCACTACTAACTAAATGATGGCGCCGGTGGTAAGGCTATGACACAGAGCGTCATGGACACACTTGTGCTGGTTTTTCGGCTCCTGTTCCCGGGATTGCAGGAGGACTTCCGCGGTATCGAAAAGCAAGGCTGTCCAACAAATAGGCGACAAATAGAGCAACCAGACTACACCAAGCCAGACTATTCAGATAGAATCAGGGTCAATTGAGTTACAGTAACTCATTCTAATCTACTAAATATATCAGGAACTACTATGTATAAGATCAAGCCTGGCTTAATTGTAGCGGCATTATCGCTGCTTTCTCCGCTTCTCGCGAATGCGCAGAATTTAACTCCTCTACAGGAAAAAGTAAGCGCTGTAATGCAGATGGATCACCGCACCGAGGCTGAGCTCGGTCGGGACGCTGACCGTGACCCGGTGGCGGCATTGGACTTCATTGGCCTTGAGGACAACATGACCGTTATCGAATTTCTACCGGCCGGCCAAGCCTATTACACCAAAATTCTGGGCCCGGTACTGGTGGATAATGGCCATCTAATGGTTGTCGATAGCCAGAGTACTTTCGATAGCTGGGGCGATTGGACAGAAATGGACATGTTCAAGATGACCCACCAGGTGCCTATTGAGAATCGCTACAGTCGCACTGATGGTCGCTATATGCCGGGGGAAATCGACTTCGGTGTTCCTGTCGCTGACTTATTCCTCTACATCCGTGAATATCACAACTTCAATGAAGAAGATAATGGCCGTATTAATGCCAGGGTATTTGAGACACTGAAATCCGGCGGCAGTTACGTAATCATAGATCACAGCAGACGTCACATGAAAGAAGAAACCCGTGTGCTGGGTCGTCGTGAAGACCCTGTAGAGGTGATTTTACAGGTTCAGGCAGCTGGCTTTGTATTGGATAGAGCTTCCGCTATGTTCTTCGAAGAGAGTGATGATCTGACTCAGGAAGTAGGGCAAATTCCTAATATGACAGATCGTTTTTTCCTGGTGTTCAAGAAACCCTGACCTTAGGTCGCACTTTTCCGGGAACGAAATCAGTTTGACGAAGCCTTTCGTCTGCGGAGCGCTATGCTGCATCGAATTAAAGGCTTTTGTTTTTGGCCCACACAAACCGTATTTTCAAACTCAGGCAGCAAGGTCGGGTGCCAATACGCCATCATTCGTCCATTCGGCATCGTCCATTTTTTGGAACGCTTCTCTTCTCCAGCGGAACATTGTGCCAGTTGCGGTTCCAAATCGTCCCCTGATAAAAGACAGATCCGACATCTCTGAATTGGAATCAGGCAGCCACAAACAAGTGCTGTTGCGTGATTCCGCCGATCATCCTGGATACAGGCTATGCCTGCCATTCCGCTGGCCAGCTTCTACTCATCCACCCCCGCGATGATCAGACCCGGGTAAAGTGTCAGCGCCAATACATCAGCTCATTGATTGATTCTGATTGATTCTGACCCATCTATATAGTTTGCGTTATACTTCTCATGCCGTATCTCTTTTCCACGATGGCTTGAAAAGCCATGAGAAAGTTATGAGAAATAGTAGTGCAGGTATTTCCCTTCTATTGGTTCTGCTTGCTTGTGCCAGCTCGCCACTTGATAGACGCCAGATCGTGATTTATTCAGACGCTGAAATGGCCGAACAAGGCATTCGTAGCTACCGTCAAATACAGGCTGAGATTCCCGCGACCACCAGGCCCGGAGAATTGCAGTACGTGCAATGTGTAGCGAACCATGTGGTTTCTGCGCTGGACGCAGAAGATCAAAACAGATTCGAATGGGAAGTCACTGTTTTCGACAGCGGGCAGGCCAACGCCTTCGCCTTACCGGGGGGTAAGATCGGCGTCTACAATGGCTTGCTTCCGCTAGCAGTGAATCAACACCAGTTAGCAGCAGTAATGGCTCACGAGGTGGGTCATGTACTGGCAAATCACAGCAACGAACGTGCAAGCCAATCAACACTGCGCAATGTGGGTATCGCGGCTGCACAAATCCTGGGTGCATCCGACACAACGCTTCAAGTGTTGGACATCGGGACTCGGCTCGGTATTTTCTTACCCTTTAATCGAACTCAAGAGAGCGAAGCCGATTCCATCGGCCTGATACTCATGGCAGAAGCGGGCTTTAATCCCGAAGAGAGTATTGCGCTGTGGCTTACTATGAGTGCCGAGGGCGGTTCACGCCCGCCGGAACTGTTATCGACCCACCCTTCTCCGTCTTCTCGCATGGCGGAGTTGCGACAATTGATGCCGGCGGCAAATGCGCTGCGTGACTCTGCTCGTGGCAAAGGCAGGAACCCAGACTGCGTGCTACATTAGTCCGCATCAAGCCGGCGTTCTTGAGCCGTAAAGGAATACATAACAACCAGCGCAAGAGGAAGCAATCTGGCACAAGCCAGGTCGTTGATCTGTTGCCGACGAACTGGAAAATGGCCTTGATTATAAGGATGGACAGGTAAACCCAAATTATGCAAGGCGCTCTTATAACAACATAAAGTACCGCAACGATTTACCAAACCGTTTTAACGTGCCGGTACTGAAGAATTTTTTCATCCGCCGTTACCAGAGGCAGCGCCAGTTTCCGAACGGTCGCCACAATCATTCGATCAGCCGGGTCCTTGTGAAAATCACCCGGCAACTGGCTCAGTGGCAGTGTCGTATTTAATAACAGTGCCTTTTAACAGTTCCAGGGGTGTAAGCTGCTGTTGTCTCAGCTTTCTGATTTCCAGGGCAGGCTTGCCTCAATTCGTAATGATTCTCGGTTGACCGGCCCTGCACTCCGGCTTGTAACAGTTCATTCAATGGATCTGTACTGGCTTCTCGACCTTCAAATTCAATAAGGTTATTCTTGCTCATGGTGGCGTATCCTATTGGTTGCTTGATTGTTTGGTAACTTCCAATCAACCAGATACGCCGCTTTTTTTCAATTGCCTAAACACCAGATCAGGTTATAACTCTGTTGCAGGAGCTGGGTGTTAGAGACACCCGGCTACCCGATTAGCTGCGTTTTTTGGCTACGACAAAACCAAACACTACGAGCAATATTAACAGAATGTATGGTATGTAATTGCTATCCTGATATTTTTTCAAATCATCGATTAGTGCTGAAAGTCTCTCTTTATCCTGAATATAACTTACCAACAAACCATGGAACTCAGCGGCTTTATTTCTATCCTCCTCACTCTCCGGTTCCAAGACTAAAAAATGCTTCATAGCTTTTTTTGAGTCATTGATAAGGACATCGTATCTCTGCAATGCATCAATAACAGCCTCCAATGTCTTTGGGCTGTTTTTTATCGTTTCGTTTGATGAATTTGATAATGATGTTATTTTTTGTTGTTCCAACTTAAGGCGAATAAAATACCGTGATAGTAAAATAGTATAATTCATGAGCCTATGCTCTTCTATCGAAGGTGATTGCATTATATCGAAAATATTATTTAGAGATTTTTCATCTAAAAAAGAATCATTAAATCGAAGAAGCATTCTGTCTAAATATATGGAAAATAGCAAAGGGATTAATGGGTTATCTGGTTCTGCCAGAATCGAATGCCGAAAATAATTCTTTGTGATTGATGTAAAATCAAAATTCTCCTCATACAGTGAACTCGTTGCATAAATAAAAGCAGGGAGAGTTCTTTTAATTTCTGACGCTCTAGCAGATTTTATAGCTAAATTTGCAAATTCTTTTGCTTTTACATAGTCATTTGATACAAAATTTAGTAAAGATAATAATGAGTCATTTTTTGCTTGTTCATCTACATCTGTAATATAATGACTGGTTTCTAGAGCTGTTTTAGATCGACGTATCACTTGTTGATTATTATTAGAGAATATTGGTGATTCTTTGTCGATGCCTTCCAAAATTTCCATTGCGCTTTCATATGCATCCGGCCCGGAATCGTTCATGGGTAATGGGAGTGTTAACATCTTTTTACTATGCTCTGTAAGGTTACTATATTTATATGCACCTACAGCTTCACCGATGGTGTAATCAATTACAATATCAGTCCCAAATGATAAAGCAGCAGTTAGTAATGCCGTTCCGCCAATTATGCCAAAGCCACCAGATACAATTGAACCGCCACCAAGGAGTGCTAACCCGGCATTGGTGGCTACGATACCTGACAACCCCATCATTCCACCAATCCATGAGCCAAAACTAATAACAATAGGACTGGCTGTACCACCTGTAAAAATAATCACTGCACCCGCAATGAATGCAAGTATCCCAGCTAAAATCCAACCAATCGCAGAGGATTCCTTGTAAAAAGATTCAAAGCTTGCGTATTCAGTTGCGGCATATAATGTATCAGGAAAAATACATAGAAACATAAATAGAAACATAAATATAACAACAAATAGCCTCATAATATGCTGCCCAACATTTTTATTTGCTCTATCTGCTCTTGAGGTTTTCCAAAAACAAGCTGAACACCTCTCTTGTTAGATTCATGCTGCAATATTTTTAGGTATCTCGGGTCATTAGGTTTATTAGTTATTGTGAATACTGGAATGACATTGTTAGCATTCATTTTTTTGTAAGCAACTAACGTATCAAGATCGCCTCTGAATTTATCCATTGGAATTTTTGTTGTAGACGCATAACTTTTAGCTTCGATAGCAAATAATTTACCACCTTTTTTTAATAAAACATCAATATCAGTTGGTGCTTTTTTTAACCCATCACTAAATTTTTCGCCTATTCCTAATACTTTGAAGCCATTAACAGATGCGGCATCGGCTATTTTTAATTCATTAAGATGTCCAGCTGTCCCAACATCACTATTGCCAATAATCTTCCTTAAAGCAGGACGGAATCCGGGTACACCGCTTAGGCTTGAAAACATTCTTTCTGAAGTTTCTCTGGTTAGTTTCTTTTGGTGAATGGCTATTCTTATAAATGCATCCTCAAGAGCATCATCAGGCAAATTCAACTTGCCGAGTTCTTTTCCTACTTTCTTTGTGCCCTGAATCTCATCTGAAAGCCTGGATAGTCTGATTATTTCATCTTCAAGCAATACTCTTGCATTTTTTGATATTGGCGATATTGCTTTTGTAGTAAATCCCCAAAATGCATTCGCTTGTGGTATAGCTATAGTGAATAGCATTAAAAATAATATTGGCAGCCTTTTGTCGTACATCGTACCTCCTGAGCACATAAGGTCTCACATCAGCGGCGCGGCTTCGCCGCGTCCGACTGCATGCACTTGTGTACGCCCGGCATGGGCATGAACTAATGAGGTGAAAGTCCTCTGCAGGAAGGTCACCATCCTTAGCAGCTTGCTTGCTATTAGATGATAACTCCTGGCGAATGGCAAGGGTCTCTCTGGGTCAACCCACTAGGGACTCTGCTCAATATCCCTTAATACCGCCAGAGCATGCGCTTTGAATTTGGACTTTGAAATAAACTCCATCGCCAGCATCTCTTCAAATAACCGGGGATTAATAATCATCCTGTCAAAGAAAGTGGCTATATGCAATAATTACTTGCCATTATTGCATGACCAGGCCAATTTCTTGCCCTGATCAAAACATCGCCACTGCCACACTGCAACAGTTGTCCGATAGCTGGTAAAGCAGGCTCTGCACCTTTTTCAACAAAGAATAGATAGCGTTTTATGGAAAATTCCCCGGAACTACAATCAGCGGCAAGCCCTTGTCTCAACTGTGGAAATGCAATGCAAGGCAGTTACTGCGCCAATTGCGGTCAGGAAGCGAAGGAATTGCGGCGCCCTTTCTTCAAACTTAGCCTGGAGGCAATCCATTCTTTGTTAGAACTTGATGGCCGCGCGTTTCGAACTCTGTTCTGCCTGGTATTCAAGCCGGCGTTCCTGAGCCTTGAATATTTTAGTGGACGTCGAGAAAGCTATTCTCCGCCGCTGCGTTTGTTTTTAATAATCAGCGTTACGTTCTTCCTGCTGGTTAGTCTTTACACGTCAATCCAGTCTATTGACGAAGTGTTGCGTGGCGAAACGGCCGAAACAGCATCGCCGAGTCCATCTCTGCAAGACGACGAGGTGATGGATAGTACAGCCGATGCTGAAGATTCAGAAGAAAGGCGTGAGACCAGGTTTGCGAACATCGACATATTTGTGAATGACATAAACCTGCCATTCTTCACCGCACAAACAAATGAAAACCTGCGTACCGCGATGAAGGCACAAGCGGAAGCCAATCTAAATACTCTGCTGGAAGATCCAGCAGACTTTGCCAGCGGCTATTTGGAATACATCACTATTTTTATGTTATTGATGATGCCGTTGCTGGCACTTATTCAAAAAGTACTCTACCTGAGAGCAGGGCATTATTACGTAGAGCATCTTGTACTCACGCTACACAATCACGCCTTTATTATTCTCGCGATTTTTGTGAATATTCTGTTTGGTATGGTTGAGAACATGCAAATAATGATTGTTAGCTCATTCTTTGCTTATGCAGGAACAGCGATTTTTATTTGGCTGTGGGCTTATTTGTTTCTGAGTTTGAAAAATTATTTCCAACAGGGTTATGGGATAAGCCTGTTGAAATTTCTAGTCACAAGCACGCTCTATGTTGCCACTATGGGTTTTGGGCTTGCCATCTTTTTCGGAATACTCTTTTTCTTGTTCTAATCGTTGCGCTACATCATGGTTGTTGCTGTGTGTACAAGGTACTTATAAAGATTTTAGGAAGGCAAGCAATTGCTGCTGCTCGTCAGCACCAAGAGTCGCATAATTATCCGGCATTAAAGACTGGTCCGAATCTGAAACAGATTTTACCCGCTCTTTAAAATAAGTTACCCAACGGCGTCCATCTTCACTTTGAATTTGCACAGTCAGTTCAGAGTCATTTCGATAGCGACCACGGATTATGCTGCCATCTTCTTGCTCTACTTCTTTCACTTCATAGCCGCTAAGGATTGAAGCTGAAGGATTAAGTAATGCCTGCATTAAACCCTCATCGTTTAAACGATTGCTTACGCCATCGAGAGAAGGGCCTACACTTCCACCCTTGTCATTGTAAGAATGGCAGGTATTGCAAGCCGCCGGCCCATTAAAAAGTTGTTCCCCGGCAAGAACATCAGGATCATTAGCTGGCGCCGAGTCGTTATCAGCCAGATGCAAGGCGGGCCTCCCCTGCAAATTTCGAATATAGCTGGCGACATCGAAAATTTCTGTTTCACTAAATGAGCCTGCCCACGCTGCCATGCCGGTTCCCGAACGCCCTTCGCTAATTACTGCAAGCAATTCTTGATCGGACAATCGGTTGGCCATTCCATCGGTTAAGGGTTTGCCCATGGTCTGACCTTCGCCCATGGCTCCATGACAAATCTGGCAATAGGCGTTATACAATTCCTGTCCTTCACCCACGCCTGCCTGTGCAGCGGAAGACAGGAAATAAAATGTCATTATAGCGACCAATCTTTTCAGGATTGCTGACAAGACAGCAGATGAAGTATTTGTAGCTTTCAAATTTATCGCCTATAGAACCATTGTTTCGTTCGTGGATTGCTTGTGTAGCCGCTTATAGACTAAACAAAATGTAGTTTCCAGTAGAAATACCTGTTGCGACACCCGCGCGAGTTGCCGGGTCTCGAGTACCCGAAGCGATGCCAATATATTGCTTTCCATCGATCGTGAAACTCGTCGCCGGCGCGTACACACCGCTGCCGGTTTGAAATTTCCAAAGCACCTGGCCCGTTTCATCGTTCATGGCGTAGAGGTAGCCATCGGGAGCACCGGAGAAAACCAAACCACCACCGGTAGACAATGTTCCTGCCCAGTTGAAGTTCCCCGGCATTTCTTTTTGCCAGGCAATTTCGCCGCTGAGCATATCAAAGGCCACGACCCAACCCGTGCCAGTGGTATCGAATTGTGGAATACCACCTAAATCCATGGTGCCAGCTCGCGCCTCGCCTTCTCGACGAATAAAGCGCGTGCCCCATTCAGTTGTAGGAATATAAAGCAGATGTGTGTCTGGGCTATAAGAGGCTGGAGGCCAGTTCTTGCCGCCATAAAGACCGGGAAACACCATGGTGTCCGCTGGCTCGTATAACTCTTGCTTTAGCACCGGCTTGCCGCGCTCGTCTCTTTCCGCCCAATTGACTCGCGTGTATTCGCCAGCATAGAGAAAGTCGCCGTTCATTCGATCCAGCGCGTACACATGTCCATTTCGAGACACCTGCACGATCATTTTGCGCATTTGCCCGTTATACATCTCTTCGATGATCATCGGCTCAGAGGTAGAGTCATGATCAAATTCGTCTCTGGGGGATGTTTGAAAATGCCAGCGCAGGTCGCCGCTATCGGCATCCAGCGCCACAACAGAATTTGAATACAGATTGTCGCCCGCTCGCACCGCGTTGTTTATGTCTGGCCAGGGATTGCCCGTGCCCCAAAAAACCATGTCGGTTTCTGGATCGTAGGTGCCGGTAACCCAGGTCGGTGCGCCACCTGTCTTCCAGGAATCCCCCAACCACGTCTCATTGCCCGGCTCACCCTCGGCAGGGGTTGTATAGAAGCGCCAGCGACGCTCACCAGTGTTTACATCGTAGGCATCAATGTAGCCGCGAATACCGTACTCACCGCCTCCGACGCCAATCAACACCATATCTTTTACGACCAGAGGAGCGCCAGTAACAGAGAAAGATTCGCGGTGATCACCGACTTCGGTATCCCACAACTGGATTCCTGTGGTGGCATCGAAAGCCAGTAAATGTGCATCCAAAGTTCCCCAAAAGACCTTGTCCTCGTGAAGTCCAACACCACGATTATGAGGGCCGCAGCAGAGATCGACATTTTCAAAATCATGGTCATAACGCCACAGTTCATCTCCAGTTAGAGGGTCCACCACAATGAGATGACTGTTTGCTGTCGTTAAATACATACGGCCATCGTTGACCAATGCGGTGACTTCATAGGCGCCACCGGTTACACCGGTTTGCCTGATCCACACCGGCCTGAGATTCGCCACGGTATCGCGATTTATCTGAGCATCCGGCATATAACGCCAGGCGCCATAATTCTTGCCATAGGTGACCCAGCGGTCGGAATAGTCCTGTGCGTTCTCCAGAATCTCTGTGGTTACGTTCTGAGCCGCAGTCGCCGATGGCAACAGGCAAGTGCTGAGAAGTGCCGCGAGCAGTGACTTTGAAAATTTTGTCATTTGAATAACCTTTATGCGCGTTGAATGTCTTTGTTTGTAGTTGAATTCTGAACTGCGACAGCACCCAGTGATAGCCCCTGCTGCGCCCAGCAAACCAGAGAACAATTAAGCTATAAACCTCCGCTTCTGTCAATTCGGATACACCCAAATCGCCCCGATATTGAGACAATTTCATCGCTATTGGCAAAAGTCGGGCAAATTGCACAAAAACCGGCGGCGTCATATCATCAACCCACTTGCATTCGCGCCTTATGCCGCCTGCCACTGACATAAGAAGGATAATAAAATGATTATTTATGGTGTCGCCCTGCTATCGGCCTGTCTAATTTCAGGCATGGTAATTGGCGAAGTTCTGGGGGTGGTACTTGGCGTGGAAGCGAATGTTGGTGGCGTCGGCATTGCCATGTTGTTTCTGGTGCTGGCCAGTAATTCGGGTAAATTCAAGGCGTTGGTGGACGCTGCATCGGGAACGGGAATTCAATTCTGGTCGGCTATGTATATTCCCATTGTGGTGGCCATGGCCGCCAGGCAGAATGTTGTGGCTGCCTTCGAGGGGGGCATGCTGGCGGTAGTTGCTGGTGTTGCTGCTGTGGTGGTCAGCTTTGCCCTGGTTCCGGTGATCAGCAAGATTGGCCGACCAGATAGCAGCAGTGCGGAGAATCAATAATGGAAATCCTCGAAACTGTCTTTGTGAGAAATTCTCTTCTTGTCGCCTTCGCTGTCGTTGGCGTTACCATCTGGGTATCCTGTCTTCTTGCAGACAAACTCACCAGGGGTCGAATCCACGGCTCTGCCATCGCCATTGCGCTGGGTTTGGTGGCTGCCTATTTTGGCGGCAGGGCCACGGGCGGGAGTGCCGGTGTCGCGGATATCACTCTACTTGGCGGCATTGGCCTCATGGGTGGCGGCATGATGCGGGATTTCGCCATTGTAGCCACGGCCTTCGGCGTAAAATTGGGCGAGTTAAAGAAAGCGGGAATAGCGGGTGTTATTTCAATTTTTGCCGGTGTGATTGTTTCTTTTGTGGTGGGTGCAGTAGTCGCAATTCTATATGGCCACAGCGACCCGGTTGCGGTCACCACAATAGGTGCCGGTGCGGTGACTTATATCGTTGGCCCGGTAACCGGGTCAGCACTGGGTGCAAGTTCCGACATCATCGCCCTGAGCGTGGCGGCTGGCCTGATTAAATCTATTTTGGTTATGATTGGAACCCCGATGGTTGCCAGGGCCATAGGCCTGGATAATCCACAATCGGCCATGGTGTTTGGTGGATTGATGGGCACTACGTCCGGTGTTGCCGCCGGACTTGCCGCTACCGACCCCAAATTGGTGCCCTATGGTGCAATGACGGCGACTTTCTATACCGGCGTGGGCTGTTTGCTCGGTCCTTCTATATTGTTCCTTATCGTCAATGCCTTACTGTAGAGTTTTAGAAACCGACTAATGAAGGAGTCTGTTTGGTGAATTAACACTTGAAATTTAGCTGTAGATGACACAAAAGGAGGCGCTTACAAATGCCCGAAAACGATTTTCCCCATTTAAATAACGGCAATGACAAGATCGCCCTGGTAGAAGGGGAAACTTCCTGTAGCTATGCTGAAGTAAATCAAGGTATCGATAAATTCGCCACGGGCTTGCTCAATGGTGACGATGACCTGCGAGAAGAGCGTATTGCGTTTTTCATTCCTGCAAGTATAGATTACGTAACAGCCCTGCACGGTGTTTGGCGCGCTGGTGGAATTGCCGTTCCCCTGAATGTCGCTTCTGCTGTCACGGAATTAGAACACTACCTGAGTAGTGCCGGTGTCACGCGCATGATTGCCGAGGGTGAATACCAGGACTCTTTGCGTAGTCTGTGCGCTGCGATGAATATCGAGTTGAAGTCGGTGGCCGACGTAATGGTGGAAGCGCCTGGCCCGCTTCCTGACATTCTGCCAACACGACGCGCCATGATGTTGTTCACCAGCGGCACCACGAACAAACCCAAGGCCGTGGTAAGCACACACAAAACTATTCGAACGCAGATTACCACCTTGATTAATGCCTGGAGCTGGACTGATCAAGACGTAATTCCCTTGTTTCTGCCTGTTCACCATATTCACGGCATCATCAATATTTTGAGCTGCGGTTTGTGGGCAGGCGCTACGGTACATCTATGGGCGAAATTTGATATTCCCAAAATAACAGCCGAAATAGTTGCGGGGACTTACAATGTATTTATGGCTGTGCCAACGATCTACGTAAAACTGATTCAGTACTTTGACACAATCGATGCTGACCAGGTTGGCAATATCTGTGATGGTTTCAGGACGATGCGGTTGACTATTTCCGGCTCTGCGGCTTGCCCGGTCAAACTCTTCAATCAATGGAAACAATTGACCGGTCAGGTATTGCTGGAACGCTATGGCATGACGGAGACAGGCATGGGACTCTCCAATCCTTACCATGGCGAGAGAAGAGCCGGACATGTGGGTCAACCTTTACCCGGCGTACAAGCACAGCTCTTCGATGAAGATAACAAGCCAATAATGGAAGAAAATACGCCCGGTGAAATTCGCATTAAGGGTGATACTGTATTTTTAGAATACTGGGCGAATGAAAAAGCGACCGCAGAAAGTTTCAACGATGGCTGGTTCTGCACTGGCGACGTAGCCGTTATTGATGACGGCTATTATCGCATCATGGGCCGCTCTTCTATCGACATTATTAAATCGGGCGGCTACAAACTTTCCGCGCTGGAGATTGAAGGCACACTGCTAAACCATGAAGATATTTCTGAGTGTGCGGTGATTGGGATCGAAGATGAAACCTGGGGAGAGTCAGTGCTGGCCTTCATAGGACTAAATACAGGCGCGCGCATGGAATACGCTGATCTTAAAAACTGGTGCGACGGGAAGATGTCTTCCTACAAAATCCCAAAGGCAATAAAAATAGTTGATTCACTACCGCGTAATGCAATGGGGAAGGTAACTAAACCTGATTTGAAAAAATTACTGTAGCCGGCAATTATTGCTGGTTGCAGCTCGTTGTTCGTTGATGTTGGTGTTGATGAAGAGAACAGTGGGAAAATAAGGATTCCCGATGCCACGGGATTTTTGGCTGCGCTCTGCACCTTGAACACAAATAAGCGTGGACATTTGCAAACCCTGCCTTTAAATTCCAGCAACATCCAGTCAGGCACTGGTCGAGGTACTATAATGCTGCGTTCACACCCGGTTTTCACATTCTTGTGTTTTTCGATATTTTGCTCATCTCCGCTTCTGGCGCAAAGCAGCGCTACTGAGCTGCTGCGGAGTTTGAGTCCCGTTTCCTCCAACATGCTTGAGCATCCGCCCGCGCAGGACTGGTTATTATGGCGTCGTACTTACGACAGCCAGGGGTTTAGTCCCCTGGCACAAATTAATAAGGAAAACGTAGGCCAACTAGTTCAGGCATGGAAACTGGACATCTCACCAGGAGCGAATATGACCACACCTCTGGTGCACGATGGCGTGATGTTCCTTGCCGACACGCAGGACAGAATATTGGCTCTGGATGCCCGTTCCGGGGCTGAATTGTGGCAATACAAACACCTGTCAGAATCCGGGCCTAATGCCAGGATCGGTATTGCGCTGTATGGAAATAAGGTGCTGGTTCCAACCCTGGATCTCCACGTCGTTGCCCTGGACAATAAATCCGGCTCGGTGCTGTGGGATCATGCCATTATTGCGCCTGCTGCAGGCCCTGTTCCGCACTCATTAAGAGGGTCTCCTATTGTCGCGAATGGCGTGGTAATTCAAGGTGTGACCGCGACCATGGCTCCCGAGGGAGGGTTCATAGTAGGCATTGACCTGGATAGTGGTGAGGAAATCTGGCGGTTTCATACAATTGCCCGCCCGCATGAACCCGGTGGTAATAGCTGGAACAATCTTTCACTGAAACAGCGCAGCGGTGGTTCGGTGTGGATACCTGCGAGCTATGAGCCAACATTAGACCTGGTGTATTACGGCACTGCGCCTACGTATGATACCGCGCCTCTTCTCCAGTCGTTGGGTCTGCCCGGCGTGAGCAACGATGCGCTTTATACCAACGCAACCATCGCTCTGCGACCGAACAGCGGGGAATTGGTTTGGTATTATCAGCACATGGCCAATGATCAATGGGATTTGGACTGGGTATACGAAAGACAGATTGTGGATTTAGAAGTTGATGGTGTACAGCGCCGAGTCATTGTGACAGCCGGGAAAATGGCTCTTTACGACGCGCTGGATGCCGCCAGCGGCGAGTACCTGTTTTCTATCGATGTGGGCCTGCAAAATATCGTGACGGGCGTGAACCCGGACACGGGAGAAAAAACACTACACCCCAATGCAATTCCAAATTCAGAACAGGCCCATTTACTCTGTCCTTTTTCCAATGGCGGCAGAAATTGGCAGGCAGCAGCGCTGAACCCGGAATCAAAAATGTTATTTCTGCCCCTGGCAGAAATTTGCATGATGGGAGGCCCTACTACTGACCAGGGCGGGCTGTTAAGTACCGGTGTTGCCTTAACGCCAGCACCGCTTCCCGGTAATGATGGGAAATTCGGCAGATTACAGGCAATTAATTTGCAAACTCAGCAAATAAGCTGGAGCTTCCGTGAACATGTGCCGCCCACTTCTGCCGTTTTAGCAACCGCAGGAGGGCTTATTTTTGGGGGTGCACTCGACCAGTCATTCAAGGCATTCAATCAAGACAATGGTGAAGTTTTATGGGAAACGGATCCTGGCGACATCCCTGCTTCTTTCCCCATTAGCTACTCCGTCGATGGCAAACAATATATTGCCGTGGTAATCGGTCAACCCGGCATACATGCAAACATCTGGCTGGGAGTCGTGTCCGCTTTTTCTGGAGCCGAGGGTGCCAGCTTGACAAGCTTATCGCGAACCGGCCCCGCCGTGGTCGTTTACGCATTGAACTAACTGGACGCTACGCTCTTCACCTTTGCTTAACGTCAAAACAAGTTCGACAAAATAATAAGGTCTTTAGATGGAATCAATCTACTATGTGCTCTGTTGGCATTGTCACCGACGCTGTAAGCACTGCTATGAGGATCGTTTTCGTCCCTATACCAGGGATGAGCTTGAAACAGTCGTGTCTGAGGCCGAGAACAACTATCCCCGTATAATTGGCAATCTTCCCGAGCGCATGACTTATCTGGAAGCAGACGCCAGCGCGGATACAGATAGCTACGTAGAGAACACCGGCAAGATCATTCTTTCCGGTGGTGATGTGCTAACCGAACCGGTACGCGAACGCATTCTTTATCCGGTATTGGAAGCACTGCACACGAAGTATCAAAACAACGGTGGCATAAAGGTCGTTGTACAAACCACCGGCGATCTTTTAACGGCAAAAATTATCAGCGAATTGCTAAGCCGAAATGTTTGGTCCATTTCGGTGTCAGGCATGGACGATTTTCATGTCGGCATGGAAGGAGACAAGAAAAACACTCTCGCTGAAAAAATAACGGCAATGTTGGAATATGCCGGTGTCAAACATGCAGACGGCGAGAGAGAACAACCCACACTGGAACAAGGTCCTGTCTTTAGTATGTTTGGTGCCAACGAAGATACCTGGATTGGGAAACTTTGGCCGCGTGGTCGTGCGTGGGAGAATGGGCTTTCCCGGGCAACATTAGACGACAATTTCTGCGCTGCCTGGTCAGGTGGACTACACTTTCTACAGCACGCTTATGCCGGGTCGGAAGTCTCCATAGACCCCGGTGGTGATGTTTATCCTTGTTGTATTAAAACCGCGCACCCGCTTGGTAATCTTACCGAAGAACCTCTTTTAGAAATTCTGGACGATCTGGCGGGGATTCCTGCCATAGAGGCTATCAATGCGGGCCGGCCCGAACGCATGGGTCTCAGCCATGATTGGGATGAAGCAAAATTTATCGAGGCATCCAAAACAAAAACTCCCAACGGCGATGACTACGGCAACCTGTGTATTGGCTGCGACAAATTCCATGTGGACGTGTTGGGTTCTGTTCTGGACGAAAAACGTCGGGGACGGCGTGCGCAGCGCATGGGCGTGGTGGCGAGCAATGGCTAGGGAAGTACTCAGCTCGACAACAGTGGTGACCCGTCTTGCCTGGCTATTGGGTCTTTTGGCCTTTGCCATGGCAACGACGGCAGCAGAGCTAAATCTTTCTGATTGGCACTCCATCGAAAAACAAGCGCAGGGCGATACTGTCTACTTTAACGCCTGGGGTGGTGAAACCAGAATTAACCGGTATCTAAATTGGGCCGCCACGGAACTCAAGCAACGTTACGGTATTAACTTGCAACATGTGAAAATAGCAGACACAGCGCAGGCGGTGTCGAGAATTCTTGCGGAAAAACAAGCGCGCAACGATGCTAACGGTGCCATTGATCTGCTTTGGATAAATGGGGAAAACTTCGCGGCTCTAAAACAAAACGGTCTTCTTTTTGGCCCCTGGGCTGAGTCGCAACCAAATTTCCCCCTGGTCAACGCGGAGCGCTTTCCTGAAATGCGTGAAGACTTTACGCTTGCCACCGAAGGTCTCGAATCACCGTGGAGTCGAGCGCAACTGGTATTTTATTATGACAGTGAATGGGTCAGTGCGCCTCCAAAATCAATTGCGGAATTACTGACCTGGGCAAGGGCAAATCCAGGCGAATTTACTTATCCACGGCCACCTTCTTTCCTTGGCACCACGTTCCTGAAGCAAGCTCTACTGGAACTGAGTGATCATAAGGAAGCGTTTTATGCGCCGCTATCCGACTCGGATTTCGACCTCGCCAGCGCAGCACTGTGGGAATACCTGGACAGGCTACACCCGTTGTTATTGCGTTCTGGTCGCTATTTCCCGACTTCAGCGGCAGATTTACGCAGACACATGGGAGACGGAGAGACCTCTCTGGCACTGTCATTCAATCCGAACGAAGCACTTTTGGCCATTCGTTCCGGTGAATTACCAGCAACTGTAAGAACCTATGTGCTACAGGCAGGTACAATTAGCAATGTGAGCTTTCTTGCTATCCCTTACAATGCGCAACATAAAGCGGCAGCAATGGTAGTTTCAAACTTTTTACTGTCTGTCGATGCCCAGGCGCGAGCAAGCGATCCCGCCTATATGGGCAGCAACACGGTGCTTTCCATGGAGGACCTGGCTCTCGAAGATGCCAATGTATTCGTTTCGAATGAGCTCGAAGAGGCCACAGCTAGCCGCGCAGATTTGAACCGCAAGCTGCCAGAACCGCATCCATCCTGGACACCCGCACTTGAAGAGGCGTGGATTCAGCGCTACAGCGTAAGATAACTTATGCTTCGCTGGGCATCATATACCCTGGTCTTTCTTCTCACCGTGCCGGTCTTGCTAGGCAGCGCTATTGCCGCCTTACCTGCATTTGGCTATTTCCCGTCACTGGGAAGCACTGAGTTTTCTCTCTTTCCTTGGCGCGAGCTTTTCGATGCCCCGGGTATCACTCATAGTATTTCTGTAAGCCTGATAACCGGACTGGCGGCACCCTTTATCGCCTTGCTATTGGTTTTTCTTTTCCTTGCAAGCGCTTCCCGAAGCAGGCTTGATAACTGGATCAGGCGTCTCGTGTCTCCCTTATTGTCATTTCCGCACGCGGCGGCCGCTTTTGGTCTTGCTTTTTTGATCGCACCATCCGGGCTACTAAGTCGGTTGTTTTCACCAGGCTTAACGGGCTGGGAGCGTCCACCGGACCTTCTTGTCGTGAATGACAGTTGGGGCCTGTCATTGTTGCTGGGGTTGATTGTCAAAGAGGTGCCATTTCTGTTGCTGATGTCGCTGGCGGCACTTCCTCAGCTCCAGCCTGCACAGCGCCTGAAAATTGCACGCTCATTAGGCTATAGCCCGACAGTAGCCTGGCTAAAGGTTGTCGCGCCCAGTTTATATCCCCTGATTCGGCTGCCGGTTCTTGCTGTCGTTGTATTCGCATCGGCGACGGTGGACGTCGCCATGATATTGGGTCCAACCCTGCCGCCTACACTAAGCGTCAGGATTTTGGCATGGTTCAACGACCCGGATTTAAATTACCGTTTTTTGGCGGCCGCCGCCGCACTGCTGCAATTATTTATCAGTCTGGTGGCTGTGGGTTTATGGCTGCTGTTGGAAAAATTAACGGCTGTGTCAGGGCGATTCTGGCTCGACTCCAGCAATCGAACAGCAGGTGAACGGTTTTGCTATAGTACGGGCCGCTGTGCAATGCCTGCGGTGCTACTTGTCATAGTCGGCAGCCTGGTTGCCTTGCTTAGTAACGCATTTGCGGGTCCATGGCGTTTCCCTTCACCTCTCCCTTCTACATGGACTCTTCTGCACTGGACCAATAGTTCACCCGATTTGATGAAACCGTTGTTGAATACATTGGTCATTAGCACCACCGCGACCCTTATCGCATTAGTCCTGGTTGTCGCGACTCTGGAACAGGAACGGCAGCGCGGAACCAGGCGAGCGGCTGCATTGTGGTTGCTTTACCTGCCCCTGCTGGTGCCACAGGTGGTTTTCCTGTTTGGCATGGTAGTGTTGGCCGAATTTGTTCATTGGCAAGCGACAATGAGCCTGGTGATTTTTGGCCATCTATTATTCGTTTTGCCCTATGTGTTCTTGTCCCTCTCCGAGGCCTACAAACAACTCGATCCACGCTGGACTCAAGTAGCCTCTGCACTCGGTGCAAGTTCAGCCAAGACCTTCTGGAAAATTCGCGTCCCCTTATTGCTGGCACCTTGCCTTACCGCTATTGCCATCGGCCTGGCGATAAGCATCGGCTTATTTCTTCCTGCCCAACTGCTGGGGGCGGGTCGAATTACCACCATAACTTCTGAGGCCGTTGCCTTAACATCAGGCGCAAGCAGAAACCTGATTGCTGTCTGGGCCGTGGTGCAATTATCCCTGCCAATGGCAGGCTTCATGGCAGCGTTATTTATTCCTAAACTGTTGTGGCGAAACCGCGCCGCCATGCAAGAGACTCGATGAACGGATGAACGAAAGCCACCTTGAATTAAATGATGTAAAGCTCTGTTTGGACGGCAAAACGCTTGTGCAGTTAGATTGCTGCATAAAAGCTGGCGAGATACTTACCGTAATGGGGCCATCGGGCTCGGGCAAGTCTTCATTGCTTGCCTATATTGCCGGTTTTTTAGATCCCGTTTTTGACGCCACGGGAACGGTGGTAATAAACGGCGAAGACATCAGCCGACTGGCTCCCGAACACCGCAAGATTGGACTCTTGTTTCAGGACCCTTTGCTGTTTCCCCATTTGTCTATTGCAGGAAACCTGCGTTTCGCCTTGCCGAAGCAGCAAGCTGAGAAAGGTAAATTGATCCGGGAAGGGCTGGAAAAAATTGGCCTTGCAGGATTTGAGAAGCGTGATCCCGCCACACTATCCGGTGGTCAAGAGTCCAGGGTCGCTTTGCTGCGCCTGTTGCTCTCAACTCCCAAAGCCGTGCTATTAGATGAACCGTTTTCCAAACTGGACACACAGTTGCGGGAAGAGATAAGAACGCAAGTATTTGACAATTTACGTGCAGCCGGACTACCGACAATTCTGGTCACCCATGATCAAGCTGATGCCGATGCCGCCTCAGGTACTGTGCTGTATTTAGCTTGAATCGCTTCTTTCCCTAACCGCCATCTCCGCTGCACAAGACACCGGTGACGAGGAAGCGGTTGGGCACATCTTTGATGACGCCAATGTCAGCTATACAGCGCTGATCGATGTTAATCACCGTATAAGCGCGCTTTATAATTTGCTTAATGTACCTTCCGGCGTCTGGATCAATGAAGAAGGCAAGATCATGCGCATCAATGAGGGAACCTATGCCAAGACTCATTTTGATGGAGCCTGGGGTACGGATGAGTACGTGCCGATTGTGCGTGACTGGGTGGCAAGGGGGGCGGACAGTAAACACGTTTGGGACAGGTACAAAGTACGAGAGAGTATATTCCAGCGTACACTAGGGGCAGAACTTGCGCAGCCGGCATTTCGGCCAGGAGGCTACTATTTTACCAATGGCAATGATGAGAAAGCTGAGCAGTATTGGACCATGGCGCAGCAGTTAGACCCCACCAACTGAAACTATCTACGCCAGGATTTAGAGTATGAGGAAGGTGGTTCAGCCGGTCCCGAGTGGCGTGGAAGACACGCACAGCTAGAAAGTGCTGGCGCTAGTTACTATGCGCCGTTGCAGATCGAAGACAACTGACAGGCGGAAAGCAAAGAAGGTATTTGCTCGTGGTTACAGATGAAAGTACAAGCAAAAAACCCAACCCGGTAATTTGAGTCGGCTTTTTACTGCGCTAAATCCCTGCCCGACCAGGCCAGCTATTAGCGAGCACTCCAGGCAGGATTGATTAGCAAGGCTGGATCAGCGCCGGGTTTGGGTACAAATTTCTGTGTACGTCCATATTGGTTATCACCGCCGTACAAATTACCGTCAGGATCGACACTGAAAGAATGCACTTCGATATAACCGTCAGGCAATTCGCGTGGTACAAGCCAGGTGTATTTAAGATTGCCTTCGAAATCGAAGTTGACGAAACGCAGTGGCCCCAAATCCGTAATCCAGAAATCATCTTCGTTGACAATAATGTCCAGAGGCAGTGTTAGCTCGCCAATTGATTTTACGAATTCGAATTCGACCGGGTCATCAGTTGCCCGCCAAAGATTGACTCTGCCGCCGGAACGGTCGAGAACAAGTACTCGTCCACCGGGGCCAACTGCAACTGAGTGTATGGTAGTAGTCTGACCCGAGCCCGTGCCCTCGCTGCCAAATTCACCCAGGTAATTCATGTCGCTGTCCATGATCATGATGCGGTTATTATCCAGTCCGTCTGCGATCAGGATGCGTCCGTCGGGCATGAAGGCCACATCTTGTGGTCGACCAAAGTGGCTCCCGTCACTGCCCGACACATTCTTTTCACCATAAGTGGCAAGCAGCTCGCTGCCATCATTCGCAAGCACATAGATCTGGTGGAATGTCTCATTCACTAGCCAAATTCTTTTTTCCAGATCGTAAGGGTTACTACGAATACGGTGAGGTCCCGGGCCTGCTGAGCCTTCACACAGATAGTCCAAATGATCCCAAATCTCAGTAGGCTCGCCGTCAGCATTCACTGTGAATAGACAGTTATTCCAGGTACGGCGGCTTGTGTCTCTCAGTACGTTGATGCCAGCATGGCCGGCGAAGCCGAGAAAATCATCCGGTAAAGGATAGGGCAGAACGGTCTCACCGCGCTGCGCGATAATGATGCGGTCGACCGATTCCGCCAGGACGCCGGAATTACCGCCGAAGGCATAACCGTCCTGCGCAAAAGGGTCGACCCACAGAGACACAATATTGTAGGGGCTTTCGCCTATCGGTTCGCGGGCATTGTCTTGCTGAGTGAAAGCGGAACCCGAGACAAGGATTGCCAGTGTGAATACAGCTAGCCGGTTTAGTTTTAACATGATGCAGATGCCTCTTTGATAGACCGCAGGGAGGGGTTCATTGTAGTGAGTATTTTCCAGTCTATCATGACAAACCTGGCCGTAAAAATTCAATAAACTTCAATAAAATTCAGAAAGTCACAAATTGTTGCAAATTGCCCTGCCCCGACGGAGCAGTTCACGGTTTCAGCCTGCTGTGGTCCTTAGCCCCAATCCCCGGATAGAAATCTCTTAAACGCAGCAAGCCCTGGCTGTACCGGGGTTAACAACAGGGGTTAGCACTTAAACCCACCATCACCCAATGGGTGTATAGCTCAAGGCTTATGACCAGGGTATCTTATAAACTCGACACAACCAACACTCTCTTGATTTACTCACCTCTCGTGCCGGTTTCGGCCATTGCTCAATTAATTAAGGGATAATTAATGGATAATTAATGGATAACGGACTCCCTGAGCCTGTCTGAGCGAATCGACAAGCACTTCCCCCAGCCTGAGTAATCGTGGCCACTGTCCCTCTGAATTACGCCCTCGGAGTTCATCAAGACCCTCATCCTGATGCAGCACGAAGGCAGTTTTCACCTGGATGCGGTTCGCCACCTTGAGGATGATGCAGCACTGCGCACTGTGCTGGATCTCAAGAAACTTCCCCAGGCGACCACGCCTGGAGATTGGCTCAGGCGAATGGGAAGCCAGCCGCAAATTCATGCTGCCTGGGCAAAGGTTAAAGTAAGATCAATAAAGCCGCATTGAAATCAGCCTTGCATCGCTGTAAGGAAGTGACGCTGGACATTGATGCCCACAAAACGGATGCACAAAGTAGTTGACAAAAAAATATCCTAATATAGAATAAAGTTCAAAAGTCCGATTTCAGGCAAGGCGGGGAAAACCGAACAGCTAAACAAGAGTTTATAGAAAAACTGGAGAAAATTATGAAAAACAAAATCGGCGTTGTTACTTTGTTCACGGTTATCACTTTATTTTCGACAGGCGCGTTAGCGGGCGCATGTGATTATAGACCCAGCAGTCTCCTTGGTGGCGTTGGTACTGGAATCGTCAGCACCGTCGGGGCGGCTGCAGCCGCTGCGGGCACCGCCGGGCATATTGCCGGGTTTTATACGCTAATCCATTCGGTAACTGGCGCCACCATGTTGGGGTCTGTCGCTGGCGGTGCATCCGCAGCCGGAACTGTCGGTATTATGGGCGGTACGGCAGGGCTGGTAGGCTCGGTAGCCGCATTCATCATGGCGCCGATTGTAATTATCCCCGCTGCGATTGTGGGGGCAGGCGTGGGCATTTACGAAGGTGTCTGCTATTTTCAGGATGAGCGTATCACCGACTATGACGAAGTTTTCGCGATAGTGACGGGCATTGCTGCTCGCGCTGACCCAGACTATTTCAGGCTGGAGTCGGGAACGGACAACGCCACCATTTTCATCAGAAACGACAAAGACGGACACAATGAATATTCTGTTGCAGACCTTTATATCGCCAACGGTGTTCTCAAGAATAGCGACTGGGGGTCGGACACGATTATCGGAAATATCGGCTGGACAAGTAACTTTTGAAACACGGGTCGGCAACAGATGTCCAATCCTTAAAAAGAACAACTGCCCCTGGGAACCGGCCTTTAGCCTCCGTCGTTGAAGGGAACCATGCGTGTCCCCCTACAATAGCAACAGGGGAATTTTAGCGAAGGAAATTTTAAATGACCCTGCAGGTAACTTCATGTTAAACTAACCTGTTGTTGGCTGATATTAGCAAACAAAAGTAGAATATTTAAATGCTGATTCAAATTGATATTCCCGATACCTTGCCAGAAGGGCACGGCTCTTCGTTTAAAAAAGGAATTGCCGATGCTTTGCTTGAAAAAGCAACAACATCAATTGATCATACACCGAATGGACACGAACACAGCAGAAAATTAGGAAAACAAACAGGCAATGTATTGGTAGCGGAAATCACCCGGGTTGCCAAGCCATTATAATTAGAGACCTCGGCATAACAGCAGCAGTATTGAATTGTCTACGGCGCTTCCCTATACTCGCGCTATGACTAAGCTCCTTTCCCAGACCGCAGTGCTATGGGTACTATTTATCTTGGCTATAGCGCTCATGGTCGGCTTTCAGCTCGCCACCCCTCTGGCTGGTGGTGCCTTGCTTGACATGATCAGCTCTACCCAAGAGATGCAACAGCTATTGGCGACAATGACTGCCGAGCAGAAGCAAGCGCATTTGTGGATTACCGTGTTGCTGGATGTGCCTTTCCCCTTCGTCTATGGTGGTTTATTTCTGGGGCTTTGTTGGCGGCACGCTGGTAAATACGCTGTCTGGTTGGCTATCCCGGCATTTTTGGTGATACCAATAGACATGATCGAGAATGCCATTCAGGTCATTGCATTATTGGGTAACGAGAACCTGCTAGCTGCGAAAGCGGTGTTAACACCGGCCAAGTTCCTATTGATTTTTGTGGCCGCCTTAATTGCGTTTGGCAGCTTGTGCATTAGGCTTGTCATGAAACTGTTTGCACGCGAGCAGTAACTGCCACCGAGTCCTGGCTGGCAGCCTGGCCAAAAATTTGAACAATCGCCTCACGTTACGAAACAAGATTCTCACCGGCGTCAGCCACCCAACCCGAACCGCTTGCTGGCTCCGCTTCAGTGGACAGAATTCCAGGAGGCGCATGATTCCACGTTTTGAGACTGCGCAACCACTGCTGGAGGGCTTTCCGTTTGCGGTACCTGATTTCCACTCGGGCAACGGCTGGGACTACATCAACAAAACCAGTTGCCGGGCGCGTCTGCCTTTCCTGCGCGCGCCGCGGCGCATATAATGTTCTTTCTGGCAGAGACCGCCGGCACCCACAACAAGGAGAGTACCGCAAACATACTTAAGGCGAGGGATTTAACCCACCCTGGTTACAGATATTAAATTTGCCCACCAACCCCTTTAAATTTCTCAACAAACGCCGCGATTTTTTGAAAAACACGCTGTTTTTTCGTCAAATACCGTGGGTTTAGCGGGCTCATTTTGGGCAATATCGCATTCAGCTCTGCGCCATTGTCACTGGCAAATTCGCGTTTGATCGAAATGGATATATAACGCTTTGCCGCTTCGGCATTCAGATTTTCAGCATTAATCAGTTCCTCCGCTTCGCGCCGTTGCTCTGCTTGGGCGAAGGTGAAAAAGGCTTCAATCACACTGGCCTTATCGCCAAGTTCATCGAGATCGGTTTGATTGATAAAATCCACCAACAGGCTTTCTTTGGCGCGGTTGCCAAGGCTGGCGCGAATGACGCGACGCACTTCGTCAACCAGGTCGGCTTTACTCCTGGTTTTCTTGCTGTGCTCAAAGATCAGTTCCAGAATGTAATCCAGATTGATCTCCTGGGATTTCAGCAGGTCAACCTCAAACACCACATCATCCCAATCAATGGTGGAATTTTCTGTTTCGTTATCTGCCTTCTCTCGGCGCAGCCAGTCGCGAATATCGTTGTAGGTAGAGCGATAATCCTGAATCTTGCGCTCGGCAGGGATGCGGATGGTTTGCAGCACTGCCAGGTCTTCATCATTCAAATAATGTTCGGCTTTAAACGCTCCAACCGCTTCAGAGTCACTCATGTCAACATTTTGCAGAGCTTTCAGGCTGGCAAATTCATCGTAGTTTTGCAGTACATTCTCTGCCCTCAAGTATTCGCCAAACAGCGTGGCAAATTCTTTCTTGTCAGCCTCTTTTTCAATGGCGGAAGGCTCGGGAAAGCGCTGTTCCAACTCGCTCACCACGTCCATGAAACCGCGCCTTGCTTCGCCGGTGATCACATCGGTAAAGCCATCCATGTATTCCCTATAGCTTTTTTCCAGCACCACATTTTTGGTGTTTTTATCGCCAAATAAGGTAATGGCATCGACGGTAGCCTCCTCCAAATCGCGGAAAGTAACGATATTACCAAAGGTTTTGGTCGCGTCAAAAATGCGGTTGGTGCGGGAGAAGGCCTGCACCAAACCGTGGTAACGCAGGTTTTTATCCACAAACAGGGTGTTGAGCGAGGGGGCATCAAAGCCAGTAAGAAACATGCCCACCACAATCAACAAATCAACCGTTTCCGCTGGCTTAAGTTTAACGCTGTTACTGTCTTCACCCTTCACCCTTTTCGCGAGATCACGGTAGTAATTTTCGAACCCGTTGCTGTCCAGGCTGAAGCTGGTTTTAAAGTAAGCATTGTAGTCACCAATGGCAGCGCTTAAAAATTCCTTGGCGCTGCTGTTCATGGCCGACACATCAAAACTTTCATCTCGAATATCGCCGACGGCATCCTGCGCTTCATTGGCGGCGAACGAGAAGATAGTGGCGATTTTAAGCGGCTTTTCGCTACCCACCTGTAATGTATTGAGGGTTTCATAATACAGTTTGGCGGCGTCCACACTGCTCACGGCAAACATGGCATTAAAGCCTTTGCTGCCGGTTTGCAGGCGATGGGTTTTCTGGCGAAAATTATTCAGGACATACCGGGATATTTCTCGGATACGCTCGGGGTGCAATAAGGCTTGGTTGTTTTCCGCCGCATTGAGCCTTTCCTCATCCTGCTCGCTTTCAATGGCCTTAAACTGTGGCCGCACATCGTTGTAATCTACTTTAAACTTGAGCACTTTTTCATCGCGAATGGCATCAGTAATCACATAAGAATGCAGCTCACGGCCAAACACGCTGGCGGTGGTGTCTGCGCCGAGGGCATTTTCCGGAAAAATGGGCGTGCCGGTAAAGCCGAATTGACAGAATTTTTTAAACTTCTTCTTCAAGTTCTTCTGCGCCTCACCAAACTGGCTGCGGTGGCATTCATCAAAAATAAACACCACCTGCTGGTTATAAACCGCCAGGCCGCTTTCGCTTTTCATCAGGTTGTTGAGCTTCTGGATGGTGGTGACGATGATCTTGTTATCATCTTTTCCCAGATTACACTTAAGCCCAGCCGTGCTATCCGAGCCATTCACACTATCGGGAGAAAAACGCTGATATTCCTTCATGGTCTGGTAGTCGAGGTCTTTTCTGTCGACGACAAAAAACACCTTGTCGATAAAATCCAGTTCGGTAACCAGGCGCGCCGCTTTGAAACTGGTCAGCGTTTTACCAGAGCCGGTGGTGTGCCAGATAAACCCACCGCTTTCGGGTTTGCTCCAGTTTTTGGCTTCAAAAGAGCTGTTGATCTTCCACAAAATACGCTCGGTGGCAGCAATCTGGTAAGGACGCATCACCAACAAGGTATCGTTGACATCGAATACCGAATATTGCAACAGCACCTTGAGCAAGGTATGTTTTTGGAAGAAGGTGGCGGTGAAATCTTTTAGGTCTTTAATCAGACTGTTATCGGCCCTCGCCCAATGCATGGTGAAGTCGAAGCTGTTTTTATCGCGCTTCGTGGTATTGGCAAAATAGCGGCTGTCGGTACCGTTTGAGATCACGAACAGTTGCAGATACTTAAACAATGAGTTGTCGGCATTAAAACTTTCTTTGCTGTAGCGGTGTACCTGGTTAAAGGCTTCACGAATAGCAACGCCACGTTTTTTGAGTTCAATTTGTACCAATGGCAAACCATTGACCAAAACCGTGACATCGTAGCGATTGGCGTGGGTTCCGCTTTGCTCAAATTGCTTGATCACCTGTAGTTTATTGCGGGCAATGTTCTTTTTGTCGAGCAGGTAGATGTTCTGAATGCGGCCATCATCAAACACAAAGTCATGAATATAGTCATCGTGAATTTTGCGGGTTTTATCGATGATGCTGTCGTTGGGTTTATCCAGATAAGTTTCCACAAAACGCGGCCATTCGCCCTCGGTAAACTGCACGTTATTCAATGTTTGCAACTGCACCCGCACATTGGCCAGCATCGCCTTTGGGTTATTCAGGCCAAGCGGGTATTCATAGCCCTGGTTGACCAAATCCTGAATTAGTTCACGCTCTAAATCACCTTCGCTCTGATAGCCTTCAGCAACCTGCCATTCCCTGGTGTATTTATCGAGTACGATAAAGTTATTCAATTCTGCAATCGGTTTGGTGTAATCAACCATTTTGTTCTTCCTGCGGCCAAAAACCATAGTTGTTAACTAAATGATCCAGCAAAAACTTTACTGTTTGCTGCTCTGGCGGTGATGGCTCGGCAACCGCTTCGTTCGATAGGGTGCTGTGACTGGTGAACTGAATAATTCGGTTTAAACAGGTCTGTTTATCATCAGGTAAAAGTTCCGACCATTTCGGATACTCCAGAAAATTGGCCGTTTTTTCATACAGGTTACGCAACAGCGTGAAGTGATATTTCTGTATTTTATTTTCAGAGATTGCCTTCTCTAGAGTTTGCTTTAAATGCAGATGATAGGAAAAACTTTTGTTGGAGTCCCCTTTCTTTGCAGTCAAGGCAAACGAACCCTCCTCAAAACGCTCTTCCCGTGAAAGGCGCGTTTTGCCGGTGCCGTTGAAGGCATAGATCCGTTGCGCTTTTTTATCGGTGCCTTTTAACGTTTCAGCTATTTCCGTCAGTGTCTTGCTCATCTTATGCTGCCGCCTCTTCTGGCTTAGGGAAGTTCAACAGCAAGTCACGATAATAGGCATATTGCTTTTGGCGTAGCGCGATTTCACGCGGCAGGCCTTCGCTGATGGAGGTGGTCAGGGTGTCGAATTTGTCGAGGATGGAGACAATGCGAGCTTGTTCTTCAAAGGGCGGGATGGGTATTTTTATTTTAAGTATATCACCTTTACGTAGGTTTGTTTGATCTGCCCCATTGTCATATCTTAACAACTGCTTATTTCTCGCGAGTATATAAAATAAGAATTTTGTAAGAAGAGTGTTGCTGTCTTTAACGGTCAACGCACAAATTCGCTGGTTTAAAGTATACTTGTCATCTTCATCCACTAAAAAACATTTAGCCAGTGCTTTACCATTAGGCAAGTCACTCATTACCATCAAAATATCATTTTTATAAATGGGAGAAATCTGCTCTACTGAGTACTTTTTCACTTTTCCAGCAGTTGAAACAAATTTCGAATTAACGACAATGTAATCACCATTTTCATTGATGTTCTTTTCGTGTCCTTTTCCGTTTTTGAAGTTAGCTATCTTGTCTAGCTCAAGCTGTCCTACTTCCCCATCTTCAAACGTGAGCAGTTGGTCGCGGTAGTGGTTGTATTGTTTTTTGCGGGCTTTAAGCTCGGTGGTCAGCTCGGTGGTCAGCTCGGTGGTCAGCTCGGTGAAAGCGTCCAGAATACGGACGATTTCCGTCTGTATCGCCAGCGATTTTTCCGGGTTCTCTGGGCATGGGATGGGGATAAGTGTCTCTTTTGCACTAGACCAATGCCGCTTGTAGTTGAGTTCTTTCTGATAAAAATTAGTGAAAGCATAGTAGATATACTTAGCGACATCGGACACAGGCTTAAGGATTTTTAATCCATCAGCACCCTGGACAAATGCAAAATCAACATACTTGATGTGTTCTGAGTGGTCGCCAAAAATGACGTATTTTTCAGGCTCTAGCGGTTTGAAGCCTTCATCAATGTAACCTGCTATAAAAGTTGCCCCTTGATCAATTATTGGGATTTCACCCGATTCACAATAATCTGCTTTTTTTGCCTTTGACGGAGCCGTGACAGTATCAATTAACTCACCCAAGGGAACCCACTCCACCTCCGCCCCATCCAGCAGCTTTTCCAGGAAGTTCACCTTGCTCATAGCTAAAGCTCCCCGGTTTTGAATTCGCTATAGCCTTCATAGTAATAGCTCACATCAATACCCTTCATAAACAGGGCGCGGTCGTTGATTTGGTCAGTCAGTGCCTGCTTCAGCAACGCTTTAATCTCAATATCTTTCACCACACTGCGCGCCATGGCGGATAGATAATCTGCCTTATCCACCCGATTCCAATCAATCACCTGTTTAATTTCCTGCTTTAAAATTAAATCCAGCCAGATGCGGGTTGCGCGTCCGTTGCCTTCCCTGAAGGGGTGGGCGATGTTCATCTCCACATATTTTTCGATAATCTCATCAAAGCTGGCTTGCGGCAGGGTGTCGATATACTCCAGCGATTGCTGTAAATACATCAGCGGCGCAAAACGGAAATTGGCCTTAGCGATATTCACCTCGCGAATTTTGCCGGCAAAGTCATCAATATCTTCAAACAAACAGGCATGGATGAAGCAAAGCCCGGCGAATGTGCCGACGCCCCCCCTGGTAATATCGCCAGAGCCAAAAAGCTGTTTGGCTTTTTGCTTGCTGATTTTTTCCTCTGCTTTTGCCAGCTCAACCTGATTGCTGATGTTTAATTTGTTTTCCAATGTCATTCGGCAGCCGCTCCTTCAATATCCGCAACGATCGCGTCAATTTGTGTGCGGAGTTCGCCTTGACGTGCAACGGTTGTTTCGATTTCGGCATTCAGCTCGGCAATATTGATCACTTCACGGGTGTCTTTGGGTTCGACATAAGCGCTGACTGACAGGTTATAGTCATTGGCGGCAATCTTCTCAAAGGGCACTGATTGGGCGACGTGGTCGATATTCTCCTTGCTCTCGAACATGTTCATGATTTTTTCAATATGCTCATCCAGCATGACATTGTTGTTGGTTTCTTTCTTAAAGAAATCCTCGCCGCTGGCATCGATAAACTGAACCCGTGTATCGGTTTTGTTTTTCGCCAGCACCAAAATAGTCACCGCAATGGTGGTGCCATAAAACAGGTTTGGGGCAAGCGAAATCACGGTTTCGACAAAATTGTTATCGACCAGATACTTGCGGATTTTCTGCTCCGCTCCTTTGCGGTAAAAAATCCCCGGAAAGCAAACAATCGCCGCGCGCCCCTTGCCGGAAAGAAACTTAAGCGCATGCAGCACAAAGGCAAAGTCCGCCTTGGATTTCGGCGCCAGCACGCCGGCGGGGGCAAAGCGATCATCGTTGATCAGCGTTGGGTCGTCTGAGCCGATCCATTTCACCGAGTAAGGCGGGTTGGAGACGATGGCATCAAATGGTTTGTCGTCGCCAAAATGCGGATTGATCAGGGTATTGCCCAGTTGAATGTTGAACTTGTCGTAGTTGATGTTGTGCAAAAACATGTTCATCCGCGCCAGGTTGTAAGTGGTGTGGTTGATCTCCTGACCGAAAAAACCGTCTTCGACGATATGGGCATCAAAGTGTTTTTTGGCCTGCAACAGCAAGGAGCCAGAGCCGCAGGCCGGGTCATAGATTTTGTTGACACTGCTTTGCTTGTGCATGGCAATCTGTGCAATCAGTTTGGAGACGTGTTGCGGGGTGAAAAACTCGCCACCGGATTTACCGGCATTGGCGGCGTATTTCGAGATCAGGAATTCGTAGGCATCGCCAAACAGATCGATTTGGTTGCCGTGAAAATCGCCTAATTTCAGTTCTACCACGCCTTTAAGCACGGCCGCCAAGCGGACGTTTTTATCCTTCACCGTGTTGCCAAGGCGATTGCTGGTGGTGTCGAAGTCAGCAAACAGGCCTTTGATGTCGCCTTCAGAAGGGTAGCCGCTGGCTGAGGCTTCAATTGCGGCAAAGATTTTAGCCAGATCCGTATTTAAGCTGTCATTGCTGTTGGCGGCTGCGACCACATTGGCAAACAGTTGGCTGGGGTAGATAAAGTAGCCCCTGGTTTTGATGGCATCGTCTTTGATCTCTGGCGTAATGACGCTATCTGGCAGCGCGGCATAGTTGATACTGTCGTCATCGGCTTCGATGTAGCTGGCAAAATTCTCGCTGATGAAGCGATAAAAAAGAGCGCCGAGAACATATTGCTTGAAGTCCCAGCCATCGACTGCACCTCTGACATCATTGGCGATTTGCCAGATTTGACGATGTAGCTCGGCGCGTTGTTGGGTGCTTGTCATGCTGTTATTCCTCCTTATTTCTGCGCTTGTTCACTAAATCCTACGCTCTTATGAACGATTTTTGGCTTGAAAATTGGCAGAAAACGTAACGGCCAAAGGCGCGTTGAATTCAGTATCAGATTTACCGACCTTTTGCCCTTCGTAACGTTTCTCAGCCCTTCAGTCGATTGCCCTGATAGTTTAGTTGAATACATAAGTTTATACGGCGAAATTGGCAATAGAGGGAGCGCTTCGACCCGTGAAAAACAGAAGCGGACAAATGCCACGGGTCATCTAAGGTCGAGTGTAAGCTTGCGCCCTACCGCTGCTGCTGCACGTTGCATTGTATGAAGCGTCACAGATGAATTAGCTGGGTCAAGCAATCTATCCAATGCTTGACGACTGGTACGCATTTTTCGCGCCATGGATGCCTTGTTCAATCCTTCCGTCGCCATTGCCTTTTTGACTTGATCGGCCAGAATTTCTTTTACAGCCAGTTCCTCACAAGATTCGAGCAATCCATCCTCGGCTAGAAAGTCATCAAAATCAGAACCTATATTTTTTTTAACAATCATTTTAACGCACTCCTTTCATTCGCTCACGGGCTGTTTCCTGTTCCTTGTCGGGTGTCGCCTGCGTTTTTTTGATAAAACCATGTAACAAAATCATATGGGCATCCTGGACTGTAAACAACACGCGCGCTATCCGTCCATTAGAAATCCTGCTACGTATCTCCCAAAGCCCCCTTTCTAGCTTACGACTGCAGGGCATTCCTATAGGCCAGCCAAATCCAACCTTCTGAATGTCCTTGCCTATAATTTGGCGGTCGCCAGGTTCCAACTCCAAAAGCCATTCGCGTACTGGCTCTTTCTTGCTGTCTAGTTTATAAAAACCGGCGGTAATTTTTTAGTCTTATCAATCACATTGAGAGAGTGTCAAAATTGGTACACTTTGTCAAAGTTTAGTCTTTGCCCAAATCCCCAGATAGAGTAGCGCCAGCGCTTCAAGGGCCGGTGAATCCCTCTTTCAAGCCTTGTGGCTGGTCATTACAGCAGATTATGGCAGATAGTGCCGAGAGGTTTACTGAAAAACCCCGTTTACTAAAAAATACTGGTTCGGTGCATTATTAGTGCTAAATCGGCTATTTTAGACGGATTTATCCTGCAGAATTAGTCATATTGGCCAGTGGACAATCTTGCTATCGCCAAGCCCTTCCCGATTAGTGGCAATCGCACGATAAATATAAGCACCTGAGTTTATTTCCTCTGAACTATCTTTTGAACTATCTTCTGAATTATCTGATGAGTCCAAATCCAGACTCGCCTGGCCGGTAACGGCTGTTCTCTGAATGATAAGGGTGAAGGGTTTTTCATACTCACCGATGCAGAAGTGTCAGGAGTAAATCGAGGCTGCTCTAAAGAATCGATTGCGTTATAATTGACCTTTTTGGCTGGCGGCGGTCATTTGGGTTTATTATTCGGCGCTCGGCAAGGCATTCCCGCCCCTGTATAGAAGAGATGTTCATGGTAGTAGCTACAAGCGTTCCAGATTTTATTATTCGCTCATCCACTGTGGATGATTGTGCGTTGATTTTACGTTTCATACAGGAACTGGCGGAATATCAGAAATTAGCTCACGAAGTTGTTGCAACGGCAGAAACGCTGCAAGAAACACTTTTCGGTGAACGGCATTTCGCCGAAGTAATGATTGGGGAATATCAGGGTAGTCCGGTTTGCTATTCACTATTCTTCCACAATTTCTCCACATTCACCGGCAGACCCGGAATTTATCTCGAAGATATTTATGTAAAACCGGCTATGCGCCGCAAGGGCTTCGGCAAAATGATGCTAGCCTGCCTGGCTAAACTTGCCGTCCAGCGCAGGTGTACCAGAGTCGAGTGGGCCGTGCTTGACTGGAATGAACCCGCGATACAGTTTTATCGATCCATAGGCGCAGTGCCTATGGAAGACTGGACGGTACAGCGCCTGGATGGCGTGAAACTGACCGGCTTCGCCACACAGTTTCAGTAGTCGTGTAAAAATACAAAATGAGAAATTGCCATTAATTTCAGTGGGTTTGAGTACTTGGGAAGACGAGGTGTGACTTGAGTAGAATTGTTTATGTGAACGGCGACTATGTGCAAGAGGAAGAAGCGAAGATTTCAATTTTTGATCGGGGCTTCATTTTCGGTGATGGCGTGTACGAGGTGGTTCCAGTAGTCAATGCCAAACTGGTTGACCGAGACTATTTCCTTGAACGACTCACTGGATCGTTATCGGAATTAAGTATTGAATGGCCTTGTTCCCGTGAAGAATACATCGGAGTTTTACAACAACTAATTTCCCGAAACGATTTGCAAGAAGGCATTATCTATTCCCAGGTTACTCGCGGCATAGCCGATAGAAACTTCGCCTTTCCCGAGAACACTCCGGCATCATTTATTGCTTTCAGCGCGGTGATGAATCTTTTGAACAACCCGGCAGCGGACAGCGGAATAGCAGTTGCAAGTTCCGAAGATATTCGATGGAAACGCCGTGATATAAAGTCGATTAATCTCCTGGCACAGTGCCTTGCCAAACAAGACGCTCACGCAAAAGGTGCCGATGAAGGGTGGATGGTGGAAGACGGCTTTGTTACGGAGGGAGTTTCTTCCAGTGCCTATATAGTGAAAGACGGAAAAATTATTACGCGCCCACTATCAAATTTAATTCTTCCAGGCATCCGCCGCCGCACTCTGTTTGAAATAGCCGAAAGTGAAGGAATCGATATTGAGGAGCGTCTATTCACCCTGGATGAAGCGCTGCACGCGAACGAAGCATTTATTAGTAGCGCCACCTCGATCACCTTGCCTGTCGTTAGCATAGACAAGCAGAAAATTGCTGATGGCAAACCCGGGGAAATCACATTGAGGCTTCGAGACTTATATAAGAAAAGACTCGTTGAAGAAGCAAACGCCAGTTCCTGACAGAGGACTTGAAATTAGTTTTCTAGGAACGTTCGCTGTCAAAGCTGATCGCTTCACTAATGTGCGTTGTGTTCGCCAGCAACATGACTAGTCGATCTACGCCAAGAGCCACACCAGAGCAAGGTGGCAGTCCGCTTTCCAGGGCGGCGATCAAGTTTTCATCGAGCGAATGCTGCGCCAGCCCCTGCAGTTGACGTTTCTTATTATCCGATTCGAATCTTGACCTTTGCTGTGCCGCATCGTCGAGCTCCAGATAGCCATTTGCCAACTCCATGCCAGCACCAAACAGCTCGAATCGTTTGGCCACGCGGACGCCAAATTCATCTTCTTGCAGGGCTGATAGCGCCGCCTGTTCCGCAGGGTAGTTGCAGATAAAACAAAACGCCGGCAACACAGGCTCAATTCGATTGGCGAGTAGTAGCTGTAGATAATCGGTCTTGCTCAGGTTTTCGCTGTTGAGATCAATTTCCACTCCGGCAAGCTGCCGCAGTTCATCGAGAGAAATATCATGGGGGTCTATCTGTAAGTGCTGCTGAAATACTTCCCTATAAGAGAAACGGGGAATGTCACCGCAGGCAAGAACAGTGCGCAGCAATTGTTCCAACTCGGTCATCAGTTTTTCCATCGTGCAGGACACTCTATACCATTCCAGCAGAGTAAATTCAGGATTGTGTCTGGAGCCTGTTTCTTCCTGTCTAAATGCCTTGCAGATTTGATAGATAGAACCGCAGCCACTCGCCAGCAAGCGCTTCATAAAATATTCAGGCGATGTTTGCAGGTAGCGAAGTACTTTGGTCTCGCCGATTCGAATCTCCGCTGAGATTGATTCTATGTAGACATCAGAGACTGTCGTTCTCGCTAGAAGTGGCGTCTCAACTTCGAGAATATCTCGCTGCGCGAAAAACTGCCTGATTTTCCCCAGGGTTTCCGCACGAAGCCGCAGATTTTGCAGGGAAGCACCGGGTTTCCAGTCAACCATGATTTCATCCATTCAATAGCTGAACAAACTGCACAAGACAGCTGCGGTGCAGAAATAACGGGCTTGGCAGAATGATTCGATCTATCTGTTATTTACTAACTCGATTTTGATATTCGGCGGTACGGGTATCGACTCGAAGCAGGTCTCCAATATTGACGAACAAAGGCACTTTCACTACGGCACCAGAGCTCAAGGTTGCGGGTTTGGTTCCACCTTGCGCCGTGTCGCCTTTCAGGCCGGGGTCGGTATCGGTAACTTCCAGCTCTACAAAATTGGGAGGAGTAACTGAGATAGGCGCATCGTTCCACAACACGACCTGATATTTTTCTTGTTCCTTGAGCCAAATTTTGGCATCGGATATAGCATTCACATCGGCAGCGACTTGTTCAAAGCTGTCATCTGTTTTCATAAAATGCCAAAACTCTCCATCTTCATAGAGATATTCCATCTCTATTTCCATGACATCAGCAGCCTCTACGGATTCGCCCGATTTATAGGTTCGTTCCCAAACTCTGCCATTAACCAAATTACGCAGTTTAACGCGATTAAATGCCTGCCCCTTTCCCGGCTTGACCATCTCATTTTCAGTGATCGAGCAAGGTTCTGAGTCTATAAGAACTTTCAGCCCGGGTTTGAATTCACTAGTGGAGTACCTTGCCATTTTTTCCTCTTACACAATTTCTCGTTATGCTCCCAAATGAGCTTTTCGATTTTATGATTTTACAGTCGCCAGCTAACAGCCGATGAACAGCCTATAGTAGTTTCTGGTATTGATGCCAGAGCAGTTTTAGAATTGATCAAACGATCTTAGAGCCTGTGTCATATTATTGCTATGCTGAGGCATCTGCTACCAGTGAGTACTTTGGCGCGACTAAATTCTGCACATTTCCGGGACAGGCAATGACAAATCCGATTGTTTCGATAATTCAATCAAACTTACCCGAAAAATGGCAAGAGATATTATCCGATCTGATAACAGATCCAAAGGAATTACTGCAAATACTACAGTTGGATCCCGATAGCTGCCCCTACAGTCTTGTGGCGTCTGAGCAATTCCCGCTGAAAGCAGCGCGGCCTTATGTAGCGCGTATAGTGAAAGGCAATTGGCATGACCCCCTGCTTAGACAGATATGGCCAATGCTGGCGGAAGAAACAAGCAGCGAATATTTCGTTACCGACCCTTTACAGGAAACTCGTTTCAATCCGGTGCCGGGGCTATTGCACAAATACCGGGGTCGCGTTCTGTTGACTGCCGCGCCTCACTGCGCGATTCATTGCCGTTACTGTTTTCGCCGCCATTTTGACTACCAGGCTAATTCTCCGGGTCGGGTGCAATGGGAGGCCGCATTCTCCTATATTAGAGCTGACAGCAGTATTGAAGAAGTGATCCTCAGTGGCGGTGATCCCCTGGCGCTGGCCGACCGGCAATTTTCCTGGTTAGTAGCACGGCTTGCCGAAATCAGGCATCTGACAACGGTTCGTATTCATACCCGTTTGCCCATTGTGATACCACAGCGCATAACGGCAGAGCTATTGCGTAGCATGAGTGATTCGCGGCTGCGGGTGGTCATGGTGGTTCATTGCAATCACGCTCAAGAGCTGGATCGGGCGGTGCTGGACTGTTTTCGCCGCCTGGCCAAAAATAGCGTCACCTTGTTCAATCAATCTGTGATTTTAAAAGATGTCAACGACAATTCGAAAGACCTTATCCAGCTTTGCAAAGTGCTTTTTGCTCACCATGTACTACCCTATTACTTACACATGCCAGATCAGGTGGCTGGTACCGAACATTTTTATGTGGATGATCAACATGCAAAGCAGCTAATCAAGGCCATGCACGCCGCCTTGCCTGGTTATCTGGTGCCACGTCTTGTCAGGGAAACCCCGGGAGAACAAGGCAAAACGCGAATTGCCTGATGAAATGCTGCTACCAGGCTGATTGACCAGCCGACCTTGAGTGAGCAAATGGATAAGCAAGCCGCATCAATTAGCCCCGAATCGGCACTACGGCAACTGCACACTGCCATGCAGAAAACGCCTTTGCCACTGTCTTTTCAAGCCACCGTAAACCTGTTCGAACACAGCCCTAAACACTATGAGGTTCGCTGCCCCCTTTCGCAGAATGAAAATACGCTGCCAACAGCGCTTCTATTTGAAACGGCGGCGCGCAACGCGCTGGGGGAACAACTTGATCAGCAAATTATCGAGCAGGTGTGGGGGTTATTGGCCAAATTGTGCCAATCTGAGCTGTGCCTTTGGATAAATCTGAGTCATAACTCGATAGTAAGCACACAATTCCTGCAAAAGCTGGAAAACAAACTCGCCAGCAGCCCTGCATTAGCCTCACAGCTTGTATTTCAAATAAGTGAAATTGATGTACTGGCAGCCCAACATCATATTACCCGTTTTTGCGAGGTGCTTGCACAACGGGGTAGTAAAATTGCCGTATCCAATTTTGGCTGCACCCCAAATCCCTCGCGCTATTTATCATTGATAGCCGCGAGCTACGTGAAACTGGATGCAGGAATGCTGGCAAAGATTAGCAATAATAAGGAGGTTTACGAGGCAGCAGTTGCTGTTATCCGCAAATCGCATGGCAGAGGTTTGAAGGTGGTTGCCCCCTTGGTGCAAGAGCTGTCTGTCGTCGAATTTCTGTGGCGGGCGAAAATAGACTTTATCCAGGGAAATTGTCTGCACGCTCCCGACAGTTCAATGAATTTTGAATTTTGGACACCTCAAACACTGATGTTTTCAAGACCCTGACAACAGCCTGTTTGCATAAACTGATGTACAAACTGATTGGGGATACGCGCCGGTACTGCTATTCTTGGATCTGTGAAGTCATAAAAATCCAGTACGATAAAGAGTGGTCGCCTTGCAAGAAGATCTCACCAAAAAGCAGCCCCCGGTTGACGAAGCAGCGGCGTCCGCTCAAAAAAATACACGAATTTCTGGAAAATTCTCCCTTGCGGTATGCCTTCTTTTACTGCTGTCTATGTGCGTGTTCTGGTTAATTAGCCACTACAACACCCAAAATATTTTACGGCAACAAGCCGATAATCTCGGCAACACCCTGGCCCGGCAAACCGCGACACAAGTAACGGAACTGGTATTAGCGAATGACTTGATTGGCATGAATGTGTTTCTCGGTGATCTGGCCAGGAATTTTTCCATTAGTGAAATCGCTGTAATAAATATCGACAACAAAGTAATTGCCGCCGCCAGAAGTGAACAGCTGCTTTCATCACCAATTATTCCTCTTCCCGTGTCCTTCAACAGAATAGAGGCAGATTATCTGGCTCCTGTAAATGTCGCTAATTCCATAGCAGGCTATGTGCGCCTACGCCTGGATTTAACTTATATTGAAACAGCCATAGCCAATAATTTCCTTTTTGTGATGGCAGCTACCCTGCTTCTTCTAATTGTTGCCGTGACACTCACCACCACGTATTTCCGCTATTTGATTAGCTTTCCCTCCACCTTGCTTGCGTTCGCAATAAGCAATATCCGCAAGGGAGAAATTGAAACTTGCCCGGAGCCAGATACTCACAACGAGATAAGCACAGCGATTAGACAATTCAATGCGACAGCAGAATTTCTGGCGCAGAACACCTTCCTCGACAGATTTGGACACAGAAAGCCAGAATCAAACACCGAGGAGGTCACTGCGGCCCACGGCATTCAGGACGTGACACTGCTGTCAATAAAAATGGCTAACTTTCAGTACCTTGCATCGACGCTTGATGAGAAAACCCTGGTTAATCTTCTTAACAAATATTATTTCTTCGCAGCGAAGATGGCACAGCTCTACAACGGAAAAGTCACCTACTGTGCAGAAGACGAAATAGTAATTAACTTCGCCACCGAACAGCTTGAAGAAGAGCAAGCGTTTTATGCGATTTGTTGCGGCCAACTATTCTTGCAGTTAGTTGACGATTTAGGCAATATCGAAGGAGAGCAGTTAGCTGCAAAATTTAAATTGGCCGTTCATAGCGGGCAGGCAGTGAGCGGTCTTTACTCAGCGGTCACTCATGACACAAACAACCTGACGGGTAGAACTTTAGATAGCACACGGCAAATATGCGACGAAGCACCGACTAACTCCCTGCTAATAAGTGAGCCCTGTTTTCAGCACGCCGGTGCAGGCAGCAGAATTGATGCAGAGGAATATTCTCTAGTCGCTGATGCCTTACCGATTATTACTTACTTGAGTAATGCGCCCATGTCAGGCTACCGACTTCTGTTGCAGAGACAGGCCATGCAACTGGTTGCTCTTTATACTGACTAAGCCGACCGACCAGGCAGACCACTGCGGCGGTTTGGTCGAAAAGAACCAGGCGCCTTCCACAGCGCCGTTAGTGATCACCTCTGGCGATCACCTCTACCCGATCAACATTCTGAAACCCGCGAGGTAGTTTATTGCCGCGTCGACCGCGCTCACCACGGTAGTATTGCAGGTCGGCTGGTTTCAAATTATGGTGGCGGCGTCCAGCGTGAACGGTCAGAATATCTTTAGCCGTTAGAACAGTTAATGCAACTATGAATTCTATGCGCTCGGCTACACGTGCCGTTGCGATACTGATAATTTTGTTTCCCTTGCCTTTCGCCAATCGAGGCAGTTCCGCGATTGGAAACATCAACATCCGCCCTTCGTTGCTTATCGCAACGATTAGATCACTGCTGTAATCGTTTACCCTGCTTATTGGTAATACTTTCCCGCCCCTGGGCGGTCGCAGTACACTTTTACCCGATTTATTCTTGCTGATCAAATCACCAATTTTTCCTACGAACCCGTAACCTGCATCGCTGGACAACAGCACATCTTCATCGTCTTCACCAATTACTACGCCCTCGAAGCTAGCACCTGATGGCGGGTTCACCCGGCCGGACACCGGCTCACCCTGACCCCGTGCGGAGGGCAGACTGTGCGCCGGCAATGAATAGGCCCGGCCGGTAGAATCCATAAATACAGCGAGTTGATTGCTCTTTCCCCGCACTGCAATCTTGAAGGAATCGCCTGACTTGTACTGTAATGCAGCAGCATCAACCTCATGCCCTTTTGCGGCACGCATCCAGCCTCGTTCAGACAGCACGATGGTTACCGGTTCTGTCGATAGTAGTTCGCTTTCGCTAAATGCCTTTGCTTCTTCTCTTTCTACGATAGGCGTGCGTCTCTTGTCACCGTATTTTTCGGCGTCTGCCTTTATTTCACTTTTGATCAATGTCTTGAGTCGTGCGGCAGAGGTAAGCAATTGTTCCAGGGTTTTTCGTTCTGTGGCTAATTCTTTTTGTTCAGCAGTGATCTTTATTTCTTCAAGTTTAGCCAACTGGCGAAGTTTCAGCTCCAAAATGGCTTCGGCTTGTCGATCGGAAATTTTAAATTCCCTGATTAATGCAGGTTTCGGTTTGTCTTCCTGGCGAATAATTTTTATGACTTCATCGATATTTAGAAAGGCCACTAACAAGCCTTCCAGAATATGCATACGATCAAGTATTTTGTCTAATCGAAATTGCAGGCGCCGACGAACTGTCTCAGTCCGAAACCGCAGCCACTCTTTTAGCAGGCTGGCTATGTCTTTAACTTGTGGACGTTTGTCAATGCCAATCATGTTGAAATTAACACGATAATTTTTTTCAAGATCAGTGCTTGAATAGAGATGCGACATCACGGCATCGATGTCAACACGATTGGATTTGGGCACTACAACTATTCGCGTAGGGTTTTCGTGATCTGATTCATCGCGCAAATCGACTACCATTGGCAGCTTTTTCTTGTGCATTTGGGCGGCGATCTGTTCCAGCACTTTCGCGCCGGACACCTGGTAAGGCAGCGCGTTAATGATGATCTCACCATTATCCTTTAGGTAGGTGGCTCTTGCTTTCAACGAACCGCGACCTGTTTTATACAGTTCTACTATTTCATTCCCGGGCGTGACTAATTCCGCTTCGGTGGGGTAGTCCGGACCCTTAATGAATTCGCATAGTTCTTGCACAGTAGCCCTGGGCTTGTCTAATAGATGAATACAGGCAGTAGCGACCTCGTTTAAATTATGCGGCGGGATATCCGTGGCCATACCAACAGCGATGCCACTGCCGCCATTGAGCAATACGTTCGGAAGCCGCGTTGGCAGTATTTCAGGTTCTTCCAATGTTCCATCGAAGTTGGCCTTCCAGTCTGCCGTTCCCTGTCCCAGTTCGCCAAGCAGCACATCGGCATAGCCTTGCAGGCGAGATTCTGTATAGCGCATGGCGGCAAAGGACTTTGGGTCGTCTTGAGAACCCCAATTCCCTTGTCCATCAACCAATGGGTAACGGTAGCTGAACGGCTGCGCCATTAACACCATGGCTTCATAACAGGCCGAATCGCCGTGCGGGTGGAACTTTCCGATTACATCTCCAATGGTTCTGGCTGATTTTTTGAATTTGGCACTCGCCTTTAAACCGAGCTCGGACATGGCATAAACAATACGCCGTTGCACTGGCTTCAAACCATCGCCAATGTTTGGCAAGGCGCGGTCGTTGATTACATACATTGAGTAGTTTAGATAGGCTTGCTGCGTATAGCTCTTCAGGGGAATCTGCTCGACGCCATCTTCACTGATTGTAATTTCTTCGTTCATTGAATTCCCGGTTATCTGATGTTCCAGAACTTTCTAACTGTCTTATTTTAGTCTTTGTTGCCTGTTTCTATCATTCGGCAAAGTCCGCATGGCTGCCACTATCTTCCAGCCAGGCTTTTCTATCAGCTGCCCTATTCTTCGCCAACAACAAATCCATCATTTGAAAAGTGCTGCTGCTGGTTTTACGTGTTGGGTCTTCTTCAAGGGTTAGCTGCACCAGGCGACGGGTATCTGTTGCCATTGTAGTTTCACGCAACTGCAAGGGATTCATTTCACCCAAACCTTTAAAACGCTGTACGTTGACCTTACCGGTTTTCTTTTCCGCCGCGATTCTGTCAATAATTCCGTTTTTCTCGTCTTCATCAAGTGCATAAAACACTTCCTTGCCAACATCTATTCGAAACAGTGGCGGCATGGCGACGAAAATATGCCCCGCTTCAACCAGCGGTCTGAAGTGCTTTACGAATAAGGCACACAATAGGGTGGCAATATGCAGGCCATCGGAATCTGCATCAGCAAGGATGCAAATCTTGCCGTATCGTAGCCCCTCAATAGTAGTCACTGCTGGATCGACGCCCAGAGCAATGGCAACATCATGCACTGTTTGTGAGGCAAGAATTTCACTCGAATCCACCTCCCAGGTATTTAGTATCTTTCCGCGCAGTGGCAAAATCGCCTGAAACTCGCGATCTCTGGCTTGCTTTGCCGAGCCTCCAGCGGAATCTCCCTCGACCAGAAACAGCTCGCCCGACATAACATCCTGGGTGGAACAATCAGCCAGTTTTCCTGGCAGCGCCGGCCCTGAGGTTATTTTCTTGCGAGTGACTTGCTTGCTGGCTTTCAGACGAAATTGTGCATTACTAATACAAAGCTCAGCGATGGCCTCCGCCTCATCAGTATGCTGATTAAGCCAAAGACTAAATGAATCCTTAACCACACCAGCGATAAATACTGCACATTGCCTTGAAGAAAGCCGTTCCTTGGTCTGACCTGAAAACTGCGGATCCAGTAATTTGGAGGACAGCACATAGCAGCATTTATCCCAGACGTCGTCGCCGGTCAACTTCAATCCCCGAGGCAGAAGATTTCGAAATTCACAAAATTTCCGTAGCGCATCTAACAAACCTGTGCGGAAACCACTGACATGCGTTCCTCCAAGTGGGGTTGGAATCAGATTAACGTAGCTTTCAGCAATTATTTCGCCACCTTCAGGTAACCATTGAATCGCCCAATCTACGGCCTCGTCGTTACCTTGTACGGAGCCATGGAAAGGCTCCTCTGGCAATGTCTCGTAAACAGACGTTGACTGAGTCAGATAATCTATCAAGCCATCTTCAAAACACCATTCTTCGCTTTGCGCTTTCTCTTTGTCCACGGTGTTATCGATAAAGCTGACTTTTAAGCCTGAACAAAGTACCGCCTTTGCACGCAGTACGTGTTTAAGACGAACGATTGATATTTTTACCGAATCGAAATATTTTCCATCGGCTAAAAATTTGACAGTGGTTCCCGTGTTTCGCTTAGCCACTGTATCAATTTGCCTTAGCTCGCTGGCCTTTTCTCCGCCCTTGAACGACATTGCATAAACTTTGCCGTCTCGTTTTACGCTAACTTCCAGGTAGGTGGATAGTGCGTTCACAACGGAGACACCAACGCCGTGCAGCCCACCGGAATATTGGTAATTCTTGTTAGAAAATTTGCCACCGGCGTGTAGTCTGGTCAGTATTAATTCCACACCACTGACTTTTTCACCCCTGTGTTTGTCCACCGGCATGCCACGACCATCATCGCTGACCTCTACCGAGCCGTCCTTATTTAGTTGTAGTGAAAGATGGCTCGCATAACCCGCTAAGGCTTCGTCCACACTGTTGTCTATCACTTCCTGCACGAGGTGATTGGGGCGACTTGTATCGGTGTACATGCCGGGCCTTTTTCTTACCGGATCCAGCCCTGTAAGTACTTCAATGGCGTCAGCGTTGTAGGGGTTACTCATGCGTTTTTCTCATTACGTTTTTCTTCAATCCACTGATGTTTTATCGATTATTTTGTGTAATTCTTGATGAAAAGAGGTCAAGGACAAGCTGCTCTTCTACTTCAAAATTATCATCGCCATGGCTTCCATTTGTGCTATCACGCTTCTCTCGCCCAGACCAGGCTGTTCACAATAAGCTAAAGTTTGTTGTACTTTCTGAGACTGGGGAGAACCAGGAAAACGGCGCAGGTAGAGCGCAAAAGATTGAACAGGCAATGTAACAGAGCCTCGGCTTGCGCCTGATTAGTAGCCCGGGCTATTATAATCTGCTTCGAAGATATCCCCTGAAACCCGCTTGACCCCGGATTCGATAGTACCATCGGCAAAAAGCTGAAGGGATCTGTAACCGGGATTGACTCTGTCCAGGGAAAAGCTGGTAGCCTCAGGCGCAAACTGAACGCAGGTAGACGGCGTGCATAGACATCTTATTCCCTGATGTAGAAAATCCAGCTCTTGATGGAGGTGCCCATATAACACGCACTTCACTTTCCTGTAACTCTTCACCGTGTCAAATAGCTCTACTCCATTCTCCAGACCCAACTCTTTCATCCAGGCAGAGTTGCCAGCAATCGGATTGTGGTGCAAGATAATTAAACAATGATCGATTGAGTCGTCTTTTTCTGCGGAACGCAAAACGCTATCCAGAAATTTAATTTCTGCTTTTCCCAATTTTCCATGAACCTGACCTACAATACTCGAATCAAGTAATACCAGTAACCAGTTATTCAATTGCGTGGTTTTTTTGTTGGCATCGGTGCCTTCTGCGATTTTTTGCATCACAGTTGCATTGTCATGATTCCCGGGTATCCATCTAAACGGTGCATCCAGGGCAGTCATTATTTCAAGGAAATTTCTATAGGCTTTATCGGAAGCGTCCTGGGCAATATCGCCAGTCGCTACTATGAGATCCGTTCCTTTTTCATTTGCTTTAACTAACTGGATCACATGATGTAATGTCGCGCTGGTGTTCATCTTTAACAGAGTGCCTGAAGCGGTACCATACAGATGGGTGTCGGTAATCTGAGTAATCTTGATCGGGTTTTGTGTAGTCAGTGAGGTCATGACTGCCATGAATTATTTTTAGTTTTAGGTGATAGCTAAAGCTTCGTTACTTGTGCCAACCTTGAGACTATGAGTTAACCATTCACCCAGAAACATATTAACCTGCATTTTTTCATCTGAATGATACATTTTTGCGTTCGGCTGTTCATATCTCGCTTGCAAATTTTTATGCCCTTGATAAGAGATGACCTCTGCGGTATTTGCATCGTGATAAACGCGAACCAGCATCGAGGGATTTGTCATCCATTTTTTCAGGACGGGCTTCTGTCGAATTTCCAGTGTAGTGGTGTACTTAAATGCTTCGACAATTTCAATTTCAACCGTAACTTTAGCGCCATAGCTAATTTGATCGGCGATACAAAACTCCACCAATAAACCTTCCAGCAGCTTTTCAGGTTCTGCGCTATTTTTTATTCTGTCGAATATTTCTTTATCGCCAGTGGAATTTTTGAGCAAGGCCATCTCCGCAAAAGAATTATCACGATAGGCTTGCAAATGAGGCACGAGTTTAAGCAACCGAATGTAGTTGGCATCGCATTCTGCCATCTGTTTGATTAAATCTATGCTGTAGCTGCTTTTTGACATTTTTACTCAGAGTTTGGATCAGATTTTCTTTGTACCGGGTTCTACTCTTGCCGGGTTAATTTCCACCCATCTTGCTTCTGCTTTCGGTCGGTAGCCAGTTGACTTGTCCACCGATGTCCCTTCTACCCCAATTGTAATGATTTAGAGCCTTATTGCGAGCCAAATGTGTCTGCTGAGCCAGGAAGTGGCCAACAAATGTCCGAAAAATTGCCCAGGGGCGAAATAAAAGTCGCAAATGACCGGGCTGCTGGCACTATTTCCAGTTATTTAGCAATTCCTTTCGGTGTAGCTGTAGCCACTGCAACGCGATGATTGTCATCGCATTATTTATCTTGCCGGAATTGACGGCTTGCACGGCATCGTCGCAGGCGAGTAATACTACTTCGATATCTTCGTGTTCTTCCGCCAAACCATAGACGCCACCTGCATCTTCACTGTCTATTCGCCCGCAATAGAGGGTTATTCTTTCGTTGCTACTCCCCGGGCTACTGTAGTACTCACAAATCCGCACAAGATCGGTTGGCACACAATTGGACTCTTCTTTCGATTCCCGTAGTGCAACCTCTTCTGGTTGCTCACCAGTTGCAACCATTCCTGCTACGATTTCAAGTGGCCAGGAACTGCTCCCTTGCTCCACCATGCCGATTCTGAACTGACGCACCAGCAACAAGACATCGCGTAGTGGATCGAGTAATAATACCCCCACGGCTGCCTCTTTACGTTGTAACTCCCGGGCAAAAACTTCACTCCACTCACCAGAGAAAAGCCGATGGCGAAGTTGCAGGCTCTCAATGTGCAGAAACCCGTCATGGCATTGCACCCTTGATATGATTTCCACATCTTTTTCACAAAAATTTTTTGAATCACCGCCCATTGACCTGACATCCAGAGCTTCGGCACTATTTCTTACTACACTATTCCTTACTACATTCCTGGTTTTTTGCACCCAGTGTAAGTGCCGTGGTTTTTGCAGAAAAAATTTGGCTAATCATCTCGGCTAGTCACTTCTAATAGATGGTAGCCAAATGGGGTTTTAACTGGCCCTTGCAAAGTATTAACATCAACACTAAAAACCACTTCATCAAATTCTTTAACCATCATACCCGGGCCAAACTGGCCAAGATCCCCACCCTGTGCCTTAGACGGACAACTGGAATGTTCCCTGGCTATGTCAGCAAAATCCTCGCCTGAATTAATTCGATTCCTGAGAGAGTTACATTCCTGTTCCGTTTGTACAAGGATGTGGCGGGCGCTGGCTGTGGTCATTCTGTTGCTCCTGTAAACTGCATTTCTTCCGGGCATTATGCCTTATATGCTGGAGCAGGGCACACAATAATTCAGTCTTGCGTTATACTTCCAGCTACCGGGACTGTGCAAGAGACCCACGCCAGGTCGTGTTGCCTGTGGAAACTCTTGCCGGTTTGGGTGCTTTTCCTGGATTCCTGCTTTCGCAGGAATGACGGGATGGTGCAGGAATGACGGATATTGAATTTTTGCACAGCCTCTGCCGGGTGATGGGAGGGATTTGTCCACTACCGTTTAATTTCACCAAGCAACCAAGCAACACAACTAAATACGGATTAGTTACAAACAAGGTACTGTTATGCCACTGCTGGAAGCAACCGCGAGAAAACATGTTCACACCCGAGCCATCGACTATAAAGGCTATCAACGTGAAGATGGATTGTGGGACATTGAAGCCCATATGACTGATACAAAGACCTACCAATTCAAGAATAACTGGAGAGGCGATGTTGCGATTGGAGAACCAATGCACGAAATGTTGCTGCGAGTGACAATAAACGATGGTTTCGTGATTCAGGATGTGCTTGCAGTAACCGATCACAGTCCGTTCGAAATGTGTCCCAATATTACTCCTGTCTACAAATCTCTGGTCGGCATACAAATGAAAGCTGGCTGGCGAAAAGCGATAAGAATGAAAGTAGGCGGGGTGCAGGGTTGTACTCATTTAACCGAGCTACTATTCCCGATGGCGACGGTTGCCAGGCAAACAATATGGCCCTTGCTTGCACACAGAAAAAATCGGGCAGATTCCGATGTCGGCAGCCCGGACAAGCGGCCAATGGTACTCGATACCTGCCACGCCTGGGCAAGTGATTCCCCCGTTGTCAAAGAAAATGCAGAAAAGTACTACAGCGGCGACTAGACCAGGGCTCTAACGATAAAACAGGGGAATAACCACAGTGATTATCACGCCTTCGCGATCTTGTCGGTTCTCTGCACGAATTTGACCCCCGTGAAATTCGGTGATTAACCGCGCTATATGCAAACCTATCCCCAAATGGGGTTGATCCTGTTTCTCCTGCGACCTGACGGAAATCATCGATTCGAACAGCCTGTCTTTCATTTCTTCAGGCAGATAAGGCCCGGCGTTAGATACTTTAATGATAGCGTGATCACGCAAGACGCGGCTAAACACGGTGACTGACTGTTCTGGATAGGAAAATTCTATCGCGTTTGCAATTAACTTATCTAACAACTGAGCTATGTATTCAGGAACCCCGTTAACGAAGGCAGGATATTGACTGACATCCAGATCGAACCTGGCTTGTGGGTAGGCCAGTTTATAGCCTTCAACGCATCCCGGAATGACCTCACTTAAATCGATTTTTCCTTTCTCAGAGGTTTGCAACATTTGTTCCAAGCGGGTTGCTTCACTCATATTGGTCAGAATGAGGTTCAAGCGCTTGATGCCTTCCTCTGCACGTTCTATGTAAACCACTGATTCATGGCTTGTTGCGGTAAGGCCGAGATTCTCTAATGAAGAACGCACCACCGTTACCGGTGTTCGCAATTCATGGGAAAGTCGCGAGGACATGTTCTCAAGGTAATTTGTGTACTGAGAGAGCCGTTCAACAATACTGGAAAAACTTCGCGAAAGGTCACCAATTTCGTCGGAACTTCGCGTTGCCACAATGGTGTTTTGAACACGGCCTGTCTCGTCGATAATACCTTCCGCCTGATTTCTCAACACCCGAATGCGCGAAGAAATTCTTGAAGCAGAGAAGAACAATCCCAGGGTAACTACGAACATGACAGCCAACATGGTATTGAACAGGGTTTCCATTGCCTGATTTCTGAAAGTACGCAAGACATTCATGTTCTGATCGACTACCACGGCGCCCATAATTTCACCATTGGCCAATATCGGATGTGCTGCCTCCAATAAACGGGTCCCGGTGTCGGCAAGCGTCCGAAACTGTGTCGCCGCCTGGCCTTCAAGGGCTTCATCGATATGCGCCCCTTCGCGGGTAATACCGGAGTACAAATCATCAATGAAGTCATTGCTCGGCTTGGTTAGAAATTGATAATAGAGAGGATTTAAAATTTTATTTTGAATAAAGAGCCAGTACTTGTTTATTGGCGTTTCATCTTGTACCGATGAGAGTAACAAGCCTGTCGCTGACTGAATGTCACCGACCGAGAGCAACACTCTCCCGCTTCTGTCCACTACCTGAATTCGGGAATTATTATGCCCCATGCCTGCAACGATCCTGTCAATCTCAGGTGTGGGCAATCGCAACGAACCCAGGCCTTCCGCATCCGCCACCTGGTAAGTTGCAACAGCCGTACTCACGTGGCGAGTGTCTGCATGGTCAACATCGAAGATGGTAAAGCCCAGTCTGTTCCCCAGCATGTCCATGGGGATTTGCAATTCGATTTCATAGCCTTCGCTGGTTTCATACCACTGTCCGCTAATGCGATCCTCATGAATAGAATCTGTATAGCCCTCTTCTACATGGAAGGGGTACAGAAATTCCGGCTCGTGAGGTGCTACAACATAACGATTTATGCCACTGCCTTCTTTAGAGAGCATCGTGATTTCAAGAAAGTCACTGCGATGAACACTCAGGGCATCCCGGCTTCTATACACTACTGTGTCATCGCTTACTTTAAAATAGGCATAGAGAGAACCGTTGTGTTCACCTACCATGTTTCGAAAACTGAGAGTCTCCTCTGTACCGTAGTAACGAGACGGGTTTAGTGCCGTGCGCAGATGGTCTTTGTGATTGTATTCGACTTCGTATTGTTGATACTCACCCCAATCCGTCAATGTGCCATCATCCAGCGACAGCGCAGAGAAAATGGGATACACATAAAGATCTTCGGTACGTCTGGCTGGCGTATAGCTTTCTTCGTTAAAAAGCTCCGGGCGTTCATTCAAGGCCGTGGCAAGGGCTTGTGCGGTACCGAGTACAGTTTGCTCCTGGCCACGCCGCAGCACCTGTTCCATTTCCAAAATATACTGGTAGCCCAACCAGGGAATTACCAATAGAAAGCTGGAAAGAAAGACTAACTTGAATCGAATGCCAAACGGGTTTCTAAGTGACAGGCTCATAGAAATTTAGTTAACGGTTTCAGGCGTAATATTCCAGCGGTAACCCATTCCGTACACCGTTTCAATACAATCAAATTGTTCATCGATGTGCATGAATTTTTTGCGAATTCTTTTGACGTGTGAAGTAATAGTGCTTCCATCTACGAATATCTTTGACTCTTGCATAAGCACCTGCCTGCTCTTCACGTGGCCCGGAAATTTAGCGAGCGCGTGCACCATCCAAAACTCAGTGACCGTCAAGGCGACTGCCTGGTTTTCCCATTGAATGGTAAGTCGGCCTATGTCCAGCGAGAGCTTTCCCCGGTGTATCAGATTTTCCGGCGATGGCGGCTGATCAATCACATCCAGACGGCGGAAAAGGGCAGCGATTCTCGCCGTTAAATGAGGCAAGCTGATGTCTTTGGTCAGGTAGTCATCGGCACCCATTCGCAATCCGCTCACTGTATCGAAATCGTTATCTCTGGCAGTGAGAAAAATGATGGGCAGTGTATCTGACAAGGAGCGCAACGCCTGACAAAGTGCAAAGCCGCCATCGATCTCATTCTCAAGCCCTATGTCGATGATTGCCAAATTAGGCAAACGAATATCGAAGGCGGACATCGCATCCTTGCGATTGGCAAAGGTCTGTACGTCATAACCTTGCTTGCGTAACACATCCGCATAGTTCTCTCGAATTGCAGCTTCATCTTCCACAATGGCGATTCGTCTACTCATTTTTACTCTCGATTTTTACAGGCCGGTGCAGAGAAAAGATTCAGGGCGACTATACCGGAATTTTCAGGCGAAATAGAGCCTGCATTCACCGGCTCGGGTGATTGACATGATTCTGCCATATTTAATCACTACATGGCCTTTTTCCGCGCCTTCCACGGTAATAAGTCTTGTGTTTAATAGATTCAGTGAGCCTGGTTCGAATTTCCAGCGCTGTCCCGAATCAACTCCCACACAGTTCTGGACATCAGGAATGCCACTTTTGTTGCACCGATTACGGAGGAACATCAAAGATGATCAAACAACGCTCTCTTGCCCTGTTATTCAGCCTTGCAGCCGCTACAGCCGCTGCAGATACCCGGCGCGCAGACTATCAGAACCCGGCATCCCCTGAACAAACCACAGGCTTCATCAGTGGTGCTGTCCTCGGCGGATTAGCCGGTGGTCCTCCGGGTGCTATTGCCGGTGCCGCTTTTGGCGCATTGTTTGGAGACGGTTTGCGCGCTAAATCTGAAGTCGGCGATCTACAAGTCAGCTTATATGAAAGCCAACTACGGCTAGCTGCCCTGCAGGAAGAAACCCGGGCATTGCAACAAGAGTATCAAATAGCACAACAAAAACTGGACCAGGCCTCACGCAGTCCCGGAACTTACCCTGCAACACTGGCATTACCTGCAATACCCTGTTGCGACAAGCTTGTACTCTCACTAAATTTTCACAGCAGCTCCAGCAACATCGAATCGCACTACGAAGAACAACTGCGTAGCCTGATAAACATCGCCAAACAAATGCCTGCGGCCAGCGTAGAAATAACAGGCTACGCTGATAGAAACGGCGATTCAGACCTGAATTTGAGACTTTCCAGAAAACGATCAACTGCAGTCAAGGAGTTTCTTACCAGCAAGGGAATTCAAAATTCATCTATTATTACTATCGCTTACGGCGAAACTCAAACGCTGCATGAGCAACAGAACACCGAATCTGATTTTTTTGATCGACGCGTCATAGTTCGCCTTCGCGACCGCAGCAATTCAATGCTGACGCAAAATCCTGAGGCAGAGCAAATTAACTAAAACACCGGCCAGTTACTGTGTTCTACCGACAGTGAACTGGCACTGCTGAAATTTGGAGATGCAAAAAATGAACGAGATTAGACTTGTTATCGGAAACAAAAATTATTCTTCCTGGTCCTTGCGCCCCTGGCTTTTGCTGAAAATGTTTGACGTTGATTTCGAAGAGATTGAGATAGTGCTGTATCAGGACAACACTGCCGAAAAACTCGGACCCTACTCACCATCGCTGAAAGTTCCAGTACTCTTGCACAGGGAAATTACAGTATGGGATTCTCTGGCCATTTGTGAGTATATTTCTGAGCAATTCGTAAGCGGTTCTGGCTGGCCCACAAGCCCAAAGCGTCGTGCCAGTGCCAGATCGATCAGTGCAGAAATTCATTCCGGGTTTCCCCATCTAAAAAAAGAATGGCCGCTGAATTGCAAAGCGTCGTACAGATTAAAGCCTTCGCTGGCACTGCTTGATGAAATTGCCAGAATCGATGCTATCTGGAGTTGCTGTCGGCACAAGTTCGGAGAAAATGGCAATTACCTCTATGGGCGGTTTTCAATTGCTGATTGTATGTACGCACCGGTAGCAGCCTGCTTCGGTATTTATGGAGCCGAGCTCAGTAGCGAAGCCAATACCTATATGCAAGTCCTATTGGATAATCCCTTTGTGCAAAAGTGGATTACGCTGGGTCGGCGGGAACAGGAACCCATGTCAATCGCCTTTGCCAGGGCAGGCTAACTGGAACGTAACAAACAGACGGGCTGTTAGCCGCTCTTTGCGTTAGCCCTGGCTAAAGAACCGCTTTTCTTTCTACCTAAACACAGGTCCTGATCCCCACTTTCCTGCACGGCCAAGCCCTAAAAATACACTCCTCACTGTCGATAAAATGCTTATGCCTGCTTTTACCGCCGGGGATTCAGTTGTCAGCCACCAAAGTTATTCAATTCTGGTTTGAAGAAATCGAGCCGAAGCAGCGATTCATCAAAGACCCGCAGTTCGATGAGCTTATTCGCAGCAGGTTCGGCGAGGCGCATCAACGTGCTCAACAAGGGCTATTAGCTAGCTGGCGCGAACATTCATTGGGTGCCCTGGCTGAAATTATCATACTGGATCAGTTCTCACGTAATATGTTTCGTGAAAGCCCTCTGGCTTTTGCCTCAGATACGTTGGCACTGATGCTAGCCCAGGAAGCGATAAGAAGAAAATTTGACAAGCAACTGGACAACACCAGGAAAGCCTTTCTCTATATGCCTTTCATGCACAGCGAGTCCGCCGAGATACATGAAACAGCACTTTCCCTGTTTGACCAACCCGGCCTGGAAGATAACTACAACTTCGAGACAAGGCACAAGGAAATAATCGATCGCTTTGGCCGCTACCCGCATCGCAATAAATTGCTGGGTAGAGAATCTACAGCGGAAGAATCAGCGTTTCTTTCTCGGCCTGGTTCTTCGTTCTGATGCTGACCCAACACCAGGACAGACCGTTAAATTTCACGCTGTTCCTCCATTCAAATTGCTTGTCTTGACGGCAGTACGGCTTTCAGTTTCTCTGCCATTTCTAAAATTGCCTGCTCGGTTGTTTGCCAATCCATACAGGCATCTGTAACAGACACGCCGTATTGTAATTGTGAGAGGTCTTTGGGGATGGGCTGATTGCCGTGGTTTATGTTGCTTTCCAGCATCGCTCCGATTATGGATTTGTTGCCCTCCAGAATCTGATGACTAATGTCTTTGAGAACCAAAGGCTGTACATCAGGGTCTTTACTGGAATTGGCATGGCTGCAATCAATCATGATGTTGCTGCTTACACCACCATCGACAAGCGCCTTCTCGCATTGAGCCACATGCACGGTGTCGTAGTTGGGACCCTTGCCACCACCACGTAGAACAACATGTGCATAGGGATTGCCTTTGGTAGTCACAACAGATACCTGTCCCTCTGCATTTATACCGAGAAACCTGTGCGGGCTGGAAACTGATTGCATTGCGTTTACCGCAACAGCCAGGCCGCCATCGGTTCCATTCTTGAAACCTACGGCGGACGATAAGCCGGACGACATTTCCCGATGCGTTTGAGATTCTGTAGTACGCGCGCCAATTGCCGACCAGGCAATAACATCTTGCATATACTGGGGTGAAATCGGGTCCAGCGCTTCAGTTGACGTTGCCAAACCCAATTCAGCAATGTCCAATAAAAGTTGGCGACCCTTGCGCAGCCCGTCTTCTATTTTGAAAGAATCGTCAAGGTAGGGGTCGTTGATTAGTCCTTTCCAGCCAATTGATGTTCGCGGTTTCTCGAAATACACTCGCATAACCAGATACAATGTATCTTTGACTTGATCGGCTAATTGCTTCAATCGTTTTGCATAGTCAATTGCTGCGCCGGTATCGTGAATGGAACAGGGTCCAACAACGATAAAGAGACGCGGGTCGGTTCGATTCAGGATTGAGAAAATAGCATTCCGTGCCTGCTGTACGGATTCCAGCGCGGTTGCTGGTACAGGCAGCTCAGATTTGAGCTGCTCGGGCGTTATCAGCGCTTCATTTGAAGCGATGTTTACATTGTCAGTGATTACCGACATAGGAGTTTCTCGTCTACTTGAAAAAAGGTCGGCAATGATAACAAATAGCAGTAAGCTGGCAACCGCTAAATAGCGGGAAAACAATCAGATTTTAAGTGTATGAGGGATAGTCGTGTATATAAGCCAAAACTTTGATGGCGGGAATATTGAAGTAATCTCCTGCGATCAAGCCAGTGATATTCAACTGCGTATTCGGGCGGATCATCAATCAGCGTTTTATCAGTGGTTTTATTTTCGTCTCAGTGGGGCAAAGAACATCGCCTGTACGATGAATATCCTCAACGCAGGCGGTGCCGCCTATCCGCGAGGTTTTGAAAACTATCGGCTGTGTTATTCCAGCGACCGCCAAAACTGGCTCAGGCATCCGACCACTTTCGATGGTGAAGTCATGACAATCAAATTCAAACCAGAATTTGATTCAGTGTATTTCGCCTATTTTGCTCCCTACTCCATGGAGCGCCATGCAAATCTCATTGCGGGCAGTTTGCAATCCTCTCGCTGCACACTCCAGGTAGCAGGACGAAGCCTGGATGGACAGGATATGGACCTTCTTAAAATTTCATCGATCGATGGGCCTGAACAAAAAAGAAACTGTTGGTTTATTGCGAGACAGCATCCCGGAGAATCGATGGCCGAATGGTGGATGGAAGGATGTATCGAGCGCCTGTTGGACGAACAGAGCGAGGCCGCCAGCTCATTGCTGGGCAAATGTAATTTATACCTGCTGCCAAATATGAATCCAGATGGCAGTCGCCGTGGACACCTTCGAACCAACGCGGCAGGAAGAAACCTGAATCGTGAATGGGAAAACCCCGGCTTAAAAACAAGCCCGGAGGTTTTTCACGTAAAGCAGGCGATGCAAGACATTGGTGTAGACTTTCTGCTGGACGTTCACGGGGATGAATCACTTCCCTACTGTTTTATCGCTGGCACCGAGGGCCTGGCCGACTGGAATTCGGCCAAACAGGCACAACTGGATTTTTACAAGAATAATTTGGCCGAACTCAATCCCGATTTCCAGACTGAACAAGGTTATCCAGCGAAGCAACCAGGCACAGCAAACCTGACTATGAGCACGGTGCAAACTGCGCATAGACACGATTGCCTTGCCATGACTCTGGAGATGCCGTTTAAAGACACGACGGCGACAGCGGATGCCAAGTTTGGCTGGTCGGGAGAGCGCAGCAAGAAACTGGCGCACTCCTGCCTGGACGCGCTATCCAATTACCTGGATAGCGGTTTGCTTTAATCCTTTCGCCATTCCTGTATGGGTTTACTAAACCTTGTGATAGAGCTTGCGTCCCTGTTGATTGTATTCATCAGCCATTTCTTCCATGCCCGACTGTAGCGCCCCATCGACATCTTCCAACTCTTTGCTGGCGGCGTAATCTCTGACCTCTTGCGAAATTTTCATGGAACAAAATTTAGGCCCGCACATGGAACAAAAATGAGCCACCTTTCCAGACTGTTTGGGTAAAGTTTCATCGTGAAAGGCACGAGCGGTAAGCGGGTCTAGTCCAATATTAAACTGATCTTCCCAACGAAATTCGAATCGTGCCCTGGAAATAGCATTGTCTCTTAGCTGAGCACCGGGATGACCTTTCGCGAGGTCCGCAGCATGTGCTGCTATTTTATAGGCCATTAGACCGTCTTTTACATCCTGCTTATCAGGCAATCCAAGATGTTCTTTAGGGGTCACATAGCAAAGCATGGCGCATCCAAACCAACCAATCATGGCGGCACCTATCCCCGAAGTAATATGGTCATAGCCTGGTGCTATGTCGGTGGTCAGGGGTCCTAAAGTATAGAACGGTGCCTGGTCGCACACTGCTAGCTGTTTATCCATGTTTTCTTTGATCATGTGCATCGGCACATGACCCGGCCCCTCAATCATAGTCTGCACATCATGCTGCCAGGCAATTTTAGTCAGCTCGCCCAGGGTTTCCAGTTCGCCAAATTGAGCGGCATCATTGGCATCCGCTATTGAACCAGGTCGCAGGCCATCGCCCAGTGAAAACGAAACATCATAGGCTTTCATGATCTCGCAGATGTCTTCAAAATGTGTGTAAAGGAAGTTTTCCTGATGCTGCGCAAGGCACCACTTCGCCATTATCGAACCACCCCGTGAGACAATGCCGGTCACTCTTTTTGCTGTCAGGGGAACATAACGCAGTAGAACGCCGGCATGAATTGTAAAATAGTCTACGCCTTGCTCAGCTTGTTCGATTAAGGTGTCACGAAAAATTTCCCAATTCAGGTCTTCTGCGACTCCATCGACTTTCTCCAACGCCTGATAGATTGGAACTGTTCCAATGGGAACCATGGAATTTCTAATTATCCATTCTCGTGTCTCATGAATGTTCTTGCCGGTTGATAAGTCCATCACTGTGTCGGCACCCCACAGAGCGGACCAGGCCAATTTCTCTACCTCTTCCTCGATGGATGACGAGACCGCAGAATTGCCAATATTTGCATTGACCTTCACCAGGAAATTTCGCCCTATGATCATGGGTTCAACTTCGGGATGATTTACATTCGCTGGAATAATGGCTCTGCCCCTGGCGACTTCCGAGCGTACGAACTCAGGCGTAATTTCTGCCGGTATGCTCGCGCCGAATGACCGCCCCGGATGCTGGCCCGCTGGCTGTGCGGCTTGTAATGCCTGGATATTCGCCATGTTTTCACGAATGCTTATAAATTCCATTTCCGGGGTAATGATGCCTTGCCGCGCATAGTGTAATTGCGAAACATTGCTGCCGGCTTTGGCGCGGCGCGGATTACGCAAATGCTCGAAACGCAGGTGTACTGTATTTATGTCACTCTGTCTCGCCTGGCCATAAGTTGAACTCACTGCAGCCAGTAATTCAGTATCATCACGCTGTTCGATCCAGTTTTTTCTGATGGCAGGCAATCCTGCCCGAAGGTCAATTTTAGCGTCACTGTCAGAGTAAATACCGGAAGAGTCGTACACACACAGTGGTGGATTCTCTTCGCTTCCCCCTGCCGTTTCGGTTGGAGTGAGAGTTATCTCTCTCATTGGCACTTTTATATCCGCTCGACTACCCTCTATGTAGCGCTTTCTGGAATTTGGGAAATGGCTCCCACTGCGGGTGTCCAGTCTGTTAATTTTTTCAAGAAAATTCTCTGATTTTGCGTTCATTCGATGTTCCTTTGCGCTGCGGCCGATTTGTAGTGGCCTGGCCAGGCGGCCTGACCTTGTGTTGGCCGCCCTGGTGTAGACCACTACTAAAATTAGACAAAGAGCGGCGCTGCTGTTTTGGTAAGGAGCAGAAGCTGTAATCAGGTCAGAAATAGAGCTACACTCATGCTCCAAATATGCCCCAGGTTATGTATGCCCCAAATTATGCCCCAAATCGCGCAAGAAAGAGAGCAGACACTGAATAATCATCAGCACAGGAGCCTGCTGCCCTGGCAGTTTGGACATTCGCTGTAACTGCAAGCCTGCAACAAACGTCTAATGCTTCAATAAGCGTAACTACCGCAAATGAGACTGGGCAAAATTCAATATTCGTCATTCCTGCGAAAGAGACTGGGCAAAAATCCAACATTTGGCTGGATTCCTGCCTTCGCAGGAATGACGGAGGTGGTGCAGGAATGACGGAGGTGGTGCAGGAATGACGGAGGCGGTGCAAAAATCCAGTAAAACACCCAAACTGGCACGGGTTTTCGACAGTTAACGCGGTTTGGCGAGGGTTTGTTGCACAGCCTCAAATGCAGTGGTTTCGTTTGTCACTTTTTGGTTACACTGTGTAGAATGCCGTCTAACTGCAAGAATGCCATCCTGAACCCTTGTTTAATCAGCTCCTCAGGCAGTTGATCATCATTATCGAGTAAATAGAAGGTCACATAGTATGGGACGACTAGTAAAGTGTTTTGGAATTCTGGTATTGGGCTGCATGACCAGCGCATTCAGCTATGGCGATGACTTGCTGCAAATTCTGCAATTAGCACTGGAAAATGACCCCACCCTCAGACAAGCGCAAGCCAGCTATCGCGAGAATCGGGAGGGCATGATACAAAGCCGCTCTTCCTTACTGCCTTCATTTGGTGTCGGCGGATCGACTTCCAGGCTGACAAGCGGCCCTGTTGATTCCGTCTATGCGCAAGTCACTGACCCAATCTCGGGCGAGACCATGACAACGCGGGTAGCCAATGATCATAGTTTTAGACCGGGGCTTAATAACCACGGTTGGGGGATGACTCTCAACCAGAGCGTATTGAACCTTGCCAATTGGTATAATTTTCAGTCCGCCAGGGCCAGAGATAAAGCGGCAGCGGTGGATCTGGCCGCCCAGCAGCAAGACCTGATCATGCGCGTCGCCACGGCCTATTTCGATGTGCTACGGGCTATCGACACACTTGAGACCAATGTTCAGGAAGAGGAAGCCGCGCGGCGTTCACTGGAACAGAGTCGCCAGAGAGAAGAAGTTGGCCTGGTAGCGATTACTGATGTCTACGATAGCCAGGCCGCTTACGATTTGGCGCAAAACACGACCATTTTGCAGCAGGATATTCTTCAATCCCGCTATGAGGCGCTGCAAGCTATCACGGGTCAGGCGCATCCCTCGATTGAGGTTCTACGAGAAGATTTTCCGATTGTGCAGGTGGATGGAAGCCTGAATGACTGGGAACAGCAGGCGCAAAACAACAACCTTGCTATTGCTGCTGCTGAATACAATCTTGAGGCTTCACAGAAGAACTTGAAGGCGCGAAAGTCTGACCATCTGCCAACCATAGACTTTACCGGTCAGTACGGCCACAGCGTAACGGCACCAATCACCAGCCAGGGAATTCAGATTGGTGGCGGTGCCAGTAATAGAACTTCGCTCACGCTGGGTTTGAACATTCCAATCTACTCAGGCGGCGGGGTCACCTCTCGAAGAAGAGCCGCTGAATACAATGTGGTATCTTCCCGGGAATTTCTAAACTTCACAGAACGCCAACTCACACAAAATATTCGCAATGCCTATCGCCGGGTAAATACCGATGTTTTGGTTATTGCACAGACACAACAGTCTATTATCTCAGCCCAGAGTGCGCTGGATGCCACCGAACTCGGCGCTGAAGTGGGCACAAGAAATATCGTTGAGGTTTTATTGGCAAGAGAGAACCTGTATCGTGCCCTGCGCCAGTATGCTGACGCACGTTATAACTACGTGATTGACAGCCTGGTACTGCGCCAGGTCGCTGGCATCCTGACTCCACAAGATATCATTGCGCTTAATGACTGGCTGCAGCAATAATCAGCTCATCGACCTGTCAATAAGCTCTCCATCACAAGCCTGGCTTTAGATAGACATGACTTCCTGCTCGCCATGCGCGGTTACTGGCGAGTAGCCCTTTTTTTCTGCCAGGCAAGGCACCGCTCCCTGCCAGTTATCCAGCAATCATCCACCAACTATCCACACCGACCATCTACAGAAGATAGCCCTTCAGTTGAGCAATCAGTTAGAATAACGCGCCGATTCAGCGAGGTAAGTATGTTGCAAAGCAAATTGCCAAAGACAGGTACTACTATCTTCACCGTCATGTCGAAAATGGCCCAAGACTACAATGCCATTAATCTCTCTCAAGGTTTCCCGGATTTCGATTGCCCGCAGCGATTAAGGGAATTGGTTGCCCAGCACCTCAACGATGGCAAGAATCAATATCCACCCACGGCGGGCATAGCCGCACTGCGTCAACAGATTGCCAACAAAGTTAAAGACTACTACGGCTGCAACGCCGATGCGGAGACGGAAATTACAGTTACCTCTGGTGCCACAGAGGCTCTGTTCGATGCCGTGCAAGCCGTGGTTTCTGTCGGTGACGAAGTTATCGTTTTCGATCCAGCCTACGACTCCTACCAACCCGCCGTGCAATTGGCCGGAGGCCGTACCGTCCACGTTCCCCTGTCACTGCCAGATTACGGCATGGATTGGGATCGACTGGAACAAGCGATCACCTCACACACCCGACTAATTATTATTAATTCACCACATAACCCATGTGGCAGTATTTTGTCCAGGGCTGACCTCAATACCTTAGCCGCACTCATCCGTGACAAGAATATTTTAATCCTGTCCGACGAAGTTTATGAGCATATGGTTTATGACGGCCTGCGCCATGAAAGTGTGTTGGCCCACGGTGAGTTACGACAGAAAGGTTTCGCCGTTTTTTCGTTTGGTAAAACTTACCACGCGACCGGATGGAAACTGGCCTATTGTGTTGCCCCGAAAGAACTAACCGAAGAATTTCGCAAGATTCATCAGTTTGTCACCTTTACTACGTCAAGTTTTGTGCAATACGCCATTGCGGATTTCATGGCGGAATGTCCAGCTCACACAATAGAGCTTCCCTCTTTTTATGAACAGAAACGAAATACTTTCTGTGAAATGATCAAAGCTTCGCGGTTAAAATTCACGCCGTCAAAAGGCAGCTATTTTCAGCTAGTAGACTACAGCGAGATCAGCGATAAGTCTGATGTGGAGTTCGTCAACTACCTGACACAAGAAAAAGGGGTGGCCGCTATTCCGCTGACAGCTTTCTATGAAATTCCTCCGGCGACGAATATCGTTCGTTTTTGCTTTTGCAAAGACGATGACACTTTACAAAAAGCCGCCGACATCCTGTGCCGCTTATAAAGTAGAAATACCAATGGCCGAAATCGACTGTAGGCAATTTGCCGCGACTATCAAGGGCTGGGGCCTTGAGCTTGGCTTTCAAGAGGTCAGTATTACCGACATCGACCTTAGTCAGTATCAGCAGTACCTCGAGTCCTGGATAGAAAGAAATTATCACGGTGCCATGTCCTATATGGCGGAGAATCACCAAAAACGTTGCCATCCTGAGCAATTGGTGCCCGGCACTATTCGTGTCGTCTGTGTGCGAATGGACTATGCACTGAATTCAAATGATTCTCTGCAATCGATGGCAAATACAGGGAAAGCCTATGTTTCCCGCTATGCCCGCGGTCGCGACTATCACAAGCTAATCCGCAAACGCCTACAGAAACTGGCAGCAAGAATCGAAAAGGTTGCCGGCCCTTTCGGCTATAGAGCCTTTGTTGACAGCGCGCCTGTGCTGGAGCGGGCACTGGCAGAGAAATCTGGCATGGGCTGGATCGGCAAGAACACCATGCTTATCAACAAGAAAGCCGGATCATGGTTTTTCCTGGGCGAACTGTTTACTGACTTGCCTCTTCCCACAGATGATCAAGTATCCGATCATTGTGGCAGTTGCAAGGCTTGCATCGATGTCTGCCCTACCCGGGCTTTTGTGAAACCGAACCTTTTGGATGCCACTCGTTGCATCTCTTATCTTACTATTGAGCTGCGAACTTCTATTCCGGTAGAATTCCGCGAAGCAATGGGAAATAGAATTTTTGGCTGCGACGACTGTCAAATGGTTTGTCCCTGGAATAAATTTTCCAGAGAAACCAAAGAGAAAGATTTCACGCCTCGGCATAAGCTGGATGATGTTCAACTGCTCGAATTGTTCGGCTGGTCAGAACAAGATTTTCTGCAGCGTACTGAAGGTTCTCCGATTCGTCGAATTGGCTACCAATGCTGGCTTAGAAATATCGCTATCGCATTGGGCAATGCACCGAGTTCCAGCGAAGTTGTGGCAGCACTGCAAGCACGATTGCACAATTCGTCTGAAATGGTCAGTGAACATATTCAATGGGCACTGTGCAAGCACGACCCAGGCGCGACACAGGCACGACTATAAGCCCAAAATTGGTCAGGCGTCGATGAAGTGTTCACGATAGTACGCGAGTTCAGCCACCGAATCTTTTATATCTTCCAGTGCCTGATGGCTGTCTTGTTTAACCAGACCTTTTAGAATTTCCGGTTTCCAGCGGCGTACCAGTTCTTTGACCGAGCTAACATCCAGATTACGGTAATGAAAATAGTCTTCCAGTTCGGGCATGTAGTTCGCCATGAACCTGCGATCCTGACAAATGCTGTTGCCACACATCGGAGATGCGTTCTTCTCAGAATAATCACTCAAGAATTCAAGCGTCTGTCTGCTTGCTTCGTTTTCATCAATAGAACTATTTTTGACTCGCTCGATAAGCCCGGAAGCACCATGGTGTTTTTGATTCCAGTCATCCATGTCCCGCAAGGCTGAATCGGACTGCTTGATCGCCAATAGCGGTCCTTCGGCCAGAATATTCAAATCGGCATCGGTTACCAGGGTGGCGATTTCGATGATGCGATCCGATTCCGGTTTTAATCCTGTCATTTCCAGGTCCAGCCAGATCAGGTTCAAACTCTTGCCCATGATGTAGTTCCATTTCTATCTTGTGGTTTTTTAATCGGTCACTTTGCAACGCGGCTATGATTGTAGCAAAGCTTCCGCGGGTGGAATATGCAATAATCCCTGTTCCTTCATCAGCGAGCGAACGATGACACGCGAGTCTACACGGTTTTGTTGCTACACTCGCGTAATACACTATGAGTAAACGAAGACTCAGTAAGCATCAGTTGGCTCGCATTGCTGAAAATCAGCAAAAAGAATTGAATATTGCGCAAAATGAAAGCATCGATGTTGCCGTTCAGAATAAATGCAATGGCCGGGTTATCAAGCATTATGGCCAACATCTGGACGTTGAGTCCCTCGATTCCGGTCGCGTAATTCGATGTTCGCAACGCGCCAATCTTCCCAAGCTGGTAACCGGTGATCTCGTGTTATGGACTGACGACGGGGCTGAATCCGGTGTGGTGGTTGCACAGGGGCGGCGGCGCAATTTTTTTGGGCGACCCGGCTCTGACGGAATCTTCAAGCCTGTTGCTGCCAATATTGATCGGGTACTGGTGGTCTTTGCCGCAACCCCAACTCCCCATATCAGCTTGATAGATCGTTATTTAGTGGCCATCGAGCAGTTAGATCTAAACGCCGTATTGATACTCAATAAACTGGACCTGTTGGGCAGCCAGGAATTGAAAGAGTTGGACAATATATTGTCCAATTACGGAAAAATTGGCTACAACCTGCATCAGGTCTCCGCCCATGACGGCCGCGGAATTCCCGAATTAAGACAGGCCCTGGCGGGTAAAACTACGATACTTGTGGGCCAGTCAGGCGTTGGGAAATCGTCTCTGCTGAATACCTTGCACCGGCACAATATCGCCGATGTGGGCGCTCTTTCCGAGACTTGGGAACGGGGCACTCACACAACAACCACATCCTGTCTATTCCACATGCCGGGATTCGATCTGATAGACTCGCCAGGGATTCGTGAGTTCGGCCTGGGTCACATAAACCAGGGGCAGGTATTTGAAGGCTTTGTTGAGTTTCAGCCATTCGCGGGGCAATGTAAGTTTCGTGACTGTTCTCACCGCCAGGAACCGGCCTGCGCTATCCACGCCGCCGTTGCATCGGGACAAATTAGCAGCGAGAGAGTGGCGAGCTATTTTCGCATTGTGGATTCTTTGCCAGAAATTTAGAAAGTTACAACAAAATGACAACCCCGAACACGGAGCAATCACAGGCCATGACTGCCGAATCACTTCCCTTACTGCTAGAGCCGCAGCGGCTCAGCGAAATTATTCCGAATGATAATTTGCTCATTGTGGCCGTGCTGCAAGCGGCTGTTTTCGATGCACAGCATATTCCCGGGTCAGTGCTGGTGGAGCCGGCGGAATTAGTTTGTGGAATCAAGCCCGCCGTAGGCAAACTGCCCGGCCGCGATCAACTCAGTGCGCTGTTCTCAAGAATTGGGCTGAGCGATGCCAGGCACGTAGTTGTCTATGACGACGAGGGTGGCGGTTGGGCTGGTCGCTTTATTTGGACCCTGGATGTATTGAGTCAGCCAGGCTACTCCTATTTGGACGGTGGATTACCCGCCTGGCTAAAGATGGGCTTGCCTGTGTCTACTGCCAGCACGGTGTTGCCAGAGCCTGAACCAGGCAATTTTTCGGCACAGATAGATAGCGAACTGCTAGTCAGTATGGATGATATACTGGCACAGATCCCGGACCCCGATACGCTTGTCTGGGATGCGCGCGGGGAAGACGAGTTCGAAGGAAAAAAGCGTACTGCGCTGGGAAACGGACATATTCCCGGTGCGGTAAATCTTGATTGGCTTGCCCTGCAGGATAGAGACAATGATCTACGCCTGAAACCCCTGGCAGATATTGAGAAGCTACTTCAACAAATTGGCATCAACAAGAACAAAAAGATTATCACGCATTGCCACAGCCACCACCGCTCGGGACTTAGCTATTTGGTCGGCAAGGCACTTGGTTATGATATTCGAGCCTACGACGGCTCCTGGTCGGAATGGGGAAATCATCCGGGCGCGCCTATAGAAAATCAGAATTGAACTAACCCAGAATTGAACTAACAAAGACGAACGAGTTAGCCCCAATATGCGACTCCATCACTCAAAAATTTGGCCTAAGGAAATAAAAAATCGATGCCGCGCTTGTTCATAATTTTTCAATACTTGCTGCCCCAACATCTGCTCTCAAGGCTAGTGGGCAGGCTTGCTGAAAGCACGCGTCTAAAAAAGCTGCTCATAAAAATCTTTATGCGTCGTTTCAAGGTCGATTTACGCCAGGCATTGATCCAGGACATCGACAAATTTACCAACTTCAACGATTTCTTCACACGGGAACTGCTGGCTGACGCACGCCCATTAGCAAAAGACCCGGGTGCAATCGTTTGTCCAGCCGATGGCACTATAAGCCAAATTGGTCACATCAGCGGTGGCAAGCTGGTTCAGGCTAAAGGGCGCTATTATCGCTGTGAAGATTTATTGGCTGGTGACAAGCAAATGGCAAGTCTGTTTCGAGAAGGCAACTTTGTTACCGTTTATCTTTCACCAGGAGACTATCACCGTGTTCACATGCCGCTGAGCGGCGTGTTGCTCAAGACTATTTACGTGCCCGGGAAACTTTTTTCTGTGAATCAGGCTACGGCGGACTCTGTCGCCAACCTGTTTTCCAGAAATGAAAGATTGATTTGCCTTTTTCAGACAGAACCAGGACCGATGGCCTTGATCCTGGTGGGCGCGATGATAGTTGCAGGAATAGACACGGTATGGTCAGGGCAGGTTTCACCAGCAATCGGTAAAAGAGAAATTCGATACACCGACTATTCGAAGCAGCAACCCGCTATTGAATTGGCACTCGGGGCTGAAATGGGAAGATTCCGCCTCGGCTCCACCGCTATTGCCTTATTCCCTCATGGCGTAATGGCGTTTGATTCTTGTTTGAATGCCACTTCCGCTGTTGCCATGGGGCAGCGACTGGGGCAAGTTAAAACGTCTATTGGAAATAGTACCAGGGAGGATACGCATGACACAAGATGAACTGAAACTGGCGGTAGCCCGGGCTGCCTTCGAGTACGTAGAATCCTTGCTAGAGGACGACACCATTATTGGTGTAGGTACGGGTTCCACTGTAAACCTTTTCATTGCTGAATTGGGGAAAATAAAACACAGCATTAACGCTGCTGTGGCCAGTTCAGAAGAGTCCGCAAAGCGACTCAAGGCGCTAAATATCCCGGTGCTGGATTTGAATAGCGCAGGCACACTGCGCGTTTATGTAGATGGCGCAGACGAAACAAACAAACATCTGCAACTGATAAAAGGCGGCGGTGCTGCACTTACCCGCGAGAAAATTATCGCGGCTGCCTCTGAAGAATTTATCTGCATCGCGGATCAATCAAAGCTGGTTCCGGTTTTGGGAAAGTTCCCGGTTCCCGTTGAAGTCATTCCCATGGCACGTAGCTATGTCGCACGACAGATAGTAAAGCTGGATGGCGACCCTGTCTATAGAGAGGGCTGCATCACCGACAATGGCAATCAGATACTGGACGTTTACAATTTGAAGATTCTTGATCCGGGAAAACTGGAGACACAACTTAATCAAATAACGGGTGTGGTGTGTAATGGGCTTTTCGTAGAACGCAGGGCTGACCGCCTGTTATTGGGCACAAGCGCAGGTGTCAAGACGATCCTGCCTTGAGGATGGAAGAGCTTGCGGCTAATTGCCCGGAATAATAAAAAGTGGCTGACTATCGATCTGGGAGAAAAACTCTGTCTTATGAATTAACAATCAAACAAAGACTGAACCTGGAACGAGTGTTCGCCAGCTTTTGTTATCCCCTGCAAATATTGACAATTAATCTACTTAATCAGCACCCGTAAGAGCCTGATTAAAGTGGGTTAACATTATCCGCTTGAGGGCCTTTCTGGCCTTGGGTGACTTCCATGGTTACTTTCTGACCTTCATGAAGCGTTCTTCTTCCGGAGCCATTGATGGCGCTGAAATGTACGAATACATCCTTACCCCCTTCCTGCTCTATGAAGCCGAATCCTTTCTCGTCATTAAACCACTTAACGGTACCCTCAACTAAATCTGACATACGTTCTCTCGTGCTTGAAAATTGTAAAAAGCGGATCGCTAAGCAACGCAATCCTTCGGTCAAAATCGACCGAACATCCAGTGTATACCTATAAATTCCCAGATGGAAACCCTAAATGTCTCAAATTGTAACGATAATAAGCGGCCTGCCTGAAACTTCTTGTATCCTGTCGCTGTTGACAAAATAACAAGTAAGCCCGCAGAGCGGGCTAGTCCAGCAATTTGCCCGGGTTCATAATAGTGTTTGGGTCAAACAGATTCTTGATCGCTTTCATGTACGCGATTTCTGCGGCGGAGCGTGAGTAGTGCAGAAAAGGTTTCTTCAGCAGGCCGACACCATGCTCAGCGGAAATGCTTCCGCCATGTTTCTCAACGATGTCGAAAACCAGCGCGGACACCCTGGCGCACCTGGCAAAGAAGGTGTCCTCTTCCATGGTGCCAGGTTTCAGGATATTCAGGTGAATATTTCCATCACCTATGTGACCAAACCAAATTATCTCAAAATCTGGATAGGCGGATGCGACCAGGCTGTCAACTTCCTGTAAAAATTCAGGTATACGCGAAACCTTGATCGAAATGTCATTTTTGTAGGGTGTGAATTTAGCAATAGTTGCTGAGATATCTTCGCGCAAGCGCCACAAGCTCTGTGCTTGAGCGCTGTTCTGGCTAATGCTGCCATCCACCAGCCATCCCTTATCCAGGCAAAATTCGAATAGGGACATAGCTGTTTCCAACTCTTGCGCGGCTGAGTTTTCAAATTCGATGAGTACATAAAAAGCGGATTGCGTTGCAAACGGTCGCTGCAATTGTTTTTCTTCGATTACATGCTGCAATGCTTTTTCGGAAAAGAATTCGAAGGCGGTTAGCTTGAGTTTGCCCTGGAAGACCGACAAGACTTGCATGATAGATTCCATTTTTTCTACCGCCAGCACTAACACAGTTGGATGCTTCGGCTGATTGGTTAATGCTACGGTCAATTCCACAATAAACCCCAGCGTTCCTTCAGCACCGATAAATAAGTGACGAAAATCATACCCCGTCGCGTTCTTGGCCAGGCCGCGATTTAAGTCCAAAACTTCAGCGTTTCCAGTAACCACTTTTAGGCCCTTAATCCACTCTCGGGTCATGCCATAGCGAATTACTTTAATACCACCCGCATTGGTCGATGCATTTCCACCTAGCTGACTAGAGCCTGAGGACGCAAAGTCAACGGGATAGAACAGGCTTTCTTGCTCGGCAAACTGTTGTAACTGCTCAGTGACAACGCCCGCTTCACACACGACCTGGCGATCAGTCGCGTCAAAGCTCAAAATCTTGTTCATGCGATCAAAGGCAACCACAAGTTCTTTATTCGCGGCAACTGCACCACCACTCAGTCCGGTACGACCGCCGGAGGGCACCAGTGCAACAGCATGAAGATTAGCCAGTTGTACAATAGCAACCACGCTATCAATATCGCCTGGAAAGACGATGGCAACAGGATTCGCCGAGTAGCCACTGGTCCAGTCCTTGCCAAAGTTTTCAAGATCGGCGGCATCGGTCTTTAACCAATCGTCGCCGACAATTTCGGCCAGCTTCTCCAGCAATTCGGTTTTACTGCAATTCATGTTACCGCCGCGGTTACGACGCTATGGAAACGCCGTGTTTCTCTATTCAGAGCGCACATGCCTAGGCACTGCAAAAGCAGAATATGTTACCATGCGCCAGCTTTTTGGTCATCGCTTGTGCAAACGGGAAACGGATGCCATCGTGATCAAGAGTGCGCCGCCACCTTGTCTAAAACCTGAAACCGAAAGCCTCAGCATGAACCCTGCCTCTCTGGAAAAACGCAAGATCAAGTTTCTGTTGCTGGAAGCTGTACACCAAAGTGCTATTGCGACGTTGAAGAAATCGGGCTACGAGAATATAGAGGCGCTGAAGACCTCGCTGGACGGGGATGAACTGTCGGAGAAAATCGCAGACGCCCATTTTGTTGGTATTCGTTCTCGCACACAACTCAATGAATCGGCATTTGATGCGGCAAAGAAACTACAGGCAGTGGGATGTTTTTGTATTGGCACGAACCAGGTTGATCTAAATTTGGCGCTGGTACGAGGTATTGCGGTTTTTAATGCCCCGTTTTCCAACACACGCAGCGTAGCCGAGCTGGTAATAGGCCAGGCAATTCTCCTGCTTCGGGGAATTCCAGAAAAAAATGCACTGCTGCACCGTGGTAGTTGGCAAAAAGCGGCGCGTGGCTCCTTTGAAACTCGCGGCAAGAAACTGGGCATAGTTGGCTATGGCAATATTGGTTCGCAATTGAGCGTGCTTGCTGAATCGATGGGCATGAAAGTCTATCTGCATGATGTTGTAACCAGGCTACCTCTGGGAAACGCCGTGCAGATGGAGTCTCTGGAGCAATTGATGCGTGAATGTGATGTAGTAAGCCTGCACGTACCAGAAACTGTCGAGACCAGCAATATGATCACCGAGAAGCAGCTTGGGTGGATGCGACCAGAATCTGTACTTATTAATGCCTCCCGAGGGTCTGTTGTTGATATTGATGCGCTGGCGGATGCGCTGCGCAGCAAAGCCATTGCCGGTGCCGCGATTGATGTTTACCCGCAGGAGCCTAAATCCAACGCGGAACAATTTATTTCGCCATTGCGCCAGTTTGATAATTGCATCATGACGCCTCATGTAGGCGGCAGCACCATGGAAGCACAGGAAAACATTGGCATTGAGGTGGCAGAAAAACTGATTAAGTACAGCGACAACGGCTCCAGTTTTGCCTCGGTTAACTTCCCCGAGGTAACCCTGCCTGCACACCCGGGAAAGCATCGTCTTTTGCACATTCACAAGAATGTGCCCGGCGTCTTGTCTGAAATAAATAGTGTGTTCTCGGAAACTGGCATCAACATCAGTTCCCAGTACTTACAAACAAATGAACAAGTTGGCTATGCCGTCATAGACATTGATGTGCAATACAGTGAAATGGCATTAGCGAAACTGAATCAGGTAACCAGCACGATTCGATGTCGCGTTCTTTTCTAGCAAGCGGGATAAAAGATCTATTCAGAACCAAGAATTGTATTAATCCGTGAAAACGCCTGGCGGCGATATTGTTCTGATTCATTCGCCAGATGGTGTCCAGCACCGTCGATAGTATACACTCTTGAACCTCTGAACTTAGCCAGTATTTGGGGGATATTGTATTCCCAGGCGACAGTTCCGTCCTTGCTGCCTTGTAGAATTTCCACTCCTTGATCAATTCCGTCGGCGCTGTCGAACCTCCTCATATAATCGATCATCGCCAGCATCCAGTCTTCAGGCAGCTTCCGGCTTTGCAGCGCATCCTCGTGTTGCACGAAGCGAAGGAATTCATCATCGTGGCTATTGGCACTAAATTTACGTGGCATCGCGGCAAAAAATGGCCTGCTTAGCGTGAGCAGGATTCGTGACAGAAACCAATGACGCGGCTTCAGCAGCGGCCCCATGAGTACATAATGCTGAAAAGGAAATAGCTCGGCCAGATTCTTGTCCAGCAAGGCATCGATTACCACAGCAGCCCCGGTACTCTGGCCTATGACAAGCCAGGGAGCCGCTACGTTTTGCTGCTGTGCTGCACGCAGACAGTCCAGAAACGCCTGGCTGTATTCACGAAACGAACCAATGCTGGCTGGCTTGCCACTGGACAAGCCATGACCGGGCAGGTCAATGCTTACCACCGCTATGTTCAGGCTCAGCAGGTGCGAAATCAGGTGTCGATACAAGCCAGTATGATCATAATAGCCATGCAGTAAAAAAGCGGTCTTTTTTACGGCATGCCCTGGCGGAAGAAACTGTTGGCAGACCAGTTCAAAGGAGCCGCTTTTTACGGTGCCTGCATTGCAGATTGAAGAACCGGAACTGGTGTCTAAATCAGCGAAGTTTAGACCATAGTGCGCCCGGTACGCGGCATAAAGGTCGCTGGCTTGTGTCTCCGGCGTTATCTCGACATCACTGCCGTCTTGAAGAAATTTTATGGCGGGCAGATTCTGCCTGAGCCGCTCGGCATCTGTTCTGCTAAACATCAGCGATCAACGCCCGCCATAGCAGCTCCCCGGTTCCATCCTGGCGCGGTATAACGCTGAGCCATCTGCTCCAGATTGTACACTTTCTTGATAGTGGCTATTTGTCCTGCGCTTCCAAATGCTTCCAGCCGTTGCAGTACGATAGATTTCATCGCGTCCATGGTTGGGGTCAGGAATTTACGCGGGTCGAACTCTGACTTGTTCTCGGCAAGAAACTTGCGCACCGCTCCCGTCGATGCCAGGCGCAGGTCTGTGTCTATATTCACTTTCCGCACTCCGTGTTTGATGCCTTCCTGAATTTCTTCAACCGGGACGCCGTATGTCTCTGCTATTTCTCCGCCAAATTCATTAATGACAGCAAGCCATTCCTGTGGCACCGAAGAGGAACCGTGCATGACGAGATGGGTATTCGGTAGCTTTGAATGAATTTCTTTTATTCTCTCTATAGCAAGAATATCACCAGTAGGGGGCCGACTGAACTTGTAGGCGCCATGACTTGTTCCCACGGCGATGGCCAGGGCATCAACAGCAGTAGCGTCTACAAAGTCTGATGCTTCTTGCGGATCCGTCAACATCTGCGCCATGGTCAACTGACCCTCCGCACCGATGCCATCTTCCTCACCAGCCATGCCGGTTTCCAATGAGCCCAGACAGCCAATCTCACCCTCTACGGAGACACCGCAGGCGTGCGCCATAGCGACAGTAGTCCTGGTCACCGCCACATTGTAGTCAAAGCCGGTTGGTGTCTTTCCGTCTTCTGCCAGTGAGCCATCCATCATCACCGAAGAGAAACCTGATTGAATCGAGCGCTGACAGACTGCCGGCGATACACCATGGTCCTGGTGCATGACAATTGGAATATGGGGAAATTCTTCAATCGCCGCCTGAATCAAATGCCTCAGGAAATTGGAGCCGGCATATTTTCTCGCCCCTGCAGAAGCCTGCAATATGACCGGGCTATTTGCTTCGTCGGCGGCCTCCATGATGGCACGAATCTGTTCGAGATTGTTTACATTGAACGCGGGTACGCCGTAAGCGTTTTCCGCAGCGTGATCTAATAATTGCCTTAGGCTGATTAGCGCCATGTTATGTCCTCACTTGTCGCTTTGTTCATTGTCGTTCAGGTGGAAAGCGTTGTACCCGATTTTTTAGTGTTCATTATCTGTCTGCTTTATTTTCGCTCTTTCTTCCAGGATTTCAACCGCTGGTAATACGGCGCCCTGCACATACTCCAGGAATGCACCGCCTCCTGTTGATATACAGGAGACTTGTTCAGTTATCGAAAATTTGTCGATAGCAGCAATAGTTTCGCCACCGCCCGCGATTGAAAAACCAGCACTGTCGGCAATCGCTTTCGCCACCGCCTGAGTACCTGCGGCGAACTGCTCAAACTCGAATACACCTACCGGCCCATTCCATAGTATGGTTTTCATAGTACCGATTATTGCGGCGAAGTTCACTGCCGTTGAAGGGCCTATATCCAGGATCATGTCATCGTCATCTATCGCTTCAACCGGCTTACAGCGTGCTATGGCCGACGCGCTAAGCTCTTTAGCCACAATGACATCGACCGGCAAGGGTATTGACGTTTTACTCATCAGTTCTGCTGCCATCTGCACCAGCTCGGGTTCAAACAGTGATTTGCCCACATTAGCCCCGCTTGCGGCTAAAAAAGTATTGGCTATGCCGCCCCCGGTGATGAGCTGATCAGCCTTGACTGAAAGATTGTGCAACACTTCCAGCTTGCTGGACACCTTCGCGCCGCCGACTATGGCCAGCATTGGTCTTTCCGGGCTTTGCAGGCAGCGATGCAATGACTCCAGCTCAGCCGCAAGCAATGGGCCTGCACAGGCCAAAGTTGCGTATTTTGCAACGCCGTGGGTGCTGGCCTGGGCGCGGTGAGCCGTGCCGAACGCATCCATGACGAACACATCGCAAAGTGAGGCGTAGCTTTTTGCCAGGGTATCATCGTTGGCTTTCTCACCGGCGTTGATGCGGACATTCTCTAGTAGCGTAATGCTACCGGCGCCTCGGCCTGGCGGAGGCCGCGACAAATAATTTCGGTCAAGCGAAACCTCACAATGCAATAGCTCGGACAGCCTGCTGGCGACCGGCTGCAAAGAAAACTCACTCTGTTGCTCAATCGATTTACCCTCTTTAGGCCGTCCCAGATGAGACATTAGAATTATTTCAGCTTTGGCGTCTCGGGCAAGCTCAATACTGTGCAGGGTGGCTCGAATTCTGCTGTCGTTAGCAATGAAGCCATCACTAAGGGGCACATTCAGATCCTCGCGGATTAACACCCTTTTGCCTTCCAGATTCAGTTGCTCCATGCGTAACAATGACATTAGCGAGCCATTCCAGGAATTAATTGATAGCGGTTTTTCATTGTAATGATTTTATGTGCTGAGCGACATCCAGCATTCTATTGGCGTAGGCCCACTCATTATCAAACCAAACCAACAGTTTGATTAAGTTTTTATTGGCGACTCGGGTCTGATTGAGATCAACGATTGCTGAACGGGGGTCGTGATTAAAATCACAGGAGGCTAAAGGCTCATGGGTAAAACCCAGCACATTCGCAGGCAATTTCTCACTCGCCCCCTGTATAGACTCATTGACATTGGCGACATCGGTTGCAGAGCATACCGAGAGAGTCAGATCCATGAGTGATACATTCAATGTCGGCACGCGAATCGCCTGTGCCTCTAACAAACCAGTAAGATTCGGCAGGATGCGCTCGATACCTTTGGCCAATGCCGTATCAACCGGAATGATGGACTGCATTGCGCTTCGCGTCTTGCGTAAATCGTCATCGTGGTAACTGTCGATGACCGGTTGATCGTTCATCGCTGAGTGAATCGTGGTAATAACACCTGCTTCTATGGTGAATGAATCATCTATGGCCTGCAAAACCGGCACAATACAATTCGTGGTGCAGGAGGCACTGGAGATGATTTCCGCATCGGCCGCTAAGGTTCTGTGATTTATTCCATACACCAGGGTTGCATCGACATCGCTTTCAGCAGGCTGTGAAAACAACACTTTCTTCGCTCCTTTGCTGATATGCAACTGCGCCGTTGCCCGGTCCCTGAATGCGCCGCTGCACTCCATTACCAGATCAACACCGAGATCGCCCCAGGGCAAATCCTCAATATGCTGCTCGTTGAAAACGCGAATCCTGTCGCCATTCACCAGTAAATTCTTTTCCGTCCCCTCGATGCTCTCCGCTACGGAACCCAGAAAGCGGCCGTGAGTGCTGTCGTAACGAGTAAGGTGTGCGAGATTGCCGATACCAGCGAGGTCATTGATGGCAACTACGCGCATGTCCGTATAATTGGTGGACTCGTAAAAAGCACGCAAGACACAACGGCCGATGCGCCCGTAGCCATTAATTGCAATGCGATACGCCATGAGCCTTTACCGCCTGGATAAAACGAAATAGAAAATAGCGGCCATTGAAACTCAGTCGGTTCACTGCTCGAAGGACTTCGCCGTGGCGACGATATTCTCGGCGCTGAAACCAAAATGCGCCATCAACACCGGGCCGGGTGCGGATTCACCGAAACGGCGCATGCCGATTATCTTGCCTTCCAGGCCGACCAGCTTCCACCAGTAGTCAACTGCGGCGGCCTCAACCGCCAACCGGTGGCGGACGGCGGCAGGCAGCACCTGTTCTTGATAGTCGGCATCCTGTGCTTCAAAAACATCGACGCTGGGAATGGATACCAGTCTTGCCTTGATACCTTGCTGCTGCAATGACTCAACCGCCGCCAGACTAATAGCGACTTCGGAGCCTGTTGCCAAGACGATAACCGCCGGTAGCCCCGCGCAATCTTTCAATACATAGGCACCGCGAGAAATAGCATTGACCTGCTCTTCACTGCGCTGTTGATGGGCCAGGTTCTGTCTGGAAAAAACCAGCGCGGTAGGACCGCCCTGTCTTTCTATCGCCGCCTTCCATGCCACGGCGGTCTCGACATTGTCACAGGGGCGCCACACTGACATATTCGGTGTTGTTCGCAGATTGGCGAGCTGCTCCACTGGCTGATGCGTGGGGCCATCTTCACCCTGGCCTATGGAGTCGTGTGTGTACACAAAAATGCTCTGTTGCTGCATCAGCGCAGCCATTCTCACCGCGTTACGTGCGTACTCCATAAAGATCAGAAAGGTGGCAGTGTAAGGAATAAAGCCGCCATGCAGGGACATGCCGGTGGCGATGGCGGTCATGCCAAACTCGCGCACGCCGTAATAGATGTAATTGCCGTCATCTTTTGCCGAGATTGCGGAACTCCCGGACCAGGCAGTCAAGTTTGAGCCGGTCAAATCCGCCGAGCCACCTATTAGCTCCGGCAGCAAGGAGGCATAGGCTTCAATACAATTCTGTGAGGCTTTACGGCTGGGAATATTGTCCTCAGCCTGTTGGCACTGCACGATAAATTCATCGGCTCTTGCGCTAAAATAACCCGGCAGTTGAGCTTTCAGCCTACGCACTAATTCCATGGCCAGTTCCGGGTATTCTTCCTCGTAGATAACCAGCTTTTCTTTCCAGGCTGACTCAGCAGTAAAACCTTTCTCCGTCGCATCCCAGGACTGTTTGATCTCCTCAGGTATCACAAAAGGGGCATGGGGCCATTCCAACGCAGTTCTGGTGGCGGCGATTTCCTCCTCACCCAGTGGTGCGCCATGAGTTGCCGCCGTACCCTGCTTATTGGGTGAACCGAAACCAATGATCGTCTTGCAGCTTATCAGCGTTGGCCGGTCGTTATCATTCCGGGATTGCCTGATGGCTTCAGCTATTGCCTCCGGGTCATGTCCGTCAACCGACAATACCTGCCAGCCATAGGACTCGAATCGCTTGCCGGTATCGTCCGCGAACCACTGTTCGACTTCACCATCGATGGAAATGCCATTGTCGTCATAGAACAGAATTAGCTTGCCCAGATTCAGCGTGCCTGCCAGCGAGCACACCTCATGGGAAATACCCTCCATAAGACAGCCATCTCCGGCAAATACATAGGTGAAATGATCAACCACTTCATGCCCCGGTCGATTAAACTGTGCGGCAAGAGTTTTTTCCGCAATCGCCATGCCTACAGCATTTGCCACACCCTGGCCCAGCGGTCCAGTCGTGGTTTCCACTCCCGGGGTATAGCCAAATTCAGGATGGCCTGGAGTCCTGGAGCCAAATTGCCGGAACTGCTGCATATCTTGCAGAGAAAGGTCATAGCCGGTGAGGTGCAGAAGCGAATAAATCAGCATCGAGCCGTGTCCGTTAGAGAGTACGAAGCGATCACGGTTAAACCAGTGCGGATTGCCGGGGTTATGAGTCAAGAAATCACACCACAGCACTTGTGCTATGTCAGCCATTCCCATAGGCGCGCCGGGGTGACCCGAGCCTGCCTTCTGTACAGCATCCATGCTTAGCACACGAATTGCGTTGGCATTCTTTTTGCGCGATTCACATGATTCATGTGGTTTACCGGGTACAGTTTGTTCCGCCATCGATCTAAACCCTCAGTTTCTGCCTTGTTGTCATTACTGCTGAGAGAGCCTTGCCTAATTCGAAAAATGGCCGGAAGTGGGACTTTAGCGATTTTTGCTCCGGCAAAATCGGCATACCGTACGTCCTGTACATAAGTCCCACCATCTACAACTATCTTGCGCGGCTGAAGCCGCACTTCCGACAATCAGGCAAAGGTCTCACTGAAACGAATTGCCGCTTAACCGGCCGCTTGCTGGCTAACCAGAGTCTGCTGGGCTAATGGGGAATTCTGTTTCAGGGAGTCGCTGATCAAGTCTATGATCAGAGTCTCCCCAAAAGGCGGCTATTTTCCCGCACCTGAATCGAATAAGCCATATCCAGGCTGTGCCCGATGCCAATAAATTGCGCTAAATGCGGATTGTTTCCATCCACAGGCAGCTTATCGGCTTGCATCGACAAATCTATATCAAAATATTTTGATATAGATTTGAAATCACACTTCAATACTGCTAACTTAGCGGCTTTTCGACTAGCAGGCTTTCCAGGCGCAGGCGCATGGCTACATCCGCAGTAAAGACAAAAAAAGGGCCAGACATACTGAGCCCCATTGAGGCGCTAAGGACACTGCATAAAGCCCTGGCCGACCAGCTCAGACTGCAAATTCTGCGACTGCTGAAAAGTGAATCTTTCGGCGTGCTGGAGCTCTGCCGGATTCTGGATATTCGACAATCAGCCCTCAGTCACCATTTAAAGATTCTCGCGGACGCCAATCTGGTTTCCACACGCAAAGAGGGAAATTCGGTTTTTTATCGCCGTGCGTTGCTGTCCGCCGAGGCACTGTTCTGCGACATCAAGAAAACGGTCTTCGACAATATAGATATGCTTGAGATTTCCAGCACCCAAAGCCGCAAGATAAAACAGATACAACTGGAACGTTCGCAATTATCCCTCAATTTCTTTAACCGAAATGCTGACAAGTTTCGCGAGAAACAGGGTCTGATTGTCGAACATTCAGACTATGCCAGTAGCCTTCATGAGCTAATCACGGGGCTCGCATTAAGCGAGGATGTCGCGGTGATGGAGGTAGGTCCGGGTGAGGGGCAACTACTGACGGAACTCTCGGCTCGATTCAACAGGCTCACTGCTCTCGACAATTCAAGGGATATGCTGAAAAAATCGCGAGAGGCGATAAGCAAAACTGCGCGCAGCGATGTTGAATTCATCCTCGGTGACACGGCACTTGCCAAAAAGCAAAACCTGAGCAGCGACCTGATCATTTTTAACATGGTGCTTCATCATATTCCTTCCCCGGCAAAAACCTTCGAAGAGGTTGCGTCTTTACTTAATCCGCAAGGCTTTCTTCTCATTGTCGAGCTCTGTAGTCACGATCAGGATTGGGTTCGCGAATCTTGCGGTGATCTATGGCTTGGCTTCGACCAGGGAGATTTGAATCATTGGGCAGCGAAAGCGGGTCTCGAAAAACAACAAAGCTCCTACCTTGGCTTACGAAATGGTTTTCAGATTCAGATGCGCACATTCAAAAATGTGACATCCGCTGCGTGGATTTTTAATTAACAAACTGTAACTAAAATTATCATTTAAAACTATCACCAAAACCTTTTGAGGAAATACCAATGACAGAATCTACGCTGTTTACATCCGAGTCAGTCTCTGAGGGGCACCCCGACAAGATGGCGGACCAAATCTCTGATGCAATTCTGGATGCACTGCTGGAACAGGATAAAGGTTCCAGAGTGGCTTGTGAAACCCTGATTAAAACCGGCATGGTGGTCGTTGCTGGTGAGATTACTACCGATGCCTACGTTGACGTAGAAGAGCTTGTACGTGGGGTAGTTGACGATATTGGTTACAATAATTCCGAGAGTGGATTCGATAGCAATACCTGTGCGGTAGTAAATGCCATTGGCAAGCAGTCAGCAGATATTGCCATGGGTGTAGACGGCACGGATGATCACGAACAGGGAGCTGGCGATCAGGGTTTGATGTTCGGCTATGCCACCAACGAAACCGACGTTTTTATGCCAGCGCCTATCACTTACTCGCACCTGCTGGTTAAGCGTCAGTCTGATGTGCGCAAAGATGGCACGCTGCCGTGGTTGCAACCGGACGCGAAAAGCCAGATTACCTTCCGCTACGAAGACGGCAAGCCAGTGGCAATCGATACGGTTGTTCTCTCGACTCAACACAGCGATGAAATCTCATTGAAAGATTTACAGGAAGCGGTAATGGAAGAAATCATTAAGCCGGTGCTTCCGGCGTCGTGGATAAATGCCGATACCAACTATTTTATTAATCCAACTGGTCGCTTCGTTATTGGCGGCCCTTATGGAGACTGTGGTTTAACCGGCAGGAAGATTATTGTGGATACCTACGGCGGCATGGCCAGGCACGGCGGTGGCGCATTCTCCGGCAAGGACCCGTCCAAGGTTGACCGCTCGGCTGCCTACGCGGCACGTTATGTGGCTAAAAACCTCGTGGCGGCAGGTATAGCAGAGCGTTGCGAGATTCAACTTTCCTATGCCATTGGTGTGGCAGAGCCTACTTCCATCAGTGTTGAAACTTTTGCTACCAGCAAGGTGAGCAATGAAAAAATTGAAGAGCTGATCCGCCATCATTTCGAATTACGTCCCAGGGGCATAATCAACATGCTAGACCTGATTCAGCCCATCTACAAAAACACCGCCGCCTACGGTCACTTCGGCCGTGAAGATTTGCATCTAAGCTGGGAAAGAACAGACAAAGCCGACGCATTACGAGCAGACGCCGGCTTATAACTTACCCCGGGGAGCGAAACATGAACGATTTATCAGTACAAGAAAACGCAGCACAGGACTACCGGGTCGCGGATATTCGGCTGGCGGATTTTGGCCGTAGAGAAATAAGCCTGGCTGAGTCCGAGATGCCCGCGCTGATGACATTACGCGGCCGCTATTCTGCGTCCAGGCCGTTGGCCGGAGCCAGGATTCTGGGCTGCATCCACATGACCGTGCAAACCGCTGTGCTTATCGAAACCCTGCTTGAGCTTGGAGCCGAGCTGCGCTGGTCGTCCTGTAATATCTTTTCCACACAAGATCACGCAGCGGCCTGTCTAGCGGCAGCCGGCATCGCGGTGTACGCCTGGAAGGGTCAGACAGAAGAGGAAGGCACTTGGTGTATAGAACAAACTATCTTGAAAGACGGTGAACCCTGGGCTGCGAATATGATTCTGGACGATGGTGGTGATCTTACTGCAATGCTGCACGAAAAGTATCCACAGTTGCTTGAAAACATTCACGGAATCACTGAAGAGACCACAACAGGTGTTCACCGTTTAGTAGAGATGCTGGAACAAGGCTCGCTAAAAGTTCCAGCAATTAATGTAAACGACGCCGTAACCAAGTCAAAGAATGACAACAAATACGGTTGCCGTCATTCTCTTAATGATGGCATCAAGCGCGGCACCGACATGCTACTTGCCGGAAAGCAGGCGCTGGTGGTCGGCTACGGCGATGTGGGCAAGGGCTCGGCACAGAGTTTGCGCCAGGAAGGCATGATCGTAAAGGTCGCCGAGATCGACCCGATCTGTGCCATGCAAGCCTGTATGGATGGCTACGAAGTGGTCTCCCCCTACATTGATGGCGTCAACAAGGAAAGCATTGAAGGAATAGATACCGCACTATTGTCGAAATTGGACTTAATCGTGACCACCACTGGCAATGTCAATGTCTGCGACAAGTTCATGTTGCAAAAAAGCAAGGCTGGCGCTGTCATCTGTAATATTGGCCACTTCGACAACGAGATCGATACCGCTTTTATGCGCGAGAACTGGGAATGGGAAGAAGTTAAACCACAGGTTCACAAAATCTACCGTGACGGCAGTCAGAACCAGGGCGATTATTTGATTCTGCTGTCCGAAGGTCGGCTAATCAATCTGGGCAATGCGACTGGCCACCCTTCTCGCATCATGGACGGTTCCTTTGCCAATCAGGTGTTAGCGCAGATGTTTATGTATGAACGAAAATTTGCCGATCTTCCTGCTGCCGAAAAAGAGACGGGGCTGTCTGTTGACGTACTTCCAAAACATCTCGATGAAGAAGTGGCAGCGATGATGGTTGGCGGCTTTGGTGGTGTACTGACAAAACTTACCGAGAGCCAGGCCAATTACATCAATGTTGGGGTAAACGGCCCTTTCAAAACTGATAGCTACAAATACTAGTTGGCCAGGTCGCCAAAACAGGATAGACAGTGTATGGATTTATCCAGTCCATCAAAATTCAGCATCGAGTTTTTCCCACCGCGCACAGCGTCGGGAGAAGCAAAACTCGATGCCGCACACAAAGAACTCAGCAAACTGAACCCAGACTTTTTCTCCGTTACCTACGGTGCTGGTGGATCAACCAAATCTGGTACTCAGCAAATTGTTCTGCGCTATCAAGCCGCCGGTTCAGAACTCGCGCCTCATCTTTCCTTCAGCGGTACAGAGGAAGATGATCTCAGGCAACTTCTGCAACGCTATATCGCCGCTGATATAACACGGCTGGTGGCACTGCGTGGTGATTTGCCATCAGGCATGGGTGCGGCGGTGCAGCATCGCCACGCCAATGAGCTGGTTGAGTTTATTCGCAAAGAGACTGGCTCTCATTTTCATATCGATGTTGCCTGCTACCCGGAGAGTCACCCAGAGTCCAGGAATTATGCGGCTGACGTGGGTTTTTTTAAGCGGAAAGTAGACGCCGGTGCCAATTCGGCAATCACTCAATATTTCTACAATCCTGATGCCTACTTTCGATTCGTAGATTATTGTAGCGAGTCGGGCATCGAGGTTCCCATCGTTCCTGGCATTATGCCTATCACTAACTACGCGAATCTGGCACGTTTCAGTGCCAATTGCGGTGCCGAAATTCCACGCTGGCTAGCGAAAAGATTGCAGGATTTTGGCGATGATATAGAAAGTTTACGAAGCTTTGGCATCGACGTGGTGACTGAGCTATGTGAAGACCTGTTGCAGGGTGGCGCACCGGGTCTCCACTTTTATTCCATGAATCTTGGCCATAGTGTCAGCCAGATTTGGGCTAACCTGAGCCTGACTGACCGCACTCAGAATGAGTTAGCCTAGGCCGTCAACCATGCGTATCTCCCGTGTTTATTTCGCCGCGCCATTAGAATTAAGCCACGCAATTTCCCTTCCTGCAGAAACTTCGCACTACCTGAGTAACGTTCTGCGCCTTGGTATTGATGACAAACTGCTGCTGTTCAACGAGACCAGCGGTGAATTTCTGGCCAGAGTAAATAAAGTCGGTAAAAAAGAAGTCGGTATAGAATTACTGGAACAGCAACGGAGTCCAGCCATAAATTCTGACAAAGTCACCCTTGTCATTAATTTGTTCCTTGGGCTTTCCCGTGGCGACCGCATGGACTTCGCTGTTCAGAAATCTACCGAATTGGGTGTGACGGAAATCTCGCCAATTTATACCGGGCGTGGAGAGGTGAAATTAAAAGCGGCGCGGGTAGAGAAGAAATTACAACACTGGCGCAAGATTGCAATTAGTGCCTGTGAGCAAAGCGGGTGGCTGGATATTCCCGTGATTAACAGCCCCAGCTTATTGCATGACATGGCAACGCCCAGCGATGACACGGTAAAATTCATGCTGGATCCTGGCGGTTGTGATCTATGGCCAGCCACTGTCAGTGGCAATAGCATTGCACTGTTAATTGGTCCAGAAGGCGGATTCTCCTCCACAGAAATTGAATGGGCCCGAGAGCAACATTTTAAGGTAATATCGCTTGGTTCAAGAATCTTGCGGACAGAGACAGCACCGATAGCGGTGCTAGTCATATTGCAACACAAATACGGGGATGGCTGTCAGGCACTGTGCAAATCCTGACTAAACCCGTAAGCAGGAATTACCGACGCCGACTCGCTACCAAAAAACGGAAGGCATAATTTCTTTGGTCTATCCTGGTTCATGTTTATTGGATCAGTTCCTGCGCTCTTCGCCAATCGCCTGGCCTTGTCACATCACCTTGAGGATACGTCAACTATGCGGGTAACAAACTGCCCACTATGTCCAGCACCAGGTTCGTTATTCATCCCCCCGAGTCCTGCTTCCAGCGAAGTACAGCAAATTTATAAAAATTGCATGGTTTGTGAGTGAACACCAGGGATTCCGCGAAAATCTGGAACAACAAAAGCGCCTTTGAATTCAAAGGCGCTTTACCTGGCTAATACTCAAAGAGAGCTATTTTTTATGGCTACTGCGAAACAAATTCCGGGTAGGCTTCCATGCCACATTCTGCAAGGTCGATGCCTTCCACTTCTTCGTCTTCGCTGACGCGGACGCCCATGATCGCCTTAATCACCATCCAAACGATCAGGCTAGTGCCAAACACCCAGCCAAAGATGACCAACATGCCGACCAGTTGACCCATGAAAGTTGCATCCGGATCGGATAGCAGCACCGCGAAGATACCGAAGATGCCGACGCTGCCATGAACCGAGATCGCACCAACGGGGTCGTCAATTTTCATCTTGTCCAGGGTGACGATACTGAACACGACCAGGGTACCACCAATCGCGCCGATGATCGTTGCCAGCAGCGGCGATGGATCCGCTGGTTCCGCCGTGATCGCAACCAGGCCAGCAAGCGCGCCGTTCAAGGCCATTGTTAAGTCTGCCTTGCCATACAGGATTTGCGCCATTAACAGTGCGGCAATAAGACCGCCCGCCGCCGCCGCATTAGTATTCAAAAATACATTGGCAACTTCGTTGGCTACACCGATGCCACCCAGCTTCAAGGTTGAACCCCCGTTAAAGCCAAACCAGCCCATCCACAAAATGAATGTGCCCAGGGTGGCCAGCGGCAAGTTTGCACCCGGGATAGCCCGGGGTGCGCCGTCAGCACTGAACTTGCCTTTTCTTGGTCCCAGCAAAATCACAGCTGCAAGTGCCGCAGAGGCGCCAGCCAGATGTACAATTCCAGAGCCAGCATAGTCGCTGTAGCTTAGTTCGAACAAGCCAAATACCGGGTCGCCGTTCCAGGTCCAACTGCCCTCCATTGGATAAATGAAACCGGTCATTACCACTGCAAAAACCAGAAATGCCCAAAGCTTCATTCTTTCAGCGACCGCACCGGATACAATCGACATGGCGGTGGCGACAAATACAACCTGAAAGAAAAAGTCGGAAGCCCCCGAATAGACGGAATCACCATCGAAGCCTGCTGCTGCTGATTCTGCCAATACCGCGGCGATTGCCGCATCATCCATCTGCGAGACGGTGGTTACACCGGACAGGAAAAACCCCCCGTCATACATAATTTGATAGCCACAAACCAGGTACATGGTGCAGGCAATCGCATAAAGCGCGACATTCTTGGCAAGAATTTCTGTGGTGTTTTTGGAACGAACCAGACCTGCCTCTAACATGGCAAAACCTGCTGCCATCCACATGACGAGTGCGCCACAAATAAGAAAATAGAATGTGTCCATTGCATACTGCAATTCGAATATTTGGTTTTCCACCTTTTACCTCCGGTTTTAATCTGAGCCGTGATGAATCAGACCGATAACTATTTTTAGGAATTCATTGTCTTTTCAGTTTGTTTGTTGATCCGAAAGTTAAAGCCTAAATGGCTTCGTCCCCAGTCTCACCCGTGCGAATACGAATGCTTTGTGCCAATTCAGTGACGAAAATTTTGCCATCGCCAATTTTTCCGGTATTCGCGGCCTTGGTGATCGCCTCCAGAGTTTGATCAAGCAGACTTTCACTAATCGCAACTTCCATTTTCACTTTCGGTAGAAAATCAACTACGTATTCAGCACCGCGATACAATTCGGTGTGGCCTTTTTGACGACCGAATCCTTTTACTTCCGTTACAGTAATGCCCTGCACTCCTATCCCTGATAACGCCTCGCGGACATCGTCTAATTTGAATGGTTTGATAATGGCCGTGACTAGCTTCATTGTTTTTCTCCGTGGTTGTTTATGCGGATGTACCCGTTCCAGTTTCTACAACTACCCACAGCCTAATGCAGGGGTCGTGCCAGATACCAAAATATTCCCGAAATTCTCTCTCAGGCGTGTAATCAGTGCTGGCACGATTCCGTTTCCACTCTCCCGCAGCGACCTGGTGACCTCCGATAGTGCGCTGTATCTGTTCTTGCACTCGCGGAGTGCATTGTTGAATCTGAACCCGTCTTTTTACTTCGCTCTGGCGACTGTGCAAAAATCCAAACTTCGTCATTCCTGCATCGCCATCCCCTGCACCACCCTGTCATTCCTGCGAAGGCAGGAATCCAGCAAAGCACCCAAACCGGCAAGAGTTTTCCACCAGTAACGCAACCTGGCGAGGGGTTTCTTGCCAAGTCTCTCTAGCGGCACCGTGGTACAAGCAGGGGAGGCAGGAGCGGGTCTTCGCGGGCAGTATCGGAGAGTATGCACACAGGCGATCGATGCTAGAATGGGGAGTAGAAAGAAAGTGAAGTCGCTGTCGGCGCGGCAGAATCAGTAGAAATCTCCAGAGTGAGTCAGCCAATGTTCAACAACGCATTTCTCGAAGATCTTAGTTCACGCCTGTCGGCCTTGATGCCTATGGCAGATGAAGCCAGGGAGGAACTACGCACTAAAATGGAGCAACTCATCAAAAATAGCGTTGCCGGCCTGGATTTATTGAGTAGAGAGGAGTTTGACGCAGGACGTGCCGCACTGCACCGCGGAGAAAAACGCATTTCTGAATTAGAAGCAACCATCACCGAACTCAGTGCCAGGCTGGATACCTTTGAAGAACAATCATCTGATAATTGATTTAATAAACTGGCACCGCCGGTAACTCACTGCTTCCATCAAATCTATTTCTCTTATAGCTTTACTGCCTTCATAGTCGGCGATAGTCCTTGCCATTTTAATAACGCGATGGGTGGCGCGCGCCGACATGGCTAACTTATCCATAGTGGTAGCGAGTAGCTCACGCAAGGCTTTGTCAAGTGGGCAAAATTGGGCGAGTTCGCTCACGTCTATATCTGAATTGAGTTTCCCGGCACGTCGAGTTTGCAGCTGGCGGCATTGTCGCACTCTTTCACGAATTAGCACCCAGTCGGTGGATTCATCACTGTGCTGTAATAACTCTGCCTGCGACAGGGCAGGCACCTCGATGATTAGATCCAGCCGATCCAGTAACGGTCCGGAAAGCTTGTTGAGGTAGCGAGCAATGCGGTCTTCGGTGCAACGACACTGGTGGTTGGGATCGCTGGCATAACCACAGGGACAGGGGTTCATCGCCGCGAGCAATTGGAAATTAGCGGGAAACCTGACTCTGTAGTTTGCACGACTGACTGTTATTTCGCCGGATTCCAACGGCTCTCTCAAGGCATCCAGCACAGTTGGCTTGAATTCAGTTAACTCATCCAGAAACAGCACACCGCGATGAGCCAGACTAATCTCACCCGGACTCACTCTGTTACCGCCGCCTACCAGAGCCGCACTGGTCGCTGTATGGTGCGGATTGCGGCTGGGTCTTTGTAACCACTCGGCACTTTTGGTAGCAATTCTCGCCGCAGATCTTATGGTAGCAAGCTCCAGGGCTTCGCACTCATTCATGCTCGGCAGCAGCCCTGTCAAAGCATTTGCCAGCAGTGTCTTGCCACTGCCCGGCGGGCCTATCATAAGGAAATTGTGACCACCGGCGGCCGCTATTTGCACCGCTCGTTTTGCCAATAACTGGCCTTTTATCTCGGCGAAATTATGCTCCGCGGGTTGTTTGGCTTGAATACGCCGCTGCCTGGGTGAGCAGGATTGTAGTGCAGTTCCGTTTACAAAATGTTGAACCAGTTCCAGTAAACTGTGCGCACAGAAACTTTTCGCGTATCCAACCAGATCAAGCTCGTCTCGATTGGCCTGTGGCAACAGAATTTTATGGCCATCTTTCTTTGCACCGAGAATGGCGGAAACCGTACCCTGTACCGCTCGAATGCTGCCATTGAGTGCCAGCTCTCCCAGCACCTCGGTGGCGGTGAGCAACTGCATGTCTATCTGGCCGGAGGAAGCAAGAATACTGAGGGCAATGGCCAGATCGTACCTGCCGCCAGCCTTGGGCAGATCAGCAGGTGCAAGGTTTACCGTAATGCGCCGATTCGGGAATTCCAGCCCCGAGTTGATAATGGCGCTCCTGACCCGTTCCTTGCTCTCCTTGACCGCAGTCTCTGGCAGGCCAACGATGGCAAACCCGGGTAAGCCATTTGACAGGTGCGCCTCCACGGTGATTTGAATCGCGTCTACGCCCAGCAAGGCACGGGACTGAATAATGGCTAAGGACATAAGCTTGAGAATCTGCAATGACTAGTAAGGAATAGGTCAAAATGCTGCAACTAGCCATTATTTGTAAAAATCCTGGGTGGCAGAGACCCGATTGCTCTTTAGGACGATGCCTGGAGGATTTATAAATAATAGCGATCGCTGAGTAGAAATGGAAAACACAGGAGACTTTTGCCTACTTCAAGAAATGATCGGAAGTGGGACTTTAGCGATTTTTGCTGCTCGACAAGGGTTTGCGCGGCTGAAGAGGCTGTGCAAGAAACCCTCGCCAGGCTGCGTGACTGGTGGAAAACCCTTGCCAGTTCAGCTACCCCGTTCTCTGCCATTCCTGATTTGCTTTTTCCGCCTAATCGCCGCCATGAAGATTTCGGAGAACGAAACCACATACATCAAGATTACTATGCTGCTTTTGGAATATTTATGCTTTAGCATAAGTGTCTTAACTATGTATACTGGCTAAACACTTTCGCTAAAGGAGGTATTGTTATGGTCACGAAAATTACTGACTTCACTATAAACTTGCTCAGAGACAGTGCCTCTGTTTCGTTTGAAATTGACGGAGGGCATGTAGTCGTACTTGTACCTCTTGACACGTCTGGAAATAAGACCGAAAGCCAACTTAAAGCCACTGGCTTCGAAGTTGTGAAGTCCGCGCTTGAATCAGCTATCCTTGCCTGTGAAAATCAGAAGGAAAAATGAAATCTCACAGGCTGAGGCCGGTAGAATAAAGATTAGGGTTCAAAGCCAGATTGGCTCCTGAATTGAGAATACTGCGGCCGGAAGTTGGGTAAGTGCCGTTAAGTCATCCTCACTATTTTTGGACTAGCTCCAGCCAGACTTTCTGCTGGTTCGCACACACAGGAGAAATACAGTAACGACGTCACTGAACCACAAACGCCCACCGCTTACTGAAAGCAGCAAGTGGAGGCATGGAAACTGTCGGGGTTCTCGGAGAACCATTGCAGAGCGCGAATTTGAGCATAATTCCCTTGACGGCGGCCGGTGGGTTCAGCCAGCGTCCGCGTCGCCTTCTATCGCGGCACGATTGGGATAACAACATGAGACGGGTATTTTTCGGTCATGTAAATCGTTTGTTTGGCCGTTTTCATCTCTGTTGTTCTGGCGAACTCTGCCCCGGTATTTAAATTCCTTGCCAACCTCGGGAAATTGCTGCTGGTGACATCGATTCGCAGACGGTCACCAGGCGACAACACGTAGCTGGTTGCCCACATATCAATCGAATACTGGTAGATCACGTCCGGCTCAATCAACTGTTCCTCATCGAAGCCGTTTCGGAATCGTGCCCGAATTACGCCATCGACAAGGTTAATCGCCACCCCGTCAGCTTTGACCAGCACCAGCTTCGTCATAAAGTCCGTGTCAGTTGAATCACTTGCTGCGTATAGCTCAGCACGAATTGGGCCGGTGATTTCAAGCTGTTCGGTGAATGCTTCTGTGACGAATCGAAGCACATCCTCTCTACCATCCAGTGGTGCCTGGTCGTATGGCCCACGAAGTGAAGGTTCCATGATGTTGCCACCGAGTGTTGGAACAGGGTTCTCCGGGTCGTATAAGTACTGTAGTGAGCCCGACTGGCCGGTTGGTTTCTCACTGGCCAGTCGTTTATTCGCGTGCAGATAGTACTCTTTGTACTGTGTTCGCGCCAACGGCCATTCTTGTTCTTCGCGCCAAACATTGTCGCCCATTATGAAGAGTTTTATGGGAGCCCCGCTCGGGGCCGAGCCGTCCTTCAACCAATAGTCGAACCATTCAAGCAACAACTCTTCGACATTGACCAGGGAGCTTGCGCCAAAGTCCAGGTCGCCGGTTTTCTGTGACACATTCCAGCCATGTGGCCACGGCCCGATGATCAGGCGTTGCCCCTCACGTGCTGTTTGTGTTGCGGCTTCCCCGGTCATGGTTTTGTAGCTGCCAATTGTGCTGCGCAAGAACACATCGTACCAACCGCCAATATTCAATGCTGGCACACGCATTTCATTCGCCCTGGCTTCGAGATTTAGCGGCTTCCAATAGGCGTCATAGCTTGGGTGATCCAACCAGTCCTGGAAATGTCTGACGTTGAATCCAACGCTTTGTGCCAGTGTTTCCAGTGGCAAGTGATCAATTCCATTGATCCAGTCTACCGCGAAGCTTGCGGTGGTACGGCCACCGACCATTCCTATTCCCCAGCGTGCACGCGACAGCAATGAGAACGCGCCGCCCGGATAGGCAACGTCTCGATAATAGTTTCCGGGGCTCATGGCGGGCGCGATGGCACGCAACGCAGAATTGCCGCTCAACGCAGCCAGCCATTGAACAGAGGCCAGGTAAGATGTGCCGAACATGCCGACTTTTCCGTTCGACCAGGGCTGATTCGAAATCCAGGTTAGCGTGTCATCCCCGTCAGTGATCTCTTGAAAATAGGGGTACCAATGACCATCCGAGTCGTAGCGTCCCCGCGCAGACTGAAATACGAACGCATAACCGTTCTCGGTCGCGAACCTGGCGTACTGCTGACGATTGCTGGCAGACCCGTTACTGTAGATATCGCGAACCAACAGTGTCGGAAAGCGGCCGTCCGCCTCCGGCAAATAAATGTCAGTGGCGAGATCAACACCATCCCGCATGGCCACCGCCTGGTGATAGGTTATTTTTACGGACTCCGAAAACTCACCGTTGTAGCCTTGAAAAGTTTGTGCATAAGTCGTTGACGAGACGCCAAAGGATGTTACCAGCAAGAGACAATAATGTAAGCACGCTATCCTTCTATCCACCCTGCGAAGCATAAGTCTATCTCCCCTCAGTATCATCAATAGCCAATTTGCACAACGAAGGCTCTGCCATCCAGAGCTCGCCAATCCACGTCCGTATAAACCTCGGCCCTGGGGCCATTGCGTGTCATGATGGTCACCTGCACATCAATCGCAAAATCGTCGCTCAGCCCAATGTGAACTGGCTTGGCATTTTGTGAGTTGTAGCCACTCCCGGTATCGACGATTGCCAGTCCAAGTAGCTCATCTGTACCGGATTTATAGACACGAACCTCCGACCCGGCGCGGGTATAGTGCCCACGATCGTCCAAAACAGTTACCTGAATTGAGCGACTTTTTACAGTTTCCGGCAGTTCGTTTCTATAGAGATAGTGCGACCCGGCAGCGTCGTTTGCCGCCAGGGCAAGGTCTACATCGCCGTCCTGATCAAAGTCAGCCCATTGAACGCCGTGATCCGTATCGTGCCTCGCAATGACCGGCGGCATTTGATTGACAAAATGGTCGCCTTCATTGACATAAAGATAATCTGGCGTGCCCGGTTTTCCGTTGACGTAGCCGACTGTATACAGATCCGGTCGTCCGTCATGTTGCACATCGGCCCACACGCCGGTGACGATGTGATGTTCATTGGCAATACCCAACTTATTCGCAATATTTTTGAACCTGCCATTTCCATTATTTTGGTAGAGCATATCCTTGCCATAGGCAGCCACGTATAAATCCAAATCGCCATCTGAATCGAAATCAGCAACCGCGCAACCCACACCACCATCGCTCAGTGGACGTCGCGGGCTATCCATACCTAATTCGAGCGCGACATCACTAAATACACCCTGGTCATTACGAAACATACCGTCGCGGTCACCATTCTGATTTGCTGTGAACAAATCCAGGTCACCGTCCGCATCCATATCAAACCAACAAGCACCCACGGTACGTCGCGGTTCCATAATACCGGTACTGAATGTGACGTCCGAGTAAATGCCGTGATTGTTTTGCAACAAGCGATTGATACCTGCTCGTTGGGCAACGTAGAGATCCAAATCCCCATCGGCGTCATAGTCGATAAAGGAGACCTGGCGAGTTATGCCTTGCAGCGCTACGCCAGCGGATTCGCCAACTTCGGTAAAGCCGCTACGTTTTTCCTGTAGGTCATTACGATACAGGCGATTGGCCGGGCCATGGTGCCCGGAGTAACCGATATAGATATCCAGGTCGCCATCGTTATCATAATCGCCCCAGGCAACAGACCGTGGATTACCGCCGTCAGTCGGCAGACCAAGGCTCCCGGCGACATTCTCGAATCCGCTTTTGTTGTTCCGATATAATCGCACCGGCGCATCACGAAACAAGACGATTAAATCCAGATCACCGTCGTTGTCGTAGTCAGCCCAGGCATTTGCCTGGCCCCCGGCATCTGCAAAGGTGGCCGGCTGCACTGGCGTGAAAACCAGTTCATCCGTGGCGTAGCACTGCATTGAGAAAAACAGCCAGAGCAGAACAAGAGTGCTTGTTTTCATTCATGCCTACCTTTGATTAGCGACACCAGAGCCGCTTGCACGGTCAACCACTATACCGCTATCCACCCGTTATGCCACCCGCTATATCGCTATCAGCATTGACTGCTACCACTGATAGATAGCGCGAAGATACCAAACCCCGCCAGTAAACCCAAAGGGCGAAATTGTGTCGTAAAAGTTATGACCCAGGCTGCTGGTTGGCCGCGTTTCGGCAGGATAGGTGTTTGCCACATTATTGGAACCTGCATAAATTCCCAGGCCACCGCCGAACTCATAGCCAAGCTCTGCATCGAATATCCACTCTGAATCATTAAACCGGTCATTTTGTTCAGAGGTTTGTACTTCCGTGAAGCTTCCAAACTCTGTGGCTCTCAGGTTCGCCCGAAACCCGCCGGTGCTGTAACTGGCATTGAACGAGAAGTGGGATTCGGGAAATTCGTCCGTATACGTGCCCAGGCGCGATCGATCAAACTGAACGATCGGCGCTCCATCTGCCAGAATGAGGCTGGACAATTCTTCCGGATTGGGATCGACAGCCTGAATCGACAGTTCGTTATAGTTATAGGCTGCACTAAAGACGAATGAGCCGTTATCAGAATCGCTGCGCCAGGTTGCAACAAGGTCAACACCTTTGCTGCGGGTATCAATTGCGTTGGTAAAGTAATTGACACCGCCCAGGCTCTCATCAAAGCCGGCTGTGTCCAGCAGTGTTGAGATTTCCTTGCCAATAGTGCCGCCTGATGCGGATGCCCGCCCATCCCCCCGGTTGAATTGGGTCGAAAGTGCGATTCGCTGATCCACATCAAGCTGGTACAGATCAACGGTCAAACTCAGATTAAAGTCAGTTACCCAGGTGAACCCGACGCTGATATTTGCGGACTCTTCCGGCACCAGTGGTGCGGCACCCAGCGCCTGTGCGGCAGGGTCGGTGGACGGTAGTGTCTGTCGCAGTACTATTGTTTCAGCAATACCATCATTGTCGAGATCAGCGAATTGGCCACGACTTCCCTTAAAGCCCAGTTGTTGCACGCTGGGGGCTCGAAAGCCGGTATTCGCCGAACCTCGAACGGCAAATGAATCAGTAATTTGGTAACGAGCGCTAATTTTTGCAATCGTTTCATCCGCACTGGAATCGTTAAAGTTTTCATAGCGTGCTGCCAGGCCAAGGAATAATCTGTCTGTCGGATCCCAGCTCAACTCGACGTAGGCGTTGCTATTATTGCGCGACAAGTCATTGACAGCTTCAGGAGAAAACCCGGGGAACCCCTGTGCAGCGGGAGCCAGCCCGTTATTGCCATCGGCATAACTTAGTGGCTCCCCTTCGGTAATTTCAAATTCCTCACGCCGATATTGGGCACCGAAAGATACTTGCAAATTGCCACCAGAAGAAAGCCCATAAGCCCTGGTAACATCAATTTGAGCAGTCGCCTCCTCGGCAATCAACTGGCCAAGATAGAATGATGTCGGGCTTACTGCACCCAGGCTGGCATTGATCCCAACGGTATTATTCCAATTCGACTCATCGCGACCAAAGTTGACCGACGCATCCCATTCGAAGTCGTCAAAATCACCACGAACACCAGTGGCGACTTCGTAGTCTTCTTCACTGATCACCTCGGTCGGGCGAAAGCCCTGTGGATAAATTTCGGGAATAGCGCGCGAGTCACGCGGGCGCCGGAAAGTAAAATCCAGCGTTGAGTCGCGCTCAGCGTAAGTGGTGAAATTATAAAGTTCGACCTTGCTGAATTGGTACGCGGCATTGACACCGAATGCGTACGTGCGTTGTGGGAAATTGCCGAAGTTTGTCGTTACCAATCGATTGATGCTGTGCTCGCGTGGATCCAGTGTTCCGTTCGCTTGTATTGGGTACAGATTCCGTCCGCCAGCATTCGCGGGGTCGGCTGGAATTGGCACAGGCCGCGCTCGATTCGAGAATTCCTTGTCCTGGTAGTCAAAGGAAAGGTTGAGAAACCCGTTGTCGCCCAGGGGAACTCCCGCATTGACACCGACGTTGATGAACTCGCCGTCGGCAAGATCAAAATTTTCGCCACGACTGGCTGTCACCCGCCCCCCAGTGGACGCGTCGTCGAGAATTACGTTGATTACACCTGCTATCGCATCTGAGCCATATTGCGCGGCTGCCCCGTCCCGCAAGATTTCGACTCTCTTGATCGCCATCCTGGGAATCATGTTCAGGTCAACGCCGGCAGAGCCACTAAACAAGCCGGTGCTGGTGTTGATCAGCGCGGTGCGATGTCTTCGCTTGCCGTTGACCAGAACCAGGGTTTGATCAGGATTCAAACCGCGCAGACCGGCAGAAGATATAAATGTCGCGGTGCCGCCGCCTGCCCGCTGCGGCACATTCAATGAGGGAACCAGATAGCGCATGGACTCAAATAGCCCGGTTTGTGGTTGGCTGTCCAATTTATCTGCGTCAAAAATATCAATCGGTATCGGGCTATCGGTAACAGAGCGTGGTTTTCCCCTCACGCCGGTGACCACAATTTGCTCTGGCACATCGTCACTATTGTCTTGGCTGTCTTGTGAGCCAGCCTCCTGGGCAACTGCGCCAGTTCCGATAAAAAACGCCGTCAAAGCGCCAAAGATGCCTGCCTTTTTTACATTGTTCACATCATTCCCCGCTGGCTCCGATTGAGCCTTTCTGGTAATTCTCAGAACGAGTCCGTCACCCAGTGACGGCTCCAGACCGGTTCCTTCGAGAAGGACGTCGATAGCTTCTCTCAGACTGAATTTCCCTGACAGGCGATTCGCATATTTGTCCTGGGCGTCCTCTAATCTGAATACCAGGGTGAGATCGGCTTGTTCGGCAAATTCTGTTAACGCGAGATCCGCACGCTGAGGAAGAATGTCGAAGCCAAGCCGCAGGTTGACTGGAGTGCTTTGGGCCCATGTCAACCAGGACGGTGCAAACAGCACTGCCGATACTATTAGCCGGATCATTACCCGGACTATTATTCGGGCTATCGCTCTCCGATCTCTTTCCCATCGGCGCTTCATGCGCTTCTGGGGTATAGACGAATCAGCGTCCCTTTTCCCCCAATAATTTGAGTGCATTGCATTGATTATTCCTCGATTTAGCGGCCTCCCTGGAATGACACTTTATTGTCAGTTACAAGGAACTCAACAAAATTCGTCCATCGTCAGTGCGTTCGTAGGCAATGCCAATATTCTCACGCAGCACTGTCAGCAAACCTTCCACGTCACCAACCTTGAAGCGGCCAGAAATAACTTCATGTTTTAAGGCGTCATGGACAAAAATGAATTCAAGGTCTGTATACCGCTCAACTTCGTCCATCGCCTTTTCAAGAGTTTCACCACGGAATATCAAGTTTCCGTCAGACCACGATAACTTGACGGCGATTTCTTCGGGCGACACGGCTTCAACCCGCGCACCCGGTGAACCCAAATTGATTCCCTCCCCCTGGGTAACGATCAGCGCGGAGGCTGGAAGTACCGCTGTGGTGATTTGATCCGGTGTGCCAGGAGATAGCTGCCGCGTGGCGACCAATACCTTGCCTTCAGTTACCACAAGCTGAACGTTATGCTTGTTGGTAATCTCAACGGCAAACGCCGTGCCGACCGCCTGAACAATGTTGTCACCAACGAAAACGCTTAGTGGTCGATTCAAATCGGAGGCGACATTGATGTGTACTTCACCGCGCAACAACATCAGGATACGATGCTGCGGCGTATAGCGAACTTTCAATAGGCTATTGGTGTTCAACACGACATGGGAGCCGTCGGACAGGACAAGCGTAGATTGCTCGCCGATGGCCGTCTCGTGGGTTGCTACTGCTGCCTGGACAACACTTGCTGCTGCGATAGCTTGCGTCCGCGCCTGGCCGATAATCTGGCTATAGCCCCAAATACCCGCCACCACAACCACAACGAAGCTCGCCGCCAGTGGTCGCCACAGGCTGCGGGGCTTCGGCTCCGGAAACAGGTCGGACAAGCGCGACAAGGTGGACATCTTGTCCCATAAGCCGGCAACCTGAATCAACTGTTCTGCATTTTCTGGCCGCGCAGCCATCCACTCTCGAAGTGTTTCCTCCTCACTGTCAGTCAAGCCGCGGTCCAATCGCGTTATCCACTCCGTTACCTCTTTGTATCTTCTCGATTCACTGGAAATTTTAACTATGTTAGTCATCAATGACGCCCTTTCTGGTTTCTTGGTACAAACGGTAAATTATGCGTTGTGTTACTTACACGCCCTTTCTTCGCGGCCTTCACGGCGTCACCGCCACGGTCGAAATATTCCAGACAATTTTCCATACCCAGCGATATATGGCGCTCAACAGTTTTCACGCTGATCTGCATTTCTGCGGCTATCTCGCGCTGTGTATAGCCGTATACCTTTTTTAAAACAAAAGCCCGACGCCGTTGCGAAGGTAAACGGCGGACAGCTTCGCAAAATTCTGCAAACTCCTCGTTTGAAGCAACCTTTTCCAAAGTCTCGTCAACAAGCGGGAGCATGGCTGATGCTCCCGGTTCATCGATATCTTCCCGGCTGACAGCCAGGCGCGTGTTCGCACACTTGATGTAGTCAAGCGCCAGGTTTCTTGCGACCTTGAACAAAAATGCCTGCGGTTCCATGATTTTGTCAATATCGCTCATTTGACAGGCGCGAACGTAGGTTTCCTGAACAATATCCTCGACGTCTTTTGGCGGTACCATGGACAAAACGGCTCTTGCCAGTTTCCCGCGTAATTTTATGAAAGCTCGGCTTATTCTCTCTTCTCTGGCCATATATTCGATTACCCGTGTCTTGTACGTTTATTGCCGTCGAATGGTAGTAGACGATTAGCTCCTTGTTTCCCCCCAATTAGGCAGCTTCATACCTCCAAAACACCCGGCTCAAGGTATAAACAACGGTATTTTATAAATTTGCTGCGTAGTTTCCTTCACGGGAATGACCGGGGTGGCGCGAGAATAAATGACCGGGGTGGTGTGGGGATGAATAAACGGGGTCGGTTTAGTCAGTCACAACGGGGAGTTTGGAGGGCGCGCCCCATTCTATCCAGGAGCCATCGTAGACAGACAGGTTTCGGTGTCCGGCAAGGTGGGCAGCGAAGGTAAGAATACAGGCGGTGAGTCCCGAACCACAGCTTGTAATTAGTCTTTTGTCTTCAGTAAGAAGATTTTTAAATATTTCGCGCAGTTCCGGGATCGATTTCATGGTTCCCCCATTTAATACTTCGGGGAACGGTAGATTCTTCGCGTTTGGCATGTGGCCGCCTCGAATACCTGGTCGTGGCTCCGGCGCAGTTCCATGAAATCTGCCACTGGATCGGGCATCTAAAATAACGTAGCCGGAATCATCCAAAGCCGACAACACCGCACTGGAATCACAGAATGTCTGCGCATTGAATTCGCTAACAAAATTTCCACGGGAAAGGTCCTCTTGCAAGGCATTGACAGTCGAATACCCCGCCTCGATCCAGGCTCGCAAACCTCCATCAAGCACCGCGACCTGGTCATGGCCCATTGCGCGCAGCATCCACCAGGCACGGGGGCTTGCATATAGCCCTACATCATCATAGACAACAATGACGCTATCTCTATTAATACCCAGTTTTTGTACTTCCTCCTGAAATATTTCCGCAGTAGGCATCCTGTGTGGAAGAGAGGAGTTCGCCTGGCATATTTTCGTGCTGTAGTCGAAACGTCTAGCGCCTGGTATGGCCTGGAAATTTTGTTCGTTATTCAGGGAGCTATAACCTGGCACAACAGGAGCAAGCGACGCATCCAGCAGCACTAGCTCGGCTGCTGGCAAATTGTCTTGCAACCAGTTGACATCAACAAGGGGAGACGGTATTTCGATCATGAAACCAGACCTGTCATCGACTGCATTCCGCGAAACTGCCAGGACAGCTCGAAATAATAGCGTGATGCCCTGGCTATAGTCTTTCTGAAAACTGACGAAGCTTTGCTTTTACTTTTGCTGTGTTCTCTGGCCCAATACGAATCAGCAGTTTGTGTGCTTCTTCAAGGTTTTCAATAGTCGCATCTGCATACAAATACATAAGCGACGGTTTGACCAATTGATAGGGTCCTTCCGTATAGGGTGAACGCAGCACGATATTTATGGCCGCGCGTAATTTATCGTCGAAATTTACGTTACGAAAACCTATCTCGGCATACGCCTGTTGAAACAAGGGTGACAGGGTTCGGTACAAGATCATTGCTTGATCGGCATCAATAGACACAAAAATATCTACTATTTCATCGAACCTGGCGTGGGCGCTTTCATCCATTACGAATAAATTATCATCGATATTACTGACCTGCATGTCCTGCTCAATGCGTCGATAGGGCAGCCCGGTCTGCGGAAATTCATCTCGACTAATATTGTCTACAAACACAACCAAACTTCGCACTAGTTGTTCGTTGGCCAGCACTGAAATTAGCGCAGCACCGTTTTGCAGGCTCCGCAAGCCCTTAAAAACAAATTCATCGCTGTTATTCAGACTGGGCAGTTGCACCACGGCTGATTCGACTTCTTCGATCGCAGCTTCTGGAATTTCCACCTCATCGGGAGCTTCGTCAATGACCGGGGTAGCTGCTACTGGCGCGGGTTCTGCGGGAGGCTGTAACCGAGTCTGTGCGAAGCTCGGCTGAATCACTGGTGCTGGTTCTTGCTCTGTTTGAGTGACTGTCGCCGGCACAATAATTGTGGTTGTGCCTGTTGGCGCCTCAAATGTGGCAGCCAGATACAGCAGATACAATAGCGTCAGAACTGCTATTGCGGCTATAGCCCATAGGCCGGATTTTGACATGGCTGCGTTCCGTTATTGCCCGCACAATAAAATAATCGAACTTGCTCAGAGGCTCCCTGGCATTCTGTCACAGCATCCAAGAGAGTACAATATACTTTACCTTACTCTACAATTACAAATACTCTGCGTGCAGCGACGCGGCAATCAGTCTATTGCCAGCAATCGTTATAATTTGGGCACGATTGCGCTAGCGGTCTCGAAGATCAATAACTACCCAGCCTCCAGGCCAACAAACCACCGGATACCTGGCAGTAGAGACTGTGCAAAAATCCAATATTCGCCATTCCTGCACCAGCCTGTCATTCCTGCGAAAGCAGGAATCCAGTAAAACACACAAACCGACAAGGGTTTTCCACACCTGACGTAGCTGGCGAGGGTTTCCTGCACAGTCTCAGTACCGGGGTTTCTATTTTGTGCTTTCCAATCCGCTTTCGGCTCAAAAATTTGAGAGGTTACACTTTAGGAAAACCCAATTCTTCCATAGTGCGGGTTAAATCCTTGCCTGCCGTCGCTGCTTTGGTTTCTTTGTCTATCTTCAAAATAGTGCCATCGGCACCTATATAGTAGGTCCAACGATTAGCGAAACCGGCCGCCATCAAGACACCATACTCGCCAGTCATTTCCTTGTCTGGGTCTGCAAGAATGGGGAAACCAGCCTGATGCTCTTCAGCAAAAGCGGTATTGTCTTCCAGTGTATCTACACTAGCCATGAAGTAAGCAACGTCAAAACCCTGAATTTCTTTGGCACTGTCACGCAGCGCTTTACATTGCATGGTTCAGCCGCCGGTAAAAGCCTTGGGAAAGAAAGCAATCACTACCGGCTTCTTGCCCAGAAACTGGGACATGCTGTAGGTCTTGCCATCAGATGCCTGCAATGAAAAGTCAGGTGCTTTATCGCCTACTTCCAATGCGGCAGTAAATTGACTGCCCAGCGCTGCGGCAGCGACAAATGTTGCAAGGGTAAGCCGAGTTAGTCGCCTGGCAAATTGAGACATAATTTCCTCCGGTTGTTTGATCCAGCTTCGCGCCACGAAAGTGTCACAAGCAGACACATTGAACACTGTGTAAAGGAGTTTTTCCAGCAAAACAGGCCGAATCGACACAATAATACGGCAAACAGGACTGTGCAAGAAACCCTCGCCAAGCCGTGTTACATGTGGAAAACCCTTGCCGGTTTGGCTATTTTTCTGGGTTCCTGCTTTCGCAGGAACGACGAATGTTGGATTTTTGCACAGTCTCCTTCGCAGGAATGACAGGGTGGTACAGGAACGATGAATACTGGATTTTACACAGCCTCTTTCACAAGAATGACAAATATTGGATTTTCGCACAGTCTCTTAACCGGGTTGTTTAGTTCCAAAAGAAACGGCCAGGAAACATCGACCTTGAGTTCACGCAAATCATGGAATACCAATTTCAACTCAGGGACTGTCGGTTAATTCAAAATCACTCCAATCTTAAAAAATACTATGTTTAATAACAATGGCTTAAATATTCACAACAAGCTAAAACTCCATTTTCCGACAAACCCACTCAGCATCAGTTTCAGTAGAAAGAGCCATCGTACAAAAATACCGCGTATAGTCGCGAATTTCCGTGACTAGGGGTGCAACATTTTTATCGGCAGCACCTATCGCGCGGGCGTGAGCTTTAAACGCCTCGTAAACTTCAGCCCGGCGTGGAATATCGCCAGTCGTTGCCTCAAAAGGGCGAATTGGCTACGCCAAATAGTGGTCAATCCCTCTCTCTCCGCCATTAACTCTTGTCTTTGTAGTCAGGTTCTTCGTTTTTCTGAGAACTTCCCCACACATCAAAGGGTTGCAACGTGATTGATTAGTAAAAAATTAGTTAAACCCCAAAACCCCAAAGCACCTCTGGGGGTGTAGTGATCACCGGTTCAAATCCGGCTGCCCCACCAACTATTACGGCTATTCACTTTTTTTGTGCATACTCATCTTCAGGACAATCTTCACTAATCCTGTCCATCGCTAACATTCTCTCTTCAACTTCATCGATATAATCCAGAATAGCTTCCCTTGCGCAAAATTGAACAGTTCGTCCCGTGTGCATCGCGAGAACCAACAGCCTTTTTTCTATTTCATTTGGTAGATCTAAAGTAAACACGATAACGACTCCTGGCCTATTTATTCACACGCTACAAATCCCAAAATGCGTGTTCAAAGAGAGTTACTTTTCCGGTCATGATCGCGGGATTACGTCCCTGTAATTCACGAAAGCATTCCCTGCTGACTATCAATATAGTGGAAAATCGAGCTAAAGCCAGTTAACAAGGAAATAACTTTTAGGTAACATTAGTTGACAGTGTAACCCTGCCTGGCGCGAAACGAGATAGCGATGGAGGCGCGATAGCAGTCAATAGAACAGTGGATCACTAGTAAGCGCCAATAAATCAACCCAATAGGTTCCGACCCCGCTATCGCCAACACCTACTTCTTTATTGCCTGCTGCCAGGGCTGTGTTCCAGGGTAGCAGAGCTTGCAGTTTTCCAGCGTGCCCGCCGCTGCAATACCTTGCAGGATATACTCCAGATACGCATAGGTTTCAAGACCGTTGGCGCTGCCGTCTCAACCAGGCTGAAACAGCTGGCCCTGGCAGCCTGGCGTATCACTGAACAAGCATGCTCTGCGTTCAACTGCAAAGGGTCTTATCGCACTACTGCCAGTGCGTTACTGCCAGGAAATCGGCAAGCTGATCAATTACCGTTACGTCAAGTTTCATGATGGTTTTCACCCTCCCATCATGACCGGGTCGCTATTTGCTGTCAGCCCGCTCCAGATTCATTTCATATTGGACAGGGCTGCCTGGACAGTATATCAACGAATAGCGTTATTATTACTGGTCGCAAGCCTTGGGTTGTGCTTCCATGGACTGTGCATCCAGTGGGTGATGGAGGGTTTTGGTGTTAATCACTGTACAGCCAAGGCTTTCCGGGCTTAGAGATTTCTATCTGGAGGTTTGGGAGTTATCCGGAGTGTGTGCAAAAAAAAGCCCCCGCTGGGAGGGCTTTGGTCGCTTTGAAAGCGGAGCCTACGAAATATGCAATTTCATTGGTATGAAAAGTAAATCAATAGACCTTGGTCGGTTATACTAACAACGCGATGATACACAGGAATTAAAAAATGGGCAAGAAAAACAAGAAAATATTAGGGCTGGATTTGGGTAGTAATTCTGTTGGTTGGGCATTACTTGAGCAAAAAGACGGAAAAGTCAATAAAATCATTGACATCGGTAGCCGCATTTTCAACAAGGCAGTAGAAGAAAAAGTCCCAACCCCCAAAAACCAAAAACGCCGCGACATGCGCCTGGGTAGGCGCGTACTTCAAAGACGCGCAAGACGCAAACAAAAAATGCTTAATTATCTGGTATCGCTTGATTTGCTCCCCAGAGAGCTGAAGGGCAATATCCAGCCAGAAATTTTGTTAAATAGAATCGGTAATCCTTATGAACTGCGCGCCAAAGGGTTAGATGAAGAATTATCGCCACATGAATTTGGACGAGTTTTATTGCACTTCGTGGCGCGGCGTGGCTTCTTGAGTGGCAAAAAACAAGTTGCGGGTGATTTAGTTGATGATCCAGATACCATTGACTATCTGGCGGAATTGGATAACCAAACGAGCAAAGACAGTAAAGATAAAGAAGAGGGTCAATTTAAGGCAGATATTGCGGCAGTCCGTCAGGAAATAGAAGCAAGTGATGCCCGTACATTAGGCAAGTATTTGCATCAGTTAGAAAAAGGCGTATGCAAACGTAACCGCGCTCATGAAGGTGGACATCTGCGTACAGATCGTGCGATGTACCAAGCTGAGTTAAAACAAATCTGGCAACAGCAGGAATCCTATTTCGCCCATCTTCCCAATGACTTTATGACGGATAACAAGGGGGTTAAAAAAATCATATTTTATCAACGCCCACTCAAACTCAAAAAGGATCGTGTAGGAAAATGCTCATTGGAACCTAAAAATTATCGCGCCAATATAGCACGGCTTGAAGTGCAAAAATTTCGTTATTTGCAAGATATTAATAACCTGCAATATTTTGAAAGGCAGACCGAACAATGGCTTGGTTTGAATGAAGCGGCTAAATCCAAACTAAAAACCTATTTTGAGCATAATACAAAAATCACCGTTACCAATCTTAAAAAAGAGTTGGGTCTGGAAAGATCCGCCAAACTCAATTTAGAAACTAAAAATATAAAAGGCAACATAACCGCCTGTGAAATTCGCTCTGTTATTGGAAATCAGTGGGACGAAATGGATGATGATCAGCAAAAATCCCTGTTTGAGGATTTGTTCACCATAAAGAAAAAATCTGCCCTCAAGGCGCGTCTCATCGGTCATTGGCATTTTGACACACAAACGGCGGTTAAGCTCTGTTTGCTTGAATTTGAACCATCGCATTCTAACCTTTCGTTAAAGGCTATCAACAAACTACTGCCTTTTTTAGAACAGGGCTTGATTTATAGTAGAAAAGATATTGAAACAGGAGAAATTGGTGCATTACAAGCAGCGGGCTATCAGGCTGAGCGGCAAGAAAGTAAAGTTTTGGATAAATTATCCGCACCGCCCGAAACCGCGAATCCAATCGTCAACAAAGGATTGCACGAGCTGAGGCGCGTGGTAAACGCCATCATCAAGCAACATGGCAAACCGGATATTATCCGTATTGAAATGGCGCGGGATTTGGAAATGAATACTGCGCGCTACAAGGAAAACGAGAAGAGACAAGCTAAAAACAAAAAAGAAAACGAGGAGGCAACGGAAAAATATAAAGAACAAAATCGAGGAAACTACCCGAGTTATGACGAAAAAATAAGATATAGACTATGGAAAGGTCAGGATTGTAGGTGTGCTTACAGCGGAAAATCTATTCCTGAACATGCGATTTTCACAGCAGAGGTTGAGATTGATCATATTTTGCCGTTCAAAAAATCATTAGATGATTCTTATATGAATAAAGTGCTTTGTTTTGTAGCAGAAAACCGCAATAAAACGGATAAAACGCCCATTGATGCCTGGGGTGGTGATAACGAAAAATGGAATCAAATCACCCAGGCAGTTAGTCGCTGGGATAAATCGTTGCAATCTAAAATTGATCGTTTTTATCAAACCGAAGCGGATTTGCAAAAACGAGATTTTATCAGCAGTCAACTGACAGACACACGTTATATTTCTAAACTGGCACAAGAGTATGTGCGTCAATTAGGCTGTGATGTAAATGTGACCAAAGGTTTTGTGGTGAGTCAAATTCGTCACCAATGGGGCCTTAACAATCTGCTGGGTGAAACCGATAAAAAGGAACGCACCGATCATCGGCATCATGCTATTGATGCGGTGGTAATCGCCAGTACCTCGCGTTCACTTTATACCGCTGCGGTTAAACAGATTGAGCGCAATAAACTAAACATTGAACCCCCTTATGCTGATATTCGTGCTGACTTGTATGAAAAGCTAAACCACGTCATTGTTTCACACGCACCACAACGAAAACTCTCAGGCGGTTTACATGAGGAGACCGGGGCAAATTATATTGAGAAACACGGGGGGTTAGTTTACAGGAAAGCCCTTGATGACCCAAAACTGAACCCTGATAAAATTGTTGATGAATCCGTCAAAGAGATTGTTTTAGAACATATTGCAAAATATAACACCACCAAAGAAGCCTTTGTAGAGGGGGAAGTCGTTTATCACAAGGACGGTAAGACACCGATTAAGCGCGTGCGTGTCCTGCAATCTAATGTCAAGACTGCTAAAAACAAAACCGCCAAAATGCTTTTAAGTCAAACGAAATTTGGCGTTAAAGACAAGTCAGGCAAGGTGTTTAAATACATGTCGTATGGCAACATCCATCATGTGGAGATTATCCGAGACCGGGAAACTGATGAAATCAAAGGCAAGTTTGTAACCATGATGGAAGCCTCTCATCGCGCAAAAGGGATAAAAAGTGAGTTAAATCCAGAGGGCAAAAAGCAACCCATCATTAAAACAGACCATGGTGAAGATTGGCAGTTTGTTATGGCATTGCATAAGCACGATACGGTCAGTATTAAAAAAGAAGCTGGCGAGCGGGTATTTTATCGAATTCAGTTTCTTGATATGCCAAATAAAAAAATAGTTATGAGATTAAATACTGCATCAACCCTATCAAATAAAGATGAATCATTAAGCATTGGTATTGGTAAAGAAAATTTTGATAAACATCAAATTAAATTACACAAAATCAATGCTATCGGCAGTTTAATTGATGATTAAGCGTATCATTGACATATCCGAGCCGGCCTATCTGCATATTAAGCATCAGCAGTTATTGATTGACAAAGAGGAGGAAACCGTAGGGCGTGTTCCCATTGAGGATTTGGGAGTGCTGATTTTGCAACATCCTGCTATTGTCATCACCCAAAAAGTCATTATCGCTTGTCAACAGAATAAGGTTGCCATTGTATTTTGCGATGAAAGACACTTGCCGTATTCGGTGATCCTTCCGGTTAGTGATGGACATACCCTGCACCAAAAAGTGATGCGAATGCAAGTAAGTGTGAAACTGCCGGTAACAAAACGAATTTGGAAACAAGTCGTACAACAGAAAATTATGGAGCAAGCAAAAACATTATCTTTGGCGGGTACGGACACCGCCGTGCTGGGTCGATTGGCTGCAAAAGTTAAATCCGGGGATGTGGCAAATCACGAAGCACAGGCGGCACAGCATTACTGGCCGCGCTTATTCGGGAAATCGTTTAGGAGGGATTACCAAGCAGCCGGGGTAAACGCATTGTTGAACTATGGATATGCGATTGTACGCGCATTGGTTGCCCGCGCTATCGTTGCTGGTGGACTCCATCCCGCAATCGGCATCCATCATCACAATCAATACAACGCGTTATGTTTGGCGGACGATTTAATGGAGCCGTTTCGCCCCTGGGTGGATTGGCTGGTTTATCAAATTTGGCTGGAAAATGAAAAATTGAAAATTGATAAGGATACGAAGCGAAACATATTGGGACTGTTAGGCGATCCAGTACAAATGAACAGGAAAACAATGCCAATGATGGCGGCATGCCACTATCTTGTTGCTGATTTCAAACGATGTTTGGACGGAACATTAACAAGCATCAAATATCCGGTATTGGTAAGCAGAGCTTGAATGTGAGCTTTGGAGGCTTGAACAGCATGTGGGTCATTGTGTTGTTTGATTTGCCAACAGACACCAAACAAGCCCGCCGACAGTACACTCTGTTTAGAAAAAAGCTTCTAAATGATGGTTTTGGAATGATGCAATACTCGGTGTACTATCGGCATTGTGCCAGCGACGAGAATGCACAGGTTCATGCAAAACGAGTAAAATCAACTTTGCCACCCGAAGGCGAAGTACGAATCATTAAAATAACCGACAAACAATTCGGAAAAATTGAGGTTTATTATGGAAAAAAGCGCAAACCAACCGAGAGAGCGCCAGCCCAACTCGAATTTTTCTAAAAAAATTGCCAAAATACTCAAATAATTCATATTGTTACATTGTAGTGAGTATAACCGACCAAGGCCTACCTACAAATCACAACCCGACGGCGAGTATGCAGTCGGCGAGTATGAGTATAACCGACCAAGGCCTACCTACAAATCACAACGACCAGCTTGGTTGGATGCCAGAACCTAAGAGTATAACCGACCAAGGCCTACCTACAAATCACAACCAGGGCATTCTGGATGGATACGGATGGGATAGTATAACCGACCAAGGCCTACCTACAAATCACAACATGTGGCGCGATGGTCGAAAAGACTACACGAGTATAACCGACCAAGGCCTACCTACAAATCACAACTGTTTGCAGCGGTTCTGCCGAGGTAAATTGAGTATAACCGACCAAGGCCTACCTACAAATCACAACAATTATCTATCCGGTCCGGTTGGCGCAAGAAGTATAACCGACCAAGGCCTACCTACAAATCACAACAAGCAGGCACGTACAGCGAGTACGGCATTCAGTATAACCGACCAAGGCCTACCTACAAATCACAACCACGAGCGGATCGAAGCAAAAGCGCACAATAGTATAACCGACCAAGGCCTACCTACAAATCACAACATGTGGCGCGCTGGCCGAAAAGACTACACGAGTATAACCGACCAAGGCCTACCTACAAATCACAACGCAACATCTACGATGAGTACGACGCCAATTAGTATAACCGACCAAGGCCTACCTACAAATCACAACGCAACATCTACGATGAGTACGACGCCAATTAGTATAACCGACCAAGGCCTACCTACAAATCACAACGTGATAACAGAGGATAACCACTGGTATCAGAGTATAACCGACCAAGGCCTACCTACAAATCACAACAACAGACGATATGGTCCGGAAAATCTGGGAAGTATAACCGACCAAGGCCTACCTACAAATCACAACGTAAGGCAAATGATGGTCGGTATTATGTACAGTATAACCGACCAAGGCCTACCTACAAATCACAACAACGCAGCTCAACTGCTCGGATGGAGAGTGAGTATAACCGACCAAGGCCTACCTACAAATCACAACATAAAACAGCGTAAGTACATTGTAGATTATAGTATAACCGACCAAGGCCTACCTACAAATCACAACATCGTTGGCGAAACATACCCGATACCTGCAAGTATAACCGACCAAGGCCTACCTACAAATCACAACCGCGAAGGTCGGTGGAAAAACAGGTTGAAAGTATAACCGACCAAGGCCTACCTACAAATCACAACCCTTCATATCCTCTTGTATCCAATGTCTCTAGTATAACCGACCAAGGCCTACCTACAAATCACAACAAAAAGGCAAGCACGTCATAATAGACGGACAGTATAACCGACCAAGGCCTACCTACAAATCACAACGTGGCACTAATAGACGATGTAAGCTGCCAGAGTATAACCGACCAAGGCCTACCTACAAATCACAACTCTCGCAGCCTGTCAACAGAATTCGGTGTTAGTATAACCGACCAAGGCCTACCTACAAATCACAACAACGCCGCTCAACTGCTCGGATGGAGAGTGAGTATAACCGACCAAGGCCTACCTACAAATCACAACATAGCCGAGCGATGCGGATACAGTGAGCAAAGTATAACCGACCAAGGCCTACCTACAAATCACAACAGAAAAGAAAGCTTATGGGGAATTATTTATAGTATAACCGACCAAGGCCTACCTACAAATCACAACCGGCTTGTGTGCTTGGACGTGGAACTAAATAGTATAACCGACCAAGGCCTACCTACAAATCACAACAAAAGAACAGGCGAAGAAGCCAAAGTAGCTAGTATAACCGACCAAGGCCTACCTACAAATCACAACGCGCTGTAGACCGATACGGCAAACCGCTCCAGTATAACCGACCAAGGCCTACCTACAAATCACAACGCAGGGGGTATCATTAAAATATAAAATACTAGTATAACCGACCAAGGCCTACCTACAAATCACAACCGCTGGCCCAACGACAGCGCTAGACGATGTAGTATAACCGACCAAGGCCTACCTACAAATCACAACACAGCCATTGACATCGCCAGAGCCATCACCAGTATAACCGACCAAGGCCTACCTACAAATCACAACATACTGCTGGGCAGTGAGGGCTTTCTTTGAAGTATAACCGACCAAGGCCTACCTACAAATCACAACGAAGCAGGGATGCCTTCAATCTGAGTTTCCAGTATAACCGACCAAGGCCTACCTACAAATCACAACGTGATAACAATGAGATGGACGTATAAAATGTTCACTGCCGCACAGGCAGCTTAGAAAGCGGTAGATTTGTTTGTTGACGCACACGGCGAGAGTGCCGGTATCTGAAAGAAGTTAGGGCTTTGCTGGATCAATGACAGGAAATCTTGCGCGGCAATCTTTAGCCTTCCGTTTGTCGGTATTGATATACAGTTTACACAGCGTTATACCGGACAATAGCAGGGGTGGGTGTCATTTATTGATGACATTTCAGGGGAAATGGGCTAGATTATGGGTGTATTCATCTGACACGGTGAATATACTGTGCAGAAAGTACACACTTTAAATTTGAAAATAAACTCAATGCGATACAATACAATGAATCGTTTTATTATTATCTCGCCGGATGCCGACCGAATCAAAAAAATGGTGCGAGAGATGTTTCCAGATACTAATTATGAAATCATGCTTGGGGTATGGGCGGTGGCAGACACGGACAAAGTTCCTTCGGATATTGCCAGAATGCTCTGTATTGACGGAACTGTGGCCGACAATACGGGCGTGGTGTTTCACATGGAGGATTACAATGGTTTTTACGACTCGGCCTTGTGGGAGAAGTTGAACCTTTGGGGTCGATCGTGAACAATCAGACCAGGAATGTTACTCCGATTACTGCGGGGCGAGGTTCTGGCTCGAATGGCGGTAGCGGTAATTATGGTGAGCGGTTAGCTAGAATTGAAGCCAGGATGGAATATTGCGCCACCAGGGAAGATATTCAGAAAATAAAAGTTTGGGTGTTGGTCGGTGTTCTTGGAGGTATGGGCGTAGCCGCAACACTGGCAGTAGGCATCGTAAAACTTTTTTTCTCCAACTGAATCTTGTAACTCAGTTCACTAACCATCAGTGGCAGCTTTGCTTGCTGTTTTTATTTCCTCTCTAACAACCGCCATGAATGGTGTGAGTCCAGGTAACGCAGGGGCAGTTATCTGCCTGTACATCCTGCATACAAGTCCTGCCTGTTTCTGGCGAGGCTGAAAAGACTGTACAAGAACCCTGCGCAGGCAGGAACCCAGTGCAACACCCAACGAGTCAGAATCACTTTGTATCATGGGCGAAAATGATTGTGGGTGTTGATGATTATTTGTTAGCGGAGGGAAAAGCCGAACAGAGCAACCATCACCCCTACGCTACCCATTGTTAAGCCAACCATCCACTTGATCAGGTGTGTTTCGGTTTTGGCAATTTCTGCCCTGAACGTGGACTCGATTTTGGCAATATCTGCTTTAAGCGCGGACTCGGTGTCGGCAATATTTGCTTTAAGCGCGGATTCGATTTTGGCAATGTCTGTTTTAAGCGCGGACTCGGTTTTCGCTAATTCGTTCTTGGTGGCGAGGTTGGAATTGAGCAGGTCAACTTGAGATTCGGCAAGTGCTTCGGCTTGTTGTACAGGCATACCGACCGCCGTCATACGTTTAACGAAACGGTGTGTATCAAAGGCGAGAGCATCAGAAGCCATACACAAACTTTAGTACAGACGCTGTTGTTTGTCCATTGAAATTTCTAACAATCGCGCTGGCGGCTTCAAAAGCGTGGCTTTAGAGACTGTGCAAGAACCCCACACCAGGCTGCGTTACCTGTGGAAACCCCTTGCCGGCCTGGATGTTTTACTGGATTCCTGCCTTCGCAGGAATGACGGAGGTGGTGCAGGAATGACGGAGGTGGTGCAGGAATGACGGAGGTGGTGCAGGAATGACGGAGGTGGTGCAGGAATGACGGAGGTGGTGCAGGAATGACGGAGGTGGTGCAGGAATGACAAAGGTTGGATTTTTGCACAGCCTCAAGCGCAGAGGCTCTGACTCAATAAATAACGAGAACTATAGTTGTTATTTCCTGGGGCAGTTTCTGCGGCATTTCTTAGAACAAGTGGCGAGAACGAGATTGGCGCGCTATCAGGCTATTCTGTGTTTCTAACTCAGCAATTTGCGATTCAAGCTGATCCCGCTCAGCGCTGCCCAGGTCATTACTCTGTGTATATATTTGCCGAAGCCGGTCAATGGATTCTTGTACTGCCCTGGTTCTTCGATTTATTGCAAACTGTTTTGCGTCTCGCTGCGACTGACGGTACCTCGGGTTTTCAACTTGTACGTTCACACACTCCCTCACCACCTGACCGCTGGCGTTTCGAACATTGCGACATCTGGATCGCGTAATAGTTCGACTGGCGGTTCCTTCGAAGGCTGTGTAAGGGGTACTGGCGATAGCTCTTGCCAACACCAAATCCGTCTCCGTCCTGGCATAGAGTATCTGTAGCAGACTTTCCGGCTTCAGCTCTGGCTGCACGTCCAGATTATTGATTATCCGATCATAGAAATTGCTTAAATCTTCCGCGGCGCGTGCATAGGCGCGGTAATTTTGATCCAGCAAATTCTCTCGCAAGAGCCGCAATTTCCAATCGCCATAATATTCCGCTGCCTGTAGGTAGGAGCGCTCGCCTGGCGCATAAAGACGACTGCTGATGTGATAGCTTAGCTCGTGCAGGTCGTCGGTTTCTTCCCAGTTTCGTAGCTGACTATTGCTATCAATCAGCGATTGAATAATCGGAAGCTGTTGATCACTGTAGAGACCGCTATTGATCCTGCTTATTTGCAGGGCATCGGAATAAATAGTGATCGCCGAGTCGAAATCTTGCAACTCTTCATAGAGCGCCGCAAGATCGCCGTAAGCTTCTTGTAATTGAGTAGCGTAGATTCCTTGATCACTCTGTAAATCATTGATGGCTTGCTGGCGTTGCTTTAGCTCTTTGCTGATCTCTAATTCACGCAGCTTGCCTTGCTCGGCTTTTTGTTCAGCATCTAACTCAGCGCCAATCGCAGCCGCCTCTATCTGTGCTGAAGTTTCCTGGGCAGAGAGAGGGCTAATCATTAGCAACAACAAAAGACTGCTGCTGATTGAATACTGCATCAAAGACTGTACAAGAAACCTTCGCCAGGCTGCGTTACCTGTGGAAAATCTTTGCCGGTTTGGGTGTTTTACTGGATTCCTGCTTTCGAGACTGTGCAACAAACGCCAGCTCACCAATCCACTATTGAGCATTTTGAGTCCTGTACGGGTAAAAAAGGATTCTTATGAAAAGCCGGCAGGTGAAATAAGCTTGTTTATTGCAAAAATAGGCATTTCTGGCATAAACCATCGAATAGTGGACGCAAAAAGAAAGATGTCGCTTGATTGCTTCCATTACGGCTTCAATATTGCTTGCTTTTATAGCTAATAGCAGCTTATTGAACAGCATGGTGCCTAACATGTTCAAAACACGCTTAAAGTTATAGCAAAACATAATCAATGCGTTTTCTCCGGATACTTTTTCTTTGCCTCTGACCAGGTAGTGATCCCAGCCTAATGACCTCTTTATGGTGCCAAAAGGATGCTCCACAATCGCCCCTCTTCTTTTGCTAATCGCCTTGGCTGATTCTGTTTGCATTACCTCACCATAGGCTTGTAAAAAGGCTTCATGTTCCCAGCGCCATATTCTTCGGTGAGGTGTTTGCTTTGCCAGGCACTCGCTACGCAAAGGGCAAGCCTTGCAATCTAGGGCACTGGTGCTGTAAATAAACCCAAGCTTGCCTTTGGATAGGCTTGGGCTTGCTGTTTTTGTCAGTGTTTTGTTGTTGGGGCAGGTGTATTCGTCTTGCTCCTCGTTATAGACAAAATCCTCTTTAGTATATCTGCCCGTTTTCTTTTGTTTCTGTTGCGTATCAATTGGCGGGATGATTGGGTAGATTTTGTCATCAACACAGTTCTTTATCTCTTTTGCACTGTGATAGCCCTTGTCGGCAACCACAGCCAAAGTCTTAAGGGCTAAGGTTTCTTTCGCCTGACTTGCCATCTGATGCAACTGCTGTGCGTCATTGCCTTGACTTGATACATCCGTAGCAACAATCAGCTTTGCTTTGTCATCCACCACAATTTGGCAGTTATAAGCGACCAGATGATGCGCTGGTTTGCACATCAATGCGGCATCCGTGTGTTATGTTGCTTCTTGTCCAATTGCTCTAAGGTATTCAAATCCTCTTCCAGCTTTTGTTTGCGCTCTTTAAGTGCTTGTATTTTATCAATCAAATCAGGATCATCCAGAGTCTGTTCCGGTTCCTCCTGCTGGTCTGTGGTGTTTAATAAGTTCAGGTAGTCCTCAATAGCCTGCGTTACCCTGGCTATTTTTTTATCCACAGTGGCTTTAACAATCAAGGTATTTTTGGACGCATTGGCTCGCAAAAACGCCCCATCCAGTGCCACTAATTGACCTTCAATGAGATTGATGTTTTGGCACAGCAAAACAAATTCCTTAAACGTATTCTTGAGTGCTGCGGCATTATTTTTTCTAAAATTAGCAATCGTCTTATAGGTGGGCTTTAAGCCTTGCAATAACCAGATAAGCCCGATATTTCTATGGGTTTCCCGAGCCAGATGGCGGGAACTTCTTATTTTATTGGTATAGCCGTAAATGTAGAGTTTCAGCATCAATTTTGGGCAAAAGGCGGGGCGGCCATTGTTATTTTTGTCGCTATATCTTGTCTTAAAGCCCAAGGCCTCAACTTCTAAACTATCCACATAGGCATCAATGGCACGAACACCCGCATCCTCGCTGACATAATCCTCTAGCCGCTCTGGGAATAACAGTTGTTGCTGGCGATTTAAACCGTGTATGTAATCACTCATAAAGCCTCTGTTTAATGATTAGAATCAGTTAGTTATGTTCGTTATTGTATCATAATTGGGCCAGGTTATGGATGTTTATTACTGTAATTATTGGGTATTTTTACAGAGGCGGTGTATCGGCTTAAAATACCAGCAAGGTCGGTGAATTAGGGCAGTAATGAGAATGTGACCAGGGGTGGTGGTTTCTTGCACAGTCTCTTTCGCAGGAATGACGGGGCGGTGCAAGAATGACGAATATTGGTTTCTTGCACAGTCTCTTTCGCAGGAATGACGGGGGCGCAGGAATGACGGGGGTGCGGGAATGACAAATGCTGGATTTTTGCACACTCTCACCAGCCCGATAGCCAATTCGAATTTGTAACTCTGCATGCTCATTTTTCCCCTGCCAGTCTACTACAGCCAGGCCGCACTTCCGACAATTGTGCAGACATATCAGGTCTCTTTTACTACATTCGGGTCATTTCTACTACAAGACAGTGTGACAATATGCCACAGGCGAGGCTTGTGACTCTATTACTATAATTACCGCCATCATGTAATCTGAATTTACTTCTAAAAACTCACCCATTCCACCGCCTCTACGCTGATATTCGGGAGCTTGCAGTGATACAACAAAAAACCGCGAATCGATTTAAGAACCGATTTAAGCCGCCCATAGCACTAAGCCTGCTTTTTTTTGCATGCAGTGCAACGGTTCAGGCTCAGGAGCGGGTCGAAGAAGTTGTAGTAGTTGGCCGACAGGCATTCCTTGAAACCGCATTCACGCCAGCACGCAGCGGCGCGAATGTTGACGCTGCCAAACTGATGAATCAGGTGCCCGGTGGAGCTGCCAACAACAATGGCCCATTAACCGGGCAAATTCAATACCGTGGAATGTCCGGCCCGCGGATGAATGTGCGTGTGGACGGCATGTTAATCCACGGCGGCGGCCCCAACTGGATGGCACCGCCGCTGCACCATATCCCGGCCGGGCTGATGGAAGAATTAGTCGTGGAACAGGGAATAGCCTCAATAGCTACTGGTGGCGGCATCGGCGGTGCGGCCACGGCTTATTGGAAAAAACCCGACTACGCGAGCGGCAATAGCTGGAAATTCAGTGGCGACACCGAAGCGTCGTTCGGCAGTGTTGATGACGGAAGCAGTCTTTCTGGCGTGTTTGGTCTAAGCTCGGACAGCCAGCGTATTTATGCTGTAGCCAGCTTTGATGACGGCGACGATTATGCATCAGGCGAAACAACCGTAGACACCACGGAATACCAGAGAGACGTGTACGGCATTGGTTATGGTTTTCGCTCAGGGATTCATGCATTTGAATTGAACCTGCACAAACTAGAAACTGAGGATACTGGCACACCGGGCCTGCCTATGGACATTGACTGGTTTGATACGGCGGTGTGGAACCTCAGCTATGGTACCGAAATCGGCGCTGTGGGCCTTGCCATTCAAATCTACGGCTCCGCTATTGATCACGGCATGAGCAATTCCTTATTACGTCCAACGCCAAATTTTTCCAATCTCCCCCTGCCTCCGTTTGCGGGCGACGATAATCGTTCGGTGCTAACAGCAAGCAAGGAGTCTGGCTTCAAAGTGAGCCTTGATTGGCCCCTTGCTGCGGGCACAGTAATCGCTGGCGTAGAAGGCAAAGACGCCAAACATGACGCAACGGTTTATGATCCTGATTTCGCGCCGTTCTTTGTTACTAATTTTAATGGCACAGAGGTTGAAAGCCTTGCCGTTTTCGGCCAATGGTCCTCTTTGCTCGGTGACCGGGGCTATCTCGAAGCCGGTTTTCGCTCTGAAAACGTAGCCATGCGCACTGGCGCCGTGGATGCGTTTGCGGCGCGTTTGGTGGATATGAACCCGGCGATGTGGCCAATGGGCACACCACCACGGGCGGTTTGGCTGTTACGCCAGGGCTTTAATAGTGCTGACCGCCAACAAGACGATAACCATCTCGATTGGCTCGTTAAAGCCCGCTACCAAGCCACTGCCAGGCTGGTAGTTGAGCTGGGCTTTGCACAAAAAAACCGCTCGCCGATCTATCAGGAACGCTATTTGTGGCTTCCCCTGGAAGCGAATGCTGGAATTGGCGATGGTAACAACTACCTGGGCATTGATTGGATCGCTGCAAATTTTAGCTTTTCAGCGCGAATATTCCATCGCAATGTGGATGATTACATTCAGGGCGTAGCGGCGACTAATATCGCTGTTATCGGTGTAAGTGCGAAGGCGAACGGTGACCCCAGCCCCTTGGTGTTTGCTAATACAGAAGCCGAATTCAATGGCTTCGATTTGACTTTTGGCGCAAAAATTAATTCGCACTGGCGGGTTGAAGGGCTGGCCTCAATGGTAAATGGAGTGCGCGGCGACATCAGTGACAATATCTATCGGATAGCACCTGACAGCGCGCGAGCCTCTTTGCTCTACGAGACAAACCACTTCACTGCCAAAATCGAACAGGTGTTCGTGGCCGAACAAGACGCGCTTTCTCGAAGCAACACACTAGACCCGCTTAACCCAAACAATTCTTTTCTAAAAACTGACGGCTATGCACTCACCAATGTTTTCCTGACCTGGCTAGTCAATGACGGTTTAACTGTAACCGCCGGTGCCGAAAACCTGTTCGACGAAGATTACAGCGATCATTTAACCGGCTTCAACCGAGTGATTGGCAGCGAAGTAACGCTTGGTAACCACATGCCTGGACGCGGTGTAAATTTCTTCGGGCGGCTTCAATATAAGTGGTAAGCGTATTCGATTAGGTGAGCAGATAGTTTAGACCCGGCTCCATTCGCCTCTGCACCGCACCGTCATTGCCGCGAAGCCTGTCCCCGCGCAGGTGGGGAACGGGAATCCAGGAAATCCCGTATTCTATAAAACCTAAAAGAGAATACTGGCGAAAGCCGGGGTCAGGGCGGCATAGCGTCATCAGCCGCCTTAACTCCCAACTGCCTACCTTATGACTTCGACGGTCAACCCTCATAGGTCATTGATTTATAAAAAACACAAAAATACCCAGGCACTACAAATGCCCAGATATTGAAGGATTATATCAATCAGTACAGTGGGTAAGCTGTGGTAGTCGCTTTTAATCCCGTCACAGCATAGATTTTTTTTCTTCTGGATTGATTTGAGAAGACATGACTTAGCGTTTCCTGGTGCGCTTGTGTTTGAACACGCTGTGTTGCACATGAATCAAGGCATTACGGATAACGGCAGGGGATAAGGCTTTGTGTTGCAGCTTGATTCGATACATTAGCTGTCTGATGCAGGAAAAAGCCAGAAACGGAAATTCGATCATACAAGTAAGCCCTGCCAGACGCATTGTGCCGCCAAGTATCAGTGTAATGATGCGGCTAGTAACCAGAATCCGTCGAAAACTAAAGCATTCTCTTCCAGAATATCAGGCCGACCCAAAAGAATTAGACAGAATTGCAACTTGTATAGATCATATACACAGGTTTGAAAGTACGCTCCCATATTGGTGTACTAATGCAATTCATCATAGAGTAATCAGTCAAAATGAATATATCCAGTGGTCAGATACAAGCGAGGGGGAAACAAGAATGAATACATTTGTTGACGATACAAAACTAATGTCACAGGCAAAGGATGAGGCGTACTCGATTCCCCTGGAAGACTTTGACGTTAGTCACTGGGATTTACACGCTGCAAATAGACACTGGCCGTATTTTGAGCGATTGAGAAAAGAGTCACCGGTATATTTCCATCAGGATAGTCGCGCAGCAGGTCCATTCTGGTCCGTGACAAAATTTCGTGACATCAAGTATGTAGATACGAATCACGAACTGTTCTCATCTCATGTCAATATTCTTCTCCATGACATGAAGGAGGATTTAACTTTACCCTCATTCTTGAATCTGGATCCACCGCAGCATGATGTTCAGAGACAAGTGGTGGCTCCAATTGTCAGTCCTGGAAACCTGGGGAATATGGAGCCAGTTATACGAGAGAGAGTATGCAATATTCTCAATGACCTTCCGACAGGCGTTGAGATTGATTGGGTAAAACGGGTTTCAATCGAATTGACTACACAAATGTTAGCCACATTGTTCAATGTTCCATTCGACCATCGTTATAGATTAACGCGGTGGTCTGAGGTGTCAGCGGCTGGGCCGGGTGAGATTACGAGGCAGCAGCGACAAAAAGAATTGGGAGAGTGCCTGGAATACTTCCTGCGGTTGCGTGATGAGCGCTTGAAGAACCCCGGTGAGTTCGATTTGGTTACGATGCTTGCACACGGTGAGTCAACTAAAGACCTTGAGCCAATGAAGTTTCTTGCAAATATAATTTTGTTGATCGTAGGAGGTAATGATACGACTCGTAATTCAATAACCGGGGGGGTCGTTGCTCTAAATAAATTCCCTGAAGAGTTTGAAAAGCTTAGAAAAGATCCGGGTTTGATCCCAAATATGGTGCCAGAGATTATTCGTTGGCAAACACCGTTGGCGTATATGCGTCGCACGGCAACGCAAGACTGCCAGGTAGGCGGGAAAGACATAAAGAAGGGTGACAAGGTCGTGATGTGGTATGTCTCCGGGAATAGGGATGAGGACGCATTTAAGCACCCTGACAGACTGATTATCGACCGAGAGAACCCAAGAGAACACGTTGCCTTTGGTTACGGATTGCATCGATGTATGGGAAATCGTTTGGCGGAAATGCAACTCCGGGTCTTATGGGAAGAAATCATGAAGAGGTTTGACGACATCGAAGTCGTGGGAAAACCTGTAAGATCAGTATCAAATTTCATCCGGGGTTACACTTTGCTTCCAGTTATCGTTCACGCTAAAAAATAGAAAGTAATTTGATGTCTAACAGAGTCAGGGAAAGGTATGCCAAACATTAAATATATACAACACGACGGTGTAGAAACAGTTGTCAAGGTTGATTTGGGCTCGACGCTAATGAGAGGCGCGGTTGATAATAATATTTCGGGAGTGGATGCCGATTGTGGCGGAGAGTGTTCCTGCGCGACCTGCCATGTGATTGTCACCGATAGCTGGTTTCCAATTGTGGGCGAGCCAGCGGAGAGAGAGAAATCCATGTTGAACCTCAATCCAGAGAAGAAAGAATGTTCTCGGCTTTCTTGTCAAATTGAAATCACCGGCGAACTGGAAGGACTGGTCGTTCATGTGCCCGAGTTCCAAATGTAGAAGTTGGTAAAATCCTGCTCAATCATGGAATATATTAGGGTAGCCCAATGCAAGATGTAATAATTATTGATAGCGTGCGTAGCGGTTTTGCCAAATTCTTTCGCGGGAAACTGAACATTACAAGGCCGGATGACTTACTGGCCTACTTGCATAAATGCCTTATTAGAGAGGAATCCAGCTCTTGATCTTTCTGCAGTGGACGATGTGATTGCCGGAATCGCTCGACCCGTTGGAAATCACGCTAATAACACTGCCAGAATGGCGCTTATGTTGTCGGTTCTGCCAGTTACAACATCCGCAGCTACAATTAGTCGGGCTTGCTCATCCGGGTTGAATTCAATTGCGTTAGCGGCCAGCCAAATTGCCAGTGGATATTCTGATGTCGCTATCGCTGGCGGAGTTGAGGGTATTTCAGCAAACGTCCGATTGACGGTCGATAGAAGTCCCCCTTATATGAGTATTCTATTCTCAAGACAAAACCAGGTTGAGGTATGAAAGAAAATCCAGATTATGAAGTGATTTTAGTGGGTGCCGGTGTATCCGGCATCTACCAGATCAAGCGCTTGATCGACCTTGGGGTCAAGGCGATTGTACTTGAGGGTGATGACGATCTCGGGGGCACCTGGTATCGTAATCGATATCCCGGCTGTCGGTTTGACTCCGAAAGCTACACGTACGGCTACTCATTCTCGAAGGAATTGCTGGAAGAATGGCATTGGAAGGAACGCTTCTCGCCCCAGCCGGAGACGCTTCGCTACCTCAACTTTGTGGCCGATAAGTTCGATCTGCGCCGCCACATGCGTTTCAAAACAAGAGTGAAAGGCATGCGTTGGGATGACAACAATCACTTGTGGCGTGTGGATACCGAAAACGGAGATACTCTGACAACGCGTTTTGTAATTACTGGTATGGGTATTATGTCGGCTCCGACGCTGCCGCACTACGACGGCATGGAGAGCTTCGAGGGGCAGGCATTTCACACTTATTACTGGCCCAGGGAGTCCATCAAGCTCGAAGGACTTCGCGTTGGAGTGATTGGCACCGGTGCGACAGGCATCCAGGTAATTGCTGAAATAGCGGACAAGGTCGACTCTTTGAAAGTGTTTCAACGTCGACCCAATTGGTCTACGCCGTTGAACAATTCAAGGATATCAGGGAAGGAAATGACCTGTATTCGATCTCGGTACGATGAGATTTTTGCCAACTGCGCCGAGTCCCCCAACGGTTTTGAGCATTTGCCGGATCGACGTGGCTTCTGGAATCTTGCCGCTGAAGAGCGAAAAACGTTTTGGGACACGCTCTATTCAACACCTGGCTTTGCCATAATGGCAGGAAACTTTCCCGAGGTTCTACTCGATGAAGATGCCAATCAGGAACTGTCCGAGTACATTGCCGGTCGTATCAGAGAACGTGTAAAAGATCCCGGGATAGCTGAAAAACTGGTCCCCAAAGACCATGGATTTGCTACTCAGCGACTGCCTCTGGAAACAAACTACTTCGAGACCTACAATCGCGACAACGTTGAGTTAGTCGACATCACAGAAACCCCTATTGAGCGGATCACGCCGCAGGGAATCCAGACAAGCGAAGCGCACTATGACCTTGACCTGATTGTCTATGCAACGGGATTTGATGTGATAACTGGCGCCTGGGAGAAGCTGGACGTACAGGGTGTGAGGGGCACAAGGCTGAAAGGCAAGTGGAAAGACGAGCCAAACACCTACTTTGGCATTATGACTCACGACTTCCCAAATATGTTCATGATAGCAGGTCCACAGGGCGTCGCAGGTTCGACCAACTTTCCACGGGCGATAGAAGCTGGCGTAGACTGGGTTACAGACTTACTGACCCACGCGAGAGACAAGGGAATCACTCGCCTCGATGTGCGACTAGAGGCCGAGCAGGAATGGCACGAGCAAGTGGTCAATGCGCACGAGAAGCTGCTTTTGCGCCGCAGTAAAAGCTGGTTTACGGGTTACAACGAAAACATGGCAGGCCGCGGAGAGAACAAGGTTCGCTATCACGCATATTTTGGCGGAGTGCCAAAATACCGTAAGATCATTGACCTGGCTGCTGTTGAGGGTTATCAGTTCATCGATATGTGCTAGCTAAGCTGTAATCACCTGGCATTCACTGATTCATGATGCTTACAGAATTAATGCGCCGGTTAGAAGAGAGGTATAAATGAGCGATTTCCAAGACAGGGTGGTGATCATCAACGCGGCGGAGAATGCACTGGCGCTGGAGGGTGCAAACCGCAACATTCGTAGCAACTGCCTGGCACCGGTCGCTGCTACGCGAATGACTAACAATGTCGCGGGGATGAGCGCGTTCGATGTAAAACCCCGGGCACTGTGCCCGGCCAGGTTACTTTGGGGATAACTTAAACGGAATCTATATTTTATTCTGATCCGTTTTCTCCGCCTCCGACCCTACGAAGTGGTTTAGTCTCTCGGTTGCTTCGAGAAACTCTTCCATAAATTTGTAGACCACGCCGCGGGTTGAGTTTGGTGTGTTCATTAATCCAACTCCCTGACCTACAAAATAGGTCGCTAGCTTCTTGGCTCCTTTGTGGCCGCCATCGGCTAATTTGGTGATTTTACGTAATGGCCGCTCAGTAAGGTTAAATTGCAAGGGTAGTGGTAGAGGTGATGGCGCTCCTTTGGCTTCCCAGGCATCTGTCCAGGGCGAACGCAACATACGACTGTATTTGCCAGAGCGGGCCCGTGATCTTACGGTGTCAGAGGAGGTGGCTTTCAACATCTTTTCGATGACAACTGGTGAGGTCTCGGCTTCACTGGTGGTTAACCACACTGAGCCAGTCCAGGCACCGACAGCGCCCATGGCCATACATGCGGCCATCTGTTGTCCTGTGACGATGCCACCTGCAGCCAGAACAGGGATGTTGCCGTACTCTTGCACGGCCTTATAAACTTCTGGTACCAGCACTAAAGTGGATATATCACCACAATGTCCGCCCGCTTCTCCGCCGACAGCAACCAAAATATCGATGCCTGCTTTTGCTTGTTTAATCGCATGATCTTTGGTTCCAACGAGAGCGGCGACCGGGACGCCCTCTTTCTTACATCGCTCCCGCATAAATTTTGGAGGGACACCCAGGGCATTTGCAATTAGGCCAATGGGGTGAGCAAATGCAACATCCAGCAGGCGATTGGCTGCATCATCATGTACATTATTTGCCAAAGCGGTGCTGCCAGCCAGTCGGGCATCCGTTAGATCTTCACTGTCTATAGCGTAGCGTTTTAATAATTGGCGTATAAAGGTTGTGTGTTCATGCGCTACAGGCGATATTTTTGCATCTGCTGAGCTACCATCCCTACTTGTTGAGTTGATATTGCGTCCCCCGGTGTTTTTGCCGTCGTCAAATTTGGCCGGAATAATCAAGTCAACACCATACGGCTTTCCATCTATGTGGTCGTCAATCCATGCCAGCTCAATTTCCAATTCTTCCGGGGAGACCCCGGCGGCACCAAATACGCCCATACCGCCAGCCCTGGAGACTTCAACGACCACATCACGGCAATGACTAAAGGCGACTAATGGAAATTCGATGTTCAGTAGATCGCAAATTGGTGATTTCATTGTTGCCTCTTCATAATCATTGGATTAGTTAAATATTGCCCCGGGTCAATCGTATCTGAGGCGCGTATGTGTTCATTCATATCGCAGACAGGCTTTTTGAACATGTCGGATTATATCCTTTAAATCAAAATACGCGCTGGTTTGGCGAAAAACTACAGGCGGGCAACGAGCAGGAGCTGAACAATAGAGCACATAATGTGATTCAGGAATCATAGCTGTCAAATGATTCGTTTTTCTCTGAGTCCTTGAATGGCGTTATCGTCGTAACCCAGTGATTTCAAAAGCTCATTGGTGTGTTCACCTACCCGTGGGGGCCGTTGACGTACTTCTCCTGGCGAGCGCGACAGCTTAATAGGGATGCCAGATACAGGCACTGCTTCCAGGCCATCCATTTCCAGATCGACTGTCTCTATAAGCTTGCACTGCTGCACATGGGGATCATCTGCAATTTCTGTGTATTTTCGATAGACACCAAATGGCAAGCGCGCTTTTTCCAGCGCATCTGACACTTCTTCAACAGTGTGTTCTTTCGTCCAGTCAGACACATAGCTGTCGATTTCAACACGATTTTCAAAACAGGATTCAGCAGTTTTACATCGCGGATCATTGATCAGCTCCGGGTGACCAATCACCTTCAGCAGCGTATGAAACATAGACTCTATCATGCCTGTGATGTAGATCTGTCCGTCCTTGCAGGGGAAAAGGTCGGTGGGTCCGGTGAAGTGGACTCTGTTACCTATGCGCTCGCGCTCTGTACCCAGCATCGCGTGTTCAGTAATAAATGACGACATAAAACTTACCGTCGTACTCATGAGAGACGCATCGATACATTGTCCCTCGCCAGTGGCTTCTCTGTGCCTTAACGCAGTGAGAATGCCAATGGCTGTATACAGACCGGTACTGTAATCTACCCAGGGTACGACAGATCGCAAGGGTGGTGTGTCTTCTGTGCCGTTCAGTGAAGCGGGACCCGCTAAAAATTGAATTGTCTGGTCAAAGCCAATGCGGTTGGCATAAGGGCCTTCCAGGCCAAAGCTTGAGATGCTGGCATAAATAAGATCCGCCTTGACCGCTTTAAGTGTCTCGTAGTCCAGATTGAAATGCGCTGCTGCGGTTGGGCTGAAATTGTGCAGGAACACGTCTGCGGTACCCAACAGCTCGTGCAATACCCTGGTTGCGTCTTCGTTATCTTTGCGAAACAGATCGAGCGAAAAACCTTTTTTGTTACGCGCGAGTGTCTGGAACATCGAGTTTTCGCCATTGGCCAACGTTTGTCCTGCAGTTCGGTCGACTTCGCCACCCGGTCTTTCAATACGAATCACATCGGCGCCAAAATCGGCGAACACCATACCGCAATAGGGAGCCGCGATATAACGGCCAAAGTCGATAATGCGTATGCCCGAAAGGGGTTTTAGGGGATTGCTCATAGCTGAAGTATTCTTCCGGGTAGTGGCTCTAGTCAGGCAAGTATATAGTTTTTAACTGCTGAGTCTATTTCGAAACAGGAATGGTTTCCTTCCGGTTATGAATGCTTTTGGTAGCGGCATTTAGAGTAAAGATTGCTTTTTTTGGCCAGCTCAATGGCTCGGATGAAACCCCCATCAACAAGCAATACACGCATGAATCTACCATTAGAGTAGACATCAAAAAGTTTCCTCGCACTACCTATTCGAGTAGTGAATGTATTAATCCTGAGTTTGAATTTGAATGCTCATGATAAAGACTTTAGTGTCTGTATATCCAGGGGTCAGAGTAACAGGCGTGAACAGCACAGGGATAGAAATGATCAACGTAGTGGCGTTACATGAAGCGATCTCGGCCGCTGTCCCCGAGAGAGAGGCAATCGTCTTTCGGGATCGTAGAATTAGCTATCGTGAACTTACTGAGCGTACCAGGAGGTTGGCCAATTTCCTGCTTTCCAATGGAATTACAGCCAGGAAAGAGCGGTCTGAGCTGAAAAATTGGCAATCAGGTCAAGATCAAGTCGCTCTGTACATGTATAACGGAAATGAATATCCCGAGAGTATATTGGGGGCGCTAAAGGCAAGAGCGGTCCCGATTAATCTCAACTATCGCTATGTTGAACAGGAATTGCTCTATGTGATGCGTGATGCTGAGGTAAAAGCAGTTGTTTACCACGGGTGTTTCTCCGCGCAGGTTGCCGCCGTACGGTCTCAAATCCCGTCTCTAAAAGTGTTGATTCAAGTGGATGATGGTTCGGGCATGGAGCTGCTTCCTGGCGCTATCGACTACGAGACGGCCCTGAAGCAGTCTTCACCGCTAAAGCCAGATGTACAGTGGAATGCTGATGATCTCTATATGATTTACACTGGCGGCACCACTGGTATGCCAAAAGGGGTGCTTTGGCGCCAGGGGGATTTCGCCGTATCAATGCTCGGCCTAAAAGACAAGGCGGGAACCCCGATTACAGACATGCAGTACATTGTTAAGCGGGCAGTAGAATCGAAGCCTTTGTCATCATTGTCGTCTGCGCCCTATATGCACGGCACGGGTCAGCTGGTGTCGTTCATTGCCTGGCTTTATGGTAACACTGTTGTGCTTCTGAACAATGTGAAACATTTGGATCCCGTTGATCTGTTAAAAACTGCCGAACGAGAAAGAGTACGAAAGCTTTCTATCGTCGGCGATGCATTTGCCAGAGTCGTCATTGATGAGCTGGAGAAAAACGACTACGATCTATCTGCTCTGCATCTCATCGTTAGTAGTGGCATCAAATTCTCGAATTCATTGAAGCAGAAGTTGATCGACAAACTTCCAGCTATTTCAATCTATGATACTTTTGCCTCGACCGAAACCGGGCCGCACGGTTTGAGTGTCACGAGTAAGTCCAAACAAACAAAGGAAGCACATTTTACTTTTGACGATGGTGGTAAAGCCCTCAACGCAAGTAAAACAGGTTTTGCCCGGCCAGAAGACTCAAGGCATGGATGGTTTGCCGCTACCGGTTATATACCCCTTGGTTATTTGAATGATGAGGCGAAGACGCGTCAGACCTTTCCGGTTATAAAAGGCACCCGTTATTCAATCCCGGGTGACAGGGTGCTTGTTAATAAAGAGGGGGCTATGGAGTTTCTTGGTCGTGATTCCTCGACTATCAATTCGGGTGGCGAGAAGATTTTCGCCGAGGAAGTGGAGAGTGCGCTGAAGTGCCATGAACACGTCGAGGACGTTATTGTCAGTTCAAGGCCCAGCGAGCGATTCGGCAATGAGGTGGTCGCTATCGTGCAGGTAAAAGAACGGAAACTGAGGTCTTGTGAGCAAATGAACGACGAGGCGAGCAAGCATATAGCACGCTACAAACTGCCAAAGGCCTATGGTTTTGTAGACAAAATCAAACGCAGCGAGAGCGGCAAGATAGACCCCAAGTGGGTGCGGCAACAGGTGGAAAAACTTGGATAGTGGCCTCTTGCAGTGGTGTGCTTAGCTCGAATCAGTCTCAGGCGAGAAGAATGATCTCGTTTGCCGGTGTTGTTTAACCTGGCCAGGATACAGTGCCGTCTCGTTCAGGCAGAGGCGCTAATCAGTGACGTGCAGTTCGTTGCTTCATCAATGTTTTCGCCAGTTTACCAAAGACTTGAACTGCTGGTGTGACGGCCCTGTTTCGACTGTATGCAAACGCTGCCTTCTGGGGTGCTACATCCAGTATTCCGTTTATCACATGAAATTTTTCTCCCAGGTTTCCAAAAGTCCTGGAGAGGCTAACGATTGGCGCGAAAGAATCTGTTTTGTCGACTAGATCACAGGTGAGTTCAAAATTATCGCATACATACCTCCCCTTGAGAGGTGGGAGGCCGTTTTGAGTGTAGCGAGTGGCCAATTCTGATCCCATTGCATCTACGGAAGACGGAAATATAATGGGGTATCCCAGCACGTCTACTTCACTGACCTTCTGTTTTTCGGTCAGGGGGTGATTTTTTCGGAGCATTGCCGCCACATGAAACTGGGCCAGCACTTCAGTTTTTAGATCGGGCCAGTGGTTAATAGGCGTTGCCGGCCCAATCATTGCATCGAGTTCCCCCAGAGAAAGTTTTGGCGCCAAATCGCCTACAGTTCCCGTGCTAACTTCGATAGTGAGCTCCGGGTACCGGCTCGCCAGCTCGGCGATAGGGACGTTGGCAAAGCGGTGGTAGCCCCCCGGCGATATTCCGAGGCGGAAACGGCCGGTATTTAGTGTCCTGTAATCGCCAGCGTTCGACAGGAGATTATCAAAGTCGCTGACTATTCCCTTTGCACTTTCCACAAAACTCGCGCCCGCTTCTGTTGTCTGAACTCCTCTCGGCAAGCGTACAAAAAGCTGAAAGCCCAAATTGTCTTCCACTTCAGCAATGCTTCTTGTCAGTGCAGATTGTGTGACGTGAAGCACGGCAGAAGCCTGTGTAATGTTTTGATAGCGTGCCGTCTCGATTACATAGCGCAATCTTTTCAGGTCTATCATCTGTGTTTTCCGCCATTAATGTCAGAACAATGTACGCACAAACAGTGTCACAATCCCGGCGGTATAGCAACGGACACGGCCGATATTGAGATTCGAAGCTCGAATGGTAAGCCGCTTATAGTGAATTAGACTGAAAGGCGCCAACCCTCATATACTCAATCGCAAGATAGTCCGTAACGGAGACACACTGTGAACCTGGATCGTATTCCAGTCATTATTGGAGCCAGCGAGGTGACGGAGAGAGAGCCTGACCTTGAGCTGGCTTCCTCGCCCATGCAGCTTATGCTCCAAGCTGTACACCAGGCCGCTGATCACGCCTGTATTGACAGGCACCGCCTGGCCGATCTGGACACTGTGACGGTGGTCAGGAGTATGTTCGAGTTCACCCGCAACTCTCCAGAGGTGTTGGCATGTCGCCTGGGTGCCAATCGAGCGACCCGGTGGATCACACCATTGGGCGGTAATATGCCTCAGTATCTGGTTAACCGTTATGCGGAAGAGATAGCGAACGGTAAATCCCGGTTTGTGCTGTTGGCGGGAACGGAAGCCATGGCAACCAGCCGTAAATTTATTAAGGCCACGGGTAATAAGCCCGACTGGAATGAACCGTCGGACCGTGACGCTGTCTTTCTGCTTCACGAACGCCCGTTTGCGACGGCGCACGAAAAGTCGCATGACTTCTGGCAGGCTCGTCATATTTATCCCCTGTTTGAAAATGCCTTGCGCGCAAAATACGGTCACTCGATCGAAGAACACCAAATGGCGATGGGCAGACTACTGTCCAGTTTTTCGGAAGTGGCCGCTGAGAACCCTAAGGCCTGGTACCCTGTTAAGCGTAGCGCAGAAGAAATTGCCCTCGAAGGCCACAAGAATCGTATGGTCAGCTGGCCCTATACGAAGTACATGAATGCCATGAATCAGGTGAACCAGTCAGCAACCGTGTTAATGACGTCGACTGGCTTTGCCAGGGAGCTGGGTGTTCCTGAAGAGCGCTGGGTTTACCTGCACGGTTGCGCTGACGCTAACGAGAAGTGGCATGTCACGGAGCGACAAAACTATTATTCCTCCAGCGCGATTCGTACCGCGGCTCAAAAGACATTCGGGATGGCCGGCAAGAGTGCGGGCGATATGGATTACCTGGATCTTTATGCCTGCTTCCCGGTAGCAGTAGAAATAGCCCGTGATGAATTGGGTATTGCGGTCGATGACCCCCGCCCACTAACCATTACCGGGGGTTTGCCTTACTATGGTGGCGCGGGTTCTTATGTCATGAGCTCCATTGCGGCCATGGCCAACAAATTACAGAAGAACCCCGGTAAATACGGCCTGATCGTTGCCAATGGGGGGTACATGACTGAGCTGGCTGTGGGGATTTACTCGACCGAACCATCGCCACAGCCGTCATCGGGTGACGCGCCCTGGCAGAGAGTCGACCCCGCACTTTACCAGGCTGATATTGATGCCTTGCCATGTCCCCGACTCATCGAAGAGCCGTGTGGAGACGCGGTTATCGAGACCTACACTGTTAGCTTTGGTCGCGACAGTGAACCGGATCTGGGTTTGGTGATCGGTCGCCTTGGCGACGGCAGCGATCACGATGCACCACGTTTTATTTCAAAGTTGCCGCTCGACAAGGAGCTACTCACGGCGATGACGAAAGAGGACTACCTGGGAGCGCCAGGCAAAGTGGTCAGTAGAGATCAGCTCAACACCTTTATACCAGCCTAAAAAGCGGAGCTAACTGAATGGCAATTCTTAACTATGAAGTACATGACAATATTGCAAGGATAACTCTCAATCGCCCGCAAAGGCGTAATGCCATGAACCCCGAAATGTGTGTTCTTCTTGATGAAGCATGGCGAAAGGTTCAAGAGGACGATGGCGTTCGTGTGGCCATTATCTCTGCTGTCGGTAGCACTTTCTGTGCAGGAGCCGATCTCGCAGCCCTGATGCCTGTCCTCAGTGGTGCGAAGCAGCCGCAGGACCAATGGGATCAAAAGGTAGCCGATGACAAAGGCGTGGTGTTCCGGGCACTGCTCAGGAATTTCGACCCCGGCAAGCCCATAATTGCGGCCATTGGAGGACACGCTATTGCCGGTGGCATGGAAATATTGCAGGCTATCGATATTCGTGTAGCTGTCGAGAACATCAAGCTTGGCGTTCAGGAGGTAAAGTGGGCATTGGTACCCGGTGGCGGATCGACGGTCAGGCTGCCGCGCCAGATTCCTTATGCAAAAGCTATGGAATTGCTGCTGACTGGTGACACCATCAGCTCACAGGAGGCCCTGGAACTAGGCTTTTTAAATTATGTGGTGCCTGCCGGCGAAGAAGTCGACAAGGCGCTAGAGATAGCGAATAAAATTGTCGCTAATGGTCCTCTGGCTGTACAGGCGACCCGTGCCTCGGTTCGTGCCTGTAGTGGTATGGAAGAGGTAACGGCCCTAAAGATTGAAAATCGATATGCGGGTAAGGTATTGAAGTCGGAAGATGCACGCGAGGGGCCGCGTGCTTTCAAAGAAAAACGCAAACCCGTGTTCAAGGGCTGTTAAACGAATAATCTGTAAGCCGAACGTCAGTCTAAATACGAGTACGCAATGAGTTAGACGCTGTTTTGACTGAGAACTGTAAGTGAACCTGAATGATCGGGAAGAACACAATCTGTTTCGTCAGGAGGTCATTCAGGGGCTGGGCGGGTTGGGGATATATCAGTGCGAGTCGCCGAATAGCCTTGATTAATCCCATGCTGTGGTTTAATTTTAATCCCGTAACCCGAACTCTGCTGAGCCTGATTCATGCTAGGGCGGATTAGCAGCAGCACCAGCCTGGGGGCTTTTCAAATAGAGCGCAGAGCCATCTGACTGGCCTATCGGAGAAATAAGCCAATGACTATGCTCAAGAAACTGTTTGCCATCACGGCGCTCGCCTTGAGTTGTTCTGCGATGGCCGCCGGATACGAGCCACCTCGAACTGATTCAGGCAAACCAGACTTGCAAGGGTATTGGACCAATGCGTCTCTGACCACCATGCAGCGTTCCAGCAATTATGAAGAGATTGGATTAACGATTCCGCTGCAACAAGTTCGAGAACTGACTGCGAATCATCATCAGAATGTGCGTCAGGCGACGGACGATAATCAGGTCGCTGGCGAATTGCCCGATGGCACCGACCTTGGGCGTGGTCGAGGCTATAACGCGTTTTGGGTAGACCCTGGCTCCGCATTTGGATTGGTGAAGGGTGAGTATCGGACTTCCTGGATAAGCTATCCACAGAACGGCCGAATCCCTTACTCTGAGCAAGGCAAGCAATTGCGTCAGGCAAATCGGGAGCAATTTGGCAGCAACGACGGCCCCGAGGGGCGCGCCCTCGGTGAGCGCTGCATTATTGGCTTTGGCAGCACTGGTGGGCCGCCAATGAACAATGTGTTGTACAACAATATGTACCAGATTGTTCAGACAGATGACTACGTCATGATCATGGTAGAAATGGCTCATGATGCACGCATTATTCCCATCGATAAAGATCACCGCCCGGATGCGCTGAAACCCTGGTTAGGCGATTCGATAGCCTGGTGGGACGGCGATGTGTTAGTGGTTGAGACAAGGAATCTGCATCCACAACAGGCACCGCGCAATATCGCGGCCCTGTCAGAGCAGGGCAAGGTGATTGAGCGATTTACCCGCTATTCCGATGAGCAGATTCTGTATGAATTCGAGGTCACAGATTCGGTGTATTACACCGAATCCTGGCGTGGTGAAATGAGCTTTAATGCAACTGATACACAGCCCTACGAATATGCCTGCCATGAAGGCAACTACGGTCTGTCGGGTATACTTGCCGGTGCGCGCAGGCTTGAAATGGATGAACAGTAACCGGCAGGGTATGAATAGCGATGAATACAGTCAAAAACTCCCTGGAATCAGCGTAGCACGCTTTTTCATTGCGCTGGCATTTAGCTGTGCTGGCCTGCAAAGTGTCGGTGCTGCCGAGAATAGCCAGGTGAATGGGCAGCTTGCTGCCTACCGGCTTCAGATCGAGGATCTGGAATTCAGGTTCGGACCCTACCATGACAGTCTTATCGAACCCTTACAGAGCATGATCCAATTGCTGCAAGAGAAGGGTGACCATGAGCAGGTTGCCGACATTCAAAATCGTCAGTTACAGCTAATGCGCACCGTTCTTGGCTTCCAGCATCCAGACTTAATTCCTGTAGTACAATCAATTATTGCCAACCAGATACTGTTGGGAAACTGGGAAGATATATCGGATCATCTGGAGCATATTCGCCATTTGCAGGCGTCCAGAGACAGTGACGATCCCGGCCGGTTGTTGACGGCCATTGATGATCAAATTAACTGGCTGTTCAGTCGTATTGCTCTCGAAGATCGCAGGTATTCCGTGCGCAATTTTTTTAAGACCCGTGATCTCTATGAAGAGATGGAAGACCTGGCTGAAGACAAGTACGGCAAGAATAATCCCGAGGCTGCGCCCTGGTTGTATAAGGTCGCTTATAATAATTTTCACCTCGTTCAATTTTTGAATGGCTCCAGGGGTACAGGTTCCGAATCCATTGACCGCCTGGTTCGGCAGGAAGGCAGCATGAAATTGCAGAGTTCTAACCGCAATTTTTTCGGCAATACTTCGATAGTTGGAAACTCTTCCTTCGTCCCGGTGGTTGATGGCGACAGGCCGCTTGGCCATGCCTATTTACGAGACGGCTATTCTTTGGTGCGTGATATTGAAGACCTGTTGCAAGAGCATGGAGATTTGGAAGCGCAGGCGATGGCAAAAATCTATCGAGCTGACTACCAACTGCTGTCAGACCGTGGCTCGGCCATTCGCAATTACCGCAAGGCGCAGGAAATGCTGGTAGAAGCCGGCGTGGCAGAAGAGGCCGTTCGCTGGTTTTTCGAACGCCCCATGATCATTCCCATGGACACACTCTATATTCGTTTGCAAGACGCGATTGCTGACTTGAACAGTAAGGGTGCGCCAATAGAGCCAGCCCCGGGCGACGCTATTCATCTGGGCGTGTTCACTGCCTGGCTGGACGCCCTGGACTCTACCCCCATGCCCACCAGCAAAGATCCATTTTGGCAACTAGACCTGCCTTATCGGTATGCAGATATTAGTTTTTCAGTGAGCTCCCGTGGCAAGGCATCGTCCGTCGATGTTCTCGCGACCGGGCCAGATGGCCAGAAAACAGGAAGAAGAAGCATCTGGCGTGCGGTGCGGGATATTCATTTTCGTCCGGCGATTATTGATGGCAGAACCCGCCGCATGAAAGATGTACACATGCGCTACCGTTTCCTGGACGAGTAAGATTCATCATCAGGGATAGCGAATGGTCTACTTACTACTACCGCAATCGATTCTCTGTCGTGGATTACTGGCCTGTGGGCAGTGTGGTGCCGGGATATCACTGCGCCTGATCGCTTCGGCGATAAGCGCCTTGATTCTGATTATAATTCGGTGCTGAAGTTTACTGGCGGAGGGCAAGTCGTCGAGGGTTTTGGTGTCGCAGCTTACCATGCCGAGGTGGCGAAAGAGTTAAACCGCTACAGTTTTATGTTTACTGCAGCACTGCTGTGCAGTGAGATGGGCATGGCTTCGCTGGTCAAGCCACTGGCAAATTTTTATTGGTTGAGTGGTTTTCGAAAAGCATGGCAAGAAAGAGCAATAAATGAGCGCGCCCTCCAATGTGTGGCGAAACCCCCAGTTTCGCCTGTATCTAAACAGCACTGTCTTCACCGGCATCGCCTTCGCGATGCAACAACTACTGCTGAGCTGGATGCTTATTGGTATTCTTGAGTTGCCTGCTACCCAGGTTGGTGTGATTCAGGCAGCAGCTGGCATACCTGGTCTTTTCCTTCTGCTGCTCGGTGGGGCCAGAGCAGACGGGCGCGACCTGCGGGTCATGCTTATGCAGATATATTCCCTCGCACCGATACTGCCTCTACTCTTGATCGCTGTGATCAGCTTGTCCGAATTGAGTGTGTGGTCAGTTCTGCTTTGGGCGATAGGCATGAGTGTGGTGATTGCCTATTCAAGCCCAGCGCAACAGGCACTGCTCAGTAATGTTGCGGCCACGGCCGTGCAGCAGGCGGTCTCTGCAACCACCGCCATCGGTTTTCTGGTGCAAATGCTGGGCCTTTGTGTGGCTGGCAGCATGGATCAATTGGGTCTAATCCCGGTCTTGGGCATTCAGGCAGTTTGTATAGCCTTAGGTGCGCTGGCGGTTCGGTGCCTTCCTGTGCAGGTTGTCAAAGTGACGGAAAGCAGGGAGCCTGCCTGGAAGTCCATAGCAGCAGGATTGCGAGCCGCCTGTCAAAACAAAATCATCTTCCATGTGCTGGGGATAAATTTCGTGTCCAGTATCTTCAATGCGGGTGCGTTCATGACCGTGTTTCCCTTTATTGTTAAACGCATCTATGAAGGCGATGCCTTGCTGTTGTCGATAATGATGATTATTTTTTACGGCGGGGCGGCGGCCTCCAATTTCTTGATGATGCGGGTGCTGCCGCTTCAGCGACCCGGCAAGCTTTACCTGATCATGCAGTTATCGCGCATAGTGATTCTCGGCGTGATGTGGATGCAACCACCGTTCTGGTTAATGGCGGTGGCATCGGTCGCCTGGGGTCTTAACATGGGGGTGACCATGACGCTGGCCAGAGCCATTGTGCAGGAGTCTGCCCTGGAGGAATTTCGCGGCAGGATCATGTCGGTCTACAGCCTGGGCTTGCTGGGCAGTGCCCCCCTGGGTGCCATCTTGCTTGGTTGGATCATTGAGTCTTTCGGCACCGTAAACGCCTTGTTGCCAGCAATGGGTATATCATTGGTCTTATTTCTGTTCGGCGTATTTTTTACTGCCGTATACCAATATCAATCACCGAAATAAACATGGCTTTTATCGCTCTAACAACCACCACCTTGCTTTAGAGACTGGGCAAGAAATCTTCACCTGGTTGCGTTACTGGCGGAAAACCCTTGCGGGTTTGTGTGGTTTACTGGATTCCTGCTTTCGAGACTGTGCAACAAACGCCGACTCACCAACCCACCATTGAGCATTTTGAGTCCTGTACGGGTAAAAAAGGATTCTTATGAAAAGCCGGCAGGTGAAATAAGCTTGTTTATTGCAAAAATAAGCATTTCTGGCATAAACCATCGAATAGTGGACGCAAAAAGAAAGATGTCGCTTGATTTCTTCCATTACGGCTTCAATATTGCCTGCTTTTATAGCCAATAACAGCTTATTGAACAGCATGGTGCCTAACATGTTCAAAACACGCTTAAAGTTATAGCAAAACATAATCAATGCATTTTCTCCTGATACTTTTTCTTTGCCTCTGACCAGGTAGTGATCCCAGCCTAATGACCTCTTTATGGTGCCAAAAGGATGCTCCACAATCGATCCTCTTCTTTTGCTAATCACTTTGGCTGATTCTGTTTGCATTACCTCACCATAGGCTTGTAAAAAGGCTTCATGTTCCCAGCGCCATATTCTTCGGTGAGGTGTTTGCTTTGCCAGGCACTCGCTACGCAAAGGGCAAGCCTTGCAATCTAGGGCACTGGTGCTATAAATAAACCCAAGCTTGCCTTTGGATAGGCTTGGGCTTGCTGTTTTTGTCAGTGTTTTGTTGTTGGGGCAGGTGTATTCGTCTTGCTCCTCGTTATAGACAAAATCCTCTTTAGTATATCTGCCAGTCTTCTTTTGTTTCTGTTGCGTATCAATTGGCGGGATGATTGGGTAGATTTTGTCATCAACACAGTTCTTTATCTCTTTTGCACTGTGATAGCCCTTGTCGGCAACCACAGCCAAAGTCTTAAGGGCTAAGGTTTCTTTCGCCTGACTTGCCATCTGATGCAACTGCTGTGCGTCATTGCCTTGACTTGATACATCCGTAGCAACAATCAGCTTTGCTTTGTCATCCACCGCAATTTGGCAGTTATAAGCGACCAGATGATGCGCTGGTTTGCACATCAATGCGGCATCCGGGTCGGTTGTGTTATGTTGCTTCTTGCCCAATTGCTCTAAGGTATTCAAATCCTCTTCCAGCTTTTGTTTGCGCTCTTTAAGTGCTTGTATTTTATCAATCAAATCAGGATTATCCAGAGTCTGTTCCGGTTCCTCCTGCTGGTCTGTGGTGTTTAATAAGTTCAGGTAGTCCTCAATAGCCTGCGTTACCCTGGCTATTTTTTTATCCGCAGTGGCTTTAACAATCAAGGTATTTTTGGACGCATTGGCTCGCAAAAACGCCCCATCCAGTGCCACTAATTGACCTTCAATGAGATTGATGTTTTGGCACAGCAAAACAAATTCCTTAAACGTATTCTTGAGTGCTGCGGCATTATTTTTTCTAAAATTAGCAATCGTCTTATAGGTGGGCTTTAAGCCTTGCAATAACCAGATAAGCTCGATATTTCTATGGGTTTCCCGAGCTAGATGGCGGGAACTTCTTATTTTATTGGTATAGCCGTAAATGTAGAGTTTCAGCATCAATTTTGGGCAAAAGGCGGGGCGGCCATTGTTGTTTTTGTCGCTATATCTTGTCTTAAAGCCCAAGGCATCAACCTCTAAACTATCCACATAGGCATCAATGGCACGAACACCCGCATCCTCGCTGACATAATCCTCTAGCCGCTCTGGGAATAACAGTTGTTGCTGGCGATTTAAACCGTGTATGTAATCACTCATAAATCCTCTGTTTAATGATTATAATCAGTTAGTTATGTTCGTTATTGTATCATAATTGAGCCAGGTTTTGGATGTTTATTACTGTAATTATTGGGTATTTTTACAGAGGCGGTGTATCGGCTTAAAATACCAGCAAGGTCGGTGAATTAGGGCAGTAATGAGAATGTGACCAGGGGTGGTGGGTTTTTTGCACAGTCTCTTTCGCAGGAATGACGAAAAGTGGATTTTTGCACAGCCTCTCTAATCTTGTAAGCGAGGCTGGTCATGTCTTGTAGCACGTCAGTGTCAACGTCTTCCAGTTTGTTGATGTAAAGGACAGGCACCGCCGCTCATCTTGTGTTTACCGAGTTTCTTTAGCAGCTCGCTCAGGAAAACTTCCAGGATAAAATGTCGATGCCTGCGCCCGAAGCGAAAAGCCTGTCTTGCAAATACTGACCTCTCTGCCGTTGGCATGTTGCTGGTGACGCACGCCAAGATCAATGATGCTGGACCCACCTCTTCACACGCTTGCCCGACACCTTCGTCATCATCTTTGCGACAGTGGTGGCATCGGCAGGTCTGCTCGCGTTTTTGACCCTTGCGATAAAGTCTTTAATGCTAGCCTTGTTTTCTATAGCTTTCCTCTCAGCCATGAAACTATTCCTGGTCTTTTTTACTCTCTAAGGGAGAGGGGAGGGGGCGTTCAATTCGCGGCCGCTTGCTGCGGGGGTAGTTTATTAATAAACCCACTAAATGACTATTAGAGGGTTCGCAGTATTCGTGGGCAGAACCCTGCCTCATTATACTTTGCCGATGTAGCGAAGAGGATAACGGGGCAATGTTATAGTACGTTTCAAGAACTCGACGTCGATTTGTATGAAGCTGGGTTCTTGCGGTTTGATTTTGGTGGAATAACGGCTCCTAGCTGTACTTGGCTCAGAAAGACGGGCGGCTACCGAATCCTCGCTATCTCAAAATCTATCCTGAAGTCTTAAAAATTGAAGGAGTTAAAATTTCCTTCGGCATAGCAAACGCAACAGATGTTGAAACCCTACCAGTTGCAGAAGCTATTAAGCGGCTTGATATTGAGGTCATATATGATCGAACCAACTGGTTCGATGCAGCCATACAACAACGACTGCAAGCCGCCGAGAAATTCGAAATCCTAATCCCTGACAATGTGCCAAGAGACCTGATCGAGGGGGTCTGCTAGATGGCGACCAGGCCAGTATTCTTACCTGATTTCGATGGGCAAAACCTGGTTCAGGAGCGCGTGTTTGACTTTCCTTGGGTCTCTGGTTTTGCCGAGGCGCAAAAGAAGAAGAACGTCACCGCACTACATGCAGCTGCCAAGAGGCAAGGAATTCCAAGGATTCTGGAGATTTCATCTAAATCAGCAAAAAAAGTGGGAAAGCACCTAAGCGCTTTCAGCCTAAAGATTGCAATAGGAGGGCGGAAATATCCGCTAGAAAGCATCTATCAAGGGTCAAAGGTCTTTGAAAACGGCGGGCCTTTCACAGAAATTTTTGATCTCACCCCAAGAGATGCAAAGCGTTTCATCAGAGAGCAAGATTGCGACCATATCATCCGATTTCAACTAGAAGGAAAGCCATACCCTCTATCACCCAAGAACGCTTTTTATGATTGGCTGTATATCCGCTCTTTGGCAAAGCATGCCGACTGGATCAGCGATAATGTGGAATACGATGCTTTCACCGATATCGAGTTCAACCCGGCCAAACAGGTCAACTGTCAGGCCAGAGCATTCGCTGAATATCTAAGTTTGCACAAGAAGAACAAGCTGCAGGAAGCAGCGGCAGATTTTGAAGCATTCGCGGAGATGCTACAAGCAATATAGTGGATTGAATCATCTAAATCGGGGGATAAAGCCAGCGCAGTTTTATGCGCGCATCCTGGCCGGTGAATATCCAATTGACGGTTTCCCCGAGTTGTGCGCCCATTGGGTGATGGAAGGTTTGTTGTCAACCAGCATACAGCCAGGGGTTTCTACGTTTTTGGGAATCTCTATCCGGGGATTGGACAACCCCATTCGGCCACACTGTTCACTGAATTATTTATCGCCAGTCGTCTGTGTAGCAGGCGGCTTACTCCTTGAAAATCTCATCCAGTAAAAGGGTGCCAGGGATGGGCAAAGGTCATGGCCATTAGTGCTTCTTGCCGTTTGTTGCGCCTTTCGGCATCCAGAAAATACGCGGAGCTAACTTGAAAATTTGTATCCAGTCTCGACCAGGTGCCTGGTAAAGGGTCTTATAATCGCTCCAAACCCAAACTCTCCCATTATTTGCTATCATGGTGCCACCCATGATCGAACTAAACAACGTACAAAAATCCTACGACGGCGGTGCCACACTGGCGGTTGCCAATACCTCCTTCGTGGTGGGGCGGGGTGAGTTCCTCGGACTTATCGGTGCCTCGGGCTGTGGCAAGACGACTACGCTGAAAATGATCAATCGCCTGGAAGAGCCTTCAAGTGGCGAAATTCGGGTCAATGGACGCAACGTCATCGACCAAAATCCAGAGGAGCTGCGCCGTAACATCGGCTATGTGTTTCAGGGCATAGGTCTATTCCCTCATCGCAGCGTTGCCGAGAACGTGACGGCGGTGCCGCGCTTACTGCAATGGAAGCCTGACAAGATTCGTGCACGCTGTGAGGAGTGTATGGACATGGTCGGTCTTGCTTACGATGAGTATGGCGACCGCCGTCCATCTCAGCTTTCCGGAGGGCAGCAGCAGCGTATTGGTGTTGCACGGGCTTTGGCAGCAAGACCGGAGACGGTGTTGATGGATGAGCCATTCGGTGCCCTGGATCCGATTACCCGCAGCGAGTTGCAGGAAGAGTTCAAGAGTATTCAACAAGGCATGGGGCTGACCGTGGTGATGGTCACCCATGACATGACCGAGGCTCTGTTGCTGGCCGACCGCATTGCGGTGATGTACGAGGGCGAGGTATTACAGATTGGTACTCCGCAGGAGTTGTTGAACAAACCTGCCCACGACTATGTGCGCGATATCGTGGCGATGGCGTGGAAACGCGCGCACCGTCTTGAAGAGCTGATGCGCGATGAGTGAAAATCTGCGCGAGCAGCTACTGTTACTGCCAGCCTATTTTCAGGGCCATCTTTTACTGACGCTTGCTGCTATCACCATGGGTGTTTTTATATCAGTCCCCCTGGGTGTGTGGGCGGAGCAGTCAGCCAGGGTGAAGCAGCCGCTGCTTGCCGTAGTCAGTATTATTCAAACCTTTCCCAGTCTTGCAATTCTCGCGCTGGCGGTTGCACTGCTAGGTGGTCGCATCGGTTTCTTGCCGGCGTTTATTGCGCTCTCTCTTTATTCCATGTTGCCCATAGTGCGTAACACCGTCACTGGTTTGGAGTCGGTTTCAAGTTCGGTTATCGAAGCGGCGAAAGGTATTGGCATGTCGCCGAACCAAATATTGCGCGAGGTTAAACTGCCTTTAGCCGTGCCGGTTATCGTTGCAGGTATACGCACGGCCATGGTTTGGACAGTGGGTTTGGCAACACTTTCTACACTGGTTGGCGCAACCAGTTTCGGTAATTATATTTTTACCGGCATTCAGACCCGCAATTTGGTGGCGGTCACTGTGGGCAGTGTCGCCTCCGCTGGATTGGCGGTTGCCCTGGACGCTCTGGTTGCTTCTATCCAATGGCTTTTGGAGAAACGCAACGAAGTGCTTGATTCATCCAGGCCAAGACGCATTCGGCTTGGCGTCTATGCGGTTATCGTATTGCTGTGCGCGGTTGCGTTGTATGGCTCACTGCCTCAGCCCCGTGCTGATTTTGTGGTGGCGGGGAAGCCGTTTACCGAGCAGTACATCATGGCGGGATTGTTAGCCGGGGAGTTGGAACAAGCGGGTTTCAAGGTGGATCAACATCTGGGCTTAGGCTCTGCTGTGGTACACGAGGCAGTTCGCAACGGCACGGTCGATCTCTACGTGGAGTACACGGGCACGGTCTGGGCGAATTTCATGAAGCGGGAAGGCAATCCGGGTAGAGAAGCGATTAGAAACGGCATTATCGACTATCTCGACCAGCAGGGAGTGGTCACGGTGGGTTTTACCGGTTTTCAGAATCGCTATGCCCTGGCCATGCGCCGCGATCGCGCCGAAGAATTGGGTGTGACATCGATTGATGACCTGGTGCCCCATGCTGACGGTCTGCTTGCGGGTGCCGATCTGGAATTTTTTGGCAGACCCGAGTGGCTGCGCTTGCGCAATCTGTACACGATGGATTTCGCTGAGAAACTTAGCTTCGACCCGGCGCTGATGTATGCCGCCCTGGCGGAGGGACAAGTAGATGTGATCAGTGCCTACACCACCGATGGACGGGTCGCGGCTTTCGATCTGGTGCTGCTGGATGACCCGCGCAATGCCTTGTTAGCCTACGATGGCGTGGTGTTGGCATCGGTTGCGGCGGCTGCCCAGCCAGCATTTATGCAGGCAATCGAGCCCATCATCGATAATATTCCGGATCAGGTGATGCGCCAGGCGAATCGACTGGTGGATGTCGATGGTAAATCGATCAATTTCGCCGTTGAATTTCTGCGTGCGGAAATGACACGGAACTAGCTTCTTTTTCTGCTACTTTTATTGGTTTGGCGCTCTTGGTGATTAGCGTCAATGCCGCGACTTTCTCCGTCGTACTCATGGCAATTTCGCTGGCCTTTGGGGTTCTTTTCGCCCCGGTTATCACTTTGTTTCCGGTGCCTGGCCGGTACATAATTCTGCATGACTGTATCGGCCCATACTGATACAGCAGAAGAACGGGCACGGCACTGGCTTATGAATATTAATTACCGTAACCTGTTCATTCTCTGTGAGGTATTATCCGCAGGGATCTGATCAGTCCGCTTGAGCAGCAAGCAGTAATCGTTTTTTACCAATCGGTCAATAGTAAAGTAATCGACTGGATTATTATCACGGGATAAATAGTATGAAACAGTTGAGCCTGGTAGCGTTGTTTGCAAGTATGCTTACAAATCTGGTGGCGCAGGAAAATCGCATCGATATTGTCAGGCCAGATGCACCCGAGCTAGCAAATTTTGGTGACTACGATATTGGTGTAAGAACGCTGCAACTAGTAGATACCAATAGAATCGATATTCTCAACACGTCCCGTGGTGGAGAGAATGCGCGATATGATAGAAGCCTGACAATTGAAGTGTGGTATCCGGCGGAGCTGGCAAAAAATCAAACTGCCGGTGGTGAATACCAGGCTATTACACGCAACCCGGCAATTACGGCTACCTTGCATGGCAGAGCAGTACGTGATGCAGCCCCGAATCGTGCTGCTGCGCCTTATCCCCTGGTCATTATTTCCCATGGGTATCCGGGTAATCGTTTTTTACTAAGTCATCTGGGTGAGAACCTGGCCAGCAAAGGCTATGTCGTGGCGTCAATAGACCACACCGACAGTACCTACGATGACCAACAAGCCTTTCAGAGTACGCTTTACAACCGCCCGCTCGATCAACGTTTCGTGCTCGACAGTCTCGCCAATCTTTCCGCAGGCTCTGGCAGTTTTCCTGGCGGCCTGTTAGATGCCGATACAACCGGTGTGGTCGGCTACTCCATGGGTGGCTATGGTCTGCTTAACAATCTGGGTGGTGGCTACAGCGATGACATTGTTTCCTCATTGCTGGCTCCACCAAATGAACTGCTGGCGCAACATGCTACTGGTAATCCGGACTACAGATCACACCTGGATCCACGCATAAAGGCAGGTTTTGCAATCGCTCCCTGGGGGATGGTATCTGGCTTTTGGCGAGAACAGGATTTAGCAGGAATCGATGTGCCTACCTTTTATTTGGCTGGCGATGCAGACACAGTGGCCGGTTATGAAAACGGTGTGCGGGCAATTTACGAGAATGCCGTGAACAGCGATCGTTACCTGCTAACTTTCAAGAACGCTGGCCACAACGCGGGCGCACCTTATCCGCTGCCTGTTGAAATTCTTAACAACGAAGACAAGACTGGAGCGGGGCACTACACCGATCCGGTTTGGGACAACGTGCGCATGAATAATATCATGGATCACTTCGTCACAGCCTACTTCGACCACTATCTGAAGCAGACCGAAGGGCGAATCTCCTACCTGGATGTGGTTGCAGATGGCGCGGACGCGGTTTATTCGGTGCGCAACGGACAAACAAACGACGATCATACCTATTGGAAGGGCTTCGGCACGGGCAGTGCCATCGGGCTTAAATTAGAACATCTGCATCCTGGTGAGTAAAATTTACTTAATCGCCAGTCGAATTGGCAGGGCTGTAATGTCCTGCCATACTTTTCCCGTCACATAAGGGTCATTTGCTAACCACTGATCCAACTCTTCCCGTGAGTCGAATTCCACGAACATGGTCGATCCGATCATCTGCTCAACCGCGTCCAAAATCGCGCCTCCCGCGATCAGGTTTCCCGCTTCCCCTGACTGCTTTGCTCGGCTGATATGGGCTTCACGCACAGACATGCGCCGGTTTAGGTCATCTTCATCTTTGCCGTCGTAGGCTATAATCATAAATTGCATGGCTTCTTCCTTTTCTGAATAGCGGGATTATCCGTTACAGTGGTACTTGAGGACAAGCTTGGCACCGACTAAAAAATACCAGCAATAATTACTCCCAATCCACCGATTGAGGCGTTTCCATCACTGACCCCTTAGCCTCATCAGTGATCACGCCGCTCCCCGAATACAGCCCCCAAACCAGGGGCAGTGATCGCCGTGTCAAACCAGCGATTCAGTTCCTCAGTGCTGCCGGCAGCAATCTGTGCCAGTACAGGCTCGGGCAGGGTGCCAAAGCGCTTCACCAGAAGCCGCAGCAGCGACCTGGTTTCAGCTCTGGCTTCGCCCCTGACCTCACCTCTAGCTTCACCTTCGGCCAGTCCTTTTTCACGACCCAGAGCTTCACCAGCGGCCAGCCCTTTTGCCTCGCCCTCTGCCTCGGCTTGTTTTTTCCATGCTTCTGCAATAGTGTCCAGCAGTGCTTTACCCCTGGTCTCACCTTCGAGCAAGCCTTCGGCCAGTCCTTTCTCGCGGCCAAGAGCTTCACCAGCGGCCAGCCCCTTTGCCTCGCCCTCTGCCTCGGCTTGTTTTTTCCATGCTTCTGCAACAGTGTCCATCAGTGCTTTACCTCCATCTTGTTTTGCATCATCCAGTGCCACCCGCACATCGTCGGGCAACACAGTGTATCTCTCGACTATATACCGAAACGCAACCTGTTCCAAGTCGCTTCCATCCGGCAGACCGCGCAGTATGGTGGTCAAAATGGCGTGGCTTACTTCATTATTACGCTGCACATAGCGCAAGGCAGTCAGAATCGACCGCACCGGCGTATCACCGGATAGCGTCTGTTGCGGCTCGTCGGCCAAATCATGCAGGACATAGTGAAACGATGGCACAAAGGGGGCGCTGTCTTTATCCGACTGCACCATTTCGCCAAAAACCTGCGGCACGGTCCATGGCGCGCGTCCGTGATAGAACACCATGGGCAGGATCACCGGCAGCTTGCGCAGCCTGGCGGGTTTGTGTCCAGCATAGCGGGTCCAGATGCGTACCATATAACCCAGAAGCTGCAAGGGCGTGCCTGCATCAAGCGTGGATTTATGCTCCAGCAATGCGTATATCAAGGCCGGCGACCCACCGCTGAGTTTGACCTCAAACAGCCGGTCGCTTTGTGTCATGCGGCTGTCTTTATCGACATAGGTGCCATCCACAAGTTTTGCTGGTTTGTCTACCATACGCGCAGCGAACGCCTTTGGCAGATAGTCCCGCAGCAGTGTTGTTGCCTGACCCGGGTTTTCCAGCAGAGCGCGGAACAGTGCATCATGGCTGACTTTCGGCAGGGGTTTGGGTTTTCCGGTTTCACGCATTGTGTCTATCCTCTCGCTGTTTACGCCACGGTGCGCTTGATTTTAACTCTGTCTCTCATGCCTCTGGGCCTCTGCGCCTCTGCGCCTCTGCGCTGGCGGGGCATTCTTTGCATGGCGACTGTGCGACAAACCCGCGTAAGGCCGTGTTAGCTGTGGAAAACCCTTGCCGGTTTGGGTGTTTTGCTGGATTCCTGCTCCCCGCCTACGCGGGGACATGCTTCGCAGGAATCCAGTCAAATGTTGGATCTTTGCACAGTCTCAATAGTCGGGAAGCCCATTTTGGCTGCTCCGAACGATGTAAAACCTCATCAAAAAGCAAAACGCTGTAATTCCTTGTTCTGTTCATTCCCGGTAAACCGCCAAATCCGGCAGAGACAGGCTCGCTGGCGACTGCGCCTCCTGCGCCACTTTGACTTCCTGTGAGTGCCTGTCAGTGTGTCTATCAATTCTTGTCAGTTTTACTGTAGTCCACATCTTGATGGCTCGCTAAAAATTCGGTTTTATAGTCCAAACTAGTAGGGAGAGTCCATTAATTGAGCAGTGGCCAATAAGCCGGTAGCAGAGGTGAGTAAATCGAGAGTACGTTGTATCGACTTTGTAGGGTAGAATAGTCATAAGTCTTGTGTTGTTGTGCCCATTGGGTGATGAAGGTTTGTGTTGCTAACTCGTATTGTTAAGCAATGTACAGCCAGGGCGTTGTAGGGGTTTCTATCCGGGGATTGGGCTAGAGAATTTTATCTGACACAAATCTTTCTGTAAGCGCTCTACTACTCTAAGGGTTCGTTATGCTGTTAGCTACAAGCTGTGATTTTGAATTTGAAATTTCAGTACCCACACCTTTTATTCTCATGCTTAGACCCCGAAGTGGCGCACAACAATGGATTAGTCGCGAGGAGTATAAGTTAACTCCCGCTGTTTCCGCCGTCGAATTTACAGATACCTACGGAAACCTCTGTCAACGTTTAGTTGCTACGCCAGGGCGTTTTGCTATTCACACTGCGGCGGAAGTTATGACTACCAATATTATCGACAAGGCTCCGGCTGCGCCCTTCGTCGAAATTCAACTACTTCCCGATGAGGTGCTGAGCTTTCTTTTGCCCAGCAGATATTGTGAATCGGAAAGCTTCAACCGCATGGCATTTGAGATCACCGAAGGTCACTTGTTAGGCTATAATCAGGTCGCCGCCATTGAAGACTGGCTGCGTAGAACGATTCGTTATGAGCCTGGCAGTAGTGATGATCCTATTTCCGCTGTCGAAGTGAATAGAAAACAGTCAGGTGTTTGTCGTGACCTTTCTCATTTGGGCATTGCACTCTGCCGCGCGATCAGTATTCCTGCTCGCTTGGTGGTGGGCTATAACTATGGCCTGGAACCCATGGATATGCATGCCTGGTTTGAGGCTTTTGTGGGGGGGCGCTGGTATGCATTCGATGCCACGCAGGAAGAAATGACACCAGGGTATGTGGCTATTGGTTTTGGTCGTGATGCGGCTGACGTTGCGGTCTACAATCAATTCGGACCAGCGGTGTACCCAATTCTTCAACGCGTAAGTGTTGAGCTTATCGAATAGCACTACCCGGTTGGGGCTATCGGTTAGCTCTATAGCGCAAAGTTAGTGTTGAGCCGCTATTTTCCCCTGCCAAGAACAGTGTTTTTGGTCGCTTCATTCATTCATTTGGGCATTCGTTCATTGTATGGGGTAAAGACAAAGTGTGACTCAATGCCCGCGATTATATGTGAGTTCCCAGACACGCAGCTAGCTATCCTGAGACTTTCCCCTCGTCTTATAGACATCTTCAAACTGACTCTGCAAACGCCGCATTCCACCCAGCCAGCGGTCGTAATCATCTGTTTTTCGGCGCATATAGGTCAGTACTTGCGGATGTGGAAGACACAGAAAATGCTCTTCCGCCAGCGTCTCAATTACTGTATCCGCTAATTTATCTGCCTCCAGCATGCCGTCCAAACCGGCGACACCGCCGTCGCCAGCGGTCATGGCGGTTCTTACTGCCTGTGGGCATAGCACTGAGACCTTGATTCCGCGATTGCCATAAGTAATAGAGAGCCATTCGGCAAAACCAATGGCAGCATGCTTGGTCACCGAGTAAGGAGCCGAACCCACCTGGCTGAGCAAGCCAGCCGCCGAGGAGGTATTGAGGAAATAACCCTCGCCGCGCGCCAGCATGGCTGGTAATACTGCTCTTGCGGCAAATACATGGGACATCACGTTGATATCCCAGATGCTCTGCCAGGCATCGGTACCGACATTTTCTCCGCCTGCCGTAAAGATACCGGCATTGGAACAAAACAGATCGATCTGGGCAAACGCTCGCAGGGCCTGGGTGACCAGATCATTCATTGCCTCTTCATTGCCGACATCTGTTTTTACACCAAGAGCCTGGGTGCTTGCTGAAATATCGGCGACGGTCGCATCGATACCTTGCTGATTAATATCAGAAACCACCACGGCTTTCGCCCCCTCTTTGGCAAATCGTTCGCACAGGGATTTTCCGATACCACTGGCTCCACCGGTTACCACAACTACTTTGTCTTTGACTTGCATGGGTTTTCTCACTCGCTATTTAGTCTATTTTTTTAATTGTTGCCATCAGGCCTTGAGGCAGTCATCGCTATTCAAAAGACTAACTGGCAACCATACCCTGTAATCTTTCCGAAATAATCTGTTCGGCTTCTGTGACAATGCGTGAAATAAGTTCGTCGCAACTGGGGTTGTCATCTATCAAACCTACAATCATACCAGCAGACCAAATGCCTTTATCAAGATCACCGTCATCGAATAGCTCCCTGCCCTTCACACCCTGCACAAGAGGCCGAATATCTTCGAACCTGGTTTCGCCGGAACGAGATTCGATCTCAACAACTTTCTCCGCTACACTATTTTTAAACACGCGCGCCGTGTTTCTAAGGGAGCGATAAATCAGTTCTGTGTCCAATTCGGACGCTGCTATCATTCTCTGTTTAACATTCTCGTGAATTGGGGCTTCTCTGGTCACCATAAACCGCGTTCCCATATTGATGCCGTCCGCACCCATGGACAATGCCGCAGCCAAACCCCTGCCATCGCCCAAACCACCAGAAGCAAGAAAAGGTATCTTCAATTTTCTCGCTGCCAGAGGCAGCAAAATCATGTTGGTTACATCGTCCTCACCTGGATGGCCTGCACATTCAAAACCATCCACGCTCACCGCATCGCAACCGATCTTCTCTGCCTTGAGTGAGTGACGAATAGACGTGCATTTATGGATAACCTTTATTCCTGCCTCTTTAAACATGGGCAAATAAGGCTCAGGGTTACGCCCGGCCGTTTCTACTATTTTGACACCGGCACTGACAATTGCCTGTGCGTAATCATCATAGGGAACTGGTTTAATGGTAGGCAGAATCGTCAAATTAACCGCGAATGGCTTATCAGTCATATCTCGGCAGCGCTCTATCTCTTTTAACAAATCCTCTGCTGTGGGTTGTGTTAACCCGGTCAGTATTCCTAGCCCACCCGCGTTAGAAACCGCCGAGGCAAGTTCAGCCAAACCTACCCACTGCATTCCTCCCTGTACAACTGGGTGCTCTATGCCCAGCATTTCCGTAATTCTTGTTTTCATTTATTTCCTGTTCTCCCCATCAACATGCCAGTGGAATTTCTCTAGCACAGAATACACGCGGCCGGTCTCGAAAACCGGCAGCCAGTGTACGTGCTTAGCCGCAGCGGTGCAAAGAAAGAAAGAGGCAAGAGAGAGCCAAAAGAGAGGCAAGAGACACACAGAAAGAGGCTTGGGTCGGTGGCTGTGCTATACTGCCACGCTTTTAAACTAGCCGCCGAGTTAGCCACCGAACTAGAAACCCAGTCAATTCACCAGCTTTCCGCAGTTCAAGACATGGCGCTTGCACTGGTCGGTCTATAAGAAGAAAAGAAAGAAAAAAAGCTGAAAACAAAGAATCTGGTGGCCACATAAATAACCACAGAGTGAACATTTGGTCGGAGAACAGGTTTGCCCACAACGGAGATTTGAAATGAAACCCAAGTTACTGCTTACCAGCCTGGTCGCTGCAACTGCATTTACTGCTGTTCCTGCTCTGGCACAGAACGGCCAGCAAACCATTGAAGAAATACAGATTACATCCACCCTTCGAAAATCAGCAGGTCTGGCAGACGTTAATGCGGCGGTTTCCGTGCTTGGCCAGCAAGAATTAACTCTTATTGGACACGCCCATATTCAACAAGCGCTAAACCGGTTGGCGGGCGTAAGCATTCATAGAAATAATGGCCAGGAAAGTCTTTCCGCGATTCGCTCACCCGTATTAACTGGTGCTGGTGCCTGTGGTGCATTTCTGGTTGCAGAAAACGGACTACCGGTTCGCTCCAGTGGTTTTTGTAATGTAAATGAAATGTTCGACACACATTCCGAAAGCGCGGCAAGCATTGAGGTAGTGCGCGGGCCCGGCAGTGCTTTTTGGGGCTCCAACTCGGTACACGGTCTGGTCAACGTGGTGCTGCCCAAAGCGGGAAATGCCGGAACACTTACCTTAGAGCAAGGCCCTCGTGGCTCACAACGACTCAACGGATCGTTTGGACAGGACTACGGCAATTTCAAACAGCTACTGCTGATCAACGCTGTTTCTGAAGAAGGCTACCGGGACGACAGCGGCGTAGACCAACAGAAAGTCTCATGGCTCTATAACTACACAGGCAGCAATGGAGTCACGCTTGACGGCGGGTTTACCACGGTAAATCTTAATCAGGAGACTGCTGGTTTTGTTATCGGGTTCAATTCATTTGAAAACAGCAATCTTCGCGCTACCAACCCTAATCCGGAAGCCTATCGCGACAGTGTAAACACCCGAATCTGGACTACCATCACGCAGCAGGTGGAAGATTGGGAAGTTGTTATGACTCCTTATTTTCGCGAGGTCAACATGAACTTTGTGCAACACTTCTTGCCCGGGCAACCAGTAGAAGATACCGGGCATAGAAGCCTGGGCTTACAATTCGCTGCCTATAAAGAATTGTCCAATGGCGCCGACCTGGCCCTTGGATTCGATGTAGAAGATACCGAAGGTTCGCTTAAACAGTTCCAACCAAACCCAACGGCGGGTTCTTTCTTCATTCGCAACTCCATCCCACAGGGCAGACACTATGACTACGCTGTGGATGCACGTCAGTTAGCAGGATTTATCAGTTACCAGCAAGACCTTGGCGATGACTGGGAATTGTCATTGGGATTACGGCTAGAAAACATGAAGTACTTCTACGACAATAAAATGATAGACGGCCGTAGCGATGAATTTGGTGTAGCCTGCCGCTTCGGATGTCGCTATAACCGTCCTGCGGATAGAGATGATGGCTTTACTGACATATCGCCAAAGTTGGGTCTGAGTTATGCCTTGAATAATAACCACAGCCTGCAATTTCGTGTGCAACGAGGCTTTCGTGCGCCACAGGCCACCGAGCTATATCGATTACAGAATGCACAAACCGTGGCCGATTTAGATTCCGTAGAACTGGACAGCTACGAAATAGCGGTTAAGGGCGCCGCTGATAATTGGAATTACTCTGCTTCCTGGTACTTCATGGACAAAGAGAACGAAATTTTCACTAACAGCGCCAGAGAGAAGTTGAACGATAGCCATACTGCCCATCGCGGCATCGAATTTGCGATGGGTTACGATATTTCTGCTAATTTGTCGGTACAGGGCGTGTTCAATCTCGCCAGCCACAGCTACGAGAATTCGCAAATCTCGGGTGGTTTCGATATCAATGGCAACGACGTAGACACAGCGCCAAATACGTTTGGCAATCTGCGCTTGCAGTGGCAGCCGATCGCCTCGGTTCTCACTGAGATCGAACTGGTTAACATGGGCGACTACTACACCAACCCGGAAAACACAGCCAGCTACGAAGGTCATGACATTATCAACTGGCGCACACGGTATCAGTTTAACGACGACCTGACTTTTTCCCTGAATGTGCTAAATGTTCTGGACGAAGAGTACGCAGAGCGTGCTGACTGGACTACCTTCACCGACGATCGATATTTCCCCGGCGAGCCGGTTCGGGCATTCTTCGCTGTTAGCTGGAATTACAGATAATATGTTTGCAAGTTTGCGACAAGCCAGCAAGCAGCACGACTGCTCAGCTTGCCAATAAATAGAAATGCCGGCAACAGTCGGCATTTCTATTTCCAGTAAAATCACCAGGGCTTCCAGCAAACTGATAGCGATACAACAATGAGTAAGCCAGACATCGAAACCCCGCCACCTGTTTTTTTTGATTTGCTTGCGCATTTCTGCAGCAGTGGCGCGAGCGCAACAGATCCGATTTCGAACCCCGACAAATCTGTCAATCGAATGATGGAAAAGCGTGAATCGTCGCTGAGAAAAGCCTCCGTTCTCATTCCCATTACCAGGCACCGACCTGACCATGAAAGCAGGATAGTGCTTACCGTGCGCTCAGAAAGTCTGAATAGCCACGCTGGCCAAATCAGTTTGCCCGGAGGCTCTGTAGAGGACGGTGATGTTGATGCGGCGGCCACGGCGCTTAGAGAAAGCGAGGAAGAAATTGGTTTACCCAGAGACAAAGTGGAGGTCATTGGACAACTGGGGAAAATGGCGCTGCCTTCAGGTTTTCAAATAACCCCGGTCATCGGCATTATCGAGCCCGGCCTGGAATTTGTACCCTGCCCTAACGAAGTTGCCGAGATATTCCAGGCTCCTCTTTCTCTGGTTTTGGACCAGGCGGCCTATACCGCATCGTCAATGACGTATGACCGGCAATCACGAAAAATTTTAGAATTGCAGTATGAAAAATTTCGTATTTGGGGAGCAACCGCAGCCATTCTTTATCATCTGGCACAACAAATCGCTGATTCGAAGACCAGGAAATAAAGCAGGGAAGTCAGGGCTGGTTTCTTAACAGACTAATCCGCAGGGTTCAAGATTTTGGATTTGCCACTATTTGCTGCCGATGCCTTGTCTTCCTTGTTATCGGAACTGTCCCCGAAACTGCCATGACAGACTCTGTTTCGACCTTTCTGCTTAGCCAGGTATAGAAAAGAATCTACTTTTTTCACGAACTCTTTTTCAGTCAACTGATCACCCTGTTGGTAAACATCAACCCCGAAACTGGCCTCTAACTCCAGTAAGGCATCACTTGCTTTCGCTGGCGAATTCTCAATGATTACACGCAGACGATTAGCGAAGCCTACCCCTTGTCTCAGCGTGGTATCTGGAAGAATAATCGCAAACTCTTCACCACCATAGCGACAGGGAACATCCAGACGCCGAACCGTGTTGCGAATCAAACTGGACACATGACCGAGTACAATATTTCCAGCTTCATGGCCATAGGCATCATTGATGGATTTAAAGTGATCCAGGTCTAACAGTAGTAAACAGGCAGGAAGACCAGAACGGCGTGTACGCTCCATCTCCAGATTTAGGGCTTGATTGAAATAGCGAAAGTTAAATAGCCGGGTAAGCTCATCTGTTTGAACCAGCGCCGCCAGTTGTTTTATCTGTTGCTGAAGTCGCTTGACTTCAGGCAGATTTGTACACTTATCGTCCCCGGCCGGACATAAGTTGTCGGTTGAATGTAGGTCTGGCTGCTTGCCGTTCATCGATATTCTGTTACCAATTTTTATTTTCGCGGGAGAGCTGTGCATAATTGTCGGAAGTGTGGCTCAGCCGCGCAAGACAGTTGTAGATGGCAGAGCCAAAGAGACCGTGCAAGAAACCCTCGCCAGGCTGCGTTACTGGTGGAAAACCCTTGCGGATTTGTGTGGTTTACTGGATTCCTGCCTTCGCAGGAATGACAGGGTGGTGCAGGAATGACAAATGCTGGATTTTGCACAGCCTCCAAAGCCCCCTTCCGGCCATTTTTTTTGAATTAGGCAAAGCTCTCTACCAGGCACCAAATCAGGGCGCTGCCCAGGCGGGGAAGGCAGCCAATACAGAAAATGTCAGGTGGCCTAAAGTATAGACAAACCCGGTTAATAACAGCACCGAAAGAATGTCCAGCCAAATTCCTGCGATTACCATTTTCATGATGGGTACCCGCCCTGATCCAAAGATTATCGCATTAGGTGGTGTGGATACAGGCAGCATGAAGGCGCAGGATGCCGCCAGGGTTGTGGGGATTAGCAGCAATAATGGATGAACCTGTATGGCCTGGGAAAGACTGGCCATTATCGGCAAGGACAGCGAGATTGTTGCCGTATTCGAAGTCACCTCGGTTAGCCCCGTTATAAAACCGACTGTGGTTATGACTATTACCAAAGGACTGGCATCACCCAACAGCACTTGCAATTGCCCGGCGATATAGGCACCCAGCCCGGATGTTGTAAACCCTTTGGCGAGGGCCAATCCACCACCAAACAGTAACAAAATGCCCCATGGCAGCTTTTTCGCATCCTCCCAGTGCATTAGTCGACCGCCTGCTTTTTTGCTGGCGGGAGTAATGAACAACAGCAATGCCATGGCGATAGAGACAGTGCCATCATCAATCATGTGTCCAACCGGATTGGATCCCAATGAGAGCAGAAATACGTCCAAATAGTGACTCCAGCCAAAGACTTCTATGTCGGCACCGAACAGACGTTCCTTGCGCGTCATCCATAGCAGGGCAGCACTGACAAAAACAGCGGTGACTCTTTTTTCTTCTGTGGACATGACACCAAGCCTGGCAATTTCATTACGAATAAAATCCTGGCCACTAAAAGGTGTCGAGGCCGGCAGCGGGAAAACGAATCGAGTTAAAACGACCCAGGCAATAATCATATAGGTCGCGCTCATTGGCAGTGCAAATGCCATCCAGGAAGCGAAAGTTATTTCAGGAGCCTCGGGGAATAGTTGCGGCATTTGTGTTACCAGGACACCATTTGGCGGGGTGCCGATAAGCGTAGCGAAGCCGCCTATTGAGGCTGAATAAGCAATGCCTAATAGCAAGGTAAGGGGGAAATTATCGGCTCTTTTATCCAGTATGGCGCCCTTTGCAACTGCTTCTCGATTTAATTCTTCATACAACAGTATGAGAGACATACCCATGGGCATCATCATCAAGGCTGTTGAGGTGTTGGATAACCACATGGAGAGAAACCCGGTCGCCACCATGAAACCCAATATCAGGCGATGCGGTTGTCCGCCTATTAGCTTTAGAATATTCAGGGCTATGCGTTTGTGCAGACCCCACTTTTCCACGGCGGTAGCAATGATAAACCCACCCAGAAATAACAGGATTATCCAGTCCATGTACTGACTGGCCACATTAGGAAATACAATGTCTAAATCCGACGGGTCTAAACCGTTGTGCATGCTGACTGTATCGAAATCAATCTGATTGCTTGCCGACACCAGGCGTCCGCGCATTATTCCCATCAGCGGGAAAAGGACGATAGGCAACAGGGCGGTGGCAGAGAGCGGAATCGCTTCGGTGATCCACCATATCGCCATAAGCAGAATGACCGCCGCCATTCGTGTCACCAAAGGGTTTGCCGGGTCCAGATCGACGAACAGCAACATACACAGGAAAACCATCGGTCCCAGCCAAAGACCGACCTTGCTGCGCAGGGGCATACTAATGGCTTCTTCTCCTGTGGATTTTACGTCGGCTGTCATGGCTGCTTCCTGCATTGTTCTACCAGGTTACATCCATATAACGATGCAAAATCGGCAACTCGTACATCCTTGTACATTAAGTCCCGCCATCTACGACTATCTTGCACGGCTGACGCCGCACTTCTGACAATTACGCAAGGCTCTCGGCCTGCTATTTTTCTACTGAAAGATAAATCCAGGCAAGATTTTGCCCGAACAGAATCAGCATAAACCTGCCACGGCATTGTTTGTCCATCGACCAGCGCGAAGCTACTGCTGCTGCGCTTGCCATTAGCAGCAACAGTAGACTGGGAATCCGCGCTGAAAAGTCGGCCGCGCATGGCTACCTAGAGTTGTTCCAGCATTGTTTCTGCTGAGCTGGCCTTGATTTCTCCAGCAGCCTCAATGCCGAGATAGCTTACCGTACCTGCGTCTACGATCATGCCAATCGCTGTACTCGCCGACCCATGCCAAAACCACTGGCATCCAGCTCAAGCCCGATTGCAGAAGTGAAGTCTCCATTGCCATCTGCCAACATCAAGATTTCTTCCGCGTTCTGTGCCTGCCCCCATGCTCCCATGACGAAGGCATCGTTGACCGCCATACAAGCAATTGTATCTGCACCCTTCGCTTTTAGTGCATCCGCATTGGCAACAAAACCCGGCAAATGGGTCATTGAGCAACCTGGCGTAAAAGCCCCGGGGACGGCAAAGAAGACCACCTTCTTGCCCGCAAATACTTCATCGCTGTTGATATCTTTCGGTCCGTCTGCCGTCATGTGCTTAAAAGTAACCGATGGAACCTTGTCTCCAACCTGTATCGTCATGTCTAACTCCTGTTTGGTAATGTGATTCAGTCAAGGCATAGTAGCAAATTCATCGCAGCTGGCGCCAGATTCCAGTACGCAAATCATAGCTCGGAATATCCCCGCAAAGTTTTCAAAAAACCGGGTGAGTTCTGGTTTGCATTCAAGGCTATAACAGGACTGCTGTCACCGAGCAGGCATTCAGGGACGTCGCACAACGAGAATTGAGAGAGCGGCAAATAACAAAATACAGGCGGCCAGCCATTGCTCATGAGTCCCGCCTGGCGTATCACTAAGATCGGACAGCACTATGGACTTCCCTCTTGTGGCATCACGCAACACCCCGGTTTTTGAAAAATCAGCGGGCTCAGGTTTCATTGGCTAAGTCTGACACCAGTTGTTCAATATTTTCGATGCGCTCCCAGGGATCATCCAGCTCCAATAAATGTTGCCTGGCTGCATTTTCGATAGGAATCAATTCAGCCAATCGCCAACCCAGATCCCAAAGATTATCATAATCAATTATCAACTTTTTTTGTTCTACCAAGGGATGATTTCCCAGGTTCTGCAGTAAATCCGAAAGCGCCACGAACGCTTCGTCCACTGGAATCACCTGTTTGCCTACGCTGTCGGTTTCGCTAAATATGACCCTGGCGGTGAGTACTCCGCTATCTGCCTGCCAACAGTCCTTTATGATAAATTTCACGCTGCCTTCAACGGTAACTCCGAGCAGGCCATTCGACAACTGATCCCAATCGATGATGCGTGCATAGGTGCCAGCCCGGTGAATGGTTTGCGAGCCACCGTCACCAATTGTTTCTTTTCCTTGCTTCAACAAACAGACGCCAAAACCTGTTTCTGTGCGCATGCAATGCCGCACCAGATCGATATAGCGACGCTCAAATATTTGCAGGTTTAATCTGCCACCCGGAAACATGACAAGGTGTAGAGGGAACAATGGAATTTCTTGAAAATTAGTCATAGCGTACCAGGCCCTGGCCGAACTATTTCATCAACCTGCAAGGATGATAAACCTTAAATCCTTCCTGAGCATTAGCGATTCGATTGCTTGCAATGAACAGCCGCGGATGAACCAGGCTCCAAAGCCAGCAATAACTTCTCATGGATAGCATCGAAGTTGCCATTGCTCATAACAACGATATGGTCTCCAGGCAATGAATTCTGTTCGAGGAAAGCTACAATTTCCTGTACTGACGAAAACCTGTAAGCCGGTACTTTACTGTCTGCCACCAGGGCGTTGAAATCGAGACCTGAGTTTTCTGGTTGCTGCCAAATAACCTTATCTGCCTCTTGGCAGGCAGCAACCAATTGATGCTGGTGTATGCCAAGCTTCATTGTATTGGATCCAGGCTCAATTACTGCAATCAGACGTGAAGCCCCGGCTTCTGCCCGTAATTTCGCCGCCAGCCCTTGCAGGGTAGACGATATCGCGGTTGGATGATGAGCAAAATCATCATAAACCTTGATGCCTGCGACTTCGCCACGCAGCTCCATGCGACGCTTCACACCCTTGTACTGTAATAAAGCGTCTGCGGCGGCAGTGACATCGACACCCACATGGTGTGCGGCGGCGATAGCAGACATCGCATTTTTTACATTGTGAATGCCGGTCATACTCCATTCGATAGTAGTTCGGCTCATTAGCTCACCGGTAGCACCCTGGCCGTATTTAGACAACGCGAACGCTGAACCCTGATCGTTACCTAGCCTTGCATTCCAGAACACGCCGCCATTCGCCGCCAATTTTTTACAAACTTCTTCAGGCACAGCGATGCCAAATTGTTGTTTGCGGGTCCAGCTTCCCATGCGCAAAACCGTTTCGATGCTGGTTTCGCCATGGGGCACTACCAGCAAACCGTTGCCTGGCACGGTTCTAAGCAAATGATGAAACTGTTTCTGAATAGCCTCCAGATTCTCGAAAATATCGGCGTGATCAAATTCCAGATTATTCAGAATTGCTGTGCGCGGCGCGTAATGCACAAACTTGGAACGCTTATCGAAGAACGCACTGTCATATTCATCTGCTTCAACCACAAAAAATGCAGAATCACCAATATCAGCCGAGTGGGGCATATTGTTGGTAACTCCACCAATAAGGTAACCGGGCTTCATGCCGACGAACTCTAAAATCCAGGTGAGCATGGCACTGGTGCTGGTTTTTCCATGGGTCCCCGCCACTGCCAACACCCAACGGTCGCGCAATACGTACTGCGCTAGCCATTGCGGGCCAGAGATGTAGTTCAAACCCTCGTTCAACACATGTTCCACTGCCGGATTACCCCGTGAAAGCGCATTACCGATAATGACCAGGTCTGGCTTCGGGTAAAGATGCTCAGCACGAAAGCCTTCCATCAGGTCGATGCCCAGCTCTTGTAATTGCGTACTCATTGGCGGATAGACATTGGCGTCACTACCACTAACGTGGTCCCCCAACTGTTTGGCCAAAATCGCCAGGCTTCCCATAAAGGTGCCGCAAATACCTAATATATGTACGTGCATCAACTATTCCCGTTGCTGATCAGCTTGTTTCTCAGTAATGCTGTTTATAGCACAAAACTCCGGTAGCATAGGAACACTAATAGGAGCGCCAAGAGGAGCGCCAAGAGGAGCGCCAAGAGAACACTGGAATCAATAATGCCAGGCCAGCCTCAATTATTTTGGGATTTTTCCATCCAACTCTATGACCAACAAGGGGTAGCTGATGCCTGCCTGCAATTGCAGGACGAGTTCAATATCGATGTGAACCTGATTTTATTCTGTTACTGGTATGGCACTTACTTTGGAGAGATGGATCAGGGATTAATGCGACAAGTCATTACTTTTTCGCTCGACTGGAGAGACAATGTCGTGCAACCGCTTAGAAACGTCAGGATGTGGATGAAGAAAAACACCGAGCCCACGACTGAATTCGATGATTTATACCAGAAAATTAAAACCAGTGAACTGGCAGCAGAAAAGTATCAGCAGGAAATGATTGAAATTCTGGCATCTTCGACTTCATGCCAGCAACAAGCAGGCTCGACAAACCGAAGCATTAGAGCAAACATCAACAACTTGATGCAGGAAACAGCCCTGGAATTTGACGAAAGAATGGAAGCCAGCCTGGAAAAAATTACCAGGGGCTTGAGAATGCAAGCACAGACCTGCACCTGATTGTTTGTTGCCAGAAATATTTGCTGCGTCCTCAAGCTGACTGGATGAGGCTTGTTTTATCGGTTTAGTGCTATGCCCGGGTGGGTTTATGCCAGGCTCTCAATTAGCTAAAAACTGCTGTTTATCAGACTAACACGATTACTCATTATCACTGTCGGGGTCTTCGGCTTGGGGGCTTCGAACAGTAAAGCTGGCAGATATTGCGAAAGCTATTGCACCAAACAGCCAAAGCACTCCGTTGATCGTGGTGTTCTGACTATCACCTGTAAACGCCAAAATAGACAACCCTAACCAGATAAATGCCACTATCCAGCAGAGTGTGTTTGAATATTTGGCCAAGCCTGCACCGCGCAAATCTGCTACCACCCCGCATTTACCCGGATATTTGCCGGGTGATGAATTGTATGTGGCCGAAATTAAAACACTGCCTTCACCAAACCTCAAGCACTAGCACTGCACTTAGACGGAAGCGGCCGCCCTGGCTTTAGATGATCGCCACTTGTTGCCACCGAAGCTGTCGTTCGCTGGTTTCCCGGAGCCGCTGCTACGCCGGTGACTTGCGCGGCGCGGCTTGTCTGTCTTGCGATTGTTTCTGTTGCTATTATCGGTATTTCTACTGGCAGCAAGGGGAATCGACAAGGCGAACTCAAACTCCTCACTGTCTCCGGCCGCTATAGCAAATTTTATCAAACGTTCTATGTCTCGTAATTGCCTGCGTTCCTCGCTGCTAACCAGAGAAATGGCCTGCCCAGAAGCACCCGCTCTACCGGTGCGGCCGATGCGATGCACATAGTCTTCCGGGACGTGAGGAAGATCAAAATTTACCACTCTTGCCAACTGATCAATATCAATACCGCGAGCGGCGATATCCGTTGCCACTAAAACCTGGACCTTGCCGCGCTTAAAGTCATCCAGCGCCCTGGTTCTTTGTGCTTGTGATTTATTGCCATGAATCGCTGTCGCACTAATGCCATCTTTGCCCAGACGTTTCGCAAGATTATTAGCGCCGTGTTTGGTACGGCTGAATACGAGAGTTTGGTCGGCATTTGCCAACATCATTTCCGTTAGCAAATTGCTCTTATTCACTTTTTCTACGTGATAAACCTTTTGTGTAATAGCGTCTACTGTTGAATTTCTGGGTGCCACGTCAATTTCCACCGGGTTGTTGCAGATGGTCTTGGCCAGAGCCCTGATATCATCGGAGAAAGTCGCAGAGAACAGTAAATTTTGTCGCTGTTTGGGCAACAAGGCCATAATCTTCTTTATATCGCGAATAAAGCCCATGTCCAGCATGCGATCGGCTTCATCGAGAATCAATACTTCGATATCTCGAAAATTGATACATTTTTGTTGATACAGATCCAGCAATCTACCCGGTGTAGCAACCAATATATCGAGACCACGGTGTAAAGTTTTCTTCTGTGGGTTGATGTTCACGCCACCAAACACCACACCGTAACGCAAATTTTCATTGCTGCCGTAGCTGTGAATGCTGTCTTCGATTTGCGCCGCTAACTCACGAGTTGGAGTAAGCACCAGGGCGCGAAAACTATTGCGATTTTTATTTGCGCGCCCGCTGAGCAGTTGCAACAAAGGTAGCGTAAAACCGGCTGTTTTACCGGTACCGGTTTGCGCTGCGGCCATAACATCCCGGCCATTAAGAATTTCGGGGATCGCTTTTCTCTGGATGGGTGTAGGGCTTGTGTAACCTGTTTGTTGCACGGCGTGCAACAGCGTGTCGGACAGTCCGAGTGTGTTAAAAGTCATTCAATATCTCTTTTGTAAAATGCCTGGGCATTAATATTTTTCAAAAACGTAGCGCAGTTGCCGGCAGTTGTTACTGCCAGGCCAGCCTTCGTTTTGTGGTTAAGTGTTTCCCGAGCTTTACATTTCGTAGAAAGCGCAGTTGCACGGCTGTGCAATCGATAACTAGCTGCTGAGTAGTGCGCCAATCGTGTTGGCGGTAAACTCAAGAGTGAGGAGATGACTTTACATCCGGGCCAAGAGGAATATCCAAATGGGAAGGGCTGAAGTCTCATGTGACTGCGACTAGTTACAGCTACAGCTACATGACCTTATCTAAGTATGATGCACCGTCAGGAATCGAAGCTGGCAGGCAATGTCACTGCAAGGCAAGATTTTGACGTGGCGGCACTCTACCACAATTGACCAAATAATCAAAATTAATTGAATTGATCAGAAAATATCGTTTTTGTTGGCTGTTTGTAGTCGATCCGAAAGCCCGAAAGACAGTGAGGAGCTACTATAAAAAGATCCGCCATCAAGCAGAAGACTATTCCCCTGTCTGATAGCGGCTGGCATCGCTCAACAGATACACAGCAATTCCCTCGAAATCTTAGCTGTCAACCCGGCGACGTGCAGGAATTCTGGGTAGAATGGCATTGGCGAATCTTTCATTGCCCTCGTTGGCGTCCGTCATCGCGGTTTCACTATGGTCGGGAAATACTGAATCAGTCAGATCAAACAGATTCTCTGCCATTTATTTATCTACCCTGTGTGCCCTGCCAACGCTGCACCAAACCCGGATCAAGATCGAATAGATCCAACACTCTACCGACATGGTGGTCAACCAGATCATCTACAGATTCAGGTAATATATAATGAGCAGGCATTGGCGGTGCCATGATTGCGCCATTCTGGCTCGCTCTGTACAACAGTTCACAATGGCCCGTGTGTAATGGTGTTTCTCGCGGAACAAGTACCAAACGGCGTCTCTCTTTTAGTGTGACATCAGCGGCACGCACCAGCAGAGAATCGGCATAACAATTCACCACGGCGGATAAGGTCTTTATTGAGCAGGGAGCAATAATCATGCCATCGGATCGAAACGATCCGCTAGCGATAGTCGCTGTAATATCTTTATTGGAATGCACCTGGCTCGCCATGGCTTGAACATCCCTGGCTGTCCACTCAGTTTCTATCGAAATATTTAACCTGGCGGAATCCGACATCACCAGGTGGGTCTCAATTTCCGACTCTTGCTGCAATACTTGCAATAGCCGAATGCCGTAGATGACACCGCTGGCTCCCGACATTCCAATAATCAATCGCACTGGCTTCACCTGCTTGGCATGGGGTATCGATTGTGGCATCAATCTCTGAGCAGTGGCAAGTCTGTCTGTCGCAGCCTCTTGGCCTCTCTCAGCCTTGACACTCTCCCAAGAAACTGTGTGAGAAACCCTCGCCAGGTTGTGTTACTGGCGGAAAACCCTTGTCGGCTTGTCGGTTAATTGAAAAACAATGTCAAAATTCACCTATTTGTTCAAATAAACGACAATAGGCCGCTTTATTTAAGGTCCAATGGGCTGTTTTAGGCTATGGGCGCCTTAAATCTGCCCTTTAGACAAATTTAAGGCGGATTTATCCTGGGCAGGCAGCAAATTGATGTTTTCAAAATCCAGCGTAATCACTCTTTTGAGATTGAAAGTCAGTGCGCGAATGCCTGGTTGAAATTGCACCTTCTGCAAACCTCGATAACGAACACGCCGGTTACGGTGCGCAAAGACAGGTTCATAAGGTGAACGCATTGCTGAAAGCCAACCATCTTTTTTAGCATCTTTGCCTTTCATAGTGGCTTTCTTAATCGTCGCATCATGACAGCCTTTGCGCTTGAGGGTGGTTTTGGCCGGGTTCACACAGTACCCCTTATCACCCCTTATCACCAAAAGCAGCACCTCCACCGGAGCAAGCGTGAGCAACACCTCCAGCATCGGTTATTGCCGCCGATGTGGCCGCAACCTTATTGATTAAACCGCTCTGCATATCAACCGATGCCTGTTCTTTATAACCCTGCCAAAACTTGTTACCGCCCTTACAAGCAAAGCGTGCCTGTTTATCAACCGCTATTTTTTCAGTGGTCTTATTAGTAAATTCCTCTAAACCGGCCTTAATGGCACGATCTCTATCGTCCCAGGTGGTCAGCTTGCTCGTGACTGGCATCAACAAAGGTAAAGACTTCGCGAATTAAACCCATAGACTTCAGTTCTTTACGAACACGGTTAAAAATCGCCATTAAGTTTTTTGTGCCTGGTCTGCACCCAAGCACTTTCGAAAATCACCAAAGTAACTGTGATCCGGAATCTTCTCTCCCAAGCCAATTCGCAAAACCATTTTCCAGAAGTGCACTCTTGCAAAAAAATATTCTCTCGCAAAAAAAATCCCATTCGCAAAAAACGCGCCATTTCACGATCACTACTATCTTCCATGAATTGCAAAACCAGGGCGCGTAAGCCAAAGGCCACTCCTTTTTCTTTGCGAGCGTCTTTGTGACCTTCTAACCGAATAGAGGTCAACCTAAGGTTTGGCCAGTTCCTCGAATGAAAGTAAAGCATCAAGCTTACGATAGGGATGGTCTGCTGCTACCAGATCGTCTAGCGTCATAAACAACGTGGTTTGTTGGCGTTTGCTCATAAATAAGAACTCTTTTGAATTTCGGGTCATCTCATGCTTTCAGGTTATTAACCGACAAGCCCCTTGTGGATTTGGGTGGTTTACTGGATTCCTGCTTTCGAGACTGTGCAAGAAACCCTCGCCAGGTCGCGTTAGCGGTGGAAAAGCCTTGCCGGTTTGGGTGTTTTACTGGATTCCTGCCTTCGAGACTGTGCAAAAACCCACCACCCCTGGTCACATTCTCATTACTGCCCTAATTCACCGACCTTGCTGGTATTTTAAGCCGATACACCGCCTCTGTAAAAATACCCAATAATTACAGTAATAAACATCCAAAACCTGACTCAATTATGATACAATAACGAACATAACTAACTGATTCTAATCATTAAACAGAGGATTTATGAGTGATTACATACACGGTTTAAATCGCCAGCAACAACTGTTATTCCCAGAGCGGCTAGAGGATTATGTCAGCGAGGATGCGGGTGTTCGTGCCATTGATGCCTATGTGGATAGTTTAGAAGTTGAGGCCTTGGGCTTTAAGACAAGATATAGCGACAAAAACAACAATGGCCGCCCCGCCTTTTGCCCAAAATTGATGTTGAAACTCTACATTTACGGCTATACCAATAAAATAAGAAGTTCCCGCCATCTGGCTCGGGAAACCCATAGAAATATCGAGCTTATCTGGTTATTGCAAGGCTTAAAGCCCACCTATAAGACGATTGCTAATTTTAGAAAAAATAATGCCGCAGCACTCAAGAATACATTTAAGGAATTTGTTTTGCTGTGCCAAAATATCAATCTCATTGAAGGTCAATTAGTGGCACTGGATGGAGCGTTTTTGCGAGCCAATGCGTCCAAAAATACCTTGATTGTTAAAGCCACTGTGGATAAAAAAATAGCCAGGGTAACGCAGGCTATTGAGGACTACCTGAACTTATTAAACACCACAGACCAGCAGGAGGAACCGGAACAGACTCTGGATAATCCTGATTTGATTGATAAAATACAAGCACTTAAAGAGCGCAAACAAAAGCTGGAAGAGGATTTGAATACCTTAGAGCAATTGGGCAAGAAGCAACATAACACAACCGACCCGGATGCCGCATTGATGTGCAAACCAGCGCATCATCTGGTCGCTTATAACTGCCAAATTGCGGTGGATGACAAAGCAAAGCTGATTGTTGCTACGGATGTATCAAGTCAAGGCAATGACGCACAGCAGTTGCATCAGATGGCAAGTCAGGCGAAAGAAACCTTAGCCCTTAAGACTTTGGCTGTGGTTGCCGACAAGGGCTATCACAGTGCAAAAGAGATAAAGAACTGTGTTGATGACAAAATCTACCCAATCATCCCGCCAATTGATACGCAACAGAAACAAAAGAAGACTGGCAGATATACTAAAGAGGATTTTGTCTATAACGAGGAGCAAGACGAATACACCTGCCCCAACAACAAAACACTGACAAAAACAGCAAGCCCAAGCCTATCCAAAGGCAAGCTTGGGTTTATTTATAGCACCAGTGCCCTAGATTGCAAGGCTTGCCCTTTGCGTAGCGAGTGCCTGGCAAAGCAAACACCTCACCGAAGAATATGGCGCTGGGAACATGAAGCCTTTTTACAAGCCTATGGTGAGGTAATGCAAACAGAATCAGCCAAGGCGATTAGCAAAAGAAGAGGGGCGATTGTGGAGCATCCTTTTGGCACCATAAAGAGGTCATTAGGCTGGGATCACTACCTGGTCAGAGGCAAAGAAAAAGTATCAGGAGAAAATGCATTGATTATGTTTTGCTATAACTTTAAGCGTGTTTTGAACATGTTAGGCACCATGCTGTTCAATAAGCTGTTATTGGCTATAAAAGCAGGCAATATTGAAGCCGTAATGGAAGAAATCAAGCGACATCTTTCTTTTTGCGTCCACTATTCGATGGTTTATGCCAGAAATGCTTATTTTTGCAATAAACAAGCTTATTTCACCTGCCGGCTTTTCATAAGAATCCTTTTTTACCCGTACAGGACTCAAAATGCTCAATGGTGGGTTGGTGAGTCGGCGTTTGTTGCACAGTCTCCTTCGCAGGAATGACGGGGTGGTGCGGGAATGACGAATGTTGAGTTTTTGCACAGTCTCTTTCGCAGGAATGACGGCGGTGCGGGAATGACAAATATTGGATTTTTGCACACTCTGGGACTGTTGATTAATTCAAAATCGGTTCAATTTAGAAAAATACTATGTTTAATGGCAATGACTTAAACGTTCACAACAAGCTAAAAACTCCATTTTCCGACAAGCTCACTCTCCCAACTGCCAAGTATCCACTAACTCTCGCTGGAAGCAGGCGGAAGGTGAGGTGAGGTGAGTAAATCGCTGCTGTATCGAGTTGCAGGGCAGAATAGTCACAAGCCCTGTGTTGTGCGCCCATTGGGTGATGGAGGGTTTTGTTGCCGACCTTTGCTGCTAACCAGTGTACAGCTGAGGCTTTCTGCGTTTTGGGGATTTCTATCCGGGACAGGGGTGCTGATGCTAGCCTGCAAAGGTTTGGTAGCTCGCCAACACCCCCAACGCCGCCACGAACATTGCACCCATGCGAATAGTGAGTTGTGACGACAACACCTGCATGTCTTTTTTTATTTCGAGCCGGAGCGATTCAATGTCTCTGTGGATGATTTCAATGTCTTTCTTGGTCTCGGCTCGGAGCGATTCAATGTCTTTGTGGATGATTTCAATGTCTTTCCTGGTCTCGGCTCGGAGCGATTCAATGTCTTTGTGGATGATTTCAATGTCTTTCCTGGTCTCGGCCCGGAACGATTCGATGTCTCTGTGGATGATTTCAATGTCTTTTTTGGTCTCGGCCCGGAACGATTCGATGTCTTTGTGAATGATTTCAATGTCTTTCTGTGTGGCCAGCCTTAGTGCTTCTATGTCTGCACGGGTTTTCTCAATATCCTGCCGCAGCAACGCAGTATCCTGCTGCACCGCCGCAATATCCTGCCGCAGCAACGCAATATCCCGCTGCACCAACGCAATATCCTGTTTGCTTGCCACGTTTTCATTCAAAATCCGCGCCTGCAAAGACACAACGGCCTGCGCCTGTTCTTCGACAAAGCCGCTGCTAACCAGCTCTTTTACCTCTCGGTAAGTATCCAGTACTTGAGTCATACCAACAGTATAGCTTGTTATGTCTGTAATGTCCTCCCTCAGCCTTGTCCAATATGAAATGAGTCTGGAGCGGGCGGCCAGGAAACACTGCTATGACTACCCACATCCGGCCGCAAGCCCCGATAGTGTCGTATTCACTATTCGTGAAGGGCGGCCAGGCTTATTGCTGTAAATCTGCTCAGGGAAATTACAACAAATTTTCTTTTCTCCAAACCAGAAGTTGATTATTGGCGGGCATGACATGATCTTCGACGAGTTGGAATCCACCTGTTTTTGCCAGGCCGTCTACCCATTCGAAATCTCTGATTCCACTTGCCGGATTCCTGTCTTTAAGCCACCGATCAAAACCGGCATTGCTTTCGGTGGTGAAATTTCCACCGTATTTGAAGGGACCGTAGACTAACAAGTACCCCTGGCCAAGCTGCTTGCATACTCCCATGAAAAAATTTTCAACAGAACCAGTGGACATTATATGAAGGCTATTTGCACTAAAAATGCTACTCGGCGCACCACATAGCCAGGGTGCCTGGTTTACATCCAGGGGGATGGCCGCAGGAAGGTTTTCCAGCCCGGCTGCTACAATGCGCAGGTTCAGGCTTTTTACATTGTTCGGTATATCCGATGGCTGCCAATGTAGTTCGGGCATATTCTCAGTAAAGAACACGGCATGCTGGCCAGTGCCAGCGGCTATTTCCAATACCTTGTCACCCCTTTCCAGATATTTCTTAAGTACGTCGAGAATGGCCTGCTTGTTGTTTTCACTGGCTTGACTGAATGGTAGTGGCTGATTCATTCAAGGTACTCTCTTTCAAGGTGCTCTCTTTGTGAATGGCTGTGATCAGCCCGGGGCTGGTCAGCAGCGGGAAATCTGAGGTAGAAACCGCCGGCTATTGGGGGTCGCGCAGGAACACAGGTTGGGCGACCGTTGAATCCGTCTCGCTATAACGGTAGCCATCGACATTGAACTGTTTTAGCTTAGCGGGGTTCTTAATTCTGTTCTTTATAATATAGGCCACCATAGCACCTCGTGCCTTTTTGGCAAAGAAGCTAATAATCTTGTACTGGCCGCTGGAAAAATCCTTGAAGCGTGGCGTTACCACTTTCGCGTTTAGTTGATTCGGTTTTATTGCGCTGAAATACTCGTTCGAGGCGAGGTTGATCAGAACTGGTTTGTTCTCCTGCTCGAATAAACTATTCAAATTCTCAGTCAGTTTGCTGCCCCAGAATTGGTATAAATTCCTTCCCTTCTTGTTGTTAAGTTTAGAACCCATTTCCAGCCGATAGGCTTGCATCAAATCGAGTGGACGCAACAAGCCATAAAGACCTGAAAGGATACGCAGGTGTTTCTGCGCGAAATTTAAATCCGCCGTCGAGAACTGTTCTGCCTCCAGACCAATATAAACATCGCCCTTGAAGGCGAAGATTGCCTGCCTGGCATTTTTTAGATCGAAGGGTGTGTGCCAGTTGGCGAAGCGTTGCTGGTTGAGCTCGCCAAGATTGCTGCTTATCTGCATAAGCCCGGAAACATCTTCTGGACTCATCTTCCTCAACTGGCTTACAAGCTCGGTAGACTCTGCCAGATATTCTGGCTCAGTGAATCTTCGAGTCTTGATTCTTGATTCGAAATCGAGAGACTTGGCGGGAGATATTACGATTAGCATGGTGTGATTACTCTTGTATTACTTTTCAACGGCACACTGATTTTAGGGCTATTCCTGATCTTCGAAATCCAGCCACCATTCTAGTGGTGTGGTTCCATCTTCTGGATCATAGACATTGCCATAATACCAAACTGTATCGGGATAATCTTTGCAGACTAACCCTAATAGCTCCTCAATAGCCTGGAAACCTATGGAGAAGTGAATGCTATAAACCAGCGCTCGGTCAGTCTGGTTATCCAGGCTGCCGCCCAGTTTTTCGATTTTGGCCGTCAGTTTCTCAGCCAACAGATCCAGTTGATGTAAGCGGAAAACCCGGATAGAAAGGTTTCCACTGCGACGCAACAGCGCATACTCGGCGGATGAAGGGTTGATGACCTTGAGTTTGTCTCCTGCTGCCAGATTTCGGGCTAGCAGGGGTGACCGTAGCAGCCGAACCTCGTCTTCGCTGTCTTCTACCAGCTCAACTTCCAGGCTTTCGAAAACAGGTTCGCCTTCGGCATTAATGCCCGCGAGGAAAGGAAGTTCCAGTCTGTCCGCAGATTCAGAATCGCTGGCAGTGCCCAATAGCTTTCACCTCAATAATCATGTGTGTGTGGATGGAACGGTGTTTAACAGGTAAGCTAGCCGGATCAGGAGTCCAACTGTTACCAGCACGGATGACAATGATAGAGCGCTTACAGCGAATTGCTACTTTTTTGGCCCGGTTTCGACTGTTGCTGGTTGTCATGGCGGGCTTTTCTCTGGTTTTGTTGCTGCTCAGTGTGTTAGAGAACCCGTGGCTTAGCGATGACGCCTTGCTAATTCCATCTATTCTAGCCTTTTGCTGGGCCTTGATTCTGTACAGTATTAGCGAGTTATTCCTTGCTGTGCCGCCTGTCCCCGCGCCCGATGCAGGGTTTCGAATGCGCTTCTCTGTCAGCCTGCGGCGGCTATTGCTCTGGATTTTAGGCTTGCTGTGCCTGGCTAGCAGTGCGGCTCTGCTGCTGCTCAGTTACCAGTTGTTAAGAACCTGGTTGTAGCCGGGCCGGGGAGAGTCCCGCTTCTGATTGTTAGTGTGCAATAATGCAAATCTGATATTGGCGGTGGATTGGTTGCCAACTAACAAGAAAAATAAAATAGTAGTTCAAAAGCAGTTTCATGGAAAAGCTCTCCAGATTCATCGATAAACTGACAGATCGAATGGGTCAAACCGTTTCCTGGCTCACCCTGGCCATGGTTCTGGTCATGGCAATGATCGTTGTACTGCGCTATGTGTTTCAGATTGGCTCCATCGCTCTGCAAGAATCTGTTATTTATCTCAATGCAATAATATTCGCCTTCGGCGCGGCGTACACCCTAAAAGAACAAGGGCATGTAAGAGTCGATATTTTCTATAGCCGTTTAGCGGAAAGAAATCGTGCATGGATTGATCTTCTTGGCACACTTTTCTTTCTTGTTCCTGCAACGCTATTTGTCATCTGGGTCAGTTGGGATTATGTTGCGCTGTCGTGGCGGATAAAGGAAGGGTCAGCGGAAGCCAGCGGGCTGCCGCTCATCTACCTGCTTAAAGCAACTATTTTGATTTTACCCACGCTACTTTTAGTACAAGGCATTGCAGAGATTCTAAAGATTCTTTCTGTAATAAGACAGCGTGATAAATAGTGTTAGAACTGATACCCCTGCTATTTTTTCTGCTGGTGTGCCTGGTATTGATGGCAGGGTATCCGGTTGCTTTATCACTTACCGGCGTGTCTCTGGCATTTGCTGCGGTCGGCTCGCTCGCAGGGATTTTTGATACCGCCTATATCTTTCTAATACCGAATCGAATTTACGGCTTGTTGGTAAATCAGAATCTTTTCGCCATTCCGCTTTTTGTCTTTATGGGGACGATGCTGGAGCGAAGTGGAATCGCAGAAGATCTACTAAAAAATATGGCGATCGTGTTTGGTAAATTTCCCGGTGGCCTCGGTATTTCTGTAATTATCGTTGGCATGTTGCTGGCAGCAAGCACCGGTATCGTCGGCGCAACTGTCGTTGCCATGGGCATACTCTCTCTGCCAAGCATGATGAGGGCGGGGTATAAACCATCTCTCGCCTGCGGTACTTTATGTGCTACTGGCACCCTGGGACAAATAATTCCTCCCTCGATTTGTTTGGTCCTTCTCGGCGAAGTCATTTCGAATGCCTATCAACAGGCACAACTAAATGCCGGTGTGTTCGCGCCGGATTTTGTTTCTATTGGTGACCTGTTCGCGGGCGCAATAATTCCAGGGCTGCTTTTAGTGCTTGCCTATGGGGCTTATATGTTTGTTGTTGCCTTGCTGAAACCTGAAGCTGCACCACCATTGGCGCAGCAGGATTTGGAGGCGGGTAGTGCCGGTATAGCTGCCAGTATAATAAGCGCATTGCTCAAGGGACTTCTTCCACCGGTGCTATTAATGGTGGCGGTGTTGGGGGTCTATTTTGCTTGGCATGGCGACACCAACCGAAGCGGCAAGTGTTGGTGCGGTGGGTGCCACGCTACTTGCGTTCGCGAAGAGAGGGTCGGGTGTTTCTGTTTTGCAATCGGTTAGCATTGAAACAATGCGCGTTACGTCAATGGTGTATTTGATTCTCGTTGGCGCGACGATTTTCTCTTCGGTTTTTAGAGGTTTTGGCGGTGATGTGTTGATTGAGGAGCTGTTAAACGACCTGCCAGGGGCGGTGTTATCGGCTACTCTGGTAGTAATGCTGTTAATTTTCGTTCTCGGCTTTATTCTGGATTTTATAGAGATTACCTTTATGGTTGTGCCCCTGGTTGGCCCCATACTGTTAGCAATGGGGCTTGATCCAATTTGGTTAGGAGTTATGATTGCGGTGAACTTGCAAACTTCTTTCCTGACGCCGCCGTTTGGTTTTTCTCTGTTCTATTTGCGCAGTGTTGCCCCGGTTGAGATTAAGACCAGTGATATTTATCGTGGTGTTGTGCCGTTTGTAATCATGCAGCTCATACTTATGCTGTTGTTGGCATTGTGGCCTTCGCTTGCAACCTGGCTGCCATCAATACTGTAAAAGGCGGCAAACACAATTCGACCAGGCTCGATTATGAAAGTAACTAAAGGAAGAACTGAATGAACACATCAGAGCCTGAGACATCAAGCCCTATCGGCGAGCTGGCATTACAAACATTGGCCATGCCAAGAGATACTAATGCTAACGGCGATATTTTCGGAGGCTGGCTGGTTTCGCAAATGGACCTGGCCGCAGGCATAGCCAGCAAGAAAGCCAGCCGCGGTCGCTCAGCGACAGTGGCCATAAAAAATGTGCATTTTATTAGTCCTGTTAAAGTAGGCGCGATGGTTAGCTGTTATACGCAGCTAATTAAAACCGGGCGAACTTCCGTGCAGATTAGTGTGGAAGTTTGGACCTCTATCTTTAGCATCGAAGACAAGCCGATGAAAGTGTCGGAAGGGCTGTTTGTTTTTGTGGCAATCGATGACAAGGGCAAGCCCAGACCAATCCTTAAATAAGCTGGCAGGGCTAATTTCGCGGCAGTTTGCGAGCCTCTACATAGGCATCCTCTGCAATGCTGTGATAATTTTCAACGCCTTCCTGAAAATTTCTGTAGGACTCATGGATTCGACGCGTCACTTCATCTGACTCGGCCAGTTCGCTGACTACCTGTTCGGAAATTTCTCGAAGTTCAAGCAGCACATCGTCCGGCAGTTTTCGTAATTCAACGCCGTGATCTTCTACCAGCAGCCGCAGAGCCTCGTTATTTTTCGCCGTCAATTCATCCAGTAATCGCTGATTCATGACTTCGGTACCTGCCTTCAAAATTTCTTGCAAATCTTCTGGTAATGCTTCAAACGCCGTCTTGTTGAAGAGTGTTTCAAGTGTTGAGCCAGGCTCATGCCAGCCTGGGTAGTAATAGTAATCCGCAACGGTGTGGTAACCCGCCGCCATATCGTTAAAAGGGCTGACAAATTCGGTTGCGTCTAATGCGCCAGTTTGCATGGCGGTAAATACTTCACTTACCTGCATGGTTACTGCTGTTCCACCTGCCCGACGAAACACTTCACCGCCTAGCCCTGGAATTCTCATTTTTAGACCCTGCAGGTCCGCAAGTGAGTTTATTTCTTTATTAAACCAGCCAAACATTTGCGTGCCGGAATTTCCGCCGCGCATGGGCAGTAAATTAAAGGGAGCATAAATCTCCTGCCATAGTTCATTGCCGCCGCCGTAACTAAGCCAGGCATTCATTTCCATTCCGGTTAAGCCAAAGGGGATTGTGGAAAAGAACGGGCTGCCAGCTATTTTGCCCTGCCAATAATAAGCACTGGTGTGACCAATTTCAGCGACGCCCTGAGACACGGCATCAAATACTTCCAGCCCCCCAACCAATTCGTTAGCGCCGAACACGCGAATTTGCATGCGCCCATTACTCATCTTCTCGACGATGTCAGCAAAATATTCCGGCGAAGTTCCCAGCGCTGGCAAGTTCTTTGGCCAGGAAGTGATTAACTTCCACTGGTAAACGGTTTGATCATTGTTGGCTGTGTTGTCCCGGGAGGCAGAGTCATTTGATTGTACCGGGCCACCGCAGGCTACCAGGGTGGACAGCGAGAAAATTAAAAAGAGATTTCTTCGCCTTACGTTCAATGTGTTCTTGCACTGCATGATGTTTAGTCTCTGCTCAGCTTATTGCCTGTTTTCGCCTGATTAGCTACGCCAATACTTCAAGTTTGGCGTAGGACAGTACTAACCATTTGCTGCCTGCCGCATCGAAGTTTACCTGAACGCGAGCGTTTGCGCCCTGGCCTTCGTAATTGAGTACCACGCCTTCGCCAAATTTCCCGTGAGCCACGCGTTGACCCAGCGAAAGTTCTGTTTGTGGCACTTCGATATTGCCATTGAATTTATGGCTCTGATTATTCCGAATTCGAGTGTTTCCAAAAGAAGGACGACTTAGCGCAGACTTCATGCGAATTTCGTCCAGAAGCTGCCCGGGAATTTCATTAATAAAGCGGGAAGGGCGACATAGATTCACATCGCCATGAAGTCGTCGAGATTCGGCATGGCTGAAATAGAGTTTTGATTTTGCCCGGGTGATGCCTACATAGCAGAGTCGCCTCTCTTCTTCCAGGCTGGCTATATTATCCATAGACATTTTGTGGGGAAATAGCCCTTCTTCCATGCCGGTAAGAAAAACGAGTGGAAATTCCAGCCCTTTGGCCGAGTGTAGTGTCATCAATTGAACAGCATCATCTGCTTCATCCGCCTGGGTCTCACCGGCATCCAGTGCTGCCTGGTCGAGGAAGGCAGATAAAAAGGCGGTAGACTTGAGATCAAAATCTCCATCGATTTCAGAGTCGTCGAAATTACTGGCGGCGGTGACTAGTTCTTCGAGGTTCTCGATTCTTGCGCCTGCCTTTTCTCCGCCTTCTTTTTCATGATGCTGAATTAGACCGGTGTGCGTGATGATGTACTCCGCTTTTTGCGCTAATTCCAGCTCATCGCAGGCGCTTTGCAAATTGTCGATCAGTTGCAGGAAAGTGAGCACTGCCTTCGATGCCCTGGAGGTCATTAGAGACGCATTCACACATTTAGCACCGGCCTGCCACAGGGAACAGTTTTCGCTTCTTGCCAAAGTCCGTATTTGTTCTACCGTGCGGCCGCCGATGCCTCTGGTCGGCACGTTGATTACTCTTTCTACAGCGGTGTCATCGTCTCTGTTGACGATTAACCTCAGGTAAGCCAGTGCATTTTTTATTTCAAGACGTTCGTAAAATCGTTGGCCGCCGTAAATGCGGTAGGGCATTCCCATTCGCAACAGGGCGTCTTCAAGTTCCCGCGATTGTGCATTGGAGCGATAAAGAATGGCGGCGTCCGAGCGCCGGTTTCCATTGTTGAACCAGTCTTGAACGCGGTCGACAATGAAGCGAGCCTCGTCTTGCTCGTTAAGAGCCTCATAGAGGCTGATCTGTTCGCCTTCTTCACCTTCGGTCCAGAGATTTTTGCCCAGTCGACTTTTGTTGTTGGCGATCAGTTTATTTGCGGCTTTCAGTATCGTTGAGCTTGAGCGATAGTTTTGTTCCAGTCGAACTGTATCAGCATCGATGAAGTCCATGTTGAATTGCTGGATGTTCTCGATTTTTGCACCGCGCCAACCGTAGATGGACTGATCGTCATCGCCAACAACCATGATTTGGTTCTGAGTGCCGGCTAAAACTCGTAACCAGGCATACTGAATCGCGTTGGTGTCCTGAAACTCATCCACCAGAATGTGTTGAAAACGTCTTTGGTAGTGCTGGAGTAGCTGCGGGTTCTTCAGCCAAAGCTCGTGCGCTCTAAGCAGAATTTCACCAAAATCTATCATTCCACCACGAGCGCAGGCCTGTTCGTAGGCTTTGTACACGTCGAGCATGGTTTTGGTGTAATCATCTTCGAAATGATCGATATTGACAGAGCGCAGTCCTTCGTCTTTTTGTGAGTTGATATACCACTGGCAATGTTTTGCCGACCATTTGTCTTCGTCTATTTGCAGGGAACGATTGATACGCTTTATAAGGCGAAGTTGATCATCGCTGTCCAGTATATGGAAGTCTTCCACCAAACCCGCCTCCTGCCAATGCGACCTCAATAGTCGATGAGCCAAACCATGAAAGGTACCGACCCACATTCCGGCAAAGCTGTGACTCATCAACGACTCGATACGGCCACGCATCTCGCGTGCTGCCTTATTGGTAAAAGTAACCGCGAGAATAGAAAAGGGGGAGGCATGTTCCGCCTCCAGCAACCAGGCAATTCTATGTACCAGCACTCGCGTCTTTCCGCTGCCGGCACCCGCAAGCACCAATAAGTGTTGCGCCGGGTTAGCTACGGCGTTGCGTTGCTCGTCGTTGAGGGAATTGAGTAGGTGGGAGACATCCATGGCGCGCTATTCTAGCAAAATGTCAGACAGATTCTTCGCTTTATCTGTGCAATATCAGTTTCTGGCGAGATTGACACAGGCCAGGCTTAGAGAAAAACCATGAAGTTTGTTAAACTGGCGCGCCTGCATCGGGCTTGCGGCAGTGACGCAATTCAGTAACACGGTAAGCCAGCAACCTTTTTCAAGGCGAATATGACCGGGACAGTTTCCGCGACGGGAGCTAACCGGGCTAATTTAGGAGAAAGCCATGTCTGTCAAATCGAACACTGTGCCATTTAATTGGCAAGATCCATTTATGCTGGAACAGCAGTTATCGGAAGAAGAGCGCCTGGTTCGCGATAGCACCAAAAAATACGCACAGGAGAAATTGCTGCCTCGCGTCCGGGATGCGTATCAGAAAGAAGAAACTGATCCAGAGATTTTTCGTGAAATGGGCGCCCTGGGTCTGCTCGGATCCACGATACAGGGCTATGGCTGTGCCGGCATGAACTACGTCTGCTATGGCTTGGCAGCACGCGAGATTGAGGCTGTGGATTCTGGCTATCGCTCCATGATGAGTGTGCAGTCCAGCCTGGTCATGCACCCAATTAACAACTTCGGCTCGGCACAGCAGAAACAAAAATATTTGCCGAAACTGGCCAGCGGTGACTACATAGGCTGTTTCGGTCTAACCGAGCCGGATCATGGCTCTGATCCGGGCAGCATGATCACCAGGGCGAAGTCGGTTGACGGTGGCTACCGCATGACTGGTGCAAAAAACTGGATCAGTAACTCACCCATTTCAGATGTGTTCATCGTGTGGGCAAAAGACGATTCAGGCACGATTTGTGGTTTCATTCTCGATAAGGGCATGCAAGGACTGAGCGCGCCAAAGATTGAAGGGAAACTGGCACTAAGAGCATCAATTACTGGCGAGATCGTAATGGATGAGGTGTTTGTTCCAGAACAAAATAAACTGCCTCATGCCAAAGGTCTGGCGGGTCCGTTTAGTTGTTTGAATTCCGCTCGACTCGGCATTGCCTGGGGGGCACTTGGTGCCGCAGAAACTTGCTGGCACACGGCATTGCAATACACCCTGGATAGAAAACAGTTCGGGCGACCGTTGGCATCCAGTCAGTTGATCCAAAAGAAGCTGGCTATCATGCAAACCGATATTTCACTCGGTCTGCAAGGTTGCCTGCAGGCTTGTCGTCTGCGTGACCAAGGCAAATTAGCTGCACCGCTGATCTCCTTGCTGAAACGTAATTCTTGCTTGAAGGCCCTGGATGCAGCAAGAGAAGCAAGAGACATGCTGGGCGGTAATGGCATCTCCGATGAATTTCCAGTCATGCGTCACTGTCAGAACCTTGAAGTAGTAAATACCTATGAGGGTACCCAGGACATACATGCCCTGATACTCGGTAGATCGCAAACCGGTATCCAGGCCTTTACCCGGTAAAGTGTTTATCCCTTAACCGGCCTGGCCCCAATTCAGGGGAATGAGCAGCCGACCCCTGCCCGGGAGGTATAGTATTCGCAAGCGTTGATTACATACCTGCGCTATGGCGTACCAAGAACTACGCCGATAAAAATAACCGCAGCCACCCGGTTATTGTTCAGGAATGCTTCAAAACAAGGGCCAGGCAAGCGATCCCGTATAAGATATTGTTGATAAACCAGCAAACCGGCCGCAACAAACAACGAAAAAAAATAAAATACTCCCAGTTCAAATTGTCTCCCGGCTAGACCCATGGCCAGAATAAACAGTATCTGCAAGCCAGCAATAATTATCTTATCGGCATCGCCGAACAATATAGCGGTAGACTTGACCCCTATTTCAATATCGAATTCTCTGTCAACCATCGCATATTGCGTGTCATAGGCTACAGTCCAGAGGCAATTCGCAACAAACAACAAGTAGGCAGATTGTGGTACTTCTTCTGTCGCTGCGGAGAATGCCATCAGTATCCCCCAGGAAAAAGCCACACCCAAAACTAACTGAGGCAGATGCGTAAATCGTTTCATAAATGGGTACACGGCCACTAGAGCGATAGCCGCAAAAGAAAGCACTATGGTTGCTTGATTAGTCAGCAAAACCAGACCGAAACTCAATAAAGAAAGAAGGGTAAAACACAGAAGCGCATCCTTGCGGGTCAGCATGCCGGTGGCTAAAGGGCGCTTTTGAGTGCGACCAACCCGGGCATCAATTTTATGATCGGCGAAGTCGTTCACACAGCAGCCTGCTGAGCGCATCAAGGCTGTGCCCAGCACAAAAATAAACAACAGCGAAAACCCCGGGAAACCTTGTTTCGCAATCCACAAAGCACCTACCGTTGGCCAGAGAAGAAGATAAATGCCAATGGGTTTATTGGCACGGGTTAATTCAGCCAGGGCTGGCAGCTTTGCATACAGTTCAGGGAACCGGAATCTGAATTGCGTGACGATTTTGGCCCAAAATGGCCTGCTAGAATTCATGAGAGGGAAGTACCAGATGCCCGGTAGCTAACGGCGTGACGTTAGCATAAAAGACTTTCCGCCGAGAGTAAAAACTGATTGCGTGAAATCGGACTCGTGGAGAGACGCTTGAGACAGACCGGAACCAGGATCTACACATTCGCATAGTTGATATCGTCCCCCAACCAGCGCTGTATCAGTGGATCGATAATCTCAGGGTATTTTTCCAGTATTATTTCGGACGCATCACGCACCTGGTCCAGCAGTCCGGTATCGCGACTAATATCAGCAACTCTGAAACTCATCAGCCCGGTTTGCTGTGTGCCTAATACCTGCCCCGGCCCTCTGAGTTCCAGGTCTTTCTCGGCGATGTAAAAGCCATCGTTGCTCTCTCGCAGTACCGACAGTCGCTGCCTGGCGGCCTCTGACAACGGTGTTTGATAGAGCAAAATGCAATGACTGTGTGTGGCTCCACGACCCACCCGGCCGCGTAGCTGGTGGAGTTGGGCCAGTCCCAGCCGTTCCGGGTTTTCAATCACCATGAGGCTGGCATCAGGCACATCGACACCTACCTCGATAACAGTTGTTGCTACCAGTAATTGCAGATGACCTTGTTTGAATTGCTGCATGATTTCCGCTTTCTCTGCGGGTTTCATGCGGCCATGAATGAGCCCAACCTTTATCCCGGGCAATTGTGTTGCTAGCTGTTGCGCCGTCACTTCTGCCGCCTGGCATTGAACAGCTTCGGATTCTTCGATTAGCGTACAAACCCAGTAAGCCTGATTGTTTGCGTTACAGGCCAGTTCAATTCTCTCCATTACCTGCAGGCGACGGTCGCTGGATATTATGGCCGTGTTCACCGGGAGGCGACCGGGAGGCAGTTCATCAATAATTGAGCTGTCCAGGTCCGCATAGGCACTCATCGCCAATGTGCGTGGAATCGGTGTAGCCGTCATCACCAATTGGTGTGGATCAAGCTGCCATTTATTGCCTTTTTCTCTTAATGCCAGCCTTTGATGAACGCCGAACCGGTGCTGCTCATCAATAATGATTAGCCCCAGGTTTCGGTACTCGACTTCATCTTGAAACAGCGCATGGGTTCCAACCAGTAACTGGCATTTACCATTGGCAACAGAAGCAAGTTGTTCGGCTCTGGCTTTACCCTTGGTGTTGCTACTTAACCAGCCCACCTGGATGCCCAGCGTTTCAAACCATTGGCAGAAATTGGTGTAGTGTTGCTCGGCGAGTAACTCGGTGGGTGCCATTAGTGCAACTTGATGGCCGTCTGCAATCCCGTGTAATGCCGACAAGGCGGCGACCACTGTTTTGCCGGAGCCTACATCACCTTGAAGCAATCTAAGCATGGGGCAGGCTCTTGCCAGATCCCTGGCAATTTCTTGATAGACTCGTTGTTGTCCCTTAGTCAATGAGAAAGGCAGTTGCTTTAGAAACTTCTTGCCGAGATTTGGCGCAGTGCCAAAGCGTGGTGCAGCCTGCTGCTCAGCACTGGTTTTGAAGCGGCGCATACATAGGCGATGCGCCAGCAATTCTTCAAAAGCCAGGCGATGCTGACCTGGATTTTCCCCTTCGTCTAACCAGCCTTGAGGCGCTTTGATCGGTGGTCGATGAATGAGTTTTATAGCAGCTACCAAAGAAAGTAACTTGAATTGGCTGACCAGTTCGTCGGGTAGAATTTCTTCCAGGGAAGCCCTGGTTTGCAAGGCAGCGCCAGGTTTGGGTTGCAGATAAGCAAGCGCTTGAGCGGCAATACTGCGTAGTCTCGCCTGGCCCAGCCCTTCCGTTGTTGGATAGATTGAAGTGAGGCAGTCATCAACCACAATGTCTTCATCTTCACGCACCACGCGGTATTCGGGGTGGAACATTTCCAGGCCAGACCGGCCATGGCGAACCTCTCCGTAGCAGCGAATCTGAGTGCCGGTAGCGAGTGAATTTTTCTGTGCGTTGCTGAAGTGGAAGAAGCGCAGAGAGATAAAGCCGCTACTGTCCCTGACGCTACATTTTAGGCTGCGGCGGCGGCCAAACTGAATGTCCGTACTGAGTACCTCGCCCTGTATCTGCACGGTATCCCCCGCGTTTATGGAGCCGATCGGAGCCAGGCGGGTTCTATCCTCGTAGCGTAGCGGAAGATGGAATAACACGTCTTGTAAACTGTAAATGCCAATAACGGCTAACTTTCTTTCAAGCGCAGAGCCGACCCCTTTCAGGCAGCTAACGGGGATTTTGTCTAGTTGTTGGCCAGCGGCAGTCACAAACTAAAAGAGCCTGGTTGTAGAACAGTGTACCAGTATAGGCTGATAAGCAATTGTTTGGATAGAAAGGGCTTTACGCAGAAGCCTGTTCCATCCACCGATTAGTCAGGTAGCCCTGCTTTTATACAGTACTGTCATCTTCTTGCATTGCAAGCACTGCGTCGATCTCAACGCAAGAACCCTTGGGCAGGGCGCTCACTTGAACGGTGGCACGGGCGGGATAGGGCTTAGAGAAATATTCCGCCATGATGCCATTCACTACAGCAAAGTCGCCCAAATCGGTGACATATATTGTTAGCTTGACGGCGTCTTTTAAGCGGCCACCGGCCGCTTCTGCCACGGCTATCAGGTTTTTAAACACTTGATGGGTTTGCTCCGCAACACCACCGGCAACCAGATCCATGGAATCAGGGTGCAGGGGAATCTGGCCCGAAAGAAACACCAGTGAACCGGTCTTTATCGCCTGAGAATAAGGGCCGATTGCTTTTGGTGCCGAGGCTGAATGAACCTGTTCTGGTTTTGTCATGACTGAGTGATCCTTACCTGGTTTTATTAGTGACTGCCAGCAATATTCTGGTTGGTTTTACGAGCCTTGCGACTTTTTACCCGAGTTACCCTGGCGACGGGCTTGATCAGTCTTACCCGTTTCATTACCCGCGCTAAATGCACTCGATTATGTACATTGAGCGACAGGTTGACAATACTGAACCTGGCGTCCCTTTCTGCGGTGGATATCTTTTCTATATTGGCTTCGGTGCCAGTGATTGTTGTGGCCAGGGTGGCAATAATCCCGCGTTGATTTTCAAGCTCCACCCGCAATTCTACCGAGAATTCGCCTTCTACATTTGGATCCCAGCCTACGGCGACGCATTTTTCCGGGTTGTCACGAATGTCGGTAATATTATTACAGTCGTCGGTATGAATTACCATGCCACGACCAGAACTAACGTGGGCTACAATCGGGTCGCCAGGAATTGGATGACAACATTTGGCATAGTTCATCACCATTCCTTCAGAGCCGAGTATATCGAGTTTGCCCTGCCGGTCTGATTCTTTTTGTGCATCACCGGGTGAAATATCGCTCTGTGCAGCCAGACGCTGAGCAATCATGTAGGACATACGGTTGCCCAGGCCGATTTCTTCCAGCAATTGGTCGAGAGACAGTAATTTTGTTTGTTGCAGCACAGCGTCGATATTTTCTTGAGAGATATTGTCCAGCTGATTGCCGAAGCCCGCCAATGCCTTGTTTAGTAGTCGCCTTCCCAGAGTAATGGATTCTGATTGTTTTTGGTGCTTCAAATAGTGACGAATGTTACTGCGAGCCTTGCCGGTAACTACAAAACTTAACCAGGCGGGATTGGGTTGAGTGCCCGGTGCTGTGATTATTTCCACAGTCTGACCACTTTGCAGTGGTTCGCTAAGAGGCGCCAAGCGTCGGCTAATTCTACAAGCCACGCAAGAATTTCCCACATCGGTATGAATTGCGTAGGCAAAATCCACCGCAGTGGAGCCGGCAGACAATTCGAAAATCGTCCCTTTTGGTGTAAAAACGTAAATCTCATCGGGGAATAGATCAATCTTTACGTTCTCGATAAATTCCAGAGAATTGCCCGCATGTTTCTGCATATCCAACAAGCCGTTCACCCACTCTCTGGCCCGCACATGGGGATTGCTGGGCCGGTCATCGCTGGACTTATACAGCCAATGAGCTGCGATTCCATCGTTCGCCATCGCCTCCATTTCCTCGGTACGGATTTGGATTTCGATGGGAACAGCGTGCATTCCGAAAAGCGTGGTATGCAATGATTGGTAGCCATTTGCTTTGGGAATCGCAATATAATCCTTGAAGCGCCCTGGAACCGGTTTGTAGAGACTGTGTACCGCGCCAAGAACGCGATAGCAAGTATCGACACGATCAACGGCGATTCGAAAAGCATACACATCCATGATTTCCGAAAATGACTTGCGCTTGCTACGCATTTTTTCGTAAATACTGTAGAGGTGCTTTTCTCGACCGGTGCAGCGGCCCGGCAATCCTTCCCGTTCCAGACATGCCGCTATTGATGTTTCAATTTTTGAAAGAATTTCTTTTCGATTGCCACGAATACGTTTTACAGCGGCACTAATTCGCCTGGCACGCATTGGATAGAGGGCAGCAAAACCAAGCTCCTCGAACTCAATCCTCACCATATTCATGCCCAGGCGATTGGCAATGGGCGCATAAATGTCCAATGTTTCCCTGGCGATTCGTCTTCGCTTATCAGGCGCCAGCACATCCAGGGTGCGCATATTATGTAAGCGGTCGGCAATCTTAACGAGAATAACGCGCAAGTCCTTCGCCATGGCCATGGCCATCTTCTGGAAATTCTCCGCTTGTGCCTCGGCGTGACTACTGAAGGTAATTTTGTTGAGTTTGCTAACGCCATCGACCAGATCTGCAACCGAGTTGCCAAACTGGGTTTTGATGGCAGTTTTGGTAATACCGGTATCTTCGATTACATCGTGTAACATGGCCGCCATTAAACTCTGGTGATCCATGTGCATTTCGCCAAGAATACCAGCCACAGCCAGGGGATGAGTTACATAGGGATCGCCGCTACGACGGAACTGACCCTCATGGGCTTGTTCCGCATAGTAATAGGCGCGACGAACGTTGTTGACTTGCTCCTCACCCAGATAGTCGGTAAGGCCCGAGGCCAGCGAGTCGATTGTGTTAATTGCCGGAACCTGCAAAACTCGACTCCAGGGGTAAGTTAGTGATCAGGCTTCTGCGACAGCCGCTTCTTTTTCATCTTTCTGCGCGGCAGGCTGTTCAGCGGCATCTTCGTCAGTTGCAGCAACAGCGTCGCTGGCCTCAGCAGAAATTTCTTCCTCTGCTTCAGTTGGCATTTCTTCAAGCACAATACCAGGCGGCCTGGCTAGCAGGATGCTGGCATCAACCAGTCCTTCCGCTATTTCGCGCAGAGCCAGCACCGTAGGCTTGTCATTGTCTACCGATACCAGGGGATCCCGGCCGCCAGTTTGAATCTGCCGGGAGCGCTTGCTGGACACCATGACCAACTCAAAACGGTTATCAACCTTGTCTAAACAATCTTCTACAGTGATTCTAGCCATACCCAACCCTTACTAATCTACTTGTTTCATGGCGCCGAACTGCGCAGATACAAGCTGTATGAGGCAGGCCGGCAGCAACTCCGAAGAGCAACTTTACCGAGGACTGGGGATTTTACTGAATTCCGGCCAGAAATGCATACTATTCTTCAGCGGGACGGGCTGATGGTACCCTGTAGTGCAAGCTAATTGCCTTTGCCAAGGCTGGATAACAGGCGCGCCTGACTGGTTTCCTGGCTTTTCACGCTAAGCCGCCGTGATCGAATAATGGCGCAAAGATCGTCTAAAGCAGTTTCAAAATCTTCGTTTACCACTACAAAATCCGCTTCGGCTACATGGGATATTTCAGTAACGGCCTGTTTCATGCGACTTTCGATGGTTTCTGCATCATCCTGAGCGCGGCCATGCAAGCGGGTTTTTAATGTCTCCAGAGAAGGAGGGAGTATGAATAGGGAGCAGGCAGTCGGGTCAAGATTGCGAACCTGGATAGCGCCCTGCCAGTCTATTTCCAGAATCACATCGAAGCCGCTGTCTAACTGCTCATTTATCCATAATTGGGAGGTTCCGTAGTGATTTCCATACACCCGGGCACTCTCGAAAAGATCACCGGCCTGCTGCATCTGCATGAAATCAGCTTCGCTGACAAAGTGATAATTGACGCCATCTTGTTCACCGGGACGCATTGCGCGAGTGGTGTGGGATATCGATACGCATAGCTGTTGTTCTCTCTCCACCAGTGCCTTGACCAAACTTGTTTTCCCGGCACCAGAAGGGGCGGTCACTATAAAGAGCGTACCTTTAGTCATACCGCTTTGTCCGCGTGGGTTCTTGTTGCATGCGCCAGTTTGTTCAGTATTGCTGTTACCGGGTTTATGAAGAACGGGAATTACTCAATGTTCTGTACCTGTTCGCGCATCTGTTCGATTAATACTTTCAACTCGACGGCACTGCGCGTTGTTTCAACCACAATCGATTTGGAGGAAAGCGTATTTGCCTCTCGGTTCAATTCCTGCATGAGGAAATCCAGCCGGCGACCTTTCTGTCCGTTGCTATTCAGTACCCGCTCCACTTCATTGAGATGAGAATGTAGCCTGTCCAATTCTTCTTCGACATCAGCTTTCTGTGCCAGTAGCGATACTTCCTGTTCCAGGCGGGTTGGTTCCAGTTCGGCCTTGAGCTCATCCAGTCGATGCAAAATGGCTTGCTTTTGCTTGACTAAAATGTCGGGCATCTTATCGCGCACAGAGACCACGATCTCACGAATGGAATCGATGCGCCGTGCAATAAACCCTTTCAGTTCGGCGCCTTCCCTTTGTCGTGTTGCTACCAGGTCATCGAGGGCGGCAGTAAACAATTCCAGCGCCTGTTTTCCGATGCTGGCCTTGTCAAAACCCTGTTCTTCAATTACGCCAGGCCAGCGCAACAGCTCCATATTCTTTATGCTGGATGTGGTTCCGGTGATCTTCCCGATTTCGCTGTTGGCTTGTACTAATTTTTCAATAAGTGCGGTATTCAAGTGCAGGTTTGTGGACACATTGGCCTGCGACTGAAAGCGGAGCTGGCACTCAAGCTTTCCGCGGCGCAGTCTTTTTCGCACCGTCTCACGCACCGCATTCTCCAGGGATCGAAACGATTCTGGCAAGCGTACACTGGTTTCCAGGTAACGGTGGTTGACTGATCGAATCTCCCAGGTTAATGAACCCCACTGCTGTTCTACCTGTTGCCTGGAAAAGGCAGTCATGCTCAAAGTCATCATCTGTTCCGAAATCTAATGGAAAGAGACCTTGCCCGATTCAAAAAATGGTCGGAAGTGGGACTTTGGTGCCACCATCTACAACCATCTTGCGCGGCTGAAGCCGCACTTCCGACAATCATGCAAGGCTCTCTGAAAGCTAATGATGGTATTTTAACCTAATCCGCTGCTAATCACAGTGAACTTTCTGGCTGAAGCTGTTCGACTTTCTACGGCGACTCGCTATACGATTCAATATCAAGGATAATTTGCCAGCATTATTTGATAAGCCACGGGGAAGTTATGACTGAACTGAAACGACCAAGCCAAAGAAGCGCAGATCAACTGCGTAAGATTTCTATAAGCAGGAACTACACGAAGCACGCAGAAGGCTCGGTACTGGTAGAGTTCGGCGATACCCGGGTTTTGTGTAATGCCAGCGTTGAATCATCAGTACCGCGATTTTTGAAGGGTCGGGGTCAAGGCTGGATAACGGCTGAATACGGAATGCTCCCGCGTTCAACCGGGAGTCGCATGGATAGAGAGGCGGCCAGAGGGAAACAATCGGGCCGCAGTCTCGAAATACAACGGTTAATAGGCAGGTCACTTAGGGCGGCTATTGATTTGAGCCAATTGGGAGAGCGCACGATTAAGGTCGATTGTGATGTGATACAGGCGGATGGTGGCACCAGGACGGCTTCGATTACTGGCGGCTGTGTGGCAATGATGGACGCCATCCATCACATGCTTGAGAACAAGATGCTTAGTGGCAACCCGGCGAAGCAGTTAATCGCGTCCGTATCTGTCGGGATTTTTCAGGGCCATGCTGTTCTTGATCTGGATTATGATGAGGACTCGAACGCCGAGACCGATATGAATATTGTGATGACAGAGTCCGGCGGGTTTATCGAATTGCAGGGTACTGGTGAGGACGGGGATTTCAGTCAGCAGCAATTGCTGGAAATGCTTGCACTGGCGAAGAGCGGGATTCAAGACTTGCTAAGGTTCCAGAAACAGGCACTGTCCTGATTGCTGTTCATTTTTTCTGTAAGGAGATTTTGAATCAAACAATCAAGAGGTACTCAAGAGACAATCATGCGAGAATTTCAAACTGGTTTTTTAAAATTCGTAATCGAACATGAAATACTGCGCTTTGGTGAGTTTGGCTTGAAGTCGGGGCGGGTCAGCCCCTATTTTTTTAATGCTGGATTATTCGACACCGGGGAAAAACTTTCTTTCCTGGCGAAATGCTACGCCGCTGCGATTGCAGATTCCGGGATTGAGTTTGACCTGTTGTTTGGACCTGCCTATAAAGGCATTCCGCTGGCAACGGCAACGGCAATGGCGCTCGCGAACAGGCATGGCATTAACAAGCCTTACTGTTTCAATCGAAAAGAAACAAAGTCTCATGGGGAAGGGGGGTCTATTGTCGGTGCCGGATTAACTGGAAACGTGTTGATTGTGGATGATGTCATTACAGCAGGGACTGCGATAAGAGAAGCAGCAGAAATTATCAATGACAGCGGTGCTATTGTTAGCGGTATAGCGGTTGCGATGGATAGACAGGAAAAAGGTACTGGTAATTTATCTGCGATTCAAGAGATTGAACAAAACTACCAAATAAAAGTTGTCAGTATTATTAGTCTGCGAGACATAGTAGATTATTTAACGGCATCGAAGAATGAGAAATTACAAGCCTGCCTGGATGCAGTAGTTGCCTATCGGGAAGACTACGGCGTCGAAGCCTAGATAGTCACCGTCAGGCGACAGGTTCCGACTCGGTTGTGGTGCTGTAGGCTGTCAACAAATTCTGGCCAAGAAAATTCCACTGCGCCTCCCAGTTTTCTAATGGGGAGACACTGAACTCACTTCGTACGAACTGCGCCAATTTGCCTTCACAAGAGGCCAGTAGCAGATTTGCTGCCACAGCGGGGGAGATTGAAGTTTTCAGGTTTTCTCTAATCTGTGCTTCTCGCAAGACTTGTTTCAACTGAGATTCCAGGCGATTGAAAAATTGTGCGATGCGCTCACGCAATCTCTCCGTTTCTCCTGCGAGGACATCGCCTGTTAGCAAGCGAGTCATTCCAGGATTCTTGTCGAAAAAAGTAAGCACCAACAAGAGAATGTTTTCGCAGCGTGCTTCGGCACTGGCTTGCTCATTAAGAATTCTGGAGATTCGTTCAAACAGCGTCTCTTCAATGAAGGTGATGAGTCCTTCGAACATTCTCGCCTTGCTGGGAAAGTGTCGGTACAGAGCGGCCTCGGAAACGCCAACCTCCCTTGCCAGAGCCGCCGTGGTGATGCGTTCACCGGGCGCTGCTTCCAACATGCGTGCAAGTGCTTGCAAAATCTGGTCTTTGCGAGAAATCTTGCTGGATTTATTCATAACTAATTTTTGCTGCTCTGGTTGGGCTTGTCGGAAAATGAAGTTTTTAGCTTGTTGTGGATGTTTAAGTCATTGCTATTAAACATATTATCTTTAAAATTGAGCTGATTCTGAATTAACCGACAATCCCTGGTTGTCCAGGCCGCTTTTGGAAATAAGTGTGCCTATGCCTGCATCGGTGAAAATCTCTAGAAGCACTGCGTGCTCTACTCTGCCGTCCACTATAGTGGCACTGTGTACACCGTTTTTGACGGCATTCAGCGCACACTTTACCTTGGGCAGCATTCCCCCCTGTATTGTTTTATCGGCAATAAGCTTGTCAACTTGCTTAATGCTAAGCCCGGTGAGGATTTCCCCTTTATTATTCTGCACGCCGGCAATATTAGTCAGTAAGATAAGTTTCTCCGCCCGCAGCACACTGGCAATCTCACCTGCCACCGAGTCCGCGTTAATATTGTAGCTGGCACCCTCACTGTCGGTACCAATAGGAGCTATAACAGGGATAAAGTCGCTGTTTTTCATTACCTGCAGAATCTCTGTATTGATGCTCACTACTTCGCCAACCTGGCCTATATCTACGCCTTTATCCTCGATTTTTGCGCCCTTCTTTTTTAGCGTCAACTTTTTCGCTCTAATCAGGTTTCCATCCTTGCCGCTTATTCCAACCGCCTTGCCTTGATTCTTGTTCAGCAGGGCTACAATTTCCTTGTTGACCAAACCACCGAGCACCATCTCAACGACATCCATAGTCTGACTGTCGGTCACTCTAAGGCCGTCAATAAAATTGGATTCGATATTCAGTCGTTGCAGAACACTGCCAATTTGCGGGCCACCCCCGTGGATGACAATTGGGTTTATGCCAACCAATTTCATCAGCACCACATCACGCGCGAAACCCTGCTTAAGCGACTCATCAACCATGGCGTTGCCACCGTATTTGACAACCACGGTACGGCCGCTGAATTTCTGTATATAGGGAAGCGATTCAGTGAGAACCCTGGCTATATTCTTTGCGTTTTTCAGTGATAGTGACATGTTTACATTTTCCGCGAGCAACGGCCTGTTGCGTTATTGAATACCAGTCTTCGCTGTATTTGCTGCCTTTACTACTGTTCTCACTGCGGTTCTAAAAATTTATTTCCAGGTTCTTGTCCGCGCTGCGGATTAACGCTTTAAACTCACCTTGTATTTCACTCAGCCTGGAGGCTGTATCGGCCTCAAAGCGAAGTAATAATGCGGGGCTGGTATTAGATGCTCGTACCAGTCCCCAGCCGTCATCATATTCAACTCTCAAGCCATCCAGGGTGATCATTTTAGCGGCCGGGAATCGCGCCTGCTCAAGTAGTTGATCCATCAGTTCAAACTTTCGCTCCTCAGCAACAGCAAGTTTGATTTCCCCGCTGCTTATTCCGCTATCAAATAGTGCGAAAACCTCGTTACTGGTTTTTGTCGTCTCGCTAAGTATCTGTAAAATTCTTGCCGCCACATAAAGGCCATCATCGAAGCCGAACCAATCGTCCCTGATAAAGATATGTGCAGCGAACTCGCCGCCAAGGATAGCGTCTGTTTCCAGCATTTTTTGCTTCATGAATGAATGGCCGCTTCTGTGCATCACGGGAATAGCACCGCATTGCCTGATTAAATCTCTCAATTTACTGCTGCACTTAACATCAAAAACCACCGCCCTGCCTGGAAAATCAGGTGTTATGGCTTTCACCAGCAACATAAGCATTTGATCTGCATTGATGAACTTTCCCCGATTACTTACCAGCCCTATTCGATCTCCATCTCCGTCCAGGGCAACGCCAATATCAGCGTTTTCCTTCAGCACTGCCGCAGATAACAGCGCAAGATTTTCTGGCACAGTCGGATCTGGATGATGGTTGGGAAAGCTGCCGTCTATAGCGCAAAATATGGCCTCTACCTGGCAACCCAGGGCGCGTAACAGCAATGGTGCAATTTCCCCCGGCACTGCATTTCCGCAATCAAGGACAAGCTTCATTGGTCGTTTCAGCTTTATTCTGGAACTAACATTTTCGATATAGTCAGCCCTTACATCGATCTCATTAAAGCGTCCTTCACCTGATCGCAGTTGTCTTGTTTCTATGCGCGTTCTAATCGATTGTATCTGCTTGTCTGCAAGACAGCCTTGATTGAATACAATCTTTAATCCGTTGTAATTCGCCGGGTTATGGCTCGCGGTCAACATAACTCCCGAGGAATATTCCGTAGTATGGGTGGCGAAGTACAGTAGCGGCGTTGGTATTAACCCGAGGCTCACTACGTGGCAACCGCTACATCGAATGCCATCCATCAATGCGCGAGAAAGCACTGGACTGGAGAGTCTTCCATCATAGCCAACGAGCAGTGTATTGATTCCATTGTCCAAAGCTTCACTGCCGATGGCCTCGCCAATTTTCTTAACGCTGCTACTATTCAGTTGTTGCTCTACTATGCCGCGAATGTCATAAGCGCGAAAGATGGACTTCGCTATCGCTTCATGATCAATGTGTGTTGCCGCTTTAGCCATGTTCGTCACCAGGGTTTGTGTCGCGTTATTGTGCTTGTCGGTCATTCAACACAGTGGCAATAAGTTGCAGCATGTTTCTGGCGACATTACTTTTGTTCCCTGCGCCTAATTCCACCTCGGTGGTAGCGGTTAGTGCAGTAACTGAAATTGAATCACTATTGAAAGTGTCGGTTGCGTTATTGGCAAACAACATATCAAGGTTTTTTTGTTTCAATTTCTTTTTCCCGTTACTTACAATGTCATTCGTTTCTGCGGCAAACCCAACCACAAAAGGTCTGGACTTTAGTTTCGCGACTTCGCTGATGATGTCTGGGTTCTTCACCAGAGTAAGCAGCATTTGATCATCGGTTTTTTTAATTTTTTCTGGCTGGATCTGAACAGGGCGATAATCCGCCACTGCGGCTACGCCGATAAACACATCGCAAGTAGTCAACAGCTCAAGCGTTGCCCGCAACATTTCGTCGGCACTAACGACGTCGATTCGATTGACGCTATCCGGCGTCTCTAAAGCAACGGGACCACTGATGAGGGTAACTTTAGCGCCGGCTGACACAGCCTCGGTGGCAAGCGCATAAGCCATCTTGCCAGAGCTGTGATTGCCAATATAGCGAACCGGGTCCAGTGCTTCCCGCGTTGGACCGCCTGTAATCACAACATGCTGGCCAGCGAGCTGACCTGTTTCAAACAGGTCAGCACTTAATTCTACTAACTGACCAGGTTCCAGCATGCGACCTGGGCCAACATCACCGCAGGCTTGCTCGCCGTCCCCTGGGCCAAATAGATGGCAGCCACGCTGTATGAGAATGTTCAGGTTCGACCTGGTGCTGGCAGCGGCCCACATGGCTTGATTCATGGCAGGTGCCAGCGCAATCCGGGCCGAGGTCGCCAAGACCAGAGCCGACAAGATGTCGTCCGCCTGACCATGGCTTATTCGTGCGATGAAATCTGCGGTGGCCGGGGCAACCAATACCAGGTCTGCCCAGCGTGCCAGTTCGATATGCCCCATTGCTGCCTCAGCATCGCAGTCCAGCAGGTCTACATGCACGCGCTGACCCGAAAGTGCCTGCATTGTAAGCGGCGTGATGAATTCAGTCGCTGCACGGGTCATGGCCACTCTAACTTCAGCGCCAGCCCTGGTGAGCAGCCGCGTTAACTCGGCGCATTTGTAGGCGGCGATACCGCCAGTGATGCCGAGCAAGATTCGTTTGTTAGTAAGGCTTAACATGGAGGCCCAACAGATATAGGGTGGCTCAAGGAACAGCTAGACTAGCAGTTAGGGCAGGTCTGATCAATTCCGGGCTGTTAGCCATTCTATGATCAGTGCTTCGCCCCATTAAATTGGTCAATTTGGCCGCAGATTAAGGAAATAAGCCAGTACAGTCTATTATTTGGTGGTAATCGATGAAAATCACACGCGAGGGAATTGCTTGATGAGTATAGCGGCTTGGCCAATAGAAGAGAGACCCAGGGAAAAGCTACTGAGCAAAGGAGCGGCGAGTTTATCAGATGCGGAGCTGTTGGCTGTGCTGCTACAGACTGGCACCAGGGGTAAGACATCACTGGATATTGCCAGGGATATGCTGAATCGCTTCGACGGGCTGGTGGGTATAATGGCAGCAGACCTTGACACGCTAACCGAGCATCCTGGCATTGGTATGGCGAAGGCCGCTCGTTTCGTCGCCATGAAGGAGTTGTCTCAGCGTCATATGCTGGAAGGCATAAAATCCAGAGACATTTTAACCAGTTCCACTGCCACCCGAGATTATTTGCGAGCCAAGTTCCGAGACTGCCAGAGCGAAATTTTTAGCTGCCTGTTTCTTAACAACCAGCACCATGTGGTTAAGCTGGAAGAGCTGTTTCAGGGCACCATAGATGGCGCTGCTGTCTATCCCAGAGAGGTGGTTAAACGCTGTTTACACCACAATGCAGCGGCGGTAATTCTCGCTCATAACCACCCTTCAGGGGTCGCAGAACCTAGCCAGGCGGACATTGCAATTACCAATAAACTGCGGATTGCTCTACAAACCATCGAGGTTCGGGTATTGGATCATCTGGTGATTGGCAATTCGACGGTGGTTTCCTTCGCGGAGCGAGGGCTATTGTAGCCCTGCGAATTGCCGCTTAGAGAGACGGTTCCTCCTGCTGGTCTGTGGTGTTTAACAAGTTCAGGTAGTCCTCAATAGCTTGCCTTACCCTGGTTATTTTTCATTGCTGGTTTCGTTGAAACGCCTCTTCGGTTTCATGCCGGCGTACCAGGTAGCAAGCAGCGCCTAGATAGCGAACCAGATTAACAGTCCGCAGAGCAGAACTATAAGCTGGCTGGGTGTATCGGTAATGGCTAACAGCACCGGGTCTTCATCCAGTTTTCCCTGTCGAGCGAGCTGCCAAATTCGCCAAAGCAGATACAACAATAAAGGGCATATCAGCCAAAGCAGCAGCGGTTTACTATACAGCTCGGTGGTATCTGCTGCGTTAATGTAGAAGGCGAACACAGCGACGGCTATTACGCTGGAGACACCACCCACACCCGATAAAATCTTCAGGCTTTCTACACTGTATCCCCTGCCTTCGATCGAGGATTTGCCTATACGTTGTAAATTGGAAAATTCCGTGTAGCGTTTCACCATGGCGAGTCCTAAAAACAGGAAGAATGAGAAAGCCAAAAGCCATAAAGTTGTCAGCACCGAGATAGCAGCCGACCCCGCAATAATTCGCAAGCTATAAAGAGAAGCGAGCGCGAGTACATCGACAAGAAATAAGCTCTTCAGATAAAAGCTGTAAAGACTGGTTACCAGCCAATAGCCCAACAACACCCACAGAAATTGTTGTGGAAGAGCAAGCGCAACCATAAACCCACCAGCCAACAGCAATGGTGTTCCCAGATACCCATAAACCAAAGGCAGGTCACCGGAGGCAAAAGGGCGCTCCCGCTTGGACGGATGCTGGCGATCACTGTTGAGGTCCAGCATGTCATTCAGAAGATACACACTGGATGCAACCAGACTAAAACTGATGAGCGCAATACAGGCTTGCAAAAACAGGTCGGCCTGGTTCAGTTGGTGAGAAAGTATCAGAGGCAAAAATACCAGCACGTTTTTCAGCCATTGGTGTGGCCGAATGGCTCGCCAAAATTTGGCCACCGGTGAATGCGGGCTGTCGAAATATTTTATCTTCTCAGCTTTGTGCGGCAGTGATGAGGCTAATGACTTGTCACAGTTCACCAGAATTATTTCGTCGGCATCAGACCAAACAGCAATATCGGCACTGGAATTTCCTGCATAGGAAAACCCGCCTTCGGGGCTGAGCTGAAGGATACGAGCCAGTTTATTCCCGGCTTTTAGATTGTGGCCTTCGTCGCTACCCATGGCGTCGATAAAGAGACCAAGGTGGTCGCTAATCTGACGAACCGGAAGCTGATTTGATGCAGATATAAGAATGATGCTTCGCTCCAGTTCAACCTGCTCTTCCAGATAGCGAATGAACGCCGGGTTTTGCGGCAATAATTCCACTGGAATAGAAACTCGCTGAGCCAACTGATGTTTTAAATAGGCTCTTCCCTTACTAAGCCAAAATGGAATCAGCAGCGCTTCTAAAAGATTTTTCTTGAGCAGCAACAGAATCGACTCAAACATCAAATCGGTCTTGATGACGGTACCGTCGAGGTCCACATAAAGAGGAGGCTGGGAGAGGGGCTTTGACACGTTGATATTGTTGTAGACCTTTGCCATCGCGACTTTAAAATTTAAGACGCTTGAATACAAACTCCGGAATGCAGCGCAGCACAAGCATGATGGGTCGCCAATAAGCAGGAGCATAGATTGTATGGCTCTTTTTCTCGATACTTTTTGTAATTTTTGCGGCCACGCGCTCCGGGCTAGACCAAAGCATGCCTTTCTCAAACCGCGCAGTCATGGGTGAATCAACCAGTCCTGGCCGTATGTCCAGCACATGAATATTGTGCGCGAATAACCTGCCGCGCAGACCTTGCAAGTAGGTGGATACTAAAGACTTCGCAGCGCCGTAGACAAAATTTGGCTGGCGGCCGCGCTCGCCGGCTACGGATGTAATCACGGCTATCGTGCCGTGCCGTTGTTCCATTAGTCTGGGTGCCAGTGAGGTCAACAAGGAGATCACGCTCAGGCCATTGGTGTTGATTTCTTTATGAGCTTGTTTGAAATCATTTTCGACGCGCTGCTGGTCTGGCAAGGAGCCATGGCAAATAAGAGCAATATCAACACCATCCAATTCCGCAAAAGCCCTGCTTAGGGTTCCCTGGTGTTCCGCAAATTTATTCAGATCAAGAACGCTGTAACTCACGGCTGTAGCACCACGTACTTTCAAGTCACAGCACAGTTCTTCCAATTTTTTTTCGTTTCTGGCAATCAGATGCAGTGCATTATTGTGTTCGGCATAAATCCGCGCTGCGCATTTGGCGATCGCCGAGGTGGCTCCTATGATGAGTACTTTCATTAGCGTAGGCCAAGTCGATTGGACTGCAACGAGGCGAAACGGCCATGCGGGTCGTACCTGGATTTTATAGCCATGAAATTTTCCCAATTGGGGTAGCCAGCCTTAAAAACCGCTTCGCTCATTCTGGCGTCCTTTGCGAGGTAAATTCTACCACTATGATCAAGCACTATCTGGTCAATTTCTTCTAAAAGAACAGGCAGTGAAGACTCGTATTTGAAATCCAGAGTTAGTGTATAACCGGCCCTGGGAAAGGACAGCAGATTCTTGTTCTGTTCGCCAAATTTTTTAAGCACGGTGAGAAAGGAACCCTTGCCGCGTTCCGCTACTCTTTGCAGAACAGATGTTATCCCGTGGAAAGCACTCTCGGTTGGCATGACAAATTGATACTGAATAAAACCTTTTGGCCCGTAGAGCCGGTTCCAGTGACGAATAGTGTCCAGCGGGAAAAAGTAGCTGTCGTAATCGACAGTCGATAGCCCTGCCTTTCTTTTACCCAGCCAGTAATAGCTGCTGTTCAATAGGTTCATACTGATTCTGTTGAGCAGAAAAGAAGGCGTGGTGAACGGCACAGTCAAACCACGTTTGTGCTGAAACTTCAGCTCAGATTTTCTGTTTTTTGGCTGCGCGTGTTGGCCCAGGTAAAGTAAAGAACAGCCTGACTTATCCCCCGTGGAGAGGCTGTCTAGCCATGCCACCGAATACTTGCTGCCATTATGCAATTCTATTAGTTCGAAACATTCTTTCAGGCTATTCGCCACCAGGCAGCGTTGATCTATGTAAGCACTGGAGATTTCTTGTAAACACAGTGTTGCTTCGATAATGACACCGGTGAGCCCCATTCCGCCGCAGCTCGCGTGGAACAGCTCACTGTTTTCATCCGGGCTGCAACTCACCAACTCTCCCGAGGCCAGCAGCAGGCTTAGCTGTTGAACTGAATCGCAGAAGCTCCCGTCTTGATGATGGTTCTTTCCATGCACATCGGCTGCGATTGCTCCCCCCACGCTCACGTGTTTGGTGCCCGGCAATACCTTGGGGAATAAGCCTCTGGGGATGCAAATTTTCAGTAGATCACTGAGCCTTACCCCTGCGCCACAGCGTACCGTCTTACGCCCCTCATCAATATCAAGAAAACTGTCGAGGAAGCGGCTGCTCAATAGTTGTGAAGCCAGGGAACTGTCGCCATAACTTCTGCCAGCACCGCGACTAATACATCGATCCGATTTTTTTTGGGACGACAGGAGTTTTTGTAAGGACTGAGAGTCAGCCGGTTCGATTACTTCCGCCGTGGTTTTAGGAAACCTGCCCCAGCCCATTACTTCCATTTACCGACCCTGCCTTGAGAATATCCTGTCCTGAGAATACATGGCACTTATCCAACTGATACTTTACACCATATCGGATGGACAACCCGATTACTATTAGCGCACCCATACAGGTCAGGAAAGTCTAACCGTGAGTATCGGCTCGAATCGAATCGAAACAAAAGACGGGCATGCACTGTGCACACCCGGCATTTATACTTCATCCTGTCCATAGTGATAGATCAACAGTCGAACCAACCTGGAAGGCGTTATGACAGAAATTCTGCAATTTGCTCAAGCTCTCGCCAGAGAAGCCGGAGACCTCATCGTTGGCGAGCGTGCCACTACTGTTCTCAGGCACAGTTACAAAAACGGCAATGAGCTGGTAACCCATGCGGATGTCAAGGCCGATACACTTATCTGCGAAAGTATCGCCAAAAGATTTCCCCAGCATAAAATTTTGTCAGAGGAGTCATCTCCAGAGCCAGGTGAAGTGCAGGAAATCAAATCACCGCTGTGGATTGTTGATCCCATCGACGGCACAGTAAATTATGCCCACGGTCATAACCAATCCGCTGTCTCCATCGCCTACGTTGAAAACGCTGAGATTACGCTGGGCGTGGTGTTTAACCCCTTCAGCGACGAGCTATTCAGCGCGGCGCGCGGCGAGGGTGCTTTCCTGAACGGAAATTCGATCAGGGTTTCGCAGGAAACCGAATTGAAACGCGCACTAATCGCCACCGGGTTCCCCTACGATAAATCGACTCTTGCTCCAATGATTCCCCGATTGCACGCCGTGCTTGCCAATTGCGCCGACATTCGCAGATTAGGGTCGGCGGCATTGGATATTTGTTTTCTGGCCATGGGCCGGCTGGATGGCTACTACGAGAGCCTTAGTATTTGGGATTTTGCCGCAGCCCAACTAATAGCTCGCGAAGCGGGAGCCAGTATAGGCCATTTCAGCGAAGTGCCCGAAGGTATGGATCCTCAATTCTATGACCGGGATATATTGATAGCCAATCGCGCCATCTTTCCCCGCTTGCAGGCCCTTTTACAGGCAGCCGATAGCACCTGAAACGCCACAAAACTGCTGACAAGCCGCAGCATAGAGTCGATGCTTTGCCAGCATTTGATGCGCTAAAGGCGAAGTACGACAGCCAGGGTGTCGAATTCATGATGATTAACCCAATGGGAAAACGGAATCGTCAGGCCGTGCAGGCGAAGGCTGCCGACTATGGTGTCGATATTCCGATACTGATGGATGATGCACGACTGATCTCTGAATCGCTGGGTATTGAAAGAACAGGTGAAGTGCTGATTTACAACCCGCGCTCCTTTACAGTTGAATACCGTGGCAGTGTTGCCGCTTCCGAGCAGGCTATTCAGGAAATTCTTGCTGGCCAGCAGGTAAGCAATGCTCGGCTGGCGACTAGCGATTCTGACATTCGTTATGCCATGAAGCCAACGCCTTCTTACACGCAAGATATTGCTCCTGTTCTCGCGCAAAATTGTGCAACTTGTCATAGAGAAGGCGGGATAGCGCCTTTTGCGATGGACAGCCACGCCATGGTTCAGGGTTGGTCGCCCATGATTCGCGAGGTATTAATGACCCGGCGCATGCCGCCGGGCCAGATCGACGGTCATATTGGTGAGTTCATTAACGACCGACTGATTAGCGCTGAAGAAGTTAGAAATGTTATCGCCTGGGCAGATGCCGGCGCTCCTAAAGACGGGAGCACTGATCCTCTAACGGAATTGACCTGGCCTACCACCAGGTGGAGTTTGGGTAGCGAGCCTGACTACATTATCAAAGTACCTTCGCAGCAGGTGCCAGCCACTGGCGTACTGGATTATCGCGACGTTGCTGTAGTTATCGACCTCGACGGCAAGGATCGCTGGTTGCGTGGCAGCGAGTATATTCCGGGCGACCGAACTGTATTGCACCATACGATCAACGCACTTAACTACCCGGAAGAAGTTGGCCAGCGATTGAATCAACCAGGTAGCACTAACCCGGACAAGGCCAGCATTACCGCCTATATTCCTGGCGGTACAGCAGCTTTCAATCCACCTGACACCGGCGGTCTGTTGAAAGACGGTTCTGTGTTAAACCTGAATCTGCATTACACCACCAATGGTCGGGAGACTGTTGATAGCAGTGAAATTGGTCTGTGGTTCTATGCGGAAGGCGTTGTGCCGAAAGAGAGAATGTCCGGCCAATGTGCCTGTATTTTTCCGGACACCTGGAGCAATATTCCGGCGCATGCTCCTGCCTTCGAGCAGACCGCAACAATTACCATCCGTAAAGATGCCAATATTCACAGTTACTTGCCGCATATGCATTTCCGTGGCAAGTACATGCGCTTCTACGCAGACTACCCGGATGGCACTGGCGAAGAGCTAATCAACATCGCGCAATATAACTATGCCTGGCAGATGAGCTATACCTATGCCGAGCCGAAGTTCGTCCCGGGTGGTACCAGGATCATCGCAGTGGGCGCATTCGATAATTCGTCTCAGAACCATGCCAACCCAGACCCGGAAAGAACGGTTCCCTGGGGTGAGCAAAGCTGGGATGAGATGTTTTTCGGGGTGGTACAATGGAAGTACACCGACCAGTGCGGCCAGTAAGTCCAGGCTCATTGGCTTTGATATACTGGCATCAAAAACCTGGTTACTCGAAAGTAACCAGGTTTTTGGCTAGCTTTGCCTGTAACAGTTTTTCCATCTGAGCGTTACAAATGGCAGTTGCTGTGCTATTGCTTTTTCCGCAAGAAATAGACCGAACCTGGCGGTAGCTGCGGGCTTGATCCGCCGAAGAGCATTTACCGGGAGGGACAGATGGACAAGAATATTGGTGCGCTTAATCAGGAAACTCCCGTTGTTCGTCACCGGATAATGCCGCCACGAAACCAGGATGTCACAACAATTGCGGATTTAAGCCGGTTGTCGAAGCGACGCAAAATCGTCGGCAAATAAAATAGATCCAGTGCCAGAGCCAACACCACAATAGGAACCAGCAATTTGGCTGCCTGTTGGAAATAAATAGTATTGGCGCCGGTCAAAACCGTTGTGCCAAGCGCTAGCACAATGGTTGTAATTGATAAGGCCGGCCCCGCAGTCCTGATTGCATAGTCAATGGATTCAGCCTGGAGTACGCCCGCCCGACGTTTCTCCAGGTAATGGCTTAACAGATGCACTGTATCGTCTACTACCAGGCCAATGCTAATACTGAATAGCATCATGACGAAAGGGTCCAGTTGTCCCACAAGTAAAGCCCAAAACCCAAATACCATCGTGGCGGGCAATAGATTGGGTATGATGCTGAGAATACCAAAGTAGATGCTGCGCATCCCGACGATTAGGCTCAGGGTAATCAGCAGCAGGCTTAGCGAATAGCCCTGTAGTAACTCTATCGTAACCAGCTCATCCATACGCGAAAAAAGCAGAATACCGCTTCCATGTAATAGCTCGGCATCGGGGAAGTCTTGCTGGAATTTTTCTGTTAGCTGTGAATCGAAATCGATAAGTTCCTGGTTGGACATTGGCGTTGCATTCACGAATAGATTCATCATGGAGAATTCGAGATTTACAAATCCAAACAGCGGAAAATCCTCCGTTTGCACAAGAGCATAGCCCAGCAAATAATTGGATACCGTGTCTATGTCGTCAGGAATTCGATCAAAGGCAACATTATCGTGCTGTACTCTATTAATGGTTTTGACCACATCAACCAGGCTTGCGATCGATTCAACCGCAGCCTGTTGCTTCAGCCACAAGCCAAATTCTTCTACACGTCTCAGGAAGTCTGGATTGATGGCGGCCTGGGGGGTTCGAGCATCGATGCCATAGGTCAGTGCTGCGCCACGGTTATAGTGAGTGCTTACTTCATCATAGAATTGTCTGATATCGGAATCCGCAGCGATAAAGTCGAGCCTATCGAAATCTGTCTCATTCAGCGGCAGTAAGAATAATGTGACGATTGCCAGAGGGGTACATAGCCAAAAAATGGAAGAATCCCGACGTCGAGCAAACACGCTTATTTTTTGCAGAGTGCCCTGCATAAATGGCACACCGGTGCTTGCCATCGCCCCACGCCTTGAAGTCATCCATACGAGTACGGCGGGCAGTAGCAATAGCGTCAACACATAAGCGAATACAATACCCAATGCCACAATCTGGCCGAAATCCTGTATCGCCGGGGAAGAACACATATTCAGCGACGAGAAGCCTATGGCGGTGGTCAGAGCGGCGAGCGTTACCGGCTGAAAGTTGTGAAGAACACTTTCCCTCATGGCCTCTATCTTCTCCGTGCCACGGTGCAGAGCTTGCTTGTAGATAGAAATTATATGCACACTATTCGCCACCGAAATAATTACCAGAATCAGAGGAGCAATAACCGAAATGCTATTGAGCGAAAAGCCCAGATAGCCAAGTGCGCCAATGGTGGAAAGCAAAGTGAACAGTGTGTGAGTAAGAATAGATAGACCCAGCGTAGCTGATCGAAAGCAGTAACCTATGGCAAGCACACAGGCCAGAATCACGAAGGGCATCAAGCGGGTCAGATCATCAAGCATTGCCTGTTGACTCGACTGCTCCAGCAGCACCTCGCTATTTGCATGTATTCCTACAGTTGGGTGGCGCTCTCGTAGTTGATCCCTTAATCGTATTACGGCGCTTGCTATTTGCAACCGTTCCGCTGCGCTAACGTTGTTTCCTTCGGTGGTTATGGTGGCGAAGCTGAGACGCGCATCATCGGAAAGTAAATTGGCGGTGAGTAATCTGTCATTCAATGCCACTTCGGCCAATTCCCTGAGCGCCGGGGGAGTATAATTTGTCGGCGCTGTGATAAATAATCGGCGTCCTGTCTCCGGCGATTCATAGCTAAGCAGAGAGCTTATTCGAGTAGCGAATGGAATTTCCCGAAAGCTTTCTCTGAGATCTACTATGGCTTGTAGAAGTTCCGGGTTAAAAACAGTGTCGTTCTCATTCGCCACAAACGCGAAACTCACTTCTAGCGGAGTTGGAAATTGTTCCTGCATGACACGCAGCTCATCGAGATAGGGGTCACTTTGTGTGAGCAATGCGTCCAGTGAGCTGTCGAAATTTGCTCTTGGAATGCCAGTTGCCAGAAGCAGGCTGGCGATAACTGCCAGAGTACCCAGCAGCTGTCGATGAGCCACAGTGAAAATGGCGACACGATTCGACAGGGAAGGTTTTATTGGGCTACCGCTTGTATCTGACATTCCAGCTATCGATCCTGTTGCTACTGCTATTCTGTGTTGACTATTGCTGATGTTGTAACTGCTACTTACCTCTTACGCCTTACGCCTTACGCCGTACTCTTACTGTTACTTTTACAATGTTCTATCCAGGTTTTGACACCATGGCTCAAAAATTTCTGTTTGTGCAGGATGAAATAGAATTTCCGCGTCAAATTTCTATGCGGGCATTGTAATGGAAGCAGCGTACCGCGGTTAAATGCCTCTTCCAGGGTGATGCTGGATAAACAACCAATCCCCAACCCGGCCTCAACTGCACGCTTTATACCTTCTGTATGTTGTAACTCCAATCTCAAATCCAGATTCGGTAGTAGGCCACTCATGGCGCGATCGAAAGCCTGCCGGGTGCCGGAACCCTTCTCTCGCACAATCCAGCCAGCCGCTAACAGGTCTTCATCGCTGAGCCTGGTCTTGTTGCTGAGTGGATGACCCGGCGCACAGAAAAGAGCGAGTTCATCTTCTCGCCAATAGCTTACATCCAAATCCGCCTCTTGCAGCTCGCCTTCTATCAAGCCTATGTCCAGTTCGAAATTGCGAACTTTAGCCGCGATTGAGGCAGTGTTTTCTACATTTAAATGAACCCTGGCGCTGACATGCTGTTTCATAAAAGTGGCCATAATCCCAATCGCCAAATAATTGCCAATAGTGAGCGTGGCTCCAACTTTAAGCTCCCCGATTTCATTGTGCCTGATCAAAGTGCTCTCCAGTTCTTCCGCCCTGGAGATTAGTGCAGCCGCCTTCGAGCGCAAGGCGGCGCCCTGATCGTTTAGTTGCAAACGCTTGCCAATTCGGTCGAATAAATTCACGCCGAAACGATGTTCCAATTCCTTAAGCGCCGTACTGGCGGCAGATTGTGACATGGACAGTTCATTGGCTGCCAGGCTCACATTCTCATGGCTGGCCACCGCCAGGAACACTTGTAGCTGTTTAAGGGTGAATCTCATATAAGAAAAATAGATAACACAAATATATATAATCAATTTTACAGATATAGTAGAGAAGCCTCAGACTGCGCGCAATCATTATTTACCGAAACAGGAGTAAGCAGTGGCCAGCCTGTCCACCCAAAGCGTGACCGAGGTACATCATTGGAATGATTCTCTGTTTAGCTTCAAGACCACCCGAGACCGCTCTTTGAAATTTGAGAACGGCCATTTCTTGATGCTCGGTATGGAAGTGGAGGGAAAGCCATTGATGCGAGCCTATAGCATCGCCAGCCCTAACTACGACGAGGAATTGGAATTTCTAAGCATTAAAGTGATCGACGGCGCCCTTACTTCACGCCTACAGGATATTAAAGTGGGTGATGAATTATTCCTCAGCAGCAAGCCCACCGGTACTCTGGTAGTCGATCATTTGCTTGACGGCAGAAATCTCTATCTGATCAGCACCGGCACAGGTCTGGCGCCTTTTATCAGCATTATTCAAGACCCTGAGGTTTATGAGAAATTTGATAATGTCATTCTTGCTCATGGTGTGCGTTACGTGTCTGAATTGGCGTATCAGCAATTCATCAAACAAGATCTGCCCGGCAATGAGTTTTTCGGCGAAAAAGTAAGACAAAAATTAATTTACTATCCCAGCGTGACCAGGGAAGAATTCCAAACGCAGGGCCGCTTCACCGATCTCATGTCTTCCGGCCAGCTTTTTGATGATATTGGTTTGCCTAAAGCCAACCTCGAACTCGATAGATTCATGCTCTGTGGAAGTCCAGGCATGTTGAAGGATAGCCGCAAAATCCTGGACGACTGGGGGTTTAAAGAATCACGCCACGGGATCAAGGCTCACTATGTAATAGAGCGAGCTTTCGTTGAGTAGAGATTGTGCAAAAACTCAACATTTGTCATTCCTGCGAAAGAGGCTGTGGAAAATCCAGCATTTGTCATCCCTGCACCACCCCGTCATTCCTGCGAAAGAGACTGTGCAAAAACCCACCACCACTGGTCACATTCTCATTACTGCCCTAATTCACCGACCTTGCTGGCATTTCAAACCAATACACCATCTCTGCAAAAATACCCAATAATTACAGCAATAAACATCCAGAACCTGGCTCAATTATGATACAATAACGAACATAACTAACTGATTCTAATCATTAAACAGAGGCTTTATGCGTGATTACATACACGGTTTAAATCGCCAGCAACAACTGTTATTCCCAGAGCGGCTAGAGGATCGGCAAGAATGATCCGGTTCGTGCCATTGATGCCTATGTGGATAGTTTAGAAGTTGAGGCCTTGGGCTTTAAGACAAGATATAGCGACAAAAACAACAGATGGCCAGTCAGGCGAAAGAAACCTTGACCCTTGACCCTTGACCCTTGAGACTTTGGAGGTGGTTGCCGATAAGGGCTATCACAGTGCAAAAGAGATAAAGAACTGTGTTGATGACAAAATCCACCCAATCATCCCGCCGCCGATTATCCCACCTATTGACACGCAACAGAAACAAAAGAAAACGGGCAGATACACTAAAGAGGATTTTGTCTATTGTTGTACATCTTAGAGGGTCGCAAGACGAATACACCTGCCCCAACAACAAAACACTGGCAAAAAAAGCAAGCCCAAGCCTATCCAAAGGCAAACTTGGGTTTATTTATAGCACCAGTGCCACAGATTGCAAGGATTTATAGCACCAGTGCCCTAGATTGCAAGGACTGCCCTTTGCGTAGCAAGTGCCTGACAAAGCAAACGCTTCACCGAAGAATATGGCGCTGGGAACATGAAGCCTTTTTACAAGCCTATGGTGAGGTAATGCAAACAGAATCAGCCAAGGCGATTAGCAAAAGAAGAGGATCGATTGTGGCGCATCCTTTTGGCACCATAAAGCGGTCATTAGGCTGGGATCACTACTTGCTCAGAGGCAAAGAAAAAGTATCCGGTGCCTATGGTTTTGATTGGGCACTGATTATGTTTTGCTATAACTTCAAGCGTGTTTTGAACATGTTAGGCACCATGCTGTTCAATAAGCTGCTATTAGCTATAAAAGCAGGCAATATTGAAGCCGTGATGGAAGAAATCAAGCGACATCTTTGTTTTTGCGTCCACTATTCGATGGTTTATGCCAGAAATGCCTATTTTCGCAATAAACAAGCTTATTTCACCTGCCGGCTTTTCATAAGAATCCTTTTTTACCCGTACAGGACTCAAAATGCTCAATGGTGGGTTGGTGAGCTGGCGTTTGTTGCACAGTCTCTATAGGCGACGTGCAGTACGCGGCGTTTGTGGTGAAGTCGCAGAAATCGACGAGTTATCCACGCGCATGGAAGGCGATGGATTTGATCGCTGCGGGTAGCGCATTATTTGAGGCAGGTTTGATTAGATGACACAGCCCGCTCGCTCAAAAACAAAAAGAGCAATAATTGTTGCTGCGTTCCTGTTTGTCTTGCTGAGCGTGCTGTTTTTGTTTCTACCTCCGATTGTCCCGGCAAGTTTGCAATTATCAGATTCACCGGAAGCGATTGCTCACGGTGCCTATCTGGTAACCGCCGGTGGTTGCACTAGCTGTCACCGCGGTGAGGATGATGCTGAATCTTTTACAGGCGGTCTGGCCCTGGAAACAGAATTCGGCACGTTCTATGCGCCAAACATAACTCCCGATAATGAAACCGGCATCGGCAATTGGCAGGCAAGGGATTTTATTCTCGCCCTGCGGCATGGTCGAACACCCGATGGAAGTTTCTATTACCCGGCTTTTCCCTATGGCTCTTATGCGGGTCTAACAGACCAGGACATATTGGACATTGGTTCCTATTTAATGAGCGTAGAGCCAGTCAACAACACCGTGCCTGAAGCCGAAACTCCGGTGTGGTTGAATCGCTGGGCTATGGCAGGCTGGAATCTGTTCGCGCAACTCAATGAAAATGGAACGGAACTATTCGATGATGAACTCGTTGCCAGAGGAGCCTATCTGGCACGAAACCTTGGTCATTGTGGTGAATGTCACACTCCCAGAAATTCTCTGGGTATGCCAAATTTGGACCGTGAATTCGCTGGTGCGACCTTGGGCGAAGAGGTGATCGAAGCCATAGATGCCATTGCCCTGGAAGAATGGACGACCAATAATTTTGACGTTTTTCTGTTAATTGGCCTGAAACCCGATGGTGAGTTTGCCGGTGGTGACATGAACGAAGTGATAGAACACAACACCAGCAAGATAAGCGCCGAGGACAGAGACGCATTAGCGGCTTTCTTCACCCGACACAGGCAATCACAGTAGTCAGAAAAAGCGAACCTCAATCGAGATTCGCCTAATGTTTTCAAATTATGGGGCAGCACAACGGCTCAAGCTGCCCCTTTTTAGCTGGCTAACCAGCTGGTCAAAGCAGCCATCTGGTTAGTCGTTATCGACCCGATACGTATCATGACAATTGGCGCAGGCTCCACCCAGTGACCTGAAAGTGCCCATAGTTGCAGCCATGTCACCGCCAGAGGCTGTATCTGCAAATGTGCTGGCTGCATCTACCAGGGCCTGTGTTTTATCAGCGATATCCGCTTGATTATCCCAGATTAAATCCAGCGCCTCGGTGTCGATATCGAAGCCCCGTGTATCTTCTGCCAGTAATTCTGGAATCATTGGGGCCAGTGACACGATGCGTCGCGCATTTCTTTCCGCGAGTTCGGCATTGAAAGCGGCGCCCTGAGCCATTCCTGCAATGGGAATGAGATTAAAGCGCAGCAGCTTAAACACCGCCTGACGTGTATCCGCCGCAGCGGCGGCTCGCTGTTCAGGTGTGGGGTCGTCCTGAGCCGAAGCGGTGAAAACGAGACCCGAAACAAGCATCGCTACAGCAGAAATCAGTACAAGAGCTTTTTTGATCATTATTACCTCCAATCCTTATTAGAACCATTTCTGGCCAAATTAATGCAGTTTTTACGCGTCTATTGTAGTTGGCTCTATCGGCACTGGCCTCGGAGAAACTACAGCAGTAAACTATATTACAAGTAAATCGCGCTTGTCACGGCTAAAGCGCAGTTTTCAAGGGTACTGCTTCGTGGTTTGCTTCTCGCCGTGATGAAGCTGGCTCGACCTTGAGCGGTTTATTGCAGGTCTATGCCTGGGTGCTACCGGGTACGGCGACGGTTCGGTGGGGGCGAGTTTTAGTAGAAGAGGCTAGCTCGCTACTTCTTTCCACACAAACAATCTTGTGGCCAGAATAAATCCAATAATAAACCAGGCGGCAATGCCGATCAGGCTGGGCATGATAGCAAGAAGGCTGGCGCCATTGTTTGCGATTTCGCGCATTGCCGTGGAGACGAAACTCAAGGGCAGCAGCCTCGCAATCGGTTGAATTAATTCCGGCATGGATTCAATGGGGTAAAAAACACCAGACAGAAATATTTGCGGAAAGATAACGATATTCCCGACAGCCATCACTGCCTGTTGCGTTTTAGCGATACTACCCACGCAGAAGCCGAGGCAAAGAAATATAAAAGTACCCAGCATTGCGATGAAATAGAATGAGGCAAAGTTACCCACAATGCTGACATCCAGCACGAGCACGGCAAAGGCAATAAAAACCGTAAGTTGAATAAGTACAATGGTCATTCTGGCCAGCACGATGGAAGTAATAAAGTCGCGGGGTTTGATGGGCGTAACAAATAGCCGTTTTAAAATGCCCTTGCGTCTAAATTCAACAATATTAAATCCGCTACCGGCTATACTGAGCTGCATAAGCGTAAACGCCAGTAAGCCGGGCAGCAGAAAATCGAGATAGCGCTGCGAACGTGCCTGCACGTCCTCTACAGCAAGCGTAAACATAGGCTCTATGTGGCGAAACTCCCGTTCTATAGATACCAATGTTTGTTGCAACAGCGGCAGTATTAGAGCTAATTGTTGTACCTGGGCGGCATCGACTAAAAGTTGTAATTCGGCAACGTCGCCTTGTACAGCGAAACTGTCCGGCAGTATGAGTACCATGGTCTGCTCGCCTTCCGCGAGTTCTGTGCGCAGGCGCGGTTCTTCGCCTAAAGTGACATCAAAAAGTGGATTTTCGACTAGCATCTGTGTGAAATCTGTCGCCACCGCGCTGGGTGAACTAGTAACGATGCCTAATTTAATGGAATCGATTTCGTCATTGTTGGCAAAACCGAATACGGTCATAAAAATTATCGGGAAGAACAGGCTGAAAAAAATAGATTGCCTGTCTCTAAGAAAAATCTTTAGAAATACTTTGGCCAGATGCAGTTGTAACCTGGTTGGCATGGCTAGTCTCTCAATCCGTGACCGGTCAGGGCGAGGAACACGTCTTCAATATTTCCATGCAACGCAGCCTTGGGTGGCTGGGGGGCATGTTTTAGAATTAAGTTCTGAGGTGTATCTTCGGCAATTAATTTCCCGTGGTCCATTATCGCGATGCGCTGGCACAATGACTCTGCTTCTTCCATGTTATGGGTAGTCAGCACGATGGTCATTCCAGCATTGTTTAGTTCTCGTACCAGATTCCAAAGATTGTGTTTGGCTTGGGGGTCTAACCCGGTTGTTGGCTCGTCGAGAAACAAGACCCTGGGGCTATTGACCAGGGCGCAGGCGATTGAAAAGCGCTGTTGTTGTCCACCAGAAAGCTCGCCGGGTTTGGCCTGTGCCTTGTCTAACAGATTGACCTTACTTAACAAATCTTTGGTATCTGCATCACAGCTGTAGAGCGCAGCAAATAAGCCAAGTAGCTCAACTAATGATACATTGTCGAAATATTCATTGGCCTGAAGCTGTACACCAATTATCTCTTTGACTTTGTAAGGGTTGGCAGCGACATCAATGCCATCGATAAAAGCGCTGCCGCTATCGATATCGTTTAGCCCTTCCAGCATTTCCAGTGTTGTCGTTTTGCCAGCGCCGTTGGGCCCCAGAATTCCAAAAATTTCTCCGCCTTCAATACTTAGAGAAATACCATCAACGGCATAGAAGAATTCGGATTTATTGCCGGGAAGCGGATATTTCTTCGCGAGGTCTTTTACATCAATAATAGGCATTCAGTCGTCCTGCCAGTGCTACTCGGCATAATACCTGAACCAGGCAACATTGGAATATACTGTACGCGCCTGCATTAACTAATACGCCAGACTCAGCCGCAGCCTGCTAATAAGGGTGGTGATGGCGAGGTTTGATGGGGGCGAGAAAGAAGTAGAAAACCCAGGCAAACCAGGACAGGCAGAACATCGCCAACAGCCAGGCTATTTTTTCATAACCAGTGGTCTTGTCAGAAGTAGCAATTATCCAAACCGGTAGAATCCAAATCGCCAGAAACAGTACCGCGCCCAAAATCTCAAAGCCAAATGACAGCAGCGGAATCACCGCCATCAAGCCAATGATAACCAATACAATGACTAATAAGCTCGACAATAGCTTCATATTCAACTCCGTTTCGGCTTCATGCCTGTAAAAACGCTAGTTTCAGCAATAGCCTTTAGTGTGTAATCTCTAAATAGAAGCGAATACTGTGCCAATTATCCAGGCACGATAAAACAGTCAGTTAGAGACCTTTGCATAAGTGGTGGAAATGCGGCTTCAGAGACTGTGTAAGAAACCCTCGCCAGACTGCGTTACCTGTGGAAAACTCTTGCCGGTTTGGGTGTTTTACTGGATTCCTGCTTTCGCAGGAATGACAGGGCGGTTCAGGAATGACAAATGCTGGATTTTTGCACAGTCTCTACAGTCCCACTTCCGGCCATTTTTTGAATTATGCAAAGCTCTCAGTTACGAATATTTCTACGCAAAGAGTGAAGCAAAAGCTACAAAAATGGCGAATTTCGCCACCGACCACTGAAGGGCATCACTCACAGCACTATAGGGGCTTTTTCTGGCGTAATAGTCGTGATATTCAGTTTCTTGTACCAGGCTTGTCACAGGAATAAGTAACAGCAATAAAGCCTTGCTGACAATTTGTTTGATCATCTGGTTTGGTCATCATTGGAGCCTCGGCTTTAGTTTCCCTCAATGTTTGCTCTGTGCAAATATAAAGGAGCTACTACCTATTTCCAGCATAGCCTGGTCCATAAAGAACTTTTCCAGGACGACGTCCGGTATGTTGGCCATTCTCTACCACCAATTCACCATTGACCAGAACATGCTTCATGCCAATAGCGTACTGGTGTGGATCTTCAAAAGTAGCCCTGTCCTTTATTTCATCGGCATCGAATATAGCCACGTCCGCGAAGTAGCCTTCAACCAATAAGCCGCGATCCCGAATGCCAAGACGTTGTGCCGACATACTACTCATTTTGCGAACAGCTTCTTCCAAAGAGATAAGCCCTCGTTCCCTGACGTAGTGCCCAAGCACTCGTGCGAAGGCTCCGTACTGTCGGGGGTGGGGCGCACCGACACCAAAAACCGACACCGCTCCATCGGAACCAATTGCCGCGGCAGGGTGTTGCATTATACGGTCAACATCCTCAGCACCGATGGCGTGATAGACCGCCGTAGCGCCACCGGCTTTAACTATCTCGAAGACCAGCTCGGCCGCATTTTCAGCGCTTGGATTCATGCCTTTCTCTTCGGTTAATTGCGCGAGGTTTTTCCCTTCCATCGAACGATCTTCAGGATTGCGTGAGATGAAAACATTTTTGGGATCGCCGCCACCGCGATCGTAAAGAATTTTATCTACGATTGCCGCTTTTATCGCTTGCCGCGTTTCAGGACTGTCAATGCGGGCGATCATCTGTTCCTCCCCGCCTTCCTGCGCCCAATGCGGTATCAAGGCAGCAATTCCTGTTTGTGACGCGGTGTAGGGGTATTGATCGATAGTTACATCTATCCCTCTCGCTCTTGCCTCATCAACCATGCGCAAGCTATCGATGGAGGAACCCCAGTTCTCCACACCAATCACCTTGTGATGAGTGATTTGAACAGGGATATTCGCTTGTTCTCCGATTTGAATGGTTTCCTCGACAGAATCAAGAAGCTGCGCTGCTTCTTCGCGCATGTGAGAAATATAAATGCCTTTGTATTGAGCCGCGACTTTCGAAAGCTCGATGATTTCGTCGGTTGGGGTGAAGCTGCCGGGGATATAAAAAAGACCGGTAGAAATACCCAATGCTCCCTGTTGCATGGCTTCGGCTACCATGTCTTTCATGCGCTGCAATTCAGCCGGGCTGGCGGCGCGATCATCGCTGCCGATTACCAGTTCACGGATTGTTCCCTGGCCGACGAATACGGCCCAGTTCGGGCTAATCTTTTTTTCGGCAATCGCCTGATAATGCTCATCGACAGGATAGGGAGAGCTGCCATCATTGCCTTCGGTTAGAGTAGTAACACCCTGCAGCAATGCGCTTTCTGCATTGGGGACATCAAGGATTCCGAGAATGGCATGGGTGTGCGGATCGATGAATCCTGGTGAAACAACCAGCCCGTCGGCGTTAATCTCCGTATCGGCGTTGGCATTGGATAAATTACCGATGGCTGCAATTCGTTCACCACGAATCCCTACATCGGCTTCATACCAGGGATTACCAGAGCCATCAATGATTCGACCGCCCTTGATAATCAGGTCAAAATTTTCCTGTGCGTGGACATTCCCGATAGCCAGGGAAAAAAGCAGGGGGAATAATTTTCTGGCTACCATGTTGACTCCTGATTACCAAATTCGAATACGTTGCTCCGGTGGAAGATACATTGCATCTTCTGGCTGCACATCAAATGCTTTATACCACTCGTCAAAGTTTCTTACCACGCCATTAACTCGAAACTCTGATGGAGAATGCGGATCAGAAGTCAGGCGTTGTATCAGGGCATCTTCACGGTACTTGCGCTGCCACACTTGTGCCCAGGACAAGAAGAAACGCTGGTCACCCGTTAGACCGTCGATGATTGGGGCTTCTTCCCCATCCAATGCCATGTGATAAGCATGGTATGCCAGCGACAAGCCACCCACATCGCCGATGTTTTCGCCCAACGTAAAATCACCATCTATAAAATAGCCGGGCACAGGTTCAAACTGATCGTATTGTGCGGCCAGCGCTGTGGTCAGCACTTCGAAATTAGCCCGGTCAGCGTCGCTCCACCAATTACGTTGCACGCCCAGGGAGTCGGACTTCGACCCCTGGTCGTCAAAGCCGTGGCCCATCTCGTGACCAATGACCGCACCAATGCCGCCATAGTTTACTGCCAAATCAGCAGCGGGGTCAAAAAAAGGAGGTTGCAAAATTCCTGCTGGAAATACAATCTCATTAAATGACGGATTGTAATAAGCGTTCACGGTTTGCGGGGTCATGCCCCATTCTTCCCGGTCCGTCGGTTCGTCTAATCGACGTAAACTGTCTGCGTAGTTAAATTCGCGCACACTCTGCGCGTTGGCAAATAAATCACCAGGACTGATTTCGATTGACGATAGATCGGTCCATTCATCGGGATAGGCAATCTTGGGTCGAAATGAAGTTAGTTTAAGAATGGCTTCCTGCCTGGTTTCCTCTCCCATCCAATCCAGTTGCTCGATACTTTGTGCCAAAGCGGCTCGCAGATTCTCAACAAGGTCGTTCATTTGTTGCTTGGCGGATTCCGGGAAATGTCGTTTCACATAGATTTGTCCAACGGCTTCCCCAAGACTGGCCCGTGAGCCTACCCTGGCCACAGCTCTTTCCCAACGCTCTCGCTGTTCGGGCACGCCATTGAGCACTGTTGAATAGAAATAAAAATTTTCATTGTCTATTTCCTCAGAAAGCACGCTGGCGTTATTGGAAATGAAGTGATAGGTCATGTAGCTATTCCAGTGTGCCACTGGTATCTCTGCAACAAGATCAATAATCGGTGTCATCGCACTGGGATAAGAAACATTAAGGTCCTGCAGGTCTTGAATGCCAGCCGCCGCAAAATAACTGTCCCAATCGAAATCCGGATAGGTGGTTAGAAGGTCTTGATAGCTCATCGGGTTGTAAGTGAGGTCGCGATTACGGCGGGTCGCTCTTGGCCAAATATGCGCAGCAATTCGGGTTTCTACTTCCAGCACGGTAGTGGCTTTTGCAGCACTGTCTTCGCTATTTGCAAAATTTAAAATACGCTCAATATGGGCAAGGTATTCCGCCCGCACATTGATGTATTGTTCTGTATCTTCCAGGTAATAATCACGATCAGGCAGGCCGATTCCGCCCACGGAAAGGTCAAGTTGATGGCGGTCAGGGTCGCTGCGGTCGGCGCCGATACGGAAATGTATGGGGCTTGCCGTCGTATCGATGCGGGCGCGCCCGAATGCGGCAAGCAATTCTTCCTGTGTGTCGATTTCGGATAGACGGGATAAGCCAGGCAGCAGAGGGCTTATACCCAGATCATTCAAGGCAGCGGTATCCATGTAACTCAAATAGTAATCACTAATCTTTTGCCCCATGGAAGCCTGGGCAGCTTCGATGGAAGTGAGATCAGTGATAATTATTTTAACTCTTTCGTCAGAACGATCCGCCAATACGGAGAAGGAACCATAAGTGCTGCGATCCGCTGGAAGTTCATAGCTATCCAGCCAGCGTCCATTGGCGAAACGGAAAAAATCATCACCGGGACGGGTGCCTGGATCCTGATGTAAAAGATCAATGCCAAACGTGCCAAGCTCAGCAACAGCATGCTCGTTGTTTGCGGCGGCGGCAACTTCTGCCGAACCACTACTGTTATCTTCAGCCCCGCAGGCGGCCAGAAATGAACAGAAGGCTACCAGTAAAAACTTCCCGGATGATGACATATTGAATTCTCCTCTATCTGTCTCAAAACAAAACCAGCAAACTAATTCCCGCATAGAAACCAGAGTATAACCGATTTGGATATACTGAGCAGCTGTATAATCGATTGGAATACAGAAGCAGGCTCGAAAAAATCCAGAAAAGGTCCTGCTCTTATAATTGCTGGAAGATGCTTGTAAGATGAGCCGACACCAGTGAGCGACTGTCATGAGAGGTGAATAAAATGTTGAGTAAGTTTGTACTGGCTGTACCTGCGGCGTTACTGGGCTTTGCTATTATCAGCACTGTGAGTGCTCAAGATAATGTAACGCCGAATGGAATCGCCGATGCCAGACAAAATGCCTATGCTTTCACTCATGCCAATATCTATCAAGCCGATGGCACTGTCCTTGCGGACGCGACCTTGCTGATTCGAGAGGGATTAGTTGTTGAATTGGGCACTGGCACCGATATAAATGCAGGCTATTTTGAGATTGATCTGCAAGGCCGCTACATCTACCCCGGTTTTATCGATATGTATACGCAGTACGGTATTCCGCAGCTAGAGCGAGCCGTCAGCAGCGACGGCGCAGAAAATTTATTTTCGGCGGATCAGGCACTGAACGTCAACGATGCCATTCGTTCCAATTTTAGAGCAGGTTCCGCCTTTATTCCCGATAAGGAAACGAGAGAAAAATTTCGGCAACTGGGGTTTTCAACTGTACTGAGTTTGCGCGCCGATGGCATTGCGCGAGGTACATCCGCGTTAATTACCCTGGGCGATGAGCGCGCCAATGAGTCAATAATTGCAGCCGATGTTGCAGCACACTATTCACTTTCAAAAGGAACATCGACTCAGGCGATGCCGTCTTCTCTAATGGGTTCCTTTGCCTTGCTTCGACAAACCTGTCTCGATGCGAGCTGGTTCACTGCCCAGCACCCGAGACCCTTTACCGACGAGACCCTGGAGACATGGACATCACAACAATCATTGCCACAAATAATGGAAGTCAGTAATTGGCAGCAGGCGCTTACAGCGGACAAGGTCGGTGACGAGTTTGACTCTCAATATATTCTCAAGGTAAGTGGCGACAGTTACAAACGCGCAGATTTAATTAAAGAGACACAAGCGCCATTGATCGTGCCGATAAATTTTCCCGATGCGCCCGAGGTGAACGATGTTATCGCCGCCAACGATGTTTCGTTGACAGCCCTAAAGCATTGGGAATTAGCCCCCTATAATCTTCGTGTGTTGAATGAACATGAGATTACTTTCGCAATAACAAGCAGTGACGCCCAGGAGGATTTTCTTCAGCAGCTAAGAACGGCGGTCAAAAACGGACTTCCCGCAGATAAGGCAATTGCGGCAATAACAAGCACTCCTGCCCGGCTACTGGGAGTTGAATCGCTTGTGGGACAATTGAGTCCGAATGCTCTGGCAAACTTTGTGATTGCCTCAGGAGATTTATTTGAAGAAGATTCCCTGCTGTTGGAAAACTGGATTCGTGGCGAGCGACATGTACTGACTTCTGATTTCGATAATCGGGCTGGCTCTTACCAGTTATTGCTAGACCAGCAGTCTTACCAGATTGAGCTGGATTTTGATGGCGACCGACCCGATGCAAAGCTGCTACTCGCCGATGATGAAACAAGACCGGTCAATATTGAGTTGTCTGATGATCTCATTTCACTCAGCTTTGTCAGCGATGATTCCGGCAATAGAAGCAGGCTCAACGGATGGCCCGTGGATGACGGTTGGCGCGGCAATGGACGCAGTGCTTCGGGAGCGATGTTGGCCTGGCAACTCAATCGGGTAGCTGGCGAGAATGAAGCAAGTGATCCTGCTTCGGCAGAAAATGAAGCTGCGCTGGCTGAACTACCGGGGTCTATTCGCCGACCTTTTGTGGCGTATGGACATGACAGCCTTCCGCAGCAGGAAGATATTCTGATAAAAGGCGCCACCGTTTGGAGCAGCGATACAGTTGGCACCCTGGTCACCGATGTATTGGTTCACGACGGCAAAATCGCCGCAGTGGGTGATGGCTTGTCAGCGACTAATGTGGTGCAGATAAACGCCAGTGGAAAGCACTTAACGCCGGGCATTATTGATGAGCATTCCCATATAGCCTTATTCGATATCAATGAAACCATGACCAACTCCAGCATGGTACGAATGAAAGATGTGGTCGATTCTGAAAGTATAAATATTTACCGCAATTTGGCTGGAGGAGTTACAGCGGCACAACTGTTACATGGTTCGGCAAACCCGATAGGCGGGCAATCAGCGCTTATTAAAATGCGCTGGGGGATGCCACCGGAGCAATTATTAATTGAAGGTGCCGATGAATTTATCAAGTTTGCCCTGGGGGAGAATGTTAAGCGCAGTCGTAACGATGAGTCGATTCGCTATCCTCAGACTCGAATGGGTGTCGAGCAGGTTTTTGTTAATGCGTTTTCTGAGGCGAGGGAATATCAAAAAAACTGGAATGCCTATACCAATCTCTCCAGCACACAACAGCGTAATAGCGTAGCACCACGTCGGGACCTGGCACATGAAACCATACTGGAAATTCTGAACGGCGAACGCTATGTAAGCAGCCATTCCTATGTGCAATCGGAAATAAATATGCTGATGAATGTGGCGGACAACTTCGATTTCAATATCAATACTTTTACCCATATTCTGGAAGGCTACAAAGTTGCCGACAAGATGGCTCGGCACGGCGCTGGTGGTTCTACCTTTGCAGATTGGTGGGGATATAAATGGGAAACATTTCAGGCTATTCCCTACAATGCGGTGTTGATGCAGCAGGCCGGTGTGGTAACCGCGATAAATTCAGATGATGCCGAGATGTCACGGAGGTTGAATCAGGAAGCCGCAAAATCGGTGAAGTACGGTGGCATGAGTGAGATTGATGCCCTTAAACAGGTAACCATTAATCCAGCGATATTACTGCACCTGGATGACCGCATGGGCAGCATTGCGGCCGGAAAAGATGCCGATCTCGTGCTTTGGTCGCACCACCCCTTGTCAATCTACGCCGTGGTCGAATCCACCTGGATAGAGGGAACGCGCTATTACGACCGTGAAAGCGACATGCGCATGCGCGATGAAATAGCAACAGAGCGCGCCAGGATAATAGCAGTGATTGGGAACGAAGCGGTGGAGGACTAAATGATGACCATACAAAGAAATGTAAACCCCTTGCGCCTGAGTCTTGTTTTAGTCGTTTGTTCTGTTATGTCGTTTGCCGCAACGAGTACAGCAATTGTTCCGCTGCCAGCGGCTGACCAGGAGGGGCCGATTGCTATCACTGGCGCGATCATTCATGTGGGCAGCGGTCTTGTAATACGCGATGCTGTGATCACCTTCGATGAAGGCATAATCACTGCGGTCGGATCAGCCGATGACAATATCGATTTACGAAATCACCAGATTATTGAACTCCAGGGACAGCATGTCTATCCAGGGTTTGTTTTGCCCAACACGACATTGGGGCTAAACGAAGTGGGTGCCAGCAGAGCCACACAGGACAATTTTGAAGAGGGTGATATTAATGCAAGTGTGCGCGCCGTCATCGCCTACAATACCGATTCTGAAATAATAGCCACCTATCGCTTCAATGGAATCCTCACGGCTCAGGTTACACCGCAAGGTGGTCTAATTTCGGGCTCATCAAGCCTGATGAAGCTGGATGGCTGGAATTGGCAAGACGCGGCACTGCGAACAGATGAAGGTATTCATCTGAATTGGCCAGGCCGGCAGGTTAGAAGAAGAAACCCGGACAGTTTCGCGTTCGAAATCATCGACAATGCGGACTATGCCGGTGCGGTGCAGGTTCTGCATTCACTTTTCCAGAGCGCGCAATCTTATACCGGCGAACGTCTAAACTTAAACTTGCAAGCCATGCAGCCACTCTTCAATGGCTCGGCAAAGCTGTATCTACATGCAAACGGCGCTAAAGAAATCATCACGGCGGTTGGTTTCGCTCGCCGTTATCCGATAGCCGATGTAGTTCTCGTGGGAGGACGCGAAGCTCTACTGGTAAAGGACTTGCTACTTGTTGAAAATATTCCTGTCATCTATGAAGCGGTTCATAATTTACCGGACATGGCCTGGCACGACCTTGATGAACCTTACAAAATGCCATTTCTGCTGACCCAGGCCGGTCTAAAGGTTGGTCTCAGTGGTGGCACTGCCGGCATGATTCAAAGGCAGCGAAATTTGCCCTTCCTGGCAGGCACAGCGGCAGCTTATGGTTTGGATCAGGAAGCTGCGCTGATGTTAATAACGAAGAACAACGCAGAGATTCTTGGTATTGATGACAGAATCGGCACGCTGGAAGTTGGAAAAGACGCCACGCTGTTTGTGTCAACGGGAGATGCCCTGGATATGCGCAGTAGTCAAGTTCTGGGTGCTTATATCCAGGGTCGTGATATTGATTTATTTGGAACACAACAGCAACTCTATGAGCGGTTTCGGGATAAATACGCAAGGCAGATTGAATAAATGAAGCAGACGGCGTCACAAAGATAGCAATAGAAGTTCTGATGAAAATCAAAAAATCTGTTTTATAAAATTGGCGAGAAATTTACATGACTGAAATTACTACTTTTGTGAGCCACCTGGAATGTAGTTACACGGGCAAGACCTATCCTGCAGATCAGTTGCATGGTCTATCCGAAGCAGGCAAACCTCTATTGGTTAAATACGATTTAGAGGCTTTGGCCAAAGCGGTAGACAAAGAAGATTTAGAAGCCAGGCTGCCTGAATTTTGGCGTTATCGCGAGTTCCTGCCAGTTCGAAAGGCCAGCAACATAGTGCGTCTGGGTGAGCTAATGACACCGATACTTCCAGCAGAAAAATTGCAGAAAGAATACAACTGTGGCGAAATATTGATCAAGGACGAAGGAAGACTGCCAACCGGCTCCTTTAAGGCCAGGGGTCTTGCGCTTGCTGTTGCCATGGCAAGGGAGCTGGGAGTAAAACGCATGGCGATGCCTACTAACGGCAACGCGGGGGCGGCTCTGACAGCCTATTGTTCGGCGGCGGGTATTGAAACCTATGTGTTTTGTCCTGAAGACACCCCAAAGGTAAATATCGCTGAAATAGCTTTTCAGGGGGGCAAAACATTCCTCGCCAATGGCTATATTAATGATTGCGGCCGCATCGTTGGTGAAGGCAAGGAAAAGATGAACTGGTTTGATGCCTCCACCTTAAAGGAGCCTTATAGAATTGAAGGCAAAAAAACCATGGGGCTGGAATTGGCCGAACAATTAGACTGGCAAGTTCCAGACCTTATCCTCTATCCCACGGGCGGCGGTACCGGCTTGATTGGCATGTGGAAGGCATTCAACGAGCTGGAGGCAATCGGATGGATCGGCTCCAGAAGACCACGCATGGTCGCAGTTCAGGCTGAGGGCTGCGCCCCAATCGTTAAGGCATTCGACCAAGGCACGCGCCATGCCGAACCGTGGGTGGATGCCCAGACAATCGCCTCAGGAATTCGTGTTCCTGCGGCAGTGGGTGATTTTCTGATATTGGATGCTGTTAGAGAAAGCAACGGCTTCGCAGTGGCAGTGAGTGACGAATCTATTGTTGAGGCGCAGCAGGAATGTGCGCGAAAGGAAGGCATATTACTCTGTCCGGAAGGTGCCGCTACCCTGGCAGCACTGAAACAGGAGTTACACAGTGGGCGCATCAAGGCAGATGAGCAGGTTATGCTTTTTAATTGTGCTACGGGTTTGAAATATCCTGTGCCATTCAGCCATCACACGATCGATCTGAGTAAGCCGGTTGACTACGACTTTATTCGGGATTGTTAGATTTTGCCGCTGCAATACAGGACGATGAATGGTCATTGGCCTGTATTGTGTTTAAGCAGGTATTCTCTGTACACCCCGGGCTTGTCGGAAAATGAAGTTTTTAGCTTGTTGTGAATGTTTAAGTCATTATTATTAAACATATTATTTTTTAAAATTGAACTGACTTTGAATTAAGCGACAGTCCCACCTTCTGTCGCTTATCGAAGTACCCCATTTCCAGCTTTCGGCTTTTCTACTGCAACTTGTCACCTGTTTGCAAGCTTTTTATTCTGAAAAAAGACTGGCTGGATCGTGTTTGGAAAAATTTCACTGATACCGGCAATCCTCACAATACGTGCCAAGCTTAGGCTGTTCCTGGTTTTTTTGGGAACATCTCAAACAATTGAATTAACAATGGAGGTTTGAAATGAGAGAACTTACAGCAAGGGAAATTGAACAGGTCAGCGGTGGCTCTATCGGTGGCATAGTAACCAGTACTCTTAGGGGTGCCGCCGTGGGCGGCGTCGCTGGTACCTTCTACGGTGCTGCATGGGGCGTGGGTTTTTACGCAGCGAATAGTTTGCGTGAATGGTTATTTTAATCGCTGCAAAGAACTAGTTCCCAGGAAGCAAAAACGGCAAGGAGAGTGGCAGTTGTAATGGGTCCTATCTCCCCGGGACTGACGATTCTGCAACTTTCTTCGATCAAGACTATGGGGGAACACTGGTGGGAATATCTTCGACATCTATTTTCTCACTTATGAGATTGTGCAAAAATCCAACATTTGTCATTCCTGCACCATCCCGTCATTCCTGCGAAGGAGACTGTGCAAAAATTCACTATTCGTCATTCCTGCGAAAGAGACTGTGCAAAAACTCAACATTTGTCATTCCAGCACCACCCTGTCATTCCTGCGAAAGAGGCTGTGCAAAAATCCAACATTTGTCATTCCTGCACCACCCTGTCATTCCTGCGAAAGCAGGAATCCAGCAAAACACTCAAACCGGCAAAGGTTTTCCACAGATAACGCAGCCTGGCGAGGGTTTCTTGCACAGTCTCGAAAGCAGGAATCCAGTAAACCACACCAACCTGCACGGCTTTTCCACAGGTAACGCGACCTGGTGAGGGTTTCTTGCACAGCCTCGAAGGCAGGAATCCAGTAAACCGCACAAATCCGCAAGAGTTTTCCACAGGCAACACGAACTGGCGTGGGGTTCTTGCACAGTCTTGCAGGTGGGAATCCAAACATGATTGGGCCGACCATATAGACATACGAACCTGCGCATGATTGTGGCGATGCCTGGTTTGGCTTCTGGATTCCTGCTCCCCGCCTGCGCGGGACATACTTCGCAGGAATGACAGAGAGGGGGTAGCTTGATTGAAGATAAGAATTCACATTGGAGGATTGATATAAGGATTTAGCTGGACTGGCATGGGGTTCTGCACAGTCTCTTATACAGAAATCCCGCGGCGAATTCGGAGAATCCTGCGATAACTCTGGAGACAAGAAGTTTATCCCGGGGTTTCCTGCCTGGCACCTTGCCATGCTACTGGCGATCCTCTACATTTGCTTGGTGTAGGCGAAATTGTCGTTTAAAGAAACAGCGCTGATGTATCATCGCTGTTTCTTGTTTCGGCATGTGTTTTCTTGCAAGATCAAGTCGAGCAATAGAGCCATACTGAGGGTCTGGCAATGCCCAATCTCCGTGCAGAGAATAACCTGGCACTCTGGAAGGCTTATTTAGGCGCAACAGTGGTGGCCTGGCTGGCATGATGTGCCGCACCTGGAACTACTAATTCATTCATTCTATGAGGATGCGATGTGAGCGTACAAGAGAGCAAGGAGGGAATCGATCTTTACACATGGAACACGCCAAACGGCCGCAAGGTTTCCATCATGCTGGAAGAGTCAGGTCTGCCCTACAGAGTTTTCCCAATTGATATTAGGCAAGGGGATCAGCTTCAAGCGGAGTATTTAGCTCTCAGTCCTAATAACAAAATTCCAGCGATCGTCGATCATGACACTGGCATTCAATTGATGGAGTCGGGTGCAATTCTACTGTATTTGGCAAATAAAACTGGAAAACTACTAAGTCCAATGGGGGAAAAATACTGGCAGCAGCTGGAATGGCTTATGTTTCAGATGGGTCATATAGGACCCATGTTGGGTCAAACACACCATTTTGTAAAGTTTAATCCGGGCAAATCTCCCTACGCAGAAGAACGGTACAGTGCCGAGAACGCTCGGCTCTATCAGGTATTAGAAACCAGATTGCAGAACAGAGATTTTATCTGCAATGACTATTCGCTGGTTGATATTGCCACCTGGCCGTGGATATCACGATTCGGGTTTCAAAAAATGAATCTAACTGACTATCCGAAGTTAAAGGACTGGTATTTACGCATTGCTGCCAGACCCGCAGTGCAAAGAGGATACGCTGTCCCGGACAGTTCTTTGGCAGTGCCTGTTCCGGCGTGACAGGAGACGAATAGCCAGATGGACATTAGCTACGCAGTTTATCGACCTGGCCGCTGGCGTATTCCAATGGTAGCGAGGTTGTGTACTTGATTTGCTCCATGGCGAAACTGGAAGACACATCCGACAGGTCTGTAGTTTGTACCAATTTCTTATAGAAGGAGTCGAACGCAGGAATATCTGGCACTACCACCCGTAGCAGGTAGTCTGACTCTCCAGCCATGCGGTAGAACTCTACCACTTCGGGAAACTGACTGACTGCCTCGGAGAATTTTTCCAACCACTCCCAATTATGCTGGTTAGTTTTTACCGCCACAAAGACATTAACCCCCAAATTCAGTTTGTCTCTGGAAAGTAGAGCGACTTTTTTGCGGATCACTCCCGATTCTTCCAGCCGCTGAATTCTGCGCCAGCAAGGCGTTGTCGATAGCCCTACCTGGCTGGCAATATCGGTGGTGGATAGCGTCGAATCTTCCTGCAATAGCTTGAGAATATTGCGGTCTATTCTATCCATAATAAAACTTATCCATAGCAAAAACGTCTCTAAAAATTGTAATAAGTAGCAGGGTATTCTAATTACACTCTCTCTGCGCACATCACGCCTTAACAAGAAAAGCCCCTGCTAAAATTGACTAGCCCGCAGCCAGGTTCAGGGTGCCACTTTACGGTGCGCATCAATTAGCCTTTCTCAAAAATGCACCACATTGTAGCGCATATTTCCTTTCCTAATGACGCTGTACCTCTGCCTGTACCTCTGAATAGACATAAACTCACCGAGTTTTCAATAGTGGCGCAATCTTTGCTTCATCCTTGCTAAGGCCTTGGTAAAACTTTGCTAAATCATCGCCAGAACATTGTAAACTCAGTTACCAGCAAATTCTTTCTCGGAGGAAGACATGAAAAAACTAACCCCTATCGCTGCCGGTCTGGCACTGGCATCAAGCGCAGTTTTTACAGCTTCAGCGTCAGCGGAGCTTTCTTATAACATTGGTTGGGCATCGGAGTACTACTATCGGGGCATATTGCAGAAGGATTCCTCCGCCAGTGCGGGTATCGATTACACAGAAAGTGGATTTTATGCCGGCGCATGGACTGCCGATGTGGGTGACGGCCTCGAAGTGGATGGCTATTTCGGCTATGGTATTGAAACGGAAACTGGCTTCACTCTCAGCGCAGGCTTCACTGCTTACTACTATACGGGTGAGTTCGATGACACTTATACTGAAGTTAACCTGAATGCCGGCTACGGTATGTTCAGTCTTGAATACTCTGTAGGAGAATGGGAAGGGTTTGGTAATGAAGAAGATTATGATTTTCTCGCAGTAACCATCGCCGGCGAAAATGGTCTGTACGGGACTTTCGGCAGCTTCGGTGATGAATTTGACGGTGAGTATTTAGAACTGGGTTGGGGCACTACGGTCTCAGAAATTGATTTCGGCATAGCAGCAATATTTAGCAGCGAAGAAATATCCGACGAGCTGAGTTCATCAGGGTCGCCTGAACGAGGCGAAGGACTGGTTTTCTCCATAAGCAAGACTTTCTAGCTCCTCTTCGAACTACGGCAGTGTGTCAATCTGTCGGCGGATGCCTCTGGCTCACAACTTCCTGCCGCAGTAGCCCAATTTGCCGCTTGATTACTGTTGCCAAAGTAATTACCGTAGTACGGTAATCACAACTGATTCTCCAGGGAGCGGCCATGAAAAAAATACTAAACCCTGGTTTGATAGTCTTGAGTTCGAGTTTCTGCCTCGCCAGCATGGCCACCGATAATTACACAGCTCCCAGAACCGAATGGGATCAGCCTGATATGCAGGGTGTATGGAATTTCTCATCCAATATGCCCATGGAGCGACCTGAGCAATTCGGTGACCGAGAGTTCATGACCACAGCAGAAATCGCCGAATTGCGCGCCCGTCTGGCAGCAAGAGATGCTGCCTCCGATCAGGCTGTTCCACAAGCTGAGGGTGGGCCTGGCGGTTACAACGATTTTTGGGTAGAGAGTGCCGGCATAAGGGATCAGATTCGTACTTCTCATATTGTGTATCCAGCCAACGGTCGGCTGCCTGCCACAGTAGAAGGGACGAAAGTTGCCTTCGGCGGGCTAGGGCCTGATATTCCCGGTGAACGACCGGTACGATTTGTCGTGGGAGGCGTTGCAAAAGATGGCCCCGAAGATAGAGGTCTTTCTGAACGTTGCATTGTTGGATTTAATTCTGGCCCTCCCTTTGTGCCAAGTTTGTACAATAACAATATACAGATTTTTCAAAGCAGGGATAGCGCAGTCATTTTGACTGAGATGATTCATGATGCGCGCGTAATTCAGCTTGGTGAGCGCCCTCCCCTGGATGAAAATATTGGATTGTGGACTGGAGATTCAAGAGGCTATTGGGATGGCGATACCCTGGTAGTGGAAACGCGCAACTTTAATGGTTTAACTCAGAGCTACAGTGCCTTTGGCGATTCTGGAGATAAGCTGCTCACCGAAAAATTCTATCGAATAGATTCTCATACTGTAAATTATGAATGGACCCTGGATGATCCTTCTACTTTTACCGACAAGATCACCGCGGTCGTGCCCATGACAAAGGTAGGGGGCCAGCTTTATGAATATGCGTGCCATGAAGGTAATTACGGTATGCAGAATATTTTGCGCGGCGAGCGCATGGCAGAAAAGATGGCGAACGAAGCGGCTGCCAATTAGCTTGTTCTCTTGATAAGAAAACGGCTCTTCGCGAGCCGTTTTGCTTGAATTGCCAGAAAAACATCTACTCTCTATAAGGCACAGTGACACAATACGTTTTTAGTATTCGCGATTCTACTTCCCCTTTATTCATAAACACAGTTCCCATAAACACAGTTCCCATAAACACAGTTCCCAATTCTTCTGCGCCACTTTATGGGTTTGTCGGAAAATGAAGTTTTTAGCTTGTTGTGGATGTTTAAATCTGTAGAGAGCCGACCCAAAGCTGAGCGTAAATTCGCTTTTTGATAAACCAGAGTGTTGTGACCGGCCCTGGCTAGTAGCAGGCTGCCACTAACCGTGGGGCTGGCGGCGTACAGAAGGCTATCAGCTAAACCCCAATGCTGTAGTTGCTTTTCAATTAGTCGTTGTAGCCTCTGATGAATAACATCAATGCCGGCGAAATATTTCAGGTTGCTGCGGATTTCACAGATTAATGCCCGGGGGTGAAAACTCACTGTGGGGCTGACGTTTTGCATCAGGCGGCCAGTTGATTCAGGTATTTCTCCTGTAATGGCAGGTTCAGCTTGCCTGGCTGGGGAAGATAGAATGCGTACCATAGACTGTTAGTCCTGGCTTGCGCATTGACAACACGGGCACTGCCATGATTGTTTTCGGAACCATCTGGTCCGTTTTTAAATACAGCCTCAGTTGGTGATGGCAGTTTACTAATTCTGGCAGCAGATTTGGGTGCCAGAGAAGGCAGGGGGAGTTGTGCGTCCTTGTCCGAGCCTTCCATGGATTTCGCTCCAGGCAGATCAGGCTTGATGGTAGAGGTTGATAGTAGCGCGTAGCGAGCGGAAATTGCCCTGTGCCTTAATAACAGTCACTTCAGATTCGTTAAAACCAGTATTTTCAGCATAAGAATCTCGTATTTTAAGTCTTATACAAGATGGTGAGCGCTCACTATCATGGTGCTTAAACAGCACGCCCAACGTGTCTCCAGTGTCTGCCGCTAACTGTAAGCGCCGTAATACCTTTGCAGGTAACCAGTTTTGCCAGGCTAATACCAGGCCGCAGTTTTCCGTCTGCAATGCCTTTTCCATACACCACAATGCGTCCTTGCAAGAAGTGTCCAGCTTTAGCACCAGCACCTGTTCAGTAGCAATGCCAGCCTGTACTAAAGCCGGGGCATAAAGCAGATAGGGAGGAGATATCCATAATATCCATTTCCCTTGTTCGACGACTGAACGCATAAGGGGAATTAATAACTGTAGTTCACCCATACCCCAATAGGGCGTGATGATTTCCATCATGCCTTTATCAGGCCAACCCTGCCCTGGAAGAATAGCGTCGAGTTGAGAAAATCCAGTGCTGCGCCCGTGCATGCCCTGCCCCGCCATATCACAGCCACGCCATAGGCCTGAATTGTTGCGAAGGAGCTTGTCTATACGGTTACAGCCTTCGTCCTCTAAGGCTTTGACTTGAGGTGCCTGGTACTCCAAAGATTGTTCTGAGTAGTTTCGAATAATAGTCATTTTAAAAATCAATCTCCCTGATACTGGATGTTTATACAGTATTATAGAGAGCAATTTTTTGAGTGCAACAGGAATTTGACAATTTCCAATAATTAAACAGAGGTTCCTTGGCCAGGCAATTGTTTTTCGAGAAGTTAAAGCTTTTCCATGATGAGACGTTAAAGTTCTTGAGCGAAGACTGACGCGGAGACAAGTATGAGCAAGAAACCAGATATGGTTATGGTCGTTATTACTCTTTTTGTTGTAGTGGTATTGGCTAGCAGCGTTGCTCATAGCGCATTGCTATAGCACAGAATTTGTAAAAACCGTTTTAAAGCGAAGTTTTAAGATAACGAAAAAGAAAGATGAGCCAGGGATAGGCAGTTAGCTCAGCATGTCGCCCTACGCCGTATCGGGGCGGTATATTTTTTTATCCGTGCAAACTGCATCCAGTCTGACATCCCAGCTTTCCACTGGAAATGAATCTATCAATTGGCACTCATGTGCCAGCCCTACCAGTAGTGGGCTGCTGCGGCGATTAAATATCTTGAAACTGAAGCTGCGGTCGTAGAAACCTTTGCCCATTCCCAATCGGAAACCATCTTTGCTGAATCCTGTCAGGGGTACAAAAACCACATCGAAATTGGTTGCTGGCACGAGGACTTCAGGTGCGGGAGGTTCATCTATTCCCCATTTGTTGGGAACTAGCTCGGTACTCGCATCATAGGGAGAAAAAGAAACAAACTCGGGGTTATCTTGTGCTATGACAGGCAAGAAACAGGATTTGCCTTCGCTGAGTGCTAAATCAAGCAGCCTGCGTGGAGCGATTTCACCATCGGTGGCCTGGTAGAAAGCGATGCGTTGTGCCACACGGAAAAAATCCTGGCTTCCTACCAGAGTAAACAAGGCCACCGAGGCGGTCTCCTGCTGTTCTTGGCTCAGCTCCTGGCGGGCTTCTCGCAGGGAAGCTCGACGCTTATTGCGGCTATCAGTCATAGACAGGATAATTATGAATTAGACTTGAAAACTGTCAAAGCCCCCGGAACACCGCTACCAAATTTGCTCTGAACCCAAAGGTTCAGGTGGTGGCTCCCGCGATGTATCAGGCTTTCCGACTAGCGGACGTGCACAACAACACCTGTCGAGTGGCCTCCGGTGATTAAAGATATCGGCTCAAGAACACGTTTGATTGGCAAATGTCCCAGGGAACTCTGGAATCAAGTATATATCGGGCGGCGGCTGTAAGGATAGCCAGAATCTTTTCCCGAATCTCCAGCCAGGGTAGCGCCGGTGAGAGTACCGCTCGAGCTTATCCTCGCTAAGCTATTTACCGTGAACTATCTGCTGAATCCAAATCCAGTCTCGCCTGGCCGGTGACGGCTGTTTATCCCGTGACGATATGTAGCCCATGATGTTCAAAGCCGGGATTGTCGTCCACCTGCGGCGTATGATGTTCTGAAGTGGAGAGCCTCTATGAAAACATGGCTTTTCGCCAGGCCTCGGTAACCGCTTCTTTGCGGTTGCCCACGCCCAGTTTTGCGTAAATATGTTTTAGGTGGTATTTAATTGTTTCAGGGGCAAGGTTAAGGTTTCGTGCAATCACTTTGGTGGGGTGCCCTTTAGCTAATTCTGTGAGGACATCTTGCTCCCGCTCCGTCAGTAGATCGGATGTTTTACTTTCTTTGAGCTGGCTGCTCCATACCGTATTAATTTGCTGGATATGAGTTATCTGCTTCTCATCATTAAGCGATGAAATAACATTTTCCAACAGCAAAATAACATCTGCTCCAGCATCAATATAAGGGCGAATGATAGCCATATCTGTCGTGTAGGAGATAGCCTCTGTAAGTAACGCCAACGCTTTTTCTGCTGCGCCTTCCGCACTTTCTGATATTGTGGCTTTTGCCTGAAATGTTAAACCGGGAGCCAGCATGTAATTGCGCCCTTGTGCCAGGGCCATATCGCAAAAAATGGTGGTCATACGGACAGCAAGTTTTGCTTGTTTATTATGAATAAGCAAGGGAGTCAGTGCTCGCATCAGATGTTCCAGCAAAGGCCAGAGCACTCGAGGTGGTTGCGCTTCCTGTTCCCAAATGGCTAGCAGCCCATGCTCTTTAGCAAGCTGTGTGGCCTGATTCGGCTTGCCAGAGTGCAGCAAGTAAGTCACCAGATTGGCGTTGGCCATGACAGCCAAAGTGTGCAGGCCGGAAAGTTTGGCCTGGTTTGCTGTTTCGGTCAGGTGATTAAGTGCATGTTCCGGTTTCCCCTGTGCAAGCCAACAGCGGGCAAGAGTGATACTGCTTGCTTCAGAAATTTCAATAAATGTGATGTCAGGAGTCGCGCCTATGGCCTCAATATTGGCCAGAGCCAAATCCAGCTCGTTGCGCTCATAGTAAATTCTTGCCAGTACTGCATTGCCTAGTTGCGACATGAGTTTTTCGCGCTTGTTAAATCGATCCCAGTGATGCGTTAAGGCATCCGAAAAATGATGAATGGCTGTGTCAAAGTTGCCTGAATTGTAGGCGAGCAAACCGAGGTGAGGTGATATTGAGGTTAGCTTGCGTGCATACCCATGATCTTCGCAGAGCGATTCGTATTCTCTCAGGCTGCGTTTGGCTTGTTCAATATCGCCGTACCTTTGCAGCAAGAAAAATTTGGGTGCGGCAATCAGGCACAGAATACGAGGGTCGGTTCCAGGTGCTTGACGAAGATTAATTTCTATCGCATCGAATTGCCCAGACATATAGTCTTTGATGGAGCTGGAGATATCTCCAGTTAGTGCCATGTAAATATCTGCCATGTCCTTAAGATGGCTATTCGAATCAAGTTTGTTATCGCCCCTGTTGTTACTTTGCGCTAATTGCGCTGAAAACTGTCCGTAGTGTTGTTTGGCCAGACGACCATTGCCTTGAATACTACTGAGTATGGTTTGAAGCGCCCCGAGCATCGGTTTCTTATTGATCAATGATTGTGGAACCAGCTTTAGCAGGCTGTTTATCGATGGGGCACCCTGCTCAACAATAAAGCGTATGCCCCCGGACATTTCGATAATAGTCACAATGAGTTCGTGGGATCTGGCCAGCTTCGCCTGCAGGATTGCATTTTCTGGCTCTTGACTATTGATGTAATGCAGAGAAGCTTTTGTATGCAGAGCGTTGACATACTGTTCTCCACGGAGCTGAACCGATTGCACTAAAAATTCACGAAACAGCGGGTGCAACTTTACGGTTAACGGCGTTGTTGCCACTACCGTGACGATGGGCTGTAGTTCCATCAAACCGGATAGTAGTTCGAAAGCCTTATCTTTTTCGGTGACCGCTCTGGCTGTTTCTGCGCTTATGTAAGCAAGAATCGAACAGTCTTTTAGAAACTCTTGCTGCTCTGTACTGAGCGAGCTGAAGACCTGTTCGGCCAAATAAGAAAAGCTTTCAGCGTCAGGATTCTTTAGTGTTTCTATGATGGCGTATTTATTGATTGAATGCTTTTGTTTGATGTTGGCCAGTTGTAGCACCAGTGGCCAGCCCTCGGCAAAATCAATTACGGCGGACAGTTCTTTCTGACCAAAGGATTGGGCAAGAAGCTCTACAGCTTCGGCATCAGTGAAGCGTAGTTCGCCCGCCTCAATCGCGCTCATTTTGCCTTCCAGCAGCAGTCGCGAATAGTGTTTTTCGGGCACTTTTCGTGTCGCAATAATCAGTTGCACCTGAGGTGGCAGCAGCAATATCAGTCGGCTTATAAGGTCGTCTACCAGTACTCCGCCAATCGATTCGTATTCGTCGATAAAAATTCTTAAGGGCTGGTCCTGGTCGTCGAAAATATGCAAAAGGTTGGTCAGATCACGGGTTTCATAGTGAATAGCCGCCCTGGTGTGCTGGACGGCCAAAATAAGGCTTTCTATAAATACTTCAGGTTCTCGATCTCTGATATCACAATTAATCCAGACAACCTGTTCGTTGTTTTGTTTGGCAATATGAAATGCTTGCGCCATGGAAACCGTTTTCCCGTAACCTGCCGGCGCATGGAGAAAAATAGCCCTGGCCGATGACTGCCCCAGTATTTGATCGCAAAGTCTGTAGCGATGCACTTGATGCTCGGCTAACTCGCTCGGCTTAAATTTAAGCAGTTGTTGATAGTTTGACATGCAGAATGACCCTGTAGAGCAAAGACCGGATACCTGGCGTGAATAGAACCCGGGTCGCCAACGGGATCAAGATCAGAGTTTTATAGTAAGGCAAGGATAGCCGTTTTTACCACAAACAGGGCTGCTTATCCCCCAAATTGCGCCCTGTCTCCCCCATCCAATTCATTGCTAATTGACGGTGCCCCGGGTTATCTATGTGATTGATTGCATGGCTGAGGAACAGAAGATGTTGAGTATTTTACTGAATAGCCTGTGGCTACTTTTTGGTTTGGCCATCACCAGTAATATTCTTGCTCTTGCGTTGCTGCCCAGAACACAGGGATTCACCAGTGCGGGTATGACAGCAACCTGTCTATTGCTATTTTCTGTCAACCTTTGGGCCTTATCGCGAATCCTTTATAAGGGCATGGATTTAAGCTTATTGGTACCGATTATGACGGCGGTGATCCCTTTGGCGACCATTGGCATAGGCGTTATCGCTTATGCAGAAAATGCTTCCCTGACCAAATTGGGCTTGTTAGTAGTGGCCTGTGGCCTTATCGCAATTGCGGCAAAAGTGTCATGAACAGTGTTGTATTTGCTCTCAATGTGTCGCATTTATCCCCCAAAATACCCCGCATATCCCCCTTTTTTCTGTTTGGGGAAGGCATCCGGGATTATTTAGACTGTGCAGATAACTACAAGCAATAGCTACCATCAGGGGTGTTTAATGAAATTATTTAAAAAAGAAAAGCTGGCGACTATTTTGGCTGCTCTTGGCCTTTGCGTTCCTGCCGCTCATGCGCAAAACATAGCAATTGAAGAAATTGTTGTTACTGCCCAGAAGCGGGAAGAGAGCTTGCAGGAAGTGCCGATACAGGTAACTGCATTTACCGCCCAAAACATAGTGGACGCGAAAATAGGCACTACGCAGGATTTTGCAAATATGGTCTCCAACCTGTCATTGGATGACTCTGACACCTATAACAATACCTTTGTGGTGGTGAGGGGTGTCACCCAAATCAATAATGCAGACGCACCAGTAGCGATTGTGATTGATGGTGTCGCGCAGAATAATCAAAAGCAGTTCAAGATGAACCTGTTTGACGTCGAACGAATTGAAGTCTTGAAAGGCCCGCAAGGCGCACTCTACGGACGTAATGCGATTGGTGGCGCAATCAATATTGTCACTCGTCAACCGGGTAATGAGGTAGAAGGCTTTTTAAATGCCAGTTACGGCAATGGGCAGGCGATGGATTTGTCCGCCGGGCTATCCGGGCCTATTATTAACGACACATTGATGTACCGTTTAGCGGCCAGTTATAAGGAGGATGATGGGCGCATTGATAATATTTTTCTGAATACAAGCAATGACTTCATTGATCACGACTATGCCATTCGTGGCCGCCTACAGTGGAATGCTGGCGAGGATCTGACTTTTGATCTTAGGGCGTCGCATCGAGACTTTACAGCAGGCAGTCAATACGACACCCCGGTATTTAGCGGCAACCCTAACAGGTTCGATAACCCGGAGTCGAATATTCGTGGTGCCACAAGCGGGGATGCTACCGAACTGACACTTAAATTTGATACCGATTTGGATTTCGCGACACTCACCGGGATAACCGGCTATACAGAACTCACGGAAGTTAATCGTGGAGATCTTGATTTTCGCAATCCGGTAAACAGCCCCGGAGGTTTCCTGGGGCTTGGCATTCAAGTCGGTCAGGGGCAGGATCTGGAGGTTGAGATGCTCAGCCAGGAACTGCGATTGGTGTCAGCTGAAGACAGCGCATTTCGCTGGATCGTCGGTACTTACTTTATTCAGACAGATCGAAGCCTGAGAACCAGAGGGTTTATCGATGTGGATAGCAGTTTCGATCAAATAAATAACCCAATGTTAAACCTTATCGATCGCGCTGAAGACAATGACAACAAAGCCTCTGCACTCTTTGCACAGTTCGATTATGACATCGGCGACAAGTTAACCGTCTCTGCTGCCCTTAGATACGATAAAGATCAGCGAGAGCAGGTTGATTTGAGTACCGGGGCTGTGCGTACCGCCGACTATGACGATGTTCAGCCAAAGCTGACTCTTGGCTATAATATTGACGACGATAAAATGGCCTACGCAAGCTACAGTACCGGCTTCAGGTCGGGAGGTATTAATGCGCCTGGCTTGCCTATTTTTGGGGACGAGACCCTGGATAACTTTGAAGCAGGTTTCAAAACTACCTGGTTAAACCGCCGCTTGATAGTGAATGGCGCCGCTTATTTATCGCAAATCGATGGTTTTCAGTTTTTCTTTGTCAGAGTTGCCGATGCCGCACAAATCATCAATAACATTGAGGAAGTTGATATCTTCGGTGTTGAACTTGAAGCACAGGCTCTGTTGGCTCCAGGTTTGGAACTATCGGCTAGCGCAGGAACGACTGACAGCGATATTAAGAAGATTTCTGCTTTCCCCGGCAATGAAGGAAATCACGCACCTAAAACCACCCGGGTTTCGTCCAATATTGCGCTGCAATATCGAGCCTCTGTTGCAGATGGCCTGGAGGGGTTTATTCGCGTAGATTACGAATATCGTGGCCGTAAATACTGGCAGGTTGATAATGCCGACCGCCAGCATCCTTTAAGCCTCCTTAATTTGCGGGTGGGCATTGAAGCTGAAAAATGGGGCCTGTTCCTTTGGGCGAAAAATCTGACAGATGAAGAGTACTTTACCGATTTTAACCCTCGTGAATTCTCCGGGCTGGACATCGATATCGGTTACCTGGGTCAACCTCGAAGTTATGGTATCGAAGGCCGTTTAAGGTTCTAGCTTCGCCTGTGGCATTCGTGTGGTCGGCAGATTCCGGCCACCTGTCCAGGCTGTTCAATCAATGCCTGAGAACCTCATTATGAGTCGCTTGATCTTTACCGATACGACAGTATTCGATGGCTGTGACAGTAAGTTGCAGCACAAGCTGAATATCTCAATTACCAATGGCCTTATCGACATTGTTAGGCCATCGCCTATTCCCGTGCAGGATGGTGAAGTGCGAATTGACCTAAAAGGCAAGACACTTATGCCAGGGTTAATTGATGCGCATTTTCACTGTAACAGCCCCAGTTTCAATATTGCCTCCGTCGATAAAATGCACAGCTCTTATTTGGCCCAATTCGCCCGACACTATCTTGAGGATTGCCTATTGCGCGGTTTTACAACGGTTAGAGACGCCGGTGGTGCTGATAGGGGGCTAGTGCAGGGAATCGCATCCGGTTTGATCAAGGGCCCCAGGGTTTTGATTTCGGGAAAGGCGCTTTCCCAGACCGGTGGTCATGGCGATATGCGTTCTGGTGATGAGCGGCAGCTCTATGGCTGCGCCTATCGAGGCTCCTTGTCTGTCGTGGTTGATGGTGCTGAGCAGATGCGCAAAGCCGTGCGTGAGCAACTGCGGCAGGGTGCTCATCAAATCAAGATATTTGCCTCGGGAGGCGTGTTATCACCAACTGATCCTATCTGGATGAACCAGTTTTGTGACGATGAAATTCGTGCTGCGGTGGAGGAAGCGACGACAAGGCGCACCTACGTTATGGCCCATGCCCATACAGCAGAAGCTGTTTATCGATGTGCGAAAAATGGGGTGCGCTCTATTGAACATGGCACCATGGCAGATCAAAAAACGGCCGAATTTGTTGCAGAAAAAGGCGCATTTGTGGTGCCAACACTCACTGTAATTGATGGCTTGCTCAATGGCCCTGTGGAATTAGCAAAGACTGCCCGGGACAAACTTAAAGCGGTAGCTGAGCAGGCATTTAAAGCGGTGGAATACTGCCAGAAAGCGGGCGTTAAACTGGGTTTGGGAACCGATCTTTTTGGTGAGCTGCACGGTATGGAAGCACAGGAGCTCGTTTTGCGGGGCCGAATTTCAGGAGCTGTCGAAGCCCTGCGGTCGGCAACGTCTGTGAATGCCGATTTGATCAATATGAAAGATCAACTGGGTGTCATTAAGACAGGCGCTATTGCTGACTTGATCGTGGTTGATGGTGACCCGATTACTGATATTAATTTATTGACGAAACCAACTGAGAAGATGCCGTTAATTATGAAGGCCGGTGAAATCGTCAAAAACCAGCTCCATTTTAACAACAAGAAATAAGCGACTTAACGACCACCGTCTAAAGACGGGGGTTTTAACCTGAAATGCGGACGAATAAAGTATGAGTCAGACGAAAGCAATAAGGCTGGGCGTAGACGTTGGTGGCACAAACACCGATGCCGTCTTAATGACGGGCAATCAGGTCATTGGCGCCATAAAACGTGCGACAACCAGGGATGTAGGGTCAGGTGTTGTAGATGCAGTGTCGGCATTGCTCGATGAAACCGGGGTGAGTTCATCGAAAATTAGTCACGTCATGGTAGGTACCACGCAGTTCATCAACGCATTCTTGCAGCGCGAAAATTTGCAGGAAGTCGCAATTATCAGGATTGCATTACCAAAAACAGATGGTATTCCACCCATGGTCGCCTGGCCAGAAGATCTGACTCTTATTTTGGGATCCAATATTTACATGGTTGGCGGTGGGGCGTACTACACTGCCCAGGAATACGCTGAACTTGATGAAAGCGCTCTCATTGCAATCGGCGAAGAGCTGTCTGAAAAAGGAATCGCGTCAATTGCTATCACAACCAGTTTCGCGACTATTCGACCTGACATAGAAGAAAGAGCCGCTGAAATTATCCGTAAATTCAATCCTGATATAGCCATTACACTGTCCTCCCAGTTGGGTGGCATTGGCCTGATCGACCGGGAAAATGCGTGCATTGTGAATGCCTCTCTGATTCAATTTGCAAGCCAGGTTGTGGATTCTATGGTCGCAGCATTTAAGAGCTTGCGGATACATTGTCCATTTCTGATTAGCCAGAATGACGGCACTTTAATCACAGCTGATAACGCGAAACGTCTACCTATTGCCACCTGTGCCGCAGGCCCTACCAACAGTATTCGTGGTGCGGCCTTTCTGACCGGGCTGGACAAAGCCATCGTTGTTGATATTGGCGGAACCAGCACAGATATTGGTTTCTTGTCGCAGGGTTTTCCACGCGAAACAACAGCAGCCAATTACATTGGTGGCGTGCGCACCAATTTTAGAATGCCCGATGTTCTGTCTATTGCCCTGGGTGGGGGAACCATTATTCGTGATACGGAGGAAGGAATTAGGCTTGGTCCCGATTCAGTGGGCTATCAATTGCTGGAAAAGGGCTTGGTATTTGGCGGTGATACCTTGACAACAACGGATATTGCTGTGCGTTCAGGCAGTGTCGAATTGGGCGATTCATCAAGGCTTATGCGCGTTTCAGATGAATTAACTGCCAAAGTAGTTGATCTGATTCATGACCGAATCGATGATGCAGTGGATCAGATGCGCACCAGCAACGAGGCGGTTCCCGTCATTATGGTTGGTGGTGGCAGTATTCTCCAATCACGTCCCTTGAAAGGTGCATCTGAGGTACATCGGCCTGATCATGCGGGCGTTGCCAATGCTGTAGGTGCGGCAATTGCCCAGGTTAGCGGGCGTGTTGACAAGCTTTATGATGTTGCTGCCCTTGGCAGAGATACAGCTCTTAATCAGGCAAAAGAAGATGCGACTAATGCGGCGATAAGCGCGGGTGCAGATCCGGGCACAGTTGAGATTATTGATGTGATCGAATTGCCTATGACACATATGCAAACGGGTTCGGTGCAAATGATCGTGCGTGCTGTTGGTGATTTATTGCTGAGCAACTGAAGCCATTGATAAATAGGCAGCTAAATAAGACCCTGGAGACGATGAACAAGTGAAAACAATCACGACAGTACAAGACGTGAAAGACATGGCCAGAGGGGCGGTATTTTTGGGCTCTGGTGGCGGTGGCGACCCTTATGTTGGAGAGCTTTTACTGCAACAACAATTGAAAGAAGGGCGATATCCGAGCATCGTAAAGGCATCAGAATTGGGCGATGATGACTTTGTTATCTCTATTGCGGCCATTGGTGCCCCCACTGTACTTCTGGAATATCTGGTCAGTGAAAAAACGCTGCTGAGACTGTTGCATCTGGTGGAAGAAAGCTACGGTAAAAAGCCGACGGCTTTGATTAGTGTAGAAATGGGCGGCGCAAATTCTATATTCCCATTGGCGCTTGCGGCAAAAGCAGGATTGCCCGTAGTTGATGCTGACGGGATGGGGCGAGCCTTCCCACATTTGGAAATGACATCATTCAGTGTGTACGGATGTCTCGGTTCGCCAGCTATTTTGATTGATGAGTTTGGCAATGAAGTCATCATCAAGACAGCGAGTGATCGTCTTCTGGAAGACATGTGTCGGGCCGTCACCACCACCATGGGTGCCATGGTAATGAGCGCTATTTATCCAATGACAGGTGCTCAGGTAAAACAAGTGGCGGTACATGACACCCTTAGCCAAACCCTTGAAATAGGACGTTGTATCCGTGAAGGCCGGGAAAGTGACGACAGCTTTGCGGCATTGCTGGATTATCTGAATGATGATGAAAATGGGCGCTATGGCAAAGTCCTGTTTGAAGGAAAAATCACTGACATTAGCCATGAAACCCGCGATGGCTGGCATTTTGGTAAAGCCGTTATTTCAGCCCTGGACAACTCAAATGAAAGTGTTGAGGTGGATATTCAAAATGAATATTTGGTGGTGCGCAAAGGAGGCGGCGGCAAAACTCTGACCATCGCACCTGATCTGATCTGTATTTTAGACAGGGAAAATGCTGAGCCTTTGACCGCTGAAATGTTGGCCTACGGGCTTCGGGTAAAAGTGATAGGCTACAGTGCTGCACCTATTATGCGTCGACCGGAATGCCTTAAAGTGTTTGGCCCCCGGATGTTTGGCTACGATGAAGATTTTACCCCTGTTGAAGATATTGAGTGTTAGGGAACCTCTGAAGAAGTTACCTAATGTTTGTTTGCTGGCTTTGGCGGTGTATTGCAGGCCGATGGCTATGCCAGGAAAACGGGATTACCCGCATAGGCTGCCTGGGTCACTGCTACAGGAAATATGTTGAGGCCATCAAAGCGGCGGGCGTTCAGAAGAAGAATAGCAGGGCTGGCAAAGCCGATGTGGCATTGGACGTGATTAACCGGCTGACTGCACTGGAAAGACAGTTCAAAGACCTCGATCCTGTTTGTAATGGCTTAACCGACTCTTTTGCATACTTCCCATAATAACCCCTTTTGCGGCTTATCTGGATAAGCCCCTAATCATATTAGGGCTTGGTATACGTCAGCTTAGCCGTCTAAGCTCTCTAAGCTCTCGTTAAAATCACCCACTGTCTTTTGTTAAAAACAGCATTTTTATAGTAACAGAACCCGTTTTAAGCGCCCTTCTGCCGGTATTTTGAATTAGGCAAAGGTTGCCTTAAATCAAAGCACCAAACTCTTTTTCAAACTCGGCTTTGGTTTCTGTTTCATTATAAAACGGCATACCCCAAACTATGTGGTTTCTATCTTTCCATAACCGTTCGATTTTATGCGCCTTTTTTAACTGCAATAAAAAATCTTGCTTCCATTGATCATGCTCGATTAAATGGCTACCTTTTGGCTCAATAATTATTTGGTAATGCTGGGCAGGGGTTTCATTGTCCTTGATTAAACACAGCACAAAATCGGGCTCAAATGCACGCCCGTCATCAAAATTGAACAGTTTGAAATGGCGCTCATTGCGTAGCAAATAAACCTCTGAATAGGTTTGTTTTAATCGATGCACTATCTTGTCAATATATTTGACCAGATACTTTTCTTCAGAAGTTCCGTAGTGCTCGTTAAATACAAACCAATCCTGAGCGGATAAATCCATATTTAAATTATTATTCGTTGTTTGGCTTTGTGCAATACCATATTCTTTATCACCGTCGCCATCATTGACAACATTGAGCGTTTTATCGGTAAAAATATCTTTAATCGGATACGACTTGAATTTTCGCGTGCCTTTATAGTCCACCTTTTCCGCCTGTAATTGGCAGCTTAATTTATCCAGCAAACAGACAACAATATACAGCTTGTTCGCTTGGCTTAGATTGTTCACGGCATCCTCATCGCCGCTAACCTCGGCTTTGACTCTTCCCAGATAGTCATCAGAGTCAATAAATTCTGACAGGCTTGGCAAATGTGGAAACAGGCACTTTAAATTTGCCAGGCGATATTCCGGGAATCGGCACAATGCCTTTTTAACAACGTGGCAGCCAAATGATTTGATGCAATAATCTTGCTGTATTTGGTTGCCCTGTCGCGTTGGTTCAAGCGCAAATACAGTTGACGATTGTGAATAACCCGATGGCAATGGGATTTTATGTGTGGTTTGAATAAATGAAGCGGGGATGCCCGTTACGTCCTCGCGTGCATATTTCACCCGTTCATTTTTGAAAATAACGCCCTTCTTATAAAACGACTTCTCCTTGAACGCTGGCTTTAGGGTTAATTCTAACTGACGGCTACTTTTTTCTTTAATACCAATTTCTGCCAAAGCCGTGTGTAATTCTTGAATATAGCGCGGGTTATAGGCACTGTGATAATACAGCTCCTCGCATAGCTTTAAGTCATGCTCCTTTTGATTGTTAAAAACATCATATTTACGCTGATAAAGCGGTTGGTCATCGGCCACCCTGAACGGGCAATATCGCGCCCCGCGCCCGATTAACTGTGCCTCCGACAAGGTGGTTTTGCCCGGCCTGCCGGATTTCCCATCGCGCGTATCGTATAAACGCACAATATCAAACAGATTAAGCACATCCCAGCCTTCGTTCAGTTTATCGACCGCGAAAATAGCACGGTATTCGTTGTCCCTGTCTTCCAATGTGTTGACTGCAATCTGTTTCTGCACTGATTCATCTTTGGAATTGACCGAGATACATTTGTTTTCGGCAAACTCTTCCTGTAATTCCAAAGCCAGATTGTCCAGCGTAATTTTATGCGCTGCAAAATAGAGAAACACCCCGGCTAAAACAGCATCCAGATTAGGATTGCCGGCAATTTTTTCAATATCATGTCCTTTTAAGTGCCTTATTCGGGCAATAAATTCAGCATAAAAGGCATTAGATTCCTTAATTGTTTTTGACTTGAACAAAATAACCGGTTTTATCAGCCAACCGTATTTTTCAAATATTTTCCGCCTGAATTGACTTAATAAAATGGCTTGTAAAGCCCGCTCAAACGCCCCGGTGTCCGATTGCAATACCTTGACTTCTTTGGAATAGCCATCCATCCGAAACGCCTTGAGCGGATAGTCAAAAATGATTTTATCGCGATATTTTTCAATAATCTGTTGATGGGCTAAATCCATAGTTGCGGTAAATTCCAGCAGGATATTTTCAGCGTTGGCAGTGAATATCTTCTCAACCGTGGATTCCCAAGTATTCAATGCAAACAATTCTGTTTGATTAAGCGTGTTAGTCCGCCTCGTCTCCACATTAATATGATGTGCTTCGTCAGAAATAAGAACGATTTTTTCACTTTCAAAGTCATCAAAGGTAATGCTGTTTTCTCGCGGCGTATTCAGGCGCGTATGCAAGCCCTGAATGGTTGAAAAAACAATATTTATATCATCCGCATTCGCCGCCTGAAAATTATCGACTTCTTTAATGTGTATCGGTTGGTTATCGATTTGTATCGCTTCCGCAAACAGGTGTTTTGTAGCCGTCTTATTGAGGAAGTTATCACGGGTTTTATTGATGATATTGGTGCTATTGACAAAAAACAGAAAATTGCGATAGCCCTGCTTGTACAAATACAGCATCAGCCCCGCCATAATCAGCGTTTTACCGCTACCCGTTGCCATGTGAAACAAGGTTTGTGTCGGCGTGTTTTTCGGGCGCGCGGGATAAGTCTCCAGGTAATACTTGAAACGACCCAAGGCTTCCATCTGGTAGGGTCGCAACAGAAAATCAGGATTGAGATTGCTGGCGATGCCATCGGGGATATGCTGTTTATAATAATCACTGCCAACTAAAAACTCTTCGCCAGTGGTTAGTTTTTCGTGGAGCATTGGTTTGGTCATTTGATGATCTTTTGCAGATAAATGTGAGCTTCATTTCTTATCTCAAATAACAAATCACACTGGGTTTCGTTGTTCTGTTTTTCTACATAGTTTCCATGACGAGTCTCCCCTTTACGCAAAGACTTTTCCCGAGGTAACCAGCACAGCAGTCCAATAAAAACGACTTTTCCGTTATAGTGATTGTGTTCTTTTAGCAACGCTAGTAGCCAGTCACAAAAATATTTACCGTTGGCTAATTGTTTTTTATAACCATCTTTGTATCTGGTTTTTTGTTCGATTACAAAGATATAATCCTTGTTTTTATAAGACAATACAATAATCGCATCACACATTTTGGCGATACCCAATGGAGGAATGGCATTAAAGAGGGATGCGAAAGGTCCCGGATTACAATCCAAACTAAAACCGAGTGAATGTTGAGAGGGTGCCTTCATTGTTATCTGAGGCTCTTCATTGAGCGACCAGTCTCTGCCTTTTTTGTTTAATTGCAGGGTTTTATGAATGGTTTGTTGAAATAACTCAGCCAGCTTCTGATTCATCTTTCTTGTCCTTCAGGCTGTAATAGATGTCATCATTGGTATCGTTCAAGTTACGAATTACCTCATCAAACGTGGTGGCATAAATGCCATCATCTGCTGTTATTTCAAAAGGTTTAATTTCCTGCTTATCAAATAGATAGGCACCGACCTATGCGGTGGTTAGTATTTCATTATCGGCGTATTGGTGTTTTTCTCGTAATACTTTATCTTCATCCTGACTAAGCATAATCAGTGAATTAAATTCGCGCACCATATAATCGCTATGGGTGCTAATCACCACATTTAAGCCCGCATTGACCAGTTGAGCTAATAAACGCGCTATCTTACGTTGATTCTCCGGGTGTATATTTAGCTCGGGTTCATCAATCATCAAGACATCGCCCTTCTCCGCCTGATACTCCAGATAAAACCACAATCCGAATAAACTTTTAACCGTGCTGGAAGTGATATGTAAGCCCAGTGCTTCCGTTTTAACCCCGTCACGTTTTCGTTGATAGGGCTTAAAGGCGATATCCCCGGTTCGGGAATCGATTTTATAAACGCCTCCTGCCAATGTTTTTTGTAACTGTTGTGCATAATCGTGAAAATCTGCTGATTTTGATTTTGGTGCATCGGTCATATTATTCAGCCAGTCAATATATTTTGCAATTGGAACGGCGTAGCGTGACCTGATAACATCGCGTAACAGATTATTAATATCAATGTTATCTTTAGATACGTGGTGTAACAGCGCGGTGCGGCGGGTACTTAATTCACGAAAAAACAAATGCAAGCCGTTACGTTCGGCCGGCATAAGGAAAACATTTTTCTGTTTATTCTCGCGCAATTCTTCCCAATCACCCGCCTCCATTTGAAGCTCGAATTTGGCATTACGAATGCTTTCTACCGAAGTGTTAAATAAATGAGCAAGGCTTGACGATATTCTTTCGTTAAACTCATCCAAAGAAACCTTTTCTTTTTCTTCTTTATCCAGCCATCTCGCTGCTTCAAAAATCCGGTAAAAATGATACAACGAATACATTGCCCAGGTTTTACCACTATTATTTGGACCACAAAAAACGGTTAAGGGTTTTTGAGTAAACTCGCCCTCACGGATGACCCCGAGGTTTGTTACCTTGAAACTCTGTCCGGTTATTTTCTCGATCATATTAATCCCCATAAAACTGCCTGTTCAGTGCTTTATCCTCATCCGATATTTGATAATCTACATCGTCAATTTCAGAATAATTAACATAAAGCTGGTTTTTATCCAACACGGCAATCAGGAATTGTTTTTGTTCTGCTACGGATAGGGCGGCAAACTCATGAATGTTTTTATTGATGACTTCGGGCTTTATTTTGTAGCTGATAAAGTCGGCATTTTCTATTTTATGCCAGATTTTTATTAAGGCTTGAGTCGTTTTCGCTTGTTCGATTTTATCGATGATATTAGCATTGTGTTGGGCGAGTTCGCAGTAGGTGAAGGAGTCGCCACCTTGCCAGTTGACGCTTTTACTGATGCCGCCTTGTTCGCCCTGAATAACTTTTTTAAGTCGTTCGCAGGTCACATCGTGGATGTAATCCATTTGTTCAATACCAATATAACGTCGGCCCATTTTATGGGCTACGGCACAGGTGGTGCCACTGCCTAAGTGATAGTCTAAAACTATATCATTTTCCCTGGTTACAGTTTGAATTAGAAAAGAAATTAAAGATTCAGGTTTTGGGTATGAATTAAATTTTAGCTTCATTGAATCAATATGTTTTTTCGAGTCTTCGTTAGTTTCAACTCCTATGGATTTTGACAAATATATATCGTCTATTAATTTATCAGGAGCCATATTAGAGGCATTTTTTCGTTGATACCTGATTGAAAATTTTTTTGATTTTATCAAAAAGTATGTTCCGTTGTTTATCTCGCTTTTTAAAAATGTTTGTTGCCACTTGAATCTTCCTTTAAGTCTTACTGTATTCTTATTTTTTCCGTTTTCAATTACAAGTTCATTTAATAGTTCAATTCTTCCATAAACTCCCCGCTTGTATTTTCCATCAATAATCCTAAACTTAATAACACTGGGATTAAACTCTAATGTGGTAATTGGGTTGCCACTATTTAATAAGGGCGCATCATCATTATCGCTCTCTCTTCCTAAATAGCGGATAGAAGTATCAATAGATTTTTCGTAGCACAGGATAAATTCTATGTTTTTTCTGGTTTTATTAGACAAGGTGGGTGCGTTATCTGTGTTTTTCCAAATGAAGGTTTCTACAAAATTCTCTCTCCCAAAAACCTCATCCATCAACACCTTCAGATAAGCCTGTTCATTATCATCACATTGAACAAAAATAACCCCATCGTCCCTTAATAATTCTCTTGCCGCCTCCAACCTATTCCGCATAAAAGTCAACCAAGTAGAATGATTAAAACTGTCGTTATAACCAAAGCTATCTGAACCGGTATTATAAGGCGGGTCAATATAAATCAGCTTGACCTTGCCGGCATATTGTTTTTTCAGGCTATGCAGTACCAGCAGGTTATTGCCCTTGATGATCAGGTTATCATCAAGGCTGATATGCGCTGCTTTATGCGCGCCGTCTTTATCGTATTTTTTGAAATGGGTTAATACCTTCGGGTCAAGCAAGCGGTCAATCTCATCCGCTGCCAGGGTTTCATTCCAGAATATCTCTTTGCGTTTCTGCTCCTCTTTAGTCTGCCCGCCTTCCAGCGTACAATCTTTATAAGGCCAGGTTAAAACCACCTCTCGGCTTTCCGTTAAATATTCCCCATTTGCCGTTAAGCCGATTTTGTTCTTAAATGCGGTGTAGCTATCGGGCAGAAACTGTTTGTTGCTGACAAAACTTTGCAACGCCACCTTGTCAAACACCAGCACACCGCCGACCTGCTTAAAAAACTGTTTTTTGATGGTCTCATTGCCCAGCAACAAGGCAAGCAAGTCCTCGTCCATCGCCAGTGCCAGCTCAACGATTTTATTTTTCACCAAATTGCCATCGACGACCAGCCGCTCATCGTTTTGTAGCGTGGTTTTTAATTGTTCCAATAGGTTTTGCATGTTTGGTTTATGCCTGGGCGGTCAATATCCATGTTGTTCGAGGCGGGATGCCCATAGAATATACCAGAAACACGGGGCATCACCAATGACTTCGGCTGTTCATCCCAACAATCCACTGTTAAGGGTATCTCTATTCATTAAGATTTTTTCGTGAGTACGCAAGAATTTGCACACGGAAAACCGCAGTGTATATGGAAGAGGATTTTCCCCATAAAATGCAGAAAAGCGAGGCCCACGCTGTAACCACGGGAAAGGGGGTTACTAGAGGCACCATTTAATCAATTCTCCACAATCTAACTGCCTGCTCTGCCAGCAGATTCTGCCTTGATTCAATTTCCGCCTCGCTCCATTCGTTATATTCTGCTATGCTTTTATTGATATGGTGGTGATTATTTAACAAAGTCTCCTTTTTCTCATTGAACGCCCTTTGCCCCAACTCCTGGTTTTCTTTTGTACTAACTAAAGCCATATTGCCCAGCCGCTGGTTAAATTGCTGCCAATTGCTACCAAAATAATCTTGCCAGTGTTGTTCTGGGTGCAAGGGCAGAATATGCTCCACTGTCAACGTGGTTTCATCTAACGGCGTGTTGCCGTAGCTCGCTTCTATCCGTGCCAATAAATAGCGCGCTTTTTTATTGGATTGTCGAGTCGGCATATTATTATCTGCAAAATGTTGTTTAAATTCTGTGTCAGATGGGCACTGATCCAGTATTTTTTGCTTAACCTGTTGGACCTTGCAACCCTTGGTAATCGCCACACAAATTTTACTATAAAGCACCTCTTGCTCGCCGGGGTGTTTCTGGCAAATCACGTTATAGCGCAGGGAAAAAACCTGAATCCATTTTAGCATTCGCTGAAAATCATCCTGAAAATGGATATAAGCTGCCATCAGCAAACTCACCGGCTGGCGTATGTTAAACAGTTTCAGAAAATCTATATCCGCCTTAATAGCCGTGTAGTTCGGATGGTCTTTCCAAAACTCATCATCCGCATTCAACAACGCCGCATACAGTTGACTATTGTCTTTTAGTGTGTCGAGATATTGTATAGCCGGTTCTTTATTGCCTATTTTATTTTTTATGTGCTTAAAGAGTTCTTGTTGTCGGACTCTCGGATGGCGGCTATTCCATTCAGCCAAAACATAATCGCTATAATTTTTATTGCCGATGTCAGCCCCAACCTTCCCCCATTTCTCATCTAATTCATCAATCACTTCATCCGGCGTATTGCCGTCTTCGTCTATCACTGAAAATAAATAATTTTTTAATAAATCAGCAGATGATAATTTTACGCCGCGCGCATTTAAGGTCTCAAAAACCTTATAGGCACTTAATTCATCACCAATATAAATGGTTGTAAATAGCAACCGATTGGCAAGTTTTTCGATGAGTTCGCCAATCTCCTGGCCGCTATTAAAATGACTAAGTTGGCTGTTAAAATAAATCAGCGCATCAGCCATGAGGCGCACAGTTTTCTTCACCCCCCGAGCGAGAATGGGTTTTCCCTTCACCGCTTCACGGTAATCATAATCGTTATTTCTATTTAGTTTTAATTTGTTTTCCACCCTTAAATAAACCAAATCCTTGCTACCGATAAAATTTTTTTGTAGCTCGCTAATTCTTTCTTCTTCATTGCCCATATTTTCCAATCGTTTGATGGATGCCAATACGATAAGGGAAAATGTTGTCAATCGCTGTTGCCCATCAATCACCTTGAACTGCATGGCGTTTCCAGCCAGCTCCTGCAAAACCAGATACCCCATATAATGGTAGTCGTCAGGGTTTTCTCTAAGAATTTCCATGTCTTCCCACAAGTCCTGCCAATGCGTCTGTTCCCAGGAATAGTCGCGCTGAAACTTCGGCACCACATACTTTTTTCCATTACCCAGCAACTCCCGCAAGGTTTCATCTTTGGTATTAAGTTTTAATGCACTTGCCATCTAACTGTCCTCATCTGTTCCTGTATCCATTCCTGTATAACCCTCATAAAACTGCCTGTTCAGTGCGTTATCATCATTCGATATTTGGTAATCCACGTCGTCATTTTCGGAGTAATTAACTGGCTTTACCGGGAAACCTATGGGTAAAGATTAAGTTTCCCATGGTGAAATAGAGGAGTGCGCCCCATAGCCGTGATTCGCCATGGGGCACCAAAACCCGGGAGCTGAATAAACAACGCGGTATCTTTCATTTGAATATCCCCAGAGAAAATATAGTTGCACCACATTTTTGAGCATTATTTTGCTTTCCCCAACACGAAACCCATAGGAACCGTTATTTGCTGCTCATTACTAATCATCAATATCTATACCTCTACCCCACCCCTCTTCCAATATGAGAGTGATACGTGGGTTACTTGAAAGTTCTGCGAATGCTGTCGGGACAATACTTCCAATTGGCAGGGAATTCAGAATGAAGGCCAAAGTAAATGCCCAGAGTAAAACAATTATAGAGCGATGTAGTTTAATCTCGTGAGTTACTATTTCTTGTTTCATTGTATATCTCCGTAGTTACTAGTGCATATCCTGGAATAGAGGAATTTATTGATACTGCATAATCCAAAAATTTAAGGGTACAAGTTTTTGTTACAGAAAAAACTGTAACGATTTTTGCCATCCGATGAGGGGCATTGTCAGGGCTGTTATTCAATGCCTTCAATCGCATAACGATCATCTGATATTATCTTATCGCGCAACAAACACAATCATTTTTTCTGTGTTTTCCTTGTATGATTCAATCCAGTTTGACAGGGGCTGTGCTAGAGACCTCAGCATAACACCGGGTTTTGACGAATACCTTTAAACCTCGGCATTTTTGCACAAACCGAAAGACATCCGTTGGGGTTTAGCGCTGCCTCACTGGATTAACGCATGTTTTCTATCGTTTTTACGGAGTTTAGACACAACTGTCCTGTAAAACAGGGTTCCGGTGAGCCGTGGAGTGTTAAAAACTCTGCGCCTTTGCGAATATTGGCAGCCGTTGCCACCAGCCCGTAAACCGATTGCGAGCGGGTACATAGTGCCATTTACAGTGCCATTTATAGCTTGCAAAGGGAGGTTCATCGGATAATTTTATTGATCTGGCCATGCCTTGTTCTCTCGTCACATGGCGCATTAAAACCTGTTAGAGTGCCTAAGGTCGCAATAGGCGCACAGGAAAGGTTTGAGGGCAGGAAAGGTATGAGGGCGAAAAACCACAGTGCATGGCTTGATAGTAACCCAGATAGTTCAGATTTCCAGTTAGCGATTATGGGCAATGGCTGCGTCTATCTTTGCTTCCAGGCCTTGTAGCTGTTGTGCCGTGCTGTGGCGGACCTCATTAATAAGCTGATTTTTGCGCAGCATATCGTGAGTAATGTTAAGAGCCGCCATCACAGCTATTTTCTCGGCACCATGAATATTGCCGCGCTCTTTAATCTTGCGCATGTTTTCATCCAGGTAGCGAGCTGACTTAATCAGTGCTTCCTGGTCGGATGGCGGGCAATTTATCTGGTACTCTTTATCCAGTATTTTCACTTGTACTGCTGTGCTCTGTTCGCTCATTATTCTACCTAAATAGCTTTTCTTACTATAACGCCACTTGCTAAAGAGACCGTGCAAGAAACCCTCGCCAGGCCGCGTCAGCTGTGGAAAACCCTTGTCGATCTGGGTGTTTTACTGGATTCCTGCCTTCGCCGGAATGACAAATGTTGAATTTTTGCACAGTCTCCTTCGCAGGAATAACAAATGTTGAGTTTTTGCACAGCCTCTAAACAGCGAAGCCAGAATGGAATCAGGGGCCAGAACCGCTAGGATTGATCCATGGCTTTTAAGCGGACCAGCATAGATTCCAATTTTGATTTGGCTTCTTTATTCTTGTCAATCAATTGCCTGCGTTCAGATTGCCAGGAATTCTCCGCAGCCTTCAGTAGTTGATTTTCGCGCTTCATGCCTGCACAGAGATCAATAAGATCATCGATTTTTTCGCTCAGAGACTGGAATCCATGTTCACTCATACTGCTCATTCTGTTGATCCTGCAATGACGTCGCGGAACATGGGCTCCTTGACGTTAATTCTTTATTCTTAATACCCGCAACGCGCTATTGGCATTAGTTTAAGATTTACATTAACAATGCCCTAACTATAGAGCGGTGTTGGAAATGGGTCAATAATGGAATTACAAAAATTGGCACTTGGTTCCCTTGCGAGACAGCTATATGCTTGTGCGCTAAATTTGAGCGCAGAGCGTAGCGTGAAGGAAAAAAATGAGTACCAGGTATCGGGAAATGAAGCAACGCCGAAAGGAATTAATGGCGCAGATGGAGCCAAATAGTATCGCTTTGCTGGCTTCCGCACGGCCTTGTCTGCGGAACAACGATGCCGAGTATTTGTATCGGCAAAATAGTGATTTCTACTATCTCACCGGGTTTTCGGAAGAGCAGGCGCTTTTGGCGCTCATCCCGGGGCGCAAGCAAGGGGAGTCTGTGTTGTTTTGTCAACAGAAGGACAGGCAGAAGGAGCTATGGACAGGAATTTTGAAGGGGCCAGAGGCAGCCTGTACTGAGTTAGAACTCGATGATGCGTTTCCTGTCAGCGACATCGATGACATTTTGCCAGGGCTGATTGAAGGGCGTAATCGTGTCTACTATTCAATGGGAAGTGACGATCAATTCGACAGCCAGGTTATGGATTGGGTAAAAGTAATTCGCAACAAGGCAAGGATGGGGGCACATCCTCCTGGAGAATTTCTGGTGCTCGACCATTTACTGCATGAGTTACGTCTGTTCAAGAGTCCACACGAAATTAAATTGATGGAAAAAGCAGCAAAAATTTCAGCAGAAGGGCATAAACGGGCCATGGCCTGTTGTAAACCAGGCATTAAAGAGTATGAAATGGAAGCAGAACTACTCTTTGCCTTTACCCGCAACGGCAGCAGAGCCCCTGCTTATACTTCCATAGTTGCCGCCGGTGAAAATGCCTGCATCTTACATTACGACAGAAACGATGCGGAAGTTAAAGCAGGCGACCTGGTACTTATTGATGCGGGTTGTGAATACGAATACTATGCTTCAGATATCACCCGTACATTTCCTGCAAATGGAAAGTTTTCGCCGGAACAAAAAGCAATCTATGAAGTCGTATTAAAGGCACAACTCGCCGCTATCGAGGCGCTAGCTCCAGGCGTGTCATGGGATGAGCCACACAAAATATCTGTAAAAACCATTACCCGGGGCCTGGTAAAACTAGGGCTACTGAAAGGCCGACTCAGCCAGCTTATAAAAGAAGAAGCGTATCGAGACTTCTACATGCACCGTGTTGGTCATTGGATCGGGATGGATGTTCATGACGTAGGCGATTACAAAATCGATAATAGCTGGCGCTTGCTGGAGCCTGGCATGGTGACCACTATAGAACCTGGAATCTATATATCGCCAGACAATAAGAAAGTTGAAAAACGATGGCGCGGTATTGGCATAAGAATAGAGGATGATGTTTTGGTAACCAGGCAGGGGAATAAAATTCTAAGCAAGGGAATACCCAAGACGATTGAAGAGATAGAATCATTTATGGCTAAAACGACTCACTAGCACATGCTCATTATCCACCCAGAGAAACACTACGACATTGTCGTTGTTGGCGGAGGCATGGTCGGTGCGAGTTTCGCCTGCGCGCTGATTGATGCAGTTGAGCACGACAAGTTTTCTGTTCTGGTTGTAGAGGCGACCGTGTTTGATAAGGATTTAGCCAGGCAATCCAGTTTCGATGCGAGATCCACAGCACTTTCCTACGGTTCCAAACAAATATTTCACACGATGGGTCTCTGGCAACAATTAGAGGATGCCGCGACTGCCATCAATGAGGTTCATGTCTCTGACAAGGGTCGTCTGGGTTCAGTACAGCTAAACCGCGAAGAGCAAAAAGTAGAGGCTTTAGGTTATGTCGTGGAGAACCAGCACCTTGGAAATGCGTTGAGTACCGCCATGGAGCAATCTGCACATATAGATTTGCTGCGACCGGCTTCTGTATCATCGATTCAAGCAATTCAAAACGGAATGAACCTGCATCTGCATTATGATAACCAGCAAATCGAGCTTGATGCCTGTTTAGTGATTTTGGCCGATGCTGGCAAATCTCCTGTATGCAAACAGTTAGGAATTGAACGATCCATTGAACGCTACGATCAATACGCCTTGATCTCGACTATTGTTTTTGAAAAACCCCATAACAATGTCGCGTTTGAAAGATTTACTGACACAGGGCCTTTGGCGGTTTTGCCTTTGCAGTCTATCGATGGAAAAAATAGAAGTTCTCTAGTCTGGACAGTAACAGCAAGCCAGGCATCGGAATTCAAAGAGCTGAGCAAGGCAGCTCTCCTGGAAAAGCTACAGGAGCGGTTTGGCTATAGGCTCGGGAAAATACAGGACATTGGCGAAAGGTTTAGTTATCCGCTGAGTCTTTCCCTGGCGAAAGAACAAGTCCGTCCAGGCATCGTCTTATTGGGTAATGTTGCACATACCTTGCATCCCGTAGCGGGACAGGGCTTGAACCTGGCACTTAGAGATGCGGAAGTTTTGGTCGATGTGCTATGTCAGGCACGCAAGCAGTTAAGGTCACCAGGAGAAATGACTGTGTTACTGGACTACCTAAAAAGGCAGGAAGGAGATCAGGCGCAAACAGCCAGCTTTACGCATAAAATCACGCAGCTTTTTTCAAGCAGCAACGAGGCGAATGCCTGGCTAAGGAAATTTGGTCTGCTAGTAATCGATATTTTTCCAAAAGTTCGACGTAGCTTTACCGAACGTGCTATGGGTCTCAGCAAGCATGTATAAGGGCGCAGGTAATGGGCGCCGCAGGTCATAACCTGAAATACAATTCGTTGCTGCCCATCAAGGGTGGTGACAGTTTCGCCGTTTCCTCAGCCAATAATCGTCATGCCCAACCAGCCCGCGATTAAGGCGGGCTTGTCTTCGCCTTCAATATCGATTGTGACATTGTGCTTTATCAGATAGTGCCCAGGTTTCTTTTCTACCGCGCTGACTAACTCGAAGCGAGCTCGAATCTTGCTGCCCACTTTAACAGGGTTAATAAATCTGACTTTATCCAGGCCGTAATTTATAGCCATTATTGAGTTTTCAAGTGTAATACCCCCGTTGTCAGCGCTCAACATACTCATCAGGGACAGGGTTAAGAACCCGTGCGCTATTGTTGTTCCGAATGGCGTTTTCGCAGCACGTTCCGGGTCAATATGAATATACTGATGGTCACCAGTCGCGTCGGCGAACTTGTTAATTCTGTCTTGATCTATCTCAAACCACTCAGTCACACCAACTTCCTGGCCCAGGTAATTGCTCACTTGATCGGCACTTACAACATTACTCATTTTCTTTCTCCATTCGCTACGCAAAGTAGAATCGGCACAAACCCACTGACGAAACAGTCTAGCAGTAAATGACAGAGCGCGACACTCTCTCTCTGGGGAATCTATGGAGAATCCCAGGCTAAATTCATGATTCGTTTGCGGAAGCCTGGCACATCGACAGGAGATGTCCTGCGCCAGTCTCAGGAAAGAGACTGTGCAAGAAATCCTCGCCAGGCTGCGTTACCTGTGGAAAACCTTGCCGGTTTGGGTGTTTTACTGGATTCCTGCTCCCCGCCTACGCGGGGACATGCTTCGCAGGAATGATAAATGTTGGATTTTTGCACAATCTCGAAAGTGCGTATTGATAATGGAATCGACTGCATGGTTGGGCTGGATTGGATTGGATTTGCTTGCCGCAGTAGATGTTAGGGAATATGACCTTCTCGGCCTATAATGCAGGGCATGCCTACTGCTGAAGTTAGTGAATTTGATATCGTAATTGCTGGTGCCGGAATGGTGGGAGCCAGCCTCGCCTGTTTATTGGCCGATTCTTCCCTGCGCATAGCTGTGCTGGACAAGCAGCCGTTTGTGGATATTGATTTTGCATCAATGGGGCTTACAAACCCTGCAAAATTTGACCCGCGAGTTAGCGCGATCAGCAAGGCATCCCAGAACGTGTTCGAGGCTATTGGCATCTGGCAAGACATCCTGGCAAAAAGAGTTTCTGCTTATAAGGAAATGCGTGTCTGGGATGCCGAGGGAACTGGCACGATTCATTTCTCCGCTGAGGCAATCAAGCAGCCAGAGCTGGGCAGTATTATAGAAAATTCTATAATTACTTCTGCACTCCAACAAAAATTAGCGCGGATTAACACCCTGTCCGTAGTTACGCCGTTTGCCATAGAGACGCTTGAGGAGATTGAGGTAGACGGTAAACGGTTAGCGCTACTGAACTCCAGTGACGGGCAATCAATTCGTGCCGCCCTGGTTGTTGGCGCCGATGGTGCTAATTCCAAAATTAGGCAACTCGCAGGTTTTGAGTGTAAGGAGTGGGACTACGAACACCATGCCCTGGTCACCACGGTAAGCACACAGAATCCTCATTGCGGTACGGCCCTGCAACGGTTTCTGGAAACCGGTCCGCTGGCATTTCTGCCTTTACGGGTAGCACCGCAGGATGATGATCAACACTATTGCTCTATCGTGTGGTCAATGCTGCCGCAACAAGCCGAAAGAATAATGTCACTCAAGGACAATGAATTTAAAGCCGAACTTGGCGCGGCTATAGAATTTACACTTGGTACTATTGAACACTGCGACAAACGATTTGCCTTTCCACTTCGGCAACGGCATGCGCTTGATTACGTGAAAGGGAATATAGCGCTGGTAGGGGATGCGGCTCATACAATTCACCCTCTCGCCGGCCAGGGAGTGAACCTGGGCTTGCTGGACGCAAAGCTGCTTGCTGCAGAAATCCTGCGCGGAGTGGCTGCTGCCAGGCTCGTCTCTGATCCAGAGATTTTGCAAAGATATCAACGCAAGCGAAAAGGACACAATCTTTCCATGATGTGGCTAATGGAAGGGTTCAAACGGCTGTTTGCAGAACAGGACTTGACGGTCAGATGGCTGCGAAATGCCGGGATGAACTCGCTGGATAAACTTACACCAATAAAAAACCAGATGATTCGGCTAGCCATGGGGCTTGACAGCTAGCTTGAGACCGCCCCACTGCAAGGGGATCCCGCCACAAACTCTTTAAAGGCATTAACGGACGGGGACTAAAAGCTGGCTGACAAAACGCTCTCTTGCTTACTCTCCCACCTGCTCGCCCGAATAACTGTGTACACCCTTTCGTGCCTGGTTTATGCTGTTATGCCTTGTTTGCAAAAATAAGTGCTTTTGGAAAATTTTTCCCATTCGAAAGCAAACACAAGAATTACCTAACCGGAACAACACCACGAACTAACAAAAGGCTTATTACTATGAAAACCGTATTATCTTTGCTCGCAATTTGCAGCCTGGTTTGCAGCAGCGCTTCAGCGCTAGACATTACCGCGCTAGAAGAAGCGATGGCAAGCCCCGATCGACCCGCAGCCGATAAAGAAAGAGATGCCAGCCGTCAGGCTCCAGCAGTACTAGACTTTCTTGGGCTGGAAGCCGGTATGACTGTATTGGATATCAACGCATCAGGCGGTTGGTATACAGAAGTTCTATCCTATGCTGTGGGGCCTGATGGCAAGGTGCTGATGCAGAATCGTCCAGCAGGCAGAGCCGCAGAAGCAGCGACTGCCAAGGCAACACGATTAGCGAATGTCGATGAGTGGCTTACTGCAATCTCCGATATTCCAGCCAATTCAATAGATTTCGCCATCACGGCTTTAAATTTCCATGATTTTCATAATTCCGAAGCTGCCGTTGCACAAGACATTCTTGCTCAGGTTATGGCTGTGGTAAAGTCCGGGGGAATTTTTGCTGTGATCGATCATGAAGGAACGCCGGGTGCTGATAACCTTACTTTACATAGAATCGCTTTTGACGAAGCAGTAAAAGCGGTTCTTCAATCCGGTTTCGTATTGGCCGCTGCCAGCGACGTTCTGGACAACGAAGCAGATGATCACTCGGTTGGCCCTTTTGATCCGTCATTAGCTCGAAACACTGACCGTATCGTACTGAAATTTATGAAGTTATAGCTCAAGAAGCTATCAGCAGCAAGGTAAAGAGTTTTGAAACTTTTATAATTTTTAGTTACGCAGAAAAGCAAAGGGTCCTGGTGCAAAACCATGGCCCTTTTTTCGTTTCCCTTTATTCGAGTACAGTTTGGACAATCAAGAGTCACAAAATCCCATAACGAAATTCCTTTCTGTTTTTCAATACAGCGGCCTTGCCCTGGAAATTGTTTGGAATACCAGTGCTAAATTGACCGTTGTTATGGCATTGACTACCTTAGTATCCGGTGTCCTGCCGGCGGCCATAGCGTCAGTAGGGGGTCTATTCGTTGATGCGGTCTCCAACGCCTTCCAGGATAACGCAAGCTCCGCAGGACAGTTTCGCAGTGATGCACTCTATTATGTGTTGCTGGAGGCCGGGCTGGTAGTGCTTATGACCAGCGCGCAAAGGATCAATACGGTTTGCCAGTCCATATTGCGCGTGTTATTGGGAAATAAGATTAACGTAATGATTCTTGAAAAAGCCTTAACTCTTGAGCTGGCGCATTTCGAAGATGCAGAATATTACGACAAGTTAGTCAGGGCGCGCAGAGAAGCTTCCACTCGCCCACTTAGTTTGGTCATCAAAACCTTTGATCTTTTTCGAGATACTATTGCTCTGGCAACGATCGGTATCTGGCTATTTCAATTTTCACCCTATGCGGTGCTGCTACTTGGTCTTGCTGGTGTGCCTGCGTTTCTTGCCGAGGCAAAATTCTCTGGCGAAGCCTTCCGTATCCACCGCCGCCGCTCAGCCGAACGTCGTCTGCAAATCTACCTGGAAATGGTTCTTACTCGGGAAGATGGAGTAAAGGAAGTCAAACTTTTGCAACTCGGCAAGTTATTTCTACAGCGTTATGTCGCTATATTTCTTGCCATTTATAAAGAAGACAGGTCGCTGGTGCTACGCCGTGGGTTCTGGGGGTATGTGTTAGGGCTGCTTGCCAGTGCCGCGTTTTATTTCGCCTATGGCTGGGTAGGTTTTGCCGCCATCGCCGGGGCGCTAACGATTGGGCAGATGACCATGTACATTGCGCAATTTCGCCTTGGGCAAAACTCAGTAACGAATAGCCTTACCTCCATCAATAGGATGTATGAAGATATGCTCTACCTGTCCAACCTGACTGAATACCTTGAGTACAAGGTGGCTGAGCCAACCGGCGACAAGAAAGCAGGGCCCAAACCAGGAGATGGCATCCGCTTCGAAAATGTTAGTTTCTACTATTCAGGCGCTGAGACACCGGCGCTACATAAAATCAATTTACATATAACGCAGGGAGAGAGTTTGGCTATCGTTGGCGAGAACGGTAGTGGCAAGACCACGTTGATTAAACTGCTGACACGCCTTTATACCCCCACCGAAGGGCGCATACTGGTCGATGGCATGGATTTGCAAGAATGGGACACCGATGCGATTCGACAAAAGATTGGCGTAATATTTCAGGACTTCGCTCGCTATCAATTAATAGTAGGGGAAAATATCGGCATCGGCGATGTGGAAAATATCAGTGCCGAGGATCAGATCTCCTACGCGGCCAGAAAAGGCATGGCCGATGAATTCGTCAAAGACCTGCCACTGGGTTACAAGACGCAGCTAGGAACATGGTTCAAGGATGGCAAGGAGTTATCTGGTGGTCAATGGCAAAAAATTGCATTGTCTCGTGCATTCATGCGCAGCCAGGCAGATATACTAATCCTTGACGAACCTACCGCCGCCATTGATGCCAAAGCGGAAGCCGAAATTTTTGCCCATTTTGGCGAGCTTACGGATAATCGCATTTCTATCATTATTTCTCACAGATTCTCTACTGTTCGCATGGCTGATCATATTATCGTGTTGGAAAAAGCGGAAGTCATGGAGCAAGGAAGCCATCAACAACTACTGGACAAAGACGGGCAATATGCCACTTTGTTCAAGCTACAAGCTAGGGGGTATCAATAATGATGGACAGCCCATTTCTCTATTTGCTGGAAAATTACCCGCTTTATACGGCTTTGTTGCAGGCAGTGCCTGGCTAAAAAACCGCTTGCAGGAAAGCCGCACACTGGTTGGTCGCCTGCTGGCTGGAATTTTACTATTTGAGAGCTTTGCCTAATTGTCGGAAGCGCGTCTTCAGCCACGCAAAAATCCAATATTTCTCAGTCCTGCACCATCCTGTCAGTCCCGCACCACCCTGTCAGTCCCGCACCACCCTGTCAGTCCCGCACCACCCTGTCATTCCTGCGCAGGCAGGAATCCAGTAAAACACCCCAACCGGCAAAGGCTTTCCACAGCTAACACAACCTGGCGTGGGTTTCTTGCACAGTCTCTTCAGCCGCGCAAGACCGTTGTCGATGGTGAGACTTATGTACAGGATGTACGGGTTGCCGATTTTGCATCGTTATATGGATGTAACTTAGTAGAACAATGCAGGAGCAACTGTCGAGGAGCAAAAATCGGTAAAGTCCCACTTCGGATCTTTTTTTAATTATGCAGGTCTCTATTTATCGGTTTAAGTCCGGGCTGGAACGCGGTAAATTCAGTCATCGCCTGATTGCATCTATATTTCAACTATATTTCAGCAGATGCCGAATTTGCAGGGACATATGTCAAAACCCCCACAGCGAAAAGACAAACCGCAATTTGATCTCGAAAATTCAGCTAATGGTGCAGATAATAAGGGTATTCGCAGGCTATTACGCAGAGTCAGTAGATCTCGAACCAGGCTAGTCGTCTGTTTCTGGACGCTTCCGGTGTACGTCATGGCTATCTGGATATTGCTTGATAACGGACGTGAGATCGATTCAATGATGTGGATTTACATGGCAGTGTATGCTGCGTTTGCTATTGATATGTCTATGCGACGTTGTCCTGCCTGTCACCACCAATTCTATGTGAAGAGTATTTTTTTAAACTTGCTGAGCAGAGATTGTGTCCATTGTGGACAGGCTTCTTGTCGGTTTGAACTTGATTCAAAAGACTAGCGCATGGTTTTACCCGGTGTTAACTTCCCTGACGGACTAGTCGAAATAGCTCCACTAATTTTGGCGGCTGGCCAGTTCTCAGTACGCTCAGGCGAAATACTTTAGCCAAAAGTCAAATAAGGCGAGCTCAATCGGGTTGCTCGCGCCAATGCTTTGCCAGGGCTTGGCAAAGTCCAGGTTCCAGCCGTTATTCATTCCCACAGCATCCCGTCATTCCCGCCCCGGTTTCAGCTAAACCCAGCCTGGTAGTAACTGGATGCAATAAACGATCGCATTCCTGGATCGTGCTGGCTGCGAGTTGCGGCTAATGCTTCTCGGACTGCTCGCCGGTTACTGTGGTTTCTGCAATACCCAGGATTCTTGCCGCGGGGCTTTTTAGATGGTGGCTACTAGTGTCATTCCTCGTGCCTGCCAGCAATGAAAAATTGATCAATCTGCTCGGCGACAAGCCTGCCTTCGTCGATAGCGCGAACTACCAGCGATTGCCCGCGGCGACAATCACCGGCCGCGAATACTTTTGCCCTCGATGTTTGAAAACTCCGATACTCTGCCTGGTAGTTTGAGCGACTATCCAATTTCAAACCCAGTGCTTCGCTGATATAATGCTCAGGGCCTGGAAAGCCCATGGACAGAAAAATCAAATCTGCTTCCCAGAACCGCGTACTGCCGGCAATTTCCTTGAAGTTCTCATCCACATTGACCGTGTTGATTCCCAACAAGCGTGCTTCGCTATCTCGAACGATCCCCTTGCCGGATATGGAATACACTCTGGGGTCTCGACCAAATTTTCCAGCAGCTTCCTGATGGCCATAATCCACACGATAAATTTTGGGCCACAAGGGCCAGGGGTTGTCCGCCGCTCTATCGAAAGGAGGTATAGGCATAATCTCAAAATTCAGCAGCGACTGGCAGCCATGCCGCAGTGCTGTGGCGATACAATCTGTTCCGGTGTCACCACCACCGATGACAATTACTTTCTTGCCTTTGGCGTTTAGGTAATTGCCGTCTTCAAGATTGGAGTCCAATAGACTCTTGGTGTTCTTGTGCAGGAACTCCATCGCAAAATGGACGCCGTCTCCTTCGCGACCAGGAATGTTCAGGTCACGGGCTGTGGTTGCACCCGTTGCCAGTAGCAGAGCGTCGTTCTCATCGAGTAGCTGCTCAACATCGACTTTGTTGTCGCCACTGCCAGCAACATCTGCGTTGACGACGAAGTTAACACCTTCTGCTTTTAGCAAATTCACGCGGCGGTCAACGATGTCTTTTTCCAGTTTCATATTGGGAATGCCGTACATCAACAATCCACCGATACGATCATCCCGCTCATAAACCGTTACCCTGTGTCCGGCGAGATTTAGCTGTGCTGCCGCAGCAAGGCCGGTTGGACCTGAACCTGTTATCGCCACTTTCTTACCACTTCTTTGCTGTGGCGGATTTGCCACGATCCAGCCATTTTCGAAGCCTTTGTCTGCAATCGCGCATTCAATGTTTTTGATAGTGACGGCTGGTTCGTTCACGCCCAGCACGCAAGCGCCCTCACAGGGTGCGGGACAAACCCGACCGGTAAATTCAGGGAAGTTATTTGTTTTGTGTAAACGATCCAGCGCCTCTTGCCAGCGATTTTTGTAAATCAGATCGTTCCATTCTGGAATAAGATTGTAGACCGGGCAGCCTTCATCGGACTGGCAAAAAGGCACACCACAATCCATACAGCGTGCGCCCTGATTATTCAGTAGATCATCGTTGTGGCTGGTATAAATTTCATTATAGTCCAGCAGCCGATCCATCGCATTGCGATAGGGTTCCGTTTGACGACTAAATTCCTTAAATCCTGTTGGCTTTCCCATTTGATTTCCTGCCAGCGCATCGCTTGCTAACGAATATCACCTTTATTTTTTATCTTTCTTCGTGCCTTCTTACACAGCGTTGCTTAGTACGCGTTTGTAATCGGTGGGCATAACTTTTACAAAATCAAATTGAGATTTGTCCCAACTGCCCAGAATATTCTTCGCAACTGGCGAATCTGTATACAAGAAATGTTTCTTGATTAGCACCTTGAGCTCCAAAATGTCCTCGTTGCTGGCAAGTGCTTCAAGTTCGAAAGTTCCCGTATTACATTGTTTAGGAAACTCACCCTCAGGATCCCAAACATAGGCAATGCCACCGCTCATTCCTGCGCCAAAGTTTCTACCTGTTTTCCCGAGGATGACTATTCGTCCGCCGGTCATGTATTCGCAACCGTGATCACCAATACCTTCCACTACCGCCTTGGCACCGCTATTTCTTACCGCAAATCGCTCAGCAACAATGCCTCTAAAATAGACCTCGCCGCCAGTGGCCCCGTATAAGTTAACATTGCCTGCTATCACACTTTCTTCAGCTTTAAAGGTGGAATTCTTCGGCGGATAAATAATGATCTTGCCGCCGGATAGTCCCTTTCCAACATAGTCATTGGCGTCGCCTTCAACTGTCAGGGTAATGCCCCTGGCAAGCCAGGCGCCCAGGCTTTGCCCGGCAGAACCGGACAATTTAATGCAGATAGTGTCTTCCGGCAACATCGCCTGTTGCCATCGTTTGGCTACTTCGTTGGAAAGCATAGTGCCTACCACGCGGTTGGTATTGATTATCCCGGTTTCTATCTCAACTTTGTCTCCGCTATCCAGGGCGAGTTTAGACAAACGTATTAATTCGTTATCCAGCGCCATATCAAGACCGTGGTCTTGGTCCATGGTCTTGTAAAATCCGCTTCCCTCGAACACTACTTTCGCCGGTTGTAGCATGCCGCTGAGGTCAAGCCCGTCAGCCTTCCAGTGGTTAATTGCGTCGTCGGCCTCCAGTAGGTCAACTCGCCCGATCATTTCATTGACAGTGCGAACGCCTAACCCTGCCATAATACTGCGCATCTCTTCGGCAACCATGAACAAGTAGTTGACCACATGCTCTGGCTTGCCCTTGAACTTTTTGCGCAGATCGGGATCCTGAGTCGCGATGCCTACCGGACAAGTATTCAGATGGCATTTGCGCATCATAATGCAGCCCAGCGTTATCAATGGGGCGGTAGCGAAACCGTACTCTTCCGCGCCCAGCAATGCCGCTATGGCAATATCTCTTCCGGTTTTCAGCTGACCATCGGTTTGCAACACGACCCGAGAACGCAGGTTATTCATAACAAGTGTCTGGTGTGTTTCGGCGACACCCAATTCCCAGGGCAGACCGGCGTGCTTGATTGAGGTTAGTGGAGATGCACCGGTACCGCCATCGTGCCCGGCAATAACTAAATGATCGGTTTTCGCCTTGGTAACACCGGCGGCAATCGTGCCCACACCAACTTCAGCGACAAGTTTTACGCTGATCCGAGCTGCCCGATTCGCGTTTTTCAAATCGTGAATAAGCTGTGCAATATCTTCGATCGAATAAATATCGTGGTGTGGCGGTGGACTAATCAGCCCAACACCCGGGGTAGAGTGGCGAATACGCGCAATTTTTTCATCCACTTTTCCGCCAGGCAGTTCGCCGCCTTCGCCAGGCTTGGCCCCTTGTGCAATCTTGATTTGTAATTCATCGGCGTTGGTTAGATACCAGGCTGTTACACCGAATCTACCGGAGGCTACTTGTTTGATGGCTGAGCGTTTTGAATCGCCGTTCGCCAGAACATTGAAACGTTCCGGGTCTTCACCCCCTTCACCAGTATTGGATTTACCGCCTATGCGATTCATTGCAATGGCCAGGGATTCGTGGCTTTCTTCAGAGATGGAACCGAAGCTCATTGCGCCGGTAGCAAATCGTTTTACAATGTCACTTGCCGGCTCAACTTCATCAATCGAAATGGAAGGGATTACCCCCCGCTTAAACTTCAACAAGCCCCTGAACGTGCAACGCCGACTTGCGTCTTCGTTTGCATGTTTTGCGAAAGCGGCATAGGCATCGGCACTGTTGGTGCGGGCAGCGACTTGTAAATTAGCAATGGTATCTGGATTCCACATATGGGCATCACCGCCAGAGCGCCAGTGAAAGTCCCCTGGATTGGGTAGAACCGGAATACGGTCACTATCTCGCTTCGGGAACCCAATAGCGTGACGGCGCAGTGATTCTTTAATTAACACGTCAAAATTCACACCTTGCACACGAGACGCCGTACCAGAAAAACAACGATTGATAACTTCGTCAGCCAAACCAACGGCTTCGAAAATCTGCGCGCCCTTATAGGATTGCAGAGTCGAAATGCCCATCTTGGCCATGACTTTTAACATGCCTTTCGCCACCCCTTTCTTGTAGCCGGCAACCAGTGCGTCTTCATCCGGGAACATGGCGCCTAACAAGCCTTCTTGTTGTGCCTGCCACAAGGCTTCGAAAGCCAGGTAAGGATTGACAGCATCGGCACCAAAACCTGTTAGCAGGCAATGATGATGTACTTCTCTGGCCTCACCGGTTTCAATAATCAGCCCGATTTGAGTTCGTTTACGCGCACTAATCAGGTGTTGGTGGACGGCACCGCAGCCTGGTAATGCGCTAATCGGAACACGAGTACTTGAGGTGTGACGGTCGGAAAGAATAACGAATGAAAACCCATCGTCTATTGCCGCTTCTGCTTCTGCGCAAATTCTATCGAGCGCATTATTGAAGCCATTGTCTTCGCTGCTGTCGAAAGTGATGTCAATAAGTCTGGACTTCATCCCTTTATAGTTCATGTCTCTTATGTCGGACAATTGCTGATTCGACAGAATAGGGTGGTCAAGGCTTAGTCGATGTGCTTGCTCTGGAGTCGTTTGCAATAAGTTGCCTTCCGGCCCGAGAAAGCATTTGAGTGACATAACAATCTCTTCACGAATTGAATCGATAGGTGGGTTGGTCACCTGTGCGAAAAGCTGCTTGAAGTAATCGTAAATCATGCGTGGCTTGTCTGATAAACAAGCAAGTGCGGAATCATTTCCCATCGAGCCTAATGGGTCACGAGATTCTGTCACTAAAGGAATTAACATGAACTGCATGGTTTCGGTGGTGTAACCGAATGCCTGCATACGTTGCATTATATTTTTGCCATCCAGGGAATGAGCAGCGCTGCTACTGGCTACATTTTCCAGAATGACTTTCTGTTCAGCCAACCATTCACCATAAGGGTTCTTGCTGGCAATAGTCTGCTTAACTTCTTCATCGGAAATCAGTCTGCCTTGTTCGAAATCCAGTAAGAACATCTTGCCCGGTTGCAGTCGGCCTTTTAGTTTTACATTTTCAGGCTTGACTTGAACAACACCAACTTCAGACGCCATGATGACCTTGTCGTCATGAGTCAGGTAGTAACGACTTGGACGCAAACCGTTTCTATCTAACACTGCACCTATGTAGTGTCCATCTGAAAACACAATAGAAGCGGGCCCGTCCCAGGGTTCCATTAAGGCCGAGTGATATTCGTAAAAATCTTTTTTGACTCTGGCCATGTTGACATCAGATTGCCAGGCTTCTGGAATCATCATCATCACAGAAGCTGGTAGGGAACGGCCAGAGAGCAACATGAATTCCAATACAGCATCGAAACTACCGGAGTCGGAACAATCGTCATCGATAACCGGGAATATTTCTTCAAGCCTGTCGCCAAAAGCATCTGTCCTGGCGGTACCCTGCCGAGCTACCATCGAATTCACGTTGCCGCGCAAGGTATTTATTTCCCCGTTGTGACTCATGAGCCGATTAGGTTGAGCGCGATCCCACGAAGGAAAGGTATTGGTGCTGAATCGCGAATGCACCATGGCCATGTGAGTTTCGAAATCGGGGTTTGTCAGGTCTTTATAAAACGGGAATAACTGACCAGGCGTAAGCATGCCTTTGTAAACAATTACCCTGGTTGACAGGCTACAGGCAAACAGTTGTTTTGCTTCGCCAAGGGATGTATCCCCGCGTAGTCGGTGAGTAAATCGCTTGCGAATTATATACAGTTTCCGTTCGAACTGTTCCTGATCAAGGCCAGCCTCTGCAGCAATGAAAAGTTGCTCAATTGCTGGCTGCGCCATCAAGGCGGCAGGACCAACATCGGCAGCGACGGCATCCACAGGAACTTCTCTCCAACCCACCAGAATTTGGTTCTCTTCTACAATAAATTGACTAATTACCCGGCGGCAAGTCTCTCTTTCTTCGTCGTTTTGTGGCAAAAATATATTGCCCACCGCGTATTGCCCGGCTTTCGGTAAATCCACATCAAATTCTGTTTTGGCAATCTTATGAAAGAAGCTGTTTGGGAGGGCCATCAAAATGCCTGCACCATCACCGCTATTTGCTTCGAAGCCACAACCGCCCCGGTGATCCATGCGCGAGTTTAGATGACAGGCGTCCAGCATAATTTGATGGCTGGGCTGCCCTTTGATATTCGCAACGAATCCAACTCCGCAGGAATCTTTTTCCTGAGCAGGGTCATACAATCCTGTTTTTTGAGGATACCCAAACTTCAGGGGGATTCGAATCTCCTTGCTCATAATCAATAGCTTCTCTTGCTGTAGAGACTGTGCAAAAATCCAATCTTTGTCATTCCTGCACCACCCTGTCATTCCTGCGAAGGCAGGAATCCAGTAAAACACTCAAACCTGCAAGGGTTTTCCACAGGTAACGCAGCCTGGCGAGGGTTTCTTGCCCAGTCTCCGTAGTAGTTTTCAGTTCAGTTCTTTTCTTGTTTCGTAGCCTCATCCCCCATCGAGGCTTCACCTCTCGGGTCGGGTGGTAATACGCTGCTGAATTTGTCCAGACGGAACCTGACTATTCAATCAGTTGCCCTTTATGCGAGTGACCGTGCAATGATCAAGCACCACAGTAAGCACTACAGAAAGGGTCGAACACAATACCATCGCAGCAGAATATGTCAAGATCAATGCTGCTTTGCGAGGTTGAAGATGGGAATAGCTTGTCGGATTTTTATGGGATTTCGAAGAATTAGTTCGAGGCCAGATAGCAATTAACGCGCCCGTAAACCCCCCCCCCTCGGCTTCTGGAATTATGAACGCTGAGCCGCGTTGCATTACAGGTTAGCGGAATTCTCCAGCCCGCATTAATGCAGTCCGCTGATACGACCAAATTACATGACGTTCAAGTGACTCGGAGAGAGTTGATAAAAAGCAACAGCTGATTGACTCTAACGGGCACCAATCACTGCACAAGAAGAATAAATTTACGCGAATAATTCTTATTTAGATTTAGAAACTTACCACGAAGGCGAATGCAAATCGTAAATCCAAAATTAACCCGTAGACGCTTCATCAAAGGGGTAATCGCCTCACTGCGATCTATAGCCAGACGGTTTCGTTGAAGAGTTGGAGAATTTACATGCCGATTAGTCCTGACTATTTTCGTCTCCGAAGTCCTCGCGTATTTCGCTAATGAATGCGGAGGCAGCAGGCGACTGTAATCTTCCGTTGTGTACTGCGGCAGCGATAGTTTGGGGGGAGAGTTTCAGGGTGTCCGACAGAATACAGAAATCCATCTGCAGTTTTTGATAATCTGGCTCAATGCTGAGAAGTGATGAAAATGCATCTGTCGATTGAATAATTCGCCTGACCAGGTTCAAGTCATCAGTGACGTAGCGTGGCTTGATCGCCGGTAGATTATTGCGCGCACACATTTGATCAATTTCTGAGTTGAGCGGATCCATTGACGCAGGCAGGATCATGGGGTATCGCAGAACATCGCTTTCAGTTGGGCCGGACAACATACTAAGTGGATGTCCCTGTCGAACAATGACTACACATTGAATGCCCTTAATGGCATGTACATCCAATTCGCGCCATCGCATTAATTGGCTTTTGGTTCCGATAATGAGGTCTAAGTGCCCGCCAACAACTTGAGGTATAAGGTCTTCGACCAACCCTGGTATCATCTCCAGCCCCAGCCCTGGATATTTTTGGATAAATCTCACCACTGGCTGGTAGAGGAGACCCTGTAATGAACCGGGAGAAACCCCTACACGTAATCGACCTGTATTGAGGTCGCGATAATCGCCTGCCGAGGTGACCAGATCCTCCATCCCTGCGAGTATTTGCCTGGCTTTCTCGACGAACAAACGACCGGCTGGAGTTAGCCGCACTCCACGGGGCAGTCTTTGGAATAGCTGTAAACCCAGGTCATCTTCAACTTCTGCAATACTTCTGGTTAGAGCGGACTGCGTAATACAGATTGTATTAGCGGCAGTGGTTATGCCTTCAGCTCGGGCGACTTCCACGACGTAACGTAGCTTCTTCAGGTCGATGGCCATAACTTTACCCATTCATGATATTTATGCCAGGGCATCGAAACTGAATTCGATGGAATGTCTAGAGTAGCCAATAATTCGTTCCAGTTAAAGCATCAATTGTTGGCTTTGGTATTTTGACGTGGCGTTGTGGCGCTAATGCACTTCAACTTAATCGCAACGCTGGTAGTGATGGTTTTTTATGTCGGTTGATGGCCTGGGCTGCGGCCATGACCTCGTCCCCGAGAACAGCCCCCATTGCTGGAAGCCCTTGCTGGACATCTGGACTGTTGAAGCATGTTCATAGTCGGCGTTAGAACAAGACGGTGCCGTCACGGCCGCACTGGCCTGTCCCAGCGATTCGACCAGGCCCGCCAGGCTGTGTTAATACAGCCGCCGCCCGTTCTCGGCTGTGGCAATGGCAAGACTGATGGCCTGATGTGTTTTGCCCACAGCAGGTGGCACCGGGAAGATCAGGTTCTCGCTCCGGGGCAGGAAGCCCATTTCTTGCAGGTGGTCGATCTGCTCCCGCCGAATACTCGACTGGAAGCCGACGTCGAACTCAGCAAGTGTCTTGATGACGGGAATCTGTGAGGAGCTTACGGCGGTCTGAAGGCGACGGTTTTTCTGATCCACTTATAAAGGGGTACGCCAGCAGTATCCATTCGCGTCACTCATCCTTGTAATACAGGCGAGTGTTTTTCCAGAAAGGCTTTAACGCCTTCCTGGTAATCGCAGGTCTTTCCTGCCACTTGTCTACTGATTCGCCCAGGTCGGGCATGGACTCCCCCGGACCAACGGCACGATCGTTCAGATCCTGGTCGGCGCAGAATCCCCGGCCATTTCCTGTAATCAGCACCGCAGCAACACCCTTGTCGCCGGCGGCTTGGGTCAGCACTTCATGAACCTCTGCCTGCGTTTCAATTGTGACGCTGTTCAAGGGCTCCAGGTGGTTCGGTCACACACAGAGGCTACGCCATTTGCGATATCGTAGTCAATTTTCTCGTAGCTCCTGTCAATCCCCTCAAGCGTTTTCCGCTCCACCTCGCGGCACTGTCAATGACTTGACAATATCGAGACATCCAGAGTGTTTTTGAAGTCAGTCACCCGCCGCGCGTCCAGTGCGGCAATTGGTGCTAGTCCAGCCGAGTGACTTCGGAGGCCTCACCCGTGTTACCCTTGTTGATGCCTGTTACTTTCGAGTCGCGAGCCGAGGTTTTTGGAAGTCTACAAGATAGCTCCGGGCCAGCTGCGGTCAGGCCACCGTCGACTACGATGTACTCACCCGTAACGAATCGAGAGTCCTCGGACGCGAGATAGAGTGCAGTCCCGGCGATGTCGCTGCTGTCCCCATATTCAGGCCAGGGCTGCACCTGTGAGAATGCCGCGCGGGTTTCCTCTATTCCTTCCTGACTGACCATTGGTGTCAGGATACATCCCGGACATATCGCATTTACCCTGATCTTATCTCGTGCCAACTCCACCGCAGTTGACCGGGTTAAACTGAGAACCGCCGCCTTGGCGGCTGAGTAAACCAATGGCCCACCATCGCCGCTCAAACCAGCGATTGATGCAGTATTGATGATAGCCCCTCCCCGACCTTGTTCTTTCATGTGCCGGGCCGCGTGCTTAATACCGAGAAACACTCCCCTGGCCAACACATTCATTGTGTAATCCCACGATTCAACCGTGGTCTCCGTCAGCGGGCCAATGGCTCCGCCCACTCCAGCATTATTAAATACGATATCCACACCGCCAAAGGTATCCCTGGCGCAGTCCAGCATAGCTACGATATCGTCCTCTCGGGAAACATCAACTTTGACAAATCGCACCTGACGTGCAAAGCCACTCTCGCTGGCTTTGGCGATGGTTTCTTCCCCCGTATTTGCATTAAAGTCAGCAATAACCACCCGAGCACCTTCTTCCAGAAAACGAAGTACAGTAGCCTTGCCGATACCGCTTGCGCCACCGGTAATAACGGCAACTTTGTTTGCTAATCGCATCATCTTCCCTCCTCAATAAGCGCATTTACTCGGCGTCTTACTGGCATACGGATGCTTTGGTATCGCCTGCCCGTTGTGAGGCCGGGAACCAGATCATCTCCGCCTATTGACCAGCAGAAACCCAGAAGTAAACTTCGACGTCTGGCATTTCGCGGTGGCTCCGAGCTTTGTATACGGTACTCAAGAACACAGCATTCACGTGTATGACGTGAGCTGTGACCTTATGTGACAAGCGATTGGTGAGTCTCATTTACGTCAGTGAGACTTCTGCCAGCACGTCGAGCTGAAAGTAGTTGTCCGTCGTCGGGTTAATCTGATCATGAGGAAGTCCGCAGGGTTCGCCTTCAATAAACTGCTCGATCCAATGGCTCTCTTCAATAAATACCGTGGCCGAGTGAATTTTGTCATCGATTTTGCACTTGATTTTGACAATTCCTCTATCGTTTCACCCTTCGACCACGGCCGCGCCAGTAATGCCGCGAGAACTGGCATCGACAGGGCTGACTCTTGCCAATGGCTCTGGCTCTTTCGACCGCGTTTGGGATCAGCGTGGCAATTGGGGTCGCAGATGGTTCGCGCCTTGCGTTGACTCATGCCGCAGCAACCTCATGGGCAGGAGCCGCCCTCGCCAATTATTCGAGCGCACTCTCGGTATACGTGTCTCGCAATACATTTTTAAGTATTTTCCCGGATGGGTTGCGCGGAATCGCATCAGTGAAAATAATCATCCTGGGTCGCTTAAAGGACGCCATTTTGTCGGCACAAAATGATTTTATGTCGCCTTCCTCAAGGTTGGCGTCTTGCCGCGGAACGACAATGGCAGCAACTGACTCTCCCCATTTGGCCGACTCGACACCAATCACCGCTACATCGGCAACGTCGGGATGAGCAATCAACACGCCTTCTATTTCCGCTGGGTACACATTTTCTCCTCCCGAGATAATCATGTCCTTTTTGCGGTCATGAATGAATACAAATCCCTCATTATCTATGTGCGCCATATCGCCGGTATACAACCATCCATCGCGAATCGTATCTTGAGTAGCTTCTGGCAAGTTCCAATACCCTTTCATAACGTGGCGCCCGCGCATTATAATTTCACCATCTTCGCCTGGCGCCGCATCGCTTCCATCGTCGCGAACCACTCGAACATCCGTATGGAAAAACGCCGGGCCACAGGAACCTGCTTTTAGCAAGGCACTTTCCGGTGTTATCAAACATCCTGCCCCACAGCTCTCAGTTAAACCGTAGCCCTGACGAATTTCAATACCCATCCCGGCATACTTCTCAATCAGGAATACCGGCACCGGAGCCGCACCACTACTAAACCAGTTGACGGAGCTATAGTCGCATTTCTCCGACTGTTCTGACGCCAACATCTGGCCAAGCATCGTTGGTACCAGCAATCCCGTGCTTATTCGTTCGCGCTCAATAACCGAGAAAATTGTCGCGGGGTCGAAACTGCGCATGACGATATTGGTGGAGCCACGCAGAAGACTACCTGTAAAAAGGAATAAGGCGGCAACATGGTAAAATGGCATCGCCTGAAGCACTCTATCCTGGTAGTGAAGGTCACCACTAACCACCCAGTTGTAAGCTGCCGCGATCATCGTTTGATGTGTATGAATAACCCCCTTGGGAAACCCTGTGGTTCCGGAGGTGTACATAATAAATAGATTGTTGTCCCCTTCTGCGCGTATTTTTACTTCCCCCATCGAAGCCTGACTGCACAGGACATCAAAATTATTAGCAAAATCGGGGCATTCATCGGCACTGCTTATGGCGATCCAGTTTTCAACATAATGCGCTTTGCCATCGTCACTGGATATACCGCTGTCTGCTACCCGACAATGCAATTCCTCGGCTCGAACAGTAAAATCTTCACCAAAAAAGAGCGTAGTAGCACCCGAATCTTTCAGGATGTACTCCAGCTCAGACGCAACCAGGCGCCAATTAAGTGGCACCATGATGGCACCGATTTTTGCCAGCGCAAAGTAGATTTCGATGAACTCGACACCGTTCATGGCCAGTATTGCCACGCGGTCGCCAACCTGAACTCCCTGTTTGAGGAGTGCATTGGCAATTTTATTGGAACCTGAATTCAACTGCTTATAGGTAAACCGCCGCTGCTTCTCTACCTCAACGATGACTTCTTTGTCTGGATTGAGAAAAGCTCTTTTAGTTAGAAACAAACCGATGTTATCTTCCATATACCTCGCCACCTGCACATTATTACAATGAGTATTACTGTAGATTATTCATAGTTCTGAGTACCTGGCTCTTTGTGCCGTTTGAGTAACCTGGCAACAATATCAGCATGCTCCTGTGAAGCCAGACTGGCGATTTCAGCCTGAATGGCACTCTCCATAGGCCCCGCCATCGCCTGCTGAATATGCAAATTCATGGCTCTTTTAGTATCTTGCAAGGCCTTGGTCGGCTTTCTCGCCAACTTATTCGCAAGCGCCAAGGCTTCATTCATCAAATCATCATCTTTTACCACCCGATTAGCCAGGCCCAGTTGCACCGCTAACTCTGGTTGTATATCTTCGCCGGTAAAAATGTACTCCTTCGCGCGCAGCATGCTGGTGTATAGGGGCCATAGCGCAGCACCACCATCCCCCGCAACCAGGCCAATGTTGATATGAGGATCGGCAAGGTGTGCGCTCTCCGACATCAGCACGATATCGCAGCTTAATGCCAGATTGGCGCCTAGACCCACGGCGGGCCCATTGATGGCAGCAATAATTGGCAGAGGGCATCGAATCATGTCGTAGAGGACAGTGCGAGTCTCCTCCATGACAGCTTCTCGACAGGGTGTATTGGTCTGTATTTGGAGCATGAAGTCAAAATCACCGCCAGCACTAAAGGCCGTTCCCGCTCCGGTTAAAATTACCGCTCTGGCATCTTCATCGCCTGTCAGTATCCGCCATACTTTAGATAGTGCAGTGTGCATCGCCATATTAGTGGCATTTAAGGCTTCCGGCCGATTCAGTGTAACAACACGAATCGAATCTACTCCCTTTACCGAGATTTCTTCGGGAAGGTCCTCATATAGTTTATTCATGACTCTCTCCAGCTTCATCCACCATATCATCAATCCTGGGAACGACACCTGTTTCAAGAAAGTGCCTGCCTAACTGTTTCTGTAAATTCGAACTAGTACCCAATAGAGCATCCAGCATGAAGGCTCGCCTTATGTAGGCATGCAATCCGTATTCCCAGGTCCAGCCCATGCCACCACAGACCTGTTGCACATGTGTGGTAGCCATTAGTGCCGCTGCGCCCGCCTGGGCCTTAGCGACCATGGCGGTCAGGTCTGATTTATCTTTGAAGGCTGTCTCCAGCACCAGGTGGCTGGAACTGATCTCCACATAGATTTCCGCCAAGCGATGCTTCACGGTCTGGAAGCTGCCGATTGGGCGCCCGAACTGTTTGCGGTTGGTAACCTGTTCGACCGCCATTTCCAACATTTTTCCCGCCATACCCACGAGCTCATAAGCGAGAGCGATTCGCGCTAGATTCAAGGCCAATTGCCAATTGGTAGTCTCCAGCAACTCGATACCTTTGCTTGAAAATTCGCCTGTGACCCTAATCAGCCCCAGCTCTGGATCCAGGCTCTCAACCAGTTCCCGGGTAAGCTCGTTCGCAGCCGTAATTCTATAAGCCTGTAGTTCACCGCCAGCCGGCATCACCGCAACAATAGCGGTACTTGCTCGCTCAAGCCCGCTGAGGCAGACCCCACGAACAGATAACACCCCCGATTCGTCTAATCTGCCCGCAGACAGACTCTCAGCGGACAACTCAGGGTAAATAATCGCGCAGCTATTATCCGGTAGATTGATCGTGCTCAAGATTACCGAATCCAGCACCGGCGAGGCCGACAACGCCCGTCCAAACTCGTAAAACATCCCGGCGATGGACAATTCGGGATCTTCTTGAAGAATGTCTTGCCAACCGTTTTCCGAGAGAGTTTCCAGCAGTGCAGCACCCCGGCTGTCTTTAACAAGATGAGCAAATGTTTCCCGAATGCGTACCAAATCTTCAGTCTCCAAAACTTCTCCCTTTCGGCAGACCCAGAATATGCTCAGATACAATGTCTCTCTGAATCTCGGCGGCTCCACCGAAGATGGTTGATGCGCGCCCCCAAAACCAATCAGCACGAAACGCCGATGCGTCTTCTCCCATCAGGAAATCCCCGCCCAAAAGATTACGCGCCGAATTGGAAACGAGTTGCTCCGACATCCCCAGCAAAATTTTGTCTATTGATATATTTGGGCCTTGCCTTATTCCCTGGCTGAGTGAGATGACTGTCTGCCTTGATTTGGCGCGCAAAGCGGCTAACTTCAAATACGCGGCACCTATTTCTGAAGCGGTTTCTAGTCTCGCGGGATTGCCAGATTGAGCGATGGCGTTTTCCAGGCGCGTATGCAACCAGGCTTGACGCATCCAGGCGTACAGGCCGCGCTCGAACTGCAAGAGATACATCGCCACCTCCCAGCCCTGGGAGACTTCACCGATCAGGGTCTCTTTCGGCACATAGACATCATCGTAGAAAATTTCACAAAACTCATTGTGCCCATGGGCAGCCTTGATGGGGCGAATGGTCACGCCAGGGGAAGACAAATCTACCCAAAACATAGTCAAGCCGTGATGGGCAGTATCCGCATCCCCGGTGCGAGCGAGGAGACCACAACGCTGTGACAGGTGGCCATGCGATGTCCAGGTCTTCTGGCCATTAATGATAAAACCAACGCCGTCTTCACGCGCTTTGGTTTTCAAATTTGCCAGGTCGCTACCGGCGCCGGGCTCTGAAAAACCCTGGCACCAGGCGTGTTTGCCCGAAAGGGCTAATGGCAAGTCTTTTTTTGCAATATCCGGCGCGTACTTAACTAACATTGAGGCGATGATTTCGATGATATCCAACGTTTCCGGAATGGAGTAGCCGGCAGCAGCCAACTCGTCGTAAAGAATGCCACGCAAAGTCATGGAGCCACCCAGGCCACCCAACTCAAGAGGCCAGCCATAACGTAACCACTGTGCGTCATAAAGCAGCTTCTGGAGCTCTTGCCCCCTGGGCAGCGAAAGCTCTATAGCCGCATCATTGCAGGAGCCAAGATACGGTGCCAGCGTCTCTTTTTCGGATTCTAGCCAACTACGGAACGCACCTCGGTATTCGGCTAAATCATATAACGGCTTGCTCATGGAAATTCCGGAACTCTAGTTCGATCACACTATATTTAAATAGACACCTCTCGCTGTCCAATTCTTAAATAATGTGTTGCCATTCTTTGGAGGAATAACCTGCTAACACCGCTTACGGGCGCCCGGTCAGCACGCATTGCAATTTGTAGCGCCCTCCAGGATCCGTCCCGTGCAGTACCGCAATCACCGGTACTGGCAACTGTCGCCATACAATAACCGATGCTGAAGGTGTTGCCCACGTTTGCCCCGGTGGAGGTGTTGTTTTTGGCGATAAGGGGGTACTGTGAGAACCCGGCCAAAACCACTCTCAAGCGCAAAGGCTGTCATGATGCAACGATTAAGAAAGCCACCAGGAAAGGCAAAGATGCTAAAAAAGATGGTTGGCTTTCAGCAATGCGCTCATCTTATGAACCTGTCTTTGCTCACCGTAACCGGCGTGTTCGTTATCGAGGTTTGCAGAAGGTGCAATTTCAGGCAGGCATGCGCACACTGACTTTCAATCCCGAAAGAGTGATTAGCCGGGTTTTTAAAACATCAATTTGCTGCCTGCCCGGGGTAAATACCAGGATAAATCCGCCTTAAATTTGTCTAAATGGCAGATTTAAGGCACCCATAGCTTAAAATAGCCCATTGGGTCTTAAATAAAGCGGACTATTGTCGTTTATTTGAACAAATATGTGAATTTTTGACATTATTTTTAAGTTAGCCGACAAGCCCCTGGTGTGCCGAATCAAGCGACAACACAAAACCTTATCCCCTGAGCTTATCCGTAATACCTTGATTCATGTGCAACACAGTGTGTTCAAACACAAGCGCACCAAGAAAAGCTATGTCATGCCTTCTCAAATCAATCCAGAAGCAAAAAAAATCTATTCCGTGACGGGATTAAAAGCGACCACCACAGCTTACCCACTGTACTGATTGATATAATTCTTCAATATCTGGGCATTTGTAGTGCCTGGGTATTTTTGTGTTTCTTTATAAATCAATGACTTATGAGGGTTGACCGTCGAAGTCAGGAGCATGAAATCAGGCAACGGGCGAGAATGGGGCAAGTATGGTTTTGATGATTATTTAGAAATTAAAGCCCTTTGTGATTACGGTAGGGAATAACGGTAACACGCAGAGTAAACGGGGTGACTTAGACAGATATTGAGTTTGATGAACAAGGCTGGGGGTTGATCCGGGAGTCTTATGAGGGTTAAGAGTTATCCCTTTTATTGGCAGGTCGAGCAATTAGTCGGGTGTGGGCTTCTTGCCTCCTGCGCGACCAAACAAGCCAGGCATCAAGATAGTCTCGTCAAGCGCTTAAAGCAGAGTGAGCCAGCACCATCTTGTCACGATTGAAGGATTCATTCCAAATAGGTATGGGAATCGATAAATAATGAATTCGACATGCTATATGTTACGGGCTTAAATACAACAGCTTTAAAATAATATCTCAGGAGATACGGATGAGCACTCCATTCAGAATCAAGTCGATTGCACTGGCCGTAGCGGCTATTCAACCGGGTTTCATGCAAGCGAATCCCGTCAGCGCACAACCGGTATTGGAAGAGGTTATATTAGAAGAGGTTATAGTAACTGCCCGTAAGCGAGCCGAGTCCTTGATGGATGCGCCCCTGTCCATCACCGCCGTGTCTGGCGATAGCCTGGATGAACAGGGTATCACCAATCTGATGCAGCTCAGCAGCCAGGTGCCGGGTCTGACTCTGGGTTTGAATACGCAGGAAACCAGTGTTTATATTCGCGGTATCGGGTCGGGCATTAACACGGGCTTCGAGCAGTCCGTGGGAATGTTTGCCGATGGTATTTACCAGTCTCGCAGTCGTCAGTTCTCGCTGTCGCTAGTGGACGTGGCGCAAATTGAGGTTTTACGCGGCCCTCAAAGTATCATATTTGGTAAGAATACCATCGCAGGTACTCTAAGCGTGCAATCTTCAAGCCCGGTAATCGGCGACGATTTCAGCGGCTCAATCACTGTTGACGTTGAACCGGAGCAGAACGCTGTTCGCGGTACCGTTGTGCTGTCGGGCGACCTCAGCGACACGATGGCCGGGCGCATCGCCATGCGCCACCAAGAAGCTGACGGCTGGGTGGGCAATCAGGTACGCGATGCCGACGAAGTGGAGATCGAGGACAAGATGATCCGCGGTACCCTGGTCTGGGCTCCTGGAGATAATGTGGAGGTCACTGCTAAAGTCAGCCATATTGATATGGATGGGAGCGGCAGTATTTATGTGAATGCCGTGGCCGACCGCACGCTGCTGGCTACTTTGGGGCAGCCGGGCAATAATTTGGCAGCGACGAGTATTATCGGCACCATCGGTGCCTTCTCGGTGCCTGGTTTTCAGGCTGCCAATAGTGGCCGAGAGTATAAATCATTTGTGGCCAATGAAGTTTGGTACCCTGGGGGTACTGACTCGAAAAGTGTGAAGTATACGCAAGGTTCATTGAAAGCTGATTGGGATATCGATCGTTTTAGTATCACCTCCCTCACCGGCTTCACCTCTTTTCAGCAGGAGGTGATTCAGGACGTTGATTTTACCGGTGCCAATTTTGTGGGCACCGATGAACCGCGCGATCAGGATATGTTTAGTCAAGAACTGCGAATTGCCAGCCACTTTGATGGGTCGCTTAATTTCATTGCCGGTCTTTACTTCGAGACACAGAATAGCGCTGGCGACGCTGGTTCCGTGTCGGTTGATGGCACGATCGGTGGTGTTACAGCGACACTGCCGGGGTCAGCCCTCAGTCCTGCGATCCCGCCGGGCATTACCTTGGGTCAATTGGGTTTTAGCAGTTTGTGGAATGGCACTCTGTTCGCCGCCTTAAACCCCGTTGTTTTCGGGCCTCTGGTTGGCACCGAGGTTGACTCTATTGCACGCATAACCGGGAACGAGATCGATAATCAGTCTATCTCTGTGTTTTTCGAGGCCCAATACGATATCACAGAAGATCTGGTTTTGGAGCTAGGGGGGCGCTACTCTGAAGATGAGAAGAAGGTGAAAAAAACCGGCGCTCTGGGCGTCGGCATTCCAGGAGCAGTGACGACCCTTGTTAATCCTGACGGTAGCCTGACGTCGGAAGGCTTGGCAGATCCACGTACCACCCAATTAGTGGCCACTCTTTGGGGCGGACTCGTCAGCACTTTCCCACACGAGGCAAATCTCAAGCGAGAAGAGAATCATTTTGATCCGTCGGTGAGACTATTGTACCAGGTCAATGATGACACACTCACCTACCTGAGTTGGTCTGGTGGCTATAAATCTGGAGGGTTCAACGGCAGCGGGGATACTTTCAACCCCGATGGTACGCCAGGCCCCGGCACGGAATTTGAGGACGAGACAGCTACTGCCTGGGAGCTAGGGGTCAAAAGCAGTTTCTGGGATCAACGAGCACGGTTGAGTGCGGCGTTATTTAGAACTGAAATCGAAGACCTACAGACTACTTCCTTCCGCGGCACCACTTTCCTGGTGGGCAACGCTGCGGAGTCCCGCAGCCAGGGGGTGGAGATGGATGCACAGCTGGCGCTTACAGAAAGCCTGGAGGTGGGCGGTGCAATCACGTATCTTGACCAAGAGTACACTGATTATGCCGACGCCCCCTGTAGCATATTTCAAACAGCGGCGACCCCCAATGACGAGGAATGCAGGCAGGACCTTACGGGTCGCAGGGGTCTTTTTGCCCCTGAATGGAGCGGTTTAGTATATGCCCATTACGAGACTCAGTTGGGCAATAACTTGCTGCTGACGCTAGGTGGCGACGCAGGTTACAAAGGCGATCACTTCACGGATTCCGACCTGGATCCGAACACGCTGCAGGAAAGCTACTGGAAGTTCAACGCGCGCATCGGCCTGTCTGATCTGGACGGCAACTGGGAACTGGCTGTTTATGGCCGCAATCTGAGTGACGAGGCAACCTACTCCTTCAGCGTGGACTCGCCCTTCAGTGCCGGCATCTACGGCAACGGCATCGAGGAGTCCCGCGTGTATGGACTGCAGGCACGCTACAACTTCTAGTTTACGGCAGGGACAGACCGCACGGGACAGTTATCTACAACGGTAACTGTCCTTTTTTCTTTCTTCGCCGGTGGTAATGGCGAGTTGATTCGCCGCCAGAAAAGAGTCAAAGAAAGAAAATTGAAACGAAAAGGTGAATAGGTAAAGAGGTAAAGATGGACTGGCCACATCGATTACTGTTTCTGTCCTCACAAGTTAGCTGGCCAGGGAAACTGGAATGAGTGAGATCGACAAGTTTCGAAAAGAAACCCGTGGCTGGATAGCTGCCAACCGCCCCGAAGAAATGCACGATGGCGAAACCAGCCTGGGCTTGTCGGTTAATAGCCCGAAAGTATGAGATGACCCGAAATTCAAAAGGGTTCTTATTGATGAGCAAACGCCAACAAACTACGTTGTTTATGACGCTAGACGATCTGGTAGCAGCAGACCACCTCTATCGTAAGCTGGATGCTTTATTGTCATTCGCGGAACTGGCCAAACCTTAGCTTGACCTCTATTCGGTTAGAAGGTCACAAAGACGCTCGCAAAGAAAAAGGAGTGGCCTTTGGCTTACGCGCCCTGGTTTTGCAATTCATGGAAGATAGTAGTGATCGTGAAATGGCGCGTTTTTTGCCAATGGAAGTTTTTGCGAGAGAATATTTTTTTTGCAAGAGTACACTTCTGGAAAATGGTTTGCGAATTGGGCCTGGGAAAGAAGTCCCCGGATCACAGTTACTTTGGTGATTTCCGAAAGCGCCTGGGTGCAGACCAGGCACAAAAAACCTAATGGCGATTTTTAACCGTGTTCGTAAAAGCCTGAAGGCTATGGATTTAATTCGCGAAGTCTTTACCTTTGTTGATGCCAGTCACGAGCAAGCTGACCACCCGGGACGATAGAGATCGTGCCATTAAGGCCGGTTTAGAGGAATTTACTAATAAGACCACTGAAAAAATAGCGGTTGATAAACAGGCACGCTTTGCTTGTAAGGGCGGTAACAAGTTTTGGCAGGGTTATAAAGAACAGGCATCGGTTGCCAGGCAGAGCGGTTTAATCAATAAGGTTGCGGCCACATCGGCGGAAGTTACCGATGCTGAAGGTGTTGCTCACGTTTGCCCCGGTGGAGGTGCTTTTTTTTCTGGCGATAAAGGGTAATAAGGGGCCGATAAGGGGTACTGTGTGAACCCGGCCAAAACCACACTCAAGCGCAAAGGCTGTCATGATGCGACGATTAAGAAAGCCAACATGAAAGGCAAAGATGCTAAAAAAGACCGTTGGCTTGCAGCAATGCGCTCATCTTATGAACCTGTCTTTGCCCACCGTAACCGGCGTGTTCGTTATCGAGGTTTGCAGAAGGTGCAATTTCAACCAGGCATCCGCGCACTGACTTTCAACCTCAAAAGAGTGATTACGTTGGGTTTTGAAAACATCAATTTGCTGCCTGCCTGGGGTCAACAACAGGATAAATCCGCCTTAAATTTGTCTAAAGGGCAGATTTAAGGCGCCCATAGCCTAAAACAGCCCATTGGACCTTAAATAAAGCGGCCTATTGTCGTTTATTTGAACAAATAGGTGAATTTTGACATTGTTTTTCAATTAACCGACAAGCCGTGCGGATAAATTCGCATTGAGCAACGGCTATTAATTTCGATATTCGATTAAGTACTTCAATGCTCGCCGGTGTGAGTGGAGGAGACGAGTAAAGACAGCACCTCAAACAACGAATCGCTCGTGAAGCCGGGAGCGTTCCGGCGGCGCGTACGTACAGTATTCAGGATATGGCTCCATTCACAAGCACCTTTACCTCCACCGGTTGGACGTTGGCAATTTCAAGCAGTGGTTATCGGTTGATTTAACAGGTAATTCGGCCGCGGCCTTCCCAGTAGGGTTCCCGTAGTTTTGTCTTGAGTATCTTTCCGGATGGATTGCGCGGAATCTCGTCGATCAGCTCGATTTCGGCAGGTAGCTTGAATTTTGCCAGTCGCTTCGCGCAGAACTTGATAAGCTCTTCATGACTGGGCGGCTCGTTGCCAGCGGGCACGACGAATGCAAGAGGTGATTCTCCCCACCGTTCACTCGGTACGCCTATCACAGCTACGTCGGCAACCGCAGGATGCGACATGATCACATTCTCGATTTCGGCCGGATAGATATTCTCACCTCCAGAGATGATCATGTCTTTGACTCGGTCCTGGATAAACAGGAAGCCATTTTTGAGGTACCCCGCATCCCCCGTGGCAAACCAGCCCAGACCATCCGCATCACGACCTTCTGGATAAGCCGCAGCAGTCGCCTCGGGATTTTTCCAATAGGCTTTCGTCGTCTGGTAGGAGCGGGTCCATATCTCACCGACTTCGCCGTCTGAAAGATCATCGCCGTTAGCTCCGATAATGCGAAGTTCCACTCCACCGATCGGCTTGCCCGCCGAACGCATCAGCTCAGCTCGGGGTCCACCCGGGTCGTGGTCTTCAGGCGTCAAACAAGACATAATGCCCGCCTCAGTGGCACCGTACATCTGTGCATGGCCGCACTTGAAGAGCGCTAATGATGCCAGCAGGACTTCCTCAGTGATTGGCGAACCACCGTAGGCTATCTGCTCAAGCGAAGAGAAGTCCACGTCTGCGGCTCCAGGAATAGTCGGCAGTGCCTGCAGCATGGCAGGAACCATAGCTAATAGTGTGACTTGATGGCGGGGAATGTCATTGAAGATCCGGACAGGATCGAACTCACGGTGTATGACGTTGGTACACCCGACATAGAGGCTTGTGTGACCAACCGCGCAGCCGCCGATGTGAAACATCGGCAAAAGCAAAAGAATGACACTGTTGGGCCGGTAGTTAAAAGTCTCGATTATTGGCTTGGCGATTCCTCCCATATTGCGGCTGCTGATCTCGGCACCCTTCGGCAGGCCAGTCGTGCCAGAGGTGTAAACGAGCAGTATTGTATCGTCCTCCATGGTTGAATGATTCGGATCGTTGGTTGATTGGTTGTTGACCCAGTCCCCGTACTTTAGATTGTCACTTTCGCCACCGATCACCACAACGAGCGGCACATGAGGTAGTTTCATTGCCTTGATGTGGTCAAGGAATTCGGCTTCAATGATGACGACTTTGGCTTCGGCATCGTCGAGAATGAAATCCATTTCAGGCGGCGCCAGTCTCCAGTTTACTGCGACGTTGATGGCGTTGAGCTTTGCTGCGCCGTAAGTCAATGTGTAGTACTCTGCGATGTTTTTGCCAATAAATCCAACCCGGTCTCCAGGTTCAACACCTGCATCCAGTAATGCGTTAGCGACCTGCGAAGACTCCATGTGGAATTCGGCAAATGTTAGTGTACGGTCGTCGCAGACCAGGGCAGGTTTGTCCGGGTGTTTGATGGCATGCTTTCGCACAGCCTCGGCTAGACTAAACATCTTGTATTCCTCCGCTTGCTACTCTAAAAATAGTACGCCCTCTATAAAATCAGTTGGATCAGCCTCAAAAAAATTCTTCCTCGAATGCAATATATATCTATTCAAATGACGCGTATGCAAAATAGTCGAAATAATATTTTCTAATCAATCGGAATTTCAGCACTTCGCTGTCAACTAAAGCAACTGACTTACTTCTCCGATTGATCGCGGCTGCTGTTTTACCACGGTTTAAAGTAATATTTTGCTTCTCGTAAAAGGATTTGGACGGAGAAGTATTTTTCAAGTGGTGTCTGCCCGCAAAGGACTGCTTTTGACAGTGGAGGACATTGGCAGGACAGGTGTGGCTCTGCTCCAATAACAATAATATCGTTCTCCCGGGCTTCCTGTCGAAGGCTTGCAGCAGCTTGTACAGCAGCGTGGCTGCCGCCAATTATAATACAGGGGTCAGAAGACATAAGATTCGGCCTGCCATGCCTATCCGTCTAAATCGCTATTTATCAATTGCTGTTGGGTCCCAATCCTCTCCCTTGATAAGCCAGGGATTGCTCAAATCGGAGCTGGGAACAGCGACCTTCGCACTACACCGTGTGGTAATTTTGTCTGCAACCGTTAACCAAAGTGACAAACCTAACCACCCACATCCTTGTTGGTCCTTGCAGGTTTTATTGACACTGCCATTAAACACCATTTGATCACCTGGGTAGACGGAATCAATCATTTGAAATTTTAACCCTGCGAGTCGGCCTCTTGATCCGGTCCAGTCTGTTATATATCGTTCAAAATAGGCGGCGTTGTGAGGCGTATTAATAAAGATATCCTGCATTCCATTTCGTTGCTGGGCGAAGTCCTTTTCATGGTGTTGTGGTTGCCAATCTCTGGCAGCAATCGCTCCTAACACTACGGTAGTCGCACTTACGTCAATGGTTAGCCGAGGAAGCTCCACCCCATCAAAAACCTCTTCAAAGATAATCGCGCCTGCATTCATGGGGTTACACCTATCGCCAGACTACTACTTGTTTTTCTCATAACCCAAACCCGTATAACGATCAATCGCACATAACACACCACTTTGATTTTCAATTAAGCAGTCGATCACCCAAAATCGTCCGACTCCAAGCCTGGTTGTTTTTAGTGGACTGACTGACCGCAATACCTGAACGGTTTGTAATTGATCACCTACCTTTACAGGTTCATGGAAAACGAGTTCATTCTCAGTGATTATTCCTTCTGGCAAACGAAAAATATCTTTTAGATCAAAGTGTGTTTGCAGTGCCAGCCTGCGTTTCTCCTTCCCTGGTGACCAGTAGTTCGGGCGTAACCACACTGAGATCATGGAAGGGGGCGCAATATCTGCTCCGCAAATCTCTAAAGCGACCTTTTTATCCCAATAGATCGGGTTAGCGTTTTGTACCGACGCGCACGAGTTAAAAATGTAACCCTTTTCGACCGCTATGACGCTTCTTTCTTCATGACATCTTTGATCAATCCAGCCCAATACTTCATCAGGTAGGTCTATATCAGCTTTCTGGACCATAGTGCCCTCACATTGAAGACAACGAAACCAGTGTTTGAGTAGTTGCCGCACCAAAGTAAGTCATTATGGTCAGGCATATTGCAGTGCAAGTCTAATTCCTTTCTAATTCGGATCCATGATTTCTCCGCATACCTGTTCTGCGGATTGTCTCTTATCCCATTCTATAAACGAATAATTTCTTACGTTTATAGAATTGGACATAAAGCACATATTCTCCAAATATAGATGCTCAAGATTCAATGATCACGCAAGGAAACTATTAATGTCACTTTTCGTGTCACTTTCCGATAGCTGCGCCATAGTGGGAATTGGACAGACCCCTTTCACCAGGGGAACAGATAAATCAACCGTAGAGTTGCATCTTGAGGCTGCTCTAGAGGCAATTGCTGATGCCGGTCTCACGCCAAAAAATATTGATGGTGTTATGCCTAATGAGCTCGCCGGCACCATTGCCGAAGATTTCACTACCAGCCTTGGAATTGAAGATCTGGCATTCACCTCCACTATCCGAAATGGGGGATCCAGCTTCCTCAGTGCAATGAAGAGTGCTGCTCTGGCCATTCATGGCGGTGTTGCCAATAATGTTCTCCTGGTTGCCGGACGGCGTGGCTATTCCCAGCAACGAGTATCTCATGTTAGCGAGGGCACGATCCCGCCACACCCCGTATTCAACGATGTCGATGAATTCGAACGTATCTTTGGAAATACCGCACCGCCACAGTGGTTCGCACCCGTTGCTCGACGGCATATGTATGAGTATGGCACCACGAGCGAGCAATTTGGTGCGGTTGCTGTTACTTGCCGTAAGCATGCAAATGCCAATCCTCGTGCTCTAATGTATGGTAAGACGATGAATCTGGAGCAGCATCAGGCTTCTTTCATGATTTCAGACCCCTTTCGACTGTTCGACTGCTGCCTGGAAACAGATGGTGCTACGGCGATCGTAATTTCGTCAAAACAGCGGGCCAGGGACATGAAGCAGGAACCCGTTGGGATTTTGGGAATTGGCGAAGGGCACGGATCCCCTCCTACGGCGATTACTCAAAAGCCTGGCCTCACCAGTATCGAGGGTTTGGCGAGGGCGGGGAAGCGTGCATACAGTATGGCAGATTTGCAGCCACAAGATATCGATTGCGTACAGCTGTACGACGCATTTACTTCGGTTGTAATTATTTCCCTGGAGGATTTGGGTTTCTGTGAAAGAGGTGAGGGCGGTTCTTTTGTAGAAGGGGGGAGCCGAATACAGATTGGAGGCCAGTTGCCCCTGAATACTTCAGGGGGCTTGCTTTCTGAGGGGCATTGTTCCGGAGCAAACCTGGTCAGTGAAGCGGTAAGGCAGCTGCGAGGTGAGGTGGACCCAGAGCGTCAGGTGAATAACTGTGAACGTGTCCTGGTTAGTGGTGAAGGGCATTTTCATGAAGGCTCAGCACTTATTTTGGGGAGTAAATAGCGATGACTGATGCACAACGTCCAACTACACCACCATCAGCGCATAGCAAAGGGTTTTGGGAGGCAGTCAGCAGGGGTGAGCTTGTAGCTCAAAAGTGTACTAACTGTAATCATTTGCAGCATTATCCCCGGCCGCTTTGTCCTGAATGCCAGTCCAGCGATTTCTCATGGCAACCATTATCTGGCAGGGGGCATATTTTTTCCTACACAATCTCTTATAAGGCTTTCGATCGTTTTTGGGCAGATCATGTCCCCTACGTGATTGCCACGATTGAACTAGAAGAGGGGGTACGAATGGTCAGCGATATTCTAGACCTTGATCCAGGCGCAGTAGCGATTAATCAAAAGGTAGAGGTGTACTTCGAGGATTCTCCGGGTTCTGGATTGATACCGCGCTTTCGAGTGGTGCAAAATTGATTGTACTCATGCCTTTTTGCCGGGAAATAACCCCCGTTCAGTATCATCTCGTATTGGAAGAGGCTCAGAGTAGTCTTTGAAAAGCATACGCGGCAAAATCGGTAAACGAGACCATGCAATAGAGGCATCTGTTAATCATTCGTTTTCAGGTGGCCGCCATCAGATAAAGTAATTTTACCTGATGGCAGCAATCGGTTGTAATTGAGGCTAACAGGAGCCAGAAGACTTCCATGAGTCTGAATGCTTATTGCCAGTTCAACGGATATTTGAGAGTCAGGCTATTTAGAAATCCTGGTGTCTGGTATGTGATGAACTGGTTTCTTGAGCTTTACTTCGCGGCCTCAGGTATCCAGCCGGATGAGCTGCCAGGCAATCTATGTCGATTTGTAAAGCACTACTGTAGAAAATTTGCCAACAGCCACTGAAGCCAGGGACTCGTCACAATGAACTTGAAAACTCCAATATGTGAATTGCTGAATATCCAAATTCCCATCGTGCAGGCGGGTATGGGCGGTAACGCCAGCCCGCCGGCACTAGCGGCTGCCGTGTCCAATGCGGGAGGATTGGGTGTGCTTGGTGCCGCAAGCACGCCTGCTGGTGAACTCAGGGAATGGATTCGGGAGACTCGAGAATTAACCGATAAACCCTTTGGTGTTGACACACTGCTCCCGGCTTCCGTACGTCGTGGAACGCCTGGTCGCGTCTCTTCTGGCCTCTCTCCCGAAGACCAATTATCCAGGCATCAAGCATTTGCAGATGAGTTTCTGGCAAGTGAAGGATTGGAGCAGGTGTCGCCCAATAAGCGGATTAAAGCCAGCGAAGATTTTTTTGCTCAGCAAATGGAGGTAATTATTGAAGAAAAAGTGTCGGTTTATATCTCAGGGCTGGGCAGCCCCAAAACCTGGGTAGGAAGGATGCATGCCAATGACACAGTAGTTATTGCGATGGTCGGCTCTACTAAGCATGTACCCAAAGTCGTCGATGCAGGCGTTGATGTGATTGTCGCACAGGGGCACGATGGCGGGGGCCACAATTCGCCTGTCGGTACAATGGCGTTGATTCCACAGGCGGTCGATGCGGCGGGTGATATCCCGGTACTTGGTGCAGGCGGTATATGCGATGGTCGAGGTGTTGCTGCGGCTTTGATGTTGGGAGCCCAGGGTGCCTGGGTAGGAAGTGCCTTTTTGGCCACGCATGAAAGCGGCATACAAGAATTTCAGAAAAGAAAAATCATCGAGTCCAGGGATTACGATACGGTAATCACCCGTTCTTTTACGGGGAAACCTTGTCGTTTAATTCGCAACAGGTGGGCTCAGGCCTATGTGGATGCAAAGCTGGATCCCCTGCCCATGCCTTATCAGCGCATGGTCTCTGATCGTGTTGAGGCAGCAGCGTACAAAGTAGAAAGAGGTGATGTAGCCCCTGGTGCCGCAGGCCAGGGAATTGGCTTGATCAGAGAGATTCGTCCAGCAGCGGAGGTTCTTATCGAATTGGCCAAAGGAGCAGAAGAAGTTCTTGCCAGAGCAAATAGCTTTATAAGTTAATTTTGGGTATTTCTGCCGATTCCGGCCTTTCCCCACGCTGGAGTTTCAAACCTTGAAACTGTCGGCTTGGCAGGTGTTATTCGCTGAACTCGATTGGCTTAACTTTCATGCAATCTGGTTGGCGGCGATATTCTCGTCCTGAATGTATCGGCATCTCCTCTAGCACACGGTCAATAGAAGTCGAGCGTATTTTCAACTGCGGTGACTGGAAAAAGCGCGGACAAGGACTTGATAAAAAGCAACAGTTGATTTACTCTCACTGACACTAATCACTGCCCAAGAAGAATAAACTTACGCGAATAATTCTCATTTAGATTTAGAAACTTACCACGGAGGCGAATGTAAATCGTGAATCCAAAATTAACCCGTAGACGCTTCATCAAAGGGGTAATCGCCTCTGGTGCAGCGGCCACTTCAACCACAATCTGGTATGCGGCCAATGGCGCAGCACAACCAGCGGGTGCAGTGGAACGATTGGTCAGAATTAATGTAAATGGCCAGCTGCGAAGCGTTGACGTCGCTTCACAGGAAACCCTGGCATCTACTCTTCGTTATAAACTCGGCTTAACAGGGACAAAACTCGGATGTAACCGCGGCGAATGTGGCGCGTGTACAGTCCTGGTTGATGACGTACCCGGTTATTCCTGTTCCATTCTTACTCATTCGGTCAAGAATAAGCGAGTCGAAACCGTAGAGGGCCTGGAATCAGCAAATGGTGATCTCCATCCGGTGCAGCAAGCGTTTGTGGATGAGTTGTCTCCACAGTGCGGTTACTGCACGCCGGGACAGGTAATGTCGGCAGTAGGCTTGCTACGTTCCAATCCCAATCCAACTCGGGAAGAAGCACGGCAAGGTATGGCAGGAAACCTGTGCCGCTGTGGTTCTTATGACTCTTACCTCAACGGCGTCATGCGCGCGGCACAAACAGGATAATCATCATGGCAACTATGCATATTGGTAAAGATTTCGTTCCACCAGATGTGCCTGGCAAAGTTACCGGCCGCATCAAGTACGCAGAAGACTATGTCCGCGAAGGCATGGTGTACGCACGCTTACTCACTAGCCCGGTGCCACACGGCAGGGTTGTGGATATAGACGCATCGGCAGCTTTGGCGATGGATGGGGTGTTTGGCCTATTGACCGCAGACGATGTTTATCCTGACGGTGAGCCACAAGGCCCCGGTCTAAAAGTATTAACCAATGAACCCACACTCATGGGTGAGCCAATTCTGGCGATAGCAGCTATTGATGAGAAAACAGCCGAGAACGCGATAGCTGCAATCTCTCTCACTATTGAAAGACTGCCTTTTGTATTGGATCCGCTGGATAGCCTGGTAGAAGGTGGTGCGGATGCCTATAACGGGGGGAACACATTTATCCGCCGACAGGGTTTTGCCGAGGAGAAATGGACAGCCGACCAGGTAGCGAGCTTCAAGAGCGGCAAGGAGCCTACTGCTGAGGCTCTGCAAAGTTGGGAATACGGCGATCTGGAGGCTGGATTCGCAGCCGCAGATTTCGTTCATGAAACTACATTCTCTACAGCCGGTTATCCACATATGTCCATGGAGCCGCGCAGCGCCATGGCCTATTGGGAGAACGGCAAATGCTATCTCCACGGTACTTCCCAGAGCCTGACCGCCATCGCCGAGCCTATGGCCGCGATCGTCGGAGTGCCATTAGAAGACTTCGTCTTTATTAACGAAGCCACTGGTGGTGGTTTCGGTCAGCGTGCCCGTGCTGGCAGCATTCCCAGCATGGCGATTCCTGCCAGGCTGTCACAAAAAATTAATCGCCCGGTGATGATGCGTGTATCACGCGAAGAAGAATTCACCATAGGGGGTGCCAGGCAAGGTCTACAGGGTTGGATCAAGGTTGGATTCAAGGCGGATGGCACCATGTCAGCCATGGATATGTACTGCATATCTGACAATGGCGGCAAAGGTGGTGGCGGCGATGCAAATTCCGCAGCCGCTGGTGTTAGCGCGCTTTATCAAACTGAAGCGATGCGTTTCCGCAATACATCCATAGGCACCAACACCGGCCATCGTGGTGCGCAACGTGGTCCTGGTGAAAACCAGATCATGGCTATTGTTGCTCCTATTATGGATAAGGCTGCTGAAGCGCTTGGTGTTGACCGTCTCGAAATTCGCAAACTCAACGCCGCACAAAACGGCGATGTCAGTGGCCCTGGAAGTACACCATTTACCAGCGCCTATATGCCGGAAGCTTTGGAGCAAGGCGCAGCCCAATTTGATTGGGAAGGCAAGAAAGGCCGCTCCAGACAAAGTAACGGCAACAAGATTCGGGGCCTGGGTATTGGTCAGGGCTATCACAATGCTGGTCGAAGTGGCATGGATGGACTAATCCGACTAATGCCAGGCGGACGTCTACAAATCCACAACGGTGTCGGTAACCTCGGTACTTATTCTTATGCATCTACTTCTCGCGCAGCAGCCGAGGTGTTAAAGATGGAATGGGAAATGTGTGATGTTGTTACCGGTCGCACTGATAGACATCTACCAATTACCTCTCCCCAGGATGGCAGTAACTCAATCTTCACTAATACTCGAACCTGCTACGGCGCCGCGCAAGATTTGTTAGGCAAGATGAAAGAAATCGCGGCCATGGAGCTGGGTGGTGATGCCACTGATTATGAAATAGACGGTTCCAGAATCTATCAAATTGCCGATTCCGGTGTAAGCATGAGCTATGCCGAAGTTGCCCAGCGCGGCATGGAACTCGGTGGGAAATTTACCGGTGAAGCTGAGGTACCGCAAGAACTGAACACGCTAACTGCGTTGTCGGTTTCACGGCTGGCCGGTTCTGCCTTGATGGGTATTTACCACGATCCCAGGCACAACAACAATCCGCCAGGTTTCACAGTAACTTTTACTGAAATTGAACTGGACAAGGAAACCGGGAAGTTTGAAATCCTCGATATGGTATCCATCGCTGAATGTGGAACTGTAGTACACCCACAAGGGCTGGCAAATCAATTGAGGGGCGGTGCAGTTTGGGGAATAGGACTGTCGGTACTAGAGCGACACCTGTACGATCCACAGAATGGCCTTCCAGCGAGTTCGGGCTACTGGCAGAGCAAGATACCTACCTATCTTGATACGCCGGCAGAGATTGGCACTGGTTGGGTAGATCTGCCTGATCCGGAGAATCCTGTTGGTGCAAGAGGTGTTGGTGAGCCAACAATGGGCGCCGTATCGGCCGCATTAAACGCTGCAATCTCAGACGCTTTAGGTGGACATTTGTTCGATACTGCGCCGGTGACCACAGACATGATCATTAACCACATAGCCGGGGTTTCGGAACAAGCAAAACCCCTGGCTCAAAATAATTTCAGAGGTTGATATGCCAGCCACATCACATGACGTAATGCCCGATATTGAACTTTATCAGCCAACTGATGAAGCGAATGCTCTGGAATTAGCGAGCGCACTAGGCAGCGACGGATGGCTGCTGGGTGGTGGCCAGGATACTTACGGCTGGTTGAAAGACCGCAATAAGTCGCCCGCAGCCATGATTGAGCTAACCCGGATTGATGCCTGGAAAGGCGTGAAGGAGACAGCCGACGGTGTTGAAATTGGTGCTGTTACTACGCTTACAGAAATCGCTGCTCATCCCTTGGTACAAGCCAGGTTTGGCTTACTTGCAACGGCAGCCAGCAAAGTTGCCAGCCCACAAATTCGTAACGTGGGAACACTGGGCGGCAATTTGAATCAGGACGCTCGTTGCTGGTACTACCGCCGTGGGCTCGATTGCTACCGTGCTGGGGGCAATATCTGCTATGCCGATTCGCCGCAAGGATTGAATCGTGAACACGCTATCTTTGGTGCCAGCCGCTGTGTTGCGGTAAGCCCTTCAGATACTGCACCGGCTTTGGTCGCACTTGATGCCACTATGGTTGTTGCGAGTGCAAGCGGTGAACGCTTGATTCCTGCGCAGGACTACTTCGTTGGTCCGGCTCGCGACATCGTTGCCATGACCGTGTTGAACGAGGGAGAAATTCTAACAGCAGTAAGATTGCCGAAGGCGTGGGCAAATACTGAATTCTATTTTGAAAAAGTAGCTGACCGAAATGTATGGGACTTTGCCCTGGTGAATGTTGCTGCGGCAATTAAGGTCTCTGCCGGGTCTATTGCAGATGCCCGCATCGTATGCGGTGCCGTTGAATGCACACCGCGTCGTCTGGAAGCTGTAGAAAATGCCATTCGCGGGCAGCAGCGTTCAGAGCAATTGGCTAATCAAGTTGCGCCCATGGCCACTGATGGTGCCAGGGCTTTGAACTACAATCATTTCAAAGTGCCATTAATGGAAAATCTGGTTAAGAGAGCGATCCGGGGTTAAGCCTCGGCTCGTCTCGGCTTCACTAAATAACAACGTTAAGAAACCAGGAGGGTAGTACGGTGGGAGAAATTGTCCGCTATAAACGTGATGTTTGGGGCGAGGAAGTAATACTCGGTGTTTCATGGGATTTGCTCTGGGTTGTTGCCGTTGCTGTTTTAGTTCTCCTTGCAGCGCACGCGATAATCATGGCCGCTTTAGCCAATAAGAAAATGGACAAGCCTTCGTCAGAAGGTCGGCGAGTTGTTCGTCATGAGAGCATTGACCGATTGTTTCACTGGGTGATGGCGGCCAGCATTTTGACTTTGATCGCAACCGGTGTGGCACCAATTCTGGGGCTGCGTATAGCCTGGTTGACCATTCATTGGATTGCTGGCCTGCTACTTACCTTCGTGGTTGCGTTTCATATTGTGCGTTCCCTGTTTTGGCAGGACTTCAAATCCATGATTCTTGGCCCAAGGGATTTCGGTGAGCCTTTCGATCCGGCGAAGAAGCCGGGCAAGTACACTTTTGAGCAAAAGGGTATGCACTGGGCCGTCACTGTTGTTGTTTTGGCAGTTGTCGTTACCGGCGTGTTGCTCTTTATGCAGATCGATTCGCCTTTTTGGGATCGAACTAATAGTATGCCGGAAGATCGCCTGGGCTTGATGTTCTTGTTACACGGCCTGTCAACACTGGCACTTGTAGCGCTGGCGGCAGCGCATATTTACTTTGCCCTGAGGCCGGAAAAACTATTCTACACACGTTCTATGGTATCTGGCTGGATTTCAGAGGATGAAATGGTGGCCAACCATGACACTGGCCTGTGGTCTCCAAAAGAAGCTGACTAATTGGATATTTACCCCTGAATACTGATTTAGAAAAGACCAGAAAAACGAGAACAAGGCTGTGATAGAACAAGATATAGAAGCCATTGAATCGGGCTATGAGTTCCTGTTGGCTTTTGCCGCACAGGGCAGGCCGGCGCAGAAAGAAACCGGGCCTGGTCCTCATGCGCGGCCGGTCATCGAAGGAATAGCGTCTGCGATGGGAAATATCGCGACCGCTTTTTCCGACAGTAGCGATGATTTCGAACAAGTCATTGCCAACGACTGTCGCCATGCGGGTGCGGCGCTGGCTTTCATGCTCAAGCAGGAGAAAATTGGCTCCGAGATAGTGGACAATTTGAATGCGTCTATTCATCTGCGGGCGGTGCTGACGGATCTATTTTTGTACAGTGAGGCGTTAAAGCCCCTGGATAGTGGCAGCGAAGCTTCGGCATCTGCTGGTTCAGGTGGTGTTGAGGCTTACGACGCCACCCAGAAGTAAGATTTAAAATGTTGTGATACCCCTCCACGAGGCCAGGCAGGCAAAATAGCGCAGAGACGGAATCGGACCAGCTCTTGTTCCGTTTTTGTTTTTTACAGCGAGAAAATATCCAGTGATCGAATGGCCTGCAAGAATCAGCCTGGCACGGCTTCCTACCCCAATCACCCAATTGGAAAAATTCTCACGCCGCTTCGACAATACCACTATTTGGGTCAAGCGAGACGAACTCACGGGCACCGAGGTGTCTGGCAATAAAATCCGTAAACTGGAATTCTGTATTGCTGAAGCGCAACAGCAATCTTGTGACACTCTCATTAGCTGCGGCGGCATTCAATCTAATCATTGTCGAGCTACTGCTATTGTTGGCGCACGACTGGGGTTAAAGGTGCATCTCATCCTGAGAGGAGAGAAACCAGAAGTGCCGGAGGGCAATCTGCTTATGGATTATCTGAGTGGTGCTGAAATTACTTATTTGAGCCAATCCCAATGGCATGGTCATGAAGCCCTGGCGAAGGAATTACAGGCGCGTTACAGAACCCAGGGGAGTAACGCTTTCTTTATTCCCGTTGGCGCCAGCGATGAAATAGGGCTTTGGGGCTATATTGCCGCTTGTGAAGAGCTAAAACAAGACTTCGAAAATTTGAACATGGAACCGGAGTATATCGTTACTGCCACCGGTTCCGGAGGAACTCAGGGAGGACTTATAGTGGGCACCCGGATGTTGCAAATGAAGAGCCAGGTGGCGGCTTTTACGGTTAGTGATAATGCAGCTTACTTTGAGAAAAAGATAAAAGAAGATGTGTCGCTGTGGAAGCAGCGGTACAAACAACCTTTCGAGTTGGAAAATACCAGGATAAAGACCATTGAAGCGTATCTCGGCGCAGGTTACGGCGTCGCCGGTCCGGAAATTTTTGCCGCTATAGCCGAGCTGGCAAGCAGTGAAGGTATTTTCCTGGACCCGGTTTATACAGGAAAAGCCTTTCATGGCATGGTATCTGAGCTGCATAAGGGTGATGAAGGTCAGTTGGCGGGCGCTCGCAATGTGGTATTCATCCATACTGGTGGCTTGTTTGGTGTGTTTCCCCAACAGCAAAATTTTAATTTCAGTTAACCAAAAGCAGCGTATAAACAAAGAGAGAAGCTTACTGTGAATACGTTATGCAAACGGCAGTCAAATTTGATCGCGCCCAGTCGAGAAGCCAGGCAACGTAGTTTGAGTACTGGGGAGCCTTCTTTTCCGCAACCTGGACAGAATTTGTAACTATTTGTTTCTGTTTAGCAAAGCAGTATTTTATCTGCGATATAGCGCCGTCGATTATGCCTTATTTATCTGCGGTTTTAGCGGTCTCAGCAAAACAAGAGCCACTCCCAGGGTAATTTTATGATCAGGATTCTTCGATCGATACCTGCCAGTCTTTTGCTGCTGGCTCTCGCCTCGCCTTTGCTGGCACAGCAATCCAGTAGCGGGATAATTCCTCAGCTTACTCGGCTTGACGAGGCGGTGGCGAACGTCAACCTGAACGGTTTCGTGGATGAGGCAGTTTAGCAAAATATTCCTGTGGTAGACGGAATGAAGGTGATTAGTCCAGACACCCTGGCGGATGCCCCCTACCAGACCCATGTCAGAATGTTTTATACCGAGCGTGGAATCTATGTCGGGGCAATTAACTATCAACCGCCAGCTACTTTGGTAGCCCGTATGACGTCCAGGAATACTCAACTGGAGCGGGATGGTTCCTGGCATGGCCGTACCCAGGCCACTGGACGACGGTTGGAGTGTGGAATATTTTATTCCCTGGGCAATGATGCCATTGCCTCAAGTGGACGAAACCAGACAGATAGGAATTTATCTGGAACGGCAGCTTGGCCATCTTGGCGGCGAAGCCTGGTCGAACCCGGCACTACCGCGTACGGTCAATCAATATCTGTCGGCTTTTGAAAAGTATGAATTGCGGGACATTGAGCCTCGAAGGCAACTGACTTACTATCCCTTTGCTTCCACTGTTGTCGATAATATCTCTGCTGAAACTGAATTCAGGGTGGGCTCAGAAATATTCTGGCGACCGACTACCAATACCTTATTGTCGGCCACGCTGAATCCGGATTTCGGAAACGTAGAATCTGATGACCTGGTAGTGAATTTAACTGCTTTTGAGACATTCCTTCCTGAAAACGATCCTTCCCTGGAAGGACAGGACATCTTTAACACGTCCCCGCGCACCTCTGGCAGAGGCGATCCGGGTGGGCCGATTTCATTGCTAAATACGCGGCGAATCGGTGGTGCCGCAATTTATGATGTGGCAGACGATGTTAGCGTTGTTGCTACCGACTTGAGCAGGCCAACAGAATTACTGGGCGCTGTGAAATTTACCGGACAGAATGGTAACTGGCGCTACGGGACATTAGTAGCCGCAGAAGATGATACGGAAATTAAAGCAACCCTGGATGATGGGACGCATGCAGGCAACAGGCAGGGATTTCACCATCGCCAGGCTGTTGTATGAAGACACCGGCGCAGGCGGGCGTCGGGCCCTTGGCTGGATGGGAACCGATATTTCGCACCCTGATATCAATGCACACTATTTTTCATCCGATAATCGCTGGGTCATGGATGGACAAGTCATGCACAGTGACGTTGATGGTGTAACTGAAAGTGGTATTTTTGGAGATTTCAGTTTTAGGCCACAGCGTGGCGAGCAGCATACTGTAAGAGCAACGTATATCGGCGATACTTTAGACATAAATGACCTCGGCTTTCTCACGCGCAACGATCAGATGAATCTCGACTACACCTATTTCCGAAATGAGTCCGATATAGCGGGTCTTCGCGAACGTTCCGGCAACATATTTGAGTACAGTATTCGCTATTTCCCTCAACGAATTGACGATCGGCTGGGCCGGGGCAGCGGTGATTTTCGTGTGCCGGGCAGATGGGGAGTCAACCTTGGCTATAGCACAGATCGCGCAAAATCACTTTCATACAATCTCGGCCTGCGCCTGGACCAGGATGAGTTAGGGCCTGCGCGCAATCAAGGCTCCGCAGGTATTGTGTGGAGACCCGACCATCGTTTTTCTGCCGACCTAAGCCTGGACTATACAGATAGAGAAGCCTTGTTAGTGCACCAGGGCAGCGGCAGTTACACCAGTTTTGGATCCCACCAATGGTCTCCCAGGCTGGAAATGAACTACTTCATTACGGCTAAACAGCAGCTTGGGTTCAGTGTTCAGTGGACCGCGCTCAAGGCTTTCGAAGATCGTTTCTGGCAAGTTAATCCCGCGTAAAGAGAGTTTTTACAAGCCGTAGCGAAGCCGGACACCACAGCAGATGACTTCGTCATTAGCAGGCTTGGCTTCCAGGCTCGTTACCGGTGGGAGATCGCACCTTTATCGGATCTGTTCGTGGTCTACACTCGGGGCAGCAATTTGCCGCCGAACAGCTTCGACACATTTCAGGATTTACTGGAACAATCCTGGAATGACAAGATCGTCGATACCGTTACCATCAAATTACGTTATAGACTGGGTTCATGGAATAGAGCAGTCTCTGCTGTATTTTTCCGATTCTTTGTACTATAAACGACAGTGTTCGTCGCCTGGACTTGCGCCATTGGGCATTCATGTTGTTTCAGTCATTGCCGCTCTGGCACCGGGGTAACTCAAATGTACAAACCACTTTTCAGGCTAAATATTCTCCAGGCAATCGGTGTATTCCTCATGACTGCAACCCTCAGCGCTCAAGCCCAGACACAGAAAATCGTTATTGCTCATCGCGGTGCCAGCGGTTATTTGCCAGAGCATACTCTGGAAGCCAAAGCCATGGCCCATGCGATGGGTGTGGACTATATTGGACAAGACGTGGTCATGACCAGCGATGACCAGCTCATTGTATTGCACGACATAACTTTAGACAGGACGACCGATGTAGCAGAACAATTCCCGAACCGTATTCGCGATGACGGGCGCTTTTATGCGATTGACTTTACTTTAGGGGAAATTCGTCAGCTAAATGCCAGTGAAGGGTTTGAGATCGAAGACGGCACCAAAACCCAGGGGTATCGCAATAGATTCCCAATGGGGACTTCGTCCTTTCGCGTGCCCACGCTTGCCGAGGAAATTGAATTGATTCAGGGTATGAATAAATCCACGGGGAAAAATATTGGTATCTATCCAGAAGTAAAATCGCCTGAGTTTCATAGAGCAGCGGGAAAGGATATTAGTACTGCCGTAGTGAAAATGCTCAAAGCCTATGGCTACACCAGCAAGCAGGACAAAGTATTCTTGCAAGTCTTTAGTTTCGAAGAACTGAAAATTATTCATGATGAAATACTGCCGACCGAAGGGGTAGAGCTGAAACTTCTTCAATTGATTGGGAGAGAGCCTTCTTATCCGTGGATGTTTGAGGACAAGGGAATGGATAAGCTGGCCGCTTTCGCCGACGGTATAGGGCCGGAGAAAGGATTGCTAATCACGGGAAGTTCCGGCAAATCGACTATAAAAGTCACTGATTTAGTGGCACGAGCCCACGCGGCAGGAATGCAGGTTCACCCCTATACCTATCGCCTGGATCCAGGCCAGCTCCCTGGTTATGCAGACAATTTTGAAGAGCTATTGGAGCTTCATTATTTTCGTGCGGATGTCGACGGTCTATTCACGGACTTTCCGGATCGGGCTGTTGATTTTCTGCGTAACAGAACTGATTAACAGATAAAACACACAAGCCAGCACGGGTTTTCCGCCAGTAACGCGACCTGGCGAGGGGTTCTTGCACAGTCTCTTACGGGCAAATCTGCTTGAGATAAGATCGCTTCTACTAATCCCGGGGTCGATGTGATGAAGTGTGTTCGCGACTCTGGCAGCCAGGAAACTGTCCCAGCCGCCGTTGTTGTAAAGCGACAACTTCGCCTTCATCCCTCGTACATAACCTGGAATCTTCGCGCAATAGTCGCCACTGGCGAAAACGTCGATGACTTTCACGCCTGGCTCGATAGCGAAAAACTACAGCAGGCGGGAAGCACCCGTTTTACCCCCAATGTCACCCTGCAACATGGTTACAACATCGTTACAACAAGCCCGGGTATTTTATTCGCTAACATTTACCGTAATGTAATCATCGTGATACAAGCCACCGTCGTCTGCTCGGCCCCACAGAACGTAAGTGCCTGGCTCATCGAAAGTAACTTCCACCGCATACAGGCCATCTTCTGGTACCGGTGGAGGCATCCAGATTGTCCCCCATGGCGAATTCGAAGCAGCGCGGGTGTCTTCCCAGGGCTTGGGTTGCTGTGGGTTGAATGTCACCTTTCCGGCACCCCGATAGACATTCCAGGAGAGAAACAAGCCGTTCGTTTTCTGAACAGTGACCTTGATCGGCGGCGACATCAGCAAGCGTTGTCGCACATTGTCTTCAGTAACCAGGGCTGCTGCGAGAGGGCCCCCGGAAAACTCCGCGAATTCTCGCGCCTGCTCAACCGGATCAGTTGGCGTAGGAAGACCATCATCTACAACACTTGTACGCAATGCCAACGGCTGGCCTACACGGACAGTACGGATAGCATCACCTTGAACCGTCACCACTGGTGGGGTATTCGCGCGTGATTCAGGGCTGCTGGTGCCAGCTCCCAGAGACCCTGTCTCTGAAGCAATAACCATATTGTCCACCAAATAGTCCGCTTTCAATGTTCCATAGGCTTTACGCTCAACGCCATTGACGGCCAGTGTCCATACCAGCTCACGCTCACCCCAGTCGGAAGGCACGGTCACTTCGAAAGTGAAGCGATTACGGCGAGGTAAAAAATGGGTGGGTTGACCCCGATCAGCATCACCGGGGGAAAACATATTGTTCTCGCCCACAGTGACGTTTGGCTCTTCTTCCCAGTTCTCGTTCATGTAACCGAACATCAGATTAAACGAGCCGTCTTCATTGGGTCGCCAACCTTCGAAAGCTGGCTCAATGTGCTGACCACTGCGGTAGGTATCGGCTGATACAAGCGGCGCTACCAGTACAGCACCAAGCGTGAAGGCCAGCAACTTCACCATACCGTTCGCGCCCTGACTATTTAGTAAACGTAGTAAACTTGGCATATCTAATTTGTCTCCTGCAATGCAACTTCATTACTTGTCTCTTCCGAGGATTTAATCGGCGCAACCAGCGGCGCCAAACATAATGGACAACCGATCACATGATCGTTGGGCCCAAGATTGAGTGCCTGACGTCTATTTTCCATTTCTTCGAAAAATTGCTGGTCACTCATTTTTACCCGCATGCCCAAATCGATGAACATATTGGTCACCGAACGGTTCCCGGATCCCTGCCAATTTCTTGGGTCAGGCACATTGGGGTTGGTATCGGTGTTGTTCATATAACCAACGATATGCAGAATGGTTCCCCTTGGCAACAGTGGCTGCACATTATTGTCGTAAGCATAGCCACGAACCCAGTTGTGGTCATAGCCAACGCAGGAAAGTGTCTCAATGGTGTAGCCCCATATTGCTTCAAGGCACATGCGTTCCCCCGGTGCGTGTAAATGTGGCTCGAAGGTGATTATCTTAATATGGTCTTTCAGCACGGTATAGGCATGCAGTTCCTGGCTGTCCTCGTCCCCGCCAATACTAATGTCCACGCCATTCCCAAGACCCAGGATAACGCGCTCGTATTTTGGCTCATAGCCTGCGGGATGAAAACGAAAACCAACGTCTAAATGACCGGTCGTGTCCTTGCCATTGGAATGTATGTGTACGGAATCCGAGACAAGATAGCTGCCGGCCTTGAGTAAACGTCCGCCATCTTCATCGAATATGTCCGCATTGCGGCCAACTTCGTGTACTGGCCAACTGGTAGCAGTACCTTCTACACGTTGACCGTTGTCGTCTATCTCGGCAGTTGACCAAATCATGTGGTGGAAGATGTATCTACCACCCACGGTGTCACGACCCGTACCCGACGAGTTGTTCACGTCATTCACTTCAACGATTTCCACCGACTTTACGTAGCGATCTTCTTCAATCGGGATGGCTATTCTATCTATCTCGCCCCACCAATCTGGTGTGCCCGCCAACTTGATGACTGAGTTAGTGCTCACCACCAAATCTGGCTGCCCCGCAGTCCATTTGAGATCGTCACTGAAAACCAGGGCGTCAGGTGCGTCTGCCGGATCTCCCCTGAGAGCCCCACTGCGCGCCCAGCTAGATATGGCGACCAGCTCTTCATCACTTAATGAAGGGTCAAATTTATAGTCCTGAATACCAATATTTTTCTCCATATACCAGGGAGGCATGGCACCGGCTCTATCTCTCAGGCCAGTCTTGTATTCAATCAGACCAGCGAATGGCGCCACTTCATCATAAGAAACCAATGGCATGGGGCCAACACCACCCGGGCGATGGCAGTTTTGGCAACTGCGTTGCAGGATTGGCTCTATATCCTTATGAAATGTAACTTGCCCGAATTGGGCATTTGCCAATAATGGCAGCCCCAAAACTAACAGGGCTACAGCAGCCTTGAATAAATTTACAGTAACATTAAATATCGACCGATTGGTTGTAGATAGCACCGGATGAGCCTCCATTCAATTGCAATTGGTTATTTGCTCTGCTCGCTTTACCTGGAATAGCCAACAAGGCTCATTACAAGTGAGAGCAATAGTAAAAACTGCTCTTTTAACAGACGGATTGAAGCAAAATTTTCAAGGGCTGTCTTGTAAATTCTGAACTACGCCTCGCTAATCCTGAAATAGTTTGTAACACCACCTTTGTTGATTTGGGCTTTACAATGCCGTTTTTCAGATTTTTAAAGAATTTGGTGCTTTTTTACTGCAAATTTGCTTATTTAGAGGAAATAGCATGGTTGTTCGTTTTAGCCTCTGATCTGACTTCAGGTGAGCAAGCAGCGGCCACCAGCCGCCTGCTTTCAACAACGTTTTCGCAGTGGGTCTTGTCGACATTGTCGGTTCCTGTGTCGTGGTGCCAGGCATTATGACGCCTGTGCCCTTGTCCAGTCCTTGATCTTGCTGTTCCCTTTAGTAACCTCTGTCTAGTAGCTTCTGTCACCCAGGCCAGCCGGTTTCTGCAAAATGACAGGGGCTGGTTTACGCGCTAATTCCTGGGCTAAACGACCGGCACTATCAATGAGTTAGTTGTTTTTCAGTGTCAATTAACTAGATCGCGTTTGTCGATCGCAATTGTTCGATTTCAGATTCAGCGTAACCCCAATCGGCAAGAATCTGCTCTGTGTGTTCGCCGACCATGGCCGCTTGTGATGGCCGCTCTGATTGTGTGCGGCTGAATCTTGGTGCCGGTGCTGGCTGGGTTACACCGTCTACATTAATAAAGGTTTCTCTGGCAATGTTATGTGGGTGGCCTGGTGCTTCACGCAAGTCAAGCACAGGGGCGAAACACACATCCGTGCCTTCCATTAGCGCACACCACTCAGACCTTGTTTTGCTCCGAAAAAGCGCAGTCAATTTTTCTCGCAGTACAGGCCAGCTCTGTTGGTCGTGCTGCGCGAGAAATTCTTCATCTTCAATGTCACACTTGTTTAGGAGTAATGCGTAGAATTGGGGTTCAATGGAACCGATAGAAATGTATTTACCGTCACTGCACTGGTAGCTGCCATAGTAGTGGGCACCGCCATCCAGCTTATTGCTCTGCCTGTCGGTGGTCCACATACCCATCGCCATCAATCCATAAAAAGGGCTAAGCAAGCTCGCGGTGCCGTCCGTCATCGCCGCGTCTATAACCTGACCTTGTCCGGAACTATTTCTTTCCAACAGGGCCGCCAACACACCGGTCAACAAATACATTGCACCGCCTCCAAAATCACCTACCAGATTTAATGGCGGCGAGGGTGGCCTGTCGGTATAGCCCATAGCACCTAACGCACCAGCTATGGATATATAGTTTATATCGTGCCCTGCAGCCTGAGCCAGAGGGCCGTTTTGACCCCAGCCTGTCATGCGGCCGAAAATCAGTTTTGGGTTTCGTTGCAAGCAAATGTCAGGGCCTAAACCGAGGCGCTCCATCACCCCCGGTCTGAAACCTTCGATCAGTGCATCAGCCTGTTCGGCAAGTCTTAAAACAGTCTCTACGGCGGCGGGGTTTTTGAGATCAAGCGCAATTGAGCGCCGCCCCCGATTCAATACGTTCGCTCGGTGACCAGAGCCTTTTTGCTTGAGTCTATCTATTCTTATGACGTCGGCACCCATATCTGCCAGCATCATGGCACAAAATGGGCCTGGGCCTATGCCAGCCATTTCCAGTATCTTTAATCCCTTGAGTGGTCCCATTTCATTTCCCGCCAATAGTTACATTTCGCCTTGCCAGTAAAAATAGCAATTCCCATGAATCATAGGGGATTGCAGCCAGAAAATAAAATAAAATCAAATCAAGGGGCAAATACTTTCGAAATTTCAGCAGATGGAACCCAATTCATTTAGCAGTTTCACTTTGGCAACGAATACTTTATCCTCTACACCTCCCCTAGCGACGAAAAAAGGCACCGATCAATTATGGAATTACAGAATAAATCAGCTTTTATCACCGGCGGCGCATCCGGCCTGGGACTGGCAACGGCTAAAAAATTCATAGCCGCCGGTGCCGGGGTCATGCTGTTCGATCTGAATGAAGAAATGCTCAAATCAGCGGCTGGCGAACTTGGAGACAAGGCGATTTTCCACGCAGGTGATGTGGCAGATGAGCTTGCCGTCGCCGCGGCTTTGGAATCAGCCAAAGCGGAATTTGGAACGGTTCATATCAACGTCAATTCAGCCGGTATCGGCGGCGCTGCTCGAACTGTTGGTAAAAACGGCCCAATGCCCTTGCAAAAATTCGAGCATATAGTACGAGTGAACTTGATTGGTACTTTTAATGTGCTGCGTCTTTGTGCTGAAGTCATGCAGCTTAATGAGCCGGTTACGGATGATGGTGAGAGGGGGGTTATAGTGAATGTGGCTTCCATTGCCGCGTTTGATGGACAGACCGGTCAGGCCGGTTATGCCGCTTCCAAAGGTGGTATTGTCGCTATGACATTGCCCATCGCCAGAGACCTGGCAAAGCGCGGTGTTCGTGTTATGACTGTGGCGCCGGGTGTGTTTGAAACCCCTTTGCTGGCTTCCGCGCCAGACGAAGTTCGCGATCCGTTGATAGCGATTACGCAGTTTCCGAAGCGATTGGGAAATCCCGGGGAATTTGCAGATCAAGTCGCACATATTGTCACCTGCTCCTACCTGAATGGAGAGACAATTCGATTGGATTCCGCTATTCGAATGCCAGCCCTTTAGTGGCGATGAAGGGAATTACCAATCGAACCAGGCACACATAGACAGTAAGAGAAGCTCACCTGACAACCTGAATATTACCGAGGACAAATAAAATGGCTGATGCATATATAGTGGGTGCAGTACGGACTGCCACCGGGAAAAAGAAAGGCAGACTCAGCAATCTTCATCCAGTTGACATGGCTGCGATTGTGGTTGACGAGTTGGTAGATCGAACCGGTATTCCCAATACTGGTGTAGATGACGTGATTTTTGGTGTGGTGATGCAAATTGGTTCGCAAGCAGGCAATTTGGGGCGTAATGTTTCTTTGTCTTCAAAACTGGATTTGACGGTTCCTGGCACTACGGTAGATCGCCAGTGTGGCTCTTCCCTACAGGCAATTCAGTTCGGCGCTCAAGCAGTCATGTCGGGAACACAGGACGTTATTATTTCCGGTGGTGTTGAGGCGATGAGTACGGTAGAAATTGGTTCCAATATTCGCGACGGTCTGGAGAATGGCCGTGGTGTGCCGAAAGGAGAGCGCCTGGAACTACAGTATCCTGGCATTCAATTCAGTCAATTTGATGGCGCAGAGTTGTTGGCGGAAAAATACGCTATCAGCAGGGAACAGTTGGATGCCTTCGGTTTGTCGAGCCATCAACGTGCAAGCTCGGCCACCGGGAATGGCTACTTTAAACAAGAGATCGTTCCGTTGACTATTACACTGGAAGACGGCTCCGCCGATGTGCATGACGTAGACGAAGGTATAAGACATGGCGCTACCCTGGAAGGAATGGAATCGTTACACACTTTGCGTGAGGGCGGTGTTATTACCGCCGGCACTGCCAGTCAGATAAGCGATGGATCAGCGGCGGTGATGATCGCGAATGAAAACGCAATTAGCAAATACAAGCTACCTGTTCGAGCCAGGATACACGCTCTGGCAGTCGTTGGCTCTGATCCCGTGATGATGCTGGAAGGGCCAATTCCGGCAACCCAAAAAGCGTTACAGAAAGCCGGTCTCAGCATTGACGATATTGATTTATACGAGGTCAACGAAGCCTTTGGTTCCGTGCCACTTGCCTGGGCCAAAGCGGTCGGCGCCGACCTGGACAAGTTAAATGTAAACGGTGGTGCCCAGGCCCTGGGTCATCCACTCGGTGGCACTGGCGCTAAACTCATGACCACCCTGGTTCACGAGTTAGAGAGAAGGCAGGCTCGCTATGGATTGATTGCGATCTGCGAAGGTGGCGGCACCGCGAATGCCATGATCATCGAACGCATGAACTCAGTCGCCTCCTGAGGGGAATCCTTATGCTTGAATCTTATAAATCCCCCTGGATGGATGAAGAGCTACAGATCATGCGTGACTCGGTTGCAAAATTTCTGCAAAAGGAATTTATGCCGAAAATGGAAAAATGGGAGAAACAAGGCTTTGTCGATCGTGATGCCTGGCGAGTAGCGGGTGCGGCAGGTCTTCTCTGTGCCTCCATCCCTGAACAATACGGCGGTGGTGGAGGTAACTTCAAACACGAAATGGTGCTTGTGGAAGAACTCAGTTACGCCAACATAACCGGCTTCGGCAACGGAGTTCATTCCGGCATAGTCGCCCACTATGTGAACGCTTATGGAAGTGAAGAACAAAAGCAGAAATGGCTGCCAAAAATGGCCAGCGGAGAGATTGTTTCAGCTATCGCAATGACCGAGCCGGGAACCGGCTCGGATATCCAGTCGGTTGCAACTACCGCCATTTTGGATGGTGCAGACTATGTAGTAAATGGGCAGAAGACATTTCTGACCAACGGAATGACGGCAAATCTTATTTGTGTGGTGGCAAAAACAGATCCGGCGCAGTCCGGCAAGGGCATCTCGCTGATTATGGTTGAGACGGATTTTGTGGAAGGCGCAGGTGGCTTTAGTCGCGGCCGAAACCTCGAAAAGCTGGGCTTGAAAGCGCAGGACACCGCAGAGATATTTTTCGATGATGTAAGAGTGCCCGGTGGAAATTTGTTAGGCTCAACAGAAGGCAAGGGTTTTGCTCAACTTATGCAACAGCTTCCTCAGGAACGTTTGATTATTGCAGCCGGAGCCTGTGCAGCAATTGAAAAAGCACTCAAGCTAACCAGCGAATACGTTAAACAGCGTAAAGCATTTGGTAAACGAATCCTCGATTTTCAAAATACACAGTTTCGTCTGGCGGAACGCTATACTGAAGCCCGACTAGCCAGGGTGTTCGTTGATGACTGCGCGATGAAATTGGCCGCAGGAAAGCTGGATGAAGCGACGGCAGCCATGGCGAAATGGTGGACTACTCAAAAGCAGTGCGAAATAGTTGATGAATGTCTGCAATTCTTTGGGGGTTATGGTTATATGATGGAATATCCGATCGCCAGGATGTATGCCGATAGTCGTATTCAGAAAATTTATGGTGGCAGTAATGAAATAATGAAACTGCTTATTGCGAGAGAAATTTAACACCACGAGTTTCAGGAAACTATCGCCTCAGTGCAGCGACCCCGGTTAAGCTGATTCATGACATGCTCAATTCACTTCACATTCTTCACGCAGCGGAAACCGGTGTGATTGGTGCTGGATTCAAGGTCTACAGGCATGCGCGCACTGACGCGAAACCCGCTGCAATAATCATCACTGCACAGGAATGAGCCGCCACGAATACTTTTCATGGCTTCTTGCGTATCACCAGAGTCGGTGATCTCGGCGAGTTTCATGCCGCGTGGGTTTTCCCGTTCACTGGTCGAATAGTAGTCGGGGTGGTACCAGTCTGAAACCCATTCCCAAACTTTGCCACTGATATTGTATAGTTCACGGTCGTTAGGAGGGAAGCTGCCTACCGGTGCAGTGCCGGCATAGCCATCGGCAGTCGCACTGTCAGGATTAGCATTTGTTTGCCAGTAATTTGTTACAGCTTGACCATGATGCAAGGGGGAATCTCCCCAACTGTACATCTCTCCCTCTCTGCCACCTCTGGCTGCAAATTCGAATTGTGCTTCGGTGGGCAACTCTTTGTCTAGCCAATCGCAGTACGCCAGGGCATCGGCGTAACTCACTTGCACTACCGGGTGATCAGTTTTGTTCGCGATACTGTCTTCGGCAGCGGTGGGTTGTTTCCAACTCGCCTTGATGACCCGATTCCACCAGTCGCCGTGATTCTGGCTCATGGCTTGATTCTCAAGCGGAGTGGCAAATACCAGGCCGCCGCCCTGTTTTTCCGATTCAGTGAGATAGCCGGTAGCTATTATAAATTTTTCGTAGTCAGCGTTGCGGACTTCATATTTATCAATCCAGAATGTATCGAGACTGACTTCGTGCACCGGACTCTCGTCGGCCAGACCCTTGTTAGAACCCATTTTAAAAATGCCCGATTCAAGCAAAACCATGTTTTCAAAATCTTGCACGGATTCCACTACTATGTACGCATCCAGTATTGCTATGCTGGCGATCAATGTCACTCCGCCTGCTAGCTGCTTCATGTTAGACATAGGGGGCTATTCATCCTTATTCTTATCCGTAACTAGGGTAGCACTCGTTGTGCCGGGCTGAGTCTACTCAGCTTTCACCCCTTATAACAGATTTAGACACTGCCTGCCTGGAATCCGCTTCGTTTTGAATTCAACGCGGAAGCAAGACCGCTGTCATGGAGATGTTTCCTGAGAGCAATCAGAGCCGCAGGCTCGCGAGCAGGGGCGAGCCAATTTCATGGATCTGAGGTGCGCCCACTGGGAGAATCATGCCTGCCATGAGGGCAATTATGCGTTAGCTGGAATTATGGCCGGGGCAAGGCGGGCAGATGCAGAAGGTATTGATTATGCACCTGCCGACCCCGGACAGTGGCCACCTGGTTCTATTCAACGCAGATCGGGAAGTTGGTAAGCTTCGGCATCCAGCTTTGCGCGAATCGTTTTCTTATCTATCTTGCCGGTAGATGTCAGTGGCAGTGAATCTGTTTCGATAACATCGTCCGGCAGTTGCCATTTGGCGAAAATTTCACTGCAATGTTCGATAACCGCAGCTTTATCCAGCGTCTTACCCGCAGCCATTATCACCAGCGCCACCGGGCGCTCATCCCATTTCGGGTGCGGTTGGGCGACAACGGCAGCCTGTGCTACATCGGGCATGCCGACGATATGATTTTCCAGATCAACCGATGATATCCATTCGCCACCGGACTTGATTAAGTCTTTTGATCGATCAGCAATGATTATGTATTGTTCGGGGTCTATCTTGGCCACGTCCCCGGTTACCAGCCAACCATTATGAAACTTGTCAGGCTGTGGGTCATTGAAATATTCCGCTGCGATCCATGGCCCCTGAATGCACAATTCTCCTACGGTTTCGCCATCATGGGGCAGTCTGTTCCATTCCTCGTCGAAAATTTCTATCTCAAGACCTGCCATCGCCAATCCCGCCTTGGCAATATTTTCAAACTGTTGATCTTCGGTGATGTTTAACTGGGAGCGTTTTGACACCTTTCTGGACAGGGTGCCCAATGGATTTGTTTCAGTCATGCCCCAGCCCTGAATCATTTCGATATTATGAGTATCCCAATACCAGCGCATCATGGACACCGGTGGAGCCGAACCGCCACAGGTTAAGCGACCTAGTTTACTAAGGTCGTACTTATCGGGATCAGCTTCCAATACAGCTTTAACCCCTTGCCAGATGGTCGGCACCCCGGCCGAAATAGTCACTTCTTCTTCTTGCATTAATTTTAAAAATGCACCAGGCACCATAAAACGATGAGGCAGTACCAGCTTGCAGCCCAGCATGGAAGCACAGAACGGCAATCCCCATCCCATGGCATGAAACATGGGCACAATACCCAGCAAAGAGTCGAGCGAGGACAAGCCCAGGGAGTCTGTGAGGCATTCAGTCAGGGTATGCAGGTAGGTAGATCGATTTGTGTACATCACACCTTTCGGCCTGCCAGTTGTTCCGGAGGTGTAACAGAGACCCATCGGCGCATTCTCATCTATATCTGGCCAATCGTAACTGGTTTCCTGGCCAGCAATAAAGTCTTCGTAGTCGATCTGGTTTTCAAATGAACTCTCACCCCCCTCACCGTGACGACAGATGACTAGCAGCTCAACACAGGGAATTTTCCCCCACAGCGGCTCCAATAGCGGCAGCAGGTCTTCGTCGGCGAAGATGACGCGGTCATTGGCGTGATTGATGATGTATTCGAGATCGGTGGGCGAGAGTCGAATGTTTAAGGTGTGCAATACGCCACCCATGGAGGGTACAGCTTGATACAGCTCCAGATGGCGATAATTATTCCACATAAAACTGCCGACTCTGTCTCCAACTTCTATGCCATGACTTTTCAGGGCATGCGCCACCTGGTTGGCTCGATCCCATGTCTGTTTGATCGTTTGTCGGTGAGTTCCCTCAGTCTGCATGGTGACTACTTCAATATCAGGGTCAAGGATTGCACCCCTACCTAGTATTCTGGACATTAATAGAGGCGTTTTTTGCATTGTCATTCTTATTCTCTCCTGTAGATACTGCAGTGTTGTAGAAATGTTGTTGTAAGAGTGGGAGCATAGCCGATAAATGGGGTCTTGTTCAATTGCTGACTAAAGCCCATCGCGGTTGGTGGCAACCGCAGGTAAATATAACAGCCAGGGCTTATTCGCTCAGACAGGCTCAGGGAGTTCAAGAGAGCCCATTATTTGAGCGATGTAGCCGAAACTGGCACGAGAGGTGAGTAAATTGTTGGTTGTATCGAGTTTCCAGGGGCAGCATAGTCATAAGCCTGCACTCCCATGGTGATGGAGGTTTTGGTGCTAACCGTTGTTGTTAACCGTGTACAGCCAGAGATTTCTACGTTTTACGGATTTCTATCTGGTAAGCCGAGTAAACGCAGGTTTGACTATAGAGGTTGGGCGAGGTGTTAGCTTATCGGACAGCCTTTATGCTATATTCCTGTGTATCATACACATCAATTCAACAATCTATAATGCAATAATCTATGCCCGATGACGCAGAAAAACAAATGACTGATTTAATCGAAAAAACACGCAAAGACAGTCGTTACCATCTTGCCTTGTTTTCCGCAGATGAAATTGAATCTTTGCGTCAAGCGATTTTTACCAAGACTACCCGAGGGAAGGAGGCAGGGAAAGAAGTACCCTTTATCAAATGTATCGTTCGAGACAAAGATATTCAGATCAAGCCAGAAGAAATTGTTCGTCAGCTTTATGCGACACGACTTATCCGTGATTATGGATACCCTAAAAAACGATTGGCATTCGAATATTCGGTCAACTTTGGCAGAGAAAAGAAAAGTGCGGATATTGTTATTTTTGACAAAGACCGCAATGATACCGCTTATGTCGTCATTGAGCTAAAAAAGCCAAAACTCAAAGACGGTAAAAGCCAGCTTCGCTCTTATTGCAATGCCACAGGTGCACCGATGGGTGTCTGGACAAATGGCGAGCAAATATCCCATTACCACCGCAAAGACCCGAATTATTTTGAAGACATCACCGACATTCCAAGGGCAAACCAAAGTCTTAATGACATTCTCAGCGAACGCTTTACCCTAAAAGACCTCATCATTAAAGATAAAATTTCCAATGAAAGAAAATCCTTAAAAGACATCATTTTAGAAATGGAAGATGAGGTTTTAGCCAATGCCGGCGTGGATGTGTTTGAGGAAGTTTTTAAGCTCATATTTACCAAACTTTATCACTGCTGTCCCGTTAAGGAGAAATAAAAAGGTCTGATTTCGCCACAATTGATACAATGAGATTGTTTAGAAAACAGTGTATTAATAGAGGGAACCAGACCATGGCGCATTGTAATACGATCCTGTCACAAATACTAAAACTTGTTCCGAGACATGAATTTGAGACCCTTGCCAAACAACATCATTCAGGTCGTGCTTTTCGTAAAGCCTCCCGCTGGTCACAGTTTGTGTCGCTGACGATGGCTCAATTGTCCGGTCGAAACAGCTTGCGCGATATCGTGGACAATATGTCGGCGCAAATGCATCGCCTTTACCACCTGGGTAGCGCGAAGCTGTCGCGGTCTAACCTATCGCGCATCAATGAAGATAAGCCTTATGCTCTGTACGAAGCGCTGTTTGGAAAACTGTTAACTCGCTGCCAGTGCGTGGCACCTGATCATAATTTCAGATTTAATCACCCGCTTTATTCGCTGGACGCTTCCACCATCGACTTGTGTTTGTCTGCGTTTCCCTGGGCTGATTTTCGCACCACCAAAGGAGCGATTAAACTGCACGTCGGGTTGAATCATGCGGGTTATTTGCCCGAGTTTGTGACTATCACAGAAGGGAAGAAGCACGATGTAACAGTGGGCCGCACGCTCAGCTTTCCCAAGGGAAGTATTGTTGCGATTGATAAAGCCTACAATGATTACGCTTGGTATAAACAGTTGACAGATAAGGATATTTTCTTTGTTACCCGGCTTAAGAACAATGCAAAATACCGTATTATCGAGCGTCGACCAGTGCTGAAAGGAAAAGGTTTGACGTGTGATCAAACGATAGAATTCACTGGCCCCCAGGTCTCCAGGAAATGTCCAGTCCGCTTAAGGCGGATTGGCTACAAAGATGCGGAGACGGGTAAGCACTATGTGTTTCTAACGAACAATTTCAAACTGGCAGCCAGGACGATCGCCGATATCTACAAAGCCAGGTGGCAAGTAGAATTATTTTTTAAGTGGATAAAACAGAACCTGAAAATAAAATCGTTTGTTGGCACGAGCAAAAATGCAGTGATGACTCAAATATGGATAGCGATGTGCGTATACCTGCTAATAGCGTTTCTGAAGTTTCAGTCAGCACTCACAAAAAGTATGCAGCAGCTATTGCGATTACTACAGCTCAATTTATTTGATAAGCGTGACCTGATGGCGCTGTTGAGGGGTGATCCACCTGATGGCAGGCTGCCTGATGTTAATCAAATGGCACTCATATGAAAGTTAACTGGACAGCAGTGATAATTGGTGTATATTATCTACTGTATTCTTCATAGACTCAGAATTATTGTCAGCCGCATTTAATGTGTCTTTTAGCTAATAGGTGCACTCTTATGAAAAATCAAACCACTACAATCAGAAAAATCGTTCAGCAATTAAACCAAGATTTTTGGCTTCCAAATATTCAAAGAAACTTTGTATGGAAAGAAGTACAAATAGAAAGGCTTTTTGATTCCTTGATGAGGGATTATCCAATCGGAACGCTGTTAGTATGGAAAACAAAAAGTGATATTAAACATAGAAAATTTATAGATATTTACAAAAATGATACAAATTTCACTGATTTTTATGTGCCAGAAAATGATCATTGTAAATTGCTGGTGTTAGATGGGCAACAACGATTACAAAGTCTATTTATAGGATTATGTGGTAGCTACAATGGGCAAGAATTATATTTTGATCTTTTAAGTGGTGCCAATAGAGCTCCAGAAGATGTTAAGTATATTTTTAAATTTAGCGAAAATATACCTAAAAACACACCTAGTGAAATATGGATTAACCTGAAAGCTATAGTTTTTAAGGAGGAAGGTGTTTATTCCGCACATAAAAATATTTTAGACTCGTTACAATATGAAATAACAGAAGAGCAAAAGAAAAAAATAGGAGAAAATATTGATACTGTGCATCAAGTGTTCAAAACGGAGGATCGAATTGTATATCAAGAATTTGATAGTATAGACCGACCAGAATTATACAGCGATGATGATATTGTAGAGATTTTCATTAGAGCAAATTCTGGAGGAACGCCATTAGGAAAATCTGACTTGCTTTTTTCATTATTAACATCTGATTGGCAAGAGGCAGAAGAAAAAATGGTGAGTTTATTGGGAGACTTAAATCAAGGAGGATATGAATTTACAAGAGATTTTGTATTAAAAACATGCTTAACTTTGTTAGATACTGGTGCAAGCTATAAGATTGAAAAGTTTAGAAAGCCAGAAATAAAAAACCGTATGATGGATGAATGGGATAGGATGGAAGATTCCATTAGAACTGTCAAAGACTTTTTATATGGAAATACATATTTAAGGTCGAAAAAAGCACTTAGATCTTACTTAACTCTTATTCCAATAATATATTTTCATTATCACCATACGGATAAATGGAACGATGTAAGACACTTAGATAATTACATATTAAAAACACTATTAGCCGGTTCTTTTAGCGGCAGTCCTGATAGTTTAATAGACAGCTGTATTAAGGAAATAAATGAAAGAAAACATTTTAATAATGCAAAAATGTTTAATGTTATACGAAAAAATGGTCGAAGTTTACAAATTTCAAAAGATGAGTTGTTAGGACAAAACTATGGCAAAAGAAATGATTTGCATTTGATTTTTAATATTTGGTACAAAGAAATAGACTTTACTCCATCATATTCTGGAAATGAATTAGAAATTGACCATATTTTTCCTACTAAACTTCTTAAAAAAAAAGTAGGACCAGATGGTAGAAGTCTGCGATATAAGAAAGATTATAGAGATCAACTCGGGAACTTAATGCTACTAACCAGAGATGAAAACGGTTCGGGTGGAAAAGGTGATTCTTCGCCAGAAGAATGGTTTCAAGATAAAAGTCAAGAGTATTTAAAGAAACACCTAATACCTGACAATCCTGATTTGTGGAAAACAGAAAATTTTGAATATTTTTTAGGAGAGAGAAAGAAAAAGATTGTCGAAAAATTCAGAAACCAGTTTGGATTGTTAATAAAAGAGGCAAGAAATCGCTGACATAACCATTCCATCCGACCTCTAACATTGCGGCTGGTTTAAGTGATAGAGACTGTACTAAAATCTGTGTAACTGTTTATCACTAACACCCGCAAACACGGGGAGGATATACAGGGTCAATTCAAGCGCTCGTCGATTTTCTTTATCCAGATCTGCCAGCACCCCTTCTGCTGCAACATCCCTTTCAAACATCACAACACCCGGTTTAACAAAGCACATAATTCCATCCACAGCCCATGAGCTATTGTCAAATCTGCTGTTTTCAGCATCTGAATCAAGCGGCGATCTGGTCAACGTCTTTCACCTCGATTCCATCTTTCAATTCTATTCCTGTAATCACCTTCGCCAGATAGTCAAAGCCACACAGGCGATGCCATTTTTTCTCCGCACACATGCCCAGCTTGAACATCATATGAAGCATGCCATCGCGCGCGAGGCAGCCCTTTGAGCGCTTGGTACGATGGCGGATGCGGTGCGGCGAGCTCACCGAGCCGGTGCCGAAGGTCGATTCAATCGGGTTGCTGGTGCGGATACTCTGCCAGTACAGGGCGGGAAAGTCGTCGAATGCCATCAGCTCCTCGCGGTCTTTCTGTAAGCACCGCGTCGCCTTTGGCTATTTGGCCTCATAGGTCGCGATAAACAGCGCAAAAGCCGCCTCGGCCTCAGTGCTTAGCCCCGGCCTGCCACATTGACTGTAGTGCCGCCTTGGCCTTCGGTTGAGCCGACTTGGGCAGGCCGTTCAGCACATTCATGGTCTTGTGCCTCCAGCAATGCTGCTGACGGGTCTGGGGATACACTTCCTCCAGTGCCGCCCAGAAGCCCATGGCACCGTCACCGATCTCGCCAGTTTGGGAACGGGATTTCAGCTTCAACAACACCTCACGCCAGCTCTGTGTCGATTCCCGCACGCCGTCTTCAATGGCCAGAAAGTGCTTCTCTCCGTGCGCATTCGCACCAATAATGGCCAGAGCGCACAGCTTGGCCTGCTCGGGCCTCATCCGCTGTACACACCATCGGCCCAGAGTGCCGACTGGAAGGTCACCGGCACGCCGCTTTTGGCTCGCACCTTCGGAATCTTAACCGTTACCGCCCGATGCCGGTTTGAATCTCTCGTTCAGTCTGATAGCCATTGCGAACTACTCCTGCATGGCCGGCCTCGGTGCGGCGGTCGGCGTACTGCTCAAGCTGCACATACAGTTCGGCCTCGACCGCCTGGGGGATCAGTTTCTGTGCTTCGGCTTGTAACAGTTCATTCAATGGATCTGTACTCGCTTCTAATTCAGATGCGCGCCTAATTCCGTTACAATAGCCTGCCAAGCCCGCGACGACGATAGAAGCAAGCATTGATGAGCCCTACAAGCCTAAGCCTGATCCAGCCCGACGATTGGCATCTACACCTTAGAGATGGCGATGCGCTAAGCACAACAGTTCCTCATTCGGCACGAGTTTTTGCCAGGGCTATAGCCATGCCGAACCTCAAGCCACCCATAACAACCGTGAAACAGGCTTTGGCCTACCGCAACAGAATCAGCTCCGCCATTCCAGAAGGCAACAATTTCCAGGCGCTGATGACTCTCTATCTTACTGATCAATTAACGCCAGAAGAGCTTCGCTACGCCAGGCAGCAGGGCTGCGTGCAAGCCATAAAATTCTATCCTGCCGGTGCCACAACCAATTCCGAATCCGGTGTGTCTGAACTGAAATCGGTCTATCCCTGTTTAGAGGCAATGGTTGAACTGGATTTACCTTTGCTTGTTCATGGAGAAGTCACGGACGCTGGAGTCGATATTTTCGATAGAGAAAAAATCTTTATTGAAAGCGTGCTAGAGCCATTAATATCCAGCTTTCCAAACCTGAGAATCGTACTCGAACACATAAGCACACAAGACGCTGTGGAATTTGTAAAACAGCAAGCGGACAATATCGCGGCTACCATTACCCCTCATCATCTGATGTTTAACCGGAATAACTTGCTGGCTGGAGGGATCAGACCACACTTTTACTGTCTTCCCGTTTTAAAAAGAGAGACTCATCAACAAGCATTGCTTGCTGCTGCTACCAGCGGCAATCCAAAATTTTTCCTGGGCACAGACTCTGCCCCTCACAGCATTGACACAAAGGAAAATTGTTGCGGCTGCGCAGGAATTTATTCCGCACACGCGGCGCTCGAATTCTACGCAGAAATATTCGAAAAACAGGGAGCCTTGGACAAACTGGAAGGTTTCGCCAGCTTTTTTGGCGCCGATTTCTACCGCCTGCCACGCAACAAAACCCGCGTGACTTTGCGCAAAACGGAAAATACAGTTCCCTCGCAATTTGAATTCGGGGGTGGGTCGCTGGTTCCCATGCGGGCTGGAGAAAGCATTAGTTGGCGCGTCGATGAGATCACTCAATGATCAGTCCCGATTCTGCAACAGAGACCAGCCACCTGCTCGCCAACAGGTTTCGCAGCTATCTACCGGTTGTTATTGATATAGAGACTGGGGGTTTCAATTCGGAAACCGACGCGATCCTCGAAATAGCAGCGGTAATTCCAGCGATGGACGAAAACGGGCTTCTTGGTATTGAGCAAACTTATTTTCATCGGGTTATTCCATTCGAAGGATTGAATATCGAAGATTCTGCGCTCAAGTTCACCGGCATAGACCCCTACCACCCACTTCGCATTGCCAGACCCGAACGAGAAGTCATGCAAGCAATGTTTGGCAGGGTACGCAATGCCCTGAAATCAAATCATTGCAACCGAGCTATTCTCGTGGGCCACAACGCGCATTTCGATCAGGGCTTCGTCAATGCAGCCAGCCAGCGTCATAATCTAAAACGAAATCCTTTTCACCCTTTTTCATGCTTCGATACCGCCACGCTAAGCGGCCTTGCCTATGGGCAGACTGTCCTGGCCCGAGCCTGTGCAGCGGCAGGAATAGAATTTGATGATAAGGAAGCACACTCAGCGCGTTATGACGCGGGGAAAACCGCCGAACTATTCTGCAAGATAGTCAATAAATGGCAGCATCTTGGCGGCTGGCCGATGACTGATTGACGCAGCACACCGTGGCGCAGTTTGACAAACGCTATGCGTCCGAATCACTCTCTACCGTATCCAGCAGCGCCTGCAATTCGCCCTTTTCATGCATCTCGGTAATAATGTCGCAACCCCCAACCAGTTCACCATTAATAAATAGCTGCGGGAATGTCGGCCAATTTGAAATTGTCGGCAGTGTCGACCTGACGTCCGGGTTACTCAATATATCGACATAGGCAAAGCGCTTGCCACAGGCCATTAATAGCTGAGTAGTCTGCGCTGAGAAGCCACATTGTGGCTGCTCTGGATTGCCCTTCATGTATAACAGGATACTATTAGAATCAATTTGATCCTTGATGGTTTCTTCAATACTCATAAAAATTGCCTCGATTATCTAATTAGTCATTGCGATCCAACCGGACGCCACGCAATCTGCTAAGCGCGCAGGTTTACAACGGCAGTACTTGTTTGTGAGTGCTCACTTGGCACCGCTACTCTAAGTGGTGGCGGAAACAGGAACTTCAAGAGCTCCCCAGGCACCCCCCCCGGGTGTTTCTATGAGCAAGCGATCGCCTGTTTTAACCAGCACGGAACACTTCCCCGGCAATGCCTTGCCATTTAGTGAGTTTCTGCCCTGCTTCCCTGACCCACCGCCATTCAAGCCCCAGGGTCTCAGTGTGCGACGCTCACTGAGCAAGCTTAACTGTGCCTCTTGCAAAAATTCATACTCTCTTACAATACCTGCACCACCTCGATGCCGACCTTTGCCACCGCTTCCCTTGCGTATGGCATACCTGCAAACACGCAATGGGTAATGCATTTCCAAACTCTCTATTGGTGTATTGAGGGTATTGGTCATGTGGCTGTGTACAGCATCCATGCCGGAAGTTGTAGGGCCACCACCAATACCGCCGGCAAGCGTTTCATAATAGTCCCAGCGCTCGCCCGACTGCTCATCAATATGCCCCATTGCCACATTGTTCATAGTGCCCTGACTCGCCGCTGGAATTTTCTGCGGCAGAACCAGAGCAAGTGCTCCAAACACTAAATCGACCAGGCGACTTGACGTTTCCACATTACCTGCTGCAACAGCGGCTGGTCTGAAAGCATTAAGGATGGAGCCCGGCTTCGTTTTTAGCTGAATTCTTCTAAACAAACCTTCACAAGCCGGGGGATCTTCCGGCAAAAGGCAGCGGATGCAATAGAATGCTGCCGCCGCCACTACTGATTCTGGACAATTTAAATTTCCATGAACCTGCGCCGAACTCTTGCTAAAATCCATTGTTATGGCATCAGAACTAATTTCCATGTCTACAGCCAGCTCTATATTCGACGAACCGCAGCCATCATCATCAAGATAATCCACAAAACTGTAGCAGCCTTTTGTTAGCCGCGAGATAGCACCGGCGGTAATTCGATCCGCGTACTCGTTTAGCTCAACCATCCCCTGTTTATAAGCGGGCAAGCCCATAGTCTCCACCAGGGCTTGCAGCCGCTGAACTCCTAATTTATTCGCCCCGGCCTGCGCCGCAAAATCCCCGTTGAGTGAGGCAGCTTCCAGCTCCAGTAAGGACAAGGCAGATTGTTGCAATTTGCCCGCGCTAAACAACAGCGTAGGGGGAATAATCAAGCCTTCCTCTTCCAATCGCGATGATATTGGCATCGAACCGGGGGTATCGCAGCCAATATTTGCGTGATGTGCCCTGTTTGCGACAAAGCCTGTCAAGCAGCTCCCCTTGTCAATGAAAACTGGCGCAATCAGCGTCACATCAGGCAAATGCGTACCGCCCAGAAACGGGTCGTTCAGCACAAGCATATCGCCTTCAAACCAGTCTCTGTCTTGCACTATAGACGCCATCGCAAAGGCCATGCTGCCAAGGTGTACTGGAATATGTGCGGCCTGGGCAAACAATTTCCCCTGCGCAGAAAAAAGTGCGCAGGAGAAATCCAGCCTGTCCTTTATGTTTGGTGAAAAGGCAGTGCGCCTGAGTACCATGCCCATCTCGTCACAGATGGCGGAAACTCGACTGGAAAAAAGCTTTAATTCTATAGAGTTCATACTTTGTAATTCTATCAGAGATTCCCGCAGTAATCCCCGCAATAATTTTCGCAGTAATCCTCGCAATAATTTCCCTAATAATTGCTACCACCATCAGTTCTGGTTAAAATGGCCCATTCACAGGCGGCGCGAGCTGCCTTTTTTATTTTCGGCAGTGTGGTTTCCTTGAAGGCCAAATAGCCTATTTTTCGGGCAGATAACCCTAATGAGCGTAAAACATTTTCTTACCCTGCAGGATCTGAGTCGCATTGAATTGCAAAACATCATCCAGCGTGCGATTGAGTTGAAGGAAAATCCTGAACTGGCAGTTGAGCAAACAAAGAAAACGCTGGGGCTGATTTTTGAAAAACCTTCAACCAGAACCAGGCTGGCTTTTGAGGTCGCCATGACCCAGCTCGGCGGTGCAACAGTATTTTTGGCGAATGCCGATTCCCAATTGGGCAGAGGTGAGCCTGTCGAAGATAGCGCACGAGTGCTGACACGCATGCTTGACTGTGTAGCGATTCGCTGCTTTGAGCACGAGAAATTACAACGCTTTGCCGACTATTCAACCGTGCCGGTAATCAACGCTCTCAGCGATGACTTTCATCCCTGCCAATTATTGGCTGATATGCAAACCTTTCAAGAGCACAGAGGAAGTATTAGCGGCAAGTCCGTGGCCTGGATAGGCGACGGCAATAATATGTGCCAGTCGTATATTAATGCGGCGGACAAATTCGACTTTGAATTACGAATTGCCTGTCCTCCAGGCTTTGCGCCGAATCCAGATCTGAGCGAGCGCTTCAAGAGCCGGGTTCGGTTAAGCCAAGACCCTGAAACTGCAGTACAAGGGGCAGATTTAGTGGTCACTGATGTCTGGGCATCTATGGGGCAAGAGCAACAGCAGGACAGGCGAAATGCCAGCTTTTCCAGCTACCAGGTTAATGCCGAATTGATGGCACTGGCTAAGCCAGAGGCTCTGTTTATGCACTGCTTGCCTGCTCACCGTGGAGAAGAAGTGAGTGCAGAGGTTCTCGATAAGGAAAACAGCGTGATCTGGGATGAAGCTGAAAATCGTCTGCATTCACAGAAGGCTTTGCTCGACTACCTGTTTTCCCACTACAATTACGGGGATTGATGTTCGCGCGCGCACCACTATATGTTGTGGTGTAGAAGATCAACACAATGGGCTGATTCCGAACGATTTTCACGCCTTTTCCTGTTTTTTTTGAAGTGCCGTCCGGGTCTATTGTTTGCATCAGCGTCTTTTTATCCTTTCCCTGAAACAACAACGGCCTACTCACAGTTTACTCACAGTTTACTCACAAGGAATTCACAAAGAAATCACTTGCATTTAGACGCCAGGCGCATTATCTTGTATCTTTGATTTAGAGATTGTCTATATATTGTAGTCGTTACGCCTAAGTCAAGACCTTGCTTCTCGCGGATATTCTACTAAAAATTAGTGCAAAGTCGGGTGCCTGGCCATGCCGCAGCAACCAATAACAAGAAAAGCACTTGATCATTGCGGACGTTTCCGTGCTATTTTTGGGTCTGCTTTTGGGATTCCCAATAAGATTGGTGAAAACAAGTGAAAGCCAAGTGAAAGCCAAGTGAAAACAAATAAAGCCAAGCCGGAAAAACACAATATATAGTATACGGCTTACTGAGTATCAGCTTCAAGGTTCGACTGTTTCAATTTCGTTGCTAAATCTGGTCTGACGGGGTTTGTTCCGCTTTAAAAAACTAATTCAGCAATAGTTAAACCACGAGAGCTTAGACCACGAGAGCCAGACCGCAGGGTTTAGATTTGATAACAACAATACAATACAGCCCACCACGAACATTTGGCAGTAGACAGCAAATTCGGAGCACATAATGCAGATAGATATACAAACAAGCGGTGGCTCTTCATCCCCCGCTACTCCCACAAGCAACGAAACAGAAACTCTTGCCGCAACCGCGCCCGGGCGATTACGGGTCATTAAACGCAACGGCGCTGTAGTTAGCTATGATGAGTCCAAGATATCTGTTGCCATAACCAAGGCTTATCTGGCCGTTGAAGGCGGCAATGCCGCTGCTTCTTCCCGTATTCATGAATCTGTGCAGCAATTGGGCAAGCAAATTACCCAAATTTTTCGTCGGCGCATGCCCTCCGGCGGCACCATCCACATAGAAGATATTCAAGATCAGGTAGAACTCGCACTGATGCGTAGCGGAGAGCACAAAATCGCTAGAAGCTATGTGATCTACCGAGCCGAACACACGCGCATGCGTCAACAGAAGCATGAAGAAGAGAAACCACAAAGTGATATTACTGTCACTCTCGATAACGGCGAACAAGGCCCATTAGATACACAGCGCCTACAAACAGTAATCAGGGAAGCCTGTGAAGGCCTGGCGGATGTTTCCTCCGAGGCGATTTATGAAGAAACAGTAAAGAATCTTTATCCCGGCGTTAAGATGGAAGACGTGCGCACCTCTTTAGTGATGACCGCCAGAACCATGGTAGAGAAAGATCCTGACTACTCCTGTGTGACAGCGCGTCTGCTCATGGATACCATTCGTGCAGAAGCTTTGGGTTTTCTCGGTATCGCCGAAGCCGCAACCCAATCTGAAATGCACTACCGCTATGCAGCAACGCTTGCACCTTATATAGAGAAAGGCGTGGAGCTGGGGCTGATTTCACCACACTTACTGGAATACGATCTAGGCGTATTGGGCGAAGCCCTGCAAGCCGACCGTGACCAGCAATTTACCTACCTGGGGCTGCAAACCTTATACGACCGTTATTTCATTCACAGCAATGGCGTTCGCTTCGAGTTGCCGCAAGTGTTCTTCATGCGCGTGGCCATGGGCCTGGCAAGCAATGAAGAGCATCGCGAACAGCGTGCTATCGAGTTTTATAAGCTGATTTCCAGCTTCGATTATATGGTATCGACGCCGCAGTTATTCAATTCCGGCACACTGCGCCCGCAACTGTCATCATGCTTTCTAACTACCGTGCCAGACGATTTACACGGTATCTACTCTGCCATAAGAGACAACGCCATGCTGTCAAAGTGGGCTGGTGGGCTAGGCAATGACTGGACTCCGGTGCGTGCCCTGGGCGCTCATATCAAGGGCACTAACGGCAAGTCTCAAGGTATCGTGCCTTTTCTGAAGGTGGTTAATGACACCGCCGTTGCGGTGAATCAGGGTGGAAAACGTAAAGGTGCCGTGTGTTCCTATTTAGAAACCTGGCACATGGACATCGAGGAATTTCTTGAGCTACGCAAAAACACTGGAGACGAAAGACGCCGCGCCCATGACATGAACACAGCAAACTGGATCCCCGATCTGTTTATGAAACGGGTATTCAACGATCAAGACTGGACGCTGTTCTCTCCCAATAATGTGCCTGAGTTACACGATCTGCACGGCAAGGCATTTGAAGCCAGGTATGAAGCGTATGAACGTAAAGCCAGAGCTGGCGAGATAGAAGTCTATAAAACCATAAAAGCCAGCGACCTGTGGCGGAAGATGCTATCCATGCTGTTCGAAACAGGACACCCCTGGATAACATTTAAGGACAGTTGCAACATTCGTTCACCGCAACAACATATTGGCACAATTCATTCGTCCAATTTATGCACAGAAATCACCCTGAATACCAACCAGGAAGAAATCGCCGTATGTAACCTTGGCTCAGTCAACCTGCTGAACCATGTTTCTGAAAGCGGGCTGGACCAGGAGAAATTAAAATCGACCATTAAGACAGCCGTGCGCATGCTGGATAATGTTATCGATATCAATTACTACTCTGTTCCTCAAGCCAGGAATTCAAACCTGAAACACCGACCAATTGGCATGGGCATAATGGGCTTTCAGGACGCGCTGCACACACAGCGCATTGCGTACTCGTCAGAGCAGGCCGTCGAGTTTGCCGATGTGTCAATGGAAATAATTAGCTACCATGCTATCCAGGCCTCTGCCGACCTTGCCGAAGAACGAGGCCGGTACGAATCTTACCAGGGTTCACTTTGGGACCAGGGGAAGCTGCCAATTGATTCCCTCAAACTGCTACAAGAAGAACGCGGAGAAGGGTATCTGGATGTCAACATGGTGCAGCGCCTCGATTGGGATAGTTTAAGGGCACGCATTCAAAAAACTGGAATGCGTAACTCCAATGTATTAGCTATTGCGCCTACAGCAACTATTGCCAATATAAGTGGTGTTTCGCAATCTATCGAACCCACCTATCAAAACTTATACGTCAAATCTAATTTATCCGGCGAATTCACCGTGGTCAGCCCTTTTCTGGTTCGAGACCTAAAGAAGGCGAATCTTTGGGATAGCGTCATGGTAAATGATTTGAAATATTACGAAGGCAGTGTGCAAAAGATCGATAGAGTCCCGGACGCTATTAAGCAACTCTACGCAACCGCTTTCGAGGTAGAACCTCGCTGGCTGGTCGATGCCGCAAGTCGCCGCCAAAAGTGGATTGATCAGGCTCAGTCACTGAACCTTTACGTTGCTGGCGCCAGCGGTAAAAAACTCGATATCACCTACCGTATGGCCTGGCTGCGAGGCTTAAAGACCACTTATTATTTACGCGCGCTCGCCGCCACCACCACCGAGAAATCCACAGTGTCTGACACCAGCCTAAACAAGGTATCCAGTGCCGAGGCCGCCCCGGCGCCCATGGCCTGCTCTCTGGATGATGCCGATTGTGAAGCCTGTCAGTAAAAGCAGGAGGAGTGGGGAGGGGAGGAACGCAGGGCTAAAGCGATAACCGGAGCTGGTTTTGCATCCCTGAAAAGTAACAAGTAACGACTACTGAAAAACAGAAAAGAGATTGAGGTATAACTATGCTGTCATGGGACGAATTTGAGCAGGAAGAAGCTGTCCTGCCCTTACTGAAAGTGAGTACGCAAGAGCCTGCTGCAAAAACAGCAAAAGCAGCAGAGGCAATCGAAGAACCAGCTCCGCTGCTCACCAGCATGGATCAGTCAGCCAACTTTCAAACGCAGCTCGCTGCTGCCGATGAGCAAAAAAACGTCAGCGCACTACAGAAAGCTACCGCTAATCTGGAAAAGCTGGACGTAACTGCCGGCGTTGCAGAATTGGAAGGCTCTGCCACGCGGGTTAAGGTTGACGACAAACGCATGATTAACTGCCGAGCTGACCTGAACCAACTAGTGCCTTTCAAATACGACTGGGCCTGGCAAAAATACCTGGATGGCTGTGCCAACCACTGGATGCCACAAGAAATCAACATGACCGCAGATATTGCTCTATGGAAAAATCCAAATGGGCTGACCGATGATGAACGACTCATCGTACAGCGCAGTTTGGGCTTTTTCTCCACTGCTGACTCATTAGTTGCCAATAATTTGGTGCTTGCCGTTTATCGTTTGATCACCAACCCTGAATGCCGACAGTACATTCTGAGACAGGCATTCGAAGAAGCAATACACACCCACGCCTATCAGTATTGCATTGAGTCCCTGTCCATGGACGAAGGTGCAATATTTAATATGTACCACGAGGTTCCCTCTGTTGCCAGGAAAGCATCCTGGGGGCTTAAATACACACAGGAACTAAGCGATCCTGCATTCAATACCGGCACAATAGAGGATGACCAGGCCTTACTTAAAAACCTGATTGCCTTCTACTGCTGTCTGGAAGGAATATTCTTCTATTGCGGCTTTACTCAAATCCTGTCTATGGGCAGGCGCAATAAGATGACGGGCACATCGGAACAATTTCAATATATTCTGCGCGATGAATCGATGCACCTTAATTTTGGTATCGATATGATCAATCAAATTAAACTGGAAAACCCGCCTCTATGGACTGGCGAGATGAAGGAACAGGCTACACAGATGATCCTTCAAGCCACGCAGCTAGAAATAGAATACGCCAGAGACACAATGCCACGCGGCGTACTCGGCATGAATGCCGCGATGATGGAAGAATACCTGCAATTCATTGCGAATCGCCGGCTGGTTCAAATTGGCCTCCCAGAGCAATTTCAAAATGTTCAAAACCCATTCCCGTGGATGTCTGAAATTATGGATTTGCGTAAAGAGAAAAACTTTTTTGAAACTCGCGTTATCGAATATCAAACCGGCGGCGCCCTGAGCTGGGATTAATATCTGCTGCCACTTCAAACAGAGTCGGCCTATACTGGAGCAACTAAATGAGCGAGAAAAAGTACGACGATCCAGAACGCACTCTAATTACCCTGGATCAACTAAGCCAAACTATCGCCGTAATGACTAGTGTGGTGAATCGTTTGCGTCGTCATTTGAACGAGCAAATCAACGCTCAAATAGAGGCTCAGGAATCAGAAAAAATTACAAGCCTACAGTCCAAATCCATAAATTCAACCGTTGCGATATCGGGCCCTAAAGCAGAAGACGAAGCGAGCTTGTCGCCAAAACCACAGCAAGCATTGGGCGATAACTCCAGGAGAAAAAGCATCATCATTGAAATAAGTCAGCAAGAAGCAATGCCCGTCCGCAAAGCCAGCGAAATCCTTCACTGAGCGTTTGCACTGCTGCCCTGCATGACAATCGCCTTTACCAGCACCGATGTCTAAGCCACCAGGTGCCATCGTATTAGCCGCAGGTTTCAGTAGCCGCTTCGGTAGCCACAAATTGCTGGCTGAATTGCAAAACGGCGATAGTGTCTTCGAGCAATCCCTGAAACGGCTAGCGAAAGCTGTACCCTCTATAGTCGTTGTAACTCGCCTGGAAATGGCAACACCTCTGAGTAAATTCGGACCACAGGTCAAACTTGTCCTGTTTGACCAGGCAGACAAAGGCATGGGGGCCTCTCTCGCTTTCGCCTGTAGCCACATCAGTGCCTGGTCTGGCTGCCTTGTATGCCTGGCTGACATGCCGTTCATCAGAACTGATACCTATACCTTACTGGCAGACCAGCTAACAAAGGATTCCATCATCTTGCCCACCTACAAATCCAGAGCAGGCAACCCGGTCGCCTTTGGCTCTCAATTTTTCGCCGAACTGTCCAGCCTGGACGGGGACAGCGGTGGAAAAAGCATTATCGAAGCACACCCGGAATCTCTCAAAATGCTTGCACTGGATGATCCCGGAATTTTGCAAGATATAGACACAGTAGACGACCTTGCCCGATTTCAGTAGGCTAAACCACGAAAAACTAATTTGACTACCAATGGCTACTGCCACCAGCCTATTAAGACTGCAAAAATCCAATAGTCGTCATTCCTGCACCACCCTGTCATTCCTGCGAAGGAGACTGTGCAAGAAACCACCACCCCTGGTCACATTCTCATTACTGCCCTAATTCACCGACCTTGCTGGTATTTTAAGCCGATACACCGCCTCTGTAAAAATACCCAATAATTACAGTAATAAACATCCAGAACCTGACTCAATTATGATACAATAACGAACATAACTAACTGATTCTAATCATTAAACAGAGGCTTTATGCGTGATTACATACACGGTTTAAATCGCCAGCAACAACTGTTATTCCCAGAGCGGCCAGAGGATCGGCGAGAATGATCCGGTTCGTGCCATTGATGCCTATGTGGATAGTTTAGAAGTTGAGGCCTTGGGCTTTAAGACAAGATATAGCGACAAAAACAACAGATGGCCAGTCAGGCGAAAGAAACCTTGACCCTTAAGACTTTGGCTGTGGTTGCCGACAAAGGCTATTACAGTGCAAAAGAGATAAAGAACTGTGTTGATGACAAAATCTACCCAATCATCCCGCCAATTGACACGCAACAGAAACAAAAGAAAACGGGCAGATATACTAAAGAGGATTTTGTCTATAACGAGGAGCAAGACGAATACACCTGCCCCAACAACAAAACACTGACAAAAACAGCAAGCCCAAGCCTATCCAAAGGCAAGCTTGGGTTTATTTACAGCACCAGTGCCACAGATTGCAAGGCTTGCCCTGTGCGTAGCGAGTGCCTGGCAAAGCAAACACCTCACCGAAGAATATGGCGCTGGGAACATGAAGCCTTTTTACAAGCCTATGGTGAGGTAATGCAAACAGAATCAGCCAAGGCGATTAGCAAAAGAAGAGGGGCGATTGTGGAGCATCCTTTTGGCACCATAAAGAGGTCATTAGGCTGGGATCACTACCTGGTCAGAGGCAAAGAAAAAGTATCAGGAGAAAATGCATTGATTATGTTTTGCTATAACTTTAAGCGTGTTTTGAACATGCTGTTCAATAAACTGTTATTGGCTATAAAAGCAGGCAATATTGAAGCCGTAATGGAAGCAATCAAGCGATATCTTTGTTTTTGCGTCCACTATTCGATGGTTTATGCCAAAAATGCTTATTTTCGCATCAAACAAGCTTATTTCACCTGCCTGCTTTTCATAAGAACCCTTTTTTACCCGCACAGGACTCAAAATGCTCAATAGTGGGTTGGTGAGTCGGCGTTTGTTGCCCAGTCTCGAAGGCAGGAATCCAGTAAACCAAACAAACCTGCACGGCTTTCCCACAGCTAACACAGCCTGGCGAGGATTTCTTGTACTGTCTCTTGTGCACAGGCTCCTATTGCATGACAGGCTGCTTTAGCCCTACAATCCTTCCTTATAAAGTCGAGCCGCGCATAATGAAGAAAATTAAAAACGAAAGCGAATTCCTCAAAGAGGCGATCAGGGTCGGCAGCCGCTATTTTGAAGCTCGTGGCGCAGGCAAATTCGAGGCCACCGACCACGTCGATACTAAAGTTCGGGCCATCTATCTACTATTAGTCAAGGATGCGGTAATTCAGCCTCTTGCCAGCAGCGATGAAAACGTTGTCAACATGCGGCACAAACTCGCTATCTGGATTGCCAGGAACCTGCCAGCCACTCATCATTTATTGCAATAACCCCCCCCTGTGCAACAAGCATCGCACTCTACCCACAGCTTTCTAATCATCGCCCTGGCTCTTCATTGGCAGCAAGACGACACGCGCCCACCGGAACAATGCCCGACTTGCCATGGAAGATGTGCAAAACCGGTTGCTGCTACCAGGCACCTTAATCTACTCAGTAGGACGGGCGAATTGGCAACCAGGATCAGATTGGAAGTTTTTGCTTACACTCCGGCATCTTTGGTAGCAGCCTGCTCTATTTCAAACTGAAATATTTCACGCTTATAGGGAGGCATTGATTCCAAAATAGTTTTCCCGTAATGACGATTAACAATTCTCTCATCAAAAAGTGTAATTTTCCCGCTGTCATTTTCGCTACGCAATAATCTGCCACTGGCCTGAACCAGGCGGAAAGCAGCATCAGGAACCGCCAAAGTCATAAAGGGGTTAAGCCCTTTCTGTTCTATCCATTCAGACAAGGTGACCTCTATTGGATCATTAGGCACAGCAAAAGGAATTTTAGCGATAAGCACATGGGTACAATATTTACCCGGCAAGTCAACTCCTTCGGCGAAACTCGACAGACCAAATATGATGCTGCCCTCGCCTCTGTCGATGCGCTGTCGATGAAATTTTAGTAGCTGTGACTTTTGAAAATCGTCCTGACACAGTACGAGTTCTCTCCACTCGACAGCCAGCAACTGCATAACCTCCTGCATTTGACGACGACTGGAAAATAACATAAGTGAGGCAGCTGACTTATCTACCATGCGGGGCAAGGCACTCACAATTAGTTCTGTGTGCTTTCCCGGGTTTGATGGCTCACAATTCATTTTTGGCACAACCAAACTTGCCGAACCGGCAAAATCGAAGGGGCTCAAAATACGTAAATAGTGCGTATGCTCAGGCAAGCCAGCACGCATTTTTAACATGTCGAAATTACCAAGCGAGGATAAGGTCGCTGATGTAAGCACTGCACCAGCACAGTTTCCCCACAAACGTTGTTGCAGATTGTCGGCTGCCAATACCGGACTTGACGACAAGCCGATGTCAGTAAAATTTTCGTTGGTATGGTAACTAAGCCAGCGTGCGAAGGGAGCCTTGTCTTCAGGGTCAGCTACGGCGTAGCTCAGCCACAGCCCCTGGTCTGCCTCAGCTCTTTCTGATTGGCTTCCAATAAGAGGAAACCACTGTTCTGCCAATTGACGACGTTTTACATCCGCTCCCTCTTCCATTGCTTCCTTTAGCTCATCGCTGATATCCTGGAATGCCGATGCTATCCTGGAGAAACAATTGACCAGAGTGGCCGCCAAAGATTGTATTTCACCAGCAACCACTCCCCGCGTAAATGTATGCTGGATTCTGTTATCGTAGCTATCCGTCTGATCCAGTGATTCGAGAATTTGCTCAAACAATAGCCAGGCATGATCTAGTTGCTCTTTCGTGCTAACTAAAAGTTTTTGTAGTGCTTGCCGGGCCGTTGCGTCCATAAATTCATCTTTTTGCAAGCGCGAAGAAAGTGTTTCTGCTCTCTCTAACCAGGCGCCACTCGACTTAATCCGAGTGGAAGCCGAAAAGTGATTATTGCTCTTCAAGGGCAAATGGTGTGCCTCGTCGAAAACATAGATGCACTTCTCGGGTGCTGGTAAAATAACACCGCCGCCAAGCGCCAAATCAGACAGTACAAGGTCATGATTGCTGACTATACAATCCGCCTTGTCCATCGAATCGCGCGCTTGATAGAAACAGCAGTTTCTGAAATGACTGCATTTGGATCCCATACATTGGGCGTTATCTACAGTGACCGGCTTCCAATCTGCGTCTGTCAAGACACTCTTCCAGTCATCCCTGTCCCCTTTCCAATTGCCCCCACCAAGTTCTTCTAACATACTTTCGTAGAGGGCATGGTCGCCAGCTGCAGGGTCGTCTGCTTCTTCACCGTACAAATCCAGCATCGCCTGCATACTGCCATTACTGCGAAGCAGCATGTCCAATTTCGCCAGACACAGGTAACGACCTCGACCCTTGGCAAGTGAATAGCTAAAATTCAAATTCGAACCTTCCAATATTTCCGGCAAGTCTTTGTTCACGACCTGTTCCTGAAGCGCCACTGTCGCTGTTGCAATAACGACTTTGCAGTCCAGCGCTTGCGCCAGGGGCAATACGGCCAGAACATAGGCCAGGGTTTTACCGGTACCGGTACCCGCCTCGACCACGCAGATTGGCGAATCAAGGTTGTCTTCTCCAGTGGCGGTAGACAGGGTCTTTGCGATCTCGGCTATCATTAGGCGCTGCCCGTAACGGGGGGTCAATTCACGGGATTCAAGCAGCTCGCGATAGGTAGATTGAATACTGTCTTTTACCTCATCTGCCAGCATTCAGTATAATCTCCTGCAATAGTAGGTAAGAGGCTCGTAAGCGGGTAAGCACAATGGGTAAATTATAGCATCTGCCCATCCTGTGCCCTTAAAATATTGCCATCTAAACGCTCATGAGGAAATTCTTTACTGTTTCGATTGAAACAACTTCTGCTACACTTGTGTCTCATAGATACTGTCACGAACTGTCGTTATTCCGGTAGTGCATTTAAACCTGGAATTTACGCAATCGCCTGGTTAGTAGTACATGATAACTGCCTCAGATTCAAAAGCATCGATAGAAATTGCCAATACCCGGGCCAGCCAGGATGTCAAGCAACGCCCGGACACTGATGGCGCCAATGAGAATAAGCCAGCTAGCAACAGCACAACAGAAGTTGACATTGCCAACCCCGGCAGCAAAGCCGTAAAAAAAGAAAAGACCAGGGTCAGTGATCAGGCTGTTGAGAAAACAAAGGTTTTGGAACCCGCTTTGGAATTTTCCGCTATTGAAAAAGAAGTTCATAAACTCAGCTATAAAAATACCACTCGATTGTATGAGCTGCGCGCACAAGCAAGAAAACTACTCAATAGAATTGCAGATGCTGAATCAGGGTTAATAGAGCAGACAAAAGGCTTACAAACGGGCATCTCAGAAAAGATTGGCTTAAACAACGATTATCAGAAACAGCTACAAGGTAAAACAGAGCAACTGTTGAGCACGTTGGCTGACGCACTGAAATCCGGAAACTCAGTGAGCGCAATTCAATCCTGGGATAAAATTCAAGGCAATATCAGCAATACTGCCAATCAAGTCAGGTCAAGCCTACAGAAGCAAGCGGACACTTATAAGGCAAAGCTGACGGAACTGCGTGATTGGAAAACCTTTGCCGCTACTGAAAAGAAAAAACAACTGGTTACCCAAATGCAGCATCTGGTCGAATCCCGAATGCACGCCTCGGATCGTTCAAGGCACATTCGCAAGATGCACAAGGAATGGAAGTTACTGGGTCGCTCCAATCAGAACGAAACCCTTTGGAAACAATTCAAAAAATACTCTGATCTGGCTTATGAACCCTGCAAAGACTATTTCAAACAGAGAAAGCAGTTGATGGCCGAGAATTTACTGCGGCGCAAGAAAATTTGCGAAGCGCTTGAGCTCGAACTTAAAAACCTGAGTGAAAACGACCCCACTGTCAGTTCGATAAAAAAAACTCTGAATAAGTCTGAACAAGACTGGAAACGCTACACACCAATCGAACAAAACAAGGTAAAAAGCATTCAGAAACGCTTCTATGCAACGGTAAATCAGCTACGCAAAATTCGAAAAACCACGCTAACCGGCAACGCCAGGCAGAAACAGGAATTAGTGACTCAGGCCAAAGCATTAGCGAGCCTGGAAGATAATAAAAAGGCAATGAATGAAGCGAAACGTCTACAGCAGGAATGGAAGAAAACCGGCCCTGGTTCCTACAAAGAAGACAATAAGTATTGGCATGAATTCCGCGCCGCCTGCGACACAATATTTGGCAAGCGAGACAAACAATCTGATCAGTTACAGGCTGGTCTCAAAGTAGTCGAGACTAAACTAATAGCACTGTTACAGGCCTTAAACGAGCTGCTGAATAAGGACGAAGCCAGCTTTAGAGAAGCCAGAACCGATTATCAAGATCTGGCTCAGCAATTCTCCAACTCCCTTGACCCCCGTCTAAAAGCACAGCGCAAACGGCTTTTAGATCAATTCAATACCGTAAAGAGACAGATAGACATAAGATACCGAAGTTTACCCGACAAGCGGCAACTACTGTTAAAGAATACAATCGCCGCGAAGACAGAAATTCTGCGGCAACTCGAAGACTTGCTGTTGAACGCTGCTGATCAAGCAACTTTTGACGCCTGTAAAAAAACCGTGGACCAGGCTGCCTGGGCAGAAATAGGAGCAAGTGGAACCCCCAAATTGGACGACAGGCTAGCGCATAGATTGCAGGCCGCATTAGCAACAAAGTCTGTCATCGCATTGGCTGAACGACTCAGTTTGAGCGAGAAAGAATTTAGAGAACTTTGTATACAGGCAGAGATTAGAGCAAACATCGAGACTCCAGCCGAAGACAAGCCACTGCGCATGAAAATTCAGCTAGAGCAATTGCAAAGCGGGTTTGGACAAGCGAAACCAGAGCAGAAAGAGAACATAAAGTATGCCCTGGAAACCGAATTCGAGTCCTGCACTATCGGTCCATTAGAGAGCGCTATCAGAGAGCAGCTTAGTAGCAGATTAAGAAAAACTCTGCAAAAGCTGAAATAAGACTAGCAGGCCATGCGACTAATTACAGGATTAGCGTAGCTTAATAAATAATGCCGCTGCAATTTTTCATTAACGCTCTGTAGCCTTTTAGAAAATATTTCTCTCGATGAATCTTTAATTTCACGTTTCTCGACAGCCACGTCCAGTGCTCGCTCTGGCAATAGCCCTTTTTCTTCAAGAATTTCTAATGCAATAAAATGGCTGTCTGTTAGCCTGTAGTTCGCGAGAATTTGCGAGTCGATAGCAGCCGCTATACTGTCAGGATCATTACTTTCATAACGTATTTCCGTACCAAATGCGACATGGACAGCCCCTTTAAAGCCAATCATCCCGGCTACAATACTGTCGATGTCACTCTGCTCTGTTTTGGTGAACGAGCCTGTGCTTTCAAACTGGTAAAGCTCTTCCGCTTTCAACACATCACAAGCATCATATTCGTAAGAAATAGAGACAGGAACAATGTGTAAATTTTCCAAACCCTGACCAAGAGGCAGTTTACGCTGACTCATCGTTAGCATCTTCAATAATGCAGCGTCAGTTTTATCGATACCGTCCTTCGCCCGGCCTTCGCGTTGAGCTATCCAGACATTGTTCTGTTGCTGTATACAATGGTGTATGTATTCCGACAACAGGGTTAAGCTCTGCAACAAGTCTCTGCCTTTTACAGACCTTCTGACGATAAAGCTTTTATTCAAGCGCATAAGATCTGAAACAAACGGTTTTTTAAGAAGATTATCCCCGATGGCAACTTGTGCTGTACGAATACCCGCGTGGTAAAGCATGTAATTAACAAAAGCAGGATCCATGGTAATATCGCGGTGATTACTGATAAAAAGGTAGCTTCTTTCCTTGTCTAAATTTTCAATACCTGAATGAGTCAGGCTGGTGGTCGTGTCTTCGATCATCTTGTACATGTAATCGGCAATTACATCTTGCATGCTGGCAACGTCGTGTGCTCGCTCAAGTTGTTTCTTTACTTTTTTTTCAGCAACAATTCGCATGAACGCCGGAAATAAGCGGGCTAATTTGGGAGAGTAGAAACTCGCTATACCTGTCAGGAATTCGGGATTGGTAATTAGCCGGTCTAACACCGGACGAATTTCATCATCATGATAGGGGCGTATGTCTTTGAACTTATCCATTAGTTTTATTCTTTTATAGCAATCTATTGCGCGGTTTATGCAGACAACCATCAGCCGCTTTCATGCAGCTTGTGTGGTTTTAAGCGTTTGCACTATTCGTCTATTGCATTAAATTGAGAGATAAAATCGACATACTGATCCAGGCTATCGAACAGTTCCCGGTCTGCCCCGGCAGATTTTTGCTTCGCCTCTGCATAGCCCTGCTGGTAGCTTTCCAACGCTTGCCTGGAGCACAGCCGTTGTCGTCTAAAAACATCCCACTCGGCGAGTTCTTGCCCGGACAAGGTCTCCTGATAGTTACGTGCCCGATACCGATACAACATGGTGGAAAAGCGTTGGTCACGAAAAGGCAGATCAAGACGGCCAAGATCTGCTGGCGAAGCCGATCGAACCGTGGCCATCAAATTGCGATCCGACGCCGAAAAGAAACCGCCACTGTAGATCATGTAATCAGGATCATCTTCTTTTTGGGCAGGTTCCTGGTTAAATACTTCCGTAATTTTTTTAACCAGCGCAGGGTCGTTCTGAATAATATCCCAATGCACTTTACAACGGTCCATATCTATTCCATATTCCCTGGCACGTTCTGTGGAGAGTGCGGCTGGCGACGTCACGATCGGGCACTTATTGATATGCAGAATCTTCAATGGAATGCGCTGAATGTTTCTGGCCAGCTCTTGTTTAGGCGTGAATACCCTGCTTCTAATCTCGTCCACCGACAGCTTTCGCCAGACATCAGGGTCTTCTCGCAGGTCAAGCACAACGATCCCGTTGCTATTTGTCGGGTGTGGACAAAGCGGCATCACCACAGCCAGGCAGCCCTGTGCAGCCGCGTACATCATGGATACATGCAGCACCGGTTTACGAGTTACCATATCTATTTCGGATTGCACTACCCGTTTGTTTCTGAGTCGGTAAACATAGTCAAACAACTTTGGCTGTTTTTGTTTTATTAACCGGGCCAGTTCGATAGTAGCGATGACGTCGGCCAGGGCATCATGGGCGTCCGCATGTTGTATACCATTAGCCTGCGTGAGCTGCTCCAGCTTAAAACTCGTTGCGCCATCGTCTTTCTTTGGCCAGTTAATATCGCCAGGTCGAGTTGCAGCGCAAAGCCTCACCATGTCGATTATGTCCCAGCGGGAATTTCCGTTTTTCCATTCACGCGCATAGGGATCATAGAAATTTCTGTAGAGTAATTGGCGCGTCATCTCATCATCAAACCGTATGCTGTTATAGCCCGCCACACAGGTACCGGGAACTGAGAACTCTTGCTCGATACATTTGATAAATTCGGCCTCACAAACACCCTGTTCCAGTGCTTGCTGCGGTGTTATGCTGGTGATCAGGCACGCCATGGGATCCGGCAAGAAATCGTTGGCGGGTTTGCAGTAGAGAACTAAAGGCTCAGAAATTATGTCGAGATTCGTGTCGGTTCGAATGCCGGCAAATTGAGAAGCGCGATCCCGGCGTGGATCTTTCCCAAAGGTTTCGAAGTCATACCAATAGATCGTGTTATCTGACATGGACATTCCTGTTCTGCCCGGTTTCGACAGGCGTGAATACTGACAGCCTGAAGCCGTGATTATAACCGGTTATAGTCGCTGAGTACGCACAGAATTTGATGGACTTCCTGATCATCCCTATTCATTTGGCAATTCCTTCCAAACGCCCATTTGTAGTAGTATCTCCCCGGTTTACAACAATTAGTTGAGAACTACCGGCCGAGCTACCGGTCGGGGTGATAAAACCAGCTTATTGGCTGCTATTGAGAAGCGGCAATAAGGGCTCACAAAAGCAGAAGTGACTTATGGATTTTCGCGGCAGCCATATACTTAGTGTGAAGCAGTTTGCAAGAGCAGATGTTGACCGGGTCTTTCAGGTTGCTGACGCGATGCTTCCCTATGCCCACAGACAGCGCGCTACCAAAGCACTGGAAGGTGCTATTCTGGGCAATATGTTCTTCGAACCCAGTACCCGCACACGGGTCAGCTTTGGTTGTGCTTTTAATCTATTGGGCGGCCAGGTGCGCGAGACTACGGACGTAAAGACCTCTTCTATCTCGAAAGGTGAGTCCCTGTACGATACGGCTCGGGTGATTAGCGGTTACAGCGACATCATCGTGATGCGACACCCACAGCCAGGTTCCGTGGCAGAATTCGCCAAAGCCAGCCGTGTGCCCGTTATCAACGGCGGGGATGGCTCTAATGAACATCCATCTCAGGCGCTGCTGGACCTGTACACTATCAAGAAAGAACTGCAATCGAATAATCGGCAAATCGATGCCATGCGCATCGCTATGATCGGCGACCTCAAGCATGGCAGAACTGTACATTCCCTCTCACAATTACTATTGCTGTACGACAATATCAGCTTCACTCTCATCAGCCCGGGTGAACTGCGAATGCCAAAAGCAATCGTCTCTGAACTTAACACAGCCGGGCACAAGGTGATAGAGACTGAAGACATGGAAGCGGGTCTCAATGACAATGATACGGTATATCTCACTCGTATTCAGGAAGAGCGATTTACTACGAAGCTGGAAGCTGACATCTATCGAGGGCGATTTCGCCTCAATCAGTCTATCTATACCCGCTATTGCCAACCGAATACTGTCATCATGCATCCACTGCCCAGAGACTCACGTGAACAGGCGAATGAGTTGGACAGTGACTTGAATCAGCATCCTAATCTTGCCATCTTTCGACAAACTGACAATGGAGTTTTGGTGCGAATGGCTCTATTCGCCCTGGTTCTGGATGTCGCGGACAAAGTCGGCAACAGCGCCAGTGACGTCGGCTGGTATACAGAAGGCAGGTTTTAATAATCAATTGCGAACCACAATACAAAACAAAATGGTAGAATTTCAGGAACGCAGGAATAGAGCTATGGGTTTTAATGATTTGCCGGGAATGCTGATTCAAAGAACAATTTGCGTCTACGGATACAGCTATCCGGGGCTGAACAGGCTGAGCAAACGACTATAGACGACGAAGACTCCGACGGCCTGTCCCTGGTTCAAACCGGCGCTGGTCAAGACAAATTTTTCTAACACCACAGGCAATCCCCCACCATGTTAAGTTACCCCGAATACGTCAAGCTGGATGGCATCGCATTAGCGCAAGGCATTCGAAACAAGGATTTCACTGCGGCAGAAGTTACTGCTTGCGCGATCGACCGGGCACGACAAATAAATCCCGGCATTAATGCCATCGTTCACGAGAACTACGATAAGGCACTGTCCCGGGCTGCCCGCCTTGATGAAAATCCCGGCCTTCTGCAGCAGAGCAAGGTCGCTGGCCTGCCCTTTCTCATCAAAGACCTAAACGAAGCCGCAGGTATGCCAGTCTCATTTGGCAGCCGTCTCTACAAAGATCATGTCGCCAGTGAGAATTCAAAACTGGTTGCAAGGTATTTAGACGCTGGACTAATAGTGCTGGGTAAAACCAATACGCCGGAATTCGGACTCACACTCACTACGGAATCGCAAGCAAGCGGCCCCTGTCGTAATCCATGGAACCTCGATTACTCTAGCGGTGGCTCTAGCGGTGGAGCCGCCGCCGCAGTCGCAGCCGGCATTGTGCCTGTGGCGCACGCCAGTGACGGTGGCGGATCGATACGAATTCCTGCCTCCTGCTGCGGCCTGTTCGGGCTAAAACCCAGCCGTGGTCTCACCACCATCGGAAACAAGCTGGGTGAATCCTGGAGTGGCATGAGCATAGGTCATGTGCTGAGTCGCAGCGTTCGTGATAGTGCGGCTTTTTTGGATATCATCAAACTACAGGCAGCGCATTTGTATCCCCTGCCTGACAGCCCCTCTTCTTTTTATGATTCTCTGAATAAAGACCGAGACAGCGCTCGCAACAGGAAGCTGAAAATCGCCGTCCAAACCAGTCACCCTGACGGTGAGGCAGTTGATCAAGACTGTGTTTTGGCAGTACAGCGGGCAGCCAGGCTCTGTGAATCTTTGGGGCACCATGTTGAAGACTTCACTCATCCTGTGGATCACGCTGCCGCTGGCAAAGCAATGTCTATACTTATCAATGTCCATGTCAATCAAGCCGTAGCCAGGCGCGCTGAAGAACTACAGCTTTCACTGGATGACTGCCCGCTTGAAACGTCGACACGGATTATAGCAAGGCGCGGCGCAGGAATTAGCGCGGCGGATTACCTCTGCGCCCGAGATAGCCTTGCTGCCATAGCACAAGAAATGGCTGTCCTGCATCAAAGCCATGACGTGATAATTCAGCCGGTGTTGAGCAAAACACCTGCCAGGTTAGGCTGGCTGGATATGAACAGCAGCGATATGAAGAGTTATACCAATAGATTCAAAGCCTATAGTGGCTTTACCGCACTCGCCAACGGAACCGGCCAACCGTCTATGTCGGTTCCCCTGCACCTCAGCACAGATAGAATTCCGCTAGGTGTCCTGTTTACAGCCGCCTGGGGGAACGACATGCTGCTGCTGCAACTGGCTGCTGACCTGGAAAAATCCGCACCCTGGCCTGGAGTCGCGCAGGTCTCATAAACCTGCTTTTAACACGCAGATCAACCAGCAATAGCCAGCACCGCTATCACAGCGATCCCGCATGCCTCACGGCGGTAACTTCAGCCATCACCGCGATAGCGATCTCTGCCGGAGTTTTGCTATTAATCCGGTAGCCAACAGGAGCATGCAGTCGAGCAATTTCCTCCTCGCTTAGCCCTAGTTCAGGAAGCCTTTCTCGCCTTGCCGCAGACGTTCGTTCAGAACCCATCGCACCGATATAGAACGCGCTGGTTTTCAAAGCCTGCATTAACGCCATGTCATCGACTCTTGGGTCATGCGCGAGAGCGATAATGCCGCTATACGGATTACTAAACTTTTCTCGCACCACATCGTCAGGCAATCGAGAGGTAGTTTCGACGCCTGCGACAAACCAATTATCCAGATAATTCGGCCTTGGGTCACACAAAGTCACATCGTATTCCAGTGCTAACGCCATTTCGGCAACGAATTTTGCTACATCCCCCGCTCCCAGTATCAACAAACGGTACATGGGGCTAAGACTATGTGTCATTTGTAACCCGCTGATTACAACTGCCTCTTCACTGCTTTGCGCCTGGGCAGATATCGCTCCGCTTTGCAGATTGACGACGCGACTTACCTTGCTGTGATTTTCCAAATCAGCGGCGAGTCTCTTGAATACTTCGATGTTCGGGCTTGTGCCCTGTATATATTCCAACAGTACATGTAACTGTCCACCGCAGGGTAATTTTAAACGGGCCTGCTCTTCTGCGCTAACACCGTATTTCACGATGAACGGTTTAGAAGATTCATCGTATTGCAGCTTGAGGCTTCCATCTCGAAGCTGCTCCAGGAAATCCTCTTCTATGCAGCCGCCCGAAATAGAGCCAACTAACTCGCCGTCCATGGTGCAGGCCATCATCGCACCGATGGGTCGTGGTGATGACCCCCAGGTTTTTAAAATAGTGCATAGCCACACAGGTTTTTGGCTATGCAGCCATTTGCCCACACGCGAGATTATTTGTTGCTGACTGCTCTGCATACGTTTTAATCTTCCATCGGCTCTTAGTCACAAGAGTTAAAACCCAAAGGCTCCGATATTCAAAGTGAGAAATTAGACTATTCTTTGCTTCCACCTGCCGCGCCAGAACACAAGATGGCCTACTATACCAGTGAGAATATATGACGCAAACACCACCCAAAAGACTGCAAGCGAGCCAAAACCCAGTCCCAATGCCAAAGTATGAGCAAGCGGCACCTGCACAAGCCAAAAACACAGCAGCTTGACTGTAGAGACTGTGCAAGAAACCCTTGCCAGGCTGCGTTACCTCTGGAAAACCCTTGCAGGTTTGTGGATTTTGCTGGATTCCTGCTTGCACAGGAATGACAAATGTTGGATTTTTGCACAGTCTCTGTAGACTGGTAAATGCTTTTTGGCATGCGTTACCATGCCGAAAGAAGCTGACTGGCCAGCCCGTCATTGCCGTGATGAGCTTGTCGGAAAATGGCGTTTTTAGCTTGTTGTGAATGTTTAAGCCATTGTTATTAAACTTATTATATTTTTAAAATTGAACTGATTTTGAATTAACCGACAGTCCCGTGCTGCGCCGGCTTGATGAAATTCCGTTAACCGATTGCAAAAGCAAGCCGTTTCCGGCGCCAATAAAAACAATCTCATCTATTTCTTGATGTTATCAGTCGCTTCTTCACTGCTATTTGCCCTGGCAATGGAATACCAGATAGTTGCCTCACGCTGGTCGGTAACAAGCCGTTCATCATCCCAACTACATCTTGCCCAAATTAAATTGTGCGCCCGCCTGATCTGGGTATTGGTGAGTTCGGAAGTGCAATTTGCCACAGGCTCGACTGCTTTGTATTGCCTGTGACAGTAAATTGTTGCCGTAAATTCTGGATTGCACAAGAACAGGCGGGGATAGTTTGGACTATAAAACCGAATTTTTAGCGAGCCATCAAGATGTGGACTACAGTAAAACTGACAAGAATTGATAGACACACTGACTGGCACTCACAGGAAGTCAAAGCGGTGCAAGAGGCGCAGTCGCCAGCGAGCCTGTCTCTGCCGGATTTGGCGGTTTACCGGGAATGAACAGAACAAGGAATGAACAGAACAGGCAATGAACGGAACAGGGAATTAGCGCGTTTTGCTTTTTGATGCGGTTTTACATCGTTCGGAGCAGCCAAAATGGGCTTCCCGGCTATTGAGACTGTGCAAAATCCACTATTTGTCATTCCTGCGAAAGAGACCGTGCAAAAATCCAACATTTGACTGGATTCCTGCTCCCCGCCTACGCGGGGACATGCTTCGCAGGAATGACGGAGGTGGTGCAGGAATCCAGCAAAACACCCAAACCGGCAAGGGTTTTCCACAGCTAACACGGCCTTACGCGGGTTTGTCGCACGGTCGCGATGCAAAGAATGCCCCGCCAGCGCAGAGACCCAGAGGCATGAGAGACAGAGAGACAGAATTAAAACCATGCCTGCCGTAGCGTAAATGGCAAAAGGATAGACACAATGCCTGAAACCGGAAAACCCAAAGCGCTGCCGAAAGTCAGCCATGATGCACTGTTCCGCGCTCTGCTGGAAAACCCGGGTCAGGCAACAACACTGCTGCGGGACTATCTGCCAAAGGCGTTCGCTGCGCGTATGGTAGACAAACCAGCAAAACTTGTGGATGGCACCTATGTCGATAAAGACAGCCGCATGACACAAAGCGACCGGCTGTTTGAGGTCAAGCTGAACAATGGCTCGCCGGCCTTGATATACGCATTGCTGGAGCATAAATCCACGCTTGATGCAGGCACGCCCTTGCAGCTTCTGGGTTATATGGTGCGCATCTGGACCCGCTACGCTGGGCACAAACCCGCTAGGCTGCGCAAGCTGCCGGTGATCCTGCCCATGGTGTTCTATCACGGACGCGCGCCATGGACCGTGCCGCAGGTTTTTGGCGAAATGGTGCAGTCGGATAAAGACAGCGCCCCCTTTGTGCCATCGTTTCGCTATATCCTGCATGATTTGGCCGACGAGCCGCTATCCGGCGATGCGCCGGTGCGGTCGATTCTGACTGCCTTGCGCTATGTGCAGCGTAATAATGAAGTAAGCCACGCCATTTTGACCACCATACTGCGCGGTCTGCCGGATGGAAGCGACTTGGAACAGGTTGCGTTTCGGTATATAGTCGAGAGATACACCGTGTTGCCCGACGATGTGCGTGTGGCACTGGATGATGCAAAACAAGATGGAGGTAAAGCACTGATGGACACCGTTGCAGAAGCATGGAAAAAACAAGCCGAGGCAGAGGGCGAGGCAAAGGGGCTTGCCGCTGGTGAAGCTCTTGGCCGCGAGAAAGGACTGCTCGAAGGTGAGGCCAGGGGTAAAGCACTGCTGGACACCGTTGCAGAAGCATGGAAAAAACAAGCCGAGGCAAAAGGGCTGGCCGCTGGTGAAGCTCTTGGCCGCGAGAAAGGACTGCTCGAAGGTGAGGCCAGGGGTAAAGCACTGCTGGACACCGTTGCAGAAGCATGGAAAAAACAAGCCGAGGCAAAGGGGTTTGCTGCTGGTGAAGCCCGAGGCGAAGCTAGAGGCGAGGCCAAGTCGCTGCTGCGGCTTCTGGTGAAGCGCTTTGGCACCCTGCCCGAGCCTGTGCTGGCGCAGATTGCTGCTGGCAGCACTGAGGAACTGAATCGCTGGTTTGACACGGCGATCACTGCCCCTGATTTGGAGGCTGTATTCGGGGAGCGGCGTGATCACTGATGACGGTAAGGGTGCAGTGGTGTCAATGCAGACTTGTTCTTCGATAGCCTCCTCATCATGAAAGGTGATGGGGGATGCCAGCTCATCAAAGAGCCGCCTTTTCGACCAGGCTGTTGGTGAACCGCACTTGAAACTGCCCGAAATTATTGAATGATACAACTATTGTCTATATCGATCAGTTGTTTATATGTTTTTCAGGGCAGCTTATTAAAGTCACCTCTTGTAAAACCGGGCAAGATTTCAACGCTAAAGTTTCACCCTGGCTGACTTGACAAGAACGCCATCAAGAGAGGTTAAAACCAGGAGCCAGCAACCCCGATTCCAGGTTCAGCAAATACTGTTTCGTGTCCAGGCCACCACCAAAGCCCGTCAGCTTTCCGGAACTGGCAATCACCCTGTGACAAGGGATGATTACTGGAATCGGGTTTACAGCGTTTGCTGCGCCGACGGCACGGGAAGCTTTTGGTCTTCCAATGTGCGCAGCCAACTGAGCATAACTCCACGTCTCTCCGTAGGGTATCCCGGTTAAGGCTTTCCAGACATTTTCCTGGAATACCGTTCCCTTTGGCATCAGCGGCAGATCGAACTCCTTTTGCTCCGAGGCGAAGTAGGCATCTAATTGGAAACGAACTTCTTTAAACGGTGTTGGATCCTTAGTCCAGCCAGGCTCATGACGTCGCTGCATTTTACCGCCAGGAAACCCCAGCAGGGACAAATAGTCACCGTCGCCAGCTAACAATAAATCACCAATCATTGTTTGATGATATTGATAATAAATTGTCATTTCATCACCTTTTCAAAATATCAGGATTACAAAGTCTTTGTCACGGGTTTTAATTAATTTCTGCCTTACTGGCTTTGTTGAGAGTGCTTCCACAACAGTATTACCGCATAGGCACGCCAGGGTCTCCAGCGTTCAGCCTGTTGTAATAGCATCCTGGGCGTCAGCGTCTCCTCTTTTTTAGCTGCCGCTCGCCGCAGAATAAGATCAGAGTGGGGAAAAGCATCAGGGTCATTTAATACCCGCAAGGCAATGTAGTGTGCTGTCCATTCTCCAATGCCTTTTATCTCACAAATCTGACGCACAAACTCCCCTGTTTCCAATACTCCGTCGAATACAAGCTCATTCTTCATGATTTTTTCTGCTACCGCATTGACCGCGTTAATACGTTGACCAACTATCCCCATGCCATCCATAGCGGCCTTTGCCAGAGTGGCAGCCGTGGGAAACACCCGAGTGAGCTGGCGCACAGTTCCCTGGTAGGGTTTACCATGCTGCTCGGTAACTCTGCCAGCAAGAGTGGTTGCTGCTTTTACCGTAACCTGTTGCCCCAGTATAGCCCTTACTGTCACTTCCAGACCGTCCCAACAGCCGGTCACCCGGGTACCAGGGTTCTTCTTTACGATTTTCTTTAAAAGAGTATCTTGAGTAAAAAACCGATCTATTTGCTCACTATCCGCTTTTAAATCAAAAAGTAGACGAACTCTTTCCACAATTTGGTACAGGTCGCGGGTATCAGGAAAATTGATTTGCAGCGTTACGTAGTTTTGGTTCTCGGCAAAAACAACACGAATGTCCCCGACTTTGCCGTCAATAGCGATGGTTCGGCAATAGGCATTACTCTCAAGGTCAACATGCTCCACGCCGGGTATTTTCCTGTACTCCAAATAGGACAGCATCGACTTCCAATCCATTGGCGGTCGATAAGAAAGACGCACCTGGATAAGGTTTCCCTCAGTAGTTTTGCCGCTGCGCCTTCGTTTTCTTAGTTCTTTGGGGGATCTGGCGTAGCTTGCCTGGAATACAGCATTAAATCTTCGCACACTGGCAAAACCCGCAGCGAAACAAACTTCAGCAAGCGGCAGGTCGGTTTCATCAATAAGTTTCTTCGCGAAATGGAGTCGCTGAGTTTGTGCCACAGCAACCGGTGAGGCTCCGACATGCTGCTGAAATAGCCTGCTTAGCTGGCGCGAACTAATTGATAATTGATTGGCCAGCTCGTCCACCGAGTTATCATCAAGACTACCCTTCGCAATCAAGTGCAAAGCCTTAGAAACCTTATATGGCGCCCCAACCCAGGCCGGCGTACCTGGCGAAGATTCCGGCCTACAGCGTAGACAAGGGCGAAAACCAGCTTCAGCCGCAGCGGCTGCGCTGCGATACAGTTGTACATTTTCTTTCTTGGGAATTCTTGCTGGGCAAATAGGACGGCAATAAATTCCTGTCGTCAGAACGCCAATAAAAAAACGCCCGTCGAAGCGCGGGTCTCGACTCTGGCGGGCGTCTTCGTATTCGTCATTATTCAATAACACTATCACGTCACTTTACACAGGCTGTTCTCAACGATATGCAAGAACGATTTAACAATAACAGCAAGCATACTCCTTTCCCGAACAAATAATGGCCGTTTTCGGACATCATCATTTATAAGGAACCTGCATAATTCAAAAATGGTCGGAAGTGGGATTTTGGTTCCGCCCTCTACAGCTACCTTGCGCGGATGAAGCCGCACTTCCGATAGTTATGCAGGTCTCTATAAAGTAACAAGCAGAAAACTGACTTATTGACCACCAATGTTCTGTCGGGCTGAAACATGCAATGGCGCGTATTTGGGCGCGGGTAGTTCCCTGGCGCAGCAAAGGAGAATGCGATGAGTCCCATACTGGTGTATATTAGCCGCCTGTTACGCCTTGCTGCGCAGCTAAAAGCGCGAGTGCAGGCAAGTGAATTACATCCCGGTCATCTTGTAAATTAGTTGGTGTATTGATGAATAACAAAGAGTTAAGAAAGTATTCCAGCCTGGTAGTTGATGGCGTGGAGCAATCTCCTGGCCGCGCCATGTTGCGTGCCGTGGGTTTCAAGGACGCTGACTTCAAGAAACCGCAAATAGGTATCGCTTCTACCTGGAGCATGGTCACACCCTGCAATATGCACATCAATAAATTGGCAGACGAGGTTAATCAGGGAGCGGATGCAGCCGGTGGCAAAGGCATAATCTATAACTGCATTACCATTTCCGACGGTATTTCAATGGGTACAGAGGGCATGAAATACTCGCTGGTCTCCAGAGAGGTAATTGCTGATTCTGTTGAAACTGTGTCGGGGTGCATGGGGCACGATGGCATTATCAGCATCGGTGGCTGTGACAAGAACATGCCAGGCCTGCTAATGGGAATGTCCAGACTCAATCGCCCCTCTATCTTTATCTATGGCGGCACTATCCAACCGGGACCCAACCACAGCAATGTAGTTTCCGTATTCGAGGCCGTTGGCGAACATGCTGCCGGTAAAATATCGGATATTGAACTAAAAAATATTGAAGAAACAGCAATTCCAGGCGCTGGTTCCTGTGGCGGTATGTACACGGCCAATACGATGGCCTCCGCCATCGAAGTGCTGGGCATGAGCCTGCCAAATAGCTCCGCTCAGGATGCCATATCACAAGAAAAGACTGATGACTGCCTAAATGCCGGCTCCGCCATCATGAACCTCATCAAGCAGGACATTAAACCTTCTGACATCATGACTCGCCAAGCCTTCGAGAATGCAATCAAGGTCGTGATTGCTCTGGGCGGATCCACCAACGCTGTGCTACACCTGTTAGCCATGGCCCATACCATGGGTGTTGAACTGGAATTGGATGACTTCTCTCGACTCGGCAAACAAACGCCTATGCTGGCCAACCTCAAGCCCAGCGGTAAGTATTTGATGTCTGAGTTGATAAAGATTGGCGGTATCCAGCCCTTAATGAAAACCATGCTGGATGCCAACATGCTGGATGGTAGCTGCCTGACTGTTACCGGCAAAACCATGGCGCATAATTTAGCCGATGTAGCCCCCTACCCCGAAGGGCAAGACATCATTCGTGCGCTCGATAATCCCATTAAAAAAGATAGCCACCTGGTGATTCTAAAAGGAAATTTGGCACCAAAAGGTGCGGTGGCAAAAATCACCGGAAAAGAAGGTCTTAGCTTCTCGGGAAACGCACGGGTGTTCGAATCAGAAGAAGAATGCCTGAAGGGAGTGCTGGATGGCACTGTTGTTAAAGAGGATGTTCTTGTCATTCGCTACGAAGGGCCAAGAGGCGCGCCGGGTATGCGTGAGATGCTCAGCCCAACTGCGGCGATTATGGGCAAGGGACTAGGCGAAGACGTCGCTCTCGTCACCGATGGCAGGTTTTCCGGCGGCAGCCATGGATTTGTTGTGGGTCATGTGACACCTGAAGCTATCGAAGGTGGGCCAATCGCTATCGTGCAAACTGGCGATAAAATCTCTATCAATGCCGAAACCAATGAAGTTAAGCTTGAGCTCAGCGATGCGGAAATTGAACAACGATTAAGCAAATGGAAAAAACCAGCCGCCCGCTATAGCCGTGGTGTACTCGCAAAATACGCCGCGTCGGTGGCTTCAGCCTCTGAAGGCGCAGTGACGGATAAGTACCTGTAGCCGACAAGCCAGCCAAGCAACAAAATAACAAATTAAGAGGCTTCGACCTTGCCCGAGTTTTTTGCCAACATTGGACTGCTGCTAGACGGCAGTTTTTTGCAAGCGGGCGCACTTTGGGCGCTGCGCACAATTCCAGGATTCCCGCCTATTATCCAGACTGTACATATTCTGGGCATAGCAGTCGTCATGGCTAGTATAGTAATGCTCGACCTTCGCATTCTCGGTGTCGCCGTACCTGGCCAAAAAATACCCGAAATGACAAACAGATTGATGCCCTGGTTATGGTGGGCACTCGCTTCGAACTTGTTTTCTGGTGCCTTTTTTCTGTTCGGCAGACCCAGCCGCTATTTCAATAACCCTGTATTCGGCTGGAAAATGAGCCTGCTAATTCCCGCAGTGCTACTTGCCTTATTTTTCCACTTAATGAGCAAGCAACAGGAAAATTACTGGGAATTGAATGCCAAACGACTATGGAGTGCGCGTACCATCGCATTATTGTCATTGCTATTATGGATAATGGTTGCCATGGCGGGTCGTTGGATCGCCTACGTGGAATATATCTCACCCGGCATAAATCACCGTTAACGAATCCGGGATTAAGTCAGGCATGGTGGTTAATTGATGGTAAACCTGCTGGCTGTCCGATGTGTCGATCAAACACGGGGAGTGAAACAGTATGAAAGCACTGTTGCTCGGCAAAGCAGTTTTAGCGTTCTCAGTCAAATAGCGGCGACTAATTTGTTCTCATATCCTGCGGTAGCTGCTGGCCTGACCAGCCTGCAACATTAGCTCCACGGGAAGAACCTGACAGGCGTCCAGGTATTGGACAATAAGCGACATCACCAGAACTTATTGGCAGTAGCCATGGATTTTTTACATTCAGCAAAGTGGATCGACATAGAGAACTGGCCAATATCCTGGGCTATAGGCGGTACGGCGTGGTTTCCTTTTCTGGAATCGATTCATGTGATTGCTGCTGCCTTTGTTGTAGGGTCTATACTAACTGTAGATCTACGTCTACTCGGTGTCGCCGCCACCAGCTACCCAATCAGCACACTCTCCAAAGAATTAGTGCCGTGGTCATGGGCAGCGTTCGTTGTAGCCACCGTAACCGGCTTGGGCATGTTTATCACCAGAGCCGCATCGCATGTAGTGAACCCTGCTTTCCAGTGGAAAATATTCTTGCTGGCGCTGACAGGAATCAACATGGCCTATTTTCACTTCCACATTTACAAACACATTGCACGATGGGATACGGCCTCATCGACACCGCAACAACTTAAAGTAATTGGAAGCCTGTCACTTTTTCTCTGGTCTGGCGTAATGCTGGCAGGCAGATGGGTCGGTCACATAACCTGATAAACGATAAGGATAGCCAATAAACCAGCTCAAGAGATGAATAAATCGTGTGAATAAACCGTTCCCTGTATCGGAGTTGTGGAGTGGCTAGGCCAGGCAAGTAAGTACGACTGGAACAGGTTGCGTTTCGGTATATAGTCGAGAGATACGCCGTGTTGCCCGACGATGTCCGCGCGGCACTGGACGCTGCAAAAAAAGATGGAGGTAAAGCACTGATGGACACCGTTGCAGAAGCATGGAAAAAACAAGCCGAGGCAAAGGGCGAGGCAAAGGGGCTTGCCGCTGGTGAAGCTCCTGGCCGCGAAAAAGGTCTTACGACTGGTGAAACTCTGGGTCGCGAGAAAGGGTTGGTCGAAGGTGAAACAAGGTCGCTGCTGCGGCTTCTGGTGAAGCGCTTTGGCACCTTGCCCGAGCCTGTACTGGCGCAGATTGCTGCTGGCAGCACTGAGGAACTGAATCGCTGGTTTGACACGGCGATCACTGCCCCTGATTTGGAGGCTGTATTCGGGGAGCGGCGTGATCACTGAGCAGGGTAAGGGTGCTGTGCTGTGACGGAATCGATTCAATTCAATCGCTGGATTGGCAGAAATTGTTGCTGGTATTTAATCGATAATGCGGAGGAGTTTGCCAGAAAAGAGCCTTTGAAACCTTACCTGAATCTGGCTGGAATCACCCTCATTGGCTCACGCGAAAGGTAGTATTGGTTTCGCCCGAGAAAGTGCACATAACGACGGTATTCGCACGTTTCAACAGCAGTAATGAAGTCATTGCTACTTATCAATCACTTTATATTGTCACAAAAGTTGACGGTCATTGGGGAACCCAGGCCAGATCCAGTCTGGCACCCTGAAAGGCTTCACCAGTTTATGTGAATAGAGTTGCTTGCCTGGCGGGTCTTAGGGGTCATGATTGCGAGTACGATGTATCTATTGGTAGAAATCTTGACTGTCATATTGGCATGGCCGATAGATAGAGCGGCTGCCTTCATGGCAAGGCATGGAAGTCAAGAGATGCTTTCTGGCAAGTTTTGGTGCTGGTGTTAGTGGGCATGTTGCTGATAATTGTTGCGCTGGCGTGATGCTATCTGATTCCTGATTCCCGATTCAGTTCATTTGATACCTCACGATCTACACCGGCCTTCCTCCTGCTTTGGATCAGGCCTTTTCGTCTATTATGCCCTTGCTATCAATTTTGTTGGATCCTTATATGCCTTGTCGGTGCGAGACGATGACGAAAACTGATCCTCCGTATTTTGAGTTTACTATTTTCTGTAGCCAGCTTAACCAGACTGCCTGGTTCAGGATTTAAACCAAAATTCAATTTCACAAGTGTCCTCGAGAAATTCAGCACTGTGTTCTTTTTCGGCTGGTATGTGATACCAGGCTCCTGCACCAATTTGAACTGTCTCATTGTCCATTGTTAGTAGCAGCGCACCTTTTGTTATTACACCAACATTTTCGGTAGCATGGCGATGGGCTTCTATTTCAGTGCCAGCAGGGTAGCTTGCAAACAAAACGTCACAGCTATCTGCCTCCAGTCTTCGCGCTTCAAATTGACCGCCAAATTCTGGAAGTTTACAGATTAGATCAGGGTAGTAGTCAGACAAAGTCATCGCTTCACTCCTATTGAGGAAAAGCGTGTAACGGGCGAGACTAAATTCGGGCGCATTTCCAGTCCTTTGCCGTATTCTCCAGGCGGATTGCTGATGCTTAATTGATTCAGCCTGGAAAGAGCCGTGATCAAAGACTCACTGAGTCCATCGACGAAAAATTGCTTGCTGCTATCAACATCACCATCTTGACTGAAGGGCAGTTTTGCCAGGCCAATAGCATTGTCCTGATGCAAAGCCTGGTCGATCTCGAACCAAACCAGCATAACCACCACCACGGCGAAAGACAAGGTAGCACTTTTCCAGGTTAGATGGAATGGATGGATTTAGCGAATTTAGGGAAGGACAGGCGGCAAGGACAGACAGGAAGGGCAGTACTGATAATTGCTCTCCACAGAAATGCGACCTGAGAACCAGGTTTTCTGTTCACGAAAGGTTCAAAATATAGCCACAACTCCTTGTAGTTAAAGGCTTGGGGCGGCGTACCAGTCTTGACATTGTTCCTCTGAAAGTTCATGTTCTCAAGTTCCGCCGAATTTATGAATATAGAAAGAAAAAGAAGATGACTCCAGGAAGGCTTTACTCGGCTGAACTGCGGAAACAACTTGTCCCTGGCGATGCGGTCATAAGCTCGCGGCCTGGTGGAACTGTCTCCGGCTCCACGGAGTAGACCATCAAGTTTGGAGCATGAAAGTTTTAGTGAATTGAGAGTTAATCAAGTAGTTCCAGGAGGTGAATAATGAATAAGACCTATATCTATGCCTATGCCTATAAGAGTGCAGCTAAAACCAGAGCAGGTTTTCTGCTTGCTGCAGGGGTTGCAGGGGTTGTATTTTCCCTGCTTTCGACAGCTAGCCTGGCACAGCCGGCACAACGAGGTGCTATTCAACCTGCAGCCCACGCTGCTCAACAGCCTGTCAACCATTTACCCAACCCTTATGAAACGCAACGAAATTTCGGTACCTTGCCCGACGGCCGTAGCTGGGGATCAGTCAGCGCGGTTAATATAGACATTGATGGCATCCATGTATGGGCTGGTGATCGTTGTGGTACAAATTCTTGTGCGACCTCGGATGTAGACCCAATTGTGAAGTTGGATCCTGACGGTAATGTGGTGCAAAGCTTTGGTGCTGGTCAGATAATTTGGCCACATGGCATGGACGTCGATAGTGAAGGCAATGTTTGGGTCGTGGATGCTCGCGCAGCAAACGCTAACGAACTGGCAATAAATCCCTCGGCCGCCGGGAAAGGCCATGTAGTTCTCAAGTTCAGTCCACAAGGACAACTACTGATGACCCTGGGCACAGCGGGAGAAGTCGGTGATCCACCTACGCATTTCGATTCGCCTAACGATGTATTGATAGCGCCGAACGGTACTATCTATGTAGGTGATACGCACGGTGCGCAATTTCAAAATGAAGCCGGTCCCACTGCCAGGAGCCGTATTTCTGTGTTCGCTGCGGACGGTTCATTCATAAAGAGCTTTGGTGAATTTGGCTATGAAGACGGACAGTTCCGTTCGCCCCATTCCCTGGCCATGGATTCGCAGGGCAGGTTGTTTGTAGCCGATCGTGGAAACAGTCGCATTCAGATTTTCACGCAAGACGGCGAGCATCTGGATACCTGGTATCAATTTAGCCGCATTAGTGGCTTATTCATCGATCCGAATACCGACATGTTGTATGCCATTGATTCCGAGTCGGATGAAAACTATAACCCGGGTTGGCAGAAAGGGCTGCGTGTCGGTAGCGCAAAAACCGGTCAGGTTCTCTACTATGTCAAGGCACACGACTCGGCCCGCAGTTCCGGTATGGGTGGCTTGGGATCCATGGGCGAAGGGGTAACCGTTGACCGCAACGGCGTAGTGTACGCAGGTGAGGTTGGGCCAATTCAAGGCATGACCAAATTTATTCCACGGTTAATTCCATGAGTTGAACCTCCAGGATCCTAATGGTTGATTTTCGAAAACGGCTGCGAATAGTTGGCACAGTCTCAATTACGGCTCGGGAGTCTTTTCGCCGTAGTTCTCTTCTTGTGGCGAACTTTTTTCCTGACACCATGCTTGTCTTTAAATTTGGCTTTGGCGTCGGATTTGCTTTTTGTTTTAGATTTCGGCTTTCTTTTCGCTTTGCTGCCAGGTTCAACTTTGTTGAGAGCAGGACGCCCAGACCTGCTTTGCTTCTCTCCACCCGAAGTACGAGAAATCTTCAGCGTCTGACCTGACACCCAAACATTTTTTAGTTCCTTGAAAATTTCATCAGGCATATCGCCAGGCAGATCAACGGTGCTGTGATCGTCATGAATGGTAATGCGCCCTATATGTTTGGCATCCAGCCCAGCTTCGTTGGCAATGGCGCCAACGATATTGCCTGGCATAACTTCATGTTTATGGCCGACTTCAATACGAAAGCGTTCCATGCCCTTGTCAGGTGGGCTGCCATCTCCAGCGGCTTTGCTGCGAGTTCTTGCTGCTGGTTTGTCGTCGTCAGCACCTGAATCGTTGTTACGCCCACGAGGTTTACCCGGCCTTCGTCTCGGCTTGCCTGAATCGGCAAAATCATCGTTGCTCCATGACTTGTCGAACCTGGGTGTCGGCTTGTGCTGTAGTAGTAAAGGTGAATCCCCCTGTACTAACCTGGCCAACGCCGAGGCAATATTAAGGATGGGTGTATCGTGTTCTTTCTGGTATTGCTCTACCAATTCGCTGAACAGGGTTAAATCATCGTTGGCGAGCGTGTCGGAAATTGATTGCTTAAACTGCTCAATACGTTTGTCATTGATTAGCTGAGTGGAGGGTAATTCCATCCTCTCAATTTTCTTGTTAGTCGCTCGCTCGATGGCATGTAGCATTCTGCGTTCGCGTGGTGCCACAAAAAGAATGGCGTCGCCTTCACGACCTGCTCGACCAGTTCGGCCAATGCGATGAATATAGGCTTCAGTGTCATGGGGGATATCGTAGTTCACCACATGGCTGATGCGATCTACGTCTAAGCCGCGGGCTGCGACATCGGTTGCAACCAAAATGTCCAGCTTGCCTTTCTTTAAGTGTTCGATGGTGCGCTCACGCTGTTTTTGCGGAATGTCACCATTAAGTGCTGTGGCTGAAAAGCCGCGGGCAGATAATTTCTCCGCCAGGTCGACGGTGACTATTCTTGTGCGTACAAAGATAAGCATGGCATCGAAGGTTTCTGCTTCGAGTATACGGGTAAGGGCGTCCAACTTGTGCATGCCGCTCACCGGCCAAAAGCGTTGGCGAATGAGATCTGCCGTCGCGGTTTTCATCTTGATGGTTATCTCGGCAGGCTTACTCAAATGCTGGTTGGCAATACGCCGTACCGGCTGAGGCATGGTGGCTGAAAAAAGTGCTATCTGTCTCTTCGGCGGTGTTTGCTCAAGAATCCATTCCACGTCATCGATGAAGCCCATACGCAACATCTCGTCAGCTTCGTCTAATACCAGGGCGCTCAGTTGATCCAGTCTAAGCGTGCCTTTGCGCATATGGTCCATCACTCGCCCCGGGGTTCCGACAACTACGTGGACGCCACGTTTTAGAGCGCGGATCTGCCCGCTGTAATCCTGACCGCCGTAAACCGGAAGAACATGGAAGTTCTTTATGTGGCTTGCGTATTTTTGGAAGGCCTCTGCTACCTGGATTGCCAGTTCTCTGGTGGGAGCCAGCACCAACGCCTGCGGGTCTTTTTGCTTTAAATCCAGTCTTGACAGAATCGGCAGCGCAAAGGCCGCCGTCTTGCCCGTGCCGGTTTGTGCCTGTCCCAATACATCGCGGCCTTCCAGTAGCAGGGGGATAGTTTCTGCCTGGATCGGCGACGGGGTTTCATAGCCCACATCTTTGAGAGCTTTCAGAATGGGATTTGAAAGCGCTAATTGGTCAAATGTGGCGACTTGCCCGGTACTCATGATTTTGCCTTTGTGCAATGCGGCTTCGGCCGCGCAAGATAGTTGTCGATGGTGGGTTATGTACAGGATGTACGGTATGCCGATTTTGCAGGAGCAAAAATCGGTAAAGCCCCGCTTCCGATCATTTTTTGAGTTAGGCAGATTTCTGCTTATTGCCTCGCGCTCTGCGAGGCATCGCGAATGGCCTTGAATTCATTTCCTTCAAGCCAGTTTGGAAAGCTCGATTCCCGACTGAGTTTGTTGGCGATGTTAAAATACAAATAAATATCTTGCCCGGCTCCCGCCAAATTCCACTCGGGATTGTATTCGTCGGAAGGTGCATGGTAACGATTGTCGGTATAGTCCTGGACCTGTTCTGCTGCCCATTCCTTGCCAAATTCTACACTGTCCTCGCCAGATTCCGCGTACAGTGCCGGAACGCCAGCTTTGGCAAAATTAAAATGGTCAGAGCGATAGTAGTAGCCACGTTCCGGTGTGGGTTCGGCCGTCAGGTATCGATCCTGAGCCAGGGCCGCTTCTTCCAGGTAGTTTTCCAACTCGCTGCTGCCGTTGCCCACCACCACGATGTCTCTCATGGGGCCATTGGTATTGAGCACATCGATATTTATGTTGGCTACGGTTTTCTCCAGGGGGAATATTGGATGTTCAGCGTACCAACGCGATCCCAACAGACCCGACTCTTCTGCGGTAACCGCAAGAAAGACAAGGCTGCGGGGTGCCGGACCTTGCTCTGCATGCAGGCGCGCGAGCGCTAACAATGCGGCAGTGCCAGTAGCATTGTCGGCTGCGCCGTTGTAGATATTGTCTCCGGGTAGTTCAGGGTTTACACCGAGATGATCCCAATGTGCTGTGTAGATAATTGTTTCTTCTGGTCTCTGTGTGCCCGGAATCATGGCAATGACGTTCTGCGATTCTGAAGTTCGAACTGAATTTCTAATGCCAACCGAAGCCTTGATGTCGGCCAGCGGAACGGCGGTGAATCCGCGCCGAGCCGCAGCGGCTTTCAATTCCTGATAGTCGAGGCCAGCTCCGGCGAACAGAGCTTCGGCAGAATCCAGTGTTAACCAGCCTTCAATTTCATTCTTGTCCAAATTCAGGTTAGCTGCCTGCAAGCCAATCTGCGGACCTGACCAGCTACCGCTTACAACTTCCCAGCCATAGCCCGCAGGGCCTGTTTCATGCACGATTAATGCGGCGGCTGCGCCTTGCCTTGCTGCTTCTTCATACTTGTAGGTCCAGCGACCGTAGTAGGTCATTGCATTACCATTAAAGAGTTCAGGATCCTGCGTGGCGTAACCGGGATCGTTCACAAGAATCACAACCGTCTTGCCTTCCACATCGATGTCGGCATAGTCGTTCCAATTTCGTTCCGGAGCCACAACGCCATAGCCAACGAAAACAATGTCGCTGTCGAAAACGGCAATGGCGGGTATTTGTTGTTGGCTACCTACTATCATCTGCGTGGCATAGTTCAGTTCTGCCTGGTAATTGCTTCCCGCAAGCGTTAGCACGGCATCGCTTGCTGTGGTGATCTCGGTTACGGCAACGCTCTGGAACCAGGAATCGCCATTTCCTGGGTCAATTCCCAGGTTTTCAAATTCTACCTGTAGATAGTTGATGGTTTTTTCTTCACCCGCAGTTGCCGGCGCGCGACCTTCAAATTCGTCGGATGCCAACACGGCGATATGTGCATGCAGGATCGCCTCGATCTCCGTTGTGTCTGCCCCTGTTGCAGCGACGAAATCTTCGTTGCAGCCGATTAGCAGTGTGCTGGTAACAGCGAAAAGGCGCAATAGTTGTAATTGCTTCATGATGCTCTCGATTAAGATGACTCGTATTAAGGTGTTCGCGGAATAACGGGCTTGCCCCTTGTCCGTCTATATTTTAATTAGTTCCCCAATCCCGGATAGAAACCCCTAAAACGCCGGGAACTCTGCCTGTGTGCCGATTAACAACCCGGATTAACGCCAACCCCCCCCCTCACCCAATGGCTGCGCAACGCAAGGCTTATGAGCATTCTACCCTACAAACTCGATACAACGAACGATTTACTCACGCGATTTAGTCAGTCCGTGCCGGTTTAGCGGCCATTGATTGCCCCGGTAATGGACTCTCTACGCCTGTCTGAGCGGTCAGTGGACAGAGACTGTGCAAAAAACCAGTGTCCGCATTCCTGCGCCGGCGGCTTCGGAAGCGGGGCTTTAGAGACTGTGCAACAAACGCCGGCTCACCAACCCACTATTGAGCATTTTGAGTCCTGTGCGGGTAAAAAAGGGTTCTTATGAAAAGCAGGCAGGTGAAATAAGCTTGTTTGATGCGAAAATAAGCATTTTTGGCATAAACCATCGAATAGTGGACGCAAAAACAAAGATATCGCTTGATTGCTTCCATTACGGCTTCAATATTGCCTGCTTTTATAGCCAATAACAGTTTATTGAACAGCATGTTCAAAACACGCTTAAAGTTATAGCAAAACATAATCAGTGCCCAATCAAAACCATAGGCACCGGATACTTTTTCTTTGCCTCTGACCAGGTAGTGATCCCAGCCTAATGACCTCTTTATGGTGCCAAAAGGATGCGCCACAATCGCCCCTCTTCTTTTGCTAATCGCCTTGGCTGATTCTGTTTGCATCAACTCGCGCCAGGATTGCATAAAGGCTTCATGTTCCCAGCGCCATATTCTTCGGTGAGGCGTTTGCTTTGTCAGGCACTTGCTACGCAAAGGGCAAGCCTTGCAATCTAGGGCACTGGTGCTATAAATAAACCTAGGCTTACCTTTGGATAGGCTTGGGCTTGCTGTTTTTGTCAGTGTTTTGCCGTTAGGGCAGGTGTATTCGTCTTGCGACCCTCTAAGATGTACAACAATAGACAAAATCCTCTTTAGTGTATCTGCCCGTTTTCTTTTGTTTCTGTTGCGTGTCAATAGGTGGGATAATCGGCGGCGGGATGATTGGGTGGATTTTGTCGTCAACACAGTCCTTTATCTCGGTTGCGCTATGACCCCTTGTCGGCAACCACCTCCAAAGTCTCAAGGGTCAAGGTTTCTTTCGCCTGACTGGCCATCTGTTGTTTTTGTCGCTATATCTTGTCTTAAAGCCCAAGGCCTCAACTTCTAAACTATCCACATAGGCATCAATGGCACGAACCGGATCATTCTCGCCGATCCTCTAGCCGCTCTGGGAATAACAGTTGTTGCTGGCGATTTAAACCGTGTATGTAATCACGCATAAAGCCTCTGTTTAATGATTAGAATCAGTTAGTTATGTTCGTTATTGTATCATAATTGAGCCAGGTTCTGGATGTTTATTACCGTCATTATTGGGTATTTTTACAGAGGCGGTGTATCGGCTTAAAATACCAGCAAGGTCGGTGAATTAGGGCAGTAATGAGAATGTGACCAGGGATGGTGGTTTTTTGCACAGTCTCAGTAGCCGGGAAGCCCATTTTAGCTGCTCCGAGCGATGTAAAACCGCATCAAAAAGCAAAACTCTGTAATTCCTTGTTCTGTTCATTCCCGGCAAACCGCCAAATCCGGCAGAGACAGGCTCGCTGGCGACTGCGCCTCTTGCGTCGCTTTGACTTCCTGTGAGTGCCAGTCAGTGTGTCTATCAATTCTTGTCAGTTTTACTGTAGTCCACATCTTGATGGCTCGCTAAAAATTCGGTTTTATAGTCCAAACTATGCCAGCCAGCTGGTTTTCGAATAAACCACCCCGCCGCAAGCTATCTCGCTATAGCCGACTTCGTTAAGCGCAGCGGGCTAAGTATTGATTTAGCACACAGCCTATAACACAATACACAGCCTGATTTACCATCCGGAAACAACGAGGAAGCCATGAAAAACCGTCTTTTAGTAGTACTGCTTGCCAGCGTGTTTAGCACAGCCTGCTCTGTCAATGCCGAATGCCCGTCTGATAATACATATTTCTGTTCGCAATACAAATCGGCAGAGCAGGGGGTTGCGAACGCACAAAATAATTTGGGCGTGATGTACGATAATGGCGAAGGGGTTATTGAGGATGCTAGTGAGGCAGTACGCTGGTATCGGCTGGCGGCAGAGCGGGGGGTTGCGGAGGCACAATTTAATTTGGGCTGGATGTACTATAGAGGCGAAGGGGTTACCCAGGATTATAGCGAGGCAGTACGCTGGTATCGCAAGGCGGCAGAGCAGGGGGATGCGAAGGCACAATATAATTTGGGCAATATGTACTATAAAGGCGAAGGAGTTACTCAGGATACTAGCGAGGCAGTACGCTGGACTCGCAAGGCGGCAGAGCAGGGGTATGCGGATGCACAATATAATTTGGGCCTGGTGTACGATAAAGGCGAAGGGGTTATTCAGGATTATAGTGAGGCAGTACGCTGGTATCGCAAATCGGCAGAGCAGGGGGTTGCGAGCGCACAATTTAATTTGGGCCTGATATACACTAATGGCATAGGGGTTACTCAGGATTATAGTGAGGCAGTACGCTGGTATCGGCTGGCGGCAGAGCAGGGGGTTGCGATGGCACAATTTAATTTGGGTAATATGTACGCTGATGGCGAAGGGGTTATTCAGGATGATAGTGAGGCAGTACGCTGGTATCGCAAGGCGGCAGAGCAGGGGTATGCGAGCGCACAAACTAATTTGGGCGTGATGTACTCTAATGGCAGAGGAGTTACTCAGGATGCTAGTGTAGTGTATTAAACAGATTAATAATATAATGATTACTTCATTCACTACCCGTGTGAAGCTAATGCCCGCCCAAATAAATATAACTTTAACAGCGCAAGAGAAAAAGCAGTTGGAAAAAAATGTTAGAAGCAAAACGACACCGGTTCGATTGGTAGAGCGCTCAAGGATTATTTTGCTCGCTGCAAAAAATGTTCCCAACTACAAAATTGCTGAAGAGCTGGAAATTGATGTCAACAAGGTAGGCCGATGGCGCAATCGTTTTTTTGAGAGAGGGTTTCGGGGAATAGAAAAAGATTTGCCAAGAGGGGCTAATCACGGCGGCAAGAATTCTGCGGACCAGGCAAAGCTGCGGTCGAAAGTCATCAAGATAACCACGCAGGAAAAACCCAAGGATGGCACCCACTGGACAACCCGGGGTTTGGCAAAAGTGATGGGCATTAATCACTCCTTTATAAATAGAGTGTGGCGAGAAGTTGGTCTGAAGCCACACCTGGTTGCTCAGTTCAAGGTGAGCAACGATCCTGCCTTTGAAGAAAAGCTACGCGATGTTGTTGGCTTGTATTTATCGCCGCCAGAGAATGCAGTTGTTTTCTGTGTTGACGAAAAGAGTTCCATTCAAGCGCTGGACAGAACGCAGCCGGGATTGCCGATGAAGCCCGGGCGCGGCGGAACCATGACTCACGACTATAAGCGTCATGGTACAAGCACCTTGTTTGCGGCACTGAACACCCTGACTGGTGATGTTATCGGTGAGTGCAAAAAGCGTCACCGGCACCAGGAATTTTTGGCGTTTCTGAAGACTGTGGAAAAACAAACACCCAAGGAGTTAGACCTTCACCTTATCGTTGATAACTACGCGACGCACAAACACGAAAAAGTGAAGAACTGGATTAAGCGTAATAAAAGGGTTCACTTACACTTTATTCCAACCAGTTCTTCGTGGCTAAATCTGGTGGAGAGATTTTTTGGTTTGTTGACAGAAAGGCAACTGCGCCGTGGTGTATTCACATCGGTACAAGAGCTGGAAGAGACCATCATGGATTTTATTGAGAGGCACAATGAAGATAAAAAGCCATTTGCCTGGACAAAGTCCGCAGAAGAGATTTTGGAGAAAGTGGGGCGCGCAAGGCATGCACTCTCAAATCATCAGTCAGTTTAATACACTACACTAGTGAGGCAGTACGCTGGCATCGCAAGGCGGCAGAGCAGGGGGATGCGGGCGCACAATATAATTTGGGCGTGATGTATTGGAATGGTGAAGGGCTTATTGCCGATGAGCGTGAGGCATTTATCTGGTATTCCATTGCCAAGGCAAACGGCGATAAAGGCGCGGCGGATAATTTGCGTGAGAATGACTGGACTCTGGATGGCGCAGAAATAAAATCAGCCCGACTTGAAGCGGCGCAGCGGCTGGAGGCTATTAGGGGGCAGGATTAGTAGTCTATCAAGCAGCTAGTAGCTAGATAGATTTCACATCAAGTGACTGATTTGATGCGCAGATAACGCTGTTTTAGCTGTATTCGCGCATCCTCTGTGGCAAAGGTATCTGCCTGACCGGAGGTGGAAATTCTATTCTTTAGAAAAGTAGATTGCGCATGGTATAGAGACTCACCGCCACGGAAGCCAGTCCATTTTCTGGCCGATCATGTTCAACAAAAAAATGTTTGAAGCCGGCAGTGTCGGCATGACTGAATATTTCTGCAAAATTTATCTCGCCGCGTCCAACCTCGACCATCCGCCCAAACTCATCCATGTCTTTCACATGCAGCATACTGAACCTGCCCGGGTATTTTTCGAAATAGGCAACAGGGTCAACACCGGCATGACGAATCCAGAACAAATCCAGTTCCATGGTGACCAGGTCTGGCTCGGTTTCATCCAGCAAGACATCGTAAGGGAGTTTTCCATCGCGGACTTCAAATTCGAAACTGTGATTGTGATAAGCCATCTTGATGCCGACGGTCTTACAAACTTCACCGGCTCTGTTCATGGCCTCTGCGCTTCTTTGGAAATCTGCGATGCTGCGCTGACTTTCCGGCAGACCTGGCACTACCATGTATTTTTGTCCCATAGCAAGCGCTGCCTCGATGTTTCCTTCAAGGTCATCCAGTAGCGCCTGCAACTGAATGTGTGAAGCGGGCGAGGACAAACCGTTTTGATCAAGCAGGCGACGTACTTCAGTGGGCGATTTGCCAAAATAACCGGCAAACTCCATTTCCTTGTAGCCAAGGTCGGCGACCTTCGCCAGGGTAGCGTCGAAGCCCTGTGCCATTTCGCTGCGCAGCGTATACAGTTGCAGCCCCACGTTCTCGACACGGCGGCCTTGTGCCAGCGCAGCAAGCGGGGATGCGGCAGCCATAGCCAGCACGCTGGAGCAGTAAAGCAATTTTCTTCGACTGACACTGCCCGCTTTCATTCTTGTGTTGTCTTTCAAGCCGGGTCTCCCGAGCATACTTGAGGATGATTGAAGATGACTGAGAGTACTTGAGGGTGCTTTCACTACAGACTCACTCCTGGTTCCTGGCTCTTAGTCGCGGCGCCAGGCAGCTCTTTGCAGATACACCGCAACGATCACTATTATGCCCTGAACAGCACCGTTGAGGTAGTTACTTACCGCATCGGTGAGATTCAGGATATTGCCAATCAGTGTGAGAATCAAGGCACCAACAACGGTGCCGCCAATGCGGCCGTAGCCACCCCTCAATGCCGTGCCACCGATAATAACGGCAGCGATGGCTTCCAGCTCCCATAATATTCCGGTCTGCCCGGATGCCGAACCCAGTCGAGGCACATAGATAATAGTCGCGATGGCCACGCAGACACCCTGTAGCATATAGGCGACAGTTTTGACCCTGTCTACATGAATGGCTGAATAACGAGCCACTCGCTCGTTTGATCCGACGGCAAGGCAGTGTCTGCCAAACACCGTCATGGTAAGAAGGACATAGCCAATCACGGCAACGGCGAGAAATACCCAAACCGGATAAGGTAGACCAAGAAACACCCCGTAATAGACTTCTGAATAAATATCACCAAGGGTGAAATTGAGAGACAAGGTACCGCCGTCCGCGATATAGGTGACTAATGAACGGTATATCCCCATAGTGCCCAAAGTTACAATGAATGCCTCAATCCTGGCTTTTGTTGTCAGTAAACCATTAATCAACCCTGCCACGGCTCCAATGCCCAAAGAGGCAAGAATCGCCAGCAGTATTATCGCGACCATGGAATCCACTGTGTTCATCAGCGCATTCATCAACAGAATCATACAAGCCGAGATGAAAGCTGCCATAGACCCCACTGACAGATCGATACCACCCGCAGTGATAACAAAGGTGGCACCAATGGCAACAATTCCGATAAAAGAACTGCGCGCAAGAATATTGCTCAAGTTGCCACTACTCAGGAATGCATCATTTACCAGAACACCAAGAATAAAGATGACAATAAGGGCAATGAAAGGTGCGGCTGTTTTCAGGTCAGGTTTGGGCATTGCTTATTCCGCTGTTGGCTATGTCAGGCTGAGTAATTGCTTTTTAAGCCGGTGGCATAGCGCATAATTTCGTGCTCTTCGATTTCATTACCTTCCAGCACAGCGGTTATTTCACCGTGATACATCACTGCAACCCGATGTGACAGACCAATTATCTCGGTAATATCCGAAGAGATGAGTATTAATGAATGACCAGAAGCAATGAGTTGGGCAATAAAGTGGTAGATCTGACTCTTGGTGCCTATATCAATCCCGCGTGTGGGCTCATCAATAATCAGTATGCCGGGTTCCGCTTCCAGGATTTTTGCCAGTAGCAGTTTTTGCTGATTACCCCCAGAGAGATTACCCGTATTGATGGATTTATCTTTCATCCGAATATCGAAAGTTTCAACCGCTTTCTCAAAAGCAATTTGTTCTTGTCTGGTATCAATAAGCAGCCTGGAAATCTTGTACAGAGAAAACAAGGAAAAATTGAAACGCAAGCCTTTCTCCAGCAGCAGACCACTTCCTTTTCTGTCCTTGGTGAGATAGGCAACACCCTTATCTCTTGCCCTGGAAAATTGCCTGAAATTGACTTGCTCACCACGAACTTCTATTTTTCCTGTATTATCGCGAGCTGCTTTTCGTAAACCCAGAATAGTCTCCATTACCGCTGTTCGTCCTGACCCGACCAGCCCCGAAAAACCCAGTACCTCACCCTTTTTTAATTCGAAGCTGATTGGTTTTGTAGCTCCCGCCAATTGCAGTTCGGTAACGCCTAGGGCGACTTCGTTATTGGTGGGTGGCCTGGCTATGTCGGGAAATAACGAGCCAGGTTCTCGCCCCACCATTAATCTGGCCATGTCGTCCTTGCTTAACTCCCTGGCTGGATATTTTCCTGCCAGGGCACCGTCTCGGAGTATTGTAATTACATCGGCGATTTGCGCTATTTCATCCAACTTATGAGAGATAAAAACGATGGCCACACCCTGTTGACGAAATCTGTCAACAAGCTCAAACAATACCTGGCTTTCTTTCTGCGTTAACACAGCAGTCGGTTCATCCAGTAGTAGCACTCTTGTTTTCTTTGCTTGTGCCCTGGCAATTTCCACCATCTGTTTTGCCGAGACCGGCAAATCCTTAACGGCTGCGTCCGCATCGATATTACTGCGCAGAATTTGCAGATATTCCAGCGCTTTGGCGCGCATGGTTTTCTTGTCCAGAAAAACGCCAGCCCTGATTTCGTTACCGAGGAAAATATTCTCGGTGACGGTGAGTTGCTCGGCCAGATTGAATTCCTGATGAATCAGCACTACACCGGCACGCTCAGCAATTTCGTTATTCCATTGGCTTATTGGCTCAGCATCGCCAGACACTGTGCCAAGCTGTAGCTCACCTTGTGTTAGTTGCTCAAACCCGGAAAGAACTTTAACCAAAGTAGACTTACCTGCACCGTTCTCGCCAAGAATCGCATGCACTTCACCGGCACAGATATCTAAATCTATGCCATGCAATACCTCAACCGAAGCGAAAGACTTGCGCAGATTTTTGACTGACAGAACTATTTTAGTATTTTTGGCTTGAGATGCTGACATTTTTTTGACAATCGAATTCGGTCGCTTCCACCTATCCTGAAGAATTGTACTGCCTGGTTAATTTTGATCACGCCGAAGCAATTCACACCGTGCTGCCGGGCAAACATTGACGCTGGATTAGATACCAACGCCGCTGGCAAGCCAGGACAAGTTAAAGTGCCTCGGCTGGTTTATGGCCGCGCCAGCAGTTCGCGACCAAGCCTGCCTGATGGCTTTCTACTACAGTTCGGCTTGAAAAGCTGGCGGCTACTGATTCCCCGTCCCCGGCATCACTTCGAAGCTGGAATCGAAATCAACCAGCACCGAAGTTAATTGCAACAACACCGCTGGATTGCCGCTTATCGTTCCTGTTCCAGCCTGCAATTGGGAGGCCAGAGTCTCCTGACCCATTATCACCGTCTCCAGATCACTACGATTCATGGTGATAGTCGTGTCGGCATCGTCTGCACTATAACCTTCAATAGTGGATAAAGTGCCTCCGCTCATTTCTATGACAAAGCGTTGTTCAGTATCTGGTGAAATAAAATTGATGGTGAAATTCAGCGCATCAGCCAGTTCGCTGTCAACTCGGGTGGCTATGGCATCCCACCATTGACTGGTGGTCATGGCTCTGGCAAGACTGGGACTGGTGCCGCGTGGCGCTGCCACCGCAGGTGCGCCGTTTCTCAATTCCTGCGCTGAGGAAAGAAATACATTGCGCATGCTTGCGCTTTCGTATTGGTAGCCAAGTTGTTCAAAAACTGCGGCGAGCAAGTCTTTTGCTGGCTGATTCTCAGCTTCCGCATAAACCAGCTTATTCAATATTTCCATTGCCAATCGGTACTGGCCTTGATCATGTAAAGATTGAGCCCTGCCAATGATATTCGCGGCACCTCCCATCATTTCAACATAAAGCGGAGCCGAGTCTGCCGGTGACAAAGGTGCCAGGGTTGCGGGATTCCCATCCCAGTACCCGAGATAACGATTTAGCACTGCCCGTGAATTGTGAAATTCAGAGCCATGGTATTGTCGTGCGCTCCATTGCTGCGCTAAACTTTCTGGCACTTTGTATTCATTGTGAATTTCGTTAATGGTGACACCCTGATTTGCCAAATTCAAAACCTGGTTGTTCAAATTGGCATAGGCATCCCGTTGCGTTCGCATCACTTGCTGAATGCGCTCGTTACCCCAACGTGGCCAGTTGTGGGATGAAACAAGGACTTCTGCCTCTCGGCCAAACCGATAAAGCGCTTCATTAATTTGTCTGGACCACTGTAGCGCATCTCTTACTAATGCACCGCGCAAAGTGTAAACATTGTGAATGGTCGCGGTAATATTTTCTGCCGCCCAAAATACTTTCTGCTCTGGAAACCAGGTGTTCATTTCCGCAGGTGCCTCGGTGCCCGGCGTGTTTTGAAAAACCAGCCGCACACCATCGACGGTGTGTTCCTCGAACTCCTCTTCAATAACCAGAGTTGGCGCGATCAGGCCCGCAGTTCCCACCGCCAGCGCTTTACCGATTGCAGAATCGACCTGACCAAAGGGGCTCGGTGAAATTTCGAGACCGTATTGCAAACCTGCGCGTCGTGACATGGCGTTGCCGGCGTACACATTTTCTGCAATCGCCTCTTCCATGAAACCAAAAGGAGCAATCACTTGCACGGTTCCAGCTTGTACATCTTCTTCACTAATCACCCCCCGCACACCACCGAAGTGATCGATATGCGAGTGCGAGTAAATTACTGCCCGTACCGGTAACTCGCCTAATTGCTCGTTGGCCAGGGCGAGTGCAGCGGCGGCTGTTTGACTCGTTAAAAGGACGTCGAATAGTATCCACCCGCTATCACCTTTAACCAATGTCATATTGGCCAAATCGAAACCCCGTACCTGGTAAATGAAATCTGGCACTACCTCGTACAAGCCAAAATTCATGTTCAGGCTGGCCTGCCGTTGCAACGAGGGGTGAATGCTATCGAATTCGCTGCCTTCCAACAGAAAATCGTAACGGCTCATGTCCCACACCACCTGACCATTAGCCGCCAGAATTTGACGGCTGTCAGGCTCGGCGATAAACCCGCGGCGAGATTCTTCGAAGTCACGCTGGTCATCAAACGGCAAGCTCTGCCGCAACTCGCTCTGCAATTGGGAGGTAAAACTGCTGGCTCCCAATCCTTCTGGATTGAAATGGTCTTGTGCAAATGAAGTAATAGTGCAAAAGCCCAGAATGAACGCAATGACTGATTTTTCCGTCAAACTGATTTTGAGATAAGCTGGCATAGGGCTTCTCCTGATTATTGTTCAAGTAAAGCGCAGCTATCGACTCAACAACGGGATTGAGCAAGTGCGCTCCGGTTAGCGTAGATGACTGGAGTCAAGGCAGTAAGGAATCCATTCCTCGCTGCTGCCATCGCATTGCTCATCGCAAAGATAATATATAGGCACCCTGATGCCAACTGACTCTGACATTCATGTGGTTTCTAGCTAATTGTTCGAGTGTATCGAACAACAATTTAATACGTTCCAGGTGATATTGCAATTGCGAACTAATCCTGTCCAGAGCCTACTCCTCTCTGTAGAGACTGTGCAAGAAACCCTCGCCAGGCTGCGTTATCTGTGGAAAACCTTTGCCGGTTTGAGTGTTTTGCTGGATTCCTGCTTTCGCAGGAATGACAGGGTGGTGCAGGAATGACAAATGTTGGATTTTTGCACAGCCTCTGTAGTTGGCTACCAGCCTTTCTGCCTGTTCTTGCCTCCACCAGACTACCCTGACGCTGTATCAATAGCTGCCTGGCGATGACGCTATTCAATTTGTTATAAGGCAAACAATAAAAAGCCAGGGGATTCGACATGAACTCCCTGGCCTTTTAAACCTGGTCGTTGAGCAAAGTCCAGGCGGGAGTTTTTAGCCCCCGCTGTGCTTGCCAACTTCAATCATAGTCGTGAACGAGTAATTTCTACGTCCGCGTTACGGAAGAATGATTGAAATTGTCTTTCGACAATGCTTGCTTCCTGGGTCTTGCCCTGAGCTTCCAGGGCCTGGAAAAGACCAAAGGTAGTCCAGCCATTCTGCTGATTCCATACCAGGTCTTTACGGTAAACTTCTTCCGCTTCCGCAGCACGACCTGCATCCAGCAATACCGCACCCAGGTACAGACGCATGGACTGTGACCAATCCGGCGGTTCAGTGTAGTTAAGCGTGTCTTGCAAATCGATGGCCATATTGTAGTGGACAATTGCCGCATCAAGATTGCCTCTGGCTTCTTCGATCTCACCGTGCAGCGCATGGCTCGCCAGGTTTAATACATGGGAAGCTGGTGTTGGGCCTACGCCCGTGTCATCGACACCGTCTGCGGCCATCTGAGTGCGTATCTTTGCCAGCTCATTTTCGGCTAACTCCATGTGACCTTTCGCCACATGGGCACTACCTTTTACATAACTCCACATGCCGTCCAGGTACGCTGTGCCGCTGTGGCTTTGTTGCGCGCTGTGCAGCTTGTCGTATTGACCGAATACCTTGTCTACTATCCAGGAGTGGGCGACCCGTTTCTCCCCCCGACTTACGGCTTCAGCGACCGCACCAACACTGTCAGCTCCACGCTGAGCAGCAGCGGATGATTCGGCATAGTTACCTTGCAGCATATTGGCGTAACGCACGAAGTCCAGGGCGTGAGGTGCGTGGGCTTTGTGTGATAAACCGTAGGTACCGATATTCGGGAAGTTTGTGTCACCCCAAATTTCTGCAAATTGCAGGTCAACTATTTGTGAGCGCTCGTTGATATCAATCGCTTTCTCGTATTCACCGACACGCAGATAGATGTGTCCTGGCATATGCACCATGTGACCCGAGATGGGCACGGTACCTTCTAACTTCTGTGCTGCAGGCATAGCAAGTTCAGGCTGGGCAGAGGCTTCCATTAAGTGGATATAGAGATGATTCGCGCCCGGGTGATCATGCTCGGAGCGCATCGCTGATTCAAGAGCCGCCTGTGCTTCAGCGGTGCCGTCTTTGGCAAGGCCATTTTCATCCCAATAGTCCCAGCGCGTAGTATTCATATACGACTCACCAAATAAGGTGGCTATGTCAGCGTCGTCCGGGTATTTGGCATGCAGGTTACGCATGGCATCGACGAAGGCAAAATCACGTTCTCTACGGTCCGGAATGGCATCTTTGTTATACAGCACAAACAAGGCGTTGATCATGTCTCTTTCTACCTGGCTGCCATTGTTTGCCAGAGACAGAGCCTTGCGAATCGCTTCCAGACCGGCTCCATTTGGGTCATCCGGCAGGTTCGCATAGCGGCTATTCGGATTCGGCCCTGCTGCGTGTGCCAGACCAAAGTATGGCATTGGGCTGTCCGGGGCCAGTCGCGAGGCTTCCTGATAGGAGGCAATGGATTCTGGAAAGTAAAAACTCCAGGCCATGCGCAAACCCTGATCAAAAAATGCCTGGGCCTGTGCCGAGTCGGTCCTGATCGGACGACTGTAAGTTCCACCACCAGGAACCATGATAGCCAGCGCTTCGTCGCTCTGCGCCAGCAAATTTATCTGTGGTACCAGTATTGTGGCTGCCGCTGCAACCAGGGTCACTATTTTCCGCATAAATCTAAACCTCATTAACTTGCTAATTTTTATCTCTATTTCACTAATTTTATGTGCTTTTGGCTAAAATAGTTGGCGCCGCCGACACTTCGATTTGGCGTTGCCATAGAGCCATTTAGTCCCACTGTGCAGTATACCCCATTGGTCCTCTCTGGGTGTATTTCAGGGCTGTTTTGAAACAATAAGTCACATCTTCACCAGGATTCAAGCCCGAACCCGGTTGCACCGAATCGGCGCTGCCCCCTGGATATCCCACAGAGTTTGGAAAAATGCTGGACGCTTCTATTTTGAATTCAAGGCTGAAATAAGGCCGCAGCAACGGCGATGTTTCCTGAGAGCTATTAGTAAAACCAGCAAGCACGCAATATTTATCACCGCGCCGAGTGCAGTGCCTACCGTTTCTACCGGTTTGAACAATCCAATGCAGGCAAATCCAGGAAAATACGCAAAAGCCGCGAGCAGGCAAAAAAGGAATCATCGGCCTGTAGCGAATACAGACAATCAAATAGATGAATCTCGACCTTTTATAGTTGGGCGCAGAGCCTGGTTGTTCAGTGATACGCCCAGGGGTGCCAGGGCCAGCGCGAGCTGTTTTGGCCTGCTTGAGACGGCTTAGAGGCAACGATCTTGAACTCTACACGTATCTGGAGTATATCCTGCAAGGTATTGCAGCGGTGGACACGCTGGAAAAACTGGAAGCTCTGCCGCTGTGGAATACAGCCCTGGTAGCGGACAATAAAAAGGAGTAAGCAGTAGCGATAGCTGGGTCGGGAACGATGGGGGTGGGTGGGAGGGTTGATTTATTGGTGCTTACTTTGTACGGTAGCACAGCCATAAGCCTTGGCTTGTGTACCCATTGGGTGATTGGGTTCTGTTGATACTCAAAGTATCCGACATGATCGTGTTCAGGCTGTATCGTCTTCTCAAGGATTTATGTATGGACAAATTATGGTCGATTTGGGAAGCAGGATGGTAGTTATTGATAACTGCGTCAAATCAACCGTTAAGGTTATGGCTGGCTTAGCCAACAAATGGCTTAAAGAGATTGGAGAGAGAAAGGGAAAACTAAAAACACAATTCTTACGACACCGCAAACGCCATTATTAGATACATTAGAGCGATTAGAGAAACTTGCTTTATTAGGGGTATTGACGGATGACGAATTTAATCAATCTAAAGAAAGGCTATTGTCTTCAGATAAATTTAAAGCAGAGAAAGCACAGTTTCTGTCTTCTTTTCCCTGAAGATTGATAAGCGTTAAGAAGCTAACAAAAAGCTCCAGCGAACGCGCAAAAGCGTGCGCCGATGATGCAAGGCATTATGCTTCGTCTAAAAGCCATTTAGAAATACAACGAAAACATGAAAATAAAGAAAATTATCAAAATTCTTAAAAATGACGGATGGTTTTTATTGCGAACAAAAGGTAGTCATCGTCAGTTCAAGCATTCGGTCAAATCAGGTCTGGTTACCGTGTCAGGAAAATTAAGTGATGATATAGCAGTTGGAACGCTAACCAGCATTTTCAAACAAGCGGGGATCAAAAAATGAAATATTTAATTGTAATTGAAGAAACCAAAACTGGGTTTTCTGCTTATTCTCCAGATGTAGATGGTTGTGTCGCCACAGGCAAAACCAGGCAAGATGTTGAACAAAATATGCAGGAAGCAATGAAGTTCCACTTAGAAGGCTTATTGATGGAAAATCAGACAATCCCACCTTCACATACTTATTCAAATTATATAGAAGTGAAGGCAACAGCATAATCGAAGGAGGTTATGACTGCCCCTACTTCTCTCCGGTGTGCCGTGGCGTCAGCGGCAAACCGATCAAAACCCCGGCTGATGGGAGCTAGTTGGAGCCAGGTAAGCGGCGATTACGCGGGAATAACGGGGTGCGGAGATAGATGGAATGACGAGTGTGGTGTTGGGATATTGCTCATTCTGCGGGGCTGCTCAATCCAACAACGTCCATCAATTTTCCATAGTCGGTGGCAACGTCATATTTGACCTTGTCAGATTGGATATGCTCGTTGATGCCGTCGAAGAATTTTTGGGCGCATTCGATTTTTGTTTCCTCAATTTTCCTCCTGACTTCGACGGTCCACCCCGCGCAGATCGTCCACAGCCCAATAAACACGCGGGGTAGTAGAGAAGTTGCTTTGTAGTGCCTATCTGAATATTTGTGTTGCCTTCGGTGATGGCATGGTGTAAGCTCACCCCATGTTTGTTCGCGTTAAATCTACACCCAATAGCCCAAGACAATCGGTTCAGATTGTCTCATCTGTGCGCGTCGGCGATAAGGTCAAGCAAAAGATTGTGCGTTATGTCGGCATTGCCATGGATGACGAGGAGTTAGTGCGATTGAAAGAGCTGGCCGAAGTCGTCAAGGCGAAGCTTGAAGCCCAACACCAGCCCGGTTTGTTTCCGCCTGAGGCGGTCGCCAAACAAGTTATTGAAGCGAAAGCAGCCCAAGCGTCTAAAGCCACCTTGAATGTTGATCTGAGGCAGATGGTGGAAGAACAACGTGTGGTGCTGGGCATCCATGAGGTGTATGGCGCGGTCTATCGCCAGTTGTCGTTCGATACCCTGTTGCCGCAAAAGAAGTATCGTGCCTCCACAGAAGCACTGTTTCATTGTGTGATGGCACGCATTGCCAACCCTAAAAGTAAGCGTGGCAGTGTGCAGCAGCTTGAGCAGGACTTTGGCGTTTCTTTGTCCTTAGAGAAAGTTTATCGGATGATGGATCAGCTGGACGATAACACCATCAGTCGGCTACAAGCGATGACCTGTGAAGGCACGCGATCCTTGTTACCTGGTGCGTTGGATGTGTTGTTTTTTGACTGTACGACACTGTATTTTGAGTCTTTCAAGGAAGATGAGTTAAAACAAAATGGCTACAGCAAGGACTGTAAATTCAATCAGCCGCAAGTATTGCTGGCTTTGCTGGTCACCCATGAAGGCCTGCCGGTCGGCTACGAAGTGTTCCCCGGTGCTACTTTCGAGGGCCATAGCCTAATCAGCGTTTTGAAGACGATGCAGGCGCGCTATGATGTCAGGAAAATGATCTTTGTCGCTGATAGGGGCATGTTGAATGAAGACAATCTAAGCGCCCTGGATGAGGCGGGCGCTTATTACATTGTCGGAGCGAAACTAAAACAATTACCAAGTGCACTACAAACCAAAGTATTGGATAAATCAGCTTATCAGGCAGTTGGCAAAGGCGGGTCAAGCGCAGCCGAGCTGACGCACAAGAAGAGACGGCTCATTGTCTCGCATTGTCCAAAGCGTGCGGATAAAGATCAACATGACCGACAAAAGGCGGTCGATCGGCTCATCAAGAAAATAGGTAAAAGCCAGAATCCCAAGGACTTATTAAATAACTACGGCTATAAAAAGTTTCTGATTATCAAAGGAAAAACCAGCCTGAGTATCAACCAGGATAAAATTGATGCCGAAAGCCGTTGGGACGGCTTGCATGGGGTGATTACCAATTTGCCTGATACGCCGCACCAAGAAGTGTTATCACACTATCGCGGCTTATGGCAGGTTGAGGAGAGTTTTCGCATCACCAAGCACGACTTGAAAGTACGGCCTGTCTATCACTGGACACCCTCAAGAGAGACTGTGCAAGAAACCTTGGCCAGGTGGCGTTCCTGACGGAAAGCCCTCGCGGGTTTGCATATTTTACTAGATTCCTGCTTTCGCAGGAATGACGGAGGGGTGCAGGAATGACGAATGCTAGATTTTTGCACAGTCTCAAGAGTGCGTGCCCACATTGCTATTTCATTCATGGCTTTCACCTGCATCAGACAGCTAATGTATCGAATCAAGCTACAACACAAAGCCTTATCCCCTGCTGTTATTCGTAATGCCTTGATTCATGTGCAACACAGTGTGTTCAAACACAAGCGCACCCAGAAACGCTATGTCATGCCTGCTCAAATCAATCCAGAAGCAAAAAAAATCTATGCCGTGATGGGATTAAAAGCGACCACCACAGCTTACCCACTGTACTAATTGACATAATCCCTCAATATCTGGGCATTTGTAGTGCCTGGGTATTTTTGTGTTTCTTTATAAATCAATGACTTATGAGGGTTGACCGTCGAGGTCAGGAGTAATACCCATAACTGGAGATCAAGAAATGGCTACACGAAGGAAATACCTGAAGGAATTCAAGCTGGATGCGATTCTGAATTCTGGCCATCCCTCTAACCACTGTTAGAGAGAATCAGCAACGACCCTATTGATCATAAATATCTGTATATGGTGGCTATGGGTGGACTTGAACCACCGACCCCAGCATTATGAATGCTGTGCTCTAACCGGCTGAGCTACATAGCCAATAGCTTATACTGCGGCTTGCTGTTGTACTGCATCCGCAAATTTGAATTTGCATTTTATACTCAATGTATGGCGTATACACCTGCGCGTGAAATGAAAATTCACACTCACTCACATCGACAGCACACCAGGGGCTTGTCGGAAAATGGAGTTTTTAGCTTGTTGTGAATATTTAAGCCCTTGTTATTAAACATTTTGTTTTCTTAAAATTAGACTGATTTTGAATTAACCGACAAGCCCGCTAGAAACCCTCGCGACGAAATTTCAAAACTTCAAAATTCGCTCATGAATTCTCTATTTAATTCTCGAAAGGCCGCGAATTTTCGGCATTTCAAGAGGATTTGTCAAGCCTTAGACGTTAAACCTGAAATGCACCACATCGCCATCCTGCACGATGCACTCTTTTCCTTCCAGGCGCCATTTTCCGGCGTCTTTAGCACCGTTTTCGCCGTTATTGTCGATGAAGTCCTGATAGGCGACCACTTCGGCGCGGATGAAGCCTTTTTCGAAATCGGTGTGTATCACGGCGGCGGCCTGCGGCGCGGTGGCGCCTTTCTTTACTGTCCAGGCTCTGACTTCTTTCACACCGGCAGTGAAATAGGTCTGTAGGCCGAGCAGGGTATAGCCGGCGCGGATTACGCGGTCAAGGCCGGGTTCTTCCATGCCCAGGTCTTGCAGGAATTCGAGTTTTTCATCCTCTTCCAGCTCGGCGATCTCGGCTTCCAGTTTATTGCAGATTGCTACCACGACAGCACCTTCTGATTCGGCGATGCTGTGTACTGTGTCTAGATAAGGGTTATTTTCAAAGCCTTCTTCATCGACGTTGGCGATATACATTACGGGTTTGATGGTCAGTAGATGCAGGCTGTACAGGTCTGCTATTTCTTCCCTGGTTAGCGCTAACGTGCGAACCGGTTTTGCCTCGTCCAGATGTGCTTTTACTTTCTCTACTACCAGCGCTAGTCGTTGCGCCTCTTTATCGCCGCTCTTCGCAACTCTTGCTACTTTGTTCAGAAACTTGTCAACGCTTTCCAAATCGGCCAAAGCCAATTCGGTATTGATAGTTTCTATATCCGAGGCAGGGTCAATCTTGTCTGACACATGAGTCACGTTGCTGTCTTCGAAACAACGCACCACATGGGAAATTGCATCGGTCTCGCGAATGTTTGCCAGAAACTGATTGCCCAAACCTTCACCTTTGGAGGCACCAGCAACCAGGCCCGCGATGTCAGTAAATTCCATGGTGGTTGGAATAACTTTCTGCGGTTCTACAATGGCGGCTAATTTATCCAGGCGTTCATCGGGAATGGAAACGATGCCTGAGTTGGGTTCTATGGTGCAGAATGGAAAATTTTCTGCGGCAATGCCGGCCTTGGTCAGGGCATTGAACAGGGTCGATTTGCCAACATTCGGTAGACCTACGATGCCACATTTAACTGCCATGTCTGGTTCTCAATTTCTGTTTCTATTCAGTATGCAAAAGACGCATGGCTTCTTCCCATTTGCCTTGCACGGCTTTCGGTGTTAGCCGAATCGCATCTTCTATGTTGGACATAATCACGTCGGCTTCTGATCGGGAAGGATTGCCCAAAACGTAATTGGACACCATGGACTTGTGTCCAGGATGTCCAACGCCTATACGCAAGCGATAGAAGTCTTTTTTACCGCCCAGGGCATTAATGATGTCACGGATGCCGTTATGGCCACCATGCCCGCCACCGCGTTTAAGTTTGCTAACACCCACTTCGAAATCAATTTCGTCATAAGCTACCAATATATTCTCTGCTTCAATTTTATAAAAATTACACAGTGCCGCAACCGATTTGCCGCTGTGGTTCATGAAAGTAGTAGGGAATAACAGTTTGATGTCTTGCCCGGCAATATTAATAGTGCCGAACTCGCCGAAAAACCTGCTCTCCCCACGAAGCCTGCCCGAGTAACTGCTGGCCAGCTGATGGAGAAAGAGAGCGCCGGCGTTATGCCGATTAGAATCATATTGCGGACCCGGATTACCCAGACCCACAATAAGTTGTATGGAATTGCCTGGCATAGTTTTTACCTGGCCAGGCTAGAACGAAACTAGCCTTCCTTGTTTCCCGTATCGCCTTCAGCTGCGCTATCGCCAGCTACCGTGTCGGCTCCGCCAGCAGCATCCTCGGTGGCTTCCTCTTCGGCTTGTTCAGCTCTAGGCGCCTGCACAGTAGCAACACTGTGATCATTTTCTTCGCCGTGAGAAAGAGCAACAGATGTTATGCCCTCTGCCAGTGCAATATCAGAGAGATGAAGCGAATCGCCAATATCCATTTCCAGCATATCCACTTCGATATATTCTGGAAGATCTTTCGGCAAACAAGATATCTCAATCTCATTCAGCGTCTTCAGGATGCTACCGCCGCCCATCTTAACGCCCACGCACTTGTCCTCATTCATGAAGTGAAGAGGCACATTAACAGTAATCTCAATATTGTCGCTTACTCGCTGGAAATCAGCGTGCAGGATAAAAGGCCTGGCCGGGTGACGCTGCAATGCCTTGATAACAGCTTTTTCTTTTTTGCTGTCAATATCCAGCGTGATAATGTGGGAAAAAAACGCCTCGTTCCCGGTTGCCTTGAAAATATCTTTGTGGGCAATCGTTAAAGAAACAGGCTCTTTTCCCGCGCCGTAAAGAACGGCCGGGATATTACCCTCCAAACGACGCAGGCGGCGGCTCGCACCTTTCCCTAAATCCGTTCGGACTGAACAGTTCAACTCAAATTCTTCAGCAGACATAAGTCTCTCCCAAGAAGTGCTGTGTCCAGCTTGCGACCGGCCAGACACAGAATTAAAAAAGGACAGATGACAACAAAAATATCACTGCCCGTTGGTTTATCCGCTCGATCTCAATATCACCCAGGAACTGTAGCCTTACGTGTTATCAAACATCGCGCTTATGGATTCTTCATTACTCACTCGGCGAATTGATTCAGCCAATAGTTTAGCCATGGACAATTGTCGAATATGCTTACAATTCTTTGCAGCGTCACTCAATGGAATGGTATCGGTAACCACCAGAGAGTCGAGGCTGGATCCTTCTATGTTTTCTATTGCCGGGCCGGATAAAACCGGGTGCGTACAATAGGCCACCACTTTTGATGCGCCATGTTCTTTCAGTGCATCGGCGGCCTTACAAAGCGTACCAGCTGTATCCACCATATCATCGACAATCAGACAACTACGGCCTTCCACATCACCGATAATATGCATGACCTGGGCAACATTGGCTGCCGGTCGCCGTTTGTCGATAATGGCCAGATCGACATTAAGCTGCTTGGCCACAGCGCGTGCTCTCACCACACCACCGATATCGGGCGACACCACTAACAGGTTTTCATAGCGCTGGCGTTCAATATCATCAGTCAACACCGGTGAGCCGTACACATTATCAACCGGGATGTTAAAGAAACCCTGAATCTGCTCTGCGTGTAAATCAACCGTGAGTACGCGATTAACACCGACCGTGCCTATCATGTCGGCAACGACCTTTGAACTAATGGCAACGCGAGCAGAACGTACGCGACGATCTTGCCTGGCGTAACCAAAGTAAGGAATTACCGCAGTAATTCTATTGGCTGAAGCACGATGCAGGGCATCGGCTATCAACAACAATTCCATGATGCTGTCGTTGGTGGGTGCGCAGGTTGGCTGAATGATAAAAACATCTTTGCCGCGAACATTCTCATTCAGTTCTACAGAAATTTCCCCATCGCTAAACTTGCTAATATTGGCGTAACCGAGGGGAACCCCGATATGCCTGGCAATATTGTCTGCCAATTCCGGATTGGCATTACCAGTAAAGACCATCAAATTATTTGGCACGTTTCGTTCCCGTTGACCCAGTACAAGCCATTCAGTATGGATAGTTCACTATAGAGTGTTAGTCGCAGAATAGTTTTATTATTTGGCTATTACTTTCTGTTTGAGAAAATGGCTGGGGTGGCTGGATTCGAACCAACGCATGCAAGGATCAAAACCTTGTGCCTTACCACTTGGCGACACCCCAATGACTCTTCTTTCTTTACTGGTGAATAGTAAATAGTGAATAGTGTTATCAATGCTGCCAGTTAACTGTAATTCTGTGTCAGCGAATCAATGCCCCTGGCAACGAAGCCTGCCAGGCTCCCCGGTAGCTTGCTTAGCAATTCCCTGGCAGCGGCTTCAGTCTCGACACGGGCGAACAGGCTGGAACCGGTTCCTGTCATCGTAAAATCCGCCAACCGAGACAGGAATTTGAAAGCCTGGTCTACCTCTGGGTGCAGCATCCGGGTGACTGATTCGCAATCGTTTCGGACTCTGCCTGCCAGAAAGTCGGCCATTTTGATGGCTTGGGAGTTCCGTGTCAAATGTTCGTGACAAAAAACCTCGGCGCTTGATACAGAACAATTGGGGTTCACTACCAGATACCAGCAATCGCCCAATTCCACTGGGCTGAGCAGTTCTCCTATTCCTTCCGCCCAGGCTGACTTTCCACGGATGAATAGCGGCACATCGGCGCCTAATTGCAGACCCAGCCGGCACAGTGACTCGTCGTCAAGATTCAACTCCCAGAGTCGGTTCAACGCCTGTAAACAGATTGCGGCGTCGGCGCTGCCGCCGCCCAGTCCGGCACCACTGGGGATTTGCTTGTGCAGGCTGATGCTGGCGCCCAAAGCAGGGTTTCCTGCCTGCTTTCTAAGTAGCTGCGCTGCCTGAATCACCAGGTTAGCGTCCAGAGGTGCGGTTGCGGCGACATGACTGCCAGAGGAAAGGTGCAGGCTAAGTACGCCGCTCTCAGTTGAGCTGACTTCCATTCGATCACCGAAATCCAGCAACTGAAACAGGGTTTGTAGTTGGTGATAGCCATCGGCTCGGCGCCCGGTAATATGGAGAAACAGGTTGAGCTTGGCCGGAGCCAGAAGTTGCAAGGATTGGGCAGCCATTAGTCAAATGCTTCGTCGCCGCTCCAATTGAGACCAATGAATCGAAGACGAATATCATTTTGTGAGCGTGTCAACTCGACTCGCCGAGGCAGGCTGATTGATCCGTACTGGCGCGGGTCACCAAGATTGATAGTCCAGTGCGCTTGCTTGATCGTGGTTAGCTGGTTGAGTTCATTGAAACTGAGGTCTGCCTGCAAATCTGGAGAGGGCAGACCCTTGATCCAGTAATTGAGCTGTGAAACAGGCAATTCATAACCCAGTTGCTGCAAGATGAGCTGTTCCGGGCTACTGGCGCTGACAATTTCACCGTCTTGTTCTAATGTCACAAAGCCAGGCCTGCCAACGATCAGGGTATTCCCCGCATTGAAGGTTCCCCAGAGGCGAATACGGTATTCGGTGCCTCGTTGTATCCATTGAATCCTGGGGGTGTGGGATTGCTTGTCGTAGCGAACATTAACCCGTCCGCGCAATTCCCAGCAATCCAGTTCTTGTAATTGATCTCGCTGCCTGGTCCAGTCACTGTGTTCTTCGGCAGGGGGTGCTGTGGGGATGGACGCACAAGCAGCCAGCAACAGTCCGCTACAGAGCAAACCAGGCAGCACCCGTGTCATTGAGCGCGTTGTTAAATTCCCCTGCATGGGCACCGTATTCATTCGGCCGACTGAAGTCGTTCCATTGCTTCTTTTATGAGCAGGCTGTCAGGCTCTGTTTGCAAAGCGTCTTGCCAAACTCGCATTGCTTCTTCTTTTCGTCCCAGCGCCCAGAGTACCTCGCCAAGGTGGGAAGCGACCTCATCATCGGGAAAATCGGCAAAGGCTAGACGCAGTTGCTGTAGCGCGTCTTCATAGCGGCCGACTTTATAGAGTGCCCAGCCAAGGCTGTCGATGATGGCAGGGTCGTCGGGAGAAACGGCGATGGCTCGCTCAACCAGTTCCAATGCCTCCTCAAAGCGGGTAGTTTGATCGGCCAGCATGTAACCCAGATGGTTCAGTGCGCGGGAATCCTCTGGCAGCAGGCGAATAATCTGTCGCAGGTCTCTCTCAGACCCTTCTCGATCGGTTATCGAGTCGTAGTAAAGAACCCGCGCGAAAAGCAGATCGGCTTCATTTGGAAACTTGCTCAAGGCGTTGTCAAGAAGTTGCCCGGCTTCGCCAGGGTAGGCTTCCTGGATGAGAACGGAGGATTCAATGGCAGTGAACAAGACTTCTAGTCGGGGTTGACCGCGTGACAAACGGCTAAGCCAGGCGTGTGCATCATCCAGGTGCCCCAGGCGAATGGACAGTCGGGTTGCCTGTTGTTGTGCCACAAGAAAATTATTGGTGCCAATACGCACTTGCCGAAAGTGGTCAATTGATTTTGAAAGTTCGCCTTGTTCCTGATAGATAAGCCCAAGTTTGTACTGACTCTCGTCGGTTCGTTGATCGACGCCAATCAGTTTCGTGTAGGCGGCAACGGCGCGGTCAAAGTTTTGTAGCTGTGTGTCCAGCAAGGCAATAGAATAAAGTGTTTCCCAATCTTGTGGGTCTTGTTCAACCAAAACCTGAAACTGTGCCTGGGCGAGTTCATATTCCTCATTCTGGATTAGCAAGCGTGCGTAACCAAGGCGCAGATTCTTGTCAGTTTCAAAGTGGGCTACGCCGTTGCGCATAACGCGTAATGACTGTTCAGCCCTATTCATGTGTTGCAGAATCTGGGCTTCCAGTACTACCCCGGTAGCTGTCGGTGCTGTCTTGTCTTTCAGAATTTCGAGTTCGCTTAAGGCTTCTTCGTATTCCCGGTTCTGTCCCAGCATTTGTATCAGTGTTAAATGGATAGAATTCTGTTCGGCAAACGCTTCTTTCAGCTGACGTAAATTGGCAATCAGAACTGAGCGCTCCTGGGTGCTGAGTCCACCGGTTCGAGAGGAAAGGGCGGAGAAATCCATATCCCCGCCAAGATCGATTACCCTGGCCATGTGGGAGATCGCTTGTTGGAAGGCGCCGCTTTCCAAAAACTGAATGCTTACCATTAAATGAGGTTGTGGATCTTCAGGCGCAAGCTCCGCCCAAAGCAAACCTAGTTGTAACAGGGCATTGATATCACTGTTGACGGAGGCAAACTGAATGGCTCTTTGTATAACGCTAATATCCCGCGTAGTCATGGCCAGGTCGAAATAACTCTCCCCGGCGTCGGCGACCTGACCACGCTGCGCGCTTAATTCACTGACTATGGCCTCGTACAACTGGTCTTCAGTGAAGCTGCCATACTCAATTTCTTTCGTTGCCTGGCGAAGTGGTGGCGCTGCCACAGTCTCGACCGTTGCCAGCTCTGGCTCTGGCTCGGTCTCGACCGGTTCTGATACGCTGGCGCAGCTCACCAGGGCCAGGCAGCCCAGCGTGAGCATAGGCATAAGGGTGTTGAATTGCTTCATGGTTTGCCAATCGACCTTGGTAATGTTTCCAGCCAGGAGCTTGGGGCGCATTGTAGCAGCTAGTTTGGCTCGCTTCAGTGCTGTTTGGCTCTGGATTTTATCCAGATAGTAGCCCGGGGTCATTGAGTTGCCATGCCTTGATAGTGGAAACCGTGACTGTGAGGCGGGCCACGCCTCTGCCATTGCTGTGGCTGGCTTAGACTCTAATGGGAACTGCAATGGGAACTGCGCTGGATATTTAGTAACATAGCGACCCCTTTGGTTAGGGCGATTTCACTACAGAGTTCGCTTTACGGTAAATTCATGGCATTGGTACTGGTCGGTATAAACCACCACACAGCGACTATTAAGCTGCGCGAAAAGGTAGCGTTTCCGCCTGAGATCGTGGGCGGCGCGCTTGCTGAAATTCATGCCCTGCCTGCGATCGAAGAAGCGGTAATTGTCTCTACCTGTAATCGCACCGAGATCTATTTGGGTTTTATCGACGTTGACAGCGAGTCGATGGGAGCATTGTCACGGAACAGATTATTGGCGGATCGACAAACTGCTGTCTTGAAGTGGCTGGCGACGTTTCATGCGCTGGAGACCGATGACTTGCAGGAATGTAGTTACTGCTTTGCCGATGAAGACGTGGTTCGTCATCTCATGGCAGTGTCCTGCGGTTTGGATTCCATGGTGTTAGGAGAGCCGCAGATTCTGGGTCAGATCAAGTCCGCCTACTCGGTATCGAAGGATCGGAACGTGGTTGGCCAGTCTCTTGGGCGCGCATTCCAGGAAGCTTTTTCTATTGCGAAAGAAGTACGAACGGACACGGCCATTGGTGAAAATCCAGTGTCAGTTGCCTATGCAGCAGTGACTCTTGCTGAACGCATATTTTCAGATTTGCCTGGCCTGGGAGTTTTGCTTATAGGAGCCGGCCGTACTATCGAACTGGTCGTTAAACATTTGCTGGATAAAGGCGTAAGCAAGATCGTGGTGGCAAATCGCACCCTGGACAATGCCCTTGAGATCGCGAACAAATTCGATGCCCACGGTGTGCTGCTTTCAGATATACCAGAACAGCTAGCGAATGCTGATATCGTCGTGTCATCAACTAACAGCCAGTTACCTTTATTAGGTAAGGGCGCGGTGGAACGAGCACTTAAGCAGCGCAGGCACAAACCGATGTTGTTAGTGGATCTTGCGGTACCAAGAGACATTGAAGCCGAGGTAGCGGAAATAGCCGATGCCTATTTGTACAACATTGATGATATCGGTGAAGTAATCGAAGACAGCGTTAAGAGCCGCGCAGAAGCGGCCGCCCAGGCTGAATCGATTATCGAACGCGGGGTTGAGGAATACCTCAAGCAACTACGCTCGCTGAATGTGGTAGGCACCTTGCGCGCATTCCGGGACAAAGCCGAGAGCATCCGTGAACAGGAATTGGAGCGTGCGCGCAAGGCACTGGAAAAAGGGCGATCCGCAGACGCCGTAATAAGTGCTTTAGCCCAATCAATTACACAAAAGTTAATTCATTCTCCCAGCGTGCAAATGAAAAAGGCCAGCGCTGAGGGCCGAGACGATTTATTGAAATTGACGGCAGAGCTTTATGAATTAAACACCGATCACAACGCTGACTAATCGTTGTAGTATCCAAACAAGAAGCAAGCAATGAAAGATTCAATACGGAATAAACTGGACAAGCTGAAAGACCGTTTCGATGAGCTGGAGGCATTGCTAAGTGATGCCGAAGTTATTGTTGATCAAAATCGCTTTCGTGATCTGTCCAAAGAGTACGCAGAAATTGAACAAGTGGTAAAGAGTTACAACCATTTCTTACAAGTTTCTGACGATTTGGCACAGGCAAGGGAAATGCAAGAAGACGTCGATCCTGATATTCGGGAAATGGCGGATGAGGAGTGCCGTAGCAACAGCGAACAGTTGGAAAAGTTGCAGCTAAGTCTACAGACCCTGCTATTGCCCAGGGACAGCAAGGACAAACTCAATGTTTTCGTTGAGATACGAGCTGGCACCGGCGGCGATGAGGCCGCGATTTTTTCTGGTGATTTGCTACGCATGTACTCGCGCTATGCGGAATTACAGAAATGGAAACTGGAAGTAATCACGGAACGTCAAGGCGAGCATGGCGGCTATAAAGAAGTGGTTATGCGTATAGAAGGCAAGAATGTTTACGAGAAATTGAAATTCGAATCCGGGGCCCATCGGGTACAGCGGGTTCCAGAGACCGAGACCCAGGGCCGGATTCACACCTCGGCTTGCACCGTTGCGATCATGCCGGAACTGGATGAGTTGGACGATATTGAGATAAGCAAGGCTGATCTGCGTGTCGATACTTTCCGCGCCAGCGGTGCCGGTGGGCAGCATGTCAACAAGACCGATTCGGCCATCCGACTTACCCATATTCCGTCAGGCATTGTCGTCGAATGTCAGGATGAACGCTCGCAACACAAGAACAAGGCACGCGCCATGTCGTTGTTGCAGGCGAAGTTAATGGATCAGGCACAACAGGCGCAGCAGCAGGAAGAATCGGACAGCAGACGTAAGCTGGTAGGCAGTGGTGACCGCTCGGAAAAAATCCGTACCTATAATTACCCACAGGGACGAGTTACTGACCACCGTATAAAACTGACCCTGTACAATTTGGCGGAGCTTATGTCCGGTGGCCTTGCTGCCGTCATACAGCCGCTTATCAATGAATATCAGGCGGACTTATTGGCAGGTCTGGCAGAAGATGGGTAATTAAACGCTCCTCGGTGTTCACAAATAGCGAAAGAAACCCGGTTTTTCTTTCCGTGAAAGTAACACTGAGCCAGGCACACAATAACAGAACATGCCTGCGAACAATCAGAGTCAATGGCTCGTGGGCAGAGATGTTCCGTTATTGTGTGCGAGGGGTATTTGCGTGATTGGAAATTGGGAAGTCGAGCTTTCTGTACTAACTAAAATGCCGTTGAGTTGAATGAATGACCACTATTAAGCAGGCGCTCGAACAAGCCGCCGTCTTACAACAGGTCAGTGATAGCTGGCAGCTCGACGGTGAGTTGCTTTTGGCTTCGGTGATTGGGAAGCAAAGAGAATATCTTTTTACCTGGCCGAGTGAAGAGCTGGACAGCAGTCAATTTCTGACCTATCAGGACTATTGCAAACGGCGTAGCAAAGGGGAGCCAGTTGCCTATATTCTGGGAAGGCAGGCGTTCTGGAATTTTGACTTAAAAGTCAATTCCTCGGTGTTAATCCCGCGTCCTGAGACCGAGTTATTGGTGGAAACGGCTATCGATCTCTTGCAGAGCCAACAATTGGAGGAAGTCAAACTTGTTGATCTCGGCACGGGCAGCGGCGCGATTGCCCTGGCTCTGGCTGCTAACAATCGGGACTGGCGGCTAACGGCGGTAGATTGCAGCGCAGAGGCACTGGCTGTTGCGATGGAAAATGCTGAAGAGCTGGCGCTCACAAATATTGAGTTTAGACAGGCATCGTGGTGTGATGGCCTGGCGCATAAACACTTCGACCTTATCGCCGCCAACCCGCCTTATGTGGAAAGGGGTGACAAGCATTTAGAAGAAGGCAGTCTTCCTTTTGAACCCATTATCGCTTTGCTGGCAGAAGAGGGAGGTTTGGCCGCTATTCGATTAATCGCTGAGCAAAGTAAGTATTGTCTAAAGAAAGATAGCTGGCTCCTGATCGAACATGGTTTTCAACAGAAGCAGGATGTTGCGCAACTATTGATTGCAGCAGGTTTTGAGAATATTGAATGTATTCAGGATTTGGCGAAGCTGGACAGATTAACAAAAGCGCAATACTGTCATCAAATTTAACCGGCAGAAGATGGATAGTTAGTTAGAGAGCTTTATCCTGTGCATCCTGTACCTAAGTCCCGCCATCTACAACAGTTTTGCGCGGCTGAATAGACTGTGCAAGAATCCCTCGCCAGGTTGCGTTAGCTGTAGAAAACCCTTGCTGGTTTGGGTGTTTTACTGGATTCCTGCCTTCGCAGGAATGACGAGACGGTGCAGGAATGACGAAGTTTGGATTTTTGCACAGTCTCTGAAGCCGCACTTCTGACAGTTATGCAAAGACAACATATCAGGTCTCCAGTAGTTATCCTGGCAGTTAGCCGGATAGTTAGCTCAGTAGCAGGCTGCCTCAGGCTTGTATTCTACGTCTTCACTGCCGTTAGTTGTCGCAGAATGCCCTGGTATATTTGAGAGAGCTTTTCCAGCTCCTCAAGTTTAACTTTTTCGTTTATCTGATGGATAGTGGCGTTACAGGGTCCCAGTTCGACCACTTCCGAACCTGTTGGTGAAATGAAGCGTCCATCCGAGGTGCCGCCGGCAGTAGACTGCACGGTATCTAAACCAGTAATCTCCTTGATGCTGTGAGTAACAGCCTTGATTAATGCGCCGGACTCGGTCAGGAATGGCTCACCTGACAGGTGCCAGTCGATTTGGTAGTCCAATTTGGCACCGTCCAACAAGCTGGTGACTTTCTCTTTAATGGTGTCCGCATTCAGCTCGGTGGAGAAGCGTAGATTAAAATCTATTTCTATTTTTTCGGGAATAACATTGTTAGCACCAGTGCCTGCCTGCACATTCGAAATCTGAAAACTGGTCGCAGGGAAAGCCGCGTTGCCTTCATCCCAGGCAAGCTGTGACAACTCGGTTAATACTGGCAAGGCCTGGTGGATAGGGTTAAGGGCGAGTTGGGGATAGGCAACATGTCCCTGAATACCGTTCAGGATTAACTTCGCACTCAGGGAACCACGTCTACCGATTTTAATGGTATCGCCCAACTGCCGATGGCTGCTTGGTTCGCCCACCAGGCAGTAATCTATCGCGATGTTCCGATTGCCTAGCTCCTGCATGACCCTTCGCGTACCGTTGATCGCACTGCCTTCTTCGTCGCTGGTGATCAGAAACCCAATCCGTGCAATGATTTCTGATTCTGCTAGCAAGCGTTCTACGGAAGTGACCATAGCTGCCAGACTGGCTTTCATATCGGCAGCACCGCGACCGTGAAGAAAACCGCCTTCTACGGAGGCGCTAAAGGGTGGAAATTGCCACTGACCCAGCGGGCCGGTTGGCACCACGTCAGTGTGACCAGCAAACACGAAGAGCGGGCCATCATTGCCATAAACAGCCCATAAGTTAGTTACTTCTTCGTATTGCAGCGATTCAACCCGGAAGCCAAGCGCGGAGAGTCTATCGGCAATAACTTGCTGGCAACCTTTATCTACAGGCGTTACTGAAGGGATTTGTAGTAGCTGTCTTGCCAGCTCCAGAGTAGCACTCATTATTGTTTTAGTATTTCCAGGTAGAGGTCGGGAGCTGTTTCTTAGTTATGGCTATGTAGATCTTCATTCAAGCTGATGGATGTATTTATGGGAACGCACTCCACCGCACCAGATAGAGAATTCCGCCGGTAAAGCAGATTACTAATGCCGACCATGTCCCTGGCCTTAACAGTTTTTTCTGGTTTGCCATCGCTGCCTAACACAGTCAGCTTGGTTCCTGCGGTCAAATAGAGTCCAGCCTCAACTATGCAGGCATCAGCCAAAGGTATACCAATGCCCGCATTTGCGCCGATTAAACAGTTTTCTCCCACAGAAATAATTTCAGTGCCACCGCCTGACAGAGTGCCCATAGTGCTACAGCCGCCACCGAGGTCACTATTGGCTCCTGTCATAACGCCAGCCGAAATACGGCCCTCGATCATCGCGGGCCCTTCAGTCCCGGCATTGAAATTGACAAAACCTTCGTGCATTACTGTAGTGCCTTCGCCTAAATAAGCGCCAAGCCGGACGCGGGCGCTATGGGCAATACGTACACCACCGGGAACTACGTAATTTGTCATCCTGGGGAATTTGTCCACCGCAGCAACTTCCAGTACCTTGCCCTGCAATCTCGCCTTTAACTGACGTTCTGGAAGCTCGCACAAATCGATGGCGCCTTGATTGGTCCATGCCAGGTTATGAAGAACGGCGAATAGTCCATCTAAATTTAGAGAATGGGGTTTTGCCAGCCGGTGGGAGAGCAAATGCAACTTCAGGTAAGCCTCAGCCACCGATGTTGGTGCGCTGTCAGTGCCTGACAGGCACAGAATTGTTTTTTGATCACCTTCCGTCATCTGTTGCAGTTGCCCTGCGTGTTCAGCAAAGCCCGCTTTCGCCAATGCGGTACAGAGAGTGGCAGCTAAATCAACATCAATTTCAAGGACTGCATTCTGCCCGGCATCGATTCCGCAAGTTTCACAGAGACTATTGCCCAGTGCGGGAGCCGGGTCTATTAGCGGACACGGATAGTACACCTCAATGATGTCGCCTTTGGCGTTGCCAGTGGCAATTCCGAAACCTAAGCTGTGTAGTGCTGTATTGCCCATTGACAGGATGTCCTTGTTGGCATTTAGTCTAACACCAGGTGTTGAATCTTTGCTTTGTCGAAGCCCAGCAACCACCTGCCATTGATTTCGATTATAGGCCGCTTAATGATCGAGGTTTCCTCGCTCATGAGCTTTATGGCGGCGATATCTGTCAACTTATGTTTCACCGAATCGGGAAGTTTTCGCCAGCTTGTCCCTCTGGTGTTGATTAATTGTTCAAGCTCGAAATGTTGCAAAAACTGATGGATCAATGCTTCGCTACATCCCAGCTTTTTGTAGTCATGAAAGTTGAATTCGACTCCAGACCCAATGAGTAGCTGTCGGGTTTTCCTGATGGTGTCGCAGTTGTTGATGCCGTAAACAGTGATCATGGTATTTTATAAAATAACCTGCTTATTGCTTGTCAGGAAGCCAGCCGGTGCTTTAGCTCGGCATTAATTGCTGACCTGACATTGTCAATCAGTGCCGGGTCAGTGACGGGTTTTCCAGCTTGATCTGTCACGAAAAATAAATCTTCAACTCTCTCGCCAAGCGTGGTGATACGAGCGTCCTTTAAATTGATGGCGTTTTCGGCGAAGACCTTGCCCATGCACGCCAATACGCCAGGTTGGTCGGGGCAATTGATCTCAACCGTCGAGTAGCCGCGATTGGGCGCATTCAGCCAATTAATTTCAATGCCCTGGCTAAAATATTTATCTTTGCGACTACGCCGAATTTGAGCCGGCGCAATAGCGGCATCTTCGCATCTTAGATAGCGGCTAACAACATTCTTTATTTCAGTTAGCCGTTTCAGATTATTCCCCACCGGTCGCCCGGATGTTTCTAGTACGGTGTAGGTGTCCATGCAGAAATCATTGTCGGAGGTAAAAATTCTTGCTCCCTGAATATTTAGATTTAGTTTTTCAAAGGCGGCAGTACTGTTGGCAAAAAGAAAACGGCTATTGGTGGTATAAATAAACACTTGCGTGGCACCTTCTACCGTGTTTTGCATAAGATCATTGCTTGACACCAGGGGGCCAGAGCCTGAAAAAGTTGCGATGGCCGTTGTATGCCAAATGATATTTGCAGCAGATTCCCGCAGAAAATATTCGTCGGTGGCATTCGCCCAGATTTGCTGGATTCGTTGTTCATCTATTCCGCGTTCGGCGAGCTTTGTTAAAGCGGAGAGTTTCTTGTTTGCGATGCGTTCTTCTTTGTCTCTCGGGTTTTCCAGGCCTAATCGCAATGCCCGTTTCGTGTTTAGGTATAATTGCTTCATCAAACTTGCACGCCAACTATTCCATAGTTCGGGGTTGGTCGCTCTAATATCTGCCACCGTCATTGCATACAGATAGTCCAGATGCAGTTTATCCCCCATGGCAGCTGCAAATTCATGAATGACTTCTGGATCGCTTATGTCCCTTCGTTGAGCGGTCATGGACATGAATAAATGTTTACTGACTAACCAGCAAACCAGCTTCGTATCCCAACTGCCTAATCTATGGCGAGCGCAGAAGTTCTCAGCGTCTACCATGCCAAGAGTCGAATGATCACCGCCACGACCCTTGGCAATGTCGTGATACAAACCCGCGATATACAACAGTTCCACTTTTGGCAAATTCCTGATTATATGCGCCGCTACCGGGTATTTCTGTTCCGCATCGGCTTGCCAAAAGAGGCGCATATTCTCCACTACCTGCAGGGTGTGGGCATCCACCGTATAGATGTGAAAGAGATCGTGTTGCATTTGCCCGCTGATCTGTCCAAATTCAGGCAGGTAGCGTCCGAGTATCCCGTAACGCGCCATGCGGCGTAGTTGTAGTGTCATTTTGTGGGGTGAACATAATAAGGCCATAAACAACGTTACATTGCGAATATCATGACGGTATTCTTCATCAATCAGTCGGCGACTATCTCGTAACAGGCGGATGGTGGAGGCGCGGATTGCTTCTATCTTTGGGTTCTGCGCCATTAACACAAAGATTTCTAACAGGGCGGAAGGGTAGTGTTTGAAAACATCAGGACGGACTACTTCGATGTAGCCATTTCGAATCTGAAAGCGATTGTTGATGGACTCGATTTTTACGCGCTCACCTTCACGCAGGATCGCCTCGTCCAGGTGTTGTAGCAGAACATCATTCAGAGCTCGCAAATTAGCGACAGCACGATAATATTGCTTCATTAACTTCTCTACGCCAAGACTTTTCTCATCGTCGTCGTAGCCGAATAGTTTGGCGAGCTCTCTTTGTTTATCGAAAAGTAGACGATCCTCTCTTCGGCCTTGCAGCAGGTGTAATCCATAGCGTAGTTTCCAGAGGAATTGCTGCCCCTTATTCAACATGGTTTCTTCGGATTCTTTAAGAAAACCCAGTTCGACTAAATCGTGAAAAGAGCTGGCACCGAAATGACGTTTGGCAACCCAGGCGATAGTCTGAATATCCCTAAGCCCGCCCGGCGAAGTTTTTACATTCGGTTCCAGGGCATAATCAATGTCGTGATATTTTTCATGGCGCGCATTCTGCTCATCCCATTTCGCGCGCAAGAATTTTTTGATAGGCCAGACTCGCTTTCCTGTAGTGAGCGCATACATTGCAGTTTGCAATTCTACCGGCCCCGCCAGGGTACGGGATTCCATCAAGGCGGTAGCTACAGTTATGTCGTTAATCGCCTCGCTCTTGCACTGTTTGATTGAGCGCACACTCTGGCCTACGTCCAGACCGATGTCCCATAGAAGGGTTAGAAAAGAACTGATACAGGTTTTGTACTGGCTTGCATTGTCCTTGCGTGTCAAGATCAGGATATCGATATCTGAATGGGGCAGGAGTTCGCCGCGACCGTAACCGCCGACTGCGACCAGACTGATGTTCTTTTCATCAGGCCAGGATTGCGCCTGCCAGGCAACTCTCAGTATCTGGTCAATAAGCCATGCGCGTCCGGTCACAATGCCAGTGATGCCCAGATTCGCCTTGTAGCGCTCATGAAGGTTGTTGCTGGCTGTCTCAATAGCCCGCTTGAAGTGGGGGACGGGGTTGTCGGCAAGGGCTAGTTGAGCTTCCAGGGCAGGAATATCAAGCAAGGCAGTGTCTGGCTTAAAATTGTCGCTGCCATAACGCGCCGCAATGGCAAGATTTTCCGGGTTCACAAGGCTTCGTCGCTGCGCCGTGTGAGCACTTCGCAGCCGCCACTTTTCACCGCCAGGGTATGTTCCCATTGCGCGGAAAGTCTTCGGTCTTTAGTGGTGACTGTCCAACCGTCTTTCTTTGAGAGCTTTGTGTGTCGACTTCCGGCATTCAGCATAGGCTCAATGGTGAATGTCATCCCTTCGACGATCCGTAGGCCAGTGTTTGGCTGGCCAAAATGGAGCACATGGGGGTCTTCGTGAAAAACACGGCCAATCCCGTGCCCGCAGTATTCCCGCACTATAGAATAATTATTAGCCTCCGCGTGTTGCTGAATAACATGACCGATGTCCCCCAGTGTGATTCCAGGCGTAACCATGGCGATAGCCTTATACAGGCATTCCTGGGTCACTTTTATCAGCCGTTGTGCGTGACCCGGCACCTCGCCGACGCAGAACATTTTGCTGGTGTCGCCATGAAACCCATCTTTAATTACGGTGATATCAATATTAATAATGTCACCAGATTTGAGAATCTTTGTATCGCCGGGGATGCCATGGCAAATAACATGATTTACCGATGTGCAGATAGATTTAGGAAAACCGTTGTAGTTCAGGGGGGCTGGTATAGCTCGCTGCACATCCACAATATACTTATGGCAGATGCGGTCGAGTTCTCCGGTACTAATCCCGGGCTGAACATGGGAGCCGATCATTTCCAGCACCTCGGCAGCCAGCGCACCGGCAACCCGCATCTTGCAAATATCTTCTGCTGTTTTAATGTGGATGGTCATGAAAGTGCCAGTAAAAAAGTACCAATAAGAAAGTACCAATAAATTGCGGGCAACAAAGCCCCGATAACAAATGCCCGCTATTGTAAAGCAGGAACTCCCTTTGTAACAGCCGAGAACTGCACCCGGATGGTGCTTTTCGCACGACCTGAAGGTGACCCTGTGCGGGCACCACGCGGCCGAATCTGGCGACAACCTGGCGATATTTCCTTCCCGTAGACGAGCTATTGTGGTATAAAGCGGCGCGTTTTCGTGGTTGCTGATGCTCAACATGCTTGAGTTTCGGAAATAGCCACGGGGATTTACACAGTAACTAACGTCGCACATACACCGTCACATGAGTTCTGGGTGCCTCTCTGGAGATTTCTTTAGATTGGTTGAGCCATGGGGTGTATGGAGGCCTAACCCAAACCGAAGGATACAACATGACTGTAAGTATGAAACAAATGCTCCGTGCAGGAGTTCATTTCGGGCACCAGTGCCGCTATTGGAACCCTAAAATGGCGCCCTACATTTTTGGCGCCAGAAACAAAATTCACATAATTAACCTCGAACACACTCTGCCTGCTTTTAATTCTGCGCTTGAAGAAGTTTCCGGTCTTGCTGAAAAGAAAAGGAAAATTCTATTTGTTGGCACGAAGAGAGCGGCTAGCAAGATAATCAAGCAAGAAGCAGAACGCGCTGGCATGCCCTATGTTGATCATCGCTGGCTAGGCGGTATGTTGACCAATTACAAGACTATTCGTGGCTCAATAAAGCGCCTGAAAGACCTGGAGCAACAAGAAACAGACGGCACCTTGAGTCGTTTGACCAAGAAAGAAGCGTTAATGCGCACTCGGGCCAAAGAAAAGCTCGAACGCAGCATTGGCGGTATTAAAGAGATGGGCGGTCTGCCAGATGCCCTGTTTGTAATTGATGTAGATCACGAACGTATCGCAGTAACCGAGGCTAATAATCTTAAGATTCCAGTAATTGGTATTGTTGATACCAACAGCAATCCTGACGGTGTTACTACTGTTATACCGGGCAACGATGATGCGATTAGAGCCATTCAGCTCTATGTACAAGTCATTGCCGACGCCTGTGTAGAAGGACGGGCGAAGAGCAATACTGTGGGCAGTAACAGCGAGTTCATCGAAATTGAAGAAGAGGCAGCAGCGCAGTCTGCGGCAACAGAACAAACGACAACAGACGCTGAAGAAGCAACGGCTGTTGAAGAGCCGACCCCGGGTGCGGAGGCACTAGTTGCAGCAGTGTCGCCTGAAGAAGCAGCGGTCGCCGAAGAGGCGACAGCGAAGGCCAGGCCTGCCGTCGATGAAGAGACAGAGGCCAGGCCTGCTGTAGATGAAGAGACAGAGGCCAGGCCTGTGGCAGAGGAAGAGCCTGAGACCGAAGCCAGGGCAGCGAAGAAAACTGCTGCCAGGAAAGCCCCGGCCAGCAAGAAGGCTCCCGCAAAGAAAAAGGCAGCAGTGAAGAAAAAGGTAACAGTGAAGAAGCAGGCAGCAGCCAGGGAAAAGGCTGACGAGGCTGAATCTTGACAGGAGACGGATCACGGCTAACAGAATTCCCTGGCTGGCAGTGGTCAAAATAGAGCAGGTGAAAGGGGGCGTGAGCCCCCTTTTTGCAAGTGATTTACTAAGAATAGTACGTTTTTCGAAGCGAATAGAAAGAGGCAACAGAGATGGCAGACATAACAGCGGGCATGGTTAAAGAGCTACGGGAAAGAACCGGCCTGGGCATGATGGATTGTAAAAAGGCGCTGACTGAAGCAAGCGGCGACATGGAAAAAGCGATTGAAGACCTGCGGAAGGCCAGTGGTATCAAGGCAGCAAAGAAGGCAAGTCGTGTTGCGGCTGAAGGCATTGTATTGACTAAAATCGCTCAAGACGGCAACTACGGTGTAGTAGTGGAGATTAATACCGAAACCGATTTCGCCGCGAGAGATGAAAATTTTCTGGACTTTGCACAACAGGCACTGGAGCTTGCCTACTCTAACAGCGAGGCGGATGTGGTGGGGCTACTTGATGCCGGCCTGGAAGACGCACGTCAGGCATTGGTGCAAAAAATTGGTGAAAACTGCACTGTGCGCCGAATAGAGCGCTTGCAATTTACTGATGCGAATCAAGGTATAGTTGAAAGTTACGTGCACAGCAACAATCGTATAGCGGTCTTGATCTCAATCACAGGTGGAGATGAATCTCTCGCCAGGGACGTGGCAATGCACGTGGCGGCAGTTAATCCTTTGGTTGTTCGTGCTGAAGATGTGCCGCAAGCAGTATTAGCCAAAGAATCGGAGATCTACTCTGCCCAGGCATGTGAAAGCGGTAAGACAGAAGAGATTATCGAGAAAATAATAAGCGGCAGATTGCGAAAATTTGTGGCTGAAGTAAGCTTGTTGGAGCAAGTTTTCGTGAAGGATCCTGATATGACTGTGGCTAAATTGCTGGCTGAAGCCGGGGCCGATGTGGTGCAATTTGTGCGTTTTGAAGTGGGTGAGGGCATTGAGAAAGAAGAGGTCGATTTTGCCGACGAGGTGGCTGCTCAGGTTAAGGGTTCTTAAACCGGGCGCTAATCGGGAATAAGCAAAACATGCCCAACAAAGAGCGCAAGTACAATCGTATTTTGTTGAAACTCAGCGGTGAAGCACTCACTGGTGACGCCGATTTTGGTATCGATCCTAAAGTGCTTGATCGCATGGCTGTTGAGATAGGGCAGTTGGTTGGGCTGGGAGTCGAAATCGGCCTGGTCATTGGCGGTGGTAATTTATTCCGTGGCGCAGCACTGCATGCGGCCGGTATGGAGAGAGTCACCGGAGATCACATGGGGATGTTGGCCACGGTAATGAATGCTTTAGCGATGCGTGATGCACTGGAAAGAGCGAGTATTGCAACGCGGGTCATGTCGGCGATTCCCATGAGTGGCGTGGTGGAACATTATGACCGTCGTTCCGCGATTCGGCATCTTGATTCAGGTGACGTGGTTATTTTCTCTGCCGGTACCGGAAATCCGTTCTTTACTACAGACTCCGCTGCCTGTTTGCGCGGAATCGAGATTGATGCCGATCTTATTCTCAAGGCAACAAAGGTCGATGGCGTCTACTCGTCTGACCCAGAAAAAAATGCCGGGGCCAGGAAGTATGAAACACTCAGTTACGATGAAGTGATAGAGAAGAAACTCGGCGTAATGGATTTAACCGCTATTTGTTTGAGTCGTGATCATCAAGTTCCCATCAAGGTATTCAATATGAATACGCCGGGGGCCTTGCTTAACAATGTGATGGGAAAACCCGATGGCACTCTCATTGAATAATTCGGAATCGAATCGTTTGAATCCTGAGCAGGTTGAGAAGGATGCCAGCAGCTTTAAACCGATGTTCAGCTAAAAAACTGGAGCCAAAATATGATCAATGAAATCATTGCTGACACTGAACAGAGAATGCAGAAGAGTATCACTTCCCTGGATGAAGCTTTTAAGAAAATCAGAACCGGTCGAGCGCACCCCAGTATTCTGGACAGTGTAACGGTTTCTTACTATGGAGCAGATACGCCGTTAAACCAGTTGGCAAATATCAATGTGGAGGACGGGCGTTCCTTGCTAATTTCTCCGTGGGAAAAACCACTTATTGGTGAAATTGAAAAGGCAATCATGAAATCTGGCCTGGGGTTGAATCCATCGAATAATGGAGACACACTGCGCGTCCCTATGCCGCCGTTAACGGAAGAAACGCGCAGGGAATACACCAGGCAGGCCAAGACAGAGGCTGAAAACGCCAGGATAGCGATCAGAAATATCCGGCGTGACGCTAACTCTGACTTTAAAGAGCTCGAAAAAGAAAAAGAAATCAGTGAAGATGAGCAGCGTAGAGCTGAGCATCAAGTTCAAAAAACCACCGATAAATATATTGCTGTTATTGAGTCTTCTTATCAGACCAAAGAGGCTGATCTATTATCTTTCTAAGAGGCAAGCGTGGTGATAAAAAATATTCTCTAATTTGGCTTCGGTTAGTCGAGGACGTGGTAGCTGCTAAATAATGACACCTGACACCAAGGCAGATACACCGCAACATATCGCCATTATCATGGATGGCAATAATCGCTGGGCGAAAGCCTGCGGGATGCCTGCCAAATCCGGCCATCGACACGGTGCTGAAGCAGCGCGGAAAATCGTTGATTCCTGTCTGTCTCGGGGTATTAAATTTCTTACCTTATTCGCCTTTAGCAGTGAAAACTGGCTGCGCCCAAGGCAGGAAGTGCAGGGTTTGATGGCGCTCTTTCTTACCGTCTTAAAGCGAAAAGAAATCAAGCAGCTGCATAAACGAAACGTACGCCTGCAGTTTGTCGGCAATCGAAGCAGCTTCTCACAAAAATTGCAAGAAAATATGCGTGAGGTAGAAGTGCTGACGCAGAATAATTCTGGAACTACAGTGATTGTGGCTGTAGATTATGGTGGGCGCTGGGACATCGCAAACGCCGTTTCCGAGATAGTAAACAAAGTGTCGGATGGTGAGTTATCGAAAGATTCGATTGATGCGAACCTCGTGCAAAGATATACCAGTATCAATTCTTGTCCGGATCCGGATTTATGTATCCGAACCGGAGGGGAACAACGATTGAGCAATTTTCTACTTTGGCAGTTTGCTTACACCGAGCTCTATTTTACCGATTGCTACTGGCCAGATTTCGATGATGCGCAGTTTCAGCTCGCATTGGATGATTTTGCAAAACGCCAGCGCCGCTATGGTGGTCATGAAGCGCACAACTATACGGAAGACTAATGTGCTGAAACAACGAGTCATTACCGCCGTGGTACTTTTATTGGTGTTGATCGCTGCCACCACGGTGCTGCCTTCGTTTTATTTTACCATTCTAATTTCCGCGATAATCCTGTTGGCTTCGTGGGAATGGGCAGGTCTTATTGGTCTAAACAGCAGCAGTTCAAAGCTTGGCTATCTGGCCAGTATCGAGGTGATGCTTGCCGCTTGTTTTCTGGTTTTAGGTGTCTCACCACAGACGCAGGGTATCGATGCCGAAAGAGCCAGTCTGATGCTGATTCCCGGCCTGGTATTTTGGTTGGTTTCGCTTGTTTTTCTTTGGGGTTATCCCGCCAATAGCACACTCTGGAATGATAAGTCGAAAATAGCATTGATGGGAGTATTGATTCTGCTGCCAGCTTTTGTGGGTATCGTTAGCTTAAAATATTTGATGCCCGAGGGTTATCTGGTGCTGGCCTTAGTGATATTGGTTGCGGCGATGGACGTTGGTGCCTACTTTGTTGGTGTTAATTTTGGTTCAAGCAAGCTGGCCGTCCGGCTAAGTCCGAATAAATCCTGGGAAGGGGTTTGGGGCGGGGTGTTTGTCTGCCTGCTTGTCGCTTCTGGCTTGATAGGGCTAATGCACTACTACCTGCTGCCTCTCTCTCTGACGGAGATTATTGTTTTGCTCGCACTGGCTGTCGCTATCACGTTTTTCTGTGTGACAGGAGATTTGATCGAGAGCATGCTTAAACGTAATCGAGGCGTTAAAGACAGTGCGGCAATCTTACCCGGGCATGGCGGGATACTTGACCGCATCGATGGGCTGCTTGCAGCGACACCGTTATTTGCACTGGTCATGATGGCGCTGCTAAAGTCACGGCCAGGTGGGTGAAGACAGGTGACTGACAGCACTCGTCACATCAGTATTCTGGGGTCAACTGGATCAATAGGTTGCAGTACCCTTTCCGTAATTGATGAAAACCCTGATTACAAGGTCTTTGCGTTAAGTGCATTAAAGAATGTTGACTTGCTTTTTGCGCAGTGTAAAAAGTACCGACCAGAAATTGTGGTGTTAGGTAGTGAAGAGGCCGCCTGTGAATTCAGCACCCTGGCAGGCAGCGCTGAGCTGGAATTGGATGTGCTGGTTGGTGAAACAGGACTGATTGAAATAGCCAGTAATCCGAATGTTGAAATAGTTATGGCGGCTATAGTGGGTGCTGCTGGTTTGAAATCGACGTTTGCGGCGGTTAGAAACGGGAAGAGACTGTTGTTAGCTAACAAAGAGTCTCTAGTGATGACTGGAGACTTGCTCAAGCAGGCTGCGCTGGCATCCGGTGCTGAAATACTGCCAATCGATAGTGAACACAACGCCATTTTTCAGTGTTTTCCTGCCAGCACAGGGAGTTTGCACACGCGGCAAGGCAATTTTATGGAGAAAGTCGTATTAACCGCATCCGGTGGCCCGTTCCTGAATACTCCGCTTGATCAACTGGCATCGGTAACACCGGAGCAGGCTTGCCAGCATCCCAAATGGTCAATGGGTCGCAAAATTTCTGTCGATTCAGCCACCATGATGAATAAGGGTTTGGAGTTTATAGAAGCCTGTTCTCTGTTCGATCTTGATCCCTCCCGGGTCGAGGTGCTTATTCACCCCCAGAGCATTGTGCATTCAATGGTCCATTACCGCGATGGATCTGTGATCGCGCAACTGGCCAATCCGGATATGCGTATTCCCATTGCCTACGGGCTTGGCTGGCCGCAACGCATTGGCTCCGGAGCCGCTACTCTGGACCTGACTGTGCAGGAGCCCCTGCAATTTTCGTCACCTGATCTGTCACGGTTTCCGTGTTTGCGTTTAGGCATTGAGGCGGCCAGAGAGCGGGGTTCGGCGCCGGCTGTGCTCAATGCAGCAAATGAGGTGGCAGTCGAAGCGTTTTTGGCGGGTGAAATTGGTTTTACAGATATTCCCGTGCTAATTGAGACAGTCAGGTCAAAAATACCTTGTGAAGCAGCGCCAGGTCTCGCTATTATTCAAGACCTTGATCAGGAAGCAAGAAGACTATCTAAAGAATTGATAGCTAAGGAGTTCTATTGAAGTGCCAGCTCTGACAAGGAGCCGCTTCAAAGCCAATCTATGATACTGGAAATTTTAACAAGTGTGGTTGCCCTGTTAGTTACCCTGGGCATATTGGTGACTATTCACGAATTTGGTCATTTCTGGGTCGCCAGGCGCTGTGGCGTTAAAGTACTGCGCTTCTCTATTGGCTTCGGCAAGGCCGTCAAAACCTGGATAGGCAAGGACGGCGTGGAATATGTCATTGCCCCCATCCCATTGGGTGGCTACGTAAAAATGCTGGGGCAGGAAGATACCCAGGTCACCGATGACAGTTCGCTGCCCTGCAACCAGCGACAGTTCTCGTTTGCTTATAAACCCTTGTGGCAGCGAATGGCCATAGTAGCGGCCGGGCCGATAGCGAATTTCCTGTTGGCCATATTTCTCTTCTGGCTAATCAATATTACTTACGGAATGTCAGGGATAGCACCGGTTGTAAACAGTGTCATTGAGGATTCTGTCGCGGATCGGGCAGGCGTAAGGGCAGGGGATGAAATTCTTGCTGTCGATGGGCAAGAAACCATCATCTGGCAGCAGGTTACTCTACAAATGCTTGGCCGCCTTGGCGAAACAGGTTTTATTTCACTCACCATCGACCCGGTAGATTCAAGCAGCTTGCGTGAACTGCGACTACCCATCGATGCGTGGATGAGTACGGAAACGGCTCCGAATCCAGTGGCTGATCTGGGAATTATTCAATTTGAGATTCCTGCAAAAATAGCGGGTCTTGTTTCCGGTGGTGCCGCAGAAGCCGCAGGTCTGCTGGGAGGTGATGAAATTATCTCAGTGGATGGCCGCCCCATTCGCGGTTGGACTCATTGGGTTGAGCTTATCCGTGCAAGCCCGGAACTCACACTGGATGTCGTGGTCAAACGTGGTGAAATTGAAACAGGCTTGTTGTTGCGGCCAGAGCGGGTGGAGCAGCAGGATGGGACAGAAACAGGCAGTATTGGAGCCTATGTCCAGCAAATTACTTTAGCGGAATTACTCCCGCCTGAAAGGCAGCGAAAACTGGAATACAATGTTTTGTCTGCCGTGCAGCCAGCGTTGCAAGAGACTTGGGATAAATCAGTCTTTGTAGTAGATTCCGTGAAAAAAATGATTATCGGTTTGATCTCGGTTAAAAATATAAACGGGCCGATAACTATTGCGCAGGTGGCAGGAGATACGGCGACTTACGGTATTGATGTTTATTTAGGGTTTCTGGCCTTGTTAAGTATTTCCCTGGGCGTGCTTAACTTGCTCCCGATTCCTGTTTTGGATGGCGGACGTTTGCTTTATTGCGCGATTGAGGCAGTTATAAGACGCCCGCTACCAGAAAAAATTCAAGCCTGGGGTTTGCAGCTAGGATTGCTGTTAATTTCAGGAATTATGGTTTTAGCGATTTACAATGATGTGAATCGTTTGTTGTAAAAATACACAAGAAGAAAAAATACTAATTACTCGCCGCCAGGTAATACAATAATTTGAGAATGCAGCGCAAATGGAAAAGATAATTTTTTGTTTGTTGGTGGCTTTTGGGATTTCAAAATCTGTCAACGCCCAGGATTTCGTAATAGCCGATATTATTGTCGATGGCTATCAACGCATTTCGCCCGGGATAATTTATAACCTGTTGCCAGTTGGTATTGGTGATGAGGTCACTGCGGGCACTTCCGCGCAAATTATTCGTGAGTTATCCCGGTCTGACTATTTCGACGAAATAGAAGTATCCCGAGAAGGGAATATTTTGGTGATCACTGTGTTGGAGCGGCCCTCGGTAGCAGAAATAACGATCGAGGGTAACAGCGTTCTTGAGACTGAAGATATCATCGAAAATATGGCCAGTGCCGATATTGCCGAAGGTCAGATTTTTACACGCCCGGCACTTGAAGTTATTCGAAATGGGATACAGGATGTTTATTCTTCACGGGGTCGATACGGCGCGGCTGTTGAAATTGAAGTAGAGCAGTTGCCCAGAAATCGAGTGGCCATCAGCCTCAACATTAATGAAGGCGAAGAATCACGAATACGACACGTCAATATCATTGGTAACAATGCGTTCAGCGAAGACGATTTACTGGGTCTGTTCGAGTTAGGAACAAAGCCCTGGTATCTTTTTCTTAGCAGGCGGGATCGCTATTCCCGCGAACAGTTTTCGGGTGATCTGGAACGACTGGAATCTTTCTATCTGGACAATGGCTACGTTGAATTCAGTATTGATTCTACACCTATCTCCATCACACCGGATCGCAAGGAAGTTTATATAACGGTGAACGTGAGTGAAGGAGCTTTGTTCTCCATCAATGAAGTCGATCTCGCAGGAGATCTGGTCGATGCCGAAGCGTTGCTTCGCGCCGCGGTTTTTGTACGACCCGGGCAAATTTATTCACAAGGATTGGTAACCGGCACCGAAGAAATTATGGTGCAGTTTTTGGGTAACCTGGGTTATGCCTTTGCCGAAGCCACCGGTGTGCCGAAAGTGAATGAAGAAGATAAGACAGTCGATGTTACATTTTTTATCGAACCCGGAAATCGTACTTACGTTAATCGAATAAATTTTGCTGGTAACACATCGACCGCTGATGAGGTATTGCGGCGGGAGATGAGACAGCTTGAATCAGCACCAGCCTCAAGTCTACAAATAGAACAATCTAAAATAAGACTGGAGCGACTTGGCTATTTTGAAAGTGTCGAAGTGGATACCCTGGAAGTGGCTGGCACCGAAGATCAGATTGATGTCAACTACGATGTAGTAGAACAAAATTTTGGCGCGCTCAATTTTCAGGTCGGCACCGGCGGTGGCGGTGACTTTTTTATTAGCAGCAGTTTGCAAGCGCAAAATTTTTTGGGAACCGGTAAGACAGTAGGCATTGGAATTAATAAGAGCCGTTTCCAGAGCGGTTTGAATTTTCAATACGTGGATCCGTATTTCACTCCCGATGGAGTTAGCCGTGGTTTTAATTTATTCGCGCGGAAAATTGATTCGCCGTTTAATGTGTCTAACTTTAATACATCGTCTTTTGGCGGCTCTTTCAGCTTTAGCTATCCTTTGAGCGAAATTGATTTTCTGGGGTTCGATCTGGGCTATACCCATACAGAACTTAGTGCGGGTCTTGGATCTGTGCAAGAAATAGCTTCTAGCCCTACCTTTTTTGAGGGTGTCGACAAGTACCTGATTACTCCTGCAAACGCCAATGTATTTGATGGCCCGGTAGTTGATGCGGTACTGGGCGATGTGGCTGATCTCAGTCCTGCTCAGTTGCAGACAAACACAGATAAAGGTTTTGTAGACAAATTTGGCGACACTTTCGATAACTTCACGATTACCGGCAATTGGTTTCGCAGCACCCTCAATCGAGGTCAACTGGCTACTAGTGGCACGCAGCACCGGGTCGGTGTAGAGGTGACTTTACCGGGAAGTGACTTGCAATATGCGAGCATCAACTACAGCAATCAGATGTATTGGCCATTGACTCGAGATCAGCGCTGGGTAATTGGTTTTCGTGCTAATCTGGGCTACGGCATTGGCTATGGCAAGACAGACGAGCTGCCGTTCTTCAATAACTACTTTGCGGGTGGCCTTAGTTCTGCTGGTATCGTTCGCGGCTTCGAAGAAAATAGCCTGGGTCCCCAAAGCACACCGGGAGCCAGATATTTAACTGATTTTGGCCTCACACTACAGCGTGACGAGAATGGCGAAATTTTGAAGCAGGCGGACGGTTCAGCCATTGGCTTTAACAGTGATTCTGGTTATGAAACCGTACCTCTGGTCGATGACAATGGTCAGCCGGTGCTGGATGCCAACGGAAATCAGGAGATAGCCCTGGCTGTACAAAATTTCTTTCTGGACGAGGATTTTGACAGTTTTGGTGGTAACATACTGACCACCGCGACATTGGAGTTATTATTTCCCTTGCCGTTTATAGAGCAGTCGGGGCAGGTAAGATCGGCTTTCTTTATCGATGCAGGGAATGTGTTTTCCTCTAATTGTACGGAACGCCAGACACTGCTAAAGAATTGCACAGATTTCGATTTGGGCGAGATCAGGTATTCTGCGGGGATCAGTGTCACCTATCTCTCCCCTTTTGGCCCGCTTACATTCTATGTTGCGAAGCCATTCGGAAAAGAGGGGGATGATACCAAGACATTCGATTTTACTGTCGGAAGTGGCTTCTAGTCAGCTCTTTGCCATTGGTATTGATGAGAGCTAAAAACAGAGCTAAAAACAGGGTTGAATTACGCGAATTGGCAGCGTATTTTTTTTGAGTGATACATTGAAACTACTTTGCTGAATTTATGTTGGGCATTGTTAACAAGAACTGGAGAATTACCGTGAAAATATGTAAGAGTCTAATCGTCTGTTTGGGTCTGGCACTTGGTGCTCAGGGCGCCGCTGGCCAAGAGTCCAAAATCGGTGTGCTGAACGCACTACAGGCATTATTTAATTCTGATGCGGCCAGAATAGTGCAACAAGAACTGGAGCAAGAATTCAGCTCTGATGAAGCGAGAGCGACAGAGCTGAATGGTCAATTGAGTGCGCTAAGCGAAGAATTTAAACAGAATGAGGCGGTAATGAGCGAACAAGAAATTAGTCGCATGAATGCCGATGCCCAGGATTTACAAGTTCAATTGCAACTGATTTCAGAAAGAGTGCAAACGGCACTACAGGAAAAGAATCAGGAGTTCCTGGAAAGTATGCAGGCAGAATTGGCCGCAGCGGTGACAGATGTTGTTGCTGAAGGTGGTTTCGACCTCATTTTAAACGCAGAGAGTGCGCCTTATTTCGCGCCAGTGTTGGACATCACGGCTAGAGTCACTGCGAAGTTAAACCAAAAGACGCAAGCGGAACAGTAGGGGGAATATTCCCGCTCAGGTTGGTGTCAGGTGACACATAAAAAAAGCTACACACTGGCCGCCCTGGCCGACTTGCTTGCTGTGCAATTAGTCGGCGATGCCCGGTGTGAAATAACTGGCCTGGCAACGCTTAAAAGTGCCGAGCCAGGTCAACTCAGTTTTCTGAGTAATCCTGCCTATGCAGAGCAATTAGCTGGCAGCAAAGCCTCTGCAATCATAATCGATGAAAAATTTATTGAAACTTGCCCTGGCAACAAACTGCTTGCCAGTTCTCCTTATGTAGCCTTTGCAAAGGCGACACAGTTGTTTGATGAATCACCTGTACAGAGCCCCGGAGTACACCCCGGCGCCAGCATTGCGGAGACAGCAGTATTGGGAAAAAATGTGCGTATTGGCGCGAATACCGTCATAGAAGCCGGCGCCCGCCTGGCTGACGATGTGATTGTTGGGGCTGGCTGTTATGTTGGTGAGGCTGTCGTGCTGGGCGAATCTTGCAGATTGCATAGCAACGTCACCCTGTATCATGGTGTTGTGCTGGGGCTGAATGTGGAAGTACATGCAGGCAGTGTTATTGGAGCAGACGGTTTCGGTTTCGCTTTTGACGGGGTAAAGTCGATAAAAATTCGTCAATTGGGTAGCGTGCTTGTCGGCGATGACGTTGAGATTGGTGCTGGCACTACCATAGACCGTGGTGCGCTTGGGAACACGGAAATTCACAACGGGGTAAAAATAGACAACCAGGTACAAATTGCCCATAACTGCAAAATTGGTGAGCACAGCATAATCTGTGGTTGTGTTGCTATAGCCGGTAGCGTAACGATAGGAAGATACTGCATCATGGGCGGTGCTTCGGGTGCTGTCGGCCACATCAGTCTTGCCGACAGGGTACAGGTGAGTGCCATGTCGCTGGTGAGTCAATCCATCGCCGAGCCTGGCATGTATTCCTCTGGTACTATCCAAATGAAAACCGCTGAGTGGAAACGAAACGCACTGCGGTTTCAGCAATTGGATAGCATCTCCAGGAGGCTGAAAGAAATTGAGAATTCAACCGATAAAGACTAACTGGTTAATACCGAGGCAGGCTTGAAAAATAATGCAGCAAAATCACCCATTCGCACATCCTGCTCATGTGCATAAACGTACCGAGAACAGCAGATGTTTATGAATGTCGATGAAATAAAAGAATACCTTCCTCAGCGTTACCCTTTTCTGCTGGTTGACAGGGTGGTCGAAATGGATCTGGGCAAATCGATTGTTGCTTATAAAAATGTCTCCGTGAATGAGCCATTTTTTGAAGGTCACTTCCCGGACAAACCCATTATGCCCGGCGTCTTGATTATTGAGGCGCTGGCACAAGCGGCAGGGGTGTTAGGGTTTAAAAGTCAGGAGAAGAAGCCAAAAGATGGCTATCTATACTATTTTGTAGGTGCCGATGATGTGCGCTTAAGAAGGCCGGTGGTTCCGGGCGACTGCCTGGCACTTGAGGCGGAAATAGTGACGAATAAGAGAGGCATTTACAAATTTGCATGTCGTGCTTCCGTAGGTGACGACTTAGTGGGGACAATGACCATAATGTGCGCTGAGAGGAAACTGGATGTCGATTGATGGCAGCGCCAGGATAGACCCGAAAGCTGAAATTGGTTCTGATGTAACAATCGGGCCCTGGACGGTTATCGGGCCAAATGTTGAAATTGGTGCTGGAACGGTTATCGATTCTCATGTTGTGATTCGATGCAATACCAGAATTGGCAAGAACAACCGTATTTTTCAATTTAGCTCGGTGGGCGAAGACCCGGCAGACAAAAAATTTGCCGGTGAAGAGAGCTGGCTGGAGATAGGTGATAACAATGTTCTTCGTGAGGGTGTAAATCTGCATCGAGGTACCGGTATAGGGGGAGGTCTTACCCGCATCGGCAGCGATAATTTGTTAATGCCTTATGTACACGTTGCTCACGATTGCATGGTTGGAAACAACACTATTTTTGCGAATAACGTTGGCATATCGGGTTATGTAGAAGTCGATGACTGGGCGATTCTTGGTGGCTATGCGGGTGTTAATCAATTTCTGAAGATTGGCGCTCATGCCATGGTGGGGGGTGTGACTCATATCGACCACGACGTGCCAGCGTACATGATTGTCAGTGGTCAGCCTGCCACAGTGCGGGCCGTGAACAGTATTGGTCTGGAGCGGCGTGGCTTCGATAAAGACACGATTAAGACGATTCGTACGGCTTTCAAGGTCATCTATCTGCGCGGGCACAGCCTTCAGCAAGCAATCGAAGAATTAAAAGTCATGCGGGAAGATTGCCAGGCTTTACAGCTGTTAATCGATTCTTTGCTGAGTTCTGAGAAGGGTATTCATCGCTAACTCCTGCCGCGTCATTTTTTGCTAAACTGCCTGCCCAAAGGCAGCCAACTCAACCAGGTCAGCCCGGGCCACATTATGAGCGAAGCCTTACTATTCGGCATTGTTGCTGGCGAAAAATCCGGAGATATTCTCGGCGCTGGCCTGATGAGGGCACTGCGTGAAAGATACCCCACGGCGGAATTTGTCGGCATCGGTGGTGCGGATATGATTGCTTTGGGCTTTAAGTCATTAGGCACTATGGAGAGGCTTTCAGTCATGGGCTTCGTCGAGCCGCTTGCCAGGTTGCCTGAATTGTTCGCACTAAAGAAACGTCTTCGGAACTACTTTACTGCGCGCCCCCCCGCTGCCTTCATCGGCATTGATAACCCTGATTTCAATTTGCGCCTGGAAGGCGAGTTGCGGCAGCGGAATATCAAAACTGTTCACTATGTCAGTCCAAGCGTATGGGCCTACCGCAAAAAAAGAATCTACCAGATTAAGCACGCTGTTGATTTGATGTTGACTCTGTTTCCGTTTGAGACCGCCATCTATGAACAGCACGGCGTGCCGGTAAAGTGTGTGGGTCACCCACTGGCCGATACTATTGGTTTTGAGGACAACAAGCTGTTGTGCAGAGAACGGTTACAATTGAATGCAGACGATGACATTGTCGCCTTGATGCCCGGCAGCCGAAGGGGGGAGATCAAACGGCTAGCCCCGGTATTTTTGTCGGCTGCAAGGGAATCCCTGCAACAGTGTCCCCACCTGAAATTCCTGATTCCCTATAGCAGTGCCTCCGCAAAGCTGCAATTAGTCGCGTTGCTGCGAGAAAGTGGCATTATTTCAGGAGAGCAATTCAGCCTGGTGGAGGACTCCCACGCGGCGATTAGCGCCGCCGATCTGGTTGTCTTGTCTTCAGGCACGGCGACTTTAGAGGCATTGTTGCTACGACGACCAATGATAGTCGGCTACAAATTAGCGGCCTTTACTTTTGCGATAGCATCACGCCTGGTGAAAATTCCCTTTGTTGCCCTGCCAAACCTGCTTGCAGGGAGGCAGTTGGTGCCAGAATATATTCAGCACAAACTACGCGTCGAAACAGTGAGGGATGAACTGGTGAAACACATGATTCAGTCCGAAGGTCATGAGTCATTGATGCTGGAGTTCGACAAAATACACAGGGCGTTGCGGCTTGATGCCTCACAGCAAGCGGCTGCGGCGATAACTGCTATTTTACCGCCTGCCGGGTCGCCTAAAAGGTCGCCTAAAGAGCCGCCTGTAAGAGGCACAGGATGATCAAATCGATCCTGTCCAATAGAGCAACCAGCGCTTACAAGCCAGTCGCTGGAACAGACGAGGCAGGCCGTGGTCCTTTAGCCGGAGGCGTAGTAGCGGCAGCGGTGATACTGGACGCTGAAAGACCAGTTAGCGGGCTGGCGGATTCCAAGAAATTAAGCCTTGGGCAGAGGTTGCAATGCTTTGATTCGATAGTGTTAAACGCACGTTGCTATGCCATTGGGCGCGCTTCAGTTGCTGAAATTGAACAGATAAACATTCTGCAGGCGAGCCTGCTGGCCATGCAGCGTGCGGTGACGGCGCTAAGCCTGCAACCCGAGTTTGTTTATGTGGATGGTAATCGATGCCCGCAATGGGATTATCCATCTACAGCGGTAGTGAAAGGAGACGCATTAATTCCCAGTATCTCAGCCGCATCAATTCTCGCAAAAGTAAGTCGAGATCAGGAAATGATTGAACTCGATGCACAGTATCCAGGCTATGGTTTCGCAAAACACAAGGGTTACCCCACAGCCGTTCATCTGGCCGCACTGCGGTCTTTAGGGCCTACTCCCGTTCATCGACGCACATTCGCCCCGGTTGCGGCTGTGCAAAATCCAACATTTGTCATTCCCGAGAAAGAGGCTGTGCAAAAATCCGATATTCGTCATTCCTGCACCACCCTGTCATTCCCGCAGCACCCTGTCATTCCTGCGAAAGCAGGAATCCAGTAAAACACCCAAACCGGCAAGGGTTTTCCGCCAGTAACGCAAGCTGGCGAGGATTTCTGGCGCAGTCTCCCGTGGCGACAATGCCAGGTTTAACAGCGAGCCGTTATGCTATTCCCTTGTTTTTCCATTAAACTTTCACGCAAAAAAGGAGTATATTGGCAGCTTACTTGCCAGCCGAACCATTTTTTTCAATGCCTGAAAACTCGCCGAACAATCCCTTCGCTCATCTGCGGCTGCACACAGAGTTTTCAATCAATGATGGTCTGATCAGCATCAAGCCGCTTATCGCGAGACTTCGCAAGCTTTCCATGCCTGCTGTTGCGATTACCGACTTGTCGAATATGTTTTCCCTGATCAAGTTTTATAGCGCTGCCATGAAAGCGGGCATTAAACCGGTTTGTGGTTGCGATGTAGTGGTCGAGAGTGATGACCATTCAAGGCAAACGCGATTGGTGCTATTGGTAAAAAATCAGGCCGGTTACCTCAGTCTCACCCAATTAATATCAGAGCTATACACGGAAAACCCTGGTCAAAGTGAGCCGATTGTCCGCAAGTCCATGCTGGCAGGGCGGGTTGACGGCTTGATTGCCTTGTCCGGGGCGCAACACAGCGACGTGGGTTGCGCCTTATTGGCTGGCGAAGCAGGCCTGGCAAAAGAATTGTTGCTGGAGTGGCAGGCGTTATTCCCGGACAGTTTCTATCTTGAGCTGCAGCGAGTAGGTAAACCCGAAGAAGAGGACTACCTGGAGGCGGCAGTTTCCCTGGCTACTGAGAGCGGCTGCCCGCTGGTGGCAAGCAACGATGTGCGCTTTATCGACCAGGCTGATTTCGATGCGCATGAAGTTCGTGTCTGCATCAACGAGCGGCGTACCCTGGATGATCCGCGCCGACCTCACCATTATACCGAGCAACAGTATTTGAAGAGCGCAGAGGAAATGACCGCGCTGTTTTCTGATATTCCAGAGGCGCTCGAAAATGCCTGGGAAATTGCAAAACGCTGCAACCTCGCCCTGGAACTGGGAACGCCCTGCCTGCCTAACTACCCGATCCCTGAGAATATGGGCATGGAGCAATACTTCTCAGAGCTGAGCTCAGAAGGCATGAAGAAACGTTTACGCAGCCTCTACGGTGATGACTACCAATCCAGGGAGGTGGAACAGCCTTATTGGGAGCGACTGCAATTTGAGTTGCAGGTTATTAATCAGATGGGTTTTGCCGGTTACTTTCTGATTGTCATGGAATTTATTCAATGGTCCAGGGCCAACGACATTCCGGTTGGGCCAGGCCGAGGTTCCGGTGCGGGATCAATCGTGGCCTATGCCTTGGGTATTACCGATCTGGATCCGTTGAAGTATGACCTGCTATTTGAGCGCTTCCTGAATCCGGAGCGTGTTTCAATGCCAGATTTCGATGTAGATTTTTGCATGGAAGGCCGTGATCGGGTTATCCAGCATGTGGCCGAGCGCTACGGAAAGGATGCGGTATCGCAAATAATCACCTTCGGTACCATGGCGGCGAAGGCAGTAGTGCGCGACGTGGCGCGGGTTCAGGGCAAACCCTATTCGTTGGCCGACAAACTGTCGAAGTTAATACCCTTTGAGCCGGGGATCACATTAAAAAAGGCATTTGCGGTGGAGCCGCTATTGGGTGAATTTGTCGGAGCAAACGAAGACGCGCAGGAAATTATGGAAATGGCCTATAAGTTGGAGGGCATTACCCGTAATGTCGGCAAGCACGCCGGTGGTGTGGTCATCGCACCCACGAAATTGACTGACTTCACCCCGCTGTATTGTGATGAGACGGGCCAGGGTCTGGTAACCCAGTTTGACAAAAACGATGTTGAAACAGCGGGTTTGGTTAAATTCGACTTTCTCGGTTTGCGTACACTCACGATCATCGATTGGGCAGCGAAGATGATCAACCAGCGTGCCCGAGAAGGTGAAACCGATATAGATATAACGCGCCTCCCGCTGACCGATGAGAAGGTGTACAAGCTCTTGCAAAAGGGCGAGACAACGGCAATTTTCCAACTTGAATCCCGTGGCATGAAAGATTTGATTAAGCGACTGGTGCCAAACTGTTTCGAAGATATTATTGCCCTGGTTGCGCTATTCCGCCCGGGTCCATTGCAGTCTGGAATGGTGGATGATTTTATCGACAGAAAGCACGGACGAACCCGGGTGGTCTATCCACATCCGGAACTGGAACCAGTACTCAGTAATACCTATGGCGTCATTCTTTACCAGGAACAGGTAATGCAAATAGCCCAGGTGCTGGGCAACTACTCATTGGCTGGCGCTGATATTTTACGCAAGGCCATGGGCAAGAAGAACCCGCAAGAAATGGCGAAGCAGCGTAGCTTGTTCATGGCCGGAGCGGCGGCAAGAGGCATAGACGCAGCGCTGGCAGAATCAATTTTTGATCTGATGGAGAAGTTCGCCGGCTATGGTTTTAACAAATCGCATTCTGCTGCCTATGCGCTTGTCTCCTATCAGACAGCCTGGCTAAAAACGCATCACCCAGCCTGTTTTATGGCGGCGGTACTGTCCGCAGACAGGCAGAATACCGATAAAATTGTTACCCTGATTGACGAGTGCCGATCCATGAAGCTGGTTATTGTTCCGCCAGATATCAATCGCGGACAATTCAATTTCATGGTGAATGATGAACACGAAATCGTGTATGGCCTGGGTGCTATTAAAGGGTTGGGGGAAGGGCCGGTGAACAGTATATTGGCGGCCAGAAATGAACGCCCGTTCGCGAACTTGCTGGATATTTGCCAGCGAGTCGATTCACAGAATGTCAACAAACGCACAATGGAAGCCCTGATTCGTTCTGGTGCGCTGGATAATATGGTTACAGGTGATATCGACTATTCCAGGGCACTGCTGTCCGCCATGCTGCCTCAAGCCATGCAGGCGGCGGAACAGTTCAGTCGCAATCAGGCGAGTGGTGTGGATGATCTGTTTGGGGAAATAGCACCGGCAGGCACGGAGGATGCAGATTTGAGTGAGTCTAATATCAAAGTGCGGGCATGGGCGGAGCAGCATAGGCTGAAGCTCGAAAAAGAAACGCTGGGACTGTGGTTGTCCGGTCATCCTGTCAACGAATTCTTGCCTGAACTGGCACATATCACCAGGGATCGATTAGTGAACTTGCGGCCGGAACGCGGCACTCAAACCGTAGCCGGGGTGTTGCACGACCTTCGTACCATGAAAAACAAGGCAGGTGAGACCATCGCTTTTCTGGTGTTGGATGATCGCAGTGCCCGCTTCGAAGTTTCTCTTTTTGCCAGGGAATATGAGAAATACAGAGAAACCCTGCAAAAAGATATGACCATGGTCATTGAGTGTAGCGTCAGTGTGGATGACTACAGTGGCAGTGTGCGCGGCCGTGGCAAAAGTGTGATGACCCTGGCAGAGGCACGTACCCGTCACGCGCATCGGGTGGTGCTCGATTTACAGGCGGAGTCCCTTTCCACGGGGTTCTGTGAGCATCTGGCCAGTATTCTTGAGCCTTATCGCAAGGCAGCCGCCCAGCCGCTTTCTTTGCCGATGGACAAGCCTGTATCGGTGCTGGGCGCGGCAGGCAATTCAGGCCAAAACGGTGTTCCAGCAGTGGCTGGCAGCAGCGCTAATTCACAGGGCTTGAACATGCCGCAAGCAGAGGGCTGTCAGGTAATGGTTCGCTACCAGCGCTCAGATTCCATAGGGTGTATAATGTTGGGTCAGGAATGGGCAGTATCGCCCTCAGATGACTTGATTCAGCACCTGCGTCTGGAATACGGCAAAGACAAAGTGGTATTGAGTTACAAATAGGCATATAACACCAAAATACCAAAACACAAGCAGGACAGATTGAGGGCAGTATGGATCCTAATTATCTCGAATTTGAACAACCCATTGCGGAGCTGGAAGCCAAAATCAGTGAATTGAGGTTGGTTGGCAGCGACAATGAATTAAATATCGGTGAAGAAATTCAAAATCTAAAAGGCAAGAGTACCAGGCTGACAGAGAAGATTTATTCCAACCTCTCTTCCTGGCAAATCTCTCAAGTAGCGAGGCATCCGCTGCGCCCTTATACCCTGGATTATCTCGGCCACATTTTTACCGATTTCGATGAGCTGCACGGTGATCGCCTGTTTGCCGATGATCAGGCACTTATTGGCGGTCTCGCAAAAATCGATGGGCGTCCAGTTGTGGTAATAGGGCACCAGAAGGGAAGGGGAACCAAGGAAAAGGTAAGGCATAATTTCGGCATGCCCCGTCCTGAGGGATACAGAAAAGCACGCCGTCTGGTGCGCCTGGCAGAACAATACAGATTGCCCGTATTAAGTTTTATAGATACACCTGGCGCCTATCCCGGGATGGATTCAGAAGAGCGCGGCATTAACGAAGCCATTGCTGAAAATATGGCGATGATGTCTCAGGTGCGTACTCCGCTAATTGCTACTGTCACTGGCGAAGCAAATTCAGGTGGTGCTATTGCTATCGGCGTTTCCGATCAACTCAATATGTTGCAGTATTCAACGTACACGGTAATCACCCCGGAAGGCTGTGCCACAATTTTGTGGAAGTCGTCAGAGTATGCGGCGGCAGCGGCCGATGCGATGGGGGTTACGTCACAGCGATTAGAACAACTGGGCATCGTCGATCACACCATTGCGGAGCCTTTGGGTGGCGCCCACAGAGATGTAGCCGCCACGGCGGCAAACATAAAGACGGCACTTCTGGAACAGCTTGATCATTTAACAGCAATGGATGTTGGCGAGCTGGTGGAGCGTCGATATACACGTTTAATGAGCTATGGGCTATCTGGCTAAATCCTGATATCAGGTGTCAACCGCCTCCGGCTCGACCTGATTCTGACTGTCATCGCTTCCGGGCTTCTCAAATCATGGGCTATTCCAGGCAGTTGTTTCAAGCAAGCTTGCAGCAAGCGTTAGTTGGAGCAACTTCCCGTCAGCCGGTTGTTGTCGGTCTCAGCGGCGGCCTGGACTCGGTCGTGCTACTGCACGGTTTAGTGGAACTGAGAGCGCAATCGAAGACAAATTTCCGCTTGCGGGCATTCCATGTCAATCATCAACTTCAAGACAAGTCCGCTAGCTGGCAACAACACTGCGCCGCTATTTGTAAACAGTGGAATGTGGATTTCAGCAGTGTCGAAATTGATGTTTCTGCGGCATCGGGTACCGAGAATGCGGCCAGAGAAGCACGTTATCGTGCCTTCGAAGAGACCTTGCAGGTGGGCGAATTGTTGTTGCTGGCGCACCATCGCGATGACCAGATGGAAACCTTGCTGTTACGACTTATGCGGGGTTCTGGTAGTCGCGGCCTTAGCGGCATTCCGCGAACCCGTGCTCTGAAACAAGGCAGCCTGTTGCGCCCATTGCTCGCCTTTGATCGGCGAGATTTGCAGCACTATGCTGAGGATCAGCAACTTATCTGGGTAGAAGATGTCTCCAACCACGATCAAAACCATGACAGAAATTATTGCCGACACGGGTTGCTTCCGTTGATCGAGTCACGCTGGCCCGGTTATCGGGAAAGCTGGAGCAAGGTGCTTGTGCTGGCACAGGAAAGCGAGGCATTGCTGCACGAGTTGGCAGAACTGGATTTGTCCACTGCCACTGTAGACCCAATGTCAATACTGGAGATCGACAAACTAACGGCGCTTTCTGAGCCACGAAGGCGCAACTTACTGCGCCATTGGTTAAAGAGTTTAGGCGTGGCGGAGCCGGGTTGGAATCGATTGCAGCAACTGGGCAAGGAAGTGCTGCAAAAGAGCACAGGCACACAATTTGTGGGCACTGGTTTTCAACTGCGTCGCTACAAAAACAGCTTGTATGTCTTGCCTCTGGATGAATTTGAAAGCGACAATGGAAAACCAGCGTTCGAGCTGAACTGGAATCCCGCTACCCTTCCCGAAATTGCTCTGCCGAACAACGGCAGTCTCGCTGGCAGCGCGAGCCACGGTTGCGGTTCGTTGCCGTTACACGGTGCAGAACTCAAAATCCGATACCGGCGTGGTGGAGAATCTTGCCGACTCGCGGGACGCCCGACTAAATCGCTGAAGAAAATTCTACAGGAAGTGGGAATGGAACCCTGGTGGCGAGGTCGACTACCGCTGCTCTACCAGGGCGACAGGCTTGTGTGTATTCCAGGGGTAGGCGTCAGCGAGGATTTCGCAGCAAAGACCGGAGAGCCTGGCATCCTCTTGACATGGAACCGGCCTGTTCCAGGGCTTCATTCATAAGGCGTTTGCTGGCGGCTTTGGGTTCTGTGTCAGAAGAATAACCAGGCGCTACTCTATCCGGGGATTTGGGGGGACATTTCAGATTGTTCTATGGCGGGGCTTCTGGTAGGCTGCAACTCTATCTGCGTGAGTTGGTGCGCGACCAATTTTTCTTTCTGGACGGGGCTGGAATGACTCGTTATATCTTCATTACCGGTGGTGTTGTTTCATCGCTGGGCAAAGGCATTACTTCTGCCTCTCTCGCGGCAATTCTCGAAGCCCGCGGTTTACATATCACCCTGTTAAAGCTGGATCCCTATATCAATGTGGACCCGGGCACCATGAGTCCGTTTCAGCATGGCGAGGTGTATGTCACCGAAGATGGTGCCGAGACCGACCTTGATCTTGGTCATTACGAACGCTTCAGTCGCACTACCATGCTACAAAAGAATAACTTCACTACCGGTAAAGTGTACGAAGAAGTCCTCAAGCGCGAACGCCGTGGTGATTACCTTGGCGCGACGATTCAAGTTATTCCTCATATTACGGATGAGATTAAACGCAGGATTAAGGCCGGCGCCGGTGATGCTGATGTGGCATTGGTTGAGATCGGGGGCACCGTTGGTGATATTGAATCACAGCCGTTTTTGGAAGCGGTGCGGCAGCTACGGGTAGAGCTGGGGCCCGATGCTGCGCTGTTTGTGCATTTAACTCTGGTGCCTTATATCGCAACTGCCGGGGAAACCAAGACCAAGCCCACACAGCATTCTGTTAAAGAGCTGCGTTCAATCGGTATTCAACCTGATATTTTGGTGTGCCGTTCAGACGTGGAAATTGATGAATCAGCGCGACAGAAAATTGCGCTGTTTACCAATGTTGAATCGGAAGCCGTAGTCTCACTTCCAGATACAGATTCAATTTATCGAATACCCTCAATTTTGGGTAGTGCGAAACTCGATGAGATCGTGGTCAAAAAGTTCAAACTGGACTGCCCTCAAGCCGATTTTTCGGAGTGGGACAGGGTCGTGGATGCAAATCTGAACCCGGACAAAACAGTTAATCTGGCCATGGTTGGCAAGTACATGGATTTATTAGACGCCTACAAATCCTTGAACGAAGCCATTATTCATGCCGGTATCCACACCAGAACGCGGGTAAATATCACTTATATAAACTCGACCGATGTCAGGGACAAAGGTGTTGAGGTTTTGGCTAATCAGGATGCGATACTAGTGCCAGGTGGCTTTGGTGAGAGAGGGGTTGAAGGCAAAATCATGGCGGTGCAATATGCGCGCGAAAATAAAATTCCTTATCTGGGCATTTGTCTTGGCCTGCAAGCCGCAGTGATCGAGTACGCCAGAAATGTTGCTGGCTTACAAGATGCGCACAGTTCTGAATTCGCTCCAGCCTGCGAGAATCCGGTGATCGCCCTGATCAACGAATGGACAAGCCGGGCAGGCGTAACAGAATTTCGCGATGAGAACTCTGACCTGGGTGGCACAATGCGCCTGGGAGCGCAGAAATGTGTGCTGCAAAAAGATTCCACAACCTTCAAATGCTACGCCAGGGATGAAATTATTGAACGCCATCGTCACCGCTATGAATTTAATAACGACTACCTTGATGTCTTGTCCGAAGCCGGGCTTAAACTGGTTGGAAAATCAGTCGATGGCATGTTGGTTGAGGTTATTGAGATTCCAGATCACCCCTGGTTCGTAGGCTGCCAATTCCATCCTGAGTTCACCTCTACGCCGCGCTATGGGCATCCCTTGTTCACCGGTTTTATCGAGGCTGCCATAGTGCGCCATAAAACTGTCGGTGACGCAGAAACATTGCTCACTGCCCCAAAGTTAGCAGTGAACAACACGCAAGGCTGAGTGGGCACCAACCAGGGATTTGATAGACACTAATGACAGCGCAGCAAATAAAGCTCGGCAATTTTACTATTGGCAATGAGCAACCGTTTGTCTTGTTTGCCGGGATGAATGTGCTTGAGTCCAGAGATTTGGCAATGACTATTGCCGAACAGTTTCACCTTGTCACGTCAGAATTGACTATACCTTTTGTGTTCAAGGCTTCTTTCGATAAAGCGAATAGATCTTCGCTGAACTCCTACCGCGGCCCGGGTCTGGAAGAGGGCCTGAAAATATTGGCGGAGGTGCGCGATACATTTTCTGTGCCAATAATTACCGACGTACACGAGATCGCCCAGGTGCAAGCAGCAAGTGAAGTCGCCGATATTCTGCAGCTGCCGGCTTTTTTATCCCGACAGACGGATCTGGTGGCGGCTATCGCGAAAAGTGGGGCGATTGTTAACGTGAAAAAGGCGCAATTTCTGGCTCCACAGGAAATGGGGCATATCGTCAAGAAAATTAAATCGGCGGGAAATGATCAGGTAATTCTCTGCGAGCGGGGCAGCAGCTTCGGCTATAACAACCTGGTGGTCGATATGTTGGGCTTTTCGATCATGAAGCAATTTGGTTGCCCACTTATGTTTGACGCGACTCATGCCTTGCAGAAACCAGGTGGGCTAGCGAACGCCGCTGATGGTCGTCGTGCCGATGTAAGCGCTCTTTCCCGCGCCGGTCTGTGTCAAGCAATAGCGGGTCTATTTATCGAAGCCCACCCGAATCCAGATAAGGCGCTTTGTGATGGACCCTGCGCGCTTCGTCTGGACAGTATCAGGCCCTTCTTGCAGCAAATGCGGGACCTGGACACCCTCATTAAATCGATGCCGGCAATCGACACGGCCTGATTTTTCTCGCTATCTCACTTCTTTCAGATTCAGGTAATTCACAAGGTATTGAAATGGCAACAATCAAGAACATAAGAGCTAGAGAGATTCTCGATTCTCGCGGCAACCCAACTATCGAAGCGGACGTCGAATTAGAAAGCGGAGTGCTGGGGTCAGCCTGCGCTCCCTCTGGTGCTTCGACGGGTTCCAGAGAGGCGCTGGAATTGCGTGACAAAGACCCGTCCCGGTATTTGGGGAAGGGGGTGCTAAAAGCCGTTCACAATGTCAACACTGAGATAAGACAGGCGCTGATTGGCCAGGATGCGCTGCAACAGCAGGCCATTGATGCGGTCATGCTGGATTTAGATGGCACGGAAAACAAGTCAATACTGGGCGCCAACGCGATTCTCGCAGTATCGCTGGCGACTGCCAGGGCTGCGGCCACGGAATCCGGTATTCCCCTGTATGCACATATCGCAGAATTGAATGGCAGCGCCGCTGTCTATTCACTGCCTGTGCCGATGATGAATATCGTTAACGGTGGCGAGCATGCTGATAATAACGTGGATATTCAAGAGTTTATGATCCAGCCCACCGGCGCCCCCAGTTTCAGCGAGGCGCTTCGCTATGGGGCTGAAATTTTTCATGCACTGAAATCGGTGCTGCGTAAGCAGGGTTTGAGTACGGCGGTGGGGGATGAGGGTGGCTTCGCGCCTGACTTGCCTTCCAATGCCGCCGCCCTTGATTTGATACTTCAGGCCATCGAGATCGCCGGTTTTAGACCGGGCGTGGATATTCACCTGGCGCTAGACTGCGCCGCCTCTGAATTCTATGAAGACGGGAAATATCAACTTAGAGGCGAAAACAAGAGTTACGATGCTGCTCAATTCGCTGATTATCTACAGAGCCTGGCTGAGAATTACCCTATTTTGTCCATAGAAGACGGCATGGACGAGAGTGATTGGGCGGGTTGGGCTAAATTATCGGCGCAAATAGGCGATAAGGTTCAGTTAGTAGGTGATGATTTATTTGTCACCAACACGCATATCTTGCAGCGTGGGATCAGTGAACACATCGCCAACTCCATCCTGATCAAGTTTAATCAGATTGGTTCGCTCACTGAAACCCTGGCGGCTATCAATATGGCCAGGGCAGCCGCGTATACTTCGGTAATTTCGCACCGCTCTGGTGAAACCGGGGATACCACCATCGCTGATCTGGCGGTAGCTACCGCCGCCGGGCAGATTAAAACAGGCTCCTTATGCCGTTCTGACCGGGTTGCCAAGTACAATAGATTGTTGAGAATAGAAGAAGAGCTGGGTAGTGCCTCAGTGTTCAATGGCATCAAGGAATTTTCCAGATTCACCAGTTGAATTTGCAGCAGCCCTTGAGTCAAGTCCAGGGCGAAAAGGGTTTACAAGGCGGTGTGTAATTCACGGCAAAGAAGAACCCGGTAGTAAAATCATGAAACTATTATTCAGTGTGTTGGGGTTTGCCTTCCTGCTACTACAGTACCAACTCTGGCTTGGTGATGACAGTGTGCGCACCCTGAATAGCCTGGAGCTTGAACTGCAAGCCCAGCGTAGCAGCAACCAGCAACTTGAGCTGCGTAACCGGCTTGTCGAAATTGAAGTGCTGGATCTTAAGAATGGTCTGGAAGCCGTTGAAGAACGGGCGCGGTCTGAGCTGGGCATGATTGAGAAAGGTGAAACTTTTTATCTGCTGGTGCCCGCCGAAAAGTAACTATTGCTGGCTCCAGTCGGGCTTACTTTACAAAGAAGAGCGACTATGACAATTTGGGCTTTGTTGCCAGCCGCTGGCATCGGTCTCCGCATGGGATCGACTACCCCAAAACAGTATCATTCGATTGATGGAGTGCCGGTTATTGTACACTCACTTCGTCGCCTGAGCGCAGTCACTGCAATAAAGAAAATCGTGGTAGTTCTTCATCCCGACGATCAATTCTGGCCAGGGCTTCAGCAGCAGCTTGTGGCTAAATTTCCAAACCTTCTACAAACTGTTCCAGGCGCAGATGAAAGATATAAATCGGTTTTAAACGGCCTGTACGGTTTAGCGAATACGGCACAGGGCGATGACTGGGTTCTGGTGCACGATGCAGTTAGACCTTGTGTGCGCACGGCAGATATAGAAAACCTGATTAACCGTGTGCAACAACATCCAATAGGAGGGTTGTTGGGATACCCGGTGGATAATACCCTGAAGAAAGTGGATCAGGGGGCAACCGTAGTGGGTACTGTCAACAGAGAAACTATCTGGAATGCGCTTACGCCACAGATGTTTCGTTATTCCCTGCTCAGAGACGCAATCGAATCGGTGGCCTCAGCCAGTGAGGTCACCGATGAAGCCTCAGCGATAGAGTCGGCTGGCCACAAGCCTGTTATGGTGGTGGGCAATAAGGATAATATCAAGCTTACCCATGAAACAGATTTGCAGTTAGCAGCGCAGATACTCCGGGCTCAGGCGAATGCGGATGAATCCTGATACCATGCGAATAGGCCATGGCCATGACGTACACCGTTTTAGTAAACAATTCGATGCGCTGAAGCCACTGACCCTGGCGGGAATTGTGCTGCCAGAAAAACTGAGTTTGTTAGCTCATTCTGACGGCGATGTTATTCTGCACGCGGTTTGTGATGCCATTTTAGGCGCCCTGGCAGAAGCAGACATAGGCCAGCACTTCCCGGATACAGATGCCCGGTATTCGGGAGCAGCCAGTTCTGATTTGTTGAAACAGGTGCTGATCTTGATGAATGCTCGTGAATTGCATCTGGTTAACGTGGATATAACTGTTGTCGCTGAAGTGCCCAGGCTGAACCCGCATCGCCGCACCATGATTTCCAGTCTGGCAAATCTGCTGGAACTGCCGCCGCAGCAGGTTAATCTCAAAGCCACAACTACTGAAGGTCTGGGATTCATTGGCAGAAAAGAAGGGATTGCCTGCACGGCAGTAGTTCTCTTGGCTGGCAATGTCTGAGATCATTCTTCCTCAATTACCACCGTCGTGTAAGCCGCTGCAATTTGCAAGTCTGGATAGTCTGGCTTTCGCCGGTGGTGTTCCTGTTTTACGCGCGACGCTAAAACAGGAATTCTCCGATTTCCGTGTTGCTGAGCAGCTAGCGTACCAATTCTCAGGGGAAGGCGAACATCTCTGTATTTGTGTGGAAAAAACCAACCATTCTACCGTCGATGTCGTCAAGAGGCTCTGCCGGTTGTGTGCGGTGAGTCAGGCAGCTATCGGCTACGCCGGAATGAAAGACCGCAGGGCAATAACGAAGCAATGGTTCAGTTTGCATCTGGCAGAAGATCAAGAAACAGGGCTGGCAGAATTTGAAAGCGAGTCACTGCGTATAGTCGCCAGGCATCGTAACGCACGTAAGATCAAAATTGGTAGTCACAAGTCTAACCACTTCCGCATCAGGTTGCGAAATTGCCAGGGTCCGCAGGCAGAATTTGAGACAAGACTCAATCGGATCAAGGCAGAAGGCGTCCCCAATTATTTTGGCAAGCAGCGCTTTGGCAGGGAGTTAAGCAACTTGACGCAGGTACAGTCGCTGATGGAGTCAGTAGCAGGAGGCGCGGGGACGGAAGCCACTGCAACCCGGGTGCTGCCTGGACAAAAGTTCAAGCGCGGGATGCTGTTTTCCGCAGCTCGCTCGTATCTCTTTAACCAACTGTTGTCGTTAAGACTAGAGCAGGGTAGCTGGAATCAATATCTACCAGGTGATGTACTGAATCTAAATGGAAGCAACCGCTCATTCGTACTGAAAAACGAGTCGGAATGGGATCAATTGTTGCAACGAAGGCTAGAGTCCTTTGACATCCACATAACTGGCTTGCTGCCGGGTTTGACAGATGCCAAAGATAACTATGCAAGCAGCGGCAAAACTGCCGATATTGAAGAGGCGGTATGCAAACAATTTACTCTACTGACAGAAGGCTTGCGCTATTTTGGTGTTCAGGCGTCGCGGCGGGCTCTTCGGTTTTGCCCCATTGATCTGCGCTGGCAGTGGACAGAAAGCGAGCTCGATGAGTCCAGCGAAGGAGCCTGTGACCTGCTGTTAGACTTTTCTTTAGTGAAAGGAGCCTATGCTACCAGCTTGCTTCGGGAGCTATGTGACGCCATAGAACCTGAGCAGCAACAGAACTCAAACAACGATAGAAACCAGGCAGCAATAGATCAACAAGTAGCGACAAGGGGATTCAGCCTTGAGTAGCAGAGGAAACAGTAAGCCAAATTTGAGTGGAATCGGGATGACCTCTCAGCGAACTCGAGAACGACTTCTTGGACGATTGATTGATCAGGGTATTGACAGCATGGAAGTGCTGGATATTATTCGTTCGACACCCAGGCATATATTTCTCGACGAAGCCTTGGCGCACCGGGCTTATGAGGATGTAGCGCTACCCATAGGACACAACCAGACCATGTCTCAACCCTATGTTGTAGCAAGGATGACTGAAGCCTTGCTTAAAACTGGCCGTTTGGACACGGTGTTAGAGATTGGCACCGGCTGTGGCTATCAAACCGCAGTAATGGCGCAGCTCGCTAAAACCGTCTGTACAGTGGAACGAATAAAACCGCTACTTGATCGTGCCAGGAAAAATTTGAAATTACTCCGGCTTCGAAACATCAACTTTCGGCACGGCGATGGCAGTGCGGGTTGGCAGAACAATGGCCCCTTCGATGCCATTATCACTACCGCAGCACCGCAACAGATTCCCCGAGAATTATTAGATCAATTGAAGCAGGGTGGCAGACTGGTGATCCCGGTTGGTGGTGATAATCAACAAGAATTGCAGCTAATTACGCGCCAGGGAAATGATTTTGACGCGCAGGTGCTAGAGGCTGTGCGATTTGTACCTCTTCTGGTGGGCCAGCTTCAACACTAGTTTTTCCAATTCAATTATTCAATGGCTTGACCATGTCCAACAACTCAAGCGCAGCAGCGCAGGCTTCCAGAACGTGGTTGAGTTCGCCACGCGAAAAATTCTTGCTGTACTTAAAGGGTTTGGCAATGGGGCTGGGAGATTCTGTTCCCGGAATTTCGGGCGGCACTATTGCGGTAATTACAAAAATTTATGATCAGCTTGTTTTTTCAATTCGGGCTATCGACCTGCAAGCGGGAAAGTTGCTTTTCAGCGGACGTGTTGCAGCAGCCTGGCAACACGTCAATGGCAGTTTTTTATTGATACTGGCATTGGGCATTTTGTCAGGTTTGCTGGTGTCGGCGAATACGGTGCTGTTTTTGTTGGAAAATTATTTCCCGCCGCTGATGGCGTTTTTTATCGGCATGGTGTTGTCGTCTATCTGGCTGTTAAGAAACGAATTCTCTCTGGCAGTTTGGCAAAATGTTGTGGCGCTGTTGCTAGGCTTGTTGCTAACGCTTGGCACAGGCTTTATAAGCCCTCGTTCGACAGAGCTGTCCCTGTTGTATATTTTCTTTAGTGGAGCGCTCGCTGTCAGCGCCATGATCCTGCCCGGCTTGTCAGGTGCCTTTATTCTGTTATTGCTGGGCGTGTACAAGTTTATTCTTGACGCATTGGTCAATTTCAATTGGCCCTATATTTTCGTGTTCGGGCTGGGTTGCGCTGTTGGTCTGTTGGCTTTCTCCCGAGTCCTGAGCTGGTTGTTGCGTCAGCATCATCAGCTTGCTTATGGTTTTATTGTGGGGATGTTATCAGGTTCTGTTTCAGCGCTCTGGCCCTGGCAGCACGCTGGGCAGGCTACCATGGGCATGGCATCACTACTCGCCAGTGTGTTTGGCGTTGTGCTTGTTGTAGCACTGCAAATTGTTTTTGTTTCTAATCCGCTGGAAAGATCAGACGAACATGATTCTGCAAATTAGAAGCAAGTGTATTGCTACTGCCCAGATTTTGTCGGGGTTCGTCTTATTGGTCGCGGGTTGTGCTGGTAACTACCAGGCACCGATTTTCGAGCAGGGAGAGCAGCAAGTGATTAATGCGCCGATTATAGTCGGCAGTGCAAGCTCACATCGCGTGCGCCTCGGGGATACGCTTTTTTCTATCGCTTTTCAGTATGATTTAGATTTCCGTAGCCTGGCGATAGCGAACGGTCTGAACCCACCTTATACGATTTTCGTTGATCAAGAAATCAACCTGGGCAGCAATACGCTCGCATCGGGTTCCAGTGCGCTTGCATCGGGAAATTTGGCTACAGTGGCAGCTAACAATTCTGTCGCCGGGGCGAGTGCGGGTGGCTCTTCATCATCTGCGGTCTTGCGGCAAGCTGTGGCACCTTCAACGCGGAGTATGCGGAGTATACAGTGGCAGTGGCCTCATCAAGGGCGTTTGCTGAGAGAGTTTCAGCCCGATAGTAACAAGGGCCTCGATATTGCCGGAAGAGCTGGCGACCCGGTGCTGGCGGCTGCTGACGGTGACGTCGTGTATTCCGGTCGCGGTATTCAGGGAAGCGGTGACTTGATCATTATTCGCCACAGCGACCGCTATTTGAGTGCCTATGCCCACAACAGTGTCTTGCTGGTAAATGAAGGCAGCCATGTTCGCGCCGGCGGGAAAATCGCTGAAATTGGCGAAACCCCGGCGGGTGTTTCGATGTTACATTTTGAAATACGCGAAGACGGTGGCCCGGTTGACCCTTCGCGGTTTTTGCCTGCAAGATAAGTGCCGGTCAGATGGAGTCACCTTATCCAGCCAGGGGAAATGAGACCTGCCGCCTAGCGTTCCAGAAATTGGCGTTTATTGACCTTGTCGGTCCATTCTTCAGCCTCTGGCAAGGCATCTTTCTTTTCGGTGATATTCGGCCAAACTTCTGCCAATTCCGCGTTCAGGTCGAGAAATTCCTGCTGATCTTCCGGCAGCTCATCTTCGGCGTAGATCGCGTCAACCGGGCATTCTGGCTCACATAGCGCGCAGTCAATGCACTCGTCAGGGTGTATCACCAGGAAATTGGGACCTTCGTAGAAGCAGTCTACCGGGCAAACTTCAACGCAGTCAGTGTGCTTACAACGAATACAATTATCACCTACTATAAACGTCATGTTATCTCCAAACCTTGCCTCTTATAGCCGTTTTCCAGCCCGGGTCATCAATTATCTGTGGTGCAAATTCGCAACGCCGGAAAAAGCTGGATTATGCTGGCTGCCCGCCATTCCTGCGATTTCGCGGGGTGCATTCTACCAGTTTTTTTCGGCAGTTTTCCATCTATCTCTCATGACTATCTAAGTCTAGCCACTTCCACCCAGCGCATTTATTGCGCGGCGCTAATTTCAGTCGCGCAGCGCAGTCCGGTTCTGGCTTTGTTCAATTAGAGACTTTCAACTTCAGTTCGTAAAGGATTTTCAACGCCTCTTTCGCGGTGATGTCGTCCGGCTCTAAACATTTTAAGTAATCCACCGCTGGATGGGGCAGACTGGCGAACATTTCACCCTGCATCGGTTCGGTAGTGACAGGCGCGGCAGCAGTAATTGAGGCGGGCGTGTCGCTCTCTAATTGCAGTAATTTATGGCTGGCTCGCTCGATGACAGCAGGCGGGATGCCCGCGAGTTGCGCGACTTGCAGACCATAGCTTTGATTGGCAGGGCCGGCTTTCACCGCATGCAAGAAAACAATACCATTGTCATGCTCTACGGCATCCAGATGCACGTTCATAATAGTATCGAAGCTCTCCGGCAAACTGGTTAGTTCAAAATAGTGAGTTGCGAAGAGGGTGTAAGCCTTAATCTGTTCCGCTATATGCACGCAAGCTGCCCATGCCAGAGAAAGTCCATCAAAGGTGCTGGTGCCACGGCCTATCTCATCCATTAGCACTAGACTATTGGCAGTTGCATTACGCAAAATATTTGCTGTCTCAGTCATTTCCACCATAAAGGTAGAGCGTCCGCCGGCTAGATCGTCGGAAGAGCCTATGCGCGTGAATATCCTATCGATTGGACCCAACTTGACAGCGGCGGCGGGTACATGGCTGCCGCAAAGCGCCAATAACACGATTAAGGCAGTCTGTCTCATGTAGGTGGATTTTCCCCCCATATTTGGCCCGGTAATAAGTAACATTTTTTGCTGTAGGTTCAGGCACAGGTCGTTGGCAACAAATGCTTCCTCGGTGACTTTTTCAACCACGGGGTGTCTGCCACCCTCGATGGCAATTCCTGGCTCATCACTTAGCTCAGGCTGGCAATACTCCAGATTCACTGCCCGTTCCGCAAAGCAATTTAACACCTCCAGTTCGGCCAGCGCCTCGGCACTGGCTATCAGGCGCGCTAATTCATCTACCAGCTTTTCCAGTAAGGCATCATACAATGCCTTCTCTCTGCTCAAGGATTTGCTACGGGCGCTGAGTACCTTGTCTTCGAACTGTTTCAATTCTGGTGTAATAAAACGTTCCGCATTTTTCAGGGTTTGCCGTCTTATATACTCCGCAGGCAGTTCTGCGTTAGCCTGGCCTTTGCTAATTTCAATGTAATAGCCATGCACACGGTTATAGCCGACTTTTAAGCTGCCGAGCCCGGTACGTTGTTTTTCTCGTTGTTCCAAATTGACTAAATACTGACCGGCATTGCTGCTCAGGTTTCTTAACTCATCGAGCTCGGCATCATAGCCTTCTGCTATCACACCACCTTCTCGAATAACAACGGGAGGGTTCTCTTCCAGAGCGCGGGCAAGTAGCTCACACTGGTTTGGAAATTCATTAATGAGACCGGCAAGATTCCCAGTGTAGTCGGAATTGATTCCCGCTAATTGCCGTTGCAGATCAGGTAGCAGACTAAGCCCATCCCTTAGCCTGGCGAGGTCTCTCGGGCGCGCTGTTCGAAGCCCCAGGCGCGCAATAATGCGTTCAATATCCCCTATCTGTTTAAGTAGTTCCTGTATTTTTTCGAAACGATAGTCCGTTTTTAATGCAGAAACAGCTTGCTGCCGTAACGCCAGTTGGGCGTGGTCACGCAGTGGGCGATTAATCCAGCGCGAGAGCAGACGACTGCCCATCGCTGTCGCCGTGCGATCAATGACGGAAAGCAGGGTATTGTCTCTTCCCCCGGCCAGATTCATATCCAATTCCAGGTTGCGTCTGCTGGCAGCATCCAGAATAACGCTGTCTTCAAGCCGTTCAACCCGTATACCCTGGATGTGGGGCAGGTCAGATTTTTGCGTTTCTCGTGCATATTGTATCAGGCAGCCAGCCGCCTGAAGTGCTGTCGTTAAATTCTCGCAATCAAATGCCGAGAGGTCTTTGGTATTGAAATGTTCTGTCAAAATTCTGTTCGCGTTATCCAGTTCAAACTCCCAAACGGGCCGCTTGCGTTTGGCCGGGTGGGTGAGGGCATTCGCGACTTCTGATAAGTCCTCCTGCAACAAAATTTCCGCAGGTTTAATGCGGCCTATTTCTGCAGTAAGTGCATCCAGACCTTGCAGCTCACTGAGTACGAAACGGCCACTGCTTATGTTCATAAACGCAATGCCATAGGTTTTCTCTCGCTCGCCAGATTCCCGCGCAGCGCTAATGGCGAGCAGGCAATTGTCCCTGCGTTCATCAAGCAAGGCTTCATCGCTGACAGTGCCTGGAGTGATGACTCTGACCACTTGTCTCTCTACCGGCCCCTTGCTGGCAGCGGGATCACCTGTTTGCTCGCAAATAGCCACAGATACACCAGCTTCTACCAGTTTTACCAGGTAACGGTCGGCGGCGTGATAGGGAATGCCGCACATGGGTATAGCCTCCCCGGCGGATTTTCCACGGGCAGTCAGCGTGATGTCCAGAATACCGGCCGCTGCCCTGGCGTCTTCGAAAAACAGCTCGTAGAAGTCACCCATGCGATAAAACAACAAACTGTCTTGATGTTGGGCTTTGATGCGCAGGAACTGTTGCATCATCGGGGTGTGTTCGTTCTTGCTTGCGCTTGATTTTATTGAAGTATTTTTCATTATTATACTGTTTCCTGACCACCACTATAGCTAAGTGGCTCTTTCCTGTATGTAATCACAGTACCACCAGTGTCCGGTTAACTTAATGAGTATTACATGTAAGTATATGAATCATAACTTTTCCCGAACAATTTTTGTGGTGTCGACTTGAACACAACTGCCATTTCACGCGATCCTCGGGGGAAAACTTGCCTGGGGATTCATCATGTGCGCCGGCAACACTCTGTTTGCGCAGTTGATGGACTATCTGCCCTGGACAAGCTTTACATGAATCGTCCTGCACATTGTTACAGATATTTGCGATCACGCTTTTCGAGAAAATCCCTTTAAACACGAGCTTTCTCGACAAATCACATGGCACTGAAAATAAACTGCATCGTCACCTGGGTATTTCCTGCGATGCCGCCTGGCGCGGTACCTGTCATGCTATTCGACCTAAATATGCTCAGCGATACTTGTCAGAATTTCAGTACCGTTTCAATCGTCGTTTTGATTTGGGCGACCTCATTCCCGGGCTTGCTTGTGCGGCGCTAAGAACACCACCGATGCCGGAAAACTTGCTGAAGATAGACAAGGCCAGGCTTAGATTAGATGGTGATCAGATGTTATGCTTGTGATGCGCAGCTAACTTGTTGAGGTGCGTGCCATAACAGGATTGATTCGATTACAATGGCGGCAGGGTGGCCTGGTTCTGAGGCGGCGTAGTCTGGATGAAATAAAGGAGGATTACCATGCAACTAAGTAAGGGTTATAAGCAGCTAGTGGCTGAAGCGGAACAGAAAATCCGTTGCATGAGTTCTGCTGAAGTAGAACAGAAGCTACAATCTGGCGATGAGTCGCTATTGCTTATAGATTTGCGAGATGTTCGTGAAGTGAAAAGAGAAGGGAAAATCTCTGGTTCTTTGCATATTCCTCGGGGCATGCTGGAATTTTGGATAGATTCAGAAAGTCCTTATTACCGGTCGGAATTCGATAAGGCTGAGGAATTGATCTTATATTGCAACAAGGGATGGCGCTCGGCGCTGGCCGTGCAATCATTGCAAGCTATGGGCGTGGAGAACGTGTCTCATTTGCAGGGAGGAATGGAACAGTGGTTGTTAGATGGAAAGCTCATACAACAGAATTAAAGTATCTGCAAGCTAGACGCTAGTGTAGTGTATTAAACAAATTAATGATATAATGATTACTTCATTCACTGCCCGTGTGAAGCTAATGCCCGCCCAAATAAATATAACTTTAACAGCGCAAGAGAAAAAGCAGTTGGAAAAAAATGTTAGAAGCAAAACGACACCGGTTCGATTGGTAGAGCGCTCAAGGATTATTTTGCTCGCTGCAAAAAATGTTCCCAACTACAAAATTGCTGAAGAGCTGGAAATTGATGTCAACAAGGTAGGCCGATGGCGCAATCGTTTTTTTGAGAGAGGGTTTCGGGGAATAGAAAAAGATTTGCCAAGAGGGGCTAATCACGGCGGCAAGAATTCTGCGGACCAGGCAAAGCTGCGGTCGAAAGTCATCAAGATAACCACGCAGGAAAAACCCAAGGATGGCACCCACTGGACAACCCGGGGTTTGGCAAAAGTGATGGGAATTAATCACTCCTTTATAAATAGAGTGTGGCGAGAAGTTGGTCTGAAGCCACACCTGGTTGCTCAGTTCAAGGTGAGCAACGATCCTGCCTTTGAAGAAAAGCTACGCGATGTTGTTGGCTTGTATTTATCGCCGCCAGAGAATGCAGTTGTTTTCTGTGTTGACGAAAAGAGTTCCATTCAAGCGCTGGACAGAACGCAGCCGGGATTGCCGATGAAGCCCGGGCGCGGCGGAACCATGACTCACGACTATAAGCGTCATGGTACAAGCACCTTGTTTGCGGCACTGAACACCCTGACTGGTGATGTTATCGGTGAGTGCAAAAAGCGTCACCGGCACCAGGAATTTTTGGCGTTTCTGAAGACTGTGGAAAAACAAACACCCAAGGAGTTAGACCTTCACCTTATCGTTGATAACTACGCGACGCACAAACACGAAAAAGTGAAGAACTGGATTAAGCGTAATAAAAGGGTTCACTTACACTTTATTCCAACCAGTTCTTCGTGGCTAAATCTGGTGGAGAGATTTTTTGGTTTGTTGACAGAAAGGCAACTGCGCCGTGGTGTATTCACATCGGTACAAGAGCTGGAAGAGACCATCATGGATTTTATTGAGAGGCACAATGAAGATAAAAAGCCATTTGCCTGGACAAAGTCCGCAGAAGAGATTTTGGAGAAAGTGGGGCGCGCAAGGCATGCACTCTCAAATCATCAGTCAGTTTAATACACTACACTAGCACTGTACTCTGGCTATGATGTCCTGGTCTATCAAGGGCAAGAGGGCAGTGGCTATGACAACTATTGCACCGCGCAGGATCGGGTCGGAAAAACTCAGCCGCCGTAGCCTGCTTAAGGCGATTCCAGCACTCACGCTCAACTGTTCCTTGTTTGCGCAGGCAACAGCGCAGCCGATTGCCGTTCGCAAGCTGCATAGTTTTGGTTTACGTGTGGCAGATGTCGGCAGGTCGCTGAAGTTTTATCAGGATCTGTTTGCTGCCCCTGTTCAATCTCGCCAGGGCGAGACAGTCTGTCTTCGCATTGGCGATGGGCCCGGATTCTTTTCTCTCTCGCCAATACAATCAGGGCATCAGCCTGGTATCAGCCATATTGGTCTAAGTGTAGAGAACTTTACTCTTGCGGCAGTGCGAGATCAGCTTGATGGCTTCGGTATTTCCAGGCATTCTGCCACTGCGCCGACTCAGGCTTCGCTGGATATGGCTATGAAATCCTGGATTACTACTCGTGGAAGACAAGAGGGTGGCTCAGCTTCGGGTACCGAGGAATTATTCTTTGCCGATGTGGAAGGCTTAATCTATCAATTGGCTCCAGAAGACCACTGTGGTGGAAGCGGCGAGTCAGGGACAGAGCCAACGAATTTTACAGGCGAATGCCAAATCGGGGCGGTGCCGAAGGCGGCACACCGGAACTGTATTTTTCTGATCCGGACGGTATACGAACACAACTGCAAGATGCTGTTTACTGTGGTGGCGGTGGCTATTTGGGTGATGATTGCAGTGCGGAACTTTAGAAGGCTGGTTTCTTATAACAAAAATCAGAGGGAATAGTATGGAATACCGTTACATAGGAAAAAGTGGATTAAGAGTTAGTCCTATTGGCATGGGCACAATGGGTTTTGGAAGTTGGAGTGACAAAAAGGAATCCTTCAAAATACTCGAAGAATCTTATGAGCGTGGAATTAATTTTTACGATACAGCAGAAGTTTATCCAGTACCGCCCTCGGCGGAGACGGTTGGGGTAACAGAGCAAATATTTGGTGAATGGATCAAAACCAGGCCCAGAGATTCTCTGATTATAGCCAGCAAAGTTGCTGGTGCAGCCGCTGGTTGGTTCGTGCCACCTATTCGGCATGGTCTCACTGCTATTGACAGGTTTCACATTGAAACAGCAGTGGAGGGTTCTTTGCGCAGGATGCAAACCGATTACATAGATCTGTATCAAGTTCACTGGCCTGACCCGGTTGTCCCCATGGATGAATCTATGGAGGCGCTGGATAGACTGGTGCAGGCCGGGAAAGTCCGTTATCTGGGCACATCCAATGAAAGTGCCTATGGCTTAACCAGGTCCAATACCATTGCCGACTATCAGGGGCTGGCGCGGTTCCAGTCAATTCAGAACAATTTCTCCCTGCTTAACCGTCGGGTTTTTGATGAACTGGCAAATGTTTGTAGAAAGGAACAGGTTTCCTTATTGCCGTATTCTCCTATTGGTGGTGGGGTTCTGAGCGGCAAGTACAATCAACCAGAGATTCCAAAGGATTGCCGCTTTGCTGATTATAATAATGATAGCAACCCAAGACAGAAAGCCATGGCAAGCCGGTTTGTGAATGAAGGAACCCTTACATCCACTGCAAAATATCTGGAGATAGCAAAACAGGCGGGCATGTCAGCGGTTACTCTGGCTACAGCCTGGAGCATGAATTTCGATTTCGTGGCCTCCACTATTATCGGCGCGCGGACAGCGGGTCAGTTGCAAGAATCGCTAGCTGCTTTCGATGTAAAACTTAGTGATGAAATAATGAAACAGTGTGATGAAGTACACAAACAAATTCTCTATCCTATGGGTTAGCGTGTCGAGCCTGTGCGCAAACCGTACATAGAACTCACTGTATGGCGGCTTGCCGGTGTTTTCACTCAGAATTTACAACGACATGCGTTATTCTGGGACCAATTAAGTACTATAGCCGCTGTCGAAGCTGAAACCGGGTTCATTACCTTTCTTCAATGACAGAAGCCGTATCCAGCAAATTTGCACGAGAATTTACCTGTTCTCATGGCGCCAATGTTAACCAGTCGTTTCACCTGGTTGGGTGCTGGAAGAAGCCCGCGAAGTCAGAGAATAAGTGATATGCAATACGTTATAGAACCACAACCGCGGACAAGTGTGCCAGTTTCTGTTGATGTCAATGAACAGCCAGCTCGTCAAAGTGTACAGTTTCCGGTTCACCGCATCTACTGTGTTGGCAGAAACTACAGTGAGCATGTAAAGGAAATGGGAGCAGACCCAAAGCAGGAACCTCCCCTGTTTTTTAGTAAGCCAACCAGCGCCTGTGTAAGCCTTAACCAGGATGTGCGCTACCCTCAGGCCAGCAACGACTTTCATCATGAAGTAGAGCTGGTTGTTGCCTTACAGGCTGGCGGTAGAGATTTAACGCTGGAGTCTGCCCCGGGCTGTATTTATGGTTATGCCGTTGGTATAGATTTTACCAGGAGAGACCTTCAGGCCATAGCCAAGGCCGGGGGTAAGCCCTGGGATGTAGCCAAGGGCTTTGATCAGTCTGCGCCTGTTTCAGCAATCACTCCGGTGAGCGCGATAGGTTATCTGAGTGATGCCGAGATTAGCCTGCGCGTAAATGGCGAAATCAGGCAGCAAGCAAATATCAACGAAATGATCTGGACTGTTCCAGAAATAATTCGTGAGTTATCTGGTTTTTTCGAACTTAAACCAGGCGACCTTATCTACACAGGAACACCATCGGGTGTGGCAGCGGTTGTGACAGGTGATCGTCTTAGCGCTTCAATTGACGGGATTTCAACTTTGGAATTTTCTATTGTCTGATCAGGTTGAAGTTAGTTGAGCGCCGATCAGATTATTCTTTTACTCCTGCTTTTTGGCTTGTTGATTTTATTGATCTGGGGTCGATGGCGATACGATATAGTTGTCCCTGGAGCGCTATTGCTGGCCAGTATTTTTGGAATCATACCGCAAACATAACTGTTTACCGGCTTTGGAAATCCTGCCACGATAACAGTAGTGATGGTTTTGATTGTCAGTTACGGTTTAACAAAATCGGGTGTTGTTGAATTTATCACCGATGCCATTGAGCCCGTTTCAGGCATTCCTTAATTTGCATATTGCCGTGTTGACTTTTCTGGCAACATTTTTATCTATGTTTATGAACAATGTGGGCGCACTGGCTTTATTGATGCCGATAGCTATCCAGTCAAAACAAGCAAAGCCGGCAGATCTCCCGCCACCGTTCTAATGCCTTTGTCCTTTGGCTCGATCCTGGGCGGCCTTGTTACACTGATAGGCACCTCGCCGAATATATTGATAGCCAGCTATCGACAAGAAATGACAGGCGAAGCCTTCACTATTGCGTTTAACATAGCGCTGTCTCTGGAGCTCAATCCTGATACATTCCTGATGGCGGTTGCGGTAGGTGCCTCATGTGCGTTTCTTACGCCTGTTGGTCATCAAAATAACGCGCTAATAATGGGTCCTGGCGGATACGAATTTGGTGACTATTGGCGTATGGGTTTGCCTTTGGAAAAGGCAATAGTGGCAGTTGCCTTGCCCTTGCTGGTAATAGTTTGACCCTTGTAGATATTCTCACAGGCGCGAACAGGCTGGCTAAGTTTGCTAGTGAATCCATTATGCTTTAACTTATAGGTACTGCTTTTACATCCCTTTTCCTTATTCGGGAAATTTGTATGCGCGTTAACTGGAAGACCTATAATCCCGGAAGCTTTTTTGATGAGATAATTAGCTCTCCAGGCTATGCCCGAAAACCTGCTCGCCGCCTGGCCAGTTATCTGCATTCTCTGACTCATGATGAGTTGCAAGAGAAAAAGAGAGCCGCCGAACTCGCCATTAAGACCATGGGAATTTCCTTCACTGTCTATAGCGATGGGGAAAATATAGATCGTGAGTGGCCATTCGACATCATTCCGCGAATAATTGCGGAGAAGGAATGGGACCATACCAGCCTGGGTCTACAACAACGTTTGCGTGCCCTGAATTGTTTTATCAATGATACTTATAACGACCAGAAAATATTTAGGGATAAGTTGATACCTAAAGAACTGGTGGTTAATTCAACGAATTTTCGCAAGCAGTGTGTGGGTATCAATCCCCGCTTCGGTGTATGGGCGCATATTTGCGGCACTGACTTGATTAAGGGTAACGATGGACAATTTTATGTGCTGGAAGATAATCTCAGGGTGCCGTCCGGCGTTTCCTATATGCTGGAGAATCGCCGTGTTACGAAACGGGTATTTCCAGAACTATTCGAGAATCACCGCATTCGTCCTATTACCGAGTATCCAGATCAATTGTTTGATACGTTGGCTGCTATCTCGCCGCGAGACTCCGATTATCCAGAAGTAGTCGTCCTGACCCCCGGGGTTTATAACTCAGCCTACTTTGAACACTCTTTTCTTGCGCAGAGAATGGGCGCTGAGTTGGTAGAGGGTGGTGACCTCGTGGTTGAGAAAGATAAAGTCTTTATGCGCACCATTGATGGCTTGTCACAGGTGGACGTTATTTATCGCAGGATTGATGATATGTTCCTTGATCCATCGGTGTTTAGAAAGGACTCAGCACTGGGAGTGTCAGGTCTGTTCAAATCCTGGGTAAAAGGAAATGTTGCTTTGGCAAATGCGCCAGGCGCAGGCGTTGCCGACGACAAGATCATCTATACCTATGTTCCTCAAATGATCAAGTATTACCTGGGCGAGGAGCCAATCCTGCCGAATGTTCCCAGCTATCTTTGTATTGATAAAGTGCAGCGCCAACATGTATTGCAGAATTTGGATAAACTGGTTATTAAACCGGCTAATGAATCAGGTGGCTATGGTATGTTGATCGGGCCTCAGGCAAGCAAGGGCGAGCTCGCCGAGTTTGCCCGAAGAATCAAGGCCGACCCAAGAAACTATATGGCGCAACCCTTGATCTCACTTTCTACCGTGCCAATTCTTGGAGACAGGCTTGTGGAACCAAGGCATGTTGATTTACGTCCGTTCATTCTGCAGGCAGATAAAACCTGTGTCACCGCCGGTGGTCTCACCAGGGTGGCGATGGTGAAAGGTTCCTATATTGTAAATTCATCTCAAGGTGGTGGAAGTAAGGACACCTGGATTGTGGGAGACAAGTAAGCATCATGCTTTCACGAGTCGCTGAACGAATCTACTGGCAGGCACGATATCTTGAGCGGGCAGAAAACACGGCGCGCTTGTTAAGCGTATTTTCCACTCTTTTGCTGGATTTGCCACCGGGAACCAAGCTCGGCTGGCGATCTCTGGTGGAAATTGCCGGAATAGACGCCGCCTTCGATGCCAGGTATAAACAGGCAAGCGAGCGTAATGTAATGCGCTTTCTTATGCTTGATAATAATGGCAGTTCATTGTTGGATACGCTGGCAAGCACTCGGGAAAATGCCCGAACTACTCGGGAGATAATGCCTCTTGAGGCGTTCGAACAGATTAATAACCTCTGTCACTATGCCACCGACAATGCGGCTGTCAGTGTTTCCGGTGGATCACGGCACCGATTCCTGGAAGAAATAATTTCCAGTTGTCAGGAAATTTCTGGTTTGATGGCGGGAAGCATGAGTCGAGGGGCCGCTTACAGTTTCGTGCGCCTGGGCAGATCTCTGGAGCGAGCGGATATGGCAACGCGTATCATCGATGCAGGTTCGGGAAACCTGCTTCCCGATCTAAGCCCTGGCCGAGCCTTACCTGAATCGAAAGAACCTTACGAGAACACTCTGTGGATGAATATTTTGCGCTCCTTAACTGCGTACCAGATGTACCGGCAGCATGTAAAACATCGAGTTAATGGTGAAGACGTTGTCAAATTTTTACTGCAAGACGATGATTTCCCGCGCGCGGCAACCCATGCACTTACAACAATTACCCACGTATTGAAGAAACTCCCTAAAAATACGGATGTGTCCAGGCAAGTACAAACAACCCTGGATATGATACAGAAAGGCGATATAAACAAACTGCTGAACAAGGGCTTGTTTAAATATCTGGATGACTTGCAGCTTGAGATCGCCTCAATCCATCATAGTATTGCTGTGACCTGGTTTCTTCCCCCAAGTAAATGAAAAATTTTAAGTGCAGTTGTGGTCAGGTACTCTTCTTTGAGAATAGCCAATGCTTGAGTTGCGGCCACCATGTGGGTTTCGATCCCGGCAACATGAAAATGAAGCAAGTGGCCATTGACCCACCTGCAAACGCCCCCGGCCCGGCTAACAAGCCTGTGCTAAAGCGTTGCAAAAATGCCATAGATTACGACGTATGCAATTGGTTGGTGAGCAAGCCATCGTCCGATTATTGCCTCTCCTGTGAACTTAACCACACAATTCCTAATTTACTGGAGCCTACTCGAAGAGCCTGGTGGAAGAGTTTAGAGTATGCCAAGCGCAGACTAATCTATTCTCTGCTGAGTCTCAATCTGCCCGTTGTGGCCAAGCATGTTGATCCTGCGGGTTTGGCATTTACGTTCATGGAAGATCGGCGTACCAATCCAGAAGTGATGGAGGAGCATGTAAACACCGGCCATTACGATGGCATGGTTACCATCAATATTGCAGAAGCGGATCGGGTTAAAAGGGAGATTGCGAGACAATACACAAAAGAACTCTACCGCACACTGTTGGGTCACTTTCGCCATGAAAGCGGCCATTATTACTTCGTCAAATTGATAAATACTGAACAGCGAAAGCGTCAATTTCGGCAGTTGTTTGGTGACGAAACCGTGGATTACAAGGCGGCGCTAAAGGAATACTACAAGAACAATTTTGTCACGCCCCATGACCCGAATATGATTAGCCACTATGCCCAATCACATCCCTGGGAAGACTGGGCCGAAGTTTGGGCGCATTATCTGCACATGATCGATACGCTGGAGACAGCGAACCAATATAAAATGAGGCAGAGTTCTGCCCAGTTCGACGATATTGATAAAATCCTGGACAAGTGGTCAGAGTTAACCTTGTTATTGAATGCCTTGAACAGGAGTATGGGCCTGGAAGATGCCTACCCATTTATACTTTCGAACCTGTCGTTTAAGAAGCTTCGTTTCGTTCACGGCTTGATCTATCCCAGTTAGTCGCCCAGGTTATTGGCGGCATCTGCAAGAAGGCATTCTTCAGCAGCTTGTCCCAGGATTTCTTGAGATCGCGCAAGAAGTCACTGTCTTCTTCAAATCTGTGATAGTTGGTAGCCGTCAGGGAACCCGTATTGTAGATAAGGGCTTCGATTGGTGGCCCGACACTGAGATTACTTCGCAGGGTTGAATCCATGGAGACCAGGGCGCACATGGCACAGGTATCGAGATTCAGGCCAGGCGTCAGAATTCTATCCAATATGGGTTTGCCGTATTTGCTTTCGCCGATCTGCAAATACGGTGTGTCGCGGGAGGTGGTGATATGGTTTCCCTCGGGGTAAACCAAAATAATTTGGTGTTTGGCACTACCAATCTGACCGCCAATAATAAAGCTGGCCTCAAATTTTCTTCCTTCAACAGTGCGCTTTTCCTGCTGTACCCGGGAGATATCGCCCAGATAATCGGCGGCTTCTCCCATGCTGCCTATGTTGAGAAGACTAACCTCGGCGTTCTTTTTAATATCGGCTTTAACAGTAGCAATAGTGCCTTGACTGGTAGCCAGATTGCCGGCATTGAGAATGACAAACTGGCGCTCGCCATCTATTCCAAAACGGAACATTTTACTGTAGGTGGAAACCTGGTCTATGCCAGCGTTGGTGACAGAGTCGGAGCAAAGCGCCATGCCTGCGTCCACTGATACTGCGACACAATAAGTCATTTTTTATAGTTCTGGACAAACAAGCAGCCAATCATACTAACTATAGTAGCCACTGGGTAGCGGTTTTTTGTGGGCAGCCCCATGCCAGCAAGTGTATGCCATTAATTATCTTGCGAGTCGGGTGACGGCAGCGCAAGGCCACTCTGGGAATGCCGGAAGTGGCTATCACCCCTTGCTGCATCGGGTAAAATCGCGTTGGCGCCGAAAAACTCACTGGAGCCTTCAATTTGAATCATCCCATTGCGGGTCTTTCGTGGCGGTTCTCACTGACTGGAATAGATAGTGAATCGAGGGTTTTCTGCCGCAGTTCTTTCTTGGCTATTTTGCCCGAGGCTATTCTGGGTAATTGCTCATACTGAAAAAATAGCCGTTCAGGAATTTTGAATGGGGCAATCCTGGCGCTGAGGAATTTGGTGAGTTGTTCGGTGTTCAGTACACTCCCCGCTTTTAACATAATACAGGCACAAGGCATTTCGCCCAGGCGCTGGTCAGGTATACCAAACACGGATACTTCATTGACTTCCGGGTGCTCACTAATCGCGTATTCCACTTCCACGCAAGCAATGTTCTCGCCGCCACGAATTACGATGTCTTTGGCCCGATCCAGAATTATCAGAAAGCCTGATTCGTCTAACTTGCCTATGTCCCCGCTGCGAAACCAGCCATCAGCATTAATCACCTGGCCGGTAGCCTCAGGGTTGTTCCAGTAGCCTTTCATGATAGTAGATCCCTTGATGCAAATCTCTCCGACCTCACCCTGTTTTACAGTGCCGCCTTGCTCGTCGGCAATTTTGATAGTGGTAACTGGAGGAGTAGGTCTACCTGTGCTATTTGGCTTGCTCGCGTAAAATTCCCCGGAAATGATGGCACCTATACCATTGGTTTCAGTCAGGCCATAGCCTAAACCGGGAATGGCCTTGTCTGGAAACTTTTGTAGAATCATATTCAGATGTTCGGGCGGCCTGGGTGCGCCGCCACTGGCTACCCCCCTAAGACTACTTAGATCGGTGGAGGCGAAATTTGCAGATTGCATGAGTTCCCATGCCATAGTCGGCACACCATGGAATATAGAAATTTTTTCCTGGGCTATCAGTTTTAATGCAGCTTCGGGATCCCATTTGTACATCATTACAAATTTGCGCTGGAAGATAAAGCTGGAAAGAAACTGAGCATGGCTGCCGGTTACATGAAACAAGGGTACATTGGCAAGCAGGGCTGGAGGAAATTCAGGGTTCTCTTCTACTGATTCAGGCCGAAGAATTTCATTAATCTCCTTGACGAACTTCCAGGTGTAGAGCGCATTAGTAATGTTTCGATGTGTGGAAAGCACTCCCTTGGGCAGGCCAGTGGAGCCAGAGGTATACATGATGGAAGCGTGGTCTTCCGGCAACACCTGAATGGCATCCCGCTCTGACTCGGTTAATGGCGATACCGAGTCGGCGAGCTCATGGAATTCAGGAAAGCTCGACTCTGAATCCGGTTTAATTAACACCACTTCAACATCTAGCTGCTTGAGAAATGGAAGCAGCAAATTCAAACGCGCTGAATCCAGAAAAATAAGTTTGCTGCCGCTATCGCCAAGCCCAAACTTCAGTTCTGCTGCTGTCCACCAGGAATTCATGGGCACAACGACAGCGCCTATTAACGTAACCGCCATATAAGCAATGCACCACTCTGGAGAATTCCGCGCACAAATCGCGACTCGGTCACCGGGTTCTATAGCGTATTTTTCCTTCAATACCCGCGCTATTCGCAACGCCTTGTTCAGCGTTTCAGCAAAACTAAAGCGTTCGTCCTGATAGACCAGGAACGTTTGATCTGCCGCTTGCAGGCCGAGTTTGTACAATTCGCCCAGGTTAGCTGGCACATGGGAGAACACATCCAGCTCTATACCATCGATGGTAACTGTTTCAGTTTCAAACTCAGTACCAGGCGCTTTATGTGCGGCGGTAATAGTTTTCAGCTTACCTAAATCTTCTCGTAGATGTTCTTCTGTTAGCATATTTTTTGTCGTATTAGTAAGAATTTCTGAACAAGTTAATGCTTACTCCGTGTTGCAATAAATCCCGTTCCTGGCATCCTCTGCCCGGCCTATTCTTTTCTTATCTCAAGGGTTACTTTCCCCATTACTTTTCTCTGCGTGAATACATTGAAGGCATCCACAAAAGCATTCATGGGGAATGACTCGGTGATAATCGGCTTTAGTTTGCCCTGGTCATACATTTGCAGAAGTTCGGCGAAATTCTTTTCATATTCTTCTGCTTCTTCTTGTCGAAATCGGCCCAGAAAAACACCCACCATGGAAGAGCCTTTTAACAGCGCGAGATTTGCCTTGTATTCCGGTATGCGCCCACTGGTGAAGCCTACCACCAACAGTCTTCCGTTCCAATTTATGCAGCGACAACTCTGATCGAAAAGATCTCCGCCTACCGGGTCGTAGATAACGTCGGCTCCTTTTCCTGCAGTGAGTTCTTTTACTTTTTCCTTGAGCTTGCCATCACCATAGTTGAGCAGTGCATCTGGTTGCAGCCGATTCACAAAGTCAAGTTTCTCATCGGAGCTGGCGGCGGCTATAACCCTGGCACCCATTAGCTTACCCAGTTCTACAGCGGCCAGCCCTACGCCACCGCTGGCTCCCAGAACCAATAAAGTTTCACCGGGCTTTAGTTGAGCGCGCTGTTTTAGGGCATAGTAAGAGGTTGTGTAGATCATGGCAAATCCGGCAGCGGTTTTAAAATCCATGCTGTCGGGAATCTTGCGTAAGCCATCGGCCTTTACCGCGACTTGTTCTGCCAATCCGCCGATGCCTGGCGTAGCCATTACCCGATCGCCCACCGCGAAGCCTTTTATACCGCTTCCAACAGATGTAATAATACCACCAAGCTCTGAGCCGGGGGTGAATGGCATGGGCGGCTGGTATTGGTATTTACCCTGAATTTGCAAGCCATCGGGGAAATTCAGCGATGCTGAATACACGTCAACAAGCGCTTCATTTTCTTCGGCAAGGGGATTATCGATTTCTTCTAAAACCAGGTTTTCTGGCGAGCCATAGGACTTGCAAACAATAGCTTTCATGGGACTACCTCAAGTGCAACAAAGGCAGATTCAATCACGAATAGGCTTCTACTTCAATTGCTGCGGCTTTGTCGCAGGCGGAAACCGTGTTTATGTTGTTGAGTCAATCGCAAACCAGTATATTTGCACTTGAAATTTTCCGCAGTCAGAATCTGAAGATGAATGAACTAAAAAGGCAGGCTTATCTGGGCGCGATGGGTATCCAGACTTATTTTCCCAGGATGAGGCTTGCGGGAGCGAAGCCATCGCCAGCCTATGCTGTTCAGGTTGAGACGAAAGCCGATTTGCCGACGGTAGAAGTGACATCGGTGACAGAGGACTCGCCTGCGGTTGCACAGTTGAAGTCCCTGGCATCGTCAGGCAAGAAGCCTGGTGTCTCGCCACTGCATGCCGCCGCCGTTTCCCTAAGGGACGAGCAGAATTCCGGGCAAATCCAGTCAAAGCCATCTCGTGGTCGATCTCCTCAAGAATATGCAGAAGTACCACAGCAGACCAAAATTGATGTGGAACCCGATAATGAGCTCCGTTTCAGTCTTCTCTATTTCAGAATCAACGAAAAACTGGCGGTGATTGACGAGCTGCCACACCAGATTTCGGGTCAGCTGAATAAAGAATCCCTGATTCTGCTGAAAGCGATACTTGCAGCCCTGGGCCAGCACATCTCAAATACCGATTTGAAGGCTGAGCTGTTCTCCTGGCCATTAGACACAGGCTACTCGATGAAGAATTCACCCGCCATTGAGGCAGGAAAAGCGCTTTCAGGGTTTCTACAGATGCGCCAGGAAATTGATGGTTTTGATAATTTATTGGTCTTTGCCGGACAGGTGGAGAGTTTGATGTTGAATCAGAAAAATACCAGGCCAGAGCATGACTTCGAAAGTGACAGGGGCTATTTCATAACAGTGACCAGCAGCCTGCATTCTATTTTGGCGGTTCCCACGCTCAAGCGAGACGTTTGGCAGAAGTTGCAGAGCTTAAGATCACGAATCAACAAACCCGTGTAGCAAGTGTTCTGACCAGTCTAAGACCCAGGCAAGTTAGCGCCATTCGTCTACCTCTTAATTAGTGTATCCATGCTGACAGAAACAAACCCCAACAAGGATTTTTTTGCCCGAACCATGCGTTCCAGCGATATTGAGCTGGTGGTGCAGAATGAGGCGGCGGCCTGCGTCCACCCGTGGACCAGGCGAATCTTCATTGATTGTTTGCGAGCCGGTTATCAATGCCGGGTGTTGGCAAATAAACAACAAATTGTAGCGCATGGGGTTATGTCGGTCGCCATTGGTGAATGTCATTTGTTAACGCTGTGCGTGCGGCCGGAGTATCAACGTCATGGCTATGGCAGGAAATTATTCAAACTGTTGCTGGATCGAGCCAGCAAGCAAGACGCAAGCACCTGCTTTCTTGAGGTACGCCGCTCCAACGAAGGCGCAATACAGTTGTATCGATCTATGGGATTTGTGCAAACAGGTGAGCGTAAAAACTATTATCCCAACGCAGGAAGCCGGGAAGATGCCATTATCATGTCGCGAGATATTCCTCTGCCTTAATCTCTACGAAATTCTATTTTTTCGACGATGTTAGTCGTTGCAGCAACAACCTGAGTACTGCAATCACCACCACTAAAGACAGTGCAGCCAGCATAATTCCCCCCAACAAGAAGAGGTTGCCCAGCAACAGGGTTAACAGTTCGGCCTGAGACAGGTTCTGCCAGATAGCCACTACCCAAACACAGGCAAGACCACAGGCAATGCCAACTAATACGGCGGCGGTCTTTTTCCGAATTTTAAGTAGTGAGAATATCAAAACACTGGCCTGTTATTTTCATCCTGGTAACTGGCGGTACAATTCGGGTATTCACTACAGCCCCAGAATTCGCCGTTTTTACCGCTGCGCTTTACCAGCAGATGGTTACATTTCTGGCATTGCCAGGCTGCCTCGGGCACTCCATCCTGATCAGCAAGTGTTACTTTACAGGCTTTTGAGTAGCCACTGCAAAACCAGTAATCCCCTTTTTCTTTGTCAGCTCGTACCAGCCGGCGCGTACAAAGCGGACAGCGATAGTGTTCATCAACTTCTTCAGAGGGTTTGCCGTCCACATCATTGAGCGAAGCCCGGCAATCAGGGAATCCAGTGCAGCCCCAAAATGGCCCCATTTTTCCTGCAATGCGACGTAAGGGCCTTTTGCACTCAGGGCAATAGTGGCTGCGCTCGCGACTGGCGTTTTGATTAAGGTCTGACATGATAACCAGGATGTAGTAGATGCAGAGGCCAGAATAACCCTGTCGGCTGTTTGACTCCAGTACTGTAGGCAGGCGTATCAGGCAAGGTTAAATGAAAGTCGCCCTTATTGGGCGGCATGCGGAAATTATCAGTGCAGAATTTCCTTGATGGCAGCGAGCAGTGCCGCATTCTCGGGTTCAGTACCTATTGAAATGCGTAGCTTGTTGCGAAGCCTGTCCTGGTCGAAATAGCGAACCAGGATATTGCGCTGTTTGAGTTGCTGATACAGGCGTGCTGCTGTGATTGATGGTGGAACTTCGCACAACAAAAAATTACCTTGACTCGCCGGCACGGAAAATCCTGCCTGGTTTAGTTGCTTTCGTAACCGGTCTCGGTCTCTTCGAATTTGCGCACAGCTTTGTTCTGCATAGTGGGAAGAGTTCAATGCGGCGGTTGCCAGTGCCTGAGAGATAAGGTCAGTATTGTAGCTGTCCCGGGTTTTGAACAGCATTGGCTCAATCAATGATCGTGCTGCAATGCCGTAACCGAATCGTAATCCAGCCAGTGAATAGCCTTTACTTACTGTCCGTAAAATGATGATGTTGTCGTGCAAGTTAGTCAGGGGAATAGAATTGTACTCAAGCTCGGGATCAATGAAGTCCACATAGGCTTCATCGATTAGAATCAGGCCCGTGAATTTTTTAGCGATCTCTGCCAGATACCCAGCGCTTAGAAGCATGCCTGTTGGCGCCTGCGGGTTTACAATCATCAGTATTTTTGCTGTTGCTTTTTCGAGTTGTTCGGAGAAGTCCTGCGGCATTGTCCAGTCATCATTCAACAAAATTTCAGCAAGTTGGCATCCCTGAATATTTGCCAGAACCGGATACAGTGAATAACCAGGCTTACAGACGGCTATAGTATCGCCTGGTTCGACAAAAGTAGTGAGAACCAGTCGCAACAGTTCATCACCGCCATTGGTGGGTATTATTTGATCTACAGATACATTGTGCAGTCGGCTAGCGGCTTGTCGGAAGGAGTCAGCCAGCGGGGCTGGATAGCGGCGCAGAGAACCGATCTCGATAGATTGCAGCGCTGCAAGAACCGCTGGACCAGGTGGGTAAGGATTCTCATTACTATTGAGCTTGATAGTATCCTCTGCACGGTCTTGTTCGCCCGCTGCATAGCCTTGCATCTTCTCAATGTTCTTGCGTGCAAAAGACATGCTGACAATTCGTAATCGGCTGACTGTGTCGAAAGGCGTGGATGGAAGGTTATTGTGCGTCCATCCAAGAATAACAAGCGAAGGGTATAGCTTTAGGCGTCTTGAGTCTAGCAATAGCCTTGTCCAATACGAGATGAGTCTGAACGGGAGCAATAAGCGACAGTGGATCAGGGTGACTCGTTGGCTGGCAAATAACTTCGTACTCTATTTTTCCATCCAGCAATCCAGCGTTGCTCGTGTCGTTTCGGTGGCGCATTCTTCACTCGTCGCTGCAACACGATAGTTGCTGCGGCGACGAAGTTTGCCAGATCGGAATTCCGATGCTGTAATTCAAGAAGCACTTGCAGCAAGCCCCATCCCTGTCCTTTATACCGCTCGCGAGCGGCAGTCCCGGTGCCTTTGAAGTGAACATAGTCAATCAAGGCATACAGGCCATAGGGTGGATGTAAATTCGCAATGCGGTAGAAGCTGGATTCTACAGATTGTCTTTTACCGTCTTCCAATTGGCTGAACATGACATCGGTCGAGTCTACTAATCGTTTGACGATAAACTCAACTTGCACCTCTTTGGTGTTGGCTAGAAACTGACGCAATTCTTGCATTCTTGCGCTATTACTTTCGGCGAGAAATTGTTCTCGATCAGGCCAGGGAGCCGCAGGTGTTTGTAGACTATTCAGCCACGTTGGCAACTGATAGGCAGAATTTTTATAGTGGTCGAGCAAGGCGGGAAAGGTTTCCTCGAAAGGCGCATCCTGGCCGGCCCTGAACCAGATAAAATGGCCTATCCCCAAGGATGGAAAATCCTCACCTTGATTCCAGCTTGAGAGACATTCAAATTTTTGATTGCATTCATTTTCAAACACGCGCTGACCTAGCCACTCCAGCTGCTCTTGATTAAACTGTGGTAGCTGGCCGAAAGCTGCCGGGATTACTGATATTTGCAGGAAGAATAAGAACAAAAATCTATTGAAACTGATCGAAATTGCCAGCATTTTGAGTCGCTCATTTTAAGAGATAGGACTAAAAAAGCAGCATGATACTCTTTATTGTCAGCCCCAACCCCGCATTATCAGCCAAGACCCCGCAGGAGGCGGGAACGAATACAAAATTTAGCAACCTTGTTGGCGTGAGTCCCTGTAAGGTGGTTTTCCGGAACCGGGCATTGAATCGCCTGTGAGTGCGGGAACAACCGGAACCTGATGACAGAAACAGCCAGCACAGGAGTAGAGATCGAATCTGCACCTGCTCCAGTAGTGGCGCAGCAGCTACCAATGTTGCCTGAAATCGACTTTAGCGTCGCCACGACCAGGCGTGCTTTCTCAGGTGATCAAAAAACGCTTCGAGAACGAACGGTATTGCAGCTCAAAAAACTTCAATAAAAACAGTGATAAACAAGGTTTCAAAAAGGTAAAAATGCGTTTAGTGCGATAATTTATGCACAAAATGACGCAACTGTAAGAAAACACGTAAAATCAGCAGGTTTTATTTTTTATCGTTACTTCCAAAACTTGTAACTATTTGATAATTAAAGATTTAGCTTATTGATTAAAAATTGATCAATTTGTGCCGCAAGGGCGTAATTTCGCCCTTGGACGCATTTTCGGAAGAATTATGCACTGACTTATCCACAGATTCTGTGGAAAAGAAATTCAAGCTTACTTATTCGAATTTTCTATCTCACTCAATAGCTTACGCCAGCTTATTTGAGAATAGTTCAGCAGTATGCGCTAAGTGGCTACTTTCTGCCTGGTAAAATGAATCACTTCAATTGGTGAATATTGAGATTATGCCAAACAATGGAATGTGCTATATTTGCACTATTATTAATTAGCAAGATAGCACTGGAATATGGTTGAGTTAATCGCTGAAATCCCGTTTTTGTGGCGCTTAAGCGCCGAGAGCAGTGAAGGCTACTGTTCAGTGTCCATGGTAGTACCTTGTCCGCCGGGAACGGAAATCAAAGACCTTACCATCGAAACCAGTGTTTTAAGTCTGTCCTCAGACTGTACTCGCTCCAGGAAAGAAGAGACACTGGAATGGAACCAGGAAGATATAAGCCTATTTCTTAAATTGGTGAATCAAAAGCAGTTGACCAACAAACAAATGATAGCGGACACGGTTCGAATCGATCTGACTGACCCGTCTATAATTGACATCATTCATATTGTTGCTGCCGCTGGTTTTGGCGTTGCCTTCACGTCCTGTGGATTGCTCAAGGAGCCAGATGTTTTTTACCCGGTTCATGCTTGCGAGGTCGGTGCCCTGGCTTCTCTAAACACGGTAATCGGTTTCAAGCCCTGCATAATTGTTGACATCGAGGATGATGATGTTGTCTGTGTTCTTTTGGATGATATCGATGTTTGTGCAAGCGACGAATACGACCGTTTGTGTCGTCACGACCTGGTGCTGGCCAAGCGTGGGGATATTCTGCATCCTGAGTTTGCCGAAACCAAAGCCAAACCAGGCGGGGCTATATTGCATTAAGTAGTGCATTAAGTAGTGCATTAAGTAGTGCATTAAGTACTTGCGTGGCTATTCAATAGACGCGCACTACACCGCTCAGCCACTATTTGCTGCGTTGACTAAAACGTCTACCCACTAATGCGGCTGCGATGTTGACCTTTTGTATATCGATCGCGCCACCGGCAATGCCCCACCCCCAGGCATCTCTTAATTTCTGCTCCAGTGGGAATTCCCTGGAATAACCGTAGCCGCCCATCAATTGCATTGCCTTACCGGTGACCTCTCTTGCCGTCTCATTGGCAAAACATTTAGCCACCGAGCTTTCTGCCAGCGAGGGCAGACCTTTCTCCGCATTCACCACCGCGCGATACAGCAACAGTCGAGACGCTTCCAGTTTCATTTTCATTTCTGCAATCTGTAGCTGCACCGCCTGAAAGTCAACCAGGGGTTTGCCAAACTGCTGGCGCTGCTGGCAATAGTCCAGTACAAAATCGAATGCCGATTGTGCCACTGCCAAAGACATTGTGGTGTTACCACAGCGTTCGAGGTCAAAGGCGTCCATTAATTTACCGAAGCCACCAGCAGCTACCAGGATATTGTTCAGGGGTACTTCGACATCATCAAAGTACATATCAGCGCTGGTGACCCCACGAAAACCCATGTGGTGGTCGCGCTTGCCAAAACTGAAACCCTTGCTTCCTTTTTCTACCAGCACCGCACCTATTCCGCTGGCTCCAGGAACATCGTCCATACGGCAATAGACGATATAGGCTTCCGCGTGACCGGCACCAGAGCACCAGCGTTTGGTTCCGTTTAGTACTACTCGATGTGCCTGTATCTGCGCCTGAGTGCTGAGGTCGGTAAGCGCTGAACCGGCACCGGGTTCAGACATGGACACTGCCACCACCAGGTCACCGGCACACACCCTGGGTAGAATCTTATTCCGCATTTGATCACTACCGAAATGGGCTATGGCGAGACTGGGACCGAAACAAGATTCAAAAATGGGGAAGGCAACGGCGATGGATATTTTAGCGATTTCTTCTAACACGATAACTGCATCAAGGTGGGACATCCCTGCTCCACCGTATTGTTCATCCAGATTCACGCCCAGATAGCCCAATTCTGCAAAGCGCTTGCGCAGATCAATACCAGGCGGTTCGTCGTTTTCTTCGATTTGCCGCGCTATTTCAGGCAGTTCTTGCTGAGCGAAGCGGCGCACTGATTGCTGCAACGCCTGTTGCTCATCCGAGAGAGTGAAATTCATGTCTTGTATTCCTGCTGTCAATAACTGTCTAAGTGGGTTCTGGCTATTGAGACTGTGCAAAATCCAGCATTCGTCATTCCAGCACCACCCTGTCATTCCTGCGAAGGCAGGAATCCAGTAAAAACACCCAAATCGGCACAGGTTTTCCACCAGTAACACAGCCTGGCGAGGATTTCTTGCACAGTCTCTATTGTAGAGCAACTGACAGCCCACCCATAGAGCAGATCATGTCAGCTTTCGCGCAGGGCTGGTTTCGATGATTATTTATCCCCGGTTTGCTTCTGCGTGGTTTCCCCGGAGTCGGCCACGCTCGAAATTTGGCGCAGAGTGCGGCGTTTGCTAAAACACTACAGCGGCTGTTTTAGCAGATCAGCTAAAAACAGGGCAAATGGCACAATGTCTTGATCGACACTGGCCGCTTCAAGTACCACCATATATTCATTTCGTTGTTCAACTGGAATTACCAGCCAGGGGTATCCGCCAGCGGCCAGCATCAGGTTCATTAAAAAACGCCCGGTTCGGCCATTACCGTCCATAAACGGATGAATGTAAACGAAGATAAAATGCCCAAGCACCACACGCACTTCCGGGCTTTCTTCTTCGTGGAGCAATGCAAAGAAAGCAGGAATTAAATCTCGCACCGCTTCAGGGCCTGGCGGTGTGTGCATTGATTGACGAATATAAACAGGGCGATTGCGGTAGCCTGCCAGATCAGCAGCGCCAATGATTCCAGCCACTACGCCTGGCGCAAATAGCTCCCGATACCAGGTGCTGTAATCATCTTCAGCCGCTTCACCTGCATCCTTACCTTTTAATACCGCGCTAATCGTCTGCTTTACAGCCTGAAAAGCTTGCCAGTATCCGCGTGCGGCCAGAGCATTTTGCTGATCCTGGTCAGCCTTACTGCTATCAGGGTTCCAGTTGCCTTCACGCACGCGATCAATAAGTTCAGCGTTGACTCTATACCCTTCAATTGACAGTGAGTGATAAGCATCAGAAGTATAAATAGCATCAATGTGTGAAAGACAGGCTTCAATATTTTCGGTTATTCCTGGAAAAGGGGGAAAGTGTTTTATTATCGGTTCACGAAATGCCGCCCACATCATGCGCAGTCGGTTCACATAGGGAGACAGCTCTCGACCGCCGAACAGAATAGTTGATTGCTCTACAAATGGATCAGTTTCATTGACGCTATGTCCAGCGCTACGCATCGTATCTAAAATGGTGTCAGCTATTTTAGTCCGGCCAATGTTTCGAAAGGCTCCAGCCAGGCGGCCAGCCACGCTGCTGTGATTGCCTTCGAGTAAACGTCTTAAAACATCTGAAGGCTCAGCAACCATAGAGAGCGCTGAGCGCATTTCCAGAGGCTGGGCAGTATAGTAGTTCGGAGGGCAGGCAATTAGCGCGGCGGGGAGGGTCATTACTCGTAGACCTTCAAGCAATATCTCGTCACTGGTATCAGATAGTTCAAGTCGTAAATCAAAAATAGAGGTATTATGGAGCAAGCTTGTTGACTTGTTTCCGCCCTTGGGGGTGCGTACCAGTAATTGTCGCGGTACTGTCCAATTGCCAATATGCAAGGCTAAAGATTGTTCCGGAGAAAGGCACCACGCCTCGCTAAAGCGAGTGTTTAAGTAGTCACGCGTAAAGCCCCAGAAGGATGCGTACCAAGCGGTACTCTCGCCAGTTGCCTCGTCAGGGCGAGAAGGAATATACCAGCCTTTTATGACTTCACAGATGAAACCATTCTTCAAGAGGCGCTCACGGTGTGTGCGCGTCATATCTGAAGTACGAATGGCAATACCGCCAGCATCCTGAATCTCTTTGAGAGCAGACAAAGACTGGGCTAGTTTTTCAGAAGGGGAGGCCATGACAAGATTTCAAATTCAGGTTAGTAAGTATTTGTGTTTTTAGGTTATTAAGTATCTATGTTTTTAGGTTATTGTGTCAAGGTGTTTTTAGGTTATTGTGTTGAAGTGTTTTTAGGTTATTGTGTCAAGGTGTTTTTAGGTTATTGTGTTGAAGTGTTTTTAGGTTATTGTGTTGAAGTGTTTTTAGGTTATTGTGTTGAAGTGTTTTTAGGTTATTGTGTTGAAGTGTTTTTAGGTTATTGTGTCAAGGTGTTTTTAGGTTATAATGTTTTTCCTATGTTTGGCTAATGCAGGCTGAGCAGCAATCGGAAACAATACAGTGCCTTTCGCCGATACAGCGGAAGGCTTTTTATTTGGCTGTAAATTCAGGTGTACAGTAGAGTTTGGTCGGTATGAGTGATAGCAGTTTTATCAATGAAATCAATAAGCGAAGGACTTTTGCTATCATCTCCCACCCGGATGCTGGCAAAACCACCATTACTGAGAAGCTGCTGTTATTCGGCAATCTGATTCAGGTCGCAGGCTCGGTAAAAGGCAAGAAGTCGGACCGTCATGCCACCTCAGACTGGATGGCCATGGAGCAGCAACGCGGTATTTCAGTAACCTCGTCGGTTATGCAGTTTCCTTATAAAGAACGCATGGTAAATCTTCTGGACACACCCGGTCATGAAGACTTTTCTGAAGATACCTATCGCGTATTAACGGCTGTAGATTCCGCTTTAATGGTAGTTGATGGGGCGAAGGGGGTAGAACAACGAACTATCAAGCTAATGGATGTGTGCCGCCTTCGTGATACGCCCATTTTTACCTTTGTCAACAAACTGGACCGTGACACGCGTGACCCTATCGATATTCTCGATGAAATAGAAACAGTCCTGAATATTAAGTGTGCGCCTGTCAACTGGCCTCTGGGGATGGGTAAGGAGTTCAAGGGGATTTACAATCTTTACGAAGACAAGGTTCATGTCTACCAACAGGGTCAGGGAAATCAAATTCCTGATGAAGTGCTTATTAACGGCCTGGATAGTCCGGAGACCATCGAACTGCTTGGTAGTTATGCCCAGGACTTTAAAGATGAGATTGATTTGGTTCGCGGTGCCAGCCATGAGTTTGACAAAGAAGCCTATGTAAAGGGTGAGTTGACTCCAGTCTACTTTGGCACAGCCCTGGGTAATTTTGGGGTTAAGGAAATGCTGGAAGATTTTGTCCAATGGGCGCCGGCACCGCAAGACAGAGAAACCGAAAGCAGAACTGTCAACGCGAGTGAGAAAGAATTCAGCGGCTTTGTTTTTAAGATTCAGGCCAATATGGATCCTAATCATCGGGACCGTGTCGCTTTCATGAGAATTTGTTCAGGGGAGTACAGGCGGGGTATGAAGATGCGCCATACCCGACTTGGTAAAGATGTAAAAGTTGCCGATGCGGTGACCTTCCTTGCCGGCGACAGGGAGCAGGCTGAATCTGCGGTATCCGGGGATATTATAGGTTTACACAACCATGGCACGATTCAGATTGGCGATACTTTTACCACCGGTGAGGCATTGAAATTTCGTGGAATCCCCCACTTCGCTCCAGAGCTGTTTAGACGCATTCGTTTGCAAGACCCATTGAAGCTAAAGCAGCTACAAAAAGGATTGACCCAGTTGTCCGAAGAAGGCTCGACACAAGTTTTTATGCCGCTTAAAAATAACGATCTCATCGTTGGGGCAGTGGGTGTGCTGCAATTTGAAGTCGTGGCCTTTCGATTGAAAGACGAATACAAGGTTGATTGCAGCTACCAACCGATTACTGTTCACGTCGCCAGATGGGTGGATTCAGAAAACAAAACCAAACTTGAGGCATTCCGCAACAAAGCCCATGACAACCTGGCGATAGATGGCGGTGGCTATCTTACTTACCTCGCGCCAACCGGGGTGAATCTTAATTTGATGGAACAGCGCTGGCCGCAAATCGAATTTAGATCTACCAGGGAACATTGATCAGGCTAACAGCATAAAAACCGACAGGGCTTATTTACAGTGATAAAGCGAATCTCGTTTCATGTCTAATTGCCACATGCAGTTCAAAATAACCGCTCACGGGGGTAAAGCGCGAACCGGCGCTATGCAATTTCCGCGCGGCGAGGTGGCGACACCTGCCTTTATGCCGGTGGGAACCTATGGCAGCGTGAAAGGTTTGAATCCGCAGCAAATTAGAGACACCGGTGCGGACATAATACTGGGCAATACGTTTCATCTGATGTTGCGTCCGGGCACCGAAGTGATTATGAACCACGGTGATCTTCATGACTTTACTGGCTGGCAGAAGCCTATCCTGACTGACTCCGGCGGCTTTCAAGTGTTTAGTCTTGGTGAGATGCGCAAAATTTCGGAGCAAGGCGTCAGCTTTAGATCGCCGGTAGACGGTGCCGAAATTTTTCTCGGGCCAGAAAACGCCATAGAAATTCAGCATCAACTGGGTTCTGACATCATTATGGTGTTTGATGAGTGTACACCCTATCCGGCCACAGAAACTGAGGCCGAAGATTCCATGAATTTATCTATGCGCTGGGCTGGTCGTTGCAAACAGGCACACGGAGATAATCAGGCGGCCCTGTTTGGCATTGTACAAGGAGGTATGTTTGAACAGCTAAGAGAACAGTCTCTATCGGCTCTGCTCGATCTAGACTTTGATGGCTACGCGCTTGGGGGCTTGTCCGTAGGAGAACCCAAAGATGAAATGAAAGCGATTGTCGAACACTGTGCAGCAGCAATGCCGGCTGACAAGCCACGCTACCTGATGGGAGTTGGTACGCCACAAGATATAGTCCACGCCGTTGTTCAAGGCATAGACATATTCGATTGTGTCATGCCAACCCGCAATGCGCGTAACGCGCATCTATTTACCTCACGCGGGTTAGTGCGTTTACGCAATAGTCGTTATCGGAGCGATACCGGGCCGTTGGATGAAAACTGCCGTTGTTACACCTGCCAGAACTTTAGCCGTGGCTATTTGCATCATTTGGATAAGTGTCGCGAAATACTGGGTGCCCAACTTAACACAATCCACAATTTGCACTATTACCAGCAACTGATGGCAGGTTTGCGTGAGGCAATAGAACAGGATAGATTGGCTGCCTTTGTCAGCCAATTCGAGGCCGGTCAGCAATGTCTGTCTTAAAAATTGCCACCAGGTACTTGAAACTACGGCAATAATCCCAACTATCATTGGGATCAGGCTATTCGCGTGAGATTACTGGTGTACAGGTATTTACAAGGCTATCAGCTCCAGGCTAAGGGTACTAATCACTATAGCTAGAAGTGCGCCGAGACAGGGTACAATTCTGGATTTTCTGCCGCAGAATGCGGGACTTCAATTTCTCTGAGAGAATTTTTCATGAACTTATTATTTCCAACAGCCTACGCCCAAGAGGCCGCGCAACAGTCGATGACCCTCAACTTTATTTTGTTTGGTGGAATGTTCGTCTTGTTCTATTTCATACTTTGGCGGCCACAATCAAAGCGTGCAAAAGAGCATAAAGAGTTGATTACCAGCATCTCCAGGGGAGACGAGGTGATGACCTCTGGCGGTCTTATGGGCAAGGTCACCAAGGTTAATGACGACTACATTGCCGTGGAAGTTGCCGAGAAAGTTGAGCTGAAATTGCAAAAATCCTCGGTTGCCGCAGTCCTGCCCAAAGGAACTATCAATCAGATATGACATTCTCCAGCCGCGTGCCCCGGCGGCAGAGAAATGCCAAATAGTTGGTCAATACGATTATGTTGAACAGATACCCGGCCTGGAAAAATAGTCTAATTCTGGTAGTAGTTGCTCTGGGACTGCTGTACTCCTTGCCCAACCTTTATCCTGATGATCCTGCCTTGCAGATTTCACATGAACTGAATGAATTGAGTGAAGGTGAGTTACCTGTCATTGCCACGGCTCTGGAAGCAGCAGAAGTTGATTTCTTCGGTGAAGAAATAGACACCGAGAGTATGCGCGTTCGCTTTAATACTCTGGATGATCAACTGCGTGCAAAAACAGCAATTGAAGACGCGCTGGGAGACGACTACGTTGTTGCCCTTAATTTGGCCCCTACCACGCCGGCCTGGATGCAAGCCATAGGTGCCGGTAAGATGAACCTGGGTCTTGATCTTCAGGGCGGCGTTCACTTTCTGATGGAAGTCGATATGGACGCTGCGCTTTCGCGTCGCATGGAAGACAACCTGAGCAATGTCAGGACAATACTGAGAGAACAAAGAATTCGAAGCCGTGGCCTGAATTTGATTTCTAATTCTCATCTTGAAGTGCGATTTGCAAATACCGATGACCGCAATCAGGCAAGATCAGAATTGACTGACGTTTTCCCGGAGTTGCAGTTTCAGAATCGGGAAGCAGGCGGTGCTTACATTCTCGATATGCGCATGACCCCAGCCACCGCGTTACAAATCCAAACCGATACTCTGCAAGCAAACCGTACCACCTTATTAAATCGGGTCGATAGCCTCGGCGTATCGGAACCGACGGTGCAACAGCAAGGTTCAGACAGAATTGTAGTTGAATTGCCAGGTATGCAGGACCCTGCGCAGGCAATTCGAATACTTCAGCGTATTGCTACCCTCGAATTTCATCTCGAAGCGGAAGTAGCTGCCTCCAGTCTTTCCTATCAGACCTATGAATACAATGGCCGCCGCATCAATGTAGATAATGACGTGATACTGCAAGGCGATCGCGTCAGCAACGCGGTGTATTCACTCGATCAAAATAGCCAGCCCCAGGTGTTGCTTAGTCTTGATGCCCAGGGTGGTAATCAAATGAATCGGGCGACTCGGGACAATGTGAACAGATTCATGTCCGTTCTTCTGATAGAAACCAAATCTCGCACTGTCACCAGTGTGGATGAAAATGGCGAAGAGGTGGAAGAGATTGAATTTTACGAAGACCCCGAGTTGATAATGAATGCCAGAATTTTGCAGCCTCTGGGCAGGCAATTCAGTATTACCGGTTTAACTCCCCGAGAGGCCAGTGATCTTGCTCCACTGATTCGCTCCGGTTCGCTTGCTGCCCCTATGACCATTGTGGAGCAATCAGTTATCGGCCCGTCAATGGGACAAGAAAATCTGGACCAGGGCTTGTTAGCTGTTCAGATAGCAGCCGCGCTGGTAGTGATTTTCATGCTGATGTATTACCGCGTTTTCGGCCTGGCTGCCAACGCGGCGCTGATTATGAATATACTGATGATCGTGGCGGTAATGTCGTCAATTATTCCGGCGACACTAACCTTGCCCGGCATTGTAGGCATTGTGTTAACTGTGGGTATGGCGGTAGACGCCAATGTTCTGACCTTTACTCGTATTCGCGAGGAGTTGGCTAACGGAGCGCCTCCACAGCAAGCCATTGATGCCGGATACAATCGAGCTTTCACCACAATTCTTGATGCCAACCTCACCACATTTTTAGTCGCAGCCGTACTCTATACAATTGGCACCGGGCCGGTGCGAGGCTTCGCTATTACCTTGATGATTGGAATTATCACATCAATGTTCACGGCTATTGTCGGCACCAGGGCAATCGTAAATTTCATTTACGGTGGAAAGCCTGTGACAGCTCTCTCTATAGGCAAATACAAGAAAACAGCCAGAGCAGATGGCTGATGCGGCTGGCGGGAAAATAGAAAACATGTTGAATGACAATGAAATTGATTTTATGGGCGTGCGCAAATTTGCCGGTATCGCGTCTGCTTGCCTGGTAGTTATTTCTATTATTTCTCTGGCTGTCAACTCGCTTGAGTTTGGTTTGGATTTCACTTCGGGTACGTCAGTTCGTTTGAATTATGCAGAATCGGTCGTTGTTGACGAGGTAAACCAAACGCTTCGAGACAACGGCTATGAAGATGCCGTCGTGGTTACCTTCGGTTCTGACCATGAAATCAGAATCTTGCTGCCGGTAGATGAAAATATCGCGGTGGGAGATCAGGCTGCCCAGGCGGTAGTAGTCGGAGAAACTATTGCAGAACTTTTGAGTGCCAGCAGCGGCAGTGAGATTAGCTTATTGGGCTCGGATTATGTAAGCGCTAAGGTGGGTGCCGAGCTTGCCGAGACCGGAGGCCTGGGAATGCTGGTGGCTCTGGGTATTATCATGGTCTACATTGCGGTGAGATTTCAGTTCAAGTTTTCTGTTGCTGCTGTTGTGGCCCTGGCCCACGATCTAATCATTACCCTGGGCATATTTTCATTGTTTAGAATTGAATTTAACCTGAACACCCTTGCTGCCCTGTTGGCTATCATTGGTTACTCGCTTAACGACACAATCGTTGTTTCTGACCGTATTCGAGAAAATTTCAGACGCATGCGTAAAGGAGCGCCAGTCGACATGGTTAACAGCTCGCTAAATCAGACTCTTTCGCGAACTTTAATTACCTCATTGACCACACTGCTGGTGCTGTTTTCGATATTGCTCATTGGCGGCGAGTCTACGCAAGGCTTTGCTGTCGCGCTGATTATTGGCGTCGTGATTGGTACCTATTCATCGATATACATAGCCTCAAACGTGATCTTGTCGATGAATGTCAGCCGCGAAGATTTGATGATTTCTGTTAAAGAAGGTTCTGAACTTGACGACATCCCCTGACAACAGGACTGAATGCAGTACCCTGTCTTTGCTGGGTTCCCCTATTTCGGCCTCAATTAGCACTTGGCGATGCACTGCATTATTGCTATGTTCTCGCCCGTTACGATTGATTGTCTGGAGACACTGGTTCACCTTGATTTTACTGTGGCAGAAAAGTAAGCGACGAAAACAGGCAAGTTTAGCGTCGCTCCGTTGTGCGGCTCGGTCGAGTCTGCTATTTGCACTGCTATTTGCCCTACTGCCAGTGTCTGTCCAATCTTATGCACAGGACCCTGAATTATTTCCGCAACCTGCTGAACTGGAAGCGGCGGTAAATTTTTGGGTCAGGGTTTACACCGAAGTGGATACCCAGAGCGGTTTCCTTCATGACTCCCGGCATCTTGAGGTTGTTTACACCGATCTACGTCTTGACAAGCGTGAAATTGACGCACGTCGAACCCGAATTCAAGCCGATCTTCGAGTCCTGGCCAGTGGCGAGCGAGATTCGCTAACAGCCTCGCAGCGGGAAATTCTGGCACTATGGCCCAGCGATGTGACTAATCAAACACTGCGCAGTGCTGCCTCGAATGTGCGCTGGCAGTTGGGTCAGTCGAATCGCTTCCTTGGCGGCTTACAGCGTTCCGGCACCTACCGGCAACATATCAATGGCGTTATTCGCAGTAAAAAACTGCCGGTCGAACTGGCTGCGCTTCCCCATGTCGAGTCGTCGTTTAATCCGGGTGCTTTTTCCAGCGCTTCGGCAGCAGGCATGTGGCAATTTGGTCGAGCCACCGGGCAGCGCTTCATGCGCATAGATCATATTGTTGATGAACGAATGGATCCTTATACCGCAACCGCAGCAGCGATGAGCCTGCTCGAATACAACTACAGTGTTCTTGGTACCTGGCCGTTGGCCCTGACCGCTTATAATCACGGTGCTGCGGGCATCGCCAGAGCAGTCAGGGAAACCGGAACTACAGATATTGAAAAAATCGTTGCAAACTACAAAGGACGATCGTTCGGTTTCGCATCACGTAACTTTTATGCGCAGTTTTTGGCGGTGTTGGAAGTCGAGAATAATGCCCGCCAGTATTTCGGCGAGGTAAAATTTAATCCCGCGCCCGCGTTTAGAGAAGTTGAAACAGATGCCTTTATTGATGCCGAGTTGTTCGCGAGTTCGGTAGGCAGTAGCCTGGAACAATTACGCGCAGACAATCCTGCACTACGACCGGTGGTTTGGGAAGGAGACAAGCGAATCCCGGCGGGGTTTGTGGTAAAAGTGCGAGAAGAACTGGCTCCTCCCGGCGATTTGTTGGCACGGGTACCCGCTGCCTTTAAATTCCCGGTTCAGACTCCCGATATTGCTTATGTGGTCGAGCGGGGTGATAGCCTGTCGGTAATTGCCAGACGTTTTAGTACAACGGTGGCCAGGCTTGTATCGTTTAATCAGCTCGCCAGTCGTAATAGAATACAAATTGGCCAGCGCCTGCTGCTCCCGCAGAGCAATAGTGATAAAAGCTGGATAGCCACTGCCCTGGACGACGATGGTTCTTACACCGTACGCACAGGAGATACTGTTTCGCTTATAGCCGCTCGCTATGGGGTGACAGAACAAGCTCTGCTGGGGGAAAATGGAATTCAGGATCCGCATCGAATCTATGTTGGCCAGCAATTAAGAATGCCTGGATTTAATGAAGGCAATGCACAAATCACCTCCATTGAGGCGAGTTCGCTGCCTGCCCCGGTAGTACTCGTGCAATTCACGGATGAAGCAGAAGAATCCAGCCCGCAACTGACTACCCAGGCTAGTGCGCTTCAAGCTGCCGATGAAGGGCAAGCGGTGGCTGCACAATTACCGCCTGCCGCAGTGCCTCCCGATAATCAACAACTGGATGCTCCCGTTACGGATGTGGAAAGTGCCGCTGTGGCTCTTGATCCGGTGCTGGATATCAGCGAGAGCAGTGAGCAGCTTGTAGAAGACTTGTCGGCTGACCCGTCAGACTATTCCGTAGCGAGTAACAACACAGTCGAAGTGCAGGCGTCAGAAACCCTTGGTCATTTTGCTGATTGGTTAGCTATTCGTGCCTGGGACGTTCGCAGGCTGAACAACATGGCCTATGCTGATTCGGTGATAGTAGGCAAACGGTTGAGTCTGGATTTTTCCAAAGTTAATAGCGTGGAGTTTGAACGGAAGCGCCGTGAGTTTCATCTAAATTTGCAACAAGAGTTCTTTAGCAATTACAGGATTCAGGATGTTGAACAGTATCAAATAAAGCGTAATGACAATATCGGTGCCATCGCCAGGAAACGCTATTCCACGCCGATCTGGTTACTGCGGCAATACAATCCGGCGCTGGATTTTAATCGAATTCAAATCGGTCAACAGCTAGTCTTTCCATTGCTGGAGCGTGTGGAATAATTTCCGTGCGTCCGTCTATTTTTTACCAGCTGCGTAAAAATGCGTACAAGCCTTGCCCGTTTCCGGGCAACAGCCCGGCTTTCGCATTCGATCAAACCAGCAGTTTATCTGCACAACTGCAAAACAAACTGCCACAGCAGGTGGCGAGCGAGGGAGTAGGGCAATGACAATAAAGCTGCATGGCATGACTTACAGCAATTACTACAATATGGTAAAGGCGGTAATGCTGGAAAAAGGCATGGCCTTTGAGGAAATTCACGTACTGCCGAATCAGGAAGCGGAGTTTTTGGCCAAGAGTCCTATGGGTAAAGTACCCTGCCTGGAAACCAGCCAGGGGTTTCTTACTGAAACCGGCGTAATGATCGACTATATCGATAGCCTGGGGGAGGGCCCGTCCCTGTATCCAAAAGATCTATTCCGCCGTGCGAAAGTGCAGGAATTAATACGTCATTTGGAACTGTATATTGAGTTGCCGGCACGCAAGCTGTATGGCGATGTATTCTTCGGCAAGCCCGCCACCGACGAGGAAAAAACGGCAGTGAAGGCACAGCTTGAAAAAGGCTTTGCATCGCTTACTTGTTTAGCGAAGTTCCAGCCCTACCTGGCTGGAGAGGAACCAAGTTATGCCGACTTCTATTACCGTTTCAGCGTGGGTATCGCCACGATAGTGTGCAAGAAAGCCCTGCATTGGGATGCCTTACACGAGGTGCCGAAGGTAAAAGCCTTGCTGGACTTGATGGGCGAGCGCGGGTCGATTCAGCAAGTGCTGGCAGACCAGGCTAAAAACGCCTGACCTGCCGATTTTCTTGTGCCCATTTGAGAATTAGCGGTGCGCGGTTCTTTCCAGAATCCCTGCATTGCCCGTCATGTCTAAAATGGAATCGATATGCTCTTCGATATCTTCAACGCTGGCAGCTAAACCCAGATCGACGCCGACATTTTCTCTCACGTCAGCCGAATAATAGCGGCCACCTGCGGCCTGAATGATTCGACCATTCGGTGCCTTGTCCGAGCAGAGAAAAACAACGGCTGGTGTGACCAGTTCCGGCGCCAGGCGTTCTGCACTGTCTTCGAAACCCGGTAGTTCCACAGTCATTCTGGTTGCAGCTATGGGTGCGATGGAGTTTGTAAACACATTATATTTGGCACCTTCAAAACGTAGTGTATTCATAAACCCAACTAAACCAAGCTTGGCGGCGGCGTAGTTACTCTGACCGAAATTACCGAATAGACCCGAAGTTGACGTGGTCATTACGATGCGGCCGTATTTTTGTTCCAGCATAATAGGCCAAACACATTTAGTGGTGTTTAGACTGCCACTAAGGTGCACATCCAACACTGCATGCCAGTTTTCCAGTGCCAGTTTGGAAAAAGTCTTGTCTCTCAAAATGCCCGCATTGTTGACTAAAATATCAATGCGGCTCCAGTTGGCCACTGTCTCATCAACCATCGCCTGAACCGCTTCGAAATCAGTAACAGAGGCATCATTAGCGATAGCCGTACCGCCGTTTTCGCGGATTTCCTCCGCGACCAATTCAGCAGCCGAGGCAGAGCCACCACTACCGTCCACGGAACCGCCCAAATCATTAACTACAACTTTGGCACCGCGTCGTCCCAACTCGAGTGCGTGTTGCCTGCCCAGGCCTCCACCGGCTCCAGTAACGATAGCGACTTGACCCTCAAAACTGATTTTCATACTGATTCTCCTGATAAACTAAAACAGCCTGTGCTTCACTCAGCGTTCATTGTTGAGTGGACAGGCATTATAAAACTTGCAGGATTCTATGCTGACAGGCGCCTGGCTGCAACGGAAGCCAGCCGCTAACGCCAAAAAAGGGGAATAATTGCTGTCGGCTTCATCGAAATGCCGGCTTGACCCGCAATATTCGGTATCATCAGCCGCTAACACAGAGTGAGTCTGTAATCGGGAGAAATTATGACAGAGATTAAACCAGTGCCCGCTGCAACGGTGGTGGTGGTGCGCGAAGCTGAGCAGCGAACGGACCTTGAAGTGCTATTGCTTCGGCGCAATTCCAAACTGGTTTTTCATGGAGGTCACTGGGTATTTCCAGGCGGGCGCGTTGATGGCGCTGATTTCGAAACCGGGGACAGGACTTTGGAGTATCGGGCCGCACTGCGAGCAGCAGTTAGAGAAACCAAAGAGGAGGCGGGTATTGACATCGAGATTGATCAATTAATACACACGGCTCATTGGACAACGCCACCGCAACTACCCAGAAGGTTTTGCACCTGGTTTTTTCTTTGCCCTTTGCTGGAGTCAGTCTCTGTGGTGGTGGATAACGATGAGATCATCGAGTATCGCTGGATTAGTCCACGACAGGCTCTTGCCGATGCCGAAGCCGAGAAATGGGTGTTACCCAGGCCGACGAAGGTGACGCTGCGAGATATTGAGAAGCATAGAAACCTGGATGATTTATTGAAAGACGCAGCCGCGCGGGATATTCGCGTATTCCCCAGCGATTCTGCCTATTATCGTCCTGAAGAAATGGGCTACCAGGCGCAATTCTAGCTGATATTCTCATGACAGTTTTTATGCCCCTAAAGTGTCTGAAATCTGCCTTTTATGGCGGATTGGGTGATTCCTCCGACTAGCTGATTTTGCCGGGGTTTGTCTGATTTCCGACCTGTAAGCCCTTGCAATTCTACGCGGCTTAATGGGATAGTTAAGCCGTGCGACTGCAACATTGCGTCCGTGCTTGCGATCAATAGAGGGGGTGCTTTAGCCATCATGCTGCTATTGCAATGGGTAACTGCTTCGCTTGAGTACATCGCAAGGCGAGGCGCAACAAGCACTGGCAAGTTTTTATTCACAGCAGCCAGGAAGAGCCTCTATGTCGTCTCCTGCATCCGATAGCCTTCGTCAAACCCTGAAAAATCTTCGCCGCCGCCGCCGCAGGCTGTTCATTCTGAAACAGCTAAGCTTTTTTGTAATTACCCTTTCTGTTTTGATTCTATCGCTTAGCGCGATCTCACTGTGGTTACAGCCGGATAAAACCGGAGCTACGGCCTTATTTGGTTTTTCTGTCGCCTGTACAGCATGGCTGCTTTGGCGTTTGATTCGAGTGCCAGCAAGGCACAGCACCGATGATCGTAGACTGGCGCATTACGTTGAAGAGCATATTCCCGACCTGGAGCAGCGACTATTAACCTCCCTGGAATTTACTGGCGAAGATTTAGCGAATGGCAGGCGCGGCGTCTCACAACAGTTCATTCAGCAACTGTGGCAGGACGCGCAAAGCCATGTACAGACCCGGCAGCAGCAGATAGAAACCATTGCCCCTGCAAAAACCGCTTTCCTCTCTTTAGGTTCCGCTGTGGCGGTAGTGTCGATTGTGTTGCTGCTGTTGTTCAGCTCTGATGTCTTGTATCAGGCTGGAAGCCGCCTGGTATGGCCTTTTTCTGTCAGTGAGCCGGTTACAGTTGTTGAAGTCTTGCCGGCTATTGAGATCAGTGTAGAGCCGGGAGACCTGACGATGCAGCGCGGTGATGGCGTGACCATCGTGGCCAGGGTTCGCAACGCCATTCCAGCTTCTATAAAGTTGCGCATGCAGGATGATAATGTTAATTGGCGAGACGTAGCAATGAATCGTGATGGCAGTGGAAGTGATGCGGCCACTTATAGTTACTTTATTGCGTCATTGCAGCAAGACACTACGTACTATGTAAGTGTCGATGAGCGCGGTGAACAAAATTCCCCGCAATATCGCATTCGCTTGTTTGATCTTCCTCAGCTTGAGCAGATTGATCTGGCACTGGATTATCCCGACTATACCGAAATTGAAGATACCACCCAGGTAGATAGCGGAGATATGGCGGTGCCCGAAGGCACCGAAGTGGAACTCACCGCTACCTTCAATAAAAACATGGCGTCCGCGGTAGTAGAATTCGATGAAAATTACAGTGCAGCCGGTAAGGAAGAAAACCCCAACCCGGTTTATCCCGATGTAAGCCTGCTAATGGATGGCAATATTGGGCGCGCCAGTTTTACCGTAAATCAGGATGCTGTCTATCGAATTTCTGCTACCGATTTTTCCAGTCTTGAGAGCAAAAACCCGGTTGATTATTTTATTCGCGCTATCGAAGACAGGCCGCCAGAATTGGTGCTTAAAAGACCGGGCCGCGATCAGGAGGTCATGCCCCTGGAAGAAGTAGTGCTGGAAATTGATGCACACGATGACTATGGACTCAGTCAATTCACCCTTAATTACAGCGTAGTGGGTGGAGATGAGGTGCAGCTAGATTTTCTTCCAGAGCAAAATTTACGCGAAGTGTCCGGCGACGAACTTATTTATCTTGAGGACTTACAGGTGCAGCCAGGTGATGTTGTGAGCTATTTCCTCACGCTGGCCGACAATAACGGTCTCGCAGGTCCCGCTGAAGTTAACTCCGATATTTACTTCCTTCAAGTCATCGCCACTGATCGAGAGTTTCGCCGAGCGAGTGGCGCTCAGGGAGCTGGCGGCGGCCAGGGTGATGCTGCCGATAGCAACGCACTGGTGCAGATTCAGAAAGACATCATCGCGGCCACCTGGAAGCTAAAAAACCGGCAGAGCAAGGTAACAGCAGAAGAGTTGGCAAGCGACGCAGAAATACTATCTGCCTCACAGCGTGAAGCGACACAGCGGACGCGAAGCTCTATTGATCGTCTGGCACAGCGATTGAATTTTTCTGATGCAAGCTACGCGGCGGCCGTAGAAAATTTATCCCTGGCTATTACGCAGATGAACCTGGCCGCCGATGAGTTGGCCAGGCAGCAAATAAGCAGTGCCTTGCAACCGGAGCAATTGGCGCTGCAATTTGTGTTAAAAGCTGAAGCCAGTATAAACCGAACCAACATTAGCATGCAGCAAGGCGCTGGTGGTTCCGCTCAACAAGAGCGAGAAGGTTTACGCGAACTGTTTGAAATGGAAATGGGGCAGTTGGAAAACCGCTACGAAACACCAGGCAGTGCCGGTGGCAGTGCATCCCGGCAGCAAGCGGAAGAAGTTGACAAGCTGGAACAATTAGCGCGACGCCAGCAAGGTCTGACTCGGGCGCAGCGCAATCTGGCGAGACGTGGAGAACAGATGGCAGCGGAGCAAAAGCGCCGAGAACTGGAGCGACTAAGGCGCCAGCAAGAACAGCTTGGCCGCGAAGTTGAACAGATAGCGCAACAGCTTGCTCGTGGCCAGCAACAGCAGGCACAAACTGCCCTGGAAAGGGCAGCGCAACAAATGCAGGAAGCGTCGCAGAGTAAAACAGCAGCAATTGCTGCGGCAAGATCGCAAAAGGCGCTGGAGAATTTACGTGAACAACAACGGCAACTTGGCCAGCAATCGCAGCGATCGGTAAATCAGTTGGCACAAAACCTTGGCCAACGTGGCCAGCAACTGGTGCAGCAGCAGAGAGCATTGCAAGAGAGTTTGCAGGAAACTACCCGCCAGCAAGGCTTGGGTCAAACGCGGCAATCGATTCGCGATGATGCTGATATGCGGGAGTTAATCGAGGCGCAGCAACAACAGCAACGTGACTTGAAAGAAATCGGCGATATGTTGAGAGCGATCATTGCCCGCGGAGACAATAAAGATCAGCGTTTGCTGTCACAGGCGCAGGCGGCGAGCCGGGAATTGCGACCTCTACATGAAGAAATGCAAGCCAGCAATCGCGTGTTGCGTAATGGCATGGTTAACCTCGCACTGGATATTGAGCAAGAACTGGCCGGGCAGATTGAAGATTTTGCCCAGAGTTTGGCCGCATTGAATCCGTCCAGTGCGGACTCAGTCTCTGATCAAGCGCAGCAGGCCGCCAGCGTCGCGACCCGTCTTAGACAGCAGGTCGAGGATTTAGCGGCACAGGCTTTGGCCTTCAATGAGGCTGGACAAGAATCAGAATCAGCTAACGGTACACCGTCTTTGCCAGAGATGCGTGATCAATTACAGCAAACCCGGCAATTAGCGCAGCAGCTTAGCCGTCAATTACAGCAGCAGGCGCAGGCTGGAGGAGGTCAGGCCGGTCAGCGCGGCCAACAAGGTCAGCAGAGACGACAAGGCCAGGGGCGAGGTCAGGGCGGAGGCCGTCAGCAAATCGGCGGCGGCAACAGTGATCAGGGTGCTGGAACTGCTGCCCGTGTGGGCGCATCGGGCAACAGCTCCAATATTGGCAATGCCAGATCGATTCGCCAGCAATTGGCACAGCAAGAGTTCGAAGATTTTCTCAATCAACCTGAACTATTCAAACAACTACTGCAACCGATTACGGAACTCGAAAGCGCCCTGCGGGCGCAGGCAGCACTGGATAATATCAACAACAAACTTTATGCCACGGTTGATGAGGATATTCCGGATGAGTATCGAGACCTGGTAGAGGAATATTATCGGGTATTGTCGGAGAACCGGGGATCAGCGAATACAGATCAGTAACAATGCAATACTCACCACCTGACTTCTTGACGGCACTCGAAGACGGCACATTTAGTTTTGCCTACGGCATCAGCCCGTGGTTGTTTGCTTTGCTGGTGTTGCTTATTATAACCGGGGTCTGGTTTAGCTACCGTTCTACCACCAGGCCGCTCAGTACTCGCTGGAAAACATTTTTTATCGCTATCCGCTCCAGCGTTTTAGTCTTGCTATTGTTTTGCTTGCTAAGGCCGCTTGCTACCACGCAGCAAGTGTCGCCACAAGAAACCTGGCTTGCTGTGCTTATTGACGATTCGCAGAGTATGTCGATTATGGATGTAGCCGGTGGTCAGTCTCGTCAGTCCGAAGTGCGGCAGAAGTTCCATGAAGAGGGTTTGCTGGACGAACTATCGCAATTATTTCAGATTCGAAGTTTTAGATTTGACAAAGAAACCCAAAGAATTGCCGGTGTTGAAGAATTAAGCGAAGCAGGCACGGCTTCATCTATTGATCAAGCCCTGGCGTATGTTGACGACCAGCTTAACGGTCTGCCACTGGCTGGAATAGTGCTGGTGAGCGATGGAGCCGACAATAGTGGCTCGGATCCCCTGCAAAAAGCCAGAGAATTGGGGGCAAGACAAGTACCTGTTTTCACTATTGGAGTTGGCCAGGAGGATATTCCGCAGGATATTGGCATTGTTGATGTCAGTGCCGCTAAAACCGTACTGGAAGGCTCGGTATTTAGTGTCCAGGTAGCTGTTACTCATCAGGGTTATGAGGGGCAGGAAGTCGAACTGTCTATTATGGATGGCGAGACTCAGCTTGTCTCTGATGTGGTCGTATTAGGCAGCGAAGGCATCAGCAGACGCTACGAGCTGGAGCTTAGACCCGAACGTCCTGAACTAATTGTCTATGATTTGAATGTAGAACTACAGCCCGGGGAGATAATTGACAAGAATAACAGCTACAGCTTCCTGGTAGACAATACCGAAAAAGAAGCTCTGGATATTCTTTATATAGAGGGTCATCCACGCAACGAGTACAAATTTATCCGGCGCGCGGTAGCGGCTGACAGCTCCGTAAGGCTGGTCACCTATTTACAAACCGGCCCGGGAAAATATTATCGACAGGGAATCAAATCTGCCACCGAGTTAAGCCGCGGCTTTCCTGAAAACCGTGAAGCGCTTTATGACTACGAAGCGATAATTCTGGGTGATATTGAGTTCGACTTTTTTACTGCCGGGCAACTGCAAATGATAGAAGATTTTGTTGCAGAACGAGGCGGCGGCTTGTTGATGAGCGGCAGGGTCGATGAGGAGTTTATTGGAACACCGATAGCAGACATAATACCAGTCACGTTACTGCAAGAGGGTTTGTTGCCCAGGCATTTGCGTGGTGGAATTCGACGTGGGGAGCATCCCACCGGCGAATTATTTTTCCCACGACTTACCAATAATGGTGAATTTTCTCCGTTGTTGCGTCTGTCCCCGGATGATTCAGAAAATCGTGCGCGGTGGCGGCAATTGCCAGCACTACAAGGCGTGTATGTGACTGGCCGCATCAAACCTGGTGCAGAAGTTTTGCTTGAACACCCCTTGCTGCAATACCAGAACCAGGCCTTGCCCCTGCTTGCTTCACAGCGTTATGGGTCTGGGCGCAGCATGGCATTGACCACAGCGAGTAGTTGGCGTTGGCAGATGATGTTGCCAGCGGCTGATGAGTCTCACGAAACTTTGTGGCGGCAGTTATTGCGCTGGTTGGCGGTGTCTGCTGCTGAGCGTATTCGCATCGAATTCGATAGAGAGTTTTACCACGCTGGAGATTTGGTCAAGGTAAAAGCCAGGGTTCTAAATAACCAGTACCAGGCAGATAATGACGCCACACTGTGGCTGCAAACTTCAAATCCATTGCAGGAATTTAGCGATGCGCCTATGGAATGGGATATTGAAGAAGACGGTGTCTATCGAGCCAGCTTTCTGGCCGAAGAAGAAGGCGTTTATAGTGTATTAGTGGATGTGGCCAGTGCAGCCGGTGAATCCAGCGATTCCAGCGCCGAACAACGTGCGGCGTTCGTGGTTACTCCTTCGCTCCGAGAATACACCAACGCGGAACTTGACAGTGGCTTGCTGAATCGAATTGCCGAAGTCAGTGCTGGCAGCTATTTTGATTTGGCAGCGGCGGCGGCTCTGGCAAACACTATCGAGTTCACGCCGAATGCGTATTCCCGAGAAGTGCAAATCGATCTTTGGGACAGGCCGTGGTTATTGGGTTTGCTCATCGTGTTGCTGTGTGCGGATTGGATGGCGCGGCGCACAAAAGGTTTATCCTGAATAGCACTATAACCATGAAAAATAATTTTCTTTGCAAGCATGCTGTATTGATCGGACTGAGCCTGGTATTCGCCAGTGCCGTGCTTGCTCAAAACAATGACAATCTCAGCAGCGAAGATTTTTTCCTGGGTAGGCCCGAAGCAACCAAATATGCAGTAATTTTGGCCGGGCCAGGTGTTGGCGATGAAAATAAATCCCGATTCAGGCAGTGGGCGTATTCCTTACACGACATTTTGCTGCGCGACTATGGGTATAGCTCAGCCACGATCTCCTTGCTGTATGACCAGGGTGAAGCCGAAGCCGCCGGGGCTGAAAGAATTGATGCAGCCTGCGATTTAAATGGGATAGAACAAGCGTTTGCAAGGCTGCGATCAATTGTGGCTGCGGGAGATCAAATCACCGTGTATCTGATAGGCCACGGAAGTGGTGCAGAAGAAGAATCGAAGTTTGCTATCGTGGGGCCAGACATAACTGGCGTTCAGTTTGCCGAAATACTGGATACCTTCGAGCAACAGGACATGATTGTCGTTAACACGACCTCCGCCAGTTATGGGTTTTCAGCGTCTTTGTCCAGCGCAGGAAGGGTCATTATCTCGTCCACGCGTTCTTCTTCTGAAAAATACGATCCGCTATTTTCAAAGTTCTTCATCGAGGCGTTGGACAATCGAAATGGAGACCGGGACAAGAACAATCGGGTTTCCATGTTAGAGGCATTTAATTATGCCAAGAGTAACGTGGAGCAATTTTACCAGGCGCAGGGACGGCTGGCTTCCGAACATGCAGCACTGGATGACAATGGAGATGCGCTATTCAGCCTGAACCCTGCTATTGCTGCACTGGACGGCAGATTAGCCGAGATCGCTTATATTGATAATTTGCCGGACGCAACTATTGGTTTATCCGAAGCCGCGATTCGTTTGCAGAGTCGCATGCAAGATTTAGAGCGCTCTGTCTTTCTTTTGCGGGGGCGCAAGACCGAGTTTTTGGAACAAGACTACTGGCCGCAGATGGAAAGACTGCTGGTAGACCTGTCTAGAGCTACGGCACAATTCAATGAGAAAGTTACCGGGGTTGAGCAAATTGGGCACTAGAGTCAGGGCAGAAATACGTTCATTGGCCAGCACACTGTTGTTGCTGGGCATGTCATTCAATGTGTCTGCACAAGACCCGGCGCAGACGAATACAGGCGAGTCAGCTTTATTTCGCGGAGAGCAATTGTTGCTGGCTGGTTCCTATGCCGCCGCCAGCACTATTTTTCAGATGGCTGATGGCCTGGACAGAAATGAAGCCCTGGTAGGTGCCAGCAAGGCCTTGGCGATGATGGGTGATTATCAAGGGGCCATGCGTGTTGTTGAGGACGCTATAGAAGATGATGACTATGCTCGATTTCCTTTGCTTGGCACACAATTGGCCGAGATAAAACGTTCAACAGGCGAGTCGAAACAGGCATTGGCAATCCTGCAGGCTGTGGTATCCGGTTTAGCTGTTCCACCGGTTCGCTGTTTGGTGCAGTACGGTAGTTTGTTGATGTTTGTCGGTGAAAGGCAAAGGGCACTTCAAATCCTCAATCAAGCAGTTCAACGCTACAACAATGGCCTGGTTTTTAGCTCGGAAGATGTCGCCATGGTCGCTCTGGCGAGTTGGTTAATGGGTAATTTTCACGATGCGAATAGTCTGTTTAGTGAGGCGACCAGAGCCAATCCAGACAACCTCGAAGCACATGCGCTGTGGGGGGATCTGTTTCTTGAAAAATACAATGCCGCAGAGGCAGAACGGTCGTATCAGGAAGCACTGGATATAAATAGTCGTTTCGTCCCCGCCCTGGTGGGAATGGCGAATGCAGTGGGCGATCAGCGGGCCTTGCAGAGAGCCCTGGCCATCAACCCTGGTTCGATTCCGGCAATGGAAAGCTACGGCCAGCTATTACTGCTTAACGGCCGTGAAGATGAGGCGCAGGATTACTTCGAACGGGTACTCGCTGCCAACCCGGAATCATTGAAAACACTGACTGTGTTGGCGTCTAAAGCTGCTCTGGAAGAAAGAACAGAAGATTATGCGCATTATTTGGCGCAGGTGCAGTCATTCAGCCCTGGCAATCCAAAATTTTTAGGAAATGTGGCGGATACATTGGGCAATAACTACCTGTTCGAGCAGGCAGTTGAGTTCGCCCGGGCAGCGATAGCCGCCGATCCAGAGTATTGGCAAGGCTACACCCTGTTGGGAAGCAATCTGATCAGGTTGGGAAAAGAAGAAGAAGGCAAGGCCATTTTGGAAATTGCTTACGAAAACGACCCTTTTAATCTGATGACGTCCAACATGCTGAAGCTGTTCGATACCCTGGAAACTTACACAACTCAGGAGAGCGAGCACTTTACAGTGCGCTTGAGCGAGCATGACGCAGATATTCTCTGGCCCTATCTACAGCCCCTGCTTGAAGAAGCCTGGGACACTCTCACCGCGAAATACGGTTTCGAGCCAGAAGCGCCAATACTAATTGAAGTTTTCGAAAAACCAGAAGATTTTGCTGTTCGTTCAGTAGGTTTGCCCGACATTGGCCCGCTGGTTGGCATCTGCTTTGGCAAGGTGATTACACTAATTTCGCCAGAGTCACTCTCCGCGAACTGGCAGGAAATAGTATGGCATGAGTTTGTGCATGTGATTAGCTTGCAGATGACCGCTAACCGCATGCCCCGATGGTTGTCGGAAGGTCTGTCTGTTTGGGAAGAACGCGAAGCCAGACCTTACTGGGGGCGTAGCCAGGGGCTGGACCTGGTGAGAGCAGTAGAGCAGGACAAGCTGTTGAATATTGCCGAGCTTGATTCAGGTTTTTCGGGGGCTCGCAACAATGCCGACCTGGGCTTCGCCTATTTCCAGGCCTACCTGGTGGTTGATTATATAGCCGACGAATATGGCTTTGAAAAACTGCTGGAGCTGGTTGCACAGTATACGCCTGGCAAGGAAGACGATGAGCGTTTTGATGCGGTGTTTGAGTTGAGCCTGGCCCAATTTGACAGTGGCTTCAGATCCTGGATCGACAGGCGGCTTGCCGAGATAAACGTCTACGTCCACAGCGAAGACCTGCCCGATGAAGGTGAGGGGCATGGCCACGGTGTGCGTGAAAATTCCAGTGCGATTCTGGCTGAACTCTATAATAATGCGTCATTGAAACAACATATGCGCGCGCGTATAGAGGAAAATGACAGAGATTTTCAAGCTTACTTGCAGTTAGGTATTGTGCTGTTTAAGGAACAGGCCTTTTCCGAAGCCAAAGAGTATCTCAATAAAGCCTATGCCATGCTTCCCTCTTATACGGCTTACCCCAGCCCTCCCCTGGTACTGTCTCAAATCTATGAACAGGAAGCTAATCGCGAGGCGCAATTACGGCAGTTAGCGTTATTGCTGGAAAATCTTCAGCACGACTACGCTTCTGCCATGGTGCTGGCACAAGCGGCATTAGAAAATGCCGACTACCAACGAGCCGAGTATTATATTGACCGAGCTATCCAGGTAGATCCTTATCAAGGCGATGTTCACCAATTGAAAGCTGACTATGCCGACAGCATTGGCAATAGTGAATTGGCGGTCACGGAATACGAGGTATTGCTCAAGCTGGAAATAAATGACCCGGTAGAAGCACAAACAAATTTAGCTGAGGCTTACCTGAAGAATGGACAAGCACTCGAAGCGAAGCAGACTATACTAAGAGCCCTGGAAACAGCACCTGGCTATCAGCGTGCGCAACGCCTGCTTCTACAATCTATAGACGGAGATTCAGGCTAATTTGAGGCTGCCCGGCAAATCAGCAGCAGCACTTTTCGGCTATTTGTTGTCAGCGAACACAGCAGCCCCAATTTTTCGCCGCAAGAAATAGAAACGCTTCGTAAATTCATGTTTCGTGGTAGTTTTGTCATGGCAGATGATTTTTGGGCCAGCCGCATCTTGATGAGCCAAACTACCCACCAGAAGTGTATTCCGTATTGGATGACAAGGGCCGCGTAATGAGAGTGGCAAATTATAAGACGGATTTGGGTGATAGCGGGGGAGCATACTTTTTATAAAGACTAGCCGGGCAAATCCGCTAACAATGCGTATAAGACTGGAATCAATTTCCTGGTTTACGCTTTCAGTCATTAAGTGGACGCAGAAAAAGTGGATGCGGGAAGAGTTGACTGGAGAGAGCCAGAATAATTGAACTAATCGAAACACAGGCAGCAGACATGACAGATACAGCAGAAACAGCAAAAGCAGCAGAGATCGAAAGCCATGATGACCTGTCACTGGTCAAGAAAATGCAAGAGGGTCGAGAGCAGATCGTTGCTGAGATCAAGAAAGTTATCATTGGACAGGAAGCCATCATCGATGAATTGCTAATCGCCCTGTTTGCTGGCGGCCACTGTCTGGTGACGGGTGTGCCAGGCTTGGCAAAAACGCTGTTAATCAAGACTGTTGCCGATATTCTGCAAGTTGATTTCAGTCGTATTCAATTCACCCCGGACCTCATGCCGGCAGACGTTGTCGGTGCGGAAATTGTTGAGGAATATGACGGCAAGCGGAGTCTTGCATTCGTTAAGGGGCCACTATTCACTACTATTTTATTGGCGGATGAAATCAACCGCACACCGCCCAAGACACAGTCCTCTCTTTTGGAGGCAATGGAAGAGCGGCAAGTGACTGCTGCCGGTGTCACTTACCCCATGTCAGCGCCATTCTTCGTTCTGGCCACTCAAAACCCTATTGAACTGGAAGGCACCTATCCCTTGCCGGAGGCGCAACTTGACCGCTTCATGTTCAAGATAGAATTGGGCTATCTGTCGAAAGAAGACGAAGTCAGGGTGGTTAGTACGACAACCCGGATCAATGATACAGCCCTTTCGCACCCGCTCAGCGGCGAGGACATACTCGAATTCCAACGCATTGCCAGACAGGTACCGGCGGCGCAGGCCGTCATTCGCTATGCTGTCAGCCTGGTACATGCCTCCAGACCACAGACCGAAGGCGGCCCACAGTTTATTAAGGATTGGGTGAGCTGGGGCGCGGGCTTACGGGCTTCTCAAAATCTGATTCTTGCGGGCAAGGTACGTGCCCTGTTGTCAGGGCGTTACAATGTGTCCTACGGTGATGTTCGGGCGCTAGCCTTCTCTGTACTGAGGCATAGAATAATCCTGAATTTCCATGCCGAGGCCGAACGAATTACAACTGACGACGTCATTCAGCGCCTGCTTGATGAAGTGCCTGAACCGGCTTCGAATCTCTAGTCACTTGCGGCCGATAACAGGCCGCTAAAACCGGATGAGACTGTAATGTCGGATTCATCAAATTTTCTTGACCCAACAGTTCTTGCCGGGCTGGATAACCTTGAGCTTAGGGCGAGAGTCGTTGTCGAAGGTTTTTTATCAGGGCTTCACAACAGCCCGCATCGGGGATTCAGTGTTGAATTTACCGATTATCGCCACTATTGCCGGGGCGATGACATGCGCCACATAGACTGGAAGTTATACGCACGAAGCGAGAAGTTTTACATCAGGCAGTATCAAGACGAGACCAATGTTCGTTGTGTGCTGATGCTGGATACCAGTGCTTCCATGACCTATTCATCGGCGCGCAACAGTAAACTGGACTATGGAATTACGCTGGCCTCGGCACTGGCCTATTTTATCAATCGACAACGAGATGCAGTTGGCTTGATCACCTTTGATGACAAGGTAAATGACTATATTCCTGTCAGCTGTCGCCAGCCACAGCTAATGCGCATACTGAGAACCCTGGCGCAGGTAAAACCCGGCCTCAGAACAGACGCAGTAAAGCCGCTAACTGATCTTGCCGCCTCTCTCAATAAGAAAAGTATGCTGCTGCTGATAACGGATATGCTTGATGATGAAGAGCGGCTTATCAACACGCTGCAAAACTTGCGCGCCATGGGTAACGATGTCATCGTGTTTCATCTCATGGACGATGCCGAGTTGAATTTTCCGTTTAATGAGGCATCTGAATTTATCGATATGGAAAGCAACGAGTCCTGCACCACCAGCCCCGCCGCTATTCGAAAGGCTTATCTGGAAAACTTGAACGAATTTCTATCGTTTTGCAAAAAGCAATGCCAGAGCAGTGGCGTTGACTATTGTCTTATGAACACGGCGAAGCCGTTGGACGCCGCGCTATCCTCCTATATGAGCAAACGGGCAAAGAGTTTTTAGATGGCATTCCTTACTCCGCTGTTTTTGTTTGGGCTGTTGGCGGCTCTTATTCCTGTTGCGATACACCTTATTCGCAAGGAAAAGCCAACAAAGGTGATATTCAGCAGTATTAGATTTCTTAAAAAAACCGCCAGGAAACTGGTTCTCATTCAGCATATTCAGCAGTGGCTGCTGCTATTACTTCGTTCGGCAGTAATAGCCTTGCTGGTGTTTGCCTTCGCCAGACCCTTGTTCGATCAAAGCCTTGCACGGTTGCTGGATACAGGACCCATGTCCGCCGTGATTATGCTCGATGTTTCCATGAGCATGCGCTACGGAGATAGTTTCGACCGCGCAAAACAGGCAGCTCTCGAACTGCTGAACGAAATGGCCGCTGGCGACGAAGTGGCCTTAATCGGGTTTTCAGGCACGGCCGATGCAGTGCGGGAATTGAACACCGATATCGATAGCGCACGGAGCCTGATCAATAGCATTAGCGAGCCAGGTTATGGGGCAACACGGTACATGCCCAATCTTCGCCTGGCTGATCAATTATTAGAAACTTCACGCCATGAGAAGCGTCGCATCTACCTGATTTCTGATTATCAGGCAGTGGCCATGAGTGACACTGATGACGGCTGGAAGCTAGCCCCCGGCACCGCATTTGCGGGCATTGATGTAGGGGCTATTGAGAGCAGCAATCTGCTGCTTGCCGATGTGAGGTCTCCGCATCAACTGCTGGAAGGTGCCGGGGAACAACAGATTCTGGCCAGGGTGCGTTCCACTGGCAGCCTGTATGTGCAGCAGGGGGATGCAAGCCTCTATGTGGATGGTGAATTGATTGAGCGAAACCCTGTTGACCTGGCTGATCGTTCGGAACAGGTACTCACCTTTACTGCCAGCTTTGACACGCCGGGCAGCCACAGCGCAGAAGTGCGTGTTAGTGGTGATAATTTCAGGCTTGATAATTCCTGGTTCTTTACGCTGGACGTGCTGCCGAAAATTCGTGTGTTATTGGTCAATGGCGAAGCGTCAGATGACTGGTTTGACGATGAAGCGCATTGGTTTGAGCTCGCAGTGAGGGGCGCTGGCCAGTCTCCCTTCGTGTTAGAGACGATTGTACCGGCACAGCTAAGTGCAGCTTCACTGCGCCAGAATGACGTGGCTGTGCTGCTAAATGTTGGCGACTTGAGCACTGCTCAGGCTGCGGCAATCGAGAACTACGTGCAAGCGGGAGGCAGTTTATTGCTTGCCCCCGGTGACCGGGTCAAGCCGGAGGTGTTCAATAGACAGCTTGCCAACGTAGCGCCAGCACTCCTGCAAGGCCGCGGGCAATCAGGGCTGGACGACTATCTGGTACTGGCTGATTTCGATAGTCGCCACCCGGTCTTGAGTTCTCTGGGCAGTGATTGGTCGGCTCGATTTCAGAATCACTGGTCATTGTTGGCCAACGAAGAAGCAGACCTGCTCATGCAGTTTGATAATGCCGAACCCGCTTTGCTGGAGCGCCGTGCAGCTGAGGGCAATGTCCTCTTATTTGCCTCCGCGCTGGACCTCGAATGGAATAATCTGGCACTGCAAGCTGTATTCCTTCCGTTTGTACACGAAACATTGCGACATCTAGCGCAACAAAACCCGAAACAGCGAGCCTGGCAGGTAGGTGATAGTATTGATCTGGATCCGGCGGGAACGGCGCAGTCAGTTGAGGCTTTTGACGCCACTGGTGCCGCGATTGAATTTGCTGGCCAGAATTTTGTTATTACTGCTGAGTCTCCAGGTATGATTACAGCCAGAATAGACGGAAGTCCGGTGCACCATGCGGTGAATAGTATCCCGGAAGAGTCATATTTCAGCAGAGTCGCCGTGGCTACTCTCTACGACCGGATTAGTAACCCGGACACCGAGCCGAATCGGTCGAGAGAAGCCCGCTCTGCGCAATTGACAGAAGAATTGGAGCGACCCCAGCGCCTGTGGTGGTGGATAATATGTCTGGTGATGTTGTTGCTCCTTGTGGAAGCTACGCTCGCGAACAGAAGCTATCGCTAGCTCTCTGTCTGCACCAATTCTCTTAATCCATCCAGTCAATCGCACTTCGAAATTGGGCGAACGCCGGTCAACACCTGGGGCGGATATTATTTGCTGGTATGGATGTACACGCCGTCCCAGTCGGAACCGGGATCCTGATGGCGTAATTCAGCGATGCGTTGCAGATAAATTCCCAGCAAGTGCGGGTTCTGATGCGCCGAGTTAGATTGAAGTTGCGTAAACAGCGTTTCGGCCTGATCCCAGCGCTGGCTACCGTATAATTCCAATGCCTGACTATAACGCTCAACACCAGACAGCAAATCGGCACTGGCCTGTTGCGCAAGACACAGAGGCTCAAATATTTTGACTGGCTCCAGCTTGCCTTTTACCCGGATATTGTCCACCTGGCGGTAAATATACTCAGGCGCTGCCAACCTGGTGCTTTCGGTTACCAGAAACAAGCTGCCATAGAATTTTGTCAGGCTTTCCACGCGCGAACCGAGATTAACCGCATCACCCAAAACGGTATAGGCCCGACGGTACTCGGAACCCATATCTCCAACATTCATATTGCCAGTGTTGATGCCTATGCCCATATCAATCTCGGGCAAGCCTTCTGCCGCAAACTCCAGCTTCAACCTGCGAATCTCCTCGTGCATGGCGAAGCCGGCCATGATTGCATGGGACGAGTGGCCAGCATCTTCCAGCGGGGCACCCCAAAATGCCATCACCATGTCGCCAACGTATTTGTCGATAGTGCCCTGGTTTTCAAAAATCACACGGGTAATCGGGGTAAAAAAACGATTCAGAACCATTTTCAGTTCCTGGGCGGTTAGTTTCTCCGACATATTGGTGAAGCCACGGATATCGGCAAACATAACCGACATCAAGCGGTTATCCCCATCCATGGAATATCTCTCTGGATCATTCAGCATGGCATTGACGTGCTCGACAGGGACGTATTGGCCGAACATGGCGGTAATAGCCAGACGCTGGGTATTTTCTTTCAACAGCGTTGAAACTCCATTCCATAGCGACAGCAGAATGATCAGCAGCCATGGCGTGACCATGGTTAAATCAAAGCGATACACCTGCCACAAATAAAAGTTGCTGAGCATAACAAAGGCCAGGGCAACAAGCGCACTTGTCACCAGCCACAGTGGTCGCAGAAAAGGCTGCACCAGGCTTACCAGGAAACCGAGGGCAGCCAGAAGAACCAACAAAACCCCCGGCTCCCAGGAAGGCTTATAGGGCATATCCTGGTTGATAATATTGTCGGCTACCGTTGCATGAACCTCAACGCCGGGATAGGACTGGCTCAGGGGTATCGCCCTGACATCGGACAGACCCAAAACGGTGGTGCCGACGAATGCCAGCTTGTCTTTAAGTCCACCGTTACGGTACGCGCCGCTGATAACATCCGCAGCAGACACATACTGATAGCTCTTGGCACCGCCCTTAAAGCCAAGTGACATACGACCAATCCCATCGGTGGCAATATATCGGTCACCAAGTTGCACACCCTGAAAACTGACCAGCTCACCGATATCCTGATACATAGGTCTAATGCGCCGAGTATCGGTGTAATACATAACTGCCGCCAACGCCAAAGAAGGATAGAGCCCGTCGTCATGTTGCAGGATCAGGGGGGCGCGGCGAATCAACCCATCGCTGTCCGGCAGCACATTGATAAAGCCACTGTCTTTGGCGTTGCGCTGCAATATATCAAGTGCTGCCGAGTAACCATCACGCACTACAGCGGTTAGACGGGAGGACATATCGCCACGCAGCCTGGTAATTGGATAGCCCAGCTTACCCGCCTTGATCTCTTCATCGTCATGGAAAACATAGCCAAGCACTACATCGGTTTTTCTCAGGTAGCTGGACAGGTACTTGTCGTTACTAACACTGGGCGACACCTCCTGGAGCATTTTTTCCCGCGCTGGTGCAAGCATACCGCGTAGCGCCAGATCCTCAATCAGGCTATCTGCCGCATTCTGCTCAGGCTCCGCAAACACCACGTCAAATGCCGCTACCTTCACACCCGCCAGCGCCATTTCTTCAACCAGGTGTGCCACAATCTTTCTCGACCAGGGCCATTGGCCATGTTCCAGCAGCGACTTTTCGTCCAGATCGACGATGACAATCTTATCGCTAAGCAATGCCTTGGGTGGCAGCAGCGCCTGCATGCGAAAATCGTAGAGGAGATTATCAATACGGTCGAGATAGCGCTCTAGCAAGGGAATGCTGCTGATCTCGATGGCCATAATCCCCGCCGTCAAAACAAGGCCAATTAAAATCGCTGCGCGCTTCTCGATTAGTGCTTTCACGCCTTAACGCTCCGTGAGGGAGAAATACGTGGTTTTCAGAAAAGGCGAAAAGATGTAACGCAACACACTGCGCCGACCAGTCACAATACCGGCGGTAACTACCACACCAGGCACCAACGGATAGCGCGCGCCATCATTCTCAAAGTAGTCTCGCTCAGTAACAATGCGCACCTCGTAATAGGCCATCCCTTGCTCATTGACCAGGGTGTCCGGGCTAATAATAGTTATTTCCCCCGGCAAATAGCCAAATCGCACCGCATCAATAGAGTTCAGGCGCACATAGGCCACATCACCCTCGGTCACATAGCCAATGTCCTGTGGCCGCAATCTCGCCTTAACAACGACCTGAGACTGATCTGGCACAATTTCCATCACCGTTTCCCCGGCGCGCACCACGCCACCTCGGGTAAAGGCATAAACACGCTTTACGATGCCAGATGTGGGCGCGATCAGAACGGTTCTTTTGAGATTGTCCTCATAGCCTTTTACGCGCTCCTCATACTCACGTCGGGCACGGACAGCCGTATCCAGGCGGGATGAAAACTCGGCGTTGTTCTCGGCAACTATTCGCTCACGCGCCTCCTGCGCCTGCTTTATTGCTGCGTCAGCAGTCAACAGCACCTCTTCATCCTGTTTGATGGCGCTTTGCAGTGCATTTACCTCCTTGAGCAAATTAATATGCTCATAGCGGTTGGCAAGCTCCAACGCCATCAGCTCCTCAGAGATGGCAATCTGTTCATCCAAAAGCACAACGCGCTCACGCTCGCCATTCAGCCGCGCCTGGATTTCTGCACGCTGCTTCTGTCTACGCACAACTTCTTCATCCTGCACGGCCAGTTGGCTTTGTAATGTTTCCTGCTGAGAAACAAATAGCGCTATCGCCTTGTTTTTCAGATCCTCCCGCAGATAATCAAAGCCATCGCTAACATGCAGTTCCGCCTTGCCAGCCAGCAATGCTTCGAGGCGCACCACATCAATAGCGAGTGAATCAATTTTGTGGCGCAGCTCGGCAACCGATGCGCCGCTGGCGGTACTTTCAAGCACTAGCAGTGACTGACCGGCTGACACCGTATCTCCCTGTGCTACCAAAACCTCGCTAATCACACCGCCCTCCAGGTGCGCCACCTGGTGGATTTTATCGGCGGGAATCACTTCTCCCTCGGCAATGCTCACCACGTCCAGGGGCATCAGGGCAGCCCAAGCCACAACGAGCAATAAGCCAGCGCCAATTATTTGGGTATAGCGATGTAAAGCCGATGGCACACGGCCCAGATCGGCAAATTCTTCTGGCAGTTGGCTTATCATATCTGCTCTACGACAGGCACCGGTTTATGATTGAGGTCAACAAGACGTGCCCCCTGTTGCACAATATTGCGGTCATGGGCGCAGATAATGATGGTTCGATGTTCATCTGTCAGTTTTTTCAGCACATTCATGAGCGCCGTCAGGCCGGCACCATCCATACCAGCGTGGGGCTCATCCAGAATCAGCAGCTGGCCGTTTGCCAGCACCGCCCTGGCAAGTGCCAGTCGCTTGCGAATGCCCGGGGGCAAATGCGCGCCACCCTGATCCAGGATTTGCTCCAGCCCCTTCGAATGATGATCCACCAACGGCAGCACGTCACACAGATCCAGTATTTCGCGCAGGCGCTCATCACTCAGTTGGCGTTCACCGCAGAGATTGGCGCGCAGGCTCATGCTCACAAACTCAGGCTCCTGCGCCACATAACCAAGCTGTAGATGCCAGTCTTTGGCGGTCAGTTGCAGCAAATCGATCCCATCGACCAGTACCTGCCCGCGCTGCGGGCTTAGCAAGCCAGCCATAATCCTGGCCAGGCTTGTCTTGCCGCTTCCGTTACTTCCTGCCAGCAGAATCACCTCGCCGGGCTGAATATCGATAGAGAAATCTGCGAACAGGGGGCCAAGGCGATCATCCCAGGTATGGGCAATGTTTTTCAGTTCCAGGCGGCCCTTGTACTGCGCGAGACGGGTGTTCCCGCTAACACGTGTGGGCAGTTGTTTGCTTTCCTGAACTTCAGCTTGCAGACTTTCCGCTGCCATCAGGCTCTGACTAAGCCGGCCCACCTGATTAACCAGATTGACGGCGCGCAGCGCGAGAATATTTGCCCCGATCAAGCTGCCGATATCCAGCTGGCCCTGAGTAACATAAATCGCGCCAGTGCCAATAATCACTACCGAGGTCATGGCTGAAACCAACTGGATATTCGAACCCTGCTGCACCTGCTTTGCCAGCAGCGAATATCTCTTGCGCAGGAAATCCGCCAGGATAAGGCGACTTTCGCGCTGCACCACAGAATGCAGATTGTGCGCTCGCACGACATCCACTGCCTCAGCATTCCCCACCATCACATCAAGCCGTTGTTGTTTCTCTCGCTGCTCCTCAAGCGCTGATATCAGGCTGTCCCCATGCCACAGAGCCATGGCAAAACAGGCCACACATATTAGCAGAGCCAGCACCCCAAGCACCGTATTAAGCAGTAGCACAGCCAGTAAAAACAGCAGTGCAAAAGGCATGTCGAGCAAGCTTACAAAGTTGGCTGGAGAATAGACCTCCGCAAGCCGCTGTTGGGAGCGCATGGCCGATCTAATTTGGTTCGGTTGCTGCAGCGCGCTCGCATCGATCTTATTGAGATGCGCCAGCAGCGCATCGTAGTCCAGCGCTTCCTGTGGTTGCAGCAGGGCTGCACTCAAGCGGGCACGGATCCATTTGAAGGTGAACTCCAGCAATATTGCCAGCACCGCCCCCACCGTCAGCGTGATTAGTGTGCCATCAAGGCCGTAGGCCACATAACGATTAAATATCTGGATGGCATAGATAGAGGAAGCAAGACCCAGGATATTCGCAAACCCCGAACTCACGATGATCCAGCGGAACAGCTGCGGGTTCGCCTTACGGCGGCGAAGAAGCCTCCCCGCCGCTTGCCAGAAACTGAATTTCAATGGACGATCCCCCGCTCATCTGTCGACAAGGGCCGGCTGCCGGCCTTCATAACCAGACAACCGCCACAAAACAGGCCGGCGCAGGGTCGGCATCATTGCTGGCAGGGGCAGGAAAGGCATAGGGGGTGTCTTCCGCGATGGTGGCAGAGCGGTAAAATTGTGAGAGCGCGGCGAATTTTCTTAATCTGGAGGACATGCTTGGCTACTTCCAGTTCGTATAGACATCGGGGTCAAACACAGAGGCAATAATAATATCGGACATTGGAAAATATTTGATAAAGTCATTGTGATCTTGCGAGACTTCTGCTTCATAAATCGCTTCATAAATCGCTTCATAAGAGGTCATAAATTCCACTTCCTTGTTATTCGCATCACGATAACCGCTAATCGTAGGTAAAACTCCAACATAAGAGTTATCTTGATGGGGTTCAAGCGGTTGGAGCATGACATAACCGACATACACCTTGCCAGATGCTAACGTAACCTGAATCTGCTTCTCATATTTGAAAGTGTCCGCAAACAGGATGTCTATCTTGCTACCGTAGCGCCGTGTCGTCCAATCAAGTGCGTTTATTCCATTGGGCAAAATGGGCAAAAAATTAGCGATCCACCCAGCAACTGCAGCCATGAAAAAAGCACCAAAGGAGGTGCCAGAACAATAGAGACAACTCCAGCGAGGGAAGCCCAAATAATCAGACGCTGCCCAGATAAACGAGAAGTCGGATAGCGGGTGAATTTCCAAAGCCTGATGAATAAGAAACCACCGAGCAGTGGCAGCAGAAAAAGACCAAATGATGCCACCTGGACAGCCTGTTTATGCAGATAATTTGGTTTCTTTACCAGATATTGTTTTCGTTTGCAGGTCGCGTTCAACGTCTTGTTTTTTGGTTATAGCATCAAATGCAGCGAAGGTCTTGCGCATTTCAGATCTGACATGCTTATCCGCAAGTAAATCTTCGGCACTTCGAGAACGCGCTCCTGATGGTGTTATTTCGTACTTTACGGGCATAATATCTCTCCCCAATGTTGTTAAAATAAATACTCCGCCCTACGGACACCATATTGAACAAGCATTCCTGATAACCTGCCCCATCCCCTCTGAAATGTCAACAAAAAATGACACTCACGGTTAGCCCAAAGCAGTAATGTCCCCCTTTTGATTACTTCGCACCATCGTTCCTGCTCCCTTGTGGCTTCATAACTAGACCACTGCCACCGAATAGTCCTGCGTATGGTCAATATCATTGTCGGCGTCAGGATTGTCGCTGTCGCCATCATTGGCAAGGATATTGATTTCCGTGGGTTTTTGCCCCAAGTAACCAAAATGCAGAGACTGTAGCAGCGCGGAAACATCATCAGTGGTCGCGCTGGTCTCTTTCTGGAAAGTGGTTATTAATCGACCAGACCCAGCAACTAAGTTTGCGATAAGATCATCACCCACGCCATCCACCTTTTCATCGTAAGTGCCATCGTTGTTGTTATCGATAAAAATATTCCCAGTTGAGGGGCCGACTGCCTTGTGTGCAGGATTAGTGACCGTCCAGTTTGTATCGGTACCGGTATCGGGCACCACGTAACTATCACTATCACTATCGCCAAAGCGGAAGATCAATCCCGAGCCAGCCTCACCAAAAGTGAACTTGCTGGGAGCCCAGTTGTTCGAACTCCCTGAATCTTGCAGATCGGTATTTGGGGTGCGGGTCAGCGTGTTAGTGTTACCGCTATATACAAACATGCCCGACGAGTCTTTATATCCAGAGATACCATTTTCTTCATCGGCAACGTAAACCGGGGAACTAAATACCTTAGAGTAATGCAGCCCGCTATCATCGCCAATCAGACTACTCATGAATTGAGGAGCCGTCGCTGTAGGCAAAGCCAGGGGTGCGCCAAAGCTATCCACAAAATACGGTGCTAGTGACTCTGTTACCTTGGCGACAAACTGGAGAGTTCTCGCTTCGACCGTGCCAGCGCTGCCTGTGACCTCAACCATATAGGGGGACTCATTGATGTTAGAGGTCAACACCCCGTGATTGTTGACCTCGCTAATGGTGCCTTCCTGCGTAAAGAAGATTTCGCCTTTATTGCCGTTGCGGAAAATGAGATTCCCGTCTTCACTGGTGGTATCTTTTCCACCATCCGAATGTACAAAGTTGAATACGGGTATGGCAACACCTTCTGCTGCGGACACGGTATGCAATATAACATCAGTAGCGCGATGTTCCTCAAAAGTAAATACAACATCTTCCACATCGATCACCGTCACGGTCACTGCCTGCGTTGCTTTGTTGCCAGCCGCATCGAGGGCGACCACCTTCAGCGCGTAGCTGTTTTTGGTCTCAAAGTCCGCCGTTTCCTTCAGACGCACCTCGCCGCTGCCGGCATCGATCTTGAAGGCGGTGGCATCGGCACCCTCCAGGCCGTAGAAAATGTTTACATCAGGCCCCTGGCCCGCATCGCGTGCCTGGGCATCGTAGACCACGGTGTTAATGGAGGTGTTCTCGACCACGCTGGCCGTGGCAGCACTGCTGAACACCGGAACGGTGTTATCCGCAGCGGTCACCGTCACCGGCACCGTCTTCGTGGCTTGGTTGCCGGCCGCATCGGTGGCCGTCACCTTCAGGTCGACGTAGCTGTCTTTGATAGAGCCTCTTGTCTTTATAACCACCTCACCGTCGTTGGGATTAATCCTGAAGTCGGGGGTATTCATCTCGCCCAGGCTGTAGGTAATACCCGCATCCGCCGCACCGTTGTTGTCGCTCGCCTGGGCATTGTAGATCGGGACGAACTCAGCGGCGTTTCGGGGCAGGCGGGCGCTGTCGTCACCGCTGAACACCGGAGGAATCTCATCGGTAACCGCACTGGTTGCAGCAGAGGTCAGGCTTTCAGCGGTGCCGCCGTCATCGGTATAGGAAACCGTCACGGTGATGGCAGCACCCACCTGGGCTTGGGTCGGAACAAAGGTCGCTTCATCTGCGCCTCTGATGGCTCTGCCATCCGCTTGCCACTGGTAGCTGAAGCTTCCGAGACCATCCACATCCACAATGCCAGATGTGACCGCGGTCAGGGTCGCGCCCTGGGTCACGGTGCCAGTGATGGTCGGCAGGCCCACTGGCGCGTCATTGGTGTTGGTGACGGCGAGATCAAAGGTTTGCAGGGGAGTGGTCAGCGTGCCATCGGAGACCGAGATCACAATCCCCGAGGTGGTGCCGACATCGGCGTTGGTCGGCGTGCCGGTCAAGGCACCGGTGGTGGTGTCAAAATCGGCCCAGTCGGGTTTACCAGCAATCGAATAGACTAGGATTGCGCCTGCGTCCACATCTGCCCCTGTCGGGGTGAAACTGTATGCCGTGTCCTCTTCCACTGTGATATCTGGCGTGCCTGTGATGGTTGGCGCGTCATTCACATTGCTGACGGCGAGATCAAAGGCTGGCAGGGAAACGGTATCGCCGCCAGAGGTCAGAGTGATCACAATCCCCGAGGTGCTGCCGACATCGGCGTTGGTCGGCGTGCCAGTCAAGGCACCTGTTGTGGTGCTGAATGTTGCCCATGAGGGTTTGTTGGCAATCGAATAGACTAGGATTGCGCCTGCGTCCACATCTGCCCCGGTCGGGATGAAACTGTATGCCGTGTCCTCTGCCACTGTGGTATCTGGCCTGCCAATGATGGTTGGCGCGTCATTCTCATTGCTGACGGCGAGATCAAAGGCTGGCAGGGAAACGGTATCGCCGCTAGAGGTCAGAGTGATCACAATCCCCGAGGTGCTGCCGACATCGGCGTTGGTCGGCGTGCCAGTCAAGGCACCTGTTGTGGTGCTGAATGTTGCCCATGAGGGTTTGTTGGCAATCGAATAGACTAGGATTGCGCCTGCGTCCACATCTGCCCCTGTCGGGATGAAACTGTATGCCGTGTCCTCTGCCACTGTGGTATCTGGCGTGCCAATGATGGTTGGCGCGTCATTCTCATTGCTGACGGCGAGATCAAAGGCTGGCAGGGAAACGGTATCGCCGCCAGAGGTCAGAGTGATCACAATCCCCGAGGTGCTGCCGACATCGGCGTTGGTCGGCGTGCCAGTCAAGGCACCTGTTGTGGTGCTGAATGTTGCCCATGAGGGTTTGTTGGCAATCGAATAGACTAGGATTGCGCCTGCGTCCACATCTGCCCCTGTCGGGATGAAACTGTATGCCGTGTCCTCTGCCACTGTGGTATCTGGCGTGCCAATGATGGTTGGCGCGTCATTCTCATTGCTGACGGCGAGATCAAAGGCTGGCAGGGAAACGGTATCGCCGCCAGAGGTCAGAGTGATCACAATCCCCGAGGTGCTGCCGACATCGGCGTTGGTCGGCGTGCCAGTCAAGGCACCTGTTGTGGTGCTGAATGTTGCCCATGAGGGTTTGTTGGCAATCGAATAGACTAGGATTGCGCCTGCGTCCACATCTGCCCCTATCGGGATGAAACTATAGGTGCTGTCCTCGGCCACTGTGGTATCTGGCGTGCCAATGATGGTTGGCGCGTCATTCTCATTGCTGACGGCGAGATCAAAGGCTGGCAGGGAAACGGTATCGCCGCCAGAGGTCAGAGTGATCACAATCCCCGAGGTGGTGCCGACATCATCATTGTCTGGTGTGCCAGTCAAGGCACCTGTTGTGGTGCTGAATGTTGCCCATGAGGGTTTGTTGGCAATCGAATAGACTAGGATTGCGCCTGCGTCCACATCTGCCCCTGTCGGGATGAAACTGTATGCCGTGTCCTCTGCCACCGCGGTGATGGGCGTGCCAATGATGGTTGGCGCGTCATTCTCATTGCTGACGGCGAGATCAAAGGCTGGCAGGGAAACGGTATCGCCGCCAGAGGTCAGAGTGATCACAATCCCCGAGGTGCTGCCGACATCGGCGTTGGTCGGCGTGCCAGTCAAGGCACCTGTTGTGGTGCTGAATGTTGCCCATGAGGGTTTGTTGGCAATCGAATAGACTAGGATTGCGCCTGCGTCCACATCTGCCCCTATCGGGATGAAACTATAGGTGCTGTCCTCGGCCACTGTGGTATCTGGCGTGCCAATGATGGTTGGCGCGTCATTCTCATTGCTGACGGCGAGATCAAAGGCTGGCAGGGAAACGGTATCGCCGCCAGAGGTCAGAGTGATCACAATCCCCGAGGTGGTGCCGACATCATCATTGTCTGGTGTGCCAGTCAAGGCACCTGTTGTGGTGCTGAATGTTGCCCATGAGGGTTTGTTGGCAATCGAATAGACTAGGATTGCGCCTGCGTCCACATCTGCCCCTGTCGGGATGAAACTGTATGCCGTGTCCTCTGCCACCGCGGTGATGGGCGTGCCAATGATGGTTGGCGCGTCATTGACATTGGTGACCGCACTGGTCGCAGCAGAGTTTACTGTTTCAGCGGTACCCCCGCCATCGGTATAGGACACCGTCACGGTGATGGTGTTGCCGACTTGGGTCTGGGTCAAAGCAAGGGTCGAGCCTGTTGCGCCGTTGATGGCGCTGCCATCCGCTTGCCATTGATAGCTGAAGGCTCCCAGTCCATCCGCATCGGTAATGCCGGATGCGTCCGCGGTCAGGGTTTCGCCCTGGGTCACGGTGCCGGTGATGCTCGGCAAGCCTGTTGGCGCGTCATTGGTATTGGTGACCGCATTGGTCGCAGCAGAGGTCAGGGTTTCAGCGGTGTTGCCGTCATCGGTATAGGACACTGTCACTGTGATTGGCTTGCCCACTTGGGTCTGAGTCAGCTCAAAGGTCGCGTCGGTTGCGCCGCTGATGTCGGTGGCATCCGCCTGCCATTGATAACTGAAGCCAGCATTACCGAAGCCATCTGCATCGGCAATGCTGTCTGTGTTCACAGTCAGGATCGCGCCTTGGGTTGGCGTGCCAGTGATAGTAGGCAAGCCTGTTGGGTCGTCATTGGTATTGGTGACGGCACTGGTCGCAATAGAAGTCAGGCTTTCTTCGGTGCTGCCGCCATCGGTATAGGACACTGTCACTGTGATGGTCTCACCCACCTGGGCCTGGGTCAGCTCAAAGGTCGCTTCATCTGCGCCGCTGATGGCGGTGCCCCCAGCCTGCCATTGGTAGCTGAAGGCTCCCAGTCCATCCGCATCGCTGATAGCGTCTGTGTTCGCAGTCAGGATCTCGCCTTGGGTCGCGATGCCGTCAATGGTCACCGCACCTGTTGGGTCGTCATTGGTATTGGTGACGGCACTGGTCGCAATAGAAGTCAGGCTTTCTTCGGTGCTGCCGCCATCGGTATAGGACACTGTCACTGTGATGGTCTCACCCACCTGGGCCTGGGTCAGCTCAAAGGTCGCTTCATCTGCGCCGCTGATGGCGGTGCCCCCAGCCTGCCATTGGTAGCTGAAGGCTCCCAGTCCATCCGCATCGCTGATAGCGTCTGTGTTCGCAGTCAGGATCTCGCCTTGGGTCGCGATGCCGTCAATGGTCACCGCACCTGTTGGCTCGTCATTGGTATTGGTGATCGCACTGGTTGCAGCAGAGGTTAGGCTTTCAGCAGTGTTGCCGCCATCGGTATAGGAAACCTTCACAGTGATGGTCGCACCAACCTGAGCTTGCGTCAGCTCAAAGGTTTCACCCGTTGCGCCGCTGATGTCATTGCCCCCGGCCTGCCACTGGTAGCTGAAACCACCTGTTCCAAGGCCATCCGCATCGGCAATGCTGTCTGTGTTCACGGTCAGGGTCGCGCCCTGTGTCGCTGTGCCAGTGATGGTAGGCAAGCCTGTTGGCGCGTCATTGGTATTGGTGACGGCATTGGTTGCAGCAGAGGTTAGGGTTTCAGCGGTGTTGCCACCATCGGTATAGGACACTGTCACTGTGATTGGCTTACCCACCTGATCCTGAGTCAGCTCAAAGGTCGTGCCCGTTGCGCCGTTGATGGCGCTGCCATCCGCTTGCCATTGATAGCTGAAGGCTCCCAGTCCATCCGCATCGGTAATGCCGGATGCGTCCGCGATCAGGATCTCGCCCTGGGTCGCGGTGCCAGTGATGGTCGGCAAGCCAGTTGGCGCGTCATTGGTATTGGTGACCGCATTGGTCGCAGCAGAGGTCAGGGTTTCATCGGTACCCCCGCCATCGGTGTAGGACACCGTCACGGTGATGGTGTCGCCCACCTGTTCCTGGGTCAGTTCAAAGCTCGCGCCAGTTGCGCCGTTGATGGCGCTGCCATCCGCTTGCCATTGATAGCTGAAGGCTCCCAGTCCATCCGCATCGGTAATGCCGGATGCGTCCGCAGTCAGGGTCTCGCCCTGGGTCGCGGTGCCGTCGATAGTTGGCAAGCCTGTTGGCGCGTCATTGGTGTTGGTAACCGTAGCGGTTGCAGCAGAGATCAGGGTCTCAGCGGTGTTGCCGCCATCGGTATAGGAAACCTTCACTGTGATGGTCTCACCCACCTGTGCTTGCGTCAGCTCAAAGGTCGTGCCCGTTGCGCCGTTGATGGCGCTGCCATCCGCTTGCCATTGATAGCTGAAGGCTCCCAGTCCATCCGCATCGCTGATAGCGGACGTGTCCGCGGTCAGGGTTTCGCCTTCGCTCGCGGTGCCGCTGATGGTTACCGCGCCGTCCGGGTCGTCATTGGTATTGGTCACTGCTGCGCTCGCAGCAGAGGTCAGGGTTTCATCGGTACCCCCGCCATCGGTGTAGGACACCGTCACGGTGATGGTGTCGCCCACCTGTTCCTGGGTCAGTTCAAAGCTCGCGCCAGTTGCGCCGTTGATGGCGCTGCCATCCGCTTGCCATTGATAGCTGAAGGCTCCCAGTCCATCCGCATCGGTAATGCCGGATGCGTCCGCGGTCAGGGTCGCGCCCTGGGTCACGGTGCCAGTGATGGTCGGCAAGCCAGTTGGGGCCTCATCCACATCGGTGACGGTTACCGTCACTGCCTGCGTTGCGACATTGCCAGTCGCATCGGTGGCGGTTACCACCAGGGCGTAGCTGGATTGAGCTTCAAAGTCCAGCCCAGTGTTTAGACTCACCGCACCGCTGGCGGCATCAATGCTGAAGGCAGCCGCACCGCTCAGGCTGTAGGTTATGCCCGCTGCGCCGTTGTTGTCGCTCGCCTGGGCGTTATAGACCACGGCGTTGACAGCGGCGTTTTCGGCCAGGCTGGCCGTGCTACCACTGCTGAACACCGGCGCATCCTCATCCACATCGGTGATGGTTACCGTCACTGCCTGCGTTGCCTGGTTGCCAGTCGCATCGGTGGCGGTTACCACCAGGGCGTAGCTGGATTGAGCTTCAAAGTCCAGCCCAGTGTTTAGACTCACCGCACCGCTGGCAGCATCAATGCTGAAGGCAGCCGCACCGCTCAGGCTGTAGGTTATGCCCCCGCCCGCATCGCTCGCCTGGGCGTTATAGACCACAGCGTTGACAGCGGCGTTTTCGGCCAGGCTGGCCGTGCTACCACTGCTGAACACCGGCGCATCCTCATCCACATCGGTGACGGTTACCGTCACTGCCTGCGTTGCCTGGTTGCCAGTCGCATCGGTGGCGGTTACCACCAGGGCGTAGCTGGATTGAGCTTCAAAGTCCAGCCCAGTGTTTAGACTCACCGCACCGCTGGCGGCATCAATGCTGAAGGCAGCCGCACCGCTCAGGCTGTAGGTTATGCCCGCCGCGCCGTTGTTGTCGCTCGCCTGGGCGTTATAGACCACGGCGTTGACAGCGGCGTTTTCGGCCAGGCTGGCCGTGCTACCACTGCTGAACACCGGCGCATCCTCATCCACATCGGTGATGGTTACCGTCACTGCCTGCGTCGCGACATTGCCAGTCGCATCGGTGGCGGTTACCACCAAGTCATAGCGGGATTGAGCTTCAAAGTCCAGCCCAGTGTTTAGACTCACCGCGCCGCTGGCGGCATCAATGCTGAAGGCAGCCGCACCGCTCAGGCTGTAGGTTATGCCCGCTGCGCCGTTGTTGTCGCTCGCCTGGGCGTTATAGACCACGGCGTTGACAGCGGCGTTTTCGGCCAGGCTGGCCGTGCTACCACTGCTGAACACCGGCGCATCCTCATCCACATCGGTGATGGTTACCGTCACTGCCTGCGTTGCGACATTGCCAGTCGCATCGGTGGCGGTTACCACCAGGGCGTAGCTGGATTGAGCTTCAAAGTCCAGCCCAGTGTTTAGACTCACCGCACCGCTGGCGGCATCAATGCTGAAGGCAGCCGCACCGCTCAGGCTGTAGGTTATGCCCCCGCCCGCATCGCTCGCCTGGGCGTTATAGACCACGGCGTTGACAGCGGCGTTTTCGGCCAGGCTGGCCGTGCTACCACTGCTGAACACCGGCGCATCCTCATCTACATCGGTGACGGTTACCGTCACTGCCTGCGTCGCGACATTGCCAGTCGCATCGGTGGCGGTTACCACCAGGTCATAGCGGGATTGAGCTTCAAAGTCCAGCCCAGTGTTTAGACTCACCGCACCGCTGGCGGCATCAATGCTGAAGGCAGCCGCACCGCTCAGGCTGTAGGTTATGCCCCCGCCCGCATCGCTCGCCTGGGCGTTATAGACCACAGCGTTGACAGCGGCGTTTTCGGCCAGGCTGGCCGTGGCACCACTGCTGAACACCGGCGCATCCTCATCTACATCGGTGATGGTTACCGTTACTGCCTGCGTTGCCTGGTTGCCAGTCGCATCGGTGGCGGTTACCACCAGGGCGTAGCTGGATTGAGCTTCAAAGTCCAGCCCAGTGTTTAGACTCACCGCACCGCTGGCGGCATCAATGCTGAAGGCAGCCGCACCGCTCAGGCTGTAGGTTATGCCCGCTGCGCCGTTGTTGTCGCTCGCCTGGGCGTTATAGACCACGGCGTTGACAGCGGCGTTTTCGGCCAGGCTGGCCGTGCTACCACTGCTGAACACCGGCGCATCCTCATCCACATCGGTGATGGTTACCGTCACTGCCTGCGTCGCGACATTGCCAGTCGCATCGGTGGCGGTTACCACCAAGTCATAGCGGGATTGAGCTTCAAAGTCCAGCCCAGTGTTTAGACTCACCGCGCCGCTGGCGGCATCAATGCTGAAGGCAGCCGCACCGCTCAGGCTGTAGGTTATGCCCGCTGCGCCGTTGTTGTCGCTCGCCTGGGCGTTATAGACCACGGCGTTGACAGCGGCGTTTTCGGCCAGGCTGGCCGTGCTACCACTGCTGAACACCGGCGCATCCTCATCCACATCGGTGATGGTTACCGTCACTGCCTGCGTTGCGACATTGCCAGTCGCATCGGTGGCGGTTACCACCAGGGCGTAGCTGGATTGAGCTTCAAAGTCCAGCCCAGTGTTTAGACTCACCGCACCGCTGGCGGCATCAATGCTGAAGGCAGCCGCACCGCTCAGGCTGTAGGTTATGCCCCCGCCCGCATCGCTCGCCTGGGCGTTATAGACCACGGCGTTGACAGCGGCGTTTTCGGCCAGGCTGGCCGTGCTACCACTGCTGAACACCGGCGCATCCTCATCTACATCGGTGACGGTTACCGTCACTGCCTGCGTCGCGACATTGCCAGTCGCATCGGTGGCGGTTACCACCAGGTCATAGCGGGATTGAGCTTCAAAGTCCAGCCCAGTGTTTAGACTCACCGCACCGCTGGCGGCATCAATGCTGAAGGCAGCCGCACCGCTCAGGCTGTAGGTTATGCCCCCGCCCGCATCGCTCGCCTGGGCGTTATAGACCACAGCGTTGACAGCGGCGTTTTCGGCCAGGCTGGCCGTGGCACCACTGCTGAACACCGGCGCATCCTCATCTACATCGGTGATGGTTACCGTTACTGCCTGCGTTGCCTGGTTGCCAGTCGCATCGGTGGCGGTTACCACCAGGGCGTAGCTGGATTGAGCTTCAAAGTCCAGCCCAGTGTTTAGACTCACCGCACCGCTGGCGGCATCAATGCTGAAGGCAGCCGCACCGCTCAGGCTGTAGGTTATGCCCGCTGCGCCGTTGTTGTCGCTCGCCTGGGCGTTATAGACCACGGCGTTGACAGCGGCGTTTTCGGCCAGGCTGGCCGTGCTACCACTGCTGAACACCGGCGCATCCTCATCCACATCGGTGATGGTTACCGTCACTGCCTGCGTTGCCTGGTTGCCAGTCGCATCGGTGGCGGTTACCACCAGGGCGTAGCTGGATTGAGCTTCAAAGTCCAGCCCAGTGTTTAGACTCACCGCACCGCTGGCAGCATCAATGCTGAAGGCAGCCGCACCGCTCAGGCTGTAGGTTATGCCCCCGCCCGCATCGCTCGCCTGGGCGTTATAGACCACAGCGTTGACAGCGGCGTTTTCGGCCAGGCTGGCCGTGCTACCACTGCTGAACACCGGCGCATCCTCATCCACATCGGTGACGGTTACCGTCACTGCCTGCGTTGCCTGGTTGCCAGTCGCATCGGTGGCGGTTACCACCAGGGCGTAGCTGGATTGAGCTTCAAAGTCCAGCCCAGTGTTTAGACTCACCGCACCGCTGGCGGCATCAATGCTGAAGGCAGCCGCACCGCTCAGGCTGTAGGTTATGCCCGCCGCGCCGTTGTTGTCGCTCGCCTGGGCGTTATAGACCACGGCGTTGACAGCGGCGTTTTCGGCCAGGCTGGCCGTGCTACCACTGCTGAACACCGGCGCATCCTCATCTACATCGGTGACGGTTACCGTCACTGCCTGCGTCGCGACATTGCCAGTCGCATCGGTGGCGGTTACCACCAGGTCATAGCGGGATTGAGCTTCAAAGTCCAGCCCAGTGTTTAGACTCACCGCACCGCTGGCGGCATCAATGCTGAAGGCAGCCGCACCGCTCAGGCTGTAGGTTATGCCCCCGCCCGCATCGCTCGCCTGGGCGTTATAGACCACAGCGTTGACAGCGGCGTTTTCGGCCAGGCTGGCCGTGGCACCACTGCTGAACACCGGCGCATCCTCATCTACATCGGTGATGGTTACCGTTACTGCCTGCGTTGCCTGGTTGCCAGTCGCATCGGTGGCGGTTACCACCAGGGCGTAGCTGGATTGAGCTTCAAAGTCCAGCCCAGTGTTTAGACTCACCGCACCGCTGGCGGCATCAATGCTGAAGGCAGCCGCACCGCTCAGGCTGTAGGTTATGCCCGCTGCGCCGTTGTTGTCGCTCGCCTGGGCGTTATAGACCACGGCGTTGACAGCGGCGTTTTCGGCCAGGCTGGCCGTGCTACCACTGCTGAACACCGGCGCATCCTCATCCACATCGGTGATGGTTACCGTCACTGCCTGCGTCGCGACATTGCCAGTCGCATCGGTGGCGGTTACCACCAAGTCATAGCGGGATTGAGCTTCAAAGTCCAGCCCAGTGTTTAGACTCACCGCGCCGCTGGCGGCATCAATGCTGAAGGCAGCCGCACCGCTCAGGCTGTAGGTTATGCCCGCTGCGCCGTTGTTGTCGCTCGCCTGGGCGTTATAGACCACGGCGTTGACAGCGGCGTTTTCGGCCAGGCTGGCCGTGCTACCACTGCTGAACACCGGCGCATCCTCATCCACATCGGTGATGGTTACCGTCACTCGGTGATGGTTACCGTTACTGCCTGCGTTGCCTGGTTGCCAGTCGCATCGGTGGCGGTTACCACCAGGGCGTAGCTGGATTGAGCTTCAAAGTCCAGCCCAGTGTTTAGACTCACCGCACCGCTGGCGGCATCAATGCTGAAGGCAGCCGCACCGCTCAGGCTGTAGGTTATGCCCGCTGCGCCGTTGTTGTCGCTCGCCTGGGCGTTATAGACCACGGCGTTGACAGCGGCGTTTTCGGCCAGGCTGGCCGTGCTACCACTGCTGAACACCGGCGCATCCTCATCCACATCGGTGATGGTTACCGTCACTGCCTGCGTTGCCTGGTTGCCAGTCGCATCGGTGGCGGTTACCACCAGGGCGTAGCTGGATTGAGCTTCAAAGTCCAGCCCAGTGTTTAGACTCACCGCACCGCTGGCAGCATCAATGCTGAAGGCAGCCGCACCGCTCAGGCTGTAGGTTATGCCCCCGCCCGCATCGCTCGCCTGGGCGTTATAGACCACAGCGTTGACAGCGGCGTTTTCGGCCAGGCTGGCCGTGCTACCACTGCTGAACACCGGCGCATCCTCATCCACATCGGTGACGGTTACCGTCACTGCCTGCGTTGCCTGGTTGCCAGTCGCATCGGTGGCGGTTACCACCAGGGCGTAGCTGGATTGAGCTTCAAAGTCCAGCCCAGTGTTTAGACTCACCGCACCGCTGGCGGCATCAATGCTGAAGGCAGCCGCACCGCTCAGGCTGTAGGTTATGCCCGCCGCGCCGTTGTTGTCGCTCGCCTGGGCGTTATAGACCACGGCGTTGACAGCGGCGTTTTCGGCCAGGCTGGCCGTGCTACCACTGCTGAACACCGGCGCATCCTCATCTACATCCTCATCAGTCACCGGTGGAGCCGCTTCTGGCTGCTGCTCAAATATCTGCCGCTCCAGTTCTGGCTCAGCGGAAACGCTGTCATCTGCATCCGATGTATCCTCGGAAGCTCCCGCCACGCTCCCCGGAGAACTGTTTACCAGTTCGCTGGCATTATCTTGCTGCGCCAAATGGTCATCTTCCTGACCCTGGCTCTCATCCTCCCCAAAACTTATGTCCAGCGCTACGGCGGAACTATCGGCTTCTACAGTTGTGTTGTCAGCTAAAGTGGTTTGAGACTCTTCTCCCTCGCTCTCGCCCTCGCCAGAAGCCTCCTGTGCATCAGCATCAGCATCGCCCGCACCCTGATCGTCAGATTCCGGCTGATCGTCCTGGTCGTCACTCGCACCGTCACCAGAGTCCCTGTCAGATGCTTGCTGAACCAGGCGTTCTATATATTCACGCGCATCTACATTCAAGTTGCCATCAGCATTGATGATTCGTTGCGAAATTTCCAGCGGCGCAACCCTGAGAGCAGAGACGAAGGTCTCGATAATTTGTTCGGCGGACCACCCGGTAGCCAGTGTCGGCGTGCCAGTGGGCGAAACCACCGCCACTTCCATGGTTTCATCAACAGTTACACTACCGGACGGGGTGATAATTTCGATAATGCCGTCAGCGTTGAAGTAGTAGCTGGATTCGCCAGCCTCCCCAATTTCTCCGCCGCCCTCAGTACCGCGAATACCAATCGTGGCACCCGGGGTGCTGATGGTCATGTTTTGCGGGTTTTCATCAGCAACCAGCCCACTGATGAACACGAACATGCCCTTCAACACGGATATATCGACTTTGCCCTCAGCGGTAGTGGGATCGTAGATGTATTCATCTATTGTCAGCCGTGAATCTTCACCAATGGAGAAACTGGTCCTATCGACAAAACGAACCGAGACAGCCGCAGACTCGCCAGTGGTAATCTGGTCGTTGAGGTACAGCGGTGAGCCAAGCGTCAGCTCGATCTCTACCTCTGCATCGCCCGTGTGAAGCACGGTTGCGAGTCCTTCTATGGACTCGACTAATCCAACTGCCTGATCTGTATCCTGTGCCATATTGCTAACCTGCCTGCGCTAGATTGCGCTCAATTCAAGTTGTCCTGTCGCCCGCAAAATCACATAGGAGGCAACTGTCAGCTCCGCTCTGGCCTGGGCCAGTGAAGTTCTTGCATTCAGCAGCAATAATTCACCGCCGAGTATGTCTTGCAATGTTCTTTTCCCCAAATCCCTTTCCTGCCTGGCAAGTTCGAGAAACTCTTCTGCTTTTGATGCCTGCCGCCGTGCCAGCTCGTATCTCTTCACCGCCATCTCGTGTCTTTCCCATGCGTTGCGAACCGATTCCTTCGTCACCCGTTGTTGATTTTCATTGGCATGCCCCGCTGAACGTTGACGGGCTCTGGCCGAGGCTACTTCGTTGCGCTGGCTAAACCCCAGATCAAAGTCATACTGCAACCGCAGCAGCAAGCGATTTTCCTTAAAAGTGCCCTGGATGCCCCGGTCATCGTTGCGATACCCACTCTCGGCGGCCAGCTCAAATCTAGGATAGTAGGCGGCTTTTGCTACATCTATCGCACTTGAGGCTGCTTCGTAATTTTTTCGGGCGAAAATGAGACCTGGTTCACGCTCCAGCGCCATTTTGGTTGCTTTTTCAAGGTTTTCGGGCAAGCCGATCGACGGTTGCTGGGTTTTTTCCATGCTCTCGTAGGCCGGAGGCAGGTGACCAAATAGCCGCTCATAGCTGTTCGCAGCTATCTCCTGTTCGCCTTCGGCTTGTATTACTCTTGTCTCGGCACCTATGCGTTGGCTCTCGGCCTGAAACACATTCGCCTGGGAACCGCGGCCAGCGTCCAGTTTCTTTTGTTCAAGATCTCGGGTGGTTGCCACGCTTTGCTCACTCTCGCGGGCCAACACTACCCGCTCGCTGGCAAATACGTAGTTGAAATAGGCGCGAATGCCCGCCAGCAGCACATCCTGGCTGGTTTGTGTTGCACGCACCCCGGCCTGCTGTTCCAGGATTTGACTGGTTTCCAAAGCTCCCCTGGCAGCACCAAAATCAAACAGCAACTGCCTTACCGATATCAGGCTCGTTTCTTTGATGAAATCAAATTCAACGCCGCCCGGGCGTGCTTGATCCTCATAGCCAGTACCTGCCGTCAGTAGCACATTGGGTAACAGCGCAGAGCGCGATACCTTGACCTGTTGCTGTGCTGATATTCGGTCTTCACCCGCACCTTTTATTAACGGATGTTCCCGAGCCAGAGCGGTTAATTCATCTTTCAGCGAATTGGCCGTCGCCGGGAGCGAAATAGAAGCCGCCACCACAGCGGTAACGAAGAAAATTGCTTTCATCTGTCAGCCTCGATAAGTTCTGTACATTGTACACTCAGGGGTTCTATCGTCAACTCTCTCAGCCCCCAAATCCGCCTCAGATAGAGTAGCACAGCGCAGAGTCATCGCGCTATGGATTGAGGCTGCGCAAAAAACCCACGCCAGGCCGCGCTACAGGTGGAAAATCCCTGCGGATTTGTGTGGTTTACTGGATTCCTGCCTTCGCAGGAATGACGGGGTGGTGCGGGAATGACGGCGGTGCGGGAATGACGGGGCGGTGCGGGAATGACGGTGGTGCGGGAATGACGGGGTGGTGCGGGAATGACGGCGGTGCGGGAATGACGGGGTGGTGCGGGAATGACGGTGGTGCGGGAATGACGGCGGTGCAAGAATAACAGTGTGGTTCAGGAATGACTGGACGGTGCAGGAATGACGAATATTGGATTTTTGCACAGTCTCGAAAGCAGGAAACCAGTCAAATGTTGCCTTCAAAACCCGGCCACCATTTCCAATTTTTCATTGTCCGCCGAAGGGCATTTACATGGAGGGACAGGATGGATAAGAGGCTTATTTAAGTGGGGGACAGTCATAACTTAACAACGTGATCAGTCATATTCTGGCGATAGCGCGGCGTTAAGTTATGACTGTCCCCATGGCTCTAAAAATGTCACTATCTAAAAATTCCATCTTAGCATCAATCCCAGAAAGTTATCTTTACGCAAGGTATACAGTGGATCATGCGAATCAATATCGGCGAAGAACATACCTTCGACGACCAGTGTCCAGTTATCAGAAAGTCTTGTGTTGGCTTTTATGGTGAACAGTTTGGACTGGTTGTCCAGATCTGTGGTCAGGGTGAACAGTAGCTGAGAATCATTTATATCATTCAAGCCAAGCCTCAAGCCGGTCATCAGGTCATTTTCCTGAGGATTAAATGACAGGAAACTATCCTGTACCAGCGTTTCCCTACTTTCATAAAGATACTCGACCAACAGACCAAGATCATAGCCAGAGCCGCCTATATTGGAAATAGTACGCTCAATACCCACATCAAGCGCCACAAACGGGCTGACCTGGCCTTTACGGTAAAATGCCTCCAGCTTGTACAGGGTGTTTTTATGGGCATATTGGGTTTCAAGGCCGGTTTGCGACACAGTATGGTAAAAAGGTATTTGAAAAGAATCGGAAGGCAGTGAAACCAGTTGGTAAACTGGTTCTCGGCTGATTCCCTGAAACTGGCTGATAGCCACATCCAGACCATGCCAGCGTTTAGACCAGCGCAAGGCAAGATCCACCCGCTGCCTGCCTCTGGATGATTCATATAAGGCATCACAACGGCCGCAGGGTCTTGGTGTGGTGCGTAACCTGCCTGCGGCTGAGGGAAAAGTCCGTTCCCGGAAGAAGGGAAGCAGATATGCCTCTAGCCGGCCATAATCGGTATAGATGTTCATGTTAATCATAGGCTGGCCAAGCCTTTCTTCGCGCAATGGCCCTTCTACCAGATCGTCCTGATTGATGATATTGACGACATGTCGCGCTTCAGTAACGCCCCAGAACACCTGCCCGATGCCAAACCGTAATTCAACATCCCGTGACAGGTTTTTGCTAAAAAGTAATTCCCGTATATCGACATGGCTGCGCGCCTGATCTTCACTGTCATAGCGAGCCAGGAGTTTAGCGTTTAGGTCCCATTCGCCATGTTCCAGGATAAATTCAGGGCGAAAAGCAATGGCAGCATCAGAGCCATGCTGAAAGGATTCGATCCGCTTGCTGGAGAATAATCTGGCTTCAAACTCCACTTCAGCAAAATATTCCAGATAGCTATCCTCTTCAGCGGAGGCTGACAAAGGCCATGCCAGCAACATCAGAGTACTCAGGAAACAGGCTTTAGCGTCCGATACGGTCAGGGTCAAAGTCTCCTTCATCGAGGCCGCTTGCGAACTGATAGTCAGTAAAATGAAGTTCTGTAGATTTGCCAGTGTGGTGGTTGGTCATGACACTGACCTCTGGCCGCCAGAAGTCATCACGGTATAATTGATAATTTTTGGCCTCCAGCGTCTTGAGCAGGCTTTTTTTGCGATCATAAAAATCAATTTTGTGGATGCGGTATTTTATGGTGTCGAGCCAAACCACTTGCCTGGTATAGCCACTTCCAGTATCGATGGGGTAACGTTCTACCACAAAACAATCCCACTCACCGCAGCTCTCATTTTTGATATATTGATAGGTATATTTCTCAATTTCCTGAGGAATCATATCCTCATAGGAAAACTCACTGCCGACAAAAGGGCCGGATTTACTGCTGGTAGCAATACGTTTTACCCGTTTCAGTTTTGGTAGGTAAAGCCACTGTTCATCATCCTTGCCTTTATAGGAAAAGGTAAGCAGCACGGTTCCCCTTATATCACGCGGGGTCAGAAACCTGACCATGCTTTTATTACCCGCATCCAGTTCAAACACCTGCATGCTCATCATGCGTACAGATTCTTCCCCAGCCTTGGTGCGTAATATCATCTTCATATCGGCAGCCTGGTCAACCCAGCCAGTGTCGCGCCTGTCGGCCTCACGGGCGATAGACAGCCCTTGTTCCTGTGGTGTCTGCGCCATGAGTTGTGCGGGAAGTAATGTTAGCAGTATGACGATGATAAATAATTTATGACGCATCATGTTTTTTCTCCAGAGTGATCAGCAGTGGGGCAAGGAAAAACAAATCGGCAAGCAAAGCCATTGATATGGTTACCGCACTTAAAGTGGCCATGCCTGCGTTAAGTTCAAAGTTTGAAGTGGCAAGAATACCAAACCCGGCGATCAGGATGATAGAGGTAAGGATCATCGGCTCTCCTACCCGGGCAAGTGCATAGGCCACCGCCTGCTCTGCGGACAGCCCCTGTTCACGGCGGGCAGCAAGGTATTTACTCATTAAATGGACGGTGTCATCCACCACAATACCCAGGGTCATCCCCACCACCACGGCAAGCCCCAGCCCGACCTGCCCAACAACATATCCCCAAAGGCCAAAGGCCAGCACGGCCGGAAGCAGGTTGGGAATCAGGCTTACCAGGCCAAACTTAAAGGAGCGCAGTACAAACATCAGGATAAAGGAAATCAACACCAACGCACCCACCGAACTGGTTAGCAGGCTTTGAATATTACGCGATCCGATGCGTGCAAACATCGGCGTCTGTCCAGTGGCTTCTGTCTCAAAATGGCTGACATGCGCATCTAGCCATTGCCGCGCCCGTGCTTCCAACTGCAAAATGCTATGTGAAGTAATGCTGTCAAGGCTGACGCGCATGCGGGTTGAAGATTTGTCGATATTGAGGTTGTCGGTCAGATCGAGGCCAAAAGGCAGGGATAATTCATAAAGTAGCAGATATTGTGCAGCGGTTTCCCGATCCTCAGGCAAACGGTAGAATTCCTCAGCATCATTGTGCATGTTTTTGTTCAGCCGTTTCATCACATCCCCATGGCTGTATACATGACGTACTTCTGGTTGCTGACGTAACCAGACAGCAAAGGCATCGATGTTCTGTAAATAGTCAGGCTCGCTGATGCAGCCAGCACTACCACAATCAAGTGAATATTCAAAAAACTCAAAGCCGGTAAGATGTTTAATTGAAAAATCCGTCGCGATTCTGAAAGAAGTGCTTTCATCGAAATAGGAGACAAATTCATCATTTGTATCATTTTTTGGCAGGCCAAAGGCCACGATAACAGCAAAGGTTCCCACCAGCCCCAGCAATAATTTCCGCCTGGCGATGATAAAGCGGCTTAAATGCCCCATCAGGGCGGATTCCTGCTTTACTTTAGATGGGTTTTTGCGACTTAACAGGATGGTTAGCGCTGGTAGCAGTGTCATCGAAGCCAGCCATGCGGCCAACACACCACAGGCGACAATATAACCCAGCACCCGAAACGGCGGAGATTCACTGAAATGCATGGTCATAAAACCCAATGCTGTTGTCAGGCTGGTAACCATCACTGGCATGAAATTAACCCGCAGGCTTTCTTGCATGGCAAGCCCACGATCTGGCGTATCCCGCCAGGCATGCTGGAACGATGAAAGGATATGAACCGAATCGGCAATGGCCAGGGTCATGATGATATTGATGGCAGATAGCACCGGTGGCGATAATTCCAGACCAAGCCAGCCAGCAAAGCCCATACTGATGCCAATAGAAGCCAGAATAACAATAAGTGTCGCAACAGCTCCAGCAATGCTACGCAGCAACAGCATCATCAGCACCATGATAACGACAATCATCACCGGCACCAGTGTTTCCATATCCTTGCGGCCTTCTTCTGCCATCGCATTATTGATCATCACAAGGCCGGTCAGATAAACGCTATGACCTGGATATTGTGTCTCTATGGCGGCGGCTATTTCCCGTGCCGCATTGACTACTTCTGGCTGTTCGGCCAGCGGGTTTTTACCTGGCAGGGCGATGACCACGTTAGCCCCGGCAACGGCACCGTCCGCTGCTGACAGCCGGTTTAGCAGCAAGGGTTCCGACAGGGCGATACGGCCTATGGCTTCAAGTGGCATATCACCCAGCGGTGTCACCACCAGATCATCATTTTCTGCGTAGGTATACTGGAAGTTGGTCAGGGAATCGACACGGCGGGAATAAGGCAGTGTCCAGGCCGCAGCCGTCAGCGCTTGCATGGCCGCAATGCTGTCCGTACTGAACATATTGCCATCGGCCGGCGCCATAACAAACAGGATGGAATTGGTGCGTGAGAAGGTAGCTTCCAGCTTGTCATAAGCCAGTAATTCCGGGTTTTCTTTGTCAAAAAACACCCGAATATCATCGGAAAATCGAAGATTGACAGCGCCATAACCGATGACAACTGTCAGAATAAGAAATAGCAGAATCGTTAGCCAGGGATGTTTGATTGAGAAGGCTGTCATCTGTTGAACATCCGCCGCATGAATCCCAACAGGCGTATACCCATCAATAATTTCGTGCTGGAATGGGATACCCTGGCCAAATGCTCTTCCAGTTTTCTGCGTGGCAGGAACCAGGCTATACGTTTGATATTCATCAGATGCTGATAGCTAACATTATCGGTGGTTGAATTACCACCATAGCTACCACATCCCAGCGTTAATGAGGGATTAAGCCCAGTACATAAGCCGACGATCCCCTGCATTGCCGGGCTGTTGACCAGAATACGGGCGGCGGGAACGCGGCTACCAAAGTCTTTTGCAAGCTGGCGATTTTTGGTGTGGATAACGGCGGTGTGTCCACAGCCTTCGATATGCAGTATTTGTTCGGCGGCATCAAACCCAGCCTGATCATCAGCGACGGTAAACAGGCTCAGTACCGGTGCCATTTTTTCCTTGGCCCAAGGGTTGTCGGCGCTGACCCCTGCACTGGGAACAATTAACAGGCGAATGGGGTAATCCCGCTTGATCCCGGTTTTATCAGCGATTTTATCGGCATCCTGTCCGATAGCAATTCGCCCAAGATGGCCGGTTTTTTTTGCGATAACTTTACTGGTAAAAGGCTCAATTTCCTCTGCCAAAAGAATGGCCGCGCCTTCGCGTTCAAGCGCAAGAACAAGTTTCTCGCGCACGGATTCAACCACAATCAGATTATGCTCAGAACCACAAATCAAACCATTATCGAACGATTTGCTGCGAACAATAGATTTGGCTGCATGGCTAATATCAGCATCAGCCGCAATCAGGCAGGGCGTATTCCCCGCGCCCACTCCAATAGCCGGCGTACCAGAACGGTAAGCGGCTTGCACCATGGCGGCACCACCAGTGGCCAGAATCAATGCGATCCCCTTGTGATGCATGAAGGCATTGCTTAATACGCGATTGCTCCGTTCTCGTACGACCTGTATCGCATCTTCCGGGAGGCCGTGTTTTTTTAATACTGCACGGATAATATCAACCGTTTCGATCACCACCGCGCTGCCAAGACGATTAGGGCTCAAGATGATGGCATTACGCGATTTTAGCGAAATCATCGACTTAAAACAGGCGGTTGATACCGGGTTGGTGACCGGTATCAGTCCGAAAACAACACCCATGGCATCGCCAAGCTCGGTCACATCACCGCGTCTTTTGCGGCCAACAATGCCATGCCCGGTACGACCGACAATATTAGAGTAGACGCCAAGACAAACATTACGATGTTTGGTCGCTTTATCCTGTATGTTTCCCAGTGTTGTTTGTTTAACGACCTTGCTGGCCAGGTTCTCTGCCTTTTCCAGTATGGCTTCGCAGAGTTGGGACAGTACCTTATCGATGCTCGCCTCATCAATGGCGGCAAGTTGTTTCTGTGCCTGGGTCGCTGTTTCTACCATCCGGTCTACACTTGGCATGGAACCATGGGACAGCACCAATGCTTCTGACATACGCTGATTGGTCTGACGTAGTTTGTGCGCGCAGCCGACACCCAATGCGGCGTAGACTTTAACGGCAAGGTCTGTGTGTTTTGAAACGAGTGTTGCCAGTGCTTTTTCTGTCAGCATGTAAAGAGAGAGTTCGGTTTCCGCAAAGGCGGATACTGAACGTGGCTGCTTATCCAGCAGCACCAGCTCTCCAAGCAAGGTGCCGCTTCCCATCGTGGTGATGACATTTTCACTATCGAGTTCGTCTTGTTCGAGCTCCAGCCGCAGCTTTCCTTCATCAATGATAAAAGCGCTGTCACCGCTATCACCGGCTCTAAACAGGCAGGCTTCAGCTGAATGCTGGACATGTTGCAGATAGGACTCTAATCGTTGTTTTTCTTCTGTTGTCAGCGCATCAAATTCAATAGGCCAGTTTTGCATGCTTTCTCCTTCCAGCACCGATTGTACAGTTTATTCTGCCAGTTCCCAATACCGAAATTTTTTCTACCGATATAATATGTGTAGGCATGTTTATTGTCGATATGCCAGATGCCTTGAAACGCTGTGCTGTCATTTGCTGACCACGGTCAGGGCCGGGTGTGCTTATCAATATCATCTGCTCGCCTTTTGTATGATAGGCAGTACTGACAACGGCATGGCCACGCTATACCCATTTTTCAGTTACGACAATTTCCACGGCTGTCAGAGAAATCATCTCTCCACCAGTTTTGGCAAAAAATTTTCTGTACCCCTGAATGACCACAAACATTCATTACCAACGGTGACAATATCGCGCACATCATACCAGCCATCATCAATGGACACCTGTTTAAGTTTCCGCTGCAATTAGTCTGAGAGAGACTGAAAGGGGCTGAAAGGGCCGAAAGGGCCGAAAGAGAGTTCCCTTCAGGAGACTAAGCCGATAACATGGCCTAATGTCAGAGACACTTTCTAACTCGATTCCGGAACTGGTTCGCCGACTCGCCGATAGACTTCTCGCTAAAAAATTGATCATTGCCACCGCTGAATCCTGCACGGGTGGATGGATATCGCAGTCACTTACTGCAATGGCCGGAAGTTCCAGTTGGTTCGATAGTGGTTTTATTGCCTACTCCAATGAAGCCAAGCAGCGCTTACTGGGTGTGCCAGCCACGCTGTTCGAAAGCGAGGGTCCAGGTGCAGTAAGCGAAGCTACTGTACTCGCCATGACCGCAGGTGCGATCGGCAACAGTCGTGCCAATGTCGCTGTAGCAGTCAGCGGCGTGGCTGGGCCTGACGGTGGTTCCGATGAAAAACCAGTCGGAACAGTCTGGATTGCCTGGCAATGGCAAACCACGAGCCTGGCCAGGCGTTTCCATTTCAATGGGGACAGGGAGTCGGTAAGGCGAGCAACAGTGCATGCGGCTCTGGAAGGGTGTCTGCTGTTGATTGATTGATGAGAAAAGCTAAAGAATTTTCGATTTTTGCCAATATACTGGTTGTATATACAGTAAAAATTTGATTAAATTATTACTGTTCACTTATACAGTAGTTGAATCAGGCAGTGGGGCAGGATAAGAGGCTCGTGTAAACCCGTGTAAAGATGATAGAACCAGGTCAAGCCAATGCAAAGGGAATTATAATGCAAAGTGCCACGAAATTTACAACAAGCAGACCAGAGCCAGCAAGAACTACAGCAACAGGGCTGTACGATTTGTGGTTGAACCCGATGTTAGCCACTGTGGCCACATCAATGATCACGGGAGTGACATCGAATTCGCGCCAGCAGATCGACAGTCAGCGGCTGGCAGAAAAGCTGCTGCAACACGCAAGTAGAGAAAAAGCGAAAATAATATTGTAAAAAATTTAGCAAGTAGCTGGGGACAAGCTACTATTTAGAACTCAGGAAACTGGGTAGTAAGGGGCAACCCGACAACTGCTTTACTCATGGAACCAGGCTTCAGTTGTGAATGTAAACACAAGGAAATTAGGATGATTGAAGATAACAGCAATAAAGAAAAAGCACTGGCAGCGGCTCTGTCGCAAATCGAAAGGCAGTTTGGCAAGGGTTCCATGATGCGACTCGGGGATACCGGGCGCGAAGCCATTCCTGTTATATCTACTGGCTCTTTGGGCCTGGACGTCGCTCTGGGCATAGGTGGCTTACCCCGTGGCCGTGTGGTGGAAATTTATGGGCCTGAATCATCGGGTAAAACGACTTTAACCCTGCAAGTTATCGCCGAAGCACAAAAAGCCGGTGGCAGTTGTGCCTTTATCGATGCGGAGCATGCCCTGGATCCTGTTTATGCCGACAACCTGGGCGTGGATGTAGATAACCTTCTTGTCAGCCAGCCTGATACAGGCGAGCAGGCTCTGGAAATTTGCGACATGATTGTGCGTTCAGGTGCGCTGGATGTGGTGGTGATCGATTCCGTAGCAGCACTTACACCAAAGGCAGAAATTGAAGGCGACATGGGCGACAGTCACATGGGCTTACAGGCTCGCCTGATGTCGCAGGCATTGCGCAAGATGACGGGAAATATTAAGAACTCTAATACCCTTGTTATATTCATCAACCAGATTCGCATGAAGATTGGTGTGATTTTTGGATCCCCGGAGACTACCACCGGTGGTAACGCACTCAAGTTCTATTCATCAGTGCGACTTGATATTCGTCGTATCGGTTCTATCAAGGAAGGTGATGAAGTGGTGGGTAACGAAACCCGCGTCAAGGTTGTTAAGAACAAGGTAGCACCGCCATTCAGACAAACCGAATTTCAAATTATGTACGGTAAGGGTATCCATCATTTAGGTGAGGTTATCGACCTTGGTGTGAAGCAGGGTCTGGTTGAAAAGTCCGGCGCCTGGTACGCCTATAAAGGTGAGAAAATTGGCCAGGGAAAAAAGAATGCTGGCCTGTATCTCGAAGAAAATCCCCATATTGCTGAAGAAATAGAATTGCAAATTCGCGCTCAGCTTCTTGGTGGAGACCTTGCAAACAAAGCGGCAAATTCAGGTGAAGAACCTGTTTCGCCAGCTAATGATGTCGTCGTCCTGACCAAGGCGAAGAAAAGTAGCTGACTAAGGACTGTTGAGAAAGTGACTGTTGAGAAAGTAGCTATGCCACGTCCTTGCTGTTGGCGGTAGTACAACAAACCAGGAATGCCGGCGTAGCGTCTCTTTCAAACTAGCCGAAATCTTTGCGCGAACCGTCAATTTTGCGTTTATTGGATAGAAACCTGCATAATTGTCGGAAGTGCGACTTCAGTCGCGCAAGCGCGCAAGAATAGTTGACGTCAGACAATAGTTGTAAATGGTGGGAGTGGCGGGGCCACAGGGTGTGCAGGGTGTACGCTATGCCGATTTTGCATCCTTACATGGATGTAATCTGGTAGAACAATACAGAAGCAATTGTCGAGGAGAAAAAATCGGTAAAGCCTCACTTCCGACCATTTTTTAATTATGCAAAGCTTCTCTAGTCGTGTTCTCCAGATGACTGAGACAACATCAGGTAACGATGTCCCTGTTCTCCGGCGGGCCGCAATGGATTATTTGGCTCGCCGCGAACATTCCTTGTATGAGTTAACGCAAAAACTTTGTAAAAAATTCCCGCAAGTCGATAAAAATTTACTTCAGGAAGTCTTGGAAACACTGCGATCTGACGGCATGCAGTCCGACCACCGTTTCACAGAATCCTATGTACGCTCCCGTAAATCAAAAGGTTTTGCCTATCAGCATATTAAGGCCGAGCTTTCCTCCAGACGTGTAAAAAGTAGTCTGATCGCCCAATATCTCTTTATTGACGACGAAGCCTGGCAGGCAATTGCCGACTATTTGGTGGAAAAGAAGCTGCGAACCCAGGAACCACTGGAACATGGTTCAAAACAGCACAAGAGACTCTCACGTTTCCTGAAGTCTCGGGGTTTTGCTGAGGCGGAGATTCGAAGAACCCTGGGAAAACACTGTTCTAAAACTTAGGCCGGACAGATGCCTATCTGATACAGTATAGTATTTCGTTGCTACAAATAAAGTGCGACAATGCGCGACTGTGTCAGGTTTTTCTTGATCGCATAAGCAAGCTCCGAGTGAACTCAGCGGAGCCGGGTTGGCAGGAAGAATTTGTTTTTGGTAATAAATAGTCAGAGCGATATAAGCTCATGTAATCACAAACCTGATTGGAACCTTTCATGAAATTGATTAAACCCTTCCGTGGCCTCAGACCTGGCCGTGAATTCGCTGCCAGTGTTGCTTCCCAGCCTTATGATGTTCTCAGTAGAGAAGAGGCTTTCGAACTTGCCCGGGACAAGCCATTGAGCTTTTTACATATCAATAAACCCGAAGTAGACATGGATTCTTCTGTGGATGTACACGATTCGTCGGTTTATGAAAAAGGACGTGAAAATCTGGATCGATTTCAAGCGGAAGGCACACTAAAGCAGGATGGCGAAGAGAAACTGTACGTCTATAAACAGGTCATGGGGGATCACGCGCAAGTGGGTCTGGTCGCCACCGCCTCGGTTGAAGCCTATGAGAATAACCTGATAAAGAAGCATGAGTTCACCAGACCTGAAAAAGAAGACGACAGGGTGAATCACATGCTTGCACTGGATGCACAAGTTGGCCCGGTTTTCCTTACTTACAAGGCTCATGCCGGAGTCGATGCTCTAATAGCCCGGGTAACTTCAACTGAGCCGGAGTACGATTTCGAGGCCGAAGATGGAACCCGTCACGTTTTTTGGGTGATTGACGATGTAAGTCTGTCGGCGAATATCGAATCCGTATTCTCGGAAATAGAAAATTTATACGTCGCCGATGGCCATCACCGTTCTGCCGCCGCATCGCGTGTTAAGCACCTCTACCAAAAGAAGAATCCAGATCACAGCGGTCACGAATCCTATAATTATTTTCTGGCTGTGTTGTTTCCCGATAATCAGATGCAGATACTCGATTACAATCGAGTCATTAAGGATTTGCAGGGAGTAGATTCAGCGGTTTTTCTGGAAAAGCTCAGTGTCTGTTTCGACATCCAGAAAGCAGATTTACAGAATGCAAAACCTTCCAGGGCCAGAGAGTTTGCCCTGTACCTGGAAGGGCAGTGGTATCGGTTGCGTGGTAACGACAATTTGACGGCAAGAGTTGACGATGCAGACCCGGTTCGAAGTCTCGATGTAAGTATTTTACAAGATTTTGTACTGACGCCACTGCTGGGAATTGTTGATCAAAGGACCGACAAGCGAGTCGATTTTGTTGGTGGTATACGTGGATTGGCAGAATTGGAAAAGCGTGTGAACTCGGGAGAATGGGCAGCGGCTATTGCACTTTATCCCACCTCCATAGAAAGTCTAATGGCCATTGCCGATGCCAATGAAGTGATGCCCCCGAAGTCTACCTGGTTCGAACCCAAGTTAAAAAGCGGCCTGGTGATTCATAAACTCGATTAGCAATAGTTCGCTAATTTTTGGCAGGACAGCAATTATCTAAACACAGTTGCGCGCCGGTAGTTGATTGATGTTCTCTCAATTCTTTCAGCACATTTAGCTCATTTGCTTCATTTTAGTACATTGCCTCTAAATCGCAATCGAAGACAAGCGTAGTGCATGAATGCCTGGGCCATCGCTTCACTATTGCGCTATCCTCGTCCCGTTTTGAATAAAACCAGAGCGTCCTGTACTGGCTGGTATCGACGCTCTGGCTACTATCCTGGTTGCTTGAGGCTAAGCGGCATCTTGCCTGTTTACGTTTAGCAGGGTCGCTTTTCCACTGCCGATGGCAATTTTCTTGGGCTTCATTGCTTCCGGTATCTCTCTTACCAGGTTTATATGCAATAAACCGTTGGCCAGGCGAGCATCGGTGACCTCCACATGATCCGCTAATTGGAAGCGTCTCTCGAAGTTCCTGGCCGCTATCCCCTGATGAAGATAATTGCACCCTGCGTCTTCTTTATCGGTTTTTGTGCCCGTTACTCTTAATGTGAGCTTCTCAGTCTGTATATCCAGCTCCTGTTCCAGGAAGCCGGCAACAGCCATGGTGATTTGGTACTGATCCTTATCTATCAGTTCGATGTTGTAAGGTGGGTAGCTGGTTTGATTGGCATCGCTGCGATTTACCGAATCCAGCAACGAGGAGAGGTGATCAAAGCCAACGGTAGAGCGGTATAGCGGTGAAAAGTCAAAATTACGCATAGTCATATCCTTGCTTTTAAGCAATATGTAGTTAAGTTTAGTTTGCCCATCGATTCGATCGGGCGGCGAACAAGCCTCTCTTGAGCGCCTGTTACAGGGTCAAATATGGGGGTGCTGCCTGTTATTTCAAGCGACTTTTATTCCGGGAGACTTTGCTGCGGGAAGCTGCAGTCAGGGATGGTTTCGACTGGAAGGTAAAACCGGGGCTGGAGGGAATGCCAATCAAAAAAATGTGGCCTTACATTGATACTGGCTGCCAATGCCTGTTCCTGGTTGTGGGAATTAGAAAAAATAGGCGACTGACGAGACTGTGCAAAAACTCAACATTTGTCATTCCTGCGAAGGAGGAAGCCAGTAAACCACACAAATTCGCAAGGGTTTTCCACAGCTAACGCAGCCTGACGAGGGTTTCTTACACAGTCTCTAAAGCCGCACTTCCGACAATTATGCAAAACTCTTTTTAGATAACAAAAAGGTTCATGAAATCATTGACCGCAGTTTGCTCCAGTCGTTTCTGGTCTTTACACAGTGCAAATATTTCGGCACAGCGTATGGCCGGGAATCGCGTGGCTAAATTCGATCTGAATTTATCTTCCAGCAAGGGAATGCCTTCCTCGCGTCGGCGCCGATGACCCACAGGATAGTTGATCTCGACCTGGTCTGTGCTGCTGCCGTCGGCGAAGAACACCTGTAGGGCATTGGCGATTGAGCGCTTCTCTGGCTCCAGGTACTCCCTGGTATAGGCAGGGTTTTCGTGAATCTCCATCTTCTCTCTAAGTTGATCGATGATGGGGTTATTGGCGTGAAAATCGTCTTCATAGTGCTCGGCAACCAGATTTCCGAAAGCGAGAGGTACGGCTATCATGTATTGCAGGCAATGATCGCGGTCCGCCGGGTTATTCAGGGGACCACTCTTGCTGATGATGCGAATGGCGGACTCGTGAGTGTGAATAACGATCTTCTCTATCTCATCCAGTCGATCTTTAACTTGGGTATGTAACTGCACCGCAGCTTCAGCAGCGGTCTGCGAGTGAAACTCGGCCGGGAATGATATCTTGAATAAGATGTTCTCCATAACATAGCTTCCATAAGATTTTGTAAATTCGAAGGAATTACCCTTGAAAGAAACGTCATAGAAGCCCCAGACGGGTGCGCTGAGTACGCTGGGGTAGCCAATCTCTCCGCGCAGGGTGAAATCGGCCAGGCGTACCGCCCTGGAGGTTGCATCACCAGCCGCCCAGGATTTGCGTGGTCCGGCATTGGGTGAATGTCTGTAAGTACGAAGACTGGAGCCATCCAGCCAGGCCTGGGACAGAGCATCGATGATTTGTTCTCGTGACCCACCAAGCATCTTTGTCGCTACGGCAGTCGATGCCACGCGCACTAACAAGACGTGACATAGGCCGACTCGATTGAAGCTATTCTCTAGCGCTATAACACCTTGAATTTCATGTGCCTTTATCATCGCGGTCAAGACATCGCGCATGGACAGAGGAGGCTTGCCGGCGCGAATATTCTGCTGCGACAGATAGTCAGCCACGGCCAGGATCGCGCCTAAATTGTCCGAGGGGTGACCCCATTCGGCTGCCAGCCAGGTGTCGTTATAATCGAGCCAGCGTACGATACAGCCTATATCCCACGCTGCCTTAACGGGATCCAGCCGGAATTGAGTGCCAGGGACGCGTGCGCCATTCGGTACTACTGTTCCTTCAACCAGTGGCCCAAGCAGCTTGCTGCATTCCGGAAATCTGAGTGCGAGCAGGCCGCAGCCCAATGTGTCCATTAAGCAGTTTCGCGCCGTGTCGTAGGCTTCGTCAGAGTTTATTTCGTAATCGCAGACGTAGTCGGCTATATCTACAAGCACCTGGTCCGGATCGGGACGCTTATTGGATTCAACATTATTTGACACTTACATTTCCTTTTAAAATAATAACTTGCAATATTTAATTGATAAAAATACAAATTCTTTTGTACCGTTTGATTGACGCTGGCGATTAGGCCGACGCTTTACTTGCGTTCCGAGGGGCTGGTTTAGCGATCTGCAATATCCACCCATTCCGATGTCTCGGGACCTGTGTACTCTGCACTGGGCCTGATTATTCGATTATTGGTTCGCTGTTCCTTCACATGAGCGGCCCAGCCTGTGAGCCTGGACATCACGAAGATTGGGGTAAATAGTTTAGTGGGTATTCCCATAAAGTGGTAAGCCGAGGCATGGAAGAAATCGGCGTTGCAAAACAGTTTCTTCTCGCGCCACATTACTTCTTCGCAGCGCACCGATACGGGGTAAAGCCGTGTATCGCCGACCTGCTCAGCCAATTTCCCCGACCATTGCCTGATAATCGTGTTGCGCGGATCCGATTCGCTGTAAACAGCATGACCAAAACCCATAATTTTGTCCTTGCGCTCCAGCATACCCAGTATTTCGCGCTCTGCCTCATCGACATTGGCCCAATTCTCGATCATATCCATGGCAGCCTCATTGGCGCCGCCATGCAGCGGGCCGCGCAGGGTGCCGATAGCACCGGTAATGCAGGAGTGCATGTCTGAGAGGGTTGAAGCGCAGACTCTGGCGCTGAAAGTCGAGGCATTGAACTCATGTTCGGCATACAGGATAAGCGAAACATTCATAACCTGACTGAACAGCTCATCAGGTTGCTCACCGCCCAGCATGTGCAGGAAATGGGCTCCAATAGAGTCGTCATCCAGAGCGGTATTTATACGTTTGCCTTCGTGAGAGTACTTATACCAGTAGCAAATAATTGATGGGAAGGCGGCCAGGAGTCGGTCAATGACTTCATCCTGCCGGGAGAAATCTGTTTCGATCTCCAGATTACCCAGCATGGAGCAACCGCTGCGCATTACATCCATGGGATGAGCGCTCGCAGGAATCTGCTCAAGAACATGTTTTAATTCTTGAGGAAGGTCTCTTAGCGATTTAATTTTTGCTGTATATTCATGTAATTCACTTTCTGTAGGCAAGCGCCCCCTCAGCAGCAGGTAGGCCACTTCCTCGAATTTAGCCTTGTCCGCCAACACGCTGATATCATAACCGCGATAGGTGAGGCCAGTACCTGTTTTCCCCACCGTGCAAAGGGCTGTTTCGCCCGCTATCTGTCCGCGCAGCCCGGCACCACCTGGTTTTTTTTCCGCCATGTTCGTTCTCCGTTTTTTAGTTCAACTTTTCTCGCCTTGAAATAAAGCATCCAGTTTCTGCTCATAAGCGTGGTAGCCCAGCACTTCATAAAGAGCCATTCTGGACTGCATCTTGTCCAGGCAGGCAGTCTGATCGCCGTTGCTGGCGATGCTTTGATACACCTCCAGGGCGGCCTTGCTCATGGCTCTGAATGCGCTCAGAGGATACAAAACCATAGCAACGCCGCATTCACCCAGTTCTTTACAGTTAAACAATGGTGTCGCCCCAAATTCAGTAATATTCGCTAATACCGGAACCTGAACCGCTTCCACAAATTGTCGATACTGATCCAGTTCAAGCATGGCTTCAGGGAAGATCGCATCAGCACCGGCTTCTACATAAGCCACGGCTCGTTCGATAGCCGCCTCCATGCCCTCTGCCGCAAGCGCGTCGGTTCTGGCCATAAGCACAAAATCGGCATCGGTCCTGGCGTCAACCGCCGCCTTAACACGATCTACCATTTCTTGCTGACTGACAATGGCCTTGTTCGGCCTGTGACCACAGCGTTTCTGGGACACTTGATCCTCAATATGCACCGCCGCCGCACCAGCGCCTTGCATAGCTTTAATGGTGCGAGCGATGTTGAATGCGCCACCCCAGCCCGTGTCTATGTCCACCAGAAGGGGAATTTCAGTGGCATTAGTGATGCGCTCGACATCCAGAATAACGTCGTTCAGGCTGGTAATGCCCAAATCCGGCAGCCCGTAAGAGGCATTTGCCACCCCTCCGCCAGAAAGGTAAATGGCCTTATGCCCGGAATCTTCGGCTAACATGGCACAATACGCATTGATTGTGCCGACAACTTGCAAGGGATGGTTATCTTCAAGTGCCTTGCGAAATTTTGCACTGGCGGACAATGTACTCATAGCTTATTCCTTGCAGTGTATTTCATGACCAGTATTGTAAACTACTTATTTAATTGAGTAAGAAGTGTTTTTTTTGCGCCGCAGATATGTCTTTTCATCAACAATTCAGCTAATTCGGCATCCTGATTTTCTAGCGCGTCAACGATTTGATGGTGTTCCTTAAATGCTTGCCTGGGTCTGGAAGGATCGCTACTGGTCTGGACTCGATAAAGGTGTAGCAAATGATAGAGTTCGCCGAATAAGAGATTGAAAAGACGAGTATTTCCACTGAGTTGCACGATGAGGTAATGAAAATCCAGATCCCCTTCTTTCTGGTAGTAGAGGCGACCATTTTCCGACTCGATTTGTTTTTCATGATTTGCCAGTAATTGGCGTAATTTCCGGCAATCCTCCACCGTGGCATGGCCCGCAGCCAGGTGGCAGGCCAGCCCTTCAAGGGATTCTCTAATTTGGTATATTTCAATGGCCTGCTCGCTATTTAGAGAAACCACCCTGGCACCGACATTGGCGGTAATTTGCACCAGTTTGCAGCCCTCAAGTCGCCGAATAGCCTCGCGCAAAGGCCCGCGGCTGATGCCGTATTGTTTGCTTAGCTGGGGCTCGTTGACCTTGGAGCCAGGTGCCAGTTCGCCCTTGACAATAGCAGTGCGCATTTGGTCGAAGACCGTGTCGGCGAGGGTTAAAGATTTGGACAGTGTTTCGATACCTGTATGGCCTTTATGTCAACAATAAATAGACTGACTGCCCATTGTTACTAAATTCTGGCTAATAATCAACCAAACTGTTGACAATTTAGCTATTCCTGGCCGAATTAGCTCTGTCTTTGACATGCCTTTGAATGCCTGGACTCATTACATCACGGGCTTGTCGGAAAATAGAGTTTTTAGCTTGTTGTGAATGTTTAAGTCCTTGTTATTAAACATGGTATTTTTCCAAAATTGGACTGATTTTGAATTAACCGACAATCCCGTCACAGTCTGCCTGAATTGGCACAGGTCTCTTCCAGTACGGGGTGATACTGAACGGGAGGTGGGGGTAGAGTTGAAGGATAGGTGCCAGATAGAGACCCGCATAATTCAAAAAATGGCCGGAAGTGGGGCTTTACCGATTTTTGCGCCTCGACAATTGCTCCTGCACTGGCCTAATAAGTTGCATTCATGCAACAATGCAAAATCGGTGCACCGTACATCCTGTAATAAGTCCCGTCATCTGCAATGTTTTTGCGCGGCTGAAGCCGCACTTTCGACAGTTATACGGGACTCAGATAAGTACATTGACAAAAAGATATATAATGATAGTTTCAAGGCATAGGCATTCAACAAGGCGGGGTAACTCGTGAGCCTACACACCTCTCTGAGGTTTCCAGCCAGGTCTGGATATGTCCAGGATGTCTTGTGAAAGAGCCTCAGTTCGCTGGGGCTCTTTGTTTATTACGGTCTTGCTCGGCTAAATCCATATTTCACAAAGTATTTTCTTGCGGGCAGTAATTACAGAAGCCAAAGCTGAAAAACCGGCAAAGTAATCCAGAAAATGGATTGCCTCTATTTTCTAGCCAATCTTATTGGCTCTGACCGCACTACGCCGTGCTTTAACCGCCAGCGCCCTGGCTTTATCTTTCCCGTACTTATTAGCGGAGAAGTAGGCATTTTTCTGCTTTCTCTTAGCCCCTTTGCCTTCCTGCCAGGTAGCTACCCAGGAATGATCTTTCTGTGAATAATTGACGCCGATTTCACCAGATCTATTCAGTGACGATAGTTTTCGTGGGCTAAACTTCGCATAGGGCCAATTGCTGCCGTATATTTTCTTCCCTTCTACGTCTCGTTTCTTTTTCGCAACGGCAATCGCCTTCGCTTTGCCGCCGTGTTTCTTGAATGAGAAAGACTGCTGGAAACTCTTCCCGCCGTACGTAATACGCACCCATGCGCAATTGGTGCCGCCGGATTCAATAATGCTGATATGGTGTAGCGCGTTTAGTTTTTTCACAGGAACCTCTCTTTGGTCTGGCTAACTACTGCTTTCTTGTCGGTTATTCAGTTTCGCTCACAAAACCGGGTTTACTGGTGCGGAGCCTTAATGCCACTGTTATGACTACTATATGAGAAAGCAGTGGATCACTTTTTATTGCACGCCTATTTACAATAAGTCGTAGTTCGACTAGCTGGCAAGATAAGCGATTGAAATTAGAAGTGTGTGTCTAAAGTGTACACTCATATTTGGAGAGGGGCCTGGCTGGCTAGGCGTGCGACGCCATGTGCTGAATTACACCAGGCTTACGGCTCTCAACTTTTGAGATGCTGTAGTTATATTTGGCGGCGCCAGGGTCGATGTCCATGGCCTCATCAATAGCAGCAGACAAATCAGCCTGGGCAGCTTGTTTAGTGAGATAGGGGCCAGAGATATTAACCCGCAAGCCAGGTTCATTCGGCGCGCTTGCTACTATGTAAAAATTCTTTGAGTCCACTTATTACTATTCCACCTGCTTGCGGCAGAGTTACCATTCTAAATTGCGCCTGATCACGCCAGGATCGAGGCTTTGAGGGTTTTATACGGCTTCTATCGGCCGCGTATTAAAAATCAACAGTCGTTCTAATACAAGAGCGGATTGCTACTATTTTTGTTGCGTATCCGCAGCAGTCCGCTCCGCCTGGTGAGCCAGGCTTACTGCCCGGCCTCCTCAGTGCTTGAGTACTGTGTCACAATCCTGAAATTGCTAATTCTGCCAGGGTTTCGCTGATCCTGGTCGCTGGCAGTGGCTTGCAGGACAAAATTATCAGCATAGGTATATAGGTATAATGCTGGCGCTATTAAAAATCAATCTCTTTGGTGAACAGCTCTGGAATATGTTGCGTTGTGTATCTGTTTTGGATATGAACCGTAAAAGCCTCGTGTTATGGAGCAATGAACACGCATGAGCCCCAGTCGGTCGATACCTCGATATATGGAAATTAATAGAACGTAACAGAAATCAACAGTGCATAAAGCGGCCTTGCCTTGTGCGGCAGGGCTACTGTGCAAAAACCAATATTCGTCATTCCTGCACCTCTCCGGGAACCGTATTATTCAATCTGCATTCTTGATCTTGGCAACGGCTCTGGTTTAGGTATAATACGCGCCCTTCAAAGGCTTTATTAGCCTTTCGATAAATGCGGATGTGGCGGAATTGGTAGACGCGCTAGATTTAGGTTCTAGTATCGCAAGGTGTGGGAGTTCAAGTCTCCCCATCCGCACCAACTTTTCATAAAATATTTTAGATTGGCTGCGGGCACACTACGCGGCGCATAGACTAAATAGACGGGAAATCGGGGCAGGAACAGTCGAATGTCAGTCAAGAGCCACCGCCAAAACTCCTGCTGCAATTGATGTTTAAAATTCACCTTGAACCTGAAGCACGGGTGAATTCTGCCCATCGCAGTAGTAACGGCTTAAGAAACCCTGGCATACTCAGGGCAAAGCCACACTTTACACTCACGAGATCAAGGTCATGCCAGGCAGGCTCCGCAATCAAGGCAAGCAAAGTAATCAATGCCAATTTTGCAATGGCTTCAAAAACTCTTACGCCACTGAACGCGACGCACAAGCGACAGCTACCTGGGTTTTATCTACGCAGGCCAGCGAGCTAAAAGTATACAAATGCCCGCATAGTGAATGCTGGCATTTATCTTCCAGCAAAAAAGCTCGCCCTAAACCCTAAACCCAGGCGCAAAAGAAGCTGGGGCGTGTTCCAGAGTCCGCGTGTAATCGCGGGCATTCCGCCACACTCCATTTTTTAGGGAAGCTACTTTACTTGAGAGTACCGAGTTCTGCGCTCTGTTTTATTTGCTGTTTAGCGAAACCAGTCAAGCGGCAGCTCCGCAACATTTCTTGTATTTCTTCCCGCTTCCGCAGACACACCGTTCATTTCGCCCGATCTTTGCGGCTTCATGATGGATGGGAGGCGATAGCTTTCTTTCCAGGTCCGTTAGATCCTCTTCCTTGTCCGGTTCAAACCCCAAAATAAAATGCCAGCCGTTTTCATGACAGGTATTGGCGATCATATCGACTTTTGAGTCATCGGCAACTCTTAAAATCAATGGGTTCTTTTTACTGCCCAGTTTGGCCACGATTTTTGCTTGCTTCCCGTTGTAATCACTACGCTTGCTTGAGTTTCATTGATAACTTTGAGTGCTCAATACTCAGCGCCACCCATTGTGCATTGAGCTTCTTGAACCGTTTATAGTTACTTATCTGGCCGCGTATATCGCCCACAAATTCCTTGCGAATATACTCCGTCCGGCTCTTCATATCCAGTGTATAGCTGACCTGATAATAAGGCCCAGTCTGACTCTCCCGGTCCTTGTATTGCTTCGTCAACGATCCAGGGCGCATAGCGCCCAGTAATGCTATGTCACCTTTGATCTTTGTCATACGCCGTTCAATTTGTGCGAGCCTTTTCTTTGTCATTGATATAGCATATACATACTATGTTAGTTTGTCAAAAGGACACTGTCTATGCTGTGGATCTATTGGTGGGATGCAATCATTTATCTTCGCCCGGCTTGCGCTCGTACCCGGACATTTATGTGGTTCGCCGTCTGTGTGGCGGGATTGACGGTTCGTACCGAACGAATGGGGGTGACGAGTATTGTCCGGGCGCTGGGGTTACAGGGGCGGTTTTATGACAACTTGCTGGATAACTTCCACAGCACCGGCATTAAGTTGGACTCAATGACGGTATTGTGGTCTCAACTTGTACTTCGACTGTTCCCTGGTCTGGTTCGAGTGAATGGCCGACTCGTGTTGGTGGGGGACGGCATTAAGGTCTCCAAACAGGGCAAAAAGATGCCTGCTGTGAAGCTGCTACATCAGGAATCCGAGTCAAATACCAAAGCGGAGTACATCATGGGACACTCCTTTCAGGCCGTCTCTATTCTTTCTCGTGCCGCCAATAGCGTGTTCGCTGTGCCGCTTGCCGCGAGGATTCATGAGGGGACCGTGTTATCGAATCGTGACCGGCGTACCCTGCTCGACAAAATGATCAGTCTACTGGCGATAGTCAGTATTCAGGAGCCGTATTATTTTGTCGCCGACGCCTATTATGCCAGCCAGAAAGTCGTTAATGGGCTTTTGAATGAGGGGAATCATTTGGTCACCCGCGCCAGATCAAATGCGGTTGCCTACCAGCTGCATCATCAGCAACAGCCGAAAAAAAGAGGGCGGCCACGTAAGTATGGTGACAAGGTAAAACCAAGATCACTGTTTGGGTTGGTCGCATTGATGGAGGAGGCTCAAAGCCCTGTCTATGGCGAAAAAAACGTAGCTATCCGATACGCAGTCCATGATTTATTATGGAGACCGACCGGCAGTATTGTTCGGTTTGTCATTGTCGTTCACCCAACGAGGGGACGCTGTATACTCATGTCTACTGATACGTCATTATCGGCCCTCGATATCATTCACCTCTACGGTCTGCGATTTAAAATAGAGCATGCCTTCAAGCAGGCGGTTCATGTTATCGGTTCTTTTTCATACCATTTCTGGATGAGCGTAATGAAGCCATTGGAGCGACGCAATGGTAATCAGCACCTTCACCGGGAATCAAAAAAATATCGCGATGGCGTCAAGCGAAAACTGAAGGCTTATCACGTCTTTGTACACGCGGGGATTGTTGCTCAAGGGCTACTTCATTACCTGGCATCTTGCCACACTCGGCTAGTCTGGAACTCTTTTGGCTCCTGGCTTCGAACGATCCGGCCCGGTCTAGCTCCGTCCGAGTTGGTGGTTGCCACTGCGCTACGCAGCAGCCTCCCGCATTTTCTCCTGGATACGGATTCTCGTACAAACTTCGCGAAATTCATCACGCAACGGCAAGACCTTGATAGAATGGCGCTATTTAGGCTTGTGTCATGAGGCTAACTCGGTACTCATGAGTACTTTACTATGTGGCCGTTAATGGGTTATTTTTTATCCAGTCGGAGGTTGCATTGTCATCGATGAATTCTATTTTTCCATTGCTCGCCCTCCCTCCCACTGACGAGAGTAGCGAGGTATTTCCAAATTCCGGGCACTGAAGCGACGAAAGCCACTGTTCTTGCGATGAGCCAATACCGGCTCAACAATCAGCGGCTCCGTCGCTGTTGTTAAGGCTGGAAGCAATCAAGGCGACTACTTGACATGAAAAATTTATTCAAAAAAACGAACCAGAGTGCTGCTGCCAGTAAAACGGGTCAGCATCCAGTATCGAGCAGCGATGATGTCCAGCAATTTCTTTCCAGGCTTGCTGCCATGCCAAACACTGCTAGTGGCGATGCACGTTTGATCTTTTCTCTGGATGCAACAGCCAGTAGGCAGGGAACCTGGGATGTGGCGAGTCAGTTGCAAAACGAAATGTTTATTAGCACGCAGTCTTTGGGTGGACTTACTATTCAGCTTTGTTATTTCAGAGGGTTTGGAGAGTTTTTTAGCAGCGACTGGCAAGGTAATCCTGATGATCTATTGCGAATCATGTCTGGAATTCATTGTCAGGCTGGCGTTACACAGCTGCAGCGGTTGTTGCAGCATGCAATCGATGAAAATCAGCAGAAGAAGATTAAATGCCTCATTTATATCGGTGACGCAATGGAGGAAAATATCGATGTGCTAGCCCGGCAGGCTGGACAGTTGGGATTGTTGAACATCCCGTTGTTTATGTTCCAGGAACGGAATGAACCCGGTGCAAAACAGGCTTTCAAAGAGTTAAGTCGTTTGTCGGGAGGGGCTTACTCGCAGTTTGATAGCGCCAGCGCCAGCCAACTTAAAGACCTGCTGAAGGCGGTGGCTATCTACGCGGCGGGAGGGTTAAAAGCCTTACAAAATTTTAGTAAAAGCTCTACAACTTCGGTAAAGGTGCTGGAGCAGCAACTTGCAAAGTAACTGTTTCCAAATTGTTGATAAGTAAGGTAGATGAACTGCCATGATTTTTCGTTTGTTGGTGTTGTTGTTATTGCCGATACTGGCTTATTACTTCGTTAAATCCATGAGTCAGCGCTTCTCGCTTAGCGCCCGCCAGAACAGCTTGCTGTTTTTTCTCGTGGCAAGCCTGCTCGTTATTGCGGTACTCATTGCTATTGGCAGATTGCCAGCTCAATTTATTCTGGCACCCTTGGGTGTGGCCGCTACTTTTCTTTTGAGGATGCTGCCTGCGCTACTGCGTCTTTTGCCGATGTGGCATCTATTTAAAGCTGGAGCCAGCTCTGCCAGGCCGGCAAAATCAGGTCAAATCTCTACTATCCGTACTGAATTTTTTGAGATGGAGTTGCGACACGACGACGGCAGCATGGATGGCAAGGTATTGCGTGGTCACTTTGCCGAGAAAAGGCTTTCCGCGCTAGAGCTGCAAGAATTGTTGGCCTTGTATCAGGAATGCAGGGCAGATATCGACTCCAGGCAAGTGCTGGAAGCCTTTATTGATCGTAACTTTCCGGAGTGGAGAGATCAGGCTGAAACACAAGGCCATGACGAAGCCATGACAGTGAGTGACGAGTCCGTTATGACGAAGTCTTTGGCCCTGGAAATACTGGGTTTAGATGGGGCGGCAGATCGCGGACAAATCAGCAAGGCGCATAAAAGTCTAATGCAAAAAATGCACCCCGATAGAGGCGGAAGTGATTATCTCGCCAAGAAGATCAATGCAGCAAAAGACTTCTTGTTAAAACTTCTGTGAGTCGCAAACTTAAAATCCCTGGCTCAAGCACTTTTCTTCTTGCCCAGGGTAGAATGGCTTGCAGAAAGTATCCATTTTGAGGTTAACCTGGACATGACTATTATTCGCAATGAAGATGTTATTCAAAGTGTTGCCGATGCATTGCAATACATTTCCTATTATCACCCTGTCGATTTCATTACTGCGATAAACGAAGCCTATGAAAAGGAAGAGTCGGATGCAGCGAAAGATGCAATGGCGCAAATTCTTATTAACTCCAGGCTCTGTGCCGAAGGCAAACGGCCAATTTGTCAGGACACCGGAATCGTTACCGTTTTCTTAAAAGTGGGCATGAATGTGCAATGGCAGGGAGGCTTGTCTCTCGAGGATATGGTGAACGAAGGCGTTCGATTAGCCTACTTGCATCCGGACAATGTTTTACGTGCTTCTATATTATCTGACCCTGCCGGAGACAGAAAAAACACCGGGGACAATACTCCCGCCGTTATACATACCCAGATCGTAGCCGGTGAGCAGATCGAGGTGAGGTTAGCCGCCAAGGGTGGCGGTTCGGAAAACAAGGCCAGGCTGGCGATGTTAAACCCCAGTGACAGTGTGGCGGATTGGGTCGAAAAAACCTTGCCGACAATGGGAGCAGGCTGGTGTCCGCCGGGCATGTTGGGCATAGGCATAGGAGGTACAGCAGAGAAAGCGGCAGTGCTGGCTAAAGAATCATTGATGGATCCAATCGATATTCATGAATTGCGGGAACGAGGCGCAAACAACCGGGTTGAAGAACTGCGTTTGGAGATAATGGACAGGGCGAATGCCCTCGGTATAGGCGCGCAAGGTTTGGGGGGATTGACAACAGTACTGGATGTGAAGATTCTTGATTACCCCACCCATGCTGCGTCTCTGCCTGTCGCGATGATTCCAAACTGCGCCGCCACGCGCCACGCCCACTTCATTCTGGATGGTAGTGGCATTGCTGAATTCGAGCCGCCCAATTTGGACCAATGGCCTGAGATTGTTTGGGATGCAGGTCCACGCGCGCGCAAGGTGGATTTGAATTCACTAACAGCAGAAGACATTGCGCTCTGGCAACCGGGTGAGACCTTGCTGCTGTCTGGAACTATGTTGACCGGGCGCGATGCAGCCCATAAACGCTTGCTGGGTATGTTGGCAAAGGGAGAAGCGCTGCCTGCCGCTGTCGATTTCGATAATAAATTTATTTACTACGTTGGCCCGGTCGATGCAGTGCGTGATGAGGTGATAGGCCCGGCTGGGCCGACAACCGCTACTCGCATGGACAAGTTTACTGATGAGCTATTAGAAAAAACCGGTCTTATCGGCATGATCGGAAAGGCTGAACGGGGTCAGGCGGGCATAGACGCTATTAAGAAACACAAGGCTGTCTATCTGATGGCCGTGGGTGGGGCTGCTTATCTGGTATCGAAAGCGATTCGAAAGGCAAGAATAGTGGCCTTCGAAGATTTAGGCATGGAAGCCATACACGAGTTTGAGGTTGAGGAGATGCCCGTCACCGTGGCGGTAGACGTGAATGGCAGCGCCGTGCATCAAACCGGGCCAGCCTTGTGGAAAAAGAAAATAGCCGAAGCGCATGTGCTTGAAGTGACCCGGATGACCAGTTAGCACCTGGTCTGAGGAAGAGTAGGATGGAAACCAGGCGTTCAACTAAGCACACATGTCCGCGTAGCTATTCTCTATATCCAGGCTTATCTCTGGTGCAAGCCCTGCCACCGCAATGTTTTCTGCGCTAAGTTCAATAGACTCGCTGCCCAAAACATGATGATCGAATTTATAGATGGTTCGATTTTCTCCCGCCGATGTTGATGCGTCATAAGCCATTGTATTTTCTGCCACCAGCTCGTTACGTGTCTTGTAGTTGGCTATCGCTTTTGCGCCATGTCGCTGTGCCAGCATTTGTTCCACTACGTGAGGAGCCAGCACAGAGGCGCTTGCGTTATTGCCGCCAAAGCCTTTCGAGTTAATGATTACCGCATCCATACCCTGCTTTCCGACTTCTTTGTGTTGCAGCAACAAATCGATACTGCGATGCGCAACATCGTCTGCGATTTCATCGACTGTGAGGATGCCCGGTATTATTCCTTCAGCCCAAACACCCAGGCTTGCCGCTAGCTGATCTCCCGATGAGGAGGCAAGCGAATGCCCAATATAAGATTTCACCGCAGCAACTGGCCAGCCCTGAATCCCGAATGCTTCAGCAATATGATTGATAATATGGGATTCAGTCTGGCGATTTTGCAATGTGCCGGTTCCGTGGGCCTGTACATAGCTACGCCTTGCCAGGCCTTCCTGTCCTATTATATTTTTTGTAGCTGCCGCTGCTTTCGCCATCGATATATAATTGCCCAGGCCGGGGCTGGCAATAGATTTTTTGAAACCGTCGGCATTGATAAACACTTCATTGACCCCGGCATAAATATTTGCACCCAATTCCAGTGCCAAACTATCGTCAAAAAGAACGATGCACTGCGCAGATTCCGCCAGGGTGAAACCCGCATTGTAACCAAATGGTCTACAGGCTCGGCGATAATTTGGGTTTACGCTGTCTTCCAGGTTGTCCAGCTCACGCAAGGAAGCATCATCTGCCAATGCTCCCATGGTGGCAAAGCCATCAAAAATTTCTGGCAGCAGCGGCGCTTCACTAGTGCCGACAATCACTACTCGATGGGTGCCGGATTGAATATCTCGAACACCCTGACGCAGGTTGTATAAGAAGGTGGCACAGGCGGCGACATTGGTGCCGGTTGTGCCCAAATTGCCAAGCAAATAGGCATTAATGAAATCGGCGGGCATTTCTGCGTAGCCAAGGGGAAGTTGTTTCGAGGAAACTTTCTTGCCCAGCAGCCTTGCCTGCATCATGCCGCCATACCCGTTGTAGTCGAGTTGACTCATGCCACTGCCGGCATAAACCGCTATCTGATCAGCGGCCACCTTTTGTTTTACATTCTCCCAGTCAATACCCATTGAATTAATCGCATCGGAGGCAGCGAATACAGCTAGCTGCAATCCTCTGGGATGGTTTCTGGCCGGATACAGGCTGGTTGGGTCGAATCCAGAAGGCAGTTGCCCGGCGCTGTGTACCGCTGCCTTGCGTGTACATTTCAGCATTACCTCAAAGCGCTCCGCAGTGCGCACGCTAACTTTTCCTTTCTGCCCGGAATCGACTATCTCCCAGCCTGGCGGCACGGGAGAGGGCAAATCCTTGCGGCGTAATTCGAACTCAAGTGCCCCCTGGGCTGGCGGCGAAAAGGTGGCGCCGCGGTGGAAGGGGAGTTGATCGGCGTGAAATAGATTCTGCTCTAATTCCCGAATTAAAGTGCCTTGTAGCAGCGAAGGGGCAAGTTGCTTGATATGGCTATCAAGCACTACCTCATCGCCTTGCTGGTCAAGCCATCTACTCCCTTCTTTTCGCAGTGCGCCAGTTAATGCAGCAAGATTGGCATAAGTACCTTGTGTCAGGTCTTCTGCAAGCGCATCTAGCACCATCCGCCGGTAGCCATGATGACCGGAGCTGCGTCCTGCGGCGTTAATACCGCCAAACCCTGTGATTACAGGTAATCTTGCCATATCCGTGAACCTCTATTGCTTCAGGTATTAATTCAAGTATTGCTTCAAGCCAAACTGTAGATCACTGCTGCCAAGACTATAGTGGGATTATTCAGAAAAACCTTAGGGCAAATTGGACAGTAACCATGACATAGTAGCCAAAGTTTGACCAGGTTTACTTTCAGTACAGTGAATTCGCTTGTTCACCTCACTCCACCACCAGGGCTATTGGTGGGAGAGCTGTTTATGGGAGAGCAGGGCAGGAGCAGTCTTCCTCAGGCACATGATCATTTAGAGTTGTAAAATCAGTTTCACAGAACCACTCGGTGGCTGCGAGGGCGTGATATAAGGTTCGCTTCCAACCATTTATTGGCAACGCAGGCTCATTCGCCGTAATTAAAAGGTGTCCACGAAATTGGTTTATGTCGAGGATTTTCAACGTATCTTTGCGCTGCGAAATCAGTGGTGCCAGTTCGTCCCACACCTGAAGTCGATAACGGTTTTTCAAATCACAATCCTGAAAGTGTTGTTCAACACGTCTTTGATCCTTGTAGTCCCAGTCTACAGGAGCTGAAACATCAAAGTTGACCACTATTGTAGCCTCTCGCGAAACATTCGCTGTAGTCCATTTTTCGCTAAAGAAATGGGGTTCATCCAGGTAAGGGTGAATTGGTTGAAGGTTTGGTTCGGTGGGAAAAGAGCTGCCCATCCTTGTATTGCAATCTCTACAAGCTGGGACGAGGTTGATGGGCAAAACCGAATAAGATGGAAAGTAAGCCTTTGGCAAATAGTGGTCTAGTGTCCTGGCCTCCCCTATCCCCCCGCAATATGGACATTTCCCAAGTGCCTTGCCCAATATATCGTCATAAATCTTTCTTGCCCCGCCCGTGGACTTTACAACATGGTCTTCATACAGTTTTTTCAATTCATCTCAAGTTAAGTTACCAACAATAACGGCATTGAGGTTTTTGTGAGCCGCTCTTGGAAGATTACACAAAGTTTGCGTTTGTGCTTCCTTATCAAACGCCTCATTTGCAGTCACTATGTGTGGCCTATTATTAACGAATACCTCACGAAGAGCTTCGTCATTGATACCACACACGCTTTCATGGTGGCAATCCGATCTTTTTTATGTTTAGCGTTAGCGCGTAAAAACCAAATCGGCGAGAATGGCAAAGCCGATGCCTTCTACATTTTCATCAACGAACTTAAAAGTCGTAATCCCGACCAAATTGCCGTCTCTGTCAAACAAGCCGCCGCCAGATGAACCCGGGGATATGGCGGCATCGGTTTGCACAACCTGATAACCGTCTATTTTCCGCAGTTGCGAAACAAGCCCAGCGGACAAGGATAAATCCAATCCTTGCGGCGCGCCCAAACTATACACATTCTCGCCCACCCTAAGGGTCTCGTATTTTCGTATTGTCGCTGGAACACCCCATAAACCATCAACCTCCAATAAGCAAAAATCCTGCTCGGTGTCGCTGTGGCGGATGACCGCCGTCAAGGACGTTTCAGTATCGACTCGGCGATTGCTGGCTTTATACACGCTAATATCGCTACCCTCATCAACCACATGGCAGTTGGTTGCCACCACATTAGGGCGCACAATCACACCGCTACCCTGGCTGTCGTTGTTCACAATCACAACCACCGACCGCCAGGATTTTTCAAAAACCTGCTCGGCAATATTTACGCTTTTGGATGGCTCCGCTAGAGAAAAGTTGTCCAAACTGACATTTTTTGCGGAATCTGCTTTGCCTTGTTCGATATCCTGTTCAATGGCTCGCAATCGCCGTGCCGCTTCACGGCGGGCTGATTTTATTTCTGCGCTAGCCAGGAACTCCCCCCCAGTTAATCTTACGCAAAAGATCCGCCACCAATTCGCAGCCGTTTGCTTTGGCAATGGACCACCAAATATATGCCTCGCGCTCATCTTCGATAACCCCTTCACCATCCCAATACATAGCGCCCAAATTACATTGTGCGTTCGCATCCCCCCTGCTTTGCCAATTCGTATGTCGAACAGGAAAATGAGAAGCCGATCGGGCATTGGCAGAGGTAGCTGTGCTAAACACGGCGGCAAGCAGTACTACTAAAAGATGGTTTTTCATGGCTTCCTCGTTGCTTCCGGGTGGTAAATCAGGCTCTGTGCATTGTGTTATAGGCTGTGTGCTAAATCAATACTTACCCCGCTTCGCTTAACGAAGTCGGGTATAGCAAGCTATCTCGCTGCGGGGTAGTTTATTTTTCGCATTTTTTCTCCCTGGAAGCCTAACGCCTCGCATCAGCGGCGCGGCTTCGCCGTGTCCGGCTGCATGCGCTTGTTATGATTTTTTCCTCCATATCGCCTTATCATCTCTGCATAGACATCACTGTCTCTTTTACCCACACTTAGAGCGGTGACAATTAAATCTGTGTCATTGGCATGATAAGTTAAGCGCAAAGGAGGTTGCTTTCTTTTTATCTTGTATAGGTTATAGCCACCTGAAAGCCTTGACCCTGGCAGATGAGGGTTTTCTAGTCGCTGTTCTAGCTTCTTCTTGAAGTAGTTTCTATCAGTAGTCGAAAGCTTATTCCACTCATTTAATGCATCAGGATGAAATTTTAATTTATAGCTCATCCAAGCTTACTTCCATAGACTCTTTTCCATCGGTCATTCGAGCATTTGCCTGCATTAGCAAGGCCAGGTCTTCCATTGCCTCAAGCATAGATTCGTAAAGTTCATGAGGAACAGCGTAAAAACACGGTTCATTGTTTTTCAAAACAACAATGGCTTCCCCTTCGAGTTGTTCAATTATCGCGTTAGGATTCGCTTTGAAGTCAGTTATACTGGCAGACATACTAGCCATTACTTTTGATACAGTAGGCATTATAATTCCAACGAGTCTATTATAGATTTGCTAATAGCTCTGAATATAGACCTTTTTATAGACTTTTCAAGTGTATTTTCTGTTTTGGGGGCAGTTTTAAGTATCTGTTTGATTAAATTCATAACGCCTTATCATCTCTGCTAGACGTGAAAATGGCTCTCTCCAGTTCGTCGGTCAGGTGCAGCGAGGTACCGAACAGTTCCCGGGTTTCCTTGAGACCGTGCTCACTCTCAACCCTGGTGAATGCCGCACCGTTGTCGCGCGGCTCAAACACTGCGCTGGATGAGTCTCGCGGGTTCTGATCTACCTCCTTGTACTCGTAAGCGCCAATAAATCGACCAGTGACCCTGGCTCACTATGCGGGTAATGCCGTTTTTCTGGCATACCTTGTTGTAGCCAGCATAGCCATCCACCTGCAACACTCACACCGCCAAAACCACAATGGCAAAGCCATCAAACAAGCATTCGGGGACGATTTCAGTGTGCGACGGATCATACTCAAACACCACCGTCGGTTTGCCCGGTGGATCGTCGCGAACCAGCCACATCCACTTGTCCGAGGTGACCGCCTTGCCTGTCTCCCTAACACCTGCCAGCCGAATGATTCACTGGGCCATAGTAGTGCGATTAATGTTGCTGCCATGGCGTTCCAATGGTTCCGATAGGCGCTTGCATAAATCCATCGCCGCACATAGTATGTTTGCAATAATAGAACAGTAGTATATCTGCAATAGAAGAGTAGTATGTCAGCAAATATGAGTAGTCATAAAATTTCCTGCGGAGGAGCCATGAGGATCAAAAAAATAGTCGCTGCATTAGTTTTGCTAACGGGGGTCGGTATAGCCACGGTTGTGTTCGCCCAGAATGATAGATTCGCCAAGGTCAGCATTGAGACTGTGTTGGTTCGAGGTAATATTTCCATGTTAGTTGGGTCGGGTGGAAATATCGGGGTTTCAGCAGGAGAAGACGGCCTGCTTATCGTAGATGACCAGTATGCGCCGCTGGCTGCAAAAATTCGGGCAGCCCTTGCTGAGCTGGGATCTGACACCCCCAGATTCTTGTTGAATACCCACTTTCATGGAGATCACACTGGCGGCAATGCCGATTTTGGTGTTGCCAGCATTATCGTTGCTCATGAAAACGTGAGAGGCCGGCTTGAAGCGGGAGGTTCTCCTGCGTCGGCGCTGCCTGTGGTTACCTACGATGATGATGTGACAGTCCACTTCAATGGAGAAGATATTACACTTATTCACATGCCTCGGGGACACACCGATACTGACAGTGTAGTAATGTTTGGGGACAGCAATGTCATTCACATGGGCGACCAATTCTTCAATGGAGGCTTCCCGTTTGTGGATCTGGCCAGTGGCGGTAGTGTGCAGGGATATATCGATAACCTGGAAAAGGCTCTGTCATGGATAGATGACGATACAGCAGTTATTCCCGGCCACGGCCCACTGGCTACGAAAGCAGACCTGCTGGCTTTCTACAATGTGGTCAAGGATACATCGACAGCGATTCGCACGATGAAATCACAGCAAATGAGCCTGGAAGACGTTGTAGCCACTGGCTTATCTGATGAATATGAATCCTGGGGGCAGGGGTTTATCAATGAAGAGCGCTGGATTACAACCGTTTACGAAGGCTATCCCTGATAGCTATTCCCGAGCCAGCAAGTGGTGACTGGTTTGCCGAGTCAAGTTTGCCTTTGGCGAGCTTGGGTCAGCCATGAATAAGCCGGACGAATTTCAAACCACTCTGGGTGGCTTGCATCAAGCCCTGGGCATCCCGGCGGATTATGCGCTTCGTTGCAAGCTTCCTCTCTGCCCGGAACCCGATGTGCTGGTGGATACTGAGCCGGATTTCTATGAACGACCACAGCGATTGACACCTTCCGCGTTTGCGGCCTGGACTGCAATGCGGCGAGCCGCTACGCGACAAGGCATTTCACTGTTTCTTATTTCTGCTTTTCGTGGCTTTCGATATCAGCATGATTTGATCGCGCGCAAACTTCAGGATGGACAAGGCATAGAGCAGATACTCCGCGTTAATGCGGCGCCTGGTTACAGTGAGCACCACAGCGGCCGTGCTGTTGACCTGGGTACTCCAGGCTGTGATGCCCTAACGACGGTATTCGAAAATAGTGATGCGTATCAATGGCTTAAAAAAAACGCAGAGACTTACGGATTTCACCTCAGCTACCCCCGTGGCAACCCCCACGGCATTGACTTTGAGCCTTGGCACTGGTGTTATATAGAGGTAGCAACTTGTTTGGACAAACGCTTGTGAAAGAGGTAACCTGGAACCCGTACTACCAGGGAGAGGGAATGCTAGAGATTTATCGTTCGCTACAGTTTCCACCGCAATGCCTGAATACTTCTGTATTTGGCTGCTTAGCGCAAACTCAATTTTCTTCTCCGTCATTACTCGAATTTTCTGTCACGGCAAGCAGATCATCTGCTTTAGCCTGCGCTTCATCCGAAAAGCGTGGGCGGCTTTGTCGTACTCGAAAATTGATCGGCGGCAATTTGCCAGTCACTGGAGGGGGTACCAGGTAAAACCAGACACAGGTTCGTCATTCGCTACATGAATAAAATCAGGAGATAATACTTTATGACTAATGAATTCCAGATAGTGTATCACAATATCGATCAAACAGAGGCTATAAGCGAAGCGGTGCAAAAGCGTATAGGGAAATTAGAGCGTTTTTGCGATCAAATTATCAATGGTCGAGTGGTATTGGATTCCCCGCATAATCATCAGCACAAGGGAAAAGTGTATTCGGTAGGTTTAGAGATTCACACCCCCACGCTAGAAGTTCGGGTAAACCAGGACCAACACGATAATCACGCCCATGAGGATTTATATATTGCGATTCGGGATGCTTTTAATGTGGCAGAAAGACAGCTCAAGTCTATCGACAAAAAGCACAGGGCGACACCGCTACACAAGGAGATACAGCCAATCTCACTGGGCACGAATGATTTTGATGACAGCGATCCGGGCAGTATCAACAATGAGGCAGTAGCATAACAAATGGCAGATCAAGAAGTGAATGAGGCAACGCGGTTGCAGATTGAGGCGGCGACATTTAGAAAATTGCTGCAACATTTGGATGAGCACAAGGAAGTGCAAAATATTGATCTGATGAACCTGGCGAGTTTTTGCCGGAATTGTTTGTCAAAATGGTACGCGGCAGAAGCTCAATCTCGTGGTCTGGATGTAGACTATGAGGCGGCAAGGGAAATGGTGTACGGGATGCCTTATTCTGACTGGAAATCACAATATCAAACAGAGGCCAGCCCCGATCAGCAGCAAAAATTCGATAAGCGCCCGCTTGAGTGAATAGAAACCAGGCGGATGAGAGCTTCCGATTGCTGCCCACTTGGTGATTCTCCTGCGCCATAGTATTATCGGTCACTCCCCGCCAGAAATAGTTTGTTTCTGACCAGGCTTCTGTATTCGTTTGGAGTAACCGCATTCAGTTTTTTAAATAGGCTGGTGAAGTAACTGGCGTCGTGATACCCAACCAGGTCGGCTACCTCCAGCACGGTTAAGTTGCTCTGCTTGAGCAATGCTTTTGCGTGGTTGATTCTTAATTCTTGCAAGTATTGCAGTGGTGAAGCGTTTGTGGCCAGTTTGAATCGTCGATTCAAAGAGCGAACACTCAAGCGGAATTTTTCAGCTACATTGCTAATTAAAAATTCAGTTTGATAGTTCCTGCCCAGCCATTCCTGAACTTTTATTATCTCTTCGTCATGATGACTTCTCTGTTGGTCTTCATTTAGCAGTAATGATTCATAGGACCTTTTTAATTCATGGCTGAATTGGCGCGAGATTTCGTTAGCTATTGAATTCCCATACAGTCGCTCTACAAAATGCAGCATGACATCTCGAACAGCATTGACACTGCCGGTACAAAATAAGTTACTGTCGCTGGTGATAAAGCGTTTTCTTTGCAATTTTGTCTTTTTGTAACGTTTCTCAAATTCGTCGAAGAAACGCCAATGTGTGGTAGCCGACTTGCCGTCCAGTAAACCTGCCTCCGCCAGAAAGAAACTCCCGGTAACTGTGGAGCATAGCGTACTGCCTGTTTCATATTGTTTGCACAACCATTGCTGCATGGGAATATGCCGTGTAAGCGATGATCTTGGGTTTCCCCATATACCGGGAATAAAAATCAGATCGCTGTGGCTGATATTTTCCAGTTTTGTGTGACACCGAACTGTCAAGCCACCGCTGAGTTCGAATTGAATGTCGTCACTGCCAGAGGCAAGCTCGATTCTTATTAATTTATCTTTCTGCCTTCTCGATAGCGCAATATCGTTGGCCGCACTGAGCATTTCTAATGGGATAGTGACAGTAGAACCCAGGGCTCGTGGCACAACGATCAGGGTGGCATGTTTCATCCTGGAAAATGCTTAGTAGATGATGGCAAGCACATGGAAAACCTTCTGTCCTTGTGGCGAGTTAATTTCAATTTCGCTATCCACTTCCTTGCCCAGCAGCGCTCGCCCCAAGGGAGCGTCTATGCTGATGTATCCCTTTTCAGGGTCTAGCTCGTCGGGGCCTACAATTTTGTAAGTGACAGATGTTTGTTGTTCTTGCTCTTGCAGGGTTACCGTGGCACCAAAATATATCTTGCCCCGGTTTTCTGGCGGTCCAGAAACGACAGTCATTTCTTCAAGCCTCTTGCCCAGATATCTGACTCGTCGATCAATTTCCCTTAATTTCTTTTTGCCATAAATATACTCAGCGTTTTCCGAACGGTCTCCCAGGGCGGCAGCGTCAGAGACGGATTGCGTAACAAGCGGTCGTTCTACCTTCCAAAGTTGGTGGAGCTCGGCTTTCAATAGCTTCTCCCCCTCGGCAGTAATGTATTTTGCACCAGGTTTTTGTGGAGGGCGATACCTGCTCATGGCGTTTATCCTGGTTACTATTTGTCCTGATTACTAAAGAATAGTCAAATTTCCAGGCTGAGTTGATCGTCAGTTTCTTCAAGGTTTGCAGGAAGCAGTCTAACCCCCATGCCTAGCAGACGTACAGGCTTGTTGCCTCTAGTGAAACCTTGTTCGCAAAGGGAGCGAAAGTTCTCGCTGTCGGTGTTAGCAGAAATCATCTCGACCGTGGTACTCACAAAATCACGAAATTTTATTTTGATAAACTGTTTGTGTATTTGGTAATCGGCACTCAAATTTTCCATTCTCTTTAGCAGCTGTAGTTCCAGCTTGGGTAATTCTTGTAAGCAGCTTGTCAGTGAAGGTAAATCTTCGGCGTAGGTATTTTCAACGCTCAGGGATTTTCGAATGCGCTCAGTCTGGACGATTCTATTGTCTATACCCCTGCTCAGCTTATGCAGACGATCGCCAAAGCTGCCAAAGTAGTCTTGTAATTTGTCCTTGCCAAGCTGTCTCAGGTCGCCGCAGTTCTCTATGCCCAGGCGTTTCATCCTTGCTGCGGTTACCTTACCGACGCCATGCAGTTTATTGACCGCGAGTTGCGCCACAAAAATGTCAACTTGCTCGGGACGGACGACGAATTGACCATCAGGTTTTTTCCAGTCACTGGCGATTTTGGCCAAAAATTTGTTGGGTGCTATACCGGCAGAAATAGTGATACCAACCTTTTCTCGCACTTCGCGACGAATTGCTTCGGCGATTCGAGTAGCACTGCCCCCGAAATGAACCGATTTACTGACATCGAGAAAGGCTTCATCAAGTGATAAGGGTTCTATTAAATCGCTGTAGTTCTGCAACACTTCATGGATAAGCCCGGAGGCATGACGATACTTCTCCATATCAGGCCGGATAATAATAAGGTCCGGGCATAATTTTCGCGCGCTAGCCGATGCCATGGCGGAATGAACCCCAAACCTCCTCGCCTCATAGTTGCAGGTTGCTACAACGCCGCGTCGATTGGGTGAGCCACCCACAGCGATAGGCAAATTGGCCAGGTTCGGGTTGTCGCGCATCTCTATGGATGCATAGAAACAATCACAATCGCAGTGAATTATTTTGCGTGGGAGGTCCATGACAGTGTTTATTTGGCGTTAGACTTTAACAACAGTAGCCAAAACTACAGCAGGGCCCAGCATAAGTAAATGTGCATGGACTCGCTGTTTCGACGCATGGATCAGGCGTTGTCGTTCTCAAACTCTCGCATGAAATCCGCCAACGCCTGACAGCCTTCGCGGGGCATGGCGTTGTAGATAGATGCTCGAACGCCGCCGACATTGCGATGACCTTTTAGTGCATAGAGTCCTTGCACAAGAGCCTGCTCCAGAAAAGCGCCAGACAAAGCATTATTGGCCAGATTGAAAGTCACGTTCATGGTGGAACGGTGCTGTTCCTGTGCTGTAGCCAGATAGAAATCGGAATTATCTATTACCTCGTAAAGTAATGCCGATTTTTCATTGTTGCGTAGCTCTATAGCCTTGACGCCGCCTTCGTCTTTTAGCCATTCCAATACCAGTTTCATCATGTAGATGGCAAAAGTATTGTTGGTGTTGGCCAGGGAATGTTTGTCCGCATAAGTCTTATAGTTCAGCAGGCTGGGTGTTTCCGGAATAGCCTGGCCCAACAAATCTTCGCGAATAATCACACAGGCGAGTCCCGCCGGCCCTAAATTCTTTTGTAATCCAGCAAAGATAATACCGAACCGGGAAATATCCAGTTCTCTGGAGAGCAATTCGGAGGTCATGTCAGCCACCAGCGGTATGTCACCGGTGTCGGGAAACTGCTGCCAGCGAGTTCCGTAGATAGTGTTATTGCTGGTGATATGAATATAGGAAGTGTCTTCATCGACTGTGGCTACGTCAAATTCCGGGATTCTGTCGAAATTGCTTCCTTCGCTGCTGGCGGTAACGCTGATATTGCCGTAACGTGCGGCTTCTTTCCTGGCCAGAGTCGCAAAATTACCCGATTCAACATAGGCTGCTTTTTTCGCCGGTAGTCGCTTGATCAGATTCATTGGCACGGCGGAAAATTGCATTTGCGCACCGCCGTGGACGTAGAGAATCTTGTAGTTGTCGGGTATGTTGGCGAGTTCGAGCAGCAAGGAATCTACGGCAGCAATGACTTCGCCAAATTCTTTTGAGCGATGACTGATTTCGATTAGACCAGCGCCCATGTTTTGGTAATTCAAAAATTCTTTCTGTGCTCTTTCCATGGCGACGCCGGGCAACATTGCCGGTCCAGCGCCAAAATTAAAAATTCGAGTCATTGCTGCTTTCCTGAGAGGGGTTTCAATAATGGCATCTATTCGAAGCCGGTATTTCTATAGTGGGATTTTGCATAATTGTCCAAAGTGCAGCTTCAGCCGCGCAAGATAGTGGTAATAGTGGTCGATAACCGGATTTATGTACAGGATGTGCAAGATGTACGGTATGCCGATTTTGCATCGTTACATGGATGTAACTTAGTAGAACAATGCAGGAGCAATTGTCGAGGGGCAAAAATCGGCAAAGTTCCACTTCCGACTATTTTTTGAATCATGTAAAGGTTCCATGGCAGTGTTTATAGCAGCGTTACCTTGATCACGTCTTCGATGTCAGCGATTGCCGCCAGTGTTTCTTGGCAAGCTGTTGTTTCAAGGTCAATTAAATTATAGGCAATATCGTTTTGGCTTTTGTTCAGCATGTCCAATACATTGATATTTTGGTCGGCCAGTACCGACAGTATCTGACCCAGCATTTTAGGAACATTGCGATTGCAAATGGCGAGTCGTGTGCAACTGTCAGCGTCGGCAGCCCGGTCCAGGAATACATCAGGGAAATTCACTGAATTCTTAATATTTCCATTCTCCAGAAAGTCCATCAATTGATCTGCGGCCATGACCGCACAGTTCTGTTCCGCTTCGTTAGTGCTGGCACCGATATGAGGCATGGAGATCACATCGACTCTGCCGAGTAACTCCGGGCGCGGGAAGTCACTCACGTACTTAGCCAGTGGTCCTGATTCCAGAGCCTCAAGCAGTGCTTTTGAGTCAACAATTTCATCCCGGGCAAAATTCAATAAACAAGTGCCCTTGCGCATGGCCGCGAAAATCTCTGCGTTGATAAGACCCCTTGTAGAGTCCAGGATGGGCAGGTGAAGAGAGATAAAATCAGAGCTTGCTACCAGGGCGGCGATATTCTCTTTTCGTTTAACCTGACTGGGCAGGCGCCAGGCTGCTGCAACTGACAGCGCCGGGTCATAGCCTTGCACTTTCATGCCCAGCCCTATGGCCATTTCCGCCACCAATGAGCCAATTGCACCCAGGCCGATAACTCCCAGAGTCTTGCCGGCTATTTCACTGCCCTTGAATTTTTTCTTTTCTTGCTCCACTAATTTGGACAATTCGGCTTCATCTGATATGGCCGTTTGCGTGCTGGCAAATCCAATGCCCGGAATGATTCCTCTGGAGGCTAGCAATAAACCACATAAGATGAGTTCTTTAACCGCATTGGCATTGGCTCCAGGTGTATTGAAGACAACCACGCCTGCTTCTGTGCAGAAATCGACCGGCACATTGTTAGTTCCCGCGCCTGCTCTCGCTACCGCCTTCAATCCTTCTTCGATAGTGCCTGCATCCAATTTGTGACTGCGCAGCAAGATAGCATCAGCATCAGTCAAATCGGCGTCTACGTGATAGACTTGCCTGGGAAAGCGTTCCAAACCTTTCTCTGAGATAGTATTGCAGGTCTTTATTTTGTACATTTGAGTTCCTGGCTTGTGTTGCTATTTCCATGAGCCTTCAGTCAACGAACTTCAAAATAGATTGAATGTGGTTGAAATTCAGTTCGGGGGTGTATCATCCATGACGGTTCGGCGGGACAAAAAATCAGGCTATGCCCTGTGCAATCCAGGGAAATTTAAAGCGGGCAATTATGTCCTGAATCGCGATGAAACGCCAGCCAGATTTCTATTAACTGGAGCCAGTCTTTTATTGATTAATTTTGCTCCAGCAACGGCAATTTTCGAAGGCTGGTAAACAAGGAATTTGAGGAATGAATGAATCTGAAGCTGGCGCAGCTATTGCAGTGTCCACCCGTAGTGTACCTGTAAGGCGAATTCTCGGCCGAAACCCCGGGCCTATGACCGGCCCTGGCACTAACAGCTACTTGATTGGCGATCAACGATTGTCCTTGTTGGATCCCGGGCCTGTGGATGAAGCGCAGTTGCAAAGTTTTCTCGACGCCATCGGCGATGCACGCCTGGAGTATATTCTGATAACCCATACCCATCGGGATCACTCGCCCGGCGCCTTGCCATTGCAGGAAGCGACTGGTGCTACACTTGTTGGTCTGCGGGCACCTGCTGTGGCGGGCCAGGACACGACATTTGCCCCCGGAAAAATTTGGCAGGATGAAGAAATCATCGACTGCGGGGAATACAGCCTGCAACTCATCGCTACGCCTGGGCATGTGTCCAATCATATCTGCTTTCTATTGCGGGAAGAGCAGCTTCTGTTCACCGGTGATCATGTGCTGCAAGGGACGACCTCGGTAATTTTGCCGCCCGATGGTGATATGGCTGCCTATTTAGAGGCGCTTGCACGCTTGCAAAAAATTCCGCTCAAGGCGCTGGCACCCGGGCACGGCGGCATTATGCGTCAGCCCCATGTCGAAATTGAAAAACTGATAGCACACAGATTGAAAAGAGAACAAAAAGTGCTTACTGCGCTGGGTGGCTCTGGCGCAATCAGTCTGGATGAGCTAGTGCTGAGGGTTTACGATGATGTGGCAACACATCTCATACCCTGGGCAAAAAGGACACTGTTGGCGCACCTGATTAAGCTACAGCGAGAGCAGAAAACACAGATAGAAAATGGCTTCTGGCGGCTGCTATAACACTAAAAGATGAGTATCAATGAGAAAGCAAGGGAGAATTGGTCGCTGTACCTGATTCGTGCCGGGGACGGCAGTTTGTACACCGGTATCAGCACCGATGTCAGTCGTCGCTTTGACGAGCATCAGAATAGCGATAAGAAAGATAAAGGCGCGAAAGCCCTGCGCGGCAAAGCCCCCTTGTCTCTTGTTTATCAAATAGTTGCCGGAAGCAGATCTGAAGCCCTGAAACTGGAATACAAGATTAAACAATTAAACAAAAACCGTAAGGAGAAATTGATTGATCTACGAGTCGATTCCGGGGGATTGAAAACCTGGTTACTGAACAATCAAGTACAGAAGCACCGGACTCGAAAGGATTAGTCACTGAATCGTGCAAGATAGCAGTGGGCATCCGTAGCTGTCTGATGGGGGAGGTGTTCGCCGCTGCCACAAAAGAGGATGTGACTCAGATTGCAAACAGCTATTTGCTACGGCTGATGCAGACCCTAAAGAGCCCTGCCACTGGTGGCAATCATGTCAACCTGCTGCAACACATCCAGGGTGATTGTCGCGGCTTCGGTGACAGGCCGTGACCCTGGCGCCTGTTTCTTTCTTGTCAGGCAGGTTGTTCTGTATGCAGTGCTGCTATTTTGAAATTCGTGAAGCCGTAAATAACAGCGATAAAGGGGCAAACCAGATTGAAGAAGCAGTAGGGTAAATAGGCGAAGGTGGCTACGCCAAGCGTACCGCTCATATAAGCGCCACAAGTATTCCAGGGAATCAGGGGTGAGGTCATGGTACCGGCGTCTTCCAGGCTGCGGGACAAGTTCTTCGCATCCAGGTTCCTTTTTTGGTATTCAAGCTTGTACATTCGTCCCGGTAATACGATAGAGATGTATTGATCCGAGGTGATGATATTAGCGCCAATACAAGTGACTATAGTGGTTGCAATCAAACTGCCGGTACTGTGCACAAAGGAAAGTGCATAATTCACCAGGCATTGCAGTAGACCAGTGTGATCCATGACGGCTCCAAACACCATGGCACAAAGAATTAGCCAAACAGTATTAAGCATTGAACTCATTCCACCTCGAGTCATGAGGTCGTCCAGAGTTTCATTTCCGCTGGACAGGGTGAATCCATCGAACAATGTTTGCCAGGTGCCCTTGAACAGGCCCAGCACCAGGTTTGGTGTATCGCCAGCCAAACTTAACACCGCGCTCTGCTGAAAAACTACAGCGAGAACCACTCCGATTAGAGCGCCGGCAAGAATTGTAGGGATTGGAGGCAGCTTTTTTTGTGCCATAACCAGCAAAGCTGCCACTGGCAGCAGCATGAAAGGGTTAATGGTAAAGTTTTCAGTGATAAGTTGCAGGGTGATAGCAAGATCACTGGCGGTGTTTTCTGTGTCAATAGTCAGGCCAATCAGAAGGTAAATGATTAATGCAATAACTATGCTTGGAATGGTGGTCCATACCATGTGACCAATATGAGAAAATAAATCAGTGCCTACAACTGCTGGCGCCAGGTTGGTGGTTTCGGAAAGCGGCGACATCTTGTCGCCGAAATAGGCACCGGAGATAATTGCGCCAGCAGTGATTTCCACGGACAAGCCCAGACCTGCGGCTGCGCCAATTAATGCGATGCCTACGGTGCCAGCGACGGTCCACGAACTGCCAATGCTAAGGGCTATCAAGCCGCAGATGACACAGCTTGCCGCATAAAATATTGCAGGATCCAGAATCAATAAGCTGTAATAAATCATGGTGGGAACGGTGCCGGAGAGAATCCAGCTACCAATCAACAGCCCCACACTGAACAGAATCAGGATGGGTTTTAATGCGATGCTAACGCCAGACACGATGCTATTTTCAATCTGCTGCCATTTTTGCCCATTCCTCCAACCGATGGCTGCGGCAACCGCCGCTCCAATACAGAGGGCTATTTGATTCGGGCCGTAGCTGGCATCCTCGCCAAAAAAGTAGACAGAGAAAGAAAGCAGACTAACAAGAGCGAAAACCGGAATTAGCGCCTGAAACACTGTGACGGATTGCGGTGGTGATTCAGTAGTCGTGTCTTGTCTTATTTCCATTGGGTCTATCCGTCTTCTCAGAGATGATTCAGACTAGAGCATAAAGGCTGGAGACGCCGCCTGTCTACGCCAACGCCATGTATTGAGTCCTTATTCTAACTAATTTGGGTTATAATCCGGCTCTTGCGGCGCTTGTTCGGCTAAGTTGCAGTTCGTTTCTGCCTGGTTGACTGGATGATTGGCTGCGGAAAATATCAGTAGGAGAGCTTTGCATAATCCAAAAATGGCCGGAAGTGGGACCTTACCGATTTTTACTGCTCGACAGTTGCTCCTGCATTGTTCTACGAAGTTACATCCATGTAGCGATGCAAAATCGGCATCCTGTGCATGCTGTGCATAAATCCCGCCATCTACAGCTAGCTTGCGCGGCTGACGCCGCGCTTTCGACAATTATGCCAGGGTCTCAGTAGAGTCGTGTGGAATAAATAAAAATGCCTGATATCGAAACATACATGCTGGAAATGGGCCGTCAGGCAAGGGTCGCGTCACGGCAAATTGCGAAGGCAGGTACAGCGCAAAAAAATACTGCGTTGCTGGCCATTGCTGCTGCCATCGACGCGGGACGTGAACAACTTATGCTGGCCAATCAAGAGGACATGCAAGCTGGCAGTGATAAGGGGCTGGATGCCGTGTTGCTGGATCGACTGGAACTCAATCAGAGTCGTATTGATACGATGATTGAGGGGCTGCGGCAGGTAGCGGCACTGGATGATCCAGTGGGCGCGGTTTCCGACCTGAAATATCGACCAAGCGGAATTCAGGTAGGCAGGATGCGGGTGCCGTTGGGTGTGATCGGTATAATTTACGAGTCCAGACCTAACGTGACCTGCGAAGCCGCCAGCCTGTGTTTGAAGTCGGGTAATGCAACTATCCTGCGCGGCGGCTCCGAGGCCATCCACTCGAACCAGGCTATAGCGAGCTGTATAAGCACTGGCTTGCAGCAAGCTGGCTTGAGTCCCGGGGTGGTTCAAGTGCTGGATCGTCCCGATCGCGATGCAGTGGGGCTGCTGATCACCATGCCCGAATTTGTTGACGTAATAGTGCCGCGCGGTGGTAAGGGCTTAATCGCCAGAATCAGTGAGGACGCGAAAGTTCCAGTGATAAAACACCTGGATGGAAACTGCCACCTCTACATCGATGACAAGGCGAATATTGAAAAGGCTATAGCAATTGCAATGAACGCGAAGACACAGCGCTACGGTACCTGTTGTACGCTGGAGTCGTTGCTGGTTGCCGAACAGATTGCGGAAACTGTATTGCCTTCGCTCGCACAGCAGTTAGTCAGGCACGGTGTGGAACTCAGGGGCTGTGAAAAAACCAGAAGCATAGTGGCAGGAATAAACCCGGCCTCTGAACTTGACTGGGAAACGGAATACCTGGCAGCTATACTCTCCATCAAAATTGTTGAAGACGTAGATGCCGCCATTGATCATATTAACAGCTACAGTTCCCAACATACTGAATCGATCGTCACTGAGGACTATGCCCGTGCGCAGAAGTTTTTGCGAGAGGTTGATTCCAGTTCAGTCATGGTAAACGCATCGACTCGATTTGCAGATGGATTTGAATACGGCCTGGGTGCGGAAATAGGAATATCAACGGACAAGTTGCACGCTCGCGGGCCGGTAGGTCTTGAGGGTTTAACTTCACAGAAATATATTGTTCTGGGAGACGGACACATCAGACAATGAGTTCTCGTGTCGCAGTATTTGGAGGTATGTTTGATCCGGTTCATCGCGGGCACATGCAAGCCGCGCAATTTGCGTTAAAGCATTTGTCTGTCGATTGCCTGAAAATGGTTCCTTGCCATTGGCCAAATCATAAAGAGTCTGCGCGGACTGCGGGACATCATCGTCTGGCGATGCTTGAACTTGTTACGTCGCCTATTCCCAAAATTGAGTTAGAGCCGATTGAGCTGGAAAGGGATGGCCTGTCCTACACGGTTGATACACTTGAGATCATCAAGCAGCAACACGTCAATCAGCAAGATAATAGCCTGGTTTTTGTATTGGGCCTGGATTCCTTCAATACTCTTACCCAATGGCACCGGTGGAAAGAGATACTGGAATTAAGTCATTTACTGGTGCTGTCGCGAGCAGGCTCCAGCCTGTCACAAGAAACAATGGCAGCAGTAAGTTTTGCGCAGAGACGGGTTGCTACCAGTGAGGAGCTGTTTGTCAGCGAAAGCGGCAAAATAATCTACCGGGAAGACTTTCATTTTGATATTGCTTCCAGTTCGGTGAGACAAAAGCTGGCGCAGAACAGGAATACGGCGCCAGAACTGGATCAGCGAGTAATTCAGTACATAAACGATAAATGTCTCTATCAAGCGCATTATAATCAGCAAACAGGTGTAAATTGACTAGTAAAAAATTAGCAAAAATAGTGGTGGATTCATTGCATGACATGAAAGCTCAATCGATTCGCTGCATCAATGTGGAAAAATTAACTGCGATTACAGATTACATGGTGATAGCAACGGCAACATCTACTACTCATTTGAAAGCCTTATCTGATTCTGTCAGTAAAACGGTAAAAGAAGCAGGACAAGAAGTGCCGGGGGTAGAAGGGAAGTTGCAGTCTGAATGGATACTTGTGGATGCAGGCAGCGTAGTTGTTCATCTCATGCTTGCTCCGCTTCGCGCTTTGTATAATCTGGAAGAATTGTGGAATTTCGAATCGCGAACGGAGATTGAAACTGAGCCGTCAGCAAGGGGAGTTGGGAGTTGTGCTGGCAGCCGCTGAACTGCACAAATACACAGTTTGTAGACAATGGGTTAAACTATTTGGGCTGGTTATTGTCCAAGTCCTGTGGAGGAATGGCTTTAGAGGCTGTGCAAAAATACAATATTCGTCATTCCTGCGAAAGAGACTGTGCAAAATCCAATATTCGTCATTCCTGCACCATCATGTCATCCCCGCGAAAGCAGGAATCCAGTAAACCACACAAATCCGCAAGGGTTTTCCGCCAGTAAGGCAACCTGGCGATGGAGGGAGGGTTTCAGTTTCTTGCACAGTCTCTTTAGCGTACTATCCCTTAGCCGATTAAACCTGTCACAGCCAGGAATAGTTTCAAATGTCAGGAAAATGGCAGCTTAAGGATCACGAAGCGGAGCGGAGGTTATTTAGCCGCCGTCTTGCTGTGGCTGCTGTCTTTGTCATTTTGCTTTTCACCGCCCTCATCATGAAGTTGGTGAATTTGCAGATTTCACAATACGACTATTTCTCCGCCCGCTCCGATGACAATAGACTGCATTCACAATATGTGCCTCCGGCTCGGGGTCTAATCTTTGACCGCAATGGTGAGCTTCTTGCGGATAACCAACCCATTTTTAACCTGACGATAGTACGGGAACAAACCGAAAGTCTCGACAAGACATTGCAGCTAGTGAGCGATCTAATTGGTTTGTCAGACGAGGACATCGAACAATTCACTACTCGAATGAAGCGAAACCGCGTACCTTTTTCATCGGTACCGCTGCACTATGTGTTGACAGAGGAAGAGAAATCCATCATTGCGGTGAACAGTCATAAGCTGCCAGGTGTCACTATAGAACCTCAATTCGTTCGTCACTATCCTTACGAGAATCTCGTTGCCCATGCGGTTGGTTATGTGTCCGAAATTAATCGTCAGGAACTTGACAGGCTCAGTCCCGAGGAAAGAGAAAATTACGGCGGTACTAACCATATCGGGAAAACCGGAATCGAGCGAACTTATGAAGAATTGCTACACGGCAGGGTTGGCTACGAAATAGTTGAGAAGAACAATAGAGGTCAGGTCATGCGCCGACTTGATCGAACTGATTCTGTGGCGGGTAAAAATATCACACTGCATTTGGATAGCCGGTTGCAGTTGGCGGCAGAAAAAGCCCTGGGTGATTTTAGAGGGGCAATTGTTGCTATTGAACCGTCAACCGGTGGCATATTAGCCATGGTAAGTAAACCAGGCTTTGATCCCAACTTGTTTGTAACTGGCATTAGCAACAAAGACTACCGTGTTTTGGTAACAGATGAGATCAACACCCCGCTGTTCGATCGAGCAACTAATCCCTATCCCCCTGGCTCCACAATAAAACCTTTTATTGGATTAGCAGGATTGCAACACGGGTTTGTAGATTACCATCACACTGTAGAAGATCCTGGCTATTTTAGAATTCCTGGTGTTTCCCGCCGCTATGGAGACTGGACTTACCGGACAGCTAACGGTGGTGGTCATGGCACTACTAATCTGCAAAGAGCAATCTATCAATCCTGTGATACTTTTTTCTTTGATCTTGGTTACAGAATGGGTATCGATACTATTCACGGTTTCATGTCGCAGTTTGGCTTCGGCGCTAATTTTGCTATCGATATTCCTTACGCCAGAACCGGTGTCTTGCCGTCCCGCGAATGGAAACAGTCCGCACACGGTGAACCCTGGTATCAGGGAGACACAGTCGTGTCCTCAATCGGCAATGGTTATATGTGGATAACCCCGCTACAGTTGGCGACGGCGGTCAGCATCATGGCAAATTCAGGGAGGGTAGTTGCGCCACGCATGTTGATGAGCGTTGACGGCGAATCCGAATTGCCGCTGGTCGATGATTCGCTGCCTGATGTACTGGTCGATGACCCGGACTATTGGCGTTATATACAAGAGTCTATGACAATGGTCGTACATAAGCCCTTCGTCAACGGTGAATTTCGAAATAATGGCAGCGCTTATCAATACACCGCCATGAAAGATCGGGATATGCCCTACAAGATGGCTGGTAAAACAGGAACAGCACAGCTAGTGGCTATCAGCCAGGATATTCTGAGAAGCACTGATATCGAATTGCAGGATAAGCATAAGGATCATGGCCTTTTTGTATCCTTTGCCCCAGCAGAAAACCCGCACATAGAACCTAAAATTGCCCTGGCTGTATTTGTCGAGAACGGCGAGGCTGGTGCGTCGGTGGCGAGTCCTGTTGCGAAAGAAATAATAGACGCTTACCTGCTTGATATTTTAGCAATCGACTTTGCTGCATTTGAGTCTGGTCACGACCGGTTAATTTCTCTGGTCGATGAATAACCAGGACTTCATACGTCAATCCGATGGTTTGGATTCCACGGCTGGACAACAAAAATCATTTTGGCGCGCTATCCACACTGATCCCCCGTTGCTGGCTGCTGTGGTTTTACTCTGTGGATTTGGTTTGTTTGTTTTGTACAGTGCCAGCGGTGAAGATTTACCCGTGGTGCAACGCCAGGCACTGACTATGCTGGCAGGCTTGGTGGTGATGTTCACCGTGGCACAATTCAACGTGCATTTTTTTAGACAATGGGCTCCATCCATATATGCTGCCTGTGTGGGTTTGTTGTTCCTGGTGTTGTTTATAGGGGTGGAAGCAAACGGCGCCAGGAGCTGGCTGGACTTACCAGGACTACCCAGCTTCCAACCTTCGGAATTAATGAAGTTTGTAGTACCCATGTTGATGGCCTGGTATTTAGCCAGCCGACCCCTGCCACCAGGGTTTAGGCATTTGTTCTGGTCCACAGTAATGATAGTGGTACCAGCCGCATTAATCATTGTTCAGAATGATACCGGTACTGCAATCATGGTCACTATGTCTGGTGTTTTCGTGGTGCTGTTAGCGGGCATTCGCTGGCGTCTGGTTATTGCCGGATTTATCACACTGCTGTTAGTATCGCCTGGCTGGTATCTATTTCTGGCGCAGGAACATCAAAAAAACCGAATTCTCACATTTTTCAACCCCTACCGTGATCCGACGGGAGCCGGGTACAACATAATTCAGTCTCAAATTGCGATCGGCTCGGGTGGCATCTACGGAAAAGGATACCGCGACGGTGCCCAGTCTCATCTGGATTTTATTCCAGAAAGCAATACAGATTTCATTCTGGCGGTATTGGCGGAGGAGTTTGGATTGCTGGGTGTGTTATTTCTGATTTGTATGTACTTATTGGTAGTAGCGCGGGGTTGTTTTATTGCCCTGGCAGCGAACGACATGTTTAGTCGATTGCTTGCAGGCAGCCTGACCCTCACCTTTTTCTTGTATGTATTCGTCAATATGGCAATGGTCTCAGGATTATTACCGGTAATAGGTCTGCCACTACCGCTAATGAGTCGTGGTGGCACCTCGGTGGTTACATTATTTATCGGTTTTGGCCTGCTGATGTCAATACGGACTCATGGGCGCAGTAGAATAATCTGAGTCATCGCTTTTAAATGCTATACCAGATAAGAACCAAAACGAAATTATACGCAGGGCCTGGTAAATGAATCGAAATACTTTGAGAGTTGCGCTGTTATTCACGGTTCTTTTAGCTGTAGTAGCTTGCAGCAGCACACCGGCGTCCGAGTCTCCCAATGCGGGCCGTTACAGCATTCAGCAAGACAGGGCACCAACAAGCCCCATCGACGTGTCAGCGATTGCTGAGATTGTACCAGAACCGGTAAATCGAACAATGGCAGGAAATCGCAGCCCCTATACTGTGCTTGGAAAGAGTTATCAGGTGTTGACAACCGAAGAAGGCTATAGCGAGCGTGGCGTGGCATCCTGGTACGGCGAAAAATTCCATGGTCACAAGACGCCCAATGGCGAGATATTCGATATGTACCAGCTATCCGCTGCTCACAAGTCACTGCCAATTCCCGGTTTTCTTAAAGTGACCAATCTGGACAATAATCGAAGTATTATAGTGCGTGTGAACGACAGGGGGCCGTTTCACGCTGACCGTATTGTAGACCTCTCTTACGCGGCAGCTCTCAAATTAGGGTATGCAGACAAAGGCACAGCGCGCGTACAACTTGAGTCTGTCATTGCTCCAGAATCTGCCGTTGATGCTGATTCGGCTTCTGCGCAAACTAATCCAGATAAAATGTCAGACTCACGTGTAGTCGGCGACAAATATTTACAGGTTGGTGCGTATTCTGAACTCGCCGCTGCGGAGAAAGTCTCCAGCAGGCTAAAAGCGCTTACCAGCCTGCCAGTTGTTATACGTTCGCTGAATACATCGAACAATAGAATTTTACATCGAGTCAGAGTCGGCCCGATTTCTGATCCTGATCAAATTCAACGGCTTGGCCAAAGTGTTGTTGCCGCTAAGCTCGGAAGTCCGTACACTGTCACCGAATAGCCATCCTGAATGGGTTATTCTGACGTTACAGCCACGGCCAGCAGCAGCAATTGATTCGCCACTTCTCAACTCAATACACATTAATTCGAGACAGATTTTTATGTCATTTATTTTTATGCCTTTTCTGATTAAAAGTTCAAAGCTCGCAGCCAGCAGCTTGCCGTTTTCGGTCAAGTCGTTGCAATCACTGTTTTTAATCACACCGCTTCTAATCAGCGGAATGCTGCTGGCCAATGTTGCCGGTGCGGCACCGGCAATAATTCCTGGGCCTCCCGACATAGCTGCAACCAGCTACATACTTATTGATGCCAAAACTGGCCACATACTGATCGAAGAAAATGCTGATGAGGCTCTTCCTCCTGCCAGCCTGACCAAGATCATGACTGCCTATGTTGCGACAGAAGAAATCATAAGCGGCAATCTGGCTCTGGCGGACGAAGTGTACATAAGTGAGAAAGCCTGGCGTATGGAAGGCTCCAGGATGTTCGTCGGAGTCGATACCCGGGTGAAAGTAGAAGATTTGCTTCGCGGCATCATTATTCAATCTGGAAACGATGCCAGTGTGGCAATGGCCGAACACATAGCAGGGAGCGAGGAAGCATTTGCGGACATGATGAATCAGTACGCCGAAGTACTGGGCTTGAGCCAGAGTGTTTTCATGAACTCCAGCGGTTTAGATACTGAGCTTTATCACAATACTATGTCGGCGCGGGATCTATCTGTCCTTGCCAGCGCAGCAATCAGCCGACATGCAGGATTCTATCCAATGTACGCAGAGCGTGAATTTACCTATAACGGTATTCGTCAAAGTAACAGAAATTCTCTTTTGTTTCGTGATCGCAATGTCGATGGTATGAAAACCGGCTGGACTGATGCTGCCGGCTACTGTCTGGTCGCTTCGGCGCAGCGAGATGGCATGCGTTTAATTTCTGTGGTGATGGGAACTGCAAGTGAAGAAGCCCGCGCAATAGAAACACAGAAACTGTTGACCTACGGTTTTCGATATTATGAAACGCACAAACTCTACGACTCCAATCAGGTTCTGACCAATGTGCTGGTTTATTCCGGGGCGCAGAATTCGGTCGATATTGGAATACAGGACGAGGTTTATATTACAATTCCTCGCGGACAAGCCGAGTCTGTGACCGCTACTGTGGATGTGGATGAAATAATCCTGGCTCCCTTGAGTGATCGACAAATCATGGGTGAGGTGCGTGTGGTTCTGGATAATACTATTCTCTATCAGGGTGATGTGATTTCTATGCAGGCTGTAGAGCAGGGTGGATTGCTGAAACGTTTTGTTGATTGGATTACTCTGGTAGTCAGTAATATGTTTTCGGGGTAGGCGCTGTCGAGATGTGTGCGGGTAATAATCAGCAGGAAGGTTTTCAGCAGGAAACAGCAAGGATCGAGTTTCCCTGCCTTTATCCTGTTAAAATTATCGGCGTCGCCGGGCAGAATTTTCAGAAACAGGTCATTACAGTCGTCGAGAAACACAGCGGCAAAATTTCTACCGATTTGATTGAATTGCAGCCCAGCAAAAAAAACACCTACGTTTCTGTCAGAATTACCATCATCGCAACCGGTGTGGAGCAACTGCGACAACTATTTGAAGAGCTAAAAACCCTGGATAGCGTGAAGATGGTTCTTTAGGGTGTTGCTAAGCGACTATAAGTATTTTCACGCAGAGCCAGGCTCGGACAACGAATTTTCCAGGCAGCCGTTAATAGTACGCAGCCTGGGGCTTCAGGACTATCAAGCAGTTTGGAGCTCGATGCGCTATTTGGTTGGGCATGCAGAGACTCGCCGTAACGATGAGTTCTGGTTGTTAAGCCACAAGCCTGTGTTTACTCAGGGTCAGGCCGGTAAGGCTGAACACGTCCTCAACGCGGCTGACATACCTGTTGTTCAAATAGATAGAGGCGGGCAGGTCACCTACCACGGCCCCGGCCAATTAGTTGTCTATTTGCTGCTTAATGTCAGACGCCGAAAATTGGCTGTTCGTGATCTGGTCGATATGATCGAGCGCGCAATAATTCAAACCTTGAATGATCTTGATATTTCGGCGTCCGGCAAAGCGAAAGCTCCCGGTGTGTACGTGAATGATGCTAAAATAGCGGCCTTGGGCCTGCGCATAAAAAACGGCTGGAGTTATCACGGTTTGAGTCTGAATGTGCAGATGGATCTGGAGCCATTCTCGCGCATTAACCCCTGTGGTTATGAGAACCTGGCGGTCACACAAATCGCTGAGCATGTGTCCAATTCAGAGTCGCTGATGCAGAAAACAAGCAAGATATTGAGTAATAAATTGCTCGCTGAACTTGGCTACCTTGAATATTACAAAATAGAGTAACGAGAATCTGAAGCTAATGGCTGAACGGGAACGAAGAAATGTTTTGGTGGCGGGTAAAAAGCTGCGCGGCGCGGAGAAGGTTCGTCGCATCCCGGTGAAAGTAATTCCCACTACCGAGCCAGCAAGCAAACCGGCCTGGATTCGGGTAAAAATTCCAGCGTCGCCAAAGATCAATCATATTAAACAGAAACTGCGACAACATAAGCTGGCATCAGTTTGTGAGGAAGCATCGTGCCCGAACCTGGGCGAATGCTTTAGTAACGGCACCGCGACTTTTATGATTATGGGTGATATTTGTACACGTCGCTGCCCATTCTGCGATGTTGCACACGGCAAGCCGAAACCATTAAACACCAGCGAGCCGACTGAACTGGCGACCGCGATAAATGAAATGCAATTGCGCTATGTAGTGATAACCTCGGTTGATCGAGATGATCTGAAAGATAGCGGCGCTCAACATTTTGCCAACTGTATTAGCGAGACCCGGCGTCTGAACCCGGATATTACAGTCGAAGTATTGGTGCCAGATTTCAGGGGTCGTATGCCGATTGCTTTAGATATTTTGCAACACACTCCTCCCGATGTTTTCAACCACAACCTTGAGACAGTCCCCGGCCTGTATAAAAAAGCAAGGCCGGGAGCAGATTACCAGTGGTCATTAGAGTTATTAAAGCAATACAAGCTGCGCCAAAGTCAGGTGCTTACCAAGTCAGGGCTAATGCTTGGCCTGGGTGAAACCATCGATGAAGTAAAACAGGTGCTTGATGATTTGCTTGAACATACTATCGACATGGTGACCCTGGGCCAATATCTACAACCTTCCAGGCAGCACTTGAAGGTCGAGCGCTTTGTGCATCCAGATGAATTCGAAGAATTGCGAGTTTATGGTGAGCAGCTTGGCTTCAAACACGTTGCCAGCGGACCCCTGGTGCGCTCTTCTTATCATGCTGACAAGCAGGCTCTTGGCCAACAAATCCAGAATCCCGCCACGCCCTTACAAGGCTTGCTTGTCTAAACAAGCATAAATACCCGTTTGATAGCTTTGCCTGATTGTCGGAAGTGCAGCTTCAGCCGCGCAAGATAGTTGGCGTCAGGCAATAGCTGTAGATAGCGGGGTTTATGTACAGGATGGGCTTGTCGGAAAATGGAGTTTTTAGCTTGCTGTGAATGTTTAAGCCATTGTTATTAAATATAGTATTTTTTTAAAATTGAACTGATTTTGAATTAACCGACAGTCCCTTAATGTACAGAATGGGGATGTACGGGTTGCCGATTTTGCATCGCTACGTGGATGTAACTTAGTAGAACAATGCAGGAGCAAGTGTCGAGCAGCAAAAATCGGCAAAGCCCAACTTCTGGAGAGGGAGAGAGTTGACCGTCGAAGTCAGGTGTGCTTCGATATCCACCTCAATTTCAATGATTCACTGGAAGGGTTGATCATTGTGGACGTTCGAAAAACTGACGCCAAAACCCTCAGTCGATTCCTCGGAGCCGATGGACATAAACACTGTATGTTGTTTCACAAACTGCGAGATACCGCGTAAACATGGGTGAACGTATAGCTGCCCTGATTCAGGTTATTGTTGCGGCAGTGCTAGGCTTTGCGGCTGGAATGATCCTGATCAAATTGGGTTCTATGTTGGCTGGGTCATATATCTGGTACGACGATGTCGTGTTCGTACATTCGGTGCTGGCAATTTACCTGTTTGCCAAAGGGGGGGATTCTGTATACGAAGGGTTTGGCGGGCCTGCGGCAGGCTAAACCCGTTGCCAAGATTCAGGTTATTGTTGCGGCAGTGCTAAGCTTGGCGGCTGGAATAATCCTGATCAATTTGGGTTTTGTCCAGGGTCAGCCAGGGGTAGTTTCTCTGAGATTTTCCATGTTCTTACATTTACTGCTGGCAATTTGCCTGCTTGCCCAGGGGAGAGTTTTGTTTATGAAGGGTTTGGCGGGTCTGCGGCAGGCTAAACCCGTTGCCGATTCCGACTCCACCGACTGAAGTTCTATATACCTCCTCTAAATCCTGCACCATCCTGTCATTCCTGCGAAAGAGACTGTGCAACAAACGTCAGCTCACCAACCCACTATTGAGCATTTTGAGTCCTGTGCGGGTAAAAAAGGATTCTTATGGAAAGCAGGCAGGTAAAATAAGCTTGTTTATTGCAAAAATAAGAATTTCTGGCATAAACCATCGAATAGTGGACGCAAAAACAAAGATGTCGCTTGATTGCTTCCATTACGGCTTCAATATTGCCTGCTTTTATAGCTAATAGCAGCTTATTGAACAGCATGTTCAAAACACGCTTAAAGTTATAGCAAAACATAATCAGTGCCCAATCAAAACCATAGGCACCGGATACTTTTTCTTTGCCTCTGACCAGGTAGTGATCCCAGCCTAATGACCTCTTTATGGTGCCAAAAGGATGCTCCACAATCGCCCCTCTTCTTTTGCTAATCGCCTTGGCTGATTCTGTTTGCATCAACTCGCGCCAGGATTGCATAAAGGCTTCATGTTCCCAGCGCCATATTCTTCGGTGAGGCGTTTGCTTTGTCAGGCACTTGCTACGCAAAGGGCAAGCCTTGCAATCTAGGGCACTGGTGCTATAAATAAACCCAGGCTCGCCTTTGGATAGGCTTGGGCTTGCTGTTTTTGTCAGTGTTTTGCCGTTAGGGCAGGTGTATTCGTCTTGCGACCCTCTAAGATGTACAACAATAGACAAAATCCTCTTTAGTGTATCTGCCCGTTTTCTTTTGTTTCTGTTGCGTGTCAATAGGTGGGATAATCGGCGGCGGGATGATTGGGTGGATTTTGTCGTCAACACAGTCCTTTATCTCGGTTGCGCTATGACCCCTTGTCGGCAACCACCTCCAAAGTCTCAAGGGTCAAGGTTTCTTTCGCCTGACTGGCCATCTGTTGTTTTTGTCGCTATATCTTGTCTTAAAGCCCAAGGCCTCAACTTCTAAACTATCCACATAGGCATCAATGGCACGAACCGGATCATTCTCGCCGATCCTCTAGCCGCTCTGGGAATAACAGTTGTTGCTGGCGATTTAAACCGTGTATGTAATCACGCATAAAGCCTCTGTTTAATGATTAGAATCAGTTAGTTATGTTCGTTATTGTATCATAATTGAGCCAGGTTCTGGATGTTTATTACCGTCATTATTGGGTATTTTTACAGAGGCGGTGTATCGGCTTAAAATACCAGCAAGGTCGGTGAATTAGGGCAGTAATGAGAATGTGACCAGGGGTGGTGGTTTTTTGCACAGTCTCATAACCAGGGATGTTGAGCAGTGTCATTAATCATTCGCATTGTTTCGGAAATAGAGAGATTTAGCCGAGCGTTCAACCCGGCATTATGGGCTTTATTGCCTGTTGTGAGTACTTTATCATGATTTTTGCCGTAATTATCCTGCACAACATGAATTTACCAGGCCGTAAGGCGTTAAAAATGCAGTTTTTGGCTTGTTGTGAATATGATAAGCCCTTGTTATTACGCATATTATTTTTTTAAATTAGACTGATTTTGAATTAACCGACTGATCCTTGAAAACACTAGGCAAATAGTCCATTTTATAATAGTATCCAAATGTTAAACTACGCCCTGCCACGCTGATTGGTGCGGCAGCATTTCGATTTTTAAAAAAACAGTACTGAATTTTTTTGAGTGCAAAGGGAGCAAGTTATGAAATATCGTAAGCATTTATTGGCATTTATCTGTTTGTCCACGAGTGGTATAGGTATTCAGGCAGTAGCGCAGGAAGATGGTGTTTCCCGATTGGAAGAAATCATCGTGACGGGAGCGCGGGGCAGACCCAGAACAGTATCTGATTCACCCGTACCCATCGACGTATTCACCGAAGCAGATTTAAGAGCCATCTCTTATACCGACACCAATGACATTCTCAAGACTCTGGTGCCATCCTTCAATCTGGGACGGCAGCCAATCTCCGACGGAGCCTCGTTCATCCGCCCGGCCGAACTTCGCGGCCTGCCCACAGACAAAACCCTGGTGCTGATTAACTCCAAGCGCCGCCACCGTTCTGCACTGGTTACCATCGGCGGTTCCGGCACCCAGGGGCCGGATATTGCCACTATTCCATCCATCGCCTTGAAGAACATCGAAGTTCTCAGGGACGGTGCCTCGGCTCAATATGGCTCTGACGCTATTGCAGGTGTAATCAACTTCATACTGAAAGACGCCAGCGATGGCGCTAGCATTTCCATCGATGGCGGTGAATTCAGCGAAGGCGACGGCGCCAATACTACGGTACAGGGTAATATTGGTCTGCCCTTGGGAGACAATGGCTTTCTCAATCTCTCCGCCGAATATTACGAGGCCGATGCCGCCTCCCGTTCGGAGCAGTACTGTGAGTCCTGGTTCTGCGTCGACCAGTCCAGCCCACGCTTCGATGCCAGCGCCAGCTATGCAGCAATTGCCACTTCTGCCAGCTACCAGGCAGGTTTGCCGGACGCCAACATCGGTTTCGGTGACGTAGTCCAACCCTGGGGTCAACCCGAGCAGGAAGCCTTGCGCTTCTTCTTTAACTCTGGCTATCAGATCGACGCCGATACCGAGGTCTATGCCTTCGGCAACTACTCCGAGAGCGAATCCGATGGCAGTTTCTTCTATCGTTATGCCGGAAACGGCACTATCGAGGACCTCCGGGAAGCGGACGGTGGTATCTACTCACCATTGGAAAAGTACCCGGGCGGTTTTACCCCAAGATTTTTTGGTGAGGTATTCGACTTCTCTATTCTAGGGGGTGTTCGAGGGGCTTGGGACAACGGCCTCAACTACGACATCAGTGCCCGAAGAGGTAAGAGTGAGATCCAATATGTTCTGTCTAACACCATCAACCCCTCCCAGGGACGCGCTTCCAAGCAGTCCTTTAAGCCGGGAGATTTGATCAACGAGGAGACTCAATTCCAGGCCGATTTCACCTATGAGTTCGAATCAGACCTGGCCAGTCCCTTGCTGCTCGCCTTCGGCGGCAGTTACATGGACGAATCCTATGAAGTTGTGGAAGGGGAGCCCGACTCCTACGCCCCCGGTCCCTACTCCGATAAAGACCCCTGGGGATTCTGTAACGCCGATATGATGCCTACGGCAGTTGGTCTGGGTGTTATAGGCAATGGCTCCAGCCTGGATTGCAGCAACGAAGATGATCCTGTTTATACCGTAGTAGGTGTGGGCTCGAATGGCTTCCCGGGATTCTCACCGCAGTTTTCCGAAATCTATGAGCGCAGCTCCTATGCGCTGTATGCCGACCTCAGTGCGGACATAACCGACAAGTTCTTTCTGCAGGGCGCGATTCGATTCGAAGACTACAATGACTTCGACACCGAGACTGTATTCAAGCTGGCTAGTCTCTATAGATTAACGGATGATTTTTCCATTCGCGGATCTATCGGTACCGGGTTCCGCGCGCCGACGCCGGGACAACAGGGTACGATCAACGTATCGACTCGACTGCCCAATGGTTTTCCGGTTGCGACGGGTCTGTTCCCGGCAGGTGGCTCGGTGGCAGGAGCACTGGGTGCCGTTCCCCTCGTGCCTGAGACGTCCACCAACTACACCATTGGTTTCACGTCCGGTATAGGCGAAGTGGATTTGACGGTGGACTTCTACCGGATTGATCTCGATGATGCCACTTGGGCGATATCGACCCGTGCCGTGTCTACGGATCCGGATTCCGGTGACGCCTATCTAAACTTCCTCGCATTGGACGCTGCCGGAGTTGCTGGCGCGAATTCCATCGGCGGTGTTAACTACTTCGCCAACGGCTTCGATATCTCCAGTCAGGGCGTTGATCTGGTTGCTACCTTACCAGTAACCTGGGACAACGCTGGTCACACCACCTTCTCGGTGTCAATGAGTTACAACAAGAAGGATTATGAATCCGACCCCAGTGCGTTCCGCAATGCCGAAAATCGAGCTGACTTTGTGAACTTCGATTCAAACTTGCGTGGCGTCTTTTCTGCCAGACACGATATCGGCAACCTGACTCTAGTGGGTAGATTGAACTACTACGGCGAAGCGGAGAATGCTAACTCGGGTGGTAATCCACTTAGAAAGCAAACTTACGATGCTCTCTGGTTCACCGATATTGAGGCTCAATACCAGATCAACGACATGTTCAGGATCTCCGCTGGTGGTCGCAATATATTTGACGAGTTCCCGGATAAAGGCCAGATCGGTGATACCTGCTGTGGACGTATTTACCACTCTGGCCTCCAGCCGGATTGGCATGGCGCATACTACTATGCTCGCTTGACTGCCAGCTTTTAATTCGGCAGCTAGAGAGTGGTGGCCTGAGAGTGCTAGCCAGTGAGTGGCAGCTATCCCAGAAAAAATGGAATGCTCCAGTGAGAGGCTTAACGCCTCTCATGTTCCACCGGCTGGCACAACTCAGAAATAACATCGGGTTAAGCCCTGCGGAAAAACGATCTTTACACTGTATGGTCATGGATCGTGGATAGTATGGATGGCGTGAGTTGGTTGTGTCGAACTTGTCAGATACCTTGGTCATAAGTCTTGAGTTGTGTGCCCATTGGGTGATGGTGGCGTTTGCTGCTAACCCCTGTTGTTAACCAGCATACAGCCAGGGCTTCCTGCGTTTAAGAGATTTCTATCCGGGGATTGGGGCAATAGCCAGGTTTTATTCCCCCTCATTCTCCAAAAAAATACTCACTATGGGCTTTCCACAGCTAACGCAGCCTGGCGAGGGTTTCTTACAGAGTCTCTAAAGCCACGCTTTCGAAGCCCGCCAGCAAGACTGTTAGAAATTCCAGTGGACAAACAACAGCGTCTGTACTAAAGTTTGGGTATGGCTTCTGATGCTCTCGCTTTTGATACACACCGTTTCGTCAAACGTATGACGGCGGTCGGTATGCCTGTACAACAAGCCGAAGCACTTGCCGAATCTCAAGTTGACCTGCTTAATTCCAACCTCGCCACCAAAAACGAATTAGCCAAAACCGAGTCTGCGCTTAAAACAGATATTGCCAAAATCGAATCCGCGCTTAAAGCAAATATTGCCGACACCGAGTCCGCGCTTAAAACAGATATTGCCAAAATCGAGTCCGCACTTAAGGCAGAAATTGCCAAAACTAACGCAGAAATTGTCGACACCAAGTCCACGCTTAGGGCAGAAATTGCCAAAACTAACGCAGAAATTGTCGACACCAAGTCCACGCTTAGGGCAGAAATTGCCAAAACTAACGCAGAAATTGCCAAAACCGAAACACACCTGATCAAGTGGATGGTTGGCTTAACAATGGGTAGCGTAGGGGTGATGGTTGCTCTGTTCAGCTTTTTCCTCCGCTAACAAATAATCATCAACATCCACAATCATTTTCGCCCATGATACAAAGTGATTCTGATTCGTTGGGTGTTGCTCAAAACCCGTGCATCATTTTCAATTTTCAATTTCCAATTTTCCATTGTCCGCAGAAGGGCATTTACATGGATGGATAAGAGAATTGGCGCGTTTAAAGCTGCACTCCCTCCGTCATTCCTGCGAAAGAGACTGTGCAAAAATCCAGCATTTGTCATTCCTGCGAAGCATGTCCCCGCGTAGGCGGGGAGCAGGAATCCAGTAACACCACACCCAAACCGGCCAGGGCTTTCCACAGCTAACGCAGCCTGGCGAGGGTTTCTTGCAGAGTCTCTAAAGCCACGCTTTCGAAGCCCGCCAGCAAGACTGTTAGAAATTCCAGTGGACAAACAACAGCGTCTGTACTAAAGTTTGGGTATGGCTTCTGATGCTCTCGCTTTTGATACACACCGTTTCGTCAAGCGTATGACGGCGGTCGGTATGCCTGTACAACAAGCCGAAGCACTTGCCGAATCTCAAGTTGACCTGCTCAATTCCAACCTCGCCACCAAGAACGAATTAGCCAAAACCGAGTCTGCGCTTAAAACAGATATTGCCAAAACCGAAACACACCTGATCAAGTGGATGGTTGGCTTAACAATGGGTAGCGTAGGGGTGATGGTTGCTCTGTTCGGCTTTTCCCTCCGCTAACAAGTAATCATCAACATCCACAATCATTTTCGCCCATGATACAAAGTGATTCTAACTCGTTGGGTGTTGCTCAAAACCCGTGCATCATTTTCAATTTTCCATTGTCCGCAAAAGGGCATTTACATGGATGGATAAGAGAATTGGCGCGTTTAAAGCTGCACTCCCTCCGTCATTCCTGCGAAAGAGGCTGTGCAAAAATCCAGCATTTGTCATTCCTGCGAAGCATGTCTCCGCGTAGGCGGGGAGCAGGAATCCAGTAACACCACACCCAAACCGGCCAGGGCTTTCCACAGCTAACGCAGCCTGGCGAGGGTTTCTTGCAGAGTCTCTAAAGCCACGCTTTCGAAGCCCGCCAGCAAGACTGTTAGAAATTCCAGTGGACAAACAACAGCGTCTGTACTAAAGTTTGGGTATGGCTTCTGATGCTCTCGCTTTTGATACACACCGTTTCGTCAAGCGTATGACGGCGGTCGGTATGCCTGTACAACAAGCCGAAGCACTTGCCGAATCTCAAGTTGACCTGCTCAACGCCAACCTCGCCACCAAAAACGAATTAGCCAAAACCGAGTCTGCGCTTAAAACAGATATTGCCAAAATCGAATCCGCGCTTAAAGCAAATATTGCCGACACCGAGTCTGCGCTTAAAACAGATATTGCCAAAATCGAGTCCGCGCTTAAAGCAGATATTGCCAAAATCGAGTCCGCACTTAAAGCAGATATTGCCAAAACCAGGGCAGAAATTGTCGACACCAAGTCCACGCTTAGGGCAGAAATTGCCAAAACTAACGCAGAAATTGCCAAAACTAACGCAGAAATTGTCAAAACTAACGCAGAAATTGCCAAAACTAACGCAGAAATTGTCAAAACCAGATCCGCGCTTAGGGCAGAAATTGCCAAAACCGAAACACACCTGATCAAGTGGATGGTTGGTTTAACAATGGGTAGCGTAGGGGTGATGGTTGCTCTGTTCGGCTTTTCCCTCCGCTAACAAGTAATCATCAACATCCACAATCATTTTCGCCCATGATACAAAGTGATTCTGACTCGTTGGGTGTTGCTCAAAACCCGTGCATCATTTTCAATTTCCAATTTTCCATTGTCCGCAGAAGGGCATTTACATGGATGGATAAGAGAATTGGCGCGTTTAAAGCTGCACTCCCTCCGTCATTCCTGCGAAAGAGACTGTGCAAAAATCCAGCATTTGTCATTCCTGCGAAGCATGTCTCCGCGTAGGCGGGGAGCAGGAATCCAGTAACACCACACCCAAACCGGCCAGGGCTTTCCACAGCTAACGCAGCCTGGCGAGGGTTTCTTGCAGAGTCTCTAAAGCCACGCTTTCGAAGCCCGCCAGCAAGACTGTTAGAAATTCCAGTGGACAAACAACAACGTCTGTACTAAAGTTTGGGTATGGCTTCTGATGCTCTCGCTTTTGATACACACCGTTTCGTCAAGCGTATGACGGCGGTCGGTATGCCTGTACAACAAGCCGAAGCACTTGCCGAATCTCAAGTTGACCTGCTCAATTCCAACCTCGCCACCAAGAACGAATTAGCCAAAACCGAGTCTGCGCTTAAAACAGATATTGCCAAAATCGAATCTGCGCTTAAAGCAAATATTGCCGACACCGAGGCCGCACTTAAAGCAGATATTGCCAAAATCGAGTCCGCACTTAAAGCAGAAATTGCCAAAACTAACGCAGAAATTGTCGACACCAAGTCCACGCTTAGGGCAGAAATTGCCAAAACTAACGCAGAAATTGTCGACACCAAGTCCACGCTTAGGGCAGAAATTGCCAAAACTAACGCAGAAATTGTCAAAACCAAGTCCGCGCTTAGGGCAGAAATTGCCAAAACCGAAACACACCTGATCAAGTGGATGGTTGGCTTAACAATGGGTAGCGTAGGGGTGATGGTTGCTCTGTTCGGCTTTTCCCCCCGCTAACAAATAATCATCAACACCCACAATCATTTTTCACCCATGATACAAAGTGATTCTAACTCGTTGGGTGTTGCTCAAAACCCGTGCATCATTTTCAATTTTCCATTGTCCGCAGAAGGGCATTTACATGGATGGATAAGAGAATTGGCGCGTTTAAAGCTGCACTCCCTCCGTCATTCCTGCGAAAGAGGCTGTGCAAAAATCCAGCATTTGTCATTCCTGCGAAGCATGTCCCCGCGTAGGCGGGGAGCAGGAATCCAGTAACACCACACCCAAACCGGCCAGGGCTTTCCACAGCTAACGCAGCCTGGCGAGGGTTTCTTGCAGAGTCTCTAAAGCCACGCTTTCGAAGCCCGCCAGCAAGACTGTTAGAAATTCCAGTGGACAAACAACAACGTCTGTACTAAAGTTTGGGTATGGCTTCTGATGCTCTCGCTTTTGATACACACCGTTTCGTCAAGCGTATGACGGCGGTCGGTATGCCTGTACAACAAGCCGAAGCACTTGCCGAATCTCAAGTTGACCTGCTCAATTCCAACCTCGCCACCAAGAACGAATTAGCCAAAACCGAGTCTGCGCTTAAAACAGATATTGCCAAAATCGAATCTGCGCTTAAAGCAAATATTGCCGACACCGAGTCTGCGCTTAAAACAGATATTGCCAAAATCGAATCTGCGCTTAAAGCAAATATTGCCGACACCGAGTCTGCGCTTAAAACAGATATTGCCAAAATCGAGTCCGCACTTAAAGCAGATATTGCCAAAACCAGGGCAGAAATTGTCGACACCAAGTCCACGCTTAGGGCAGAAATTGCCAAAACTAACGCAGAAATTGCCAAAACTAACGCAGAAATTGCCAAAACTAACGCAGAAATTGTCGACACCAAGTCCACGCTTAGGGCAGAAATTGCCAAAACTAACGCAGAAATTGTCAAAACCAAGTCCGCGCTTAGGGCAGAAATTGCCAAAACCGAAACACACCTGATCAAGTGGATGGTTGGTTTAACAATGGGTAGCGTAGGGGTGATGGTTGCTCTGTTCGGCTTTTCCCTCCGCTAACAAATAATCATCAACATCCACAATCATTTTCGCCCATGATACAAAGTGATTCTGACTCGTTGGGTGTTGCTCAAAACCCGGGCATCATTTCCAATTTTCCATTGTCCGCAGAAGGGCATTTACATGGATGGATAAGAGAATTGGCGCGTTTAAAGCTGCACTCCCTCCGTCATTCCTGCGAAAGAGGCTGTGCAAAAATCCAGCATTTGTCATTCCTGCGAAGCATGTCTCCGCGTAGGCGGGGAGCAGGAATCCAGTAACACCACACCCAAACCGGCCAGGGCTTTCCACAGCTAACGCAGCCTGGCGAGGGTTTCTTGCAGAGTCTCTAAAGCCACGCTTTCGAAGCCCGCCAGCAAGACTGTTAGAAATTCCAGTGGACAAACAACAGCGTCTGTACTAAAGTTTGGGTATGGCTTCTGATGCTCTCGCTTTTGATACACACCGTTTCGTCAAGCGTATGACGGCGGTCGGTATGCCTGTACAACAAGCCGAAGCACTTGCCGAATCTCAAGTTGACCTGCTCAACGCCAACCTCGCCACCAAAAACGAATTAGCCAAAACCGAGTCTGCGCTTAAAACAGATATTGCCAAAATCGAATCCGCGCTTAAAGCAAATATTGCCGACACCGAGTCTGCGCTTAAAACAGATATTGCCAAAATCGAGTCCGCGCTTAAAGCAGATATTGCCAAAATCGAGTCCGCACTTAAAGCAGAAATTGCCAAAACTAACGCAGAAATTGTCGACACCAAGTCCGCGCTTAGGGCAGAAATTGCCAAAACCGAAACACACCTGATCAAATGGATGGTTGGCTTAACAATGGGTAGCGTAGGGGTGATGGTTGCTCTGTTCGGCTTTTCCCTCCGCTAACAAGTAATCATCAACATCCACAATCATTTTCGTCCATGATACAAAGTGATTCTAACTCGTTGGGTGTTGCTCAAAACCCCGTTTACTAAAAAATACTGGCTCGGTGCTAAATCGGCTATTTTAGACGGATTTATCCTGCAGAAGCCGTTATTCTTGTTCTATATCGGGTTAAACGGGCGGTGCTTCAAACTCCTTCAGTGCCAGTAACACTCGTTCCAGTAGTAGTCGGTGTTTCTCCCGCATTTTGACCAAGAGTTGACGTCCCGTCCTGACCACTTTTGCCGCGAGACGCCAGCGCAGAGTCACCGCACGGCTATGGACTATGGACTATGGACAGTGGGACAACTCCAGCGGCAGCAGATGAGGCATGAGGGCACATAGATTGCCGGAGAGTGCCGAGATTAAAGAGTGCCGAGATTAAAGAGTGCCGAGATTAAAGAGTGCGGCGATTAAAAAGTACAGCACATTGGCAGCAAAATCTGAACACGGCAGGGTGTCGCCGCCAAAATCCCGCTTCAGTTCCTTGATGCGGTTCTCGCTGTCCTCGCCACGTTGCCCTATTAGTCATATTGGCCAGTGGATAATCTCGCTATCGCCAAGCCCTTCCCGATTAGTGGCAATCCCGCGATAAATATAAGCACCCGCGTTTATTTCCTCTAAACTATTTTCTGAACTGTCTTCTGAGTTATTTCCTGAACTGTCTTCTGAATCAGCTGATGAATCCAGATCCAGACTCGCCTGGCCGCTAACGGCTGTTCTCTGAATGATAAGCGTGAAGGGTTTTCCATACTCACCGATGCAGAAACTGATGCGGTAGGTATCCTGACCATTGACCGCTTTGCTTTTTTTATCCAGCAAAGGCTGCCAGTCCGAAGTGCTTGCCGCTGCTATCTGCGCGCGAATGGCATACTCGATACCTTGCGCATCACAATACTCAATGACTTTTGTTGGGTAGCCGGCAGCATCAATACGCAACGCCTTCACGGTACAGTCTTCAGGGAGCGACTGCTGGCATTGCTGGATAAACGGCTTATTATCTTTCGCTGGCGGCACATTGCCGTGACGGAAATCCACGGCCACGACCTGCCCGGTTTCCGCACTATGCCCCGCCATCGGCATAAAGCCCTTGTTCTTGTTGTAAGTCCATTGTGCATCCGCTGTGGGCAACAATTTCAGTGGCATCAATGTCCAGTGTGACTTTCTTACAGCGATGCAAGGCGGATTTCAATGCGGCTTTATTGGCCTTACTTTGACCTTCATTGACCTTTGCCCAGGCAGCATGAATTTGTGGCTGGCTTCCCATTCGCCTGAGCCAATCTCCAGGCGTGGTCGCCTGAGGAAGTTTCTTAATGTCCAATACAGTGCGCAGTGCTTCATCATCCTGAAGGTTGCGAACCTCATCCAGGTGAAAACTGCCTTCGTGCTGCATCAGGATGAGGGTCTTGATGAATTCAGAAGGCTTAATTCAGAGGGACAGTGGCCCCGATTGCTCAGGCTGGGGCAAGTGCTTGTCGATTCGCTCAGACAGGTTCAGGGAGTCCGTTATCTATTAATTATCCACTAATTAATTGAGCAATGGCCGAAACCGGCACGAGAGGTGAGTAAATCATAGAGAGAGAGTTGGTTGTGTCGAGTTTGTAAGATACCCTGGTCATAAGCCTTGCGCTGTGCACCCATTGGGTGATGGTGGGTTTTGGTGCAAACCCCTGTTGTTAACCCCGGTACAGCCAGGGCTTGCTGCGTTTAAGAGATTTCTATCTGGGGATTGGGTCTCTATCTGCTGCTGCTGCTGCTGCTGCTCTGCCTCTCAGTGTCTCCCAGCATCCGGGGATTTGAGGTTAGTCGGGTCAGACTTTATGCAGAGCGGGGTGTATACTACTTCTTTTTAATTCCAGTACCTTTCCTTAATGAATGTCAAAATCCCTCCTAATTACCACTATAGCCAAGCGGCTCTTTCCTGTATATAATCACAGTCTATCTATTTGATTCGTAAGGGGTATGTCATGGCGCGCAATAAAGTGCAATTCCAGAAAGGGGTTAGTTTGAACGATTTTATCAAGCGATTTTATCAAGCAGTACGGTACCGAAGCCCAATGCTTCGATGCGCTTTATGCCTGGCGCTGGCCCAAAGGCTTTCAGTGTCCGGCCTGTGGTCACGACAAGTGCTGCCAGTTAACCAATCGCAAACTTCAGCAGTGCAATCGCTGCAATCGCCAGACATCACTGACGGCTGGAACGATCTTTGAATCCACCAAACTACCGTTCACTCTATGGTTACGGGCTATGGTTACGGGCTATGGTTCTAGGCTATCTATCTGATCACACAGGACAAGAAAGGCATCTCGGCCATGAAACTGCACCGTCACCTGGGTATTTCCTACAATGCCGCCTGGCGGATGAAGCACAAGCTTATGCAGGTGATGAGGGAGCGGGATCACAATAACAAACTATCCGGGTTGATTGAATTGGATGATGCCTGGCTCGGTGGCGAGCGTACCGGGCTTGTCGGTTAATTTAAAATCAGTCTAATTTTAAAAAAATAATATGTTTAATAACAATGAGTTAAATATTCGCAACAAGCTAAAAACTCCATTTTCCGACAAGCCCACCGGGTGTGAGCCAGGACGCGGTGCTGCCGGTAAGACCCTTTTGTAGCGGCGGTAGAGAACACCGCCGACCATTGCCCGGTTCGGCCTAAGTTGCGGTGCGGCGAGCTCACCGAGCCGTCGGTCGTAAAGGGTTTCCGCACCGAAGCGATTAAGTCATGGAGCCGGCAACATCTGACCGAGGGCAGTACCGTTATCTCCGATGGTTTGGCGTGCTTTAATGCCGTTGTCGAGTCCCGTTGCTTGCATGACAAGATGGTGTGCGGCGGCGGGAGAGCGTCTGTCGAAAAACCTGAGTTCTTGAGTTCTATAATCAGGTGGGTCAATACGATTCCGGGTAACTTAAAGAGTTCCTTACGCAGTACCTGGCATGCTATTCGACCTAAATATGCTCAGCGATACTTGGCAGAATTTCAGTATCGTTTCAATCGCCGTTTTGATTTGAACGACCTCATTCCCGGGCTTGCTTGTGCGGCACTAAGAACGCCACCGATGCCGGAAAACTTGCTGAAGATAGGCTTAGGTTAGATGGTAGTCAGGTAAATTTATGCGCTGTTATCGTGTGTAAGCTCTGATCCTTTAGAAACCGTCGTTGCCCCGACTTCGTGAGCGCGCCAACTTTACGTTAACCCCAGAGGTTAAATTAGAATTGGAAACCAGTGTTCCAGGACGCGACCGCTCAAAATTTGTCGATCAAGCCATTGCTTCTGCCCTCTTGGCCGAGGCTAAGCGCAAAGCATTGGCGGTAATCAACGCCGCCCCGTCCTGCAATACTGGCTCGCAGGATAGCGTTGAAGTCTTGCGTGGTATCCGAAACACGTTCCATGGGGACGCCATAGCTCCCCACCTGACCGGCCAACAATGATTGTTGTGACGCTTCGGTTTTCAACAAGCTGTTCCTGAAGGAGCCTGACAGGCCGCAGGCACAGGCGGTGTTTCGCCATGCCATCCAGTAGATGTGCCGCTGATTGCCCCGCATGCCATGCTCTATGAGGCATTATTGGCGGCTCTACACTTTCAGATACCATTTCAAACCGTGCATGAACTGCTGACCTTACAAAGAAAAGCTGGTATGAAGCTGGTTGATTTACCGGCCGAGGTTTTGGAGCTTGCCGAGACTATCACCACCAGCGGCACTAAAAAATCCGGACACCCTTCTTTGCAAGATAGCCTTTACCACGCTTTGGCTATTCATGTTGGAGGGGATTTTGTGACGATTGATCGCAAACACGTCATCAAAACCAAATACCCTGGCCATGTGATCCTGCTGTCCGATTGGAAAGCGTAACGGGTTCGGGTTTTGTCGTGATGGTTAACCTGATCGAAACCAATAGAAGCATCTCTTTTCGAATTACTTAACCAGAGAAGGCCGTGCTGGTATCGAATCAATCGAAATTTTGGAAAATGGCTCTTTAGTAGAATTATCGCTTGTCAAAACAAGGGAGAGGGGTTCTACTAATTTTCGATTGAATGTTAAGGTAATGTGCAGAAACCAGGCAGAATCCTGGTTTGATTAAGTTCATCTCTACGCAAATGGATTAGATAAGCTATGGTTGATAATAGTCGGAAAATACCCGTCCTCGACGTATTCAGATTTGTTGGCGCGGTAATCGTAGTTTTCGTACACTACGAATTGATATTTGGGCAATTCATTGTCTGGGGCGCTCTGGGGACAACAGCACTGTCCTGGTTTTTTATGGTTAGTGGATTTGTCCTGTCCTATGTCTATCCCTCACTGCGGGGTTGGGCTGGGATCCGACAGTTCTACAAGTTTCGAATTATCCGCATCTACCCAGCCTATGCCTTCGCGATACTGCTGTCCTCAACTTTTGTCTGGTTGAGTTATAGGGTCGTGGGTGAAGCCTTTTTTACCGAGGTTCATAGACCATTTCAGCTCACCTATGATCTGCCCGGGGAGAAAGACACCAGCTTCTTCCTGATTGCGACCATCCGTCACTATTTGTTTGCTCAATCCATAAGTAGTATCGAAACGCTAAAACTAGTGTTTAACGGCCCGTTGTGGTCGCTGGTGCTGGAAGCCTATTTCTATCTTTGCTTTCCCCTGTTCTTGCTTCTTTTGAAGAATGTAAACACCTATAGGCGGGTGTTTGCGGTCTTCGCTGGCGGCTATATTATGCAATTCCTGCTAATCGCCTGGTTTCTGCCGGAAACCGAATACTATGATCTCGCTACTCTCAACGTGCCGGTCTACACCAATCCAATAATTCGCTTCGTGGAATTTGTCTTCGGCATGTTGATCTATAAAATATTTGCGCTCTCTGGCATCGATAAAGACAAGGGGAAAATAAATCTGATACCGTTGCTGATATCGATCTGTGTCTACCTGGCTGTGATCTGGTTCGGCGAGAACTATGTCCCCTATCAGTACAGCTCTTTCTTCGTGGCGATCCCTGCTGTTGCAGTGCTGGTCTATTGCATGTTAAATCTGCAATGGTATCCAACCGGTGGCACACTAAAATTCTGCGAGCTGCTGGGCGGTCTTAGTTATATTATTTATTGTTTGCACTGGCCCTACATGGAAATGGTGCAGTACTTTAACTTGTTGCCAGAATCCTGGCCCTACCAACTTCACCTTCCGCTGCTCGCAAGCCTGCTCATTGGCCTCTCTTATCTGGTTTATCGTTTCCTGGAATTGCCGCTGAGGCGAAAAATGTACAATGTTTTGATAAAAAAACCTTGAGAATACACTGTGAAGGCAGGAGTTAACCGGTCACGAACCGAGCTAGCTGGCGGTAACCTGGATTTCTATGGAATGTGGCTGTAAATCCAGTGCGGGGTGCCAGTTAGAGTGCTGAGTCGAAGCCATTTGCTGGCCGCTGACGGGATGGCGGATCATGGCCCAAGCCTGGACAATTCGGCGCTTATGGCTTGACACTCCCCAACCCTGATGGTTATATCGTTGCTGCTTGGGGAGAGAAAATCTAATTAAAGCAAAAAGGCAGAGTTATGAAGATTCAATGGCTGCTCTTGGTAATCACCGTACTAATTGCAGGTTGCTCACCTGCTGACCCAATCGACCCAGCCGACACTCAATCCACACAGCTTGCTCAGTCCGCAGGGGCAGCGGGCAGCGATATTCCACGTACTCCTGATGGCAGGCCTGATTTCAATGGAATTTGGCAAGTGCTAATGAACGCCAATGACAATCTTGAAGCGGCGCCGCCTAGAGCCGCTTATCAACTGGTTGCTGGCGATTTTGTGCCGGTTCCAGCTCCGTCAGTGGTTGCCATGGGTGCTGTTGGTGCAGTCCCGGCGAGCTTTGGTGTGGTAGAAGGAGGCAAAATTCCCTATAAGCCAGAAGCGCTTGCAAAGCGGGATGAGAACGCAGCCAACTGGCAGGCTAATGATCCTGAGGTGAAGTGCTATATGCCGGGCGTGCCCAGAGCTACTTATTTACCTCATCCATTCCAGATTTTCCAAAGCGAAAGCGCTTTCTTCATCGCCTATTCATTTGCCGGTGCTGTGCGTAACGTGTTCCTGGAAGATCCAGGCCCGGCACCACTGGATTCATGGATGGGGCAGTCCTACGGCTATTGGGATGGCGATACCTGGGTGGTTGAAGTTGTTGGCCTGGATGACCGTACCTGGTTCGACCGGGCAGGTAATTACCACACTTATCAGCTAAAGGTCACCGAGCGTTACACACTGCTTGACGAAAACGTCATTGACTATGAAGCGACCATGCAGGATCCCGACATCTTCGAACAGGCATGGACTATCAGGATGCCTATCTACCGCCGTCTGGAAGAAGGCTACGAATTGCCTCAATTCAAGTGCGTCGAATTTGTAGAGGAGATGATGTACGGCCGATACCGTAAAGGTAGAGAGTCAGAATTAGGCTTCTAGAGTCGATCTGGATTTAAAAAGAGCGGGTTTTGGCGCATTCCCCCCTGGAAATAGCCGGAACCCCTGGTTACAATGCGATTACTGGCCGCGTAATTGAAATTTACGCTGTATTGAGCGAGGGCAAGTGCTGTAAAATCAGCTTCTTGTGTTTTTCTAAATTAGAATGGGTTCAGGCATATCAAGTTATAAATGGAGTAAACTGTATGAAAACTAAACTACTGGCATTAGCAGTTGTTGCTGCGCTTGGCATTGCTGCACTTAACCAGCCTTCTGCGCTTGCACATCACGCTTTCTCTGCTGAATTCGATGCGAATCTTCCAGTTCGTCTTGGCGGGCCGATTACTCGAGTCGAGTGGATTAATCCTCACACCTGGATTCACCTGGACAACAGCGATCCTGAGGCAACTCGTGATCCAGGCCCCTGGATGGTTGAAGGGGGTACGCCAAATACACTACTGCGTCGTGGCATTAATAGAAATACTCTGGAGCTGGGACAAGACATCGTGGTAACTGGTTATCAGTCTAAAGACAGACTGTGTGAGCCAAGCTGCCGTGCTAACGGCCGTGACATCACATTCCCTGATGGCCGCAAATTGTTTATGGGTTCATCAGGTACTGGTGCGCCGCGTGACGGATCTGACGCTGCTGAGCCGGATCAATAGGAAAATTCTGGAAACAGAATAAAAAGCCCGTTGTCAGCGGATTTCTGGCTGTCGATCCAGAGGCAGAGCAGTTACCGGGTAACTGCTTCCAGTGTTCTTTCGTAGCTACCGCCATCTCTGAACACTGTAGAATTTGCATAGAAGCCAGATGAATGGAGTTCAACGGTGATCGTGTTCAGGCTGCGATTTTCCCAAAACCAGCCGTGAATACCGGTGAATGGTGCGTGAAAAGAGCCCATGCGACTGCTCTCGCTGCCTTGCTCAAAGCTCTCGGCATATTCCTCTCCCAGGCCTGCCGGTTCAGCGTGCATATCGTAATAGAGTTCAGCATCGGCGACCCAACTGAAAAGCATGGGTGCATCCACATCCAGCAAGTACTTGTATTCAACTGATTCGAACGGGCCAAGTACAAATTCCACATAATCTGATTTGTGTGCCTCAAGCTGCTGTTCGAATGGGTTCTGCTCACGGGAGAGTGCATTGAGTCCAAACAGTTCACCCGTGCCAAGCGGGTCTGCACCAAATTCTACCGGAAGGATAAAACTGAACAATACCATCAAGGCAATCACTAACGCTGCTGCGGAAGCGATTAAAATGTTTTTCGAAGAAGGCGGCTTACTGCTATCTATCTCGGCCACAACGGGACTCCACTAGTCATGATTATCTATAAAAATGCCTGGTATGGGGTTTGCCGGAAAAAAAACGCGCTTAGCTGAAATCCTGCCAGCAAGAATCCAGCGGTCATTAGCGCGCTGTTGCCAACAAAGGCATGTCGCCGGTAACTGGAAGTGGTTCTCCATGCGCTGAGCAGCAAAAATACCGCTGACAATGCCAGAATTTGTCCAATTTCTACGCCAATATTGAAACTAATAATATTGATGACAAGGCCGTTGTCGGACAAATCGAATTCCTGCAATTTGCTGGCAAGCCCCAGACCATGAAACAAACCGAATACAAAGACGGCGATTCTGATATCCGGGTCGAAACCCGGCACCCGCTTGAAGCCATCCATATTTTCAAAGGCTTTGTAGACTATGGACAGGCCAATAATCGTGTCTATAAAATAGGCATTAACTTGCAGGTTCGCCAAGACCCCTAACAGCAAGGTGATACTGTGTCCTATGGCAAACAAGGTAACGTATTGCAGCACATGGCTGAGCCTGCGCAGGAAAAAAATCACCCCGAGCAAGAACAGCAAATGGTCGTAACCGGTTAGCATGTGTTTGGCACCCAGATAAATGAAAGGGCCAATCGCGGGGCCGTCTATCGCCTCGACAAAACTCGCGTCCTGACCTCCGATAGTGTGAGCAAGGGCGGAGCAAGAAAAGAGCGCCACGCACAGCAACAGGAAGCGCAGGGTCAGAGCAGTTATTGACGCTTGTCGCAGTGGATTTTTCATTCAGAATTACTCCTCATTCAGGATTAGTCTTTATTTAGAATTGGTTTTCTTCAGTGAAGCGATTATTAATATCCGGGTTGTAGGCCTGGTGACAGGCAGTGCAAACACTATAGAGCTGAGCGCCTGCCTGGAAAAAATCTTCCTCATTTTGTGCGGCCGCCGCTTCCATTGCCAGCACAGCTGCGGCACTTAGTCCCTGGGCGTAGATCATCCAGGCATCACCGTCTTCGGCTCTTCCCGGCAACGCCAGCATATTACCGGATTCCACGACCAGCGCCGCCTGGGCGCGCACGTAGTCCCAGCCGTCATCGGTTGTGGGATACAGCTCTTCGTAGCCGGAGGCATCCAGCACCCAGCCTCCTGAATCCCATAGAATGTCGGCGGCAGGCTCCAGCACCAGTGCCATGAGTTCTTGCACAGTGAGCGTGGTGTTGTAGGTGGTCGCAGCGCTGTTATCACCTGCGCTGCTTTCTTCAGGTGCTGAGCAGGTGCCCAATACTCCGCCGGCGACCACAGCCAGTACAGCCTTGCCCAGTTTACTCGCCAAAATATTCATGTAAGTTTCCTGCGTCGAAACGCTTTATCTCTCGGTGATCCAGGTTCCTGGCTGTAATTCCGCTGGAAATTGCTGTTATGATGGGTTTCACCACGGCAGTTAGCCGTTGGAAGCAAAGTCTGCACTAATTCGCGTTTTTATTCTACTTTTGCCAGCACTTTTGCCAGCACTTGTACCAGCAGCCTGGGGCTGCGCGACTCTCAGGATTATCGGGCTATGGACAAATTGACAGTGACTACAAGACCACGATCGGCACGACCTCGATCAGCAAGGCATTACCTGGCGTTGTCTCTTGCCCTGATTTTATGCCTGTCTGGCTCTGTCACGGCCGAGATTATTGTGCAAAAAACGCCAGACGAAGGTTTTCAGCCGCGCCTGAATGTCACTGCCAACGGCGATGTGCATTTGCTGTATTTCAAGAAGCGGCTGTCCGCACCGAGCGCGCGCGAAGGCAACCTTTATTACCGTCACTACCTGACCACCGAGAAACGCTTCGGCTTACCGGTCAAGGTGTCGAGCGAAGCCTATAATCTGCAAACTTTTCCAATTTCCAGGGCTTCTATGGCGGTGGGTGGAGACGGTCGTATCCATGTCGTCTGGTATCTGCCACGCGCGAATCAATACTACTATAGCCGCTCTAACCCGGAGCGCTCTCAATTTGATTCTCAGCGTGCGCTGGTGGCACAGTTTGCCGAAGGTCTCGATGCTGGCGCTGACATTGCTGCCGTTGGCTCCAGGGTCGCTATTGTTTGGGGAGCTGGAGATTTGAGCCGAGAATATGAGCGCACCGTGTATGGCCGCTTATCGACAGATTCCGGAGCCTCATTCTCGCGTGAATTACGCATGGGAAACCCCGATCTGGGAGCCTGTGCCTGCTGTGCTTTAGCGGTGAGCTATACCGATGAAAATGAACTTGCCGTAGCCTACCGTTCTGCTATTGATGGCAGCGGTCGCCATACGCAATTACTGAGTCTGAAATTTAGTGCCGATAAACTGCAAGGCATATCTTACGGCGCGGTAAGTGCATTGCAGGAATGGGAACTCTCTGCCTGCCCTCTCAGCACCAACGATATTGTTGAAGACGCAGAGGCCAGGCAATGGCTGGTATTTGAAACGGCAGGGCGTATCGTTCAATTACGCATTGGCGATGAGGAGGAAGCGACCCGTGTTGCGGATCCCTTCACAGAAACCCGACAAAAGAATCCTGCTGCGGCCATTAATGAGCAAGCTGAGCGCCTGGTTGTTTGGGGTGAAGCCATAAGCCATGCCAGGGGTGGTCGCTTGAATATGCGTCTGTTCGATAAACAGGGCGTGGTAGAGGATGCTCTATTCGACCAGGAAATTACTATTCCTGATTTCAGCTTTCCCGCAGCGGCGAATCTACCGAATGGCGATTTTTTGGTGCTTTACTAGTTTATTGATGTGATCTGGCGAGGACGGTTCAGTAAGGGCGATCTGTATTTCGGGCAGGTATTTTAGATAGGCATTTCGGCTAGGTGTTTGGATGGGTATTTCGGATAGGCATTTCGAATAAATTGACGAATCAACGCATTTTGCAGGGCGTCGAATTGCCGTTCTGTGTTGGCTCATCTTTCATAGATTTTGAAACGTTTGTGCCATTTCTTGAATCGCTTGCGGCAGTATTTTTCCAGCTCCTTGTGTGTGGAAAAAAATAACTCGCTTGCTTTCTTTATAGACTCGTCGAACTCACAAAAATCATTGTCGTATTCGCGACAAACCCAGGGGCGGGTTTCATAAATTCCGCACACTCCCCGGGGTAAGAGATGACAGCAACTGGTTTCTATATGCAAGAACCAGCCATCGGCGTCTTTAAATATATTGATCCCGTCATGAGAAACCTGCCACAGCAAGTGATCAAAATCTTCCCTGGTTTTAGGTGCGGGTATTTTCTGATTAATCGAGTTGCAGCAAATAGATTTTTTACATTTGCAGCACTTCTTGTCAATGGCGAGCTGGATTAGCTTTCCGGCTTTTTCTACTTCCACCAGTTTAATCGAATTCCTGGCATTCATATCCCTTATCCGTTAATGATTTCTGGCCACTCAATTCAGGCACATCGACAGTGTGACCCTGCCTTTTATCGAGAACCCAATTCTATCACTGCTTTTACACTGAAGAGTATGCCTGTTTATCGAAGCAGGAAGGCTCTTTACATTTCAGCTATTGGTGGCCAGAATGAGGTTTCACAGCGGAGCAACAGGTCATGGCAACAGCAATTCTCGCACAACAGCCCCGGGCAGTTTTGGCGTCAGTTTTGGCGTCAATAAATATCCGCCCCAGAGTGCTTCTGATCATGAGTCTGGCCAGTTTTCTGTTACTGGCCTGCTCAACCGAAGAACCCATTGCGACCTCGGCCAGGCTAAGTGCAGAGCTGCCCGGATCGACAGGCATTCGCATACACACACTTTCCACCAAGCCCTGGTTGATCAGCGGTGGCGATGTGCTGGTCGAGATAACATTGGACGACAGGCTGAACACCAGGCAACTGCGTGTTAGTCTCAACGGTTCAAATGTCAGTGATAGTTTCAGGGCGGTTTCATCGCAGTCTGTTCAGGGCTTGCTCACCGGCTTGCCCAATGGAGACAGTGTGCTGCTTGCTGAAATAAATGGCACTCAGCCTGGTAAGGCGCTGACGCTGACCAGTTATCCCTTAAGTGGCCCAATTATTTCTGGCCCTCATGAGCAGCCGTTTTATTGCCAGACAGAAGAATTTGAAACTGTTGCAGGTGGATTTCTGGGTCTTGCTGTTGATGCAAATTGTTCCAGTCCAACCCGGGTAGACTATGTGTACTGGTCCGAAATAGAGGGCGCATTCAAGCCAATGCCAGATGAGCCCAAGAATATTCTGCCAGAAGATTTAGGGCTTATCGATGTCAGGGATGCAGGGCAAGTGCCTTATATCGTGAGAGTCGAAACCGGCACGGTGAATCGTGCGATTTACGAAATCGCCATGCTGCACAATCCGGCGGATGGAACTACTTTTCTTGACCCCTGGAATAAGAGCTCAAGCTGGAACGAAAAATTGGTCTACACTCACGGCGGTGGTTGTAGAGGCGGCTGGTATCAACAAGGCAATCGCAGCGGTGGCGTCATGCGTCGTGGCCTGTTTGAGCAAGGCTATGCCATTACTTCAGCAAGCCTGAATGTGTTCGGCCAGAACTGTAATGATCTATTGGCATCAGAAACCCACATCATGCTGAAAGAACGTTTCATCGAGCGCTATGGCAAGCCCATCTATACTATAGCCACTGGCGCGTCCGGGGGTTCTTATCAATCTCACCAAACAGCGGACAATTACCCCGGCGTATTTGACGGCATTATTGTCTCTTCCAGTTTTCCAGATGTAACTACAGCCACTATCTTTACCCTGGCAGATTCTCGCTTGTTGAATTACTACTTCACTGTCATCAATTCAGGGGGTTTCACGGTGGAACAACAAAGGGCGGTGTCCGGATTTGGCCGCTGGAATTCCATCGCCAACCTCAGTCGCGGTGCCGCCAGGCTTGACCCGATCTACAATATTGAGACAGCGGCGGAAGAACAGGGCGGAGAAGTTAGTCTAGCCGCCCTGGAAGCCGACCTTTATTCGCTTGCAAACCTTCACGGGCCAAGAGCGACCGTTTACGACCACAGCGTCAATGTTTATGGCAGCGTAGAGAACCCTTTCGACCCCTCGGCCAGGGTCGCGCAACGGCCACTGGACAATGTAGGCGTGCAATACGGTTTGGATGCGTTCAATCAAGGCATCATTAGCGCGCAGCAATTTGTCGAATTGAATAAAGACATCGGTGGTTTTGACCGCGATATGAATCACGTGACCCGCCGCCATCACGCTGATAAACAAGCAACGAAGCGAGCCATAGAGTCCGGTCGTATTCTATACGGTGGGGCAGGATTGGCATTCACTCCGGTTATTGATTATCGAACTTATACCGATCATCGCCAGGCGGGTGACATTCACATGATCATGCACCAGTTCTCAAGCCGCCAACGTCTGCAAAATGCAAACGGACATAGCAATAACCATGTCATGCAGGTAGGCGGGCAGTGGGGTTTTACTGAAAACGGGAACGACCTCGGAAATTTATTTCTACAGATGGACAGTTGGATAAGCGGAATTCAGAACGACAGCCAGGAGATGAACCCGGTTATTCGAACGCTGCGTGCCAAACCTGAAAATCTTGGGGATAGCTGTTGGGATACCACGGTAAAACCCAGAGAATTGATAGAAGAAGAGTTGACGTTCGATTCGAATTCCCGTTGCGGTCAGTTGTATCCGGCTTACCGGACACCCAGACAGGTAGCTGGCGCCCCCCTGGCAAATGACATAGTAAGCTGCCAGTTGAAACCAATTGATTTGCTTGATTACCAGGTTAGCTTCACGCCGCAACAATATCAGCAACTGAGTAGTACATTTTCAGATGGGGTCTGTGATTGGTCACGAGGCGACAGCAGTGGCGCGCAACATCAGGGTACCTGGAAATCCTTTGGCCCTTCTCCGGTCAATAGGCTTTATGAATGAGTTCCACGAAATGCAAAGCTGCGCTGTGCCCACGAAAAACAATATAGAAGAGAGCTTTGCATAAATCCCCGGCATACCGCCAAACCGATAAAACAAGCCACATCAAATCGCCTTTGAGGCTGTGCAAGAAACCCTCACCGGGTCGAGGTTCTTCTGGCACATACCCTTCAATTGGGTGATTCGTTTTGAGTTTGATGTGGCGGAGAAATACATGGCCCTCCGCCATCGACGCTATCAGAGAGCTGCTGCACAAAGAGTGCTGGCTGTCATCGAATAGACAATGACGCGGATCAGGTAGTCAAACCCGGCAAGTCATTTTCCGGCTTCTGTTCATTATCGCTGTCCTCATCAATCGATTCCCACAAAAGACTGTGGTGGTCAAATCCAGTCCCGATTGTTGGTTTGACAACTCTAAAATACGGGGACAGATCAAAATCCCGAGGTGTGAAATGGGTGAAGTGACGCCTATAGAAACGAGGCACATCGCCTGCCTTGTCACTTTCTCCGTTTCGCATGGGGAGAATAGGATAATTTATTGACTGGAAAGACTCTGCAATTAATGTTGAGCATATCGCCTTTGTCGGTTCACCACTGCCCAGGCTTATTAGAGACCTTCCATAGCGGTTTGGAACCGCTGGTCTCTGGATAACATAGCGAATCAGGTCAAACACATTTTTTAAATCATAGCGATGGCCTATTTGTTTTCTGGCAAATTCCACCAATTTGGTAGAATCTTCTGAATTTAGATTCACCGGCCTACAGATACGCAGGTTAAAGCGCGCGTAGTGATCCAAATTCACCAAATGCACACCATTTTTAAGACTGGCCTCAAGCAGGTTGAGTGTCGCGCTGTCGTCTCCTTGCTCACCAACAAAAAGACAGGCATGGGACCAGGTGGACTGAGTGAGGTATTTAATGGCCGTGCTGATTCGGGTATTTCCGTCTACCAATACGATGTCGCCTTTTTCCAGCGCGGCGGCCACTTTCTCGATGGAAATTGTGTCCAGCCGCTGATAACCCGGCAGCTCCCTGCTTAGAAAGCTGGCCAGCCGCTCACCAATGGCACGCTTGATTGAATTGAACATCCAGACCTTCTTTGAACCCGGGAAGTTAATGGCTTGGTCTTTATTGACTCTATACGATAGACATCCTATGCGATAGACCCTTATGCACCAGAAAAAATAAGGTATACTGGCCAGCCTAAAATAGTGTGGCAGCCGCCCGGCACAGTGTAATCGAATAAACAGGAGCAGGAAAATGACTATGACCAAAGCTTATAACAAATTCTTCATCAACGGCGAATGGGTCGAGCCAGCAAATCGATCAACTCTCGATGTCATTAATCCGGCCACTGAAGAAGCCTTCGCCACCATCAGCATGGGCACGGCAGACGATGTAGATGCGGCGGCAAAGGCGGCCAGAGCCGCGTTTCCGGCCTGGTCACAGTCCTCAATCGAAGCGCGCAAAGCAGTTATTGGCAACATAATTGCCGGCATGAAAGCGCGCGGTGAAGAAATTGCAACGGCAATCTCCAACGAAATGGGCGCTCCGATGGGATTAGCAAAAACAGCCCAGCTAGGTAGTGGCATGGGACATTTCGCTACTATCCTGGGCATCCTGGAAAGCTATCAATTTGAAGAAGTCCGTGGCAGCACCCGGATAGTGAAAGAAGCAGCAGGCGTTTGCGGCTTTATAACGCCGTGGAATTGGCCTCTGAATCAGATCGCTTGCAAGGTGGCACCAGCGCTTGCCGCCGCTTGCACAATAGTACTAAAGCCCAGCGAAATTGCCCCGCTTAGTGGCTATATTCTGGCGGAAATCATTGCTGAATCTGGCCTGCCCGCCGGGGTATTCAATCTGGTCAACGGCGATGGCCCAACAGTAGGCGCCGCCATTTCTTCCCATCCAGAAATTGACCTGGTTTCTTTCACTGGTTCCACCCGAGCTGGGCAAGAAGTTGCCAGGGCGGCGGCCGATGGCATCAAACGTGTTACCCAGGAACTGGGCGGCAAATCTGCCAATATTATTCTCGACGATGCCGACCTGGCAAAGGCAGTTGGCGGTGGCGTAATTGCCTGCTTCGGAAACAGCGGTCAATCTTGCAACGCACCTACCAGAATGTTAGTGCCGAAAGCACGTATGGCAGAGGCTATACAAATAGCGAAAGTGGCGGCGGCTAAAGCAAGCGTGGGCGATCCATCTGATGAAAACACAGGCTTGGGTCCTGTAGTCAGCGAATTACAATTCAACAAGATCACCGGCTTGATCGAGAAAGGTATCGAAGAAGGTGCCGAGTTAATTGTCGGCGGACCCGGGCGACCTGAAGGCGTTGACAAGGGTTATTTCATTCAACCTACCGTGTTTGCCAATGTAACGAATGACATGACAATTGCGCGGGAAGAAATTTTTGGGCCGGTGTTGTCTATTCTTGGCTACGAAGACGATGCCGATGCAGTAAGCATCGCGAACGACACGGAGTATGGATTGTCCGGCTATGTATCAGGCGAACCTGCCCACGCCGAACAAATTGCCCGCCAGATAAGAACTGGTATGGTGCATATCAATGGCGCAGGGCCTGACTTTTCCTCACCTTTTGGTGGATACAAGAAATCAGGCAACGGACGCGAGTGGGGACTTGAAGGTTTTGAAGAATTTCTGGAAACCAAAGCCATGCTGGGTGCCGTCTGACTCCCGGGATCCGGTTCTTGAGATCTGGCTCCTCAAGAACCAGCTCACGGGAAAACGGCTTTGACAGGATCGTGGAAGCACACAAAGCCGCCATCGATATTGGCACTATTGCAAAATCGAAAAATCGCAGAATTGCAAAAGACCGGGCAGCAATGATGTCCTTCTATGGGAACCCCCGGTTCGGAACTCGAAGCATCAACCCCCATGCCCTTTCAATGCCCTTTCAATGCCTTGCCCTTGCGTTCTGCCGCTAAATCTTTGTTACAATAAATAGCCTGATTTACCACACAAAAGCAACGAGGAAGCCATGAAAAATCGTCTTTTAGTAGTACTGCTTGCCACCGTGTTTAGCGGATGCAGTGCCGAATGCCCGTCTGATGGTGCATTTTTCTGTTGGCAATACAAATCGGCAGAGCAGGGGGATGCGGGGGCACAAAATATTTTGAGTCTGATGTACTCTAATGGCAGAGGAGTTACTCAGGATACTAGTGAGGCAGTACGCTGGTATCGCAAGGCGGCAGAGCAGGGGGTTGCGAGCGCACAATATAATTTGGGCGGGATGTATTGGAATGGTGAAGGGGTTATTGAGGATGATAGCGAGGCATTTATCTGGTTTTCCATTGCCAAGGCAAACGGCGATAAAGACGCGGCGGATGTTTTGCGTACGAGTAACTGGATTCTGATTCTGGATGGCGCAGAAATAAAATCAGCCCAACTTGAAGCGGCGCAGCGGCTGGAGACCATTAGAGGGCAGAACTAGCAAGCTGTTGTCAGTAAACAAGATCGTGCTATGCCGGGTAGTGCTAGCGAGCTTGTCGGCAGTGTGCCGAAAGATTCAAGTAGTTTCGGCAGCGAAGAGCTGTCTTCTGGCTTTGCCCGATTCATTGCTGGCGGCAATAACGTAATCGTCGGTTCGCAACGGCACTTTTAGTCAGGCTGGGCTTACTGTGGAGAAGACATGATCATGTTGTGCTGCATATCCATGGCAGCCCGGGTTCTGTTTCGCTCCGACTGCATGAGTTCACCAACGGCGGGGCCACCTTGATTATAGATGCCGCCACGCAAGGCAAACAGAAGATAGTCCATGGTTTCCGCGTTGTCGTTCTCTTTGTTTGTGAATAGAGCCACCGCCTGATTGATGAGCTCATCGCGATTCTCGACATTCGGAAAGGACAATATGTCGGCGATTGCAGTCTCCAGAACATTGAGGTTGTCGATGATAATGGCAGCTTGCGGTGATTGACTGTACAAATCAGGAGCGATTGCAGGTGCCATCGGTAATTCGCTGGGTGCGGGAAACATGGTCATGCCGCCGGCAGAACCCAGCTTCTTCCAGAAACGCTCCAGCGCCACCGTGACACCGCCAGCAAACTGGCTGTCCAGCCCTTCCAGAATCACCGCCTCCAGCGCAGCGAGCTGTAGCCATTGCTGTGTCCACAGAAAGCCACTAAGCAGTGGAAAAGCCGATTTAAATCCACTGGCCTGATTGTGTTCAATGAGGTAGTTACTTTCTTTAGGCACAGTAGCAACTGAGAGTTGCTCATCGCTGAGGTAGTCCTCAATCGCGGCAGTGACAGCCGCTTTCTTGTCCGGGACAGAATCATCAATGTAGATGCTGAACAGGCTTTCTTCAAAGTTCCTGCCGCGCCTTAACACCGCCGCCGTGTGTCTATCGATTGCCGAGCTATTCTCAAATGCCGCGTTAGCAACTTCATCCGTGTGCTTGCCACGCATCTGCTGCAGCAAACTAACACGCGCCTCACGCTCTAAATCACGGTAGGGGCCATCGCTCATGCCCATTTCACCTCCGTGACCCATGCCTGCCGCCATCATTTCGCTCATGCTCATTCTGGCGAGCCTGTTGAGATTCATTTGCAGCGCATTGCGTGCTTCCTGGGTGGCAGGATTTGAGTTTATTGCTGCCATCTCTTCGAAGGCTTTGGCCTGGCTCACATCAAAGGCATTGAACAGGTCGGCCAATTGCGGATAGTGCTGCCGGATTTGCGAACTCGATTGCGCGCTGCCAGTGCTTGCAAAAATGCTGGCAGCGGCGCAAAGAGAGACGCTGAAACAGAGTTGCCTGATGCGATTAAGCCAGTGCTTCGTCATGTTTGTCATGTTCCAATTCCTCGAATGGTTTTGGTTCTATCCAGCAGCTATTGCCTGCGAACCTTGAGCAATGTGTTGCCTGCCTGGCACAGGGCTGGAAGTATACCGCATCCCCGCGCTTTCGCCGTTGCTATTTTTAGCGCAAACTACCGTTGAAACAGGTAGGAGAATTTCATGAAAATTTGGTCTCCATCGTTTTTCAAATCATTGGCAACCACCAGCTCTCTCTCGCCTTCCATTTCGACAATATCAAAATTACTCTGATTGCTATTGTAGCCGATGTAGAACGCGGACCATGGGTTGATCACATAGCGCAGCAGCAGATCGAAATTCAGGTTCTCATCATCGGTCAACCTGGAAGCTGGTCCGGCCTTAGTCTCGTCATACTGAGCGATGAAGCGCAGTGACCACTCTTTAGTGAATTGGTAGTTCCAGTTACTGCGGAAAATATCATTGCTGAAAATGTCAATGCCGCCACGCTCAGTTTCCAGCTCGGTGTGGAAGTAGGTGTTAGAAATTCGCAGCCTGTCAATTGGACGCCAGAGCATATCAATGCTGAAGCGAGCGGTATCTGCAATACCAGGCAGAGTGCCACGGGGTGGAACCAGGTTGAGCGTTGTTCCAGATCGAAAGTTTGCGCTAAATGACAAGGTGTTTAACGAAGTATTGGTATACTCAAGCTGAAGGTCATCGTATTGGTAGACACGATTGGTGATTATTCCCGGAAAATCTTTTGCTCTCAAGGTCTCAGAATAATCCGTGTAATTAATACTAAAGATATTCGTATCGAAATTAATACCGAAACCCGGCCCCCACTGTGCATAAATTTTATCGCCACCTATGTCATTGATATAAACACCCAACAAATTTGCGTTCCATCTATTGATGCTCGAATTCTCAGGATAGAAATTGAAATTGACACGCTGGTGAAGCCCGGATGAATCAGGGCGGAAGAATCGCGACTGAAAGCCCAGTTCGGTGCGGAAGTCGGTGGTGGTTTCGATAAAGTGTGTGTGATTAGTAAACAGGCGTCCAGCACGGTTGATCTGAATATTACGCTGGTAGCCAGTTGTCTCTGCACCACTGTTCGCGGGTTCGCTTTCGGTGCCAACCAGTTGTACCTGGGTAGTCCAGTTATCAGTCAACTTGAATCGGCCGTCCAGGCTTGCTACGCGGTTGTAGCCATCGGCCAGGTCTCTGCTGGTCAGTAAGATACCGACCCGATCCTGGTCCGAAATATCCATAAAGCCACGCAGGATAGCAATATTCGCTTTCTCGCCTCTTAAAGGGTCGTCGTCAGCCCGGTTCAAGCCTGGCGCTTCGTCGTTTATCAAGATGCTGCCAAAACCGTAATTTCCTGCTCTGCCAGTAAAGCGCGCGCCGCCTTCGGGGTCAATAATCCTTCTGGTAAATACCAGACTAGAATCGGTGGCGAAAAAATCGGCGTTCTCCACAAAGAAAGGTCGGCGCTCTGGAAACTGCACTTCAAAACGTTCGTTAAGGGTGACTTGTGGCTGGTCAGATTCGACCTGGGAGAAATCTGGATTCAAAGTGATATCCAACACCATGGAATCATTGAAGACAAATTTTGCATCAATACCAACATCCTGTTCTGAGTTCTGATCGAAGCGCGGTCCAGCAGTCGCATCAGGGTTTAGTGCATCAACTTCCCGCGCAAAGATAAACGGTATGATCTGGGCATTATTGCCTGGAGAGACATCGCTGATACCGGTTAATGTGGCGGTTTGATTGAGACGCCCTTCGACAGCGACGGAATAGTCTGGCCAGTAGGATTGCTCGCTGAATCTCGGGATATTTCGCCCGAACTGAACACGCCAGTCCTGTTCGGCGCTATCAGGAAAACGCAGGCTACGCAGAGGGATCGACATTCGTGCCATATAGCCCTGGTCGGTTAACTGTCCTTCACTGTCCCATACCATCTCAAGCGTGGTATCGAAACCGGCTCGACGGGAGGAGCCCTCAGTCCAGCGTGCGTCCCACTGGATGCCCAGAGGCGTAGTGCGAAAGGAGAACGCAGCACGTTGGTCGTTGAAGGTATCGAAACTTATTTCAACATGGTCATCACCATCGATGTTTTCTCTGGAGGACAGGTTGGCTCGAATTTGCCCTGGCTCTGAATCGAAGGCCAGGAAAATTACATGCAGTTCAATCTGATCATAGCCAATGTACACCTCCGTTCGCTGGCTCGAAGGTTCACCCACATCGGGTTCCCGCTGCACGAAGCTATCTACTTTAGTCATGGATCTTGCCAGGACAGTGGCAGGACTCATGTTTTCAAAATCTGTGAAGCCTGGTTTCCCCTGAATCAAGGGCATAACCAGAGCAGCGTCTGCTGCGAACAGCGATTTCGAAAATAACAAGGCTACTGCTGCGCTGACCACGCACAAATTCAACCGCGACTTTCTCATTGGATTCTCTCTTGGGTGGTATTCCTGAGGCGGGGGATATTAGCTGGATTTAACCGGCCGGGGAACCTCTTGTAACAGATGGTTACAGATTCTGAAAGATTGCCCAATATAAAGGCTATAGCGCCTGGCTGCGGTCGATAAAGCCAGCTTTGTTGGGCATATCTATCCTCATGATGGAGTCTTTATTCAACACCATGGAATCATCCACAATGCCATTCATAAACAACACATAGGCAATGACCTGATACACCTCTGAGCTGCTTAATGTTTTCGGCGCGTCCGCTGGCATGGCACGTCGTACATAGTCGAACAGGGTGCTGACATGGGGCCAGTAGCTACCCACAGTGCGAATGGGCCTTTCCTCAGACTGCATGTTGCCGCCGACCAGGCGAGTGTTGGTTGAGGTTCCTTCGCCATTCATGCCATGGCAAGCCACGCATCTTGCTGCAAAAATAGCCCTGCCCTGTATTGCCGTGCCGCCGCCCTCGGGATAGCCGCTGCCGTCGGGTTGAGCAATCAAATCGAAGCCCTGTAACTGGCTTTCGCTAATTGGCGTACCTGATCCAGGGGACTGCGCCTGTGTCATCGAAGAAAAACTGCCTAATGCAAGCAGGGCGATAGCAACGAAGATTATAGTAACGAGGGTGAGTTTGTGGCGTTTTTTAATTGGCTCAGGCATAGACATTGGCAACGTCTCCTGCGGTATTAACTGCCCAGCTTTGAATGCCGTGGAAATGGTAGCTACTGATATTTCCTTTTTCAGTGACCAGGCGGGTTCGGCCTGGCTGCACATTGCCCTGACTGTCTGTGGCGCGGCTTTGCAGTACTGCACTGCCGCCGCTCCATTGCCAGGGAATGCGAAACCTCGCCAGGGCTTTTTCACTCTGATGGGACTCGATCATCGCATCGGCCCAGCTACGCCCGCCGTCAGCGCTTACTTCTACTCGGCGAATGCTGCCTCGACCGGACCAGGCAATACCGGTCACCTGATAAACACCTTGCTTATCCAGTTTCATTTTCCCAGAAGGCGAGGTAATGACAGATTTTGTCCCCATTGGAAAGGTAAATTGCAAACTCTTGCGATCAAGCCGCGTGTCGGTGTATTTGCTTGTTTCATCACGGAAGTGGGCAGGTCCACCAGAGAGCTTTATCTGGGTGAGCCATTTAACGCTAATGTTTCCCTCACAGCCCGGAACGAATAATCGCATTGGATAACCTTGTTCTGGACGTAGCGGCTCACCGTTTTGAAAAAGCGCGAGCATGACATCGTCGAGCGCTCTGGCAAGAGGAATAGAACGGCCCATGCTGGCGGCATCTGCGCCCACTGCGTTGATCCAGCGCGCCGCAGGCTCCACACCGGCTTCATCAAGCAAGGTGGAGAGAGGAATGCCTGTCCACTCGGCAGCTGATACCAGCCCGTGCAAACTTTGCACCGTGCCGTCTACAGGATTAGGCCCAAACAGTGAGCCGCTATTTCCTGAGCATTCAAGGAAATAAATTTTACTTCGCATTGGGTAGGTAAGCAGGTTCTCGTAGCTGAACACTAAAGGTTGACGTACCAGACCATGAATGATCAGTTTATGTTGCGCCGGATCAATCGCCGGAATGCCGGCATGATGGCGCTCAAAATGCAGGCTATTCGGGGTGATACTACCCTGCAATAGGTGCAGGGGAGAGCGCGATGCACCACCGCCCGGGTAGAGCGGATCTGGATTTCCCGACATGCGCTGCATGTCTTGCGTAAAGCGTGAGCGCGACCCGTAGCTGCTGGCACCGCGCCCGGGTTGTTTAGACCAGCCTGGTATTTCCAGATTGAGTCCGGCATCAGCCGCTAACAGCGAACTTGAGGCGATAGTTCCTGCTCCCGCCACGCCTAGCCCCAACAAATGACGGCGACTAAGTAGTCCACTGCCTGCTACTTTTTCCAAATCGTGATCATTCATGCGTACGCTCTTTAGTTTCTCTTTTTTCTGTAAATTAATTGGGCTTGTAGTGGCGTTCTAGTAGCCCAGATAGTGCTTTGCTTCCTGAACCACAGGATGACTGTCGTCACTCCAAACCGCTAGCAGAGCTTCATAGTTCATGCTTGCAGCGCTGCTGTTATTCAGTTTTTTGTGACTGCGGGCCGCGCCGAGAAGAGACCAGGGCCGGTTAGGAAGGCGTTGCAGGGACAGGTCAAACAGTTTTGCCGCTTCTTCGTTTTTACCCATCTCCAGCATGATTTCAGCCGCCAGCTCGTGTACTGGTTTAAGCGGAGTCGCCGCCCCATTGGGTGGACGTTGTCCTTCTTTTAGAGCCATCGCTTCTTGCATCAGCTCGATTGCCTGCTGTCGCCTGACGACATCAACCGTGGCTTGCTTGATGGATTCTTTATGCAAGGTCAGCGCGGCCACTTCGTGATGGACAAGTTTTACTTGCACATCGTCGGGCGTGGCAGCCAGCATGCTGCTTAATTTGCCAACAACCTGATTAGCCAGTTCCAATTCGCCCAGGTTAGCAGCAGATAAGCCCAGCGTTAAAAGTTGAGTGGCATTCATATCATCGGATAATTCCTGAACCTGCCATTGCTTGCTTTCAATTATGTGGCGTGCTCGCATGGTTTTTAAGGTGTTTGTAGAACGGTCGTCACCGGGATTATTTTTCACCACGTCTTCGCCACGCGCTATCCATTTCCTGGATGTGTCAAGATCACCCAATTGAAGATCGCCATACTGTCCCCAGTCAGAGGAATGATTCAGATCACCAACTGAGTCACCCGGCTGCCAAAGCTCAAGCCCCGCGTTGAAGGCGGAGTCGTTCCACATCGATACTTCGTTCCACATGCCATGCTGGATAAAAATATGCGTGGGCATATGACGCGCATGGGATACAGCCGGTGCGATGTCGGCGTAGGCGGTGGCGGCTTCCAGGGCGATTGGCGCATGCAGCGGATCATCGAAGGCGTGTATTACATAATGAGCCGCACCTGGATGCTTGCCGTTTTTCTTGAACAGTTGCAGGGCAAGAGCCCCCGCACGCATATTGATGCGGTTTCTGGCTGCCCCCGCTGCCGTTGCCCCGGATAGCATCGAGGCAGCGTAGAAGGCTTTTACTTCATCATCGTCTGGAAACTTTTGGTATAAATCTGCCATCGCGTGCATCCAGGCGGTGCGACGTTCTGGCATGCCACCTGACGTCAACGCATAGGCTTCAGCGGCTCGCAAAAAGCCTTTCTCTTTTTCTGTCGGCGCCTGCGCCAGGCGTTGTTCACTGGTGGCACCCAGGCGCATCAAGGCTTCACCTGGCCCGTCGTTTTTCGAGCCAAAGAAAGGATGCTGGTAAGTAAACGCCTCGCCCCAATAGGCCATGGCGAAACCTGGGTCAATCTCCTGGGCCCGGCGAAATTCGCGCTGCGCCTGGGTCATGCCAAAGCTGTGTAAATAGCCCACGCCGAGAATGAAATGCGCCTGGGCGGCGGCTGCGCCTGATGTCGGGAAATCGAAAGTACCTATGCGGTCCAGTTCTGCGGCGTTGGCGGAACCGCTAAAAACTACCGCAAACAGGCTCAATAACAGTATTTTTACTAACTTTAGGGGGTTTTTATCAGGCATGGTCAATCCTCGGTTTATTGGTCTCGGCTGCGCTTAAAGAGTGCCAACTACAGTGCGCCTTTGCAATCATTTATTTGTAACTAAATGTGCCCCTGGCGGCGATAAATTGCCGCAGACACGATTGTTTGAACGGATCAATTCCTGGTATCAGGGCGGGTGCTTTTCCGAAAGGGTCGATTGCCTTGCTTCAGGCAGCCAGATGATCCGAAATCACGCTGATGAAGGCCGGCCCGTATTTCTCTAGTTTTCTTTCACCTACACCACTCACCAGGCCAAATGTATCCATATCCCGTGGCAGATTTACGCACATTTCCTGCAAACTGCTGTCGTGGAAGATGACATAAGGAGGTACGCCCTGTGACACAGCAAATTCGCTCCGGCACTTGCGTAATGCCTCCCAAAGCGCAACATCGATGTTCGCCGCCAGCGCAGTTTTGGTTTGGCGTTTCGCTGTCTTTTGCTTGCTGTCGCGGCGAAGTTGGATGGTTTCTTCTCCGCGTAACAGTGCGCGACAGCTTTGTTCGAGACGTAGCGCACCAAATCGCTCCAGGTCTACCCGCAGATAGCCTCTGCCAACTAACTGCCGAAATACCGAACGCCACTGATTATTGTCCAACTCTTTTCCAATCCCGTGGGACGCCAGGTGATGGTGGCCGAATTGAAAAACCTTGTCGGTTTCTGCGCCACGCAGTACATCGATAAGATGATTTACCCCAAAGCGTTGATCGGTTCTATAGGCTACGCTCAATGCCTTGCGGGCGGCTTCGGTACCATCCCAGGTGTGTGCCGGCTCAAGACAGCCGTCGCAATTACCGCAGGCATGTTCCAGCGTTTCGCCGAAATAGCCAAGCAGTGCCTGACGTCGGCAGGAAGTAATTTCGCACAGACCCAGCATGGCATTCAGACGGTGTTGCTCTGCTCGCTTGTGTTCTTCACTGCCCTCAGAGCCTTCCATCATCTGTTTCAGTTTGATGACATCCTGCAAGCCGTAGATCATCCATGCGTCGGCAGCTTCACCGTCGCGACCGGCGCGCCCCGTCTCCTGGTAGTAGGACTCAATGGTCTTGGGTAGGTCCAGATGGGCAACAAAGCGAACATCGGGCTTGTCTATGCCCATGCCGAAGGCGATAGTCGCGACAATAATGACAGCCTCCTCCCTTAGAAATCGACTTTGATGATCGGCACGGGTAGCGGAACCAAGACCCGCGTGATAAGGCAGGGCATTGAAGCCCTGACCTTGTAACCAATGGGCAATCTCTTCGGTCTTCTTGCGTGACAGGCAATACACTATGCCGGCATCACTCGCGTGTTCCTCGCGCAGGAATTTTAAAAATTGCTGTTTGGCGTTGTATTTAAGTGCGATGCGATAGCGAATATTGGGTCTATCGAATCCGGCAATAAATTGCCGTGCCGCATTAAGCTGTAGCCGTGATTTTATTTCTGTCCGCGTGCGTTCATCGGCCGTGGCAGTTAGCGCGATGCGAGGAACCTCAGGAAACAGTTCATGCAGCAGACTGAGTTGTAAATAGTCGGCGCGGAAATCATGGCCCCACTGGGAAACGCAATGTGCCTCGTCGATGGCAAACAGCGATATTGCAGCATTTCTCAATAGTCTAAGTGTGTTTGCTTGATTGAATCGTTCTGGTGCTATGTACAGCAGCTTGAGTTCACCGTCCATCAACGCCTGTTCAATCTCGACAGCTTCTGCTCTACTCAGAGTCGAATTCAGAAATGCAGCGCGCACACCAAGAAGCTGTAAGGCGCTGACCTGATCTTGCATCAGGGCGATGAGTGGTGAAATAACAACACCACAGCCAGCACGAACCATAGCGGGAATCTGATAGCACAAGGATTTGCCGCCACCGGTGGGCATCAGAACCAGTGCGTCATCACCGGCGATAATGGCGTCGATTATTTGATCCTGGGGTGGGCGGAAAGACGAGAAACCAAAAACAGATTGTAAAATGTCGTGTGCGCTACTCATTGCGAGGCAGTATACCCTGGCGTTGAAAGAATCTATCGCTACTATTGATGATATAGAGTGTCAGCTTTGCCGGATTGTCGGAAATGTAACTTCAGCCGTGCAAGATAATTGTAGACGGCGGGACTTATGTACAGGATGCCGATTTTGCATCGTTACCTGGATGTAACTGATTAGAACAATGCAGGCGCAATTGTCGAGGAGCAAAAATCGGTAAAGCCCCGCTTCCGACCATTTTTTGACGCAGCCAGGTCTCTGTGACTGAAGGGAGTCTGTGGTTTGAGGCATGTCCTGGAACGCAGCAAAATACCGGTTTATTTTTAGGCTTGTGCGGCCTGCGTAGTTGGCGGCTCAGGCATGCCTGATTTCTGGCTATTTCGAGCTTGATGTTGCCGCGTTGCTAAGGCTCTATTTTTCTGCTGAATGCCCTGCGCAATTCACTGGCGCACTCCGAAAGTGCCTGTTTTGCCTTATCCAGAAACCCCGGCATGGAGATGAAACCGTGCAACATGCCCGCATAGTGTGAATACCGGGTGGGCACGCCAGCCTGTTCCAGTTTCTCGGCGTAGGCACGGTTCTCATCCTGCAACGGATCAAAGCCGGCCGAGAGCACGAAGGCAGCAGGCAGCCCGCTAAAATCTGCTGCATTCAAAGGGGACGCCTGCCAGTGGTTAATGTCGCTGTCGGTCTCGAAGTAGTGATCATAGAACCACGCGATAAGCTCGTTCGTGAGTCGGTAGCCCTGTCCGAACAGTCTGTGGGAATCGAAGGAGCAGGACATGTCCGTGCCCGGGTAAATCAGTAATTGATGTACAAATAACGCAGCGCTTTCTTGTTTTGCTTTTAAACAAACGACTGCGGCAAGATTTCCACCAGCACTATCTCCACCTACAGCAATTCGAGTGAAGTCACCCCCCAGACTGCTGGCGTTCCTGGCAATCCACTGACTGGCAGCCCAGCAATCATCCACAGCGGCCGGGTATTTATGCTCTGGTGCAAGGCGATAGTCAACGGATATCACAATGCAGTCGGCTTCCACACACAGCGTTTTGCACACACAGTCATGACTTTTAAGTGAGCCTATGGTGTAACCACCTCCGTGAAAATAGATCAGCATGGGAAGATTGTCGGCGGCGCCTGGTCGATACAGCAGGCCAGGAATTTCAGAGCAAGGCCCGGCTATGGTCAGTTCTTCCACTGACAGTGGCTCTGGCGGTTGGCCTTGTGCCGCTTCGCTGGCAGTATCGTAGAGTGCCCGCGCCTCCTGCGCGGAAAGTGTATGGTATTCGGGAGAACCGGATTGCTGTATTTTGTCCAGTAATGTGCGTGCCTGCGGGTCGAGTGGCATTTGAAAGTCTCTTCTGCTGGATTGATCTGGTACAAGTCTATAGCATATCAGCAGAATGTTGTTAAGGCGCAGCTTGCGTATTGCCCAAAATAGTTTGACGTGGCCAGCCGAGCCAGGCTCATCTGTAGGAATTAGCGTACAATCCCTTCGTGTGGATCGGACCAAAAGATAAATAAACCCCTGGCTGTTTGATAAGGAAGAGTAGCGAGGACAGAAGAGTAGCAGGGACTATGCCGTGTTAGATTCAACGCCTATATTGGTTGGCGCTGGCCAATTTACCGAAAGAGAGTCAGCGCCTGAAGTCGCGCAACCACCAATGGGCATTGCCGCCGCGGCGGCCAAAGTGGCTCTTGCCGATACCGGTGTTGGTGAAATCCTGGCTGCCGAAATTGACACTATTGCCATCATTCGTATTTTTCCTGACTCGTCCAATCGACCACGCATGGCGAACCCGTTTGGTCGTGCTGAAAATCCACCAAGAGCAGTAGCACGCCGAATTGCTGCGAATCCCGCCAATGCTATCTACGGGCATGTCGGTGGCAATACGCCGCAGAAAATTATCAATGAGATGGCAGAACGCATCGTGGATGGTGACGTTAAAGTGGCCTTAATCGCCGGTTCCGAAGCAATTAAAACAGCACAGACCGCGCTGAGAAATGGCATTGATCTGGATTGGCACGAGCAAGACCCTGGCTCGCAAGAAGACCGGGGCATTGGAGAAAAGTTAGCGACCACGCATGAGTTTGCTCATGGCATAGGAGTGCCGACCCAAACTTACCCACTGTTCGAGAATGCGATAAGAGGTGAAAAAGGACACTCGGTAGAACAACACATGCAGATTATGGGTGATTTATTTGCGCCCTTCACCGAGGTGGCAGCGAACAATCCCTACTCTTGTTACGGCATTCAACGCAGTGCCAAAGAGCTGGCCACCGTGACCGCAGAGAATCGTTTTATTTGTTTTCCCTATCCCAAGTGGATGAATGCCAGAGATGCTGTCAATCAGGGTGCGGCGGTGATCATGACTTCGGTGGCTAAGGCCAAACAGTCAGGAATCGATCCGGCGAAATGGGTTTTCCTGCATGGCTGTAGTGAGGCAAATGAAAAAATTCTTGTGAGTGAGCGCGTGAATTATCACTCTTCTCCCGCAATAGCCGCTAACAGTCGCCGCGCATTCGAGATGGCGGGCAAGAATATTGACGACATGCACTATATCGATATTTACTCGTGCTTCCCTTCAGCCGTTGAAATCGCCTGTGCTGCCTTGGGCCTGAGTTGTGCCGATTCTCGCGGTTTAACGGTTACCGGCGGGCTACCGTTCTTCGGCGGGCCGGGCAATAATTATTCCTTACATGCCATTGCGACTCTGTTGCCGAAACTGCGGGAGCAGCCCGCACACTTTGGCTTGATTACAGCCAACGGTGGCTATCTTTCAAAACATGCCACGGGAATTTATTCGGCCACCCCAATTACCGGTCGCTGGCAAAGAGAGACTAGCGGCGATTGTCAGGCACAAATTGATTCTATGGAAAGCCCACTCTTTACCGAAAATCCAGATGGCGCTGCGACGGTAGAAACCTACACAGTTTGCTTCGAAAAAGGGCAGCCCGGGCGCGGCATTGTTATTGGCAGATTGCTTGCTAACGAGCAGCGCTTTATTGCTAACACAGGCACTGAGGAGGCAACCCTGGAGAGAATGCTACGGGAAGAATTTTTGGGTCGAAAGGGCAATGTTATTTCCTCAGCGGGGATGAATACATTCACAGCGGGCTGAGATTCCGTTAAGGTACCCTGATGTGGCTTTTGGGGGATGTGGCTTCCCGGGCTGTGAATGAAGCCAGTGCCATGAAGCTGTGGGGTATCACCGAGAAAGTGTTGGCGCGGTTCTTGACCGCTTTGAAACCAGGAAATTGTCATGTCGTTACCCAGGATTGCAATAAACGGCTTTGGCCGAATAGGTCGGACAATCATGCGTATCGCAAAACTGCGTCAACATTATGATGTGGTTGCTGTTAATGATTTGGCAAGTGCGGAGCAATTGGCCTATGCCTTCAAGTACGATAGCACCCACGGTGTCTTCCCCGGGGAAGTAAGTCGTCAGGGTGACCAGATGGAAATAGAAGGGGACCGCTTTAAAGTACTTGGTGAAAGAGACCCCGGTAAATTGCCCTGGAAAGAAATGGGTGTGGATTACGTCATAGAAAGCTCCGGTGCGTTTCGCCACCTGGTAGATTTACACAAGCACCTTGAGGCGGGTGCCCGCAGAGTCGTGTTGACTGTTCCTTGCAAAGATCCGCTGGATGCCACTTTGGTAACGGGTGTTAATGATCATGTAATAACGCCAGCGAGCACAATCATCAGCAATGCCAGTTGTACCACCAATTGTGCGGCACCGCTTGCCAGGGTTTTGCATGAGGCGTTTGGCATTCGAAGAGGTTTGCTCACGACCATACACGCCTATACCTCGAATCAACGATTGATCGATTCTCCCCATGGCAGTGACAAACGCCGTTCACGAAATGCAGCAACGAATATTGTGCCCACCTCCACCGGTGCCGCCAGGGCGATTGGCCTGGTGTTACCAGAGTTGGCTGGCAAGCTGGACGGCCTGGCGATGCGTGTGCCAATTCCCGACGGCAGTATTGTAGATTTAGTAGTTGAGCTGGACGCAGATGCCACGGTTGAAGCCATCAATTCGGCAATGCAACAGGCAGCGAATGGTTCGATGCAAGGAATTCTGCAATATTCTACAGAGGAAATAGTCAGCAGTGACATCATTGGCAATACCCATTCCAGCATTTTCGATTCTCTGCTTACACAGACACTGGATGACCGCCTGGTCAAGGTGGTGAGTTGGTATGACAACGAATGGGGATACAGTACCCGAGTAGAAGAGCTGATTAAGAAGCTGGCACAAATGGACGGCCTCGCCTGATTCCAGGCAAGCAGGGCCACCAGAAAGTATCAAAAACAAAACAGGGCAGAGCAGGCAATTGGATTTTACGAATAAGACTGTATTAGTTACCGGCGGTACCCGTGGAATAGGCAGAGCCATTGCTCTCGCTTTTGCGGACAAGGCTGCGCGAGTGGCTGTGCTTTTTCGCAACGATCAAGGCAGTGCCGACAATACCCTGAGCAAATTGCCTGGCACAGGTCACATCGCTATCAAGGCGGATATCACGGATCCCGACCAGGTGAGCCTGGCGGTAAACCAAACGGTCAGCGACTTCGGCAGTTTGGACATTGTCGTTAACAATGCCGGAATCGGTGTTTATCATCCGCTGGAATCTACCAGCTATGAAGACTGGCAATCCGCCTGGAAGCAGACCATTGATGCTAATTTGTTAGGGCCTGCGAACCTTTGTTTTTGTGCAGCTCAGTATATGATGAGGCAGGGTGGTGGGCGCATTGTGAATATCACCTCACGCGGTGCTTTTCGTGGTGAACCGACAAAAGCCGCTTATGGCGCCAGTAAAGCCGCACTAAACTCACTGAGTCAGTCCCTGGCAGTGGCACTGGCTCCGCATAAAATATTGGTAGGCGCTGTTGCGCCAGGCTTCGTCAATACTGAACTCACCGCCGACAGGTTGAATGGCCCCGCGGGAGAGGAGATTAAAGCGCAAAGCCCCTTTAATCGAGTCGCACAGCCAGAAGAAGTGGCACATGCTGTTTTGTTTCTCGCCTCCGAAGGCGCGGAATTTTCCACCGGTACTATTATTGATGTAAATGGCGCCTCTTACTTACGAAGCTAATATTTTCGACACCCTTTTTTAGGCAGAGTCTCAGTTAATGATTGCCGTCATGTATTCAATGGCTTCATTGCAAGGCGGCATCCCGCCACGACCTGGTCGGCGGCACCCCCGGAAGCAGAAAATCAGAAAGACTCCAACGAAATACGCCAAACTAACGGTTGCTTCCGCTACATCCAGAGACATTGATTGGGCAACGCCATTTACCCTGGGCGACACAGGATACAGCGAATGTCGCGAAGAAAACGCAATGCAAAAATGCCTGCTGGTGCTTTGCTGATGACGCTGTTCCCGACAACGCCATACGTCCAGGATTCGGCAGCGCAGGTGGTAGTCGCTGCGCCGCCAGGGCTTGGTGGGCTGTAGTAGTTTGCTTCGATGAGTCGTCTCGTCATACAATTCGATGTAATAAGTGGGCAGGAGGCATAATAAGACATGCAAGAAGTGGGTACGCAGGTTTTGTCAAAAGCTCAAATAGCCTCATTTCACCAGAAGGGCTATCTGATCGCCGATTTTTCTCTGGACACAGCAATGTTGGACGCCATTGTGAATCAAGTGCAGCCACTTTATCCGCAAGAGTATCAGCTCAACCCAACCCTGCCTGCCCGAGTCCAGGATGCGTGGAAGGATGTTGACGAAGTGAGGCAACTCGCTACACATAAAACGATAAGCAGCGCGCTGGAACAGTTATTTGGCAGAAAATCACTGCCATTCCAAACACTAAACTTCCCTATCGGCACCCGTCAGTTCACCCATTCCGATACCGTACACTTCAATTCTATTCCCGGCAACTTCATGGTGGGTGTTTGGGTCGCACTTGAAGATATTGATGAAGACAATGGCCCGCTTTTGTATTACCCGGGCAGTCATCTGTTGCACGAGTACTCTATGCAGGATTTCGGCCTGAAACCAGGATACCACAACTACGCTAAATACGAAGAGTGCATTCAAGAAGTGGTGGAGAAAGAAAAACTGGAACCGGAATACGGCACTATAAAGAAAGGTGAGGCACTAATATGGCATGCTAATTTGCTCCACGGCGGTGCGCCACAGAAAGATTTAGGCAGAACCCGTCAATCTCAGGTAACACACTATTATTTTGCCGACTGCCAATACTACACGCCGATGAATAGCACAGCCACCCGGCCTTTTTTCCGCGAACCATTCTGGATTCCTGACAGTGCGGACTTCAAGCTACCTAAGGCACCAGGCTTGATTCGTCGTATTGCAAGAAAATTAGGTCAGAGGAATGCTCGGTGAATTGTTGTTCTTGCCGAATGCTGGCTGGCAATTTTTCCAGTTAGCAGCGTTGCAGGCATGAGCAGCCCGGTTCAGTCCTTAATCTCCAGGCGGTTCAATTCCTCGCAGTGCTGCGATTATTGATTGAAGGAGATGAAGGAGTAGTTGCACTGTTACGAATTATATTGACGTTAACGTCAACGTAATCTATAGTTTGTCAAAATATGCAGCTAATCTGGTATTGAACCTGGTTTTCAGTAAAAGTTGTTTCTGTGGCTATCGATTGGGCGTTTTTGGATGAGCAGGAATTACTCGATATCAGACCTGGCGGCTGAGTTTGGCATTAGCACCCGAACAATCCGTTTTTACGAAGAGAAAAAGCTGCTTAGCCCCCGAAGAATAGGGACTGTGCGGGAGTACTCAGCAGCAGAACGAATAAAATTGATGTTGGTATTGCGTGGCAGGCGCCTGGGGTTTTCTCTGGAAGAGAGCAGAGACATTATTGATCTTTACGACCCGGTTGGCGGAAATACCAGGCAATTGCAACGCTTGTCGGAAAGGATTATCCGAAAGCAGACCGACCTTCTACAAAAAAGAAGAGAAATTAACACTATGTTAGCTGATCTAAAACAGGCCAGGGAAAACTGTGAGAAAGCACAGGAAGTGATAGCTAATAAGACCAGGTGACCACTACTATGAATAACAATTACTCAACTTTGAAACACGCCTTTGCCGAAGAAATAGAAATGCTGCGGGATTCTGTTTTTCAGTTTTGCCAGCGTGAGCTGGCCCCAAGAGCCCATGGCATTGATAAGGAGAATGCTTTTCCCACCGATATGTGGAGAAAGTTTGGCGAATTGGGGCTGCTTGGTGTTACGGTAGAAGAAGAATATGGTGGTTCTGATATGGGCTACCTGGCACATTGTGTCGCCATGGAAGAAATATCTCGGGCCTCTGCCGCAGTAGGTTTATCTTACGGCGCGCATTCAAACTTGTGTGTGAATCAAATTCGATGCAATGGCAACGAGCAGCAGAAACAAAAATACTTGCCCAGGCTTTGCTCGGGTGAACATGTAGGAGCCCTGGCGATGTCGGAACCCGGCGCGGGTTCTGATGTGGTTAGCATGGGTTTGCGAGCAGAGGCTGTTGGAATTTCCGCAGACAGCTATTTGCTGAATGGCAGCAAGGCATGGATAACCAACGGCCCGGATGCAAATGTTTATGTTGTCTACGCGAAAACCAGGCCCAAATCCCGGGATATAACCGCCTTTATCGTTGAACGGGACTCTCCGGGTTTCAGTCGAACCCAGAAATTGGATAAGCTGGGCATGCGCGGTTCTAATACCTGTGAACTGGTGTTCGAGGACTGCGAAGTGCCCGCCGAGAATATCCTGTGCGGAGAAAACAAGGGTGCAGTCGTATTGATGTCAGGCCTGGATTTTGAGCGTACCCTGCTGTCCGCCGGGCCAGTGGGCATTATGCAATCCTGTCTGGATGTGGTGCTGCCTTATGTGCATGACCGCAAACAGTTCGGTCAGCCAATAGGTGAGTTCCAATTGATGCAGGGGAAATTGGCCGATATGTATGCCAGCTTGAGTGCTTCGCGGGCTTATCTTTATGCCGTTGCGTCTGCCTGTGATCGTGGCGAACAAATCAGGAAAGATGCGGCCGCACTTATCTTGTTCACTTCCGAGAAGGCCACGCAAATGGCTCTGCAGGCCATCCAGTGCCTGGGCGGCAATGGTTACACAAATGACTTTCCGACTGGTCGATTATTAAGGGATGCAAAGCTCTATGAAATAGGAGCAGGCACTTCTGAAATTCGGCGTATGCTTGTTGGTCGTGAATTATTCCGGGAATCGTGCTGAAAGGACAAATTTCATCGTATGCCTATACTTAAATCAAAAATAAACCCCGATGGCGAAACCTTTAAGAACAACGCCGACAACATGCAGCAGCAGATTGACGATCTCCGATTGAAGTTAGCAGAGATTTCACCAGGCGGCCCTGAAGCGCAGCGTCAGCGTCATACCGAGCGCGGGAAACTGCTGCCCCGTGCGCGGATAGAATTTCTACTGGACGCGAATGCCAAATTCCTGGAATTTTCACAATTCGCGGCCTTCCAGGTCTACGGTGAAAATGTGGCCGCCGCAGGTATTCTAACGGGTATAGGCAAGGTGAAAGGTCGTGACTGTGTAATCGTCGCCAATGACGCAACAGTAAAGGGAGGAACCTATTACCCTCTCACTGTAAAAAAACATTTAAGAGCGCAAGAAATAGCGGCTGAGAATAATCTGCCCTGCATCTATCTTGTCGATTCTGGTGGCGCAAATTTACCCAGGCAAGACCAGGTGTTTCCGGATCGGGATCATTTTGGCCGCATATTCTTTAATCAGGCTACTATGTCAGCCCGGGGTATTCCCCAGATCGCGGTAGTGATGGGGTCCTGCACAGCGGGAGGTGCCTATGTTCCTGCCATGTCAGATGAGTGCATTATGGTAAGGCAGCAGGCAACGATATTTCTCGCCGGCCCGCCTTTGGTTCGGGCAGCGACCGGGGAGGTTGTCACTGCCGAGGAATTAGGCGGTGCGGATGTGCATTGCCGCAAATCCGGAGTAGCAGACCACTATGCGCAAGACGACCAGCACGCGCTGGAAATTGCGCGAAGTATTATTGGCAATCTATCGGCACGGGATGTGAGCAATAATCAACCGGAAGCAGCAGAGAATAAAGGCGACGTTGTCGCTCCCCTGTATGACATCGAACAGCTAAATGGCATTGTGCCCGAACAGAGCAATCAGAGTTATGACGTTCGAGAAGTGTTGGCGAGGCTTGTCGATGGTTCGGAATTTGACGAATTCAAAGCCTTGTATGGCAAGACCCTGGTTTGTGGCTTTGCAAAAATAAAGGGCCACCGCGTGGGCATAGTGGCTAACAATGGCATCTTATTCAGCGAATCAGCGATGAAAGGCGCGCACTTTGTTGAGCTATGTTGCCAGAGAAAAATACCTTTGGTCTTTCTGCAAAATATTGTTGGATTCATGGTGGGCAAAGTTTTCGAAGCAGGTGGTATAGCGCGTAATGGTGCAAAGATGGTGATGGCCGTTGCCTGTGCAAAAGTACCCAAATTCACTGTCATTATTGGAGGTTCCTTCGGTGCCGGGAATTACGGCATGTGTGGTCGAGCCTATGATCCGCGTTTTGTATTTATGTGGCCGAATGCGCGTATTTCGGTGATGGGAGGCGATCAGGCCGCGGGGGTTATGGCTACGCTGAAGCGCGGGCAAATGGAGAAGCGAAAACTCCAGTGGAGTGAGCAGGAAGAAGAGGACTACAAAAAACCGATCCTCGATAACTATCAAAGACAGGGTCACCCTTACTATGCCTCTGCACGGCTTTGGGACGACGGGGTGATTGAGCCAGAGCAGACCAGAGACATACTGTCACATTGTCTGGCTATATCTGAAAATGCAGAGATTGAAGAGACTCGTTACGGGGTATTCAGAATGTAAGTGACTTGCCCGGTCAGCCATTGAATTTTTAGAAAGCAGGGGATTTCGACCCCGGTTTCACGGTCTTTGGCTTCGGTTTATTTCAGTCGAACTCTATCTCATCTTCATCGTGTACGTAAGCAACAAGTCTCGCCGCTACCATGGCTTGCAGCGAGCTGGATCTAAATTCACGCCGATACAAAACAAGGACGATAATTGTACAGGCCGCGATAAAAAACCAGTCGTTGATAAACCACGCCAATGCAGCCATAGCGAAGTAATAGGCGCGGATACCGGCGTTGTAACTGTGGGCTGCTCGATCAAGCACCTTGGACAAAGCCTTGAAGTCGCGCTTAACAGCATAAGCCTGATAGTTTTCATTTTCCTTGTAATATTTGACCGTATTGAAAGAAGAGCCAAATAGAATAAAGCAGAACCCGTATTGTCGTAGCGACCAGGTAAAGGTGAAAAAGCTATAGACGAATATGAAGATCATCAGTAGCAGCTTCAACTGAACAATTTCGATCGATGCTTCGGTAACAAACTGTAGAGATGACATATTCACGAATATATCGCTGGCAGTACCAAGCACAGTCACCAGACTGGCCAGTATCAACAACGAGGTAGAGGCCAGGAATGAAACCTGTTTTTCAAGGCTTGCCAATAGCTCGGCATCAACCTCGCTGATGCCACTGGTGGCGAGCTTCTTGACCCATTCTTTGCGATAGCGATATAACACGCTGCTCAGGCTGTTTCGCTTCTTTGCTGCGCGTCGGGCGAACAGGGCATAACCAAACCAGCAGCCGATAAACCAAATGAAACTAACTATGTCGAGCGGGCTGAAGTCCATGGCGCGCATCTTACTGAGTGAACTATTGAAAAGCAACTCAATCCACCACACAATCCACCACACAATCCATCTAAATTCCAGTATGGTTTGTGCAATAGTACTTCTATCCCTGACTGCAATGCCCTGGAGTCAATTAAAAACTCGTCAGCCTGAGCGAAGTTCTATCTGTATTTGCTGTCCTTGTCTGTGGCAACATCTAATCCATGTCTAAAATTATCTCAGTGAAAGGCGCGCAATGCCGCGTTGGAACCCAAACTCTCTTAAAAGTAGAGCAGTTTGTGATCGAGATCGGGCAACATTGGTGTGTGTTTGGCGCCAACGGTAGCGGCAAGAGCTTATTAGCGAATTTACTGGCCGGCAAACGTCTGGAGTCGAGAAACTACGTTGAGTACTGTGCGGGTTTTGATCCCAACCAGGACTTGCATATCGTCTCCTTCGAGGAGCAACAGCGCCTGTGGCAGCGGGACAATAGACTGGACATCAGTGAGTTCAGTAACAATGCGCAAGATCAGGGAACACTGGCAGGCCAGCTAATACGAGGCAGGCGGGCAGAACAGCAACAGGATGAGGCGTTGTTTGACAGGCTCATCACGCAATTGGCCTTACATCCCGTTTTGCAGAAAGGCATTCGCTTCCTTTCCTCGGGGCAAATACGAAAAGTGCTTATAGCGCGAGGTTTGTATGCCTATCGCAAGGATTCACCCCAGCTTCTTATTCTTGATGAGGCACTGGAAAGTATAGATAGGGATTCGCAAGAACAGATTAGAAACACCATCAAGGATCAGTTGACCGGGAATCTCAGTAGCTTGCAATTGTGCCGGCGGCAGCGGGATATTCTGCCCGGCACCAGCCATCTGGCCTTGATGCGGAGAGTCGGTTCTGAACTTCAGATAGTCAGGCAAGGTCATCTGGTGGATGTTGTCGGTGGAAGCGATTTTTCGACAGTGGCTGAGAGGCGCGTTGCCACTCAGGTAAACCTTGCCTCGCTCTTTCCTGCAAAACAAGCGGCGGCGAAAAACAGTGAAGAACTGATTAAACTGAAAAATGTTAGTGCCAGCTATGCGGACTTACTGGTTCTAAACAAGGTGAACTGGACCATGACGTCTACTGACCAGGTGCTCATCGAGGGGCCTAATGGCTGTGGAAAATCTACTCTATTGTCCTTGATCGACGGTGAAAATCATAAAGGCTATGGTCAGGATGTATTTCTTTTTGGGCGGCGCAAAGGCAGTGGAGAAACAATTTGGGAGATAAAAAAACACTTTGGCGTAGTTTCTAATGAGCTACACAACAAATACGTGAAGGGCTGGCGTGTCATCGATGTGGTGGTGTCAGGTTTTTTCGATTCCGTGGGGCTTTATGACGATAGCGGCAGCACGGAAACGGGATTGGCAAAGCGTTGGCTGGAAGTGCTGGAAATTCAGGATTTGCAGACCCGCTATTATCACGAAATATCATTCGGCCAACAGCGTTTGGTTTTACTGGCGCGTGCTATGGTGAAGAATCCGCGCATACTCATCCTGGATGAGCCCTGTGTTGGCCTGGATGACTATCATCGTCAGCTCATTTTGGCGCTATTGGACGAAATAGCGGCTGCATCAAATACCCGGCTAATTTATGTCACCCACGCAGCAAATGAACAGCCTGCCTGCATTAATCAGAGGCTTACATTTCGCCAGGCCAGTAGTGGCGGATTCACTCTTCAGCAAACCTCGAAATAAACCGAATTACGCCTACTGACAGCCTCGCATGGGCTAGGTGCGTATATAATTTTCCAACTGTTCTATAGTGGACTGTTGGAACGAAATGACATCTTTAACCAGATCACCTATGGACACCACGCCCACCACCGAATTGTCATCTACTATGGGTAGATGTCGAATATGGTACTCAGTCATTAATTCCAGTGCCGCCTGAACGCTGCTGCTTGAGGGAACAGAAATAACCTTACTGCTCATTATTTCTCCCACCAGCGTTTGTTTCGACCCGCGACCTTTTAAAATCACCTCGCGAGCGTAGTCTCTCTCAGAGATTATCCCTTTCAATGACTGGCCTTCCATTACCAACAGGGCACCCGCGCGTTTATTCGCCATCACCTGAATGGCTTCAAACACGGTGGTGTCTGGTCGTACCGACCATATCTCATCGATTTCTTTTTGTTTCAGTATCTGTTGCAGTGTGTGCATCGCTTACTCCCCATGTGCAGTGACGACTAATTTACCCGAGACAGAGAAATACTGGCGAATCCTGAATTGTTGCCGTAAAAACCGTAACTGTCATTGACAAACAGGCTGAGTTTGCCGTCACAGGTTGCGACGAAGTTGTAACTACCACTAGCTTCATCAAAATCACGATCAGAAATTCCACGTAGACTGCTGCGTTTACAATTTGTCTGGAATAGCATGAGTTCGAACCAGGTATGCCGTCGAGAACGTTTCAGTACCAGAACCGCTTCCACAGGCATGATGCTATTCGCGAAACCGTACTCGTCCAAAGGCGCATTGTTTTCGTTGGTTTCTAATCGAGTTATGCGCATACTACCCCGACCTGAGGGACAGCTCAATGCAGCCTGGCCACTGCTTTCGCCTGTGTATCTATCCATCGACCCTTACGTGTTATTATACTTGGGTATCAAACAGGCAATTTTACAGTGGAACAGCCAGGGCGGAGAGATAATGCAGCAGATAGAATGGGATGACTTTTTAAGAGTGGAACTTAGAGTGGGCACGATCATCGAGGCAGATGATTTTCCAGAAGCCAGAAAACCCGCATTCAAGTTGAAAATAGATTTCGGTGCCGAAATAGGCGTGAAAAAATCCAGCGCTCAAATTACCGACCTTTATACGAAGGAAGATTTGCCGGGAAAGCAGGTTATGGCCGTAGTGAATTTTCCACCCAGGCAAATCGGACCCATGATGTCAGAGTGTCTGCTGACCGGGTTCTACAATAAAGAAGGCGCGGTTGTTCTGGCTGTGCCGGATCCCGGTGTTGCTGTTGGTAACCGTGAGGACTGGGCTGTGCCTGACGGTGAGCGTCTCATTTAGTGCTGTGTATTAAACTAACTGATGATTTGAGAGTGCATGTCTTGCGCGCCCCACTTTCTCCAAAATCTCTTCTGCGGACTTTGTCCAGGCAAATGGCTTTTTATCTTCATTGTGCCTCTCAATAAAATCCATGATGGTCTCTTCCAGCTCTTGTACCGATGTGAATACACCACGGCGCAGTTGCCTTTCTGTCAACAAACCAAAAAATCTCTCCACCAGACTTAGCCACGAAGAACTGGTTGGAATAAAGTGTAAGTGAACCCTTTTATTACGCTTAATCCAGTTCTTCACTTTTTCGTGTTTGTGCGTCGCGTAGTTATCAACGATAAGGTGAAGGTCTAACTCCTTGGGTGTTTGTCCTGACTTCGACGGTCCACCCCGCGCAGATCGTCCACAGCCCAATAAACATGCGGGGGTAGTAGAGAAACTGCTTTGTAGTGCCTATCTTAATATTTGTGTTGGCTTCGGCGATAGCATGGTGTAAGCTCACCCCATGTTCGTTCGAGTTAAATCTACACCCAATAGCCCAAGACAATCGGTTCAGATTGTTTCATCTGTGCGCGTCGGCGATAAGGTCAAGCAAAAGATTGTCCGTTATATCGGCATTGCCATGGATGACGAGGAGTTGGCGCAGTTGAAGGCTTTGGCCGAGGTTGTCAAGGCCAAGATTGAAGCCCAGCATCAGCCCAGCCTGTTCCCGCCTGAGGCGGTCGCCAAACAAGTTATTGAAGCGAAAGCAGCCAAAGCGTCCAAAGCCACCTTGAATGTTGACCTGAGGCAGATGGTGGAAGAACAACGGGTGGTGCTGGGCATCCATGAGGTGTATGGCGCGGTCTATCGCCAGTTGTCATTCGATACCCTGTTGTCGCAGAGGCGGTATCGTGCTTCCCATGAAGCCCTGTTCCATTGCGTGATGGCACGCATTGCTAATCCCCCCAGAGCAAGGCAAGCGCAAGCGCGGCAGTGTGCAGCAGCTGGAGCAGGACTCATGCGTTTCTTTGTCCTTAGAGAAAGTTTATCGGATGATGGATCAGCTGGACGATAACACCATCAGCCGGCTACAAGCGATGACCTGTGAAGGCACGCGATCATTGTTATCTGGTGCCTTAGATGTGTTGTTCTTTGACTGTACGACACTGTATTTTGAGCCTTTCAAGGAAGATGAGTTAAAACAAAATGGCTACAGCAAGGACTGTCAAGTTAATCAGACACAGGTCAATCAGCCGCAAGTATTGCTGGCTTTGCTGGTCACCCATGAAGGCCTGCCGGTCGGCTACGAAGTGTTCCCCGGTGCTACTTTCGAGGGTCATAGCCCGAGTCATAACCTGATCAGCGTTTTGCAGACGATGCAAGCGCGCTATGATGTTAGGAAAATGATCTTTGTCGCTGATCGGGGCATGCTGAATGAAGACAATCTAAGTGCCCTGGATGAGGCGGGCGCTTATTACATTGTCGGGGCGAAACTAAAACAATTGCCCGCTGCATTACAAACCAAAGTATTGGATAAATCCGCTTATCAGGCAGTTGGCAAAGACGGATCAAGCGCAGCCGAGCTGACGCACAAGAAGAGACGACTCATTGTCTCGCATTGTCCAAAACGTGCGGATAAAGATCAACATGACCGACAAAAGGCAGTCGATCGGCTCATCAAGAAAATCGGTAAAAGCCAGAATCCCAAGAGCTTATTAAATAACTACGGCTATAAAAAGTTTCTGATTATCTTTTTGTTTATCTTTTTGTTTGTCTTTCTGATTATCAAGGGAAAAAACCAGCCTGAGTATCAACCAGGACAAAATTGATGCCGAAAGCCGCTGGGACGGCTTGCATGGGGTGATTACCAATTTGCCCGATACGCCGCACCAAGAAGTGCTATCACACTATCGCGGCTTATGGCAGGTTGAGGAGAGTTTTCGCATCACCAAGCACGACTTGAAAGTACGCCCCATCTATCACTGGACACCCTCAAGAGTGCGTGCCCACATCGCTATTTCGTTCATGGCTTTCACCTGCATCAGACAGCTAATGTATCGAATCAAGCTACAACACAAAGCCTTATCCCCTGCTGTTATCCGTAATGCCTTGATTCATGTGCAACACAGCGTGTTCAAACACAAGCGCACCCAGAAACGCTATGTCATGCCTGCTCAAATCAATCCAGAAGCAAAAAAAATCTATGCTGTGATGGGATTAAAAGCGACCACCACAGCTTACCCACTGTACTGATTGATATAATTCTTCAATATCTGGGCATTTGTAGTGCCTGGGTATTTTTATGTTTCCTTATAAATCAATGACTTATGAGGGTTGACCGTCGAAGTCAGGACAAGGGTTGATCGTCGAAGTCAGGGGTGCGGCGGTGCTGGTACACCCCTGGGACATGATGGGCAGGGAGCGCATGTCGAAATATATGCTGCAATGGCTGGTCGCCATGCCTGCGGAGACCCAGTTATCCATCCTGTCACTGATCCTTGGCGGCGGTTTTGAACAGTTGCCGGACAATCTGCGTCTCTGCTTTGCCCACGGTGGTGGTTCTTTTCCCTATTTGCTGGGGCGGGTGGATAATGCCTGGCGGCATCGGGATATTGTGCGCGAGGATTGCCCCGAGCTGCCCAGCAGTTATGTCGATCGTTTCTATGTCGATTCCGCAGTTTTCAGCGAGGAATCGCTGAATTTATTGGTTGACGTGATGGGTGAAGATCGCGTGATACTCGGCTCTGACTACCCGTTCCCACTGGGAGAACAGGAAGTTGGCAAGCTGGTGCGCGAACAGGCGGGCTTCTCGGATTCGCGCCGAGACAAAATACGCTCTCGCAATGCCGCAAGGTTCCTGAACCTGGCGCTGGATGAAGCTCAATACGCTAGTGGCTGAGCCGCTGGCGTGGTGCCGGTTTCATGCCGCTTGCACCGTGGGTCAATTCCAGGCGCTATACGATTGCCATATAGCACTGTTGCCAGACACTTCGTGTGCATAGCGTAAAAGAGGTACTCACTATGTCCACTGGTTCTGTATTTGTTAATAACCGCAGGCAAGCGGTTCGGCTGCCTGCTGACACACATTTCCCTGACGGGATAAAGCAAGTCATTGTTCGTGTTGTTGAGAAAAACCGTATCTTAGCCCCGGTTGATAGCGCATGGGACAGCTTCTTTCCTGTCTGAAGAATCTGTGAGTGATGACTTTATGGAACTGCGTGCTTCCCGGCAGCAATCTGAGCAAGAAGATTTCTAATGCCGAATTTATGCCCGATACCAATAACACCGCTGCTCATTATGCGGATATCAGGGCGGTACTGGAACGTAGGGGAGCGCTCATCGGGGTCAACGATTCACTTATCGGGCTTGTCGGAAAATGAAGTTTTTAGCTTGTTGTGAATGTTTAAATCATTGTTATTAAATAGTTTATTTTTTTGAAATTGAACTGGTTTTGAATTAACCGACAGTCCCATATCGCCGGGCATGCAGGGAGTGAGGATCTGACATGGGTGAGCAACAACATGAAAGAGTTTGAGCGGGTAGAGGGTCTGCGCCTGGAGAATTGGCTTTAGTTCTAGCCAGGGTTTTCCGGGCTATCGATAAAGCCAAAGTGGGAGGGATTCAATACCAATAATTTTGTTATGCTTGCGGGAATCATTGAACGGTCCATTGAACAGTCTGACTGAAAACGTGGTCAAGAAGCACTCTACGCATCTATATAGGGTAATTTCTCGATGTTTAACAGAGAGTCAGTCTGATCTGATAGCTGCAATGGCAGGGCTGACTCAGCTAATTCGGTGGTTAACACCGATAACAGCAGCGAGGCGTCATCCTCCAAATTGTTGTAAGCCAGAATTTCCGTGCCGCTAGTTGCGTCTTTCATGCCGCTTGCTATAACGCGGCTGTTAGCGCTAATTGTTTGGTTGCTGCTTAGCAGGTAGAGACGTTTCTTTGCAGTGCCCCTGTAAAACATGCGCGCCACGATTTCCTGGCCGGTATAACAGCCTTTAGTGAAATCAATCAATCCTGAAACATCGTAGTTGAGAAGCTGAGGCGTGAATTCTTCGCTTATTTCCGGGCTGACATGAATTATGCCAGCGGCGATATCTTCTCGACACCATCGCTGCTGGCTTGTACTCGCCAGCAGGCCATGGCTTGACAGAAACCTGTCCCTGGCTCCCCTTTTCTGGAACCAGATTTCGACACGTTTGTTTAGCCCCGGTACCTTGATCACGCTAAAATCGGAAGACTGAACTACGCTGTGATCATCTGCGGACAAGTCTATGCCCAGCGTACCGCATAGCCTGTGTAAAGGTTCTCCAATCAAGCCTATTGCGTCGATAGCCGAATTACCGCCTTCACTGGCAGGAGCCAATGTTGATAGTTCAACTTTAGAGAAAACCGCGTATCTGGAGAGGGTAGTTATGACAGGCTGAGCCATGCCTTTCGCACATTGCAAAATACAACCGTCTTGCTGCTTGAGAAGCCGGAAATCTGCTATCACCCGACCCTTTATATTACACACTGCCCCGGTCAGGCTTCGCTGCCCAGTGAGCAATTCTGTGTTGCAGCTTAACTGGCCTTGCAGAAAGCCAGGGGCATCCGTGCCAGCCACGCGCACAAATTCATAATGGTCCAGCGGGTGATAATCAGTATCCATAACTCTCGATATTACAGGCTTGCCAGGTTTCTGAAAGCGACAGTCGCATCCGGAATGGATTTTCAGCATAATTCCACTCCCTTACCCTGTTATTTCTAAATGGCGTCTAAATGCAGAAATTCAACAAGCAAAAAATCTTTTGGCACAGTCGTCGAGGCATGTTGGAACTGGATTTATTGTTGCTGCCTTTTGCAACTGAAATATTTGAGACCCTTTCTATCCAGGATCAATTGTTATATAGCGATTTATTGGAACAGGAGGATCAGGACCTGTTTGCCTGGCTGATGCAGCGCTCGCAACCTGGCGAGGCGCGCTTCAAACCCATGATACAGCGAATTCTGGCGCACAATAACAAGTCAAACTAAACTGTCAGCAAGCAAGCACCTGGCGCGAATTCGGTTAGTCGCTCTTGCAACTTGCCATGAATTGTAATGTAGTCAGTGTCAAATCCTTATGCTGCGTTTCGAATTGCGTTGTTCCAGGCTAGAGTTGCTGTTTGCAAGCACTTGTCATCTCTGTGCCCTGGTTACCGTGCTAACTGCTGACATGCCAGTTTTATTGGTGGTGCTTGTGTTGGCTGTAGTCATAGCCAGCTACACAAACTATTTGCTGGCGCTTTACCTGAACTTTGTTCGGCCAATGACCAACAGAATAACGTGCAGCCCTGCGCTGCTGGTTATAGGGCAGCAATCTGCCCAGGTCAGCCAGTTTGGTAAAATGGTGGCCACTGAACTCCCTGTTGTCGGTTATATGAGTGAATTTTTATTAGTATTGAATCTGCATCAGGAGCTTGTTGATACAGGCCATGCAAGCGGCGCCGGAAGGCATTCCGCGAAACCGGTCAAATTGGTGCTATGGCCGGATTCCCTGAGTCGTCGCGACAACCGAAGGCTACGTCGATATTTGCGCTTCGATTGCCCAAATGGCTAGTGCCGGGCTAATCGACCGCAGCCGGATCAAGTATGGTGTCTATGGCATTGGGGTTCAGATTTGGGTAGTCCAGGGTAAAATGTAAGCCCCGGCTTTCCTTGCGCTTTAATGCACAGGCAATTATTAGCTCTGACACCAAAACCAGATTGCGTAGCTCAAGCATGTCTTTGGTGACTCGGTGTTTGATGTAATAGTCCTGCACTTCTTCTCGCAGAATTTTAATACGGCGTTCTGCCCGCTGTAGTCGTTCGTCGTTTCTGACGATGCCGACGAAGTCCCACATACAGCGCCGTAATTCGTCCCAATTGTGGGACACCAACACTTCATCGTCTGAATTAGTTACACGGCTTTCATCCCAGGCTTGCCGAACCGGGCTGTGATGCGTATCCGCAATTTTACGCTTAATGTCTGCGGCTGCTGCAAAGGCTATGACAAAACACTCCAGCAAAGAATTGCTGGCCATGCGATTAGCACCGTGCAGCCCGCTAAAGCTGGTCTCGCCTATGGCGTATAGATTAGTGATGTCGGTTTCCCCGTTCTTGTTGACCATAATGCCGCCGCAAGTGTAGTGGGCTGCCGGCACCACTGGTATACGGTCGCGGGTGATATCGATGCCAAACTCAGCGCAGCGGCCATATATGGTAGGGAAGTGCTGGCGAACAAAATTGGCTGGCTTGTGGCTGATGTTTAGATACAGACAATCACAGCCTAAACGTTTCATTTCATGATCGATAGCGCGGGCCACAATGTCACGTGGGGCAAGTTCTTCGCGGCTATCAAAATTTGACATGAAGCGGCTGCCATCAGGCAATTCCAGGCTTGCCCCTTCGCCTCGCAGTGCCTCGGTAATGAGAAAAGACCGCGCATGGGGATGAAACAGACAGGTAGGGTGGAACTGGTTAAATTCCATGTTGGCAACACGGCAGCCAGCTCGCCAGGCCATTGCTATCCCATCGCCGCTGGCACCGTCCGGGTTGGTGGTGTACAGGTAGGCTTTGCTGGCCCCACCGGTAGCGAGAGCAACAAACCTGGCTGTAATCAGATCTACCGAGCCGGATTCCTGATTGAGTACATAGGCACCCGTACCAACAGCCCCGGAGCCATCTTCGCGCGCTTGTGTTACTAAATCTACAGCAGTACATCCGGCCAATAGCTCGATGCCGGGATGGGCTTGCGCGCGCGCCTGCAGGGTTTCAAATACCGCTTTGCCAGTAGCATCTGTTGCATGAATGATACGCCTGTGGCTGTGGCCGCCTTCCTGGCTTAGATGCAAGGAACCCAGGTCTATAGAGGCAGAATTTGCGCTACCTGAGCCAGTGCTCTCTTTCGTGGTAAAGGGCACGCCCAGGCGTAGCAGCCACTTAACCGAATCTGCACTCTCTGCAACAATATGTTCAACCACATCCTCATGGCAGAGACCCACGCCCGCAGACAAGGTGTCAGCGACGTGGGATTCGATGCTGTCTGTCTCATCCAGCACTGCTGCTATGCCGCCCTGGGCGTAAAAAGTAGCTCCCTGATTAAGGTCACCTTTACTGAGAACGGCCACACTGGCGAAGTCAGCTGCTTTCAAAGCCAGGGTAAGGCCGGCAGCACCGCTGCCAATAACCAGGATATCGTACTTGAGAGTTTTTTGTGCTACGGTGCTGTTCAAGTTCATGGGTTTTATGTCAAGCAATTGGTCTAATTGATATTTTTTGTTTTTGTTTAAGTTCCAGCATGGTTTCGCCACTGCTGTGGCGATAATGATTTACTGTTGCCAGCGCCTGCTTCAGAATTCTTGCATAGAATCAGTGAATTTCCCTAAAGGAATCGTCGCGCATAACTATGGACATAACCATGTCCGGGTTCAGAAAGATATGAGACATCCGGTTTATTGTTGTTGCGCCTGTGCATTTATGGATAAGTCGTAGACTTATCCATAAATGCACAGGCCGGGAACAATGATTACAGGTAAAAATCGGGTAGTCTCCGTGATGTCAAAATCACAAACAAGGGAGGCGTGAAAGCATTCCTGGAAAAAAGAACGCCTGACTACCAGGACAAGGCGTCCACCGATATGCCCCCGTTCTACCCCTGGTGGGACTAATGAGGAACACAATTATGCTGAAAAATTTTGAACTTCTTTGCTCAACCACCGGCCGCGTCATTCTCGGACTGTATTTTATCGGGCCAGGTGCCCTGCTAAAAATTACTGCTATGGAAAACACTTCCACTTACATGGCTGAGCATGGCATGGTTTTTATCTCATTCTTTCTAATTCTTACCATTCTTATTCAATTGGGCGGTGGAATCGCCATGGTAGTCGGTTACCAAACCAGGCTGGTCGCATTCGTGCTGGCAGGCTTGACCCTGGTCATCAGCCTTGTGCTGCATGATTTCTGGAATTTTCCCGGAGAAACGCAAAACTTCGTCAAAAACATGGGAATTATGGCTGGCTTATTAGTCTCGGCTGGCTTGGGGGCAGGTGGCTGGAGCCTCGACAACAAAATGGCGAAGATCGGCAGATAACGGCTTAATCCCTGATTTGCCCCTGAATTTAGCTGATTTTAAGTGTAGAGTCCGTATAATCGACGAGCTTCTGAATAATCGGGGTCAAGAACTACTAACGCCCAAATTCTAACTCTAACTAAATCGAGCAATATCATGATCGTGGTGCAATCTACATTCCATCTAAGTGCTGACACCAGGTCAGAAGCTATCGAATTGATGAAGAATACGGCCTTTCTCTGCCGTCAGGAGCCTGGCTGCTTGAGTTATGAATATTTCAAGGGCGTGACAGACACAAGCCAGGTTGTGCTTTTGCAAGAATGGGAAAACGCAGACTGCCTACAGAGCCATTATCAAACCACTCACATGGAGGACTTCCTCGGCAAACTTGGCAATTATTTACAAAGTGAAGTGGTCACTCGCAGTTATGCCTCCCAGGATGAACCTGGAATCTCATCAGCCCACAGCGATTATCCGGCTAAATCCGAGCAAACAATTCACTGAGCCTTTCATCAGGTCATAGCAGGCACCACCACAGAACACAATGCCTTAACGCTCTAAAGAGCCCGTAACTGTTCTATGCACTGCAAGGTGATCAAAACCCCGCCGGTCTCCCTGCTGAAAACCATCTGCTCCCGGGTTGGATGACATCTACCTCCCGGGCCATGCTGGTTGGCCAGGCAGGATACGGCACGGTGATGGCCTGATGTGCGTTAATTTTCAGTTTGGCTACGGTTTGGCGCTGTCGCAGAGTACGGTGATGAAGAACAAGCTACCGTTTCCACCATCCTGAAAACCCTGTTCTGTTACCCGGTCCTGGCGTTATTGTTGCGCTTCATACTCTTTAATCTGATTGGTGATCTCACGCGCCATACCATTAGGAATTGGCAGAGTCAGATGGTATTGAGAAATTTTCCAACCCTGGTCGGTGTTTATTAAAATGCCCGTGCCGCGACTGCTGCCAAAACTCTCACTTAGCAGTATCTCGTCAAACCAGGCACTCAAGCCGTCTGGGGTAATGTTTACATTGCGGCGCTGTGGCGTATAACGCCAACCCCTGCTCTCACTGGAGTATTGCCGAAATTCTGGCTTCGTCCAGCGTTCGCTGGCGTCGGTGCCGATAAACACACTGTCTTCACTCATTAGATCGAAGTATCTATCCCACTCGCCATTGGCCGCTGCCTGATGATAAGAATCCAGCACTCTATTTATGGAATAAAGTGTATCGTCCGAAATTCTCCCATTTTGAACACAGGCTGAAAGACTAATGACAGCCACGAAAACGAACACTATAAATTTCATATTAACTCAACCTTTCTGTCATCGATTCAGGGTTACAGTCCTCTTCAGGTGGATCAAACTCACCGGCGTCCAGGCGAGAAAAATAGTCACTCGCCACCTTCTTGACTTTGGGCGCCAACAACAGTGTAGAAATCATGGTGGGGATGGCCATTGTCGCGTACATTCCATCCAATAAATTCCAGAGAAACCACAGCACCCGCTGTTATAAGGGCCATATAGGCATACATATAATATTTCTCTTTCGCAACACCAAAAAGAAAACCCATGCACTTGCTGCCGTAATACCAGTAGCTAAGAATAGTCGTAGTGCTTAACACGATAACCATTATTAGCAGGAGGTAGGCTCCGACACCTGGAAATACCTGCTCGTACGCCTGTGTTGTAAGAGTTACACCGACAGCATCACCCTGCCAAACTCCAGTGGCCAGCAAGGCCATCGCGGTACAGGTGCAAACTATCAGCGTATCTGCAATCGGCCCTATCATGGCCGCCAGGCCTTCCCGCGTGGGCTCATTTGTCTTCGCCGCTCCGTGAGCCAGAGACTCTGTCCCTATCCCTGCTTCGTTGGAAAAAGCACCACGTTGCACGCCGATCAAGATCACAGCCCCGAGTACCCCGCCTGACACTGCCTTGTCCTGTCAACGCATCAGTAAAGATTAGCACAAACATGGATGGGATTTCACTAACATGGCTGGACAACAATACGCCTGTAATAAGGAAATAGAATACAACCATGGCGGTTGCCTGGTTTACTCTTTTCATGGATGCTTCCCCGGTTATCAATAATGCAAGAGCGCAAAAACGCAGTGACCCTGGCTTAATGCAGCCGTCCACGAGCTTACAGGCGAAACGGTAGCAGCTTTCGGACTAATCGATGCAATACCGCCAGCGCATCAAGTGAGCCTAGCGTATATTATCCGCGAATCTGAACTCGGCCGGCGGTTGTAGACCGCGAAGGTTTTCTACAAAATAATCCCAGCGCCGTTTCATGAAATAGCGTCTATTACCAAAGCCATGGCCGGCATTGGGCAAAACCACCAGGTCAAAATCTTTGTCTGCCTGTATCAAGGCATCGACAACCAGCAACGTGCTTGAAGGATGCACATTGGTATCCAGCATGCCATGAGCGAGCAACAACTTGCCCTCAAGATTCCCGGCCAATAGCTGGTTGGCTTGATTGTCATAGTTAGTAGTGACTACAGGCTCCCCTGAGCCGCTGTCTCCTGCATTAGTTTCTGGATAGGTCTGTAGCAAGCCTTGCCACTTCTCCCCCCAATCGTCTTCATAGTTACGGTTATCATGGTTGCCGGCACCAGAAACAGCCACTTTATAGAAATCGGGATAACGCAGAATCCCGGCGGTTGAGGCGAAGCCACCCCCTGAGTGCCCCCAGATACCAACCCGGTCAATATCCATCCACGAGTTCTGTGCCGCCAACTGCCGAATACCTTCAATTTGATCAGGCAGGCCGTTGTCTCCCATGTCTCCGTAGTAGGCATCGTGGAAAGATTTCGAGCGCCCGGGGGTGCCCATGGCATCCAGTTCAACCACTATAAAACCAAGCTCTGCCAGGGACTGTTTATCGTTGCGAGAAGCTCGGAACGAACGGCTTCCCACACTGCCGCCTTGTGGGCCGGGATACAGATAATTGAGAACCGGGTAGGACTGACTCTCGTCGAAATTCGAGGGCTTGTACAATAAACCATAAATATCGGTTATCTGATCACGCGCTTTTACGCTGAATGGCAGCGGTGCGACCCAAGCCTGTGCCAGCAGCGGCTGGATGTTTGCTTCTTCGAGAGTAAGCAAGTGCTTGCCTGTTTTGTCCCGTAGCACCGAGATCGGGGCAGTGGTTGGGGTTGAAGCAATATCGGTAAAATAATTTGCGGATTCTGACCAGGTGATCACATGGTTAGCAATCTCAGGTGTCAGCGTAACCAGATCAGAGCCATCCATGTTAATTCTATAAAGATAGTGAAAGTAAGGATCACCCATTTCTCGATTCGATCCGAGGAAATAAATTTGTTCGCTATTCAAATCCACCTGTTGGATTTGTAACACGGCCCAGCTCCCGGCGGTAATCTGCTGCTTCAATTCACCTGTTTGCAAATCGTGTAGATATAAATGCCCCCAGTTATCCTGCTCAGAAAACCAGATGAACTCATTCCGCTCAGGAAATACCCGCCAATTCGCCGCGTCGTATCCAGACTCGTAGTAGGTTTCAACTTCCTCCAGAAATACCGGTCTCACCTCACCGCTTTGCGCATCGGCGATTTGCAGTTGTGCCAGCTTGTGGTCTCGCGAAGAGGAGACAAATGACAAGGTCTCACTGTCTTTGCTCCATTCAACATCTAAAAATACGCCCCCTCTACCGGCAACATGATCACTGGTAGTAGATCTATGCGGGTCAGGCGGTCTATTTAGTTTAACTACTCTGGGCTGTTCGCCCAGATGAACCACAAGCCGTTCAATCATAAAAATGGCATCATCGCCGGGAAGCGGATATTTCCAGGCATCGAGTTCGGCGTGGCCGACTTTTGTTGACCACAAATACATCTCGCCTACATCTCTGCCATCGTGTCGGAATGTGGCTATTTTGCTGGAGTCTGGCGACCAAAGTAGCACCGGACCGTCATCTCTCAGCCAGCCTGCGTTGTTAGTGGCATAGCCATAGTTCTCTTCGCCATCGAAAGTAAGCTGTGTTGATTGATTGCTAACGGTATCTCTTACCCAGAGGTTGTGATCATCGATAAAGGCTGCCTTATTGCCATCGGGAGAAAGAAATTCACTTGCCGTGATATCTGCTAATTGATTCAAGCTATAGCTGCCCAGGTCGAGACTGTAGCTATCACTGTCAAAATCGAAGCTAAGTTGATTCGCGACAGCCGACAAATCAAGTCGCGACAAATCTAAATCATTGGGGTCGATATCCTCATCAGTGAAACTTGCCAATGCCGCAGCTAATCGAGAAGCATCAAATAAATCAGTTTTTACGGCAGTTTCCACATCAAGCAACAGGTACTCTGAGCCTTCCGATGTTGAACGCTGATAGATAAGTTGATCATGGTCTTGCCAATACTGCGCCAGAATATTATTGAGCACTAAACCGGCTGTATTAGCCGCGAGAAATTTTTCCGCACGCTGGTAGTCCGCCAGACTAATAGATGCAGTCATTGCCTCCTTGGGCAGTACATCATTATCAACTGCTGACTGAGGCGAACAGGCAGCAATAGCCGCCATGGGCAATGCGGTGGCCACAGATCGTGCAATTTTTTGAAGAGTCATACCAGGTCTCATTGTGCGCTTACACTGAATCAATTCCACTCAGGCGAGACAACTGCCTGGCCCGTTAGCTAATCCAAATTGAGTTCCACAGATCAGCTCTATAAGAGTGCGTCCAGAATCAGGTTGCAGGACTCCACTATACGTTGATCTCTGGCACGCAGATCCGGCTCAAATTCCACACCGGTAAGATGTTGAAGTCCCAGGATGTAGCGCACCGCGATTTCATTCGCCTGATCTTCCGAGAACTGCTGGTCTTTTCCTTTTACCATTCCCCGCGCAAACTCTTTGGAAAAGGAAACCGGCTTTCCATCTCGCTGCATAACGTCACCATTGTCATGCAAACGCCAGAAACGGGAAGAATCCATGGTGTATAGTTCATCGGCTGCTACAATCTTTCCCTGGCTGTTAATACCATGCTCGGTTTTAGTATCAACTAACACCATACCTCGCTGAGAGAGGTACCGGGAAATCATGCCGAAAGCCATCAAGGATGAATTTCGAATCTGATCGTATTGACCCTGAGTACACACGCCGTTATCAATAAGAAACTTCGCGTCAATGGTCTTGTCTACCTTGTCCTTTGTACTGGGGGTGTCCATCACATAAGGAAGAATGCCATTCGGGGTTAAATCCGCCACCCTGATTTCATGGCCAGCATAATTCAACACCGCCTTGCCAGACTCTTTTGCCTGTAGCCAGTGCTGATAAAGAGACGTTGACGTGGAACTCTCCGCCATAAACAGGCGCAACACGTTTTCCAGCATCACCAGATCAAGATTCTCCGCAGCTATCACGGTTGAGCCTGGTAATAAGCCCTTGACCTCAAACTGGGAAGAACCCAACACGCCCACAAGCAAACGCAACATGTGGTCGTGATTGAAGGCAAGCACCTGATCCTTGAACGGAATCGCTCCTCGGCTCACGTCATGAGTTGAAATTCGGTTATTACGGAACATAAGCCGCAGCGAAATACCAGATGCGCTAAGCAGATGCTCTCCAAATACGGAGTCGGATACCTTGCCTTCTAAAACTGTCGTGCCAATAAGCCGTGGAATCTCTCCATCGTTTATAAGCTGTTGTATAGAACGGCCGGCATTTACTGTGCCGCCATGCTCGGCAACCAATTCTTTAATTTGTTTCTCGTCCAGCATGGGATTTATCACTACGCCCTGTAAACAATGTCAGTCCATGAAGAATAAGTGAATCGGTGAATGACTACAAGGTGTCCACAATGATGCCCGCAATGAAGGATCAGACTATAGGCCAGAAAGAGACTTCCGCTGATTTTCAACCTGAATCTGGAACTGAACCAGCAAGGCTACAGCTTGGGGAATAGTTAAGAGAAAGTGCCAGGAAAAGTGCTGCCGCTACCAGCAGTCGCGTCTTCCCGGAGAGAGCGGACCTGCTGATCTCAGCCTGAAAACAGAGACTGGACTCGCCGCAGCAATAACCAGGAAATAATCAAGAAAAAGTGGTGCCGCCACCAAGAGTCGAACTCGGGACCTGCTGATTACAAGTCAGCTGCTCTACCACGGCTGAGCTATAGCGGCATGTTTCAAACTTTGTCAAATATCCGGAGGTCGATCCACGACGCAGAATAGAATCTGCCACCATCCGAATTACGGGTTCCACCCCTTGTCGATCTGAGCAGAACCACCCCGACTGCGACTGCTGCAATCAGGTCGCGCATACTACCTGAAAACCGCCGTTGCTTCAATCAATAGTGCATCAATAGCGCAGTTAAGCACTATTTTTCCCTTGAGCGGTATTATTATCCAGTGACCGTGTATAGCTGCGTCTGCGTAGCAAGAAAGGTCGTTCCACGCAAAACCAGGTGGCACTAGCCAGAGCCAGCACTAGCGGCAACATCAACAGGAGCGTGTTGAGTACTGCTGTAGCGACAGGCCCAGCCAGGCCGAGAAGGCTGGCCCAGTCCTTACGCAGGAAATAATCCAGCACCAGGTAATGCCCCATGTAAATGGAGTAACTGACTGTTCCTATTGCCACCAACAGGTTTCCCAGAGACTGTTTGAAATGCCGGGCAATGGAAAGATAGCCAATAAGAAAGACAGCCCAGGCCGATGCTTCCACTGTGGGCCAGAGTATCCAGAGATAGTTGTTGGAACCCCCGCCGCCAAGCTGATTAAAGCCAAACAATAACATCAGCACTAAACCAAAACCTGCAATCGCCAGGTAGTCCAGCACTCTACCGGCCACAAATTTTTTGCGGTAGTACATAGCCGCCAACATGCCCAACAAAAATTGATCAATGCGCCCCACTATCGACCAATAGCTCAATTTTCGCATGTCAGCACCCTGAAACCAGGCTATTAGTCGTATAGAAATAAAGCACAGGATCAAAATACACAACACTGGCCAGCCCCATTTTTGCACAGCGAGCAAAAGCAGCGGAAACAGCAAATAGAAATGCCATTCCACGGCTATCGACCAAAAAACGAAAGTGAAAGCTCCACCATCTATAGCTGAGTCACTATTCGCCATAAACAGTATGGATTGCGTCAGCGCCGGAAAACTAAAATTCTCGGGGTTGAATGCTATTCCCAGCATCAGGAAAAACAGGAATAGCGGGTAAGTTCTCAACAGCCTGTTGCGATAAAAACCCGGGTAGTCAAGTTTCTTATGCAGGGAACCCACGGTGAACACAAAGCCACTTAGCAGGAAGAATAAGGATACTGCGGTATGACCCTCAAGCATAAGTGCTGAAAACGGATTTCCCGCCTTAGGCCAATTGGCCGGGTTATAGGGTGTCGCGTAAATCAGCTTATGGGAAACAAGATGTGTGCTGTGGAAAAACAACACCAACAGCGCCGCAAAGCCACGCAGATGATCCAGAGCTGGAATGTAGCCAAAATTTGCACTCTTCATACTGCCAGAAATCGGCGCGGGGAACGGGAAATGAAGCATACCAACCCAGCACGATATTTGCTACGATATTTGCCACGGTCGCTGCCAAACTCAGGTCGAGTGTAAGTTCGTCTGCATTGCCGGATAAATGCTGAAAAGACCGAAAAACAGCCTTATATGACGAAACAGAAAGCCTGCTCCCCTGGCTGGCTAAATTTTCCGGGACTCAATCTCAAAGGGCTATATTTAGAATATGCTGGCATCGGTTACACAGGAATGGCTTCAAATGCTCTCGCTCTATGGCTGGATATGGATAATCCCCCTTGTTGAACGCATATTGCCTCTAAACCAGCAAGCCTTTTTGAGGCCTGGCATTATTAACGACCTTATCCACACTTATCACCGCGTGCATTTACACACTATGATCAACGCGGCGCTTGTCGCCTGGCTTGTGACTTACGCTCAGCAACACGCCGGGCAAGGCACTTATTTGCAAGGTTCCCTGACGAATCTCCATTGGGCCTGGAGTTTTATCGCTCTCCTGTTCATGGGGCATGTCACTTTTTATGTGGCCCATTACTACTCGCACAAAATTCCTCTGTTGTGGCAGTTTCATCGCGTGCATCATAGCTCACGAAGCCTGGACTCATTTTCTACCAGCCGTTTTCATGTGATCGACAAGGCGCTGTTTGCTGCCCCTTATTTACTGTTGGTCACTTACTTTCAACCAGACCCGTCTCTGGCGTTTTTGTATATTTCATTTCGAGACTTTTGGGGCCGCTATGGTCACGGCAATATTAGGGATGCCCATTGGTTGGGCTATATCCTGAGTAATCCCAAATTCCATCGCTGGCACCATTGCAACCACCCCGAGGCAATCGATAAGAATTTTTCTGGCGAGCTCAATTTTATGGACTATATGTTTGGCACTGCCTATTACCCTAAAGACAGGATTCCCGATAATTTTGGTGAAGCAGACTATAGCAACAACATTATCGTGCAACACTATCAGCCCTTTATAGACATCTACAATATCGCCAGGAAAGACGGTCTCATGGCTTTACTAAAAAAACCCAAAACCAACCCCCCCGAAAACTATCAGGCAGTACGCGAGTAAATTCTTTATGGTGGGCCCCGCTGACACATCTGCCTGGAAGGCGTTACAGCAACACAGTGAGCCGTTCAAGAAAAGAAATTTTCGTCTAAGCGAGTTTTTCAATACTCACGCTAATCGTTTCGAGAGCAACTCCCTTTGTCACGAAAGTCTGTTGTTTGATTATTCCAGGAATTATCTGGATAAAGACACTCTGGCCTTGTTGACTGCCCTTGCTGTAGAAATGAAAATTCCAGCGGCCATTGCCGCTATGTTTCGTGGCGAGAAAATCAATACCACAGAGCAAAGGGCAGCGCTGCATGTCGCACTGCGCCACCCGGCTTCATCAAATACACACCCTGAAGTAGGCGAAACCCTGGCCAGAATGGAAAAGTTGGTCACTGACGTTCACAGCGGGCGCTGGAAGGGCTTCAGCGATAAACGCATCACCGATGTCGTCAATATCGGCATAGGTGGTTCAGATATGGGCCCGGCTATGGTCTGCGATGCCCTGGAGGACATCGCTGATAGCAATACCCGCGTCCATTTCGTTTCCAACATTGATCCTTCTCATCTACAAAACACATTGAAATATCTCAAGCCAGAAACGACTTTGTTCATTATTGCTTCAAAGTCATTTTCAACCATCGAGACCCTGAAGAACGCTGAATCAGCACGCCAATGGCTTCTTCAAGAGGCGAAATCATCCAGGGCTATCGCAAGGCACTTTATTGCCATAACAACAAATCTGCAGTCAGCCACCGAATTTGGTATCGACGAAAAGAACCTGCTTCCCCTGTGGGATTGGGTTGGTGGGCGTTTCTCTCTATGGTCAGCGATTGGCTTGCCGATTGCTCTACGCCTGGGCATGGCTGAGTTTCGACAACTTCTTGCTGGCGCTCATTCTATGGATGAACATTTTCGCACGGCGGAATTAACAGAAAACATGCCGGTTGTTTCGGCCTTGCTTAGTTTCTGGTATCGCGAATTTTTCAATGCCCACAGCAGCGCAATTGTGCCTTATAGTCAACGATTGAGCCTATTGCCTTCGTTCTTACAACAGCTTTATATGGAAAGTCTGGGCAAGAGTGTCAACATTCAAGGCGAACCCGTTGACGGCAGCACCGGAGAAATTCTATGGGGCACGGCGGGCACTAACGGTCAGCACTCTTATTTCCAGTTATTGCACCAGGGCACCGAGTTCGTGCCCGTAGAGTTTATTGCGGTAGCAAATAATAGCGTCAATGGCGACCCGGAATCTCATCTCTATTTATTGGCAAGTTGTTTGAGCCAAAGCCTGGCGTTAATGGAGGGGAAGGTCGACGAAGGCTCTATTCATAAAAGCATCGCGGGGAACAAGCCCAGTAACACCCTTCTGCTTGAAGAGCTAAACGCCTACAGCCTGGGAATGTTACTCGCATTGTATGAGCACAAGACTTATACCCTTGGTGTGCTGTGGAATATTAATGCCTTCGACCAGTGGGGAGTGGAACTGGGAAAGAAACTCTCCGAGCAAATATTTACAGCAATGACGGCTCCCGCCTCTGATCTGGAGCTGGACGCATCCACAAAAGGCATGATTCAGTCGATTCGGGATTGGAACAAGTGAACGCGGCCTTGCATTTGCGCCAAGGTACAAGTAGTGACGAAGACTGGCTGTTCGAGCTATTCAGGGTCACCATGCAAAACCATATAGACAAAGCCTGGGGCTGGGACGAGCGGCTACAGCGCGAAGGCTTTGTCACTTCTCTGCCGGCAAAATATTTTTATGTTCTTGAAGCCAATAGAAAAGCGATAGCCAGCTACTATCTTAGCAATACAACGAATCATTTTTCCCTGGATATGATTCTTGTCGAGCCAGGCCGACAGCGTTGCGGGCACGGGACTCAAATGATAAATAAAATCAAACAGGGCTGCCGCGAAAAAAACAAACCGATACAACTCAGCGTACTAAAAACCAACCCGGCTATTGCGTTTCACCTGGCTTCCGGGTTCGAAAAACTACAGGAAGACGAACACAGTATTCGCATGCGCTGGGTTCCTCCGGAAAAACACTGATACAACAAAATCGGTGCGATGCCATTCGCCCCAAGTCAAGGCTAGACACAGTGTTCTACTGCTGGCATTGTCCTGCTGTCGGAAACGGATCATGGAAATGCCGAACCTCCCCGCTACGCGACATAAAGCTTGCCACAACCGGGCCGTCGCATCGCTGTGACAGACATACTCTCTAGCTTGAGAGACTGTGCAAAAACCCAACACTTGTCATTCCTGTGAAAGCAGGAATCCAGTGACTAACAACATGGACCACAAACAAGCCGTTTATATTTTAGCAAGTAAGCCTAAATGGCACCTTATACACTGGCGTTACATGTGGAAACCCTGCGGGTTTGGCTGCTTTACTGGATTCCTGCCTTCGCAGGAATGACGGGGTGGTGCGGGAATAACGGGGTGGTGCGGGAACGACGGGGCGGTGCAGGAACGACGGATGTTGGTTTTTTGCACAGTCTCTTGAGTAATTGAGCAGATTTCGGGTCGCCGGTTGGCGGGGCAGGCAAACTAGTCCATGAAGCCAAGCAATTCAGTGGTTTTTGCTCGCATTAGCGCTTCGTCACCAAGTGATTCCACATTGAGCCGAACCACCGGCTCGGTGTTGGAGGCTCGAACATTAAAGCGCCAGTCCGAAAAACTCATACTCAAGCCATCCGTATGATCCACGTCGAGGGCAGCAAGCGCATAGGCATGCTCAATTTTTTGCAACAAAGCCTCTGCATCCTCAATACGTCTGTTGATCTCTCCACTTACAGGAAACGCCAGCATTCTTTCATCAACCAGCTCGGACAGCTTTTTACCTGATTTGGACATGAGACCAGTTACCAACAACCAGGGAATCATGCCGCTATCGCAGTAGAAAAAATCTCTAAAATAATGATGGGCGCTCATTTCACCCCCATAGACCGCGTCTTCTTCGCGCATTCTTTCTTTGATAAACGCATGCCCTGTCTTGCACTGAATCGCTTCACCAGAGAATTGTTTCGCTATTTCAATTGTATTCCATGTCAAACGCGGGTCATGAATAATCTTGCCACCTGGCTCAATTTCCAAAAAGTTCTGAGCCAGAAGCCCCACAATGTAATAGCCTTCAATAAAGCGACCATTTTCATCAAAGAAAAAACAACGATCAAAATCACCATCCCAGGCTATACCTAAATCAGCTCCCTGCGCGCGCACGGCATTGGCTGTTTGACCCCGGTTTTCTTCGAGCAAGGGATTAGGAACGCCATTAGGAAAGTTGCCGTCTGCTTCATGATGCAATTTGGAAAATTGAAAAGGTAGAAACTGTTCTATGCCATCGATTACGGCTCCCGCTCCACCGTTGCCCGCATTGCAAACAATCTTTAGAGGACGCAATTTGTTGACATCGACATAACTGAGCAGGTGCGCGATATAAGCAGGCTGAGTACCTGCAAAACTAACGGCACCGGGATTTCCGCAATGGGGAAACGCATTCTGTTCAGCCAGGCGCTTAATTTCATTCAAGCCGGTATCGCCACTAATGGGTCTTGATGATTCGCGCACGAATTTCATGCCATTGTAATCTGCAGGATTATGGCTGGCCGTTACAACGATGCCCCCGTCAGCCTGTAAATGACTGGTAGCAAAGTACAGCTCTTCAGTGCCGCAGCGACCGATATTGATCACATCAACACCCGCTTCCATTAAGCCCCTGGACAAGGCCGCACAAAGCTCTTGGCTGGTCAGTCGAATATCGTAAGCAACCACCACTACCCGGGGCTGGAGGAACTCTGCATAGGCTCGCCCGATGCGATACGCTACATCACTGTTCAATTGGTCAGGAATTCGACCTCGAACATCATAGGCTTTGAAGCAGCTAATTTCTTGAGTCATATTGTATGCCCGTTTTCCGTGACGAAGCTACTCACCGAGAAAATCATTGCGCAGCCTTTCCCGGGGTTTCTGTCGGTGGATTTGCAGCGCAAGCGAATGTAAGTGAACGGTGAATTGCAGGTGTGCTTGTTTTGTTCACTACTCAAACCCTGTCATAGCGATCCTCAAAACGAACAATGTCATCCTCGCCTAAATACTCCCCAATTTGAACTTCGATAATTTCGATTGGTTCATTACCGTTGTTGGTCAGTCTGTGTTTGCTTCCCAGAGGAATAAAAGTAGACTCATTTTCTCCCAGTTCAAATTCCTTTTCATCGCAGGTCACTAGCGCCACCCCTTTAATCACCGTCCAGTGCTCTGAGCGCTTATGGTGCAACTGTAGAGACAAGGATGCCCCTGTATTTACGATGATATGTTTCACTTGATAGCCAGGGCGGCAACAAAGAGACTCATAAGAACCCCAGGGGCGGTAAACCAATCGGTGATGAATGCTTTCTTCCCTCTCCTGTTGCTGCAACTGCCCAACCAATTGCTTAATCGATTGAAGCCTTGACTTATCTGCCACCAACACCGCATCCGCTGTCTCTACCACAACCACATCCTGGACACCGGCTACCGCGACCAAACGTGATTGCGATTGAATATAACTATCCAGCACTTCCTCGACAATTACATCGCCTGTCAGTACATTCCCCTGGTTGTTCTTTTCCTGCGTGTCCCACATTGCGTCCCAGGCACCCAGGTCATTCCATCCAGCATTCAGGGGGACTACCGCAGCAGCTGCTGTTTTCTCCATCACCGCGTAGTCGATCGAATCGCTACGGCAACTGGAAAATGTTGCTTCTGGCAGTAACTGAAAATCCCCGTTTCGTTCCAGGCCTTGATACGCCAAGTGACAACTTTCGACTATGTCTGGCGCATGTCGCTTCAGTTCTTGCAAATAACATGAGGCTGAGAATACAAACATTCCACTATTCCAAAAATAATTTGCGCTGTCCAAATAAGTTTGTGCAGTCTCTATGTCTGGCTTTTCTACAAACCTGTTAACTGCATATCCGAGCGCTTCTTTTAGCTCTTCACCTTTCTCAATATACCCGTACCCGGTTTTCGGGGCACTTGGCACTATTCCAAAAGTCACCAGCTTTTGATGGCTGGCAAGCTGGCTGGCTGCTGATATGGCTTGTTGAAGGGCACTGGTATTTTGAATCGCATGATCAGCGGGAAGAACCAGCAATAAGGGATCTGCGTTGTCTTGTTGCGCCAACAACGCGGCCAACGCAACCGCCGGTGCCGTGTTTCTTGCTACAGGTTCCAACAATATATGGCAGTTATCCTTATTCAGTTGTCTAAGTTGCTCTGCCACAAGAAAACGGTGATCCGCATTGCAAACCACAATTGGGTCTCCCAAATCATGCAAACCTTCCAGTCGATTCAAGGTATTCTGAAACAGGGATCCTTGCCTGCCTGGAAAATCAATGAACTGCTTGGGAAGCATTGATCGGGATACAGGCCACAATCGCGAACCCACTCCACCGGCCAGTATAACGGGAATTAACATAAGTCTGTCGCCGTGGGTACTTGCAAAAAATCGGGAGACAATAGTAGCAGAATATCCATGAATTTAATAAACATGACAAAACAACTGCTTATCGGCTGTGTTCAACTCAATTTATGTTCGATTATTTGGCCACGGCGCGCTAACATTGCATGCTTTGTAGAATACCCCCAGGGAGGGGTGTAACGAACCCATGAATAATACAAGTAATAACTTTGTGCCCCAGAGCAGCTATAGTTTGGAAGAACTCGTGGATTGTGGTTATGGACGACTATTTGGCTCAGGCAATGCAAAACTCCCGGTCGGCAATATGCTCATGCTGGACCGAATAGTGGAGATCAATAATGATGGTGGCGAATATGGCCGCGGGCAAATTATCGCCGAACTGGATATCAGGCCAGATCTCTGGTTCTTTGACTGCCATTTTCCCGGAGACCCGGTTATGCCCGGCTGCCTTGGTTTAGATGCACTCTGGCAGTTGTTGGGTTTTTTCCTGGGTTGGAGTGGGCACCCGGGCAAGGGTCGTGCACTGGGTGCCGGAGAAGTAAAATTTACCGGAGAAATCCTGCCGGACTCGAAGAGTGTCGTGTATAAGCTGTCCATTAGTCGCCTGATTAATAGAAGTTTAATCATGGGTATAGCGGACGGTCAGGTTACAGCGGATGGCAAGACGATCTATACGACCAAAGCCTTGAAGGTTGGCTTGTTCACACCGGAAAATACATTCTAGCGCCGCAAGCACTAGTGGTTGGTTTTTGATTGGGGAAATAGCATGAAGCACGTTGTTGTTACTGGTATTGGAATAATTTCCTGTTTAGGCAATGACAAAGAGGCGGTGTTGAATTCGCTCAGGAACGGTCGTAGTGGAATTCGACACAATCCTGCCTATGCAGAGGCAGGTATGCGCAGTCACGTCAGCGGCTCCATTCAAATTGATACGACTGCGCTGATAGACCGTAAAGTGCTCCGATTCATGGGGGATGCGTCTGCCTATTCCTACCTGGCAATGCAACAGGCTATTAGTGACGCCAGGCTCAAGGAAGACGAGGTTTCCAATTTCCGCTCAGGCCTGGTGATGGGTTCCGGTGGTGGTTCTGCTGAAGAGCAGTTGCAGTCCTTCGATATAATGCGGGAGAAAGGACTGCGCAAAGTCGGGCCTTATCGGGTTACACGCACCATGAGCAGCACAACCTCAGCCTGCCTCGCCACACCATTCAAAATCAAGGGGGTTAACTACACCATCTCATCGGCCTGTGCTACCAGCGCGCATTGTATCGGCCATGCGGCCGAATTAATTCAGTTGGGTAAACAAGACATCGTCTTCGCTGGCGGGGGTGAGGCAGAACACTGGACAATGTCTCATATGTTCGATGCCATGGGTGCGCTATCCACCAAATATAACGATACTCCTGACAAGGCTTCCAGAGCCTTCGATGCGGATCGCGACGGTTTCGTCATCGCTGGCGGTGGTGCCGTGTTGGTGATCGAATCACTTGATCATGCTCTGGCCAGAGGCGCGAAAATCTATGCGCAGCTTAGTGGCTATGCAGCAACCTCCGACGGTTATGACATGGTGGCACCGGCAGGAGAAGGTGGAGCCAGAGCCATGCAGATGGCAACTGTCGATCTAAAGGGACCTGTTGACTATATCAATACCCATGGAACCAGCACGCCAGCCGGTGACGTTTCGGAATTGCGCGCTATTCAGAGTGTGTTTACGGACAAAGTGCCTATAATCAACTCCACCAAGTCATTAACCGGCCATTCATTAGGTGCCGCCGGAGCGCAGGAAGCTATATACAGCTTGTTAATGATGGAGAACGATTTCGTTGCGGCCTCGGCCAATATTGAAAACCTGGATGAAGCAGCGAAAGGTTTGCCAATTGCTTTGGAACGAAAAGATAACGTCACCCTGAATCGAATCATGTCGAATAGCTTCGGTTTTGGCGGCACTAATGCCTGCCTGGTTTTTGATCGTTATCAGCAATAAGCAGTAATGTGGCAACTAATTCTCAATTCTGCTGGTGCAACTGGTATGAAGATGATTGCTATCTCCTCGCCTCTCTCACGCATTATGCTTGCTGCTGCAATTTTATCGGCGAGCCCTGGCTACGCGCAGCCGGATAGTCGATCATTCTCCAGTCTTTCCAGTCATCCGCAGCCTCTGTCTCTTGAGAAAGCCTTTCCTTTTTATGTTAGCGCAGTGAGTCCCGGCCAGTTCAAAATCGTCTGGAATTTGGCAGAAGGGCACTATCTGTACCGCCATGCTTTCGATTTCAGCATGGCTCAAGCCAGCGATTCAGAAGAACTGGAAGTGCACTACGATCTACCCGTCGGCCTAAAGAAAACCGACCAATTTTTTGGTGACACAGAGGTCTACTATGGGCAAATAGACGTAGATGTCCGTCTTGGCACAGTACCAGGGCCTGACGCCATTCTACTGATCAACTATCAGGGCTGCGCCGATTGGGGCTTCTGCTATCCACCCCGGCGGTTTGAATTTGTATTGCACCCTGGCGGGCTGTAGAAAAACCCCTTATGGTGCAGGTTCTTCTCTAAAAGCAGCATAACGACCCCGAACAATTTACAGTGACCCATTTCTAACTTCGATTATTTTCGCAAAAACGTGAAGCATGTGGTAATTTCTGAGAAAATACACGAAAATGGTTAATCGGGTGGCGAGGCGGAAGTCCAATTGGTTCAGCTTCCTTGCCACATCAGGGACACAGATATGGCAGTTATATTGGCCCTTCACGGGCCCAACCTGAATCTTCTTGGTCGTCGTGAGCCGCCTATATACGGTGCGGATACGCTCGACGATATCAATCGGCGTCTTGCCACGCAATGCGCAGAGGCCGGCCACCAATTTGATTGCTTGCAGAGTAATTCAGAGGCCGAATTAATCGATCGCTTGCAGGCGGCAGACAAAGACGGCACCGCTTTCATGATCGTCAACTTTGGCGGCTTCACTCACACAAGTATTTCACTGCGAGATGCAATTCTGGCAGCGGAAATTCCTTTCATCGAAGTCCATCTTTCAAATTTATTCAGTCGGGAAGCTTTCCGGCATCATTCTTATTTTTCCGACATTGCTGTCGGTTGTGTTATTGGCCTGGGGGCGCAGGGTTATGAACTGGCTCTACAGTCTGCTTGCAGAAAATTAGCAAACTAATCGCGGGAAATTCTTATGGACATTAGAAAAGTAAAAAAATTGATAGAATTGCTGGAAGCCTCCGACATAGCCGAAATTGAGATTAAGGAAGGCGAGGAGTCGGTTCGGATTAGTCGTGGCTCGACCCTGGCTCCGGCACCCATTGCTTATCAAGCGCCTCCCGCTCCGGTAGCGACTCCGGCGGCTCCTGTCGCTGAAGTCGAAGCACAGGCTGCTGTAACAGGCAATACTATCGCGTCACCCATGGTGGGCACTTTTTATCGTTCCCCCTCTCCCGCTTCACCTGCCTTCGTTGAAATTGGCAAACATGTCAAGGTTGGTGATGTGGTTTGCATTGTTGAAGCCATGAAGATGATGAATCAAATAGAAGCAGATCATGCAGGCATGGTAGAAGCCATTCTGGTTGAAGACGGCGAACCAGTCGAATTCGATCAGGCTCTGATCACCATTGTCTAGGCGCAGCCAAATTTACCTCAGGAAAACGCTACATGCTTGAAAAAGTCTTAATAGCTAATCGCGGCGAAATAGCATTACGAGTGCTGCGATCTTGTAAAGAATTGGGCATCAAAACAGTAGCCGTCCACTCCACTGCGGACCGGGATCTGATGCATGTTCGCCTTTCAGATGAGTCGGTTTGCATAGGGCCGCCTGGTCCCACCGAAAGCTATTTGAATACGCCGGCAATTATTTCAGCGATGGAAGTCACCGATGCCGATGCCGTGCATCCTGGCTACGGCTTTCTTTCAGAAAATGCCGACTTCGCTGAGCAAGTTGAAAACAGCGGCTTTGTCTTCATCGGCCCCAGCGCAGAAACCATTCGCTTGATGGGAGACAAAGTATCGGCTATTGAAGTCATGCGTGAAGCTGGAGTGCCTACGGTTCCCGGATCCAATGGCCCGCTGGACGACAACAAGGACCGTACACTGGCGCTAGCCAGAGAGATTGGTTATCCAGCAATCATCAAGGCTGCCGCTGGTGGTGGCGGACGCGGTATGCGGGTCGTTCATAACGAAGCAGCCTTGCTGAAGGCGGTATTTGTTACTCAACTGGAAGCCAAATCTTTTTTCGGCAGCGGCGTGGTTTATCTGGAGAAATTTTTGGAAAACCCTCGTCATGTCGAAATTCAGGTTATTGGTGATGGCCAGGGCAATGCCATTCACTTGGGCGATCGTGATTGTTCCCTGCAGCGGCGTCATCAAAAAGTTCTCGAAGAAGCGCCTGCTCCAGGCATTCCCGATCACGTTCGACGTGAAGTCGCAGAAACCTGCATCAGGGCCTGTAAAAACCTGAAATATCGTGGCGCTGGCACGCTGGAGTTTCTGTACGAAGACGAGGCATTTTATTTTATCGAAATGAATACCAGAGTGCAGGTTGAACACCCGGTTACAGAGATGGTAACTGGCGTGGACATTGTAAAAGAACAACTACTCATTGCTGGCGGCGAACAACTCTCAAAATCTCAGAGTGACATACAAATTCGGGGTCATGCCTTTGAGTGTCGGATCAATGCCGAAGATCCTGTCACCTTCATGCCCTGTCCTGGCCAGATAAAACTTTTCCATGCACCGGGGGGTAATGGTGTTCGAGTCGATTCCCATCTTTATAGTGGTTACAGTGTACCCCCTTACTACGATTCGCTTATCGCCAAACTAATCTGCCATGGGGATACTCGGGAACAGGCCCTGATGCGCATGCAGATTGCTCTCGAAGAAATATTGATTGACGGGATTCGCAGTAATATTCCTTTGCAGAGAGACCTTGTTCGAGATGCCGAATTTCAGAAGGGCTGCGTTAATATCCATTATTTAGAAAAAAAATTAAGCTCCTGAAAAAACTTCTCAAGCTTTCTCATTATGTCATGGCAGCAACTTGGGGTTCGAGTGCAATCTGATCAACTTCAGCCCCTGGAGCAAGACAACAGGATTCGCCTGCAATCCACTGCTAACGCTGTTCCAGGTGTTAACGAATGTCATTCAGTGTTACCCGGTGTCCGGCTTGCGAGTCCACCTTCAATACCAATTCCAGAGTGTTGGCCGCTGCCGCCGGTAGAGTTCGTTGTGGCGCCTGTCTAAACGTATTCGAGGCCACGGACAAGCTGCTCGATGGCATGGGTGCAAAAGCCAGTGCTGATGAATCAGAATCTGTCTTTGTAGGCAATGATCCGCAGCAATTCTTCGACCCATCTCACTTTTTCACTCGAAGTTCATTGACTGAAACTGGCACTGTAGAACCTGAACCTGAACCTGAAGATGAACAAGTATTACATGGCGAGTTGGAGCAAGCAGAAACACTGCCTGATGATTTCTTCGTCACAGTAGCCGCGGAGCTACAAGCGGAGAAAGGGAAGTCCCTGGCGGAAACCGACACAGCCAGCCTGACGGGTGCAGAGTCCACCGAGGCCATACGTGCCAGAGCACTGAAAACTGAATTGCAAGACGAAGAAGCACTGGAAGCCATTCCCCGGGAAAACCTGGCAGCCCTTGGCAAGATGTCCCCGCCGCTTGAGCTACCCGGAAAAAGAGAAAGCCGCTGGCTGCGAAGCACTGGCCTGTTTTTAACGATCCTGTTGCTGGGCGCTGCGTTGAGCGCTCAGTATTTGTGGCAACACAGGCAGCCGTACAGCCAAGTCGTGCGGCTTCGTCCCTTGTATGAATTTGGCTGCACCTATCTAAATTGTACGCTTCCAGAATACAGTGACATACAGGCGATTCGCAGTGACAAACTCACCGTGCAAACGCATCCTGAAATAGACAATGGCTTGATGGTAACGACGGTAATTCGTAATACCTCCGCCTTCCCGCAGGCATTTCCCGTCTTGCTACTTGGCTTCAACAGTGCTGAAAACACCCTCATTGCATTGCGAGAATTTGCTGTTTCAGAGTACCTTGACCCTGATTTACATTCGTTTCGATTGATGCCCTCCATGATGCCGGTTCAGATTAATCTGGCTATAATGGACCCAGGACCTGAGGCGGTAAATTACACCCTGGCATTCAGACTGCCCTGATCTTTATTGCAACAGCCTGGATTCTCGAAGTAGCGACACGGCAATAAGAAAGGGAACAAATTGCTGTGACAAAAAAAGCGTCCTCGCTGTCATGGCCGCCCGAGAAAATGCCTGCCTTGCCAGATCATAAAAATGATTAACATTGGCCCTTACCAACTGAAAAACTCTCTATTTCTGGCACCCATGGTCGGTGTTAGCGATGCACCATTCAGAGAAATTTGTGCAGAACAGGGAGCAGGTTTAAGCATCGCCGAGATGCTTACCAGCAACGCTGCGCTATGGCATAACGAACGCAATCGCTTAAAGCAGGTCAAGCCAAAGAGTGACGGACCCCATGTAGTCCAAATTGCAGGTTCCGACCCAGAGCTCATGGCGCAGGCCGCCGCCCTTAACCAACAACTGGGTGCAAGCGCCATTGATATAAATATGGGCTGTCCCGCAAAAAAAGTGTTGCGGAAAGCAGCCGGTTCTGCACTATTAAAAAATAGCGATTTAGTAAGCCGAATTTTACAACAAGTGGTTTCTCGTGTTGCTATACCGGTGACACTGAAGATACGCACTGGCTGGTGCCGAGAATCGAGAAACGGTGTAGAAATTGCGAAAATTGCTGAAGATAGCGGTATTCAATTACTGACAGTGCACGGCCGAACTCGCGAGTGCCGTTTTAAGGGAGAAGCGGAGTACGACACCATTGCTGCTATTAAACAGGCTGTTTCTATCCCGATTATTGCCAATGGCGATATCGATTCACCCAGCAAGGCGGCAGCGGTTTTACGGCAAACAAAGGCAGATGGATTAATGATTGGTCGCGCTGCACAGGGAAGGCCCTGGATATTTCGGGAATTGGAATATTATCTTGCAAACGGTGACCTGGCACCAGAAATTAGCCTGCAAACACGTCTCGGTATAATCATTTCACATGTAATGAAACTTCATGGTTTCTATGGTGACATGAAAGGAGTATGGTATGTGCGGAAACATGTTGCGGCGTATGTAAAAGAATTATTTCAGTCACTCGAATTCATGAAACACTTCAACAGGCTTGGCACTCCAGCCGAACAGATTGATCGTATTCACGCCTATTTCGCTTTTCTGGATCAAAACTCAGGTAAAATCAGGGAGCCTGGGGCACATAAATAAGTTCAATAATGTAAATCCCCAGATCCGTTGCCTGGCCAGGAAACAAACCAACAAATACATCAGGAGAGCAGGCTGTAATCTGAAGTAAGAAGATCACTGGATCGTTATTTTCAACGCATCGAAGACGAGCCTGTTACCGTTCTGCGCCAGATGGTAATAGCCGAAGTCGAGGTTCCTCTACCAGAGTCTGTTATGCACTATTGTGGCAACAATCAGAGCAAGGCATCTATCAAGCCTGGTTTGAACCGTGCTACGCTACGCAACAAATTAAAACAATACGGTTTACTGTAAATTCCATCGATCAGCCGAACAAAGCTCAGGCCGATTTAATTCTATTTGGCACAATAGTCCAAAAATCGTGGCTAGAACTTGAGACGCTGGTTTTACATCAACACCAACTACGCCCTATAAGCAAAGATAGCCCTATGACAACAGGAAATTCTGCTGCCATTCGTCGTGCATTAATAAGTGTTTCCGACAAGACTGGCATTGTCCCCTTCGCAACAACATTACAAAAACTCAATATCGAAATTCTCTCCACTGGCGGCACCTGCAAGCTGCTTGGCGAAGAAAATATTCCCGCCCTGGAGATATCAGAATATACCGGATTTCCAGAGATAATGGATGGCAGGGTAAAAACCCTGCACCCGAAAGTGCATGGCGGCATTCTGGCCAGGCGCGACCAGGATCAAGCTGTCATGACTGAGCATGACATTCCTCCTGTCGATCTGGTGGTGGTTAATCTTTATCCCTTCGAAGCGACAGTAGCCAAGCCTGATTGCGATCTGCCCACGGCCATTGAGAACATCGATATTGGCGGACCCACCCTGCTCAGGGCAGCAGCAAAAAATAACCGTTTCGTCGCGGTCGTTGTTAATCCCTCGGACTACGACAGAATTATTTCCCTGCTTGAGAACAATGCTGCCTGCCTCGATCAAGACACGCGTTTTGAGCTGGCGGTAAAAGCTTTCGAGCACACAGCAGCGTATGATGGCGCCATCGCCAACTATCTGGGTGGCAAGATAGACCTCGAATCCAGCTTCCCCAGAACTTTTACTACGCAATTCATGAAAACCCGCGAAATGCGCTACGGTGAAAATCCGCACCAGAAAGCCGCTTTCTATGTTGAGAAGAATCCAGTGGAAGCGAGTATCAGCACTGCACAGCAATTACAGGGCAAAGACTTGTCCTATAACAACATCGCCGACACCGATGCCGCGCTGGAATGTGTCAAGTGCTTCAGCGAACCGGCCTGCGTCATCGTCAAACACGCCAACCCTTGCGGTGTGGCCATAGCTGAAACACCGGCCAGGGCTTACCAACTAGCCTTTCAAACCGATCCAACATCCGCTTTTGGTGGCATCATTGCCTTTAATCGCGAACTGGATGCCGAGACCGCACAGAGAATTGTAGATCAACAATTTACCGAGGTAATTATTGCTCCTTCTATAACAAATGGCGCACTGAAAGTTACCTCAAAAAAGAAGAATGTGCGGGTATTACGTTGTGGTCAGTGGAGCGGAGGCAGAGCAAGCGATTTAGACTACAAACGTGTCACTGGTGGGCTTTTAGTTCAAGATCGCGATATTCACCAAATATCTGGTGATGATTTAAAAGTGGTTACTGCGCGCAGGCCAGGCGCGGACGAACTCCGCGACCTGTTGTTCGCGTGGTCAGTCGCACAATATGTAAAATCAAATGCGATTGTGTACTGCAAGAACAATCAGACTATCGGTATCGGAGCCGGTCAAATGAGCCGCGTTTACAGCGCAAAAATAGCGGCCATTAAGGCGGCCGATGAAAACCTTGAGGTACCCGGCTCGGTGATGGCATCCGATGCCTTCTTCCCATTTAGAGACGGAATAGATGCGGCGGCGGCGGCCGCTGTCACCGCCATCATTCAACCCGGTGGCTCAATGCGTGATGATGAAGTAATTGCAGCGGCGGACGAAGCCAATATAGCCATGGTATTCACTTCCATTAGACATTTTCGTCATTAGTCTGACACCAAAACATAGAGAACACATTGATGAAAGTACTAGTTATAGGTAGTGGAGGACGTGAGCACTCCCTTGCCTGGAAAGCTGCCCAATCCAGTTCTGTTGATCAAGTCTTTGTTGCGCCCGGCAATGCAGGTACTGCACGCGAACAAAAAATCGAGAATATAAACATCGACCCTCTGGATTTTCCTGCCTTGGCGAGTTTTGCAGGAAACGAAAACATCGGTCTCACCCTGGTCGGACCTGAGGCACCTTTAGTTGCAGGCATTGTTGACTATTTTACCGAACGAAAGCTCCCTTGTTTTGGTCCGGGCAAGAAAGCCGCTCAATTGGAAGGGTCGAAAGCTTTTAGCAAAGACTTTCTCCGCCGCCACAATATTCCCACCGCTTGCTATCAAACATTTACCAATGTCAACGCGGCGAAAGCCTATATCGAAGAAAATGGCGCGCCGATAGTAATCAAGGCCGACGGCCTCGCTGCCGGCAAAGGCGTGATTGTCGCCCAGTCTAAGGCCGATGCCCTGCTCGCGGTTGAAGACATGCTGTCGGGCAACAAATTTGGCGACGCTGGACAGCGCGTAGTCATCGAAGATTTTCTCGAAGGTGAGGAAGCCAGTTTCATTGCCATGGTAGATGGGCGCAATGTCTTGCCCATGGCAACCTCACAAGACCATAAAGCCCGGGATGATGGCGACAAAGGCCCGAACACTGGCGGCATGGGTGCCTACTCACCGGCGCCGGTGGTAGATGACGTGATTTATCAGCGTATTATGGACCAGGTCATTCTGCCAACTGTCCACGGCATGGCCGCTGACGGAAATGACTACACGGGCTTTCTTTACGCCGGCTTGATGATTGCGAAAAGCGGCGAGATTAACGTGGTCGAATTCAATTGCCGTTTTGGTGATCCCGAGGCACAAGCGGTGATGATGAGGTTACAGTCAGATTTAACCGATCATTGTCTGGCAGCATTGGCTCAAAAATTAGACGCAGAAATCGCACAGTGGGACAGCAGGTCAGCGGTGGGCGTCGTTCTTGCCTCCGCTGGCTACCCGGCCGCCTATGCCAGCGGCGACAGGATAAGCGGGCTAAACCAGGAATTGGCAGCGCATCAAAAAATATTTCACGCCGGCACAACGGAAAAAGAAGGCGAAGTGGTAAGCAACGGGGGTCGTGTACTCTGCGCGACCGCCTTGGGCGACAGTGTCTCTGAAGCCCGGGCCGAAGCCTACAAGGTATTGCATCAAATACAGTGGAATAATGTATACTACCGAAATGATATTGCCTATCGAGCCATCTCCAGAGAAAATGGCGAGACCCATGCCTGCTAACACGCACCTTACTTTCCTGGATCGCTGCCTGATTCAGTTTGACCAGGCACTGCGTACCTGTGTGCCAGGGTCCAGCAACCCGCGCCGAGGCTCACCTGCATCTGAACAGCAGGAGCTGGAACTGAGCCAGGCAGAGAGAAAACATGCTGCCGGTCTGATGCGGATAAATCACACCGGCGAGGTCTGTGCACAAGCCCTGTATCAGGGGCAGGCTGCCAGCGCAAAGTTAGACAATGTCAGGCAGTCTATGGAGCAGGCGGCAGCCGAAGAAGTAGATCATTTGGCCTGGTGCGAAGAAAGATTGCAGCAATTGGACAGCCAGCCAAGCGTTTTAAACCCTCTTTGGTATAGCTTGTCGTATGGCATGGGAGCGCTTGCTGGCCTCGCCGGGGATAAGTGGAGCCTGGGTTTCGTCGCGGAGACTGAAGACCAGGTTTGCGCGCATCTGGAAGATCACCTGCAACGACTACCTGAAGAGGACGCCAAGAGCAGAGCCATCCTCGCTCAAATGATCTCTGATGAGAAAAACCATGGTGATTCGGCGCGGGAAGCTGGCGCAGCGCAGTTGCCGGTTCCGATCAAGCAGGCAATGGCGGGCATGTCAGAACTCATGAAGAAAACCACGTATCGGATTTAAATCAATCAGCTCTGATCCTGCGCTCCCGCATTCTCACTTCCACACTCTCGCTCTATGATCCCGCTTCCACTATCTCATAGCCATGACTAAGTGCCACACCGGCGTTCTTCATCATGATTGATGCCGAACAATATTTCTCTGCCGATAGTTCAATTGCTCGCGCCACTTGCTTGTCGCTCAACGCCGTTCCCGACACCTTGAAATGCAAATGAATTGACTCGAATATTGCCGGAGTCCCATCGCCTCTTTCGGCGCTCACCTCGGCAACGCAGCCAGTCACTGCTTGCCGTGCTTTTTTGAGAATCGTCACCACATCGTAAGAAGAACAGCTACCAACACCAAGCGCTATTAACTCCATAGGGCGCATGCCCCTATTACGTCCACCACTTGCCGGATCCCCATCAAGAACAATGGCATGGCCACTGTCTGATTCCGCAACAAACATAACATCCTCTACCCATTTGACTCTCACTTTCATGGCTCTATTCCTGTGCAGGTGATTCTTGTCACTGTTCCTGATTTGATTAATCAAGAAAAACAGCGCATTCAACCGATAATCGGTATAAAGAAAGGCGCGCAAGGCTACCCTATTTAATCTCTGTCAACAGCGTCGTCGGATTCCTGGACAAACAGCCACGGCCGTCGATAGGGCCAGGCCGTACTCTGAACCCCGCGTAGGCAGAGCCGACAGTCGCAGCGAATCTGCGTAGCACCTGGTGTCGATCCAGAGTATTTTTTGGAACGGCTTTCGATGTTCAGTGAGCGGCATTCAGGACTCGGTGTCGGCGAACATCACTTGCTTGAGTTTCTTGCCCGGACTTGATGCCCGCATAAACGACTCCCCGACCAGAAAACCGTAAATTCCGTTTTCAATCATGGTTCTCACGTCATGGGAGGAGTGAATTCCACTTTCCGTGATCAGGGTTCTATCGCTTGGAACGAACTTCGCCAAATCCAGGCTTGTCTGCAAACTGGTTTCGAAGTTGTGCAAATTTCTGTTGTTAACGCCAATCAGATTGGTCTTTAACTCAAGAGCCTGATCCAATTCACCGCGATTGTGTACCTCCACCAACACATCAATGGCAATGTCATTGGCGTAATCCGCCAATTCTCGTAGTTGAGCGGGCTGCAATGCGGCCACAATCAGGAGAATACAGTCTGCTCCCAGAGCCTTCGATTCGGCAATCTGGTAAGTATCGAGCATAAAGTCTTTGCGAATCACTGGAAGCTCGCAGGCTGCCCTGGCCTGAACAAGATAATCATTACTTCCCTGAAAGAATTTTTCATCAGTGAGCACGGATAGACAGGTAGCCCCATGCGCCTCGTAGTCCGCCGCATGTAACGCGGGTTGAAAATCTTCCCGAATTAAGCCCTTCGATGGCGACGCTTTCTTGATCTCGGCAATCACGGCGACTTTTCCCGCCAGCACCCGTTCGCGCATAGCACTTGAAAACGATCTACCCTGCTCAGGCGCAGGGAATTGAGATTCCAATTCGGCAAGAGAAACCAGGGCTTTGGCCGATTTCACTTCCTGCTGTTTGTGGGCAACGATTTGTTCGAGAATTGTTGCCGGTGACAAGGTATGCCCGCTCATCCTGGTACTTATTCAGTTTTTACTGATTGACTAAATTTAACCAATTGTTCCAGCTTGGCCGCTGCTTCACCAGTTTGCAAAATCTGCTTTGCTTTCTCAACACCTGCGCCCAGATCGTCCACTAAATTGGCGGCATAAATAGCCGCCCCGGCGTTCAAGGCAACGATATCTGCCGCCGCTTGATTGTTATTACTAAAAGCGTCTTTTAGCATGGCCAGGCTTTGCTCGGCACTGTCAACCTGCAACATGGAATAATCGGCATATTGTCGGATATCGAAATCTGCGGGACTTACCGAATAGATTGATATTTCCCCATTCTTTAACTCTCCAACCGCCGTTGCCGACGCCATGCTAATTTCATCCAGCCCATCCTCGGCGGCAACAATCAACACGTGATCACTGCCCAACTGTTTCAACACCTCCAATAGTGATGGTATCCACGCCGCGTCGAACACCCCCATGATCTGATTCGGCGCTCCAGCAGGATTGGTTAGAGGCCCCAGAATGTTGAATACAGTACGCACGCCAATTTCTTTCCGGGCGCTAATGACATGTTTCATCGCACTGTGGTGGGCGGGCGCAAACATAAAGCCGATGCCCACCCGCTCGATTGCAGCCGCGACATCGACAGCAGTCAAAGCCAGATTAACCCCCGCCGCTTCCAACACATCCGCACTGCCACTGTTGCTGGTGGCACCGCGATTGCCGTGCTTTGCCACCCTGGCGCCAGCACAGGCGGCAACGATTGCCGCCGCAGTGGAAACATTGAATTTATTTGAGCCACTGCCGCCAGTTCCGCAGGTATCCACCAAATGAGGGCTATCCGACAGCCGTACCGGCGTTGCCAGCTCACGCATCACGGTAGCGCCGCCGAGTATCTCTGCGGTCTTCACTCCCTTCATCTGTAGACCCACCAGAAATGCAGCATTCTGTGCATCAGTTGACTGACCCGACATGATTTCTCGCATTACAGAAATCATCTGGTCGCTGGCTAAATCTATGCCACTGGTGACCAGCCTGATGGCGCTCCTGATATCCATTGTTTCACTCCGGTTCAAGAGTTTGCCTGCAAAAAATTCTGTAACAGCGCATGGCCGTGTTCGCTCAGGATCGACTCGGGATGAAACTGCACCCCTTCCACCGCCAAATTTTTATGCCGGACTGCCATTACCTCTTCGCGATTGCCATTTTCATCCTCGGTCCAGGCGGTGACCTCAAGGCAATCCGGTACCTTCTCTCCGTCAATCACCAGTGAATGATAACGGGTGGCGGTGAAAGGTTCTGTCAGATTTTCAAATACGCCCTGACCACTATGATGAATGGCGGATAATTTACCGTGCATCACCTTCCTGGCAGGCACGATCTCACCACCAAAAACTTGCCCGATGCTCTGATGCCCCAGACAGATACCCAGCAAGGGGATGTTGCCGGCGAAATGCTTGATGACCGGCATGGAGATACCGGCCTCCCTGGGCGTACGGGGACCCGGTGAGATAACTAGCTGCGCCGGGTTTAACGCCTCTATCTCATCGATGGAGATGGCATCATTACGAAACACTCGCACATCAGCACCCAGCTCTGCAAGATACTGCACCACGTTATAGGTGAAGGAATCGTAGTTATCTATCATCAGTAGCACTGGGCAGCTTCTCGTGTTGCTCAAATTTTTACAGCGCCAAGCATAACAGTCCAGGACGATTCTGTCTTGAGACTGAGACAGGCGGGCAAGATGTCCAGCACTGTAGTTGGCCTCAATGCAAATAAAGCGAGTAAATGCGCTGCCCCTGGTGACCACTTACTACCTGTAATGCGCCGGCAAAAGTGCAGCCGCCGCTTAGTCAACAGACAGTGCGTTATTGGCCATTTGCACGGCACGCACAATGGCTCGTGCCTTGTTTTGCGTCTCTTCCCATTCCATTTCAGCCCGGGAATCGGCAACGATACCGGCACCGGCTTGCACATAAAGCTTGTCGTTCTTGATAACCGCCGTGCGGATGGCAATGGCCATGTCCATATTGTCATTCCAACCCAAATACCCCATGGCACCACCGTAGATTCCTCTCTTCTCCGGTTCAAGTTCATCGATTATTTCCATCGCTCGCACTTTTGGCGCGCCGCTGAGCGTACCCACAGGCAAGGTCGCCTGCAACACATCCAGCGCCGATTTATCATCGCGAATCTCGCTTTCCACTATCGAAGCAATATGCATTACATGGGAATAGCGTTCGACGAACATGTGTTGGGGAACGCTAACCGAACCTGTTTTTGACACTTTTCCTGAATCGTTTCGACTCAGATCGATAAGCATAAGATGCTCAGCAATTTCTTTCGCATCGGCAAGAAGATCATTTTCCAACGCCAGATCTTCTGCTTCATCTGAACCCCGTTTCCGCGTACCCGCCAATGGGCGCACGCTTATCTTACCGGCTTCAACCCTGGCCAATATCTCCGGTGAGGCACTAACCACATGATGGTCGCCAAGATCAAAATAGACCATATAAGGGGATGGGTTCAGGAATCGCAATGCACGGTACACATTCAGTGGCTCACCGCGAAACGCCACCGACATGCGTTGTGCAAGCACAACCTGCATAACATCTCCGGCCGCTATATAGTCTTTAATTTTTTCTACCGCTTGCTGGTAGTCTTGTTGCGAAAAGTGCCTGGTGAAATCGGATTCCACCACTGTTTTTGATTCTTGTAATTGTGGCAGTGGAACCGGATTCAGCAGCTGTTCCTGCAAAAAATCTAGCCGCTTTTGAACCCGCGCATAAGCTTCTCCTTGCGCCGGATCAACCGTGATCACCAAGGAAATGGTTCCACTCAAATTATCGAAGACAACAACTTCGTCCGACAACATCAACAATATGTCAGGAGTGGCAATTTCGTCCCTGGCGTGTGACGGTCCAATACTGGTCTCGACAAACCGAACTGTGTCATAGGAAAAATAACCAACCAGGCCCCCAGTAAAACGTTGGCTGCCTGGAATTTCGGCTACCTTGAAGCGATTTTTGAAGGCGACAATAAAGGCAAAAGGGTCATCGGTTTTTATTTCTTCGGTGATCCGGCCGTTCTCTTCGACAGTGACTTTCTCAGCGACAACCCGGACTATAGTCGTGCATGGAAGACCAATAATAGAATACCGGCCCCATTTCTCACCACCCTGCACTGATTCAAAGAAATAACTGTACGCACCCTTGCCTAACTTGAGATAGATACTCAGTGGCGTTTCGGTGTCTGCCAGTACTTCCCTGACAACCGGGATACGGTTATAGCCAGCACTTGCGAATTGTTGAAACTGCTGTTCATTCATTGAGATATTCACTTAGCACTATTTTGCAGAACAAACCGCGAGTCATAGCCTGTGGGCCATAATCTGTGGGTCACAGGGTTCCGGCTTAGTGCGGCTTGTCGGGATTCTGTCCCAACTGTGAGCGCATTCCGGCGATGGTTCTGGAATAATCGCCACTGGTAAAAATAGCCGAGCCGGCGACAAACATATCAGCTCCCGCATCTGCTATTTCTCGAATATTACTAATGCCAACCCCACCATCAACCTCGAGACGAATTGAGTGCGCACTTTCATCAATCAACTTGCGCACTTTTTGTAATTTCTTGAGTGTGGATGGTATGAATTTCTGACCACCGAAACCGGGGTTTACTGACATCAACAGAATCACATCAATCTTGTCCATCAAGTACCCCAGGCAGTCTATGGAAGTGCCGGGGTTAAACACCAGTCCCGATTTGCAACCCTGATCTCTAATTAACTGCAATGAGCGATCGACATGGCGGCTGGCTTCCGGGTGAAAACTGATATAAGTGGCACCCGCCCCGGCAAAGTCCAATATCAATTGATCAACAGGACTCGCCATTAAATGGACATCGATGGCTGCTGTGATCTTGTGATTTCTCAATGCCTGACAAACCAACGGCCCTATACTGAGGTTGGGCACATAGTGATTATCCATGACATCGAAATGGATGACATCAGCGCCAGCATCCAGGACAGCGTTAACCTCTTCGCCCAATCTGGCGAAATCTGCGGACAAAATTGAAGCGGCGATCAAATAGTCTTTCATTGCCCCTGCCTGTGTCACGGTGAAGTGGTAGAAGGTTTTATTTTAGAAGGGGATTATTTTACAGATAATGACCGGGCTTGTCCGATCGAATAGTGCCTTTTGGAAGGTTTGACTGCACACCTGGCCGAAGCTGAATCGTCACAATGCAAAATGCAAGAGACAGGCAAACAAGCTCTCAGGCGCGGATTTTTCTAAAACCGCAGAGCGTCTCATAGGCACTGCGAATAGCTATGGCATTCTCTTGCGCTTGTCTTAATGCCGCCGCAGAAAGATTGTTACTCGCCAACTTATCCGGGTGATTACGGGACATCATGCGCAGGTAAGCACGGCGAACCTCGCCGTCCTCCACATCCGGTTCCAGTTGCAGCACACGGTAGGCATTTTGCAAAAAGGAGCGTCCACACGATTGCGGAAATTCTGCGCCAGGCCCGTGATCAGAACGTCCTTGAGCCTGCTGACAGCACCTGGATTGTGTTGCTGAGGCCATGGCCAGAAATTCTGGCCTGGTATAGCCAAGCGATTCAGCCACATCACCAAGCATCATCTTGTCTTTTAGCCTCAAATTCCCTTTAAGGCAGGCAGCCTCACACTGGATTTGCATAAACAGTTTTGCCAGGGCACTGCGTCGGCCGATCATCTTGCCCGCGATATTTATCGCTTCGCCCAAAGCGGCATGCGGATGTTTCCCCTGTTCGAAAAAACCTATTGCCTGCTGCCGTTTTTCATGAGTGAGAGCCATGCGTTTCATTATCCCACTGGCATAGCGTATTTCTTCTTCGGTGACACGCCCGTCCATTTTGGCCAGTCTACCCAAAACCATGAACATCGCTTTCATTAATGCCAGCTCCACTCGCCCCCCGGCGGGCAGTTCAAGCAAAGCGCTGAACCCACTTAGCCTTTTAACCAGCGCCTTTCTATAGGCTCGACTCATCAGCGTAGTTAGCATGGTTTCTGTTAGCCCTGGCCGCCGGCTGTTTCTATCAGGGTATTTATTTCCCGCAGCCGTTCGGGTGTGCCTATATCCATCCACAAACCCTCGTAGATTTCCCCACTGACCTGATTTTCTCTCATGGCATCTTGCAACAAGGGAACCACCGATCGAGGTTGGAGCGGATAATCGCGGAATAAATTTTTGTGCATAACACTAATGCCACTAAAGGTCAGTCGTTGATCCTGTGCCCTGCTGTCTTCGTGCACACGGCCGAGATCATCGATATTGAAATCACCGTGAGGATTGTGATCTGCGTTTTTAACGAGCACTAAATGCGCCAGTCGATCGATTCCATCTATCGGTTCCAGTTGGCTGAAATCATAGTCCGTCCAGACATCGGCATTCACCACCAGAAAACTGTCGTCCTTTAATTGCGCCAGGGCCTTGATAATACCCCCGGCCGTTTCCAGGCGAATAGCTTCCTTCGAATAACTTATTGAGGCCCCGTATTGAGAACCGTTGCCCAATAGTTCTTCTATCATTCTACCCAGATAAAAGTGGTTAATAACAATTCCGGTAACCCCGGCAGCAACAAGCCTCTCAACCTGATGTTCGATAAGCGTTTTCTCCCCCACGGGTAGCAGAGGCTTGGGCAGGTCGGCGGTGAGGGCTTGCATTCGCTTGCCAAGCCCGGCCGCCAGAATCATTGCACGCATTAGAGTTCCAGATTGAGCTTCGATTTCGCCACCGAAAGCAGGTTTACCTCAAACCAGTCCAGGAAAGGAGCCAATTCCTGGTATTTACCGGCTACTTCCCGAAAATACTGGATAACCAGAGGAATATCGGCCAAATACTGCGGTTTATTATCTCTAATACAAAGACGCGAAAAGATTCCCATTACCTTAAAATTACGCTGTAGACCCATAAGGTCGAAGTCGCGCACAAATTGACTGGTTGATACAGCCTCGATCAGGCCAGCTTTACCGGCTAGATCGAAATAATACAGAGACCATTTTTCGACCTGTTCGGGGGTCCAGCGTATATAGCAATCTCTCAGTAATGACACCAGATCATAGGTATAGGCACCAGCCATGGCGTCCTGGAAGTCAATGACACCCGGCCCGGCATGATGCGGATACCGGGTACTATCCAGCACCAGCAAATTTCGTGAATGATAGTCTCGATGCACTGCCACTTGAATTTGCGTCAAGGCCCTGCGTTCCAAAAAAGTAAAGCTGTGGTCGATTAGTGTTTGATCACTGGCACTCAGTTTAATGCCTAAATACCCTTCACAAAACCAATGTTCAAACAGCCGCATTTCACGGCGAAGCGTTGCTTTATCGTAGGGGGCAAGTTTCTTTTTATCTACACCAAGCTGAATTTTTAGCAGGGTATGAATGGCATCCTGATAGAGTTTATCCACTTCCGACTGCGAGGAAGCAATCAAATTCTCATCTTGCAGCTCCAATAATCGGGGAAGGTAGAGCTGGTCACCAAAATCCTCCAGCAGTAAAAAACCCTTATTGAAATCCTGCGCGTAAACGTCCGGGGCAGCCACAGCGGCAACACGAAAAAGTTCCGCTACCGCCACGAACAGTTCGTTGTTCTCATTCTGCGGCGGCGCATCCACCACAATGAAGCTTCGCTCGCCAATTTGCGCCCGGAAATAGCGCCGAAAACTGGCGTCCCCGCTCACGCTTGCCAGCTCCACGCCAGGCTGTTGGCCAGCAAATAATTGCGCCAGCTGCTCATTGGCCCATTTTGTCAACTGCTTTTTACGAAGTTTTTCCATTTCCTCTTCTTCTGCGAGAACTACAATTCACTGCTAATGTCAGTGCCTCGCCGCTTTGCATTCAAACCGCGATGAATTATTATGCCCTGCTTCATGCTGGATCACAGCACAATTTATCACTCAGGTAATCGGTTTCAATCTCGATTTGTTTACACACAGCCACCCGCAAAATGCACCTGCGCCGTTTAAAAAACAGCTTCTCTGCGCTGAAATGGCATTAATCCTGTCTTCAGTAGTACTGCTGTCAGGTATACCCAATGCCGCTCGGGCGCAACTGCCACAATCGCACTATAGCTGTCGCACGAACGCCGCCGGTGATGGATGGATTTGCGAGAACAGCCAGGCTCCAGCTGCCGACCGTCGGTCAAGTACAACTATCCCCGTGCCTGGCGATACGGCAGCAGGCATTAGCAGCCAACCCCCGGTAGCGCGGCAAGATTCGTCAGATGAACCGTCAGCGGCGGCCGTAGCCCCTTCAGTTCAGCCATCCCGGGGCGACTCTGCACCAGATCAATCGGTGGAAACAGAGATCCGCGCAAATTTGGAACCGATTCAGGCAAGCGCAAACTATCAAGAATATGCACTGGACTGGATTCCTCGGGAATTCATGAGCGCGGAGCAATTGGCTGAACTCGCCAACAATTGCTGTGGCACCTTCATTGACCCAACTGGACGCGAGAAAAATTCAGAAAACCAGCCAGCCAATTCAAAAACGCGGTTCGATGCCGCCCAGGGTGTTACCGGCCTATCCCAAAATCTGCTCACCATCGATGGCGATGTCGTCGTGCAACAAGGCTACCGAACGATTGAGAACGATACCTCTACTTCGATAGATCGCAGTGAGAATACGGTTCTTATGCAAGGGGATATAGTGTTCCGCGAGCCTGGCGTCATGTTGCAGGGCAGCTCGGCCTCCATCGACAATGACGATGGTATAAATCGAATTGAATCTGCACACTATGTGCTGCACGACTACGGCGCCCACGGCAGTGCTGCAAGCATGGTCTACAGCAGTGAATCCGGTTTGCTTAGTATCGAAAATGGCGAATTCAGTCGCTGCGAACCGGAAAACAGTTTTTGGTATTTCCGCGCCAATAACCTCGTATTGAATCAAGAGGAAGGCCGCGGCTATGCCACCGCAGTCAGTCTTCGAATCAAACAGCTGCCAGTTTTCTACTATCCAGGTACTTTGTCATTTCCTTTAGGCGATGAACGCATGTCTGGCTTTCTGCCACCCAGCACTGGCTCCACCCGTAGCGGTGGCTTCGACTTCGAATTGCCTTATTACCTGAATCTGGCACCCCATTATGACGCGACAATCTCGCCTCGATTGATTTCCGATAGAGGCGTGATGACAGGTCTGGAGTTACGTTACCTGGCCGAGACATCGATGAACACACTGACTATGTCCTATTTGGGAAATGACAAATTATTCGATCCAGCTACTGCGAACACAGCCGGTTCAGATTCACCCCCTACTGACAAGCGCTGGTTTGCGGGTTACCAACACGTCGGTCGCTACGGCCGAAATTGGTCGAGTTCTATAGACTACAACGCGGTGAGCGATGAAGACTATTTCCATGATTTGGGCAGCAGTGGTTTGAATACAGCGAGTCGAACTCACCTGAATCGGCAGGCGAGGCTCAACTTCAATTCTGACTATCTCCGCGCCGGCCTCAATGTTCAGCGCATTCAAATTATCCACCCATTTATTTCAGCGGCGAATTTGAACAGACCTTATGATAAATTGCCGCAGCTCTTTTTTGAGACCGGTGCTTATCCAGGTGCGGGCTTTCGCCTCGGACTAGGCGGCGAAATCACCTCCTTTGATCGAAGCCTGGATGAATCACGACTAACTACAAAACAGCTTGATAACGGCGCATTGGTGAAGGGTGAACGACTCAATCTGGAGCCGGTCATTAGCTGGTCATGGGAACAACCGGGGTGGTTCCTGCGCGCCAATGCCAGCTACAAACATGCCTCGTATAAATTGCAAAATCAGGCGATCACCTCCCTGGACAATCCTGAGCTTGGTGTTGCCGGTTACAATGTTGACAGCGGCCTGATTTTCGATCGGCAAATGTCGAACGGCTATACCCAAACTCTGGAGCCACGACTTTACTATTTATTCAGTGAATTTGAAGACCAGAGCCAGCTCCCTTTATTCGATACCTCAGAATTGAATTTTAGTTTTAGTCAACTGTTTCGAGACGACCGTTTTAGTGGCGGTGATCGCATCGGTGATGCAGACCAGGTCAGTTTTGCCGTTAGCAGTCGCTTTCTTGATCCCAGAGGTAAAGAGCGTGCTCGATTCAGCCTGGGTCAGATCCGCTATTTTGATGACAGACTAGTCAACCTGAGCAACCCCATTCGATCCTGGCGACCGCGCTATTCGCCGCTAAATCAGAAGTCTGCGCTGGCCGGAGAATTTGCTTTTAGGCTTGGCAAGAATTGGCAACTGAATGCCGACCTGCAATGGAATGAGGAATCTGAAAAACTGGATGAAGGCAGTTTTCGGCTTCGTTATCAGCGGGATAGCGATCACCTGTTGAATGCCGCTTACCGTTATCGCAATTTGGTCAATTCGCCCAATTTTGTGCTACCCGCCGGCATTGATCCACGCATCAAGCAGATCGACCTGTCTGCGGTTTGGCCACTGAATCAGAACTGGAAACTGCTGGCCAGATGGTACTATGATCACAGTAATGCAAGGAACCTGGAGACCTTCGCCGGGGTCGAATACAGTAATTGCTGTGCGACAATACGTATTATTGCGCGAGAATGGGTTGACGGGGACGAATTGTTTGTCCCTAATATCGAACCGAATCAAGGGATTTTTGTCCAATTTACCCTGAAAGGGCTAGGCAACATCACCGGCGGCGGAATCAGCAATCTGCTAAGCGATGGCATTAGAGGTTTTAGAGAGTCTGACGATGAGTAAACCAAACACAAAGACAACAAGAATTGCACGACATCGCGGGCGCTTCTTCGCTGGTTTCATCGCGGCTTTCGGTCTGGCGCTGGCCTGCACAAGCGTTCCCGCCACCGCGCAGCGAGTCCTGTTGGACAAGATTATTGCGCTGGTAGATGAAGATGTTGTTCTACAGAGTGAGCTGGAAACCCGCATGCTGGAAATTCAACAAAATGCCGCCCGTGCCAACAGCCCCCTGCCGCAACCGGAACAATTCAGAACCGAGGTATTAGAGGCGCTGGTGCTGGAGAACTTACAGATGCAATTGGCGGAGCGGGTAAGCATCCGCTTCGACGACGACACCATCAACCGCATACTTGGCAACATGGCGTCGAATAGCAAGCTGAGTTTCGATAAATATATTGAAGCACTGAATGAAGCAGGTGTTTATCTGCAAACTCGCGAACAAGTGCGCAAACAAATGACCCTGCAAGAATTACAGCGCGGCATGGTCAATCGTCGTATTCAGATCACCGGGCAAGAAATAGAAAATTTCCTGAACTCAGAAACGGGTCGGGAAGTTATGGCACCCGACTACCGGGTTGAACATATTTTAGTAGCAACAGGAAATGAAGAAGCGAGCGGGGATAAACAAGACAAACTGCAATATGCCACCGATCTGGTTGCCCGAATTAAAGCAGGTGAAAATTTTGTTGCAGTGAGATCAGCCGCGCAACAGTCTGGAATTTTTGAAATTGACGGCACTAATTTTGGTTGGCGAAAAGCCGAACTATTGCCAGGTTTATTTGCAGAAATAGTTGAAAGCATGGACGTTGGTGAGGTAGAAGGGCCGATTGAGGCTGGCAACGGTTTTCATATCATACAACTCGCTGATAAGGCAGGTGGCACGGATATGATGGTTAACCAAACCAATTTCCGGCATATCATGCTTTCACCCAATGAAATTCGTGACGAACAACGGACTGAACAGAAAATTCGTGAGCTGCGCCAGGAGATCGTCGATGGCGCTGATTTTGCGTCACTGGCACGGCAAAATTCCGACGACGCCGCTTCTGTTGTCGGCGGCGGTGATCTGGACTGGGTCAATGAAGGAAGCCTGCCTCCGGCTATGGAAAATGCCATCGCCGCGCTGGAAATTGGAGTACTCAGCGAACCGTTTCGATCCGGGTCGGGCTGGCACATCGCGGAAGTCCTCGATCGACGTGTAGAGGATTTAAGTAGCCTCTACACACGAAATCAAGCTGAGGCTGCGCTGCGTAATCGCAAATTCGATCTGGAATTACAGAACTGGCTGATTGAAATTCGCGCGGAAGCCTTCGTCGAGTTTATTGATTAAGGCGACGTTTCACCCTGAACCGAAATCCTCTTCCTCGATCGCTCAGCAGGACATGCCCAGTGACCCATCGAATAGCCATCACGCCAGGCGAGCCAGCCGGCATCGGTCCGGATCTCTGCATAGAATTGGCACAACAAGCTCCCGCAAACGTAGAGTTAGTGGTTATTGCCGATGCTGAATTGCTTATACAGCGCGCTCAAATTTTACAGCTTCCACTGCGCATTAAACCATTCGAGGCAGCGGCTGACGCCTGTAACACGAGGCCGGGGGAGCTTACAGTTTTGCCCGTCAAGGTGCACGGCCCGGTGCGGGTCGGCGTTTTGGATACAACCAATTCAGAATACGTGTTGGAAACTCTACAGATGGCAGCAAAGCTAGTCGCCAATAAAGACTGCCATGCCATGGTTACCGGACCCGTGCATAAGGGCATTATTAACGAAGCCGGCTTCCCCTTTTCTGGCCATACCGAATATCTGGCTGAACTTTTCCAGCAAGACCTGACGGTCATGATGCTCGCAACAGAAGGGCTCCGAGTCGCGCTGGCAACCACCCACCTTCCACTTAGTGCGGTGCCCGCTGCTATCACCAGGGCACTGCTTACCGGGGTCATCTCTATCCTTAGCCATGACTTGCAGGCCAGGTTTGGCATCGCCTCGCCAGAAATTTTGGTGTGCGGATTGAATCCACATGCGGGTGAAGGTGGACATCTGGGCAAAGAAGAAATTGACATCATTGAGCCAGTATTGGAAGAACAGCGACAGCAAGGAATAAATCTGCTCGGTCCGCTTCCTGCGGACACACTTTTTACCGCAAAATATCTCGACAGCGCCGACGCAGTGCTAGCGATGTATCACGACCAGGGTTTGCCTGTTCTTAAATACAAAGGCTTTGGTGCCGCCAGCAATATCACGCTGGGACTTCCCATTATTAGAACCTCGGTGGACCACGGCACAGCCCTGGATTTAGCGGGCAGCGGCAAGGCAGACACCGGAAGCCTCTGTCATGCCATAAGCACTGCCGTGGAAATGTCTCAGCATGGCAGGCAAAACCAGTGACCCGGGGCAAAGCGGTTACACTAAGCACGGGCAGCACACACAAAGCCAGGAAAAGATTTGCTCAAAACTTCTTACACGATCAACCAGTAATCGATAGCATAATTCAACAAATAGCGCCCACTAAAGACCACCATCTTATAGAGATTGGGCCTGGGCAAGGTGCCTTGACGGAACGGCTGGCAGCGTCGGGTGCGAGACTGGATTGTATCGAGCTGGACCGTGATCTGGCCGCACACCTGACGAAACTTTACCGCCACAGTGGCAACGTGCATATTCATCAACAGGATGTGTTGAAGTTCGATCTTGATCAACTTATTACTGACAATAAACCGGTTCGCCTGATAGGCAACCTCCCTTACAATATTTCAACGCCCGTTCTGTTCCATTTGTTTAAATACAGCCAGAAAATCAGGGACATGCACTTCATGCTGCAATTAGAAGTCGTGCAACGAATGTCGGCTCAGCCTGGCGGCAAGAATTACGGCCGGCTTAGTCTTATGCTGCAATACTTCTGCGCGGCAGAGAAACTGTTTGATGTGCCCCCTCACGCATTTACACCGCAACCGAAAGTTAATTCTGCTATAGTGCGGCTTACGCCCCATCGCCATCCCACGGTGATTGCGAAAGATTTGGACAGCCTTGCACTGGTAGTGCGTACCGCTTTTAGTCAGCGTCGCAAAACCTTGAAAAACAGCATGAAGGCACTCCTGTCTGAAGACGCATTAAGCGCCCTGGGCATCGACTTGCGTTTACGGCCAGAAAAGCTGAACCTGGCTGACTATGTCACTATCAGTGATGCACTTGGTGAGACTGCACCGCAAGAGAAGAACAGCGACTCCAATTAGACGCGAGGCACCCATGAACAACGAACAACGTATCAAAATCGAAGTCAATACACGCTATTTGGAGGAGCAATCAAATCCTGCCGCAAACTGCTACGCTTTTGCCTATAGCGTAGAAATACGCAATCAGAGCAGCGAAATCGTCAAGCTACTAAACCGATATTGGCACATTAGGGATGACAATGAGAAAGTCGAGGAAGTACGCGGCGCTGGAGTGATTGGCCAACAACCTGAAATTTTACCCGGCCAGTCTTTTCACTACAGCAGTGGCACCATCATAGAAACTCAAGTTGGCAGCATGCACGGTGATTATGAAATGCTTAGCGCCAGTGGAGAAAAATTTACCGCGCAAATCCCGCCATTCTTATTAGCGCCACCGTTGGCGGTTCACTAACAACCGGGATTATCGCCAGGCCGAGTAGTGGTATACTGCCATTTAATGAATCCATTCTCGGCCGGCAAGCTGCACAGCACATGAGTACCTATGTAGTTGGAGATATTCAAGGCTGTTATAAGCCCTTAGAAAAACTGCTGAAAAAAGTTAAGTTCTCAAGCGCCAGCGACAAGTTATGGTGTGTGGGTGATCTTATAAATCGCGGGCCAGATTCATTAGATACCCTCCATTTCTTGCAGGACATGGATAACGCCACAAAGCTGGTACTGGGTAATCATGATTTACATTTTATTGCCATCCATGAGGGTTGTGCGCCAGTACGCAGCAAAGACACCCTGGATGCCTTGTTAGCAGCGCAAGACTGCCAGCAACTCAGTGACTGGCTACGCCAACAAGCCTTGGCGCACTGTGCCAGTGTTGATACCAACAAGGGCTCGAAGAATTTTTTGATGGTACACGCGGGCGTAGCACCGCATTGGACTTTACAGAAAACTCTGGAGCTTGCCGCCGAAGTAGAATACGCACTAAAAGGTTCCAGTTACAAAAAATTTTTACAATATATGTATGGAAATACACCCAGCCGCTGGCATGACGAGCTACAAGGACTGGATCGTTTACGCGTAATCACAAATTACCTGACTCGTATTCGTTTCTGCGATGAGACTGGAAATTTGCAGCTTACTGTAAAAGAAGGCTTGAGTTCAGCGCCAGCCGGGTGCAAGCCCTGGTTTGACTATGAAAAAATTACTGTGGACGCGAACATTCTTTTCGGCCATTGGGCGGCACTGGAAGGCAAGACTAACAGAAGTGGCGTGTACGCGCTGGACACCGGTTATGTTTGGGGGCATGAACTGACGTTAATGCGGCTCGAAGATGAACGGCTGTATTCAATTCCTTGCTAAGCAAATGAGTCTGCTAAAACAGCGGAACGAAATGCAAGCATTCAAGACAAGACGACAATGGACATATATTTAGTCGGTGGCGCAGTTCGAGACAAATTGCTCGACATTCCGATTCGGGACAGGGATTGGGTAGTAGTCGGAAGCAGCGCCAAAGAAATGAAGGCCAACGGCTATTTGCAGGTAGGCAAAGGCTTCCCTGTTTTTCTTCATCCACAAACCAGACAGGAATACGCACTGGCAAGGACAGAACGAAAAGTCGGCGCAGGTCACCTGGGTTTTGAATTCGATGCATCTGCGTCGGTTAGCCTTGAACAAGATTTACTGCGGCGTGATCTGACTATAAACGCGATGGCTGAGACTGTAGGCGGAGAAATCATCGACCCCTGCAACGGTCGTCAGGACATACAGGATCGCGTGTTACGGCATGTCTCCCCCGCCTTTGCCGAAGACCCTCTGCGGGTACTTCGAGTCGCGAAATTTGCAGCACGATTCGCTGCCCCCGGTTTCAAAATAGCCGAAGAAACTCTGGCATTGATGACTGACATGGTGGCCAGCGGCGAACTTGATGAACTGGTGCGTGAAAGAGTCTGGCAAGAAATAGCACAGTCGATGGCCACTCCAGCACCCGAACTATTTATCAAGACCTTGCGTGAATGTGGCGCACTGAAAGCAATTCTACCCGAAGTGGATAAGCTCTTTGGTGTGCCTCAGCCAGAAAAATACCACCCGGAAATAGACACGGGCATTCACATTCTTTTAAGCCTGCAGCAAGCAGCCAAACTAAGCGATGACCCGCTTGTACGCTATGCAACGCTAGTGCATGACGTTGGCAAGGCTGTCACCGACAAGGACAAATGGCCCAGTCACTACGCACACGAAACATTGGGCCTGAAGTTGCAGGCAGCTATCAACAAACGCTTGCATGTGCCCAATGAGTTTGCAAAATTGGCTGCTCTGGTTTGTGAGCATCACACCAAATTGCATCGAATAAAGGAGCTTAGACCCGGCACCCTGCTGAGGCTAATCGAAGCGCTTGATGGTTTTCGCCGTCCCGAACGGGTGCAGAAATTTCTATTGGCCTGTGAAGCAGACGCCCGCGGCCGCACTGGATTGGAGAATCGCGAGTATCCCCAGAACAAGTATTTAACCACCATTTTAGATGAACTCTTGCGCATGGATATTGGCTCCCTGGTGAAAACCCGTCAGCCCAAAAATCCACAAGAATTTGTTCGCCGCTGTAGACTCGATCTGCTGGTCGAAATTGTCAAAAAACTAAACCACAAACAGCATTGACCGACAAGAACAGACAACCTGAACATGAGCCAGCCAGATAACCCGGCCAACACGACCAAAACTTGCTTTATCACCGGAGCCAGTAAGCGACTAGGCGCGTGTACGGCAAGGAAATTTCATCAGCAGGGCTTCAATGTTATAATTCATTACAATAGCTCTGCGGAAGACGCCGACGCGCTAATTTCAGAGTTGAACTCCATACGAAAAGATTCTGCCAGCGGCTTACAAACCAATCTTACCGATAGAGTTAAGGTTGCAGGGCTAGGCAAAGCTGTAGTTAGCCGCTTTCAGAGATTAGACGTGTTAGTAAACAACGCGTCCTCGTTCTATCCCACCGCCATAGGCCAGTGCAGCCACCAGGATTGGGATGATTTGATAGATAGCAATCTCCGTGCCGCATTTTTTCTGACGCAACAGCTTGCTCCCGAACTGATCAATAGAAACGGCGCCGTGGTCAATATGGTTGATACACATGCGGACAGTCCTTTACGGGATTTCCCCCTGTACAGCATCGCCAAGGCTGGCGTTAAAGCCATGACGAAATCCATGGCCAAAGAACTGGCACCCCGAGTAAGAGTCAATGGCGTCTCTCCTGGCGCTATTTTGTGGCCTCCATCACTGGAAGATTGCGCCGACCCTGCCGTACTTGAAGGCAGGAAGAAAATACTGGAAAAAATTCCACTGCGCAGCTTAGGCAAGGCTCAGCATATAGCGGAGTCGGTTTTCTTCCTGGCGAGTAATGCTCGCTATATGACCGGCCAGATCGTTCGGGTTGATGGTGGTCGTCATCTGGCTTAACAAGCCCATTCCTTATTTGGCCAGTGCTAACTCTCCTCTCAGGAAAGTAGCAGGAAGCATTTCCATAAATCCACCCGGGCAGCTCACCAAACCGATAAAACAGCCCTCATCAAGTCACCTTGAGGGTCTGTCGATTAATTCAAAATCAGTCTAATTAAAAAAATAATATATTTAATAACAGGGACTTAAATATTCCCAACAAGCCAAAACCTCCATCTTCCGACAGGGTTCTTATCCCTCCTGTCCATCCACGTAAATGCTCTTCGGTGGGCAATGGGAAATCGAAAATGATGCACAGGTTTTGAAAACAATATTCGACTGGATTCATGTCTGCCATGAACGAGGATTCGAATTAGACAACTAGCCTGCGATTAGAAAATGGATCAAGACAATTGAACGGCAAACCAGCTAACCTGGCATGAATGCTCAGAGAGCCCGGTTTTCAAGGCTCCAGTTAATCTCTATGGGCCAAAGCTGTTGTTTGGATTTGTCGTAATGCTGCCAGAGATGCTGATACGAGAATCCGGTCGCGGAATGTATTTGATGGGGCAATAGTTCCGCCAGGGGCTGTAACACAAAGGCGTTCTCTGTTATCTCTGGCCTGGGCAACTCAATTCCACAACTTGCCGCCGTTTCAGTACCAAAAAGCAGAATATCAATATCAATGGTACGCCCAGAAAACCGCACTTGTTTTCGATCCCTGCCCAATTTATCTTCTAGTTGCTTCAGAAATGCCGTAATGTCCGAAAGCCCCTTTTCAGTATCGATCAACACGGCAAGATTAAGAAAATTATCTCCCTCGAAGCCAACAGCATGACTTTCATAGGTGGTAGAGCACCGAATATCCCTGAACTCTGTGGTCAGCTCGACCAGGGCTGCGCGAATATTGGATTCGGCGTCTACATTGCTGCCAATACTAAGAGCGAGTACAGTCACCGTGGTTTTACCCGGCGAATAGTTGCCGAATTATTTGCTGCCACGCTCGATAATAACTCCCACATCTTTTGCTCCTGTGACGGCACCCGGTTTTCCTAAACGAAGCCTGAGCCAGGCAACCGAAAATTCAGTTAACACAATCCGGGCAATATTCTCAGCCATGGTCTCAACCAAAAAAAACTCTGAGCCTTCGATAAAATTAATCAGTCGCTTGGCAACGGCTTTATAATTCAACGCTTTCTTTATGTCTTCGCTAGTGGCAGCCAGACTAATATCTGTAGCCATTTCTAAATCCAGACTTACAGTTTGTTTTTGCTCACGCTCCCAATCGTAAATTCCAATAACAGTTTCTATTTCAAGCTCTCGAATATAAACGATATCCATTACTAATCCTTGATTCAAAATAACCAGCGCCTCTAAATAGCTGGCAGAGTCTCCAATGACCATCTGGGCCTGGCCTGGATTTCCAGGTCGTCATGTTGGCCAGCCACTAATCGCTGGCAACCGGCGTAAGCGATCATGGCTCCGTTGTCAGTGCAAAAGCGCGGTTGTGCATAGAACAATTTGCCCTTGTTTTTTGCCACTGCGGCCTGCAACACCGCACGCAGTTGCAGGTTAGCTGAGACACCACCGGCGATAATCAAAGTGTGCAAGCCTGTTTGCTGTAGAGCTCTGCCACACTTAATCGCCAGGGTAGCGACTACGGCTTCTTCAAAACCTCGTGCAATATCTGCCCGCTGTCGATCGTCCAGCTTGCCATCAGTATCGCTAACTTGCGAGATCGTTGTTCGAACGGCGGTTTTCAAACCGCTAAAACTGAAGTCCAAACCAGGCCGGTTCGTCATGGGGCGTGGGAAAACGAATTTGCCGGCAGCGCCTTGTTGCGCGAGTCGCGCCACCCCGGGTCCGCCAGGGTAAGGTAGACCCAACATCTTGCCAACCTTGTCGAAGGCTTCTCCGGCCGCATCATCAAGGGACTCACCCAACACGGTGTAACCACCAATACCCTCAACCTTCACTAATTGTGTATGGCCGCCAGAAACCAGCAGGGCCACAAAGGGAAACTCGGGAGGTTTCGCTTCCAGCATTGGTGCCAGCAGATGGCCCTCCATATGGTGTACGCCGATAGTTGGCACATTCCAACCCATGCCCAGAGACCTGCCGACAGCGGCACCCACCAATAAGGCACCGACTAAACCTGGTCCGGCTGTATACGCCACCCCGCCTATATCAGACTGTTCTATTTCGGCGTTGGCGATTACTTCCTTGACAAGCGGCAAGGTTTTACGAATATGGTCCCGCGACGCGAGTTCGGGAATGACCCCGCCGTATTGTGCATGTATCTCTATTTGGCTGTAGAGGCAATCAGCCAGAAGCCCACGGTCACTGTCATACAGCGCCACGCCAGTCTCATCACAGGATGTTTCGATGCCCAATACAATCAACGATTTAGTTCTCTTCATTCAATCTGCTCGTTCCAGTAAGGAGCAATCATGCCAAATAGGCGAGGATATCCCAAATTCATTACAAATCGGCTTTATTTCTGGCCAATACGTCTATTTCTTTGTCTATTTCTTTGCAATTATCTTTTGCAATTATGGCGTTTGGGCATTAGTATTAGCGCCCTGCAATTCCGAGGCTCTGTCAGGTCAGCGCTGCAAGTAAAATTAATTGGTTTAATTAGCTTATTTACACAAAATTAACAACAAAATTATTAAGGTAGGTGTTTAGCTCAATGCCCCAGGTAAAACTTAAAGAGAACGAGCCTTTCGACGTGGCCTTACGCCGCTTCAAGCGCTCTTGCGAAAAGGCTGGTATCCTGGCTGAAGTTCGTCGCAGAGAATTCTATGAGAAGCCGACATCAGTACGCAAGCGTAAGGCTGCTGCTGCGGTTAAACGGCATCTAAAGAAAGTACAGCGTGAAAGCAAAAAAAGCCAACGATTGTATTAATCATGCCAGCGCGCAAGCGAAACCTCGGTGCTAGCACTCCTGCTGTCTGCAGGTACTTGGAACATCATGTCTGACAGCCCACTAAAACAAGCAATTACAGAGGCAATGAAAGCTGCCATGCGCGCTAGAGACAAGCCGCGCCTGGGCACTATTCGTCTTGCCCTGTCTGAAATCAAAAGAGTGGAAGTTGATGAACGCATCGATCCTGACGATGCGCGGCTTATCGGGATTCTCGACAAGATGATTAAGCAGCGCCGCGAGTCCATTCGCCAGTACGAGGCAGCAGGCAGACCTGAATTGGCAGCCAGGGAACAATTTGAGATCGGCGTCATCCGGGAATTCCTGCCACAGCCGCTGGAAGCGGCAGAACTTGCGCAAATTATCAAATCTGCTGTTACCGAATCCAGTGCGGCATCGATGAAAGAAATGGGCAAGGTAATGAATCTGGTACGACCGCAGGTCGTAGGCAGAGCCGACATGACCGAAGTCAGTAAGCAGGTCAAGGCATTACTCGCCTGACAAGGTGCTGTCACCTTAACCGGGTACTGCCAGCTTAAACGGATACTGCCAGTTTACCAGAGTACTACTCGCCTACATGCTCAGATAGCCTGAGCAGCCAGACCTTGCAAAACTCTGCCTGATCAATATTTGGCAGTTCTTCAGAAAGCAAAACACCTTGATTTGGCTACAATAGCCGACACAGCGGCATGTATTTATTCGCTAAACAGGCTGAGCCGACAGTTGCCGCACTAATTCGTTCGATCTGGACTACAAACAATGGCCGGACTCATTCCTCAAGAATTCATCGATGATCTGCTTGGCCGGGCAGACATAGTCGATGTGGTGGATAAACGAGTCACTCTGAAAAAAACCGGCAAGAACTACACAGCCTGCTGCCCCTTTCACCAGGAGAAAACCCCATCATTTAGTGTGCAGCCTGAGCGTCAATTCTATTATTGTTTTGGCTGTGGCGAGGGTGGCAACGCTCTCGGCTTTATCATGAATTTCGATCAAGTGGATTTCCCACAGGCGGTGGAGTCATTGGCGAGAGACAATGGCATGGAAGTACCGCGAGAAGAAAGTGCTACTGCAATCCGCAAACAATCAGAAAATACCAAACTGCTCGCCGCCCTGGAAAGTGCCAGTAAATTTTATCAATACCAATTGCGTCACCATGAGCAACGCGAACCCGCCGTGAAATACCTGCAAGCTCGTGGCGTCAGCGGCGAGATAGCAAGAGACTTCTGCCTCGGCTATGCGCCCCCTGGCTGGAATAATCTTGTTAATGCGATTGCCAATACCGTCGATGAACAAAAATCACTATTGCTTGCGGGCCTGGTCATTGAGAAAGAAGCACAGAGTTCAAACGAAGGCGAAACCGCGAAACGGGAAAATCGTTATTACGACCGCTTCCGTCAGCGCATCGTGTTCCCGATTCGCGATAGCCGTGGTCGCACTATCGCCTTCGGTGGACGGGTAGCAGGTGATGAGAAACCCAAGTATCTAAACTCCCCGGAAACAGCGGTTTTTCATAAAGGTGCTGAACTCTACGGGCTTTATGAAGCCAGAAAATCCACCACTAAAATTAAGCGCCTTCTACTCGTAGAAGGTTACATGGATGTGATTGCCCTGGCGCAGATGGGCATTCGAAATTCCGTCGCGACCCTGGGTACAGCTACCAGCGCCAAGCATTTAACGCGATTATTTCGACTAGTGCCTGAAGTCGTGTTTTGCTTTGATGGTGACGAAGCAGGAAGAAACGCCGCATGGAGAGCTTTGGAGGCAAGCCTGCCGGAGATGGAAGACGGTCGCCAGATTAAATTTCTGTTCCTACCCGAAGGGGAAGACCCGGATACCCTGGTGAGGAAAATCGGTGAGCAGAAATTCACTGCCCTTATCGACCAGGCAACGCCATTAGAGCAGTTTTTCTTCGACAAGATCTCTCAGGGCGTGAACAGTAAAACCATTGAAGGCAGGGCCAGATTAAGCAATCTGGCTAAACCGTTGATTGCTAAATTTCCTCAAGGAGTCTATGGGCAGCTTATGCTCGATAGATTGTCAGAAACATTGGGTGTCGCCAGCGAGTCACTGCATGAATTAGTGGAGTCACAACAAGCCCGGGGAGCGGTGGATTCAGGCGCTTCCCGCTGGGACTCAGCTGACGCAGCTCCCTATTCGAGCGATGCCAATCGCGCATCGAAACCCTGGTCATCGCGAGCCAAAACATCCAGTTCAAATCTGGCGGTTTACAGAAAACCTGCAGCCGTCAAGGCTATCGAGTTATTGTTACGGAACCCGGAGATTGCACTCGCTATAACGCAAGATTTATCCCCGCTGCATTCTGCCGGAGACGAAGGGAGGCAGTTGCTGCTGTCTCTAATTGAGATGGTGAAGCGAGATCCGGATAATAGCGACACCCCCACGCTGCTGGGTTATTGCTGTGGTTCCAGTTTCGGCAACCAGGTAACTCGCCTTAAGAGTGAAAATATCACCCCGGTTGAAGGGCTGGAACAAGAGTTTCTTCAGATACTTGGCAAGATATTGTCTGATATTGCTGTCAGGCTTGAGCAGCAACGCCTTGAAGAAATGCTAAAATCCAGGTTCAGCACAGCGCAGTCACCAATGCCGCTGCCGGATAGTCACGCTGGCAACAACGACGACGCTAATTCCGATACCAACCGGAAACAACCCGCCGGCACTCAATATCCCGAAGCTTAGGCTCCAGAAAACCCTTAGTTGCCATCAAATCAGACAAACTAGACCCCCTGAAAAGCGGTCTAAATTCGGACAGGCCCCAATCCACGGATAGAAATCTCAGTATATACAAAGCGGGCTTTAACCCCTATAATACCCGGCTCACTTTTATCCACCCATTGTCTGGCTTCAACGCCAGGGAGAGGAGAGTTCATGGCCGATCTAATTGCTCCACAATCCAGCCTCAAAGCCTTAATCGCGAAAGGGAAGGAACAGAGTTATCTGACTTATTCCGAGGTGAATGACCATTTGCCAGAATCTATCTCCGACCCGGATCAGGTTGAAGATATTATTCAAATGATTAACGACATGGGCATTAAGGTGTTTGAAGCCGCACCGGATGCCGATGCCTTATTGCTTAACGAAGAAAGTGATACTGGCGCAGACGAAGTTGCGGCAGCAGAAGCCGCCGCTGCGCTCGCCGCCGTAGAGAACGAAGCTGGCAGAACAACTGACCCCGTGCGCATGTACATGCGAGAAATGGGCACGGTTGAACTGCTAACCAGGGAAGGCGAAATCGTTATTGCCAAGCGCATTGAAGAAGGTCTGCGGGAATTGATGAAAGCGATGGCACTTTTCCCCGGCACCGTAGAACACGTATTGAACGAATATGCACTAATCTCTACAAATGAACGGCGACTCAATGAGCTAATAACTGGTTACCTTGATACCTCCGATGAAGCAATCCCGGTAGGACCTCCTGCACTTAGTCAGCAGAAAAAAGAAGACAAAAAAGCGGCCGGAACTGATGATGATGCAGTAGTTGGGCCCGACCCAGAAGAAGCGCGAATTCGTTTCACCGACCTGCGCGTGCAATATGAAGCAGCAAGTGCCGTAGTTGGGCAGCGAGGCCGAAATCACGAGAAATCTGCGGCCGAATTAGGAAAGCTGGGCGAAATATTCAAGAGTTTCAAACTGACTCCACGGCAGTTTGAGCCACTGCTTAGCCATATCCGTGCGGTGCTGGCACGACTGCGCCGTCATGAACGCACTATAATGAACCTGTGCGTACGCAGCGCAAAAATGCCACGCAAGACCTTCATTGCCAGTTTTCCAGGCAACGAAACAAACCAGAAATGGGTAGACAGGCACATAAAAGAGAAAGAAGCCTATTCAGAATTATTGCTGAATGTAAAAATCGAGGTTCTGCGTGCGCAGAAGAAGATTCGTTTTATCGAAGAAGAAACCGGCCTGCTGATTTCTGAGATCAAGGACATCAATCGACAGATGTCTATTGGTGAGGCAAAGTCTCGGCGGGCGAAAAAAGAAATGGTGGAGGCAAACCTGCGACTGGTTATCTCCATCGCCAAGAAATACACCAACCGTGGCCTGCAATTCCTTGATCTGATTCAGGAAGGAAACATTGGCTTGATGAAAGCGGTAGACAAGTTTGAGTACCGCCGTGGTTACAAGTTTTCAACCTACGCCACCTGGTGGATTCGGCAAGCTATTACCAGGTCGATTGCGGACCAGGCAAGAACTATTCGTATCCCGGTTCACATGATTGAAACAATCAACAAGCTGAATCGTATCTCGCGACAAATGGTACACGAGAAAGGTCGTGAACCGACACCAGAAGAACTGGGCGAGAGAATGGATATGCCTGAAGACAAGGTTCGTCGCGTTCTCAAGATCGCGAAAGAGCCTATCTCCATGGAAACACCAATCGGTGACGATGAAGATTCACACCTGGGTGACTTTATCGAAGATGTCACGGTTGATTCACCAGTAGACTCATCAATTGATGAAGGTTTACGGGAAGCAACCAAGGACGTGCTGAGCAGCTTGACGGCACGAGAGGCCAAGGTGCTTAGAATGCGATTCGGTATCGACATGAATACCGACCACACGCTGGAAGAGGTAGGCAAGCAGTTCGACGTGACTCGTGAGCGTATACGTCAGATAGAGGCAAAGGCGCTGCGCAAACTGCGGCACCCTAGTCGCTCTGACCATCTTCGCAGTTTCCTCGACGAGTAGTTACCGAAGTCGCGCATGGATCCGTACTCAATTTACTGACACAGCTTACTCGTCGATATAGCAGGACTGCTGGCTTTTGGGGCTTACCAGCAGCCACACAATTAAGTAGAATTCATTTCCAGTCTGTGGCGTAGCTTGGGCCGCAGACATTGCAAGATAGTGCAGGGCCTATAACTCAGTTGGTTAGAGTAGCGGACTCATAATCCGTTTGTCCCAGGTTCGAGTCCTGGTGGGCCCACCATTATTTATCATGCGCCAGATCAAATCTACAGCAAAACCGCATCGAATAGCGAGTAATACAGCCACTACTCCTGTTTCACCAAATTAGCCGGGGAAACAGGCTTGTAGCTCAACCCGGTCTCAATTTCCACCAAAGCGTGTTGTCAACGCGACATAAGCGAAACGACCAAACGGATTGTGAAGAGAAGCCAGATAGTTAAGATTCTCATCCGCCAAAGGTGGGTCTTCGTCAGTCAGGTTATTTATTCCTATCCTGACGCTATTGTCTGTGTTACCCACACTAAAGCGATATTCCGCATTCAGATTGTAGGTCGTCCAGCTATCCACTCGCCAGAATCGGCCGCTGGTATCACTAATTACACCAGTATCATTGAACTCACCAATATGGCTCACGAAAAAGTTGGCACTCAGCTTATTCATGCGCCAGCTAATCGAACCGCTGCCTTTCCATTGTGGGCGTTGATCTCTTTCGATGAGATCGCCACCAGCGACTACTTGAACCAGGGGATTGTTCTGCTCATTGATAAACGCAGCAGGTGCAGACGGCGACTGGAAGGTTTCTGTTATCCTGGCGGCATTGAGGGCGAAACTAAACTCACCCAATCCATCCGTTACAAGATCATACAACACGGAGAAATCCACACCTGCTGATTCCCGACTATCGAGATTAAAGTAGGGCACGAGAGTTTGAATGGTCTGGCCAACAGCCTGGAGACCTGAGCCCTCAAAGAACGCGATATTGTCAACAGTTGCCGGCACCCGGATAACATCGGGATTAGGCGCTAAATCATTGATGCGGTTGGCCCAGTCCAGTCTCAGGTGATTTGGCGTACCAAATATGCCAATGATGCCAGATTGGTCTATATCCCAGAAATCCACAGTAACGGTGAGACCCTCAACAAAAGTCGGTTGGAATACCACACCGTAGGAAAGACTCTCCGACTCTTCCGGCTGCAACAAAAGCGACCCTGAAGTAAGTCGCTCAACCGAGGTAATGTAGTCGTTTCCTGCCTCGGTATCATTGCAGGCGCCGAGATTCGCAGCGTCACCCTTGTTCACCTGGGCCTGACAGAAGTAAACATCCTGTGCCCCGACCTGCCGTGAGATTACCGGCTCACTGACCTGTGCCAGATTTGGCGTCTTGAATCCCTTCGACCAGGAACTGCGGATCTGGACTGATTCATGCAAATACCAGGACAGCGCAACCCTCGGTTTTGTCACACTTCCGACGTCGCTGAAGTCTTCATAACGTCCGGCAAGCTGCAAGTCGATACTTTCGACCAGCGGAATATCCATATCCGGACTTATTATCGGGATCGCAAGCTCAGCGAAGAATGAAGTGACATCGCGCTTACCGAATGTATCCGGCGTGTCGCTGGAACCCATTACACTGCTGGGAAACTGCCGGTTGATCACAAAATTATTCAAGGGCGCGGTGCCATCCAGCCGTGGGTCGCGGTCGTCAACATAGGTATGGCGGCGATACTCCGCCCCTGCCGCCACGCCAAGACCTCCAGCGGGAAGCTCGAATACACTGCCGTTAGATACCTTGAAATCAATCAGAGCCAACCTGGTCTTGCCAAGACGATCAACTGTTATATAAAAGGGGTTGGTTGAACTCGCTGGATTCAGCGTGGAATCGGTACTGTTGTTCACATAGGTTCCGCCCCCGGTCCACGGATTGTAGGCATCGGGAGTATCCAAAGCCAATTGCCGCATCAGGGCGTTCAGATCAAGACGATTCTCCGTTTGATCCAGCGTTTCCGCTTCGGAATAGACGAAGCCGGTATCGAAATCCCAGCCGGACATTTCACCGCGTAAACCCAGTACAAAGCGATAACTTTCATCAGTCACATTAACGAACGGCCCTGGTCGTTCGGAGATGCGATAACGGGCACGCGCCGCAGCATCCCGAAACGGCAAGGCCACCCCTTCTGCTGGTATCTGGTTGATATCAAGCCCGGGCAATCTGTTGGGATTCGGCCTGCCGTCGGCAAAGCTAATGGGTCCGAAGGGATTCCAGTAATTTGAAGCGGCAAGATGAATTGGCTGTGTGGTCAAGGGGCCGCCGCCGCCGTCATTTCTGTTATAAGTGCTTTCTGCCCGGTAGATACCCACGTCACTGTACAGCTCGAAATCGTTTTCAAATGTGTGGGTCACACTACCGAAAAAGTTGCTTCTTTCGACACCTGGCATGAGGGTCGCCTCAGCGTTGCGATTGTGTCGAAGCGAATCTGGAACACGAGTTGCTGCCCGAATACAGGTGTCCGAAGGGGCTGCGGGTAAATTGCCTGCGCAGCCACCGATGCTAGCCGGAACCAGAGTAAAGATGCCTGAATTGGTTGTGATATTGACCGGTCCCGAACCAGTGTCTTGCGTAATGGCAGCACCGCCCGGCACTTGAAAAGTAGCCCAGGGCGTTATATCCGAAGAGTTTCTGAAAGCCACATCATTGGCAAATTCCGCGTTGTTAATCTGCGGACGGGCATCTCTATTTCTGGAGAAACCCCGGTCTCCCGCGGACAATTCACCGCGATCATGAAAAGTAAAAGAGGCAGAGATATTGGTGCGGTTATCGTTAAAATTCAAGCCACCGATAATGCTAAGCGTGGCCTCATCCAGGCTGTCCGCATGACCCGCACGGGCAGTTACTTCAAAACCCTGATAGTCATCACGCAGCACCGTGTTGATTACTCCAGCCACTGCATCGGTTCCGTAAATCGCTGTCGCTCCATCCCGCAGCACTTCGACCCGTTCCAGGCCCAGTATCGGTAACGCATTCATATTGACGGTAACTGCCGGTGCAGTTTGTTCATCTGTTTGTGTGCTGGGATGATCAACCAATCGACGACCATTCATCAGCACCAGCGTATTGCCTTCACCCAGGCTACGGAGGTTGATAGAGGCAACATCACCGCGTGCGCCATTAATGCCAAAACTGGTAGAACGCTGATTATTGCCGCCAAACCCTACAGCGCCGACACCGGGAATATTCCTGAATAGCTCATCGGCTGAACTTACTCCCATGGCGACAATGTCTTCCCGATTGACAACCGAAACCGGCATGGCCGCCGTGGTTGAGGCCCCCCGAATTTGCGATCCAATCACGATAATTTCTTCTACCAACAAATCGTCATCCTGAGCGAAGGCAGCCGTGGTTAAAGCAAGACCCAGTGTTGTGAGCAACGCCATAAGCCGGTAGCGCGCCGATACCCCATACATTTTGTAACGTCTCATTCTGTGATTGTGCATAGTAATTCCCCTGATCCAAGTAGCTACTGTTTGACCTGCGTGATACTCAGCCGACCGGCTAATGGGCAGGTCTCCACAGAATAGGAGTGAAACCCTCCAAAATCAATAACAAACCTGCAAATACGCAGTTTCAGTGCCTGACAATTGCTAATTCCAGTAAGCGGCAGGTGCTTGTGGTTCGGTGGCATCATTCCTGTGCTTCTCCTGTGTGGGGTGATCGGGAGAAAGTCTGGCTGGGGCCATTGCGAGAATAGTGAGGCTGGCTTAAAGGCGCTTACGTTCAGTCGAACTGCAAGATTGCGGACAATTGATAGTCTATTTTTATGTTGACTAGTCAAGCATTCAAGTATTAGTATTAAAATACACTGCACGGAAGGTGCCTGTCTATTTTCCATTACTACGCACCAGGCACTCGAAATTATTAACGGATCAAGCGATTACCTTGGAGGAGGGGAATATGAAACACAATAATCCAGGCGAAAAGGCAATGAGTAATCATGCCCTGCTAGTAGCCAGTCTCTTATTAACGCTTACAACTACAACATCTCAGGCTGCAAATGCCCAGCAATCGACTAATGCGATTGAAGAGATAGTAGTCACCGCGCAAAAGCGTGAGCAATCTGTGATGGACATTTCCATTGCTATAGATGTCGTTACTGGAAAAGATTTGCGAGAACGCGGTGCTTCTTCTCTTATCGACATAGCCCAGCATTCACCGGGCGTAAATATCCGCGGGCCTTTCGGTGATTTCAGCTACCCCTTGATCGCCCTGCGCGGGGTGAATACTGACGGGTTTGCACCGACTTTGGGGCAATCGACCGGGGTCTACACCGATGGCGTATTTATATCTTCCCCTCCTATGCTGGCTTTACGCCTGGTTGATGTAGAGCGCATGGAAGTACTCAAGGGGCCACAAGGCACTTTGTATGGACGCAACACCATCGGCGGTGCCATCAACTTCATCTCGGCGAAACCCGACTTTGAACAGGATGGCTACTTGAGTACCGGTTACGGTCGCTATAACCGTACCACCACTGAGGGCGCCTACAGCAATGCCTTATCCGAGACTGTTGCCGCCCGTGCTGCATTTAAGTCCGTGAGACAATCTGATGGGCCGCTTCGAAACTTGAATCCAAACCTGGGTGACGGAGGCGAGATTGATCAACTTTTTGGCCGCCTGTCTTTGCTCTTCCAGCCCAGCGAGAATTTCAACGCCCGTGTAGAAGTTCATGGCGGACGAGATAAATCCGATAACTGGCCGTTTGCACTTATTCCGGCTGGCGCTGACACCGATAATGACGGGGTTCCAGATGTCATTTGTGACGAATTTGCAAGAGGTGATGTTGCCGCAGCACAACGCAATTGCCTGGCCGCTGACCCTTTTGGCTCTGGCAACACATTTAACGACACGGACGGTGATGCGTATACAAATAACCTTAATGCTATCGGCCAAAGTTTTAGCGAAAGTGTCGGTGCCACCGTGGAAATGAACTGGGAACTGAGCAATATGCTGGTTACTTCATTGACTGGCTGGGACGATTTCAGACGCAAGGATGAGGTTGACGAAGACGCTGGCCCAACGACAGCGCTAGACGATGTCAGGCGTTCAGAAGTTGACCAGTTTTCCCAGGAAATTCGCCTCACATCTCTGACTTCGGCAAATATTCAGTGGTTGGCGGGCCTTTACTACAGCACCGATGAACTAGTAGGCGACCCGGCATTTGACTCGGGACGTCAGGACTTTAACTCGCTGGCAACTGATACCCTGGGACTCTTCGGTCAGGCGGAAATTCCTGTCGCCGAGCAGCTCAAGCTTACCCTTGGAGGGCGTTGGTCGCGAGTTGATCGCGAGGTTTTTTACAGAACCACTAGTGGGTTTGCCTCTCCCGAATTACAGGCCGGTGCCAGCAATGATTTCACCGACAGTGACTACTCCCTTCGCGTGGCGCTGGATTACCAGTTAAATGAGGATACATTACTCTATGGCAGTATTTCACGGGGCTTTAATGCCGGGACGTTTAATGCGGGATTTCTTTCTGGCGTTGCCGATCTGGAACCAACCGGATCTGATTCCATTATTGCGTATGAAATTGGCACCAAGGCCATTTTTGCCAGTGGCAGAGCCAGTCTGGAAGCCGCCGTGTTTTATTATGACTACCAGGATATCCAGTTAATCGCAGTAGAACCAAGGGATAACCTGGACGTCAACATACTCACTAACGCCGAAGGTGCGACCATAAAAGGTTTCGAATTTCAACTCGACGCGGCAGCCACCGACTGGCTCAATCTTGCTCTTGGCGTTTCCTACATTGACAGCGAGCTGGACTCTCTGGTTACCAGGATATCTGGTGCCGGTGCTGGCAGTGTGTTCCCCTACAACGCACCAGTATTTGGAAGTTCAGATGTAAACCTTGCCGGCAACCCCCTTCCAAACCATCCGCAGTGGAGCTACAACGGCACTGTGCGTGTACGTCGGCCTGTCAATCAAGATTGGGAGGCGTTTGGCCAGCTTGATGTGCTATGGGAAGACGATATCCCGCGTGACCTGCAAGGCACAAGAGCTCTTTTCACCGAAGACCACTGGAACCTGGACATGCAGGTGGGTGTTGAATCCAGCGACGATAAATGGCGCATTGCGCTGTGGGCCCGCAACCTGACAGATGAGGAATATATTACAGAAGCCTACCAGGTCGTCGGGTTTGGCTTTTACATAGCGGGCGCGAACTACAGCTATCCCCGCACTTACGGCATCACTGCCACAAGAAACTTCTGAGGATATTTTACACTGGCTCAACCACTTCTCGTTGCAATCCACAACTGCGATAAGCTGGCAGGGTTTCTGCCTTGTGAGACTGTACAAGAAACCCCGCCAGGTTGCGTTACTGGCGGAAAATCTGGCGGGTTTGTGTGGCTTACTGGATTCCTGCTTTCGCAGGAATGACGGGTGGTGCAGGAATGACGATTGCTAGATTTTTGCACAGCCTCTCAAGTCAGCCTCACTATTTTTGGAATCGCCTCAGCCAGACTTTTTCCTGGTCAGCACAGGCAGGATAAACACATGAACATAGCCACTTGAACGCTACCGCTCTGGCAGCGTGATTTCCAATGTCTTGCAAATCGTGGGCTTGTCGAAAAATGGAGTTTTTTAGCTTGTTGTGGATATTTAAGCCCTTGTTATTAAACATTTTATTTTCTTAAAATTAGACTGATTTTGAATTAACCGACAAGCCCATCGTCGGCGTATCGAATTTTTCCAGCGTTGCCATAAGTTGCTCATTAATCAATTTTTTCACACTCACAGCCTGTATTTTTTGCTCTCTTCCTTAGCCTTTATAGAGCCGAATCTGGCGATGAATAGCCAGCTCATCAATCAATATCCATTCGCGGTAGATAGTATTGTTGATAATCTCCGCATGACTGATTCCCATAATATAAAGGGGCGCACCCGATGCGTCGCCAAAGGCTCCGGCTCCGGCATGTGTTCCCCGCACACTCCAGCGTGCGGCCACCCGGCGAGGGTAGCCCGCGTCGTTCCGACCGATGAGATGATCGACCGTGAACTCCGCGTCCGGAACAGCCGAAATCAGACTCATCCAAAACTGGGTCGCGGCGGTTTTTCCACTGACAGAGAAACCACCGGGTAACTCAAGCGCGACGGCTTCGTCATAGTTTTCGTTAATGATCGCGCAATTGGCTTGCCAAATTGATTCCAGCGTACTGGCGTACATCAACGCGTGTTCGCTTTCTTCGGCTGGCGCTTGATATTCACCAGGGACATCGCTTTCGGCAGTAAAGATTGCAGGAGTTACCCCCTTAACCTGCTCTTGTTCGATTGAGCGGGCGGCGAACTCGCCGGGGTCGTGGCCTAATTGGCGCAAGATAGCACCGTGGTCACGCACCAGCCATTCCTCGCACACACGCTCAGCCTTCAGAACCGTGTCTGCGATGGTACGTACCTTGACTGACCTTCCGCTGGGCGCACCGAAGCTGCCGTGCCCATTGTGACGCATGGGAGACACAATGCGGTGCGAAGAGTAGTAGCAACCGGTATCGTCATTGCCGTTCCAGATTACATCTTCTCCGAGCAAACGACGATCGGGGAACTGGTGTAGTGTGCTATTGGTCGCGGCGATGACTGGCGCGATACCCCGGGTCAGCCCCATTGGGGTTCGCACAATCACCTCGTCGGCATAGTAATCGCGTATTCGGTCAATTCCGCGATCTTCCCAGATGCGTTCGGTGACCTTGATGATGTAGTCAGGAATAGAGGTGAATTCCGGGTCAAAATTTTTCAATGTGCCGATCCAGTATTTTGAGGGTTCAATGTTTTAAAGGTGTTGCTGCGGCGGCGGCGAAGGTGTGACAACTCGGCGATTGGTTGAGTTTACGCGTTCCTGCGCGCCCTTGCCGTGATTATCGGCCTGGCTACAAGAAACGGGGGAAAAGCAGGTGCTCCTCCTTCCCCGTCTCGTTGAGCCGCAGTAAGTCGATGTCGTGAATCTGCTGTTAATTCAAGTTAGCCCGGAATCGAATGCCGTAGTTGCGCGGATAATTGTAGCCGGTCTGCACATTGTCGTTACTGCCGTTGTTACTGCGAGCGAGCACCGCTTCGTCTTCAATGTTCTCCACGAAAGCCTCGACCGAAAATTTTTCGTCGGCGGAATTCCAGATCAAACGCAGATCCGTCTTGGTAAAGCTGTCCTGATCGACATTTCGATCAATCGACAGAAGATTTCCAGTGTTGTATCCGTCACTCATGTAGAACTGCAAGTGTGCCGTAAGTGTCGATCCACCAGCAAGATGGAAGTCATAGGACGCACTGGCACTGGCCGTGAAGTCGGGTGACCAGCCGGGTGTTGCACCCGTCACATCAACAAACCCCTGTTCGACACCGTTGAGTAGCTGGTACGGATTGGTTTGACCGAAAACACCAAACTCTGCGTCCAGAAATGCTGCGTTGAAGGCAAGCGTGACATTATCGGACGGGAGATACAGCGTCTCGACTTCGATTCCGGATGTGTCGATCTCACCGCCGTTACGACTGAAGGTCTGCACGATCCCGCCAATAGGAACCTGGAATTGTGTTAACAAATTGGTGTATTCAGTCCGATGAGCCGCAATGTTGAACAGTAGAGAATCGTCCAACAGCGTGCTCTTGAAACCGATCTCGACTAATTGCGATTCCTGCTCATCGGTGGATGAGCCATTGCCGTTGACTGAACCTGAAAGGAAGCCGGTTGAGGCCATAAAATAAACCATCGCATCGCGATCAGGAATATCGTATTCAATACCGGCTTTCCAACTGACGTTGTCATACGTCCTTGAGAATGCATTTGCGCCCGTGGCGTTGCGATTAAACCCAAACACCCCTCGGTGCTGGGGAATAATGGAGGGCGACGAGGCGGCTGGTATCAGCACGGTTACCGGCGCATCGCCGGCTGTGAAGTTGCTGCCACCACCGGCCACGCTTTTCTTTTCGTCGTTGTAACGCAAACCAGCGATAAGGCGCATATTGTCGTTTACGGAAAATTCGCCTTGCGCGAAAACCGCGAAAACATCGCTTTCGATCCAGGCACTGTCAGCGAAAAATCCGTGAATATTGGTCGCCGTTGACACAATTGGCGTGCCACTCAGAATTGGAAATTCGCTGCCGCCGGGACCGGCAACAGTGGCGCGATTGCCGTTTTCGAGTGTTTGGTTAAAGATACTGAAACTAAAAAATGTTTCATCGCTGGAATAGTAGGCACCGGTAGTCCATTGAAACCTGTCCTCGGAATCGGAGCTGAGTTGCAGCTCCTGGGTGAAGGATTCTGCGCTTTCTTCGAACCAACCCGGGTTGAACGGGTTCGGGCTAAAGTCAAAATCAAAACCGAGCAAATTTCTGAAATCGGTGTAGGACGTAATTGATTTCAAAGAAACTGTGTCGAAATCCCAATTCAGCTCAACGCTGAGGTTATCTTCCGCCAAATCTGCGTCCGGCACAAAATCTTGCGAAATTGCATACGGTCCCGTATCACCTCGGGAGCCGCCGTTTGAACCTTTATTTGGATTTTGACAATCCAGATCGCTACCCAACGGATCGGTCAATCCCTGCGGAGTGACATAGCGACAAATGTTCTTGTAGCCAAACAGTCCAGCTGCTGTGCCATTCTCTGTGATACTGGAGACTCGAAGTAGCGCGTCGAAATTATCTGCGGGTGTCCACAGGGCGCTCAGACGGATGCCCCGGTCATTTGGTGCTCCTGCGTTCGGTCCGGCATTGTTCTTGACGAAACTATCACCTTCCTCGAAAAAGCCCGCTATTCGCAGCGCAAATTGGTCATTCAATGGCACATTCACGAAACCTTGAAATTTGACCGTGCTGAATCGCTCGTGGCCAAGCTCCACGCTTCCAGAATAGCCGTCAAGGTTCGGTTTGTTGGTGTACAGATTTAGCGCACCGGCAAAGGTGTTACGACCGTAAAGTGTTCCTTGCGGTCCTTTTAGAAATTCAACACGCTCCACATCGAAAAACGCACGGCTTTGCTGTGAGGAACGTGGTTTGTAAACGCCATCAACGTAGGTACCGACAATCGATGCGTTGTCAGCGAACGTATTGGTGGAGTTCGCACCACGCACATTAAATTTCGCATCGTTGCCTGCATAGGCAAAATTTACACCGGGGACTAGCAATTCAAGTCGGCTTACATCTGTAATACCGCCGAGTTTGAGCGATTGCTCACCAAACGCCGATACCGAAAGACCGACATCCTGAGCCCTTTCTGAGCGCTTTTTTGCGGTAACGATAATTTCTTCAATCTGCGCGCAGGCGTTTGTCACAGCGAACATCCACAGCCCAAAGATCGTCAAACTTGCGGACAAAGACCTGAACCATGGTTCAGTTCCTCGATTTTCCCGATTAAAAGGTAATTGTATCCGAGTCATAACAGCATCCCCCAAAATTATTTGTGGTTCATAGGTGGTCAAAAGGCTTGAACCAAGTTTACTTTTACTATGGAATGTACTTCGAATTCAATACATAAGTAAAAACACTTGCCTTGGAAATAACTCTATTTTGTCTAAACGATAACTTGTAACTGGTCATCGGCTTGATTTCGCCGTATCAAAGTCGATTTTCTACCGAAATTCGTGGTCTTACGGCCGAGTAGCGGCGATGTTTACGCTGTTTTTTGTTTGCTGCCATTTGGATTGAGCAGCTTGTATTGCATTCGTAGTAAAATATGATTTATGATTCGCATCCCCACAAGCTATTTGCAATCCTGAGACAGCTATCGGAATTATTGTCAAAGCCATGCCCACCACAACTATGTCCATCACAACCAGGCCCACCAGAACTGTATCCACGCCTGCTGGCAACCCGGAGCCGCTCGTACTTGTTCCCGGAATGATGTGTGATCGGCGTCTGTGGTCTCCACAGATTGATGCGTTGCAGCACCACTGCTCTTCGATCACGGTTGCCGACACGACAAGTGCTGACTCTATTCATCATACCGCGAAAGAGGTTTTGGCCGATGCCGCGGCGCATTTTGCGCTCGCTGGTTTATCGATGGGCGGTCTTATCGCTTTCGAAATGTGGCGTCAGGCACCCAATCGAATCACCCGAATGGCATTGCTGGATACGAACGCGAGTGCGGAGACAGCCGATAAACGCCATTCGCGGGAAAATTTGCTGAGCCGTGTATCGAACGGCGAATTGAGAGACGTTTTTGTCGACTCTCTGAAGCATCACTATCTGGCTGAATGCAATCGCGAGAACAGCCAGCTACTTGAGTTAATCATGCACATGGCGATGGATTTAGGCGAGGATGTATTCAGCAAGCAATCCCGTGCAGTGGGAAACCGACTGGATAGCCTTGCTACATTAGAAACCATAAACGTGCCGACCCTGGTCTTGTGTGGTGAGGAAGATCAGCTATGCCCGGTAAGTTTTCATCGACTAATGGCAGAACGAATAGCAAACGCGCGTTTGGTGGTACTAAAAGACTGCGGGCATTTATCCACGCTGGAACAAGCCGACCGAGTGAGTGAGGAACTTCTGCACTGGTTGGATAGCGAATAACCGAGGGGGAACCCATGAAGACCAGCACAGATCGTATTTTGACAACGCACGTTGGCAGCTTACCGCGCTCAAAAGCGGTCAGCGATGGCCTGTTTGCAATCGAAAACGAAGAACCGATTGACGAAAGAGAGCTTGAGGAAACTATCGCCACTGCGGCTAATGAAGTGGTGCGCCGCCAGGTAGAAGCAGGGGTTGATCTCGTTAGCGACGGTGAAATGAGCAAGATTTCATACGCGACCTACATAAAACATCGAATAACGGGGTTTGAGGGTGATAGTCCACGCGACCCGCCGCAGGATTTGGAAGAATACCCGGCGTTTCTCAGCCGGCAAGCGAAAACCGGCGGCACGCCCACGCATAAGCGACCGATTTAAGGTGCCGCCATTGCCAGCAAACGCCTGTGGGGTAACGCTCGATGATTGCGAAAAACCATTCAAATTTTAGAAAACGGATGTTGTCGAGAGAGCTTCTTGTCGGGACTTTTGCCAAAACGCCCTCAGCCATTATCTGCGAGATACTTGGACTAACCGAACTTGACGCCGTTTGCCTGGATGCCGAACACGCTCCCTTCGGAAGAATGGAATTGGACACCTGCGTACAGGCACTTCGCGCAGCGGACATGCCGGCGCTGGTGCGTGTTACCGGTACTGGCGAAGGGCAGATAATGCAGGCTCTTGACTACGGCGCAACCGGCATTGTGGTGCGCATGTCGTCAGTGCCGAACAAGCTGAGTACATTGTAAGCGCAGCGCACTTCCGCGAAGGGGGGCGCGGCTATGCCGGGTCTTCACGAGCGGCGGGCTATACCACGAAAACTTACACAACAGCAAACTGGAAACGACGGTAATCGCGCAGATAGAGGATTCACAAGCTGTGGATGCGATCGAGGAAATTTGTAGCATAGCCGGAATTGACTGCCTCTTTGTTGGCCGCAACGACCTCACCGTCGCACTGGGCGCGGATTCGCCCAATGACAAGAATGTCATTGACGCCGTCGAGAAAGTTTGCCGAGCGGGAATTACCGCCGCCGCTATGATTCCCATAAGCCCCGGCATTCCATACTCAGCCGCGAATTCCAGGATTATCGTATTGCCATTTTCAAACTCTCGGCCCCCGTAGTAGCTGTAAAACAAGATGCCCAGAACTATGTAGAAGAAATAGATGAAAAATGCGAGGTAGCCCATCAGCAAGTAGGCTTTTTTCGCGTCACCGATATTTTTCGCCGCCAGCGTTCGCTGAACCATCATTTGATTAGTTCCATACACCATGATGTGGTAAACGGTCATCCCTATGATGCCGGACCAAACGGTTGTCACCCTGGAATAGTCCAATGAAAAGTCCAGGGGATTGGTTTTTCCTTGCGCCTTCAGGGAAGCAAGGTTTCATGAAACGGTAGTGTCATCTGATCCAACAGCGCCACGGCAATTATGACCGTTCCGGCCATCAGTACACCGGCCTGAATTACGTCGGTCCAAATAACCGCCGTTATGCCACCCATCGCGGTATAAATAAGCGCAATAATAACGACAATATAGATCGCGAACTCAACATCCATAGCGGTGATGAAGCTCAACACAAGTGCCGTCGCATACAGGATCGCGCCTGCCGTTAAGGTTTGCGAGGTAATAAAAATCAGTGAAACCACCGCACGCGCTTTTTTTTCCGAATCTCCGCTCGATGTACTCGTAGATTGAGGCAACACCGCTGTTGTAGAAGAACGGAAAAAACAGGGTGACTACCACCAAAATAACCAGCGGGTAGTTCAAGTGAATAGCGATGACCGACAGACCCTCCTGATAAGACCAGGCCGGTGCTCCCAGGAAAGTCAGTGCGCTTACATAGGTTGCGATGACCGATATGCCGATTGCCCACCAGGGCGTCGTTTTAGTACCAAGATAGAAATCATTGTCGGTGTTGATCTTTTTGCCAAGAATATACCCCAGCAGCAAGTTAGCCAGCACATAGATGACAAGAATCGACCAATTCAGGGAACCGAATTCAACCATAACGATCTACACTAGTTTTTACTTCGAATGCAGGTAAATAGGAGTACCAGATTGTAGCTCAACTTGCAGGTATAATACATCATATACTGTAACTTGCTAATCTTTCGGTATTATTCCTCCAAAATATTGTAGTCGATCAGCTATTTCGGGAGCGCCCCTCTTCCTGCCCGGGACATCCTGCACGGGTTTATTGTTTTTTTATTGAATTCGGAGTACTCTCCTTTTTTCAAAACTGATATTTCTCTTCAAATACCCGGATTCCTGAATATATGCCTACCATCTATAGCCAAGAGGGCATGGAGAAGCGCCTGGTTCGATACGAGGATCTGCGAGCCTGCACTACTGCCTTCATTGACACGCGCACGCCTGGAAGTCAGAAAGAGAATTTCACCATTATTGGGCCCGGCGTCGCTGAAAGCCCCGATCAGCATGTGCATATTAATATACCCCATGGTTTCAACGTCGGCGGTGTTCGGCAGCGACCGCATTGTGTGAATTCTCAGCACAGTCACGACACAGCCGAAGTATTCGTTGTGCAAGACAGCCAATGGGCATTTCGCTGGGGAGAGGATGCGACCGACGGAGAGATCATCGCTGGCCCGGGCGACGTTGTGTCGATTCCGGTGCAAACGTTTCGAGGCTTTGAAAATGTCGGTGGTGAGGAGGCGTTCATGTATGCACTACTGGGTGGCGACATTCCCGGTCGTGTGACCTGGGCACCAAGCGTGTTCGAGAGGGCAAGGGAATATGGACTTGTGCTGCTGGAAAATGGACAGCTTGTCGATACCACGATCGGGGAATCGGTACCGAGCGATAGCCCGGTGATGCCACCAACAACCAGCGACATGGTTGCCAGCATGCGCAAGGTCACGCGGGAAGAAATGCAGGATGGCGTATTCACTGCCGCCGACGTGGCACCCCAGACCACCAGTATCCTTGCGCAGATCGACGGCATTGACGAACAGCCCATTATTGGTGCGGCCAACCCGGCCGAAAACATCCGCGCCGGCAAAATGGCCTGGCCCCATGGATTTCACCTGCGGCGGCTGACCATGGCCGCCGCCAGTGAGGTCGGCATGCACAGTCGGCGACAAGAGGAAGTCATCTATATCTACGAAGGAAGTATGGACGTCAGTTGGCCAGGCGGAAAACTTAGCCTGAGCCAGGGTGATGTGCTCACTGTCCCCGTGAATCTAAATCGCCGCTTTGAAAACAGCGGGAACTCTGCAACAACCGCCTATGTGACACATGGCGGCGATTCGCCATCCGCGCCGAAATTTACCTGACCAAAACAAGCAAAGTGGAAATGAGCACAGAGCTTAATCAAAAGAACAAGCAGATTATCCGGGACTACTGGCAAGCCTTGCAGAAGGCCAAAACAGAGCAACTGCGCGAAGTCGTTGCTTCGGTCATGCGCCAGGATGTTCGCTGTTTCGGCCCTGATCCCATCAACCACCTGCAAGGTCGCAACGCCCTGGTCAACGACTATTGGTCAACACTATTGCGGTCGTTTCCAGACCTGACACGGCAAACTCACCTGTTTTGCGGCGGCAAGTCGAACGGGCGCGCTGATGGAGATATTTCAAAAGACGGCAGGATGTGGGTAAGCGGTAGCGGATATTTCTCCGCGACATTCACGCTGGATTACCTGTCCATTCCGGCAACAGGCTCAAGGGTGGATATTCGCTGGGGCGAATTTTATCGACTTGAGGAAGGCAAAGTCGTCGATTTCTATTTCTTGCTTGATTTGGTCGATCTGATGCGGCAAGCCGGCTTCGATGTGCTTGCGCCTGTTCTCGCTACCGATCAGCGTTTCCCCCCTCCAAAAGCAAATGATGGAATCCTGCTCGACGCACAGAATGAGAGCGAGACGGCGCAAGAACTGCAAAAAATTCACCGCTTTGTGTACCACAGTCTCAACAGCTTTAACCAGGAGGATATCAGCAGCATGGGTGTGGCGGATTTCTTTCATGCGGATATTCATTGGTACGGGCCCGGCGGCATCGGCGCCTGTTATAGTCTGAAAGAATTCGAAGACTTTCATCAGAAACCCTGGTTAGCCGCTTTTCCTGATCGCCAGAATCAGAACCTCGACGCACTATACGCGGAAGGCAAGTACACAGCGGGCTCTGGCTGGACAGGTACCAGGGCCATTCACAGCGGCTCGTTTAAAGGGGTGCAGGGCAGCGGAACCCCGGTCAAATTTAACGGCATGGATTGGTGGAAGAGAGACGGCGACAAGTACATCGAGAATTGGGTCTTTGTCGATATGATTTACCTCTTTCGCCAACTCGGTGTGGATTTATTCGATCGATTGGCCGAACAAGTAAAGCAATCAGCCAGCAGCGCGATCAAGTGAATATAATCGCCAACTTCAGGAGGATGAGGCACTTCGCACCGCATTGGTTCTCACCAAACTCCCCGCCTGTCCAAAATAGCTAATTGAGCGCTGACAATGCACCGAACACGGGTTTTTGAGTAAACTTCTCGGCACTATCTCCCGGCTATCTCGGCACTATCTCCCCCACTATCTGCTGTAATGGTCAGCCATAAGGTTCGAAAGAGGGATTCACAGGCTCTTGAAGTGCTGGCGGTGCTTTATGTGGGGATTTGGGGGGCTGCTCAACAGAGAGAGAGAGTTGAACATATCTGCCGCAGATGGCAAAATCAGAGTCCTTGGGGTAACAGATACCCGGCAATTATTTCGTTTACTGCAAGCCACACCATCGCCCGCAACTGACCCTTTAAAAACAGGGTTGGCAAAAGTAGCCTGGCAAGCGGGTTGGCAAAATAGAACATCCTGATTCAGGCATGACCGGGCGCGGGAAACTTGCTTAATAAGGATAGTCCGGGGAATAGATTAGTCAACAGCCTGGATTCAGGCGCGCAATAGCCCATTAATTAAAGGACTCACAATGAATACAGCCAAACTCTTTCTCGTTGTTAGCACCATGACACTTCTTTCCACCTGTTCGGTAGATTCAACAGAACCACAACTTTTCCCCGCCGACGCAAAAATGGAAGTCATTGCCAGTGGCGCAAACCTGGCTGGAGCCAATGGCCTTGGTATTGGCCCCGATGGACTGTTGTATGTGGCATCGGTTCTAGGCTCAAGTATTACCGTGTTAAACCCCGACACGGGCGAGATAGTCAAGGTTTTCGATGCCGATGATGGTGTGATCGGTCCCGATGACCTGGCCTTCGCCGCCGATGGCAGTTGGTATTGGACATCCATAATGACCGGTGAGGTCGCCGGGTTTTCAGCAACGGGTGAAAAAGTAGTTGCAGCACAGCTAACACCCGGTGTAAACCCCATCACATTCTCAGACGATGGCCGTTTGTTTGTGTCGCAATGTTTTTTTGGCACTAATCTGTACGAGGTTGATCCAGCAGGTGTGCAGCCAGCGCGATTGATAAGTGATGAACTCGGCCCCGGATGTGGCCTGAATGGCATGGACTGGGGGCCAGATGGTCGTTTATATGGGCCACGATGGTTTAACCACGAAGTGGTGAGCTTCGACGTAAACGACAACAGTATGCGTACCGAAGTGAGTGGCTTGAATACCCCTGCTGCGGTCAAGTTCGACCACTCAGGTCGCTTGCACGTACTCGATACTGGTACCGGTGCGGTGCTCAGAGTGGATGCAGATGAGTTGGTGGAAATTGCAAAATTTACACCCGGACTCGACAATTTTGTGTTTGATCAGCAAGGACGACTCTTCGTCTCCAGTTTTACTGACGGATTCATCAAACGCGTTAACCTTGATGGCAGCGTTACTGAATTACAACCCGGGGGAATGGCTCATTCCGGTGGCCTGACCTTTCACCAGGGAGACATTGTTAGCGCCGACTTGCACGCGATCAGGGGATATCGCCCGAATGGTGAGGCAAGTTTTGTGCAACGAAACGTATTGGGTGTTGGTAAAATGGGAGGCGCTTTAAACCTTGCCAGTGACGGTGAACATCTCATCCTCAGCTCCTGGGTTGATGGCGCTGTGCGTATCTGGGACCAGGAACAACAGACCCGAATCTGGGAAAAAACCGGTTTGTCAGGCCCGGTGGCCGCGATTCGATACGCCGGACTGATAGTCGTTTCAGAGCACGGCAATCAACGAGTGCTTGGTTTTTCTGAAGATGACGCAGACACAGAGATCGTACTGGCTACAGATTTACCTGCGCCCAGTGGCCTGGCCGTATCGGAGGGCGACCTCTACGTTACGGATCGTGCGCTTGGACAGGTTCTACGATTAGCCCGCGATGGCGAATTCCTGAACCCACCTGAGCTTGTCATTGAAAACCTGACCACGCCCGAGGGAATAACAATACTTGCGGACGAATTTGTAGTGGTAGAAGCAGACAAGGGTGAGATTACATTGATACGCGCCGACGGTTCTCGTCACCTATTGGGCAAAATATCAGCCGGTTCACAAGCCGCCAGCCCCTTGCAGCCACCCTCTCAAGTTTTTAATGGAATTACTCAGGACGATGAAGGTAATCTGTACGTGACTGGAGAAACTGAACGACAACTGTACAAAATTTCAAGAGACTAAATGCGATGGGCTTCCTTTGTGAGTATTTCACCATGAATCAAGAGCAGAGCAAGAACCTTGCCACAGTATGCCTAAAGCGCATCTTGTCTATAGCGACCCATCACTACCACGGAATCTCCCCATCCTGACAGTAACAGACTGGCAATACCATGGAAAAAGTAAAGACGCATAAGATACCGAACATTTTTACCCAGGTAGATGCCAGCAGAAATTCACCCTTGCCGCTTTTGTTTGTGCTATAGATAAAAGGATCACAGTGAGGTTTTTACAATGAAAAAAAATACTGGCGCTAGCCATGCCAGAGAGTCTATGCGTGAAACCAGCCATTCAAGGTCAATCCGTATGATAAGAACTATCCAGTCAGCTCGTTTTGATGATGACAGTTTTTGTATCTATGCACGAGGTAATACATTTAAATCAAAAAAATACATTAAATCATTACGCACCGTTTTCCCGATTGATGTTAGGCTTGTAGAGTCAACCAGAAGTGGTGTATGGCGAATAATACCAATACCTGCTCCGAACTATTTTGTTATAAAAATAAATGATACGGGTATTTTAGAAGAGTTTTATAACTCGATTAGCGATTTCTCTATAATTAATTTTTATATATTTAGTAGATATTTTGAAGAATTATTTTTAGATAAACTAACAAAAGACAAGAACCTTGCATACATTGGCCCCTTAGAAGAAGATAGAAATTATTTTGTGTATGGGGTAGATACAGATGATCAAGATTCAGAATCTGGTTTTAGAGAGTTCGTGTCGTACGGCAGCAATGCCCCCAAAGAACTGGTGAGTTTTATCCAGGGAAACAGGAAATAATGCTATTAGAAACCCCTGAGCTATTGGTTATAACTATAAATATAAGTCTTATCTTAATCTCTTATCTACTTGTATATCCGTGGTTCGTAGGTTCAAACTTTGATAAGTTGGTTATTAACGACTTAATCGTTAGCTCCATTTCATTATTGATAAGCGGTTCTATTTTTTGGGGTGCAGACGTTAATTTCAACGCACTATTGTTTACTGCTAACTGGTTTTGGTTTTCTATCCTGACCTATTTAATAATCGAATTCCCATTTATGACAAGGTACATGAAAAAATACGCGGTCGAGTAGTTTATTAGTCGCTTTAACGCCGATATTGCCTGCCTGCCTTTACGCCAAAGAAAGACTGACCATGAATAGGGAGTCGTCGAATAAGGTCTCTGTGGGCTCCCCTCAAATTACGCTATTTTTCCTGACTTCGACGGCCCACCCCACGCAGATCGCCCACAGCCTGGTAAACATACGGGGGTAGTAGAGAAATTGGTTTGTAGTGCCTGGATATTTTTATGTTCCTTTATAAATCAATGGCTTATGAGGGTTGACCGTCGAAGTCAGGAGCTTCTCTTTTAATGTATTAGTTTCTTAAAATTTATTCGGTATTTTTTTGTAAAAAGTCTCACTGCTGTCCCGTTAACTTTCATATGAGTGCCATTTGATTAACATCAGGCAGCCTGCCATCAGGTGGATCACCCCTCAACAGCGCCATCAGGTCACGCTTATCAAATAAATTGAGCTGTAGTAATCGCAATAGCTGCTGCATACTTTTTGTGAGTGCTGACTGAAACTTCAGAAATGCTATTAGCAGGTATACGCACATCGCTATCCATATTTGAGTCATCACTGCATTTTTGCTCGTGCCAACAAACGATTTTATTTTCAGGTTCCGTTTTATCCACTTAAAAAATAATTCTACTTGCCACCTGGCTTTGTAGATATCGGCGATCGTCCTGGCTGCCAGTTTGAAATTGTTCGTTAGAAACACATAGTGCTTACCCGTCTCCGCATCTTTGTAGCCAATCCGCCTTAAGCGGACTGGACATTTCCTGGAGACCTGGGGGCCAGTGAATTCTATCGTTTGATCACACGTCAAACCTTTTCCTTTCAGCACTGGTCGACGCTCGATAATACGGTATTTTGCATTGTTCTTAAGCCGGGTAACAAAGAAAATATCCTTATCTGTCAACTGTTTATACCAAGCGTAATCATTGTAGGCTTTATCAATCGCAACAATACTTCCCTTGGGAAAGCTGAGCGTGCGGCCCACTGTTACATCGTGCTTCTTCCCTTCTGTGATAGTCACAAACTCGGGCAAATAACCCGCATGATTCAACCCGACGTGCAGTTTAATCGCTCCTTTGGTGGTGCGAAAATCAGCCCAGGGAAACGCAGACAAACACAAGTCGATGGTGGAAGCGTCCAGCGAATAAAGCGGGTGATTAAATCTGAAATTATGATCAGGTGCCACGCCCTGGCAGCGAGTTAACAGTTTTCCAAACAGCGCTTCGTACAGAGCATAAGGCTTATCTTCATTGATGCGCGATAGGTTAGACCGCGACAGCTTCGCGCTGCCCAGGTGGTAAAGGCGATGCATTTGCGCCGACATATTGTCCACGATATCGCGCAAGCTGTTTCGACCGGACAATTGAGCCATCGTCAGCGACACAAACTGTGACCAGCGGGAGGCTTTACGAAAAGCACGACCTGAATGATGTTGTTTGGCAAGGGTCTCAAATTCATGTCTCGGAACAAGTTTTAGTATTTGTGACAGGATCGTATTACAATGCGCCATGGTCTGGTTCCCTCTATTAATACACTGTTTTCTAAACAATCTCATTGTATCAATTGTGGCGGAATCAGACCTTTTTATTTCTCCTTAACGGGACAGCAGTGACCAATTACATTTTTTTGTATTAAGGATGTTGTGGGTTGGAAATTACCACAATTAAGCAACCCATAGGACACGCCACCATGAGCAAGAATAACATTATTGAATTTGAATATCGAGAAGCTGCATTGGCATTATTTGCTGTAATGGCTGGCCATAAGCCTTGCGTTGTGTGCCCATTGGGTGATGGGGGGGGTTAAGTGTTAACCAGCATACAGCCATGGCTTCCTGCGTGTAAGAGATTTCTATCCGGGGATTGGGGAGGGAGGAGGGGTTGAGAGAGGCTGAGAGAGCGTCATGAGAGAGAGAGTAGAATCTTGCTGGAACTTACCCTATACTGCCTCGGTCAGACAGGTATAAGAAGATAGCAGCCAATAGTTTTAGGAGTTTTCATGGCCGTAGCAAGCTGGCGCAGTTCAGCAAAGAGAATTGTCGGCGCGTTGACCTCTGTAGTCCTGTATTTTCCCCTTATAGTTGCTTCTATAGCTGCTTCATCTGCCCAGGCAGGGACCATAGTACGCATAAGCACCAGCATTGGCGATTATTCGATTGAGCTTTTGGACGATGTGGCACCCGTAACGGTGCAAAACTTCCTGAACTATGTGAATCGTAATGCGTATAACGGCACTTATATTCACCGAGCGGTTGATGACTTTGTTGTACAGGGTGGCGGGTTCCGATTTCGGCTTTTCGATGGCCCAATCGACGTGCCCGCAGACCCTCCCATCGTGAACGAATTTAACCTGTCCAACACCCGTGGCACAGTTGCAATGGCCAAGCTGGACGGTGATCCGAACAGTGCTACCAATCAATGGTTTGTGAATACGGCCGACAACAGCGCGTCTCTGGATACGACCAACGGAGGCTTTACTGTTTTCGCAACGGTGCTCGGTGGGGGCATGACTACCGTGGACGCTATTGATGCCTTACCCTTCGTCTCACTTGGCGGTAAAGCGCCCAATGCGCCCTATATCACTGCTGACTATACTGACCCGCGAGATTTCGTCTACATAAACGCGGAAGTCACAGAGCGATTCAGCGCCGCACCGCATGTTTTCGAGTCCTCCTCTGGCTTGCTAATCATCTCTGTTAGCATTGATGGAGGGGAACAGGTGGCAAGTATGAATTTCAATGCCGTTGCTGCCTCCCCCAATGTAGTAATTCGGGGCAATCCAGAAAGCTTTATCCCCAGAAGGGATAGTTTTAATGGAATCGCGGAATATTCTACTGCTGATGGCCGTTTACGAATTCCGGCGCTGGAAGTGAATGTAAATGGCTCTGTGAGCATAGTTCGCAACGTGGTCTTTGTGCTTACTGACGCGGCAAGCGTCAGTTTCACTTTAGAATCTTTTGATCAATAAGAAAAACGGGAGCATCTATAATAATGAACCCTGCACGCGGAGAATTTTCATCGAGGTTCGGTTTTCTCATGGCTGCATCAGGTTCAGCCGTTGGCCTGGGGAACATTTGGGGCTTCCCCACAAACACCGCATCTAACGGCGGGGCTGCCTTTCTATTCACTTACCTGGTATTGGCTTTTGCCCTCGCTTACCCGGCTTTGATGGCCGAACTTATCATCGGCCGCCACACTCGCTCCAATGCAGTGGCCGCACTCAAATCCATTTCCGTGGGGCCAAAGAGCCAATTGTTAGCCGTCACCGTTGGTATTGTGGGGATAATAACGGTGAGTTTTATCCTCAGTTTCTATGCCATTGTTAGTGGCTGGATGATTGCTTTTTTTGTTGATCCACTGTCACGAATAACGGGCCTGAGCGAGTTTTCACTTTGGCTTACAACTGATGGGGAAATTCGGAATTCAATTTTTGTTGTTATTTTTATGACATTGACGGTGTTCATCATCAGTGCCGGGGTTAAGGACGGTATCGAGAAGTGGGCATCAAGATTAATGCCTTCGCTGATAGCAATTCTTGCCCTGCTAATTCTTTATGTGTTCACCTTGCCGGGTGCCATGGATGGTTTGCGGGCTTATTTAGTGCCCGATTTTTCTCGACTTGCCGATCCTCAACTATTGGTAAGTGCTATGGGACAGGCATTTTTCTCTCTCTCGTTGGGGGTTGGAACTATGCTGGTGTATGGCTCTTATATCAGCAAAGATGAAAACCTGCCTGTCGTAGGCAGCCTGGTCGCGTTACTTGATGTCGGCATTGCTGTGTTGGCAGGGCTACTTATCTTGCCCGCGATGTATGTAGCTCTTGCTAACGGCGTAGAGATTTTTGACGACAGCGGGGGCTTGATAGCCGGGCCACGACTGATTGTTTCAGTTTTGCCCGCATTGTTCAGTAACATGGGTGCCGCAGGTCTGCTCGTGGCTTTGGCATTCTTTGCTTTAATGACAATTGCTTCATTAACTTCTTCCATATCCATGCTTGAGGTGCCGGTTGCTTACAGTGTAGAGAATCACCAACTACCAAGACGAAAAGCGGCGATCATAATTGGCGCAATTATCACCGGTATATCATTGTTGATTGTATTTAATTTCGATTTGCTATTTGATTTGGTTGTCAATTTCACTACCGAACGCAGCCAGCCTTTGCTGAGTCTGTTCATTTGCATTTTCGCTGCCTGGATTTGGCGAAGGAGCGAAGTCCTCAATGAAATCAAGCAAGGCAACCCGGAAGCAGGGCAGGGTATTTTCTGGAAGATTTGGCCTTTCTATGTGCGGTTCGTTTGCCCAATCGCGATTCTTGTTGTTTATTTCCAGGGGGCATTACCGCTTTGAGACTGTTAGTTAATTTAAAATCAGCCCAACTTCAAAAAATAATATGTTTAATAACAATGGCTTAAATATTCACAACAAGCTAAAAACTCCATTTTCCGACAAGCCCACTTTGAGCTGACAGTTTATTTCCAGCAAGCTTTTTTAGAGCAGGCAGCACGCTGACACAGTTAAAAAGAGTGGTGAATAAATCGTTCCTGGTATTGAATTTGTAGAGTAAAATAGGCGCAAGTTTTGGAAACTGTGCAAAAAATCCAACCTCCGTCATTCCCGCACCACCCCGTCATTCCTGCGAAGGCAGGAATCCAGTAAACCACACAAACCCGCAAGGGTTTTCCACAGGTAACGCAGCCTGGCGAGGCTTTGTTGCACCGTCTCCATCGCGGAAATGATAGAGCTGGTGCGGGAATGACAGGTTTGCAGTGATTTTAAAAAAATGTGATTATTAGCTAATTGTTGACTAAAATCGAGAGATGTGTGAAATTTCCTGCCTTACTTAGTAACTGCGCTTTTTAACGGGGGTTCCCATGATTTACCTATATTCCTTGAGGCTGCGTATTTTGGCGGTTATCAGTGTTCTCATTACTGGCGCCTGCTCCGAGCCGACACAAATAGTGACTGAAGAAAGCAGCGTAATTGATGACACTTCGCAGACCGTGGAAGAACTGTCGATGACAAACCCTTTTTTTCAGCAAAGCCCTCTTTATTTAAACTATCCTCCCTTCGACCGAATCGATACCAGTCATTATCTCCCGGCATTTGAGCGGGGCATGGTCGAGCAACTGGCGCAGATTGACGCAATCACCGGACAGGAGGCAAACCCAACTTTTGAGAATACAATACTGGCCATGGAACGGTCCGGGCAGTTGCTAAACCGGGTTGAAACCGTATTTTTTAGCATGGCGGGAGCCCACACCAACGACAGTATTAGAGCACTGGAACAGGAATTGGCGCCGCAATTGGCTGCCCATGGTGACAGCATTTTGCTGAACTCGCCATTGTACGCACGAGTCAATCAGCTCTACGAAGGCAGGCTTGATCTCGGACTGAACCCACAGGCACTGAGATTATTGGAACAGTATCAGATTGACTTCGTTCGTGCCGGCGCAGGACTCACTGCGGAACAGCAGCAGCAGATGCGGGAGATCAACGCTGAAATCGCCGTACTGCAAACGCAGTACAACCAGAATGTGTTGAGTGAAGTTAATGACGTGGCCATTGTGGTTGATTCACGTGAGGAGTTAAGCGGGCTTAGTGAAGCGCTTATTACCGCCGCAGAAGAAGAGGCAGTGTCTCGTGATATGCCTGGAAAATTTGTCATTCCCCTGCTAAACACCAGCGGCCAGCCTGGTTTGGCGAGTTTGCAGAACCGGACACTGCGACAGCGTATACACAATACTTCGTTGTCTCGGGGTAGTCGGGGTGGTGAATTTTCTAATGTAGAAATTCTTTCCGACGTACTGCGGCTGCGTGCATCTCGAGCCCAGCTTCTGGGATATAACAATCATGCGGAGTACATCCTTGAGAGCAGAACTGCTGGCACGGTAGAGGCGGTAAACCAGCGCCTCGCTGAATTAGCGCTGCCAGCGGCGGAAAATGCAAGAGCTGAAGCGAATGACTTGCAACAGTTAATTGAAGAAGAAGGGCTGGATTTAGACCTTGAGGCATGGGATTGGCAGTATTACACCGAGAAATTGCGGGTAGCCAGATATCAGTTCGATGAGAGTCAGCTACAAGCCTATTTCGAAATCGACAATGTTTTGCAGCGCGGCGTATTTTTCGCAGCAGAGAAACTGTTCGGCATAACTTTTAAGGAACGCTTCGATCTGCCAATCTATCAAGAAGATGTACGTGTATTCGAAGTATTCGATAATGACGACACGACTTTGGCCATTTTCTTACTGGACCCCTATGCAAGATCGACCAAGCGAGGAGGTGCCTGGATGAACGCCTATGTTGCGCAGAACGAACTGCTCAGTGCGCAAGCTGTCATTGCAAATCATCTAAACATTACAAAACCCCAGCCCGGGGATCCAACACTACTAACATTTGATGAAGTTACTACGATGTTCCATGAATTTGGACATGCCTTGCATGGCATGTTTTCTAATGTCAGCTATCCTTATTTTTCTGGAACACGGGTACCGCGGGATTTTGTTGAGTATCCATCTCAGGTAAACGAGATGTGGGCAACCTGGCCAGAGGTGCTAGAAAACTATGCGCTACATTTTGAGACAGGCGCGCCAATGCCGAGAGAGTTGCTAGACAAAGTTCTGTCGACGCAGAAATTTAATCAGGGATTTGCTACCACGGAATATCTGGCGGCCTCGATCCTGGATCAGGCATTGCATCAACTGACACCGGAGCAGGTTCCGGCGGCAGATAAAGTCATGGAGTTTGAAGAAAACGCCCTGGAGTCCGCAGGCATAGCGTTGAACACAGTGCCACCACGATACCGAAGCTCTTATTTTTCTCATATTATGGGCGGGTATTCTGCGGCTTACTACTCCTACATCTGGAGCGAGGTTCTGGATGCGGATACGGTTGAATGGTTTAAGGAAAACGGCGGTTTGTTACGAGAAAATGGAGAACATTTTCGACAAACACTGTTGTCTCGTGGCGGAAGCGAAGAAGCGATGTCTGTGTTTCGAAATTTCCGCGGGCGAGATGCTGAAATTCAGCCATTACTGGAGCGACGAGGATTGAACCAGAGATAGCCCGTGTGCGGCCAGGGTTTAGGTCGATTGAAATTTGCGAACAGAACTTGCTCCGCTCAACTGAAATAGCATCAGGCTCAGTTCATCCCAGGGGTCGGCTGTGGACATGCCCTTTACAGATTGATCGATTACACGGCCATGGTCTAACAGTGACCATACGGTATAGGGGTCGATTCTCGATAAAGCACTGGACACCGCTTGCTTGCGGTTGAACCAGACACGGGCAGATTGAAGTATCGCATTGATGCCTTGTCCTTGCTGTTTTTTTTCTAGCATCGGTAGCAGAGCCCTTAGCTCACGACAGATTGCCGCCAATATGACAAGAGGGAAAATTCCTTCGTTTCTCAGCCCGGTCAGAATTTTCTGTGACCGCACAGTATCCCCAAGCAGCGCTGAATCAACTAACTGATAGACATTATAGCGAGAGCTGTCAGCGACAACCTGCATGACTGTTTTCACATCGAGATTTATTGCTTTGCCCGAATCGCCTCCCGCCAGCAGTTTTAGCTTTTCGATTTCCTGCATGGCAGCCAGTAAATTTCCTTCAACTTTATCAACCAGGAGCTGTATTGCGTCGATATCGGCCCGAATATTGTCTCGATGTAGTCGTTGCTCTAGCCAACTGCCGAGATTTTCCCTGTTAATTGGCCAGACCTGAAGCAGTGCGCCGTATTTTTCTATTGCGGTGAACCATTTAGTTTTTAGCGTGGCCGCATCCAGCTTTGGCCCGCTAACAAGAATTAGATAATCCGGGTTTAATTCATCAAGATAGTGTTGTAATGCCTTTTTGCCTTTCTCTTCTAATTTGGCGCTTGAGAGGCGAAGCTCGATAATTTTTCGTTCTGAGAACAGGGAGAGGTTAGCGCTGGATTGGGAAAAGTGCCCCCAATCGAAACTCCTGTCCACGTGGAATATTTCTCTTTCTGTGTATCCTTGTTGGCGGTAATGCTTACGTATTAAGTCCGCCGTTTCCTGCATCAATAAAGGCTCGTCACCGGCTAGCCAATATAGCGGCAAGTTATTATTGGAGAGAGTCCGGGAAAGCTGTTCGGGTTTTATTTTCATTCGCTTCAGAACGATTCTGAAATTTCGACGGCGGCAAGTCTGCGCATTAACTGATTTGTAAGTTCCCTGCGCATTTCCGCAGAAATTATTTCAATCTCGGCCTGATTGCCGCTGATATTTTCAATGTCTTCGAAGTAGCTTCGTTCCACGAAAAGTGTTTCTGGTTCGACCAGGAATTGACCGGCAAGGGTAACTGCAATATCTATCGACAAGCGCAGCTCAACCTGGGCTGCCCTGGCTCGCGGGTTAACGGTAAGCGGTCGCGTTACCACCTGTTCGTTGGCAATGCTTAGCAGCGGCAGGCCGGCATTGAAATCGTTCAGATCAGTAGAAAAAATATCGCTGTCAGAATAAATTTCAATATCAGATGCAAGTAAACTGCGACGAAGCAGTTGAGTAAATTCGCTGTTGGATTGTTGGCTATTCAACTGTAGGCTCGAAAATTTCACTGCCAATACGTCGCTGCCTCGCAGGCTAAAACCGCAGCCGCTTACCAGCAGAATCAGCCCAACTGTTACTAGCCGTCCCAGCATAGAAATTCTTGCCATGTCTTATCTCGCGTCTTTGAGTCGTTGTTACTTTACCACGATATTGACTAATCTGCCGGGTACAATAATGACCTTTCGAATGGTTCCTGCGGTGAGGAATCTGGCCACCGATTTATTTTCTAATGCCAATTTCTCCAGCTCCTGCTTCTCGATATCTTTGGGCGCATCGATTGTAGCGCGCCGCTTGCCGTTGACTTGTATAACGATGGTAACGCTGTTTTGTACCAATGCCGATTCATCAAGCTGAGGCCAGCTGGCATCCATCACCGCTTCATCATGGCCAAGATATTGCCAGAGAGCATGGCAAAAATGAGGCACTATAGGGGCGAGCACAAGAATCGCGGTTTCCAGGGATTCTTGTATCAGCAAACGGTCGTTGTCACTTTTGTTGGAAGCTGCAAAGCGGGTTACCGCGTTCAATAATTCCATGGTAGCCGCAATGGCGGTGTTAAAAGTGTGTCGTCGAGCATAATCATCACTTACTTTCTGCAAGGTTTGATGAGTCTTTCGACGAAGTTGAGCCTGCTCTTCGGTCAGAACCAGGTGGGTGAAATCTTGTAATGGGAGAGGTTGATGGCTTGTCACAATTCTCCAAAGCCTTTTCAGGAAACGAAAGCTTCCCTCAACACCACTGTCTGACCAATCCAGAGACTGATCCGGTGGCGAGGCAAACAGGGTAAACAGGCGAACCGTATCGGCACCGTATTTTTCAATCAACGGCAAAGGATCAACGGTGTTGCCCTTTGACTTGGACATCTTGCTGCCGCCTTTAAGCACCATACCCTGGGTAAGCAACTGCGTGAAAGGCTCATCTGAATCGAGCAGGCCTTCATTGCGCAGTAATTTGTGAAAAAATCGTGCATACAGTAAATGTAAAATGGCGTGCTCGATGCCACCAATGTATTGATCTACAGGTAACCAATAATCGGCTCTCTCATCCAGCATGCTGTCGTTCTGATCCCGGCATGTATAGCGAGCGTAATACCAGGACGACTCCATAAAGGTGTCGAAAGTATCTGTTTCACGCACTGCCTTTGCCAGGCACTGTGGGCAGTCCACCTGGTAAAACTGTTTGAGTTTGCCCAAAGGAGAGCCGCTGGCGTCAAATTCAATATCCAGGGGGAGGCGCACTGGCAAATCTTCATCTGGCACAGCGACCGAGCCGCAATTATCACAATTGATAATTGGTATGGGAGTGCCCCAGTATCTCTGTCTGGAAACACCCCAATCCCGTAACCGAAAATTCACGGCCTTGCAGCCTTGATTGTGCTTGCAAAGCTGTTTTTCTATGGCGGCAAAGGCTTGCTGAAAGCCTAAACCATCGAATTCAGCAGAATTAATCAGCAGCCCTTTCTCGACAAAAGCCTGTTTCTCTATATCGCAGACGCCTTCATCAGACAATGGTTTTATAACTTGTTTGATCGGTAGTTGATATTTCCTGGCGAATTCCCAATCTCTCTGGTCATGAGCGGGCACTGACATAACTGCGCCGGAACCGTAGCTCATCACCACGAAATTGGCCAGATAGATTGGCAATAGCTCACCACTGATCGGGTGAACGGCTTTAAGGCCGGTATTGACGCCAGTCTTTTCCAGGGCAGCCATTTCCGCTTCGGCGACCTTAACCTTCGCTTGCTGCTCGATATAGTTGGCAACCTCAGAATTCGACCGTGCAGCCTTGATCGCCAACGGATGTTGGGCTGCGAGAGCCAGGTAGGTTACGCCGGACAAGGTATCCGGCCGAGTGGTATAAACCGAAACAGTTTTCAAGGACTGCTCAGCTTCATCGGCTACTTCAAAATCAAGCTGAATACCCTCTGAGCGTCCAATCCAGTTGGCTTGCATGGTGCGAACTTTCTCTGGCCAACCGTCCATTTTTTCCAGACCATCAAGTAGTTCCTGGGCGAAGTCGGTGATCTTGATAAACCATTGTGGAATTTCTCTGCGCTCAACCACAGCACCAGAACGCCAACCCCTGCCATCGACAACTTGCTCGTTGGCAAGCACTGTCTGGTCTACCGGATCCCAATTAACCTCCGACGATTTCTTATAGACAAGACCTTTTGCAAACAGCCGCGTAAAGAACCACTGCTCCCAACGGTAGTAATCAGGGTGGCAGGTGGCTATTTCACGACTCCAGTCATAGGCGTAGCCCAATTTTTGAAGTTGTTCACGCATATAGTCAATATTGGCGTAAGTCCACTTTGCCGGGGCTATCTCGTTCTGAATAGCGGCGTTTTCAGCAGGTAAGCCAAAAGCATCCCAACCCATGGGTTGCAATACGTTTTTCCCCAACATGCGCTGATAACGGGAAATGGCATCACCGATGGAATAATTACGGACATGGCCCATGTGGAGGTGGCCGCTGGGGTAGGGGAACATAGAAAGGCAATAGAACTTTTCGCGGGTTCTGTCTTCACTCACTTTGAAGCTCTGGTGTCGTTCCCAATAAGATTGTGCGTCGGCCTCAACTGCCTGCGGTGAATAGTGCTTGTCGATGCTGCTCATTTTCTCTCTAACTATGTGAATTAACTCAAATTATTTAGTGTCTCAGGAAGCCTGCAAGCATAACCCAGACTGCTCTCTACAGGTAGAGGCTAAGGCTCCTTGTTGCGAACAGGCGAGCTGGAAGTTACTTTTATTAATTTGATCTGTCGGCTATCCGCATTGAGTACGGTTATCAGGAAAGAGCCTATATTGGTTGTTTCACCTCGCTCCGGGATATGCCCAAATTGTTGTAGAACCAGTCCGCCAACTGTTGTGAATTCCTGGTCGCTGAATTCAGTTGCAAAGTAATCATTAAACTCGTCCACTGGAGTTAAGGCTTTTACGATGTAATTGTCGTCATCAAATTTCTTGATATAGCTGTCATCATCGACATCGTGTTCGTCCTCTATTTCGCCAACTATCTGCTCTAAGACATCTTCAATCGTCACTGCGCCGCAGACACTCCCGTATTCATCGATGACAATCGCCATGTGCTGCCGGGTTTCTCGAAATTCCCGAAGCAACACATTGAGACGTTTGCTTTCCGGTACAAAAGTAGCAGGCCGAATAATATCTTTGATAATAAATTTGTCCGCGCCAGAGGAAAGAGCTAATGGCAATAAATCCTTGGCCAGCAGTATTCCTGTCACATTATCAACATTGTCACCTATGACCGGGAACCGGGAATGGGATGCCCTGGTGATTAACTCAACTATTTCGTTTGCTGCGAGTTTTGCGGGAACCGTAACAACCTGGGACCTTGGAATCATGATGTCTCGCACTTGCATGCTGGACACCTGGAGCGCTCCCTCGATCATACTTAACGCATCGGCATCGAGAACCTTGTCCTGCTCGGCGTTTCGAATTAACTCGAGAAGGCTCTTTGTATCAGTAGGTTCATCTGAAAAAACCTGAGCAATTTTATCGATCCAGGACCTGGGCTCTGGATCGATGCTGGATTGGTCGTCGTTCATGCTCTAAGTTCTCTTCTTCAGGGCTTGAGCCAGGCTTCGATTTTGACTGTTTCGACTGAAGGCTGGGCACAGCCAATGGAGTTTACACTATCAAATAAGGGTTGGGGAATCCAAGCCTTTCTAATGCGTTAATTTCAAAATTTTCCATTTTCTCTGCCGCCAACTCCGCATCATGCTGGTAGCCAAGCAGGTGCAATAGACCGTGGATCATAAGATGTGCCCAGTGCGCAGCCAGTTCTTTCTCCTGCTGTGCTGCTTCTCGCTCTACGAGTTCAGGGCAAATCACAATGTCACCTAAAGGAAAGCAATCTAGCTGCTGCTGTAAGGAAAGCGGGAATCCGGCCGGGAAAGACAAGACATTGGTTGCGCTATTTTTGCCGCGAAATTCATTATTCAATGACTGAGAAGTAGAACTTTTCACGAAACTCACACTGATGCTACAGTTGCTATTCTCGCAGGCACTTTGCAAGCCGCTTGACAGCCAGTCCTCGCATTGCTCTTGCGCGGGTGTCCAGGTGCCATCGCAATCGCTGCTGATTTCAACTGTCGCGTTCATTTATCTGTGCGGTTTCCGGTTTGGTCAGTGCAGGCACCGAATTTCGATCGAATTCGTCATAGGCTTCAACGATTTTCTGCACCAAACGATGACGCACCACGTCTTTGGCATTGAAGTAGGTGAAGCCTATTTCTTTTATACCCTCAAGCACTTTGCGGACATGGACGAGTCCAGATCGGGTTCCTTTTGGTAGATCAATCTGGGTAATATCACCAGTAATTACAGCGGTAGAACCAAATCCTATGCGCGTCAGGAACATCTTCATTTGTGAGCTGGTGGTATTTTGGCTTTCGTCCAGAATTATAAAGGAGTTGTTTAAGGTTCTCCCCCGCATGTAGGCCAGAGGAGCGACTTCGATAACATTCTTTTCTATCAACCTGGCCACTTTTTCGAACCCCAGCATTTCGTATAGCGCGTCATACAGTGGGCGCAGGTAAGGATCAATCTTCTGTGTTAAATCACCTGGCAGGAAGCCGAGTTTTTCGCCAGCCTCTACTGCCGGCCTTACCAGTAACAGCCGGTTTACCTCTTCCTTCAGCAGCGCCTCAACAGCGCAGGCCACCGCGAGATAGGTCTTCCCGGTGCCAGCAGGGCCGATTCCAAAATTGATATCGTGACGATGGATGCTCTCCACATATTCGCCCTGGTGTTTGCCTCGCGGCTTAACCGAAGACCTGGGGGTTTTGATAAACAAGTGGTCGTTAGAATCACTTTCGCCATTGGATTCAGATGGCAGAGCCTCTTGCAGGGCAAGGTGGACAAGGTTTGGATTAAGCGGGCTGCCTTGCGCCGTGGATCTATAGAGAGATTCAAGAATATGTCCACCATCAGAAATAGCAGTCTGACTGCCTGACAAGTGAAAAACATTGCCGCGTTGCTGGATATTGAGAGTTAGAAATGTCTCGATCTGATGGACATGTTCGTTGAGGCACCCGCAGAGATTGGCGAGGCGTTGGGCGTTATCGGGTATCAGGGTCAGATTGAGTGTGTGAGTTGCCATGCAGTCGGTAATTTACCTCTTGTGAATAACTTCCTGTCTAAAGCAGAGTATAACAAGCAAATTTCCTGAGACAACAGTCACAGGCTTCCTGACAATGAGTTGGGCAAGGCATTGGTGATCTTGCTGGTCACAAAATTGCCAATCAATGAGCGGTCATCGCTTCGAAAATTCACTACTCGATTGTTTTCGGTTCGGCCTTGTAAATCACCCGGGTCTTTTTTCGACGGCCCGGTAACCAGGATGCGCTGTTCGCTGCCGACCATGGCTGCGCTGATGGTGTTGGCCTGTTTAACTATTTGGGATTGCAGTGTCGCCAGTCTATGTTTCTTTTCTTGCTCAGGCGTCAAATCGGCAAGGTCTGCGGCCGGGGTTCCGGGTCTGGCGCTATAGATAAAGCTAAATGATGTATCGAAGCCAATATCTATTATCAACTTCATGGTGTCTTCGAAATCGGCGTTTGTCTCGCCAGGAAAGCCGACGATGAAATCAGAAGAAAGGCTGATATTGGGTCTGATTGACCTAATTTTCCTGATGACAGATTTGTACTCGAGTCCAGTGTGACCTCTTTTCATTGCGGCCAGAATTCTATCGGAACCGCTCTGAACTGGCAGATGTAAATGAGCAACAAGCTCTGGAACCTGAGCATAGACATTGATCAAATTGTCGGAGAATTCTATGGGGTGAGAGGTGGTGAAGCGAATTCGATCAATGCCATCGATACTCGCCATGTATTGTATCAATGTTGCCAGATCAACCCGCTCTCCCACGTGACTCAGACCACGATACGCATTGACATTTTGTCCCAGCAGGTTGATCTCTCGAACACCCTGCTCGGCGAGATGAACGGCCTCGGCCAGGACATCGTCTAACGGGCGGCTAAGCTCTTCCCCACGGGTATAGGGAACTACACAGAAACTACAGTATTTGCTACAGCCTTCCATGACAGTAAGAAAAGCCTGGCAAGAACTGGCCTCAGGCTGTGGCAGATGATCAAACTTCTCGATTTCCGGAAAGCTGATATCAACGATGGGACTTCCTGAACCAGCGGCGCCCAGCATTTCAGGTAACTTGTGCAATGTTTGCGGGCCAAAAATCACATCGACCCAGGGTGCGCGCTTGCCGATGGCAGCACCTTCCTGACTTGCCACACAGCCACCAACGGCAATTTTTAGCTGCGGTTTGGCTTCCTTCAGCCTGCGCCAACGGCCGAGTTGATGAAACACTTTTTCTTGTGCTTTCTCGCGAATAGAGCAGGTATTGAGCAGCAGCAAATCGGCATCGGCCGGATCGTTTACCAATTCAGCCTGCTGCGATTCTTGCAGCAGGCCGAGCATGCGCGCAGAGTCGTACTGGTTCATCTGGCAGCCGTGGGTCTTGATGAAAACTTTCTGCGGCGGACTTAAACAAGCACCCGTGCTGGCGATGCTGCCCGACTTGTTATCACTGTGTTCAGGTTTCACTTTGTTTCCGCAAATTCCGGCTATCTGAAAGGAGCCGAATTATAACAGTAAAAATCAGCAGTACTTAAGTTGAAATTGACGCATAATGGCTTGAAATACAAAGAAATAGCCTGATATTAGACTTAGACGTAAAAAACACGGCTCAAATAGACCGCGACAGGCTGTTAGCCCGAGAATTTGGCCACTAGACGTATAAATAATCAAGAGACTGATTTTAATGGGAAATACTGCAGAAATTTACAAAGTCACCTTCCTCAACAAAGGCAAGGTCTACGAAGTCTTTGTGAAACAGGTCTACCAGAGTGATTTATACGGGTTTATTGAGGTGGAGGATTATGTATTCGACGAGCGCTCACAGGTGCTTGTTGACCCGGGTGAGGAAAAGCTCAAATCGGAATTCAGTGGTGTTAAGCGTAGTTTCATTCCCATTCAGGCCGTCATTCGTATTGATGAAGTAGAAAAGACAGGGCTAAGCAAAATTTCCAGCGGAGACAATGTGTCGCCTTTTCCGGTTCCTATTGTCGGTAGCAACGTAGATAGAAAAGATTCTTGAAACTACTCTTCCGTGTTTGCAGCTTCGCTACCCGATTTGACTTCGCGCTGGATAACCCCACCTAGATGGAAGTTTCTCCCCATCCATACTCTGATCTCACCCCGGTTGCCGTACTTGAGGCAGTGGAAAGTCTTGGTTTCGAAACCGATGCAAGAATTTTTGCGTTAAACAGTTATGAGAATCGTGTCTATCAAGTTGGTTTGGTGGACAAGCCATCAATCATTGTTAAGTTCTATAGGCCAGGACGCTGGAGTGTTGAGCAAATCCTGGAAGAGCACAGTTATAGCCTTGAATTAGCGGATTTAGAAATACCCGTAGTGCCGCCGCTATCTTTTGAGGGTCAGGGAAGCCTGTTACAGTTCAATAATTTTAAATTCTCAGTATTCGAGCAATTCCCTGGCAGACCACCAGAGCTGGATAATCCCGACAATCTGTTAGTCATGGGCCGCTTTATTGGCCGCATTCATGCGGTCGGCGCAACCAAACCTTTTTCCCATCGGGTTGATTTGTCGATGCAGCGTTTTGCGCTGCGCAGCAGACAATTTTTGTTAGAGAATAACTTCCTGCCCGCAGATTTACACGTGGCCTATGAATCCCTTTCGCAGGACCTTGTGGACACAATACAACTTCGACTACGCGCTCACGGTGATATGAAAACCTTGCGCATACATGGAGATTGCCACCCCGGGAATGTGCTGTGGAAAGATGGAATACCTACTTTTGTGGATTTTGATGACACGATGACAGGCCCAGCCATGCAAGATTTATGGATGATGTTATCGGGCGACCGCAATCAGCGGCAGGCACAATTGCTGGAGTTGGCCGAAGGCTACAATGAGTTCTACGATTTCAGAGCCGCTGAGCTGGAGTTGGTTGAATCGCTGCGCACTTTGCGCCTGATGCACTACAGTGCCTGGTTGGCGCGGAGATGGCAGGACCCTGCTTTTCCAATGAGTTTCCCCTGGTTTAATACTGAGCGTTATTGGGCTGAGCATATTCTTGAGCTGCGCGAGCAGCTTGCCTTGTTGGATGAGCCAGCGCTAAGGTTGATCTGACAGAGGCACAGAGCACACCAGGAAGCCCAAAAGTCTACAAATCTTCAGCCGGATCAGGTGGTTTGTGGCTGTGCAATACTTCTCAATAAATGCTGCCAACGCCTTTTCTGTGCCTTGAGCCTGTGCTGCATTTCTCTGTAGCCATCTTTCAATTGTAATTGATCCAGTGAATTGAGGTTCTCCTGTAATTGTCTTCCTTTCGCTTCATACCAGGCTTGCCGATGTTCGGTCCACAATTGAAGAGTTTGTAAGAGTTGTTTGTATTCCAGTTCTAAACGTAGTCTCCAGATTTCAGGGATATTGAAGCGCTCACATTTTTCGGTAGCATTCTGGTATTGGATTGCCAATTTTGCTTTTTCTATTTGTTCGTGGTTGCAGCGTTTGAGATCGTATGTGAGGCCGACAAGGGAAAACAACTTGATCATCCACTTGGTTGGATCAAAATGCCAGCATCTAATGCCATTACGATAATCCCATTGGAAAGCGTGGTGATAATTATGATAGCCCTCACCGTAAGTCACGAGCGCAAGCAATGTGTTGTCTCTCGCCGAGCTGTCTCGGCTGTAAGGTTGTCGGCCCCATATATGTGCTATGGAGTTTATCAGGTAGGTTACATGCTGGCTTACTACAAGGCGCAAAAGCCCACCAAGGAGCAGGCCCGCGATCAGGTCGCCAAGGAGAAACCCGAGGAAAGCGGGCAAGCCAATATTCATTAGCAGGAGTAAGCTTAGATAATGCCTGCTTTGCCAGACTACTATGGGGTCTTGTTGCAAGTCTTTAACATTAGAGTAATCTTCTTTTCCGCTGCCATGATTACGTAATATCCAGCCAATATGGGAAAACCAAAATCCTCTGCCGGCGGAGTAGGGGTCGCGCTCGTTGTCATCGACGAACTGGTGGTGACGACGGTGGGCAGATGCCCAGCTCAAAATGTCATTTTGTAGAGCGCAGGCGCCACCGAGGGCAAAGGCAAAGCGAAGCAGAGGGTGGGCCTTGTAAGTCTTATGGGACCACAGGCGATGATAGCCTGCGGTAATAGACATGCCGCAAAAGCCCATTAGAATAATGAATACCAGCCACTGGTAGAGATCGTAACCGTAGTAAAAGCCATAGAGTGGTACCAGGGTGAGGGCAAATGCAGGGCTGAGGCTAAACAGAAGCATATTGGTCCAATTAACAGGGGCTTTTTCCATTATCCGTTTTCCTGATGGTGGCTATTCAAATGCTGGCTATCCAGGTCGTGCACCGACTGGGCAGGGAGCAGTTTACATCAATTAGCGCTATAATTCCTGCCTTGGCCAGCCAGGTTTTATCCCCCCTCTTCTCCAAAAAAATCCCCAATATAGAGTAGCGCCAGCACAGAGTCATCGCACTATCACACTATCGAGACTGTGCAAAAAACCTCGCCGGGTCGCGTTACGTGTGGGAAAACCGTGTGGGTTTGGGTGTTTTACTGGATTCCTGCCTGCGCAGGAATGACGGGGTGGTGCGGGGATGACGGAGTGGAGAGGCAAAATCCTGTTCGGAGTGGCTATTCCTTTATCCGGGTGTAGGCGCGCTCGACCCAGCGGCAGCAAAACGAGCGGTGAAAACACCTATTGTTGATGAAGAGGCCTCGATTTCGCCTGATGCGCTCTCAGAGATCGTCACTCGGACACAGGGGTATCCATTTTTTCTGCAGGAGTGATCCTCGACGGTGTGGGACAATGCCGAAGGGCCAGAGATCACTAAACAGGAAGTGAACGACGCCTATACTGAAACCATCGCATCACTCGATGACGGTTTCTTTCGTGTGCGCCTCGACAGGCTTACCCCCAGGGAAACCGGGTTTGTTACGGTAATGGCGGCATTGGGAGATGGCCCCTATGCCATGAATGATATCGCAAGGGTTTTGAAAAAGCAGCTGCCCTCACTTGGCCCTGTTCGCGCGAAAACTATCTCGAAAGGGATGATTTACAGTACTGAGCATGGCTTCCTTGACTTTTCAGTTCCACTTTTTCGGATTTCATGCGCCGTCAAACGTGATTTTCAGGCTGGTGGATATTGCCACAATGTTGCCATGAGCGCTCCCCTGGTCTTGTCCAATATGAAATGAGAGAGGGAGTGTCGTGTTTCTACTATGAAATGAGTCTGGGGTTTTAGGTGCTGAAAAACAGTTCTTCAGGCGCGGAAAACAGCAGTCGATCAGGCGACTGCTGCGTTTTTAAGCGCTGGCGTTTTGGAAAAGACCAATTCGCCGTCAGCATCCCTATCTATGGCGATTACATCACCGCCAACGAAGTCGCCCTGCAACATCCGCTGCGCCAGGGGGTTTTCGATACGATTTTGAATCGCTCGCTTCAATAGTCTGGCTCCATAAACCGGGTCATAGCCGCTAGTCGCGATACAGTCCAATACTGCCCCGGAAACTGAAAGGCCAAGGTCATTGTCAGCCAGGCGCTGGTTGAGAAGTTGAATTTGTATGTCGGCTATGCCCCTGATTTGCTCTCGTTGCAGTGGATGGAAGACGACGGTCTTGTCGATGCGATTTACAAACTCGGGTGAGAAATGTGTAACAACATTTTCCAGCACCGCCTGTTTAACCGACGCATAGCTTTCATCATCAATAATACCGTCTTCCATCATTTCCTGGATTCGCCCTGAGCCGAGATTAGAGGTCATTACCACGACTGTATTTCGAAAATCCACGGTTCTGCCATGGCCATCCGTCAGGCGGCCATCATCCAGAACTTGAAGCAGGATATTGAACACATCAGAATGCGCCTTCTCTACCTCATCCAATAGCAGTACTGAGTAAGGGCGACGACGCACCGCTTCGGTCAGGTAGCCTCCTTCCTCATAACCAACATAGCCGGGTGGCGCACCGATAAGCCTGGCCACGGAATGTTTTTCCATAAATTCGGACATATCAATCCGCACCATCGCCTCTTCGGTGTCGAATAGAAATTCGGCCAGTGCCTTGCACAATTCAGTCTTACCCACACCGGTTGGGCCCAGAAACAGAAACGAGGCATTGGGTCGATCCGGATCCGACAAGCCGGACCGAGACCGGCGTACAGCATTGGCCACGGCCAGAACAGCTTCGTTCTGTCCTATGACTCGTTCGTGCAGGGCATCTTCCATTGAAAGCAGCCTCAATTTGTCACCCTGCAACATTTTGCTAACGGGTATACCGGTGGAACGAGACACCACGTCCGCTATTTCCTCTTCTGTCACACGATTGCGTAGTAATTGCTTCTCACTGGTCTCGTCTTCGGCCGCTGCACGCAGTTTCTTTTCGAGGTCTGGAATTAACCCGTATTGAATTTCCGACATGCGCGCCAAATCGCCTGCACGCTGGGCCAGCTCCATATCATTGCGTGCTTTTTCAAGGCTGCTTTTTATAGTCTGGGAATCCTGTAATGAAGCTTTTTCGGCTTTCCAAATATCTTCCAGATCGGAAAACTCTTTCTCAAGGCTGGTTATATCTTCAGACAGTTTTTCCCTGCGTTTCTGTGACGCCATATCCTCTTCTTTCTTCAATGCCTCTTGTTCTATCTTTAGTTGGATCAATCGGCGTTCAAGCTTGTCCATCTCTTCCGGTTTAGAATCGATTTCCATGCGTATCAAACTGGCCGCTTCATCAATCAGATCAATTGCCTTATCCGGCAGCTGTCTATCGGTGACGTAACGTTGTGACAGCTTCGCCGCCGCAATAATTGCCGAGTCAGATATATCGACGCCGTGATGCACTTCATAGCGTTCTTTTAGACCACGCAATATAGCAATCGTGTCTTCCCCGGACGGCTCTTCAACCAACAGCTTTTGAAACCTTCGCTCCAAAGCGGCATCTTTCTCAATATGCTGACGGTATTCATCAAGGGTAGTCGCGCCGACGCAATGCAGCTCACCGCGCGCCAGAGCTGGCTTTAACATATTACCCGCATCCATTGCGCCTTCTGCCCTGCCCGCGCCCACCATTGTGTGCAACTCATCAATAAACAGAATTATCGACCCTTCACGCTTTGAAAGCTCTTTCAGCACAGCTTTAAGACGTTCCTCGAACTCCCCCCGAAATTTGGCACCCGCAATCAAGGCGCCCATATCCAAAGACAGCACTTTTTTACCTTTCAAACCTTCCGGCACTTCGCCATTGACAATTCTCTGTGCAAGACCTTCGATAATAGCCGTCTTGCCTACTCCAGGCTCGCCAATTAACACTGGGTTGTTTTTTGTGCGACGTTGCAAAACCTGTATGGTTCGTCTGATCTCGGCATCGCGACCTATGACTGGGTCCAGTTTGCTTTTCTCGGCCTGCTCGGTCAGATCCACACAATATTTTTCCAGTGCCTGCCAGCCATCTTCCGCGCCAGCGTCATCAACATTTTCACCGCCACGAAGATTGCTTATCGCCTTTTCCAAAGCCTGGGCTGAGACACCAAATGAAAGCAAGACCCTGCCCACTGCTCCCGAATCTTTCATCGCGACCAGCAAGATAGTTTCGCTGGAAACGAAAGAGTCGCCTTTTTGCTGAGAAATTTTGTCGGCCTGATTCAACATCCTGGCCAGATCACTTGAGACTGTAATTTCGCCGGAGCTGTGTTGCAGTTTGGGCAAATCATCTACCAGGTCCTGCAATTTATTTCGTAAGCCGGCAAGATCAAATCCCGTTTGTGAAAGCAAGGGACGTACCGAACCCCCCTTTTGTTCTATCAAGACCAACAGCAGGTGTGCAGGCTCAATAAAATTATTGTCCTTTCCCAGGGCCATCGACTGCGCATCAGCCAGAGCAGCCTGGAGCTTGCTGGTCAATTTATCAATTCGCATAAGGACTCCATAGGCGTGTAGCCTGTTACTATCGGCATGATTAATCGCTCAACCAGAACAAATAATTGGGCCAGAAAGAGTGGAATTCAACTGCTATTCAAGTTTTATTGATTGGGATCAATCCATTGCAGGACTGGAAACCAGAGCATCCAGACTTCTATTTCCTGCCGAACGGTGTGGAATCAGGCATCGATATAAATTGCATTTACCATTCGACCAGTGGCTGCTTCTCGACGAAAGGAGAAAAACTGATCTTCCGCACAGTAAGTGCAATAATCACCACCGGAAACCTGCTCCACCCCCAAATGCTGCAATTTGATTCTGGCAACTGCATACAGGTCTGCCATGAATTTTTCTGTCTGCGCTGTGGCGTAAAAACAAGAGGCTAATGCCGCCTCAATATCGGCAGAAACAGCGGCGTCCAAAAAGCATTGTTTCACCTCGATGCCCACTTCAAAATGGCAGGGACCAATGGCAGGGCCTAGCCAGGCCATGAGGTCTGACGCGGGTGCCGCCATAGCCTTGACCGTATTTTCCAAAATTCCTGCCGCCAGCCCCCGCCAACCGGCGTGAGCCAGCGCAACTTCATCGCCACTTTTGGCCGCCAGAAAAATCGGCAGGCAATCGGCAGTTTGCACACAGCACACGAGATTGGAATTGCTTGTTAGCAAAGCATCGGCGGTTAATTCTGAGCTCGCTTCTGAGACAATAGCGACCTCAGCGCCATGCACCTGCCGTAACCATTGCCACCGCAAGCGGGAGGACAATCTCCCGGCCAGCAGCGATCTGTTCTCCGCTACAAGGGATTCATCATCACCCACATGTGTTGCGAAATTGAAAGAAACATAGGGCGCTGCACTTACTCCACCTGTTCTGGTCGTGGAGAATGCCACAACAGCAGGCGCAGCGTCCCATTCGGCAATTATTGCGTTTTGTACTGTCAGTGTTTGATTAGCCAAATGTCGAATACCTGCTTTCATCAACCCAATGCAAGTTTGGAGAGCCACGACAGGCAGTCTAATTCTCTAATCTACCTATTGGAACTTATTGCCGTATCGTTTCCCAGTTGCCTGATCAAGCCTTGCATGTCGGCTGGAATGTCAGCCTTCCAGCTTACCAGTTCTCCACTGGCAGGATGAATCAGGGCCAGCCTGCGCGCGTGAAGTGCCTGCCGTTTAAAATGCCGCAGACAAGTACCAAGCTCATTCGAACACGCCGCAGGTAACTGGAATCGCCCGCCGTACAGGGGATCTCCCACCAGAGCATGATTTAGATGCGCCATATGAACGCGAATTTGATGGGTTCGCCCCGTTTCCAGATTGACCTGCACATGAGTATGGCAACGGAAACGGTTAATCACCCGGTAGTGGCTTACGGCTTCCTGACCCTTTTCCACCACAGCCCTTTTTTTGCGGTTAAGCGGATGTCTTCCCAGCGGGCGATCTACCGTTCCGCCACCAGTCAGCACACCGCGCACAACGGCTTCATATTCTCTACTTACCTCGCGCGCTTGTAGCTGATTTACCAGGGCAGCGTGAGAGATAAGGGTTTTCGCCACTACCATCAAACCCGTAGTATCCTTATCCAGTCTATGCACGATGCCCGCCCGGGGTAGCTCGTTTTGTTCAGGAAGGTAATGCAATAGTCCGTTGAGTAATGTGCCTTGCGAATGGCCTGCTGCGGGGTGAACGACCAAATCTGTGGCTTTATTGATTACCAGAAGATGCTCATCTTCAAACACGATGTCTAAAGGAAGTTGTTCTGCGACCCAGGATTCTGCGCTTTCTAACTGCGCGTCTACAATAAGACAATCCCCGGTCTCAAGGCAATCTCTGGGCCGTAGCTGTTTGTTATTTACCAGCAGAACGCCATCCCGAATCCAGCTTTGTAGCCGTGCCCTGGAATATTCAGGAAACAATTTGGCCGCAATCTGGTCTAATCGCTTGCCCGATAGCTGTTCAGTAACTTCTGCCTTGAGTGATATCTGGCTGGCCATGGCTAGCCATGATACCCGATAAAGCCTGCCTTCACAGCACGCACTCAGCGGTGGCTACACTATGACAATTAAGCGAATTGAAAAATATGTGGAATAATCAGGAATTTCATAAGCTACCCCCCTTGGAGTAAATGATGAGAATTCCAAAGATACAGTCCGCATCAGCAATAGATGATCATACATTGATTGTGGTGTTCGACAATAATAAAAAGAAGAAATACGCTATTTCACCACTACTAAATAGGGAAATGTTCGCTCCATTAAGGAACCCGGCTTTATTTAAGGCAGTGCAAGTAGAACAGGGCGGGTATGCCATAGTATGGAATGGTAATATTGACATCAGTGAATATGAATTGTGGCGTCATGGTCAGGCAATGCCATAACAAGGCACTCCAGCGAACGGCTGCGCCGTCGCTGAGTTTGGGCGTTAGAGCGCAGTCAGATCGAGACTGGATAACGAATTATGCTGACATTTTCAACCGTATTTCCACTTTCCAATGCGTGTGCATCAAGCGATATCGCCTTGCTTATAAAAAAGTGGCTAATTGGCAGTCAACACAGCCATTTCGGTGAAGAACTGAAACTGGCAGGCGCAGGGGAGCGCCAGTGGGAAGAATCAATTGGTAGCGAACACATTCAAGGACTTTCCTCTATTGAGAACGAAGTCGATTACGTGGCAATAAGATGAGATCTCAGCATAACAGAGAGAGTAGAGTATGGGTTTACGCACATCACTGTGGTTAAATAGCGCTCTTTGGCGAGGGTTCCATTGAGGACTCCATTGAAACCTCACTCGAATAGCGAATTACACAGTTTTACAACAGGATAACCAGTGATCAGAACAGCAGTCAGATTTTCCCTCATCATTACTTTCTCTTTACTGTCGGGAGCTTGCGGCTGGTTTGGCGACGATGAAAAAGATGAGTTCGCCGGATTGACCACCGAAGAACAGTTCTACCGTCGCGCCCTGGAACAACTGAATTCATCGAATTTTCGCGGCTCAATTGCCACCTACCAGGCGCTGGAATCGCGCTTTCCATTCGGTCGATTTGCAGCTCAGGCACAAGTCGAAATTGTCTATGCCTATTACCGAAACGGTGATTCAGAGGCTGCCAGAGCTGCAGCTGATCGCTTTATTCGACTGCATCCAGAAAACGAAAATATAGACTATGCCTATTATATGAAAGGTTTGTCCTCTTTTACCGATGACCGCGGATTGATTAATCGTTTTCTGCCGGTGGACCCCACCAAACGGGATCCGGGTCGAGCCAGAGAGTCTTTCGCCGACTTTTCACAATTATTGGCGCTGTATCCCGACAGTCCCTATGCGGCCGATGCACGGGCGCGCATGGTATTTCTGCGAAACAACCTTGCCGCCTACGAAATTCATGTGGCTAATTATTATCTTGAGAGACGGGCTTATGTCGCCGCCTTGAGACGAGGTCAGTATGTGGTTGAAAACTTCCAGGGCACACCAGCCGTTGCTGACGGTGTCGCAGTAATGGTCGAGTGCTATTTGCGGCTTGGCTTGAACGAGCTGGCCGACACTTCTCTCGTGCTTCTGAGGGAAAACTATCCAGATCATGCCTCCATCGACAATGATGGAGAATTCACCATTCGTACAAAAATAACCAACCCTTCGTTGTTGTACACGGTGTCTTTCGGGCTTATCGGTGACAACCGGACTGAGCCACCACTCGCCCCCACCTCCAGACCACTAAATTCGGGCAGTCAAGAGATCATCAATACCCAGGGTCGAGTGGAGGAGGAAGGCCGTTCATGGTTCAGCATCCTGACTCTGGGGATTTTTGACTAGCAATCCCGTCTCTGTCCCGGGCTACTGTTTGACGCGGCACACATTTCTTGCCATTTCTGTTTGCCCTCGTTGCCCTGTAAACCAATTTAGAAGTACTGCCCCGGTACTGTTGGCAAAGAGTGCTATTGGGAAAGAGTGCTATTAAGTATTACCTAATTACCATCTAGCATAAGCCTATCTTCAGCAGCTTTTCCGGCATCGGTGGCGTTCTGAGTGCCGCACAAGCAAGCCTGGGAATGAGGTCGTTCAAATCAAAACGACGATTGAAACGATACTGAAATTCTGCCAAGTATCGCTGAGCATATTTAGGTCGAATAGCATGATAGGTACTGCGTAATGAACTCTTTAAGTTACCTAGAATTGTATTGACCCAATAGAACTCGGGTTTTTCGACAGACCCTCTCCCGCCGCCGCACACAATCTTGTCATGCAAGCAACCGGCCTCGACAACGGCATTAAAGCACGCCAAACCATCGGAGATAACGGTACTACCCTCGGTCAGATGTTGCCGACTCCATGACTTAATCGCTTCTGTGCGGAAACCCTTTACGACCGACGGCTCGGTGAGCTCGCCGCACCGCAACTTAACCCGAACTGGGCAATGATCGGCGTGGTCTCTACCGCCGCTACAAAAGGTGTCTTACCTGCAGCACCGCGTCCCGGCTTGCACCCAGTACGCTCGCCGCCCAAGTAGGCATCATCCAATTCAATCAACCCGGATAGTTTGTTATTGTGATCCCGCTCCATCATCACTTGCATAAGCTTGTGCTTCATCCGCCAGGCGGCATTGTAAGAAATACCCAGGTGACGATGCAGTTTCATGGCCGAGATGCCTTTCTTGTCCTGTGTAATCAGATAGATACCCTGGAACCATAGCGTGAGTGGTAGTTTGGTGGATTCAAAGATCGTTCCAGCCGTCAGTGATGTCTGGCGATTGCAGCGATTGCACTGCTGAAGTTTACGGATGGTCAACTGGCAGCACTTGTCGTGACCACAGGCCGGACACTGAAACCCTTTGGGCCACCGCCAAGCATAAAGCGCATCGAAGCACTGGTCTTCGGTACCGTACTGCTTGATAAAATCGTTCAAGCTAACCCCTTTCTGGAATTGCACTTTATTGCGCGCCATGACATACCCCTTATGAATTAAATAGATAGACTGTGATTATATACAGGGTAGAGCGACTTATCTATAGTGGTAATTAGGAAGTATTAAGTATTGAGCAGCCGACAGAAGTTATCGGCATCCTCGCTATTCACCCAGGGGCCAGGCGTTGGTTACCGGGTAGCGGCGATCGCGACCAAATCCGCGCTGGGTAAGCCTTACCCCCAGGGGACTCTGGCGTCGTTTGTATTCATTTATATCGACAAGACGTAATACCCGCTTCACTGTAGAAGCATCAAATCCTTGCTCAATTATAAGGTCCGCACTCTGGTCATTTTCTACATAGAGTTCAAGAATACGATCAAGCTCATCGTAGGGTGGCAAACTGTCTTGATCAGTTTGGTCTGGTGCTAATTCCGCCGACGGTGGCCTGTCGATTACTTGTTGCGGAATAAATTCTTCTCTCGTATCAGAGTACTCTGTATTGCGATACCTTGCCAGGCGATACACTAAAGTCTTTGACACATCCTTGAGTACATCGAATCCACCTGCCATATCGCCATACAATGTCGAATAGCCGACCGCTATCTCGCTCTTATTGCCCGTGGTTAAAACCATTAGCCCTTTCTTATTCGAAATGGCCATGAGCAATACCCCCCGACATCTGGCTTGTATATTTTGTTCACTGACGTCTATCACGGTATTAGCAAATTCCCCTGCGAGAGCCTGCATGAACGAGACAACTATCTCAGCGATAGAGATTACCTGATAATCGACTTTCAATTTCTGCGCCTGCTGTGCTGCCGCATCAAGACTCAGTTGGGAAGTATATTCGAATGGCATCATTACCGCGTGTACACGGTCACTACCAAGGGCATCGACAGCGATGGCGAGAGTGAGCGCAGAATCTATGCCGCCAGAAAGACCTAAAACAACGCCGGTAAACTTATTCTTGTTCACATAGTCCTTCACCCCCAAAACCAGACTTTGATACACCTGCGCTTCAAGTGTCTGAGGGGCAGGCAGTGCCTGTAGGGGAATGTAGCAGGGTTCTCCCTCTTCTACAGCGACGAGGGTCAGCGCTTCCTCATAACTGGGTGCCAGGCAGCGACAATCTCCCTGAGCAGATACTGCCATGGACCCTCCATCAAAAACCAGTTCATCCTGACCTCCAACCATGTTCACATAAATAATCGGAAACCCGCCCTCAGTGCTTCTCTGACGAAGAAGACGCTGCCGCTGACCAAGTTTGTTCATGTGATACGGTGAGGCGTTGATGTTCACCATAAGTTGCGCACCAGCCGTTCGCGCTTGCATCACTGGCTCTGGCTCCCACATATCTTCACAAATGGTGAACGCAACTTTCTGACCACAAATCTCCAACAGACACCCCTTATCGCCTTTATCAAAATAACGCTGTTCGTCAAACACCTCGTAATTAGGCAAACACTGCTTGCGATAATTGGCTCGCAATTCGCCAGCAGAAATAACCGCCAGGGAATTATAAAGTTTGTCGCCGGCTCTTTCAGGATAGCCAATAACTAGATGAACAGGCAGTTTCTCTCGAAGAATCCGCGCCAGGGCCTTTTCGATACGAAGCGACAGGCTGGGTCTGAGCAGAAGGTCTTCAGGTGGATATCCGGTTAGTGCCAATTCAGGATAGACGACCAGGTCGGGAGAATGTTCTTGAAGCACCTGCCTGGCACTGTCAATGATCAGGGTGGTATTGGATTCAATATCTCCCACCAGGAAATTGAGTTGAGCCATTACTACTTTATTTTGCCGCCCCATGCTGTCCTCTTTGTTGTTGTCCTTAAATCCTTGCCCGGGCACTTGCAGAAAACAAGGACCAGGCAGCCTGTGCTTATTGGTCTAATGCCCAGCCAGGACTAATTGTAACGGAAACCATGGCTGAAAGAAGCGCACACTACCCAAGTCAAATAGATAAGTTATCTGTTGTCTGCAAATCAGGAATTTTGAACTAGACTAAATAGCATTCATCGACTGGCTCGCATGGAGGTAACGAGGTATGAAACGGCTGTTGGGTCTGTCCCTGCTTGAATTGCTCACTACACTGCTAATACTGTCTACGCTGCTTAGCGCATCGCTACCGAACTTCAGCGAGCTCTTGCTGAAGAAGAAAGGCGAAGTTACCCTGAGAAAACTGGCAAGCGCAATTCAACTCGCCAAATCCTCGGCGATCGCCAGCGGGCATCTCGTGACTGTTTGCCGTTCATCGGATGGTCTGGGCTGTGGAGGAGAATGGCGCCACGGTGTGATTCTATTCACTGATGAGAACGGTGATCGAGAAATCAATGACCGCGACAAACTACTACGCTACCTTGCCTTTACAGAGACAGGGGGCGAACTCAGCTTTAGAGCATTTCAGAATAAGCAGTATCTGCAAATTACCAGCCTGGGATTCACCCGAAACCAGAACGGCAACTTTAGCTACTGCCCCGACAATGGTCGCCCACATCTTGCCAATCAATTGATAGTAAACCGGACAGCACGACTACGCTATGCAATAGATAGCAATGGTGATGGAATTAAAGAAAACAGTCGGGGGAAGCCGATTAGATGTGACTAGCGGTATGCTGGTGTTACCAACAGGCATTGGTGGTAGCGCCGGTTGCACCTCTAGTGCCGCTACTGGACAGGGTCAGTGTTGCACAGCTATCGCCGGTTTGAGCACCTGTGGCGGTTGCCGTAGCGAGAAAACAATTACTAATTGCGCCAGCGACGCAGGCAGCGACACTTATTGTATACAAACCGTTAACGCTGGTTCTGTCCCGACCCGCTACCACCGGTGTGTTAAGCGGCAGCGCATCATCAACATAGCTGTTGAAACTTGAGAAATAGCGCTCCTGGTCAGAGGCTACCTGCAGCAACTCACTCCTGGCTTCGGCACGACCTGAGCGCAACACACTGTTGTGGTAGGCGGGCAAAGCCAGGCCTGTCAAAATTCCTATGACAGTGATGACTATCAGAAGCTCAATCAGGGTAAAACCAGTGTACTCAGGAGGCTGCATCATAAAATCCAATTCTCATTAATTATTCTACGGGTCTGTCGGTTAATTCAAAATCAGTCTAATTTTAAAAAAATAATATGTTTAATAACAGGGTCTTAAATATTCATAACAAGTTAAAAACTCCATTTTCCGACAGGGTCTCTATGTCTCGATGGCCGTATCGGCGTTAACCAGCTTCCAGTGCCTGAATATTTGCCAGCGGAGCTGATACTTTCATTCTCAACAGGAGCTTGTCTCGCTGTAAGGTAAAACGAACAGGCCAGCCCTCGTTGAGAAAATCAGCACCAGCATTTTCTCCGGTATTCTCTCCAGCATAAAATACCCGGGTTAACTGTGCATGGAAGCCATAATTTCGCTCAGAAACAGTGGTATATCTATCAAGGCTCGGTCTGTTTTGAAGGCTGCCAGTCTGGGCAGCGGGAAGCACTAACAAAACCCTGCTTGCAGATCATTAACTAAAACCACCCTGCCCTGCGATAAATATCTCAAGACCTTTGCCTAACTGTCGCAAGCGCGGCTTCAGCCACGCAAGATAGTCGCAGATAGCGGGACTTATGTGCAGGATGTGCGGGTTGCCGATTTTGCATCCTTACATGGATATAACTTAGTAGAACAATGCAGAAGCAATTGTCGCGGAGCAAAAATCGGTACAGGCTCACTTCCGACCATTTTTTGAATTATGCAGGTTTCATCTCATTAGTCTTTTCCTTTATTGTAGTCATTGTAGTCGGCTACTCTAACTGTCGCCAGGATTGTCTGCCATAGGATTCATTACCGACACTTAACTGGATTACATCAATAGCACCGTTTGCACCACTACCGAAAGCCACATCCTGTGCGCCGTCAGCGAGGATACTCACGGTGGACATGATGCCCACATCGGAAGCACGACCTGAAGCATGGGTATCGTCACCGTCATACTCTCCATCGTTATTTAGATCGAAGGCCGGGAATGCCAAAGCGCCACCGGTTCTAAAATCAACTTCCATCAGAAAGCTGGTGCCGTCAGATTCACACTCCACTGACGAAGGCACAAGCGTGGTAAAAATAACACGTCCATCTCTAATAATCGCGTTACTAACCTGTTGCTCACCAAAATTACTGGCGTTTGCGGAACCTTCGACATTTTCAGGCTGTAAGCTTAGCTTCCAGCCTGAATGCCTGTCCCAATCTATTTGATTGTCGGAGACATCACGCAAGGTGAAGGTTTTATCATCGATAGAATCTGCAACTGCATCGAACACCTGCTGGTATTGATTGGTAATAGTTTGTGCAAGCAAGTCCGAGCTGTCGAATGGTGTCAGGGAGCCAGTGTTCTTGTCCCATATACCATAGAAAGCCTGTGTTGTTTCTGTCATGGGATCGTTGTCATTAATTTCCAAATACTTGCCAGTACCAAAGAAAACCATGAAACCACCCAGGTTATCAGGATGTCCAGAAACTTGCGGCTGAGATGTTATTGCCTGGCCAGCAGTGGTGGTAAATAGCGGGATCGGTTTGCCTGCGGTGACAAAGTCGCTATTCCAATTTGCCGTATTGGAACTGCTTACGTCAAACTTCCACATGTTTCCCAACAAGTCTCCTGCGTAGATGTAATCCACCACGAAGTCGGCATCATGGTCAATCATTAGCGGTGTCGCCAAACCATTTGGCGTTGCCACAGCACCTGCCATGGTGTCAATCTTTTTAATAAGGTCTCCGCTTTCAATATCGACTATATACAACACGGCATGCCCGGTAGTGCTGGCATTGCCATCAGCATCTGTATTGTTATAACCATTTCCGAACACAGCCGCCCAGGTGCCGTCGGCCATCCTGGCGATTTGCGGTCTGCCATAGGTAAATCCCAGGTCAGCGTCATCACTATCACTGAATTCCCACAGCGCGATACTGGCCGCATTCGCCTCATCGTAAATGTCCGGATCAGTGACATCCAGGGCATAAATGCCCTGGCCTCCACCTGCCAGGCCCCCTACCAGCACAGTTCTCCAAAGACCGTCAGTGGCACTGTCCGGATCATCCATAGCGTCCATATAGACGTCGATAATATTTGCGCCTGCATCGACAAAATAGCGGTGTCCATAGTCTTCAGCAGTCAATTCAACTAAATTTTTATAGACTGCATTGGGTACGTAGGCAATCACTTCTTGCCCTGTGGCTTCAGCAAAGCCATGCAGCATGCCATCGTTCGCTCCAACGTAAACCACACCGTCTCGAGTTTCGTTGGCGGTGACGAAGGCATTATAAGAGCTGGCTTCAAGATCATCGGGATAACGCGCCGTAGATTCAGCCACAAAGTTGGGGTCAGAGTGTACAATATCACCCAGTACACTGCTGCGGACACGAAAGTCCTGACCGGTACCTTCATTGCTGTCATCGCCCCGCAAATAGTTGAGTAGAGCCGCACCATAAGCCTGATTTGTCGAAATCTCGTTGGCAGCCACAGTACTGAGCGAATGTGGGGCAGCAGTCATCAGAGCCGATACCTGGCCAGAACTCAGCCCTGGCAATGAATCTGCTGCGGTGTAATCTGCAGGAAATCTAAAGGGGATACCCTGACCTTCTGCCAGCCCTCCCGGAATAACATCTGCATCAGGGTTATAGGTAATAATTTCTCGCCCGCTATCATAGTGCTGACGGTTTAGTGCAGAAGCCGCCTCCCAATCCGGCGTAACCCCAATACTACCGTCCAAATTAATTTGAAAAGCAAGTAGTTGACCTGTCCAGTCGGTGCTATCGAAACGCGCCTGGAACAAATGGCTTCCCGCATTAAGGGAACCTGTATTGCTTGCAATGGAGGCTGCAGAACCGACTCGCCCGGCAATTTTCAGCCCGTTGCGCAAGGGTGTACCAGGTGCGCACCGTCCAGCAGCAAAAAGGACAGCTTGCGCGGCGGCATTATGCGCGGGAAAATCTTGCTCCAGTACATTTTTTGCAGGCACTTCAGCAAACACCAAATGGTCATCGTTTAGAACGCCCGGGGCAAAACGAAAACTGGCATTCACATTCATCGCTCGACCCGCTGCGGCTTTCATCACAAAGGCGCGGCGGCGGTGCTGATACCAATTTGCCATGTTTTGTTGGCGCCCGGTTACTGTTCGCCGCCAGGGGTCTTCAGCAAGCTCGCTGATTGTGCTGCTGGCTCTCATCCTGTCAAAGCATTCCTGGCAGGGAATAGTTTGTTCGGCGCTGCCCGAATCATAGCTTGATTCCGCTGCACCCTGAGCTCCCAAAAATAACGGAGTTCGAGATAGAACCAATTCTGCTGCCTGCACTGTGGTCGAAGCGGCCATCAAATACAGGCATGCCAGCCATGAAAGAAACAGTCGAATCTGTAGTTTTGAACTCATGGTTGCCTGTCAGGTTTTACTCTGAAATTGCTGGCTGCCGTTGCAGGATTGAACGAAAGTTGATTGCACACGAATGGCAGTAGTCTCGTTGACACCGACACCACGGGCAGTAATACGGTGAAAAATTCGGCAACGAACTTGTTCGCCGCTACCTATAGCGAGCGAATTTCCACTATTCACTGTCCGGTATTCCTCAATAACCCAGGAAGGCTGCGACGCAACACCGTCAATTCCAGTGATAGCATTCGCCCTGGCGGCCCACCAGCCCGCATCGATACTGGCGTGGTTCCACCAATACTTGCCGTCAGATGCCGAAGGGTCCATCCCGCCCTCTGTCCAAACCCGGGTGCTGCCGTCACCGCTTGCAGTGGGTAGCAGGGTTTGAGTAGCCAGCCAGGCTTCTGCGTTCTTCAGTGCAGATTCTGCCGATTGAAAAGCCAAATTATGGTCCCGCATATTGCTGGACATGCGCTCCTCCAGAATAGTAGTTTCCATTCCGGCTGTGCCCATAACTGTCAAAATCGCCAGAAATACCAGGCAAAACACCAAAATGGCACCGCCTTGTCGGCACTGCATAGCGATCTGATAGGACTTTTTCATTGTCTTCATGGCTGCCAATTTACTTTACTACTCGTCTATATTCCGCGATCAAACTCTAAATTTAGCTGAATTATCCCGCGTTTTATGCTGTATTACTTGCCCAGCGCCCGGTTCCTTACACTAATGGTGTTGGTAAATACCCGGCGGACACGAGTATCTACAGGCAACGCGCCATTGCCGCCACCGCCGTCGTAAGCAACCCCATTAAAAGTGTAGGGCTGCGGAGCCGGCACTGAACCCTCTTCAACAGATTGCATCAATAGGCTAATCCTTACGCTGATTACCCTGGAAAAATCAGTCACTAAATTCGCAGGAACATAAGTATCCACTGAGTGACGGGCATCCCTATCCAGGTTTATTCCGTACAGAATCTGCATGCTCTCTACACCCTCTACAAGCTCTTCGGACGCAGCTACGGTACCGGTGGCACTCAACTGCCGACGAAATAAGGCGGGCGAATTAGTGGCCCTGCCACCTCTCTTGCCAATGTAGAATATTGTGCCTTGCAGTTTGATCACTTCGGCTCGACCCGGGGTACTGGTCAAGCTGGAAATTGTCGATGAGGCCACGTTTCCGGGATTGCACGCCGTTGAGAAAGTAATTGTGCTGGTTGTCGCCGGGGCAGCATCTGCTGTCACCACACAGGCCTGGACAAAATCAGCCTGTTCGCAGTCACTAATCAGCAGAAAATCATTGGCGGCAATCCCTGCCGCTGACTCTGCCTGGATGCTGGCTGTCACGCCCCGGGTGATTGATGTGACTGCGCCCGGGGTTCCAGCAGCACCCCAGATACGAATGATGTCGGAATTTGGTACCGCATTGAACGCTGGAATAACATGACCGGCCTCACCAGTGCTCCACTCTGCCGTATTGCTTGCTACCAGTGCTACCTTGTCTGCACTGTTGTTGATCACACCGGGATTTGTAGCGGTCGCCTCCCAACCTTGAATCCCGTAGTGTGGCTGGAAAGTCGCTGGCGGTGTATCAAGTATATTGTTGACACTGCTGCCTTGAATTGAACCCAGACAACCCAGATAAGCCCCCATACGGATTTCCTGAGAAAGAAAATTCATGGCGAAGCGCCCGTTCTCTTGAATACGTTGTCGCGCCTCTCTATCCCGCTCTGTGATAGCACTGCCAGCATAAATCTGCGCCACGCCAGTGGCCAGTGTCAGGCCAAGCACCATGCTTAGCACTAACTCAATTAAACTGAAACCGTCTGATTTGTTACTGTTCATTGCTGTAGAGCCTGAGCAAAAACCAGCATTCGTCATTCCTGTGAAAGAGACTGTGGACCTGTCGGAAAATGGAGTTTTTAGCTTGTTATGAATATTTAAGTCCCTGTTATTAAACATATTATTTTTTAAAATTAAACTGATTTTGAATTAACCGACAGACCCACTGTGCAAAAATCCAACATTCGTCATCCCTGCACCACCCGGTCATTCCTGCACCATCCCGTCATTCCTGCACCATCCCGTCATTCCTGCGAAGGCAGGAATCCAGTAAAAACACACAAACCCGCACGGCTTTTCCACAGCTAACGCAGCCTGGCGAGGGTTTGTTGCACAGTCTCTGTAGTTCATCACTGTCGTTCGTTGCTGTAGTTCGTTGCTGTAGTTCATTATTGTAGTTCGTTTCGCAGTTACTGCGTTGTTTCTCCGCTAGAGCGGCTGGAAAGTTGTCCTGAAAAATTGATCTGCCGTGCCGTCCCGGTCATCGTCCCACCAAAGTTTTACTGCGTAAATGTTACCGATTCCGTCACAAGCACTAGCAGCAGCAGTGCCGTCGTTTGCTGTAGAGTCTATGCAGACCACGGATGCCCCCAATGGCAGCGCCGCAGCGACTGATGCCTGCCAATCCAAAACATCCTGGGCAGCCATCTGCGCCCCGGTACAGCCGCTTGCCGTAAAACAATTTGCCGTAGCGGCAGCAGCATCGTAGCTTCCGGCGTCAACGGCCGCTATATTGGCTCGTATCCTTTCCGCAATATCGACACTTAGCGTAGTCGCCATGGTGCGGAAATACGCGGCTTGATTGCCGCGCAAACTTACCCCTTGCAGCCCCGCCATGCCTAACATACCGAAAGAAAGCACAAGCAGAGAAACCAGCACTTCCATCAGGGTGGTTCCTGATCGCCGAGAAAAGTTAGTCATTGACATTGATAATTTTACGGACACGCTAAACCATCCTCAATTCGACACCCCAAACCTGATACCCCAATTTCAACCGGGGTTGAGGTCACGCAGGCTGTAAGTATAGTAATTTTACCGGATAAAGATAACAAAACGCCCAATTCCAGCGTCTGCCAGCCGATACGTAACATGGACGCCCCCTACTAATTACTACCCTGACAGCAGGAACACACAGTGGAAATTGAAATTAACTTCACCACAGTCTTTCTACTCAGTTTTACTGGCTTTCTGGCGGGTGGAATCAATACGGTGGCTGGTGGTGGCTCCAATTTGACGCTGCCAGCCCTGATGATTCTTGGCCTTCCCGCTGATATCGCCAATGGGACTAATCGTATCGCAATCACTCTACAGTGCCTGGTGGGGCTCGCAGGATTTGATAAACACGACAGCCTGGATCGCCCGGCCGTTATACCCATTCTAATCCCAACCGTAATTGGCGGCCTGGGCGGTGCAATTGCCGCCGCCCTGACCCCCAATCTCTATCTGAAACCGGTTCTGCTGGGGACGATTTTGACTATGGCCTTGCTCATCTTGATTAAGCCAGAGGCCATCGCGCCACCACCCGGCACGCAGAATTTAACCCCGGAGAAAAATCGCCGTGCCTGGTGGGGTTTGTTCGCAGCGGGTGTTTATGGGGGTTTTGTTCAGGCCGGCGCAGGCTTTATTTTGTTGGCCGCTCTGGCAGGCGGCTTGCGCTACGACCTGCTGCGGGCAAATGCCTTAAAAACAGCCTGCGCCCTTGCCTTTACCAGTGTCGCGCTAATCGTGTTTATTATCTTCGATCAGGTTTACTGGATTGCTGGGCTGATACTGGCAGCGGGTTCTATGACAGGCGCGCACTTCGCCGTAAAAGTAGCGGTTCGCGCCTCCCAAAACAGCATCAAATGGTTTCTCTTTCTAATGACCCTGTGCGCTGTTGCCGCTGGTCTGTGGTTTTAAACCCTGCTATGTGGAGTGAAACTTTATCAACAAACGAACCCCGCCTAACTCACTTGAGCCGAGTTCGATAGTGCCGTTGTAGCTGCTTACTATGTCTGTCACAACCGCCAGGCCGATACCTTGCCCCGGCACTAAAGTGTCAGCCCTCGCCCCTCTTTGCAGTACATATTCCTGCTTTTCTGGACTGATGCCAGGGCCATCGTCTTCAATTAGTAATTGCAAGCCAGCGGCCTCGCCAGCTACCGGTGTTGCACTAATGTTCACCTGATTCCGGCCGTACTTAAACGCGTTATCCAACACATTGCCAAGCAGCTCCAACAGGTCACGCTCATCTCCCTGAAAGACCGCATCCCTATCGAGCCGGGTGCTAACCTCAACCGTCTTATCCAAATAGACTTTCGTCAGCGCCTGCAAAACTTTTGCGACTGTCGGTTTAACTTGTACCTGCCTGGCGAGAGACGAAGCCTTGTTGGATTGAACTGCTCGCTGAAGCTGGTAAGTCACAATCTGATTCATGCGCAGCAACTGCTCATTCACGGTGTCGAGTCGCTGCTCGACATGATTCGGCTCGCGAGAGAAAGTCTGCATACTGCCAGCGATAACCGCCAAAGGTGTTTTTAGGCTATGCGCGAGATCAGCCAGAGTGGTTCTATACCGATCCTGTTGTTTTCTTTCAGTTTCAATTAGCAAGTTGAGATTATTGGTTAGCCCTTGCAGTTCCTGAGGATAATTTTCCGCCAGTTTATTTTTTTCACCTGACTCTATCTGCTTAAGATCTCGCGCCATTCGGTGCAATGGGGATAATCCCCAGCGCATCAAAAAAACCTGCATTAGCAACAGCAATACCGCTACGCCACCCAACCAGGACCACAAACTGGTTCTAAAATTTGCAATTTCTGAATAGTAAGGAGCCGCGTTCTCGATCACGGTGAAGTTGTATTCACTGCTGCCATCTTCCCAGAGAATACCGTAGTTCAAAACAAAATATTCTTGCCGGTCTGCGTTGCGCATTTTTGAAAATCGCGTCTCACCTACTGCTACCGACTGACGCAAAACCCGGGGATCAGCCAAATTAAAAGTGAGGGCTGAATCGCTGCGCCACAATTCGCCCAAACCTGGCCTGCCAATAAAACCATAGAGTCCTGAGTTTAATTGGCTAAATCCAGGTTCTCTCAAGTCTTCCAGAAAATAAAACTCGCCATCAGAAAGCTCGGCGGCAGCTAGCAGCAGGTATATTTGAACCTGCAATCGCTCAGCCGCACCCGCCTCAATGCTGGTTCTGAAGGCACGATCTAATACGGTTCCAGTAAGCCCCAAAAAAACGAACAACAAAATGCTAAACGAGATAAGCAACCGCGTCTGAATGGAGTAATTTGAGGAATTGGTTTGGGGCATCATGGTAGGCTGCGCTTTAGCCCATTTAATAAAACCAGAAAGTATTAAGTCAATTTCATGACTGCCTTGCAGGAATATTGCCGGTGAGACTGTGCAAGAAACCCTCGCCAGGTTGCGTTACTGATGGACAACTCTTGCGGATTTGTAGTTTCACTGGATTCCTTCGCAGGAATGACAAATGTTGGATTTTTTGCACAGTCTCCAAAGCAGGAATCCAGTCAAATGTTCTTTTCAAAACCTGGCCATCCTTTTCAATTTTCCACCGAAGAGCTTTTACATGGATGGACAGGAGGATTGGCGCAGCTAGAGCCACGCTTGCGAAGCCGCCAGTGCGGAAATGACAGCCATTGAATTTTTGCACAGTCTCTAGTGTCGTTATGGATTTGAGCTGAGCCTCGCTACGATTCTTCAAGACTAAACCGATAACCCTGACCGCGCACAGTTTCGATCGGTTTCAGCGTTTGTTCCGGGTCCAGCTTCTGTCGCAGGCGCCTTACAAAAACCTCCAGTACGTTGCTGTCGCGGTCGTAATCCTGGGCATACAAATGTTCGGTCAATTCAGTTTTGGAGATAAGCTGCCCAGGGTGCAACATTAAGTATTCTAGCATCTTGTACTCATACGCAGTTAGATCAACGCCCTTCTCATCGACCAGCAATCGTTTTGCCGTTATATCCAGACTCAAACTGCCGAACTCCAGCCTCGGCTTTGCAAACCCCGCCGCCCTCCGCACCAGCGCATTCAAACGAGCCACTATTTCTTCCAACTGGAAAGGCTTAACCACATAGTCATCTGCACCCGCATCCAGCCCTGCTACCTTATCTTGCCAGTCACCACGCGCGGTCAGAATTAGAATGGGATATTCTTTACCCACTGAGCGAATCTGTTGAATCAGCGAAATGCCGTCAATTTCGGGCAAACCAAGGTCGATAATAGCGGCATCGAAGTCATATTCGGTGGCATAGTAAAGACCGGTTTTTCCGTCTTCAGCCACATCCACCACATACCCTTGCCCGGAAAGCCCTTGTTCTAGTGTAGTGTATTAAACAGATTAATAATATAATGATTACTTCATTCACTACCCGTGTGAAGCTAATGCCCGCCCAAATAAATATAACTTTAACAGCGCAAGAGAAAAAGCAGTTGGAAAAAAATGTTAGAAGCAAAACGACACCGGTTCGATTGGTAGAGCGCTCAAGGATTATTTTGCTCGCTGCAAAAAATGTTCCCAACTACAAAATTGCTGAAGAGCTGGAAATTGATGTCAACAAGGTAGGCCGATGGCGCAATCGTTTTTTTGAGAGAGGGTTTCGGGGAATAGAAAAAGATTTGCCAAGAGGGGCTAATCACGGCGGCAAGAATTCTGCGGACCAGGCAAAGCTGCGGTCGAAAGTCATCAAGATAACCACGCAGGAAAAACCCAAGGATGGCACCCACTGGACAACCCGGGGTTTGGCAAAAGTGATGGGCATTAATCACTCCTTTATAAATAGAGTGTGGCGAGAAGTTGGTCTGAAGCCACACCTGGTTGCTCAGTTCAAGGTGAGCAACGATCCTGCCTTTGAAGAAAAGCTACGCGATGTTGTTGGCTTGTATTTATCGCCGCCAGAGAATGCAGTTGTTTTCTGTGTTGACGAAAAGAGTTCCATTCAAGCGCTGGACAGAACGCAGCCGGGATTGCCGATGAAGCCCGGGCGCGGCGGAACCATGACTCACGACTATAAGCGTCATGGTACAAGCACCTTGTTTGCGGCACTGAACACCCTGACTGGTGATGTTATCGGTGAGTGCAAAAAGCGTCACCGGCACCAGGAATTTTTGGCGTTTCTGAAGACTGTGGAAAAACAAACACCCAAGGAGTTAGACCTTCACCTTATCGTTGATAACTACGCGACGCACAAACACGAAAAAGTGAAGAACTGGATTAAGCGTAATAAAAGGGTTCACTTACACTTTATTCCAACCAGTTCTTCGTGGCTAAATCTGGTGGAGAGATTTTTTGGTTTGTTGACAGAAAGGCAACTGCGCCGTGGTGTATTCACATCGGTACAAGAGCTGGAAGAGACCATCATGGATTTTATTGAGAGGCACAATGAAGATAAAAAGCCATTTGCCTGGACAAAGTCCGCAGAAGAGATTTTGGAGAAAGTGGGGCGCGCAAGGCATGCACTCTCAAATCATCAGTCAGTTTAATACACTACACTAGCTGCTGTCGCAACAAGCCCTCATCTTCTACCACAAGTAATCGCATGTTGTCCTACCCCGGATTGTTGCGTTGTGCAGACCCGCCGCAGGCACACTAACCGCCGCCACTAACTCTTCCCGTAGTAACATTCACAAACACAGTGAATACCCTGCCTTCGTTTTCCATACGAATTTGATAGCGCTGATTTTTTCCTTCACCGACCAAGCTAATCCGCAATAGTTTTCCCGCAAATTGCTGTCTGGCGAGAGCTATCGCCTGTTGCTCAGTAAGCCTTGCATTAGCCTGGGGGCTATGTCGAATTTCTCCGGCACCGGCGTTTCGATTCAAGTCGATTTGCGTTGGTTGAATTGGAATATTTTGGGCGTGAGCAAGCGCTACTGCACCTAAAAGCAATATCGCCAGCAAGCTGATGGCCAATTTTTTGCTCAAAATATTCCTCTTTTCTGCTGCTGATGCACTGTTTCACCGCGTTGTACGGTCTGCTACTCACGGCTGCTGGTTCTATTGTTGCGGTGCATACTATCACGTCCTGTGGAGTGCCCCAACATGCACTCCTGCTCCTGCTCATAGCACCGCGAACAGCAGCCGGCTATTCAACATTGCAAATTAGTTGTGAGCAAGTCAGCGACAACATAAAGGCGCTCTATTCTCCTGCCTGCGCTGTTAAATTAGCAAGAACAAGCTGAATTTAAGCTGAAGAAGACAAGGGGTTGCCAATCTGGGGGCAACAACTAACTTGTAATTTGTTGGAGCAGTAGTGTATCCTGGACGCAGGTTCTTTTGGGGGAAGCAGTCTGTAATAATCAGTCGAACAATCAAATCAATCAATCAATGAGGATTCTGTCTCTAAATTAGTCAATCAATTCGCATTTCCTGGCAACCCAGCCCCCGACAACAGAGCGATAACCAAAACCAATAAGAGAATAACCATGTTCAAAAAGCCATTATTTGTTTCATTCACGATGACACTCCTTGCTTGCGCGCCTTTCTATTTTCTTGGCACGGTTTCTGATACGCAAGACTTTTCTCTAACCGCCTCCGAACTTCCTCTTTTTGCGCTGGCACTGTTCATTGTTATCTTGATCAGTGGCGTCTGGGTGCAAATGGGCAGAACTCACACAGAAGCAGAACAGTACCAGGATCACGACGATTTGCCGAGAGAGAGCGGCAATGTTAAGTGGTTCAATGCCAGCAAAGGCTTTGGCTTCATAACTCGTGACAGCGGCGACGATGTATTCGTGCACTTTCGTTCGATACGGGGGCAAGGCCATCGAGTGCTGCACGATGGACAGCGAGTAGAATTCGCGGTAAGTGAAGGCGAAAAGGGCCTTCAGGCAGATGATGTCGCAATTGCAGGTTAAGTTTTAAGTAGGTAGAGACCTTCGCATAATTAAAAAATGCCCGGAAGTGGCACTTTACCGATTTTTGCTCCTCGACAATTACTCCTGCATGGTTCTACCAGATGACATCCATGTAACGATGCAAAATCGGCAACCCGTACATCCCGGTACACAAGTCCCGCCCTCTACAAGGGTTTTGCGCGGTTTCTGAAGCCGCGCTTCCGACAATCAGGCAGGTCTCAGCCAGGCATCAATAGTGGGGAGGCTTTTCATCCTGTTGCTGTATCTGTGGAGCGGCATCGTGTTCGATAGCCTCCTGTAATTGATCCTTAACTAAAGTCAGCTCTCGTAACAATTTGTCTATTTGGCGTTGCTGCAAGATTACCGTTTGATTTAGACCAGAAAGCAAATCTTCCTGGTAACTAAATTTGGTTTCCAATTCTATTAATTTCTCTTCCATAAAATTTCTCCATACTCAGCGGTCGCAGGAGCTAAAGTGTCAAAATAGCGGTGACAGAGTGCCGTTCTACCCTGTTACTACTGCCTTAGGCGGGCATGATATCTGGCGGGCACGCTCCAGGGCAGCTAGCTAAGCTAAGTAAGGTAAGTAAGTATTGACAAAATTATCAAACCCTGTACCATGCCCGAAAATATAACAGTAAATGTCGGAGACAGTGCCCGTGAAACTCTTACAAATCCTTGCAACACTTGTTAATTATATGCTATCCCCCCCCCCCCCCCCCCCCACACACACAAGCCGCTTGGCTTATGGGGGCAGGGCTATGATTACGATTGCATTAACGCCACTCAAAACCTTACTCAAGGCGGTGGCACGAAACCAAACAGCACGGCTGGGGACAGGTTGGCACTCGCAAGCACTGTTAGACGCGGCTCGCAAGCAAGCCTCGTCAGGCATGCGTTGTATAGGGAAACCCTTTGCCGGTTTGGCTGTTTTACTGGATTCCTGCCTTCGCAGGAATGACGAAGGTCGCAGGAATGACGAAGGTCGCAGGAATGACGAAGGTCGCAGGAATGACAAATCCTGGGTTTTTGCGCAGCCTCTTTCGCAGGTAAAGACGAAAAGACGAACAGGGGGTTTTTGTGCGGCTTCTTTCACAGGAATAACCGGCCACGGGAAAAAGCCTTCCGGCATTTTATCCGCGCCCCTGTCGCGCTTCTTTGCCGCTACCTTCTTTGCCCTGCTGTTTATCGCCCAGCCGAGCAATGCCCAGGCCCAGCAGGATCCGGCAGAGCCTATAAATCAAATCCTTACGCAATCAGCCAATGAAATACTTCTCGTTTTCTCTGGTGATGCAACTCTCGGCGGAGTGTTGGGGGCTGATTTTAGCGTAGCAGGAGCGGAATCAAATCCAACGGTAAGCTCGGTGGGTAGATTCAATGATGTTACTACTTTGCTTCTCCTCACCCTGTCGGCTGATATTGTCGAAAGCGAGACCATCACCCTGGCCTACACCAAAGGGACAGGTAGCATAACGGTTACGGGGCAAAACACGCCCCTTGCGAGCTTTACTAACAAAGCGGTAACGAACCTGGTACAACCAGATACAAGGGCGCCGGTTGCCGCAAGTGCAGAAACCAATACGACCGGCGATAGCATAGCGCTGACCTTCAACGAAACTATAAATATCAACGATGCCGTGGCTGCTGACTTTACAGTTACTGCGGGCAAACGTGCCAGAACAATCGCTGTGACAACGCTAACAGCAAATGAAAAAAAACTAACCTTAGAACTAACCTCCGCTATTGCACAAGGTGAAACGGTACTGCTGGAATACGCCACAAAAGACACGGGTATTGCGGATGCGGCAGGCAATGTATTTAGAAAGGATAGGCGACAAGTAACTAACGAAGTATTAGCAGAAAACAAAGCCCCAACGGGTCACCTTAGCATCAGTATGCTGCTCGATGGTAATACCGTAACCGCCACCCGTCCGCTACCTGAAGATCAGACTACCCTCAGCGCTACGCCAACTGTAGGGAATACCCTGACAGCGGTTACCCGCGAGATTAGCGATGCGGATGGCCCCACAACGTTATCCTTCAGCTATCAATGGCAGGCCGGGGGCGATGACATTGCCGCTGCCACCGCAGAAACCTTCACCCTGACCAATGCCCAGCTTGGCAAGCAAATCAAGCTGATAGTACGTTATACCGATACTGCAAACCGTGTTGAAACGCTGGCATCGGCACAAACCAATCAGGTCAAGGAAGCCAACACACCCCCAACTGCCAGTGCGGGGCCTGATCAGATAGTTAATGAGCGTGTTACTGTCACCCTTGACGGTTCAGGATCATCTGATCCAGATGGTGACACACTATCCTATTCTTGGATTCAAATTGGTGACCTATCAGCAACACTATCTGATAGTGATACAGCATCTCCAACGTTTATTGCACCTGATGTCACTGGTAAAACCCTTTTAACATTTGAATTAACAGTAACAGATAATTTCGAGGTACCTAAATCTGGTACAGATACGGTTACCATTACCATTAACCCTGCCAACACACCACCAACTGCCAATGCGGGGCCTGATCAGATCATTGGGTCGGGAAGCGCTGTCCGGGGTAGTCAAGATGACAGCACGCCAGGTGCCGCTGATGCACCTGACCAGACATCTAGTGAAATGAGCAGGATCACCCTTGATGGCACAGGATCATCTGATCCAGATGGTACAATAGATTCGTATAAATGGACTTTGGTTAGTGGTACTCATTTTGAACTAAAGGGATTTGCTGAAAATGATGCATCCACAACATTTTTTACACCTCCAACAAGTGGTGCTGGCGCAACGCTCGTGTTTTCACTGGTTGTAACGGACGATGACGGTGCTGAATCTACTTCTGATGAAGTGGTCATTAGAGTTACTAGCCATAACGTACAACCCATTGCCCATGCTGGAGTTGATCAGTCAGTTAATGAAAATACTTTGGTCACCCTTGATGGTACAGGATCATCTGATCCCGATGGACACACACTATCCTATTCTTGGGTTTTAACTGATTTTCCAACATCAGATTCTAGTCCAGTGATACCACCGTTATCTGATTCTACTATCGCATCCCCAACGTTTACTGCACCAGAGGTCACTGGACAAATCTCTTTAGTCTATACATTAACCGTAACCGATAATGCCGAGGCATCAAAATCTCATACAGATACGGTCCGCATTAATATTAATAATGTAGCTGGAGGAATATCGGCAGCTGATGATGATGGCGCGATAACGGGAGCATCTGCCGAAGTGGGAATGCACTCATCACCTCAAAATACACCAAACAAATCAGCGTCCCTCCTCAAAGTGTTTAATGGTTCACAATACGTGGATTTTGTTAGGGGTGTGACAATCCAAACTGGAGTACCAAAATTCAAGGGAACCTCATCAGGTATTTCATCTGTTCAAGTTTTACTAAATAATGTTCAAGTCGGAGGAAATAATATATCCTCAGATAGTACATTCAGAAAGGGTTGGAAACACGCACCCCTGGCTGATGGTACATACACAATATCAATTAATAATAATAAGGGTGGAAGAGAATTATTTTCATCCAGCATCATAATTGACAAAGATGGTGATGGTAATCCTTCTTCAGGTCCTGGTGGCGCATCATCTGACATTTCTGCTTTGCAACAACCACAGCACTCACCACCACAGAAATCACCGCCAAGTGGTAGCATTGTTATTGTACCGGGTCCTTCTGGTGCAGCCAGTCCTTCTGACGCAGCTGCCGACCCAGATACAGAATCCAGCGTGGAGCGTCCTGCTACTGTGCCTGGCGAAAGCGGGGAAGTAGAGCCATTAGCAGAACAGTCGGCGGCGCACTCAAGCAGTGCGGACGAGTTGGAGGCGAAGCTAAACGCACTGCCGCTGTTAAACCCTGCGGCAAACGATGGCTCAGGCACTAAGGCGGTGTTCCGGGGCGGGGCGAGCAGCGACGGCGGCAAAACTTACTTCAAAGAGGGTACTTTCTCGGTAGGCGAGGCGCTGACTGTCATGTTTGTGATCACCCCCCGCACCGCCGATACAGGCGTACAGGCCGACGTTGTGGTGACGGCAAGAGCTGAGTCTGCGCCTGAAGTCGTGATGTTACTGACCCCGTCCGGCCTGCTGCGCTTTGACGGTGAAACACTGTTCAGTTTCAAGGAAAATCTTGTACTGGAGAGCAATAACTTCATCAGTCTCACCTCTGAAGCGATCACGCTGTCAGCCGCCGAGGTGGGTAATTGGGAGTTGTTTATCGGCTACCTACTTGCCAACGATGAGTTGCTGTATCACTCGCAAGCTCTGAAGATAGAGATAGTGCAGTGATACAGATAGTGCAGTGATACAGATAGTGCAGTGATACAGATAGTGCAGTGATACAGATAGTGCAGTGATACAGATAGTGCAGTGATACAGATAGTGCAGTGATACAGATAGTGCAGTGATAAAGCAGGGCGGGTGATGCCGCTATACCGCCTTGGCACTGACTGCCCTAACCCCGGCTTTCGCCAGTATTCTCTTTTAGGTTTTAAAGAATGAGACCTGTCTTTGCATCACTGTCGGAAGCGCGGCTTTAGAGACTGTGCAAAAATCCAATAGTCGTCATTCCTGCACCACTCCGCCATCCCTGCACCATCCTGTCATTCCTGCGAAGGCAGGAATCCAGTAAAACACCCAAACCGGCAAGGGTTTTCCACAGCTAACGCAGTCTGGCGAGGGTTTGTTGCACAGTCTCTGAGGTCATTGCCCACGGGGTGGCTGTCACCGCAGGGTTCGAGTCGCCGGAATATTTGCTGAAATAGGGATTGTGCCTAGGCCTGACTCTTCGGTGCTTGCAGGCCACCAAAGGCGGCAAAGAAAGATTTGAAAAAGCCGGATAGCTCCAGGCTCATCACAGCAAACTCCTGATCAAATTTCTGTGCTGCACTTTCTGTTCCTTCATCGGCCTGTTCCTGCGCCAGGCCTACAAATTTAAGCCGCTTGACAGTCAAGTCATCTCCTAACATACAGCTCAGCAGGCTATTCCAGGTTACACCCAGGTTCTTTACCTGCTTGCCCGCTTCCAGGTGACTTTGAATTTCGTCGGTGTACAGGTCCTGCCCCTTGCAGCGAACACTATTGCTGCCGTCGGTAGGGTTGTACAGCTCACAATCTTCATCGATAACAAAATGATCACTGGCGTTTTGCTCCTTTAACCATCGGGTCATTACATCACTGGGGGCTTTATTCGCATCTGGCAGCGAAACCTTCAAACTGCCAAGGCTTTCACGCAGCAAACCTAGCAAGGCTTCTGCTTTGGGAGCGCTGGCTGAATTAACCACGATCAAATTGTCTTGCGCGGAGATATAGGCCCAGGTTTGCAGATTGCGGGTAAACGCTCTGGGTAGCAGTGACACAAATACGTCGTCTTTTATCTGCCGTTTTTCTTTACGGTAAATTTTCCGCCCCTGACGCTGTTCCAATTCCGCCACCTTTTCTTCCGTTGCCTCATTGACCACCGAAGCGGGAAGAATTCGTTCCTGTTTTTGCGCACAGATCATAATAGGGTCACCCAGTACATGCGTCAGCATCTCTCCCTCTTTCCCAAGTGGGCTGACCCAGCCATAGCTGGATTTTTCATGGCTGCTGCAAGGATGAAAGAGCTGTTCAGCCAGCCTTGTTTCAAGTTCCTCTGGAGAGATATCGATAGCCTGGTTGAGACAATACAGACGTACATTTTTAAACCACATAGCGCATTTTCCGGCAATAGCAACAAGGTGAGAGACAATGTGAACGCGGGCGATTATGCGGGATACAGGTTCAGGTTTCCAGTGATTGCTCGCTCTGAGCAGGACAATTCTGATACCAGCAAGACATCGTGTGCTGCGAAGTATTCAAACAATTTTCCAGCAAGAAAATGAACGATATGCTTAAATTGTCGGGTCTAAGTTTAAGTCTATTGCCATAATGGGCAGTCCTGATAAGCTTGTCATTGGTGATTGCACATTGCCTTTGGCTAATTTTTTTAGATGGAGTAAAAATGAAGCGACAATATAAAGAACCCCGAAACCCGTTAGCGACAGTATTGCTATTGCTTCTTCTGATAGCCCCCGGCAGTGCCGCATTCGCTCTCGATGAAATAAACACAAGCTTCTTTGGCAATCTGGCTATTAAAGGCTACGATGCGGTAGCTTATTTTACCGAGGAGCAGGCAGTTAAAGGCGATGAAGATTTTGAATTCTCCTGGAAGGGGGCCAATTGGCGCTTTGCCAGTGCCGCCAACCTTGCCGCGTTCCAGGCGGAACCTGAACGATACGCACCCCAATATGGCGGCTATTGCGCCTGGGCAGTCTCGCAAAATTACACGGCCAATATCGACCCAACACAATTCACGGTCTACAATGAAAAGCTGTATTTAAATTACAACAAGAAAACAGGTTCGCGCTGGAAATTGGACAAAGACGCTTTCATTGTCGACGCGGACCGCTATTGGCCGCAACTGTTGCAAGACTAAATACAAAAACAGCTCAACAAATCAGGGTCGTGTTATGGAAAAAATAATCAACTGGGGACTCCCCCTCTATATCGCCTTTGTGTTTCTACAATCACTGTTTTTTAAGTTCAATGGAGCAGAAGAAACGGTGATCATTTTCAACACCATAGGAAGCTGGATGGCCGACATTGGCCTGCCCCGTGGCTTTGCCGAAGGCTTTAGCAGCCATGGCGGAACCGCAACCGGCGTAGTTGAGCTTATAGCCAGCATACTGGTGCTGATTCCAGCAACGCGGGTGTGGGGAGCGCTCGCAGGGATCATGGTGATGTCTGGTGCTATCTTCTTCCATCTGTTTACACCGTTGGGCGTGGTTCGAATAGTAGACGCGGCCGGTAACACGGATGGCGGCCTGTTATTCATTATGGCTTGCGGGGTTTGGCTGAGCAGTCTGGTTCTTCTCTATATAGACAGGCTACGACTAGCTGGCCTGGCAGGGCACCAGGGAAGCAAAGCGTCTGGCTGACCTTAAATCAGGTAACAGCGTCCCCAACAACTCTATCTATCCTGGCATTGTCACAGGACGCTTGAATGGTGCGCCTTGCCTCATCTTATTTTTGCGCATCACGACTAACAAGTACCACATTGGCATGCAGCTCGGCTCAAGATAAAACTGAGTTTGTACTCGGCTGGCAAACTCGCCTATAGTAAGCCCCTACTTTCCAACGAAGAGCTTACAGGCCATGACAGATTCAATTAGTACAAGCGCGGCGACCTCGATTCCTCGCAAAGAACTGACCGTCACAGTGGTAGTATCTGGCCTGATTCTGGCGGTTGTCATGGGCGCGGCCAATGTTTATGTCGGCCTGCGTGCAGGGATGACGGTTTCAGCTTCAATACCTGCCGCTGTAATGGCCATGCTGCTGTTCAAAATGTTATTTAGACGTTCCAGCATTTTGGAAGCTAATCAAGTACAGACCTGTGCGTCGGCAGGAGAGTCATTAGCAGCCGGCATAATATTCACCATGCCGGCCATGGTGCTCATTGGTTTTTGGGATTCTTTCGATTTCTGGTCGGTAACCGTCATCGCCCTGAGCGGCGGCTTGCTGGGCATTCTATTCATGATACCCATGCGTAAGGTCTTCATTCTTAACAATACAGAATTGGCTTATCCGGAAGGAGTAGCCTGCGCCGCTGTTCTGCAAGCCGGCGAGGAAGAAGCGCAGGAAGGGCAAGCGGGCGCGGCACGAAATTTGTTGGCCGGCGGTTTGCTGGGTGCCGGCGTTGCATTTGGAGCCAAGCTGTTTGGAGTCTTTACCGCCACCCTGGAAGCGGCCACGGTGATGGGTTCCAGAATTTTCTATTTTGGGGGCGATTTGTCTCCCATGCTTATCGCCATAGGATTCATCGTTAGACTCAACGTGGCCATTCTTATCTTCATTGGTGGCGCCATCTCCTGGCTGTTTGCCATCCCACTACTGGGCGGTGCCGAACAATTCCCGGTGGCAATCGATGGTGCCTATGAAATTTGGAGTTCCCGGATTCGTTATGTGGGTGTTGGTGCGATGGTGCTTGGCGGTTTCGCCTCCCTTTACTCGGTTCGCCATGGCCTGGTCGCTGCTATCAAGGAACTGCGCGGCAATTTCAGCCGCAGAAAATTGATGCAGCAAGATTTACAACGCGATATTCCGGGCTGGGCGATCATCAGCCTGACTCTCGGCTGTATTGCTGTGTTAGCCCTCGTTAACTACCGATTCACCGGGGGCATCGGCATTACATTACTTGCGACTACAGTGATGTTGATCATGGGGTTTTTCTTCACTGCCGTCGCCAGTTACATCGTTGGCCTGGTTGGCAATTCCAATAGCCCGGTTTCTGGCATGACGATAACCGCCGTATTGGTGGCAGGTGGCATGTTATGGCTGTTCAATTATTCCGGCATGGAAGCCATGGTGGCAACGCTGGGCATCGCCGCCATAGTTTGCTGCGTCGCGGCAACCAGTGGTGATGTATGCAATGACCTAAAAACCGGAGCTATGGTAGGAGCGGCTCCGTTTCGGCAACAGATCATGCAGATAGCGGGTGTGTTTGTCGCTGCCCTGGTCATGTCGCCGGTACTTAATTTATTACATAACAATATTGAGGGTGGCATTGGTGGCAGAGAGCTTTCTGCTCCTCAAGCAAGCTTGTTTGCCTCCCTGGCTCGTGGTTTTTCCGGCGAGACACAATTGCCCTGGGACATGATAGGCTACGGCGTATTGACAGGTATTGTTATCCTGGTTATCGACTGGTATCTGCGCGTGAGCGGCAAGAAATTCAGGGCTCATTTAATGCCGATCGCCGTAGGTATGTACCTCCCCTTTGGGCTGGCCACGCCAATTCTTATTGGCGGCCTGATAGCCTATTTTCATAGCAAGGGGACGCCGCAAGCCAGGCATGATCAGGTGTTGCACCGCGGTGTCCTTTTTTCCTCCGGTGTTATTGCCGGTGAAGCCTTGACCTCGGTTGGCCTTGCCTGCCTTACCGCTTTGGGCGTCCAATCGATGGATCTGGGTCTGTCTGGCACTGTGGTGACAATGTTGTCGATTGCAGCAGCAGTCTTTATGGTTTGGATGTTCCATAGGTTCACAAGACCTGCTGGCAACCAATGAGGGCATCGCCCTGAGTCTGGGATATCCGGCAAATTATCGGGCAAACTCAGCAGATTAACTGGTTTTTAGCCTCTAACTTCCAGGCTATGAGCCATACATTCTGATGATGCGGCGTTAGATCAAATCGCGGCGAACGGTTTTTGCCTTGACTGGAACTACTATGAAAAAAGAGGTGTGCGCCGAGATAGCCGGACTCAATGCAAACTGATTAGCCTAAATCCCGGTGTTGGTGGCAATGTTCGCAAACGAGTGCCCGCCGCATTCGAAACTGAAAGACTGTTGCTAACCGGAATCCATTTTCCTGCACCTGCTACGGGCAAGATTGTTAGCGACGGGCAGGACTACAAGCTGGTCAGCGCTGATTAATTGGGGTTTATACAAGGGTTTTTAGCACCAGGGATAGACTTGACCCGGCCTGGCTTTTATTCTGGCAATCAAGCAATCAGGATGAATCAAGCAAGTGGATGAAAACAATCATGAAACCTTTTACTATTGCCATTGCCGTGTTATTTCTTATTCCTTCAGCTTTAGCAGCCGAAGACAGATTCCCCGGCATAAAAACCTTAATGACCGCCGAAGAATTAGAAGCATCGGGCGTTAATGACCTTTCTCGAAGCGAGTTAAGGGCATTGAATAACTGGTTGATTCGCTATACAGCCAATGAGGCACCGGCTCTTCAGGCGGAAAACGAAGAAGTCATTGACGTAGTGAAACAAGGAATGACTTCAAAAATCGTTGGGGAATTTACCGGTTGGTCCGGCAAGACCCGATTCTTTTTGGAAAATGGCCAGGTATTCGAACAAAGACGTCCTGGCCGCTGGAAGATAAGCCTGGATAACCCAGAGGTGCTGGTAAGACAGAACTTTATGGGTGCCCATGAACTTGAAATTGTCTCAGAAGGGCGAAGCATAGGCGTTCGTCGCATCGGCAGATAAGCCTCCATCACCGAGACTGAACAGGAAGAGTACAATATGCGTCCTTTTATAACTCTTATTATAGTGCTTATTTCGCTGCTCATTATTGGCTGTAGTGATAATGATTCTATCAAGCTTACTCAACCAGAACCCAGTGCCAGTGCTGAACCGGTTGCAGACGAAATCGTTGCCAGAGAAAGTCAACGATTTATTGCCTGGCTGGATGCAGAATACGCCGAGGAGCTGGATTTTAGCCCGCTGAACAAAACACGTCAGGGTGATAAAAGTGCCCACGGTCAACTCGATGATGTTTCAGAGGCTGCCCTGGCAGCGCAACTGCAATGGCGACAGGACAGCGTTACAGAAATGCGGTCCAGCTTCAACCGGGAACAACTGGATAAACAGGGTCAGCTTTCATGGGATCTATGGGAGTATATTCTTGCCGACACCGAACGCAGCACTCCCTTTCGTCGTCATCGGTTTATCTTTGGTCGTAATGGGCCGCAGTCAACTCTCGCTAACAGCTTGATCAATTATCAAGATGTACAAAATGAGAGTGATATGAATGACTATATCTCTCGCCTCAATCAGTCCCAACGCTATTTCCTGCAATACCTGGAGCGTGCCAAATTGGCGGCGGCTGATGGAATTCGTGCGCCACATTTTGACTATCAACGAGCCATTAGCGAGGCACAGCGCGTGACCACCGGCGCGCCTTTCGATGAGCAACAGGATTCCGCTCTATGGGTGGACATCACCGCGAAGATCAACAATCTGCTTGAGGCAGAACAAATCGACGAGGCAAGGGCGATAACACTAACCGCGCAAGCCCGCACAGCGCTGTTAACCAGCTTCAAGCCTGCCCTGGATGAAGTTGCCAGTTGGCTGGAGGCCGACTTTGAGAATGTGTCAGATGTAGCCAGGGGTGCCTGGTCTCTTCCTGATGGAGAAGCCTATTACAATTCACGGTTAGCCAGTATGACCACGCTCCCACTCACCGCTCGGGAAATTCATGAAACTGGTATTAGCGAAGTTGCACGCATTCAGGCTGAAATGGAGCAGATCAAACAGCAGACCGGGTTTGAGGGATCCTTGCAAGATTTCTTTACTTATATGCGTGAAGAAGACCAGTTCTACTTTGCTTCCACCGATGAAGGACGTAGTAACTACTTAAATCTTGCCGATGAAATACTGGCCAGGATGTATACAAAACTCCCTGACTATTTTGGAATTTTGCCGAAAGCCGGCCTACAGGTTCGCCGAGTCGAAGCGTTTCGGGAAACGGCGGGTGGCGCAGCCCATTATACCCGTGGCACGAAAGACGGTTCCCGCCCTGGCACCTTCTATGCCCACTTGATTGATATGCGTGCAGCATCAATCTTCCGGCTCGAAAACCTTGCCTATCATGAGGGTGTCCCTGGCCACCACATGCAGCTATCTATTCAGCAAGAACTGGAAAACATTCCCCGTTTCAGGACAGCCAGGGGCTACTCCGCGTTCAGTGAGGGCTGGGGTCTCTATGCTGAATACCTGGGCAAAGAGATGGGTTTTTACAATGACCCCTATGCTGAGTTTGGTCGTTTATCCGGTGAAATCTGGCGCGCTGTTCGACTGGTTGTTGACACCGGCATTCATGCAATGGAATGGACGCAGGAACAAGCTGTAGCCTATGCGCTGGAAAATTCTGCCAGGCCGGAACCCTCCGTGCGCTCCGAGATTCGACGCTATTTTAACAACCCGGGCCAGGCCACTGCTTACAAAATTGGCATGTTAAAAATACAAGAGTTCAGAGCCAAAGCCGAGCTTGCGCTAGGTGACGACTTTGATGTGAGAGCATTTCACGACACCGTGCTGGGCTCTGGTCAACTACCCATGGACTTATTGGAAACTGAAGTTGATCGCTGGGTCGCTGGGTCGAGAGTCCAGGAAACTAACTAGCTATTGGAAAGAATAAACCAGAAATACAACGACACAGCACTCAAGGGCAAGGGCCCAATCTACTGAGGCTTGCGCCTCCACAGGTCTATGCTATTCTGCTATCAAATTCTCTTCTATGCTGCCGTCAGAAGCAGGTAGAGGGGGCGTTTTCAGCCGCTTGTCATAGCAGGAGCCAAAAATGAACAAAAACAGAAATCTACTTTCTCAATGCCTTATTTCGGGGCAGGTCTGAGCGTCTTTAGCAGCAGCCCGGTGCAGGAGGCAGACTGGCTTGATCTGGCTGTCCACAATTTTGATGCACCCATAAACACTATGTGGGCGGAAGGGGAATTATCCTTTGCCGCTGACGGTACCATGGTTTATTGCAGTGCCAGAGAAGACATGGCGGTCGCTGCAGGCGACCCTAAAGATTTGTATATCGCGACTTTTAATGGCGAAACAGGCCGCTGGAACACAGCTGTCAACATGGGCATTCCCGTCAATGCGCCACCAGCCACCGAGGTTGATCCACTTCGCGCAGGCGATGACCGCGAGCCATGGATAACAGCCGATGGAAATACCATCTACTTCAAATCGGACAGGCTTGCCACTAGCAGTCCGCGCAACGCCAACGACTTGTTTGTTACGCGCAAAGTAAATGGACAGTGGCACAGACCGGAACTGATCGGCTATCCGATTAGCACCAATATCGGTAATGAGCATTGCCCCGCAATACTGCAAGACGGTGAAACACTCTGCTTCGCCTCCATGCGCGAAGGCGGTTACGGTGGCTCCGATATTTACTGTGCCAGGCCCGATGCGAATGGTGGCTGGCAGGAGCCCGTTAATCAGGGCCCCAACATCAACGCCGCCGCTGAAGAGTTTCATTTCACCCAAGACAGCAATGGCATGGTGTATTTCACTTCATCTCGGCCAGGTGGCTGGGGCGCGATGACGCAGGGAGAGAACATCTGGGCGGAAGCTGTAAATTTAGGGCCACAGGTAAATACTGCCGCTGCGGATATGTGCCCAGCCCTGGCTCCGGGTGAGAATACCTTCACCTGGTTTTCCACTCGCGCTGACAACAGTCTTGGCAGTATCGATATCTTTCGGACAAACAAATTAAACGTGGAATAGCCGAAGCAGACCAGGGATCAAGCGGGTTATGCGTCGGTCGTTGCATACAGCCAATAGCACATTGGTGTTGTGATAAATCAGGTGGCAGGCAATTCAGGCAGTTATCAAATTGTCGCCAATCTGGAATGGTTTAGCGCCTATACATGCCGAATTATTGGATCTAAAACTGGACTTTAACCGAACGGCAAACAACACACCCTAATAAAAAGCGCCCTCTCTTGTTCGTATTCCTCCTGCCTGGCGCAATCTTCGCCCAAAATAATGCCGGGTAATGGATTAGTCTATTCAATGGCAATGATTTGACGAATTGGATTCCCAAATCCAGCGGCCGTGAATTGGGAGTAAATTATCGAGAGACGTTTCGAGTAGACGATGCTGTGCTTGTCATTTCCCATGACAACTGGCTCGATTTCAATGGCGAGTTCGGGCATATTTCCTGCAAGCAGAGTTTTTCCCATTATCGTTTCCGTGTGGAGCGCAGATTCGTCGGCGACCAGGTGAATAATAGCCCTAGCTGGGTCTATAGAAACAATACTGTGATGCTACATGACCAATCGTCACAGTCGATGACCCTGGATCAGGAATTCCCCGCTTCTATCGAAGTACAACTATTAGGAGGTAACGGTGAGGACGACAAGACAACCGCGAATATTTGCTCGCCAGCTACTCACTATGGGTTTGTCGGTTAATTCAAAATTAGTCCAATTTTAAAAAATACTATGTGAGACCTTTGCATAAATCCACCCAGTGGCACCACTTAAAATGATAAAATAGGTTCATTCAAACAAACCATGAGGATACCGTCAAATGTCCTGGAAACAAACCGCCCAATACTCGTTCGCAGATGCCCTTCTAATTGAGCATAAAGCATTGTCTAAGTTAGATGATGTGCATGAAATTATCGATTGGAAACAGATCGAAAAAACGCTCAGCCATCTTTATGCCTCCAAGCGCGGTGTGCCGGCACTTGTGCCCTTTGGGTATGCCCACTTTTGATGATGTTTAAGATACTGATTTTACAGGCGTGGTATAACTTAAGCGATGAAGCCTTATGAAGAACAGATAGCCCGAGATTTACTATTCCGCCGGTTTATTGGTTTGAGCCTCAGTGATGCAGTACCCGATCATTCCACTATTTGGCGGTTTAGGAATCTATTGCACACTGAAAACCTGCTTGAACCTTTATTGGCGCAGATCAATCATCATCTAGCTAAAAACAGCCCTATTGTTGCTCAAGGCTCGCTCAATATTATCGATGCGACTGTGATTGAGGCGAAGCAATGCCGTTCTAAAAAGAACAAACAAGGCACAATACCCAAGACCGGAAACGGCATGGAACGTGAAAACGGCATCCGATGGCAGGCGTAAAAGTACCTACGGATTTAAGCTGCACGCCAATACCGATGAATATGGTTTTATCAAGAAAATGACCTATACGCCTGGCAATGTGCATGATTCACAGGAGTTTGAACATCTGTTAGGCGATAGGCACGGACAAGTTTACGCAGACAGTGCCTATACCCACAGGGCACAAGTGCCAACAAAGACAATGACCGTAAACTGGGTAAGACAAACAATACAATCCTGCACCGGGCATATCGCAACACGCCATTAACGGCGCAACAAAAAGCACAGAATAAAATATACTCCAGTGTCCACTATGTGGTTGAACGCACCTTTGGCTTACTCAAACTGCATCACGGATTAGGCAAGGCAGATACATGGGGTTAGCCAGAAACAAAACCCGCGCACATCTGATTGCCATGAGCCATAACCTTAAAACCGGGATGAATATTTTCAAACAACTGCGACTTTTACAGGAGAGTTGCGCCTAAATGGGCAATAAAACAGATTAAAACCCACTAAAAGTGGTTAAAAGTGCCGAAAATAGAGGCTTTTTGGTGTCGTATTGATGAGTTGAGAGAATATGGGCGAAAAAATGAGGCAAGTTTATAAAAAATCACGTTGTTTGTGAGTTGGCCAAGTGTTTTGTGGATTATGCAAAGGTCTCACTTCAGTTCCTTGATGCGGTTCTCGCTGTCCTCGCCACGTTGCCCTATTAGTCATATTGACCAGTGAACAATCTCGCTATCGCTCAGGCTATCCCGATTAGTGGCAATCCCGCGATAAATATAAGCACCCGAGTTTATTTCCTCTGAACTATTTTCTGAATTATCTTCTGAACTGTCTTCTGAATCAGCTGATGAATCCAAATCCAGACGCGCCTGGCCGCTAACGGCTGTTCTCTGCATGATAAGGGTGAAGGGTTTTTCATACGCACCGATGCAGAAGCTGGTGCGGTAGGTATCCTGACCACGAGACTGTGCAAGAAACCCAGCATTCGTCGTTCCTGCGAAAGCAGGAACCCAGTAAAACAGCCAAACCCGCAAGGGTTTTCCACATGTAACACGGCTTGGCGAGGGTTTTTTGCACAGTCTCCACTGACCGCCTTGCTTTTTTATCCAGCAAAGGCTGCCAGTCCGAAGCGCTTGCCGCTGCTATCTGCGCGCGCAGTGCGGCGCTGGTCTTGGCACGAATGGCATACTCGATACCCTGCTTATCACAATACGCAATGATTTTTGTTTGGTAGCCGGCGGCGTCAATACGCAGCACCTTCACGGTACAGCTTTCCGGGAGCGATTGCTGGCATTGCTGGATAAACGCCAAATTATCTTTCGCTGGCGGCACATTGCCGAGTCGGAAATCCACGGCTGCAACCTGCCCAATTTCCGCAATATGCCCGATCATCGGCATAAAGCCCTTATTCTTGTTGTAATACCAACGGCTCTATTGATTGACTGTTTTGGCCCAATTACGTGATGTAATTGATGTGATTGCCTGTTTGTCCTCTGCGAAGAAATTCCAGGCATCGCAGCATTTGTCGACGATCTCATCGTAGGATTCAAACACAGAGATTGCCAGCTTGTTGGCGCGCAGGTAGGCCCAAACGTTTTCCATCGGGTTGAGTTCTGGCGCATAGGGCGGGAGTTTGAGCAGGGTGATGTTGTCTGGCACTTCCAGTTTTGCTGATCCGTGCCAGCCTGCACCGTCGAGGATGAGCAAGGCATGGGCACCTGCCGCGACCGTCTTGGCGATCTCGCACAGATGTGCATTCATAGCGGACGTGTCCGCATGCGGCATGATCAACGCAGCAGCCTCGGCGCGTTCGGGACAAACCGCGCCGAAGATATAGCCCGACGTATAACGTGTATCACGCGGCGTACGCGGCCGGGTTCCCCGTTCGGCCCATATACGTGTCAGCGTCCCTTGCTGACCCACACGGGCTTCGTCCTGAAACCAAATCTCCAATGGTTTGCCGCAGGCCGTTTTGGGCAGAACGGCCGCTACCTCTGCAGCGAAGTTTTTTTAAACGCATCCTGCGCATCCGGGTCGGATTTCGGATGCTGCGGGCGCACAGACAAGCGTCGAAAACCAAGTTTTACCAGTTGTTTGCCAACGGTCCGCTCATGCATGACAACGCCAAAGTACTCCTCAATCTTGCGCTTGAGGTCAATGCGCCGCCAGCGCACCACGCCGTCCGTTTCGGGATCCGGCCCCTCACGCACAAGCGATGCCAACTCCGCCTTCTGTGCCACGCTGAGCAGGGGCTGCCGTCCTGGCGAACGCCGGTTCGAGAGACCCTCAATCCCCGTGTCATTGTAACGGTGTACCCAGTCACGCAACGTCTGGCGATCCATCCCGCAGTTCTCGGCCGCCGTCTTGCGGTCAGTGCCGTCCAAAATCAACGCAATCGCCAGCATCCGTCGGGCCGCTTTCGCGTCCCTGCACGCCGCTGCGGCGCACCGAAGATCGCAGGCCGACTTGTCCGTTCGCATAATCTCTACTGTCATTAATACCTCCTATGATGATGACTACTGAATCACTTCAAATTCCCCGTGGAAAGCACAAAGTGTCAAATCCTTGGGCTGTTGGTATTACAACAAGAACAAGGGCTTTATGCCGATGGTGGGGCAGGTTGCAGCCGTGGATTTCCGTCACGGCAATGTGCCGCCAGCGAAAGATAATTTGGCGTTTATCCAGCAATGCCAGCAGTCGCTCCCGCAAGGCTGTACCGTGAAGGCGCTGCGTATTGACGCCGCCGGCTACCAAACAAAAATCATTGCGTATTGTGATAAGCAGGGTATCGAGTATGCCATTCGTGCCAAGACCAGCGCCGCACTGCGCACGCAGATAGAATCGGCAAACGCTTCGGACTGGCAGCCTTTGCTGGATAAAAAAGATGCGCCGATAGGCGACCAGAATACCTGCCGCACCAGCTTCTGCATCGGTGCGTATGAAAAACCCTTCACCCTTATCATGCAGCGAACAGCCGTTAGCGGCCAGGCGCGTCTGGATTTAGATTCATCAGCTGATTCAGAAGACAGTTCAAAAGATAACTCAGAAAATAGTGCAGAGGAAATAAACGCAGGTGCTTATATTTATCGCGGGATTGCCACTAACCGGGATAGCCTGAGCGATAGCGAGATTGTTCACTGGCCAATATGACTAATAGGGCAACGTGGCGAGGACAGCGAGAACCGCATCAAAGAACTGAAGCGAGATTTTGGCGGCGACACCCTGCCGTGTTCAGATTTTGCTACTAATGGGCTGTACTTTTTAATCTCCGCACTCTCCTATAATCTATATGCCCTCATGCGTCATCTGCTGCCAGTGGAGTTGTCCCACTATCCATAGCTCATAGCCGTGTGCTGACCTTGCGCTGGCGTTAGCGGCAAAAGTGGTCAGAACCGGACGACAATTATTTGTAAAGCTGAAAGAAAACCACCGAATACTCCTAGAACAAGTGCTGCTGGCACTGAAGAGGTTTGAAGCACTGCCCATTTAACCCGATAGAGAACAAGAATAACGGCTTCTGCAGGATAGGTGCGTCCAAAATAACCAATTTAGTACTGACAATCCGCCGAACTGGTATTTTTTTAATAACCAGGGTTTTTGAGTAAACCTCTCGGCACTATCTCTGTACTATCTGCTGTACTGGCCAGCCATAAGACTTGAAAGAGGGATTCACAAGCCATTGAAGCGCTGACGCTACTCTATCTGGGGATTTGGGCACAATCTTTTGCTTGACCTTATCGCCGACACGCACGGATTGCACAATCTGAACCGATTGTCTTGGGCTATTGGGTGTAGATTTAACGCGAACGAACATGGGGTGAGCCTATACCATGCTATCGCCGAAATAAACATAAATATTCAGACAGGCACTACAAAGCAGTTTCTCTACTACCCCCGCGTATTTATTGGGCTGTGGACGATCTGCGCGGGGTGGACCGTCGAAGTCAGGAAAAAGTAGCCATGAACTCAATAGCTAAGTCAGCAGGCATGTGCATCTGTTGGAATAGATGATTCACTTCGACTACCTTCTAACGCTTGAATTCAGCGAGCGGCGAAGCCGTCCGCTGGAATGATTTGTTAGGCGATTGCTCATATCAACCCTACGGATGACCCAAGTACCCCTTCGAACCTTCAAACTCCGCATCACCGTATGGGTATAGCTCAATCACATTGCGATCTGGGTCGCGGATGAATATCGCTGACATGCTTCCAAAACTAAATGAACCCGTCACCTGAATGTCATTCGTTGCCATGAATTCCTTCGTGTCGTCCAGGGAACTTACGGTGAGCGCAATGTGCGTATAGCAGGGATACTTCTTATCAACATCCATCAGAATGTTCTTGCCATCTGATACGGTTGCCGGACTCAATAGATTCAAAACGACACCACTCAAGTGCTGCATGATGGGATGACCTTTATCGAAACCGGCATCCTGAACTAACTGGAACCCAAGGCTTTAGTAAAAGGACACCGAACGTGACCTCTCTGAGATCCGAATACCAATATGATTCACAGATTCAATGTTCAACATATTTCCCCTCCCCTGGTTTCATCGCCTAACGTCGCTTTTAACTGTCCGCTGGATGCTTTTGTTAGCATTTTTTTAAGATACCTAAACTGCAATCATCAAATGTTTTTTGTTTAATAATATCATTTAAGTTGCTTTGAAGAGCGATATTAACTTCCTCACTACTTCCTACATTCAACCAGTTTATTATTTCAGCATTAACGGGCATTAATTTTTTTGTTCTTGAATCATATAAGCTTTCATCCGATCCATCAGACATAAGTATAAAACCTGTGCTATCTACTATATTTCCTCTAATTATTCTCAATCTATTAGGATAATTTCCTGATGTAGTGAAGAAGGTAGAATTTGAATATTCCCCATTATCAGGATAAGACAATACAGAAATATTATTATTTTTATCTAATACTCCAATCACTCCATCACCAATATGACCTGCAATAAACTTATCTTTTTTTAGAGCAATAAATAGTAGAGTTGATGAAAGTTCTTTTATATCAATGGCTCTATTTTTTTCCTCTACAGAAAGTATTTGTTCTATATGTTGAATAACTTTTTTTGAAACACTTTTAACTTTTAATAAGTTAGTAAAATTTGATTTTAAATATGTAAGAATTTCTTTTGTTATAATTTCTGCACCAATATCTGAAAACTTATAGCTTCCTGCGCCATCAGCAAGCGATAACCCATAGAAAACACCTGTTGAATGTCTATTAACAAGCACAGAAGTTCTATTTTGGCATGGGATATTTTTTGCAAAATGTCCCCTTCCTGTTACATAGGCACTTGCCAATTTCCAGTCATTACTCATAATTCAATTTCTATTACTGGTGGTCTTGGTGGTAGTGACGGCTTATCACCCGGAACAGATTGAGAGACAACACTTACGCTTTGACTTAACCATTCAAAGAATTCTTTAAAGTGTTCTGCTGATTTTACTTTTAGAACTAGATTATTTTTCATAGAAGAAAACTGTTTAAGAACATCTATATCGGCGTTATCTCCTATAGCAACAGAAAATACAGTTAGTTTTTTCTTGCTGGATAACTTTTGGACTCGACGAACGGCTGTTGATATATTATCGGTTGGACCACCATCACTCATCAGAACTAACCAAGGCTGGTAGTAATCAACACCTTTATTTGAGAACTCACTTTTTCTTTGCTCTAATAAATCCAGCGCTAGTTCAACACCTTTCCCCATTGATGTAGATCCATTAGCCTTTAAAAGAGTTATTGTTTGCCTGTCAACACTAGAAAAATTAGATATAGTTTCAGCTTCACTATTAAATGAAACAACTGCCAACTCAACAGAATACCGAGCTATTTCATCTGTTTTTATGGCATCGAAAAAATACTGTACGCCCTTGTTTAATTCATTAATAGGTGAGCCACTCATTGAATAGCTGGAATCCAGACATAGGCAAACTGGTAACCTGGTAATAGGATTTTCTATCAAATCCCGCTCTCTTAGAACCATTAGATTATTGTTCATAATATTTTTTCCTAAATAATTAAAATAAAGATTTTAAACGATTAAATAAAGATTTTAAAAAATTAAATAAATCACTACTGCTTGTCTCTTGAGAGGTAGATTCAGACGTTCTCGAATATGTAGATTGATCGTATTTGTTTTGATTTGAATTATTACGCTCTTTTTTATTTTTTAGACATAGCTTGCATCTTTTTAGTATATCCAAACCTTGTTTTTTAAAAAAAGACTTTTCTGAATCAGTAAGAAAGTAATCTGCCTCACAAGATACGCATTTGTACTTAGATGTTTCCTCATTAACAACTTTTCCGTCTTTGTCAATTTGCTTAAATGAGGATGGAAAAATTAAATTTGTTTGATGCCCTTTTTCAAGTTGGTGAATATATAGTTTTACCTAATTACCACTATAGATAAGTCGCTCTACCCTGTATATAATCACAGTCTATCTATTTAATTCATAAGGGGTATGTCATGGCGCGCAATAAAGTGCAATTCCAGAAAGGGGTTAGCTTGAACGATTTTATCAAGCAGTACGGTACCGAAGACCAGTGCTTCGATGCGCTTTATGCTTGGCGGTGGCCCAAAGGGTTTCAGTGTCCGGCCTGTGGTCACGACAAGTGCTGCCAGTTGACCATCCGTAAACTTCAGCAGTGCAATCGCTGCAATCGCCAGACATCACTGACGGCTGGAACGATCTTTGAATCCACCAAACTACCACTCACGCTATGGTTCCAGGGTATCTATCTGATTACACAGGACAAGAAAGGCATCTCGGCCATGAAACTGCATCGTCACCTGGGTATTTCCTACAATGCCGCTTGGCGAATGAAGCACAAGCTTATGCAGGTGATGATGGAGCGGGATCACAATAACAAACTATCCGGGTTGATTGAATTGGATGATGCTTACTTGGGCGGCGAGCGTAGCGGGTGCAAGCCGGGACGTGGTGCTGCCGGTAAGACGCCTTTTGTGGCGGCGGTGGAGACCACCGCCGAACATTGCCCAATTCGGGTTAAGTTATCGGTCGTAAAGGGTTTCCGCACAGAAGCGATTAAGTCATGGAGTCAGCAACATCTGACCGAGGGCAGTACCGTTATCTCCGATGGTTTGGCGTGCTTTAATGCCGTTGTCGAGGCCGGTTGCTTGCATGACAAGATTGTGTGCGGCGGCGGGAGAGGGTCTGTCGAAAAACCTGAGTTCTATTGGGTCAATACGATTCTGGGTAACTTAAAGAGTTCATTACGCAGTACCTATCATGCTATTCGACCTAAATATGCTCAGCGATACTTGTCGGAATTTCAGTATCGTTTCAATCGTCGTTTTGATTTGAACGACCTCATTCCCAGGCTTGCTTGTGCGGCACTCAGAACGCCACCGATGCCGGAAAAGCTGCTGAAGATAGGCTTATGTTAGATGGTAATTAGGTAGTTTTATGTTTTTCACTGCTTCATATATTTGTATTGTTTCACCCAACTTAAATAATTTACAAAAAAGTTCTTTAAGTTTTCTTGGTAAATGGCTCCAAATATAAACCCACTGCCCATCTGGTGCTTTATCATAGCTACCACCGTCATAACATTTATACGGAAAGTTTTCAGGTTTCATATTTTCTCTTTCACTGCCTCCGCCACTAAATGAATAGGGAAGTTTTCCTGGCATCAGAATTTGGAATACTAGCGTCATAATTGCAAAAATATCATCATCTTTTGATCTAAGATATTCTGAATACTTTTTACCGTGGTTTTCTATTTTTGTGTAGGGGATCATTCCAACAGAACACGGATAACCTTCCACTTGAAAACTATCGGTATCGATAAAATAGATATTAAGCTCATCTTTAATCAATATATTATTAGGGTTAATATCGCCTAATATAATATTATGTTCATGTAGAATTTTTACGGTATTCAGAATACTTAGAGCAACAACAGCAAGATGCCATCTTGTCCAATGCGGAAATTTCTTTTTTAAGAGAGGTGGCATAAAAATAGATGTTTTTATTTCTACACCATCTGCTTGCTGCATAAAATACCCAACGAATTCCTTATTACTGTTGAACGCTATAAATTCAGGAAGGCATACCCCCTTAACATTAATTTTGTTTTTCGTTAATAATGTGATTTTTTTCTGCTTGAAGTTCGTATTTTTGTCAGACTTGTAGATTTTACATACATATCCTTTTTTACTTGTGATCACTGCTGTCCCGTTAACTTTCATATGAGTGCCATTTGATTAACATCAGGCAGCCTGCCATCAGGTGGATCACCCCTCAACAGCGCCATCAGGTCACGCTTATCAAATAAATTGAGCTGTAGTAATCGCAATAGCTGCTGCATACTTTTTGTGAGTGCTGACTGAAACTTCAGAAACGCTATTAGCAGGTATACGCACATCGCTATCCATATTTGAGTCATCACTGCATTTTTGCTCGTGCCAACAAACGATTTTATTTTCAGGTTCTGTTTTATCCACTTAAAAAATAATTCTACTTGCCACCTGGCTTTGTAGATATCGGCGATCGTCCTGGCTGCCAGTTTGAAATTGTTCGTTAGAAACACATAGTGCTTACCCGTCTCCGCATCTTTGTAGCCAATCCGCCTTAAGCGGACTGGACATTTCCTGGAGACCTGGGGGCCAGTGAATTCTATCGTTTGATCACAGGTCAAACCTTTTCCTTTCAGCACTGGTCGACGCTCGATAATACGGTATTTTGCATTGTTCTTAAGCCGGGTAACAAAGAAAATATCCTTATCTGTCAACTGTTTATACCAAGCGTAATCATTGTAGGCTTTATCAATCGCAACAATACTTCCCTTGGGAAAGCTGAGCCTGCGGCCCACTGTTACATCGTGCTTCTTCCCTTCTGTGATAGTCACAAACTCGGGCAAATAACCCGCATGATTCAACCCGACGTGCAGTTTAATCGCTCCTTTGGTGGTGCGAAAATCAGCCCAGGGAAACGCAGACAAACACAAGTCGATGGTGGAAGCGTCCAGCGAATACAGCGGGTGATTAAATCTGAAATTATGATCAGGTGCCACGCCCTGGCAGCGAGTTAACAGTTTTCCAAACAGCGCTTCGTACAGAGCATAAGGCTTATCTTCATTGATGCGCGATAGGTTAGATCGCGACAGCTTCGCGCTACCCAGGTGGTAAAGGCGATGCATTTGCGCCGACATATTGTCCACGATATCGCGCAAGCTGTTTCGACCGGACAATTGAGCCATCGTCAGCGACACAAACTGTGACCAGCGGGAGGCTTTACGAAAAGCACGACCTGAATGATGTTGTTTGGCAAGGGTCTCAAATTCATGTCTCGGAACAAGTTTTAGTATTTGTGACAGGATCGTATTACAATGCGCCATGGTCTGGTTCCCTCTATTAATACACTGTTTTCTAAACAATCTCATTGTATCAATTGTGGCGGAATCAGACCTTTTTATTTCTCCTTAACGGGACAGCAGTGACTTGTGATATAAACTGAACCTTCCCCACCAGCTCTACCTATTTGTTTTTCAAGACGATATTTATTGCCTTTTTCATCAAATACATAATCGTTAACTTCAGGGGTTATACTAACAGGCGTTTTATATTCTCCGTTTTTTACGCTTTTAGGCAGACTAAATGGAGCTACCTTCTGGTGATAGTTGGACTTGGCATATTGTTTTTTATCGTGACTAACTGAGCTTCTGCTATTATTTTTGAATTGCACGATTTTGTCATCTTTTCTGCTAAGATAAAAAACGACAATGTCTTTTATTCTATCAACTGATCTAGCCTTTTTTAAATCAAGTATATCTTGTGATAAATTACTCGATTTCTTATAGCTATTATCATTAGTTATAAGGCATAAATTGTATTTAATCCTCAGAGAAGAAAATAGAGAAATAATTGCATTATCTGCAAACTGTTTGTCAAATGTACTTTCCACTACATATAAATTATTTTGAGCAAAATCATTAAGTATTTTTATCCCAGAGTTAATATTTTTTACTTTGTTTGAACGACTATGCTTCTTGAGAGTACCGAGTTCTGCGCTCTGTTTTATTTGCTGTTTAGCGAAACCAGTCAAGCGGCAGCTCCGCAACATTTCTTGTATTTCTTCCCGCTTCCGCAGACACACCGTTCATTTCGCCCGATCTTTGCGGCTTCATGATGGATGGGAGGCGATAGCTTTCTTTCCAGGTCCGTTAGATCCTCTTCCTTGTCCGGTTCAAACCCCAAAATAAAATGCCAGCCGTTTTCATGACAGGTATTGGCGATCATATCGACTTTTGAGTCATCGGCAACTCTTAAAATCAATGGGTTCTTTTTACTGCCCAGTTTGGCCACGATTTTTGCTTGCTTCCCGTTGTAATCACTACGCTTGCTTGAGTTTCATTGATAACTTTGAGTGCTCAATACTCAGCGCCACCCATTGTGCATTGAGCTTCTTGAACCGTTTATAGTTACTTATCTGGCCGCGTATATCGCCCACAAATTCCTTGCGAATATACTCCGTCCGGCTCTTCATATCCAGTGTATAGCTGACCTGATAATAAGGCCCAGTCTGACTCTCCCGGTCCTTGTATTGCTTCGTCAACGATCCAGGGCGCATAGCGCCCAGTAATGCTATGTCACCTTTGATCTTTGTCATACGCCGTTCAATTTGTGCGAGCCTTTTCTTTGTCATTGATATAGCATATACATACTATGTTAGTTTGTCAAAAGGACACTGTCTATGCTGTGGATCTATTGGTGGGATGCAATCATTTATCTTCGCCCGGCTTGCGCTCGTACCCGGACATTTATGTGGTTCGCCGTCTGTGTGGCGGGATTGACGGTTCGTACCGAACGAATGGGGGTGACGAGTATTGTCCGGGCGCTGGGGTTACAGGGGCGGTTTTATGACAACTTGCTGGATAACTTCCACAGCACCGGCATTAAGTTGGACTCAATGACGGTATTGTGGTCTCAACTTGTACTTCGACTGTTCCCTGGTCTGGTTCGAGTGAATGGCCGACTCGTGTTGGTGGGGGACGGCATTAAGGTCTCCAAACAGGGCAAAAAGATGCCTGCTGTGAAGCTGCTACATCAGGAATCCGAGTCAAATACCAAAGCGGAGTACATCATGGGACACTCCTTTCAGGCCGTCTCTATTCTTTCTCGTGCCGCCAATAGCGTGTTCGCTGTGCCGCTTGCCGCGAGGATTCATGAGGGGACCGTGTTATCGAATCGTGACCGGCGTACCCTGCTCGACAAAATGATCAGTCTACTGGCGATAGTCAGTATTCAGGAGCCGTATTATTTTGTCGCCGACGCCTATTATGCCAGCCAGAAAGTCGTTAATGGGCTTTTGAATGAGGGGAATCATTTGGTCACCCGCGCCAGATCAAATGCGGTTGCCTACCAGCTGCATCATCAGCAACAGCCGAAAAAAAGAGGGCGGCCACGTAAGTATGGTGACAAGGTAAAACCAAGATCACTGTTTGGGTTGGTCGCATTGATGGAGGAGGCTCAAAGCCCTGTCTATGGCGAAAAAAACGTAGCTATCCGATACGCAGTCCATGATTTATTATGGAGACCGACCGGCAGTATTGTTCGGTTTGTCATTGTCGTTCACCCAACGAGGGGACGCTGTATACTCATGTCTACTGATACGTCATTATCGGCCCTCGATATCATTCACCTCTACGGTCTGCGATTTAAAATAGAGCATGCCTTCAAGCAGGCGGTTCATGTTATCGGTTCTTTTTCATACCATTTCTGGATGAGCGTAATGAAGCCATTGGAGCGACGCAATGGTAATCAGCACCTTCACCGGGAATCAAAAAAATATCGCGATGGCGTCAAGCGAAAACTGAAGGCTTATCACGTCTTTGTACACGCGGGGATTGTTGCTCAAGGGCTACTTCATTACCTGGCATCTTGCCACACTCGGCTAGTCTGGAACTCTTTTGGCTCCTGGCTTCGAACGATCCGGCCCGGTCTAGCTCCGTCCGAGTTGGTGGTTGCCACTGCGCTACGCAGCAGCCTCCCGCATTTTCTCCTGGATACGGATTCTCGTACAAACTTCGCGAAATTCATCACGCAACGGCAAGACCTTGATAGAATGGCGCTATTTAGGCTTGTGTCATGAGACTAACTCGGTACTCATGAGTATGCTTGTATATTTCATTATATACTGATTTCGGGACGATTATTTGCTTTCCGTACATGCACAGCAAGGGAGCAATAATCTTAAAGAATACAAATTCAGAATTATCTTGTAGAAGGCTAGATGTATCGACAAACACTTTGTAATCATTTGAAATGACTTTTTCAAAATCAATGTATTCCACTCATTCAATCTCATTTTTTTCGGTTGATGCTGACATGGCTCGATACCTGCTTTTGATGCTAACGCTAGCAATGAGGGGCAAGCCGTAGTGGAGGTTGTTTTGTGCTAGGCTCTTTTAGCACAAAATAAGCACCGCAGAGGTTTGTCCCTCTCAATTACTTCTGAATCAAACGGCGACCTAGTCAACGTCTTTCACCTCGATTCTATCTTTCAATTCTATTCCTCCTGACTTCGACGGTCAACTCTCATAAGTCATTGATTTACCTAATTACCATTTAATCTAAGCCTATCTTCAGCAAGTTTTCCGGCATCGGTGGCGTCCTGAGTGCCGCACAAGCAAGCTTGGGAATGAGGTCGTTCAAATCAAAACGACGATTGAAACGATACTGAAATTCCGACAAGTATCGCTGAGCATATTTAGGTCGAATAGCATGCCAGGTACTGCGTAATGAACTCTTTAAGTTACCCAGAATCGTATTGATCCACCTGATTATAGAACTCAAGAACTCAGGTTTTTCGACAGACGCTCTGCCACCGCCGCCGCACACAATCTTGTCATGCAAGCAACCGGCCTCGACAACGGCATTAAAGCACGCCAAACCATCGGAGATAACGGTACTGCCCTCGATCAGATGTTGCCGGCTCCATGATTTAATCACTTCGGTGCGGAAACCCTTTACGACCGACGGCCCGGTGAGCTCGCCGCACCGCAACTTAACTCGAACCGGGCAATGATCGGCCGTGCTCTCTACCGCCGCTACAAAAGGGTCTTACCCGCAGCACCGCGTCCCGCCTTGCCCCCGCTACGTTCGCCGCCCAAGTAAGCATCATCCAATTCAATCAACCCGGATAGTTTGTTATTGTGATCCCGCTCCATCATCACCTGCATAAGCTTGTGCTTCATTCGCCAGGCGGCATTGTAGGAAATACCCGGGTGACGATGCAGTTTCATGGCCGAGATGCCTTTCTTGTCCTGTGTGATCAGATAGATAGCCTGGAACCATAGCCCGTAACCATAGAGTAAGCGGTAGTTTGGTGGATTCAAAGAGGGTTCCAGCCGTCAGTGACGTCTGGCGATTGCAGCGATTGCACTGCTGCAAGTTTGCGATTGGTTAACTGGCAGCACTTGTCGTGACCACAGGCCGGGCACTGGAACCCTTTGGGCCACCGCCAGGCATAAAGCGCATCGAAGCATTGGACTTCGCTACCGTACTGCTTGATAAAATCGCTTGATAAAATCGTTCAAACTAACCCCTTTCTGGAATTGCACCTTCACGCGCCATGACATACCCCCTTACGAATCAAATAGATAGACTGTTGTTATATGCGGGGTAGAGCGACTTATCTATAGTGGTAATCAAGAAACTTTACGACCTTACCGATGATGAGATAAAAATTAAAAGCAGGAATCCAGTGGCTAATACCATGAGCCACAAACAAGCCACCGTTTACATTTTGGCAAGTAAGCCTAATGGCAACCTTACACACTGGCGTTAGCTGTGGAAAACGCTTGTGGATTTGGGTGGTTTATTGGATTCCTGCCTTCGAGACTGTGCAAAAAACCACCACCCCTGGTCACATTCTCATTACTGCCCTAATTCACCGACCTTGCTGGTATTTTAAGCCGATACACCGCCTCTGTAAAAATACCCAATAATTACAGTAATAAACATCCAAAACCTGGCTCAATTATGATACAATAACGAACATAACTAACTGATTATAATCATTAAACAGAGGCTTTATGAGTGATTACATACACGGTTTAAATCGCCAGCAACAACTGTTATTCCCAGAGCGGCCAGAGGATCGGCGAGAATGATCCGGTTCGTGCCATTGATGCCTATGTGGATAGTTTAGAAGTTGAGGCCTTGGGCTTTAAGACAAGATATAGCGACAAAAATAACAATGGCCGCCCCGCCTTTTGCCCAAAATTGATGTTGAAACTCTACATTTACGGCTATACCAATAAAATAAGAAGTTCCCGCCACCTGGCTCGGGAAACCCATAGAAATATCGAGCTTATCTGGTTATTGCAAGGCTTAAAGCCCACCTATAAGACGATTGCTAATTTTAGAAAAAATAATGCCGCAGCACTCAAGAATACGTTTAAGGAATTTGTTTTGCTGTGCCAAAATATCAATCTCATTAAAGAACTGTGTTGATGACAAAATCCACCCAATCATCCCGCCGCCGATTATCCCACCTATTGATACGCAACAGAAACAAAAGAAGACTGGCAGATACACTAAAGAGGATTTTGTCTATTGTTGTACATCTTAGAGGGTCGCAAGACGAATACACCTGCCCCAACAACAAAACACTGACAAAAACAGCAAGCCCAAGCCTATCCAAAGGCAAGCTTGGGTTTATTTATAGCACCAGTGCCCTAGATTGCAAGGCTTGCCCTGTGCGTAGCGAGTGCCTGGCAAAGCAAACGCCTCACCGAAGAATATGGCGCTGGGAACATGAAGCCTTTTTACAAGCCTATGGTGAGGTAATGCAAACAGAATCAGCCAAGGCGATTAGCAAAAGAAGAGGATCGATTGTGGAGCATCCTTTTGGCACCATAAAGAGGTCATTAGGTTGGGATCACTACCTGGTCAGAGGCAAAGAAAAAGTATCCGGAGCCCATGGTTTTGATTGGGCATTGATTATGTTTTGCTATAACTTTAAGCGTGTTTTGAACATGCTGTTCAATAAGCTGCTATTAGCTATAAAAGCAGGCAATATTGAAGCCGTAATGGAAGAAATCAAGCGACATCTTTGTTTTTGCGTCCACTATTCGATGGTTTATGCCAGAAATGCCTATTTTCGCAATAAACAAGCTTATTTCACCTGCCGACTTTTCATAAGAATCCTTTTTTACTCGTACCCGACTCAAAATGCTCAATAGTGGGTTGGTGAGCTGGCGTTTGTTGCACAGTCTCCTTCGCAGGAATGACGAATATTGGATTTTTGCACAGTCTTTAGCAGCGCCAATCCTCTTATCCATCCTGTTCATCCTGTCTATCCATGTAAATGCTCTTCCGCGGACAATGGACAGTTGAAAATGATGCCCGTGTTTTGAAAAAATATTTGACTGGATTCCTACTCCCCGCCTACGCAGGGACATGCTTCACAGGAATGACGGGGGGCGGTGCAGAATGACGGGCGGTGCAGAGGTGAATGGAATCACGGCTGTGGTGCAGGAATAAATAAATGAGATAGAAGCCAGGCTAGGCGGCATACATTGTGTTGCCGCCAACCACCGTTCTGACAATTTCAATATTCTTGATGGTGTCGGGATTAACCTTCTGCGGGTTGTCGGCGAGAATCACAAAGTCAGCCAATTTACCTGCCGTGATACTACCCTTGATGTTTTCCTCGAAAGAAGCAAAGGCGCCATTCATGGTGCAAATTTTAAGCGCCTGGTCTAAAGTTATGCGTTGCTTCGGCCCCCAGACGCGGCCATCAAAATCTTTTCGTGTCACCATGCTTTGCAGCGCCATTAAGGGTTCATAGGGACCCGGTGTGTAGTCAGACGCGGGTGCGACCGGGATGCCATAGTCGAGGAAAGATTTGTGCGCAAACATCCAGGCCATTTTTTCCTGGCCGTAGTCTACCCACTTGTTACCGTGGTAATGCACATAAGTATAAAACGGTGCGGGTATTACACCGGCTGCCTTGATGCGCTGCAGGATGCCAGGGTTCACCAAAGAACAATGTTCAATGCGATGCCGCGCATCGGCACGGGGCCACAGTGACTGTACTCTCTCGTAGGCATTCAACACCATATCGATGGTGACATCGCCATTGGCATGAATGCCAATTTGGAAATCGTTACGATGTGCGTTCTCTACCGCTTCATGAATTTCTTGCTGTGACATGGTGAGAATGCCATAGTCATCCGGTCGACCCACATAGGGTGTGCTCATGCGCATGGTGCGTTCCGACGCGGAGCCATCGGCAGAAAATTTCACAGCACCAATACGAAACACTTCGTCGCCGAAACCGGTTCGTACGCCCGCGTTTACTAAATCAGTGAACAGTTTGCCACTTGGAAATAGATACATACGAAAACGCAAATCCCCTTCAGCGCGAGCATCCTGAAAGGCAATCATGTCATCGCGCCCGGCACCAGTTTGATGCACCGAGGTTAAACCAGCCCTGGTCATTAATGCTGAAATGAGTTTTACGCCGTCACGACGTTGCTCTCGCGTAGAGCCGCCGGGAATCATTCCGTTAAACACGTTGCGCGCCTGTTCGGCGATTAGTCCGGTGAGTACACCGTCAGCATCGCGATAGAAGCGGCCATCGCGGGGATCCGGAGTCTCTGCGGTAATTCCGGCTAGAGCCAGAGCCATGCTGTTATAAACGCCGGTGTGTCCGCCGCGGTGGCCGACTACAACCGGGTGATTTGGCACTACTTCGTCGATGTCAAAGCGATTGAGTGGGCGCCCTTCTGCCAGCTTGGTATCGTCGTATTTAAAGCCTCTGACCCACTGGCCTTCTGCTGTGTTATTCGCACGCTGCCTGAGTGCTTCTTTAATTTCGGCGATGGAGCGCATGTCCACATTCACCTGCACCAACTCATTCACCCCGGCACCGGATGCGTGACAATGTGCATCGATAAACCCTGGAGTAATGGTCATGCCTTCGGCATCGATAATTTCCGTTCTCGAAGTCGCCAGATTGCTGATGTCACTACTTGTTCCGACGGCGATGAAATGGCTGCCCTTTACCGCAAAGGCTTCGGCACGCGGCTGCCTGCTATCGACTGTGAGTACTTGTGCATTCAGCACAACGTAGTCCGGAGCGGCCGATTGTAGCGGGGCTGGTGCATCTGCGGCAAGAACCGACCGGGTGGGGAGTCCCACAGCGGCAGCCGCCAGGGCACTGCTGGAGCCAATGAATTTACGCCGAGAGAATTTGCGCTGTATTGAACTGTTGTCGCCAAGCCTAGCCAAGGGAACCTCCAATAATTGGGCACTTTTTGCTCGGTGCCTGTCTTTCCATAAAAAGGTCTAACTATAGACCGAGTTTGCCTAAAGGGCAAAACTTGTTTCCGAGTCTCCACTGCGCCACTTTTCAATGCGTGGGATTATTTGCTGACTGGCCTGAACCCACAGGCGTAAGCTATTAGCTGACTGGTGTTTGTGTGTTCGAAATCCACCAACAGGCAGACAAAATGGCGTTGCCGCTTCTCTGCATTAGCCGACATCAAATGATGTAACTTAATGCCTTGAGAGGTATTATCAGCATAACCATCTTTTGCTGGAGGACAAACATGGCCGAGAAATACTCAATGATAGTTATCTACTTCGGAATTTTGATATTTCTGGGGTATCTCGCGTCCAGGCGCGTCAAAAGCATGAATGATTTTGTAATTGGCGGAAAATCCCTGAGTTTTTGGGTTGCTGCGTTTTCAGCACAGGCAACCGGGGAGTCTGCGTGGTTACTGCTGGGGCTTACCGGTATGGGTGCCATGCTCGGGTTCAGCACCTATTGGGTGGTGGTCGGGGAGTTGTTTGGTGTTGGTGTGGCCTGGTTTTTTATGGCGAATCGATTTAAGCGACTAACCGATAACTACGATTCCATAACTGTTATCGACTACATGGGCAGCCGCTTCAAGTCTAAAACCCATGTGTTACGTATTGTTTCCGCGACAGTACTTTCTATTTTCGTACTAATTTATATTTCTGCACAGATTGATGCCACCGGCTCCGCCTTCGAAACTTTTCTTGATTGGGATTATCACACCGGTGCTGTCGTTGGTTTCCTGGTAGTGGCGACTTATTGCATCGCCGGTGGTTTTTTGGCCGCCGCCTGGACCGATATGTTTCAGGGCGCGGTGATGTTGTTGTGTCTGGTGCTGTTACCCACGGTCGCTTATCTGTCTCTTTCCAATAGCGGGTCCATCTACGATGGCTTGTACGCAATTGAGCCAGGGCTGGTAAATATATGGGGTGCTGGCGGCCTTACATTGATGAATATCGCCGTTGTTGTGGGCATGATGCTGATCGGTTTGGGCTTTCTTGGCTCGCCTCAAGTGTTCGCACGGCTTATCGCTATACGCAGCGAAGAACAGATTAATCGCGGTAAGTGGGTCGCGATGCTGTTTACTTTATTGGTGGATTTCTCCGCAGTCAGCATCGGTGTACTGGGTCGTTATATTTTTACCACCCACGGGGTCGAAGCGGATACGGTGCTCGGCAATGGCGCGCAAAATGTGTTGCCTGAATTGGTAGAGACCACATTCCCGCCGTTATTGGTTGGCTTGTATGTGGCGGCAGTATTGTCCGCGATTATGTCTACCGTATCGTCGTTGTTAATAATGGCAGCAGGTTCTATCACGCATGACCTGTACGCAAAAATCGTAAACCCGAACCTGACAGACAAGTACGCAGCGCGGCTTTGCCGGCGCATAACCATCGCTCTGGCGGTATTGTCGCTGGGCGTGGCCATTTTGGTTTCGGTACTATCGCCAGATCGAACTATCTTCTGGTTTGTGATTTTTGGTTGGGCTGGAATCGCCGCTACCTTTTGTCCAATGATGCTGATGTCCCTGTTTTGGGTTCGCTTCACGGAAAAGGCTGCTATCGCTTCCATGATCACCGGCTTCTCGATGACCATGATCAGCAAATTTGTGCTGCAAGGCATGGACACTATCGGGCCTTATTTCAGCGCACTCGAAACCATGCCACCGTCTTTTCTGTCGGCGCTGATTGTTGGATATGTTGTGACGGTGTTGTGGCCCGACGATAAATTGGCTGCACAGTACCAGGCTGATCTGGATAGCATCGGGCATGGCACGGGTGGCGATGAGGCAACGCAAGCCGCTACGCTTGCCAATAATTGAGGCTTGCACAAAGGGGAATTCCCGTGACGCTGAGTAGAGAACAACTCGAAGCACACTGGATGCCGTTTACCGGTAATCGACAATTCAAGGATAATCCAAGGCTAATGGCGTCAGCCAGGGGTGCTTACTACACCGATGTTGATGGCAGAGAAATTTTTGATGGCCTTTCCGGCTTGTGGACCTGTGGTGCCGGTCATTGTCGTGAAGAAATCACGGCGGCGGTTACTGCGCAAATGTCGAAACTGGATTATTCGCCAGGTTTTCAATACGGCCACGAGCTTTCGTTTGAGTTGGCTAATAAACTGGTTGAAATGACACCTTCTGGTTTGGATCATGTTTTCTTTACTGATTCCGGTTCAGAAACAATAGACACTGCCTTGAAAATGGCGCGTGGCTATTGGCGAGCCAGGGGGCTGCCAGGCAAGAGCAAATTTATTGGCAGAATGAAGGGGTATCACGGTGTTAATTACGGCGGAACTGGCGTGGGCGGTATCGGATTCAATCGAAAACTTTTTGGTCAAACAGTTGATGCTGATCATCTGTCAGACACACTGCTTGAAGAGAACAAATTCAGCCGTGGCATGCCACTCGCGGGAGCGCATCTTGCCGATGAACTGGAAAATCTGGTGTTGTTGCATGATGCGTCGAATATCGCAGCAGTAATCGTCGAGCCGCTGGCCGGTACTGCGGGTGTTTTACCGCCACCGGTTGGTTACCTGAATAGATTACGAGAGATATGTGACAAGCACAATCTACTGCTACTCTTTGATGAAGTAATCACTGGCTTTGGCCGCATGGGTTCGCTGACAGGTGCCGAAGAGTTTGGCGTTATTCCCGACATCATGACCCTGGCCAAACAAATAACGAATGGTACTGTCCCACTGGGTGCGGTGGTTATGGGTGCAGAAATATACGATACCTATATGGACAAGGGCGGGCCTGACTACATGGTCGAGTTCCCCCACGGCTACACCTATTCAGCGCACCCGCTAGCCTGCGCTGCCGGAATCGCCGCATTGGATATTCTGCTTAATGATGAATTGGTAGCGAATGTCAAGCAGATGGCACCGGTTTTTGAAGCAGCGGTGCATTCCCTGCAAGGCAGCCCCTTCGTCACAGATATTCGTAATTATGGTCTGGCCGCAGGTATTTCCTTGCAGCACTACCCTGGCGAGCCTTTACGGCGCCCTTTCGAAGTGGGTTTGAAGTGCCTGGAGAAAGGTTTCTACGTGCGTTGGGGGGGAGACACCCTGCAATTAGCACCACCATTTATAGTCAACAATCAGCAAATTGATGATTTGATCAATGCGGTAGGAGAATCATTGCATGAGTTCGACTGAGGCAGCCGACACGCAATTGCCCCTTCACCCGGGATGGAGCTACAGCGCAGCGCTGGAATACTGGGCAGTTTGCGGCCATGATACTTGGCGCGTCCTCAAGCTGATTCGATGAGAGTATGAAGACTGAATGAGGGAGGAGGGAGGGGATTGCTTTGTCGGTTTTGTGGTATCTTCGGCTGGGTTTATGCGAAGGTCTCCTGGTAACTATTGATAATGGCCGGGATCGATATTATTGTGACGCTGATCCAAACAGCATTCCGCCACATGGAATTTTAGCAGTGGATGAAAAGTTTGATCCAAATAAATTTATTCGAACGAATTGTCGTACTTTTAGGGTCAGAGTCAGGGTCTTACACACTTAATACATGGTAATAATCATGAAGTCTGTTGTCACGGCCTTGCTAATGAGTTGCTCTGTGGCCTTGATAGCAGAGGTAAGCGCAGCCGATGAAGAGTGGAACTTGCGCAGAGACCGGGATTCTATTCAAGTCTACTCGCGAAAGCTTGCAGGCTCCCCCTATGCGGCGGTGAAAACTGTAACGGTGCTGGAGAATGTGAGGCTCACTTCGCTGACGGCGTTGATCAAGGATGCCGAAGCCTGCCCGGCATGGGCGGACAAATGTGCGCAGTCAACTATTCATAAGCGGGTCAGTGAAACCGAGGCTTATGTCTATACCCATAACGCAATGCCCTTTCCTGTTAAGGATCGTGATGTGCTTGCCCATGTCAAATGGTCGCAAAATCCAGCCAATCTGGAAGTGGTGATGGAAAGTGTCGCAGTGAGCGGGATGCTCGATAAGGTGCGCGGCCGCTTGAGGTTGACCGAGGCCAGCGCCAGTTGGAGGTTTTTGCCGCTGGATTCCAACGCTGTGCAAATTACTAGCGAGGCCCACATAAATCCGGGTTCAAACCTGCCTGGCTGGGTGACCAATATGTTGCTGGTTGATACACCTTTCGAGACCATGAAAGCCTTTGTCGCCGAGGTGGTGAAGCCAAAATACCAGAATGCGTCGCTGAGTTTTATCACGGAACCCTGAGCATCGAAAGCTCACGCTGTGTTTGTGGCCCAAACAACAAAAACTACCCGTCAAGGGGAACCCTGGTATCATGAAGAGAGTAAGTATAGCCAACTGGCAGGAAGTTAAGGCGCGTAAACCGAGCTATGCACTGGTCGCCAATGTGGACCTGGTGTACGTGCGTTATGGCGATCAGGTATCGGTCATGTACGGCCGCTGTGCCCATCGAGGTGCGTTGATGGCAGATGGCAGCATCGTCGGCGACAACATTATTTGCGGCGTGCATGGCTGGGATTATCTGTATTCAACCGGAGTTAGTGAGTACAATAATTCCGAGCGGCTGCACAAGTTCTCAAGCTGGATAGAAGACGATGCAGTTTGGGTTGATGAAGATGAAATTAGAGCCTGGGAAAAAGAAAATCCACAGCCCTACAAGCGCGATGCTTATCAGGGTTTATACCAGGACCATACCGGCACGGCGGATGAGCCTCATGTCAAACTAATCCAAAAGCTCGCCAGCGATGGCTTGCGCAAGTCAGGCCATCACGGCCCCATGGGAGCAATGGGAGTTTCCCGAAACAAGCTGCCTAAATGGGAAGATATTCAATTCAATGTGGCGCAGCTCGCCGCAAGACCCTTGTTGGACAGTGATGCTGTAGGAACCGATATTGTCATCGGCCCGAATGCCAGGAAGCCTCTCCGTTTACATCTACCGCTCTTTGTTTCTGACATGAGTTTCGGTGCGCTGTCCGAAGAAGCTAAAATCGCCCTGGCGCGAGGTGCCGAAAGGGCTGGCACCGGTATCTGCTCCGGTGAGGGCGGCATGTTGAATGAAGAGCAGCAGGAAAATTCTCGTTATTTTTACGAACTGGCATCGGCGCGTTTTGGTTTTTCCTGGGATAAGGTAAAGAAGTGCCAGGCCTTCCATTTTAAAGGTGGCCAGGGCGCGAAGACAGGAACCGGGGGACACCTGCCAGGAAACAAGGTAAAAGGCAAGATCGCCGAAGTGCGTGGTCTCAATCCCGGTGAGGACGCCATATCGCCCGCCACATTCCCTGATTGGACTTCATTGCAACAAATTCGGGATTTCACAGCGCAGGTGAAAGAGCAAACCGGCGGTATTCCAATCGGATACAAGTTATCGGCTCAGAAAATTGAGAAAGATATTGATGCAGCGCTCGGCCTGGGTGTTGACTATGTGATTCTGGACGGACGTGGTGGTGGTACCGGAGCGGCACCCTTAATTTTCAGGGACAATATTTCAGTGCCGACTATTCCAGCGTTGGCACGGGCACGTCAGCATCTTGATCGATCAGGAGCCGACGCTATTACACTCATTATCACCGGTGGCCTACGAACACCGGAGGATTTTGCCAAGGCTATGGCCTTGGGTGCGGATGGCATAGCGGTGTCTAACTCCGCCCTTCAGGCAATAGGCTGCCTTGGAATGCGAGCCTGCAACTCCAACGTCTGCCCGGTCGGTATCGCCACCCAAAGAGAGGAGTTACGGGCGCGCCTGATTGTGGAAGATGCAGCAAAGCGGTTGCAGCGATTTTTTACGGCGAGTGCAGAATTGATGACAGTATTGGCACGAGCCTGCGGGCACCGGCATCTAAATCAATTTTGTCGCGACGACCTCACCACATTCAACACCGAAATGGCGGATCTCACCGGTATCGTATACGGTGGAGTTAAAGGCCGTTAGTCACACTGGAATATTAATTATGGCTCAAATTTTTCTCCTGCTATGCACTGTCTATCTAGCGCCTGGTCTGGCCTTTGCTGTTTTGTTTGTGCTGCGCGGATACAAGAAAATTGACAAGGTCGCGGACTCCGCGCCCCTGGCATTACGATTATTATGGATGCCAGCCGCGATTGCACTTTGGCCCTTATTGGCAATAATCTGGGCGCGTTCTGAAGGCGATGCGAAGAGCCAGGGAGAGTTGGAATAATGAGAAACGCTCACAGGAAAACGCACCTTGTTGTCTGGTTGCTGCTTGTCCCCGCACTCTGCCTGGTACTGTATATGGGTCTGGATGCGCGCCAATACAATCAGCCGCTGACTGATACAAGTGCGGATACAGAGCGTGGAGGATTGTTGCCATGAGTCATGACTATGTGGCGGTGCAATGGAATCGCCGAAAGAAAGTCTATGACCTTGCGCTCTGGCTTGGCATTGCTATCTACCTCGCTGTCTTTATGGCTGTCAGTATTGTGCAGCACCCTGGTGTCGACGCATTATCACCCATGACACTGCTAATTCGAGCCCTGGCTACCCTGGCTTTTTTCTTGCTCAGCCTGATATTGTGTATAGGCCCGTTGGCTCGGCTAAGCCCCAGGTTTTTACCGCTGCTTTATAATAGGCGGCACATGGGCGTTTCGATGTTTATCGTGGCGTTGACTCATGCAGTATTGGCAGCCATTTGGTATCACAGCTTCGGCGTAGAAAACCCTGTCATGTCGATACTGACTTCGCCGGGAAGTTTCGAAAGTGCCGCTGACGTAGCGTTCCAGCCGTTCGGTTTCTTTGCCTTGCTTATTCTTTTCGTTATGGCTGCCACCAGTCACGACTATTGGAACGCAAACCTGGGTGCGCCGCTATGGAAGGCTTTACACATGGGTGTGTACCTGGCCTATGGTTTATTGGTGGTTCATGTGGCACTGGGTGCCATGCAGGACGCCAGCACCGGTCTGCTGCCAGCGATGCCTGGCCTAAGCGTGGTGTTAGTGGGCGGTTTGCACCTGGCTGCCGCTTTCAAAAGCAGAACCGCTGATCGAGAAATCAGCACGGGTGGAAATCGGATAAACGAAAACTGGATAAACCTGGGCTCGTGGCGCGACATTGAAAATAATTCAGCGATTACTGTAGCAGTTGCGAACGATGAGCGTGTTGCCGTGTTTCGCTATGAAGGAAATAAACTGGCCGCCGTCGCCAATGTCTGCAAACACCAGAATGGGCCACTAGGTGAAGGACGTGTAATCGATGGCTGCATTACCTGTCCCTGGCACGGATTTCAATATCGACCAGAAGATGGCCGGGCACCGGCGCCCTTTGAAGAACGCATAGCCACCTACCTGCTAAAACTCGAAGGCGAAAATATTTTACTCAATTCAGAAGCGCTGCCGGAAGGTAGTGAGCGTCCGATTACTGAAATTGCCAATATGACCAGGTCTGACCAGGTCTGACCAGGAGGGATTGATGTCTCAACAAGATGAGAAAGCAGAATTCTTTGTGGGTTACCTGGAAGCACCTGCTGGCATAACTCAGTTCTACAAAATCCTTATCCCTGTTCTTTTGCTGGCCGGGATCGGGTTTGCTGTTTGGGTTTCCGGTTCGCAATCCAGTGCCGGGGAAGGGGTGTGGGATTTATCGGGTGAAGTAGAGATTAGCGGCTATCTCACGGTTGATCCCTACCCGGTGATTCACCTGGCTGGCGAGCAGCCGAGGTCTGTCATCCTGGTGGAGCAGAACAAAATGGGCGCGGGGGAGAGAGCAGGTCCTTACGCCAATCAGTGGGTTTCTGTGTCCGGCTTTGCGATTACCCGGGGAGACTGGACCATGCTACAGCTTGTTCCATCATCTACATTTACTGTATTGGCAGATGCTGGCTCTGCTCCCATTGCATCGGTTGACCGGGGCGAGGTTGAGCTAACTGGAGAGATTATCGATTCCAAGTGTTTCCTCGGTGTAATGAAGCCTGGTGCCGGCAAAGCGCATCGGGCTTGTGCTTCTATGTGCCTGCGCGGCGGTATGCCGCCCTTGTTGCTTGTAAGGAATGAACAGGGAGAAAAATACGGCTTCATGTTAATGAATGAAGATGGTAGCAGTGCCTCGATTGAATTGGCGGATCAGATAGCCGTCCCGGTCACTGTGTCTGGCCGTATGCAGCAAAGGGGCGACATAATGTATATCCGTTACAACGAAAGCCGCCTTACCAGGCTGTCAGCAGAATCACTTTCCTCCTACGGCGAATCGCTGGCCTATAATTAACAGAAAGGGTTCTATTCACGGCTGAATTGCATGATTGGAGATAAGCATGGCTGAAAACAACGCACTAGACACAGTGACGGAATGGCACAAGGTTGCAGAGCTCGGCGAGCTTGGTGAAGCTCGTATAAAAACGGTGACAGCCGGTGTGCGTACACTGTGCCTGGTTCGTTATCAGGGTCAATACGCGGCGATGGAAAATCGTTGTCCCCACCAGGGCGGCCCTCTGGGAGAAGGCTCGATAGAGCCGGGTGTGGAAGACCGATGCTGGATTCGCTGTCCCTGGCACGGTTGGGATTTTGATCCGCTTAGCGGTAAGTCCCCGGGTGCGCACGAAGACGGCCAGGAAATGTTTCCGGTTGAGACAAAAGAAGACGGCATCTATGTCGGCATCACCAGCAATATAGAAACCACGACTACGGTTTCGGACATCATGGCCAGAACCATGACCAATTGGGGTGTGAAGTATGTATTTGGCATAGTAGGACACTCTAACCTGGGTTTAGCCGAGGCATTACGGCGCGAAGAGCTTGCAGAAAGACTTAGCTTTATTGGCGTGCGTCATGAGGGGGCGGCGGCATTTGCAGCATCCGGCTATGCGAAATTGACAGGACGTCCCGCTGCCTGTCTTGCTATTGCCGGCCCGGGTGCAACGAATTTACTGACCGGGTTATGGGATGCCAAAGTTGATCGCGCTCCCGTGCTTGCGCTGACCGGCCAGGTTAATACTCAGGTATTAGGCCCCGGTGCCTTCCAGGAGATAGATTTAAATACAGCTTTCGAGCCGCTGAGTGTGTTTAATCAAACGGTGCTAAACAATTCCAGACACGGCGAGTTAATGTCTCTCGCACTCAAAAATGCCATTGTGCATCGCGATGTAGCCAATCTAATTTTTCCAGATGAAGTGCAGGTCATTCCCGCTTCAGCCAGTGACGAGCCAGGAAGCCCGGAAGGTCGCATTAGTTCACAGAAAATCTCTCCAGATAGCCGAGTCGTGGATGAGGCCGCCGGACGTATACAAGCAGCGAAGAGACCACTAATTATTGTCGGCTACGGTGCTCGTGATTCAATGCAGGATATTACCAGCCTGGCCGAACGTCTGCGCTGCCCGGTTGTGACAAGTTTTAAAGCCAAGGGGCAAATGCCTGATAGTCATGAATTGGCAGCAGGGGTATTGGGCAGGTCGGGCACACCCATAGCAAGCTGGTTTATGAATGGCTGCGATCTACAAATTGTTTTTGGTGCGTCATTTTCTAATCATACTGGCATAGAAAAAAAGAAACCCACAATACAAATTGATTTTGACAGGATGGCACTTGGCAAGTTTCATGCTGTTGAGGTTCCTGTTTGGGGTGAGATCGGTGTTACCGTGAACGAGTTCCTGAACAAGCTTCCGCAGCAGGTAGATTGCCTGGATCAAGGCGCGGAACTGGCACAGCGCTGGCGACTATGGCGCAGTGAGAAAGCCAGCCGCACGGAAGACGATAGAGGCAACGGTTTAAACGCCGCCGCCGTTTTTGAGGCCATGTCCGAGCTGGTGCCGGGAAACGCAATAATAGCTGTCGATGTTGGCAACAACACCTACAGCTTCGGCAGATATTTTGAGACCAGGGGATGCCAGCGCGTGTTGATGTCAGGTTATTTAGGCTCGATTGGTTTTTCATTCCCGGCTGCCATGGGAGCCTGGGCGGCGACTCAAGCCGAGCAAGATTATCAAGGCCGACCGGTTTTCTCGGTCTCTGGCGATGGTGGCTTTGGGCAATATCTGGCAGATTTCACGACGGCTGTGAAATACAAGATGAACATCACTCATGTTCTTTTGAACAATTCAGAGCTGGGGAAAATCTCTAAGGAGCAAATGGCAGGCAATTGGCAGGTTTGGCAAACATCATTGCACAATCCATCGTTTGCCGAATACGCGGAAATCTGCGGAGGAAAAGGAATCAGGGTCGCCGACAAAGAAAGTTTGCGCCAGGCAATTATCGACGTTAGCAATTACCCGGGGCCTGGCATAGTCGAAGTAATAAGTGACGTGCAGCTAGTGTGATCATCAAATTTCACTGTTGTTGATTTTGGAACCGGGAAAGTGAGGAACTGAGGAAGTGCAGTGAGCAGTGAAGCCACAAGGTCGGCAATAGCCCGGGTGTTAAATCCGGCCGAGAAATCCACTCTGCTGGACCTCGGTGGAAATCTGCTAATAATAGCAGTAGTGCTGATTAACCTGGTTGCGATGGCACTTGAAACCGATGTTACTCTGGCCGTTGATTACGGCTCTTTCTTTCTTTATCTGGAATTATTCTCAGTAGCTTTCTTTAGCGTCGAGTATGCCCTGCGTATTTGGTGCAGTACTGTTGATGCCCGCTATGTTTCTCGTTTTCGTTATCTATTGTCGTCGGGTTCCGTTGTTGACTTACTCGCCATACTGCCTTTTTATGCAGGGCTGCTGTTAGATATAGACTTGCGAGTCTTCATTATTTTTCGTCTGTTCAGGCTTTTTAAACTATTTAAATACTTTGCTCCTTTGGCTGTGTTGGCCAATGTTCTGCACGCCGAGGCCAGGTCTTTCTTTGCCGCCATATTAGTGATGTTGGCGCTGGTGTTTATAGGCGCAACCGGCGTGTATTTTTTTGAAGCTGAGGCGCAACCGCATAAGCTGGGCAATATCCCCCAGGCACTGTGGTGGTCTATCGTTTCTTTAACAACCCTGGGTTATGGTGATGTTGTGCCCATAACGACTGGCGGTCGGATATTTGCCGGCGCGATGACTTTATTCGCAATCGGAATTGTAGCGTTGCCAGCAGGCATGTTGGCATCACGTTTTTCCGAAGAGTTGGATAAGCGCAAGAATGCTTTCAGTGAAATAGTAAAATCCTTGCTGGAAAAGCGCGAACTGAATAACGATGATGAAATGATGTTAGAGCAGAAGCGACAAAGCCTTTGTCTAAGCGACCACGATGCGCAACTGTTGAAAAACGCAGTTATTGAGGCGCAGATCAGCGGCGCAAAGACTGGCAATGCGGGTAATTTCTGCTCTCAGTGTGGTCAGCCTTTAAAATAAAAACCGCTCGCCTGTGGGCGGATGACTTTATTTGGCCGCTAACTGGTACTGTAAGGAATATTCTATAGGGGCACAGGGTTTGGAATTCGGATTATTCATCATATTAATGGGCGTCCTTGCCTACTGCATGGTGGCCAAGAGAGCATCAAGAAGTATCATCACGGCACCCATGGTATTTCTTGCGCCAGGTGTCCTCATTGCGAATTCAGGCATCATGGGGCCAGAAAACACGGAAAGCATGCTGCATCTCGTCGCTGAAGTGTCACTGATTATTCTGTTATTTCTGGATGCTTCACAATCTGACCTGGCCGCACTGCGACGCAATCATGTTTGGCCGCAAAGAATGCTATTGGCAGGACTGCCGCTTTGTATTGCAATTGGTGTAATAGTTGCCATTCCACTGTTTCCAGATTTACCTCTGCCTTTGCTGGCGCTGATGGCGGCAATACTCGCGCCAACAGATGCGGCTCTTGGTCAGGCGGTGCTTGGCAATGAAAATGTTCCCGAACGCGAGCGACGCTCACTCACTGTCGAGAGCGGGCTTAATGATGGCATGGCCCTGCCAGTAATTTTGCTGTTTGCCAGTCTGGTAATGGGAATGGAGGCCGTTGCTGCGGAACAAATGAACTGGTTTACTTTTGCTATTAAACAAGTAGTTCTGGGGCCTATAGCAGGGGTGGCACTGGGTTGGTTGGGAGCCAGATTGTTCTTGTACGCGGAAGCTCAACAGCTAACAGCGCCTACTTATGAAGGTATTGCGGTGTTAGCCCTGGCCGGGTCGTCCTATCTGTTTGCTCAGTTGATCGGGGGAAATGGCTTTATCGCTTCTTTTGTTGCCGGTTTAAGCTTTGGTCATCTGATAAAAGGGCATTGCCGATTTATCTACGAATTTTCCGAGAGTGAGGGACAGATGCTGGTGTGGGCGGCATTCCTTTTTATCGGCCTTGGGCTTTTACCCGAGGCGTTCAGCGCATTAAGCTGGCCGGTCGTTGTTTACATTTTGTTGAGTCTTTTCTTTGTCAGACCGGTAGCGATCTACCTTTCATTGCTGGGCACGGACACATCGACCGTGACCAGATTGTTCTTTGGCTGGTTTGGGCCGCGCGGATTGGCCACTGCGCTTTTCGCTCTGCTGGTGGCTGAAGAGCTTAATCATGACTACGCCGAAGCGGTTATAGTGCTTGCGGTAAATGCGGTGTGGATGAGCGCTTTGCTGCATGGCATCAGCGCGTCTCCCGTCGCCGATTGGTACGCCAGAAAGGTAGCTAAAAAACAGTGACTCTGGATTCGCTAACGGGATTCAGTCATGGCTGCTACGCTATCTATCTGAATCTTGCCGTGAATTGTGGATTATGAATTGTATTTTGTTAGTGCAAAAGTTACTGTTTGAGTTATCAGTGGGCGCCTGTATTCCATTCAACACGGTGCCCCAATCGAACAACCAGGGAGTAATAATGGGCACTAAATCACGCATTCTTATCCATTGCCTTGCTGGCACCGTCTTGCTTGGTGCTGGTTCTGTTGCCTTGGCACAAGTTGCTGGCGGAGACGACCCGGTGGCAGAATTGGTTTCACGCTTGCAGCTCGAAAGCTATAAAACCACCTTAAAGGGATTGACACAATTCGGCGATCGACGGCAGGGTACCAGCCGCAATCGTGCTGCCGTTGACTGGATCGAAGAGCAGCTAATAGCCCGGGGTTGTAGCAACGTGGAACGATTGAATTACACGTATACCACAAGACCTCGCGGCGGCAGGCAGCGCACTACCGGGACTTCGGACTTGACTACGCCAACCGGAGGCCTGGTTGGACGCAATGGCAGTGGTCCCGGTGGCAGCTCAATTTTTGGATACCGGGCACCAACCGCTGTGAATTACGATCTAGAAGCGCAGCCGGATCAGCGTATCCGTTTGTTAAATGCCGAACAGCCTGTTGATGGCCCCAGGTCGGAAGTGTATTGCACAAAAATTGGAACGACCAGACCAGACGAGATGTATATCGTTAGTGCGCACATGGATGGCCATGGTGTAAACGAAGCAGTCAATGATGACGGGTCGGGCACGGCTTTGGTTATGGAATTGGCGCGCATTTTTAACGCCCCCGGCGTTGAAACTGAGCGCTCTATTCGTTTTGCCCTTTGGAATAACGAAGAAACAGGTCTCAACGGATCAACAGCTTATGTGCAACAACGCAAAGATTTACAGGGTGTAGAACAGCCACCGGGATCAGGCAATTACCCGGAGCCTCGTTGGCTAGGCATGATTCAACATGACATGATGTTATGGGATCACGGTGCCCCGGGAGCGGACGGAGCCGTGAGTTGGGAGCAGCGCCCCGAGGCCGACGTGAATATAGAATTCCAGTCGGCTTCCGATTTGGCGGATGATTCAATGCGCCTCGCCTTCGTATTTAAGGCCGCAGCCGATACCTATAATACAGATTATCCGGCCACAGTCGGGCCGCACATGACCAATACCGATTCCACGCCGTTTATGAACGAGGTGCCTTCCATCAGTCTGCGTGAAAATGAGCGCGGCGCACACACCGGTGGCGGCTGGAATCCAACCTGGCATACACCTTTGGATGTCTGGACAAATTTCACCGACAAGGATTTTAGACTGGGTTTGAATGCAGCGCAGACGACACTTGCGGCAGTAGCGAAGTTAACGGCTGCGTCACTGAGTGACTAACATCGGCTTAATTCGATTAAGGAAAAGCGCCGTGCTATTCCCTCGTCCGGGGTGATAGCAACGACTGCTTAGCGGATGTCACAGAAGTTCCCGCAATTGAAAACTATGTTTTTGTGAACGGGCAGGGTGCCAGGGTGCCAGGGTATAGGGCAGTAGAGAAATCCCAAATAGCCCGGGACAAGCCAACGGTGGTCTGTCAGTATATTCCAATCCATAAATGAGTCTAAAGAGGGAGTAGGCAAAAGAGCTGAAAGCTGGCACTATAAAGCTTGGGTGTGAGGTGTCACCAATAGACCGTGCCATGGAGTTTGTTATTGCCAGGCTCTGAGACGCAAAACTGAAAAACTGCCTGAAGCACATTCCATAAGCCCAGAAAATATCGGACGAAATTAGTAGTCGTGAGCGAGAACCAGGGAGAACCAAAGTGAAAAAAAATAATCAGTATTTCGCCTTTGCAATGAGCTGCTTGCTGAGCCTTGCTTTTTGCTGTCCAGCGGTGCTGGCTCAGGGCACTAACGGGCTGGCGCTTACCGCGCTCGATAAATACGTCCATCAGGCGGATCCGAATTATAGATACAGTGTACTGGGCGTTGTCGAGGGGGAAGGCTATAAAACCTTCATTATTGAAATGATTTCACAGCAGTGGCTAACTGAAAAAGAAGTTAATTTACCACTATGGGAACACTTCATGACGGTTACTGCGCCTGATGAAATAGTCAGCGATATCGGGTTCTTGTCCATCACCGGAGGTAATAAAGGGAGTAGTGTTCCAGAGCTTGCGCCAGACAGCGATATTAAGCGAGCGCTTGAAAGCAAGACCGTTGTTAGCACCCTTTATATGGTTCCCAATCAACCCCTGGTATTTGTTGACGATGCTGACAATAGTCGCAGCGAAGATGCCGTTATTGCTTACACTTGGGACAAGTTTCTGCGCACAGCGGAAGAAAAGTGGCCGCTGCGATTGCCGATGACTAAAAGCGCAGTTCGTGCAATGGATACTGTGACTTCACTGATGGCTGGCGAGCAAGGGGGTAACCGGGAGGTTGATCAATTCGTTGTGGCTGGCAGCTCAAAAAGAGGCTGGACCACCTGGACTACTGCTATTGTCGACCATCGGGTTGTCGCTATCATGCCCGTTGTCATCGATCTTCTTAATGTGGAGGAATCCTTCAAGCATCATTTTTCAGTATACGGTTCTTACTCACCGGCCGTAGTAGACTATGTCTCAAGTGGAAATATCAACTGGTTTGGAACGCCAGAATTTGCCAGTCTTATGGATCTGGTGGAACCGTACGAATATCGAGCCAGATTAGAATTGCCCAAATACCTGCTCAACTCTACTGGTGATGAATTTTTCCTGCCTGATTCCTGGCAATTTTACTGGGATGATCTAGTAGGAGAGAAACATGTTCGCTATGTGCCGAACTCCAACCACGGCATGGGCGGTACAGATATTATGGACAGTGTAGACGCCTGGTATCATGCAGTCGTTCACAATATTTCCATGCCCAGATATTCCTGGGAGGTCGCTGATGATGGCAGCATAACGGTGTTATCACTGGACGAGCCAGAACAAGTGCTTCTTTGGCAAGCGCATAACACGGAAAAACGCAATTTTATGCAGCCAGTTATTGGTCGAGCTTATACCAGCACTGTCTTGTCGGAAGTGGAGCCTGGTGTCTATAGAGCGAAGCTTGACGCGCCAGATACAGGCTACATTGCCTACTACATTGAAATGGCCTATCCCAGTGGTATTGGAGTTCCGCTGAAATTTAGCAGCGGGGTCAAAGTGGTGCCTGACGTCACTGAATACGAGTGGCAGATGACTCCCGACAGTTCCCGGAATTAACACGGACAGGCGACAGGGGGACTCTCATCACGTAACAGCTTACTCAGTCATATTCTGGCCATAGTGCGGCGCATATACCAGGGATGGGCAGGGGCAATCCTTGTCAAATTGAAAAGGAACACATAACAACAAAAGCAAGAGGAAACAATCTGGCAGAGACCAGGCCGTTGATCTGGAGAAAGTCTGACAATATCGACGGTCGATAGAGTCGAATCTTCCTGCAATAGCTTGAGAATATTGCGATCAATTCAATCCATAGAAAAATCTATTTATAGAGAACCCATTTACAGAAAAAATATCTCTAAAAATTATAATAAATAGTAAAATATTCTAATTATCACGATAACTACAGCAAATAAGCAAAAAAAATGCGCCCAGGTTTTGCTATCTTTTCCTACATTGCTGGATCAATTATACAGAAGAGACTGTGCAAGAAACCCCCGCCAAGTTGTGTTAGCTGTGGAAACCTTTGCCAGTTTGGGTGTTTTTACTGGATTCCTGCTTTCGAGACTGTGCAAAAAACCACCACCCCTGGTCACATTCTCATTACTGCCCTAATTCACCGACCTTGCTGGTATTTTAAGCCGATACACCGCCTCTGTAAAAATACCCAATAATTACAGTAATAAACATCCAAAACCTGACTCAATTATGATACAATAACGAACATAACTAACTGATTCTAATCATTAAACAGAGGATTTATGAGTGATTACATACACGGTTTAAATCGCCAGCAACAACTGTTATTCCCAGAGCGGCTAGAGGATTATGTCAGCGAGGATGCGGGTGTTCGTGCCATTGATGCCTATGTGGATAGTTTAGAAGTTGAGGCCTTGGGCTTTAAGACAAGATATAGCGACAAAAACAACAATGGCCGCCCCGCCTTTTGCCCAAAATTGATGTTGAAACTCTACATTTACGGCTATACCAATAAAATAAGAAGTTCCCGCCATCTGGCTCGGGAAACCCATAGAAATATCGAGCTTATCTGGTTATTGCAAGGCTTAAAGCCCACCTATAAGACGATTGCTAATTTTAGAAAAAATAATGCCGCAGCACTCAAGAATACATTTAAGGAATTTGTTTTGCTGTGCCAAAATATCAATCTCATTGAAGGTCAATTAGTGGCACTGGATGGAGCGTTTTTGCGAGCCAATGCGTCCAAAAATACCTTGATTGTTAAAGCCACTGTGGATAAAAAAATAGCCAGGGTAACGCAGGCTATTGAGGACTACCTGAACTTATTAAACACCACAGACCAGCAGGAGGAACCGGAACAGACTCTGGATAATCCTGATTTGATTGATAAAATACAAGCACTTAAAGAGCGCAAACAAAAGCTGGAAGAGGATTTGAATACCTTAGAGCAATTGGACAAGAAGCAACATAACACACGGATGCCGCATTGATGTGCAAACCAGCGCATCATCTGGTCGCTTATAACTGCCAAATCGTGGTGGATGACAAAGCAAAGCTGATTGTTGCTACGGATGTATCAAGTCAAGGCAATGACGCACAGCAGTTGCATCAGATGGCAAGTCAGGCGAAAGAAACCTTAGCCCTTGAGACTTTGGCTGTGGTTGCCGACAAGGGCTATCACAGTGCAAAAGAGATAAAGAACTGTGTTGATGACAAAATCTACCCAATCATCCCGCCAATTGATACTCAACAGAAACAAAAGAAAACGGGCAGATATACTAAAGAGGATTTTGTCTATAACGAGGAGCAAGACGAATACACCTGCCCCAACAACAAAACACTGACAAAAACAGCAAGCCCAAGCCTATCCAAAGGCAAGCTTGGGTTTATTTACAGCACCAGTGCCCTAGATTGCAAGGCTTGCCCTGTGCGTAGCGAGTGCCTGGCAAAGCAAACACCTCACCGAAGAATATGGCGCTGGGAACATGAAGCCTTTTTACAAGCCTATGGTGAGGTAATGCAAACAGAATCAGCCAAGGCGATTAGCAAAAGAAGAGGGGCGATTGTGGCGCATCCTTTTGGCACCATAAAGCGGTCATTAGGCTGGGATCACTACCTGGTCAGAGGCAAAGAAAAAGTATCAGGAGAAAACGCATTGATTATGTTTTGCTATAACTTTAAGCGTGTTTTGAACATGTTAGGCACCATGCTGTTCAATAAGCTGCTATTAGCTATAAAAGCAGGCAATATTGAAGCCGTGATGGAAGAAATCAAGCGACATCTTTCTTTTTGCGTCCACTATTCGATGGTTTATGCCAGAAATGCCTATTTTCGCAATAAACAAGCTTATTTCACATGCCGGCTTTTCATAAGAATCCTTTTTTACCCGTACAGGACTCAAAATGCTCAATAGTGGGTTGGTGAGTCGGCGTTTGTTGCCCAGTCTCGCAGGCGGGAAACCTTCGCCAGCTTGTGTTACTTACACAGAAGGACATTTACATGGATGGGCAGGATGTACAGGAAGGGGTAAGAGGATTGGTGCGGGAATGGCGAATATTGGTTTTTTGCACAGTCTCCTTCGCAGGGATGGCAAATGGTGGATTTTTGCACAGTCTCTAATGCGCGTTAACAATCAGGCTAGCCAATGCGAGAACCCTCGTTATAAAATCGATATTAGCTGAGTGTTTTGACCCAATGCCTTGTTGACCGACTCAGATGAAAGCTGGCGTCGCAACACGCCTGGCGTTTTCACTGTACAGCAAGCGCGTGGATTCAAGCCCGCGTTCCATCAAACCGCCAGCACAGGAGATAAGCAATTGAATAATCTTTCACGAAGAACCTTTCTAAACGCCGCAGGACTGGGCATTGCAAGCGCCGTTTTGGCACCGATAAGCTACAGCGCAGAGATGAGTCACCACGCCCGGATTGAGGCCGCGCTGGCGAATCGCCCAACCGACCGAACACCATTAAGTTTTTGGTGGCATTGGGCAAACCAAGACCGATCGCCGCGTCGCCTGGCCGAACTGGCTGTTCACCTCCAGCAACGTCTCGATATGGACTTCATCAAATTCTCTCCGTACGGCCTGTACTCCGTTGTTGACTGGGGTGTGCAGTTGAATGTGCGCGGCGGAGCGCATACACCGATAGTAGCGCAAAGTCCTATCCAGAAGCCCGACGACTGGCTGAAAATCAAGCCTGTCCGAAGTGATGCCGGTGAGTACTTGATTGTGCTTGAAGCGCAGCGTATCGCGCTTGAAATGCTTGCTAACAGTGTACCGTTTGTGCAAACAGTGTTCTCACCGTTAACTTCTGCATTGAAAATTGCCGGATCCGGAAAGCTGGTTCAGTACATGCAAGACTATCCGAAACAACTGCATGCAGCCCTGGAAGTTATTACCGAAACAAGTAGAAGCTTCGTCGAAAGAGTCGTCACTGCTGGTGCTGACGGCGTCTTTTTTGCAAATCAATGGGCTGGTGTCGATTTGCTGCCGCCAGTGCTCTACAACGAGTTTTCCAGGCCATACGACTTACAAATGCTCGAACCGCTGAAAGGTAAGACCTGGTTTAATATTTATCACCTGCATGCGCATGATATCAATTTCGACGGCGTACTCGACTATCCGGTCCACGCCTTCAATTGGCACGACCGGGACTACGGCCCATCAATTGCTGACATGCGAAAACGCACAGACAAATGTCTGATCGGCGGTATTACGCCAAGCGCTGGCGGTCCTTTGGTAACAGGCTCAACAGCGGACGTTGATAGAGAGGTCTCAGACGCAATACAGCAATCTGGTGGTCGCGGCTTTATTCTCGGCCCCGGCGAGGTTGTAGATCCATCGTCAAAGCCTGAAAACGTTGATCAAATTCTGAAGAGTGTCTTATTTGCCGTGTAAGTCAGATCGGAAAGCGTCCTGTCCTTGCTGTTGACAATTTGACAATTCACTCGGAGACGCGGAAATATTGACATGGGTTTCGAGCAGTGGCGGTTTCTCCATGATCATCGTCCATGAGGATGGACTCAGGGGACTCAGGGAGTACGACTATGGCAATAAGAATCAAGCCATCAAAGACAAGTTCCAGGGCAGCAATGTCAGATTCGTGAGCATGAAAGAGGACTTTCGACTAATCTGGCAAGTTGGGAACCAGGGGGGAGGGGACTCTCATCACATAACAACGTAAACGCCTGGCTTGTCGCCTTATAAGTGTCCCCGGTTTCCCCTGCTTCTAGCTAAACTGATTCATCGTATTGTTATTTCCACCGGCTTTTAATGCGGATTCGCCAGAAAAATAACCCTTGTGATCATCGCCCAGGTTAGACCCAGCCATATCTTGATGCTTTACGCATGCTAGCTGTTGACGTATTTCTAGTCGCTGTACGCCTTGTACATAAGCCAACATACCCTGATCGCCAAAATACTCTTTCGCCAAATTATCTGTGCCAAGCGCCGCAGTATGATAAGTAGGAAGCGTGATCAGATGATGAAATACACCGGCTTCACGCGCTGCATCCGCCTGAAAATTCCGTATTTTCTCATCCGCTGCCAGGGCTAATTCAGTTTCATCATAAATTGAACTCATTAGTTGAGCGCGATCATAACCAGACAGCTCACGTCCCTGCTGCTCCCAACTATCGAATATTTGTTGGCGGAAATTCAAGGTCCAGTTGAATGAAGGGCTGTTGTTATACACCAGCTTTGCGTTAGGGACTACTTCGCGAATGCGCTTGACCATACCGCCAATCTGGTCAATGCGGGGTGTAGCCGTTTCGATCCAGAGTAGATCTGCGCCATTTTGAAGCGAGGTAATACTATCCAGAACTACCCGATCTTCGCCGGTTCCATTGCGAAAGCGAAACAAGCCGCTAGAGAGTCGGGATGTTTTTTGAAGCTCACCACCCACCTTGATTGCGATATCTCCGTTTTCCAGGTTTGCCATGTCATCAATCGGTGTCGTCTCCAGGAATCGATTGTACTGATCGCCGAGATCGCCAGCCTCGCTTGTTAGCGCTATTTTTTGAGTCAGGCTGGCGCCCAGGGAATCTGTTCTGGCAACTATAATCCCGTCGTCAACGCCCAATTCGAGGAATGCGTAGCGTACAGCGCGGATTTTTGCTAAAAATTCCTCGTGGGGTACGGTTACCTTTCCGTCTTGATGCCCACATTGCTTTGCATCAGATACCTGGTTTTCTAGTTGAATTGCGCAGGCACCCGCTTCTATCATTTTCCTGGCTAGCAGGTAGGTGGCTTCCTCATTACCAAAACCGGCATCAATATCAGCAATAATCGGCACAACATGGGTTTCGTAATTTTCGATTTCATTCTGTATTCGCTGAATCACAATCGAGTCAATGCCCTCTTGAGCCTCATCCAATCTAGTAAAAATATGTCCCAGCTCACGGGCATCAGCTTGTTTGAGAAAGCTGTAGATCTCTTCGATTAACGCCGGAACCGATGTCTTCTCATGAATCGACTGGTCGGGTAATGGGCCAAACTCCGATCGAAGGGCGGCAACCATCCAGCCGGAAAGATAAATGTAGCGTTTGTTGGTAGTGCCATGATGTTTCTTTATGGCTATCATTTTCTGCTGCGCGATAAAACCATGCCAGCATCCCAGAGATTGGGTGTAGTCGGAACAGTCGTGATCATAAGCCTCCATGTCTCGCCGCATGATTTTGGCTGTATGGCGGGCAATATCGAGGCCAGTCCTAAACCGGTTTTGCGCTCTCATTCGCGCGCCATGTTCCGGGCTTATGGTCTGCCAGGGGTTGCCGGCAGCTTCTTTCAGTTCGGTTAGTTGACGAATATCTTCGGCGTACTGTGTCATGTTTAAATTCCTGTGGATTACGATTCAAATTTGGCGCATTCGCTTTCCCGGATTGACTACCAGGCAAAAACGATCTGCTTTCCAGGCAAAGTCTTTATAGGTGCAGTTCAATTTGCTGCTCTTGATTTCCAAGAACAATAGACCGGGGGCATTCTCTGTCACCATCAAACTCTTTCAAATGAGAGGGACTGAGCAGCCCCACGCAACTACCTGTGTTTAGGTGAGCCAGCAAACCTGAAAAATAAACTCGATACTGCGTTACATTTTGATGAGACGCGCCGTTGAGCGGGAAATTGGAGTCTAAATAGTCCTTTAGTTTGCCAGCCGAAATATTTTGCGTATTTGAGATACAATCCTGGGTTGAAATATTGGCGCAAGATAGATTGTGCATAATTAAATCTCCATTTGGTTTTGGCTGGTACTATGTCTTGGTCTTGGTCTTGGTGCTGTGCCTTGGCACTGTGTCCGCGATACGGGATAAACTGTCAGTACCACTATGTCGAAACGCAGTGTAAGTCATTTTATTGTGTAACTTCACAATAAAATTTTCACAATGTAAATTTTACAAAAAGACTCCAGTTACGGTAGACTCTTCTAATCGCAAGCTGAGGCCGTAGCCATGAAAACAACTAGTCAGACGCTCTATAGAAAAGCGCATTTCCTTGGCACCAAGATTTGCAAGCTACGGAAAAGTTACGGTTTAACACTGGATGACTTGTCGGTGCGCTGCATTCAACACGACGCCGAATCAGCCCCATCGGTGTCATATTTATCGATGATCGAAAATGGAAAACGGATGCCTTCCGCCGCTATGCTTGAGGTAATCGCTACTGTATTCGGGAAGGATTCAACGTGGTTTTACGATGAAACCCTGGAGCCAGAATCAGTAATACCAGCCAAAAAAACGGCTGGCGGAATAGCCGGCATCGCGCTGGAACCCGGATTTCTCTTTTCCAGGGATCATTTGCAAATAGCCATACCCGAATTGCTCTCTCAAGGAGGTATTTCTGGCCGGCAATTTGGCCATTTATTGATCCGCGCCCACCAGGAACACCACCAGAACCGTTTTCCCGATTTAGAGAAAGCCGCAGAAGATATTGGGCAAAAGGCGATGCCACTATCGGTTGAAGACACATTAGGCTTGTGTAAAAAGCTGGGTTTGACAATCAAGTGGTTTGACCGCGCACCGGACATGATAGAAGACGCCGCACAAAAGGGATTCAAAACTCTCATCAGATCTTTCTTCGATGCACCCGACACTATCTATTGCAACGAAAGACTGAAGCAACACCCTGCCAGGCTTAAATACGACCTGGCAACCCATATTGGCCACACTGTTTTACACGACAGAGATGGATTTCGCAGCATATCCGCCGTTGGGGGTACTGCCTATGATGCCAAATCCTGGTCTAATCAGGCTCAAACCATTGACTCCAAAGATATTCTAAACGCCTGGCGCGACTTTGAATGCAGCTTTTTTGCAGGAGCTCTACTGTGCCCGAAAATTCCGTGTCGCCAATTTCTAAGCCGTCATGCTTATTCATTGGAGAGTGCAGAGCTGCTTGGTGTGTCTGCTGCTGTTCTGATGCGGCGTATGACGGCTGTTTCGCCCTATACTCATTGGCACTACTTCGACGCGTACCCGCCCGGCAAGTTACGGGCCGTTTATCGGGGTAATGGAATTCCATTGCCATGGGGAAATTTGCGCGAGATGAACGACCCTTGCCAAAATTGGGCCATGTTCAATCTGCTGGCATCAAAGAGCGAAAAACCTTTGTCTCAGATATCGGTGTTGCGCAATGGCGATGACTCGCGCCTGTATAGCTGCGAGTCAGTGCGCGTAAAAGACGCGGCCGGTAATCCGCATGTGGTTTGTGCCGGGGTTGATTTAGGCCCTGCCATCGAGGCCCAGGGAGAGAATGCGGAGAGTGTCGTTGATGAAATTTTCCAGGCTTGCCAGAATCACAATGGTTCGGCAGCCGTAGCAAAAAGCGCAGCCAAAATAATCCGTAGAGTTGCCAATATTCTCAGCATAAACTGGATTAGTAGAGGTTTGGAAAACAAGGCGAGCGTGATCTGCCCGCGAAGTTCAGATTGTCCTCGCGAGCCTTGTTGTGTGAAGAAACCAACACGGCGAAGACCGGTTACTGAAGATATTCGGAATGAAATTTTGGGGCAGATCGCCGTAGCGCAAGCCGGGGAATAAACCTGGGGCAGGGTATTTTCAACTGATTAATTTTATTACCGCTGCTATGAGCTCCCACAGCAAATTAGCAACACCAGGCAGTTGATTTCACAACAGGCCACCCAAATCTCACACAAGTGCCCCAGGTTCCTATGCAAAGGAAAACACAGCACAGGACAGCACAGGAAAGAAAAGGGGGAAATTGGCATATATTGCCAATGCTGCTGTTCTATGAGGAAATTTAATGAGGTGATGTGTGTCAACCAGAAATGTTGTGTTGACAAACCAGCAGGAAGTTTTTGCAGGTGAGCTGGTGGAGGCAGGCAGCTATCAGAATGCAAGCGAAGTTCTGCGCGAGGGCTTGCGCCTTTTAGAGAATCAGGTAGCGCGTCGCCGAGCTGAACTGGATGCTATACAGACGGGCCTTATTGCTGGCTTTGACCAGATTGAACGGAGTGAGTTTGCGCTGGGGACCGGTGAATAAGCAATTGAAAGAGCGTTTATGCGTGCTGCCGATAAACGTGGTTTATGCGAGATTTCCGTTTATCTCCCCAGGCAGAGCAAACATTAGAGGAAATCATTGGCTGGACGATTGATCATTTCGGTGCCGAGTACACTGTTAGATATAAAGACAAATTGGTCAGCTGCTTATCTGCACTTGTAGCTGTCGATGTGCCGCACGGAAGACCCGGCAACATCCTGCTTGCCGGAAATCGCACAGCGCTTGATCTTGAGTACTATCGGGAAGGTCGACATTTCATTGTTTGAGTTTCATTTTATTGGCTCCATATTAGTATCAAGTAGATTTATTAGCTCAGTTAAAGAAGAGACAAATGCATTCGCCTTAGGAAAATTGCCGGTTAAATGTTCAGGCTTAAATTTCCCTGTTCCAACTAATATGGAATAAAGCCCTGCATTGTTCGCTCCTTGAATGTCACTTAAAACATCATCCCCTACCACTAAAACTTGATCAGAAGGTAAGCCCATAGAATAAACGGCACTATTAAATAAAGCGGGTGAAGGTTTCCCTGTGATCGTTGCAGTGTTATCTGTAATACTTTCAAAAAGACGAGTGAAAGCACCACTATCAAGCCAGGTTTTATCATCTTCTGAAATAAAAGGGATTACGGTGAAAAGCAACTAATTTCGCACCATCACGAATATAGTTAAAAAGCTTATTTAACAGTTGATAATCAAAACCTTCATCTAAATCACCTATCACAACAAAATCCGGATTAATTTCATTATATTCAAAGCCTGTCAGCATACTCCTGGTTACATCAGGAATAGCAAAATAACCAGACTGACCGCTTAACTCGGTAGATAAATAATGCTTACATGCAGTGGCTGATGTTTGAATTTCCTCTGGTGCAATGTCAAAGCCCAGTTGAGATAATTTACTGCTTAATTGCTGTGGCGAAGAACCCGTAGTATTTGTCACAAACCTAAGCTGAAGGTATTTTTCACGTAATTGGCTGATGGTTGGTATAGCATCAGAAATTGCCTTTGAGTCAAGCGCAAGAGTGCCATCAATATCGAATATCACTCCTTTACACTGACTAACGTTAGTATTTTTTAGATTATTCATCTTATTTTTCTCTTATAACAAAAAACAGTAGCATTTCATTATTTAGCGGAACACCAGCGAGGGTATTTTTGTGCTGGACTTTGTGCATGGTTCTCGTGATCTCAAGGCGATTATCGAGGATTTATCCCGCTCCAGCTAGAGGCTGTTCGGCTTACACAGGGGCAGTACATAAGTCTAGTGCATAAGGGTATGTGCAGTATCAATTCCGTGTGGGCACAAGCGCCGATTCCTCAAGGATCATCTCCTCTGCCGGAGCAGACAACAATGACCGAAGGATACGCCGCTGGAACGCGGTGCGGCATCAGGTCATTTTCTGTAGCTTTTTAAACCCGGCATAAGACAGCCGAAGATCGGGCATTATCTGATCGATAAGGTCGTGAGCATTCAGCTTGCCTTCAATGGGCATTTTGTTCGCTTGTAGAAGCTTCCATTAGCGGTTGGATTCGTTCCGCCGAGGTATCGTCCTTGTCGAGAAACCACTCTCCTTCAACGCGGCTGTCAAGCAATGAGAACAGGGGCTTTTCTATCGCTTTCTATCGCTTTTGCATCATGCTGCTCCCAAGCCGCCATACATTGATTGAGCCTTTACGGGTGATTTTGTATTGCTAATCTGCTGTAGACGTGAAGCCAGGCAGGCTTGCATTTCCTGCGCTGGTGATGCCTGTTTTTTTATTATGCGCCTTTTTTAGTTTGGTATTTAGTTTGGCACGCCCAGAGAGATTCGAACTCCCGACCAACTGGTTCGAAGCCAGTTACTCTATCCAGCTGAGCTATGGGCGCGTGGAATTGGGATTATAGTCACTTTCTCCAGACAGGTCACTAAATTGGTCTTGGTGTGGGCGCCAATAAAACAAGGCATTGATTCCGACCCGACTATTGGTAACGCTTATTCCCTCTTACCCTCTCTTGAGCGAACAGGTAGTATGCGAGTTCGTTTCAGGACATGACCAGACAATGAATTCATCCTCAACAGCCGCCTCCGACCACGATCCAGCTTACGGCTGGCTGATGGTATTTGTGGTGCTCATATTAAGTGGCTTGTCGTTTGGTGCCTTGGGGTCGATCTCGGTATTCCTTAAACCTCTGTCGCTGGAATTTGGCTGGGGTCGGGCGGAAACTTCCCTGGGCTATACCGCCATCGCTTTTTCGTCGGCGTTATTTGGCGTACTCTGGGGGTATGTAGCTGATCATTATGGCTCCAGGTGGTTCGGTGTAATTGCCGCACTGACGATGTCATTCAGTCTGTTTATGTTGAGTTCGTTAACCAGCATCTTTCAGTTTTACGCCTTCTATTTTCTTTTTGGTGCCTTTGGTAATGCCATGGCCTCGACGCCATTATTTGCCAACGTGGGATTTTGGTTTCGTCATAACCCGGGGCTTGCCCTGGGCGTTACCGCTTCGGGCGGCGCGATTGGACAGGGAGTTGTGCCCTATCTCGCCGGTTTGGCGATAAGCAGCCACGGTTGGCAGTGGGCGTATCAGGCGATGGCCCTGTCCTATATAGTCATTGCCTTGCCCATCGCATTTTTGGTTCGTGAGTCACCCAGGCGGGAAAAAGCGCGTATCGCCCCCGAAAACGAAGTTAGACATTTTCCTTTGTCGGAAAGAGAGGTTGTTCTATGGATTTCTGTTGCCGTGATGTTTTGCTGCAACTGCATGTCCGTGCCCATTGTTCATTTAGTGCCCATGCTTACCGATGCGAGTTATACCCTGGAATTTGCAACCAGCGCTCTGCTGGTGTTGATGTTAGCTGGTGGTGTGGGCCGAATTATGGGCGGAAAACTCGGTGATATTATTGGCGCCTTACCCACCTATATCATCATGTCTGTCGGACAGGCATTTTCAGTTTTCTGGTTTCCTTATATTGATCATGTGGCACTCCTCTATTTGCTGGCCGCATTTTTTGGCTTCACCTATTCGGGGGTGATGGCCAGCATCCTGGTGTGCGTTCGAATGATGGTGTCGGCAAGATTCTCTGCCAGAGCGATGAGCATAACCTCTTTCTTTGGCTGGGGCGGTATGGGCTTGGGGGGATTCTTCGGTGGTCTATTCTTCGATATGAGCGGCGACTATAATTGGTCTTTTGCATTTGCCTCTTTCATGGGCGTGATGAATCTCATCATCCTCGCTTTGTTCTACAGGCGGGTTAAAGGCCAGGCTGTGAATGCTTCGCCGCAGCCAGCATGACAGGTGTTCTTTACAGGCTGACTTGCAACGACAGGCAATTATTGTCGGGAACTAAATCTGGCACCTGGTGCGAATCGATACCAAGCCGCCAACACAGGAATGACGAATATTGAATTTTTGGACGGTCTTGAAAGCAGGAAATCACCCGCCGTCATTCCTGCGAAGGCAGGAATCCAGTGAACAAACACCATAAGCAAAAACTGCAAAAAAACAGCAGTCAAACCTTGTTATTTATTTCGCAAGGCTAATTGTTGCCCGGGAAATCTGACTGTTGTTCTGGAGCGGCGGATATAAATGGCGGTAGTGTCGTGCAGTGTTGCCAAACCGAATTGATGAAGGGATAACTCTGCATTGGGAATTTGAAGCGATTGGCGTTGTACACCTGTGGTACAAGACAGACATCAGCAAGGCTCAACTTGTCACCGAAGCAATAGTCGCCATTACCATTTTCTTGAATACATTTTTCCAGTGCTGTAAAACTTAGCTCCAACCAGTGTTGGTACCACTGCAATCTTTCTTGTTCACTGTGTTTGAATTCGTCAGTCAGGTACTGAAGAACACGCAAATTGTTTAATGGATGCAACTCCATGGCTATCAGATGAGACATGCTTCGAACTTTCGCTTTTTCGAAAGGGCTGGCAGGTAACAGTGGCGGCTCCGGGTATATCTCTTCAAGGTATTCAAGTATTGATAAGGACTGGGTGAGCGCACCATTTGGCGTAATCAATGCAGGCAGGAGATGTTGAGGGTTGTGCGCTGACAGGAGTTCATGCTGTTCCCCCTTGCTCAGGTCGACAGGCAAGGCATCCCACTCGACCCCTTTTAGCGCGAGGCAGATACGTACACGATACGATGCGGAAGACCGCCAATAGGTGTACAACTTGTGCCTTGTGCTAGGGGACATAGGCTTCCACGCGTTGATCAATGTCTCCGAAGATGTTTGTGCCCTTTTCGCTCAACATTGAAATTTGGATACGATCGCCGAATTTCATGAATTCCGTCTGTGTTTCACCGGAGCTGATCAGCTCCAGCATGCGAACTTCCGCCAGGCAACAGGAGCCTGAAGAACGATCGAGATTCGAAACAGTGCCAGAACCCACTATTGTTCCGGCGCACAGCGGGCGGGTTTTGGCTGCGTGGGCAATCAACTGGGCAAAATCAAATGTCATGTCGACGCCAGCATTCGGTTCTCCAATTAATTTGCCGTTTAACATGGCGCGTAAAGGCAGGTGTAGCTTTGTGCCGTCCCAGGCAGACCCGAGTTCATCGGCCGTCACTGCCGCAGGCGAAAACGCGCTGCTGGGTTTTGCCTGATAAAAACCGAAGCCCTTGGCCAATTCACCAGGTATAAGATTTCGTAGAGAAACATCATTCACGATCATCACAAGCTTGATGTGTTTTTGCGCACCTTCTACAGTGACGCCCATTGGAACATCATCGGTGATTACAGCGACCTCCGCTTCGAAATCGATGCCCCAACTTTCGTCGGCCATTCTGATTGCCTGGTGAGGGCCGAGAAAAGTATCGGAGCCTCCTTGATAGAGTAGTGGATCGATCCAAAACGATTCCGGCATCGTTGCATTTCGTGCCTTGCGTACCAGCTCGACGTGATTGACGTAAGCACTGCCATCAGCCCAATGGTAGGCTCTGGGCAGTGGCGAGCTGCAATTTCTGGCATCGAACTTTTCTCCGCGAAGTTCTCCCTGTTGCAGCCGCGCATAAATATTTCGTAAACGCCCTTCGCAGTCTGCCCAATTGTCGAGAGCCGCCTGTAAGCTGGGAGCGATTTCCGATACATCAACAAACTGCTCAAGCGCGGAGTTAACGACCACGAGAGTACCGTCACGATTACTATTGCGCAGAGAGGCTAATTTCATTCCTGTCTCCTGGTCTTAGCTATTTTTATGCAACCAAGCTGCATGTTGTGGGGCACGTTTAGTGCGAGTCCATTCTTCAAGCATATCCGCAGCGACTTCGTGTAACCTCTCTAGCATTCCAGGCTCATCGGTATTGGCTGCCAACTCCAATCTATGCCCGTTGGGATCGAAGAAATAGATGGAATTGAAAATAGTATGGTTAATCGGACCCAAAACGTCCAGGCCAGCCGCTTCGATGTGGTCTTTTGCTGCAAGCAGCGCGTCCATGTTTTTCACTTTAAAGGCGATGTGTTGTACCCAGCCTGGTGTATTCGGGTCTTTAGCCATTGGCGGTGACTTGGGTATTTCGAAGAAAGCGAGGGTGTTGCCATTTCCCGCATCCAGAAACACATGAATATAGGGGTCGGCTTCGCCGGTAGACGGCACTTTGTCTTCAGCGATAGCTAATTGGAACTCCATACCCAGCAATTGCTGATAAAAATCGACCGTTTCTTTAGCATCCTTACAGCGATAGGCCGCGTGGTGAATACCTTGCAGTTGCATGTTGCCCTCCCGGGTTAATTACTGAGTATCCAGGCTCCCGCGCCTGAGCTGGTCCCGTTCCATGGATTCGAACAAGGCTTTGAAATTTCCTTCTCCAAATCCTTCGTCTCGCTTGCGTTGAATGAATTCAAAAAAAACCGGGCCGATTAGTGCTTCAGAGAAAATTTGCAAGAGAATTCGAGGGTCGTTGTCCCCGGTAGAGCCATCAACTAAAAGTCCCCGGCATTGCAGGTCTTTGACTTTCTCGCCGTGACCGGGCAGGCGCTCTTCGAGCATCTCGTAATAGGTTTCAGGGGGGGCTTTCATGAAGGGCACACCAAGACTTTTCAGCACATCCCAACTCTTGTAGATATCATCCGTAGCAAAAGCGATGTGTTGAATTCCTTCTCCGTTATAAGCCATGAGGAATTCCTCGATCTGCCCACCCTGAGTGGCTTCTTCGTTTAGTGGAATACGAATTTTGCCATCGGGTGCTGACATGGCTCGGGATAATAGCCCGGTGTATTCTCCCTTGATGTCGAAATAACGCACTTCCCTGAAGTTGAATATATTGGCATAGAATTCCGTCCAATAGTCCATGCGGCCACGATAGACATTGTGGGTGAGGTGGTCAATCACTGTTAAGCCACAGCCGACAGGATTTAGTTGCGCGGCATCCAGATAGGTAAAATCGATGTCATAGATTGAAGACCCTTCACCATAGCGATCAATCAAGTACAGTGGTGCGCCGCCTATGCCTTTTATTGCCGGTAAGTGCAATTCCATGGGTCCAGTGGCAATATTCATGGGTTGTGCGCCCAGATCCAATGCCCGTGCATAGGCCGCACGGGAATCCTTGACACGAAAGGCCATTCCACAGGCAGAGGGACCGTGTTCGTCACAAAAATACTTTGCCGGGCTGTCAGGCTCATAATTGATAATGAAATTGATATCCCCCTGACGCCAAAGAGCGACATCTTTGGAACGGTGGTTGGCAATGTGGCTGAAACCCAGCGTTGTGAAAACCGGTTCAAGCAGCCCTCTTTCCGGCGCAGCAAATTCTACGAACTCAAAGCCGTCGAGACCCATCGGATTTGTGTCTGAGTCAGTCATGGGATTCCTTGTCAAGGTAGATTTCTATGCCTGCTTTCAGGCTTATTTAGCTGTTATCGCAACTAAATAGTAGTTGCGATAACAACTACTGTCAAGTACCTTTAGCCGCGTGAATCAGAAACACGACAAATCGACTGTCCAGAAGCAGACAAATGTGCTCACACTGAGTCGCTACCTGCCTTACCGCTTTTCGGTTCTTTCTAACCTGGTAAGTGGACGAATTGCTGAGACTTACAGCGACAAGTTCGCTCTTTCAATAACAGAGTGGCGCATCATGGCGGTTCTTGGGGAGGAGTCCGGGGTTTCAGCGGAACAAGTTTCGGTAAAGACCCGAATTGAAAAATCGATACTTAGCCGTGCGATCAACAAACTTTTGTCGCGCCACATAGTTGCCAGGGAGTTTGATCCCAGGGACAGACGAAGGTCTATGCTGACACTGACGGCAACAGGACAGTCAGTGTATGAGGAGATCGTGCCAGTCGCCGTTGAAATGGAGCAAGAACTAGTGCAGGGCTTTAGCCAGATTGAACTGCATCAACTCAGTGAGTTATTAGACAGGCTTTTCCTGCGCGCAGAAGAATTGGCAAACTAGCGGGATACTAATAACCTGGTAGCCAGTTTAGATTACAGGGTAACGGAATAGATTATCCGTTACCCTGTTTCCTGGCTGGATCGTTTTGTTTCGTAATCAGATCGCCACAACCTTGTTGGCACAGGGTCCTTTCTGACCTTGTCCAACTTCATACTCTACTGCCTGGCCATCATTTAGCGTCGCGTATCCTCCGCCACTCTGAATTTCAGAATGATGAACGAAAAGGTCTTTGCCGCCATCCTCTGGAGCGATGAAACCAAAACCCTTATCTGCGTTGAACCACTTTACTGTACCTTTACTCATGCTGCCCTCGATAGATTGCTCTTTAACTGGTAATTAACTGGTAATTAACTGGTAAGTTTTCTGAAATGGAATTCTGCCATTAATTCTGCTTCAGTTTGTTAGTGAAAGTTTGTCATGCTGCTATCGCTCTACTTCGGCATTGCCCTTTACTGTCTGCTCATCTAATTCTTGACGATAAGCAACAGCGAATATAGCCAGATGAAATTGTCTTCTCTTACGGGCATATTCAAGCATTGAGTCGGTGTAGCGATTCAAGCCCATCTCACTTTTCCAAGCCTGAACACACAGTGTAGGTGCTTCCACCGGAAATTCATAGGATTACTGCCACAAACTCCCTTATATCCCCTATTGTCGGCCATTAACCGCTATTTAAGGGCTGAAGTAACCAGATTTGCTGCATCCGGCAGAGCCAAATGTGTTAAATTCAGCCCTGGATGGATGCAAGTGCTATTTGCCTGGTCGATATTCGCTGTTGCAAAACCTCTTGCAAAAAAACCAGACACAGGATTCTATTACGCTATTAATTGATGACCACTACATTTCTTCAGCATTCGAACGGCCAGGCATATCTATTCACGCAGGCTCCCCATGGGTAGTCTAATGGGAAATTAAACTAGAATGAGGCCGCGAACAGGAGTCGACAAATGTCCATGATGACGATAGTAAATTTAATCCTTTTTACTGCTCTACTGAGCCTGCTATATCAATTCAGCAAGAATGACGCCTTTAATCTTTCGCGTAGAGTCTTGATCGGCTTGTTTGCAGGAATCGTTTTTGGCTTCTATATAAAATTGCTGTTTGGTGGCAACGCAATAGTGCTGGGGGAGACTCTGGAGTGGACTAACATCATTGCAAACGGCTACGTCAGTCTACTGCGAATGATGATTATCCCTCTTATTCTTGTCACTATGATTGCTGCTGTATTGAAAGTGGAAGAGATTAAGTCACTTGGCAAGATCGGAGGCACAGTCGTCGGGGTGTTAATGTGTACCACCATGATTGCTGCACTTATCGGCATCATGATGGCATCACTGTTTGGCCTCGAAGTCGGCGATCTTGCGGGTGGTGCCAGAGAATTAGCACGCGCCGAAGCACTTCAGGCGCGGCAAGGAAATTTTGTAGATTTCAGCTACGCCGAGTTGATCGTTAGTTTCGTGCCCACCAATATATTCTTTGATTTGACACAAGGCAGAAGTATGTCGATAATCGGCGTTGTTGTGTTTGGTCTTATTTTTGGCATTGCAGCGGCATTGGTTGGCGAGGAAAATTCTGACCACGGCAAGCGAATCCGCGATGCCGTAGACAGCTTGCAAGCAGTGATAATGAGATTGGTCAAGATTATCATATCACTGACGCCGTATGGCGTTCTTGCGCTAATGACTCGTGTAATTGCTACCACTGACGGCCAGGCCATTATAAATCTCATTTGGTTTGTAGTAGCTTCTTATCTTGCTATTGCGCTGATGTTTATCGTTCATGCCCTGATGATTGGTCTTCTGGGTGCCAATGTTAAGACTTATTTCCAGAAAGTGTGGCCGGTGCTTACTTTTGCGTTTGTGACGCGCAGCTCGGCAGCGACTATCCCGCTGGCAATCCGGGCGCAAATTGAGGAATTAAAAGTTCCCGCGCCAATCGCAAACATTTCTGCATCATTTGGTGCCACTATTGGACAGAATGGCTGTGCTGGAATCTATCCTGCGATGTTAGCAGTAATGGTAGCACCGACTGTAGGAGTGGATGTCGATCTCAATTTCATTGTCACCTTGTTAATTTTCACGGCTATTGGATCGTTCGGTATTGCCGGTGTTGGTGGTGGGGCCACCAATGCTGCGTTGATCGTCTTTTCTGTGTTGGGGTTTCCCGTCACTGTTGTAGCATTACTCATTTCCATAGAGCCTTTAATAGATATGGCGCGTACAGCACTGAATGTCAATGGCGCAATCACCTCTGGAATGATTACTACCAGGGTGTTGGGCGATAAATCGGCTGTCCGCGACACCACTCTTCCTGATCCGGAAATGCAAAAGTCATAACTGGATTTTTTGAAATCACTAGAATGAGGTTAATAAAGTCATGAGTAAAATTAGAAAACAAGCCGCCGTAATTTTAATAGTTGCGGCCTTGGGCATTGCCGCGATTGCAAGCGGCGCAGAGATTGTGAGAACTGGAGAAGGTAGAAATTTTTACAACAATATTATGATTCCAGCGGGTGCAGAAACCTTATACCTGAGCGGCTCTGGTGCTCAAGCCCTGCCTGACGGAAGCTGGGGTGATATGGAACAGCAAACCATCAATACCTTTAGTCGTTTTAAAGAAACACTGGAATCGCAAGGCTGGTCTATGGAAGACATAGTTCAGGTGCGAGCCTTTGCCGTAGCCGGTGCTGATGGTGAATTGGACTTTGCTGGTTTCAACAGTGGCTACCAACAATTTTTTGGTACTGATGAAAACCCAATGAAGCCAGTGCGCTCTTTTGTTCAGATTGCTGGTTTGGTTGTACCCGGCTGGCTGGTAGAAATTGAGATTAGAGCGGCAAGAATGCCCAAGTGAGTCTATTCTATTGGACCACGCCTGAGATCAGGAATGCCGATACGATGCGAAGCGGCAAGCTCCCTAATTCTCGATAATGCCAGTGATTCGAGATTTAAATTCTTCAACAGTTAGTGCGCGTTGAATCATGCGCGGGCTGATTTCAGTCACCACACCTGCTGCTATGTCTGTATTGCCTTCAGCGACAGCAAGAGGCTTCTTAATGCTGTCCGGGATAGATGAAACGGCCTCTACATCGGTGACAGGCTGACTGCCGGCGGTGCTGATTCTGCGAACGCCGTTGTCGTCCACAATGATGAAGTGACCCTGAGACCACCCGAGCAGCGGGTTGATTAAATCCCGTGACATGGACTCGACGAAGTAGATACCCTGCTCTGCCAGCGCGGGTATTCGCATCCCGCTGACTTGCACTGTCTGGCCATTGAAAACGCCGCCCATGAACTTTAATTCAACTGAGTTAGCTGAGTAAGCACCTTTAATCACATCATTGATTTGAAAGGTGACATAGGTACTTATTATTCCGCTGCTACTGTCTTGTCTGGTTTCGCTGCTTATTACTTCACCTTCGAAAACAAATTCGGCGTCTGCCGCAATCTGATCGATGTCCAATCCAAGAATGGTAGTCGCGTTGGCACCAGAAAGCCCAAAAGACAAGAAAAGGCAGGTAACTACTGTCCCGAAATTTCCTGATTGGAAGCGACCACAGGGCCTTGCTCTGCTGCTGTCGCTATATAGAGAATTGTTATATTGATTATTGCCTGCAAATGACAATAAGGAGAACAGTTTATTGGAATAATTCATAGTCAACTTTCTTGCTGAATGAGCGTAAGAATTATAATGCAGCGATTACTACAATGACAGGCAACAGCCCCGTTTTATTCCCTGGCTCAGTGTTTTACTTGAATAGGGGTCGCATTATGCGGCCAGTAAAACAGGGTTTCTTCACTTTTGGCGAGCAAAACCAGGAAAGACCTTAAAAAGACCTTAATAAGGAACAGTTGCCTACAGCGGTTGATTGGCACGAGTGTCGCATTCGGCAGAATCTCAATCTCAATGATGAATAGCACTGTTTTGCTGTACTTCGCTGGAAGTGGGACTCGCGGAAATAAGCGGGAATGAACAGGATAACGACATTGGTGCTGGAATATCGGGCAGTTTGTTAGCAGCCTGTTTGGCCTGTCCTCAAGGTGGTTTGATGAGAGTTACTTTATCGGTTTAGTGAGCTGTCCGGGTGAATTTATGCAAGGCTCACCAATCAAGAATAATCGCTATTCGACCTGCAAGTCCTGGTCGACAGGAAACCCTCCTGCTGTAGTTTTTCAACTATAGTTTTCAAATATAGTTTTCAAATGAAACTAAATCTGTCATCCGTCATGACGTGTATGAGAAGCATCCTGAAACCCGAAGTACTGACAACCAAGGCACGGATTAGAACCAGAAAGCGTTGTTCATTTTGTCCATTCTGTTCACTTTGTCATGGTTTGGTTTAAGGTGATCAGGCAGAGTTTCGTGCAGCGTTAATGTTGCCATATAACGAACGTACTACCATTTTTTCATAGTCGTTTATTAGCGTGTCGTTTTCGCTTTCGTTTCTGAGTTTGTGTAGTTTCATGAGAGCAAACTGTTGAGTGACAAGCAGGGGAAGAACTATTTTTTCCCGTAGACTTATACTCAACCTGGCGCGTTGGTTGTCTTGCAATAAAAAATCCTGGCTGGCCACTTTTAGAACCATGCTATGGGTGAGCTCGTACTCCGTATATATCATTCTCCAAAAATCACCAAAACGCCCATCCGTTTCCATATACCGTGTTAATTCGAAATTGGTCTTGGCCAGGTTTTGCATGCTGTTGGCGATCAGGGCGCGGAAAAAGCCCGAATCTTTATAAAGTTGTGTGCAGTTCTCAAGCTGTCCTGCTTTTTCCATCGAGTGCAAAGCGGTTCCCAGGCCGTAGTAGCCAGGCACGTTCTGTTTTAACTGAGCCCAGGCACCAACGAAGGGTATGGCTCGGAGGTCTTCGAACTTTAGTTCGGAACTGTTGCCGCGTTTTGCCGGCCGGCTGCCGATGTTAGTCATATTGTAATAATTGAGGGTGCTGATTTCTTCCAGATAAGGCAGGAATAACTCGTGCTGTTTTAAAGATTCATATTTTTCGAGACTGGTTTCGGCCAGCGTTTTTATTAGCTCGCTTTGTGCTTGAGTTAATTCTCTTTCTGATCGGTCGTAAAGATTGTTTTCCAGGCCGGCAGCCAGTAGCAGGCTCAGATTGTGTTGAGCCGCTGGCTTTACTCCGTAGTTTGAGCTTATGGTCTGGCCCTGCACAGTCATTTGAATCTGATTGCTTTCAATCTTCTTGCCGAGAGCGGCGTAGAAAAGATACGCATTACCGCCGCCACGAGCCGTAGGCCCACCGCGGCCATCAAAGAACGTTACTTCTATCCCGGCGGCTCTGGAGACAGCGGTAAGATCTTCTTTGGCTCTATAAATTGCCCAGTTGGCCATTAAGTAGCCGCCATCCTTGGTGCCATCAGAAAAACCCAGCATCACCGTTTGCCGATTTCCACGATTAACCAGATGTTTCTTGTAGACAGGGTTGGCGTACACACTCTGCATGTATTCGCCAGCTTTATGTAAATCGTTGATAGATTCAAACAGCGGAACTATATCCACACTTAGTATTTTGTCTTGCCACCCACATAGCTGGAACAAGGCGTAAGCTTTCGCCATATCAATCGGTCCATGGCAGTTGCTAATGATATAGCGATGGCAGCCCCGCTCGCCGTTTAGAGACTGAATATCGCTGATGACAGAGAACGATTTTAACGTGTCCTGTAATAGTGGTTCATCGAATGAAGCTATATCGACATTGCCTTCGGCGCTGAACAATGCCTCTACTTGTTGTGATGCGCTTCGCTGGTTGATGCCCGGAATGAGGGAAGGGTTATTCTCGGTGACAGCAGCCAATGCGCGGCCGATTATGCGGCTATCTTGTCTGATGTCGAGACTTGCAAAATAAAACCCGAAAAGATTCACCTTGCGCCTGAATGAGCGCAGTTTTTCGATATACAAGCCCTGGTTCTTTTCCAATAAACCAGTTTCTATAGCATCAAGCCTGGCCAGCAAAACTTTCGTGTCCAACGTATAAGAGGGTTTGTTTTCAGATAATTCATTGTGTAGCTGAGTTTCAATTTCATCCAGAGTTTTATAGATGTCAGTAAAGGTCAGACGACGTTTTAGTTCACGAATATCGCGGTGATAACAGCTGGCAATGCTGTAGCGTAGTTTTGCTGCTACTCGCCTGGTAGTTTCAACAGTCACAAAAGGGTTGCCGTCACGGTCTCCGCCGGGCCAGAAACCGATAGTCATCAGCTCGCAATTATGAGCGATATCCTGTTCGTATCGGTTTGCAAATTTATCTGCGATCTGGCCCATGACCGGATAGAAGATGTGCCCCAGATACCAGCTCAGTAGCACGGCCTCGTCATAGGGTGAAGGCTTTTCCCTTCGGGAGAGGGGCGTATTCCCTAGCTGTTGTAACAGGTCTCTAACCGCTGCAATATCACTTCGAGAAATGGCGCGGGTTAAATCATTGATTATCACCAATACCGGGCCTGGGTAGAATTGTGTAGGGTGAGCGGTGAGAGTGACACGAATACCAAAATTTTTAAGAACTTCAGAAAATTCTTTGTGCAGATTTTCTGACTCTGCTTTCTCTGCCACATTTTGTAGAATTTTGAGCTTGCCCACTTGATGAATTTTTTTGTAGGCTGCATCTTCAAGTGCGTCTACCAGTACCACTTGTCTCTCAACGTATTGAATGACTTTAAATAGAAAGTTGATTTTCTCTCGTGTTTTAAAATCAGGTTTGTGTAACTCAAAGAATTCTTCGATGATTGAGACTGGACTTTTGCCCGCCTCTAGTCCGTTATGACAAGCCGCTTCCAGCAGTGGCAATAACAGCCCGGTCTTTTCAACGGCATCAAGCGGCAGCGTAAGAAACAAGCCGTTATAGAGCTGGTAGTTGAGTCCAATCAGTTCTTCGAATCTGTTCTCTAAAGAATCGCTCATTGTTGTCTGTGCCACAGTTTGAGGTAAAGGTCTGTGCTATTGTAACCGATGTAACCGATGTAACCGACTCTCTATTTTCTTTTTTGGTGGAACAAACCTTACTTGATGCGGCGGCTCCGAGAGATAAACAGTTGCAAGAACGGTTGCAAGGTTTATTGTAGTTCAAACTAGTCGAATAAAGACATATCGACCGCATCTGCCATGGCCTTGTAACCGGCGTCATTTGGATGCAGCTTGTCTTCCGTAAAAGCGGGAATAATACGCTGCGGATTCGCTGAATCCCGGACTGCCTTGTCAAAGTCTATAAGGCCATCAAACTCGCCGCTGTTGCGTATGAAGGCGTTTAGTTGCTGCCGCACCGTTTCACCTTCTTCGGTGAAATAGGCGGCACCTTCATAGGGTGTCAGGGTTGCGCCCATGACCTTAATTCCGCGCGCGTGGGCACGCGCAATAACTTGTCGATACCCGGCGATTATTTCTCCGGCTGAAATTGGATTGGTGCTTGATGACATGCCAATGTCATTTATACCCTCCAGCAGCACCGCATGACTGACCTTGCTAAGGGCGAGTACATCGCGCTCGAATCGAGCTTGCAGGTTTTGACCAAACAGGGAATTAGCTTCAGTGGTAACACGATTGCCACTGATTCCTCCATTTACTATCGCAAATTTCTTGCCATCTGTTTGGTTAAAGAATCTGCGTGCCAGATGGTTGGGCCAGCGTTCGTTTGCGCCTATTGTGGAACCCCAGCCATCCGTGATGGAGTCACCTACTGTGGCTATCGCTGTCACTGACTCTGGGTTGATGACATCTATAGCAGTTAGCAGGTTCCATGCTGGTGTTTCGGTGGCCACAGGTAAACTTGTTGCCGAGCTATAATCGCCGTTTTCGGATATATAGTTAGTTTGATTAGCCAGCGTGTGGGCGGTCAGGAAACCGCTGTCTTCGGGTAGATAGAGGCTGACACTCAAATTAGTTAATTCGGGAACCGGGTAACTAACAGGGTCGCTAAAAACTACCGCACCGCGCGCTATTGCTATTGTCGATTCGCCAGTAAAGCTCAAGCTGGCACTGCTGCCAGCTTGAATAGTGCTTCCTTCAGATTGAATTGCGACAGATGCCGCGCCTATAATTATAGGTTTGTTTCCATGCACATTACTAAGTCGTATTCGAACGCTGCTGCCGCCCACACTGGTGTGTGCGATCAAGCGCAGGGTTTGGTCGGCTATCCCCTCCGGTTGATCTTCAGAATTGGGCAACGTGCCAGGCGAAGCAGACCAGGTAGTAACCCACCCTGGGTCGCTGTGTTCCTGTGCATGGGAGCTGGCGCTGGAGAGGGTGATCGCCAGAATAACGAGGGCAGTGAACTTTGAGAATAAGCGCGCCAGGGGCTTTGCATCCAAACGATGGATATTATTTTCTGTAGTATTCATTGCTGCTCCTTATTACACCATCACATTATCACATTATCACATTTGACCAGAATCAAACTTGCCATCGCTGAGTAGAGCATAGAATTCTCAGGATGAAAATAGCAAGCCTGAGTTGCAGCCGGTCTGTCTGCCTGCTATAAATCCAAATATCCGTGATCTGAGCCGTCAGTACTAACTACTGCAACAGAGACTGTGCAAAAATTCACTATTCGTCATTCCTGCGAAAGAGACTGTGCAAAAACTCAACATTTGTCATTCCAGCACCACCCTGTCATTCCTGCGAAAGCAGGAATCCAGTAAACCACACCAACCTGCACGGCTTTTCCACAGGTAACGCGACCTGGCGAGGGTTTCTTGCACAGCCTCAATACCACCAGAGGTAGAGAGTAACGAAGTAGAGAAGAGAGAAGAGAGAAGAGATATGAAATTATTGCCAGCAATTGAAATGGAATCTCCGAAAGATGTTGCGGTGAACGCTGCGATCATTTGGTTGCACGGATTGGGAGCAGATGGCAACGATTTCGCGTCCATTGTGCCGCAACTGCGGTTACCGACAAGTTTTGGTATTCGTTTTATTTTCCCCCACGCGCCGTCAATTCCGGTGTCGGTAAATAACGGTTATGTGATGCCTGCGTGGTATGACATTAAACAGATGGACATTGACAGGCATGTGGATGAAGCTCAATTGATGCAGTCGGCCGGTCGCGTTCACGCACTGATCGACAGAGAAATAGAACGCGGTGTGGACAGTAGCCGTATTATTATCGCGGGCTTTTCTCAAGGTGGGGCAGTGTCTTACGAGGCAGCCCTGAGCTACCCGAAACCACTGGCGGGCATACTGGCACTCTCCACTTATTTCGCTACGGCGGCCAGTATAAAAATCAACCCCATCCAAAACACAATCCCCGTCATGATTTGCCACGGCAGCATGGACCCTGTAGTGCAAGAGTCACTGGGCCACAAGAGTGTTGCCACTTTGCAAAATCTCGGCTTTGTAGCGGAATACAATAGTTACCCAATGGAGCATTCGCTGTGCCCTCAAGAGATTGAGGACATTGCGGACTGGATTGGTCGTACTCTCCAGGCCACAGGTCATAGCCAAGGGCGGTTTCTGTCATAAGTCATCGGGGCTTCCAGGTCATGGGTCAGGGCGGCGGCAGTAAATTACCCGCCCTGACAAATAGCTATTGACCTTAGACCCAACTCTAATCTTATACTTCACTCTGGTTTCACACGCTGGTTTCACAGCCAGTTTAGGTTTCAGGATCAATAACATGTTGAAAATAAGCGAATTATCAGCGCAGACCGGGCTTTCCACCCATACCCTGCGGTTCTACGAAAAGTATGGCTTGATAAACGCCAGCACGCGAAGTGAGGCAGATTATCGCTTTTACAGTGCGGCAGATGTGCGCCGAGTCGAGTTTGTAAAGACAGCGCGCAACACCGGTTTCTCACTGGAGGATATTGCACAATTGCTTTCTGTCAGAGTGGATAAGAAAAGCCACAGTTGTCAGGAAGTAACCAATATTACCCAGAAGAAGCTTGATGAAGTGAATGCGAAAATCGATGAACTGCAATCCATGCAGCAGACATTGGAAATTCTGCTGGAGAGTTGCTGTGGCGGGCCTGAAAATGCGACCCATTGTTCCATTATGGAAGCACTGGACGAAGGCATAATTCGGGACAGTGCAAGGAGTGACGTACAATGAATCTATTAAGTATCTTTTGGGACTTCGTTATAGTCTTTTGGAATCTCGTTATAGAAAGTGCGCCCTGGTTGTTGCTTGGTTACTTGCTGGCAGGCATCATTAAACAGGTGATACCCAGTGAATGGGTACACAAGCAGCTAGCAAAGCCGGGTTTAATGGCTATCGTAAAAGGGGCACTTATTGGAGCCCCGCTTCCGCTTTGTTCCTGTGGTGTAATACCTGCTGCTCTCGCAGTACGCAAGGCCGGTGCTTCTAAAGGTGCCACCTCCTCCTTCCTGGTGGCAACCCCGGAAACAGGAGTTGATTCGATTTCCTTTTCCTATGCGGTACTCGGCCCTGTCTTCGCAATCGCCAGACCAATAGCTGCTCTCACCAGCGCAATTGTTGCGGGTGTATTGGTGAATGGCTTTGACAAAGAAGAAGAAAAAGCCGAAGAGCCACAGCAAACTGATGCTGGCTGTTGCCAGAGCAAGCAGGCGGAAGTTGTAGTTCAGCCTGGTCTACACGTCAAACTGGTCAGTGCCGTGCAATACGGTTACGGACGGATGATTTCTGACACGGCAAAGTGGCTGATAATTGGCCTGATCGCGGCCACGGTGATAACAGCGCTGGTACCTCAGTCGTTCTTCCTGCAATGGGGTAACGGTCTACTGGCCATGATAGTCATGGTCATTGTGGGATTGCCCATGTATATCTGCGCCACCGCATCAACGCCGGTGGCGGCAGGTCTACTGTTTGCAGGCGTATCACCAGGGGCGGCGTTAGTGTTCATGTTGACCGGCCCCGCGACCAATATAGCAACCATGGGCGTAATAAAAGAGCAATTAGGAATGAAGTCGTTAATTGCTTATATGCTGGGTGTTATCATTACCGCGATTGTTTGTGGTTTATTGCTTAATCAGCTCTATCAAGTATTCGCCTGGCCGTTGCAGCTCTCTATGATGGCGCATGGGGAGAGCTATCCGTTGTGGCGCCAGTTAGCGGCGATTCTGCTCACCGCCTTAGTTGCAAGAGTTTTCTTGCAGCCACTTTTGAAGCCTGGGCCCGCGCTGCCGGAAACGGCCTAGAAGCCTTTTTGTAGAAGTAAAGCCAGCAGTTTTGCCATTGTGGATTTACCCGTACCTTGTGCCCCGTTAATTCCAGGAGTAAGAGGGCGTTTCTCCTCTTCATTAAGGCGACACTCTATGTCTTGAATAAGCGGGAGGAAATAGCCATCTACGTCCTCGGCATAAGAGGAAGGCAGACCCTGCTGGTGGATAAATTCTTCTATAAGCTGTTGATACATTGTTAGTAAGTTAACCCGTGCCGAAATTCATCGCGAAAGTTGCGTTTGAATACAGCGTGCAGCGTGTTCAAAAAACTATCCTGTGATAGCATTCACTGATTCTAAACGATTCTCTATTTATTTGATGACGGGTCAGGAATCTATTCTTCCCGCCTTATTTAGCGAAACTTACAATCGATTCCAGATTAAATGAAATCTTCATTACTGTCAGAAAGACCGCTGCTTATTTCACCAACTTTGGCATCGACTATCGGTTTGGACGAGGCGGTGATGTTGCAGGTGCTGGCGGAATTGATCAATAGCCGAGAGAATTACCGGCGCTCTGCAAAGCCAAAACTGGACTGGGTCGAGCTTAGTGATCAAGACCTTCAAGAGGCTCTTCCTTTTTGGGCTGGCGTAGATATCAGGCGTGTGCAAAATAGTTTACAAAACCTTGGTTTGATAGTCATTGATCCGGGCAACGCCGAACAAGCGCGAAGCAGTTTCTACGCAATAGACGAAGCCGATAGCGTGAACCCGGAAGACTTGCCGGCATCAACTATCGCGACGAAACAAGCGCTGCCCACGGCAGGCATCGGAAGCGCTTCACTAATCGAGGCAAGCTGGCAGCCGAGCCAGGATTGGGTCAGAAAATGTAAGCAGCACAGTATTCCCGAGCAATTTATCCACGCATTGGTGCCCGAATTCGTAAGCTACTGGCGCGACCGGGGCCAAGCCCGATTCTCTTGGGGGAATGCTTTTTACAAACATGCACTCAAGGAATGGCGCAACGAGCAAACCCGGAAGGGTGCCTTTGAGCTGTCCAGCGAAATGTCCGCGCAGTGGCGCCCCAGTGAAGATGCAATTGGAATTCTGGAAATATCCGGGATTAATGGCCGTTTCATAGAAGACGCGATTTCCGAATTTGTGCTTTACTGGCGCGAGCGAGGAATGGTTAACGGTGCCTGGAATACAAAGTTCATTGAACATATTCGTCGGCAATGGGCTAAATTTTCCGCCTCTTTTGGATACGACGACACGCCCAGGGTCATTTCCGCAGACTGGCAGCCAGGTAGTGATTGCTTTGAAATACTACAGTTAGCTGAAATTGATGAAAAATATGCGCGCAGCAAGATTCCCGAATTCGTCATGTATTGGAAAGACAGTCAACAGGTAAAGTCTTCCTGGAATACCGTGTTTCTTCAATTCATCAAACAGGACTGGGCGCGGCAATTAAAACAAGCCGGGAATGCAGATTTAAATTATGCAGAAAATCAATCCCTTGTTGGATCAAGTCAGCAAAAAATTAAAGAAAGATTCCAGCGCATCGCCGACAGAAGTTGGGCCGAGTAATAGTACTCGCAGGACTCTGGATCGAGTGGCGGAATCAAGCGACGAATTTTCGGCTGATGCCGGGCTGGATCATGTCGATGCGATCAATCAAATTTTTGCTGAATTTGAATTTGCCTATCACAACCAGTTTCACCGGGCGTTTAATGATGCGGAAAGTCGGGTCATCGCAAAAAAGTATTGGCTAAGCAGCCTGGAACACTATTCGCCACCACAGATCGTGCAAGCGGCCAGGCAAGTAATAAAGACGCAGGATTATCTACCGTCTATTGCCTCTCTGGTTAAGGCTTGCGAACAAGGGCATGATTTGTTTGGCCTGCTTCCAGCACGACAAGCCTATCGCGAGGCCTGCGCTGCGCCTTCACCGAAGAAAGGTCATCAATGGAGCCATGAGGCTGTTTACCTGGCAGGCAAGGCTGCGGGGTGGTTCTTGTTGGCGAACGCGGCGGAACCAGTGTCTTTTCCAGTTTTCGAGTATCACTATAACATCCTGTGCCGCCGCGTGCTAAACGGCAAAAAACTGGTGATAGACATGCCCGCCCCACTTGCAGATAAAATCGAAAAGCCGTTAACCAAGAGCGAGGCAAAAGCACGACTCGCCAAATTGCGTGACGAGTTGAATCTCTAGCGCATTTCCTCAATCAGTGGCTGCTTAAATTTAGCCGGCCCTGAAAACATCCCCAATCCCCAGATGGGAATCTCTTAAACGCAGGAAGCCCTGGCTGTATTCTGGTTAACAACAGGGGGGGGTTAACAACAGGGGGGAGGGTTAACAACAGGGGGGAGGGTTAACAACAGGGGTTAGCACCAAAACCCACCATCGCCATGAGTGCACCACTCAAGGCTTATGACCATTCTGCCCTGCAAACCTCATACAAGCAGCGATTTACTCACCCCTCGTGCCGATTTCGGCCATTGCTCAATTAATTAATGGATAATTAATGGGTAACGGACTCCCTGAACCTGTCTGAGCGAATCGACAAACACTTCCCGCTGTAAAAAGTGACGCTGGACATTGATACCACTGAAATTGTTGCCCACAAAGCGGATGCACGGTGGACTTACAACAAGAACAAGGGCTTTATGCCGATGGTGGCGCATAGTGCGGAAACCGGGCAGATTGTGGCCGTGGATTTCCGTCGGGGCAATGTGTCGCCCGCGAAAGATAAAAAGATAATCTGGCGTTTATGCAGCAATGCCAGCAATCGCTCCAGATAGCTCAGAAGATAGTTCAGGAGAATATAGTTCAGAAAATAGTTCAGAGGAAATAAATTCAGGTGCTTATATTTATCGTGCGATTGCCGCTAATCGGGATAGCCTGGCGATAGCAAGATTGTCCACTGACCAATATGACTAATAGGGCAACGTGCCGAGGACAGCGAGAACCGCATCAAGGAACTGAAGCGGGATTTTGACGGTGACACACTACCGTGTTCAGATTTTGCTGCCAATGCGCTGTACTTTTTGACGGAATTTCATCCAGCCAGCGTATTATCCAGCCAGCGCATTGGGGCAAGGCCGTGCTGGTCAATCAGACTTTTTCAGGGTCGGCTAATCAGCCGTTCAATTTCTTGTACTTGATTCGGCCTGGCCGGGAAGGCTGTCCAGTTTGTTTCTTGCGCTTTGTTTCGTAGTCCGTGTAATTGCCTTCATGCCAGGTCACCCGACTTTCACCTTCAAAGGCGAGGATGTGGGTGCAGGTGCGATCCAAAAACCAGCGGTCGTGGGAAACCACAATCACGCATCCCGGGTAGGCCAATAGACCTTCTTCCAGAGCTCGAAGTGTCTCAACGTCAAGGTCATTGCCTGGTTCGTCGAGCAGCAAAACATTGCCGCCGCGTTTAAGCAATTTTGCCATGTGCAGCCGGTTGCGTTCACCGCCGGACAGATCTTTTACAAATTTCTGTTGATCACTGCCTTTAAAGTTAAAACGGCTGACATAGGCTCTTGAAGAGATTTCATAATTGCCGATTTGAAGCCGCTCCTGCTGGTCGGATATTTCCTGCCAGACGGTATTCTCCCCGTTCAACTCGTCTCGACTTTGATCGACATAGGCTAATTCAACAGTTTCACCTAATTCAATAGAGCCGCTGTCGGCTTGTTCTGTTCCTGTCAACATCCGCAAGAAGGTGGTCTTGCCTGCGCCGTTGCCGCCGATAATGCCAACGATGCTGCCCCTGGGCACGGAGAAGTTTAAATTTTCGATCAGGCTACTATCGCCGAAGCCTTTGCAAAGCCTGGTAACGTCGATGACTTTGTCACCTAATCTGCTTCCCGGTGGAATGTAAAGTTCCGAAGTTTCGTTGCGCTTCTGGAAATCTTGCGAGTTCAGTTCTTCGAAGCGTGCGATACGGGCCTTGCTCCTGGACTGTCTTCCTTTCGGGTTGGCGCGTACCCATTCCAGCTCGGATTTAATCGTGCGCTCATGAGCTGCTTCCTGCCTGGACTCTGTTCCCAGGCGTTTTTCCTTCGCTTCCAGCCAATGACTGTAATTGCCCTCATAGGGGATGCCGCGTCCGCGATCCAACTCCAGAATCCAGCCTGCGGCATTGTCCAGGAAGTATCTGTCGTGGGTAATGGCAACCACAGTGCCACTGTAGTCTTGCAGAAATCGCTCCAGCCAGCCGACGCTCTCGGCGTCCAGATGGTTAGTGGGTTCATCCAGTAACAGCATGTCGGGTTTGGACAGCAGCAGTCGGCAAAGCGCTACCCGGCGTTTTTCTCCTCCCGACAGTTTTGACACATCGGCATCCCACGGCGGCAAGCGCAAGGCATCGGCTGCTCTGTCCAGAATACGCTCAATCTCCCAGCCATCACAGCTGTCGATTTTGGTCTGTAATTCGCCTTGCTGCTGCAGCAATGTATTCATTTCCTCATCGCTCACTGGTTCGGCGAATTTGTCGCTTATCGCATTGAACTGTTCAAGCAGACTAATGATTTCGGCCACACCCTGCTGTACATTGCCGCGCACGTCCAGCTTGTCGTCTAACTGCGGCTGCTGGGGCAGATAACCAATATTGATGTCGGGCTGAGCCCTCGCCTCGCCAGTAAACTCCTTATCGACACCAGCCATAATTCTGAGCAGGGTGGACTTGCCTGAGCCATTAAGACCGAGTACGCCGATCTTCGCTCCGGGGAAAAATGAAAGAGAGATGTCCTTCAAAATTTCTCGTTTCGGCGGGACGATTTTGCTGACCTGGTGCATGGTATAAACGAATTGTGCCATTCTCATTTCCTGAAATTTATAAAAGTCTGAACCTGGCTGAACCCCGGCAAGGGCAGGGCTTGCTGTTCGGGCTGCCTTGCCTGGAGATGACTGGAATAACGAGGGTGGGCAGTTTGTTGCCAGCATATTTGGCCTGGCCTTGAGCTGATTCGATGAGGGTTATTTTATCAGTTTAGTGAATTATCCGGGTGGATTTATGTGAAGGTCTCTTTCTACCTGCAAGTTTGTCATCTTTTATCAGGATTCTTGCGCTTTTGGCGTAAAAACGCAATGGAAAGGTTACAAGCAAAGCAATTTTATGATAAAAATGGTATATACTATGTGCTGTTCGAATAGCATGTATGCAAATATGTAAAAAAAATAAATTGAGAGAATGACTAATCGGGGAAAAACTTATGTACACTCAACCAACCAACCAACCAACCAACCAACCAACCAACCAACCAACCAACCAACCAACCAACCAACCAACCACTCTGCGCAATGCCTTGTTAATTTGGCTGGCTTTAGCTGCTGGTGGCAGCGCGTTTGCACAAGAAGAAATAGAACAGGTTTTAGTAACCGGCTCACGAATTCCTCGAGTTGAGTTATCTTCACCGGCACCAATTATTTCATTAAGCGCAGAACAAATTGGCCGGTCCGGCACGCCTGATCTCGGCAGCATATTGGCAGAGATACCTGCTATAGGGGCGGGTTCTACGCTTCTCGGAAATAGCAGGAGCAATGGTAACGCGGGTTTGAGCTCTCCAAACTTGCGTAACCTGGGTCGTGATAGAACATTAACGCTAGTGAACGGAATACGGCATGTGGCTGGTGCGCCAGGAACTTCTACCGTTGATACAGGTGCTATTCCTACCGGGCTAGTTGAAAAAGTAGAAGTTATTACCGGTGGTACTTCAGCGATCTACGGTTCTGACGCCGTATCAGGCGTAATCAATATAATTCTTCGTGACGATTATGAAGGGTTTGAATTTAGTGCATCACTTGCAGATAGCGCAGTGGGTGTTGGCACCAAAAATAACAGCGTTAGCGTCCTTGCAGGTGCTACCTCAAATAGTGGCAAGGGAAATGTTACTTTCTTTGCCAGCAAGTCGGACATAAGAGAAGTATTACGTCCTCAACTTCGACAAAATAAATACTTTGGAACAGTAGTAAACCCGGATAACGGCGAGGGCGCAGCCGGTGAAACTGATGGAATTCCAGATCGCTTAAGAGTACCTTTCGTCGGTTCTGAATTTATCAATAATTTTGGTGTATTAAACCCATTTGGTGGCGGCCCCAGAATTACGTTTTCTCCAGATGGCTCACCAATTGATCAAGTTGAGAGAATCCAGACAAACAGCTTTGCTTTTGGTAGTTTTGATCAAGCGTATGACACGGTGTTTTTTGGTAACGATTTTGTTAACTACACGCCAGATCAAGAAACGATTACGCTGGCGTCAACATTTAGATTCGACTTTTCTGAAAATATTCGGGCATACGGTGATGTTAAATATGTTGATAAGGATATTGCACAACAATTTCAACCAGGTTTTGATTTTGGCGGGCTTAGAATAAACGTCGCAGAGAATGCGTTTCTGGATGATGCAACCAGGCAGCGTTTAATTGATGGTGGTCAAACAGATACTGTCAGATTCTCGAAATTTTTTGGTGACATTGGTAACCGTTCAGCAGCCAATGATAGAGAATTGTTCAGGGTAGTTGGTGGCGTGAAGGGTGAATTTGCACTTGACGAGACCAGTTTCAATTATGATGTGTATTTCACCCGTGGTGAAACTCGTAATACCCGTCGTACATTGAACGATACAATACCAAGTAACCTGACCGCCGCTTTAGATTCAGTTATTGACCCTGATACCGGGGAGGCTGCATGCCGTAGTCAGGTTCCAAGTGCCCAGCCAGATGATTATACTGATCCAGCACTGGTTAATGGCGATGATTGCGTACCCTTCAACGCGTTTGGTTTTAGAAATTTCTCAAACGAAGCCGGTGATTTCATTTCAGGGACAGTTACAAGAGAAGACGCAATCACACAAGAAGTATACGGTGCGTCATTGTCATTTGATACAGGCAGCTTTTTGAACCTTCCAGGTGGGGCAGTTAGCTTTGCAGTAGGTTACGAAAATAGAAAAGAAACATCAGAAACGATTACAGATGAATTTACCAAAGCCGGTTTCTTTAGTAATGCAGCCACCCCTGATGCCCAGGGCGGGTTTGATGTAGAAGAGTTTTTCGTTGAATTAAGCGCTCCCATCCTTGGTGACGTATTTTTAGCAGATGAGCTAACTCTGGATGCCGCTTACCGCACCGCTGAGTATTCTCATGCCGGGGATGCAGATGCCTGGCAGCTTGGTTTGGTTTGGGCACCGTTTGCAGGTCTACGTGTTCGGGGAACAGTAAGTGAAGCGATTCGCGCACCGAATATTGATGAAGCATTCAGCCCGTTGTCGCCAGGCTTCGCAAATATTAGCGACCCCTGTGATGTGGATAACATTAACGATGATCCAGACCGTGTGGCCAATTGTGCTGCGCTGGGCATTCCAGCAGGTTTTGAAGCGAATGACAACGTCAGTATTGTTACGCAATCAGGTGGAAACCCGGATCTGTTCTCGGAAATTGCAAATTCAGAAACAATAGGTTTTGTGTGGACACCAGACTTTGTAGAAAATATGTCGTTTACAATTGACTATTACAATATAGAAATTGAAGACGCGATTAACCTGGTTGGCTCACAAGACGTTCTTGATAATTGTGTTGACGCGACTGGAAGCCCAGATGACGGTTTCTGTTCTCAAGTTGATCGTGATCCAGTTACACATGATGTTGAAACGATTCGTTCTGGCTTTATTAACGCAGCAGCATTCAAAACTGAAGGCGTAGAAGCAAACCTGAGATATCGCACTGACCTGGATCGATTTGGCTTGCCAGGGGAATTACGATTTAGCCTGGCTGCAACTCAACTTCTTAAATTGGAGATTTTTGAATTCCAGGACAGACCTGATGAAATTAATGTCGAAGAAGGGGAAGTCGGTGATCCAGAATTACAATGGAGCTCATCTATTAGCTATAGTCTGAATGACTTAACGGTAAACTGGAGTTCACGATTTATTAACAGTGTCGTGACTTATGATGTTTCTCCCGGTGGTGGTTCAAGGGAAGATCTTGATATAAGCTCTATTGACTATGTATGGACACATGATCTATCTGCCAGATACGACATAAATGATAATATTAATGTCTCCGCTGGTATGCGTAATGTGTTTAACGAAGTACCTCCCGGTTACACTTTCAGCCCATCATACGATGTGATAGGTCGTCGTTTTAACGCGGCAGTAACAGTTAGTTTCTAGCCGGCGAATAAATGATAAAACTCTCTTTTTGCAGGAGAGCCATAAACCGGGCAGGCGTGGTCTGCCCGGTTTATTTTAAGCCTTACCAGTGCTGTGCCTAAACCCGCTCGGGCAGTTCAGCAAAGCGATAAAACAAGCCTTCTCAAATCAGCGTGAGGACGCGCCAGCTATCCCGGCAATAAACTGCCCAATATTCCAGCGCCGCCTTCGTCATTTCAATCTACTTCCATTGCATAATCTTGAGGCTGGCCAAAACGCCTTCAGATTATCGCGAATATTAATGCCCAATTTCGGCCCATCATGTAGAATAGCGCCTTCCAAAAATGCTGATGTCACAACAGAATTTCAGAGCTTGTACTTACTCCCTATAACGACACAAGCAGTCCTCGGAGCAACAGATGTTTAAGAGCGATAGCAGTCTTTCGGAATTTGACCCGGATATTAATGCGGCCATGGACGCAGAGAGAACTCGTCAGGAACAACACATCGAGCTAATTGCCTCTGAAAACCACACCAGTCCGCTGGTCATGCAGGCTCAGGGTTCGGTGCTAACCAATAAATATGCCGAAGGCTATCCAGGCAAGCGCTACTACGGCGGCTGTGAACATGTCGATGTTGTTGAAGAAATAGCCATCGCCCGTGTCCGGGAGTTATTCGGCGCTGACTATGCCAATGTCCAGCCTCATTCGGGGTCGCAAGCCAATGCGGCAGTGTATATGGCATTACTAAAGCCAGGTGACACGGTTTTAGGTATGAGTCTGGCTGATGGTGGGCATCTTACCCATGGTGCCAGCGTCAGTTTTTCAGGTCGTCTCTATAATGCCGTGCAATATGGATTAAACAGCAAAACCGGTGAAATCGATTATGAGCAAGTGAATGCCTTGGCTCAGGAGCATAAGCCGAAGATGATAATGGCGGGTTTCTCAGCCTATTCCCGCGTCATTGACTGGCAAAAGTTTCGCGATATTGCCGACAGTGTAAGCGCTTACTTCGTTGTAGACATGGCGCATGTAGCTGGTTTGATTGCGGCTGGTGTTTACCCCAGTCCGGTTAACATCGCCGACGTGACGACCTCGACAACGCATAAGACACTGAGAGGGCCGCGTGGGGGAGTAATTCTGGCCAAAGCTAATCCTGAACTTGAGAAGAAGCTTAATTTCGCCGTATTTCCAGAGAGTCAGGGTGGGCCCTTGATGCACGTAATAGCCGCCAAGGCTGTTTGCTTCAAGGAAGCAATGAGTGAAGATTTCAAACGCTATCAGCACCAGGTAGTGGCGAACGCCAGAGCAATGGCCAAAGGTTTTATTGAGCGTGGATTCGATGTGGTTTCCGGTGGAACCGACGACCATCTCTTTTTGTTAAGTTTGATAAAGCAGGGTATTACCGGTAAAGACGCTGACGCCGCCCTGGGTCGCGCCAATATCACCGTAAACAAGAATGCAGTTCCAAATGATCCCAAGCCCCCCTTCGTGACAAGTGGTCTGCGTCTGGGCTCGCCGGCAATCACGACCAGAGGCTTTGCTGAAAATGAAGTGGCAGAGTTGACCTGCTGGATCTGTGATATTCTCGATGATATTGAGAACGAATCCGTTATCGTGGAAGTTAAACAAAAAGTGCTGTATCTTTGTGCGCGTTTTCCTGTGTACCAATAAATTAGTAGATAGATGCCAGTAACAGAGATTTTCTGTTTAGAATATAAGTAGAACGACAGGTTTACTATGCATTGTCCTTTTTGCGGCGCAATAGACACACGGGTAATAGATTCCCGATTAGTAACGGAAGGAAATCATGTCAGGCGAAGACGTGAGTGCGTTACCTGCGAGGAAAGATTTACCACTTACGAGTCAGCCGAACTGGTGATGCCAAGAATCATAAAACAAGATGGCATTCGGGAACCCTTCAACGAAGACAAGCTAATGGCTGGCCTAACCAAAGCCCTGGAGAAACGCCCGGTCAGTATCGAAAAAGTCGAAGAAGCGATTACTCGCATTAAGGCAGGTCTGCGTGCCACCGGTGAACGCGAGATACAATCCAGAGACGTGGGCGAGCAGGTTATGAAAGAACTGCGTGGTCTTGATGAGGTGGCCTTCGTTAGATTCGCCTCTGTCTATCGCAGTTTCAAGGATCTCAACGAATTTCGCGCAGAGATTGACCGACTCTCCGAAGACAACTCAAAATAAATCCAGTGTAGCAAGTGCAGACAGGCATTCTTGATCACTCATAGTCAGGGTACAACGCCTCGAATCAGCGCAGCAACGTACCGGGCACAACAGGCTGGGCCAAGTCATTTCAACCTGAATCCACTATTGTTTTTTAGCAATTTTTAGTGATAGCTTCATGAAAAAACTTCGCACCAGCGAACTCGATGCAGAATTTGTTGACTGGCCGGTTTATATGCAGCACGCCCTGGAGCTTGCCGCTAATGTAATGAACACCACACCCAATCCCAGAGTTGGATGCGTGTTATTGAGAGACAAGACCATAGTAGGCGAGGGTTGGCATATCGCGGCGGGCGAAGCCCATGCCGAGGTGATGGCATTACAACAAGCGGGCGGGAATGCAGATTCCGCAATAGCGTTTGTGAGCCTGGAGCCTTGCTCACACAGAGGGCGAACCGGACCCTGTTCAACAGCGTTGATCGAGGCGGGTATCTCGACCGTAGTGCTGGCGAGTATTGACCCTAACCCCGAAGTAGCGGGCCGCGGCGTCTCAAGGTTAGTAGCCGCTGGCATTGAAGTGGTTCAGTTACTGGATTTTGAGCAGGTCGCCCGCCAGATTAACCCGGGGTACTTCAAACACAGGGAAACCGGACTACCCTATGTTCGCTGTAAGTTGGCAATGAGCCTGGATGGACGTAGCGCACTGGCCAATGGCAACAGCAAGTGGATTAGTGGGCCGGCTTCTCGCAAGGATGTGCAAAGCCTGCGGGCGCGAAGCAGTGCTGTAATTACCGGCATAGAAACAGTGTTAGCCGATAATCCGTCACTGAATGTACGCCCGAATGAATTGAATCTTGGTGAGGCAGAGTTGGCCCGCAATGAGGCTGCATTATCAAAACAACCCTTGCGCGTAATTCTCGATAGTAATTCCCGTACTCCCGCTACTTCAAAAATTCTTGTCGCGCCGGGTGAAGTAAAAATATTCACTACCGGGTCGAGAGCAGAAAATAAAAACCTCACGGCCAATGTGGAATACATAAGGACAAGAAAGGCGGGCAAGAGAGTAAACCCACATTCTGTGCTAGAATCGCTGGCCTCCGACTTTAGCTGCACGGAAGTCTTGTTAGAGGCAGGAGCCACACTAAGTGCCGCTTTTATCCAGGCGCGCCTGGTGGATGAGTTAATACTTTATATTGCCCCGAAACTGCTGGGCAGTGATGCCAGGGCATTGTTGAATATTGTCGGCCTGGAATCGATGTCCGACAGCATCGATTTTGAGATTTCAGAGCTGGGGCAGATGGGCAGTGATATTCGAGTTGTGCTGAAGCCTTCTCAATCAGGTTGAAACCTGCAAGAAACGCAGACTCAACAAGTGGAGCCTTGAAAATGTTCACCGGAATAATTGAGGCGATTGGTTCAGTCTACAGCCTGGATCAGACTGCTGCTGACTGGCGATTAACTATCGATTGCGGAAAGCTTGAGCTCAGTGATGTCGCACTCGGAGATAGCATAGCGGTGAACGGTTGCTGTCTGACCGTGGTTGATTTACACGAGAAAAAATTCGAAGCCGATGTGTCCGCTGAATCAATGCGTTGTACTACTCTCGGTAAATGCAAGGTCGGCAGCAAGGTTAATTTAGAAAAAGCGGTGTTGGCAAATGGCCGATTGGGTGGACATAGCGTCACCGGGCATGTCGATGCTGTTGGCAAATTGATTCACTCAGTTGCTGAAGGCGGCAGCCAGAAACTGGTTTATGAGGCACCGGCCGAGTTAGCAAGATATATAGCCGCAAAAGGCTGCATTTGCGTGGATGGCGTTAGTTTAACCGTCAATGAAGTGAGTGGCGTGAATTTTACCGTTAACGTAATTCCGCATACCCAAACAGAAACGATTATTGGTGAATACACCCAGGGTCGCCAGGTAAATCTCGAAGTGGACTTGGTGGCGCGTTATTTGGAGCGGCTGACTCAAACTGATGAGTTATCGAAAACCCATGCTGTTGATAAAAATTTTCTGGCAAGGCACGGCTTTGGCTAAATGGGAAAGAGCTTGTACGCGATGAAACTGAATTCGATTGAAGAAATCATCGACGATATTCGCCACGGCAAGATGGTGATATTGATGGACGATGAAGACAGAGAAAATGAGGGCGATTTGATTATCGCCGCCGAGCGTGTGCGCACCGAAGATATTAATTTTATGGCGACTAATGCGCGTGGCCTTATTTGTTTAACATTAACCCGCGAACGCTGCAAGTATTTGAAATTGCCGCTGATGGTAAGTGAAAACAATACACCCTATAACACAAGTTTCACGGTTTCCATTGAGGCAGCAACGGGAGTTAGCACAGGAATATCCGCAGCAGATCGCGCTCACACAATTCAGGCCGCCGTTGGCCGTGATGCCGTAGCCGAGGATATTGTTCAGCCCGGTCATGTATTTCCGATCATGGCACAGCCTGGTGGTGTGCTGCGAAGAGCCGGGCACACGGAGGCAGGTTGTGACCTGGTAAGGCTGGCCGGCTATTCTCCCGCTGCCGCAATTGTGGAAATTATGAACGAAGACGGCTCCATGGCGAGGCGCCCGGATTTAGAGAAATTCGCGCAAAAACATGAAATAAAAATTGGCACGATTGTCGATCTGATTCACTACCGTATCGTGAATGAACACACGGTTAGCCGAGTTTCCAGCAATAAACTGGACACCCAATATGGCGTCTTTGATGTTCATACCTATAAAGATTCGATCAGCGGGAGTTTGCATTTGGCCTTCTCCAGGGGTGAAATTTCAGCAGACCACCCTTTATTGGTAAGAGTACATATCCCCAATACCCTGCGAGATATTTGCGAAGTCTATAATACCAATCGCACTAGTTGGTCGTTCAGCGAGGCACTGAAAAAAATCGACAGTGAGGCCGGTGGTGTGGCTGTGTTATTATCTGGCGACGATTACAACCAGAACCTGGCTCAGAATATTGCCAACGTAGCAGATGATGGCTCAGAAGTTTATCAGATAAACAGGAGCGGCAGCGATTTAACTATTGGAACAGGGTCTCAAATTTTACGAGACCTCGGTGTGGGGAAGATGCGCTTGTTAAGCTATCCGGCGAAGTTCAATGCGGTTTCAGGGTTTGATCTGGAAGTTGTTGAGTTTGTGCAGTTCGAAAAATAGATAAATTTGTCGCGTCCGGGAAGTCAGAATTAACCAGGAGTAAGTGGTGAAAGTAATGAGCACTATAAAGACAATCGAAGGCGACTATAACAATGCAACAGCGCGATACGCGATTGCGGTAGCGCGATTCAATGGCTTTATCGTCGATCACTTGTTGAAAGCTGCCATTGATGTGCTGCGTAAGCACGGAGTGATGGATAAAGATATTACTGTTGTTAAGGTGCCGGGTGCCTTTGAATTGCCGTTGGCGATCCAAAAAATAGTAGCCAGTCAAGAGTGTGATGCCGTAATAGCCCTGGCTGCTGTTATTCGTGGCGGTACGCCTCATTTTGACTATGTGGCAGGTGAGTGTGTAAAAGGTCTCGGTCAGGTTAGCCTTGCCAGTCGCAAGCCGGTTGCATTTGGCGTTCTCACTGTGGACAATATCGAACAGGCAATCGAGAGAGCTGGCACCAAAGCAGGCAACAAGGGAGCCGAGGCCGCCATGACAGCCGTAGAAATGGTTAGCTTGCTTAGGCAATTGGACAGCTAAGTGGCCTCCCGTAAGCGTGAACAGCAAACGAATTGCTCAGCACCTGACAAGAAAAAGACACAAACGCGCGGCAAGGTTCCGCTGGCGCAACGTCGAAAAGCGCGCACTCTAATCATGCAAGCCCTTTATCAGTGGCATGTAAGCAGGTCAGAACCGCTGGACATTGAAGCACAATTTCGCGAGCAGAATGGTGGCAAAATAGATTGGGAGTATTTCTCAGCCGTGTTTCTGGAGATTCCCGGGCAGCAGGAAACGCTTGATCAATACCTTGTTCCCCTGCTTGACCGGAAGCTCACCGCGCTAGACCCGGTGGAGAAAGCCCTGCTTTATCTTGGCAGTTTCGAGCTTGCGAATCGGCTGGATGTCCCCTATCGCGTTGTCATTAACGAAGGCGTTGAATTAGCAAAGACCTTTGGCGCCACCGAGAGTCATAAATACATTAATGGCGTATTGGACAAATTGGCCGTAACCCTCCGTCCTGTGGAATTGGCTGACAAAAAATCAGCAGCAAAAAGAAAATCGTAAACAGAAACAAGAGCCGCTCAAGCACCGCTTTTTTTGCCGGTCACAGGCCATGAAAAACTCATCGAGCCAATCAGAATTTGACATAATTCGGCGCTACTTTTCCGACTCTGGCCTGGGTTTTGAGAAAACAGGCGTGGAGCTGGGAATTGGCGATGATGCCGCTCTATTGGACGTTGCGGCGGACAAGTTGCTGGCCATATCGATGGACGTGCTGGTGTCGGATGTACATTTCCCCTCCTCTGCGGATCCATCGCTTGTTGCTAATCGAGCGCTGGCTGTCAACCTTAGCGATCTTGCAGCCATGGGTGCAGAGCCTTATTGCTTTACTTTGGGTTTGGTTTTGCCCTTGATCGACGAAGTCTGGTTGAAAAAATTCAGCACCGGCTTGTTAGAGCTTGCCAAACAATACAACTGCCCTTTGGTGGGTGGCGATATTAGCCGGGGACCGCTCAGCCTTAGTATTCAGGTTCAGGGTTTATGCAGCAAGTCACAGCCGTTGCGGAGAAAGGGCGCAGAAGCTGGAGACAGGATTTATGTCAGTGGCACGCTGGGAGATGGCGCCATCGCGCTGCTAACGCTTGGACTGGACTCTCATCTTGGCGAGGATTTTACGCTCTGCGTAGAGAAGCCTGCTGATGCCTGCCTGATTTTTTTTGAAGAAGCGTATTACAAACCGAATCCGCGTATTGAGTTGGCGTTAGCGGCCACCAGCTTACTAAACAGCTGTATTGATGTTTCAGATGGCTTGTACGGAGACCTTCAACATATTCTCGATGCCAGCGGTGTGGCGGCCAGCTTGAAACTGGCACAGATTCCCTACTCGAAGCCGGCCCTGTGCTGTGTGAACAAACAGAACAGGTTATTGGCCGCGCTATATGGGGGAGATGACTACGAGTTATGCTTCACGGTGGCGGTGGATGCCTGTGCAGAGTTGGAGCGACTGGCCGCCCAGCTCGACGTCCGTGTCACCTGCATCGGGGAGATAGTGGCCGGCCACGGCATAGAATGTTTCGATGCAGAGGGAGCATTGCGAAATCCTGGTTCGTTTTCATTTCAGCATTTCAATGCGGCGACGAGTTAATTATGAAATCCCCGGCAGCAGTATGGCGAAATCCTGTGCACTTTCTCGCCTTTGGTTTCGGTGCAGGGCTTTCGCCTAAAGCACCGGGCACCGCAGGTACGGCAGTCGCCATGCTGATCTATCTGCTGTTGCCTCCCATGCCACCTGCGGTATTTGCCTTGTTGATAGTGGTTAGCTTCCTGTCAGGGCTGTGGCTATGCGGGAAAACTGCCGCAGATTTGGGGGTACACGATCACAGCGGCATTGTTTGGGATGAGTTCGTCGGTTATTGGATTACCATGTTTATGGCACCTGGTGGGCTGGTATGGGCTGTTATCGGCTTCGTCCTGTTTCGCTTGCTGGATATTTTCAAGCCCTGGCCAATCAAATGGGTGGATAAAGAGTTGAAAGGAGGTCCTGGAATCATGCTTGATGATGTTTTGGCAGGTATAATGGCCGCCCTGTGCATACAGGCCATAGTGGTTCTCATGGCGTGAAGTCGAGTGGCCCGGGTTCATAGGCTCCGAAAAGGATTCGAGAGGAAAGTTTTTTGACAGTATCATTTGTAGCATCGGCGAGCTTGCCCACTCAGTGGGGGCGGTTTACGATTTATGGATTCGAAGACAAGACCAGTGGCAAGGAACATATTGCCCTGGCTTTTGGTGATCTGCAACAAGATCAATCGGTGCTGTGCAGAATTCACTCTGAATGCCTGACAGGCGATTGCCTTTTTAGTCTGCGCTGTGACTGTGGAGCGCAGTTACAATGCGCAATGCAAAGCGTGGCTAAAGAAGGCAGAGGTCTAATTTTGTACTTGCGGCAAGAAGGCCGGGGCATTGGCTTGCTTAACAAGATTAAAGCCTACTCGCTACAGGATTCCGGCGCCGATACAGTGGAAGCCAATGTGCAACTGGGCTTTGAGCCCGATAGCCGTGACTATCAAATTTGTAAGCCTATGCTGGCCCATTTCGGCATTAACAGGCTGCGCCTGATGACTAATAATCCGCGCAAGGTTGACGCCTTGACCGGGATGGGAATCGATGTCGTTGAAATAGTCCCTATTCATACCGGTGCTAACCCGCACAACGAAGGTTACCTTACCGCCAAGGTGGACAAGTTGGGGCATATCAACAAACAGCCGTAAACTGTTGCTGGAAAGAGTTTCCGTGAGCCCCAGGAAGAAAAATATTGTCGTTGACCTGCTTCGTCATGGAGAGCCAGAAGGCGGCGAGGTATTGCGTGGCCGGGTCGATCACCCGCTAAGCAAGCGGGGTTGGTCACAAATGCAGAAAGCAGCCGCGCTGTCTGATGCGCTGACTAAAACAGCTATCACACCCAATTGGACTCATTTAATTTCTTCGCCGCTGCAACGTTGCCGTGGATTCGCTGAACAGCTTGCAAGAGAAATCAAGCTCGATTTGCAGGTAATGGAGCAATGGCAGGAAATAGACTATGGCGATTGGGATGGTATGCTACTGACTGAATGGCGGCTGCAAGCAGCAAGCCAGTTCAAAGAGTTTCGCAAAGACCTGTCGAAGTTAGCGCCACCAAACGGTGAAGACTACTTGTCATTTAGAGATCGGGTATTGAACGCCTGGCAAGAAATTTCTGCGCTTCCAGATGCCAGCCATGTGCTGCTGGTAACGCATGGTGGTGTTTTACGCGTGCTGCTGCCTACCGTGTTGGGTATGCCCCTCAACCGTAGTCATCCCTTATCTATCCCTTTTGCTTCTTTCAGCCGTGTGAATTTGTTAGTAAACGAGGTGGAAAAAGGCGCTACAGACCAGGCAATAGCTGGTGTTGACCGGGTTACGGCAAATCTCGTGTTTCACAATGCGGCGGAATATGCCGCTGGCTAGTTAGTTGCGAGCCTGTTCCTGGCGAGGTCAATCTGTTGGCACATTCTTTCTGCGCCCAGTAAGGCACGCGGTGTATGTCTTTGTAATAATTCTGGCGGGATGAAAAACAGCGAGCCACTGGCTACAGCATCGAGATCGGGCCAGCGCAGCCATTCATCCAGCCATTCCGGGCGTTCGATATCCATGCCGCTGGCAATAATAGCCGCTGGGTCGTGGCTTAGTACTGCTTCTACACTCACTTTTGGCGCGACCAGGCCTATTTCCCCGAATATATTCACACCACCACAGAGTTCAATAATATCGTTGATAAGTTCATTGCCGCCTGCGCTTATCAGTGGTCTGTCCCAAACCTGATAAAAAGTTTTAACTGGCGCTTTATCTTGATAAATTTCGGCCAATGATTGTAGTTTCTCGCCGAATTCGGCAAGCACAGCTTGTGCGCCTGACTCTGTCCCGGCTAACAACGACAGTCGATGAATATGATTCGTAATTGAAGACAGGTTTTTGGGTTCCGCGATATACACAATGAAGCCTAATTCTCGCAGGCGCTTCACCGATGATCCAGGATTGCCCGTTTGCCAGGCGACAACCAGGTCTGGCTGCAATTGTAATATTCTTTCCATGTCTAACAGGTCATGTCTGCCAACAATGGGTAGTAGTTTTGCTGCCTCTGGATAGTCGCTGTATTCAACCACGCCCACTAACTTCGAGCCAGCGCCAGCAGCAAAAAGCAATTCAGTAAGAGAAGGAGCCAGGCTGATGATTCGGTTTGCTGGTAGCGCAAGTTGAATCAATAATCCTTCGTCGTCGATTACCTCGACTGCAATTGCGCTGTGAATACAGAGGAATGGCAGAGTCGCGAAGAGTAACTTCGACAGAATAATGGAAACCAGGGAACTGCCTCTTTTCGCCATTAGTAGTCGATGCCCTTCTGAACTTTCACGCCGTCATAGAAAGCGTGTTTGTTCTCCCCCAGCTCAGTGACAGTATCTGCCAGTTCAATTAACTGTTTTGAGGCATTGCGGCCGGTGACGACGACATGCTGGCCCGGCGGACGATTTTCCAGGGTACTCAACACCATCTCCTTGTCCAGATAACCGTAGCTAAGCATGTAAGTTAACTCGTCCAGAATCACTACATCTATATCGGGGTTGTTCAGCAGGGCAGCGGCATTACGCCAGGTGGCTTCGGCGGCGGCGATATCCTTGTCTCGATCCTGGGTTTCCCAGGTGAACCCGGTGTTCATCACATGGAACTCCACAAGGGGATTATCGGCAAATAACATTTGTTCGCCGCATTCCCATTGACCCTTGATGAATTGAATTACGCCGCAGTTGAGGCCGTGCCCAACACTGCGTGCCAGCATACCGAAGGCAGAGGTACTTTTTCCCTTGCCATTGCCGGTTAGCACTATCATCAAACCCTTGTCGATAGTTGCTTCAGCGATGCGGCCGTCTATGTATTCCTTTTTGCGCTGCATCGCTTTCTTATGGCGTATTTTCCTTTCTTCTGCGTTCGACAAGCTATGCTCCTGTACCAGTGATTAGATATTTAACTTGAAGCCGCGCCAAGCTGCTTCATCGGCTGAATTGAACTTAAACGGCTTGCGACTGAATCTTGCAGTCTTTCAATTTCTGGCGAATCGAAACGGCAATACTGTCACTATCCAGACCTATTGAAGCCAGCATTTCTGGTACTTTACCGTGTTCCAGAAAATTGTCAGGAAGACCCAGGTTTAATACCGGTATTTGATAGTTTGAAGCCAATAGAAATTCATTGACGGCCGAACCTGCGCCACCCTTAACCGAATTCTCTTCGATTGTGACTAAAAGCTGATGTTCCGCCGCCATATCGCCTATCAGTTCTTCATCGAGTGGCTTGACGAAACGCATGTCCAGCAGCGACGCATTCAGGCTGTGCGCCGAGTCCATAGCAGCACTCACCATGCTGCCGAAGGCCAGTATAGCCACCGATTTACCGCGCCGCCGCACAACAGCCTTGCCGATTTCGACTGCGCTCAAGTCTTGTTCAATACTCTGCCCCGGCCCTTTTCCTCGCGGGTATCGAATGGCTGACGGCCCCTTGTGATGGTAGCCAGTCGAAAGCAGTTTGTGGGTTTCGTTCTCGTCACTGGGTGTCATCAGCAACATATTCGGTATGCAGCGGAGATAACTCAGATCGAAACTGCCCGCATGGGTAGGACCATCTTCACCCACCAGCCCGGCTCTATCAATGGCAAACATGACATCCAGATTTTGCAGAGCCACATCGTGTATCAATTGATCATACGCGCGTTGCAGAAATGTGGAGTAAATAGCGACTATCGGTTTAAGTCCATCACAGGCCATGCCGGCCGCGAAGGTGACCGCATGTTGTTCGGCAATGGCGACATCATGAAAGCGTTCTGGAAATTTCTGTGCGAAATTTGTCATGCCTGAACCTTCGCCCATCGCGGGGGTGATTCCCACAATCAATTCGTCTTGCTCAGCCACGTCACACAACCAGTCGCCGAAAACCTCCGAGTAACTGGGTGACGAGGTAATGGGTGTCGCCGGGGAAGACAATTTGGGTTTCAGGAGTTTGCTTTCCTCTGCATCAGTCATAGCGGATTTTTCCGAGACATCGAATTTTGTAGAGTTTCCCGGGGCGAGCTTGCTCATCGCGTGCATGCCATAAGGGTCATTCTCAGACTCCAGGTAGCCTTTGCCTTTTTGCGTAACAATGTGGAGCAGTTGCGGCCCACGCAGCGTCTTAATATTGTTCAGTATATCGACAAGACCGGCTGTGTTATGGCCATCTATCAGGCCAATATAATTAAATCCTATTTCTTCAAAAAGAGTGCCGGGTGACACCATGCCTTTCATGTATTCTTCGGCACGGTGAATCGCTTTTAACGCAGGAGGAATTTTCGATAGAACCCGCTTGCTGCCGGTGCGAATGAAATTATAGGGTTTGCTTGCCCACATACGGGCAAAATAACTGGAAAGACCACCTACGTTGTTAGAGATCGACATATTATTGTCGTTAAGGATGACGAGAATATTATCATCCAGATGCCCGGCGTGATTCAGCGCCTCGAAGGCCATGCCGGCGGTCATGGCACCATCGCCTATCACTGCAATACTGTGCCGTTCCCTGTTTTGTAGTCGCGCCGCTGCCAGCATGCCAAGCGCGGCACTAATGGAAGTGCTGGAATGACCAACGCCGAAGCTGTCGAATTCACTTTCGCTGCGATTCGGAAATGCGGCGAGACCGCCCGCCCGACGCATGGTTAGCATCTGGTTTCTGCGGCCAGTCAGGATTTTGTGCGGGTAAGCCTGGTGGCCCACATCCCAGATCAATTTGTCCTTCGGTGTGTCGAATACATAATGCAGGGCAATGGTCAGTTCTACCACGCCCAAGCCTGCCCCAAAATGGCCGCCAGTTTGGCCGACGGAATATAAAAGGAAGGAACGCAGCTCTTCTGCCAGCTGCGATAGCTGCTCCAGCTCCAGCAGCTTTAGGTCCGGGGGATTATCGACCTTGTCCAATAGCGGGGTAGCTGGCCTGGACAGGGGTATTTTGTTAAGCATAACGGTATTAACTCCAGATGCCTGAATTTTCAACTGCTGACAGTCGATCACAGGCCAAAATCGTGGGTACGTTAAAGCACTGTCATTACATCGTCAACGAAGGAATGAATCGTAACCACGAATCGCAAGCTAGTGCTGCCTTCTAACCACATAGGATGCCAATTCCCTGAGTTGATCGGCACCATCGGAAAATAACGCCAGAGCAGCAGTTGCCTGGGCAGAGAGCTTTGCCGCTAGCTGTTTCGCAGCCTCCAGCCCTAGCAGAGAGGCATACGTCGGTTTGCCCTGTTCCTGATCAGAGCCCTGTGGCTTGCCCAATATAGCGGTGTCACTAACTACGTCCAGGATATCGTCCTGTACCTGAAAGGCCAGCCCTATATTGCTTGCATAAGTCGACAAGGCAGCCATTTGCGACTCCGTGACCTGGCTGTGACTCATTCCGCCCAGCAGTACCGAACAGCTTATTAGTGCTCCGGTCTTTAGTTGGTGCATTTGCTCTAGCTGTAGTAAATCCAAATTTCCCCCCACTGCTTCAAAATCGAGGCTCTGGCCTCCAACCATTCCAGCAGCACCAGCAGCGCGACTTAGCAATTGAACCATGGCAAGCTGTTTTCCCGTGTTTGCCCTCTCGCTGTCTGCACTTAGTAGTTGGAAGGCAAGTGATTGTAAGGCATCGCCAACCAAAATTGCGGTGGCTTCATCATAGGCTTTGTGCACAGTCGGTTTGCTACGACGCAGATCGTCATCATCCATTGCGGGTAGATCGTCGTGCACAAGAGAATAGCTGTGTATTAGTTCTACCGCAGCAGCGGCGTTATCTGCTGACCTTAAACTGCCGCCAACAGCCAAAGCCGCCGCATAGGTCAGAACTGGTCTGATTCGCTTTCCGCCACCAAGACAGGCATATTGCATGGCATTTTTGAGCTTCTGACTGATGATGTCGGCCTGTAGTTGTTCGCTAAGCCGGTGCTTGACACGGTGCTGACAGTGCCGAAGAAATTCATCCAGAGTCTGGGTTTGTGCTATTGTCATCGTGCTATTTTAGTCGTCAACGTGGTCGAGCTTGAGTGCTTTAGTCGCGCCGTTTTCGTTCAACAGAATTTGCACTTTCTGCTCGGCGTTATTAAGCGCGGTCTGGCATTCGCGGGTGAGTTTTATGCCCTTTTCAAATGCCTGAAGTGACTCTTCCAGGCTAAGCTCGCCATCTTCCATCGCCGTCACGACTTCCTCAAGATTGTCCAGTGCTTTCTCGAAATCAAAATTTGCCTGTTTTTTTTCGGTCATGCTTACATCCCCAAAACGTATGAAGGTCAGATTACCTCCCCGAAGGTCAGCCAGGCCGCCCTGGCAGATGCGGCTCAGTTTAGTGCTGAAAGAAGTGGATTATACGCCAAGTCCCCGGCATTTCACGCCTAAAACTGACGTGATTGCCAGGCGATGCCGGTCTGTTGCTCATTCCCGCAGCAGGAGGCAGAGTATCAGGCGGCGTTTATGTGGGGCAATGTAATCAATAAATTTCAAGAAGACGTGCCTGATCAGGACGAGGTCGTGGATGATTAAACAATGAAGTCATGTCCTGTAAAGCCGGGCGGATGACAGCACGCCAGACCTGAACCAGGGAATAGTTGTCGGGGAATAGTTTGACCCTGCCCATTTAGCCCATTACTCTGTGCGCTTATGAAAATCTTGCTGCTTATCACACCATGCTAGATCAAAGCTCCAAAAAGTCCTATATCCCACAGGACTGGCGCATCTGGTTTGGACTTAGTCTTAGCTTTTTCTGGTTCTGTTTTCTACTGATTTACATCGCCAGAAATGTTGGCTGGGGTTCCTTTCTCGATTTACCCATCGAAGAGATGGGTACTTTTCTGGAGGGTGCCTTTGCCTTTCTCGCTTTTCTCTGGCTGGTAATAGGCTTGTTTATTCAGCAATCGGTGTTGGCGGAGAACAACGAAGAATTGCGCCGTAACAATCTTCATTCGGAGAAGCAAACACAAGCTATCGCGGCGACTGAGATGAATGCGAGACAGGAAACGTTTTTCAAGATTGCCGAAAGTACGCGAAGACAACTGGGTGCCATATCGGGTTTGCTGTTTATTTCGAGCCAGGGTCCAGTTGGAAACGATTCCTATAGCGCTGAAAGCCTGGCGGAACTCTGGAAACAGTTTGCGGGAGGGGATGTCGAGGTATTTTCCAGGTTATTTCTAACCATGGCGGCGGGTGACGTCGATTATGCAAATTTATTCTATGGAACAGAAATACGTCGTCGTCACGCCGAGAACTTTTTGGTTGGCTACAATCGCTTGATCGAACTGGCGAAACATTGTGATACAGACAATATTATAGTGGATACACTAATTTACTCGGCTCACGGTATTCTTAATGCAAGTATGAGGGAATTGCATCCCGAGATTAAATTTACGCCGATAGCTGGAACAGATACAGCGCAGTATTTAGACCAAATCATCAATTCACAAGACAGGAACAATTAGGTTCTCGCACAAAAATTGCCATTGAAATGGCGTAGGGGGAAGTGATGGAATATGTAGCGATTGTAATCATACTGGCGATATTTGAGTACCAGTTTTTCAGCATTAAGGTGGGCCTGGCCAGAGCTAAATACGGTATCCAGGCACCAGCTAACAGTGGCCATGAGATTTTTGACCGCTACTACCGTGTGCATCAAAACACGTTAGAGCAGCTAATAGTTTTCATTCCTGCTATAACTATTTACGGTTACTTCGGCAATCCGACTTACGCTGCTGGTCTTGGCCTGCTGTTTCTTATAGGCAGAATTATTTACTTTGTAAGCTATGTGTCCGACCCGGCCAAACGGGGTACAGGGTTTATTCTCGGATTTTTACCAACAGTGATTATGGTAGTGGCTGGGCTGGTTTCTATAGTGATGGGTTTGCTTTAAGCAGGTTTCACAGTAACGGGATAATCAGTTTGTTGGTTTGTTACTTCAAATTGTCTAGCCTCGTTGAGAGTTCGGCAATTTGGCATCGCTTAACGGAATTTCATCAAGCCACCGCATCACGGCGATGCCGTGCTGGCCAATCAGGCTTTTCCAGGATCGATTAAATACCAGCAACAATTGCTGCCAATCCAGCGATGAATTGAATCAATTCCGTCACAGCACAGCACAGCACAGCACCCTTACCCTGCTCAGTGATCACGCCGCTCCCCGAATACAGCCTCCAAACCAGGGGCAGTGATCGCCGTGTCAAACCAGCGATCCAGTTCCTCAGTGCTGCCAGCAGCAATCTGTGCGAGAACAGGCTTGGGCAAGGTGCCAAAGCGCTTCACCAGAAGCCGCAGCAGCGACCTTGTTTCACCTTCGAGCAATCCTTTCTCGCGACCCAGAGTTTCACCAGTCGTAAGACCTTTTTCACGGCCCAGAGCTTCACCAGCGGCCAGCCCTTTTGCCTCGGCTTGTTTTTTCCATGCTTCTGCAACGGTGTCCAGCAGTGCTTTACCCCTGGCCTCACCTTCGAGCAAGCCTTCGGCCAGTCCTTTCTCGCGGCCAAGAGCTTCACCAGCGGCCAGCCCTTTTGCCTCGCCCTCTGCCTCGGCTTGTTTTTTCCATGCTTCTGCAACGGTGTCCATCAGTGCTTTACCTCCATCTTGTTTTGCATCATCCAGTGCCACACGGACATCGTCGGGCAACACAGTGTATCTCTCGACTATATACCGAAACGCAACCTGTTCCAAGTCGCTTCCATCCGGCAGACCGCGCAGTATGGTGGTCAAAATGGCGTGGCTTACTTCATTATTACGCTGCACATAGCGCAAGGCAGTCAGAATCGACCGCACCGGCGCATCGCCGGATAGCGCCTCGTCGGCCAAATCATGCAAGACATAGTGAAACGATGGCACAAAGGGGGCGCTGTCTTTATCCGACTGCACCATTTCGCCAAAAACCTGTGGCACGGTCCATGGCGCGCGTCCGTGATAGAACACCATGGGCAGGATCACCGGCAACTTGCGCAATCTGGCAGGTTTGTGCCCAGCGTAGCGGGTCCAAATGCGTACCATATAGCCCAAAAGCTGCAAGGGCGTGCCTGGATCAGGCGTGGATTTATGCTCCAGCAATGCGTATATCAAGGCCGGCGAGCCACCGCTGAGTTTGACCTCAAACAATCGGTCGCTTTGTGTCATGCGGCTGTCTTTATCGACATAGGTGCCATCCACAAGTTTTGCTGGTTTGTCTACCATACGCGCAGCGAACGCCTTTGGCAGATAGTCCCGCAGCAGCGTTGTTGCCTGACCTGGATTTTCCAGCAGCGCGCGGAACAGTGCATCATGGCTGACTTTCGGCAGCGCTTTGGGTTTTCCGGTTTCAGGCATTGTGTCTATCCTCTCGCTGTTTACGCCACGGTGCGCTTGATTTTAACTCTGTCTCTCTGCCTCAGTTCTACTGTAGTCCACATCTTGATGGCTCGCTAAAAATTCTGGTTTTCTGATCCAAACTATCCCTGCCTGTTCTTGTGCAATCCGGAATTTGTGGCAACAATCTACTGTCACAGGCAATACAAAGCAGTCGAATTCGTGGCAAATTGCACTTCCGAGCTCACCAATACCCAGACAGGTGGGCAAAAACAAGGGATGAAACATGAACAGATATTACGCGCTTGACTGCACCGGGAAGACAGTACATTTACTCGATACATAAGCAATATTGCACACTGGGGGACTGTCGGTTAATTCGAAACCAGTTCAATTTTAAAATAATAGGTGTGAGCAATGACTTAAACATTCAACAAACTAAAAACTCCATTTTCTGACAAGCCCACTGGCAAAAACAGCGAAAACGATGGGCGCAAACAAGTCGGTCATCAGTGCCGAAATCAAGCGCAAGCACACTACGCTGTTAGCGATGATCAGGCGATTTCTTGAGAGGGTAGATTACGGAGAATCTAAAGAAATTAATAGCCATAGCCACGCTGGCGGCTCTGACCAGAACTGCCGGGTCAATCGAACACTGATTCCTGCTTAACGGCATGTCATGTGGCCAGCAAGAACTTGCACCTCGACTCACACATGCCTAAACTCCTCTTTCCCAAATAACAGCAGGCTGGATCCCCTATGATCAAGCACCCCAACACTGTTTGGCTTGTGCTGGTGGCTGTAATACTGAGCCTGGTTGTGCTGTTTCCGGGATGGCTGAGTCGTGAGTCAATATCAGATTTTCTTGGCCAGATGGGGTCAATGGCACTTCTTGCTTATATTCTGCTGTCGTTGACTCGCTCACTGCTGCTGATTCCTTGTACGCCCTTTGTTCTGGCTGGCGCTATTTCGTTTCCCCAGTGGCTCTTGCTGGTGTTCTTCATATCACTCGCAGGAGTTGTGGTCGGTGCTTTCCTGGTATACAGTTTCCCCTCTCTTGGCGGCTACGATCAGATGTTGGAAAAGAAGCACCCCGAACGGGTCGCAAAATTAAAACAGAAAATGCAAGGCAAGTACGCGTTTTGGTTTGTGGCAGCCTGGTCGTTTTTTCTTTAGTGCCTACGGATGCGGCTTGTTACGTTGCAGGGTTGGCGAAAATGCGGTTAAGAAAAATGCTGCCAGCCGTACTAATTGGCGAGCTTCCGTTCGTAACGGTGTATGTCTTTCTCGGCGCCGAAATTGGTGAGTGGCTTAGAATATGAATGCACGGCTACCATTTAGCGATTCGCTAAATCTTATTAAGAGTATTAAAACTTCAGGGACTATTACACCCAGCTCCAAAGTGTTGATTAAGAGTCTTCTTGCCCCAATAGATTTCACAACGGCTCGATGTATTATCGAATTGGGCCCGGGAAATGGCTGTGTGACCCGAGCAATATTAGCACGCATGCATCCCGCTTGTGTCTTGATTTGCTTCGAGGTTAATAGCGACTTCGTTGCTCAGTTGCATTTACTTAATGATTCGCGCTTGCGGGTCGTCAACGCCAGCGCTTCATCACTAAGAGCCATCTTGGATGAGCTGGACATAAAGGATGTTGAACACATTGTTTCCAGTCTGCCTTTGGCGTTGATCAATGGCGATATTGTACAGAGTATATTAGGCTCAGTTATTTTGAGCCTTCGCGAAGGCGGCCGCTTCTTGCAATATCAATACAGCTTGAATAATTATGCAGAGTTAAAACCCATATTCAAAGACGTGAAACTGGATTTCACCTTCCGTAATATGCCCCCTGCATTCGTCTATGAATGCATCAAGTAGAGCGCTGATCCAAACCGCTTGTCGGCATTGTTTTCTGCCCTTGCCCCTTGTCCTTGCCGTTGTCATGTACAAGGCGTAGACTTACCAGCTTCTTACTGATTTTCTGACTCTTTAGTGCGATACAGGCCAATCGAGAATTCCGCCGCCGAAGATAAACAAAGCAAATGGAGATAAGCATGTCACTACGAATCAACGATGAAGCACCAAATTTCAAGGCACAAACGACACAGGGTGAGATAGATTTTCACGAATGGCTGGGTGATAAATGGGGCCTGCTGTTTTCACACCCCAAAGACTTCACTCCTGTTTGCACCACGGAACTGGGTTACATGGCAGGGCTGGAAGCTGAGTTTAGCAAGCGCAACTGCAAGATTATCGGCTTGAGCGTTGACCCGGTCACTAGCCATAAAGAGTGGGTCAAAGACATCGAAGAAACGCAAGGTCATGTGGTCAAATACCCAATGATCGGTGATAGCGATCTGGTGGTGGCCAAACTCTACAATATGCTTCCTGCCGATGAGCCGGGCAGCTCTGAGGGCAGAACAGCGATGACAAATGCTACTGTTCGCTCCGTGTTCATAGTCGGTCCTGATAAGACCATAAAGCTGATGTTGACCTACCCGATGACCACCGGCAGAAACTTCGATGAAATTCTTCGCGTACTGGATTCCATGCAGCTCACGGCGAAGCATAAGGTCGCCACGCCGGTGAATTGGAAAAACGGTGACGATGTGATTATCGTGCCATCGGTTTCCGATGATGATGCCAGGAAAATGTTCCCCGCCGGGTTTACTGCCAGTAAGCCGTATCTAAGAACGGTTAAACAGCCAGATTGATACCAGGATGCCAGGCATTACCGGATATAAGGTCTCCCAACATCTATAGTTTCTCCAAAATACCGGGATCAAACCGCAGGTTTGGCTGATTTACCCCCAATCTGGTGTTTTGGTGGTGTCAGGCAGCTTCGCGATGGATCGCTTGTGCGCTGAAATAGTCACGGAATCCTCCTGCAAGCTGTTATTTTCCGCCAATTAGTAGTAATCGCCAGCTAAAACAGTTCAAAAAAGGCAGTTTTTTGGCAAAAATTTACCAATTTGTTGCGGGTACAACTATTTTAGTTCAGTTGTTGAACCAACAGGTGTACAATTCGCGCCATGTGGTTCACGGGTCATGAACTGACAGGCCATGAACTGCATAAATCTAAAAAAGAATTCCGGGCATGAGAGCACAGGGTTCTGGTCTGGATTTTCACTTACTATCAAGGGAGACATGTGATGTCTAAAGTAAAGCAGAAAGCATCTACCTACAGCGTGGCGTTCGCAGCCATTGCGACAGTAGCCGTTGGGGGGGGGGGGTATACACCCGCCGTGTACGGCCAGGAGCAGGCTCTGGAAGAGGTAATCGTGACCGGTTCACGCATTCGCCGTCCAGGACTGACCTCTTCAAGCCCAATCACTTCGATTGGTCTGGAAGAAATAGAACTTGTACAAGAAGTTGAAGTTGAGCAGATTCTTCGTGATTTACCCTCCACCGTCCCGGGTGACGGACAAAACGTTAACAACGGCACCAGTGGTATCTCGACTGTCAACCTGCGCGCACTTGGGGCAGGACGTAATCTGGTTCTTCTCAATGGTCGCCGCATGACTCCAGCTGACCAAAACGGCCGTGTGGATTTATCCACAATCCCTACTGCGCTGATCCAGCGAATCGACGTAATTACCGGTGGTGCATCGGCGGTATACGGTTCTGATGCTATCGCTGGCGCGGTAAATGTCGTGCTCAAGCAAGATTTTGAAGGTTTCGACCTTCAGATCAACAACACCACTACCGGCGATAACGACGCCGACACAGACAATATCTCGCTGACCCTGGGCTCTGCCCTGGAAGGTGGCCGTGGCCATGTTGCCCTGAACCTGAGCTGGTCCGAGCGTGAACCTGTTCTGCTTGGTGCTCGTGGCCTTGGACAACTCGGTATCGGAACTGCTTCAGGTGGTAACCTTGCAGAATTTAAGGCAGGTCAGGGGCCAGTTGCTCCGCCAGCTAACTGCCAGGCACCTGGTGCCGCTCTTAGTGGTGGTTCCACAACCTCAATACCAACCAGGGCGAATATCTCCGGTGCGGGTAATATAGGGCAGTTCCAGGAAGACCGGACCCTGTTTACTGGTGATGCAGGACGTGGGCCGCGTGAAGGTTGCAGCGTATTCAACTTCAACCCCTTTAACTATTATCAAACGCCCAATGAACGCTATAACGCTTTCTTCGCCGGTAATTTTGAGTTCAATGAGAACCTGGAAGTTTATACAACAGGCACCTACAGCAACATCACTGTACGCCAGCAAATAGCCCCTTCCGGTACTTTTGGGGCACGCTTTAATGTGCCTTTGGCGAACCCTTTTTTCAGTGAGCAAGCGCGGAATGAAATCCTTACTTTCGCAAATGCTGCTGCTGCTTCTGGCTTAATCTCAGCGGGCGGAACCAATTCTAACTGGAATGACGTAAATGGCAATGGTGTAGTTGATACCGCCGACTACGTAAAGATGCAATTACGCAGGCGTACTCTTGAGCTGGGAACACGTTCCGAGGCGTATGATACTGAATATTTCACTTTCCTGGTCGGTGCTCGTGGTGCGTTGCTGGGTGACTGGAACTACGATGTGTCTTTCCAGTACGGTGAATCAAACCGAACTAATGTCAGAGGTGGCTACACCAACCTGACTAACATCCAGAATGCGCTGGACAGCGTCGATGGCGTGACTTGTAAAAACGGGGTTTCCTCTTGTGTGCCTATCGATTTATTCGGTGGTTTCGGCACGATTACTCCGGCAATGGCTGGCTATGCGCGTGCTACCGCCTTCCAACAGCGGAAGTATGACCAATCAATCGGCCAAATTATTCTCGATGGCCCGGTTGATTTTATCCAAATTCCTTCAGCTTCAACTCCCCTGGCGTTGAGCGTTGGTTTTGAAACGCGTGACGAATTCGGTTCACTTAACCCGGACGAATGTCTGAAGCTTGCTCCGGCCTCTTGTCTGGGTGGTGCCGGTGGCAACGTCCTGCCTATCGCTGGTGGCTTTCGCGTTGATGAATTCTTCGTGGAAGGTTTCCTGCCTCTGGTTGACGGCGTGACCCTGGTTGAGTCTCTGAACTTCGAGTTTGGCTACCGTGATTCTGATTACGATACTGTTGGCAAGGTTGATACATGGAAAGCGGGTATTAACTGGAACGTCACCGACTCATTATTGATTCGTGTAATGGAACAGGAAGCCACGCGTGCGCCTAACGTCGCTGAATTATTCTCACCAATCACTACCGGCTTGAGTAGTGCTAATCAGGATCCATGTTCTGTAGTTAATGCGGGTAATATTGATGCGAGACTGCAAGGTCTGTGTGAATCTACCGGCATGTTGCCAGGGCAGGTTGGTGTACTTCAGGATATTGTTTCCGGCCAGGTTAATACCATTTCAGGCAGCAACCCGACCCAGCCTCCTGCCGCAGAAACTGCGGATACGTTCACGGCTGGCTTTGTTTGGACTCCGGACCTTCCTTTCTTTGAAGAGGCAATGCTCTCTGTAGACTATTACGATATCGACATTACTGACACTATCGGTTCGTTCTCGGCGCAGGAAACATTGGACCAGTGTTATGTGCTGGGTCTGGCTGCCTCATGTGCGAACGTTGTACGTGTTGATGGCGACCTTACCACCCCGGCGTCAGGTCTTCGTCTTCTGACTACTAACCTTGACTATTTAAAGTCAACCGGTTACGAAATCGGCTTTAACCTGGGCTACGATCTGGGTGAGTACGGCGACCTTTCTTTCTCAGGCATGGTCAATAAATACACGGAGCAAGAGAGCCAAAGTTCTTCTACCAGCCCGGTGGTTGATTGTTCTGGTTTCTTCGGAACAAACTGTAACCCGGTTTCTGGCCTTCGCTGGACGCAACGAACCTCCTGGCACTGGGGCGATCTGACTGCTTCAATGCAATGGCGTCACATTGACTCCGTTGATATTGAGCGTTCACAAACGGCGAGAACTTTCGCCGCATTCAGAAAAATCGATGACTACGACTATCTCGATGTCTATGTTAGCTATAACTTGTGGGATGATCGGGTTCGTCTAAGTGCTGGCATCGACAACGTCACCGACGAAGACCCACCGGTAGTCGGTAACGAAGCAGGTACTACTTCTTACAACAACGGTAATACTTTCCCAAGTAACTATGATACTTTGGGTCGTATGTACACTTTCGGTGCTCGCTTGAGCTTCTGATTCTGGAAAGAGTACTGTGTCGAGAAAAGGCGAACCTGGGTTCGCCTTTTTTATGTCAAAAAATAAGTGTCTGCACCGCCGGACTGGCAGTTTCTCAAACATAAGGCTAAGGCTACTACAAGCCAGGCAACTATCGTATGCTGGAGGGAACCAGGCATTGCCTGGTCGGCTGGCACATAAAATCGGGCTTGGCTCGGCCATGAGTGACTATTAGAGCTAGAGTAGCGCAGCAGGCTTCGCCGCTACACCCGGATTACCCAGGAGAGCGGAACAGTGTCTCACGACCACCACCATACCGAGCCACCCTCGAACCTGGAACTTCGGGTGAAGGCGCTGGAAAGCCTGTTACTTGAAAAGGGTTTAGTCAATTCGGATGCGCTCAATACTATCATCGACACCTATGAGCACAAGGTGGGCCCGCGCAATGGCGCTCATGTTGTTGCCAGGGCATGGACAGATCCGCTCTTCAAGCAAGCCTTACTGCAGGACGCCACCGAGGCGGTAGCGAGTCTTGGCTACTGTGGTCGTCAAGGTGAACACTTGCAGGTGGTGGAGAATACCGCAGACACGCACAACCTGGTGGTGTGCACTTTATGTTCTTGCTACCCGTGGACAGTGTTGGGCCTGCCGCCTGCCTGGTATAAATCGGCGCCGTACCGGTCGCGAGCCGTTAGCGAGCCACGCGCTGTATTGCAAGAATTCGGTACAGAAATAGATTCAGGCAAGAAAATAAGGGTTTGGGATTCCACCTCGGAAATGCGTTATCTGGTGCTGCCGCAGCGACCCGAGGGCACCGAAGACTGGAGTGAAGAACAGTTGCAGCAACTGGTCAGCCGCAATTCCATGATCGGTGTCGAACTCGCCAGAGTTGCAGGTGCTGCGGGCGGGGACGAGTCGTGAGAGGTGGGCATGATCTCGGTGGGCGGGGCGATAGGGGGCCAATTAACCCGCAGGCCGAAAATGAAGAACCCGTGTTTCATGCTGAATGGGAGCGGCGCGTGTTTGCCTTGACCCTGGCGACCGGTATGTTGGGTCAATGGAATATCGACGAATCACGGCACGCCAGGGAGCGGCAAGAGCCCCTCGCTTATGCTAAAAACTCCTATTATGAAAATTGGCTGGAAGGTCTGGAAAAGTTACTGCTCGAAAAGGAATTGATAAGTAGTAACGAGCTGCGAGAGGCTGTGCCAATTGAGCTGTCGCGGGCTTCACCGCGATTTTCTGTGCCAAATTCCGAGGACGCGAAAAAGATACTCTACGCGGGGGCACCGAGCCTGATGCAGGCAGATAGCGAAGCCTTGTTTCAAATAGAAGACAAGGTACTGCTAAAACAAAGTGACAGCACCGGTCACACCAGGTCGCCACGATACGCGCAAGGCTTTGTTGGTACCGTCAGTGCGCGGCTCGGTTGCCATAGCTTTCCTGACAGCAATGCGGCGGGCAAACACGAAGGCAAGCAGCTCTACACGGTGATATTTGATGGCAGTGATCTTTGGGGTTCAGAGTCGGCGCGGACAGAGGTAGCCATTGATCTTTGGGAACCCTATTTAGAGCCGGTAAATACGTAGTGGAAAAATTTTCCTGTCAACCACTGGATGATGAAGGGCCGGTATTTAATGAGCCTTGGGAAGCTCAGGCTTTTGGCCTGGTGCTGGCCTTGCATGAAAAAGGCGTGTTCAGTTGGCAGGAATGGGTCGCCGTGTTGGGGCAGGAGATAGCAGCTGCACAAGACGCGGGTGATCCTGATCCAGGCAATACCTATTACCATCATTGGCTGTCGGCTCTGGAAAAAATGGTAACGCTGAAACAGCTTTCCAGCGCTGACGAACTAGAAAAACGAAAACAGCAATGGCAGGCTGCCTATCTCAACACACGCCATGGCAAGCCGGTCGAGCTTTCCGCTGCGCCACTTCCCGGCTCCTGACAGGGGTTCGATAATTGCCGATTCAGAATTTACAGCGGATTACGCCAACGGCCAGAATAATTCAGCGGGAAAAGTGATAGTGGTGCAGATCCTTGTCTACAGGACTAAAGGGTAAAGGCAACAGCGCAGATAATGTCAGCTCCGTTTGTCTCTCTGCCCTGTTGTCTCTGCTTTGCATTGAACCACAACGAATCTCTGTTAGAATGGCCTGGACGTACTGGCTGAGGCAGGGTGAATATGTCTGTCAACTCCCATCGAGAAGCAGCAACCATCAAGAGGTAGCAACTATGACGGAATCCAGCAGCACTCCAAAGCCCACGGGCACTTCCAGCAGACGCAAGTTCATTAAACAAGCCAGTGCGCTTTCTACTTTCATGATTGTGCCACGGCAGGTATTGGGTGGTGAGGCTCATGTGGCACCCAGCGACAAGATAAATATTGCCGCGGTAGGTGCGGCGGGTAAGGGTGCAACAGATATCCGCGAAGTCTCGCACGAGAATATTTACGCGATTTGCGACATTGATGATAACAAGCTGGCGAGTACGCTGGCCGAGGATTTCGCTGCACCGTTTCGGAATCGCGTAAAGACCTATCGCGACTACCGCGAAATGCTCGACAATGAGCCGGAGATTGACGCAGTACTGGTGAGCACACCGGATCACATGCACGCACCCATTGCCGCTCATGCCATGAGCCTGGGCAAACACCTCTACCTGCAAAAGCCGCTTTGTCACACAGTGGCGGAAGCCAGATTTCTGGCCAGGCGTGCCCGAGAGACCAATGTGGTCACGCAAATGGGCAACCAGGGCCATGCAGAAGAAGGTGCCAGAGTCATCAATGAATGGGTGAACTCGGGCGCATTGGGCAGTATCACTGAAGTGCATTGCTGGACCAATCGGCCGGTTTGGCCGCAGGGGATAGCACGTCCGGCCGGCAGTATGCCGGTACCGGGTTCACTGGATTGGAACTTGTGGCTTGGTGCTGCGCCCCACCGGCCTTATATGGATAAAACCTATCATCCATTTAACTGGCGTGGCTGGGCAGATTTTGGCAGTGGTGTGGTGGGGGATATGGGTGCGCATATTATCGATCACCCTTATTGGGCGCTGGATTTAGGGTTGCCAACAAAGCTATCGGCCAGCTCTTCAAGATGGGGAAAAGGTCACGAGACTTTCCCGGTCGCTTCGAAAATTCACTTCGAGTTTGCCGCCACAAGTTCTCGCCCCGCAGTAAAAATGACCTGGTACGATGGAGGTTTGATGCCGCAGCGTCCAGCGGCTCTGGAGCAGGGGCGACAGATGGGAGATAACGACGGTGGCGTATTGATTGTCGGCGAGAAGAACACACTGATGCACGGTGTCTATGGCCGAGATCCGCAGTTACTAGCGGCCAGTCGTCACCATGAGTTTCCGCAACCGGCTGCAATTCTGCCGCGATCCCCGGGTATTTATCAGGAATGGATCGATGCCATCAAGGATCGCAGCAAAGCCACCACGTCGAATTTCGGCTATGCGAGTCGCCTGACAGAAACCATGCTGCTTGGCAATATTGCCGTCCGGCGCGCCAGTGAGCATAAAGTGCTGGAGTACGATGGTCAGGCTATGCGTTTCCGCAACGATGACGCGGCCAATAGTTATCTGGATAAAAACTACCGACCGGGGTTTGGCCTGACGTGAACAAACAATACGATGTCATCGTGGTAGGGTCCGGAGCCGGTGGCGGGATGGCCACCTACCAGCTTGCCAATGCTGGCTTGAAAGTCGCCCTGGTAGAAGCTGGAGACTTTTACGATCCAGCCGCAGACGAGCAGCGCACCCAGCTTCGCTACCCTTGGGAATCACCACGCCGGGGTGCCAGCACGAAGCGTCGCCCGTTTGGAGATTTCAATGCCTGCATAGGGGGTTGGGAGCTTGATGGTGAACCCTTCACGCAAAAAGATGACACGGAATTTATGTGGTGGCGAGCGCGCATGCTGGGTGGCCGCACTAATCATTGGGGTCGTATCGCCCTGCGTTTTGGGCCACTTGATTTTAAGCGTCACGACAGCGATGGACTGGGGGACAACTGGCCTATTGGCTATGAGGATGTAAAACCCTATTACGATAAATTAGACAAAATGGTCGGTGTGTTTGGCAGCAACGAAGGCTTGCTGAACGACCCGGATGGGTATTTCTTGCCGCCCCCGAAACCGCGACTGCACGAACTTTACTATATCAAGGGAGCCAGAGCGGCGAACGTACCGGTTTATCCTTCCAGGCTTTCCATTGTCACCAAACGCATCAATGACGAACGCGGCGTCTGCTACTATTGTCGTCAATGCAGTCGAGCCTGTTCTATTCACGCGGACTTCTCTTCAAGTACAGTTCTTGTCTACCCTGCCTTGAAAGGGGGGCAGGTAGATTTGTATACGAATGCCATGGTGCGCGAAGTAGTCACCGACAACGAAGGGCGGGCTACCGCTGTTTCTTATATCAACAAAGACGACAACCAGGAGCAGCAGCTTCATGGTCGCACCGTGGTATTGGCGGCATCTTCCTGTAGCACGGCCAGGATTCTGCTCAATTCCAAAAGCGAACAGCACGAGAATGGTCTCGGTAACAGCAGTGATCACGTAGGTCACTATCTGCACGATTCCACCGGTGCCAGTCGCGCTGCTTTCCTGCCAGAGTTGATGGATCGAGAGATATACAACGAGGACGGAGTCGGCGGGATGCACGTCTATACCCCGTGGTGGCTTGAGGGCAGCAAGCTGGATTTCACACGAGGTTATCATCTGGAAATTGGTGGTGGCATGACGATGCCATCCTACGGCTTTGGTTTTGCTGCCAATCAGTACAATCAATATTTAGGGGAGCGTGTAGGGGGTTACGGTAACCAGCTAAGAGAAGACGTAAAACGCTTCTACGGATCACGTCTCAGCATCGCCTGCCGCGGAGAGAGTATTCCGCAGTGGTCAAATTACTGTGAACTGGATCCCTCGGTAGTCGATAAATGGGGAATTCCTGTATTGCGATTCAACTATCAGTGGACGCAGCAGGAAATAAATCAGGCGCGGCACATGCAAGATACCATGGAAGAGTTGTTAGTATCCTCAGGTGGTGTATTGTCAGGTTCCAAACCTGGTGCAGAGGATAACTATGGGCTTACCAAACCGGGTGAGATTATCCATGAAGTTGGCACCACCCGTATGGGTTCAGATTCACGCAGCTCGGTGACGAATCAGTTTGGCCAGCTACATGACGCAAACAATGTGTTTGTGGTTGATGCCGGTACTTTCGTCTCTCAGGCAGACAAAAATCCGACCTGGACTATCATGGCCCTGTCCTGGCGTAGCAGCGACTACATTATTGAGCAAATGAAACAACGCAGGCTTTAACAAAACCAGGCGCAGGAGTCCCTTAGAGACTGTGCAAAAATCCAGCATTTGTCATTCCTGCGAAGCATGTCCCCGCGTAGGCGGGGAGCAGGAATCCAGTAAAACACCCAAAGCTGCAAGGGTTTTCCACAGCTAACGCGATTTAGTGGGATTTCTTGCACAGTCTCCCTCCTTAGCGGGAAAGGAATTAAAGAGAAGGCTCACGATGAACAGAAGAGAAACCCTTAAAACTTTATTGCTGGCACCGCTGGGTGGCAGTCTTATTGCTTCCACCGCTTGTGCAATCGACAACGCGCAAGCCAGCCAGGTTTCCTGGATCGATCTGCCGAAGCAATATTCCTACGGCCGCACTGACGTGGAAAAGCAAAGAGACAGTGAGCTATTTGCAGAAAGCTATTTCCGCGAGCATGAACTTGTCACCATCGCGCTGCTGTGTGACATCATTTTGCCGTCCGAACATCCTGATGGAGGCGCGCTGGATGCGGGGCTGCCGGATTTCGTGGAGTTCATGGTAAAAGACAGACAACGATACAAACTACCCATTCGCGGCGGCATAGCCTGGCTGGATGCTTACGCCATAGATCGCTTTGGCGCGGATTTTATTCATGTTAGCGAAGCGCAAAAGTTGCATCTGTGTGATGCAATCGCCTACCCGGAAGTGAAAGACCCGGCGCTGCAAGCTGGCATCGCCTTTTTCAGCCTACTGCGAGACCTCACCCTGACCGGGTATTACACGACCCGGGCAGGTTTTAATGATCTGGGCTATCAGGGCAATAGGCCCAATATTTGGGACGGCGTGCCGGAGACCGTATTACGCAAACATAATTTGAACTATGAGCCAGACTGGCTGGCAAAGTGTGTTGATCAATCACGCCGCGATATCCCGGCTGAATGGGATGATGAGATGAAGCTGATTTCTTGATAGCAGGAATAAAGGAATAAATATGAATAAGCTTTTTATTGCACCAGGTATTGTTCTACTAATTATTGTTTTGTTTGGCGTGGGGGTTCAGGCTCAGTCGGACGCAAGTCGTCAGCTTATGGAACCGGTTCCCGAGCGGGTAACGACGGCTTCCAGGCAAATGCCTCCGTCCGATGCCATCGTGCTTTTTGATGGCAGCGATCTTGATGCCTGGCTTAGCGCAGATTCCGGGCAGGCCGCCGACTGGCTTGTACAAGACGGCGTCGTTACCGTGAAGGCGGGTGCCAGCTCAATCAAGACTCGTCAAACTTTCGCTGATATGCAGTTGCATATCGAATGGAAGCCAACACAGGTCATCAAGGGCAGCGGTCAGAGTCGAGGCAACAGTGGTGTTTTCTTGCATTCTCTTTATGAAGTGCAAATTCTCGATAGCTGGGAAAATCCAACCTATGTCAATGGCCAGGCCGGAGCAGTTTATCTTCAGCATGCGCCTTTGGTGAATGCAGCAAAAGCACCGGGTCAGTGGCAGAGTTACGACATCATCTTCGCAGCGCCGGTATTCGGCGACAACGGCGATTTGAAATCACCGGCTTATGTCACTGTGATGCACAACGGCGTTGTTGTTCAAAACCATGTGGAGATAAAAGGAGCGACTTTCACCCCAAGCCCGGTCTATGAAGCGCATTGCATACCTTATTCCCAACAGCGCAGACAAGATTGCCATGGCAAAATGCCTCTGACATTGCAGGAGCACGGACAGATTGTCTCTTATCGAAATATCTGGCTACGGGAGCTTTAGGAGCGCTATTTTGCTATCCTGTCCGAATCAACCTGCATCCTCTTGGCATGAGAGAGGTTGTGAATCCAGTAAATCACAAGGAAATATTTTTAGGAAAAGCTATGAGCCTGGTAAATTTCGAAAAAATTACAAAGCTGCTGAATGAAAACAAACGCCAAGAAAAGCACAAGCAAGAACTGTTTCAAGAAGTGCTGTTGATGGTACTCTCTCGTGTAACTCGCGCTGATTCCAACATTGAAAATGTTGAGATCACACACGTGCAGGAAGTATTAAAAACAGAACTGGGGCAGGAGATTTCTGAGGCAGAAATTCGTACGGCAGCCTCTTCAGAGATATTTGAGACTCGATCTATTGAGCGTTATCTATCGACCGCTACGCGAAAATTGGATGAGCGAGAGCGCATCGTGATACTGACCTCGCTAGCTTCTGTAATTCGAAGTGATAATGAGATCCGCGCTTTCGAGCTTGACTTCTTCGACAGGGTGGCCCTGGCGCTACGCGCCACGCCTTCAGAGATCGCTGGTTTGTGCAGCGCAGCATAGCGTTGTGAGAGTCAACGCAAATACGCAGTAATGGCAAGCCTGGTGCAGTACCAGTTTAGCGAATCGATTAGCACCATTACTATGGACGAGTGATGATAAGGTGAATGTTGTTTCGCCAACCACGATAGCTGAACAAAATGCGGCGCTTGACCAGGCTGAAACCGATGCTGCTGTTGTTATACGAGCTCGTGAAGGTCTTTTCCTCGCTGGTTTTGGTCTGGACGGTTTTGATCTGGACGTTTCGCCTGAGTGGTTTTAAAAACGGTAATATCGACGCGGTTTTGAGTATGCCTGAGGGCGGTGCAGAACCAGCCGAACGACCAGGCGGCGTATTCGATCGCAACAGCTAATAAAGCGTCGCACTTCGATTGAAGAGAATTGCAAACGGCGTTTTGCAGAACAAAAAAATAGCTCAAGCAAGTAACGCACGTAAGTAACTCAAGCAAGTAGCTCAAGTAAGTAAGTAACTACAGTTTTACCCAGCATTGTATAAAAACCTGCACAGATAGTTATTCTGTTATCTGCCAGGAGTTTCTTGCCTTGATTGAGCAGAAATACCGGTTATGACCATAGATAAAAAACCCCTATTCGGTACGCTTCGCGTTGTAGAACTTGCATCCATGATTTTGGCGCCATCGGCTGCCGTTATTCTGGCTGACTTTGGTGCCGAAGTCATAAAGGTAGAGCCACCCAAAACAGGCGATCTAAACCGGCATTGGCATAAAATAAATGGCTTGCCGATATCCGACATGGCCTATGGCTTCGAGGTGGATAATCGCAACAAGAAAAGCGTGGTGCTGGATTTAAAAACGGCTGTCGGCTATGAAGCATTTTGCAGAATTATTGCCGATGCCGATGTGTTTATTACCAATTATCGTCTAAACGCCCTGGATAAACTAAAACTGGACTACGATTCAGTGCGGGCACTCAATCCCGGAATTGTTTATGCCCTCGCCACGGGTTTTGGCGAGCATGGCGAGGAAGCGCACAAGCCTGGTTACGATACCGTGTCCTACTGGTCACGCTCGGGTATAGAGCATCAAATATTTCCTTACGAGGGTTGGTTGGCGCAGTTTCCTTACGGTGCCGGTGATCATCCCAGCGGCATGGCATTATTCGGCTCCATCATGACCGGTTTATATCAGCGCGGACAAACCGGTAAAGGCTGCAAGGTATCTACTTCGCTATTGGCCAATGGGGCCTGGTCTAATGCAGTCATGCTGCAAGCCCAGCTTGCGGGAGCTGAATTCAGAGAAAAACGCCCGCGTGACAATGCCTATAATTTTATTTCTCTACACTACCCGGGCAGTGACCATCGCTTGCTAAAAATGAGCATGGTGAATACTGAAAAAAATTGGCGACCCTTTTGCAATGCAATAGGTCGTAACGATCTGGTGGACGACAGTCGCTTTTGCGATAACCAGGCGCGGGCGGCCAATATGGCAACGCTGATCAAGACATTAACCGACACCATTTCGCAGCAGCCAATAGCTCACTGGCAGGCAAAACTGGAAGAAGCTGACGTGCCTCACACAGCCGTATCTAATTACGAAGAAGCTGCCAACGATAAACAAAAGGAAGCGAACGGCATTGTTATTCCACTTGACCACCCTGAACACGGGCCAATACGCACCATCAACAGCCCCTTCGAAGTGAGTGGGGCGGATAAGCTACCAGCGAAGGCTGCGCCAAAGTTAGGTGAACATACGGCAGAGGTTTTAAAACGGTTTGGTTACAGTGAGGAAGAGATAGCTCTTTTAGCGGAATAATGTACAAAGAGTTAAACGGACAGAGAGCATCTCCGTCACAGTGGGCGGTGGATTATTCTGTTATATCACTTTGTTGGCTGTTGGCGTCGTTTTCAGCGTCATACCGGGTACCATGTGCCGCAGTCATGGAACGCATTGAGATTAGTAAAGAATGAGTACTCCAGTACCCCTGTCAAACGACAGGCACGGTTCACCGAAAGCGGCGAGAAAACTGACTATTTAACGAAAGAAATCTTGCTGGGCTTGCCCCCGAGTCAAGGTAGATGAAAAGTAGAAAATTCCGGTTGGCCGAAGGCCAATCAAATTGGGTGTAAGCTCGGTCGCCCTTTGCCCTGTTTCGGCTTGTATGGGGGTGGGTAAGCGACGATTATGCAGGGAAAGCACATCAGGAGATAAAAAAGCGAATTGCCGCCGCAATAACGAGAATAATCAGCAAAGGCGTCATATAGCGGGTGATTTTGGACAGCTCCTCATCTGACTTTTCAGTACTGTATTTCTCGATCAATGGAATGCCTATGAGTAGTGTGGCGAAGAGTACCACGAGTATTGTGACTAAAACCATCATTGTTCAGCACCCAAGTCTGGTTAGATTGAATCTAATTCTAAACGAAAAAGTCCAACAATGCAGAACTGATTTTCATCACCCCATCCCTGCCGCCCACCGAGGCACACAAGCCATCTATCTCTATGGTAGTTGGGGCAACCGGGTACCAGTGCCGGGACAGCGACCCCCGGCGTTGTCCTGAGTGAGTATATTGCTTTAATTAATTAGTAAATATGTGGTTGACAATATATGGTTCAGTGGTGATATTGCTTTATATTAAATGTTGGCTGCCAAAGGATACTACGTGCCAATCTTCGAAATATCAGAAAACAAACTTTCCCCGGTAGAGCAAAAAGACTTCTCTCGTGGAAAGGAATTACAATCTCTGATTGAAAACAACCTGGAGGAGATTTTTAGTTGTCGCTTTTTCAAACAAATGAGGTAAGCAAGTATTTCGATATACAGTGTTTCGGCATACAGTTGAGAACCACAAAGTGCCGCTGGCGGATGTCGAGGTGGCACTGGAAGCGGCAAGACAGGATGGAGGATCAGCGCGGATGGACACTATCTGGCTGACGTCAGCTATCGCAGAAACGTGGATGACATTGATGAGGCTACGGGTACAGTGATGGAATCAATTCAATCGGTGGATTGGGAACGGCTGTTGCTGGCATTCATGCACGACCCGGTTGACAAGGCGCTTGATATCAGCGGGCATGAAAGCCGTGCCGCCCGTTACGCGTCGGTGGCGCTGGGTCGAGATGTTGACTGGAATGAGATCAAATCGACGGCAGGCCCTGGCGATTCACTGGCTGCGGCCGCCGAGCGGATTCCCATGCCGACGGCAAGAAAACAAGGCGAGCGTGCCGTGGGGCCTGTTGGCGGCAAGCTCTGGTCAAGGCATCCGGTTAGCGGACAGCAGGTCGAGATTGCCTGTGGATCTATCGACGAGGACAGGGTCTGCGGCGTAATTTCCAATATTGTCGATGGCCTTGAAACACCCAGGCAACGCTTTCTTGCGCTCTGGCGTCTTCTGCCCGAAAAACTCGACGACGAGTTTGACGAAGAGTTTGGCGAAGAGTTTGACGAAGAGTTTGGCGAAGAATTCGATAAAAAGTTTGATAGAAAAGCCGATGAAAAACCTGGCGGATGGATGACCCTGCTGCCCGCCGATGCACGAATTCCCGATCATACCCTCATCAATCATGCCGACATCACCGCCGGGCTTTGGGCAAGTCTTCAGCCGGGCGCTCAAGGGCGCCTACCTGTCTTTCGCGCTGGGACCGGTGCAGCCGTTCATTGAAGCAGCTCGTTCGGTGCGGGATCTGTGGACTGGGAGTGCCATCCTGTCATGGCTTGCCTTCCAGGCGATGAAGCCAGTCATTGACCGCTTGGGGCCAACGGCGTTCGTCTACCCGCTGCTGCGGGGCAATCCCCTGATGGACTTGTGGTTGCACAAGCAGGCGAGCCTTGGTCATACTCTGTTAGCGAAGCCTGCAACCGACATTCGCAAGTGTCCCTCACTTCCGCATCGCTTTGTCGCCGTCATTCCCTGGGGGCCGGATGGGACGATTGCCGATCAGTTGGCCATGCAATGCGAGCGGGAGGTTCGGGAAGCTTGGGCCGGTTTGGCCGAGAATGTCCGTGCCGAGCTTGAGCCGACCCTTGGTGAATTGTGCCCGGACTGGGATCGGCTATGGAGCCTCCAGATCGAAGATTTCTTTGATATCAAAACCAGCCTCGTCCCGGAGTACTCCCCGAAAGACGATGACGACAAGGACGACAAGGACGAGAAAGACGATAAAATTGCACGGCTGACTGGTGGCTGTTCGTTCAAACAGGCATGGCCGGATGCCGCCGCCATTCGCTTGCTTGCCGCGCAGATTCCACCCGGGGATCAGCCAGGTTATCGGCAAGATACATCCGGTCGCTGGCAGGCGCAAATGGATTTCTCGGCGCGGGTCATGGAGTCGAACCGTATGATCCGGCATGTTTCGGCCTCGCAAGAGGTCACGGACAGTGCCGGACGCACGCCGCCGAAATGCAGCCTTTTCGGTTCGTGGGAGCAGATGGGCCCCGCCAATTTGAATGAATCAGCAAAATTCTGGGACGCTGCTTCCGAAAAACTGATTATGAAGGGCGTAAGATTGCGGAAACACGAACAGTTTTGCGCGGTCGCACTGACCAAGCGCTTCGCTGCCCCGGCGGCTCTGGCCAAAAAACTTGAACTGCAGTCCGATGATTTGCGCTTCCCGGACACGGCCACGGTGGCCGCCGCGGACTGGCTGCAAAAGGCCGGTATTGATCCCGACAAGGTCCGCGCCCGCCATCATGACTGGAACGGCAGATGGCTTCATGGTTGCGGCGATGATGATGAACCGGTGCCGCCGGGGTGTCTGGCGGAAAAAATCAGGTCTGCCCACAGTAATATTGGCAAACCACCATCCTACTACGCGGTCCTGAAGATGGATGGTGACAATATCGGCGACTGGCTGCGCGGCGAAAAAGCCCTGCCGCTGAAGGATGTTCTGCATCCCGGGATCAAACGTTATTATCAGGAGATCGGCGGGCCGGAGATTGAGGCTGCGCTGAAGGCGCGCCGACCGCTTGGCCCGGCCCTGCATGCGGCCATCAGTGCGGCCCTGGCTCACTTTGCCTCACGTTCGGCACCTGCGATTGTGAAGGAGTACAACGGAACGGTTATCTATTCCGGCGGTGATGATCTGCTCGCCCTGTTGCCGCTATCCCGTGCCGCGGCCTGTGCCAGTGAACTGAAACGAGCCTATCGCAACGGCGATGACAAATCGTCCGGAATGGGAGAGCGGGCAACAATTTCGGCCGGCATCGTCTATGTTCATTACAGGGAGGATTTGCGCCTTGCCCTTGAAGCCGCGCGTGAGGCAGAAGTAGAAGCCAAGAAGAGCGGCCGGGACGCGCTCCATCTTCGCTTCATGCGCAGGTCGGGCGAACATGCCGGTGCCTTGCTGCCCTGGCCGAAAACCGGCTGGTTTACGGGTCTGACCGATTTGTTCGCCCGTGGTGCCAGCAATCGATGGGCCTACAGGCTCCGCGCCGAACTGCCGGTTCTTGAATCGAAGTTCGTGCCCGATGGCGCAGTGTCGGCGGAAATCCGGCGGCTGGGAAACCGCATCAATGATCAGCACTGGAAGGATTTCGCCCATCCGCAACAGCCGGGCGACCTGATTGCGGCCTGGTGGTCGGATTATCGCAAAGCCAGTGGCGATCGAAAAATGCCGACTCCGGCACTAGAGGCTTTCGTCACACTTTGTCAGGGAGCGGCATTTGTCGCCAGAGGCCGCGATGCTTAGCAACGATCATCAATCCATAGACAGCGAAGCCAGAAGGCTTTTGTGCATCGAACCGCTTGATACGCTGTTTTTCCGGGATGCGCGGCCTTTCAGTATGGCGTCCAGAGCCGCTTCCGGCCTGCCAAAACCGCAAACGGTCGCCGGAGCATTGCGTACCGCGATGCTGCGCCGTGCCGGAATCGATCTGGCGATTGTGGCCAAAGGGGTGCGGGCGGGACTGGCATTTGCAGACGCCGCCGCTGTCGGCGAAACCGGTGCGGCCATCGGCTTGGTCCGCTTTCGAGGGCCGTGGTTTGGGCAGAATGGGAAAATTCTGTTCCCGCTGCCGGCAACGCTTAAAAAGGAGCGTGATGATGATGGGGCAATCGTTCGCCTTGATCCCCTGCATGAAGATTTGCCTGGCTGGAAACCGCTTGAGCCTGACATGAAACCGCTCTGGAGCAGAAATCAGAAACGGCTCGAATCTGTTCCGGGCTATCTCACGGAGGATGGCATGACGCAATTTCTTGACGGTGGCGTTCCGGCAAAGGGCGAAATTGTTCTCGCAGAGGACATCTATGGCTTTGAGAACCGCACTGGAATCGCCCTGGATGCCGAAACGGCTGTCGCCGATGAAGGCATGATTTATGCAATCCGGCTGCTGGCACTGCGCCAGGATGCCTGTCTTTATGTTGAAGTTACCGGCCCGACCGCTGCACTGGCGCTTTTTTCAACAACAGGAGAAGCAGGAGAGACCATTGCGCTCGGTGGCGAGGGCCGGCGTGCCATCGTCACGACCGTGAACAATGCTTCTCCTATGCCGTCGTCTGCTATGGACGGTGCAGAAGGTCGCCGTTTGCTGGTTTTGACCACAGCTGCCCTTGTCAACGGCTGGTGCCCGGATAATTTGAAACTTCTTGCCGCAGCAATACCCGGCCACGAGGCCGTGTCCGGCTGGGACCTGGCGCGCGGCGGGCCAAAACCCAACCGCTTCACCGTAGCGGCGGGGTCTGTCTATTTTCTCCGGCCTGATGAGAAACGCCGGCAATCGCTGACCCTGGGCGAGGATTCTTCGCTAGGTTGGGGCAGCTATCTTGAAGGAGTCTGGAACTATGTCTAAAAACGCCATGATGTTCATTCACTGCCTGACCGGCATGCACCCGGGCAGCGGCACCGCGCTGGGCGTGGTCGATATGCCGGTGCAGCGCGAACGGCACACGCAATGGCCGCTTGTTCCCGGCTCATCGCTCAAGGGTGTGCTCAGGGCCTCCTGCACAAAAGGGACGGGAGGGGGTCGAACGGACAACTATGTGCTTGCAGCTTTCGGCCCGGAAACCAGCGCGGCGGCCGATCATGCTGGCGCGCTTTCCATCTCCGACGCCCGCATTCTTGCCTTTCCCGTCCGCTCCTTGAAAGGCGTGTTCGCCTGGGCCACCTGCCCGGCCGTGTTGTCGCGTCTGCGCCGGGATTTCAGGGTGCTTGGCGGCACCGGTTTTCCGGACATTCCTGCCGTGGCTGCAAACCAGGCTCTCCTATGCACCGAAGACAGTCCCGCCGACCCCCATCCCTTGCTGGCGGATAGTGGGAAAAGTGGGAAAAAACTTCTGCTGGAAGAATTCGAGTTCGACAAGGCCGAAGACGGCAACGCTGCGGAGATTGCCGGCTGGATTGCTCGCCACGCTGTCAGCGACAAGGAGACGGCCGATCGTCTGCGCTCGCATCTTGCTATATTGAACGATGATGACTTCAGCTATTTCACTCAACATGCCACCGAGGTAACGGCCCGCATTGGCCTTGAGTATGAGAGCAAAACCGTGCGCGAGGGTGCCTTGTTCTACGAGGAATTTCTACCGCCGGAGACCCTGTTCTATACGCTGGTCATCGCCGAAAACAGCCGCCGAAAGGGGGTAGACATGAAAGCGGAGCAGATGCTGGGCTGGCTGCGAAAGACGGTTCCAAAAACCCTTCAGATCGGTGGCGGTGAAACTGTTGGCAAGGGGATATGTGCCCTGCAGTTTGCCTCCACGGACAAGGAGATGGAGCCATGACCGGCAAGCCGACCCTGGCGCAGCGGCGCGCGCAACATGCCTGGCAGGCCGTGGAAACGGCGCGCGGGGAACTCGGTTCCGCCGACAAGAGCGAATATGCCCGTGAGGCCAAACGCCTGCCGGTGCGTATCATGACCTCTGGTCTTGGGCATGCGCTTTCGTTCATGCGGGCGAAATCCAGAGACGCAGCTGTGAGATTGACGGACGATCTGGCGCAGTGGTTGCTGCGGGAGCGTGGCCTGGCCGGTAATACCGCGAACCATAACAGCAAGGCGCTTATCGGCGCAATTATCGAGGGTGACGCTGACTTTCTGCGCTGCGCGACCGAAGAAGCCCTGCTTTACCTGCAATGGCTGAGCCGTTTCGCCGAAGCTGAGATCAAATCCGAAGAAGAGGCGCAGGCGGATGACTGAACTTGTACTTCCCTGCCTTGTACTTCCCCGCAGCACGTTGGAACTGGTCGAGGGCGATGACAAGGTGCCCCTTGGCAGCAGGAATCCCGGCCTGCAACTGGATAAACTGTCCATTGCCAAAAACCAGGAAGAACAGGCTACGGCGATTGATTCCATTACGCATTGTACCGGCGACAGCGATCTTCTGGACGAGGTTCTGGCAAGGCGTGCAACATGGCTGGACAGCCTTTGCGCCCGGCGTTTCAGTGGAAAAACCCGGGGTCCCATGACCCTGCATCTGTCGCGATCAGGCGCGCTTGAGAATGCCGGCATCGCGCTGCATCCCGTTTATGGCTTTGCCTGGCTGCCGGGAACCGGGATCAAGGGCATGACCCGGGCCTGGGCCGAAACCACCTGGGCGCCGGGTGCGGCCGACCCTGATGAAGCTGAAAGGCGGAAGAGGCAGATTCGTGCTGTCTTCGGAACCGCACCAGGATCCGGGAAAAGCAGCAGCGAAAACCCGGACGAGCCCGCAGCCGGACGGATTGTGTTTCATGATGCCTGGCCGCTAACATGGCCCACGCTGGAACGGGACATCGTCAACAATCATCACCGGAAATATTATCAGGGCACGGACGATCAGGGGGACTGGGAAGACCCGGGGGACTGGGAAGACCCGTCCATTGTCAGCTTTCTTGCCATTGCTGCCGGGACGGAGTTCAATTTTGCGCTCTCTGCCCGGACACCAGCGGATGACAAGCTGCTGGAGCTTGCGGAAAGCTGGCTTCGTGCCGCACTGCTTTATGCCGGAGCCGGGGCGAAAACGGCGGCCGGTTATGGTCGCATTGTTCCGATTGACAAAGAGCACCCGCTCCCTCCTGACACGCTGCTTCGGTCTGAACACAGTCTGAAACTGGCCTCACCTGCCTTTCTCGCCGGTGCCAGGCAGGAGAAAGAGGATTGCGACCTGCGCCCGGCGACGCTGCGCGGCCTGCTGCGCTGGTGGTGGCGGACCCTGCATGCCGGCCATCTTTCAGGCAGGGATCTTGCGGATCTGGAAGCGCGGGTCTGGGGCGACACCGAGGTGGGCAGCCCCGTTGCGCTGGCCGTCGAGTCGAAAACCTCGCAAGGGGCGAAGCCATACAACAAGAAAGACATTCAGAAAGACATTCAGAAGCACTACGGACTCGACAAGCCGCACAAGCACATCCAGGGCTTGTACTATGCGTCATACGGTATGGACGAAACAAACAGTAAGAGCCGGTATTATCGCGCTGCGGGGGATAGCTGGAAACTTACGCTCACCACCCGCGACAGCTTTAACCGGGCGGACAAGAGAATCCCTGCGGAGAAAATTATGGCGCAGGCGCAGGCCGCGCTGTGGCTTCTGGTCAACTTTGGCGGTGCGGGATCCAAATCCCGAAAGGGCTTCGGCTCGTTTTGCGACCTGGAGGGCTTGGGGATTGAGTCCATCCGGTCAATTGAAGACTGCATCGAGGCGGGGCTGCGGTTTCGTGAAGACTGCGGCTGCTGCGACTCCGCTTCGATAGGACATGCCGAATCCCCGGCGCTGGAGAAGCGGATTGATCCGGTCGAATTCGAGACGTGCCTGAAGAAGCCCTGGCATGCACTCAACCGCATCGGCGATGTCTATCAGGACTTTGTGAAATCCCTGAAACCTGTCGATGACCGAACGGCGCTGGGCCTGCCGCGCAGGGTCGGGGGGCAAGACCTGAAGACCTCAGAAGGCGAGGAACGCCATGCCTCTCCGGCGCACTGGAGCATTTCGCCGAACAAAGAAGGGAAACTAACCGTCCGTCTCATCGCATTTCCGTCGGCCCGGCTTCCCAACATGGAAAAAAGCAGCAGCGTGCTGAAAGCGCTGATCGATCACGCGAAGTCCGAATTTGAAAAACTGTCCGATAAGGGCGAGCCTCGCCTAGAGCCGGGAAAAATGCAGCCCCAGCCTGTGTCCGGGTTGCCAAAAGCAGGAGATAGGGTATCTGCCATCCTGCTTGAAGAGCGGACCAAGAAAGGCAAGTGGAAAGCGAAACTGGTTGATGGAGAAATGACCGGCGATATCATGAACAGCGAAGACGTGCCCTGTGATGCAAAATTCGATGATAAAGTCGATCTCGTTGTGCGTGTGTCGGCTATCAAAGGTAGTTTTTATTGGCCAATATCGAAGGCGAATCTGGCGAAGTCCGCCGCTACCAAAACAAAAAATAACAGGAGAAAGCGATGACCCAAGGCAAGGTTCTTGTGCTGACCGTCGGCACTGGCAATATGGAAGAGCTTGAAAAGAGTTTACTCAGGCCGCTGGCCAAAAGCATCAACGATGGCGAGTGGCGCGAGGTGCTGCTGCTGCCCTCGACCTTCACCAGGAAATTTGCCGCGCAACTGAAACAGCGTTTTCCCGCTCTGCCGGTTCGGGTAGAAACCCTGCCCGAGGCGGCCATGGAGAACAACGCTGATGCCTGTTTCGGGCATTTCGACACGGTGCTGGAAGAACTCCTGAAAACCTGGGAGCCAGGGTCGATCACCATCGACTTCACCCGCGGCACGAAGGCAATGAGCGCGGCACTGGTGCTGGCCGCCATAGGGCATGACATTTCGCAACTGCGCTATGTCTGGAGTGATAAGCGCGATGAGCGCGGTACGGTTGTCGCTGGCAGTGAAAACATCGGAACGTTTCAGGCAAGCATAGCGACCAGCCGCCGCCAGATTGATGCCGCCAGGCGCTTTATGGGCAAGGGCGATTTCGCCGCCGTAGAGGAATTATTATCGGATTTGGCTGAACCAGGCAGCAAAACCCCGCCTGGCACCCTGCGCGATCTGCGTAAAGACGCGAGAAGATTACAAGGCCAGGCCAGGTTTTATTTAGCCTGGGACCGGCTGGATTATGCCAAAGCGAGCCAGCTTGCCAAAAACACAGGCGAGGAACACGGCCTGGATGATGCCGCGATGTGCTGGCTGCACGGCCTGGCGACTAAGCCGAAACAGGAGGATCATAAGGCCATGGCAGGGTGGCTGCGCGCCGTTGCCTGCGATCTTTTGCAAAACGGCCGCCGCCGTATCAAGGATGGCCATTTCGAGGATGCGCTGCTGCGCGGCCATCGCACCCGGGAACTGGTTGGCCAATTTCTCTTATTCGGTCACGACATAGACAGCACCTCTATCGACCCCAAACGGAAAGAGATTCAGCACCTGAAAAATAATGGGGGTTTTAGAACCTTGCCAAATGGGCGTATTACCGCTTCGCGATTTGATGTAACTCAGCTGCTGGAGGCAGTAGGAAACCCTTTGCTTGCTGAGTTGAAAGAATTCGACAAGAAGCATGGAGAAAATACCACCAACAAGCGAAATACCAGCATCCTCATCCACGGTTTTAAGGTTGTACCAGCAAAACATCCAAAGTCACTCCACAACCTCTATGATGCCCTGGAACAATTGCTCGGCGAGGCCGATCCAGCCGCCGCCGAGAGGATTAAAACCGCCGATCTTCTGTCCTACGTAGGCTGACAGCCGATGCCCACGCTCTATGTGACTGAACCGGGTGCCGTCGTCCGCCGTAAGGCGGGCTCGATTATTGTTACCCTGGACAGGGATGCGGACGGCTCCGGCCCGCTGCCAGAAACCAAACGCCGTCTGATCGAAGTCGAACCGCATCGCCTGGAAATGATTGGCCTGGTCGGGCGCGTGCATATGACCGCCGCTGTAACGCGACTTTGCCTGGAACGGGGGATAGCGGTCGCCTGGTTCACCCGTAACGGCAACTTTCTGGGTCGGCTTGTGCCGGAATTGTCGCGCACCGCCGATCTTCGTCTGCGTCAGCTTCGTATGGCTGATGATATGGCCATGGCGACCGATCTCGGCCGTACTTTTATTGATGGCAAATTGAGAAATGCCGCCGCGATGATCTCGGTAATCCGCTCCAATCGCCCCGGAGAAAAACAATTCGCCCAGGCCATCTCCCGTCTGCGACAGGCGCAAACGGCGCTGCAACAGGCCAAGACCCGCGACACCATCATGGGGGTCGAAGGCGAGGCCGCGCGGCAGTATTTTTCGGTTCTGGGCCTGGCGTTCTCCGGCCCGGTCGGTTTCAGCTCGCGCAAAAGGCGACCACCACCGGATCCCGCTAACGCGCTGTTGTCACTCGCTTATGTCCTGCTTGCAAATATGATGGCGAGCCTGCTCGAAGGGCGCGGCTTCGACCCCTATGTGGGTTTCCTGCATACGGTTCGATCCGGCAGACCAAGCCTGGCTCTTGATCTGATGGAAGAATTGCGTCACCCGGTCGTTGACCGCTTCGTTTTGCGCCTTTGCAATCGTCGGCAATTGACACCGGAGCATTTTGAAGCCGATACCGGGCGCGGCGGTGTGCGTCTCACCCGAACCGGCATTAAGCGGTTTTTCCGGGAATGGGAACGCTATCTGGACAGGCCGATGGCAGGTGTCAAGCCGGCTATCACGGTTGAGAAGGCCATCACCCGACAGGTTGACCGGCTGGCCGCGCATGTCCGTGGCACGGCTCCGTATCAACCATTGCTGTTACCGGACGCATGATGACACGCTTCGTGGTCTGCTATGACATTGCCGATGACCGGCGGAGACGCAAGATTGCCGAACTTCTTGATGCCTATGGCGACCGCATTCAGGAAAGTGTCTTCGAACTACCGGTTGACAGGTCGCTGATGAACAAATGCCGGGATGCACTCATTGATGTGCTGGATCAAAAACAAGATAGCTTGGCCATTTATCGCTTGTGCGCCTCATGCGATGAGCAGCGACTGTATTACGGTGCCGCCGCCGCAGCGCATATCGGTGAGGAGGAAGTGTTTATTGTATAGCTGCCGCGTCCTTACCTCCCGACAGCCTATCGGCAGGGGGGGTTTACGAAAAGATGTACGATATTGATTTGCAATGGAAATTTTACTCTCTATAATGAAATCGTCGCAACGGGAGACGTTTTTTGCAGGGCTGGGAAGCAGGTTACGAAAAAGCACCCCGCAAGAGCTTGAAAACAGGACGTTTCCAGCGATGGGAGCCGAAAGAACCGCCCCGCTTATCAGGGGATTGAAACGTCTTTTGATGGTTGCATTGCCGCAACAGTTCGTCACAACGCCGAAAGAACCGCCCCGCTTATCAGGGGATTGAAACTGCAGCGCGCAAAATCCTTCGACCTGTTGGTATTCCGCCGAAAGAACCGCCCCGCTTATCAGGGGATTGAAACAATTCCACATCATGGAACTCCTTCGCCTCAGGTATCACTCTGGCCGAAAGAACCGCCCCGCTTATCAGGGGATTGAAACCTTGGACGCCAGGCATTCCGTGCCCTTATACGCCGAAATTGCCGAAAGAACCGCCCCGCTTATCAGGGGATTGAAACACGAATGCCGCTCTCTTTTTGGCATTCCGCGTCTCTTTGCCGAAAGAACCGCCCCGCTTATCAGGGGATTGAAACCTCCATTTCTCATTCTTAGTTCGGCACCGCACAGATTCTCGGCCGAAAGAACCGCCCCGCTTATCAGGGGATTGAAACAAAGCCGCCGAGGGGAAGTCGTCAAAGAGGACTTGCTCTGCCGAAAGAACCGCCCCGCTTATCAGGGGATTGAAACCTACTACTGATTCAAAACAGCTTGGACAAACTAGTCCAAGCCGAAAGAACCGCCCCGCTTATCAGGGGATTGAAACCGTTTAGAATGAGCTTTGCTCGGTCCGCCACTTTCGCGCCGAAAGAACCGCCCCGCTTATCAGGGGATTGAAACCTCCAACGTGTTTTGACTTCACTGTCATTTTCGTTATTGCCGAAAGAACCGCCCCGCTTATCAGGGGATTGAAACCAGGTCTGGCCCATTTTCCGGGGCCCATACGCGTCTCTTTGCCGAAAGAACCGCCCCGCTTATCAGGGGATTGAAAAAACTACATCTTGATGACGAAAGAAAGTGGTTTAATATCGCCGAAAGAACCGCCCCGCTTATCAGGGGATTGAAACCATTGAAACATCAAAGCTTAATAAGCCTGCATCCTTACCAGGCCGAAAGAACCGCCCCGTTTATCAGGGGATTGAAACGGTCTGAAGATGGGATTGCCGTCTTGTTGTGTTTTGAGAATCGCCGAAAGAACCGCCCCGCTTATCAGGGGATTGAAACGTAATTCCCAGGTGGGGTTGTCGACATCAAAGGTTGGCCGAAAGAACCGCCCCGCTTATCAGGGGATTGAAACCAAACTCCAAGCGTGGTCCTCCAGACGTCTATCGTGGGCCGAAAGAACCGCCCCGCTTATCAGGGGATTGAAACGTTCCTTCCTTTCCTGAATCCGGAAATCTATCAATTCCGCCGAAAGAACCGCCCCGCTTATCAGGGGATTGAAACACAGTCTAATCGGGTTCCGATTGTGAATCGGATCCCTTTGGCCGAAAGAACCGCCCCGCTTATCAGGGGATTGAAACCCACGGATTTATGTTGGTTGTATTTATGCTACAAATCATAATTACGCCGATATAGGTTAAAGCCATGATACGTTGGGGAGGTATAAAATGACTGCGCTATTAGTCACAGGGCTATTTATATTTTTCTTGATCTTTGGAGGAGATGGGAGTGATTTCATGTTCTTTTTAATCGTGGCTATGTTTAGTTGGTTTGTAATCGATATTATAAAGAGGAGATAAATTAATTAGTGATACACACTGGCTGGCTGCGAGTAATCAATGTGTAGCGGCGAAAGAACCGCCCTGCTTGCCAGAGGATTGAAACCTGCCGCCAGTTAGTTTTGGCGATAGTCACGTTCTGGTTTATACTTGGGGCTATATATAAAGGGGCTCAAAATAGAGGGGATCAAAATGAAATACATAGGTGATAACTGGGTTCTGGTTATTGCCGGGGTGGCAGCACTTGCTATAGCCCTGGCAAGCGGGAGACACCAGGCAAAAAAAGCTGCCAGGATAGAAAGCAGGATAAGTGCAAACGAGGAATTATCTACCCAGATAGACGAAAAACTTAAGCGTATCCAGGAGCAAGTAGACCTTCTGATCGACCAGCGCTTACAGCCCTGACGCCTCCCGATTCTTGCGCTGCGCCTCTAAAAAGTCGCCGCGGAGGGAATCGAACTCTCATCTTTTTACGGCGAAAGAACCGCCCCGCTTATCAGGGGGATTGAAACAAAACAACTTTATCTCCTGGAGGTGGCGATGCAGCAGAGTACTCGTTTGGCGCAGATCGAAAAATCCCTGCTCGGCACCATCGCGGCAATCACTCAGACGCCAGGCAAGAAAGTTCAGCGAGCGCGTTTGGCTTCATCTATTGCAACAGCAAAAGTGGCAGGAGCAGCTACGACTGCGAGCATTTTTGGCCTGGTATCCACATTGGGTACGGCAGGGACTGGAACAGCGATAGGAACACTGAGCGGCGCTGCATCTACCAGCGCCACGCTGGCCTGGGTCGGCAGCTTCGTCGGTGGCGGGGTGCTGGCAGGAGCTGTGGTTCTGCCTGTCACAGGTATTGTGGTTGGTGCGGTGGCCTCATTGTACGTTCGGCAAAAGCTGCACGGTCGGCCACGCAGGCTAGAGGAACTGCATCACTTTGAAGATGAAATACTGTTTGGCGCGGACAACCTTATGCGCCCGCTAGATGCAGTTTCGAAAGATAACGCGGTTTAGCCAACTGCGGATGAGCTGCGTGTTTATGCTCATGATGGGCTAAAGCCTTTGATTGCTCGTATTGAGCAACATTTAGTTGAGGTGGTGGTACCCGAAACCGATAGAGACAAATCAGTCGCTGGTTTTGGTGGCACATTGATGCCTAAGTATCAAAAACAACTCCGGCGTTGTTGTCGCGTATTGCAAAAACATGCCGGGTTCCTTGCGAGACCGCAAAGAAAATCTGTCTTGGAACGAATTGGTTTTTCGATGGTGAAAGCGTTCAAAGTGAGGTCGAAAAGCCCGCCGGACAGGCAAAGAGTGGAGCAAATTAGCGCAGTTGTCCTGGCCGTGACATTTCAGCGCTTGCTGGAAGATAAGGTTTCAAATTTGAGTTTGGAAAATGACCTTGTTCTGGATGCGCTACGTCGTTCGACTGGAAAGCTTGAAAACGCTTCTATCGAAGAATTGTCCAGCTATGTTCGCAGCCTCACCCCTGAACAGTTGTCAGGTGTCGTGTCGAATACAAAGGGTATTTACCATGAACTTTTGTTTGTTGAGATGCACAATGCGGCGGGTACGGCTTTAGATGCGCGAGTTGTGGAGACCGCCAATTTCCCCGGGGTCGATGTTCAGTTTATTTTGGAAGATGAGCTTATCCGAGAGGTTCAGCTAAAGGCCGTGAATTCACCGTCATTGGTCTACGAACATCTTGAGCGCTACCCCGATATCGAGATACGGGTTACTGAAGAAACGTCGGCGATGCTGGATGGCATTGCCAGTTCTGGTCTGAGCAACGCCATCCTGTCGCGAGATGTATCTGAGCGGATGACCCAGCTTCAGGGGGAGGGTTTCTTTGATGAAGTGTCGGACGGCCTATTAACTTCAGTTTTCGTGACATCCGGCTTTGCAATATGGAATGTATTCAAGCAAAAGGAAGCGCAGACATTTGACTTCAAGCCTTATTTGGCCAATGCGGGGATCGCCGTTGGAACAGCAAGCGTGATCGAAAGCGCAATCGCCCTGGCTGGAAGTTAACTCACTCACGACGAGGTGGGGGAGAGAGTATTTACCGCCACGAGGGGCGAAAGAACTGTCCCCCCCTTCGTCTTTGAGTACTCCGCACCAGGAAATACCAGCTGTAACTGGCCAAGACCGAAGATGCTGCCTTTGCCGGCATGGAGCCAGATCCCGGCAGCCAGAAGCGGCCACAGATCACCGGCACCCTGCGGCAATTGTAAAGAGCCGGTGATGCCGCGCATGTCCAATTCGCGATGCTGAGTTCCAGACCATCGGACAAAATCGCTGCGCTGACCATGCCATGATGCCGCAGAAATTTGTGCCGCCGCCGCGCTCACCTCTTTTGTCAGTCCGTGATGGTCCATGCGCCGTTCCTCGTCGACGAGTACAAGAAGCCGCCGCGTCAGTGCCACAGCCAGATCCGGGAATGTAGGGTTTGTGATCAGCTTCCCGCGCCTCAGGAGCCTCAGGGGCGTATTGAAACGCAATTCAACAGGGTTCTGATCTGGCCGTTCGGAGCGCATTGCCCTGGCGGCCTCGTGCAGTGACCAACTCTGCTTTTCAGAAGTCATCACCGAGCAGCAGTTGAGCCAGCAGGTCTGACGGAGCGAGAACGGAATTCTATCGACCCCAAGACCCATGCCGGTTGCCACATCCCAGGCGCGCAGCAAGGTGTCTTCGAAGCGCCTGGCCTGTCCGATCAATATCCAGTCCATCGCTGGCGCGAAATCCGGATCCGCAGGTGAGGGGCGAATGATATACAGCGGTGTCCGTTCCACACCATATCGACTGGTCGCTTTTCTGCCTTCGAACACCTTTGCATAGGCATCCTTGTCAAGATGCAGCAGGGCTCTACCCCACACGCCCCGCAGCATTGGCACACTGGCGCGGACACTGCCGGTATCCAGCAATATTCGGCGTGGACTGATTTCGATATGTCCAAGTAGATCCAGAATCCTGTCTTTTAATCTCATCGCGGTTCGTATCTGCTGCTGTATCCATTCGAAGGCTGGCTGTCGTCTCTGTCCAGCCTCTCCCTATAATAGTAAGAACCTCAACTGTGTCAATCATAAACCCACCCATCTCTCGCTTCATGTTTTGTGCAGGCGAGGCCGAGCGTTAATCAGCAGACAGCTAAGCAGCAAACAAAAGAAACATCAGACGTCCGCGTATTCCCTGATTTCGGCCATAGTTCCTGTCATAGTTCCGGCCATAGTTCCAGTCATCGCTTCGACGGATTTTAGCACATGTTTAAGCAGCGACAAGGCTGGCCGGAGCCTGCCACATTCCCGCTCTGGAGACTGCACAACAAACCCTCGCCAGGCTGCGTTAGCTGTGGAAACCCTTGTCGATTTGGGTGTTTTACTGGATTCCTGCCTTCGCAGGAATGACGGTGGTGCAGGGATGACGGTGGTGCAGGGATGACAAATGTTGGATTTTTGCACAGTCTCGAAGGCAGGAATCCAGTCCAGCTAAATCCTTATGGATTTGTCGGATAATAGAGTTTTTAGCTTGTTTTGAGTATTTAAGTCATTGCTATTACACATATTATTTTTTAAAATTAAACTGATTTTGAATTAACCGACAAGCCCACGGTCTCTTTCGCAGGAATAACAGATGGGATTCGCAGGAATGACGGACGGGACTTGCGGGGATGAATAACGAGGCTGGCGCTGGAATAGTAGGCGGTTTGTTGGCAGGATATTTGGCGTATCCTCAAGCTGCTTTGATGAGGCCTGTTTTATCGGTTTAGTGAGTTGTCCAGGCGGGTTTATGCAAAGCGCTCACTAAAACCAAAAGTCAGCACTAACTGAACCTCTTGCCAGGGCTCAGTTAATATTTGGTGGAGGCGGGGGGAGTTGAACCCCCGTCCGTCAGTCCTCTGCCTTCGGCTCTACATGTATAGCGTCGTCTATTAAGTTAACCCGTATCCGCCCGACGGGCAGGGTGATTTGGGCGAGCTTGAAATTTTTTTAGCCGCTTCGCGTCAAGCGCACCGGGCGACGATTCCGTTCTAAATGACAATTGCAAAACACCAGTTTACGGACATCCTGGTGGCAATCGCTAGCAAGCTCTCAGGCTGCTAGTGCGTAGCTTTCGTCGTTGGCAACTATAAAGTTGCAGCGATTGATTAACGAGAGTCACTACCCTCTCGACATGCACCTCAGGTTTCGATCCCGGCGTCGAATCCGAATCGCCCCCGTTGTGATCCTGCAGAATAGCATAGTTTGGGCGTTGCCGCCTATACTATACTTAGTCAGCCCTCAAAAACCGACCTAACAAGTAAAAATCTGTTTCAAGCGGCCGCTCAGCGAACGTGAATCAGCCTTGAATCAAATGGATTAAAGGCTTTCCTGATTACCACTATAAATAAGTGGCTCTACCCTGTATATAATCATAGTCTATCTATTTGATTCATAAGAGGTATGTCATGGCGCGTGAAGGTGCAATTCCAGAAAGGGGTTAGTTTGAACGATTTTATCAAGCGATTTTATCAAGCAGTACGGTAGCGAAGTCCAATGCTTCGATGCGCTTTATGCCTGGCGGTGGCCCAAAGGCTTTCAGTGTCCGGCCTGTGGTCACGACAAGTGCTGCCAGTTAACCAATCGCAAACTTGCAGCAGTGCAATCGCCAGACGTCACTGACGGCTGGAACCATATTTGAATTCACCAAACTACCGTTCACTCTATGGTTACGGGCTATGGTTCCAGGCTATGGTTACGGGCTATGGTTCCAGGCTATCTATCTGATCACACAGGACAAGAAAGGCATCTCGGCCATGAAACCGCATCGTCACCCGGGTATTTCCTACAATGCCGCCTGGCGAATGAAGCACAAGCTTATGCCGGTGATGATGGAGCGGGAGCACAATAACAAACTATCCGGGTTGATTGAATTGGATGATGCCTGGCTCGGCGGCGAGCGTAGCGGGGGCAAGCCGGGACGCGGTGCTGCAGGTAAGACGCCTTTTGTGGCGGCGGTGGAAACCACGGGCGACCATTGCCCGGTTCGGCTTAAGTTGCGGTGCGGCGAGCTCACCGAGCCGTCGGTCGTAAAGGGTTTCCGCACCGAAGCGATTAAGTCATGGAGTCGGCAACATCTGACCGAGGGCAGTACCGTTATCTCCGATGGTTTGGCGTGCTTTAATGCCGTTGTCGAGGCTGGTTGCTTGCATGACAAGATGGTGTGCGGCGGTGGCAGAGCGTCTGTCGAAAAACCTGAGTTCTTGAGTTCTATAATCAGGTGGATCAATACGATTCTGGGTAACTTAAAGAGTTCCTTACATAGTACCCGGCATGCTATTCGACCTGAATACGCTCAGCGATAGCTGTCAGAATTTCAGTACCGTTTCAATCGTCGTTTTGATTTGGGCGACCTCATTCCCGGGCTTGCCTGTGCGGCACTCAGAACGCCACCGATGCCGGAAAACTTGCTGAAAATAGGCTTATGTTAGATGGTAGTCAGGAAGATTTAAGCTAGTAATAATGCAAGAGTTTTCATTGATATAGCACTTAGCATGTAAGTTTTTACAGAAGCTTGTACGGATAAAAGAAAGGTCATTTAACCAGCTAATTTCTACAGGTTGCAACTCACTTTTTCCATAAACAACTCTAACGTCAATTTTTAGCCTATTCTTGTCTTCAAGCAGTTCTTTGATTCGATCATTTAACTTGAGAAATAGACTTATAAGAATAAGACGATCTGATGCTCCCTTTATCAATTCCTCCAGGTAATAATTGGTTGCGCTAGTATTCAGAAACTTTGCCATATTAAAATTTACTCTCTATCCAAAAATGTGAAGCTCACTACCTGCGAGTAGCTAACGTTGCCTTGCTATGTGACATTTACAACACCTCTATATTTTAGGAAATTTGAGCAACCCCAGAATTTTTTACCAATATTTTTACCTTTCTTTGTTTCTCTTAATGCCGTAGATTTTCCACATTTAGGCCATGACTGACTATCAATATTTTCTTTCTATTTCACAATATCCTTGACATGCTTTACATGATCTCGATTCGTTTTTAAGGATGGCGTAAGCCTTCCTGTTTCAATTTTGTTTGTTATTTCATTTACATCTGATTCAGATAGAACCGGTTGTGTTTTTGATTTTATAAACCTGATAAACCCGCGTAGATAAGTAACATTTTCAGGCATTTTTGTTTTGAACGTACTGCCACCAACAAATACGACTAAAGAGAATATTTTATCATCAGTTACGCCCAACAAGGATTGTAATGTTTTAACGTGTTTATAATTTTGATGCAGAGGATTCTGAAACTTAAAACTGGAATACTTATGTATTTTTTGCGTCCATGTCTTTTGACTGGAACTGCCAAATATCCAGCCTTTCATATTTTTTGTTTCGACTACGAATATTCCGTAAAGTGAAACAATAACATGATCAATTTGAGTGCTTCCATCTTCTGTTGGCAGAGTTACGTTTTTTATCAGATGGTACTTGTCTTTATCAAGCATAATTTTTGCTGATAAATTGACGACAAACTCACCTGCCACGCCCTTAAACCAACGAGACTTTAGAATTACTACAATTATACCGATTGGGATTAAATACCCCAAAACCCCGACCACTTGATTGATGATTGGCGAAAGATCCATTCTACGTTCTCGTTTTCTTCACATAACGCCTAAAATCAGCGGCTGCCGTAGGCAGTCCGATGGAGTGCTTTGTTAGGAGATTTAATTACAGTGTGTTGAATTACCTATTTTTTGACATATTGTTCCATCTGACCCATAAGTTGTATTGCCAATTCTTTGTACGGTGCTCCCATCTGAATTGTAGATAGTATTCCCGATTTGCTGGGATGTTGACCCGTCTGAGTTATAAGTTGTATTGCCAATTCGCTGTGAAGTACTTCCGTCAGAATCATAGGTTGTATTGCCAATACTTTGATAAGTTGACCCGTCTGAGCCGTAGGTCGTATTTCCGATGTCTTGGTATGTTGTTCCAGACTTGCCGTGCAAATATTCTTCAGCGTGAGATACACCAGTGAACAAACCGACTATAGTGATAACAACTGCTATTTTATTCATTTCATTTTCTCCAACACCCAGTTACAAAAAATAGTTAGGCACAAGAGCAAATCGCAACGCCTAACAGCTAAGTATATAGACCAGCCTTGTGAACGCCGAGTCCCAGCATGTCAGATATGTACAGTCTTGTCCAATATATGAAATGAGTCTAATGGTACATGGTCATTATCTGGATAGCGGGCGACCGAATGCATTGAGCTAGGCGGATAATGTCCTGACCAGTGTTTGGAGTGCGATCATTACCGTCATCGCTGCTGCTACATGGTTGGTTATTCTGAATATGATAAACATAGAGCATAGCCGGGGAGTATTGTTCGGGCAAAGCGTAAACCCGCTCCACACACTGGTGTTCTCGATGAAAGTTCATCTGGTACTCTTGATTCCGCAATATTTCTATCTACTCTTTGATCAGGCATGGTCACGAAACAGGCTGTTGCTCCGCGGTGCAACAGAATTATTGCCAGGCACTTGCGTCCTGGTTATTCTTTTCTCGAACTTTGACAATTTGTCTCAGAGCCATGCTGAAGCGCTGGAGTTCCTGGTGTCGGTTTTTAGCTACCTGGCATGGGGGTTGTTGCCAGCCTCGCTCATCTCGTCAGTGCGTTATGTCTGCAAGTCAGTATCTGTAGAATTTTGGCCAGGTGCGTGTCCGAGACAGGTTTACCAGTAGTTCTCGACGGTTATCTGACCGGGGCTACGCCGTCGGTTTTTGTTGAAGCCCCGTGCCTTTAGCACTTCAACACAGTCCTTCACCATGTCGGGATTTCCGCAAAGCATAATCTGGGAAGCGTCAGGGGACAGCCTGGCGTCAACAGTAAGTTCCAGACTGCCATCGGTTATTGCTGCGGGTATTCTTCCGTGAAAGGTGCCGGGTGTCTCTTCCCGTGTGACAAATGCCTGAAACCTGAAGTTATCACCTCGACGCTCTTTCAGGGTTTGAATAATATTCTGATAGCGCAAGTCGGCATTACTGCGGACACCGTGTACCAATAGTACTTTTTCGAATCGCTGCCAGGCTTCGTCGGTATTTAATATAGAGAAAAAGGGAGCGACACCCGTTCCGGTGCCAAACATCCAGAGGTCAGGTGAATCAGGCACTTCATCCAGAGTAAAAAACCCATTGGCCTGCTTTTTTAGCCAAATAGTATCACCAGCCTTCAGGTGTAGCATGGCATTGGAAAGTACACCACCAGTTGCCGTATAGAAGAAGAACTCCAGAGGCCGTTGGCCCGGCGAGCTCAGAAAAGAATAGGGGCGAGCAACGCGTTCGCCCTCTATATCAAGAGCGAGGCTGGTGAACTGCCCTGCGGTAAATGTATCAACCTCTGCGTCGATTTTTAGTGAATACAGGTTATCTGTCCAATGAATATTGTCCGTTACTGTTCCTTGAATCCACTCAGCCATGTTGGCGTCTCTTTTGTCAGTCGGTATAATGTCACTGTTTGGGCTGGAACTATGGTATGAATTTCTATACTCTGCTGGCAAGCGGTATTTAGATATCCCTGTCCTGACTACGGATTAGCTGTCACTTGCCGGAAATGGTGTTGGTGGAATAGTATCAACGAATAGAAGACTATAAATTCGGTGGAAAACGATGATTGCAACCTGGTTTGAAATAGCTCTCTGGAAACGTATTTTTGCAGCGCTGGTACTTGGCGTTATTGTGGGAATGATTTGGGGGCCTGGCTCAGAAAATATCGCCTGGCTGGGTGATCTTTTCGTTAGACTAATAAGAATGGTTATTGTGCCTTTGGTTTTTGTGACGCTGATATCTGGTGTCGTTGCCATGGGAGATCCCGGCAAGCTTGGCTCGTTGGGCATTAAGACGCTAGCTATTTACATGGCCACGACCCTGGCAGCAATTACCATTGGTCTATTCCTGGCTGCGATTTTACAACCCGGGGTGGGTGTGGACTTTTCCGCAGCGGTTCCTGGCGAGATTCAAGCGGCTATCCCACTATCTGAGCGCCTGATGACTATAGTGCCATCTAATCCGATTGCTGCTCTGGCAGAAGGCAATATTCTAGCCATTATCTTCTTCGCACTTCTTGTGGGTATTAGCCTGCTGACCATTGGTGATAAGGGAAAACCCGTCGCCGATTTGATGGAAGCCAGCAGTCAGATGATGCTGCGTATCACTCACTGGGTTATGGAAGTCGCCCCCTTTGGTGTGTTTGCCCTGATAGCAACGGTATCCGGCACACAGGGAGTGACCGCACTATTAGACGTCATCACTCTCGCGCTTGCAGTAGTGTTGGGTTCCATCGTTCATTTAGTTTTTGTTCATGGTTTCGGCATTATGCACCTCACTCTGAAACTGTCGCCAGTCGGATTTTTCCGCGGTGCAAGGGACGCCATGCTGGTTGCATTTTCCACTTCATCCAGCTCGGCCACCTTACCGGTTTCCATGTCCGTCGCTGAAGAAAATCTTGGCATAAAACCCGTTGTAGCATCCACTGTATTACCGCTTGGCGCAACCATTAATATGGATGGCACGGCTTTGTATGTCGGGATTGTTTCGGTGTTCGCTGCCCAGGCATTTGGCATTGAATTGAGCCTGGCTGATTATATACTAATGGCGGGTTCAACCACTCTGGTTTCCGTGGGAACTGCTGCCGTACCCGGTGCTTCCCTGTTTTTAATTGCGGCGGTAACACAAACTATCGGTGTCTCACCCGAGCAAATCGCAGTAGTGATTGGTTTTATTCTGCCTTTCGATAGACCTTTGGACATGTTGCGTACTTCTGTCAATATTGCCGGAGACCTCTCGGTATCGACAGCAGTGGCAAATTGGGAAGACGAATTCGACAAAGAGATATTCGACAGACCGATTAAGTTCTAAATGCCGGCGTGTTCCGGCAATATTGGTGGGCTTATGTAAAGCTCGCCTGGTACCCTGCTGAAAGAAATGAAAATGGAAATCAGTGTAGAGCTGTAGTCCCGCTACAAGCCAGATTAGAAGGAGTAGGTGATCGTTGTAGCCAGGCTGATATTTTCCGCGAAAAATAATAGAGATGATTCGTCGTTCGCATTAATGCTGATTATCTGAGCATTAATTGCCCAGTTGTCATTGATTGTAAAATCGACTCCCAGCAACGCCAGAAGCGAGGTAGCATCCAGGTCTCCTTGCAGGGTAGATGAAATGACCAGGTCACCGTTCATGCGGCTGTTGCTGTAACGCACCAACCAACTTCCAAAAACGCCAGCATTAATTAGTGATTGACCCGCTAACAGCCCTTCGTTTTCATTGAGCAGTTTTTGCGCTTGAATACCAAGGCTTACATTTTGCTCATTGCTAATGGCGTAGTCAAAGCCGAAGGATGTTCCTATCTGATTTTTCTTCAGCTTCACCGGGCCAGCCAGGTTCGTCGTTCCCGGGAACGTAAAGCTGTCGGCTAACACACCGTGACTGTAGGCAAGATCAAAATTCAATAGCAGCTTGCCTATGGCTCTATTGGCGCTGAAGCCAAGCAGGAAAAAGTCATTCTTCTCGGCAATAGCGTCTCCAACACCGGATAAAGGGTCTTCGTAACGCAGTTGGTTTCCGAGCAAATAGGCTGCCATGAATGCAATATCGCTTCCCTCGAATGATTTGCGCCACTGAGTTCCTGCTTCAAAAAGTAATTCGCTGCCGCGCTCGTAGTCGCTCAGGTTGAATGCCGGTTCGAAGAAAAATGGGCTGCCACGCACGGCAGCGGGATCAAATTCAGGATAGAGATTGACGAAGTTGGAGAAGTTAGAGTTTTCGCCGAAGTAGTCCCAGACCAGCATCCATTGATTGAGGCGGGCATCTTCTATATCGATAATATTGAAATCGCGAAATTCGGTGTGATTGATGATATCCAGAACCGAGTTGCCAACGGTCTCACCCCAAACCACGGTCTGTCGGCCAAACTTGAGGCTGTGTTGACCAAAGCTGTGCTGAACAAAAAGTTCATTCACACGAAACTCTGTTTCGATCGAATCTCCATTGGCTTCAAACTCGTAGTCATCGCGCCAGTACGCCTTGCTGTGACCACTTGCCTGCAATAGCCAGCCGCGAGAGAAGGCATGTTGATAACGAATAGCAACGCCGAAACGGTTAGTCTCTAATTCTGGCTCTCCTGGAGTGGAGAATTCTGCTGCCAGGTCAACGCCGTGATTATTGACCTGGCCTGAAAATTGTTGACTAATCTTGATCGTGAAGTGGTCTAACCAGGAGCTACTTGTCGATGAATCGTCTTCATCAAGGGCAGTGCCGAAAAGATCGTCATCGAACAGAACATCATCGTCCAGCAGCCGTATATCGTCCTGAGCGAAGCTGGCACTCGAGACCGCAATAACTAATGCCGTAATCGATGAAACCATTGCTATTGCTTTTCCCATAGGAGAGAAGTTTTCGTTTAATCGATTTGTGCGCGCAGTTTTTCCAGTTCGGTTTCTCTAAACGCGGCATCTGTTAAGGTGCGCTGAGTAAGAAACTCGTCTGGAACTTCGATGCCGGTATGTATTTCGAGAAATGCCATATTAGAGAGTCGATTGCTTACCAAGTTCATGATGGTGGTAGACCTTGCGACCCAAATACCGTTCATCTGCTCAACCCGAGAACCCAGCATGCGTTTTATTTCCTTGCCGTACTGGTCGTACATCTCGACTTTAAGCTCAATGAAACGCTCTTTGTCGATGTACATAACTGTTCGCGAGTAGCGTGACTTACGCGCCCGTTCCTCGTTTGGAATCATTTCAATTTTCCAAACATCTCGTCCGGCTTCTACTGTTTCTTCCAACAGGTTTATTTGGTACTCGTCCAGCTTGCCAGTAGCCTGATCTTCGGTGGTGAACTCAGAGCCAAACAGCGAACCCGGTTCAGTTTCATCGTCAGAGCTGCCACTTGCTATTCGCTTGACCCGCCCCAGGGCGGACAGGTATAGCCAGCTTTCATTATCTCTGGCACCGTCATCGTAGTTATAGCTGAGCAGGGCAATGCCTCTCTCGGTAGCGGGTTCAAGAAGTATAGCTACAGATCGAGTGTCCTTGAGGTCCAGTCCATATCCCTTGCCAACAGACGCCAGCGATTTCACACGGGGTCGCTCGGCACAGGTTATTTTGCCTTCCCGCACACCAAACTTGCAGCTAGATAACTGCATGCGCGAGAGCGCTGAATTGGATGTGGCGCGACGATTGTCTTCAAGCTTATCCATAATCTCTCCAGGGTCAGGCTTTTGCGCAACAGCAACTAAAGGAGACAGAAGCAGCCCGGTCAATAATGTGATCAAACCCTGGTTTACCACTGTAATTCGCATAACCTGCTCCTGTCTCGCTCAGGAGACTGTGCAAAAATCCAACACTCGTCACTCCCGCACCACCCGGTCATTCCTGCGAAAGCAGGAATCCAGTAAACCACCCAAACCTGCAAGGCTTTTCCACCGGTAACGCGATCTGGTGAGGATTTCTTGTACAGTCTCTCAGGCTCTTGCGGCGGCAGAAAAGTCTATGTCGGTGTTCGCGTCTTTTACTCCAAATGTTGGTTTAAAGGTAATAATCATCGCCGGAATTAAGAACAGGTCGCAAAGTAGAGCAAAAAAGATGGCCACTGACCCGAAGAAGCCCATTTTCGCCATGCCCAAATGACCTGAAAAGCTCAGCAGCGCAAAACTCAGTGCGATTACCATGGTGGTGAACATCACCGCCTGCCCAACATCACGAATGGTGCAGATCAGTGCCTTGCTAATACTGCCGGTGCGCGCCAGATCAATCCGGTAATGGGTCATGAAGTGAATCGTGTCATCCACGGCGATGCCAATGATGATTGGTGCAATGAGCAGTGTGTCAGCATCCAGTGGCAAGCCCAGCAAGCCCATCAGGCCGAAACCCAGAACGGCGGGAATAAGATTGGGGATCATTGCCAGTATTCCGCCCTGGAAGGAGCCCAGCGTCACTATCATGATGAGGCTTATGATTCCCAATGCCAGCAACAGGCTTGCGTATTGAGATCGGGCCAGGTCATCAGCCATTCGCATCATCATCGCCATGCTGCCGGTTACGGTGACTTGTAAGTCAGGAAACACAGACTCAAGACCGGCAAAGGTTTCTGCTATTTCTTGTTCCATTTCTGTCATGAAAACCTGGTACTGATAAGAGCCAGCACTGTAGGCACTGATCGATATATGGGATTTACTGTAGTCATCAGACACCAGGGCTCGTCGGTCTTCCGGATTAGAGCTATTGAAAAGATAGAGTAACTGCGAAACCATAATTTCTGAATCAGGTATTCGAGCGTAGGCGATATCGTTGTTGTTCATCACCTTGTAGGTTTCTTTAACGATATTCGCCAGCGAATTAGTGCGCGATATTTCGTCAGGATAGCGCTCTTCTATTCGCGTCTGTAGCGCATCTACGGCTTGCAGCAGTGCTGGATTCATCATGCCATCGGTGGTATTGGTATTGATGACGATTTCCATACTTTGCGAACCTGCCATGTTTTCATCGACGATGTTATACGCTCGCCGAAGACTGGAATCTTTCCGTGTTAGCTCAGCCATATTGCTGTCTATTCGAATTTGGCTCATGCCGTACAAGCAGGAAACGAAGATGGCAGCAAAGATAGCCATAATCAGATAGGGGTGGCGAGAGCTAATTCCCGGGACGGCGTCAAGGATTGGTTTCTGCCAATTCACGACTACGTAGGTGAGTAATGTCACTACAGAGATATAGCCACCCACTGCGAACCCTGCCAGGAAGAAGACAGCAGAAAAATAAACCAGCGCAATAATGAGCTTCGTGTTCGTTGAAAATGAATGCCATCGTTTGCCCAATTTGTCCGCAAGGCTTGCGTCTGCTTCGGGGTTTCCCGGGTGCCAGATGTTCAACAGAATGGGTAGCAGGACGATGGTGAAGAAAAAAGCCAGCAGTACGCCTAGCGCCGAGGTCCAACCGAAAACCTGAATCATTTCCAGCTCCGAGGTGGTGAGCGCCATGACACCGCCCATGGTGGTGACGGTGGTTACCAGTATGGCCAGGCCAGTTTTCCCATAGGCACGGGAAAGTGCTTCATAATGTTCTTCACCCTCACGGCGAAAACTGAAATAAGCACTCATGACATGCACGCAGTCTGCAATACCCACTGCAAATATCAGCATCACGGTTAGTGATATCATGCTGGTCAACACCACGCCAGTCCAGGCTGGAATTCCCCATGCCCAGGCAATGCTAAGTAACAGGGTAAGCAGAGGCCACAATACGGCGCTGAACGAGCGGAATAATATCCATAGAAGAAGTGTAAAAATCATAACCAGGATAATGCCCAGCACCTGCATCTCGTTCATTATCTCTAGCATGAACTCCATAAGGGGAGGAGTACCCACCGGGAAGAATTCGAAGTGGGTTTCGTATTTTTCGTAGATGGTTTTGGACATTACATGAAACGCTGTGTAGCCCAGCATATCCACGGCTTCAAATTCGACTTCCTGCACTTCCACGCTTTCATCGTATTCCAGATCAAAGCCTGCGCCGTCGCCGAAATTAGCAAAACTGTCGTGCAGGGACAGGTCCGCCGCATCCACAGCAGAGACAAAGCCTGCGGCTGGCCTGGTGCCGAAATCGGTTTGTATCAGTATGGCGCCGTACTCGGTGTTTTCGGAATAAAATGCAAGTAGATAATCATCCAGGGAAAGTGCGTTTCGTCTTATTTCACCTAATTCATCATTCTCTAAGGGGAGGGCGGTTGGTACCAATCGGTTCGACAAGAGGCTGTCAGCCACACTTTCTTGATAGCGCAAGTTGGCGATAGATTGCACTCGGCGAATGTGATTGAGTTCGTTCCAATCCAGCGTTATGCCGTTCATGGTTTTTGGATATTGGCTGCGGTCAAGAGACCGCCAGTTACTTAAATCGTCAGTTAGTTGCTGTGCTGCTTGTAGTGATTCTCTGGAAAAGACATTGCCGTCTTTCGCTCGGTACACCAGGAAGACTGATTCGTCACTGCCGAATTGTTCCCTGAACTGGTCCAGTGCCATGGCTGCTGGATCAGCTTCGTCCAGGAAGCTGTCGGCGGTCATATCGAAAGTGGTGCGGTTAAACACCCCATACACCATAAAGGATGTGACAAGCAGCAAGCCAGAAAGGATGAAACTTTTATATTTCAGTACTTTATACGGAACCTGGGCGAATACATCGCTGAGAGCAAGTAGAATTTTTTCCATGGCCATAACCCGATTGAGACCCAATTGAGAAAGTCAGTCTGGACGCGTAAATTCAGAAGGATTAGGCTGGAGCGCGGCAACCCTGCGGTTTGCCCAGTCTGAAATTTCCGGCGCGTTTCTATGCTTGTCTAGCAATCAGGTCGGTCAGAACCCGTGTTTGGTTCAATGCCAGTAGCGTCAATTCATCACCTATTATCGCGTATTTCGGGGCTGATCACTAGTTGTTAACGCTCTCGTTTTTTAGATAGAAAAGAAACGAGTAAATGGCCGCAAGCACTAAACTAAAGAGTTCAGATTAAAGAGTTCAGTCCAAAGAACTCCGACCAAGAGACTGCACAAGAAACCCTCGCCAGGTTGCGTTACCTGTGGAAAAGCCGTGCGAGTTTGTGTGTTTTACTGGGTTCCTGCCTTCGCAGGAATGACAAGGTGGTGCAGGAAATGACAAGGTGGTGCAGGAAATGACAAGGTGGTGCAGGAAATGACGAATATTGCATTTTTGCACAGTCGCCAGGTATGAGCCTTACAGCGGGTGCCGGGGAGTAGTAGCTTGAGGCAGTCATCAATCTACCTGATATCACCATCCGTTTCTCCATCACTCAGCAGCAGCCCAACGTGAATACTTAGTAACAAGAGGATGATCGTTTGCCTGGGCATCAGGCTTCTCGCTTCACCGTTAAATCCGTAGTTGGCAGGAATTAGCGCCGGTAGATCGTGTACATGATTGGTCAGCAGAGCAGCATACTAGCGCAGCGGTGTATGCTACTATTCTTTCCTTTTTCCGCAGCGGTCGCTGGAAATCGTGTGATTCGCTACGGGTTGAGCCGCGATCTGGTCGTTGGTTTAGAAGCGGTGTTGGCTGATGGTACAATTTGACTGATGGTACAATAAAGAGGCCAAACTGATTGAAGAGACAATTTTTGCCGTGCAGTAAGAGCGAACCAGAAATAGCGCTTATGAAAGCCCTGGAACAAACCATGGGTTCACAGGGAATAGTGAATCCAGGTCGGATTTTCTAATCCAGCGCAGTTTGGCACAAAAGGTTTTATTTATTGAATTAGCATGAACAGTAAGAGGCAACGAAAATGACAGCCAATAATTTAACCGGTAAGAACATAGTAATCATAGGTGGTACGGCAGGCATAGGACTGGCGGCTGTTCAAGCGGCAGCAGCGGCTGGTGCCAGGGTATGGGCGGCTGGCCGTTCTGAAGGGCATATTGAGGCAGCAAAGGCACTTGCTGACGGTGCTTTCGAAGTGAGGCAGGCCGATACCCACGATGCCGCCAGTATGGAAGCAATGTTCAGGGAAGCGGGGACGATTGATCATTTGGTCTCAGCGGCTGTCGGTGGTGAACGAACATTAAAGCCATTTCTTGAGCAAACTGAAGGCCAATTCAAGGCTGCCTACGACAAACTCTGGGGTTATGCCAAAGTTGTACGGGCAGGCGCGCCTTTTTTAGCAGACGATGGATCGATTACCCTGGTGAGTGGTTCTCCTGCGCGAAAGATTAGACCAGCACAATCGCCTCTGAGCTGTGTTGGTGCATCGGTTGAAAACCTGGTGCGCTGTCTCGCTGTCGAAATGGCACCTGTTCGCGTCAATGTAGTATCTCCGGGCACAGTCGATACCGCGATGTACGATTGGATGGGTGATGAGAAACAAGACAAGCTAAAGGCAATGACGGCGACGCATCTAATTAAGCGAGCTGGCACAGCAGAGGAAGTCGCTCAAGGCATTCTGTTTGTCATGCAAAATAATTTCGTCACGGGAACAACGATTGACGTAGACGGTGGTCGAATCCTGGGTGAATAGTTTTGACTGTTTGATGGGTACAGAGTACCCCTGGTTTATTGAGAATTTGGTATTGAAGTATGAAGACTGATAAAGAAGCAGCAGCAAACCTGACTGATCCCGATATGGGTTTGATTGATACAATTTATGCACGACACTCGGTGCGGGGCTATCTGGATAAAGAAGTCCCACAAGAGCTGTTAGATCGCATTTTTGAGATAGCACAGCAGTCACCCTCTAACTGCAATGTGCAACCCTGGAAAGTGTATGTTGCCTCTGGTGAATTGAAAGATCGCTTGAGCAAGCAAATGGTGGAAAACACCGCGACCGGAGTAACGCCCAACCCTGACTACCCCTGCCGTGGAAATTTCAAGGACGAGTATCGTGTGCGTCAGATTGAATGTGCTGTGGCACTTTACTCGAAAATGAACATTGGCAGAGATGACAAAGAAGGCAGAATGCGAGCTGTTCTGCGTAACTTTGAATTTTTCGATGCACCCCATATCGCCTTTATTGGTATGAGCCCGGACTTTGGCACCACAGTTGCCATCGATGTGGGAATGTTCGCGCAAACACTGATGCTAACTATGGTGTCTTTCGGCTTGCATAGTTGTCCTATGGGCACCATGCGCAACTATCCCGACAGGGTTCGTGAGGCTTTTGAAATTGAAGATGGTACCAAAATCCTGTTCGGCATAAGCTTTGGCTACGGAGATTCCGCCGTGGCAGCCAATGAAACCAGAACAACACGAGATGATATCTCTGCTAATATTGTATTCCGGTCTGAATAAGCAGAAGCAGAACGCCCAATTTACCAGTGCCACTATTTTTTAGTTGAATTTTAGTCGAACAAATTAGAATTAGAAATCAATGAGTTTAAAACCCGTCATTTTGTTGTACGACCTGAATAACACGCTTGTGGATGAGGCCGCAGCACTTATCGGACACACGGGTTTGTATACCACTATCAATACCTACAACGAGACTAACGCGCTGGAAGCTGTTAAACAATACAACCGCCTGCTTGGCCTGGTAACAAATAAACTCTCCTGCATAGTGACAGGATGGAATCCCTACAAAAAACCTCGAGATCAGTTCCTGTTTAGATTACGCAGCGAAGAAAAGCGCAGTCCCTTTCGTGGTGTTACACCGGTGATCATCATCACCGAAGATCATCGCCGAGACCTAAAGACAATAGCTTTGGATCCAACCGACGGCAATGTTGCGGCTTACCTGCACGTAGACGGTTTTCAAGACGCGATAGCCGACACTCTGCATAAAATTGTCTTTGCTAACAGAGCGCAGGAACTCAACTCCATCACCTATGCCCAGTTGTCCAGCCAGGAAGAGTCCGATCAATAGCAGACTTCCCTGCGGTGTTCAGCCTCTAAGTCCCTATATTAAGGGCTTGTCGGAAAATGGAGTTTTTAGCTTGTTGTGAATGTTTAAGTCATTGCTCAAACATAGTATTTTTTTAAAATTGGACTGATTTTGAATTAGCCGACAGTCCCATTAAGTATATTGACTGAATAGTGCGGGCAGCGTAGCATCAGTTTGCAGTCACTAATCTAACAAAGTTAAACCAATAAGATGTAAAGCTCAGCGGAGATCGACATGAAGCGTTTATCAATAGTTGCTACGGCGACTGCCTTGCTAATAATCAGCAATACAGTCAGTGCCCAATCCTTTGTTCGTTATTCTCAGGGCGGCGGAGAAGTGAGTTGGGGAATGATACACGACGATGGCATTCACCAATTGACTGATGCGCCGTATAACAGCATGGACCACACCGGAGTGGTAGTGCAGCGCGACGAGGTAAAATTAGAAGCCCCGGTAGACCCGGATTTGGTTTTCATGACGGCGTTTAACTTTCGCAGTCACATCAGCGGTGAGCCAGCGGAATATCCCGGCCTGTTTACCATTCCTTCCAGTTCGATCGTCGGGCCAGAAGATCCAATCATACGCCCGGCCGGGTCTCGCAACCTCCACTATGAAGCGGAAATGGCGATCATCGTTGGAAAGCACGCAGAAAATGTCGCCGTTGAAGACGCGGCGGAGTATATATTCGGGGTAACCGGGGGGAATGATGTAAGCGAGCGCTCATGGCAGGGCGGCGACATTCAATGGGTGCGTGCAAAGGGAACCAGAGGTTTCAATGCAGTTGGGCCGGTATTGGTGCAAGGTGCCGACTACAAAAATATTCAGATTACCGGTCGCCTCAATGGAGAAATGAGGCAGGAAGAGAATAGCGCCGACCTGATTTTCGGTATGGAAGAAATGCTCAGCTATATTTCGCAGTATTTTACCCTGGAACCCGGTGACATGATTTGGTCTGGCACCATGGGAAGCACTAGAGCTATGGAGCCAGGTGACGTCTATGAGGTTGAATTGTCCGGCATTGGTGTATTGAGTAATGTTGTCGAGCAGGGAAAATAAGGGTCAACGCTTAGCGTTTCGCGAAACTAACTTCGAAATCAGGCGGGAAAACCAGATGAGGAAACTTAGCCGGTTTTCTATTTAGTCTACGCAGAGAAACATATAATCAACTGATTAATATAGATAGTTGTATCATGCGATAATTTCGGTCAGTTTCAAGTGCGGTTCACTAACAGCCTGGTCGAAAAGGCGGCTCTTCGATGAGCTGGCATCACCCATCACCCTTCATGATGAGGAGGCTATCGAAGAACAAGTCTGCATTGACACCACTGCACCCTTACCGTCATCAGTGATCACGCCGCTCCCCGAATACAGCCTCCAAATCAGGGGCAGTGATCGCCGTGTCAAACCAGCGATCCAGTTCCTCAGTGCTGCCAGCAGCAATCTGTGCCAGTACAGGCTTGGGCAAGGTGCCAAAGCGCTTCACCAGAAGCCGCAGCAGCGACCTGGTTTCAGCTCTGGCTTCGCCTTCGAGCAGTCCTTTCTCACGGCCAAGAGCTTCGCCAGCCGTAAGACCTTTTTCACGACCCAGAGCTTCACCAGCGGCCAGCCCTTTCTCACGACCCAGAGCTTCACCAGCGGCCAGCCCTTTTGCCTCGGCTTGTTTTTTCCATGCTTCTGCAACGGTGTCCAGCAGTGCTTTACCCCTGGCCTCACCTTCGAGCAGTCCTTTCTCGCGGCCAAGAGCTTCACCAGCGGCCAGCCCTTTTGCCTCGGCTTGTTTTTTCCATGCTTCTGCAACGGTGTCCAGCAGTGCTTTACCCCTGGCCTCACCTTCGAGCAGTCCTTTCTCGCGGCCAAGAGCTTCACCAGCGGCCAGCCCTTTTGCCTCGGCTTGTTTTTTCCACGCTTCTGCAACAGTGTCCATCAGTGCTTTACCTCCATCTTGTTTTGCATCATCCAGTGCCACACGCACATCGTCGGGCAACACAGTGTATCTCTCGACTATATACCGAAACGCAACCTGTTCCAAGTCGCTTCCATCCGGCAGACCGCGCAGTATGGTGGTCAAAATGGCGTGGCTTACTTCATTATTACGCTGCACATAGCGCAAGGCAGTCAGAATCGACCGCACCGGCGCATCGCCGGATAGCGCCTCGTCGGCCAAATCATGCAAGACATAGTGAAACGATGGCACAAAGGGGGCGCTGTCTTTATCCGACTGCACCATTTCGCCAAAAACCTGTGGCACGGTCCATGGCGCGCGTCCGTGATAGAACACCATGGGCAGGATCACCGGCAGCTTGCGTAGCCTGGCGGGTTTGTGCCCAGCGTAGCGGGTCCAGATGCGTACCATATAGCCCAAAAGCTGCAAGGGCGTGCCTGGATCAGGGGCGGATTTATGCTCCAGCAATGCGTATATCAGCGCCGGTGAGCCATTGTTCAGCTTGACCTCAAACAATCGGTCGCTTTGTGTCATACGGCTGTCTTTATCGACATAGGTGCCATCCACAAGTTTTGCTGGTGTGTCTGTCATGCGCGCAGCAAACGCTTTTGGCAGATAGTCCCGCAGCAGCGTTGTTGCCTGACCCGGGTTTTCCAGCAGAGCGCGGAACAGCGCATCATGGCTGACCTTCGGCAGCGCTTTGGGTTTTCCGGTTTCAGGCATTGTGTCTATCCTCTCGCTGTTTACGCCACGGCAGGCATGGTTTTAATTCTGTCTCTCTGTCTCTCATGCCTCTGGGTCTCTGCGCTGGCGGGGCATTCTTTGCATGGCGACTGTGCCTCTTGCACCGCTTTGACTTCCTGTGAGTTCCGGTCAGTGTGTCTATCAATTCTTATCAGTTTTACTGTAGTCCACATCTTGATGGCTCGCTAAAAAATTCGGTTTTATAGCCCAAACTATGCCAGCCAGCTGGTTTTCGAATAAACTACCCCACAGCAAGTTATCTCGCTATAGCCGACTTCGTTAAGCGCAGCGGGTAAGTATTGATTTAACACACAGCCTGTAACACAATGCACAGCCTGATTTAGCACTTGGAAACAACGAGGAAGCCATGAAAAGCCATCTTTTAGTAGTACTGCTTGCCATCATGTTTAGCACAGCCACCTCTGCCAATGCCGAATGCCCGTCTGATAATACATATTTCTATTCGTAATACGAATTGGCAGAGCAGGGGGATGCGAGCGCACAATTTAGTTTGGGCTGGATGTACGCTAATGGTGAAGGGGTTACTCAGGATACTAGCGAGGCAGTACGCTGGTATCGCAAGGCGGCAGAGCAGGGGGTTGCGAGGGCACAAAATAATTTGGGCGTGATGTACGCTAATGGCAAAGGGGTTATTGAGGATGCTAGTGAGGCAGTACGCTGGTATCGGCTGGCGGCAGAGCAGGGGCATGCGGATGCACAAGCTAATTTGGGCGGGATGTACTATAGAGGCAAAGGGGTTACTCAGGATTATAGTGAGGCAGTACGCTGGTATCGGCTGGCGGCAGAGCAGGGGGATGCGGGCGCACAATTTAATTTGGGCGGGATGTACGAAATTGGCAAAGGGGTTATTCAGGATGCTAGTGAGGCAGTACGCTGGTATCGCAAGGCGGCAGAGCAGGGGTATGCGAGGGCACAAATTAATTTGGGCCTGATGTATTGGAATGGTGAAGGGCTTATTACCGATCAGCGTGAGGCATTTATCTGGTTTTCCATTGCCAAGGCAAACGGCAGTGAATCGGCGGAGGATGTTTTGCGTACGAATAACTGGCATTTGGATGGCGCAGAAATAAAATCAGCCCGAGTTGAAGCGGCGCAGCGGCTGGAGACCATCAGGCAGCAGGATTAGTAAGCCGGGCTTGGCATAAGCAATGACGGTAAAGTTTCCCGGGTAATTAGTGGAGATCGAGATTCAGGGCTTCCCTGGTTGGCTGTTTAGAAAAGTGGGGGGCCAGGCTTTTGTGTATCGGCTTTGGTTTTGGCTTGCTCTGGCTCATGTGTTGTACTGCTCTAATGGAAATCCACACTGAATCGCCGGCTTGTCCCCGGCTTCATTGGCACTGCCTTGCCGGCATTGACTCAAAAATAGTGTCTTGATGATAATCCCGGGCTGGCATCTTGTGCAGATGCTCTAAAATTAGCTCTCCCGAGAGGTTAAACGATGATCAGATCATTCTCCCCACCAGTTAGAACATTAATGGGGCCTGGCCCTTCGGATGTAAACCCACGCATTCTTGAAGCCTTGTCCAGGCCCACGATTGGCCATCTTGATCCTGCTTTCATTGAAATGATGGATGAGACCAAACGGCTGTTACAACACGCTTTTCAAACCAGCAACGAACTCACCATGCCGGTTTCTGCTCCTGGTTCTGCTGGCATGGAAACTGTTTTCACCAATTTGCTGGAACGTGGGGACAAAGTGGTTATCTGCCAGAACGGTGTGTTCGGTGGGCGCATGAAGGAAAATGCTGAGCGTTGCGGCGCTGAAGCGATTATGCTGGAAGACCCCTGGGGCAGCAGCATAGATATTGATAAAGCAGAGCAGGCATTAAAAGATAATCCAGATGCGAAGGCGCTGGCCTGTGTGCATGCGGAAACCTCAACCGGGGCTCGGTCTGACGTAGAGGCACTGTGCGCTCTTGCTGCTAAATACGGCTGTCTTTCGATTGTCGATGCAGTGACTTCTCTTGGCGGTATTGAGTTGCAAGTGGATGAGTGGGGAATTGATGCTATCTATTCCGGCACGCAAAAATGTTTGTCCTGTGTTCCAGGTTTGTCTCCAGTTTCATTTTCAGAGCGCGCAGCCAAAGTTATTCGCGAAAGAAAATCAAAAGTACAAAGCTGGTTTCTGGATTTAAATTTGGTCATGGGCTATTGGGGCAGCGATGCCAAAAGATCCTACCACCACACAGCACCTGTTAATTCTCTCTACGCCTTGCATGAATCGCTACTAATTCTGCAAGAAGAAGGTTTGCAAAACGCGTGGAAACGACATTCACTTAACCATGAAGCGTTTGCCGCAGGTATCGAAGCCTTAGGTCTGGCTTTTGTCGTAGACAAGGAATTTCGCTTGCCACAGTTGAACGCGGTTTCTTTCCCCAACTCCGTTGATGACGCCAGTGTTAGAGCATCGTTGCTAAATGATTACAGCCTTGAAATTGGCGCCGGGCTGGGAGCCCTGGCAGGCTCGGTATGGCGCATTGGTCTTATGGGTTATGCCAGCAATAAGAAGAATGTACTGTTCTGCCTTTCTGCTTTGGGAAATGTACTGGCAACAAACGGCTTGCCGGTCGATACCAGCAAGGCTGTAAGCGCCGCGCAAGTGGTTTATTCATCCTGACTTCGACGACCCGCACTTATAATCCATTGATTTATAAAGAGACACAAAAATATCCAGGCACTACAAATGCCCAGATATTTAAAAATTATATCAATCAGTACAGTAGGTAAGCTGTGGTGGTCGCTTTTAATCCCATCACAGAATAGATTTTTTTGCTTCTGGATTGATTTGAGCAGGCATGACATAGCTTGGGCTGTCTCTGCTTATGCGTCAGCTCGGCCACGTTTGATGCGCCTTTATCGAGTGCCTGATAAGCTGATTTATCCAATACCCTGGTTTGTAGCGCACTTGGCAATTATTTTAGTTTCCCCCCGACAATGTAATCAGCACCTGCCTTATCCAGGGCATGCAGATTGTCTTCATTAGGCATGCCTCGATCAGCGACAAATATCATTTTCCTAACATCATGGCGCGCCTGCAACTCCTGCAAAACACTGATCAGGCTATGACTCGGGTTACCAGCAAAGCCAGCAATTTTTTATCAGTCCCTCGCAGCTTGGTTATAATCCAGGTGGTCGATCAACTGTATCAGTTCCTGCGCATTGATCTGTTGGTCCTTCGTTCTGGACAAAGTAAGCACTTCACTTGCCGCAACAAATCTTTGGATTGTCGCTGCCGTTTCTGCTATCGGCACTGGATTCTGTTCGGATTCGTTGACAATTATATAGGGAACCGGGACTTTCCTGCTGTCCAGGGTAGCGACTGTTGTCAGCGTATGGCTAATCGTCCCGAGATAACCGCCGACAACGACAATGGCCGGCAGCCCCAGTGCTGACATCCAGTCCAGCACAGTGCTGCTTTCGTTAATCGGAACCATTGCGCCCCCGACTCCTTCAATCAACAAAATATCCTGCGACTGCGCGATATGATCCTGGCAAAAGCTGGTCAACGCAGACAGGGAAATTCTCTTACCTTCCCGACTGGCCGCCATATCCGGTGACAAAGGGGCTTTGAACTGCCAGGGAGAAATAGCTTCTAACTCGGCAAGGGTTGGCGACACCCCAATACTTTCCAGTAGTTGGTAGCTATCACTTTCCTCGGGCTTTTCGGGATTAAAGCCGCTGATAACAGGCTTTAGCAGGCGAACCTGCCTGTGACGTTGCCGCAATGCTCTGGCAAGAACACAGGAAAAATAGGTTTTCCCAATATCTGTACCGCTACTCGTTATAAAAAATGCCGTCATTAGGTTCCCTGCCTGGTATAGGGTTTGATTAAGGCTGCCAGTGTGCTTATCTGCTGCTCTGTATGGTGTGCCGAGAAGGTCGCCCGCAGCCGCGCTGTGCCCACGGGAACCGTTGGCGGGCGAATTGGCACCACCAGAAAGCCACTGGCTTCAAGATGTTTCGCGGCGGCAAGCGTTTCTTCCGCTGCTCCGATAATGACCGGAACAATGGGGCTCTCCGCGTCCGGTAGATTAAGAAGCGATGTGAACAGACGTGCATTTTTGATCGGGCGGGCACATAGTTCGACATCTTCCGTAATAATACGCAGCGCTTCAATGGCAGAACCCACTACCGCAGGCGGCAAACCAGTCGAATATATAAACGGGCGGCATCGCGTCAGAATCAGATCAATGACCGGCTGGCTGGCGCAGAGATAACCACCATAGCCGCCCAGGGCTTTCGACAAAGTGCCCATTTGCAAGTCAAGCGGTGTCAAAATATTCCTGGTATGCGACGAACCCGCACCCGCGCCCAAAACGCCGACACCATGCGCATCATCTGTCATAAGCCAGGCGTCATAGTCTTTTGCCAGCGCCTGTAGCGCCGCTATTGGGGCGACATCCCCATCCATGGAAAAAACACCATCCGTTATAATCAAGGCATGGCGATGCTGCTTGCGGTTGATTTTCAGCAGGGCGCGTAAATCCCCGGTATCGTTATGCCGAAACCGCGCGACCTTGCTACGCGCGAGCTGCGCTCCCGCATGGATGCAGGCATGGGCCAATTCATCAATAAAAATGACATCTTTCGGGCCGGTTAATGTTGGAATAATTCCGCTATTGGCAAGATATCCCGAGCCCAGCACAATGGCGGCTTCCGTTCCCTTCAGTTTCGCAAGGCGACGCTCCAGTTCCTTGAAAAGCGGATGATTCCCAACAACCAGCCGCGAGGCCCCTGCTCCGGCGCCATAGGTCTTGATTGCATCAATGCTGGCATTTTTCAGCCGGATATCTTGCGATAAGCCGAGATAATCGTTGCTGGAGAACGAAACAAGTTCCCTCCCGTTGCGGCGCACGCGGATGGCATCGATTGGCTCTGTCTCAGTCACGCTGCGTCGCAAGGACTGGGCGTCCAGCTGCGCAAGGATGTTCGAGGCGAATAGGTCTAGCGAGGACAAGGCATGGGTCATACGGCGCTACTCTAACCCAGCGCGGCGATAATAACGATCTGACCATTCCCCGACAATTTTAACGAGACTATCCGTTAAATGCGCCAGGTCTTCCGTATTTATTGTGAAAGAGGGCATTAAGTAAACAGTATTGCCAAATGGCCGGACCCAGCAGCTTTCGTCAATAAAACGCTGCCGAATCCAGTACATATCCCCCAAATCGGGCAATTCGACAACCCCCAGGGCACCACGCACACGAACGTCCCTGACGCCGGGAATATCGGAACAAACCGCCAGGGCAGAGGCTAAATGTGCCTCAATATTCTGCACCTGCTCCATACGGGGTTCGCGTTCAAACAGATCGAGAGAGGCATTCGCCGCCGCACTGGCAAGCGCATGGCCGGTAAATGTCGGCCCGTGCATCAAACAATCGGTCAGTTCATCGGACAAAAATTGTGTGAAAATACGCTCCGTTGCGATTGTTGCTGCCAACGGCATCGTGCCGCCAGTCAACGATTTTGAAAGCGTCATTATATCAGGAATGACACCGGCCTGGTTGCAGGCAAATTTGCTCCCAAGACGGCCAAGCCCCACCATAATCTCGTCGAAAATCAGCAGAACACCCTGTGCATCGCAAACATCGCGCAGAAAGCGCAAGGTTTCAATATCGTGAAATATCATGCCACCAGCCCCCTGCACCAGGGGTTCGATAATGACGGCAGCGCAGCTGTTTTTATGACGCTCAAGGAAATCTGAGAAAGCCTGTCGGCTGTTCTCGCTCCGCGGCAGGTCGCAGACAGTTTGCTCCGCCATCAGCCCCTTAAACGGGCCATGAAGCAGGTTGTCAGGATCCCCAATGCCCATGGTTCCAATGGTATCGCCGTGATATCCGTCTTTAAAGGAAACGAATTTATAGCGACCACTAATACCTTGATTGATCCAATACTGCACCGCCATTTTTAACGCTATTTCCACCGAAACGGAACCTGACTCTGACAGGAAGACCCGATTGAGGTCGCCCGGCGTCATATCGGCCAACCGTTTTGCCAGGGTGAAAGCCGGCTGATTGGAAAGCCCCGCCAGCATGACATGGGGCATGAGGTCAAGCTGCTTATGGATAGCATCCATAATATGCGGATGGTTATAGCCGTGACAGGCAGACCACCAGGAAGAAATGCCGTCGATCAGTTCGCGTCCATCCTGCAAATTAATTCTGCATCCGTGCGTAGATTTTACCGCCTGCGGCAATGGGGATGTCTGCATCTGGGTATAAGGCATCCAGATATGACGATACCCTTCGGAAAACCATTCTGGATAAGACATATTTTGATCCATGCGCACTTTCTGGAGTATCGACCTGCTTGGTTTAACTCAAAAAATCAATACGCAAACCCGCAAGACACGGCTTTTCAAATACCGCCGTTCATGTCGTTGATGATTCTGTTAATGCTGTCTTCCGGATTGGCGACATCAAACGGGACAGGCGTCAGCGACCGCCACAGCAATCGTAGCCTTGTGTGTATCCAGTCCAACCTACTTGATAAGCTGATTCATGACCTGTCCTCCTCAATTATGGCTCTGAGCCGAAGTTTTTGCATCCCGGGCTTAATCCATGGCGTTGAGGACGGACAGGTCACTACCTAATGTCTTTGCCTAATTAAAAAATAGTCGAAAGTGGGACTTTACCGATTTTTTCTCATCGACAATTGCTCCTGCATTGTTCTACTGAGTTACATTCATGTAACCATGCAAAATCGGCAATCTGTACATCCTGTACATAAGTCCCGCCATCTACAAACTAGCTTGCGCGGCTGACGCTGCACTTCCGACAATTATGCTGAGGTCTCTACTATTCAATGGCGTAGCTAAAACCAAGCTTAAGCATACGGCCGTAACCACTGTGGTTATAAGGATCGTAGTTCAGGTCATTTGCAACCTGGGGTGGATCCTCATCAGTGATGTTCAGTACCGACAGCGAGATGGTAATGTTATCGAACAGTTTGTTGATGTAGTGAACATCATGGGTGGTGTGATCATCAATGCTGTTTAGTGCTGCAACCGGACTGTTCTCATCATCCATGCCACCGACATAGCGCGCGGCATAAGTTACCCGGTGGACTTCGTTGCTCCACTTGGCGATGAACGAGGTCTTCAGTTCCGGCTTGGGCTGGAAAGGGGTACCTTCGTTTAAACGACCCACAAAGTCGCCACCATCTGCGAGCTTAAAGCCATCGTCAGTGATAAAGTCATCAGATTTGTACTCAAGGGCATAGCTGCCTTCAAGGCCAAGAGACAACTCGCCACCAGCCACTTCATGCCATCTGTAATTGGTAACAAAATCAATGCCGGAAGTATTGATGTCTGAACCGTTGATAATGAAACGATTGATTCGCTGAACACCACCAACTGTTGTACCTGTCGGAGACAGACGTCCTCTCAGTACATTACAGGCCGCTGATCCAACACCAGTACCGCCATCGACGCAATCGTTGGCACCATAGGCAGCAACAATCTGGTCAGCACTCTCTAGCTGAAGTGGATCTGAGAAATCAAACGACCAGTAGTCTAGCGACCCGTAGAAGTTTTCATTCTGGTAAATCAGACCGGCGTTAATGGCAAGTGCTGATTCCGGCTCCAGGTCCGGGTTACCAACAGTGTCTGCCGCTTTAAACGCAAGTGCCGGAGCAATGAACTGCAGCGCGGTACTGGTTCCCGACAGGAAGCTGCTGGGTGGTCCGCGGAAAGTTGTTGAAGCAGAACCCCGTAGACTGAATTCGTCTGTCAAAGTCCAGCTAAAGGCAACTTTAGGATCGATCGTATCGCCGCCGTTATCCGAACCGTAGTCCTCGTAACGCACTGCAAACTGGACATCGAAGGTATCTGTGACTGGCAAGGCCAATTCTGCAAATACAGCATAGATATTACGATCAGTGCTTTCCTCATCCGTCGCTGCAAGGAATGCGAGCTGACCTGCACCGCCATCACCGCAATCCAGCGTAGTCGTATGACCAAGCGTAATTGATGCAGGATTGTTGAACGGGCAAGGATTGATTGAACGGTTTGCTACATCTGCAACAGAAAAGTCGTAAGAATCCTTTCTGTACTGAAGACCCGCAGCCCAACCCGCCGCACCGCCGCCGAGTTCCCAGCCGCTGTCACCGGACAAGATCGCCTCAAATACGAGGGTTTCATTTTCAGAAATTGAGCCACTATCCGCAGTCAGCCAATTAATCAAGTCATTCGAGTTCGCCACCGCCGCGTTGTACTGAGGATTCGTCGCATTGGTTACCGGTGAAAAGGCAAGCGCATTGGAGAACGGATTGTAGTATTCGCAAGGTGCAACACCGGCCGTTCCGGTCACTGGATCACAAGCCGCCCCACCAAGCCCATCAAAGGCAAAAGCTATTCTTTCGATGAACATGTCGGAGCCTCCGATATCTCTAAGCCGATTTGACCAGCTAAAGCTGGTATCAAACGAGATACCGCTGTCGGTTTCGCCTGTCAGCCCAAAAGACAGTCTTTTGGTTCTGGTTTCACGATGCACAGATTCTGGCTCACCGTTACGGCCGGTAACGCCTAGCAGTCTTGACCAACTGCTTGCACCCTGGGCAGAAGCAGGAATACCCGCAACTTCATTGAACAAGCCAGGATTCTGTGCCTTCAGATCAATCAGCCCCGGATGATTGGCCTGAATGAAGCGATCATTACCAAGCAGCGACTGCGGAGGATAAGACGGTGAAGTCTTCGACTCTGGTATATCCATATCATGGAAAAGCGCTTCCCCATGAAAGCGAATTGAATCAGTGATGTCGTAGTTCATTTCAGCAAACAATTTGACGGATTCCTGCGCTTCGATCAGGTTGTCAAAGAACGTGTACTGGAAACGACAAAATCCACCAGTTGATGTGCCACCCAAAAGCTCACAGTTTGGATCTGGTGTAGCACCACCGAGAAGTGTTCGACCCCCCCCCCCATCAGAAATGGCCGGGAAGAAAGTACCGGGGTTGCCAATACTACTCCATCCACCCGGACCCGGGTTTTCAGCAAAAGGTCGTAATGCCCAATCACGATCACGAATCTGGAGTTCTGAACGCTCTTCATACTCAGCAGAAATCGCATAGTGAAGCGCGCCGCTTCGACGGCCGAATATGGCGCCGACAGTTGAGTCGCCGTTGGAGTCCTGAATATCGGTAAAATTAGCGCGTACTTCGAAGCCCTCAAAATTGTCACGCGTGATGAAGTTCACAACACCACCAACGGCATCAGAGCCATAGAGCGCAGCCGCACCGTCTTTCAATACTTCAACACGGCCAATAGCAATACTGGGCACAGCCGCAATATCAACGCCAATGGATTCAGTTGAGACATGTCGCTTGCTGTTAATCAAGACAAGTGTTCTGGCTGGGCCGAGACCACGAAGGTTAATGGCGGTAACCCCTTCGTTCGCCTGACCACCCCGGGTGTCAAACTGGTTAGTTTCACCAAGGTTGCCTGAGGTCACACCAAGATTTCGAACCATTTCGATGAGTGAAGGATCACCCACGTCTTCGAGGTCTGCCCTGCTCAGGACGTCAACAGGTAATGCGGCGTCTTCGGGTGTGCCTCTAATGAATGAGCCGGTAACCACGACCTCTTCAATTGCCTCTTGAGCCAGTGCCACTTGCGACCCTGATCCAAAAATCGTCATCAAATAGAAAATAAGCCAAAGCGGCCCATACCTTTTGCGATGAATCATTTGTTTCTCCCTTTTTTAATTTTTAACCAGGTGCCTCTCTGAAAGAGTGCCCCATAAACAGTGCCACAGCCCGATGTTGCCCAGCTATAACGGTAGATGGAAGGTAAAGCATGGCGTGCTCAAGGTCAATCTCTTCTCCTTCAACCCTCGCCTGTCAGCCCAAAGTCTTCGGCCATTGGGGTCGTGTTCTCCGGGCCAGGCCTTTGCTCGCGTATTAGCTGCCTGGAACACAGAGAAGCTGGAAAGCTACGCCATCAAGGACAGTGCATGGCGAATCCGGCGGCCTGCATTTCAGTCTCTAATTGTTGTAGCTGAGAAGTCTCCAGTTCGGTTATCGGCGGCCTTACTCGAAGCCATTCCTTGTCATTGCCGAAATGAGCCGTGGCGGCTTTCAAGGCGGGAATCATTGGGAAACGCTGAAACAAGGCTCTGACCTCATTCAGCTCTTGTTGCAATTGCCCTGCTTGTTCACTTTCCCAATTAACATACAGATGACGAATAGCCGCAGGATTAACATTGGCGGTGGCGGATATACAACCGGCACCGCCATGAATCATGTTTTGCAGCAGAAAGCTCTCGGATCCACAAAAAACTCTAAAATCGGGCCACCCGCCTTTATTCAGCGCCAGCGTATTGCTCCAGTCTCCCGAGCTATCTTTTATACCGGCAATGTTCTTGGGATACGCCTTCACCAGACGGTCTATTAGGTCCAGAGAAATCGGAACCTGAGAGACGGGCGGTATGTGATAGAGATAGATGCTTAATTGTGACGAAGCCACAGCCTGAATAACGTCAGCATAAAATGCGTACAGGCCATCGTCGGAGACCCCTTTATAATAAAACGGTGGCAACATCAGGGAACCACCACAGCCAAGCTCTACAGCATGCCTTGTTAACGCCACACAGTCGCTTAATGCGCAACTCCCGGTGCCCGGCATCATTGCTGAAGAATCGATGCCGGCCTCCAAAAGTGTATCCAGTAGCTGCATTTTTTCACTGATTGACAGTGAGTTAGCTTCGCTGTTGGTACCAAAAATTGCGAGACCGACTCCCTGGCCCAGCAGCCAGTTACAATGGGCCAGAAGGCGATTGGAATCCGGGCTCAGGTCGGCTCTGAAAGGTGTGATAACGGGAGCAAGGATTCCACTAAATTTTTTTTTGCTCAATTCTTTGGCTCCACCGCAGCAATAAATAAGTATTTTCTCTGGATAGCTAGTGGAACATCAAGTCTCTTGCCGGATTAAATTTCAGCTTCTTCTTTGGCGAAGAAACTGAAAAATAGCAAGGGCCAAATTCCTGCGTGTACCATAACGTCGGCCGTATTAAAAATATAATTCCAATACGGGATGTGTTGTATATCGATGAAGTCAATAACGCTGCCATACAGAAAGCGATCGAGGATATTGCTGGCACCCCCGCCGACAATAAAACCAAAACACAGATATTCGCAACGTTTGATGGATGTTCCAAGCCATAGATAGACACTTAGGCTAATTAACAAGAAGAGGCTGATTGCGCCAAATAACCAGCCCATGCCTTGCATCATTCCAAACACGCCGCCGTAGTTCCGAATATGGGTGAAGTGAATCAAGCTGTTCAATTCAACGCTGGAGTTCAGCGCAATATTGGTATTTATCCAATAGCCAATGAGTTGTGATAAGCCCAAAACAGCGAGACTTATGCCAAAAAACAAAGTCATATTGCCAGACTTGCTACCTGGTTTCATGGTCGTTTCTTTGGCTGGCGATTAGCATGAAATTCCTCATCGTCTTAGACTCTACTTATCAAGCAGCTCAAAGAATTTTCGTAAGCGTATTGCATTGGCACCAACATCGCCGATTCCTACGCGCGAAACCGATCTTGCATCAACAAGGCTGCCGCTGTCTGCTTGTTCAATCTTAATAACGATATCGTCCTTAAATCGAAACCAAAACGTAGTATCCGTTGCCTCTATTCTGCCTACAGCACTATCCTGAGCGACTAATTCCCAGCCAAGCTCGTCAACTACAGCCAGGGCTTTTTCAAAAACAGTTTCGGTGGAATCGCTATAAGACTTTGTTGTCAGGTCTGGATAGGCTTCATCGGTTAATTCGATCAGTCGCTCTGCTGTCATATTATTTGAACCACCGTATTCGACTGTATTTGCTGCATTGGCTCGTAATGGCAAAATAGCCTCAAATTCTGGTGGGTGTAAGCGATTCGTTGATATGTCGTGTATGGGTGGATAATTGACACCCTCGGCGGGGCGAAAGCTTTCTGGAATCAGATAGGCTGCCCAGGCCACTACCGCCCCTACTGCTGCCAATGCGACAAATTTTCTGCTCTTTCTAATAACAAAAAACTGGCCTGCAATGAAAATAGCAATACTGAGCCCAAGGCAAACCCAGGCGAGTATTTGCCCGTGTTGGTGGGCGATGCCCAAAAGGAAAAAACCGCGTCTGAAGTCCCAAAATCCCAGCCAGATTCCAACGACAGAGACCAGCGTTAACAGACCCAGTCCAAGTCCCGTGATCAGGCTGCTGAGGACGGCGATTTTTACCCAGAGATTCAATTTTAAAACTGTCCGCTCTGAAATTTCAATGTTCATGAGTATTCCTTATTGGCAGGTTGGTTCGCGTACAGGACAATGTTGGCCTCTGTTTTGCCATCACTACCTATATTCAATGTAACAATACTATGGGCACAGTTATGCATCCGCGGTGGCTCCCATAACTGATCCATTGTGCGGCCTTCAATGTGGCAAAGATAGGTTTTGATCAGGGCACCATGACTGATAACCGCAATTTTATTATGAGTAGCCTGTTTCATTCGTTGCCCTGCCGAAATGTTTGCAATTGTATCGATGGCGCGCTGCTGTAATTGGGAAAAATTTTCGGCTCCCGCAACTTGAAATAGATGAGGTTGTTGCCAAAAATGGCCGTGAGAATCTGGCTCTTTTGCAGCAATTTCATCGTACAGATGCCCCTCCCAGTGGGCTAAATAGATTTCTCGCAAGTTATCAAGGTAAATGATTGTAGCATGAGTTTCCGCAAACACATGTTGCGCCGTTTGTCGGGTGCGCAAGCTACTGCTGCAATAAACTTTATCGAATTGAATGTCAGCAATTCGTTCGCCCAGTTGTTTTGCCTGTTGAATGCCCAGCGCCGTGAGTTGCGACTCACTTTGACCCTGCACACGCCTCTCTTTGTTCCAATTGGTTTCTCCGTGCCTGATTAAATGAAGTTCCACTACTAATGTTCCTTATTGCTCACTCTTGTTCTGGAGACGGCATCTAGCCATCCTTGATACTGTTTCTCGCGCCAATTATCATCCTTACTGGATTCGAAACTACAGTCTAACTGCCATTTCTCACCGATGGCTTGCAGGGAAGCGAAGATTCCTGCCTGCAAGCCCGCCATGTAAGCAGCACCCAGTGCCGTGGTCTCGGTGAGAACAGGCCGGTGAATTTCCAGTTTCAGCAAATCAGCGAGTTTCTGCATGACATAGTCATTGCTAGCCATTCCGCCATCGACCCGAAGTGTACTCACGCGACCACCATCCGCTTCAATGGCGAGCAATAAATCTTTGCTTTGATAACAAACGGAGAGTAGCGCTGCCGTGACTATTTCTTTTACACCGCTATCACGGGTTAGCCCAAACAATGCAGCGCGCGCATCAGGGTCCCAGTAAGGAGCGCCCAGGCCGGTGAATGCGGGCACCAGGAACACGCGCAAGTCATCGTCTGTCTGTGCGGCAAGCGCTTCTGACTCGCTGGCATGTTCAATTAGCTTCAATCCGTCACGAATCCACTGCATGGTCGCGCCAGCCATGAAGATGGTGCCTTCCAGGGCATAACAGGTTTCACCCTTGAGCCTGAATGCCACCGTACTAAGCAGACGATTGCCAGATTTGACTACTTCCCTGCCTGTGTTCAGCAACAGAAAACAACCGGTACCGTAAGTGCTTTTTGCCATGCCACTGAAGAAACAGCCTTGTCCAAACGCGGCCGCCTGTTGATCGCCAATAATACCCGTTACCGGGATGGCTTCGCCGAAGTGTTGTTCATCGCAATTGCCGTAATCGGCAGCACAATCCAGCACCTCTGGCAGCATTGACTCAGGTATGTCGAAAAGCGCCAGTAACTCTTCATCCCACTGCTGCTGGTGAATGTTGAACAGCATGGTTCTGGAGGCGTTAGTCGCATCTGTGCGGTGACTCCTGCCGCCACTTAGTCGCCAAAGCAAAAAGCAATCAACAGTACCAAAGGCAAGTTCACCGTTTTCGGCTTTTTGTCTGGCGCCGGGCACATGATCAAGAATCCAGCGTATTTTTGTGGCAGAGAAATAAGCATCGATGAGCAAGCCGGTCTTTTCCTGAATCTTTTTGTCCAGGCCCTGCTCCTTCAACGCATCACAATAACTACTGGTTCTTCTGTCCTGCCAGACTATCGCGTTGTATAGGGTCTGTCCGTTACTCCGCTCCCATACGATGGTAGTTTCGCGCTGATTAGTGATGCCTATGCAGCGAATCTGCCTTGCCGAAATTGCGGCTTCCTGTATGGCGGCCCGGCAGCTACGCAAGGTCGTTTGCCATATTTCCATCGGATCATGTTCAACCCAACCGTTTTTTGGAAAATGCTGTGTGAATTCTTGCTGACCTGTCGCGCATTTTTCCCCATTTGCGTCAAAAACCAATGCCCGGCTGCTAGTGGTGCCCTGGTCGATTGCCAGAATGTAATTATTCATTGCATAGAATCTCTAAATAATTGTTCTGCGCTCTTGAAAGGTCGTGGGGGAAATAAGCACTTTGACTAAAAGCCATGGTACACTAACTGTTCAATTCGTGGGCAAGTTTGAGCCAATTTCAATTTATGCACGATCTTTTAATTATCGGTGGCGGTATAAACGGAGCTGGCATTGCCGCCGACGCGGCAGGTCGCGGACTCGACGTAGTGCTTTGTGAGAAGGCTGATCTTGCCTCTGCAACATCCTCCAGCAGCAGCAAACTGATTCACGGTGGGCTGCGTTATCTGGAATTTTATGAATTTGGCCTGGTGCGCAAATCTTTACGGGAAAGAGAAGTACTCGCGGCTGCCGCTCAGCATATTATTCACCCCCTGGCTTTCCATATTCCTCAATTACCCCATTCTCGCAATTCCTGGATGATCCGTGCTGGATTATTCCTGTATGACAATTTGGCCAGGCGCAAGCGTTTTCCTGCTTCTCGCCGCATCCGCATAGACCCTGACGGCCCATTGAACTCCGCCATCAGCCGTGGTTTTGAGTATTGGGATGCGCAGGTGGATGATGCCAGGCTGGTCGTGTTGAATGCTCTGCAAGCGAAAGCTAAAGGGGCGCGTATTCTCACGCGCACGGAATGTTCGACAACGACGGCTACCGATGCGGGTTGGCGCGTAACATTGCAGGATAATGTAAACAAGACGAACAGCGAGATAGACTGCCGTGCCATTATTAATGCCAGCGGGCCCTGGGTTGCTTCTTTGTCGGAGCGGCTGAGCAAGAAAAAAGCCAGGCACGACATTCGTTTGGTAAAGGGAAGCCATATTGTAGTGCCGCGTATACACTCAGCTTGCCAGGCATTCCTGTTGCAACATCACGATGGCAGAATTATTTTCGTCATTCCCTGGTTGAAAGACTTTAGCCTGATAGGAACAACTGAGCAGGAATACGCGGGAGATCTGACTCAAGTAGAGGCATCCGGGGAAGAAATAAACTATCTGTTGTCTATCGTAAATTTGTATTTCAAGAAATCGATCCTGCACTCTGATGTGGTGTACAGTTATGCTGGCGTAAGGACACTTATAGATGAAAGAGATGAAAAAGAGCAAAATGCGAGTAAGCTGTCGAGAGGCTACCGACTTGAGCTAGAGGCGGGTCCCCATCCCCTGCTCACGGTTTACGGAGGAAAAGTAACGACCTATCGTCTGCTGGCTGAAGCGGCCTTGCGTAAACTAACTGCTACTTTCCCCGACATGGGACCCGCCTGGACCAAATCTGCCAAATTGCCTGGCGGTGATTTCGACCTGCCTGAAAATTTGTCTAAAAAACTGGCTGCGGAATATGCCTGGTTAGAGCCAGACCTCAGGGATCGCTACCTAAACAGCTACGGCACGCTAAGCTTCACTATTCTCGGTGATGCTTCCGGGCCAGGGGACCTTGGCCTAAAGTTTGGGCACAATCTCTATCAGAAGGAAGTCGATTACCTCTGCAACCGGGAATGGGCAAAGACTGCTGACGATATTCTCTGGCGGCGCACCAGGCTGGGGTTTTATTTCAGTGGTGCTGAGCGCGATTCTTTGTCCAGCTACATAGCGCAGTCTCTTCCTGCTATGTAAACCAGGCTTGTTGAAATGCTTGAGTTGCAGAACATTTCGCGCCGCCAGGGAAACGATACCTGTCTAGGCGATATAACGCTTTCGTTGCATTGTGGCGAGTTAAACATACTGCTTGGCCCTACTTTATCCGGCAAAACATCCTTGATGAGAATAATGGCTGGTCTCGATAAGCCTGACAGCGGCGAGCTGTTTTTCCGTGGAGTTTCTGTATTGGGCAAACCAGTACAGAAAAGAAACGTGGCTATGGTGTATCAGCAATTCATCAATTATCCGTCGCTAAGTGTATTTGAAAACATTGCCTCTCCGCTGCGAGTTGCCGGCGTAGATTCGAAACAGATCCAGAAACAGGTGCAAGAGGTGGCCGACTTGTTGCGACTCAAGGATCTGATGAAACGTACTCCGGACACGCTTTCTGGTGGTCAACAACAACGAGTGGCGTTGGCTCGGGCATTGATTAAAAAAGCGGACCTTGTTTTGCTTGATGAGCCGCTTGCGAATCTTGATTACAAATTACGCGAAGAACTAAGGGCAGAATTGCCCGAGCTATTTGCTGCCACAGGTGCTGTATTGGTGTATGCGACTACCGAGCCGTCTGAAGCCTTGGTGCTAGGGGGCAACACCGTCTGTTTGCATCAAGGAAGAGTCGAACAGTTTGGGCCTACGCTGGCACTCTACCGCGAGCCGCTTACTCTACAGGCTGCGAAAACTTTCTCTGATCCGCCGCTGAATACAGTGGCTTTGGTCTGTGCAGCCGGCAGCCTTCAGTACCTGGACAATCAATCGCCATCTGCGTTAGCGTTCAGCGGCTTGACGGAAGGCGCTTATACCCTGGCAGTCCGCCCTCACCATTTGAGTGTAGCAAGAACAACGAGCCAGGACATGCAGGTGACAGGCTCGGTAACTGTAACCGAGATTACCGGCTCGGAAACATTTGTCCACTTCAGCATGAATGAAAACCCCTGGGTCGCACTGCTGCCCGGTATTCAGAATTTCAGCGTGGGCAATTCCGTTAGCTTTTATGTTAATCCGGTGAACGTACTGCTTTTTGATAGTGAAAATCGATTTGTTGCCAGAGACGAATACTAGATGGCAACTATAAAACTACAGGCAATTGCGCACCGTTATCCTGCTGCGGAAGACTACGCCCTGCGTACCGTAGAACAGAGTTGCCACGATGGTGGAGCCTATGCCCTATTGGGTCCTTCTGGTTGCGGAAAGACGACGCTGCTCAATATTATTTCCGGTCTATTGAGACCTTCGCAAGGGCGCGTTCTTTTCGATGAGGCAGATGTTACCGATTTGCGTACCGAGCAGCGTAATATTGCCCAGATTTTTCAATTCCCGGTGGTGTATGACACCATGACCGTTGCTGAAAATTTGGCGTTCCCGCTGCGTAATCGGAAGCTGGCTAGATCAGAAATAGAGACGCGCGTGGCCGATGTTTTGCTGATGCTGGGTCTACAACATCGAGCCAATGACAAAGCTCGATACCTGAATGCTGACGATAAACAGAAAATATCGCTAGGGCGTGGATTGGTGCGCACTGATGTCGAAGCGATACTTTTCGATGAGCCGCTAACGGTGATTGATCCTCACTTGAAATGGCAATTGCGGACACAGTTGAAAAAGATACACCAGCGTTTCCAGCACACCATGATCTATGTGACCCATGATCAAACCGAGGCGCTGACATTTGCCGACCAGGTCATCGTCATGTATCAAGGGGAAGTGGTACAAACAGCTACGCCCGAACAACTTTTTGAGAAGCCGGAGCACACTTTTGTGGGCAGGTTTATTGGGTCGCCAGGGATGAATGTACTGCCTTGCGATATTGATGGAGCGAGCGCCGTGTTCGCCGGTAATCGAATTCCCTTGCAGAGAAATATCAGCACTGGCGGGCAGCGCCATGAGTTGGGTATTCGACCGGAACACATACAGCTATCTGCAAGCGAAGGCATACCCTTCAATGTGACATCGATCGACGATGCAGGTCGGCACAAGATTGTTCGCGGTCGTATTGAAGAAACACACATCAATATTGTTGTGAACGATGGAGTGGGAATACCTGAAAATCCGCGAATTATTTTTGATACGGATAAAATAAATCTCTACGCCGATGATTATCGAGTAAGTAATGACCACGGTAAGTCCCCGGAATGAAGGTACACAACAACAAAGCCTGGTTGATGGTGATGCCGGTGTTAATTCTGGTTGCAATCAGCGCCATTATTCCACTGATGACGGTAGTGAATTATTCAGTACAAGATAGCTTCGGCAACAACGAATTCTTCTGGGTGGGTATGGAATGGTTTCAGCAGTTGCTTGTCTCGGAACGTTTTCATAATGCCTTGTTCAGAACGCTGCTTTTCTCCGCCATAATTCTGACCATAGAAATACCATTAGGAATTATGATAGCACTGGCGATGCCGAAACGCGGTTGGGGCGTGTCGGTTTGTCTGGTGTTGATGGCGCTGCCGTTGTTAATTCCCTGGAATGTGGTTGGCACGATATGGCAGGTTTTTGGGCGCGTCGATATTGGTTTGTTGGGGCATGGATTGGCAAGCCTCGGCATTGATTATAATTACACGCAAAACAATATCGACGCCTGGGTAACGCTTATTCTGATGGATGTCTGGCATTGGACCTCGCTGGTGGTGTTGCTGTGTTACTCCGGTCTGGTCGCGATACCCGAGGTGTATTATCAGGCGGCGCGTATTGATGGCGCGTCGCGCTGGGCTGTGTTTCGCTTCATTCAACTGCCGAAGATAAAGCGTGTATTGCTGATAGCTGTGCTGCTGCGCTTTATGGATTCTTTCATGATCTATACCGAGCCTTTTGTCGTCACCGGGGGCGGCCCTGGCAATACAAGCACATTCCTGTCGATCGATCTGGTGCAGATGGCAGTAGGGCAGTTTGATCTTGGCCCTGCGGCCGCCATGTCCTTGATCTATTTTCTGATTATTCTGCTTCTATGTTGGATTTTTTATACGGTAATGACCAGCCATGACAATGATGAGCAGTCCTCCCGCAGCAAGAGGGTCGAATAATGGCACTGTCTGAACCTGCTGCAAACAGAGTGAAACTACTAAGCCTGTGTCTGTACATTCTCTTTCTGCTGTTACCTCTTTATTGGCTTTTGAACATGAGCTTCAAAACAAATCAGGAAATATTATCCACCTTCACACTGTGGCCGCAGGATTTTACCCTGGACAACTACCGCACCATCTTTACTGATCCGTCCTGGTACGGTGGCTATATTAATTCTCTCACCTATGTCGTCATGAATATGGTGATTGCCATTACCGTGGCCTTGCCGGCCGCCTACGCGTTTTCCCGTTATCGGTTTCTTGGTGACAAGCATCTATTCTTCTGGCTGCTTACCAATCGAATGGCGCCGCCCGCGGTTTTCGTCCTGCCCTTTTTTCAGTTGTATTCCGCATTCGGTTTGATAGACACTCACCTTGCTGTGGCGCTGGCGCATTGTTTGTTTAATGTGCCCCTGGCGGTATGGATTCTTGAAGGCTTTATGTCAGCAGTGCCAAAGGAAATTGACGAGACCGCCTATATCGATGGCTACTCTTTTCCACGTTTCTTCACCAAAATATTTACCCCGCTAATAGCATCAGGAATTGGCGTTGCCGCCTTTTTTTGTTTCATGTTTTCCTGGGTGGAGTTGTTGATCGCCAGAACGCTAACTGTTACCGATGCGAAACCGATAAGCGCGGTTATGACGAGAACTGTTTCTGCGTCTGGCCTGGATTGGGGAGTTTTAGCGGCGGCCGGGATACTCACCGTTATTCCTGGCGCTTTGGTTATTTACTTCGTCAGAAATCATATCGCCAGGGGTTTCGCCCTGGGCCGGGTGTAGATTTGCAGTCTTCTGATACTGGATGAAGACACCTCGCATGACGCTCTGCCTTGGTTAAGCCCATGACTGAACAGAGTAAGCGGGTTGCATAGCGACATACATAGCTGCTATCAAGACCTATAGTTCGGCATCATTTCTCTATTGGGATATGCCCAATACTGTTGCATTTTGACCCTTGTGAATATATTCGCTCATCATTCAATAATTGCAGCAAGCCACTGGAATTGAACCCTCAGAGATTAAAGATCGAGTATAGCTGAGCAAGATTTCTCTGTTCTTTCAACCGCCCGAGTACAACCTTTTGAACCCGGCTTCCTATCGCACGCCTTTAACGATTTATTAGTATTAGAAATACATGAATTGACGGATTTTCTGTTACTTCTTGCATTTAATTGGTAAGCGACATCGCCCACTAAAATAACAGACTTACTCGCGACAATTTCACCTATGGAAAAATTTGATCTGACATCTGTTGCGATTATTACTGCGGTAGTTTCCTCTTCAGCACCTAGTACTTCTCCTGTGTCAGGGTCTACAAACCCTTCACCGACTGTTTTAATTGTAAGTATTTGCTTTGGCGAGATAGTGTTTGAACCATAGTTTAAATAGACTTGAGTTCCACTCACCCTTGCAACTTTTATTGGGAAAATAGACATTGTCATTTTGTTAGCTATTCCATCTGATACATCTTCACCTAATATATTGATGCTGGACAAACTAATACCTGAGCATGCATTTCGATTGGCATCAAGAATTGTGTTTACAGTGTCCTCTACGTTAACGCTTTCAGTTATCCTTATCTCGCCTGTTGCTACATCTAAAAGTCTAATAGTCATGGAAAGAGATGCCTTACAATTTGAGGCAATTAAAACACTCTGATTCTCAACTGCAATATTTGTCACGCTACCAGTAATTAGATAATCCACTCCAGAGAAACCTGAGAAATCACTAATACCATCCGTTATTCCAGAAGCAGAGAGTCCTCTTTCTTCCAGCAATTTAGACATCATGGTTCTTTCCATAATAGTAAATTTGTTTGTTTTTGCTAAAGCATTCTCTAGAGCAAGTTGTATACCTAATGTATTGAAATCACCGATTGCTGTAGATATCTCACTTACAGCTATTATTGGTTTATCACTTTGTGCGTTACAAATTAGAGATGTAAAGATGGTCAATATTAATATTAGAATTCTAACTTTGTATTTCATATTCTTCTTCCTCTGGGCTGCCTTTGTTGAGTTTGATTATTACCTGATTCCTGGGCAGACATTGTTATCTTGGCTCTATCTCCATAGTTTATTTCAAATGAGCTACCAATAATTTTTGCCACGGAGATATCAGAGTCAGTTGAAACGACTTCAACTGTCCCCAGGTTTGTTTCACGTGTACCAAGAACTTTACCAGTATCTTTGTCAATAATTTCGCGACCTTCACGTACTATTGTTAACTGATCACCTACAGAAAGAATTGAATCACCATAATTTAAATATATATTTTCCCCATCGGTATCAGCAACACGAATTGGGAATAGGCTTTCAGCCAGTAATGCCGCAGATCTCTTTGCGACAATCCTTTGAGCCCGAACCAAGCTATCATCTGAAGCAGTTGACGAAGAAAAATTTCCCGTTGACACACCATTAGTTGAGTTGACAGATGCAGAAATTGACTCGGCCGCTCTAATTTCGCCAGATAAGGTATCAACAACCTTTCTTGAGAGTACCGAGTTCTGCGCTCTGTTTTATTTGCTGTTTAGCGAAACCAGTCAAGCGGCAGCTCCGCAACATTTCTTGTATTTCTTCCCGCTTCCGCAGACACACCGTTCATTTCGCCCGATCTTTGCGGCTTCATGATGGATGGGAGGCGATAGCTTTCTTTCCAGGTCCGTTAGATCCTCTTCCTTGTCCGGTTCAAACCCCAAAATAAAATGCCAGCCGTTTTCATGACAGGTATTGGCGATCATATCGACTTTTGAGTCATCGGCAACTCTTAAAATCAATGGGCTCTTTTTACTGCCCAGTTTGGCCACGATTTTTGCTTGCTTCCCGTTGTAATCACTACGCTTGCTTGAGTTTCATTGATAACTTTGAGTGCTCAATACTCAGCGCCACCCATTGTGCATTGAGCTTCTTGAACCGTTTATAGTTACTTATCTGGCCGCGTATATCGCCCACAAATTCCTTGCGAATATACTCCGTCCGGCTCTTCATATCCAGTGTATAGCTGACCTGATAATAAGGCCCAGTCTGACTCTCCCGGTCCTTGTATTGCTTCGTCAACGATCCAGGGCGCATAGCGCCCAGTAATGCTATGTCACCTTTGATCTTTGTCATACGCCGTTCAATTTGTGCGAGCCTTTTCTTTGTCATTGATATAGCATATACATACTATGTTAGTTTGTCAAAAGGACACTGTCTATGCTGTGGATCTATTGGTGGGATGCAATCATTTATCTTCGCCCGGCTTGCGCTCGTACCCGGACATTTATGTGGTTCGCCGTCTGTGTGGCGGGATTGACGGTTCGTACCGAACGAATGGGGGTGACGAGTATTGTCCGGGCGCTGGGGTTACAGGGGCGGTTTTATGACAACTTGCTGGATAACTTCCACAGCACCGGCATTAAGTTGGACTCAATGACGGTATTGTGGTCTCAACTTGTACTTCGACTGTTCCCTGGTCTGGTTCGAGTGAATGGCCGACTCGTGTTGGTGGGGGACGGCATTAAGGTCTCCAAACAGGGCAAAAAGATGCCTGCTGTGAAGCTGCTACATCAGGAATCCGAGTCAAATACCAAAGCGGAGTACATCATGGGACACTCCTTTCAGGCCGTCTCTATTCTTTCTCGTGCCGCCAATAGCGTGTTCGCTGTGCCGCTTGCCGCGAGGATTCATGAGGGGACCGTGTTATCGAATCGTGACCGGCGTACCCTGCTCGACAAAATGATCAGTCTACTGGCGATAGTCAGTATTCAGGAGCCGTATTATTTTGTCGCCGACGCCTATTATGCCAGCCAGAAAGTCGTTAATGGGCTTTTGAATGAGGGGAATCATTTGGTCACCCGCGCCAGATCAAATGCGGTTGCCTACCAGCTGCATCATCAGCAACAGCCGAAAAAAAGAGGGCGGCCACGTAAGTATGGTGACAAGGTAAAACCAAGATCACTGTTTGGGTTGGTCGCATTGATGGAGGAGGCTCAAAGCCCTGTCTATGGCGAAAAAAACGTAGCTATCCGATACGCAGTCCATGATTTATTATGGAGACCGACCGGCAGTATTGTTCGGTTTGTCATTGTCGTTCACCCAACGAGGGGACGCTGTATACTCATGTCTACTGATACGTCATTATCGGCCCTCGATATCATTCACCTCTACGGTCTGCGATTTAAAATAGAGCATGCCTTCAAGCAGGCGGTTCATGTTATCGGTTCTTTTTCATACCATTTCTGGATGAGCGTAATGAAGCCATTGGAGCGACGCAATGGTAATCAGCACCTTCACCGGGAATCAAAAAAATATCGCGATGGCGTCAAGCGAAAACTGAAGGCTTATCACGTCTTTGTACACGCGGGGATTGTTGCTCAAGGGCTACTTCATTACCTGGCATCTTGCCACACTCGGCTAGTCTGGAACTCTTTTGGCTCCTGGCTTCGAACGATCCGGCCCGGTCTAGCTCCGTCCGAGTTGGTGGTTGCCACTGCGCTACGCAGCAGCCTCCCGCATTTTCTCCTGGATACGGATTCTCGTACAAACTTCGCGAAATTCATCACGCAACGGCAAGACCTTGATAGAATGGCGCTATTTAGGCTTGTGTCATGAGACTAACTCGGTACTCATGAGCTTGTTCTATATCGGCTTAAATGGGCGGTGCTTCAAACTCCTTCAGTGCCAGCAGCACTTGTTCCAGTAGTAGTCGGTATTTTTCACGCATTTTGACTAGGAGTTGACGTCCCGTCCCGACCACTTTTGCCGCGAGATGCCAGCGCAGAGTTATCGCACGGCTATGGACTATGGGCTTGTCGGAAAATGAAGTTTTTAACTTGTTGTGAATATTTAAGTCATTGTTATTAAACATTTTATTTTCTTAAAATTGAACCGATTTTGAATTAACCGACAAGCCCACTATGGATAGTGGGACAACTCCAGCGGCAGCAGATGACGCATGAGGGCACATAGATTGCCGGAGAGTGCGGAGATTAAAGAGTGCGGAGATTAAAGAGTGCGGAGATTAAAGAGTACGGAGATTAAAGAGTGCCGAGATTAAAGAGTGCGGCGATTAAAAAGCACAGCACATTGGCAGCAAAATCCGAAACGGCAGAGTATCACCGCCAAAATCCCGCTTCAGTTCCTTGATGCGGTTCTCGCTGTCCTCGGCACGTTGCCCTATTAGTCATGTTGTACCAGTGAACAATCTCGCTATCGCCAAGGCTATCCCGGTTAGTGGCAATCCCGCGATAAATATAAGCACCTGCGTTTATTTCCTCTGAACTATTTTCTGAGTTATCTTCTGAATTATCTTCTGAACTGTCTTCTGAATCAGCTGATGAATCCAGATTCAGACTCGCCTGGCCGCTAACGGCTGTTCTCTGAATGACAAGCGTGAAGGGTTTTTCATACTCACCGATGCAGAAGCTGGTGCGGCAGGTATCCTGACCACGAGACTGTGCAAAAACCCAACATTCGCCATATTAATTATCCACTAATTAATTGAGCAATCGCCGAAACCGGCACGAGAGGTGAGTAAATCAAGAGAGAGAGTTGGTTGTGTCGAACTAGAGAATGGCATTCCGATAGGTGATTTCACCGCTGCTGTGCGGGCTCTCCGAGAACTATCAGTGAATTATCCATTCGTTGCTGAGGGCATCATCGAGCCCTTGGGGGTGGCGGGTTCAATAATGAGCTGGAATTCAAGCATAGATGTGCTGATTATGGTTGTTGACATTGGGGCGGGTACTAGCGATTTTAGCTTGTATCGTATGCAATTTAATGATTCGAGTGGTGATAGTGTGGCCATTGAGATCGAAGATTCCTCTAGAACGATCACTGAAGCTGGTAACTATCTCGATAGAATATTGATTGAGCTGATCATCAAAAAGGGTGGTGTCGATTCAGAGGATCCTATGTGGGTAAATATTAGAGGTGCCCTGGAGTTGGAAATTCGTGATTTCAAGGAAACGCTATTCAACGAAGAGCAAGTCTATGTTCCACTAAGGAACGAATCCGTGGTTGAGGTCAGCTTAGGTGAATTCCTTAGGCTTAAATCGGTGATACTATTTGGAGAGAATCTGATGAGTATGATGGTTCAGATTCTGGAATCAGTTGACAAGAGCTGGGTGGGCTGGATCAATGCTCGACCTGACAGAAATTTAGTCGTTGCACTCACCGGCGGGGGTGCCGAACTACCAATGGTGAAAGCACTGACTGAAGAGCCTATTCGAGTCAATGGCACGAATGTCCCTGTCGCGAGGGCAGTTCAATTCCCTAAATGGCTGCGCGAGATGGACGAAAACCTTGAATCTGACTATCCGAGAGTGGCCGTGTCCCTGGGCGGAGCCAGAAAGAGACTGATTCAACGCGAAGGTACTGCAAGAGTTACTGGCGGCGATGTAACTCAAACGCCTGAGCTGGGTGGGTACTATCAGAAAGGCGGATGGTGAATCGTCTCTATAGAGGGTACAAATTTGAGATCCCCATTTCTCAAGATTAGAAATTTCAAATCGATCTTGCGCCCATAACTTTACTATTTGGCCCCAATAGCGCAGGTAAGAGCACGGTTCTACAGTCGTTGATTTATCTTCGTGAGATCAGGGTCAATCAAAACTACGATCCAGATAAGACCGCATTAGGAGGCAATTGGCTGGATCTTGGTGGATTTTCAAATCTCGTTCATGCAAGAGAGCTAGAGGAATCCATTGAAATCATTCTCGGGGTACTGCTGGAAGAAGACACCGTATCTGATTTTCTTTCCGATCATGAAAGAGGTGAACTCGAGTCCGCAGCATTTCGCCTTCCAGAAGAATGGGTTGTTGAGGTGACAGATGTTTCGGTTTGCGTGTCTGTACGTTGGAGTAACCTCCTGGATAAGCCTTTTGTTGAATCGTTCAAAACATCGATTAACAACCAACCGTTTGCCGGTATCCGAACCTCGCCCGACAGCAAACAGGTATTTCTTGAACAACTGGATCTATCCCATCCTGTCTTGTCTGGAACGGTAGTTGAAGATGATCTTGATGGGGAAACGTTTGAACAAAGATTTTCTGAGTTGATTCGTCCATCTGTAATTAGCCTCTTCCAATACGAGATGATACTGAACGGGAGCCTCCCCCTCTGCATCACCCCTCCCCCTTTTGCACATTGCACATTATGCGTACAATGTACTTAACACAGGGATAAATTCAAATTAGAGGGAGAGAGCGGGATCAATCACTTCGAGTTTATGCTTGATCTCATTATCGAAAACCTGCGGAGATAAAATATTCTATATACTGAATTAATCTCGCAAGACAATGGAAGCTGCTTGTCAAATAGGGAGCGGCGTGGGGGAGGCTGGATAAATCGCTACACGAGAACGACTGCCGTGCAGGTTCACTTCACCAGGACTAATGCCATTGCGGGTGGTTTGTTATAGTCTTGTCCCTGTCTTTTTCGAATGGAACATCCGCAAATTGAACCTTTACCAGGAGCCTGAATATCCATGAAATATTTTCAACCTCGTCATTTCGTGCTATTCCTTGTCATAAGCCTGCTCAGTGTTGACTTGTTGGCACAGGCTGGTTTCTACCCTGCGGCTCGCAGTGGTGGCAACTATATGCATAACTTTTACTTTCCGCCTTCACCCAGTGCCACGCCCTGGGCTCCGGACTGGTCACCGGACGGGCAGTGGATTGCTGTTGCCATGCAGGGCAGTATCTGGAAAGTAGACCCCGCAACTGGAAGTGCCTATGAGCTTAGCCACAGTGATGCCTACCATTCTTCGCCTGACTGGTCACCCGATGGACGCTGGATTATTTACACGGCCGATTATGCGCATCAACGCATACAGCTCGAAATTCTCGATACCAAAACAGGTGTTTCCCACAAGCTCACCGACGATCAGGCTGTTTATACTGATCCGGTGTTCTCTCCAGATGGCAGTAAAGTGGCCTATGTGTCTACCAGGCCAAACGGGTATTTCAATGTCTATGTAAGAACCATCGCGAACGGACAATGGAATGGGGAGCCGGTAGCGATAAGCCGCGACAATGAATACGGCAGTAATAGATTGTATTTCGGCAGCGGAGATATGCAGATAACACCAGCCTGGCTGCCCAGCGGCAATGAGCTGCTGCTGGTCTCCAACCGTAACGTGCCCCTGGGTTCCGGAAATGTACTGCGTGTTCCCGCCGTTGAAGATGGCATCTTACAGGCCAGCACCGTACTTGCAGAGCAAACCCTGTATCGAACGCGGCCTGATGTATCCATTGATGGACGTCGTTTTGTCTACACGTCTACCAGCGGCTCCGCCGATCAATTCAATAACCTTTATGTGCAACCCACTAAAGGTGGCGAGCCGTACAAGCTGACATTCTTCCAGCACGATGCCTTCCATCCGCGCTGGTCACCGGACGGAGAATGGATTGCCTTTATTTCTAACGAACAGGGTTTGCCGCAGCTTATGTTGCTGGAAACGTATGGCGGAAAATTAGTTTCAGTTGCTATTAGTGAATTGCATTTCAAGCGTCCTATGGGGATTTTGCAAGTACATGTTACCGACAGCAAGGGTGCTGCTGTCCATAATCGCGTGCATCTTCAGGCTGCGGACGGCAAGTTCTACACGCCGAATGATGTCTACGCCCGTGCCGGAATAAGTGGGGATCTAATCTTTCACAACGGGGGCGACTTCGAAGTTAGTCTGCCTGTTGGAGAGGCGTCTTTAGATTTTGTGAAAGGTTTCGAATATTTTCCGCAACAGCACAGTGTCGATATTGAAGAGGGGGAAGTAACACAGCTAAGCGTTGAACTTCAGCAGATGACCGATATGGGAGCCAAGGGCTGGTATAGTGCCTCGACTCATGTGCACGCGAACTACGGCGGCAATTTACACAATACCCTTGAAAATTTGATGATGATGTCACGCGCGGAAGATCAGGACCTGGTGTTGGAGCAAGTAGCGAATAAGGACAATCGCATCCTCGACTACCAGTTCTTTGTTGCAGGTGGTGGAGCGCACCCCGTTTCTGAGGAGGATCAGATAGTCGTGGTTGGCCAGGAATATAGGCCACCGTTTTATGGCCATGTGTTTATGTTTGGCATGCGTGAGCATTTGATCTCGCCCTTCGTCACCGGCTATGAAGGGACTGCAATTGAAAGCCTTTATCCTGGCAATACCGATATGCTGTTAAAGGCAAAAGCACAAGGCGCCATAACCGGTTATGTACACCCCTATCTGGGAGAAACAGATCCACTGGAAGCTAACCTGGGCGGTGGCAAGGGTTTTATGGTAGACGCGGCGCTGGCTACCACCGATGCACTGGAATGGTCCGACTCCGCCACATCGGGGTTTTATCCTCTCTATGCAGTCTGGAATAATGGCTTGCGTGTCACGGCCACGGGTGGGGAAGATTCGATTTCCTCACTGCATCGCAGCAAGCTGATGGGTTCATTTAGAACCTATGTGTACACGGGTAATTCGGGCCTGACTATGGAGGCCTGGTTCAAGGCTCTGAAACGAGGCCGTGCCTTTGTTAGTTCTGGTCCTTTATTAGAAATGCAGGTTGTCACGGCAATGCCCGGGGACACAGTTCAGCTACCGCCAGAAGATGGCGAAGTGACGATTACTGGCAGGCTGCGTTCAATGTTCAGCGATCTGAAACGAGGCCGTGCCTTTGTTAGTTCTGGTTCTCTATTAGAAGCGCAGGTTGCCACGGCAATGCCCGGGGACACAGTTCAGCTACCGCCAGAAGGTGGCGAAGTGACGATTACTGGCAGGCTGCGTTCGATTACCGCTCTGGAAGAACTCGCCCTGGTCTGTAATGGAGAGTTGCTGCAAACTTTTCCGTTAGGCAGCAATGCCAACAGTCTCGATATTTCCTTCGAGCTTGCTATTGAACGCAGTGGTTGGTGTCATTTGCGTACCGAGGGGAAACCGGCTGAACGATTCCCTCTGGACGTGGCCTATGCCCAGGCATTTACCAACCCCATCTGGTTTCAGGTGGGTGACCAGGCAATTCGTAATCCAGAATCCGTAGACTATGCGATTCGATGGATAGATAAATTGCAAGAATTAGCGGATGCCTGGCCGGATTGGCGCTCTGAAACTGAAAAGACACACGTTTTTGCCCAGTTTGAAGAAGCGCGACAGGTTTACAGAAGTAAACTTAATCAGTGAGGGCTTGATCCGACTCCGTGTCAATCGCGGAGTTGGACTGCCGTAATAAGCCGATACCTAAAGCGGCGAGGCCAATTGATACAAATGCGTTGAGATAGTTGAAAAAAGCGTAAGGTAAATAATCAAGCACGGGCACACCAAGCGTGGCAGCGTAGAAGGCGCCTGCTGTAGTCCAGGGAATCAATCCAGTCGTCAGGGTAGCTCCTTCCTCGACCGAGCGTGAAAGAATCGATTTATCCAAACCTCGCTGTTGGTATTTTTCGCGGAATAATTGACAGTTCAATATTATTGAAATATAGGCTTCACCCATTGCCATATTACCGATAAGCCCAGCGCAGATTGTGGTTGCGATCAATGTGCTTACCTGTTCTATGCGATGGATAATTCCAGACAGTAATGTGGCGAGAAATCCGGCTCCATGCAATATGCCTCCCAATGCCAGTGCCATGAGAGCAAGTACTAAGGTCCAGCTCATACTCGCTATCCCGCCGCGGCCTAATAAGTCATCAAGGTTCGCAATTCCAGTATCTCCTGGCGTGTTCTCCCACAAAGAATTAAGCACGGCTACCGTGTCTTGCCCCTGATACAGGATTGCGATTGCTACGGCAGTCAGTACGCTTACCGACATGGTAATTTCGGCGGGTACCTTGCGAATGCTCAGGGTAGCTAACACAATAACAGGAACCAGTGTAATGAAAGGTGACAAGCTGTAATTGGCAGCCAGCACATCCTGGATGGCAGATAGTTCATCGGCGGCGAAGCTGCTGTCGCTGTATCGATTACCTGTTATCAGAAAAATCAGCAGTGTCAGCAAAAACGCTGGCAAGGTGGTCAATAACATGGAATAGATATGTCGATACAGGTTTGTCTCTGCGCTCATCGCGGCTAGATTGGTCGTATCCGATATGGGCGACATCTTGTCTCCAAAAGTGGCACCACAGATAATCATGCCAGCAACCAGAGGCAGCGGAATTCCCATGGCACCGCCAATCCCGATAAACACAACACCAAGCGTGCCAACCGTGCCCCAGGACGTACCCGTTGCCAGAGACATAATGGCGCATAGCAGCATTCCCACAGCCAAAAAGAGAGAGGGCGATAGCCAGTCCAAACCAAAATACATCAGTGTCGCGATGGTGCCGCTCTGCATAAAGCTGGCAATGACCATTCCGATGAGGATAAATATGTAGATTGCAGGCAGCGCCCTGCTAATTGCTTCAGCCATCAGTGCGCGAATGGCAGTGTAAGAAAACCCCAGATAGTGAGCATGCAGTCCGGCCCAAAGCAGGCATAGAAACATCAGGCTGTGTAGATCAATGCGCAGTGCAAAAAAGCCCACAGCTATGATGATGATTACGCCTGAAAAGCAAACAGTCGATTGAACGAGACTGCTTTGTCTGGCTGAATTGGGTTCGGTGGCTGGCATAGAGGCTCAGCATATAAACAATTGGGCTGAGAGTAAAATTTTGCTAAGCTCACGCCTCTTGTAATTACGCAAAAGTATTTTCGGGGGTATGAATGGATCTGTCCTGGATGGCCTGGACTCAGCCCACTGCTATTTTCTTCGCGGTAATCGCCGCGCTCATCCTGGCTATGTCAATTTGGGAGTACTTTAGCCCCGGTGGTAAGCCCAGGCTAGGGCTATTACGCTTTGAAACCACTCGTGGAGACAGGTTATTTGTTTCTTTGCTGGGCAGTGCCTTTATCTGCATGGCCTGGTTAGGCCTGGCAGGTCTGAATCTCTGGTGGGGACTGGCCGTTTGCTGTATCTACGCCGTATTAGTGTTTGTATTTGTATGAAGACCAAACTGGTTGTGAGTAGAACCTAAAGGAGTTTTGCATGTTTTCTGATAATTTAAAAATGCGTAAAACACTGCCTGCTTGCGCAGTTCTATGCCTAACAGTGGTCACAACATTCGCCGATGTTGAGGATGCTGAGCGCTGGTTGCCAGAGTTTCAACCGTCTACATTAAACAATGAACAGCAGATGGCGGAGATGCAGTGGTTTATCGATGCGGCAAGACCTTATGTCGGCATGGAAATTAAGGTTGTATCGGAGACCATTACCACCCACGAATATGAAGCCCGGGTGCTGGCGAAAGCCTTCTCGGAGATAACCGGGATTCAAGTAACGCATGACCTGATAGGCGAAGGTGACGTGGTTGAAAAGCTGCAAACACAGATGCAGTCTGGTGAGAATATTTACGATGCCTATGTGAATGACTCAGATTTGATCGGCACGCACTTCCGCTACCAGCAAGTCAGGAACCTTAGCGACTGGATGGCGACCGAAGCCAGTGAGGTAAGCTTGCCCAGCCTGGATCTCGAAGATTTTATCGGCTTGTCTTTTACTACTGGCCCAGACGGCAAACTCTATCAGTTGCCGGATCAGCAATTTGCCAATCTCTACTGGTTTCGTTACGACTGGTTTACAGACCCGGAAATAAAGCAACAGTTTCTTGACAAGTTCGGTTATGAACTGGGGGTTCCAGTAAACTGGTCCGCTTATGAGGATATCGCTGAGTTTTTCACTAATGATGTTGGCGAGATCAACGGTAAAAAAGTATACGGACACATGGACTACGGCAAAAAAGATCCTTCATTGGGATGGCGGTTTACTGATGCCTGGTTGTCGATGGCTGGCGCCGGGGACAAAGGCATCCCGAATGGACTTCCAGTGGATGAATGGGGCTTGCGCGTCGATGGTTGCAGACCGGTAGGGTCTACGGTTGAGCGTGGTGGAGCAACAGATGGCCCGGCGGCAGTTTATGCGCTGACTAAATACGTCGATTGGTTGCAGCGCTATGCCCCACCTGAGGCCGCAGGGATGGTTTTTAGCGAAGCCGGTCCGGTTCCTGCCCAGGGAAGTATTGCGCAACAGATTTTTTGGTACACAACTTTCACCGCCGACATGGTGCGTGCTGGCCTGCCGGTGATGAATGATGATGGCAGGCCAAAATGGCGAATGGCTCCGTCCCCGCATGGTGCTTATTGGGAAGAAGGGCAGAAACTCGGTTATCAAGACGCTGGCGCCTGGACCCTGATGAATTCCACTCCCGTGGATAGAGCCAGGGCGGCCTGGTTGTATGCCCAGTTTGTCACCTCTAAGACGGTTTCGCTGAAAAAGAGTCATGTCGGCCTCACCATTATCCGGGACTCCGATATTCGTCACCAGAGTTTTACCGAGCGCTCTGCCGAACTGGGTGGCCTGGTTGAGTTCTATCGTTCTCCGGCGCGGGTTCAATGGACTCCTACCGGAACCAATGTGCCCGATTATCCCCGTCTCGCGCAGTTGTGGTGGCAGAATATAGGAGACGCATCTTCGGGTGCCAAGACACCTCAGCAAGCGATGACCGCCTTGGCAGTTGCTCAAGAACGTCTTTTGCAGAGACTGCAAAGAACCGGAATACTGGGTGCTTGCGGCCCACAGTTGAATGAACCGCGCAGCCGTGAATACTGGTTGAATCAGCCCGGCGCACCCAAGCCAAAACTGGCTAACGAAAAACCACAGGGAATAACCGTGGACTACGATGAGCTGGTGCGCTCCTGGCAGTAGCAAACAGCGAGTTCTCACGTTGGCAAGCTCGGGGTGATGTCATCATCGAGCAGATGAGCCGGTGTCTCGGCGTTAATGGGCCGATCATTTATAGTACGATGAGGCTTTCCTTTCCTTCGATTTGCAGGGCTGAGCCTTCGGCTGCGAAGGCGGCAGGAATAAGTCCGGCCAGCATAAAGCCCGAGAAAGGAATCGACATGCCCAGCGCTGTACTCATGGCAAGCAGGCCACTGTTTTTTAGAAAGCCGCGCCTGCTCAGCCGGTTGCTTTGGCACCCCCAAAGAAAGCGGTCGGCAGCTATCGGATCTTTCTGATAAAGACTATCTAATGCCCGTTTCGTTGTTCTTTTTACTTGTTTTACTCATTTTAGCTGTCCTCATTAGCTTGCCCGCCCTGTTCGGTTTCGTCCAATCTGGCAGCGGAGGGCTTCGATGAAGGCAGGGATAGAGATAGAGACAGAACCCGCACATCTTGTCACTCAGAAACCTGAGCTTATCAAAAATGGACAGGCAACTCCATGCGGTTCAAATGAACCAGCGCAGATAAATAGTCGTGATTCGCCATGGCGCACTACCCCCAAAAGGCAAGTAAAAAATGCGCTATCTTTCATTCTTTCATTTGAATATCTGCATAAAAATACACTTGTACCGCATACGCAGCGGTGAATTACACGCTGAATAAGCGGCCAGCCAGTTTCTTTCTCCAATGAAGAACCCAGACCCACGCCACGGGCCATTAAAATTGCCAACAAGGGGATTACCGGCAGCAGGGAAAAGTGCAGTAATCGAATCAATTCATAATACATCCCTCAATACTGCTGGATTTAGAGCCTTTGGGCTGGCATTTAATCGCTAAGTATAGTATTTGTGGCCTCAGAGCAAAGCCTGTTATGCTTCGGAACGGTTGTCTGTAGAACAGGCAGTAAATAATAAAAAGATTTTGAAACTGGAGGCACCATGTCCGCTGAACCACGCTCCCCATCCAATGGTAGTCCTGAAAATGAAGCACAGTTGCAAACCAATATGCGCAAAGTCGCACTTACTGCCCTGGCGGGTACCAGCATTGAATGGTATGACTTTTTTCTTTACGCGACAGCCGCCGCTCTGGTGTTCCCGTCAGCCTTTTTCCCCGATAGCACACCCACGGTTGGCCTAATACTATCCTTTGGAACCTTTGCCTTCGGTTTCATCGCCAGGCCCCTCGGTGGCATATTGTTTGGCCATTTTGGTGATCGTGCAGGACGAAAACGCACCCTGGTAATTGCCCTGATGATGATGGGGATAGCCTCCACTCTGATAGGCTTGCTGCCTACGTTTGCCACTATTGGCGTGGCTGCTCCGATATTGCTCAGTTTGCTGCGATTCACCCAGGGTCTCGCCATTGGTGGGCAATGGGGAGGCGCGATGCTATTGGTTACGGAAAGTGCACCAGCTAACAAGCGCGGCTATTACGGCGCGTATGCCCAGGCCGGTGCGCCAGTTGGTGTGATTTTGGCTAATGTGGCTTTCATGATTATCAGCTATGCGGTCTCAGAAGACGCGTTTTTGCAATGGGGTTGGCGGATTCCCTTTATCTCCAGTGTTGTCCTGATCGGTATTAGCATGTACGTACAATTGCACATGGAGGACACCGACGCGTTCAGGGAACTTCAAGCCCGGCGCGAGAAACAAGAGGCCGAAGCGCCGGCTAGTGCGCCTGTGCGACGCTCTCCGGTGCTTGAGGCCATCGTCAAATATCCCAAACGTATCGCTCTGGCTGCCGGGGCTTTTCTATCGGTTCAGGTGGCGTTCTATATCTTGATTGGCTTCGTGCTGGCTTACGGAACTGATGCAGATGGTGCCGCCATGACCAGAGATCAAATGTTATTGGCAGTGTTATTGGCATCAGCAATTCAAGTGCCGGGCCAGTTTATGGCTGCGGCCTATTCCGATCGCAATGGCAGGCGTGGAATATTCATGCTGGGCGCGATTCTTACTGGTGTTTGGGCGTTTGCCTTATTTCCTCTCATTGAGACCGGAAATTTCTGGTTGATAGTACTTGGCATAAGTGGCGGCCTGGGCTTTCTTGGCATGATGTATGGGCCGCAAGCGGCATTCTTCACCGAACTATTCAGTACAGAAGTTCGTTATTCCGGCGCTTCTTTGGGCTATCAGCTTGGTGCTATTCTTGGTGGTGCCTTTGCGCCAACCATAGCAACTATACTATGGAAGGAATATGACATAGTCTGGGTGTCGGTCTACATAGCGATTGCTTCATTGCTTTCCCTGATCTCCGTAATTCTGCTAACAGAAACCTATAAATCCAGTTTGCACGATACTGATTAATTTAATCAGATTGTAGTGTAGAGAACCAGGCACTATTCCAGTGGTGGACTATCGAAACGGTAGTTGGGTGTGGATTCGGCGATTTTAATTTCTTCGTCGTTCATTTCGGCATCAATTCCCTCAAACAACGGCGTAGTCAGGTAGCGTTCACCGGTGTCCGGAAGCATGCACACAATAGTGCTTCCAGGCGCAGCCTGTTCGGCTATTTTCAAGGCAGCCGTGAATGTGGCTCCAGCAGTTATGCCAGTGAAAATACCTTCTTTCTGTGCGAGTAACCTGGCGTTGCGAATCGCGTCTTCCCCGGAAACAGGCAAGAGCTGGTCGATGTGTTGTCTTTTCACCGCCTGAGCAACCAGATGAGAAATGAAGTCCGGAGTCCAGCCTTGCATTGGATGAGCTTGAAATGCCGGGTGACTGGGCGCCATGCCTGTTTCTGGTGCTTCTGGCTGCGCGGTTCCACTAGCCAGAAGTTGGGCATTATCCGGCTCGCAACACACAATCCTGGTTTCTGGCCTTTTCTCTTTCAATACTTTGGCAACGCCGTTCAAGGTGCCGCCGGTTCCAAAACCGGTAACCCAATAATCCAGTCGTTCGTCTTTGAAATCTCTTAGAATTTCAACCGCCGTGGTTTTCTCGTGCATTCGCGCATTGGCTTCGTTATCGAACTGACGGGTTAAAAACCAGCCGTGAGCATCGGCCAATTCTTTGGCTTTTGCCAACATCCCGCTGCCTTTTAAGTGAGCAGGCGTTACTACCACTTTTGCTCCAAGGAAGCGCATTAGCTTGCGTCGTTCCACACTAAAGGGTTCAGCCATCACAATGACCAGAGGGTAATCTTTTTGGGCACAAACCATGGCTAGACCTATACCGGTGTTGCCGCTGGTCGCTTCGACGACAGTTTGCCCCGGCTTTAAGTCTCCACTCGCTTCTGCTTCTTCAATCACGCCCAGAGCCAGTCTGTCCTTCACCGATCCGGCAGGATTGAAGGCTTCAAGTTTTACATACAGATTGACATGATCAGGTGCCAGCTTGTTGATTCGCACCAGCGGCGTGTTGCCTATCATGGCCAGTATATTGTCGAATTTGTTCTTCACTGTCATGTTCCTTGTTGTGTCGCGTGCTACTCAACATTTGTCGCGTAGCTGCGCCATTCTAGCTCCAATTCTATAAATCTGTCAGCGTAGCGGAGCAGAGCAGATTGACGGCTTGCTATTCGATTAGCCGACTTTGACTTTGACATTAGCTTAACTTCGACATTGTTGGAAATTTGGCTTGCAATACGGCAGTCATCAAAAAATCACCAACCAGGCAAATAGGCACGATTATGCGTAGTACCAGGAGCCTTCTGTTATGTCTTTTTTTACAGTGGGCGGTTGCAAGTGTGGCGACAGCTCCGGGCGCGCTGGATATCGCAACACCGGAAGCCAGTGGTTTCTCCTCTGCAAGGTTAAATTTAGCGCATCAGATGTTAGGTCAGCATATCGAAGACGGACGCATCTCCGGGCTGGTTGCCGGTGTCGCACGTCAGGGGAAAGTGGTTTATTTGGAAAGCATGGGTTGGAGCTACATCGAAGAAGGAATTCCCATGCAGTCTGATTCCATATTTCAGATTCGCTCCATGAGCAAAGCCATAACTGCCGTGGCGGCCATGCAATTAGTTGAACAAGGCAAGATGAATTTGCAGGACCCGGTAGCGAAATTCATTCCCGATCCTGGAGGCATGCAAGTATTCCTGAACCCGGAATCAGGCACCAGCGTAGTGATCATGTTGCAAGTGCAACCGGCCGATGCGTTTAACATAGCGTCTAAATTCAAGGCGCTGGTTTATCAGAGCATGATTGACTAGTGTCGAAGCTTGAGCCACAACAAATATAAGGAGTGCAGCATTTGCCTGTGAAAGATTGTAAAAACAGGTTTGATTTTCGCAAGTTGGCGACGAAAAGATTCCCCGGCACCATTATTCACGGCATGGGAGACTGTACAAAAATCCAATATTTGTCATTCCTGCACCCCGTCATTCCTGCACCGCTCTGTCATTCCTGCGAAAGCAGGAATCCAGTAAACCACCCAAATCCGCAGGGTTTTCCCCCTGTAGCACGGACTAGCGTAGGGTTCTTGCACAATCTCATAGGTGGTGCTGACGACGAAGCGACACTGCGCCGAAACACGCAAGCTTTCGATGGGCTGAGATTGACAGCAAATGCCCTGGTCGATCTTTCGGGCAGGGATACAGGCACCATTCGATCAATTGGCGGCCATAGTTGATGCAGTGTGTGATAAGATCAAAATCATGCCTGAAGACGGCAACTAAAGCGGAGTCTGCGCTGATGAAAAAATACCTGCACATTGTCTTGCCTCTTCTGCCAGTGGTTTTGGCCGGCTACCTGACACTACCCGCCTACGCCGCCGAGCTCATCAGCATCAAGGATGTTGTGCTTACCGACCTCAAGGACGGTGACAGTTTCAAAGTCCAGGCTGCCGGGCGTGAATTGCATTTGCGGCTTTATTACGTCGATTGTTTGGAAACGTCCGCTGCTGGATTTCTCGGAGAGCGCGTACGGCAACAACAAAACTATTTCGCACTTACACACCATGGCAGCGTGCTGCAATTAGGTAAACAAGCCGCCGAGTTTACGCAACGGGTTCTGGCCAGGCCATTTACCATCCACACCAGCTACGCCAAGGCTCCCGGTTCATCTTCCATTCGCTATTATGCCTTCGTTGAAACCCACGATGGCAAAGACCTCGGCCACCTCCTCGTCGCACAAGGACTGGCGCGAATCTACGGAAAAACGCACGCTGCTCCTGATGGTACATCAAGCGCAGCCCACCTTACGGCACTCATGGACGTGCGCGCCGTTGCCAGACGCGAACAAACCGGGGTATGGCGCGACTCCGGGCTGGTGGATTTACCCCCCTATGACCTGAACACAGCGAGCAGAGAACAACTGCAAAGAATCCCCGGCATCGGCGCGACTATTAGCGCCAGAATTATTGCTGGCAGACCCTATAGCTCGGTTCAGGAATTGCTCGATATCGCCGGCATTGGTCCAAAGAAATTAGAAATCATTGCCGTTTATGCGACGCTGGGCGGAGAGTAATTAGTCGATCCCGAAAAACCCTGATTGGCCAGCACGGTGGCTGCCGTGATGCGGCGGCTTGATGAAATTCCGTTACACGATGCCAAAACGAAGCTGTTTTCGGAGCCGATAAAAACAATCTCATCCATTTTCTGAAGTTAAACGCAGCAGCCATCAGTGCGTTGATCTGCTCGGTTTCCAAAACTCGGGCGGCAACCCATTTAGCACCGACGTAGTAAAGATTGTCGAAAACCTGAAAATGGCGCTACACGAGACTGTGCAAAAATTCACCCTGTCATTCCTGCGAAGCATGTCCCCGCGTAGGAGACTGTGCAAGAAACCTTCGCCAGGTTGCGTTAGCTGTGGAAAAGCCGTGCGGGTTTGGCTGTTTTACTGGATTCCTGCTTTCACAGGAATGACAGGATGGTGCAGGAATGACAAAAGTTGGATTTTTGCACAGTCTTGTAGGAGGGAATCCAGTGAATAGCAACATGAGCCACAAACAAGCCACTGTTTACATTTTGGCAAGTCAGCCTCAGAGTGGCTTATGCAGTGCCTGGTTCTGTTTTGGGCAAGCGGGTTAGAGAATATAAAAAGTATTTGCGCAAAGGCTTTAGTCAGAAATAGAACAGTCGCCCTTTGCCCTGTTTCGGCTTGCATGGAGGTGTACGGGGATGGATACGTGGCGATTAGGCGGGAATGGCGGTTTCGACTACAGCAATGGAATAGGGAATTTTCTGGATTCCTGCCTTCGAGACTGTGCAAAAATCCAACATTCGTCGTTCCTGCGAAAGCAGGAACCCAGAAAAATAGCCAAACCGGCAAGGGTTTTCCACATGTAACACGGCTTGGCGAGGGTTTCTTGCACAGTCTCCTTCGCAGGAATGACGGAGGGGTGCAGGAATGACGAAGTTTGGATTTTTGCACAGTTTCTACACACTGGATAGCTGCATCATCATTCGGGTTTATCTGCTGGGCGAATACCGGGTTAAGACATAAGGCAAGCCCCGGGGTGATTAATGGCTCCGATTTTCTGGTTCTGGTCATGGCCAATCCTTGTTAATTGAATCGGCTGAAACTACGGTGGTTTAACTACGATATTTCTTGCATTTGAAACCGCTTTCCGTTTAACTGCGCAGCCATGCGGTCATGCCAATTCCAAACGATGCAGTGTGCTAATTTGGGTCAAAAGCTTAACTATTGCCGAAAAGGAAAAATCATGAAAATAGGCTGCCCCAAAGAAAGTAAAGAGCAGGAATTCAGGGTCGCACTTACCCCAAAATCCGTCCAGGCATTAGTCAATGATGGGCATGAAGTCTGGGTGGAACACAATGCTGGCCTCGGCATTGCCTGTAGCGAGGAAGACTACCAACTGGCTGGCGCCATGATCGCTAGCGATGCCGAGCAACTGTTCGCCTGCACTGAGTTAATCGTCAAAGTCAAAGAACCAAACCATGCCGAACGCATGTTGTTAAAACCAGAACACACGCTATTTACGTATTTACATCTCGCGTCGGATCCGGAGCAAACCCGGGAACTGCTTGAGAGCAATGCGGTCTGTGTCGCCTATGAAACGGTCACGGACGACGAAGGCACGCTACCCCTGCTGACCCCTATGTCTGAAATAGCCGGACGTTTGTCGGTGCAGGAAGCGGCGTCTCATCTAGGCAAACACTATGGCGGGCTGGGTGTATTGCTGGGAGGCGCAAGCGGCGTAGAGGCTGCTCATGTTGTTATAATTGGTGGCGGTGTTGTTGGAAGCAATGCCTGCAAAATTGCGCTGGGTCTTGGTGCCAGAGTTACCATCCTTGACACATCTGAAGCACGATTAAAACAACTACAGCAGCAATTTTCTGGCGACATAAATTATGTCGTCTCCACGGCAGAGTCTCTCGAAACTTATGCCATGGAAGCTGATATGTTAGTAGGTGCTGTTCTCGTTCCCGGTGGCGCTGCTGCAAAACTGATTTCCTCCGCCCTGGTTAAGAAAATGAAAGCCGGCGCTGTTATCACTGACGTCGCCATCGATCAGGGTGGTTGCTGTGAAAATTCCAGACCAACGACGCACAAAGATCCAACATTTGTCGTTGATGGCGTAATACATTACTGTGTGGCGAATATACCCGGCGCCGTTCCCAAAACTGCTTCGGAAGCACTTAATAATGCAACCCTGCCTTTTATCCAGGAGATTGCCAACAAAGGCAGCAAAGCCGCGCTGCTGGAAAATGTCCATCTACGCAATGGCTTAAATATTTGCAAAGGGCTGTTAACCCGCCCCGAAGTCGCCAGAGATTTAGGCCTGGATTACTGCGATGCCGAAACGGCACTTGCAGCCCTGGGAAATTAAGAAAGCAGAAAATTCAGGCAGGTGATGGTTTGCCGTACTAGTAAGAGCGCGGCAAACCTAACACATGTTCCGAGACAAAATTCAAAATCATTTCTTGGGAGACAGGCACCAGCTTCATCAGTCGTGCCTCGCGCCAGTAACGCTCCACATGGTATTCTCTGGCATAGCCGAAACCGCCGTGAGTTTGAATGGCGGCATCGGCGGCGCAGAAACCTGCTTCTGCGGCCAGCCATTTGGCCATGTTCGCTTCTGCACCACAGCGCCTGCCATTATCGATTAGCCAGGCTGCCTTGTTAGTCATTAACTCAGCCGCATCCAGCTTCATGCGCGCTTCTGCCAGGGGGAAAGCAATACCCTGGTTCTTGCCAATCGGTCGATCAAACACCACACGATCATTTGCGTATTGCACTGCCCGCCTCAGGGCTGCCCTGCCTATGCCAATTGATTCCGCTGCGATTAAAATACGTTCGGCATTCAGGCCATCGAGCAGATAACGAAATCCTTCTCCTTCTTCCCCCACTCGGTCTTCAACGGATACTTTTAAGTCATCGTAAACCACTTCGCAGCTACGAACTGCGTTGCGACCCAGCTTCGCAATGGGTGAGATCGTGACTGCCGGTTTTTGCAATTCAGCCAGCAACAGGGTCATGCCGTCAGTTTTTCGTTTTACGTCCGCTTTTGCGGTGGTTCGAACTAATAGCAGCACACGTTCTGACTCTATCGCCTTCGTCGTCCACACTTTGCGACCGCGCACCAGATAGTGGTCACCCTCTCGTCTGGCGAAGGTTTCTATCGACGCAGTATCGCTGCCGGCGTTCGGCTCGGTGACACCGAAAGCGACGTGCATGTCACCGCGAGCGACCGGCGGTAAATATTTCTCGCGCATCACATCGCTGCCATGTTTCACTACGGGATACATGCCGAAAATAGACAGGTGTAGCGGCGTAGCGCCGTTCATTGCCGCCCCTGAGGCGGCAACTTCTTCCAGCACGATTGCGGCTTCTTGAATTCCCTTACCTGCACCACCGTATTGTTCGGGCATGGCGATGCCAATCCAGCCTGCCGCCGCCATCTCAGCAAAGAATGTATCGGGAAATTTTCCTTCGCGGTCACACTGCTCCCAATAGTCATCGGGGAAGCCAGCGCAGAGCTTGCGTATAGAATCCCGAATCAGCCCTTGTTCTTCTGTTTCAGCGAAATCCACGAGTTAATTTTTCTCTTCAACAGAGCGGCCAGCAAGCAGCAGTACTTGCTCGGCTCGTTTCAAATGCGGGACATCCACCATTTCACCTTCAAACTTGAAGGCCATCTTACCCTCGGCCTGATTCTCTCTGAACGCAGCCACCAACGCAGCCGCTGCTTCTATTTCCGCCGCTGTCGGGGTGAAGGCTTCATTAACAATATCAATTTGGTCGGGGTGAATAGTGAGTTTGGCGGTGAAGCCCATGTCGGCTGCTGTCTTACATTCCTTGCCCAGACCTTCAGTATTTTTTATATCAACATAAACGGCGTCTATCGCTTGCACTTCTGCCGCCACGGCGGCCAGCAGGCACATGGATCGGACAAAACCAAACACTTCCAAATAATTGCCTTGCTCATCTCGTTTGGCTCTGGCACCTAAAGAAACTGAAAGGTCTTCCGCACCCCAGCTAACGCCATTAATCCGGTCATGGTGTACCATTTGTGGCAAGTTAAATACTGCCGCTGCCATTTCCGTTCCTATCAATAGTAGTTTGATATTGCTGTAGTCCGCTCCGGCAATCTGCTCCTGATTCGTTATTAACTGATCGACAGCGTGAACCGTTTTTAGATCGAGAACTTTTGGTAGCACTATGCCGTCCGGTCTATGTTGCAGAACTGCCTCCAGGTCTTCTCTTCCCCATTCAGAGTCCACAGGATTAATGCGAACCAGTTTTTCCTGACTGGCGAAATCGGCATCACGCAGCCATTCACCTACCTCGGCTCGCGCTGATATTTTCCGGTCAGCGGTGACAGAATCTTCTAAATCCAGAATCAAGGAATCGGCTGGCAGACTCAAGGCCTTGTTTAGCATCTTGTCATTGCCGCCGGGCACAAAATGGATGGATCGACGCAGCGTCATTAATTTTATCTCTTGCAGTTTATTAGTTTAACTTTACTATTTCGATAGTTTCCGCTCAGGTGGGCTTCCTCAGCATCATGCCCTTGCGCAGACATTCGCAGACGATCTCGTCGCGCTGGTTTATTCCCAAATGTTCAAACCAAACGATGCCTCTATCCGGCCTGGACTTCGATTCGCGTTTATCAACTATTTTGGTTTGTGCTCGCAAGGTATCACCGATAAACACCGGCTTGGGAAACTCGACCTTGTCCATTCCCAAATTACCGATGGTAGTGCCCAATGTGGTGTCTCCCACGGACAGGCCAACAACCAGGCCAAGCGTGAAATAGCTATTGACCAGGATTTGCCCAAACCGGGTTTGTTTGGCGAATTCCGCATCAAGGTGCAGGGACTGTGGATTGTGGGTCATGGTGCTGAACAATAGATTGTCAGTCTCGGTGACAGTTCTATGGGGCAGATGTTCGAACAGCATGCCTGTTTCCAGCTCTTCAAAGTATTTTCCGCTCACTTCATGGCTCCTGTGCTGATTTTATCGAGGATAATTCTCTATTGGCGGCCGTTTTAGTGACCATTTTAGTGGCTGTTTGCACTATCATCCATTACATTCCATGAATTTAGTAAGTTAGCACATTTAACGCCTGTTTTAATTGCCTAGGTAAGCCTTTATAAGATGAACAACGAACAACAACAACACTACCGAGAATGGATAGGCAAGGAGCAATCCCGCTCAGATACCCTGGCAATTGCTCCTATGGAGGCATTGGCTGCCACCCTGGACAGAAAAGAGTCGGCTTTTTCTTTCGGCACTGAACTGCCACCACTATGGCACTGGCTGTATTTTCCTGGCCCGGCACGCCAGTCTGTATTGGCATTAGACGGTCATCCCCCAAAAGGCGATTTCCTCCCGCCCATTCCCTTGCCGCGACGAATGTGGGCCGGTAGTCGATTACAGTTTCTGCGGCCTTTGTGTGCAGGAGAGACAGTACAGAGAATTTCCCGCATCCAGTCCATAAAAATAAAACAAGGAAAATCCGGCACATTAGCGTTTGTCTGCGTTAGCCATGAAATCTCCAACGAATCCGGGCTGGCATTAAAAGAACAACACGATATTGTTTTTAGAGATAAGCCAGCAGTTGGCTCATCTGTAGCCCAAAAAACTCCTGCAGAGAAAAATGCCGATTACTCTAAAACTATTGTGCCTGACCCGGTGCTACTATTCCGCTATTCCGCCTTAACCTTTAACGGGCATAGAATTCATTATGATCGGGACTATGTGACTGCGGTTGAAGGCTACCCCGGATTGCTTGTACACGGGCCACTTTTAGCAACGCTACTGGTCGAATTGCTCGCCGATAACTTCCCGAATCAGCTTGTAAAACAATTCGAATTCAGGGCTATGAATCCCGTATTCGATACAGCGGAATTTCATGTCTGCGGCAAACAGGCCGACAGCAATGGCAACTGCCAACTCTGGATAACCGACAACCAGGGCAAGCTTTGTATGGAAGCAAGCGCACAGCTCTCGGCTGATTAACAGGGGAAGCACCGACCCATTACACGGTCGCGATTGTATCAACGGAGCGCGCCATTGCAGCACCGTTGTGTACACGCCAACTAGTCGAATCAGGCGTCAGAGTAATAAAAATTCGACCACCTCAAAGGTGATCTATTCCTGTTTAAGCAAGTTTTGCGATTTATCTTCTGCCACATCATTCCTCAAAACAATTCTAATTTGGAGATTCTTGCACAACGTCAAAAAGGGGAGAACATAAAGATGAATTTTAGACCTGATTAGTGTAGCAAAGGCGTGAGCCTGTAAGTTGACTTCAATTTTTCACACCGTGGCTTTGTTGGAAAAGGAGTTTTTAGTTTGTTGTGAATATTTAACTCCCTGTTATTGAACACGTTATTTTTTGTAATTAGACTGATTTTGAATTAACCGACAGTCCCACTGGGCCATATTGGTGCGATTAATGTTGCCGCCATGGCGTTCCGATAGGTGTATAGGCAGTGAGAGTGAGAGTGTTCCAATAGCCGTTCCAAGCGGCACAATGGCAGGCCATCGGCGTATTTGGACACCATGATGCAGGCCAGTAATCTGACACTAGTGCTGTGCCAGGATACTATCCAGCTCTTCCTTGACCTTGCTAAAGGCTGTTTTCAGGGTGCTTGTTTTCAGGACACTTATTTTCAGAGTACTCTACTTTTCTTCATCGGACAGCCTTAGCTGGATTTGAACGCGCTGAAGGTTTTCAGAGAAGCCACGCTTGCGCTTCTTCTTTATCGGTTAAGGGAGGGGGGGGTGCCGTGGAGTTTTCCCCGACAAGTTGCTGTTCCAGTTCGCTTAGGCTGACTTCCAGTGCGGTCTCATCGAACAGGTCGTGTTGGCGGGCATCTTTTCGCTGGCGGCGGCGAACCTGCGGATAGTGGACAGCCATAAGGCTTGATAGAGAGATTCACGGGCTCTTGAGGCACTGGTGCTACTCTATCTGGGGATTTGGGCGATTTAGGTTCCTTCTCGCAGAGGCAATCTCTGTGCTATTATGCCCGCGATTTTGGCAATGGCCGTTGGATTGAATCATCGCCAATAGCACAAAACAGTGTACGGAGAGATGGCCGAGTGGCTGAAGGCGCGCCCCTGCTAAGGGCGTATAGGGTTAAACCTGGCGAGGGTTCGAAAGGCGCGTAAGCGCCGCAGACGGCGACCGCCGCCCCGAAGGGGTGAACAATTTGGCTACGCCAAATAGTGAATCAATCCCGAACGGCGGGATTACATAAAACAGTGTACGGAGAGATGGCCGAGTGGCTGAAGGCGCGCCCCTGCTAAGGGCGTATAGGGTTAAACCTGGCGAGGGTTCGAAAGGCGCGTAAGCGCCGCAGACGGCGACCGCCGCCCCGAAGGGGTGAACAATTTGGCTACGCCAAATAGTGAATCAATCCCGAACGGCGGGATTACATAAAACAGTGTACGGAGAGATGGCCGAGTGGCTGAAGGCGCGCCCCTGCTAAGGGCGTATAGGGTTGAAAACCTGGCGAGGGTTCGAAAGGCGCGTAAGCGCCGCAGACGGCGACCGCCGCCCCGAAGGGGTGAACAATTTGGCTACGCCAAATAGTGAATCAATCCCGAACGGCGGGATTACATAAAACAGTGTACGGAGAGATGGCCGAGTGGCTGAAGGCGCGCCCCTGCTAAGGGCGTATAGGGTTGAAAACCTGGCGAGGGTTCGAAAGGCGCGTAAGCGCCGCAGACGGCGACCGCCGCCCCGAAGGGGTGAACAATTTGGCTACGCCAAATAGTGAATCAATCCCGAACGGCGGGATTACATAAAACAGTGTACGGAGAGATGGCCGAGTGGCTGAAGGCGCGCCCCTGCTAAGGGCGTATAGGGTTAAACCTATCGAGGGTTCGAATCCCTCTCTCTCCGCCATTTTTTCAGCAATCTTCAAACGGAGCTATTGCTGCTCGCGATACGCACGGGACGAAGTTCAATTTTTCGCAAGAGAAGCTATCCTGGCCTGCCGATTGCCGATTGCCGAATACAAGGGGGCAAACCCTGTCTCAAAAAAGTCCCGACTTACAGGATTAGTCGAAAGTCCTCCTTCATGCTCACGAATCTGACATTGCTGCCCTGGAGCTTTTCTTTAATGGCTTGATTCTTATTGCCATAGTCGTACTCTCTGAGTCCATCGTCGTGGAGGATGATCATGGAGAAACCGCCATTGCTCGAAACCCATGTCAACATTTCCGCGTCTCCGAGTGAATTGCCAACAGCAAGGACAGGACGCTTTCCGATGTGACTTACAATGTTGCTTACTTTCCCCGCGCCTATAGTCAGAGGCTCACGGTAATTCCCGGCGCGCCGCATCGTAATTCTGCCGCCGTCAGACAAGAGTTCATAATTAATCGCCTGCCCGATGACGTTTGCGCTGGGCACACCGAATAGTTCTTCGGTGACGGAACGGAGAAAGCTGGCATCTGAGCCTGAACACAAAAATATCTGGAAATCGTGAGCGCGTAAAAGCTGAATGAGTTCGAGAGTGGGCTTATAGAGCAGCTTGCCGTATGGCTTGCCGAACTTTGGATGCCTGCTTTTGACTAGCAGAAAGTCCTGTGCAAGTTCCTGGTAGTCCTTTCGGTCAATGCCCTCCGACAAAGAAGCGGCAAAATTAATTAATGAATGGTCACTTCCCGCAAGATCATTTGCTCTCGAACCCATACTCTGGAGAAAGTCTACCAGGGGGTAGAGTGGTTTTTCAACCCATAGTGTCCCGTCCACATCAAAAACGGCGATTCTGGATTCCTCTGGAATGAATGCCTCACTGTCAGGGTCAGATGCCCGGGTTATAAATCGTAGTGTATCGGAGCGCACAGTAGAAGCGTTCCAGCCAGGCAAGAAATCCTCTGAATAGACTGCCGTAGACAGCATTATTGCAACAAAAAAACAGTGAATTCGCATGATACATGTCGCCTGTGGCATAGTAGACTCCGTCCGATTAGCTCATTTAAAGAACCGATTAGGCATTTGCTGCAATGCTGGTTTGATAAGCAATAGACACTTCGTAGTCCTTACTGGTGATCGTGTTCACCGTATTCCAATACGAGACAGCCTCTGCATGACTTAGCGCCACTTCAATCCAGCCTTTGTCGCGCCCATTAAAATACTCCAGATGCGGGTTCTTCTCCAAAAATGACCTTGTTACCTTGCCAGGTTCGATGGATGGGAAGTAGGCATCAAGACCCGGTGAAGTCACCGCCGGGGTAATCAGCTCCTTCCCCACACAAGTCTTTCCATCTGCGAGAAACAGCTCAGAGCAAATTCCCGTATGAATATCGCCAGTCAGGACGATCAGGTTCCTGGCGTGCTGCCCCAATAAGCCCAAAAATTTTTCGCGGGCTTTTGGGTAACCATCCCAGGCGTCCAGCAGCAGGGGTAGTCCGTATTTGGTACTGTCAATTGCCCGTTCATAGGTCTCTTGTCCGCCAGACATGGCAAACACCGAGCGAGCCTGTGGGTCAGCGATGCTGCGGAGATCTGGTTGGAGAAGCGGCGACACCATGACCTGCTGGCCAATAAGTGTCCATCTCTGCGCGGTGGAATCCTTTAGTTGATTCTCCAGCCAGGATTCCTGCCATTTTCCCAGCATTTGTCGCCCCCGCTGAAAACCCAGGGCATATTTATTTGCCTCTGGCTGTTTTTCCCTGCCTTTGAGACGGGTATCCAGCATTATCAGCGAAGCCAGGTCGCCGAAATCGAATCGGCGATTAATTCCGCTGTCATCCAGTTCACGAATCGGCATCCATTCGTAGTACGCCTTGAGAGCGTTCGACTTCCGCTGGCTCCATTGCGGACCCTCGCCGTCGCGTGGGCTGCCACTCTGCCACGCATTGTTGGAGGTTTCGTGATCATCCCATACGCATATTATGGGGTGAGTCGCGTGCAGCGCTTGTAGATCGGCATCTTGTTTGTAATGACCGTGCCTTTGTCTATAGTCGGTTAAGGAAACTATTTCGTGGCCCGGAACAGGCTTGCGGCCCAATGCCGCTGCATGGTCGGTCGCGTAGCCGCCCATGCCGTACTCATAAATATAATCGCCGAGATGGATGACGGCGTTCAAGTACGGGCGCCTGGCGATTTCCCGATAGACATTGAAGTAGCCAGCAGGGTGATTGGAGCAAGCTACCACCGCGAATCTGGCCGATTCCAGATGGCCAAGAGCCAGTGTTCTGGTGCGTCCTGTTGGGGAGCTAACGCCCTGTGTCTTGAAGCGGTAATAGTAGCTTGTATCAGGAGAAAGATTGCCGGCATCGATCTTGACCGTAAAGTCTCTTTCAGTTGTGGCAATGAATGTGCCGCCAGCAACAACTGATTCGAAATTATCATCCAGGGATATCTCCCAACGCAATGACTTGGATGAGCCATCCGTCGTTGGGCTGACTCTCGTCCAGAGAATTACGCTGTCCGCAAGAGGGTCTCCACTCGCCACGCCGTGGTGGAACTGGCCTGTTGCGGGAGCTTCCATTGCAACAGAACTAGAGGGCATTGTCGCTGAGAACGCCGACAGGGAGGCCGAACTGGCAATTAACTTGATAAGATTTCTTCTTTTCATACTATTTGAATCCTATAAAATATTAAAAGTAGGGCGAGTGATCTTTAGTGTCATATTTATTAGGGAAAGGTTGGTAAATTCAACAGGCAGCTTAGTCGCCCTTATACATTATGCAAAGCAGCCATTCATGAAGCACTCAATCTTACACTACCAGGAACAGATTCAGCGATAGAATTACACGAACAGGCGGGGCTTCAGCGGTGTCAGGAAGGAAATAAACGCATACTTGATCACTCGAAGTCGTTACTCGAAGAAAGGTCACAAATGGACTCGCCGCCATTGTGGAGCGCGAACTTGCCCTGCTGGCCGAAAAAGAGCTTCAACTCGCAAAACCTCGATGATGCACAACGAAAGCAGGCGAGGAAAAACCTCAGTCAGCCTAAATTGAAGAATTGAAGAATTGAGTTGAAGGATTGGGTAGAGAAGAACATTAGTCGAGTGCCCAGACTTACCAGGAATTAGCGAAAAAACTTGAATGTTTCGACCGCAGTACGAAAACAACAATATACTGGATATAAACACAGTATTACGATTAGCTGGAACCAGGTGAATATCCTTATAAATATACAGTGTGAGACCTTTGCACAATTGTTCTTTTGTTCGTAGCGGTGTCAAAAGCGTACTCAATCGGTCATTTATAAATATAAACTCCCTCATTCCGTGCGCTTTTCCCTTGCTAGCAAACAAAATTCCGGCTCGTGCAAAGGTCTCAGTGTCATGCGCCACCTTCAGGCGGGTGCTGTGCTGCCTGAATTCAAGAGCAGCGATTGCAAGCGCTGTGTTACGAAACCGTCGCTGATTACCCGGGTGCTGACGATGAATTTCGAGTGCGTAGTGGTTCGCCACAAAGCCAGCCAGACGATCAATTACCGGGCTCGCAACTACTGCGGGTAATTAGCGGCCTTCTGCTGGCAGCAATTTCCAGCGCCGACCCCGACCCTGGCGTCAATCGAGTTCAGTGGAAAGCCATTGAATTGCCCGAAACCTGGCTAGAGATAGCGACCAGCCAGCTCTATCCAGATTGGTATTACGAAGAATGCCGCCAAAGTCTGCACAGTAATAATATTCGCCATTAGACCCTCGTTGCCGCCCAATTGCCTGGCCAGAATGTAGGCTGATGGCGGTGCAGGCAGGGCTGCCAATAAAAGTAAAATCACCGCAATGGAATTCGGCGTTTCGAACAGCAAGCAAGCCCCGAGTAGTAAACCCGGAAAAACCGCCAGCTTGTTAAATACCGCCACCAATAGTTGCCAGCTTTGCGCCCCAAGTGCCACAAAACGAATTCCCGCGCCTACCGCCAGCAACCCCAGCGGAAGCGCCGGCTGACTCAATATTTCTATCACTGACTCGGCCAGAGACGGCAGTTCAAAACCGGTGTAGCTAATAGTAATCCCGGCAACACAGGCAAGTACTAACGGATTGGTCAACACGGCATTGATAACCCGACTCATTCGCTTAATGCCACCCTCGCCGTTCACGCTAAGCGAGATCACACACAGCACATTAACTAATGGAATATACACAGCCAAACAGAGTGCGGCGCTTATCAAGCCGCGGTCGCCATAAAGAGCTTCTATACAGGCCAGACCGATATACGTATTAAATCGAATACTGCCCTGATACACGGCGCTTAATGAAGCTGCATCACTGCTCACTAATTTTCGTAAGGAAACTATAAGCAGCGTGATAACAAACAGCGCTAGCCCGATAACTTTACTGATATCCGCGATGTCTTCCCAATCAAAACTGGAAGAAGCGAGACGAAGCACTAATAGCGCAGGGAAAAACAGGTAGTAGGTAAGACGTTCAAGCCCAGCCCAAAGTGCCGCGCTGGAGACTGGCGTTCTACTAATGAGGAAGCCTGATAGAATAATGGCAAAAATTGGAATGAGAGTGTTAATTATCACCGCAGTATACTAGCGTCACCAGGGGTTGTTTGCCACTGCCACTGCCTTGTCGCTTTACTGTAAAGGCAGACTCAAAATATTCCGCGCCTGAAATGCCCAATGGACATAGCGAGTCAAGGCGGCAGATTCCGCTAATTCGAGCTGCTGTCTTTGTAGGGGATATTGCTGATAAGCGCTACCGGCCATAAATAGCAAATCATTGTTTTCAATGTAAAAAATGGATAAGCCCGAGGATGAGTTTTTATTCAATCTGCCAGCGGGCAAAAAGACGACGGGCCTGACTCAATTGCTCCGAACTCATACGCTTTTCCAGCTCCTCGCGTAGGGAAACGGCTTCAATATTTTCATTACTAATGGCCATGCTCGCCCAGCCATGAGCCTGCACAGCATTCTTGTTTACATGATCACCGTCAGCAAACATAGTGGCCAGTAATAAGGCGGCGTTGGCATGACCCGCCCTGGCAGCGTAGCCGAACATTTCGACGGCTTTGTCTTTATCGACAGAAGTGCCGTCACCAGAGTAATACAGGCTGCCCAGGTTAAACTGGGCAGCCACATGACCTTGCTGCGCGGCCGCTTCGGTCCACTTAAAAGCCAGCTCCATGTTTTTTACCACACCCTGACCGGTAAAGTACAAAATCGCCAGGTTGTATTGAGCGAGATCGAGGCCCGCCTCTGCTGCCAAAGAAAATTCGTGAAACGCTGTATTGAACTCAGCTTTGAAGGCGGCGTCTACACCATCCTCATAGTCGGCAAAAAGAAACGAAGAGAAAGTCAGGAGCAGGGCGCAGAGAGCAACACGGTATGTCGTAGCGGGGGTAACTATTCCATCGAATTTGCCCATAAAGCTTATGGTATTACAGCTACTCGCCGAATAAAACAGACTTGCGGCAACAAGAGCCATTTATATCTATGAAAAATCACCGATTTCGCTATAATACCGCCCTCCTCAAGTGTCAGAGCTTAGCCTGAATGTGTTGAAGAATGGCAATGCAAAGATTACGCACCCGTAGCTCAGTTGGATAGAGTACCTGGCTACGAACCAGGGGGTCGCAGGTTCGAAAGCTGCGTAGCAGCGCAGACAGCCGAAGGCTGCCCGCAGGGTGAGAATTTCAGCCTGGCTGAAATTTGAATCAATCTTGCCGCAACAGTGCAAGCAGGTTTTGGCAGAAGCAGAAAGAGTGGCAATGCAAAGATTACGCACCCGTAGCTCAGTTGGATAGAGTACCTGGCTACGAACCAGGGGGTCGCAGGTTCGAAAGCTGCGTAGCAGCGCAGACAGCCGAAGGCTGCCCGCAGGGTGAGAATTTCAGCCTGGCTGAAATTTGAATCAATCTTGCCGCAACAGTGCAAGCAGGTTTTGGCAGAAGCAGAAAGAATGGCAATGCAAAGATTACGCACCCGTAGCTCAGTTGGATAGAGTACCTGGCTACGAACCAGGGGGTCGCAGGTTCGAAAGCTGCGTAGCAGCGCAGACAGCCGAAGGCTGCCCGCAGGGTGAGAATTTCAGCCTGGCTGAAATTTGAATCAATCTTGCCGCAACAGTGCAAGCAGGTTTTGGCAGAAGCAGAAAGAATGGCAATGCAAAGATTACGCACCCGTAGCTCAGTTGGATAGAGTACCTGGCTACGAACCAGGGGGTCGCAGGTTCGAAAGCTGCGTAGCAGCGCAGACAGCCGAAGGCTGCCCGCAGGGTGAGAATTTCAGCCTGGCTGAAATTTGAATCAATCTTGCCGCAACAGTGCAAGCAGGTTTTGGCAGAAGCAGAAAGAATGGCAATGCAAAGATTACGCACCCGTAGCTCAGTTGGATAGAGTACCTGGCTACGAACCAGGGGGTCGCAGGTTCGAAAGCTGCGTAGCAGCGCAGACAGCCGAAGGCTGCCCGCAGGGTGAGAATTTCAGCCTGGCTGAAATTTGAATCAATCTTGCCGCAACAGTGCAAGCAGGTTTTGGCAGAAGCAGAAAGAATGGCAATGCAAAGATTACGCACCCGTAGCTCAGTTGGATAGAGTACCTGGCTACGGACCAGGGGGTCGCAGGTTCGAAAGCTGCGTAGCAGCGCAGACAGCCGAAGGCTGCCCGCAGGGTGAAAATTTCAGCCTGGCTGAAATTTGAATCAATCTTGCCGCAACAGTGCAAGCAGGTTTTGGCAGAAGCAGAAAGAATGGCAATGCAAAGATTACGCACCCGTAGCTCAGTTGGATAGAGTACCTGGCTACGAACCAGGGGGTCGCAGGTTCGAAAGCTGCGTAGCAGCGCAGACAGCCGAAGGCTGCCCGCAGGGTGAGAATTTCAGCCTGGCTGAAATTTGAATCAATCTTGCCGCAACAGTGCAAGCAGGTTTTGGCAGAAGCAGAAAGAATGGCAATGCAAAGATTACGCACCCGTAGCTCAGTTGGATAGAGTACCTGGCTACGAACCAGGGGGTCGCACGTTCGAATCGTGCCGGGTGCGCCATCCTTGCCTCACTTACCTGCCCAGGGCTTCCGTATACTCTTCCACCAATCTGGCCCAACAATAATCCGCAGCGGCCCGGCCAAAAGAAGGCTCAATATCGTTTCCGTCGAGTAACAGTTCTGCTATATCCAGACAGATATGCCAACCCGCTGCGGCGGGACTTATCCATTCAGGGTTTGGCACACTGTGGTGCAGGGTCAGGGTTGATCCAGTTCTGTTAGGGGTCAGCTCCCATCGCAACAAGCTTTCGCCCCAAGAGTATTCCAGTACCTGTTCTGGAACAGTTTGACGAACTTCCGAGGCGTAGTTTTCGGGACTGCTGCCATCAACCATTGTCAGCACGGCTGGGCCTGGCCCGGTGAGATCACGGTTTGGTTTATAGGGCGCCCACTGGGGAATCCGCTCGGCAATAGTGAGAGAAGGCCACACTTTTTCTGGCGAATGCCGCATTTCTCGAACAAACATTAATGTGATCTGCCCGCCAGCGCTATGGGTAGATACCTGTGCGTTTGCTCCAGGTTGATAGTCTTTACCATCCATTGTCGTTGTCATGGTGTTTGGCTCAATAAAGATTCTGTTTTTGTTGAGTTGCTACTTCATATTTCTGAAATCATCGCCGCGCGGGATTTTCCTGCTGATTTGTCAGCCGCTTGTAGCTGACGTCGTCTCTCTCCGCGCAAACGAAGTTCTTCTCGATTACTGTCGTCTACACGGGAATAATCTTCACGCCACAAATCATGTTTCCATGTAAACGGTGTGCGTTCAGTCGTTCGCGGCTTTGTGGCGCTTTCGAGGAGCTTCAATCCCTGTTGAATTATTTGTAGTTGCATGTCGGTATCGTAGGGCTGGCCACAAGGGTTGCCAAGCGGGAAGTCGCTGTGCAGGTAGCGGGGCACAGCACAGTGTTCGACGATATCGATAGCCGAACCGACGATCAATGTTGCTATACCATTGGCTTCAAGATGGCGGGCGAGCAGACTCACGGTCTGGTGACAGACCGGTCACAAAGGCACTAAAATTGTGACATCGACTTCTTCTTGCTGGCAGCGCGCAAGGATTTCAGGTGCGTCCTTTTCTAGCGTGTTACGCTGGCTGTATTCTGTAGGAATGCAATGGAAATTCTTCGCCACATCAGCCACAAGGTGCAACTGTTTGCATTGTTCTAACTGCGCCAGGGGAAGAAAAGAGGCCACGTCATCCGTGTGGGTCATGGTTTTATGCCATGACAGTGCATCGGTATACATTGAAGTGGGTATTGGATTGCCGCGGCAGGAGTGTACCTGGCGCTGCGCTCGCCCCACTTCACTATCTGGCATCGTGGTGGTAATGACAGCAAGCCTGGCCTCGCTAATGGGTATCTTCATCGGGCTAAAAGGCACCGCATCGTGCTGCGCCCATCGATAATCCCTGGTATAGCCCTGGGCGCGGTAAAGATTTCGCGTTCTTTCCATGTAGGGAACATCATAATGCCGGGTCACCTGGTACACCTCGTCTTTGCTGTTTCTTGATCTGAGCCAATGAAACGCCGTTGCCGTGGTTAAGTCAACACCTGGCATGGTAGTCTTGGTTCTTTCGTTAATAAAATCTCAACAGAATTGGAGATAAACCAATGACAACAGCAAACAAGAAAACAGGTTCGGCTTTTGTTCGATTGCTGGCCGTGTCAGCTTTGCTATTTTGGTCACTATCCGGCCAATCCTGGGCACAGCAGGGGGAAACAGCCTTGAGTAATGAATCACCGGTAGCGGGCGTAACTTTTCGTTTTATTCAAGCCAATGGCTTGACTATGCGTATCGCCGAGGCGGGGCAGGGGCCTCTTATTCTGTTAGCACATGGCTGGCCGGAATCCTGGTACTCCTGGCGACATCAAATGACTATGCTGGCAGAGGCTGGTTATCATGTGGTCGCTCCCGATATGCGGGGCTATGGCGAGACAGATAAACCCGCCGATGTTGAGGATTACGACATAGTGCATCTTGCGGCGGACATGGTGGGAGTGCTGGATGCCCTGGGGCAGGAGACCGCGATTATGGTTGGCCATGACTGGGGCTCCATCGTCGCCTGGAATACGCTGCTTCTGCACCCCTCCCGATTTAGTGCCTTGATCGCCATGAGCGTCCCCTACGGTGGTCGTGTTCGTCAGTCGCCCATGGAAAGCTGGCGCGCCGCCTATGGTGAAAATTTCTTTTATATTCTGTATCACAATGAACCCGGGGGAGTGGCAGAAGCGGAATATGACGCCGACCCAAGAGGAATACTAAGTCGCTTGTATCTGTCGCCCACATCACCGCGTGACGCGGCGACAATTACCGACCCACATCGTTCCGCTGGCGGATGGATTGGACGTCTTGGAGCCGCGCAGGGTTTGCCCGACTGGTTAGCCGAAGAAGATTTGGCCTATGTGGTGTCGCAATTTGAGAGCGCAGGTTTCCGTGGTGGGGTTAATTATTATCGCAATTTCCATCGTAACTGGGAGATTACGGAAAATCTGCAAGGGGCGAAGGTCCAGGTCCCCGTACTTTTTATAGCGGGCTCAAGAGATGTGGTAATTGCCGGTCGAAATAAAGAGCAATTAACCGCAACCATGTCGCGAGCAACAACAGACTTGCGAGATGTTGTGCTAATTCCTGATATTGGGCATTGGCTGCAGCAAGAAGCACCGCAGCAGACCAACGCCGCCATGATGGAGTTTTTGAACGGCTTATAAGTTATTTTGTTTCAGCAAAGCGATGACGCTACTCCATCGGTGGATTTCGGCTGCCAGGCAGGTAGGTTTGTCATTGTCGATTGCCAGAGGGTATGATTACCAAAGGGTATGATTACCAAAGGGTATGATTAATAGCTCCGATAGAAAAAATAGCGACAAAACAATAGCTGCCCAAGATAACAAACAGGCTGCAACAAGCACAAAATCAATCACATCAGAGCAAGACATTGACCAGAAAACGACCTAAAAAGACTGGCCAAAAACCGATTGATTCTTATGCCCACAAGGACAAGCAGCGGCTCAATAACCCGCCGGTTGAGCTGGTTACGCCACAGACCGACCCGGACACCGGGGAAAAGCAAACCTACGCCTATGATCCGCACCTTGAGCCACAACATTAGACTGGGCGGGCAAGACCGAGCATAACAGTTTTGCGGTGCCGACCGGAGTCACTGCCATTTACAGCGGGGGAATACCAACGAGTAGCAGTAAAAATAGTCGACGACCGAGGGATTGAGAGTTTGCGGATTATTGATGTTGTGCAGGCGGAGGTGGGGAAATGAGCAGTCAAATCCCATATCAAGGGGCGCGGTTTTATAGATGCGCCTTACAGCTTAATCCGTATAGTTATGCGGGGTATCGGGGGGAAACTCCCTTAGCCGAGAATGACTATAACGAGCAAATATTGGCGCAATGCCTAGCAAACAACATCAAGGTGGTCGGGCTTGCAGACCACGGTAGCGTAGAACATTCGGAAGGATTGCGGAGTTTATTGCAAGAAAACAGTATCATCGTATTTCCCGGCTTTGAAATCGCCAGCTCTGAAAAGATTCACCTGGTTTGTCTCTATCCTGAAACAACCGATTTAGCCACGCTCAATCAATATCTCGGGCGGTTGATGGGCAGCAATAGCAACAAGCTACAAGGAGAACCCACGCATCCATCATCTTTAAGTTGCGAAAACATTGCGGAGATGGTTCTAAATAGTCAGCGGGGCTTTTGGTATGCTGCCCATATGACCGGGAATAACGGCATCCTGAGATTGGACAGTGGCGGTAGCAACTACAAGCAGCTTTGGCAGAAAGAGGAATTAGTCATTGCCGGACAAATTCCTGGGGGAATAGACCATTTAGATGTTGAGATACCTGAATTAAGGCGTTATCGAGATATTATTGAAAATAAAAACCCGGATTACAAACGCGATAAGCCAATAGCTATTATCAATGCGAAAGATATAAGCCAGCCAGAAGATTTAGCCAATCCATCGGCTTCGTGTTTAATAAAAATGACCGACCCAACCTTCAGTGCATTTAAGCAGGCATTTCTGGATTCGGAGTCTCGCATTCGCTTGAATCACCAAGTACCCGAACGTCAATATTCCTTCATCAAATCTATACAGTGGCAAGGTGCGGGGTTTTTTGAAGATAATGCCATTGCTTTTTCGCAACATCTCAATGCTGTTATCGGTGGTCGCGGTACCGGTAAATCCACCTTAATAGAAAGCATACGCTACGTTTTAGATATGCCCGTGCGTGGGGGCGATAATAAGGCATTGGATGTTTTTCGTAAAAACACACTCAATAATTCACAGATTATTTTAGAGGTATATTCAAAAGCACAGCAAGGAAATTATTACACAATCGGCAGGCGTTATGGCGAAGCACCCGTTGTTAAAAATAATCAAGGGGACGTTTCTCATTTGACCCCCAAAGACATTCTGCCTGATATTGAACTGCTGGGTCAAAGCGAAATTTTAGCAATAGAAAAAGAGGAGAACGCCAAATTATCTCTGATTAATAATTTCCTGCCAGATAGTGATCAATTTGACGCCAACATGACTGAAATTCGGAGCAGGCTGGTAACCAACAGGGAGAAATTGATAAGAGCTAATGAGGAGTTTGAACGATTAGATGAAGCGGTCAGCAAGGAAGATAAACTGAAAGGAAAAGCGGCGCAGTTTAAGAGTTTAGGTATTGCGGATAAATTAAAAAACGCTCAGTTACTCGAAAAAGAAAAAACTATGCAATTAAAAATTAACGAGAAGTTTAATTTAGTTGAAAAATGGATAACCGGCTATGAATCAATATTTGATTTGGCCTTTTTGCAAGACGTTTATCTGCAAGAACTGCCCAATAAAGCAAGCATGGTCGAAGCGCGGGAAATGTTTACGGATTTGCAAAAAACATTGAGCAAGCTGATTGAACAAGCCGAACAAGAACTACAAAAAACCAGGAGCGGCTATCAACGGATAGAATCAACCTGGCAAGAAGCATCGAGCAAGATTCGTGATGATTTAAATAAAGCGATTGCCCAACTGCCTGAGCAAGCGGGCAAGAGCGGCAAAGAATTAGGAGCGGAATACACAAGCATTATTGAACGATTGACCTTGATAGAAAGGCAACAACAGGCACATAAAAACCAGCGAGAAATAGTGGGTACCGTTAAGTTAGAGAGAGAAAACCTGCTGGAAGAATATCGTAGTACGGCTTTTGAACGATTCACTGCTATGAGTAAAGCAGTAAAAAAATTAAACAAGGGTGACTTAAAGAGCAAAGTAAAAATCAGCATTGTGCGTTGTGGGAACATCGAGTCGCTAAAAGACTTTCTGCTTAATATTGACGGCATTGGTCAGTCGAAAATAAAATGGTTAGAGTACGACAACATAGAATTGGATTTAGTGGAATGGTCGCAATGGGTAGGCGAAAAAAATACCAATGCTTTTATAGAAAAATATAAACAATACGGATTGACTCAAAGTATTGCAGACAAACTTGTTAGTTTGAATTTGTCCAAGCGACTGGAATTAGAAGAGATTGAGTTAAAGGATAAAGTGAGTATTGAGCTAAATACCGCCCACGAGAATAATGATGCACGCTATGTACCACTTGACCATCTGTCCACCGGTCAAAAATGTACGGCTATCTTGAACTTATTATTGTTAAGCTGTGATGACCCGCTGATTATTGACCAGCCAGAAGATAATTTAGACAATGCTTTTATCGCCGAACGTATCGTACAGGATGTAAGGAAACTCAAAACCAATCGGCAATTTTTGTTTGCCACCCACAACGCCAATATCCCGGTGTTTGGTGATGCTGAGTTAATCGCCGTGTTAGATAGCGAACAGGGTAGGGGGTTGGTTAAAAATATTGGCTCTATTGATAAACCAGAAGTAGGCAGGCAAGCAGCAGAAATACTGGAAGGTGGCAAAGCGGCTTTTAATATACGCAAAGCCAAGTATGGTTTTTAAGGACACAGGCACGATATGTTAAAAAGCGAATTATTGGAGCTTCTGAACCAGGGAGAAGGCCCTAAACTTGAATATAAACGGGATGACATCCGCCCTGAATGGTTAGCGAAGCAGATCGTTGGTTTTGCCAATATGAATGGCGGTCAAATTTTGATGGGGGTTGAAGACGATGGCAGTATCAGTGGTATTCAAAGAGAGAACGTTCAAGCATGGCTGATGGATACGGTGGTCTCACGATATGTTCACCCGACTATCTTGCCGGACTATGAAGAGATTACCTTTGCAGATAAAAAAATAGCCGTTATAACCGTGCCACAGGGTAGCAACAAACCATACACGCGCAGATTCAGCGACCGTGAGGATGCCTATGTTCGCTATGGTAATACCTGCCAGTTGGCAACACGCGAACAACAAGCCAGATTGTTTGATGCTGGTGGTCTTGTGTCGGCAGAGAAATTTCCTGTACACGGTTCTACAATTGCAGAGTTGGATGAACGGCGCTACACAGAATATTTCTACAATGTCCTGCACTATTCGCCAGAATATGATTTGCAGAAGCTGCTTATCGATCATAGCTTTCTGGTGGGTGAACCTCCAAATTTAAGCTGTAGCTATTTTGCTTATGCCTTGTTTGCGAAAGCCCCCAAACTAAGATTGCCACAAGCTGGCCTGAGACTCACCGTTTATGATGGAGAGGATAAAGATTACAATGCTCGATTCGATAGAGATTTCGACATTCCGATGGTGGCGTATCGCGGTTCCCAGGCTTCTAATCCAATTGAAACCGCGCTACATGAAAATAGTCATTTTCAGGAATATGTTAGCCACGAGAGGCTGGAAGGCATGACCCGTAAGAGAGTGTGGGACTATCCGAAAGAAGCAATCAGGGAATTAGTCATCAATGCACTCATTCATCGCGACTGGACAAAGCGGGATGATGTGCGCGTGGTTGTTTACGCCAATCGTTTTGAAATAACCAGCCCCGGTGCATTGCCCAATGGCATGACGGTGGAAAAAATAAAAAGCGGCGTGTCTGTGCAACGCAACCCCTTGTCAGGCAGAATTTTTAGAGATTACGGTTATCTGGAACAGCAGGGTATGGGGCTTCGGCGCAAGGTTATTCCGTTGATGTTGCAACACAACGGCAGAGAGCCCGATTTTGAAGCCACTGCCGACCATTTCAAAGTAACACTATGGAAAGCATAGACAAACTCATCATCAACAGCCCCTACGCCGAGCCGGCGCAATATTGGCATTACCAGCGCGAGAATAGGGATTTTTGCCTTAAAGCGGGTCGGCAATCAAAGCGGACAATAGCGAAAAATTAGTGCCGGTGTTTGAGCAGGACAAACCCCAACAGCGCATAACCGGCGAGGTCAACGGCTACTATAACCAACGCAATAACAAACTCATACAAAAACGCCCTGAACGAGGTCAGGGCGTTTGTAGCAATGCGTAACCGGGCAGTTAGACCGGTTACTTATTGACTCGTTCTTTTAATGTTTGTAACTAAATTAATATTTGTAACTAAATTCCATGCCATAGGCCCTGGGCAAGGTAATGCCCGAGTTGTGGCGGAAGAATTCAGCCTCACCTTGCCGCAATACCTGCAGGTTGGCTACGTCATCGAAGATGTTATTCACGAACGCGGATACCGCCCAATTGTCATTAGGCGATGTCCAGGTTGCTCGCACATCCGCACGGCCATACGCCTCGGCTTTCTCGGTATTGGTCTCGAAGGGTGAGTAGTAGACTTCATCAGTCCAGCTATACACGCCAAATAGTTCCAGCGCCGCGCCGCCATTCATTGGCACCAGGTAGCTGGTCCAAGCCGTGAACTTGCCTTCGGGCACCTGCAATATCTGATTGCCTTTAATGTCTTCAGTCAGATTGTCGAATTCAGGATACAGCGACTCGGGCACATCTCTTCTGCTGGGGTCAGAGATTAGCAGGGACTCGCTGTATTCACTTGGCGTGAAACTGAAGTTTCCACCCAGCGTCAGATTGTCCGTCGCCAACCACAACACTTCAGCTTCCAATCCCATCACTTTAGCACCCGGAGCTTCCAATACCGAGGTAGAGGTTCCGAATATGGTTGACACCTCGGTGGCTACCGTGTGAATAGTGTCGTAGTCATACAGATAGAACGAACCATTCAATTGCAGGGTGTCGTTGAAGAAACGCGTTTTATAACCGATTTCGTAGGCTAATAACTCCTCTGGCTCATACGTGGCTGTGGTGCTAAAAAATACCAGGTTAAAACCCCCTGAACGGTAGCCGGATGTAGCGGAGAAATACATCAATGCATTATCGCTGACATTCCAGTCCAGATTGATACGTCCGGTTGTCTTGCGGTCGGTTCGGTTGAAGGGTCTATACACACTCAACGCAAAGGGAATGCCGCCGTTGGTGACGGCTGCCGTCGGTTCTGTCAGTGAACCGGTGCCATCGTCAACCAGGCCGCCATTAATACGGTTTACTACAGCCAGACCACCGTACAGAGCCAAAAAGGTGGACGCGCCAGTTTCTGAATAGCGCCACAGGTTCTCTTCGGCCGTCACTTCGTCCTCGGCGTAACGTATGCCCAGGGTCAAGGTAAAGGTCTCATCGATATCCCATACACCCTGGGTATAAGCAGCGAAGGCTTCACGTTTTGTCTGCGTGGCATACAGCAGGTCAGTTGCGGTGGTTTGCAGGCCATGAATAACATTCAGGTCAGGATTGCTGCCGTTGTCACCAAACCAGGCTGAGGTTTGTAGATTATTGCCACCATTATTCCGCGCACAGGATGCGGCAGGGGTCGCAACATTACAGGACAGTTTCGCACTAAACAGGGAAACCATTGGTCTGCCTTGAAATGCCAGAGTACTGGCATTAATACCTGCCGCACCAGGAGCACCAATGAACGCCGCAGCACCGGCACTCAGTGCCGTATTGTCCTGATAAGGATTTACCAGCCTGGCCTCGGCCAGGGAAGAGTAGAAATCTCCGCGTTGATCGATGGTTGCATCGTAGATGAAGTAGCCTGAGGTGATCGATACGGTATCGCTGATGTCGTAGAACGCCTGGAATTCGTGAGAGGTATAGTCCGCCTCGTGGTTCACATAAAACTGACGATCATGAAACAGACTGGCGGTGTTATCGTCATCGGTAGTTCGCTTGTAGCTCAGCCTGTTGTACCCGAATAGATACTTCAGCTCAAGCCTGTCATTCACATCCCATGAAACATCGAACTGGGTTCCTTGCTGCTTGAAATTCTCACGGTTCAGGCCATTAGTGGCTGCACAAAGCTCATCACCAGCGATATCGCCAGGGAACACACATTCGTTGTATCTGGCTGCTGACGCCGCCGAGGTATTGTTAAACCCATCCAATGAAGCCGCCGCATTCTGAAAGCCATCGAAATCGCCGGGGTCGATTCCTGGCCGGACACGTTGTGCCTGATCGGTGGCACCAGTGGCTGGATTGGTGAAATTGAATATAGGCTGACTCTGGTCGTACCAATTGTTGTTATCAAAATTAGCTGGATCAGTGTTTGCGGTGTCGATAAATCGGTAACCAGGAACCAGGGCGTCTGTGGTTCGAGTCGGGTTGCCATCTTCATTCAGCACCACAAGGCCACCGCCGTTGGCACCACCGAATGAGCGATCAATCTCCATGAAATTCTGTCGCAGATTGACTTCGACGGTGTCGCTTGGTGTCCATTTAAACACGGCGGCAACGTTCTCAGTACCAAGGCCGTCGATATCACTGCCACTGCCCAGTTCTTCGATAACGCCATCGCGGTCACGATAGGCAAAGTTTACCCGCGCCGACAGTACGTCCTCAATCAATGCTGTGTTCACCATGCCGTAAGCCTCATTGGTGCCAAAATTACCAATGATGGACTTGAAAGAATAATCTAATTCGTCAATAGGCTCTTTGTAGAGTACATTGATCGCGCCGCCAACCGCATTACGACCGTACAGTGTACCCTGGGGGCCACGCAGCACTTCAATGCGATCGACATCCCAGAAAGTTGCCGCCGTGGCCGTTAGCAAATCTTCTGAGTAAATTCCGTTCATGTAAGTTGCAACGCCAGGGTCGCCGCCCAATGCGCGGAAATTGCGTCCAACCCCTCTAATTGTAGAATCGTAAGGCTGGATGGTGGTAGCAGGAATAAAATTTTGCAGATCTTCCTGGTTGCGAATGCCGAAGTCTTCCAGGGATTCGCTGGTGAGTGCGGTAATGGAAATAGAGGTATCCTGAACGGATGCTTCCCTTCTCTCTGCGGTTACCGTGACTTCTTCGATACGCCTTTGTTCTTCTTCAGCGGCGAACAGCCCGTTCGGCGCATAGCCAGCACAGAGCAATGCCGAAACAGCAATCAGTTTTCTGGTGATAGTGGTTGTTGATTTCATGTGATTTCCCTTGGCGATATTTTTTCTTGATTCCCGGGCACAGGCAAAACAATGCACAGCTTTTTGCTTACGGAAAACTTTCTGGTGTTTGATCTGGCAATGAACGATCGCTTTTTCTCAGTCATTCACAACTACACCCTTTTTCCACGCCTGGAGAGTTTAGGATAGCCTTCTTACGAACAGTTTCGAACCGATCAGCCAAATGGAGAATGCATAATGAGGCTTCATTCCCAATAATTCCCAAGTTCTTATTGGAACTTTTGACCGAAGGAACGAACCGAAGGTAACGGACGCCGAAGTGTTCGTCAAGGGAAATTGGAAAATTCCGGGAATAAAGTGCAAGAACAACTTTCTTATTCGTTACAAAATTGCCCGTCATTCCTGCACCACCCGTCATTTCTGCGAAAGCAGGAATCCAGTAAAACCACACCAATCCGCACGGCTTTTCCACAGGTAACGCGGCTTGGCGAGGCTTGTTGCACAGTCGCTAGACAGGGTGGCTAGAGAAGGGTGGATAGAGAAGGTGGATAGAGAGGCTGGCTATAAGGTAGTGACAACTGTAGCCAGCCTCACCGCGAGGTTTCCCTATCGAACTGCCAGGCGGGCTTTGCTCTGCACCAACCCGGCTTGCCCCAGGCTATCTTCCCTCTGAATTATCTTCTCTCTAAATTATGCGCTTCTCTTTAAGGTCAGCAATTTCAGTTTCAGCATAACCCAGGCCTCGCATTATCTGATTCGTGTGTTCGCCCAGGGTTGGTGGTCGAGACCGAATTTCGCCAGGTGTTTCCGAGAGTTCCACGGGGGTTTTCATCAACGGTGCAGGTTTATCCAGGCCCGGATAGTCGACCGGCTGGAACAGTCCTTTTGCAGCAATATGCGGGTCATCCAAAACCTCCTGTGGTGAAAGTATGGGGCCGGCTGGCAGACGTGCTTCTTCCATCGCCGATAACACTTCGGCAGAAGTACGTTCAGCGCACCAGGCTGCTAATCTTTCACTGATCAATTCGCCGTTATCACCTCGAGAAATATCATCCTTAAAGCGCGGGTCTTCCAGCCAGTGCTGTTCGCCCATTAAATCGGCCCAGCGTTTGAATAACGGGCCACCGACTGACTGCACCAACACCCAGCCGTCTTTGGTCTTGCAAGTATCTGCCGGGCCAGAAGTTTGTGACCTGTTGAGCGTCGCAAATCTATTGCGTTGAATAGCGTGTTGTTCAATGGCGGTGCCATTCATCATGGTTAATGCCGTATTGAACAGCGACCCCTCGACCATCTGACCGCGACCTGTTTTTTGGCGCTCAAATAGAGCCGCCATTGTGCCAAAAGCAGCCAGGCTGGCCGTACCAAAGTCTATAAAAGGGGGATAGGCTTTCATTGGTTGATCGGGAGTGCCCGACATATACATAGCGCCGCACATGGCCTGACCAAGCCCATCGAAACCCACTCGATTGGCGTAGGGGCCACCACGGCCAAAGGCCGAGATTGTGGTCAGGATAATGTCTGACTTGCTGGCTTTCAGGCTCGCATAATCCAGACCCATAGCCGCCAGCGTATCGGGAGGCAGGTTGGCGATAACCACATCCGCAGTTTTTACCAGTTTTTTAACGATTTCCCGGCCTTCGGGTTTCATTGGATTGAGTGTCATACACTTCTTATTCCGTGCCAACTGCATGAACAGAGCGCCATCTCCCTTATCACTGATTGGAGAAAGGAAGCGATCTTCGCTGCCATCGATCTTCTCTATTCTGATCACTTCGGCACCCATATCCCCCAACAGCGTGCCGCAATAAGGCCCGGCGATGTAGCGGCCAAAATCGAGAACCCGAATTCCTTGTAAAACCTGAGTCATAATCTGTATCCAATGCGTGAGAATATTCTTGTGTTTAATCGAAGATAGTAGCATAAGCAACTACCAGGTTGAGATAATTTGCCGGCCGGGAGTTTTGCATAATCTTCATTAATCAAGAGGCCAGTCACATTGCCCGGAAAGGCCCAGCGAATGCAAGAAAACGGCATTAGCCGATTCTACCGCCGGAGGATGCAGATGATAACTTTGGCCGGGAACAAGTCGGGCTTCTTGTTTGCTCGCCAGTGCTGTTCTACAATCTCAATACCCTGGTTCCACACGTTTCTGTGGTTCGTGAACCCGAAGCGCATAGGCGATTCCCATGATTACTAATCGAAAATTCAAGGCAGGCTGCTTGCTAACTGTGCTTGGCCTTGCTTTCCCTGGTTCAGTTTCCCTGGAGGCTGCGGAATTTCCGGGTTATGAAGTGGCACCAGAGCGAGCAACTACCGGCATTGGAAAGTTCTATATGGGTCGAGAAATTTCTTTCGTTATGGGGCATCAGGCGGCGGCCTGGCTGAATCGTCCTGGTCGAATTCAGCAGGAAATGCCGGATGAGGTGGTGGCAAATATGGGCTTGCAGCCAGATCATGTGGTGGCGGATATTGGCGCTGGATCTGGCTATTTTTCATTTAGAATTGCAAAACTGGTACCAGAAGGCAAAGTGCTGGCGGTTGATATTCAACCGGAAATGCTGGCACTGATCGAACAACGCAAGGTGGTGGATAAGGTAAGCAATATCGAGGGGATATTGGGCAAGGTGGATGATCCAAAGCTTCCGCCCAATTCCATAGATGCTGCCATCATGGTCGATGCCTATCATGAGTTCGACCACCCCTTCGAAATGACAGATGGAATTTATAATGCGCTGCGCCCGGGAGGCCGTATTTTCTTGCTTGAGTACCGTGGCGAAGACAACTCCGTACCAATTCGGCCGCTACACAAGATGACTGAAGCACAGGTGGTTAAGGAAATGCGTGTTTTTGGCCTGGAATGGACTGACACACTGGATTTCCTGCCATGGCAGCACATGATGGTATTCACCAGGGTGAAAGTCCTGAAATAAGGCAATGACAAATCAGAGTTACAACCAAATAATCGTACCAATCAACAGATACATGAAAAACCTGAGACCCAAAGCGAAATTGTTGCTGGGGGTGTTGGAAGGAGGTTTGTTGGTGCTGCTGTTTACGTCGGTGATTTTCTACGTTCGCTGATTTTCACGTTCGCGGACTGGTATCAGATGCAGTCCTTCAAAGACAGACGGGCTGTCTTTTTACCAAAACGAGAGTCTACAATGAATGTATGTCGCAGTTTTAAGGCATATTTAATGTCGCTTGCGGGCTGTTCTGGTTCTGGTTCTTTGCGCTTGATCCGCTAATTGAGGATAATGACCGCCTGCGAGTAAGGGTGGCTGCAACAGGAAAGTGAAGCAACTGCTCAATTCAATCAGCTTATCAGGCATTAAGGTAGATAGAGGTTACACATGCAACGTGAATCCATGGAAGTCGATGTAGTCATTGTAGGTGCTGGACCGGCGGGTTTGTCCACCGCGTGTCGGCTCTTACAGATGGCCAGGGAAGCAGAAAAAGAACTATCGGTCTGTGTATTGGAAAAAGGCTCGGAAGTGGGTGCGCATATTTTGTCGGGGGCAGTGTTTGAACCTTCGGCATTGAACGAGCTGTTCCCGGATTGGAAAGACAGGGGAGCGCCACTCAACACAGCAGTTAGCGGGGATAATGTTTATTTTTTACCAGCAGCCAAAAAGTCATTCAGGTTTCCCGGTTTATTCGTACCTCGGCCCATGCACAATGAGGGCAACTACATCATTTCTCTGGGCAATCTGTGCCGCTGGCTTGCGCAGCAGGCAATGGAATTGGGTGCCGAAGTATTTGCCGGCTTTGCCGCTGCAGAAATTCTCTATCATAAAGACGGCAGTGTTAAAGGCGTGGCAACTGGAGATATGGGGCTCGATGCCAAGGGAGAACAAAAATCTTCCTATGAACCAGGTTTTGAGTTCCACGCGAAATACACCATTTTCGCCGAAGGTTGCCGGGGTCATTTAGGCAAAGAATTAATTAGCAAGTACGCACTCGATAAAGACAGTGATCCCCAACATTACGGCATTGGTCTAAAAGAAATTTGGGAAATTCCAGAGCAGCAGCACAGGCAGGGTCTGGTTGTGCATACGGCTGGCTACCCGATGATTGGAGCCAGCTATGCCGCCAGCAGTGGTGGCTTCCTGTATCACCTGGAAGGCAATCAAATTTCTTTAGGTTTAATCGTGGATTTGGGCTACCAAAACCCACATATCAGCCCCTTCGATGAATTCCAAAAATTCAAACACCATCCAGTCATTAAACAATACATCAAGGACGGAAAAAGAATAAGTTACGGTGCCCGCGCGCTTATCAAGGGTGGATTGAATTCATTGCCTAAAATGACCTTCCCCGGCGGCTTGCTAATTGGTTGCGATGCTGGAACCATGAATGCAGCGAAAATCAAGGGCAGTCACACGGCAATGAAGTCGGGAATGATAGCAGCCGAAACTTTATTCGCCGCGTTGAGTAGTGATTCAAATGAAAAAGAATTAGTAGATTACAGTGTTCGATTCGCTAATTCCGGTTTGCGCGATGAATTACACAAGACGCGAAATTTTGGTTCTGGGTTTCATAAGTTTGGATTTTGGTTGGGCAGTGCGCTAACTTTCATTGAGCAGAATATTTTCTTTGGTAAATTCCCTTTCACTTTTCATGACAAGTCTCAAGATTACGCGCAACTGAAACCGGCGACTGAATGCCCTGGCATCAACTACCCGAAAGCGGATGGAGAAATCAGTTTTGATAAACTGTCTTCTGTTTTCTTGTCCAATACCAACCATGCAGAAAACCAGCCTTGTCATCTGCAACTCAAGGATGCGTCCATTCCGGTCAGTCACAATCTTCCAATTTATGATGAGCCTGCTCAACGCTATTGCCCGGCAGGTGTTTATGAGGTGATAGAAGAGGCGGACGGCAACAAGAAATTTCAGATCAATGGACAGAATTGTGTACACTGCAAAACCTGCGACATTAAAGACCCTTCGCAGAATATACACTGGGTTGTGCCGGAAGGCAGTGGAGGCCCCAATTATCCTGCCATGTAGCCTCTTCAGCAGGTCGGGATAGAAGCGGGGACAGCCCCGTTTCCCCGCCTGTTATCCTGCCGATTTTCCTTTTCCTTTAAATCTCGGGGTTCTGCATGCTAGAGTAATGTGCCGGGAATTGTTACGTCAATCTGGTGCGCCATCATGTTTGACTATTTGTCAGTAATTCACCGAAGCCTGATGTACTCGCTCAGCCTGGTGCTGCTCTCACCCTCTGTCTCCGCGCAAGAGCAATTCTTGACAGAGCGGTGGCTGCAAGCCAGAAATGACAATTTCCATTTCTACAGCCAGCTGTCCTCACGCCAAACCAGCAGATTTGCCAGCGAACTTGAGCTGTGGCGACAGGTGGCTGCCTTTGCCATAGCCGGCCTTACTAATTTCCCCGGGCGAATGTTCCCAACTATGTCTACCTGTTTGATAACATAGAAACTCTTCAGGCATTTGTGTCGACAAACGCTCCAGCTTTTTTCTCGGCAACTCCGCGAGCAAACTTTATGGCACTAGCCATGAATGATGAGAGTTCGATTGCTCTTGGTTTCCAGCATTATGTGCATTTTCTGCCTGAAAATTTTTCAGATTTGCGTCTACTACGCTGTTGTTGGCAGTTTGCTTTTGTCGACAACTGTTTGCGCCGATTCTCTCGATGCTGCTGTGATGGAAGATGCCTTTCTGCTGAAACTTTCAGCCGCACTGCGGCCTGTGACATTGATGTTAGATCAAATCTTAACGACCGCGAGGTCATCCGTGTACACAACCGCTGCACAACGACTGGCTATTGATAGCCGGGCTGCACGGCGCTATAGAACCGAAGTAACAGAGCTTGAGTACCTTGGTAAACGCGTTCGCAGAAACTCTAACCATATTCGTTGCAGCTGGGAACAAGGGCAACGGATCGCTGGCCAGAACAGAACCCCCGGTATTCCTGAAAGAGACCTTGGGAGATGAATTCAACCAGGCAACTATCGAAGTGATAGTCGTGCCCGGTGGTGTTGCCCTGGGTGAAACTGCTGCTATCGATATGTCGGTGCTTGAGCTGGTTTACAGTGAGCGGGAATTGCGCCTTATTGATGAAGTCCATGGTTTGTGGTCATTGCCCGACATTACGCCAGTTGATTTAAAAGCGCTCTACGACTTTGTCATGCGTTCCGACGCTATTAAATCAGATGCCATTGTGGACATTGACGCCGATGGGCGAATTCGAATTTCATCTGCACTAAGAGACACTGACGCAGGATTCGCGATAATGCACGCGGATACGCAGCCGTTTGAATTTGTACCAAATTTACCGGTTACCAAGAGTGTCGTGATCGACACAGCAATTGACTGGCACAAGGCTGCCGCGTTGAACAAGCTACAGTTCAGGACAAATTTAGAGCTGCGTTTCTTGTCGGCTGACATTATGCGGATAGCCCAGACCCGCGTAGCGCTGGCATATCGCTATGACTCGGAAAGCAGAAATATCAGCCATTTGGGTGGCTGGGGCCGAGACCTGCGCAGGTTGGACGAGAAGCTCGATTATTCCGGTCTGGGTAATAGCATGGAGAAAATTGCCAATTATGCGGCTTGGGTGGGTCTACTCCGCCGCCTGCAGGAAAATAAGATAATATTCTTGCGGGGTCGCTACGAATTCATGAAAATAGACAAGACTGGAAAAGACACCCCGCGCCGCTACTAACAGCTAAAGTTGAAATTGTGTGGAAAATAATGTCAGCCGCTAATAGCCATTCCAAAAGCCTGTGTATTACTGCGCTGCTCGCCATGCTGGCAGGCTGTATGAATATCAATATCGAGACCAATTTTGTTATTGATCAAGAGGTTCATAGCGCCATTATTGATCAGACAAGCGATCGTTTTCCCGAAATTGATCCGCTCTATATTTCCGATGAGCTTAAAAAACTCATCGATGACAATATCGACCCACGGGATGGTGAAGAAACTCGCGTAGAGTTACTGCAAGATATTTTGTATGACGAGGAATTTCTGGATATACAGTATTCAAGTGAGCAGACTCATACAGCGATGGAGGCGTTTTATGCGCGTGAAGGAAATTGCCTTTCGATAATGAACCTGTATGTGGCGATGGCGCGCCATGTAAATATCGATGCACATTTTCAAACGGTGGAAGTGCAGCCTGGCTGGGACCGCCGCGGTGATCTAATGGTGCTAAGCCAGCATATCAACGCCAGCGGGCGAATAAGTGCCAGACGGACTTATATAGTAGATTTTACCCCCGAGATTTCTTTGCAAACGCTAAGCGCTGAGATTATTTCTGATCAGGATGCACGCTCTCTTTATTTTAATAATCTTGGCGTTGAAGAGTTGATAGACGGGAATTTTGAACAGGCTTTAGTGTATTTCAAGAATGCACTTTTCCTGGATGAATATTCTTCTATCGCGTGGAACAATATCGGCAGCACTTACAATCGCCTGGGAAATACACAATTTGCCTTGTACAGTTATCGCATGGCATTTGACGCCGATGACAACAATGCGACGGCAATTAGCAACCTGGCGAAGCATTATCGCCGTCTTGGTAATTTTGAATTGGCAAATGAATATGAATTAGCGATTCAGCGTTTCAATGAACGAAATCCTTATTATCATTTTACGCAAGGCAGTGTTGCTTTTGAAAGGAATGACATGGATGCAGCGCGCCGGGCGTTTCGTCGAGCACTGAGATTAAAAGAAGCGGAGCCTGATTTCTATTTTGCCCTGGCCAGTGTCTACCTGAAAATGGGAGACGAGCCAGAAGCTGCGCGCTATATACGGTCGGCTGAAAAAATGCTGGCACTTCATGATGAAATTTACCAACCCGGCAATCAAAAGGTGAGGATTATTGACTCGTCAACTATCCTGCGAGAATCCAGCCAGGGCATCAGTATATTTGTCCCGGATCGAAAAAGAAGAAGAGAATGATTCCTCTTCCTTGATGACTCTCTCAACCAGCACCATGATCTGGTTCAGATCGGCATCTTGCCACAGCCGTCATTCTAGCAACCCCGCCGTCATTCCTGCGCAAGAGACTGTGCAAAAATCCAACATCTGACCGGATTTCTGCTTTCACAGGAATGACGGGGTCAGGAGTGGCCTTATTTTCAATAATTTTTATCTCATCATCGCTAAGGTCATAAAGCTTATAAACCATCTGCTCGATTTGGGTTTCCACCTGTAACACAGGCTGGCGAGGGTTTCTTGCGCAGCCTCCTGATAGTATTGTTCCACATTGTTCTGCACAGTGGTGGTGTCAGGCACTTATTTTGCAGATTACAGGATGAGCCATTGCGGCAGGGTTATAGCGTGGAAAAGGACAGCCTGGCTCTGCCACAACGGTAATTAACTGCTACGTGTGACTGAAAATTTAACCATCAATTCCAGTGCGTCGCGGTACTCAGAGGCGGGCAGGACACGCAGGCAATCCAAAGCCTGGTTCGATTGCGACTCTGCCAGTTCTCGTGCGTAGTTCAAGGCACCACAATCTTGCACGATTTTTATGACCTGGTTTAGAGTTTCCGGTTGTAATTGCTGTTCAGTCAAACAGTGTCTGATCAAATTCGCTTGCACCTCACTACCCTGTTCAAGTGCATAAATGAGGGGTAATGTTGGTTTTCCTTCTGCCAAATCGTCTCCGATGTTTTTCCCCATCAATTCACTGTCGCCGTCGTAATCCAATACATCGTCAATCAATTGGAAGGCGATACCAAGGTGCATGCCAAAACTCCGGAGAGCTTGCTCTTGCTCGTCACCTGATTGAGTCAGAATAGCAGCGCATTGTGCGGCGGCCTGAAACAGAATGGCGGTTTTATTCTGAATTACTTCCATGTAATTTTGTTCAGAGGGCTTCGGGTTATTCTTGCTTATTAATTGTAGAACCTCCCCTTCAGCTATCTTATTCGTTGTATCTGCGATGATCTTCATGATTCTCATATCGCCCAGGGCGACAAGAATCTGGAAGGCTCTGGAGTAAATAAAGTCGCCCACCAACACACTGGAAGGGTTGTTCCATTGTGCATTGACGGTGGGTCTGCCTCTTCTAAGAGAGGACATATCGATCACGTCGTCATGCAGCAGCGTGGCGGTATGAATGAATTCGATCACCGCAGCAAGAGGTATATGTTGTTGGTTATCGATTTTACAGCATTTGGCCGCCAGCAGTACCAGAACAGGACGCAGACGCTTACCACCGGCTTCTACAATATAATGACCTATGTTCTCAACCAGAGGCACGTCAGAGTGAAGTTGATCCACTACAAAATGATCTACTGCCTGAAAGTCGGATTCGACTGCTGCTCGAATTTTCTGGTACATGGTGCTGTGTTTGCTGCCTGTTTCCCGGCTAAATGCCTGGATTTGAGCGTTTCTGCGGCAAAACCCCGTGAACACGTATGCTAGGGAGCGAATTGGGCGCTGTCAAGCGACTGCGAGCGAGCTATAGCCACAGCCTGGCAGTGCGACCGATGATGAGGCTCATTGCTGAAGAGATCGGCCAAACACGAGGTTTTCGAGAATCTTCCTTGTATAAAACCTTGCTTCAGCAGTGTTGTTCCCGTAAACTCCCGACCCGTAAAGGAATGGGTTCAATTCCCATGTAAAAGGCGGTATCGGAGAGAATTATGTACGCGATAATAGAAAGCGGTGGCAAGCAACACAGGGTTGAAGAGGGCGAAATTCTTCGACTTGAGAAACTGGAAGCCGCCACTGGTGAAAAAGTGAGTTTTGACAACATTCTACTGCTGGGTGAAGGCGAATCGGTGAGGATTGGCACACCCTACGTGGAAGGTGGTCAGGTCACTGCGGAAGTAGTCAGGCAAGGCCGAGCAGCGAAAGTCACTATAGTTAAATTTAATCGTCGTAAGCATTCGCGTAAGCGACAAGGTCACAGGCAGTGGTTTACAGAAGTTAAGATCACTGGAATCGAAGCCTAAAGGCCGGGAGTCAGGTAATGGCACATAAGAAAGCAGGGGGTAGCACTAATAATGGTCGTGATTCGGTATCGAAGCGATTGGGCGTGAAATTATTCGGCGGCGAAGCCGCTACAGCCGGAAATATCATTGTGCGTCAGCGTGGCACTCGCTTCCATCCGGGTGAAAACGTCGGTTGCGGCAAGGATCACACGCTATTCGCCAAAGCCGATGGTATTGTTACATTCAGCGTGAAAGGGTCAAGGAATCGCAAATTTGTGAGCATCCAGGCAGCTCGGTAAAACCTTTCGTTACAAAAAAGCCTCGTCGTTCGACGGGGCTTTTTTTATGCAGATTTGCCAGTAGAATTGCGCGGTCTTCCCGTATTCGCCCAGCGCGAATCAATCTGTTAAAACAGATGCCAGCGGTAACAGGTAAAACGTGAAATTTGTAGACGAAACAGAAATAACGGTAGAGGCAGGCAATGGCGGTAATGGCTGTCTCAGCTTTCGTCGTGAAAAATACATTGAGCGTGGTGGTCCGGACGGCGGTGATGGCGGTGATGGGGGCAGCGTTTTTATGCAGGCTGATGCCGCGCTGAACACCCTGGTGGATTTCCGTTTTCAACCGCGTTATAGAGCGCAATCGGGACAAGCCGGACAAGGACGAAACTGCACCGGCCGGGGCGGTGAAGATTTATTGATCAAGCTGCCGTTGGGTACCTCTGTTATTGATGTAAACACCGAAGAACTCATTGCCGATCTTAACATCCCGGAGCAAGCGGTTATGGTTGCCAGGGGGGGGTTCCACGGCTTGGGCAATACCCGCTTTAAGTCCAGCACCAACCGGGCGCCACGCAAAATCACCAAAGGTTCGCCCGGAGAGGCCAGGAAATTGCAGCTACAGCTACGTCTTGTGGCGGACGTGGGTTTGCTTGGCTTTCCAAATGCAGGCAAGTCAACCCTGATTCGATCGGTATCTGCCGCGACTCCCAAAGTTGCCGATTATCCATTTACCACGTTAGTTCCCAATTTGGGGGTGATCAGCCTCGGCATGGAGCGTAGTTTTGTAATGGCCGACATCCCTGGCCTTATTCAGGGCGCTTCTGAGGGAGCGGGGCTGGGTTTCAGGTTTTTAAAGCACCTGTCAAGAACCAGATTGTTAGTACACCTGGTTGATGCGTTGCCAGCAGATGGAAGCGATCCGGTGGATAACGCTGAACAAATAATTAAAGAGTTGCAGAAGTTTAGCCCTACACTTGCCGACAAGGAACGTTGGCTGGTAATAAACAAAGCCGATCTGTTGGATGCAAAGAGTTTAGAGCATTTGAAACAGGCGCTGCGCTCTCGACTGTCATGGCAAGATGTTATTCATGAAATATCAGCACTGAATAATGAGGGTTGCAAGGATTTGTGTGGCGAATTGATGCTAGCGGTTGAATCTCATCGGCAGAAATTATTGGATGAGGAAGAGTATCGAACGGCCTTGCAAGAAAAAGAAGCAACAATGGCTTTCGAAATCAGACGCAGTATTGAGAGTACTAAAATCTCCCGGCCGCGTGGCGATGATCTGTTGGATGATGACCAGAACGAGTGAGCGCCGAACAAATGCGAGAGAAGATTAAAAATTCGAAGCGATGGGTGGTTAAAGTTGGTAGCTCTCTGGTTACTGACAACGGTCGTGGGCTGGATCTCGATGCGATAGCGGATTGGACTGGTCAACTCGTCACCATGCAAAAAAATGGCATACAGCTTGTCCTGGTTTCTTCCGGCGCCGTGGCCGAGGGTGTGGCCAGGCTGGGGTTAAAGTCGCGCCCCAAGCAGGTTCAACTTCAACAGGCCGCCGCCGCCGTTGGTCAAATGGGTTTAATTCAAGCCTATGAGAGCTGCTTTATGAAGCAGGGCGTACATACAGCACAGATTTTATTGAGCCATGATGATCTGTCTGATCGCACTCGCTACCTGAATGCTCGCAGTACTTTGACGACCTTGCTAGAGATGGGAGTTGTCCCGGTTGTCAACGAGAACGACACGGTGGCGACGGCTGAACTGTGCTTTGGTGACAATGACACCCTGGCAGCCTTGATCGCCAACCTCATCAATGCTGATGTGGTGGTGATATTGACTGACCAGGATGGCTTGTTTGAAGCCGACCCCAGAAGCAATCCTTCAGCCAACCTGGTTGATACGGCATCCGCAACGGACAGTGCTCTTGGCGCAATGGCGGGCACGGGCAGTAGTCCAGGCCGAGGCGGCATGATGACCAAGCTGTCAGCGGCGCGACTGGCGGCCAGATCCGGTACTAATACCGTAATCGCTAATGGTCGTGGGAAGCAGATTCTTTCACGGTTGGTAGAAGGTGAGGTAGTAGGCACCTTGTTGAAAGCGGATAATGAGCCGGTAACCGCCAGGAAGCAATGGTTGGCCAGTCAACTCAGCTTAAAAGGGAAGCTGGTTTTAGATGCAGGTGCTGTACAGGTGTTAAAAGAGTCAGGCAGAAGCCTTCTGGCAGTGGGAATACAGGACGTGACCGGGAAATTCAACAGGGGAGAAGTGGTTTCCTGTGTTACTAAGTCCGGGGCAGAAATCGCCCGCGGTTTGGTCAACTACAGTTTTGATGAAATAGTAAAAATACAAGGTCAGGGCAGCGAGAAAATCGAAAGTCTATTGGGTTATGCGGGAGAAGCAGAGATCATTCATCGCGACAATTTAATATTGAGTGATTGAATAGCCAGAATGAAGCAGCAAGACGACCAGCACTGAATTTCAACCATAAAAAAACCGGCAAGTACCGGGTTTATGACTGACGAAGGGCTATTTCAGTGCTTTCACTGCCGTGTTCAATCTGCTCTTGTGTCGCGCCGCTTTATTCTTGTGAATAATGCCTCTGTCTGCCATACGATCGAGTACAGGAACGGCGGCATTATAGGCTTCTGTTGCAGCGGCGTGATCGCCTGCCTGAATCGCAGCGTCTACTTTCTTGATGTGGGTGCGTACCATGGATCGAAATGAAGCATTGTGGCGACGACGAGTTTCACCCTGGTTTGCACGCTTGCGGGCTTGTGGAGAATTAGCCAATTGGAACTCCTTATAGAACTGGTTCAGTGTTTACCAGCAGATTATTTCGCTTGAGTGGAGACCACGATTATGGCGTAGCATCCCTCGATTTCAGAGTGCGACACTATGCCGTTTTCGACCCCTGATGTCAATAGTTAGTAGTAAGCGCGTATGTAGTAGCGCCTACTGGCTGGGAATCTGGCAACAGCTCTCCAGGCCCTTAACAACGCTCAACTTATTGCTGCACATCCCTGATAGAATACTATTCGCCTTTTCCCTGGTAAGCTTGTCCTTATACAAGAAAGTGTGCAGTGATAGCAGAGAGGCGACTATCGGTTTTTTAGGCTGCCAGGTTATGTTGACCTCTTTTTTTAGCGATACTGGCTGGTATTGTCCATTTCGTGCAGTGCCGCTTCATTTGGTGGCAGGAACTGCCATAATTGCGCATTTGGCTAGCAATGAACCACCGTCAAGGCTGTAAATCTCATGAGTGAATCCCACTGCGCTGGCGAAGAATCGTCACCAACCAGCGACAAGAATGAAACCAGCCTATTGAGAGCCAGCGGCGTCACTGGCTCCATGACTATGGTTTCGCGTGTATTGGGTTTGGCCCGTGATGTGGTTATTGCTCGCGTGTTCGGTGTAAGCGATGGGGCTGACGCTTTCTTTTTGGCCAACAAGATTCCTAATTTCATGCGCAGGTTATTTGCGGAAGGGGCGTTCAATCAAGCCTTTGTGCCAGTACTCTCTGAATATCGGAGCACCAGGTCTTTGGCTGAGGTGCAGATGCTTGTCAACGCAGTGGCAGGCAGTCTCGGGGGTTTTTTGCTTATTGCCACCGTGTGCGCCGTTGTTGCCGCACCACTGCTGGCCGTTCCACTGGCCTACGGTTTCACCGATGAGCCAGCCAAGTTCGCGCTGTTTGTGGAAATGCTTCGAATAACATTTCCTTATCTTTTGCTGATTTCGATGACAGCCTTGTGTGGGGCTATTTTAAACAGTTATTCCCGTTTTGCAGTGCCAGCAATCACCCCGGCACTACTTAATATATCCCTGATTAGCTGTTCATTGTTCCTCGTGCCCTATATGCGTGTGCCTGAATTGGCACTTGCCTGGGGAGTGTTAATTGCCGGCGTCGCACAGCTTCTGTTCCAATTGCCTTTTCTGGCGCGTATGCAGTTACTGCCAGTGCCGAAGCTCGGGAAATTTCATGAAGGGGTAGATCGTATAAAAAAGTTGATGGTGCCGGCGTTGTTCGGGGTCTCGGTTAGCCAGATTAACTTGCTATTCGACACGCTTATTGCCTCATTGTTGATTTCAGGCAGTGTGTCCTGGCTGTATTTCTCTGATCGTTTGATGGAATTGCCGTTGGGAACCTTCGGAATTGCGTTGGCGATTGTTGTGTTGCCTGGTCTGTCGCGGCAACACGCGCAGTCTTCTCTGGATGAATTTGCCGAGACCCTTGATTGGGCATTTCGTCTTGTTGTCCTGGTTGCGATTCCGGCGACGCTGTCACTAATTCTCATAGCGGAACCGTTGTTAGTGACGCTGTTCCAAAACAGCAATTTCACGGAATCCGACGTTGCCAACTCGGCCGGTAGTCTGAAAGCCTATGCACTTGGCCTGATTGCTTTTATGGCAATCAAGATTTTCGCACCAGGCTATTACGCGAGACAGAACACCAGTACACCGGTGAAAATTGGCGTAGTCGCCATGCTAAGTAATATGCTCATGAACCTGATTTTTTATCTATCGGGTCTTGCGCATGTCGGTCTGGCTCTAGCCACCAGCCTGGCCGCGTTTTTGAATGCGGGCCTGCTATTGCGTGGCTTGCGGGCTGATGGAGTATTCAGGTTTCAAGCGGGATGGTTGCTGTTTGTAGTGCGTGTCTTGTTGGCGAATTGTGTCATGGCTATTTTCCTGGTTAGCCTGGCTGGCGACTGGCAGGCATGGCTGGATTGGAATATGACGAAGAAGATAGTGCAGCTTGGCATGTTGGTTTTTGGTGGAATGCTACTCTATGGCCTGGTGCTATTTTTGTCAGGCGTACGCTGGCGACAACTTTATCGCTAGCAAGCCAAATTTGAAACTCTGTAATCGTCCAGATAAGTAGTCCAGTGCGAAGAAAACGGCAGGAAAATCGGTGAAAAGTAGTAAAATGAAGCGAGTTTACAGCACTGACAATATTGCCATGGCATGGAATATAAGAAATGTGCTTGAGCAACATGACATCGAAGCGGTGGTGAAAAACCAACAGTTATATTCTGTCGCTGGTGAAATTCCGGTAACTGAGTGTTTGCCGGAAGTCTGGGTAAAATCCCTGTATTTCGCTCGCACTGAGCAAATAATTTTGGAGATCGAAAACAGCGCTGAGATTGAAGGCGCGGAATGGCATTGCCGTGATTGTGGTGAGTCCAATGCGGCAAATTTTGCCCTGTGTTGGAATTGTGAATCAAGTGATGAGAAATCGCCCGTCGATTGAAAATCAGGTTTAAAAAATACTTTTTGCTATTTGTTTTTGTTGAGCTATTTTTTTGTAGTTTGCGCTACCGAATCCTTTGAAAATCTGGCTTGGGCAGGAGACATGAATTTCCCCGACACGGTGTTTACTTTTGTCACTTCCCCTGCTGACAGATAGTCAGGAACCTGAACCCCATGCCTGTAGAAAGCGTGGCTGTCTTGCTTCGATGTCTGGTTTTCTCTCGCGTAATTCGAGATTGGGGCTTTGAATACAATACTATTTGCAGCATAATCCCGAGTCCAAAATTTATGCAGGTTTAGCAATGTCAGAGCGTATAACGGAAATCGATAATCTCCACATCATCGGACATGAGGAACTGCCTTCCCCGGCTGCCTTGAAGAGCGAACTTGCCTTGCAGGGCAAGGCTGTCAACACAGTGCAGGGCGGGCACAGGTCGGTAAAACAGATTCTGGAACATCACGACCCAAGGTTGATCGTGGTGGTTGGTCCCTGTTCGATTCATAATTCGCAAGAAGCTCTCGAATACGCAAAGCGCCTAAAGCCTTTGGCGGACGAGTTGGCGGATGAGTTATTGATTGTCATGCGTGTTTATTTCGAGAAGCCGAGAACATCTGTTGGCTGGGAAGGCTTGATTTACGACCCGCACCTTGATGGTAGCCACAAAATCGACCACGGTCTACGGATTGGTCGTCGCCTTATGCTGGATATAGCAGAGATTGGTCTACCGATTGGGATAGAGGCACTAGATTTGATTTCACCGCAGTATCTACAGGATTTGGTGGCGTGGACTGCAATTGGTGCCCGCACAACCGAGTCACCGACCCATCGCAAACTGGCAAGCGGTATTTCTTCAGCGGTTGGCTTCAAGAACAATGTCGATGGCGGTTTGATGGTTGCAGTAAATGCGATCCGTTCAGCGTCAGCGACCAATAGTTTTATTAGTGTGACCGAAGCGGGCAAGGTTGCCCTGTTTCGAACACAAGGGAACCCTCATTGCCATGTGATATTGAGAGGGGGCAAGTCTCCCAACTATGACCGGGAAAGTGTTGCCGCATGCGAGAGAGAATTACAAAAAGCTGGCCTGATCGAAAACATTATGATCGATTGCAGTCACGGCAATTCGAACAAGGATCATAATAATCAGAAACTGGTTCTTGCCGAGGTGGCTGCCCAGATTCGTGATGGCAATAAATCCATTATTGGCGTGATGATTGAGAGTAATCTCGAATCGGGCAATCAACCGATTCCGGATGATCTGGACGATTTGAAATACGGAGTGTCGATCACCGATGCCTGCATTGACTGGGCTTCGACTGAAACGCTGCTTCGGGAATTTTCCGCCGCGATCGCTGACTCCCTGAAATCGCGTACAGCATTTATACCCGCTGCGGTGAAATAACAGGTGAGCAGGAGGTGAGAATCCTCTGCTTCGCACTGTGACGGGAATTGTATCCTGTGCCGGCAAAGCAGGGGAATAACAGCGCATGACTAAGGGTTTAGAACAGTTACCAAACTTGCTGCAAGGTATTCAATATTGGCGTCGTTAATGCCCGCCACATTAATGCGGCTAGAATTGGCCAAATATATGCTGTAATCATTTACCAAAACCTGGACTTGATCAACAGTCACACCCAGAAAGGAAAACATCCCTTTCTCGCGCTCGATAAAACCGAAATCTTGCTCGACACCACTGGCTTGAATTTGTTTAACGAATTGTGCGCGTAAGCCATTAATACGATTGCGCATTCCGGCCAGTTCAGCCTCCCATTCCTTGCGCAGACTCTGATCGGCTAAAATTAACTGAACGATTGCGGCACCATGGTCGGATGGCATTGAGTACATTGTTCTCGCCGCTGCTGCTATTTGCGTGGTGGCTATTGCGCTGGCCTCTGCTCTATCGCAAATGAGGGTTATGGCACCAGTACGCTCACGATAGAGACCAAAGTTTTTCGAGCAGGAACTGACGATTATTAATTCTGGCAAAGAATCGGCTAACAACCTGACTCCATAAACATCTTCCTCAAGACCATCCCCCAAGCCTTGATAGGCCAGGTCGATAAATACTGTAAAGCCTTGCTGTAGTGCAACATCGCGAACTTGTTGCCACTGCTCATGGCTAAGGTCGGCGCCGCAAGGGTTGTGACAGCAGCCATGTAGCAGAACCACATCACCACGGCCAATCTTGCCTAGACAATCAATCATTTCTTCAAATTGCACGCTGTGGCTGGCGTGGTCATAGTAAGGATATTGTTCGAGCTTGAGACCGGCTGCGGCTAATAGCGGAACGTGGTTTGCCCAGCTTGGATTGCTTACCCAAACCGTTGCTTCGGGACTGGCTGCCTTAATGAACTCTGCCGCCAGTCGCAGGCCGCCACAGCCGCCTGGAGATTGCACGGTGACGCGTCGTTTGCCGAGGCTGTCTGTCAGTGACCTGCCCAGCAATAATTCAGCGACTATCGCGTTGTAATCAGCGGCGCCGGTTGGCCCCACATAGCTTTTCGTTGTTTGAGAATTGAGCAGGATGCCCTCGACTTTTTTGACCGAAGTCATGATTGGCGTATCACCATTCTCATTTTTATAGACACCAATGCCCAAATCAATCTTATTTGGATTGTTGTCGGCACGGTAGCTTGCCATAAGTCCCAGGATGGGGTCTGCGGGAAGAGCTTGAAGTGATTGAAACATGGTATTTACTCTATTTTCTCTGATGGGCCTTGAGGGTGTTTTGTAGCAGCGAGGCACGGGTCATGGGACCAACGCCTCCGGTGACAAAGCTAATATACGAGCATTTGTCTTTTACGTTTTCAAAATCAACGTCACCTACATTTCTAAAACCTGATTTTTTAGTTTGATCCGCAACGCGAGTCTGGCCGACGTCAACCACGACCGCTCCCTGCTTAACCATATCGGCGGTGACAAATTCAGTTTTTCCTATGGCCACTATCAGAATATCGGCACTGGCGCATAGTTTGGTGAGATTCCTGGTGCGACTGTGGGCTACTGTTACAGTGGCATTTCCAGGATTGGTATTACGTGACATTAACATAGCCATGGGGGTGCCGACGATGTTGCTGCGACCTAGCATCACGCAGTTTTTACCTTCGGTTTCTATTTGGTAGCGACGAAATAATTCCATGATGCCGTTAGGGGTGGCTGATATAAATGCCGGAAGGCCCAAACTTGATTTACCTACGTTTTCCGGGCAAAAGCCATCAACGTCCTTGGTGGGATCGATTGCCAGTATCACTTTGTTTTCGTCGATATGAGCCGGTAATGGCAATTGTACAATAAAACCGTCTATCCCGTCGTTACGGTTCAGCTCATCAATTTTGCTGAGAAGCTCCGCTTCGCTGATGCTTTCTTCCAGGCGTATCGTGGTTGAGTCAAATCCCACTTCCGCGCAGTCTTTAACTTTAAAAGCCACATAATTTTGTGAGGCACCGTCGTTTCCCACTAATATTGCCGCCAGATGAGGCACACGATTCCCGCTTGCCTTAATTTTTGCCACGGTTTCGGCTATTTCTTGACGAATTTGCTCAGAGCAAGACTTGCCATCAAGTAATTGCATTGTGATTTTTCCAGTGTTTTTGAGATCTAAATACTCATAGCCCCTTGCCTAACTGTCGGAAGTGCGGCGTCAGCCGCGCAAGATAGTTGTAGATGGCGGGGCTTATGTACAGGATGTACGGTATGCCGATTTTGCAGGAGCAAAAATCAGTAAAGTCCCACTTCCGGCTATTTTTTGAATTATGTAAAGCTCTCACTCAAGCGCGTGTAGTGATTTCGGCGCTGGAAATGGCGACTCTCAAAGTCATTGTATGATAAACGAGCTGTCAATTCAGCTCAAGTACTAGCCTCTTCCAATACGAGATGATATTGAACGGGTGGAGAAGAACAGTCAGCAGGAATAAATAGCGTATTTGTAGTCAGTATAGGGCAATCCATAAATGAGTCTAAAAGAGCAGGCAAGTAGAGTGGCAAGAGAGAGTGGAGCTTGCTGGCGGAAGCGGGTATTATCGTCGGCTCAATCCACGCTGGGCAATGGTGATACAGGCCATAAGATTTTCCAGGCAGTGCCTTGAGGTCTGTAAGGAAACACCTGGAAGAAGCCACTGGAAGACATACCTGTTTACGATGGCAGCCAGGGCACCTGCGCAGGCTTGGCGCTGGAAATGTTAATGCAGATGGCGATAGCGACGGAGATGGAGACAGGTTTTCAGGAAGTTAGTAATGAAGGCAGCCAGGAAGCCTTGCTTGCGCAGCAAGGTGGCAGCGGCAAGTAAGCAAACCGTCATTTAAGTTGGCATTCAGTATTCTCGCATTTTTTGTGTAAGCAGCCTGATTAGTTGCATTGTTCGACCCTTCGCCTATGGAAATTGCAATCGCCGCATTGATTATCTTTGTCGGTTCATTCATTCAGAGTTCAATTGGTTTTGGTTTGGCTATCGTGGCAGCACCGACGCTGTTCTTTCTCGACCCCCTCTATGTGCCGGTGCCGATTACCATTTCCGCACTAAGCCTGTCTCTGGCAAATTCTTACAGCCATTGGCGTTCGATTTCATTTCGTGGCCTGAAGTTCGCGATTATTGGCCGCGTACCGGGCACTGTAGCGGGTGGCTTGTTGTTGTTGTGTATTGACCAACAAGAGCTGGCACTCTGGTTAGGGGTTTCGGTCCTGGTAGCGGTGGGGCTGAGCATGAGCAATGTCATCTTCGAGGCGACTTCGAAGTCACTTCTTTTTGCCGGTTTCCTTTCTGGGTTTATGGGCACCAGTTCTTCCATTGGCGGGCCACCTATGGCGCTGGTGTTGCAGCACCAGGAAAACGACTTCATTCGCGCAAATTTAGCGGCGTTTTTCGTGGTTAGCTGTTTGATGTCCTTGCTTATGCTGTTCAGCATTGGTCGATTTGACATGCAGCAACTTGTTATTTCCCTGCCACTGATGCCAGCGACTCTGGCCGGCTATTGGCTAGCCATGCGCACCATGCACCGCATCTCCCACCAAAATTTACGGCGATTCTCACTGTTTCTCTGTGCCCTCGCCGGAACTGCTGCAATAGCTTCTTACTGGCTTTAGTCAGATTCATGGCTACCCGATGAACCCGGGAGGCTCACAGAGACACGGCTCAGAGAAGCTGAGAGAGTATATTTAAGAGAGCTTTGCATAATTCAAAAAATGGCCGGAAGTGGGACTTTAGAGACTGTGCAAAAGCCCAACATCTGTCATTCCTGCGAAAGAGACTGTGCAAAATCCAACATTAGTCATCCCTGCACCCCCCCCCTCTGTCATTCCTGCGAAAGCAGGAATCCAGTAAAACACCCAAACCGGCAAGGCTTTTCCACCGCTAACGCAGCTTGGCGAGGGTTTGTTGCACAGTCTCCTTCGCAGGAATGACGAAGTGGCGCGGGAATAACATTGGGGGGCACTTCCGCCACTTATGCAAAGGTCTCAGTATCAGTATATTTAAATTTGATTTGATGGGGTATATACTCAAGCTGTTTGCTCAATTACCGTTTGCTTGTGAGGAGTTCACCATGAAATTAACAATGACAAGAAAAATTATAGCTATTGCACTGGTCGCGGCATTCAGCCAGTTTTCTCTCGCTGATAATGCTTCTGCCCAAAAAACCATTGCTGGCGTTCTCAGCAACTTAAATCATTTTCCATCAGATGCCGATAAAGCCGCACTCATGGCGATTACAGAGGATGATAGCGTGGATCAGGCTTATCATGCGCTTGCTGGCGCGATCGCCAATATTAGCCATGCGGCAAATGCCGAGGGCAAAGCCATGATGGCCACCATAATGGAGGATGACCAGGCTCCAGCAGACTTAAAGGCGTTGGCGGAAATAGTAGCCGGGATTAACCACGTTGCTGGCGCTGATGCCAAAGCGACGCTCGCTGCCATGCTCTAAAAGCACTAAACCGGGATTAGCCCGCGCGGCTTGTCTTTGAAAGTTTGCCGAAGTGTTTACAGTATTCCGCTGAGCCTGATAGCGGCACTACAGTTGAGCAGCAAGACAAGCCGCAGCAGCAGCTTGAAGCAACATGGCTTGCTAACTGTTCTCTCTGCGTAACCGTCTTTTCTGCGCATAGAAAGCGTGGATCTCATCCTTGGCTCTGTCCGGATCACCGGTGGGTGGAAAAGGCCGTGGTTCGCATCGTAGTTAATTCTGCCTGGACGGTGTCGGGTATGGCGGCGCGTTGCCAGCCTGATCCAGAATCCGGGCAAGCCCGAGACTCTGTGCCTGCCCGACCAAATTAGTCGCAGTGAAAAGTTACGGTAAAGTACTCTCTGCGCCTTGCTGTAACACGTATGCAGTCAACGCAAGCCCTTGTAGTAAAAACCCGCCAGGGTGGTGTAAGCTCAGTGAATATCCCCTGCGGCTGAGCCAACACCCTGTGCTTGGGATGCGACCGGGCACAGTGACTAAATCCGAGTTACAAATGCTTGTTTACCAATCCTGAAAATAACTTTTCAGCTGTGGATCAGAAAGATTTTTGGAACCACCATCAATGGTACCAATGTAAAGAAATCCAATAATTTTTTCCCGGCAACTCAAGCCCAGGCCGCTCTTTACCGTGGAACTGTAAGCTAAAGAACCTGTTCGCCACATTGCCCCCAGACCTTGCGCAAAAGCAGCGAGCAACATGTTCTGTGTGGCGGCGGCGGCGGACAGGTCTTGTTCAATTTCCGGCACCTTGGGATGTGGCTTATAACTAGCGATGCAAACAATTATCAGGGGTGCCCGAAGGGGTTTGTTACGCAATTTCTCAACTGCCTTTGCCTTTAGTTCGGCATTGCTGCTGAGACCTGCCTTTGCGAACAGTTCCCCCAGCCGTAGCCTGGCGTCCCCTTTCACAACAAGAAAGCGCCAGGGACGCAGTACGGAGTGGTCGGCGGCTCTGAATGCAGCTCTATAAATATTATCCAGGACATCCTTCGAGGGCAGGGGGCCGGTTAACCTGGGTACGGAACTTCTTCGGTGTAAGGCGTCTAAAGCATCCATTTTGTGTGGGCATCCCGGTTAGTGGCAGTGACCCCAAAAGTTTGAATTCTGGCACTGCCTTGCAAACAGGAGGAAAGCATAAAACAAATCGCACACACTGGAAACTGCTGCGCCTGGAAAGATTGCTTAACCACAAGCTATGCAGGGTTTGTGTGGAGCAGTTCAGTTCATGATAATTGTGCGGGATGCTGGTATACTCTATATTTTATTCAGTCGATACTAGGTGGATAAAGCTCTGTTGCTTCAAAACAGTTTACTTCAGGTTCAGTGCTTCGACTAAGCAGCGAAACAGTGCCCTGGAGTTAGTACTCAGGATTACACTATGAATTCCAAAGCCGATGTTATCGCGGCCAGTACCGGGCGACCTGCTTATCTTCAGCACAAATCGCATTGGTTTGGCAGTGTCAAACGAGAGAAACTACGTCTGGCCTTCTCGTTTTATTCACCCGACGGCAATGAAATTGCGATGCCTGTGGCCAGCATGTCGGCCTATCTGAAGCGTGATTTTCCGAGCGTAGAAGTCTTGCTTGAGCCAGTACTCATTTTACGAGATGCAGAAAAGTATTCACCTCAGAACTATGCCCGGATGATTCAGAAATTGGATGCTGATGTAATCGCGTTTTCTATCATGAGTCCACATTGGTATCCAATGGAGCCCTATTTTGCTGAGATCAAGAAACTGATGCCAGATTTGCCGGTGGTTATCGGCGGATACCAGGCGATGTTGTCTCAGCAACAAACAATAGAAAACCCGGACGTAGATTACATCTGTGTGGGTGATGGTGAGTACGCTATAGGGAATCTTGTTCAGCATTTAAAGGGAACAAAAGACGGGCCCGCAGATGGAATGTGGGAAAAGTTAATCGACGGTTCTGTCTATGAAACAGAAGCGCACCAAATAGGCGATTTAGCTTCTCTGCCATTTCCGGACTACGATGTCTTTGAAAAGGAAGACGGTTTTAAAGACGTTAACTCCTCTATTTTTGGCCCCAAGGGGAAATTGGTACTCCCGGTTATGACCGGTCGAGGTTGTCCTTACCGTTGCACCTATTGCTGTAATACGCCGATTCTTGAAGGCTGGAAAACAAAGAAGACGTTTTTGCGCAAGTACGACCCGCAAGACATGGTCGATGAGCTGATACGGCTGCGTGACAAGTACGGGGTGGGTTATTTTGAGTTTTGGGATGAATTGTTTCTCTCCAATCTGAAATTCGTCAGGGCGTTTTTTGAACTGTATAAAGATCAAATTCGCTTGCCATTTTCTATTAATTCCCGTGTGGAGGTAATGAACGAACAGTTTTGTAAGACAGCGGCTGAGGCTGGCTGCCATACAATTTGGTTTGGCATAGAAAGCGGAGATGAAGAATTCAGGTCGAAGATGTTGGGTCGCAAGATGACAAACAAGCAAGTAATTGAGGCGGCTGAAAATTGCAAGAAGGCGGGTATCAATCGATTAACATTTAATATTGTAGGAGCGCCGCTAGAGACAGCCGAGGGTATGCGCCGGACTTTGAGACTAAATCAGACTATTGCTCCAGAGCACTTTTTCTTTTTCCCCTATATCCCGCTGCGTGGCACACCACTGTATAACATAGCGAAAGAAGAAGGCTTGTTACTCACGACCAAAAAGAATCTACATTATTTATCGGCGGCCAACGATCAGCAATTTAGCCTAAATATGAAAGAGCGACCTGAGTTGCTGACAGCCAGAGATTACAACGAGATATGTATGCAGATGCTGGCTTTTCAACAGGCTAACAACCGCTTGAGTTATGATGATAAGCCGGGCAGCGCGACAGTTGAAGACAAGAGTTTCAGTCTTGTTGCGGAGCCTGTAGGGGAGCAGCTTGCAGTGTAAGCGCAATAACCGTCATCCAATTCCCTCCCGGATGGTGTAAAAAACCTGTTTCGTAGTCAGGAAAACAAGACTTATCGCTAGTTCGTAACCAGCATATAGCAGTCGAATGCAAGCCGTGTTCTGTGCCGGGTTGGCTGGGATATGCCGTTCTCCGGTCAACACCCGCTTGAATGACCGCCAGGAAATGACCGCTACAATTTGACGATTTGAATTAGCTTTGGGTCGTCGGAGAATGTTGAGGCAGTCACCGCAGCGGCCTGTTTGTGGCTCATGCTGCCATTCACTGGATTTTCGCCTTTGATGCCGTGCAAAAATCTGCTATTCACCATTCCTGCACTGCCCGCTCCGGAAGTGCGGCTTTAGAGACTGCGCAAAAATCCAGCATTTGTCATTCCTGCGAAAGAGACTGTGCAAAATCCAACATTAGTCATTCCTGCACCACCATGTCATTCCTGCGAAGCATGTCCCCGCGTAGGCGGGAGCAGGAATCCAGTAAAACACCCAAACCGGCCAGGGTTTTCCACAGCTAACGCAGTCTGGCGAGGGTTTCTTGCACAGTCGCCTTAGCCGCGCCAATCCTCTTGCTCATCCTGTCCATTCATGTAAATTTTCTTCGGCGGACAATGGGAAATTGAAAACGATACTCCGGTTTTGAAAAGAACATTTGACTGGATTCCTGCCTTCGCAGGAATGACGAAGTGGCGCGGGAATGACGGAATGGCGCAGGAATGACGAAGTGGCGCGGGAATGGCAGAGTGGCGCAGGAATGACGAAGTGGCGCGGGAATGACGAAGTGGCGCGGGAATGACGGAATGGCGCAGGAATGACGAAGTGGCGCGGGAATGGCAGAGTGGCGCGGGAATGACGGAATGGCGCAGGAATGACGAAGTGGCGCGGGAATGGCAGAGTGGCGCAGGAATGACGAAGTGGCGCGGCTGGGAAGTGCGGGACTACAGTCCTGCTTCCCGGGAAGCGCAGCAAATTTATAAAAATACCGTTGTTTACACGTTTACGTTGGGTCGGGCGTTTTGGGGTTATGCAAAGCTCTCAGCGTAATTGCCCAGGCAAATTTCAAATGACACAGAAAACCGCAAAGCTCAATCGGGCAGGCTCTGCCTTATTTTGCCTAGTTGTTTGAATATCTTTGGATTCCCGAACAAGAGTTCATTTGCTGCATTCAAATCGGGATTGCCGGATTCGCTGCCCGAAAGCCCTCCAGCCTCTTGCAAGATCAGCCTGGCGGCGGCGAGAGTGAGTTTATTTTCATTTGCTGCCCAGCCGCCTTGAACTCGATCTGCCGCAGTTTGCAGCATATCTAACGCAGTACACCCGGATATACGTGGTGCTGCTCCAGCCAGCATCATTTCTCCTTGCACGCGCAAGGCCAGTTCTGTCGAGACGCCCTCGGTGTTGAAGCTCATCAAACTACCCTGAATCTCGGTTCGATTTCCGACACGAATACGGTGAGAATTCAATCTTGCGCCAGTCCCGCGACTGGCGATGAACTCTTCCCGCAGCAAAGGGCAGATAATGACAGCATGTTGAACGACACCTGCAATCTGACACGCGATAGATACACCAAACTGCGTGTAGCCAGTGACAAAATTTCTATTACCCAGCAGGGGATCGATAAGCCAAATCGTGTCTTTGTTTTCGCCTTCACGCATGCCAGAGGCGCGAGAATGAAAGCTGTGCTCAGGGTGAGATTTTTGCAAATGATAAAAAATTGTTTTCTCTGCTTCCAGATCCATGGAAGTCAAAAAATTGGCGGGGTCCTGGTTGATTATCTTTATTCGGTCGAGTCTATCACTGCTGTGTGCCAGGGCCTGGGCTGCATCAGATGCAGCTTGCAGGGCAATATTTACCAGGGGGTGCATTTTTTGGATTCCTGGCCAGGCTAGCTGGCTATTGAAAAACTATTTGTATTGCTGATCCTTCGTTAAAAATCGGCCCAGTGGCCTCAATAACATTTTTCAACAGTCGTCCAGGAAACGAATTTGGCCTGGTTCCCGGTTGAATTGATCTGGCAGGATGATTTTCTGTAAAAAATCCAGATTCTATCTGTACTTTAGTTACCGAATTCTGGAGTTACCGAATTCTGACGCCATGATAGCAAACAAGTGAAAGCCAAAGGAAACAATTAGCGCAGTCTGCCATTCGGCTTGTATTTACCCGTTGTTAGCCCGCCCTGAGCCGATGATCCTGCTATAATTCAGCACTTCGTTGATTAAGTAGCCTTCTCAATGTTCGATTACAGTAAAGTCACTGTGGTGCTGGTAAATACCTCACACCCAGGAAATATTGGTGCCGCAGCCAGAGCCATGAAGAATATGGGCTTGAGCAGTTTAACTTTGGTGCAGCCGGAAGATTTCCCCAGCGGGGTAGCGGTGGGCCGGGCAGTTTCTGCTATTGATATTTTGCAACAGGCGCGTGTGGTTTCCAGCCTGCAGCAGGCAGTGCAAGATTGTACTCTGGTCATTGCTGCCAGCGCCCGTTCCAGAAAAATACCCTGGCCAATGTTAAATCCAGAACAGTGTGCACAAAAAGCAGTAAGCGAAGCGGGTATAAATAAAGTCGCTCTTGTGTTTGGCCGTGAAGACTCAGGTCTTACTAATGAAGAGCTGCAACAGTGTCATTTTCACGTTCAAATTGCAACCGATCCAGGCTACAGCTCGTTAAACTTGTCCGCCGCTGTTATGGTAATTTGCTACGAATTGCGTAAAGCGGTGTTAGCCCTTGAACAGCAGGCAATGCCTGAAGAGGATGAGTTTTGGGATCAGCAAAAAGCGAATGCTGCTCAAGTAGAACATTTTTATGTGCATCTTGAACGAGTTATGACGGCCATAAAATTTCACGACCCCGAAAACCCCCGACAACTGATGCAACGCATGCGCCGCTTATTTAGCCGTATAAGAATAGATGTGATGGAAATGAATATTCTTCGTGGAATTTTGTCGAACATTGAGTTTAGATTAGAAAACGAGAAAAATCTGGAGATTGAACTTCAGCAAAGAATTGATCAGGCGGCATTGAGAGATGAGCCGCAGTCCAGCTAATGATCCAGGCTTATAAAAATTCTCTCAGCGTAAAATTACAGCCCGCTGTCTACGCCGCTTGTTAGTGTGGCGCTTGCCTCGCGTCGCTCCTGGCAGTAAACATTTGTCGCCATCACCAATTAAATCCGCTCGTCCCATCTCTTGCAGCGCTTCCCTGAGCACAGGCCAATTTTTTTCATCGTGGTAACGCAGAAATGCCTTCTGTAAGCGGCGTTGGTCGATATCCTTGCAAATACTCAGTTTGTCGCTCTTGTAACGTACTTTTTCTAATGGATTTCGTTCTGAATAATACATGGCTGTGGCAAGAGCCATCGGTGATGGGTAAAAAGTTTGTACCTGGTCTGGCCTGAATTTACGTTGTTTGAGCCATAAAGCCAGATTCAGCATGTCCTCTGTATCACTGCCGGGATGGGCAGCGATAAAATAGGGAATCAAATATTGTTCTTTGCCTGCTTTCCTGGAGAATTTATCAAACAGCTTTTTGAAATCGTCATAGGCAGAAATACCGGGCTTCATCATCTTCGATAAGGTTTTGTCTTCGCTGTGTTCAGGCGCAATCTTGAGATAGCCGCCGACATGGTGTGTGACCAACTCTTCAACGTATTCAGGGTCTTTAAGTGCCAGGTCATATCGTAGGCCAGAAGCAATCGCCACGCGCTTTACTCCAGGCAAGGCCCTGGCTTTTCGGTACAATTGCGTAGTGGGGCCGTGATCTGTATTGAGGTGTTTGCAAATGCCAGGGTAAACACAAGACAAGCGTTTGCAAGATTTCTGAATCCTGGGCGATTTGCAGTTCAGCTTGTACATATTTGCTGTCGGCCCACCCAGGTCTGAAATTGTGCCGCTGAAACCAGGCACCTGGTCTCTTATTTTTCCGATCTCGCGTAGTATTGAATCTTCGGAGCGGCTCTGAATGATTCTTCCCTCATGCTCGGTAATTGAACAGAATGTGCAGCCTCCAAAGCAACCACGCATAATGTTCACGGAGGTCTTGATCATGTCGTAGGCGGGTATCCTGGCGCCACCATAGCTCGGGTGAGGTCGCCGCTGATAGGGCAAGTCGAATATCCAATCCAGCTCATCAGTTTCCAGTGGTATTGGAGGAGGACTCACCCAGACGTCCTGAGTGCCATGTTTTTGCACCAGCGCTTTGGCATTGTAAGGATTGGCTTCTTGATGCAATACGCGGGAGGCATGGGCATACAGGGCTGGGTCATTCGTCACTTTATTGAAAGAAGGCAGTCGTATATAGCTCGTCTCGGCATCGAAATTTTCTTTTCGTTGCAAGGGCAATGGAATTATTCTTATCGCCTGCGTGGATTGGTCAAGCCTTGCTGAGGTATCTTCGCTGTTTTTCTGTCCGGCAGCGTTCCCTGTTGCCTTATCATGAAAATCGTAGGGATTGGGAATCTGATCTATCTTCGAGGACCAATCGATTCGAGTAGAATCAATTTCTGTCCAGCCTTCTGGTAATTGTGACCTTATTCTGGCGGTGCCACGCAAATAGTCAAGTTCGTCGATTGTCTTGCCAGCCGCTAGCTGATGTGCAAGTTCTACCAGCGCTCTTTCTGCATTGCCATACAGCAAAATATTGGCATTCGAATCAATCAGGATTGATCGCCGCACACTGTCGCTCCAATAGTCATACTGGGCAATACGACGCAAACTGGCTTCAATGCCGCCGATGACAATGGGGGTGTCATAATAGGCTTCACGGCAGCGCTGACTGTAAACAATAACCGATCGGTCGGGGCGTTTTCCTGCTTCCCCATGCGGCGTATAAGCGTCATCGCTACGCATTCGCAGATCGGCAGTGTAACGATTTATTAATGAGTCCATGTTGCCGGCACTGACACCAAAAAATAGGTTCGGTTTACCGAGTATCTTAAAGGGGTCGGCACTGTCCCAGGCCGGCTGAGACAGAATGCCTACCCTAAAACCTTGCGCTTCAAGCAGTCTGCCGATTACTGCCATACCGAAACTGGGGTGATCCACGTAGGCATCGGCGGTGACAATGATAATATCGCAACTGTCCCAGCCTAACTTCTCCATTTCCTCGCGGGACATGGGCAAATACGGTGCCGTGTCAAAACATTCTGCCCAATATTTCGGATAAGAATAAAGTTTACCCGGCGCCTTATTCATATCCCCTGGTCGATGTTTCTTGCGGTGAATCTCAGACATGGTTTGCTTGTCACTTGGATTGTTTATTCTATTTTGCCTGTTCGGCCCGGTTTGAGGTGCGGTGCCTGGAAGAATTGATCTAATGGAATTTCATCGCCGTTTACATGCAGCACGCTTTCTCGCAGACTGGCTTGAAGAAGAAGGCGGCCATTGTCCAGGGTGAGGTAGCCTTGCTGTGTATACGGGGCAACCATTTCGGCCATGGGGCTGCGCAGGATCGCTTCCAGATCAAGTGACACGTTGAGGTCGATGGTCAGCGCTGCCAGCGCTGCATCAATGTCCAGCGCCGCGACATTGTCCAGCTCAGATAACCCTGCCCATTGAAGCCGAAGTTCGGTGTTGTGATCTCCGTCAAAGGCATTTGCCTTGATGAAATTGTTTACTTCAAGCCGGTTCTGTAGTGTAAGCAGCAATAATTCCTGCCCCGGTTCCGTGAGCTCAGCACTAACCGCAGTCGGCTCGGTGTTCATTTCGTTTTGTAACTCGTTGAGTAGCTGGTAGTACTGGCGTACTAATTCGCCATTCACCTGTTTGACTTCGCTGCTCCAACTCAATGAGCGAAGCGGCAGGTCGCCGCTAATGCCACCTACATTGAGTACTTGATAAGCCTCTAACTGTTGTGCCGAATCTGGTGATTTAAGTAAGCTGTGCCCAACAAGAATGTCGGCAACTACAAACGGCAAGGGTGCTGTACTGCTGATAGAAGGAATAGAGAGTTCAGCGTTACTTTCTGCCAAAATGTCATTCATCTGTGCAGTTTCACCATGCAATGAAATGCCAGAAATTGCAAAATTTGAATTCGCGCTGCTTTCAGCGGCATTGAGTTTGCCCATGTTCATAGTGAACTTCGCTGACTGATCCTGCGCGACAAGGAGACTTGCATCTAAACCTTCGAAACGCATTTCACCGTCAGCACCAGAATAAGTAACAGAACTCACGGCCATGCCCAACTGCACCGACTGATTGAAGCGAACGAATAAATCCAGGTTGACTTCGGGTGGCGGGAACGGAAGGCCGGCGATAATTGGGTCGAATAATTCACTATGAATGTCAGCGCTGATGTCGGCGTAGGCCAGACCGAACCCTGGCCCATTGAGCGTTTGCAGTAAGGGGCCATGGTCGATGTCGAAATTCATTAGCAGTGAGATAGCCTCAGCTCCCAAAGGAGTATAGATAACTTCAATTTCGGCGGTACTACTAAACCAGCCCTTGCGAAACGTATTGCGGCGTATTTCCAGCTGGCTGTCTGCTTCTGCAAGAATAAGGGCGAGCATATTGTCAATAGTAATGCGCTCTATGCCCAGCCCAATGATTTTGGGGCTTACTGCCATCGTCAGAGCGATGAGGCAGCTTGCCGCAAGTACGAGTTTTAGTGAGCGAGCTTTCATGAAAAATCCTGGATTGGTTTGTTGCCGGGCAGTCGGGGCTGGCGAAGCGCCTCACTATAGCAGAGTACGCGCAATAAAGCCTCACTCACTCACTCTGGATTGGGGCATTTAGAAACTCGACCCGGTACTTCCCCAAGCTTTGACTGACGACCAGTGCTTCGACACAACTAACTATTCACATAGACAGCGTTTTTGGGTAGCATGAGCCGCTATTCTTACATCTATCCATCCACGACCTGGTCGTGAGTCAGGCGGGTGAATCCCGACGAGGTGCAAATGAGTTTTGATACGCCGTTATTGGTAACCTTTGTTGCCTACTTGTTGCTGATACTGTTCCTGGGCATTAAAGCGTATCGGCGCACTCATAATCTGGACGACTATATTTTGGGCGGTCGTAAATTAGGCGCGGTAGTCACCGCGCTTAGCGTTGGTGCATCTGACATGAGTGGCTGGCTGTTATTAGCGCTGCCTGGCGCTATTTATCTGGCAGGACTCAGCGAAATCTGGATAGGCATAGGGCTGGTAACAGGGGCTTACTGTAATTGGCTATTTGTTTCTAAACGATTACGTGTTTACAGCCAGCACGCCAGCAACTCGTTAACTCTGCCAGACTATTTCGAGAATCGATTCAACGATGAGACCAGAATTTTACGTTTGGTCTCCGCCTTTGTAATTTTACTTTTCTTCACTTTTTATACGGCCTCCGGCCTGGTCGGTGGAGCCATACTTTTCGAAAACAGTTTCGGTTTGGAATATTCAACGGCCTTACTGTCTGGCGCCTTTATCATCGTTGCCTATACTTTTATCGGTGGCTTTTTAGCAGTGGCCTGGACTGATGCGGTGCAGGCCGTGCTAATGCTAATCGCTCTAATCGTTGCGCCCCTGGTGGTAATCAGCGGCAGTGGCGGCGGCGAAGCGGTCTGGCAGCAAATGCAGGCCGTAAATCCGGAAAGTACCAGGTTATTTAGCAATATGACTGTGTTGGGGTTTGTTTCCCTGATGGCGTGGGGTCTGGGCTATGTAGGACAGCCCCATATCCTGGCGCGGTTTATGGCGGTTGAGAACACAGAGAAACTGGTGTCAGCCAGGCGTATCGCCATGATTTGGATGGTACTGGTGTTATTCGGTTCGGTGGCCACGGGAATGACAGGCATCGCCTATTTCGCCGAGCAAGCCCTGGATAACCCGGAGACAGTTTTCATCGCCTTGAGCCAGCAGCTCTTCAATCCCTGGGTAGCAGGTGTTATTACTGCGGCGATACTTTCGGCGATCATGTCCACTATAGACTCACAGTTGTTAATTTCTTCATCGGTAATTAGTGAAGATTTTTATCGGGTATTTGTGCGCCCTGGCGCATCTCAAAAAGAACTGTTAATGGTAAGCCGCGCAGCCGTTATCGCGATAGCATTGCTGGCACTTTTCATTGCCAGTGACAGAGACAGCAGGGTGTTGGATTTAGTTAGCTATGCCTGGGCCGGCTTTGGTGCTTCTTTTGGGCCGGTTATTGTGTTTTCTCTTTTCTGGCGCAAGATGACGGCGCTATCCGCGGTAGTGGGCATGGTAGTTGGTGCTGTAACAGTGGTTGTATGGTCAAACCTGAGCGGAGGGCTGTTTGATCTGTATGAGATAGTGCCGGGCTTTGCATTGGCGTCTCTGCTCATCGTGTTGATTAGTGCACTTAAACCTGCGTCGAACGAGGAATCTCTCCAGCGTTTTGAAGAGGTAGAGCAATTGATTAAGAATTAAGCTTCATGCCAATATGTGGAATGCCGTCTTCATCGTAAGGCTCAGATTCTGTCGTGAATCCAAGCTCGGTATAAAATTTTTCAAGGTACTGTTGCGCTGATATTGTGATAGCCTCTCCTGGCCAGTGTTCTCGACAGCAGGCAATCGAGCGCTGCATCAGAATCTTCCCGTAGCCATCCCCGCGCACGGTCTTCCTGGTAATAACCCTGCCGATGGAGGCGTTTTCGTATTTGCTTCCAGCAGGTAGTAGTCGAGTATAACAAACCAGCATCGGCTGTTGGCCTGCATTATGCAGGTGGCCGGTAACATGCAAGGCTTGCTGATCCATGCCATCGACATCTTGATACGCACAGTTTTGCTCCACTATGAAAACCTCAGCTCTCAATTGCAGTAGGCTATACAGCACGTGCGTGTCTAACTCATTGAAGTGTCCACATGTCAAAACTAACTCATTTTCCATCTTGGGCTGCCTCGGGCTTTTGTTTTCCTGGTTCTACTTATTTTAGCGCATCTCGTGAGATTGTGAGATGAGCGGGGCAGAGATAGAGAGATAGACCCGAATCCCAGATGGGACTGTCGGTTAATTCAAAATCAGTTCAATTTTAAAAAATAAACTATTTAATAACAATGGCTTAAACATTCACAACAAGCTAAAAACTCCATTTTCCGACAAGCCCCAGATAGAAACCCCTAAAACACAGGAAGCCCTGGCTGCACGCTGGCTAAAAACAAGCCTTGGCACTAAAACCCTCCAGCACCCAATGGCTGCACAACTCAAGGTTTATGGAGATTACGAAAAATCCAACATTTGTCATTCCAGCACTACCACGTCATTCCTGCGAAGGAGACTGTGCAACAAACGCCGACTCACCAACCCACTATTGAGCATTTTGAGTCCTGTACGGGTAAAAAAGGATTCTTATGAAAAGCCGGCAGGTGAAATAAGCTTGTTTGCTGCGAAAATAAGTATTTCTGGCATAAATAATCGAATAGTGGACGCAAAAAAGGAAGATATCGCTTGATTTCTTCCATTACGGCTTCAGTATTGCCTGCTTTTATAGCTAATAACAGCTTATTGAACAGCATGGTGCCTAACATGTTCAAAACACGCTTAAAGTTATAGCAAAACATAATCAATGCGTTTTCTCCGGATACTTTTTCTTTGCCTCTGACCAGGTAGTGATCCCAGCCTAATGACCTCTTTTATGGTGCCAAAAGGATGCGCCACAATCGCCTCTCTTCTTTTGCTAATCGCCTTTGCTGATTCTGTTTGCATCAACTCGCGCCAGGATTGCATAAAGGCTTCATGTTCCCAGCGCCATATTCTTCGGTGAGGCGTTTGCTTTGCCAGGCACTCGCTACGCAAAGGGCAGTCCTTGCAATCTAGGGCACTGGTGCTATAAATAAACCCAAGTTTGTCTTTGGATAGGCTTGGGCTTGCTGTTTTTGTCAGTGTTTTGTTGTTGGGGCAGGTGTATTCGTCTTGTGACCCTTTAATATGTACAACAATAGACAAAATCCTCTTTAGTGTATCTGCCAGTCTTCTTTTGTTTCTGTTGCGTATCAATTGGCGGGATGATTGGGTAGATTTTGTCATCAACACAGTTCTTCAATGAGATTGATGTTTTGGCACAGCAAAACAAATTCCTTAAACGTATTCTTGAGTGCTGCGGCATTATTTTTTCTAAAATTAGCAATCGTCTTATAGGTGGGCTTTAAGCCTTGCAATAACCAGATAAGCCCGATATTTCTATGGGCTTCCCGAGCCAGATGGCGGGAACTTCTTATTTTATTGGTATAGCCGTAAATGTAGAGTTTCAGCATCAATTTTGGGCAAAAGGCGGGGCGGCCATTGTTATTTTTGTCGCTATATCTTGTCTTAAAGCCCAAGGCCTCAACTTCTAAACTATCCACATAGGCATCAATGGCACGAACCGGATCATTCTCGCCGATCCTCTAGCCGCTCTGGGAATAACAGTTGTTGCTGGCGATTTAAACCGTGTATGTAATCACTCATAAAGCCTCTGTTTAATGATTAGAATCAGTTAGTTATGTTTGTTATTGTATCATAATTTAGCCAGGTTCTGGATGTTTATTACTGTAATTATTGGGTATTTTTACAGAGGCGGTGTATCGGCTTAAAATGCCAGTAAGGTCGGTGAATTAGGGCAGTAATGAGAATGTGACCAGGGGTGGTGGTTTTTTGCACAGTCTCCTGCGCAGGAATGACGGAGGGGTGCAGGAATGACAGAGCTGGTGCTACTCTATCTGGGTATTTGGAGACAGATAGAGAGAGATACAAAAACCAGCTTATTCAATGCTATACTGCATCGCCCAAATAAGCCCCGGTGGCACAGATGGATAGCGCGGCCCCCTCCTAAGGGGCAGGTCACAGGTTCGACTCCTGTCCGGGGCACCAGATGTGCCAGTGAGGCTCAAGCCGCCATGTCTATCTAATCCAGCCAGAGGAGTTACGGCACTTCATCGCGACCAGGATAGTTCAATCCGAGGCTTCCAGGGACAATCATTCGCTCAAATGATCGGTCACCGATGGCATGGCGGGTCTGTCGGTTAATTCAACATCAGTCTAATTTTAAAAAATAATATGTTTAATAACAGGGGGTTAAACATTCACAACACGCTAAAAGCTCCCTTTCCCGACAGAGCCATGATGGACAACATGGTGCGGGTAGACTGCGATGTCCTGAGCCTGGCTTACGCCGTTGTCTATTCTTCTTGCCTGCTGTTCGCCAGGCGCAGCACCGAGAAACACAAGCTGTACTCACGGGACATCCTGGTGGAGCTGGGCAAGCGCCGCACCGCCGGTGACCAGGAATACATGATCGAAGACCTGGCTCTGGGTATGACCAGGGTCGCCGACACTATCTAAATCGCACCCACGTGGAGATGTATAAAAACATATATCAGACTTATAAACCAATATAGTTAGCTTATATCAATTTTCTTCTGAATCAGGGAGGATTAACCCTGCTGGCAAATGCTACCGGGAGGGTGGTATGTATAAGCCAAATCCACTAAAACTGGGACACCTGGTACTGAAGGTGTCGGATCTTGAGCGTTCGATTCGCTTCTACCGTGACGTGGTGGGGCTGGATGTATCGGACCTGGTCGGTGAGCGCATGGCCTTTATGCACGCTGGTGCCGATCACCATGATCTGGCGCTGGTACAGATGACGGTCGAGGAAATAGCGCAGTCAGCTACCGACTTGCATCGGATCGAACACTTCGCCTGGCAACTGGCTGACTTTGACGAGATAGAGGCTGCCATTGCCATGTTGCAGCAGCGCGATGTGGAAATCGTACGCGGCCCGGGCAGGCACGGCTGCGGCGAAAACTATTTTGTGGTGTTCAGGGACCCGGATGGTAACCAGCTGGAGTTCTACTCGGACATGCGCCAGATCACCTGTGCAGATAATCCTTATCAGGCCAGCACCTGGGTCGACGATATCAATACCTTTGACCAGTGGCGTTGCGAGAAATTTGTGGTTGATCTGCCACCCGCTCTGCAGGCCAGGCTGGATCAAGAGAGCAGCTAGTATCTTATTTAATACGGAGTAAACCCAAATGAGCAAACCCAGGCTACGTCACATTGCATTGTCCGTGGATGACCCATTTAGCAGCGCTGACTTTTACATGAAGGCTTTTGATATGGACAAAGTGGGCGAGACCGATTCTCCCCTGGCCAGGGGCGTGTACCTGTCGGACGGCACCATCAATCTGGCTCTCCTCAGGTTTAAAAACGATCGCTGGGCCGGTGAGAACGGGCGAGCCTACCGCGGTATTCACCACATGGGTTTTGAGGTGGAAAGTCTGGAAGAGATCGAGGGCAGTATTCTCGGCGCTGGCGGCAGCGACTTTACCCGCGCTCCAGTAGCGCAGGAGGGCAAGGTTAGCACGGTTGTATTCGAGAAAAAGTACTACGACCCCAACGGTATTATGTTTGATGTATGTGAAACCGGCTGGCCGACTTCCGACCGCGAAATGGCGTAAGTAAAAGCAGCCAAATCCTGGAGCAGGATGCAGAGGAAGTTGCTCTGCCAGCCACTGTGTAGCAGCGGCTAAACAGAAACGAAGTCAAAAAGTATGGAACAGATCGTAGAACTATTACCGCTCACTGGCCTGATGCTGGCCACTGGCGCAGTCGCTGGTGTTCTGGCGGGTCTGCTCGGCGTTGGTGGTGGCATTGTCATTGTGCCAGTACTGGAGCTTGCCCTCGGTCTGGTGGGGGAGGATCCTGCCATACGTATGCATGTGGCAGTGGCCACATCGCTGGCCACGATTATTCCCACCTCCATTTCTTCTTCCCGCGCCCACCACGAGCGCGGCGCGGTGGACTTCGATGTGCTCAAATACTGGGGCCGTGGATATTTATTGGCGCTTTGCTCGGCACCGCCGCCGCGTCCCGCGTTGACAGTAACGTACTGGCCATAGTGTTTGCTGCTGTCGCGCTGACGGTTTCCATCAAAATGTTGTTCCTGCCTGAAAACCTGAGCCTGGTCCAGACCGTGCCGCGGGGTGCAAGCGGCACTCTGGTGCCGACCTCTATCGGCGGACTCTCAAGCATGATGGGCATCGGCGGTGGCACCCTGTGCGTACCGGTTCTGACCTTGCTCAATCAACCCATCCATCGAGCCGTGGGCACCGCTGCCCTGTTTGGCTTGATCATCAGCCTGCCCGGCAGCTTTGGTTATGTGCCAGGCGGTTGGGGCGACACACGTGCGCCCTGGGGCAGTCTTGGCTATGTAAATCTGCTCGGCTTTGCCCTGATCGCGCCGGTAACCGTGCGCACCGCGCCGCTGGGGGTGAAACTGGCTCACAGCCTCAGTAAGCGCCAACTGCGCATCACCTTCGGGTGTTTCCTGTTACTGGTGGCCTGCCGCATGATCTACCGTTCTTTCACCTGAGTCCTGAAACAAGCATGTCCTGTCTATTTGAAACCGAGATATTTTCCAGTCTGGAGATGCCGGAGTCAGAGCAACGCTTCCCGGCAGCTCGCATTTTTTGTGCAGGCCGCAACTACGCCGGGCACGGTCGTGAGACGGGCGGCGACCCGAACCGGGAAGCGCCGTTCTTCTCCACCATGCCTGTCGGACGTCCCCTGGATACGCGCAAGAGCCCGTATTATTAAAGAGTGCTACAAATATTATTTCACGCGATAGCAGTAGCAGGGTCAAGCTACGCGGGAGCAAACTACAAGGAACCCGGGAAATGAATTTACGTCACCTGACAGACCAATACTTGCCACGAACCAGGGCCACGATCTTACTTGTCTGCGCGCTAGCGCTTTGGCCGCTGAGTTCCCTGGCAGCCAGTGGCGGCGACCTGCCGGAAGATGCGCCAATCAAGATTGATGACCCGTATATACAGATACTGCACGAACTGAGCTACGATCAAAAGCCGCCTCGACCGGTACCCGGTGTCGATTACGGCATGAATCCAAAGACCGGCGAATTTTCCCACCCCGTGGCGACTCCGCTGGTGACCGATTTTCCCAACTTTGAAGGCCAGTTGGATTACTGGGATCAGGACAGTTACGCCAAAAATGTAGAAGTGCTTGCGGTTTACAAGGACATCGCCTCCCCCTTTCACATGTGGCAGAACATCGTCGATTGGGGTGATAAGCGCTATATGTATGTCTACGGCATGACTAATCTGAAGGTCTTTGATATCACCGACCCTGCCAATGCCCAACTGGTACACAGCAAGGGCAGCAGTTGGAGTGGCCAGGGTCAGAGTGAACCGGTTAATCCTTTCGCTGCGGGCGACAGGTTCGGAGCCGCCTCCATCCAGTGGAACCAGGAGCTGGGCAAGCACATCATGGTGCAGTCCTTCGAAGTGGGCCGCATCGGCGAGATGACCGACAAACTGAAGGAACCTGAGCGGGTCAGCCATGTGCGCCATTGGCCCGCCCTGAAGGGCTTCAAGGTCTATGCCATGAACGGCCCGCTGCCGGATGAATGGGAACTGCTGGCCCAGGTCACTACTGATTACAAAAATCCGGATGCGCCCACAGGTCAACAGGGTGGCTCCGGCTCCCTGGATGTACCGGCCTACTTCGGTGGCAAGTACATGTTCCTGGCGGCAGCGCCAGATGCGTCTTTCGCGCTCACCGAGTACCCGGATTATTTGTACAGCCCGGGCTACCAGGCCTGGGATATGTCCGACCCCGCCAACCCCCGTTTCCTTGATCAGTTTTCCGTGCCCGGCCAGATCGCCGGCATCAAGGAACATGAGGACGCCTTCCAGATGAACCCGCGCGCCGGCAACCGCACCTCCTGGATGGGTTCACGCATGCCGCTTTTTCTCACCGACCCGGTGGGAAAAGGCGGCAAGTACGGCTTTGGCGGCATGGGCGGACTCGGTTTTCACATTGTCGATATCAGCGACCCCGGCAACATGAAATGGGTTGCTGGCCTCAATCTGCCGCCGAAGTTTGCCGGCACTGAATTCGACAACGTCGATGTCAGCCAGTACCACCGCACTGGTTATGTATTGACTAATGGCTACCCGATGAACGACGAGTGCTACGAGTCCTACAAGGACATTTTCGTTATTGATGCCAACGATGTGACCAAGCCAAAGGTGGTGGCCAAATTACCCCGCTCGGTGCCCCCTGAAGACGCGCCCTTTACCGACTTCTGTCAGCGCAAGGGAAGCTTCGGTCCCAAGCGTCCGGGCTACCACACCACGCAGCCGGGTCGCTGGACGCAGGGCATTGTTCCCTATGCTTTCTACAATGCCGGTGTGCAGATATTCGACGTCAACGATCCTGGCAACGCGACCATAGCGGGCTACTACATACCAGGATTCCCCACCGAAGAAGAAACGCCCGGCTACGTCACTGGCAACCTGGTATTCGGAATTTACGTGGAATACGATCGCAACATTATCTGGATGTTCACCAACTACGCGATTTATGCGCTCAGTACCCCACTGTTGGGTGAGCCTCAGAGCGGCGTACCCGAAAAGCCCTGGCCGCCCCGGGAATGACGGCTGTTTGTCGAGGGCGAGCTGTAGATCAGGCGGTCAACAAACTGTAGCAGAGCAGCGCCAACACCAGCGGCACCAGGTAGCGCACGGATAAGTACCAGGCTTGAAAGGCTAACGATGATGCGTCGATATCCAGCTCACTCGCGGTCATCCTGACTTCGACGGTCCACCCCGCGCAGATCGTCCACAGCCCAATAAACACGCGGGGGTGGTAGAGAAACTGCTTTGTAGTGCCTATCTGAATATTTGTGTTGACTTCGGTGATGGCATGGTGTAAGCTCATCCCATGTTTGTTCGCGTTAAATCTACACCCAATAGCCCAAGACAATCGGTTCAGATTGTCTCATCTGTGCGCGTCGGCGATAAGGTCAAGCAAAAGATTGTCCGTTATATCGGCATTGCCATGGATGACGATGAGTTAGTGCGATTGAAAGAGCTGGCCGAAGTCGTCAAGGCGAAGCTTGAAGCCCAACACCAGCCCGGTTTGTTTCCGCCTGAGGCGGTCGCCAAACAAGTTATTGAAGCGAAAGCAGCCCAAGCGTCTAAAGCCACCTTGAATGTTGATCTGAGGCAGATGGTGGAAGAACAACGGGTGGTGCTGGGCATCCATGAGGTGTATGGCGCGGTCTATCGCCAGTTGTCGTTCGATACCCTGTTGCCGCAAAAGAAGTATCGTGCCTCCACAGAAGCACTGTTTCATTGTGTGATGGCACGCATTGCCAATCCTAAAAGTAAGCGCGGCAGTGTGCAGCAGCTGGAGCAGGACTTTGGCGTTTCTTTGTCCTTAGAGAAAGTTTATCGGATGATGGATCAGCTGGACGATAACACCATCAGTCGGCTACAAGCGATGACCTGTGAAGGCACGCGATCCTTGTTACCTGGTGCGTTGGATGTGTTGTTTTTTGACTGTACGACACTGTATTTTGAGTCTTTCAAGGAAGATGAGTTAAAACAAAATGGCTACAGCAAGGACTGTAAATTCAATCAGCCGCAAGTATTGCTGGCTTTGCTGGTCACCCATGAAGGCCTGCCGGTCGGCTACGAAGTGTTCCCCGGTGCTACTTTCGAGGGCCATAGCCTAATCAGCGTTTTGAAGACGATGCAGGCGCGCTATGATGTCAGGAAAATGATCTTTGTCGCTGATAGGGGCATGTTGAATGAAGACAATCTAAGCGCCCTGGATGAGGCGGGCGCTTATTACATTGTCGGAGCGAAACTAAAACAATTACCAAGTGCACTACAAACCAAAGTATTGGATAAATCAGCTTATCAGGCAGTTGGCAAAGGCGGGTCAAGCGCAGCCGAGCTGACGCACAAGAAGAGACGGCTCATTGTCTCGCATTGTCCAAAGCGTGCGGATAAAGATCAACATGACCGACAAAAGGCAGTCGATCGGCTCATCAAGAAAATAGGTAAAAGCCAGAATCCCAAGGACTTATTAAATAACTACGGCTATAAAAAGTTTCTGATTATCAAAGGAAAAACCAGCCTGAGTATCAACCAGGATAAAATTGATGCCGAAAGCCGTTGGGACGGCTTGCATGGGGTGATTACCAATTTGCCCGATACGCCGCACCAAGAAGTGTTATCACACTATCGCGGCTTATGGCAGGTTGAAGAAAGTTTCCGCATCACTAAACATGACTTAAAAGTACGCCCTATCTACCACTGGACACCTTCCAGGGTGCGTGCCCACATTGCTATTTCGTTCATGGCTTTTGCCTGCATCAGACAGCTAATGTATCGAATCAAGCTACAACACAAAGCCTTATCCCCTGCTGTTATCCGTAATGCCTTGATTCATGTGCAACACAGCGTGTTCAAACACAAGCGCACCCAGAAACGCTATGTCATGCCTGCTCAAATCAATCCAGAAGCAAAAAAAATCTATGCTGTGATGGGATTAAAAGCGATTACCACAGCTTACCCACTGTACTAATTGACATAATTCTTCAATATCTGGGCATTTGTAGTGCCTAGGTATTTTTGTGTTTCTTTATAAATCAATGACTTATGAGGGTTGACCGTCGAAGTCAGGAGCATAATCGAAGGAGGTTATGACTGCCCCTACTTCTCTCCGCTGTGCCGTGGCGTCAGCGGCAAACCGATCAAAACCCCGGCTGATGGGAGCTAGTTGGAGCCAGGTAAGCGGCGATTACGCGGGAATAACGGGGTGCGGAGATAGATGGAATGACGAGTGTGGTGTTGGGATATTGCTCATTCTGCGGGGCTGCTCAATCCAACAACGTCCATCAATTTTCCATAGTCGGTGGCAACGTCATATTTGACCTTGTCAGATTGGATATGCTCGTTGATGCCGTCGAAGAATTTGCGGGCGCATGCGATTTTTGTTTCCTCAATTTTCCTCAATTGCATGGACGACATTGTGCCCTTGGTTTCCGCCACAAAGTAGATATGTTTGACACTGCCCCGCTCGAACGATATTGCCCAGTCGGGATTATAGTCACCAACCGGTGTCGGGATCAAAAAGCCGCGTGGAAGTTTCGCATAGACCACTACTTTATCGCTTACATCCAGTTCACCGACAAAACGGCGCTCAACAGTGGAATCGGGGACACAATAATCATAGACGTGTTTCTTGAGTTTGCCCGTGGCGTGCGATAAATCCTGCCCAGCTTGGGCGGCGGTGAAAATATCGGTTTCATAACGATCTTCAACCGCATCATAATTGAGTTCTTCAATAATCGCGCTGGCTTTTTGTTCCTTGATTAGTCTTGACACTTCCGTGATGAAATGTTCGGGGTTTTGCTGGAACTGTGCGAATACAGCCGATTCCATTTGGGTAAGAATGTCGGCAACGGTTTTGCGCGTCAGATGGGCATTGTCGGCTATTTTACCAACCAGATCATAGCTAACATCTGAATACACTGTGCCGCCGCGTTCAGTGCTTGTAGCAGTGAGATAAAAGCCTTCGCTGTCCTTGATTTGATCGTCGGTTACAGTGCTAATCTGCTCGCCTTTCTGTACGGTATATTGCAGCGGGGTGATACGAAGCTCTTTATTGAGGGTGGTAACTGATTTTCCTATCAGTTCAGCAGATTCAAAATCAACCCGGTACACCGCCTTGCGATTGATGCGTTTCCAGAGTTCCAAAAATTCCTTCCGCTTGAAATTATCATTAAGCGGATTGATTTTCGGCTTGCGGCTATCGTCAATATCAGGCAGTTTGCTATCGTCAAATACACTGTCAATCAGGTCGATGATTTGTGCCGTATAGGGGGCAAGTTGTTCGGTAAACTTCGCCAGTTTTCCATCTGCTTTTGCCTGGTGATATGTGTCGGTGATGGTATCCGTATCATCGGTGTAATCGTTTTTGATTAAGTAGCGATAAATCTGTTTCGCCATTTGCGGGGTAATTTCCACAGAACCAGATTCTGTCTCTATAATTTTGCCGGTGAAGTAAGCTTCGGTGGCTTTTCTCGGGCGGGCTGAAAGTGCCTCGGCGATTTCGGTTTGCAGCCCAGCAACAAAATCACGATAACTTTCGCTGGCAACCACCGTGAGCACATTAATGTCATGCACAATTGCCGGATGATCCACGCGCTCGCCATATTGATCAACGGACAAACGCAGCCCGCGCCCCACTTCCTGACGGCGTGACAGCGTGTTATCGCTATGCTTCAACATGCACATAACAAAGACATTGGGATTGTCCCAGCCCTCGCGCAGAGCCGAGTGGGAGAAGATAAAGCGGGTTGCTTCATCAAAGGATAACAGCCGTTCCTTGTCCTTCAGGATCAGGTCATAGGCATCCACATCATCGGAATTGCCCGTGCGTTTGCTAACATTCGGGTCTTTCAGGTGTTTGGTTTTTTTGTCGATGGCGAAATAGCCGTTATGGGTCTTTCCCGCATCAATATCCGCCAGATATTTGCGATAAGCCTCATTATCGAGCGACAATTCTGACAGATATTCCTTTTTTAATAGATTATATTCAAGTTCAAAAACGCGGGCATAGTCACCCTTTTCATCCGCTTGCTCATAATCACGATATTTGGCGACCGTATCAATAAAGAACAGCGACAGCACCTTGATGCCTTGAGCAAAGAGCTGCTTTTCTTTGTCAAAATGCGCCTTGATGGTTTCGCGTATCTGGATGCGGCGAATGTCTTGTTCACTCACATTGTCACTGGCTTCGCCGGCATTTAGAACCACTCCATTGGTGAATTCAACTGTGTCTTGATTATAGTCAATCTGGCTGATGGTAAAGTCACGATATTGGTCCAGCTCGCCAGATTCGACAAACAGATTGCGCCCGCATTCCAGCCGTTTAAGTGTGCGCTTAATACCCCCCGATGCCCGTTTCACTTCCAGCTCAATGCGCGCCACGGGTGCTGTTTTGGAAATTTCGATGCCTTCCAGATAAAGGTAGGCATTAGTACCCGCCAGCCCGCGTGTTTGAATCCCGCGCACGGCGATTTTCTTCACCAGTTTCTGATTATAGGCATCGAGTGCATCGAGGCGGTGAATTTTGTTGTGGTTGGTTTTATGGGTGGCGGAATAGCGCAAGATGAACAGCGGCTTGAATTTGGGCAGGGCGTCCATGGTTGCCTTGCCTTCCATCTTTTGCGGTTCGTCCATGATCAGTATCGGGCGGTTGCTGCTGATCACATCAATAGGGCGGCGCGACTGAAAATCATCCAGTTCCATGTAAATACGCCGTTGGTCTTTGCCTGTGGCGGCAAAGGCCTGCGTATTGACGATCATCACATTGATACCGGCATCCGATGAAAAGCTTTCTAGCTCATGCAGACGTTTGGAGTTATAAATGAAAAACCGTGCGCGCCTGCCGTAAGTTTCGGTAAAATGATCGGCAGTAATTTCGAATGATTTTTTTACCCCCTCACGAATGGCAATGCTTGGCACCATAATGATGAATTTTGACCAGCCATAGCGCTGATACATCTCGAAAATGCTTTTGATATAGCAATAGGTCTTACCAGTGCCGGTTTCCATTTCAATATCAAGATTGAGGGGTGCGCCGGGCTGGTAGGATTTGGGCTTGTCTTTTACAACGCCGTGGCGGTCGGTTTCAGTAAAATCAGCAAGCGATTTTGACAAGGGCAGGTTCTGGCGTTTCTGCACCGCCTGAATATTTTCCAGAAGCCGAATATCGGTCAAGCCAATATCGCTATTCTTAAAGCCTTCATATTCAAACTCGGGCCGATAATGCTCATCTTTCTTCATCTGCCCCGGATCAATGCGATAGCGCAAAGCATCGCTTTTAGGTTGTCCGGCAAAGCAATCCAGCACCGCGTCCACGGCGTTGGTTTGATAGGGTTGTATTTTGAATTTAAGTTTCATGGGGTTGCTGGCACTCTCTTCCTTATTTCTTTCTTAAAGTTTTCTGGTTTTTTGCTTAATTTCCATTGTGGCAATGCCAAATTGTTATGCCAGTTCCTTGACAATGGTTTCTAAACTTGCGATCCAGCTATTGAACAGTGAGCACTTTTCTCTCATCTTTGTTATTCCAATTATTTTTGCCAATGCTATGCCTGCGCTGGTTTTGGCAAACCGCCTATTTTTTGACCAGTGATCCAGCCGTTTCGATGGTGCGGTTTGAGCGTTGTTATTTATCGCCTCCGGCTCACCAAACTCGGCCAACACATTCGTAACCTCGTTCTCGGCAATACCCAGCTCCGCAGCAAGCACCGCACTATCACTAAATAACAGAGCCTCGAATTCATGGATAGCCATATAGGGAATAAAGCGCCGCGCGGACTGCTGTGCTGAGAACAGGGCGTCTACTTCCGTTTTGGTTGCCTGATTGATGCAGGCAGCAATTTGCTTTGGTGTGGCATTAGGCGCAACCCGGTCAATGCCGGGCCATGCCTTTATGCCGTAATAATCAACAAAAGTGGTGACATAGGTATCCGAACGCTGCCTTAGATGCAACGCCAGGTCATTTTTAACCCGTGCAAAGCGAACATCGCTCCCTTTCTGACCGGGTTTGCTCACTTGTGTTGCGCAAATAAAAATCTTCCTGTTAGCAAGGTAAGGCGTTAAAAGGGATTCAATAAATATTTGCTCTGTCCGGCCTTCGACAATGGCGATCACCTCGATGTAATCACTCATAGGCCGGACCTCCGGCTATAACATTCTTTGTCCATAGCTCACCCACGGAATAACTCTTGAGCCACTCATGGAAATCAGCTTCCTTCAATCTCTTGAATGACGATGCCCCATTTTCCCGATTGACGACAATGATGTCGTCGATACCAAACTGATCGATCAATGCGGGCGACTGGGTGGCCACAATAACCTGTGTACGTTGTGCTGCCTGTTGAATCAACTCGGCCAGAATGACAATGGCGGCCGGATGCAACCCCAGTTCCGGCTCATCAATGATAATGGTTGACGGTGGATTGGGCTGTAACAGTGCTGTGGCCAGGCAGATAAACCGAAGCGTACCATCAGACAGGTGGTAGGGCTGCATCGGATAGTCAGAACCTTTTTGTGTCCAGCTGATATTGACTTTTTCTTTCGCGCCATTTTGTGCCGGCTTCAACAGGAAATCATCAAAAAACGGTGTCACCAGCCGAATGGCATTGATAATTGTTTTATATTCCTTGATATGCTGTTGTTTCAGTTTTAACAGGAAGGGGGCGATATTGTCGGCATGGGTACGCAGTGCCTTGTTGTCCTGCACAATTTCATAGTGGCGGCTGCCAGCGGTCATACTGGTGTCATGAAAGTGATAAATCTGCCATGATGCAATGGCGTTGTATACCGGTTGTGAGTAGCTTGCATCAGGCTTGTTATTATTGACTTCGTCCACCATAAGCGATGTTCCATCATCACTGTCGCCCAGCTCCCACCAGCCGCTGGATCCGCCAGCGTAATACCTTGCCTCTTTGGTAATGGTGCAGGTGTCCTTTGGTGTTGGCACCAAAGTAAAGCGATAGCCATGCACGCCGAAGTGGGTTTCAAACACCATCTCCCCGGTCGTTTTGCGACCATTAAACAGCAAATCGCCGGCACCGCCACTGTTAGTTACATACTGGTTCAGCTTGCCATCAATCAGTGCCTGCAGCATTTTGAAAAAGGCAATCAGATTGCTTTTGCCAGCACCATTCGCCCCGACAATCACATTAAGCTTACGCATCTCAAAATTGGCCAGCTCGCGGATGGATTTGAAACCCTTGATGGTGAGTTTGTCTAAAGATATGCTCATGACAGTTCCCTAAATTGATTTGACTTCGGTAGCAGGCGCAAGCTGGCGGAAAATCTGCTCGACATTTATTTTAACCGCATCTGAGGCGAAGCCGTGATCACGGAAAACCACCCGCACTGGCTTGATGTTGTCCACGGCATTGGTCTGCCAGGGCTGGGTTTTGAATTTAAGTTTCATTGAGTTTATTCGCTTTCTTCCTTCCTTTCTTTCTTAAAACTCTATTTTCTTTCTTAAAGTTTCCTGATTTTGTGTTTAATTCCCATTGCGGTGCGGTGCGCGAACCCCTATTATGAATCACAGTATTTTTGCGTAAACTACTGATAATATTGCTAATTTTACTTTTTTTCTGATCGGCTGTCAGAACATCACTTAATTTATTCAGAATCAACTCATCAATTTCTTTCCTGGATGCTTTATTAAACTTAATTAAATAATCGGTGATAAGCTGCTTATAGAATGTGTCGTCCTGCGCTCGGGTTCGAATATAATCTGCTCTGCTGGCGGTGGCGGCAGCAACGGCAGCCGAGACATAAAGATTGGGTTTCCGTCCCTCAATCAGTGCGCCCCGACGCAAATGCCGCATTGTTTTATCGGTAATGGGTAACTTTTTTTGCACCCTGTCCAGAGCGAGTACATCAAGTAGCGAGAGCCTTGTGTTCTCCATCAAACGCTTACTATAAGCAGGGTCAACGACACTGCCATAAACCGTCATATGCACCGCATTGCCTAAAGATAAATCATAATCTGGCATAGGCAGATAGCGATGCCTTTGAGCCTCATATATCTGGTGTATGCCATAACCCATAGTATCAATCATGTTGAGTTCTACCATAGCCTGAGCAAGAAAAGGGTTGCGGTAACGCCTGGGCGTTTTCGTGCCATTGACGTAATCATTGGGGACACCTTCAAAAAACTCGCCCTCGTTTTCAAAAGTCAGCTTGTCGAGCCACTCTGTTACCACAATACGACCGTTGCGACTATAATCCTGGTGAGCGATACAATTATGTAAAGCCTCTAAAACTACTTTCTGGTCGTATTTGGAAACTTCGTGTGGCAGTAATTCGTTATCCGGCAGAAGCCGCAAGTTGATGTTGCGTATTTTCTGAAAAAGCCGAGAGCTAGTCAGAACGAAAGGGATAGAAAAATGCGCATAGGCTTTCTCTTGCCCCTCAAGTTTCCATGTCATTTGTGCTGGATGTGGTGAAAGCAGATGCGCCGCTTCTGCCCTTCCCAGAAGCAACAAAGCCGTCCGTGTAACCTGTCCGCCAATCGTTATTTTTGCACGATCCAAAAGCGTTTGCGTATTCCATGTGGCAATATCTTCGGCGGGAAAAACAGTATTGTATTTCTTGGCAAAGGACTCTTTCACCCATTCTATTGCCTCGGGGTCAAGGTCGTTGAAAGTCGCGTTTTCAATAATCTGTATAGACCAGTCACTGGCGATTGTTTGCTGTCGAATCTCATCCTGTTTATCCAAACCAAGGCTGGTCAGGCTTTCTCCGGCGCGGGCATAATAATGCCCCTTCCATGCGATGGGCATACCGTGTGGTGCGGCGGGAATTTCAAACAATATAACACGACCATTATCGTGATTCATTTCATGGATATTGCGAAAGGTAATACTCGGTTCGGCATCATCCGCAATCTGGTTTTTCAGGCTTTGCAAGCGGCCCGGCTCAAGGCGGTATGACGAGCCAATAACACCTCCTTTGTTATCGACACCAAACATCAGCCATGCCTTTTCAAAGTCACGTAAATTTGCCTCGTTGGCAAGTGCCGAAAAAAACTGTCCAATTTTGTCGGTAGGGAAGTTATCGTTTGCCTGTTTGAATTCAATGACTTCATTTTCCCCAGTAGCGAGTAATCCATCTAACAGTTTTTTGAGTGTCTGCTCCATTTTTTCGCATATCCTATATGGACTTTACGTCAGTGGCAGGCGCAAGCTGGCGGAAAATCTGCTCGACATTTATTTTAACCGCATCTGAGGCGAAACCATTATCGCGGAAAACCACTCGCACCGGTTTATGAGCTGCCAGTTCCTTCACCAGTTCTTCGGTAATGCCTTGGTCAAAACAGGCGATCAGGTCATAGGGCTTATGATTGATGAAAAAGACGGTTTTGCCCTGAATGGTCTCGCGGTGGATGGGCAGGGTCAGGTCAACGCCCCAGCCAACCAGCACTTGAAACAACAGGTCTTCGGGCTTGTCGCGCCCGGGCTTGATATTGTCCACGGCAGCCAGCAGGTTTTTCTGCTCGGTCTGCTCCGGGGTGTAATAAACATCCGCCATGTTGGAGGTGTCGATTTTCAAAACGCGGAAGCCGATGTCTTTGTTCCAGTTTTCATGGCATTCGCCTGCAAGGATTTTTTTGCCAGCGCGACGAATGCGTTCTTTGGCTATTTCGGCGATGGTTTTGTAACCGGCTTTGCAGGCTTCGGATTTTTCATCGGTTTCCTCGGGCAACTGAACCATGATGAATTTACGATTGCCGCCATCCTCGGCGTTGAGTTGCATGGTTGCGTGGGCAGTGGTGGCGGAGCCGGCGAAGAAGTCGAGGACGATTGAGTGCGCAGATGACCCCATTAGTAGCAGTTCACAAAGAGTTTCGACAGATTTAGGCGATTGAAATAATTTTACTTTAGTATCAAACAGTTCATTAAATGTCGCTTGACCTTTTTCAGTATGAAAACGCTTTTCCGTCCAAATTGACTTGACTTGTTTCGTTGCTTCACCATCTTCACTTTCAGCATAGTTTTTGCGGTAAATCTTCCATTTTCCATTTACCTTCTTTGCTACAAGTTCATTTAGTTGATTAGCAGCCTTATCGGTTCCCCATGTCCAACAGCCCTCAAATCCATCCCCCCAGTCAGGAAAGATTGGTTCTGAATCTGGCACTGCTTCTAGTGAAATAACTCCACCGTTGGTCACATAGAATGGATAGTATAGATTGCGCCTATTGTGTTTGCTAAACTCCCGATGGCTATTACGAAGCTCGAGTTCACGATATCGACCTCGCCCATCAACGAGCTTGTAGTTTTTGGTAATTTCCTCATCACCTTTTGGCACATTGACCGCCCCCTTGGGTAAATGCTGTTTTGAGTAGCCGATAAGATACTCATGGCAGTTTGCTACATATTTGTCTTGTGACCTACCTTTCGGGTTACAAAGAAGTGTGACTTGAAATAATAGATTGGCTTCACCAAAAACTTCGTCAAATACCTTGCGAATATTCTGAATCTCATTTTCGTCAATTGAGGCACATATAATGCCATCATCTACAAGAAGGTTTCGCCCCAATCGAATGCGAGAATACATCATACTCAACCAGTCCGAATGATAACGCCCATTGCTTTCGGGGTTGCTGAGCAGCCTGCCGCCGTGTTCATCAATCTGCCCGCTGTCTGCCAGATAGTCCTGTTTATCGGCAGTAAAATTGTCCTTATAGATAAAATCCTTGCCGGTATTATAGGGCGGGTCGATATAAATCATCTTCACCTTGCCGAGATAGGTTTCCTGCAACAGTTTCAGCGCATCCAGATTATCACCCTCGATAAACAGGTTTTGCGTGCTGTCAAAATCAAGGCTCTCCTCGCGGCAGGGACGCAGAGTTTTGGCAATGGGCGCATTGGCGGCAAGCAGGGCTGCGCGCTTGCCCGGCCAGTCCAGCCGATAGCGTTCCTGTGCCCCTTCGACAATGCTATCCGATAATTCCTGCCTGAGCTGGTCAAAATCAACCGCCAAGCGCGGCTTGCCGTTCTCATCGGTTGCTTCCGTTACACAATTTGGAAACATCACCCGGATTTTAGCGATATTTTCTGCCGTTAAATCAGGGCTGTGCATTTTTAGTTTTTTCATGTGTTCTATCCTGTTTCGTCCTGAATGTTTCGGGCGGTTATTGGCACTAATTTTTTGTTCTGTGCTTTGTCTGGTAGCGTTTTCGGGGCGGATAGCCGCGCAATTATCCTAAAAAACGCTCCAGTTCCTGTTGCGCTGTATTGACTGAAAATTGCCATATTCGTTCACCAAAATGCAACTCAAGCAAACTTCATCAGGCGACTTGCCGGACAGGTTCCGCAAATCATCGGCACTAAAGTCGGTACGAATTTTAATACCTGCCATACTGTTTCCCCACTGCTGAGACTGTGCAAGAGACCCTCAATAGGTTGCGTTACATGTGGAAAACCCTTACGGGTTTGGCTATTTTACTGGGTTCCTGCTTTCGCAGGAACGACGATATTGGGTTTTTGCACAGTCTCTGCTTGCCGACTACAGCAAAACTGAACCACGGAAACTAAACCCGGTAAACCCTGAAAACGGGTCGCATTCCGGTAGGTCTGGTCTAACTCGTTAATACCGCCCTGCAAAGCTCTGCACCCAACAAAGAGACACTAAAGCTATTCGTCCCTGTGTAAATTGTATTTGGCGTATCGCCGAAACTAAGGTTCGTTTTAATGTTGCCGCCTTTAATGCATCCCTGTCTCATTAGACTCAGTAAAGCCACTTCAATCAAATCATCGGCGATTCCAAAGACCGCAACAATTTTTGCCTTGTCAAAAAGCGCTTCATCAAACTTCTTGTCAGCGCGATACTTAATCTTTTCTTCATAGCAAGAATGCAACACGCGCAGGTCTAATGGCTCCAATTCTTTCAAAATTGATACATGCTTGCTTTTTACGTCGCCTATAAAGTTAGGGTCCATCGCGTTTGCCAATAAGTTTGACCAAAGCGTATGCAGTTCATCATCATCTTCAAGTGACGCATTCTCAAAAATGGGTAGTGCAATTTTTGGAGGTACGGCTCTCGTTGCATCCGCATCCAAGTTAATCCCACGCTTTTCCAAATTGTCTTTCGTTTTTTGTACATGCCTTAGATAAAGCTCAAATCGTTTAAACTTAATGGCATCGCCAACCATCCCAACGCCATTTTCAATGACATCGCCAAAAACTTTGCCTAAAAATTTTCCTGTCTTTGTCTTTTCTATTTTCTCAACAGCCTTCGCTGTCGTACCAGCTACATCAACAAAATCTTTCACTACTTCAGCCAGATTATCCCCGGTTTCATCATTCATGTGTCACCACCAAAGTAAAGCGATAGCCGTGCGCGTCAAAGCGGGTTTCAAACATCTTGCTGTCGGTCGCCACTTTGCGTAAAGCAGACAGGCGTTCAGGAGAGAGATTTTCCAACGCCTGCCAGCGACCTTTGAATTCATCAATCTCCGCAACAAGCTGCACAATATCTGGGGTTAGATAAAGGGTTGGGGCTTTCATAGCGTTTTATATCCAATAACGTAGCCGATAATACCCAATTAAACCCAATTAAACCCAATAAACCAAGACAAATGAGCTTTGAGTGCCCACATTGTGGGAGCATTCAATCCAGCGTCGCCATCCTCTGTTGCATTAGAGAAGCATTTCACCACTGATAAGACTGTGCAAGAACCCCTCGCCAGGTTGCGTTATCTGTGGGAAGTCCTTGTCGATTTGGCTGTTTTACTGGATTCCTGCTTTCGCAGGAATGACGGGGTGGTGCAGGAATGACGGGGTGGTGCAGGAATGACGAATATTGGGTTTCTTGTACAGTCTCTGATGGGCGTGGGTTCATTTTTTTTCACCATGACGCTCCCTAAATCGATTTGACTTCGGTGGCAGACGCAAGCTGGCGGAAAATCTGCTCGGTATTGATTTTTACCGCATCTGAGGCGAAACCATTATCACGGAAAACCACTCGCGCCGGTTTATGAGTGGCCAGTTCCTTCACCAGTTGTTCGGTAATGCCCAAGTCAAAACAGGCGATTAGATCATAGGGCGCGTGATTGACGAAAAAGACGGTTTTGTTCTGAATGGTCTCGCGGCGGATGGGCAGGGTCAGGTCAACGCCCCAGTCGACCAGCACTTGAAACAGCAGGTCTTCGGGGTTATCGCGCCCGGGTTTTATGTTGTCCACGGCGGTCAGCAGGTCGCCCTGTGCGGTTGCTTGCGGGGTGTAAAAGACCTCCGCCATATTGGAACTGTCGATTTTTAGCACGCGAAAACCAATGTCTTTGTTCCAGTTTTTATGGCATTCGCTTGCAAGGATTTTTTTGCCAGCGCGACGAATGCGTTCTTTAGATATTTCGGCGATGGTTTTGTAACCGGCTTTACAGGCTTCGGATTTTTCGTCCGTTTTTTCAGGAAGCTGAGCCATGATGAATTTACGGTTGCCGCCGTCTTTGGCGTTAAGCTGCATGGTCGCATGGGCGGTTGTGGCGGAGCCGGCGAAAAAGTCGAGGATAATATCATTTGGTTTCGTATTGGCGAGAGCTAAAAAATTACGAATAAGTTTGGGTGGTTTTGGGTTACTAAATGTATTTTTAATACCATCCATCAATTCGGTGAGAATGCTATTTCCTTCTTGGTTGTGACCAAATTGCTCGTGAGTCCACCAGTTTGTTGCACATTGCCCTTCATTCTCACGCTCATTGCGAAAATATTTTTTCCTTGGGGTTCCTTTACCGTGTTTCGAAAATATGATTCTATTATCTTCAAGCAGTTTTTTATAAGTCTCTTCCTCGCCCATCCATTCTTCATCAAGGATAACCCCATTGGGTAATTTAATCTTATATCTTGAGCCACTCTGGTCACTTCCTGCTTTCCATGGCTTGGATGCCCAATCGCCTCTGGGGTCGTTATCCCCGTTGCTAAAAGCTCCTGTAAGCTCTACTTTTCCAACGCCTTTTTCTTTTAGGGCGATCTTGTTTTTCGCAAAAACCAAAATATGTTCAGCAACCAAACCAATCATCTTTGTTGGATCATTTGGTTGATTCGGCCTACGACGCCAATGTATATGCCCTTCAAAGTTCTCTTGGCCAAAAACTTCGCTGACTATCTTTTTTAGATTTTCCTGTTCCCCATCATCAATACTGATAAAAATAACCCCGTCATCCCGCAACAAATTACGCGCCAGTTTCAGCCTCGGATACATCATACTCAACCAGTCCGAATGATAACGCCCGTTGCTTTCGGGGTTGCTGACAAGCTTGCCGCCGTGTTTATCAATTTGTCTGCTATTTTTCAGATAGTCCTGTTTATTGACAGAAAAATTGTCCTTATAGATAAAATCCTTGCCGGTATTATAGGGCGGGTCGATATAAATCATCTTGATTTTGCCGAGCCAGGTTTCTTGCAACAGTTTCAGGGCATCCAGATTATCGCCCTCGATAAACAGGTTTTTCGTGCTGTCAAAATCAACGCTTTCCTCGCGGCAGGGACACAAGGTTTTGGCAATCGGCGCATTGGCGGACAGCAGGGCTGCGCGCTTTCCAGGCCAGTCCAGCCGATAGCGTTCCTGTGCCCCTTCGACAATGCTATCCGATAATTCCTGCCTGAGCTGGTCAAAATCCACTGCCAGGCGCGGCTTGCCGTCTTCGTTCACGGCTTCGGTAACGCAACCAGGAAACAGCTCGCGGATTTTGGCGATATTTTCTGCCGTTAAATCAGGGCTGTGCATTTTTAGTTTTTTCATTTCAGGTTTTCCATGAGTTGTTATTTCTCGCCTCAAATATTCTGATTTGTTCATTGTTCATTGTTCATTGTTCATAATGTGGCTCTTGCTTTGCCGTGCTGTCTGATTTTTCCAGCATTTACCAGCTCGCGCAGTCGCAGCTTGATTGTATTTCTGTTTGCGTCGCTTTACAGCCAGACTTCCCTGTTTTTGTAGCGACCTATTTTGCGGGACAATTTTAGTTGCAATAACTCTTGCATGTTGCAGGCGCGCATTAACTGATCGACAGCCTCCGTTTCTGTCGTGTTTAGAGAGCTGTATTCCTCTTGTACTCTATTGAGCAAATAGAATCTGTAGGGTTGAGCGAGGGTAGCCAATTGACTCCCTTCTATCTCAAAGCTGGTCATACCTACGCCTCTTTCAGCCACTGTGCCGGATGGCAGATTTTCTTGTTCATCAAGCCATGTGTTTATAAAGGAGCAGCCAGCTTTAGTTTCAGGAACGAAATCAATTGCCAGAACCTGTAATGCCTTGATAAGTGTTTCAGGTATTTGATCATCTTGCAGATAATTTTGATCTTGCCTGTCATGTTCACCGACATCTGCTTCCGGCCTGTTCATCCGCTCCACCCATCGGAATAGACGCACAGCTTTGGATTGCATAAGTGAGAGAGGTTTGGGGTCGCGTCCTAAATGCCCATACAGAGGCGCGATTATGCCGAAGTCTCCAATACATGGTTTGCCTCCTAACAGGTACGGGCTGGCGGAAAAATGGCTGTCCAGTTTTTCCAATAGACGCTCATATAAAGATTCGATTAACACAAGGCTTTTTGGCACAGCACCGAAATTTCGACCGGCTTCACGCATCCTGTTCATGCGTTTTCGGGCCATCTCAGGTTTATCAAGATGTGAAGGGGTAAAAGTCTCGAAATGAAATTGTAGAAAGTCCTGGTTCTCTTCTGGAAAATTCCAGCGGTAGTGCATGGCCGGTCGTAATAAACCTTCAGTGCCAATGACATCAAAGAGTAAACTCACTATTCTATGCTTGGGGCTTTTCGGTGAGAAGGCATAGCCTGTCTTTGCTTCGTAGTAATCAATAATTGCTGCACCATCGCGAATTATTTCACCTGTTTCAGTTTCGATTACGGGAATGCTTCTACGTCCGCCCATCTTTGGAAACACGTTTTCCTCATAGTAGCCAGAATTTGGCAATGTCTCTCGATAAGGCAGCCCTGCCTTAATTAGATAGCTTCGCGCCCTGCCTGTGTAGAGCGAGAGAGGGGAACCGTATAGTGTAATTTCTGACATAATGAGCTAATCCTGTTTCGTCAATTCCAAAGTATCGGCATGATATTCCATGCTTTCTTGTAGTAGTTCAAGCTGAGTAGTGTTGCTGCTGGCTCAATTTCTCTTATATGCTTGCAGAAAAGGCAGAGATTGTAGATTATTTCGTTCGAGAAGTTGTAGGTTTTGATGACTTTGCGTTGTTTATCCATGACCGGGGCGTTAGCATCGGCCTGTCTTTGGGGGTTACCGAACCAGGAATTGGCCGCGAAGGCAATTCCACAAATTGAACCTGGCCACCCGGCCTTTCTATCTAGTGATCAAGCGAGCTATTGAGAGAGTGCCATTTTTTGGTAAGCCTGGTTCGCCAACTACCGAGAGCAACAGAAATGAATCCTGGACCCTGCGTAGTTTTCAAACCTTTTTTCTTTGTGGCCGTGCTGATGTTGCTGGTTGACTGTACGCGAACCAACACTGCCCTGCATCCGCAAACAGCTATTTCTGGTGGGGTTCTTTCTGATCCGCAAGCAAGATACGACGTGAAACATTACCGGCTAGAGCTAAAAGTCGATCCGGATCGAAAATTCATCGAAGGGAAGGTGACGATGAAAGCCCTCGCGGTGGAGCAGTTGTCTGAAATAGAGCTCGACCTTGATCCCCGCTTTGAAGTGATAAGTGCTACCGTGAATGGACTCGCTACTACACACCAAACAGCAGGCGGGAAGTTATTGCTGCCAGGTTCAATGCTGGAGCAGGGTGCCGAATTCACTACGTCGATTCGCTATAATGGCAGACCGTACGAAGCCGAGAACCCACCCTGGGATGGGGGTTTCGTTTGGGCTCGTACTGAAGCCGGTGAGCATTGGGTCGCCACCGCAGTGCAAGGCCGGGGCTGCGATCTCTATTGGCCTTGCAAAGACCATATATCGGATAAACCGGAACTTGGTGCTGACATGTTGATTACCGTACCATCAAACCTTGTGGCGGTGATGAATGGCAAGCTCATGGCAGAGCATGTCAATGGCGATTTGACGACATTTCATTGGAAAACCAGCAATCCCATTTCCGCCTATCACCTCGCAATCAATATCGGGCCGTTTCAAAAGTACGAACTACAGCACCAAAATGGACTAAGCGGTGACTCCTCTATTTCAGTTATTTTCTACCATGTGTCAACTGACAGGAAAAAAATAGAAAAATTGATTCGTGATGATTTCATGAAGCAACTCAAATTTTTCGAACGCATGTTGGGTCCGTATCCCTGGGGAGAAGAGAAGATCGGCATCGTAGAAATTCCCTATCTTGGCATGGAGCACCAAACCATGAACGGCTATGGCAACGGATTCGCTTTGGATTCCTACGGCTTCGACTGGCTAATGCAGCACGAATTTGCCCACGAATGGTTTGGAAATTTGATGACTCAGTCAGCGAGTAGAGACTTTTGGCTGCATGAGGGTTTTGCCAATTACATGCAGCCGGTGTATGCGCAGCAGGTCATAGGCGAGGCAGGCTATTGGAGCTATATGTGGGACTTCTATAACGCCATGGTCAACTGCAAGCCCGTCCTGCCGGATGAAGAAGTATCTCTGGACTATTTTGATTCTAACGACGCCTACAATAAAGGAAGCTGGGTTCTGCATACCTTGCGAGGTCTGGTGGGAGAGGATGTGTTTTGGCATTCTATCAGAAGATTACTCTACGACACGCCAGATCCCTGGTCTTTGACTTACCCAATCAAGCCAACACGTCGCAGTAGTGAGGATTTTATCAGAATTGTAAGCGAGGAATATGGCGAAGATCTAAATTGGTTCTTCGATTCTTATCTGCGAAAAAGTGAAGTGCCAACTCTTGGTGAAGAAAGAACGGAGACGGGCGTTACATTTTATTGGCCAGAAAATTCTTCAATAAAGTTGGATATACCGATAGTGGTAACTCACGATGGTGTGTCCACTCGCCATACAGTCAGTGCCGATGGTGAGTTTTTCCCATTACCCTCTAATGCGCTGCTGCAGGTGGACCCCAGGGTGACGCTATTTAGAAATTTCGGCACCACAGAAACCTGCAACCTGGAATAAAGTGCCCAGCCATATTTGCGGTTTAATTCTATTCGCGGCGACTGCCAGAAACTGAATGATTTCCAGGGCGGGTATAGATCGCACCGTTCAACAGATTGCCATTCACTGGGCTATCAAGGTTCATGGTTGATGCTACCACTGGCAAACCCGGGGAATTGCGAATCCGGGACGACCAGGAAATTCTACTTCCTGCATCACTCGCACCTCGCACCTCGCATCTGTCATCATCATCATCATCTGTCATCTTGCGTTTGTCTTATCAAGCCTATAGGATTTGCTTTCATTTTCAGACGTATTGTTTGGAAATATTTCGATCAATTGAAGAAACACTACCTGAATACTGTGAAGGTAGCTACACAATGAAAAAGAAACGCTCGCCATACACGCTGGTTATGAAACAGACCCGACAACGAAATCCGCAGCCGTTCCCATCTACCAAACTGCTGTTTACGAATTTGACAATGCCCGTCACGGTGCCGACTTATTCGATCTGGCTGTGCCCGGCAATAGCTACACTAGAATAATGAATCCAACAAACGATGTGTTGGAGCAACGAATGGCTGCGATGGAAGGCGGAGTAGCCGCCCTGGCAGTGGCGTCAGGAATGGCGGCAATTAGTTATGCTATTCTCACTATTGCAAGAAGTGGTGACAATATTGTATCTATGCCACAACTGTATGGCGGTACTTACACGCTTTTCACTCATGTGCTTCCAGATCAGGGCATAGAAGTTCGATTCGCCGAAGATGATTCGCCTTTGTATAGGCATAGAACATATCGACGATATTTTGGCAGGCATCGAACAGGCTTTAAGCGCATAGCGTAAATCTCGGGGGCAAACCCAGAGCCTTACGCCATGCGGTTAAAATTTGAGTGCCAGAGATATAGAAAGCAGGATTCACCAACCAGGAGCAACAAATGTCAGTCAATTCCACTTATCTTCAAATGTTTTCAACCGTGACAGAGATCGGAGAACTGCGTCTTGAACTAATCGAAAAAGAAACAGTGAAGCCTGAAGCCAATCAAGTCTTGGTAAAAATTGAGGCAACACCAATCAATCCTTCGGATCAGGGCGTTATGTTTGGTTGGGCGAATATGGCTGAAGCCAGGTCATCTGGCAGCGGCACGGATACCGTCTTGACTGCGCCTGTCTCTGATCAAGGTTTGCGTGTAATGAAAGCAAGGCTGGGGCAAACTCTTCCGCCAGGTAACGAAGGCGCGGGTACGGTGGTAGCGACCGGCGACGGTGAGCTGGCAAAAAGTCTCGATGGGAAAATTGTCGCCGTGATGGGGGGAGCTATGTACAGCGAATACCGATGCGTCGATGCGGCCTCATGTTTGCCATTGTTAGATGGGCATACGGCGAAAGATGGCGCATCGTGTTTCGTGAATCCTTTAACGGCGCTTTCTATGATAGAAACCATGAACAGGGAAGGCCACTCTGCGCTGGTGCATACCGCGGCTGCTTCAAACCTTGGTCAAATGCTCAACCGAATTTGTCAGGCAGATGCTGTTGAGTTGGTAAATATTGTTCGAAAAGAGGAGCAAGCCAGCTTGTTGCGAGACATGGGTGCAAAATATATAGTCGATAGCAGCGCTGATAATTTCATGACGGAACTAACAGATGCTATTCATGCAACAGGTGCTACCCTGGCCTTCGATGCGACCGGCGGCGGCACATTGGCATCCAGAATCTTGTCCTGTATGGAAGCCGCTGCCGCTAGAACCCCGGGCGCGTACAGCATTTACGGCTCCATCAAACATAAGCAAGTGTACCTCTATGGTGGTCTTGATACTTCTGCGACAACTCTAAACCGGGGTTACGGAATGGCATGGGGTGTTGGCGGTTGGTTGTTACCGAACTTTCTCGCTAAAGCCGGAACGGACCTGGCTGGCCGTTTGCGTAGACGGGTAGCAAAAGAGTTGAAGACAAATTTCGCCAGCCATTACACAAATGAAATTTCTCTTTCCGAAGCACTGCAAGTGGAAACAGTGCAGCGATATTATGCGAAACGAACCGGAGAAAAATTTCTGATCTGCCCGCAGAAGTAACTCTGCTGGTGACAGGCAACTCTTCCAGAGACGGGCACGATTGACAGCTCTACGGCAGTAAACTGCCCTTGTGCAAACGAAGGGTTTGCAACAATCGATAGCATATAGAAAGCAGAATACAATAGTCAGGGTTTTGTGAAGTTTGTTCATCGTTGTCTCGTTCCGCCAACTGTTTTTTCGGGCAAATTACTGGTGACTAGAAGCTAATGAAGCACGCCCCGAAAAATTTCCCGCATTTGGTCATAGCCTTCTGGCATGGGCAAGACATTATTGGTTCTGGCATACTCTTCGTAGTCGGAAAGCATCTCTGCGAATCGTTCTGTTTCCGTTGTTGAAAGGTCGTTTCTTTCACCGGGATCAGTTTTAATATTGAACAAATGCCATGCTTGATCGTTGCTGGCGCTGCGATTAAATACTATTTTGTAATCACCTTTAAAGAGCGCGCGATTCCCGCCGAGCTCATATCCAATGGCAGTAGAATCGATGTGGATGTGGTCGCTGTCTCCAGATAAAAAATCGGAAAAGTCCTTTCCTGTTATCTGCTCCCTGGTGGTGCCATTCCAGCTTCTACTGTGGTCATCGACACCAGGCAAACTGAGTAGGGTTGGTGTTAAGTCTGTTACGAAAACGAACTCATCTGTCATCTCGTTGCTTCTATTTATTCCAGGGCCAGAAATAACCAGCGGTACTCCCACTCAAGCGTGCCGGGAGTCACAATCGCTTCGGTGCCGGACGGAATCACAGCGGATACTTCAGCGGCTACCCGTCTCTTTTCTCTCATGACAGCCCAGCCTTCATCGTATACGCCTGTATATTTGTCCGAGAATTCACGCGGCGCCTGCACTGGCATGTGTACTGCCTGAAAAGACAGATAGGCAAAAAATGGATGTCCATCTTCGACGTTCTCCGCTATAAACCCGATCGTTTTGTCGGCAAAGTATTTAGACGAATAGAAGTCATCTGGCAATGTGTGAACTTCACCATCCGCGTACCAATTGGCTCTTTCATAGATGGGTAGATAAGGTCGTTGTTCCCAATTGTCTGCTCCAGTGTCAGCCATCGTGATAGTGCGTTCAAAGCCGCGGGCTGAGGGTAGTAACGCCAGCCCGGGCAAGTGCAGCGATACTGGGTGTGCTAATTTCGCCACCAAAAGGTGATATATCGGTGAAACCAGGATCATCCGCCAGAATGAGTACTATGTTGGGACGACTCGCTGATGCAGATTCTGACTGTTGCGCGCTTAGAGAGCCTGTTGTTGCCATGTATGACATAAGTAAGACAAGGGATGGAGAAGTTAATTTTAGCAGCATATAAAACCTCAAGCCTGTGTGTCGATTGGTCGAAAAGTCAGGTTTAGAATAAGGGGCAAGAATGCCGATGTCCATGTTTTATTGCTGAAGTGGGTGCCCTCTATGGAACTCTCTACGGAGCCATCTATGAAGCCATCTGGCTTGATGTTTTACATCGCTGACTTTTTAAAGTGACCGACCAGGCAGATACCGGGTTCATGGCTCGCAACCTGCCTGGGCAAGGAAGAGCCTGTGCCGACCACGTCAGGCTGATGCTATCCCTGGAACCGCTGAGCACAGTTTACAGGTCGCGGCGGAAGGATTATTTCCTTCCACCCTTATCTTTTCGCGCCTGCTGATTTCCGCTCTGGATAGATCGGCCCCTGGTCTAGCCAGGGTCTAGTGCGCCGCACCGCCCTCAGCCTGCGCGCCAGGTAGTGCCATTGCCGTAAGTTTGGCACCTGTTTGCAAGATGATGTACTGATGTCCATCGTGCATCCAGGAACTCATGCCATAGCGGCTCTGTGCCGGCACTTCGATACGGCCCACTTCTTCGCCGGTTTTCTTGTCGATGGCATAAAGAAGCGCAGTCTCGCCGTCGTGGTCCATGTCTGAATAAATCAGCATGTTTGCTGTAGTCACCATGGAAACCGGATTACCGGTACCGGTATCACCCACATCTATTCCTTCCAGAGCAGGATTATTGCGGATGCGGTCAGGGGTTTCACCGGTTGGAATCTGGAATGCAATCTCCCCGCTATTCATGTCGTAGGCAGTGATGCTGCTATAGGGTGGCTTGAAATAAGGCAAGCCTGAAGCGAGACGCGGCGGCCTGCCACCCGGGCCATTTGCGTAAGCCGCGAAAGTCGTGCCTGTTGGGTCGGGAATGCGCGCATCCGCTTGCTCACCAGGAATGACTCGTTGCCAGCTACATGCCCTCATTGAAGGCACATACAGGAAGCCAGAAACAGGATCTGCTGCAGGTGGTGCATAAATATTGGCACCGCCACCATCGCCAGGGCACATTGCCGAGCTGATTTTTCCGGCTTCGTTCGCCGCGTGGATTGGTGGATTAAACAGAGGGCCCATGGCGTAATTGGCCATCACTTCAAGTGCTTCCTGGCGTAGTTCTGGCGTGTAGTCGATCAGGTCTTCCTCGCTAATGCCCTGCATTTCGAAAGGCGGTGGCGCAGTTGGGAAAGGCTGTGTAGTTGCCAATTTCTCACCCGGAACTTCTGATGCCGGTACCGCGCGGTCTTCCATTGGCCAGATTGGCTCACCGCTTATGCGATCGAATGTATACACATAGCCTTGCTTGGTTACCTGGGCCACGGCAGGAACAGTCCCTCTGCCTGGAATGTTTAGGTTCAGTTGAATCGGCGCTGCAGGATTGTCATAGTTCCACACATCGTGCTTCACCGTTTGATAGTGCCAGCGACGCTCGCCAGTTTCAGTATCCAGTGCAATAACGCTGGTACCAAACAGGCCGTCACCAGGGCGGAAGCCACCGTAGTAATCGATTGTGGGCGGATTGGTTGGCACATAGACAATGTTGTTTTCAGGGTCTGCGGTCAGCGGTGCCCAGGAAGACACGTCTCCTGTCCACTGCCAGGCATCATTTTCCCAAGTCTCGTGGCCATATTCGCCTGGCCGTGGAATTACATTGAATTTCCATTTGAATTCGCCGCTCACTTTGTCATAGGCCAGAATATCGCCGGGAACATTTTCCACTCGTGCCTGAAGGTAGCCCTGCTCGGCGGAGTTGCCGACTACGATTGTGTCGTTAACTACAATTGGCGGAGAGGAGGTCGTTATATAGCCCGTTTCCAGGGGAATGCCTGCATACGGGTCATAGGGATGACCCAAATCAGCGAGCATGTCTACCACGCCGGTTTCAGGAAAACCTTCGACTGGTATCTGACCACCAAAGCCTTCCAGCGGGGAGCCGGTTTCGGCATCCAGGGCGACCAGAAAGAAACCCGGTGTGGAGATATAGACCACGCCCTTGCCATTATTGCGTGAGTAGGCTATTCCCTTGCCGTAAGAGGCGCGCATGGAATATTCCCAGCGACCTGTATTAGGCAGGCGGTAAGTCCACAAGGTCTCACCGCTCTTGGGGTCGATGGCAACCACGTTTCTGCGCGGGCCAGAGACGGTGAACAGCTTGCCATCTACATAAGTAGGGGTTGAGCGGCCAGTGCGGCCGTTGAAGCTGGAACCATCCCATTCCCAGGCGACTTCCAGTTCATTGAAATTTTCCGCTGTAATTTCAGCGGCAGGGGTATAGCGAGTATGGGCATAGTCGCCACCCAGGGTGTACCACTCGACAGTATCGTCGGTGACCAGATTCTGGCTCAGCGTGAGCTGCGGTAATAATCCCGAAACGACGGCAAGACAGCTCAAGCCAAGGAGCTTCCTGGTTATCGAGCCGGCTTGTATTGAAGAACGTGATTTCATCGTTGTGGCCTCGTTAAGATGCAAGATTCAGCGCAGGATAGCACAGGATGCTTAAATAGTGGCAAATGGGACTGCAACAAATTGTGATGGGAGCCTTGCATAAACCCACCCGGGCAGTTCACTAAACCAATGAAACAATCCTCATCAAACCACCTTGAGGACGCGCCAAATATGCTGGCAACAAACTGCTCAATATTCTCCCGCACCGCCTCCGTCATTCCCGTCTTCGAGACTGTGCAAAAAACCACCACCCCTGGTCACATTCTCATTACTGCCCTAATTCACCGACCTTGCTGGTATTTTAAGCCGATACACCGCCTCTGTAAAAATACCCAATAATTACAGTAATAAACATCCAGAACCTGGCTAAATTATGATACAATAACGAACATAACTAACTGATTATAATCATTAAACAGAGGCTTTATGAGTGATTACATACACGGTTTAAATCGCCAGCAACAACTGTTATTCCCAGAGCGGCTAGAGGATCGGCGAGAATGATCCGGTTCGTGCCATTGATGCCTATGTGGATAGTTTAGAAGTTGATGCCTTGGGCTTTGGGGTGAAATCCCAATATTTGGTATCAAACAGTGTCAGCATTTTACTCACCGTATCAACTGGAACACGGTTCCGGGGAACCCTGGCAAGACGGCGGTCAAACAGCCCGTCAGCACCTTCTGCCTCAAAGCGCTTATCGTATCGGAAACTACGCGCCGACATCCCCAGAAGGCTTGCAGCCTCTCTCTGGCTCAATTTGCGCGCTTTGGTTTGGTCATAGTATTCTGAAAACTTCATTTGTCGTAGTTCCTGTAATATTGCTGTCTGGTTCATTTTGCTTCTCCTTGCGGAGAACCTTAAAACCGGACATATCCCATGTTACCGACACAGGTTTGCGCAACTATATTTGTAGAGTTTGCAACGGTTGAACAGATTTCTTAACTGGGTTTTCTGTTCCATTGCTCCCTAGACCCCTATATCCAAAGTGAACACAACCTGCCCTGAAAGACTTATTTTCATTGATGGGGTCTAGTTGAATCGTTCTGGAAATAATTATCGCGGCGGCTACGGGCCCTGAAGCCAACTCCGCAATACGTTTGTCAGAGCTGGTGAAAACGCGGATAGTTTTCCATCCTTAACAGAATTAATATCATCTATTACGATCTGGATTAGTTCATCATCATCCAACTCGTTTGCGTGGTTAACACCGTTAGTGAACAGCAAGATATGAATAAGTGCTTTCCGTCTTTCTATTAACGCATTGTTATTTTCTTCGGTATCACCAAGATTGAGCACAGTAATAGTAGTTTTAGCCCGATCTGTTATCCCTTTGACACGGCCACTTAAGTAAAATTGAAATTCACTTTCACACTCACTCATAAGTGGAGTAAGCGGAAGATGTTGCGCTTTATGAGCTTTATCACACTGATTTATTTTGGTGCAGCTTGCAACAATGTTATCAAAGTCGAGGCTTCGGTGGGGCGCAATGCTACGTGCTTCCACATGTTCATTCATACAGTCAGTCTTAGTGCCTGTAATTTCCTGACAACAATATGCGCAGAGATAATATTGCCCTTGCGTATTCGTGAGACGGATTGCCCTGCGAACATCGCTAGGTAGATCCGTGTAGTCGCCAGCAGGGTTAGCGATCTTCCAGTGGGTAAGTTCTTCTGGTTCATCTAAACATTCAATTTTTCTCACTGCGTAATTCCTGCTTCTTCAATAGAAGTTTTGCTTTTTCGAGCTCCATATTGCTACTCGGAAGGACAGCTTTTAGCTCGGCTAGTTTCGAACGCGCCATGTCCAAATCGTTGTCTTGAATTAAATCAAGAAGCGTATTGAAATCTATCGCTATCTTAGCGTTGCGTATGTGTGTGTTCATAACATCCAACAATACCGTGTTGGCGTCTTGCCCATACTGAGACTCCAACGACGTAAGTACACCATCATCTAGCGAGTAAACAAGCACATCCTTGCAATCGCTAATCACCAGAGGGGAGTGGGTAGTTACTACGAATTGACAGTTTTTAAAGGTATTGGTCAATCGAGATATGATGCTTCTCTGCCAAGTCGGATGCAGGTGCATGTCAATTTCATCGATGAGTACAACTCCATCCCCCAATAGAGGGTTTTCCAATTTAGGATTCATCATTGCCAGTCGCCTGGCAATGTCGCCAACTAAGGCCATCAATGATTTCTCACCCTGAGATAATTGGAGTACATTGAATGCCGTGCCATCTTTATCGATCGACATGTGTAACCGGGGCTTACGACGAATTTTTAAGTTTCCAAATCCTGGCATAAACTCTGTAACAGCTTTGCGCACAGCTGAGAGCTGTCGGTCTTTTGAAGACACATTCAGCTCTTTCATTTTCTTCCAAATATCACTCTCGACGTCGTCTGCGTCTAACAATGCTTCCAGTATGTTCAACGTTTCCGGAGTGATAGCCGTTTCATTTTCTGTGTCTTCTCTTTCGCGAAACCACTCAAAAAATCTCCGGAAGTCGACGCCCTGACTAAGAGAATTATCGTACCCATCAAATTGTTGGAAAGTGTGCTTACTGCGAATCTTGAGCGGGACATCAATCACCACCCGTTCCACGGGGTAAAACGCAATCAAAGGCAGATTGGCATTTTCATCCGCCGTAAGCATCTCTCGGTACTTATTAGCCAGACGAGTAGCATCGGTGAGATGAGTAACGTCATCAGCTTTTCGGCCTGGGTGCGTTCTCGCAATTGTCCACTTGTAAATATCGTCTGTACTGGTGCTATTTATAACTTGGTGTAGTGCTGGTCTATCAGATACTGTCATTTTTATTGTGGCAGTAGAGACGCTGTTTGGAATTACAAGGTTCGGTATAGCTGTCCCACTTCCTTTTTCACTACGCGTTCGTGCGACAAACCAGCTCAGTGAAGTTGCGACTGCTTTAAGGATCGACGTTTTACCCGAACCATTGTTGCCGACTAGTACAGTCACATTCGACCGTCTGGCCTCAGTAGGTGCTATAGAAACAGCTAATGATTCAAATCGTCCAATGTTCCTAAGATGAACTTCTCTGATCTCCATAGACATACCCCAATTCGTAATTTTCAAACGTATCTAACTCGGTTTCCCGATCAATAGCTACTGTTGTAGTCTTTCTTACTTGAATACATAAGTTTATACGGAAAAATTGGCAATAGAGGGGGGCGCTTTGAGTCGCTTCGACCCGTTAAAAATAGAAGCGGACAAATGCCACGGGTCATCTAAGGTCGAGTGCAAGCCTAATGTTGAGTACAACATTAGGCTTAAATGTTCGATCAAAGTATATATCAGGACAGGCAGCCCATCGATCAGCTTCACCTCGAACAGCCGGTCGCTCTGCGTCATTCGGCTGTGGTCAGCCACATAGGGGTCGATTTCGCCCTCTACCAGACTCTACCACTATATCGGCGGCGCCACCACACAGTGCCAAAGAATCATGGGGCCGATAATAATTGTAGGTCCACTGATAGTCGGCTAATGCACGATTCACCGCCGCGACCGTCAGGCTGCCTTGGTAAAAAGGATAAAACTCATAGCGGCTTGTGCCATTGGCACGCTCAACACACCCATTCCATTCAGGTTTTCTGGGCGGCAAGACATACAGCTTGATGCTTAAATCCTTGCAGGCCTGTTCAAATTCATCCCGAAACTCACTGCCGCCATCTACTTGTATCGAGCTGAGCGTAAAAGGCAACTGCGTTATCAGGGATTTCAAAAAGTGTGTCGCATTGCGGCTGGTGGCACGAGAATAGGCTCTCAGGACAACCAGACCGGTCACCGGACAAGCGGCTTTGAATTCCTTCAGGCTAAAGCCTGCCGGACACTGGCCATTTCGTATTGGAAGAGGCTTTAAATTGACTGCGGACGAACAGCTATATACACTGCATGGGTGACCCCAGACCCAGCCATAGTTCCAGTCGCGAAGAAAGCCAGAATTCAATCCATAGACACACTCAGAGGTTTTGCTCTGTGCGGCATCTTGTTGATGAATATTCTGGCCTTTGCATTCCCTTTTGCTGCTTATTCGGACCCAACTGTCGATGGCGCAACAGAAGGGCTAAACCTGGCGATTTTTGCCTCCATGGATATGTTGGTGGAAGGCAGTATGCGAACCCTGTTTTCCATGTTGTTCGGTGCCGGGATGTTGATCTTTCTCGCCAGGCCTGAGTCTGACTCTGAATTATTGAGGAAATTATTCTACCGCCGCACCGTCTTGCTAATCGGTTTTGGTTTAGTAAATGCCTACATTTTTGTTTGGGTGGGGGATATTTTGTACATCTATGGTGTCGCTGGCTTGCTCTTGTACTTTTTCAGAAATTTGTCTGCCACTGATTTGATCAAGTACAGTGTCGCGATATTTCTGTTGCTGGGGCTTCTACACACTTTTCTACACATGGACGCAAGAAGCGCTCGTAGTGCCGTCGCCGCCGTTGAAGGATTACCGCCGGGAACAGTTCCAAACCTGGAGCAGCAACAGCTTCTGGATAACTGGAACAGTTTCTTGCAGGATCAGTTTGCTTCGCCAGAACAAATTGAACAGGAGTATAGAACAAAGAAATTGGGGTATATCGAAAATGTTAAAGCCGCCGCACCGGTTAACTTGTTTCTTCAAACGGTGGTATTGCTAACACTATGGGATGCGCTGGCGGTGATGTTGCTGGGTATGGCATTCCTAAAATGGGGGCTTCTGGATGCGTCAAGGGATTTACGCGTCTACCTGCTTCTTGCCGTGCTTGGTTCAGGAATAGGATTGCCACTGAATTATCTTGAAACGACTACCTATATTGACAGTGGGTATCAGATTTACTGGGCGGCGGGGTTTAGGCCGACTTATGATATCAGTCGTCTATCTTTGGCTGTTGCTTATATCGGTGTGATCATGGTTGTTTGCAAATTGGGTCTATTTTCCTTCCTGCGCTCAGCCCTGGCCGCAGCAGGACAGATGGCATTGACAAATTATCTGGCTCAGTCTGTTATCTGTAATTTCATCTTCATGGGTTTTGGCCTTGGCTTGTTCGGTGAGTTGGAACGTTATCAAATTTATCTTGTTGTACTGGCGGTCTGGATTTTTCAGATCATCTTCAGTTTGCTTTGGCTGCGTTTTTTCCGTTTTGGCCCGGCAGAATGGCTGTGGCGAAGCCTGACCTATCAACAGCGACAAACCTTCCGTTTAGGCACCATTCCAGGTTGATCAGGTGTTAGCCTGCGAGCGCTGCCCAGAGAGTTGTTTTGGAGCCAGCAATTACGTACCATGCACGCTGACTCAAGTGCTGTAGAAGCTGAGTTTCATCGTTTCTTTTTCCTGTTCCCCGCGGGGCTATCTCAAGAATTCTCTTTCTTTTCATTGCCGCCGTTATAGCCGCTGGCACTGATTCCGGGCTTACTAGTGATTATCATGTTGTTGGATCGCCTACACTTTAACAAAGACACCATGCTGGAACTGATGAGAATCGCAATCCCGATGATCGTCTCTCAAGGTGCTTTTGCCGTGATGATTTTCACAGATCGTTACTTCATGTCTCAGATAGATCCTATTCACATGGCAGCGGCTCTGGGCGGTGGGGTGGCAGCTTTCTTTTCCTTCTGTTTTTTCTCCGGGTTATTTTCCTATGCGAATGCGCTGGCTGCGCAATATCTGGGCGCAGGAGAAATCGATAAATGCCCGAAGGTAGTAACTCAGGGATTTATCATGGTGATTTTGAGCGTGCCGTTTTTGATGGTTGTTACTTTGCTTGTCTCAGGCATTTTCGAGGGCATGGATCACGACCCCGTTCAGGTAGGGCTGGAGCGAAGTTATTATCAAATTTTAATGCTCGGAGTCGTAGTGACCCTGGCAAAAATTTGTATCTCATCGTATTTTGCGGGAATCGCCAGAACTAAACTGGTTATGATTTGTGATGTTTGCGGTTTGCTGGTTAACGTACCCTTGTGTTATGCCATGGTGTTTGGAAAATTCGGTTTTCCCGAGTCAGGTATCGTTGGGGCAGCCGTCTCCACCATCGCGGCTACCCTGTTCGCCTTGTTGCTTTTTATTATTTGCTATTTTCGAAAAGAACATCGCGAAAAATTTAAGGTAATGGACTCGTTCAAATACGACAGAGGAATACTCAAACGATTCATCAGGCTAGGTTTTCCATCCGGCATGGAGCTATTCCTGAATGTTGCTGCCTTCAATCTGTTTCTCCTGATGTTTCAGGGCTACGGTATTGTCGAGGGCGCGGCCGCCGCCATCGTGTTTAATTGGGATATTCTCTCCTTCGTTCCCATGATGGGTTTGAATATTGGATTGATCAGTATGATCGGTCGCTTCGTCGGTGCGCAGGACTTGGAGCGGGCTAATGAAGCAATCTCGGCTGGCTTTGTACTCGGCCTGAGTTATTCAGCGGTGCTGGCGTTTATCTATATCACCTTTCGATTTCCCCTGGTTGAAGTATTCGCGCCGCCGCAAGGCGATTTCAGTGAAATTCTTGAATTGGCGGGTTTTATGATGGTGGGACTGTCCAGTTATGCTATGGCCAACGCCATTATTGAAGTTTGCGGCGGGGTACTGCGCGGTGCCGGAGATACTCGCTGGATTATGTATACCTCGGTAACATTGCACTGGCTTATGTTAGCTGCCCAGTATCTGATTATCCGGGTTTTCGAATGGGGTCCCAAAGCCTCCTGGCTGGCTTTTGTGGTGATGATCCTGGCAATCGCTGTTGTATTCGCCGGGCGATTGCGTGGCGGACGTTGGCGGGACGAGCAAGCACTGCGACTGGTTATGGCAGAATAGAGACTGTGCAAAATCCACTATTCGTCATTCCTGCGAGAAAAACTGTGCAAGAAACCCTCGCCCGGCTGCGTTACCTGTGGAAAACCCAATCATGCAGGATGAGCAAGACCAGGGCCTGGCGTTCATGCTGTCGCTAAATGCGGGTCAGCAATCTGCCGCCAGCATTGATCCAAATAAGACGCGCACTAAGCAATTGGCGCAGCCAATGAAGCCTTGAGTCAGGAAGGATTGCCGGGTAGTGAGTTAAACAGCGCGCAGAAGTTGCAACTGCTTACTGTTGTTCGAGTCTATATCGGACTTGTCGGAAAATAGAGTTTTTAGCTTGTTATGAATGTTTAAGTCATTGCTATTAAGCATAGTATTTTTTTAAAATTGAGCTGATTTTGAATTAACCGACAGTCCCATATCGCTAATTTACGCGAAGCACAGGCGCAGGTGACCATGGATGAATTTGGCAGCACATCCTCATTAGCAGCGTTCAGATGGAGAGCAGTTATGGCAGTTGCTACGGAAACAGCTTGATGCAAATTCAATCAAAATCCATAGTTTTACAATTTGGGTTTTGGCAAAAGCCTGCAACAGTGCTGTTTTGCGCTTTATTGCTTGCGTCTTGTATCACATCAAATCTCGCCAATTGGCCAGATTCGATTCCTGGCCAGCGAGTTTTTATCGACGCCTATTCTGCCGACGAAGAAAATCAACATCGTCAATCGCAAACTGAATATTTGCAGTGGGTCTTGAATTTCTATCAAGGCAATCTGGCTTATCAGTCGGGATGGGGGGCTATTCAAGCCTTCGTGTTTGAGGCGCCAACAGCAGAACCTGGCACGCGAATGAATGATCAGCTAAGTCGGCTCGGCATAGCTATTGGCAGTGAGTGGGCGAAGGACAATGACATAAGGCTTATAGACAGCCGCATGTTATCGCTATGGGGATCGACGATTCAGTTGGCACCAAACCATGAGAAGCAACAGCAATCGATAGAAGTTATCGCCGTGGACGTGAGTCAGCTACTGCAAGGTAATCTGCGTAAAGAAGATGTTCAGGAGTCGCGCTACGCAGAAATATTGGGTTTGGAATTATTCGGGGATTTCTGAAAAACCCTGAATCGGAAGTCAGCAGCTCAAATTCAAAAAATGATCGGAGGTGGAATTTTACCGATTTTTGCTCCTCGACAATTGCTCCTGCATTGTTCTACTAAGTTACATCCATGTAACGATGCAAAATCGGTAACCCATACATCCGGTACATAAATCCCGCCATCTACAATGGTTTTGCGCGGCTGAAGAGATTGTGCAAGAAACCCTCGCCAGCTTGCGTTACCTGTGGAAAACCCTTGCCGATTTGTGTGGTTTACTGGATTCCTGCTTTCGCAGGAATGACATGGTGGTGCAAAAATGACGGGGGTGCAGGAATGACAAAGGTTGGATTTTTGCACAGTCTCCACTCCGTCATTCCCGCGAAGGAGACTGTGCAAAAAACCACCACCCCTGGTCACATTCTCATTACTGCCCTAATTCACCGACCTTGCTGGTATTTTAAGCCGATACACCGCCTCTGTAAAAATACCCAATAATTACAGTAATAAACATCCAAAACCTGGCTCAATTATGATACAATAACAAACATAACTAACTGATTCTAATCATTAAACAGAGGCTTTATGAGTGATTACATACACGGTTTAAATCGCCAGCAACAACTGTTATTCCCAGAGCGGCTAGAGGATTATGTCAGCGAGGATGCGGGTGTTCGTGCCATCGATGCCTATGTGGATGGTTTAGATATTGAGGCCTTGGGCTTTACAACAAGGTACAGCGACAAAAACAACAATGGTCGCCCTGCTTTTTGTCCAAAATTGATGTTGAAACTCTACATTTACGGCTATACCAATAAAATAAGAAGTTCCCGCCATCTGGCTCGGGAAACCCATAGAAATATCGAGCTTATCTGGTTATTGCAAGGCTTAAAGCCCACCTATAAGACGATTGCTAATTTTAGAAAAAATAATGCCGCAGCACTCAAGAATACGTTTAAGGAATTTGTTTTGCTGTGCCAAAACATCAATCTCATTGAAGGTCAATTAGTGGCACTGGATGGAGCGTTTTTGCGAGCCAATGCGTCCAAAAATACCTTGATTGTTAAAGCCACTGTGGATAAAAAAATAGCCAGGGTAACGCAGGCTATTGAGGACTACCTGAACTTATTAAACACCACAGACCAGCAGGAAGAACCGGAACAGACACTGGATAATCCCGACTTGATTCATAAAATACAAGCACTTAAAGAGCGCAAACAAAAGCTGGAAGAGGATTTGAATACCTTAGAGCAATTGGGCAAGAAGCAACATAACACAACCGACCCGGATGCCGCATTGATGTGCAAACCAGCGCATCATCTGGTCGCTTATAACTGCCAAATCGTGGTGGATGACAAAGCAAAGCTGATTGTTGCTACGGATGTATCAAGTCAAGGCAATGACGCACAGCAGTTGCATCAGATGGCAAGTCAGGCGAAAGAAACCTTAGCCCTTAAGACTTTGGCTGTGGTTGCCGACAAGGGCTATCACAGTGCAAAAGAGATAAAGAACTGTGTTGATGACAAAATCTACCCAATCATCCCGCCAATTGATACGCAACAGAAACAAAAGAAAACGGGCAGATATACTAAAGAGGATTTTGTCTATTGTTGTACATCTTAGAGGGTCGCAAGACGAATACACCTGCCCCAACAACAAAACACTGGCAAAAAAAGCAAGCCCAAGCCTATCCAAAGGCAAGCCTGGGTTTATTTACAGCACCAGTGCCCTAGATTGCAAGGCTTGCCCTGTGCGCAGTGAGTGTTTAGCAAAGCAAACGCCTCACCGAAGAATATGGCGGTGGGAACATGAAGCCTTTTTACAAGCCTATGGTGAGGTAATGCAAACAGAATCAGCCAAGGCGATTAGCAAAAGAAGAGGGGCGATTGTGGCGCATCCTTTTGGCACCATAAAGAGGTCATTAGGCTGGGATCACTACTTGCTCAGAGGCAAAGAAAAAGTATCCGGAGAAAACGCATTGATTATGTTTTGCTATAACTTTAAGCGTGTTTTGAACATGTTAGGCACCATGCTGTTCAATAAGCTGTTATTGGCTATAAAAGCAGGCAATATTGAAGCCGTAATGGAAGAAATCAAGCGACATCTTTGTTTTTGCGTCCACTATTCGATGGTTTATGCCAGAAATTCTTATTTTTGCAATAAACAAGCTTATTTTACCTGCCGGCTTTTCATAAGAATCCTTTTTTACCCGCACAGGACTCAAAATGCTCAATAGTGGGTTGGTGAGCTGGCGTTTGTTGCACAGTCTCGAAGGCGGGAATCCAGTGAACACAGCCTGAGCCACAAACAAGCCGCACTTCCGACAAGTAGGCAAAGCTCTCTGTATACAGAATGTTAGCTGTTTCGATGCCTTACGCATAGGAACCAAATGCCAGGGAAACCCGTATGAAATTGATGCCACATCTCACATTCGATGGCAATTGCAAAGATGTGTTTGAGTTTCACAAAGACTTGTTGGGTGGATCGCTGACTACCACTACCCGGGAAGGTGAAAAGAAAATTCCTTCAAAAAGGGCTACTCGGCCGCAAGCGACCGAGCTTACGCCCAATTTGATTGGCCTTCGACCAACCGGAATTTTCTACTTTTCATCTACCTTGACTCGGGGGCAAGTCACGGAATTTCAGGGACAGACTGATAGCGGTGCCTTTTACTCGATTGCGATTCCTGAAAACTGGTCTGCGGAGAATGGCCTGGTCATCTGGAATCATGGCTATCAGGGTTATCTGATGACAGCCCCGAAGCCAATCCCTCCCTGGGGCCGTTGCAAGACATCGTGCTTGCACAGGGCTATGCCATGGCGGCTTCCAGCTACAATCAAACAGGTTGGGCCGTATTTAACTCCCCTGGTGATAATCAACAACTCCTGGAAAAATTTGTCGAATTGGCAGCTCAGCCGGATAAAATATTCATCCAGGCGGCATTGTCAGTATTCGCGATCTGGAAGCTGGCCTGATTCCTGATGTGGACGGTGCCTTGCTACTTTGTGGTGCGGTGGCCGGGTCAACAAATTGGTACGATGCCTTTGACTTGCGTATGGTGTATGAAGCCGTTTGTAGTGATGAGCCTTTGGCAAAATTACCAACAGACAACGGGTACGAACAGCCCGATCCGATCATTGGCGAGTTCGACTTTCTGGATTCGCTGGAACGTTGCACTGCTTATATCTCAACCGAGCTTTCTGGCCTGCCCTTATGGTGAGTTGTTACGCAGTTCGGAACAAAACCAGAGGCTTAATAAAATTCTCAGTTTGATCGGAACCGAGATCGACTTTTTGTTGTTGGATTTGGGCTATGCCGTGTTCGAAATTCCGAATCTGGTCAATGACGTTTCCAAATTGAACGGCGCAAGGCCGTTTGGCAATGTTGGTATCGATTACGGCGATGAAGAGGTTAATGAAGAGGTTAATGCACTTGTTCGGCGCAGCGCGGCCCTTCCTTCGGCCAGAGACAGCTTTCTGCAAAACTATTCGCCAAATGGGAACATAGGAGCGACCAGGCTGGTGTCCATTCACACATCACGGGACGGCCTGGTTAAAGTCGAGAATCAGCAAGTGTTGAAAAATCTGGTGCCGGCAGCGCAGCTCACTACTGCCATTGTAGTCGAGGACGAAGCAAGCCACTGTGGCTTTACTGATGATGAAGGGCTTGCCGCGTGGAACAGTTTGATTAGCTGGGTAGAGACTGATTCTCAACCAGGCGCGCAAGACATACTAAATAGCTGCCAACGGGCGAATGGCGATCCCGATCAATGTCGTTACGACCCGGCGTATCAAATTGCCGACACGCTTCCCGGGTTTCCGTGGCATACTACTATCGCCACACTCGGCAGCAACACTTTCGATGCTAGTACCGGTATTGTGAGCATCGAATCGCTGCGAGTAGACAACTCTGCTACAAGCTATAATTTGCAGTTGCTGCCGCAGTGACCGGAAGCTCACTGTTCGAAATCGCCAATGTGGAAACGACGGCGAGCCCCGCGACCTGGCAACACCGTCCATTGTTTGTTAGCGAGGACTTATTATTGTATCTTCCAAATTTGAAAATACTGCCATTCACTCCCGATGATCCAGACTACACGGTCTACTTCCGCTACGGTACCGAGGATGGGCGGGACGGTTTGCGACTGCTAGAGTTTGAGGCCGTCAATAATTAATTGATCTATTGGCTTCAGCCTTTGCCCTCCATTAATTATAGAAGATCAACAGATCAACGAGATGGCCGAGAAATTTTCCAAAGGAGTGGATGCAGGTTTTATCTGTGTCCTGGAAGAAAAACTGACAAAAAATTCCAAAAAAGAGCAACAAATCTAAAAAAAGGTGACCACTATGAGCAATAAGAGAAAAGGGTTTTTCCTCCTCTGCCTGGCAATGGGCATGGCAGCCTGCCAGCCACAGCAAGAGCAGCTTGCTAATGCTGCGGCTAAAACCAGGGTCGATTTAATTCTGGACAACGGCAAGATCATCACGGTAGATGACACATTCAGCATTCACGAAACCGTGGTGGTGAATGATGGCCGCATTGTTGAAGTGGGCGACACTTCCTTGCTGCAAAAGTATCAAGCTGAGAATCTACAAAATCTCGATGGCAAGACAGTTATTCCAGGCTTTATCGATTCCCATACCCATATACGAGGCAGGCCCCGGCGTTATATCGAACTGGGCGAAGTGTCTTCTATCGCTGAAATGCAGGATTTAATTCGCGCCAAAGCGGCAGAGTTGGGTGAAGGAGAATGGATTACTGGTTATGGCTGGTCAGAGGATGAATTGGCAGAGGGGCGCAAGCCGTTGCGCGCTGACCTTGATATTGCGGCACCGACTAACCCGATAAGCTTTACTCGCGCAGGTGGTCACAGTGCAGTTGTTAGTACTTTAGCGCTTGAACTTGCTGGAATTACCGCTGCAACGCCTGATCCTGAGGGAGGGGTGATTGAGCGTGACGAGAATGGTGTTGCCAACGGCATCATACGTGAACGGCAAGGCATAGTGGGTCAATTGGTTCCCGATGCAAGCCACGACGAACTGATCGCCAGTCTGGAAATAAATCTGGCTGAGCTGCTTGGCAAGGGCATCACCAGCATCACGGACGCATCCAGTACGCCAGAGGACTATGCAATGTTCGAAGAATTGTATGCCAAACCCGGCGTCAAACTGCCAAGGTCAGCATTGCAGTTCCAATGGCGTAATCCGCAGGCGATTCAAGAACTGAAGGCCAGGGTAGCTGATGGCAATGAATTTCTAAAAATTGGACCAATCAAGATTTTTGCCGACGGGGGCTTTACTGGCCCGGCGGCCTTCACTAAAGAGCCTTATGTTGACCAGGGTGACTATCGGGGCTATCTGAACATGCCCGAGGAAGAATTAGTCAGCCTGATTAACGAAATTCATGACGCAGGTTGGCAAATGGGTATTCATGCCATCGGTGATGCAGCGATTGAATTGGTGGTTGATACGTTGGCAAATACGCTGACCAGAAAGCCGCGTGAAGATCACCGTAACTATCTCAACCATTTTTCCATGCGCCCCTCCGACGCTACTATGGAAAAAATGGCAGAGTACGCTATCCACATCACTCAGCAGCCGAATTTCACCTACACTTTGGAAGGTCGTTATGTGGCCAATCTCGACGGCTGGAGACTGGAACACAATAACCCTATTCGTTCACCTATGGATCACGGCATTCATGTTGCTATATCAAGTGACATTCTGCCCATTGGCCCACTAGTGGGAATATATGCCGCAGTGACTCGAAAAGGCAGGAGTGGCAGAGTGTTTGCTGCTGATGAGGCGATTACAATCGAAGAAGCGATTCAGGCGTACACCATCAAGGGTGCCTATCTTGGCTTTGAAGAGGATATCAAAGGCTCGTTAGAACCCGGTAAGCTGGCAGACATGCTTGTATTGTCCGAAGATATTCTCACGATAGACCCTGAACAAATTATGAATATTCAAATCGAACAGACCTATGTTGGTGGGGATTTGGTTTATCAGAATTGAGACCGAAGAAACTTCAACCGGCTTCAATTTGCTGTGGGCATGAATGGAGACGGTACGCTTAACGAATGGTTACCCGACGGCTTGGGCGCGCCTGCCGTTATGTTCAGCGTTTCAAGGGAAGCCGCACTACGAAAATCGACAATAAAAACACGCTCTCTTTCCTGGCTCGCTCAGTTTGTGCCATGAAGCAATCACACGATCTGCGTTTTAGCAATACTGGCAAATTGGAGCAGTAGCCTGATGGCCACTGCTATATATTCAGCACCGCTTCCATGTCCGAATCCAGCCTGGGCTTGCGGGTGACAAGTGAGACACCGATAAACAAGACAAGAGACACAAGGAATGAGATCAAACCACCCGTTATGCCATAGGGCAGCACAATACCGGCGAGCTGCACAATAAAGTTGATTAGCAGCGCAGCAACAATAGCGGTGACGGCACCAATGGCCGTGGCACCTTTCCAGTTTAGACCAATGGCGAGGACTGGAAAGATGGAGGCCGCAAACGTGGCCCAGCCGAAGGCACCGAGCATCGCAACCAGTGTCTTGTCCTGAAAATGTGAGTACAAGGCAAAACTGGCGGCCAGGATTGCTAATAGCACGGTGACAATCCGTGCCCAAAACAATTCATTCTTAATGCTCCGACCACGAATTGCTTTCGGTATATCGTGAATGATCGCCGCAGTACCTATATTCAAAAAAGCGTCCGAGGTGGACATGATGGCTGCAAACAAGCCGGCAAATACGATTCCTGCCAGAAGAGGGTTGGTGAAAACCGACAGGAAGACTGAAGCGGCATCGTCGGGTAAAGCCAACGGCTCGATCACGCCATCGATCACGGCGGCACGCATAATCACACCGATAGAAATCCATAACAGGGCGGCCATTACATAGCCGAATATGGACATTGGCAGAATGGTTCGGTTGTCGGAAATTTTCTTGTTCATCATCATCTTGGTAACCAGATGGGGTTGTCCCGACAGTCCCAGGCCAAAAATAAAGAACCACCCTAACGAGGCCATAATCCCTGCCGCCCCAAACGGCATAATGGCCTCTGCATCGTCAGCCAAAATAATAGAAGTAGCTTCCTGCATGCCGCCATCGAAGACCGACATGGCTGTCAGCAGAATCAAGAGGCCAGCTATCATCATGATTGCCCCCTGCACGACATCAGTATAAACAGATGCAATTATTCCACCGGTAACACAGTAGAAAATTAATACCGCCGAAGAAATCACCACACAAGCGACAAGACCGATGTTGGCGAACAGGGTTGTGCCAGAAAGTATGGCCTGCATTACCAGGGACATAGCCAGAATTTGAGTGGCCAAATATCCCATAACTCCCAGAACGATTGTGGAGGCAATAAGAAAGCGCACCGCCTCACTGTTATATCGAGCAGCGACAATGTCGGGCAGGGATAGACAGTTTCGAATACCCGCGATCATTCGAATGCGCTTGGCAACCAGAAAAAACCCCAGCGCATAACCGGTTGAGGAAATGACAACCATCCAGAACGAGGTAACCCCTATGGAATAGACCAGACCAGGACCGCCGACAAATCCGAACCCGCTGAGTGTGGAAGAGAATAACGCAAGGGATATTACTATCGGGCCGAGTCCGCGACCGGCAATAAAGAAATCGCTGGAGTTTTTTGTGCGCTTCATGGCCCACAGGCCGGTCAACACACAAAAAATCATATAGATGGCAACCGCGCCAACAATTATTTCCTGTCTATAAGCTTCCATGACTGTTACTGCTCCGTTTTCTCTGTGATATCCGCTAACAATTGATCAAATTTCTTTTCATCTTCTGCCGTGAAAATGAATTTTCGAAAGCCCATGGTATAAAGAACAATCAACGGTATGGCGCCTAGCCAGGCACCATAAACCAGCCAGGCGGTGGCGACTGGAAAACCCATAAAATAGCCGGTGCTTCCTGTGTCCAGAAATGCCTGGTACCCGGAATGCATATTCCAGCAAACGAACAGACTGAATAATAGAGTACCGCCCATATAAGCCCATAGTTCACTACTGCGTCGTTGTTCGGCAACACCGAGAGCCGAGAGACTGACGATTAACAGCAGCAATAGACTGTGAAAAGCGAAGGCGGAACCGCCAATATGCTTGAGGCGTGCCGCACCGTCACCGCCAATACGCATGCCGAGAAAATCCGGGTGTGGCAGACCGGCTCCGTTAGGCACAAGCTCCGCCATGCAAATAGCGACCAGAATGCCGATCATCAGCAGAACCGTGGTGAAAATCACATAAATCAGCTTGCTTTGCATGGGCACCTCGACCAGTTATTGTGAGCGTGAGCATATACAGCGAATCGCCGAGAGTCCAGGATTTCCTGGTTCAGATGACGAACAAGGCGGCTGTGTTTGCTTAATTTGTTGAACTGTATATAATCACAGTCTATGTTTTTATGTACAAAGGTGATTATTATGAAAGCAAGTGATTTTCGAGAGTTAAAACAAGTTGTTACCATGCTACCTCCCAAACAGAAGGATGAATTGGAGGAAATGCTCTTACATCCAGAAGCGATACCAGAAATAGTCAAACTGTTTGAGCAGAAAGCAGGTAACTGTCCACACTGCCATCACTCAAAAAGTTATCGCTGGGGAACATCTAACGGGCGTCAGCGTTACCGTTGCAAATATTGCCAAAAAACGTTTAATGCTCTTTCGGGTACAGAACTCAATGGTCTACATAAACTTGAATTGATTGATAAATATGTAGAGACCATGATGGAGTCTAAAACACTAAGGAAAGCAGCTAAGGAATGTGGGATTAATTTGAAAACGGCGTTTAATTGGCGGCACAAATTATTAAGTCTTGGTGATCTTCTCAAGAGTGAACGGTTTGATGGTATCGTCGAAATCGACGAAACAATATTTAAGCTTTCAGAGAAAGGGAGTCGTCATATTGCTGCTCGAAAGCCTAGGAGACGCGGTACAGACAAGGCGACAAAAGTCAAAGTTGTCCTTGGTATGGACAGATCTGGTCATATTGCTGAGCAAGTTGTAGAGCGGTTCACCCTGGCGAAATTAAAGGCTGAAATTTTTACCTCGTTTGAGACCTCAGCATAACTACACAAAACAAGGTATTTTTTGGTATACTTCGGTAGGCAAAAATCATTCGCAACACAAGCCAAACTATTCGTCTCGACCGCTGATTTGGACCCCCCAATTCTTCACAGCCTTGATGCTACTGAGGCTCTGTTGGACTGGTCGGAGATTGAGAGATTACTGTCCTCTATCTATGCCTCTAAAACAGGCCGCCCCAGCTATCCATTGCTGACCTTGTTGCGGGGCTTATTGCTCGGACTATGGTATCACTTGTCCGATGTGCAGTTGGCTCAATGCTTATACCGAGACCTGTTGTTGCGTAAATTTTGTCGCCTTGAGCCTGGCGGTGAGGTTCCCGAAGCGTCCACCCTGGGGCGGTTTCGAGCCCGCTTGGTCGAACAGAACCTGTGGGCTCAATTATTGGCCGAGATTAATCGTCAGCTCGAAGCCAAAAATATCATCATGAGCGAGGGTCGCATCAACATCATCGATGCGACCCCGGTAGAGGCTGCACAATCGGGTTCAGGCAACGACAAGGATGGCAAGCCGACACGTGATCCTGAGGCAGGTTGGCACGTTAAGAACGACAGTCGGGGTAACAAGAAATCCATTTATGGTTTTTCCGTCCATACGGGTGTCGATGAAGAGGGTTTTATCCACCGTCAAAGCGTGACACCTGGTAATGTTCATGATTCTCAGGCGCGTGATGCCTTGCTGCTGGGTGATGAAACGGCATTGTATGCGGATGCGGCTTACAGCTCTCAACAGACCCGAGACAAGTTGGAGCAGTTGGGCATTGATGATCAGGTCCAACGCAAGGGCTACCGGGGTAATCCTTTATCGGAGGCGGACCGAATTCGTAACAAAGAGATTGCGCTAACGCGATCTGGCGGTGAACGTCCCTTTGCCACCTATAAATGGCATTATGGGCTGGCTCGCACCCGGTTCATGGGTCTTGCCAAAAACGCGACTGTTTACGGGATAGTTGTGTCTAAATTTCGTAAAAAGCATCTAAAACACGCGTTAATCCGCTGAGACAGCGCTAAATCCCCGGCGAATGCCTTTCGCTTTGTGCAAAAATGTTGAGATTTAATGGTATCCGCTAAAACCTGGCGTTATGCTGAGGTCTCCGTTTATCAAAAGAGATAGTACTTTGTACTGATGGTCATATCAATTATAAATACTTGGCAATACAAGAAGAAATCAAACATGTTTCCCTCAATAGTAGTGCGGGTGAACGAGTTAAAGATAAGGTGTTTCACATTCAATCCGTCAATAATTATCATATGAGGCTTAAGAGTTGGGTTTACAGGTTTCGCGGAGTTGCAAGCAAATATCTGCATCGATATTTGAGCTGGTTCAGGTGGTTTGAAATGAATAAAAAAGGCGAAATGAATCCAGGTATTTTTCTAAAAGATATGTTACTTAGCCCCGTTCAACAAAGTTGTGGAACATAGCCAACAAGGCGGCTGCGGTGGCAAGCTGTCTGTCGGTCAGAGAGAGAGGCTGAGAGGCTGCTCCCGTTCAGACTCATTTCATATTGGACAAGGCTGAGAGTATACAAATGGACAGTCTCTCTGTATAATTTCCGTTTTGTAGATGGTGGTAAACTCATGTTACGTATCGCTGAAGAGGCTTTAACATTTGATGATGTTCTACTGCTGCCTGCCCATTCCGTTGTTCTCCCTAAAACAGTAGCACTTAACACGCAGTTGACACGTTCTATCGCGCTCAATATTCCTCTCGTATCATCTGCGATGGACACGGTTACCGAATCCCGTCTCGCTATTGCCATGGCACAAGAGGGCGGGTTGGGTGTGCTGCATAAAAGCATGAGCGTGGAACAGCAGGCGAAAGAAGTGCGCTTCGTCAAGAAGTATGAAAGTGGCGTAGTAAAGGACCCGATAACCATTTCCGCCGATGCAACCATTAGGGATTTGGTTGCCCTGATGCAGGAGTACGACATTTCGGGCATGCCAGTAGTAGATAGCAGCGGGCTGGCGGGAATTGTTACCAGTCGCGATGTAAGATTTGAAGCGAACCTGGATGCCAGGGTTGCGTCTATCATGACCAGCAAAGAGCGCCTGGTTACTGTCAAGGAAGATTTCAGGTTAGACGATGTGAAAGAACTGCTGCATCGGCATCGAATAGAAAAAATTCTGGTAGTAGATGATGATTTTGGCCTGCGTGGCTTAATAACTTTGAAAGACATTCGCAAATCTGAGGATTTTCCTATTGCTTGCAAGGATGATCTTGGCAGACTGCGCGCCGCCGCCGCCGTAGGAACAGGCTCGGACTCGGTTGACAGAGTGGCAGCAATAATCGAAGCCGGTGTAGATGTGGTGATAGTCGATACCGCACATGGCCATTCGCAGTTCGTGCTGGATCAGGTGAAAGCGATTAAAACCAGGCACCCTGAAATTTCAGTTATAGGTGGCAACATCGCTACCGCCGATGCGGCGCGGGATTTGGTCAAGGCCGGTGCCGATGCAGTTAAAGTGGGTATTGGTCCGGGTTCAATTTGTACCACCAGAATTGTAACCGGTGTTGGCGTGCCACAAATTTCCGCGGTCGCCAACGTAGTGGAGGCGTTAAAAGACACCGATGTTTGCGTGATATCTGATGGTGGCATTCGCTATTCTGGCGACATCGCTAAAGTCATTGCCGCTGGCGCTCATGTCGTAATGGTGGGCAGTCTGCTTGCCGGCTCGGAAGAAGCCCCGGGTGAGGTTGAGCTTTACCAGGGGCGCAGCTACAAAGCCTATCGAGGAATGGGGTCCCTGGGTGCCATGTCTCATTCACGGGGTTCAAGCGACCGCTATTTTCAGGACATCGATTCCGGTACAGAAAAACTCGTCCCTGAAGGCATAGAAGGCAGGGTGCCCTACAAAGGTACTATGTCAGCTATTGTGCATCAGTTAATGGGCGGCCTGCGTTCCAGTATGGGCTATACTGGTTCGGTGAATATCGAAGAAATGCGAACCAGGACGCAGTTTGTAAAAATTACCGCATCAGGGATGAATGAGTCCCACATTCACGATGTAAGTATTACCAAAGAAGCCCCCAATTATCGTGTTTCATAAGCGCCCTAAAGGGGCCTGATGCCTCGTTGAAGCCAGTTACAAAATGTTCATACTTCCGGTACGCTCCGCCTTCGTAACCAGCCACCTCGTCTTCTACGCCTTTAGAGCTCTTCTTGACAGTGTGATTTCGGAAAACAATTTTTACTCTAAAGCAGCACACAAATGACAACAGCTACTATTCATGGCCAGAAAATTCTTATTCTGGATTTTGGCTCTCAGTACACGCAATTGATTGCACGACGGGTTCGTGAATTGGGTGTGTATTGTGAGATATGGGATTACTCCGTCGATGAAGAATTATTTCGTGAGTTTGATCCGCAGGGAATTATTTTTTCCGGTGGTCCTGAAGCGGCTAATACAGACGAGTCTCCGTGCCCACCAGACTTTATTTATGCGGCGGGCAAACCAATTCTTGGAATTTGTTATGGTATGCAAACCATGGCGGAGCAATTTTCCGGCAAGGTTGAAGCATCGGCTAAATCTGAATTTGGTTTTGCTCAGGTCGATGTGCTTGCAGCGAATAAATTACTGGATGGCATCAAGGACAGGATTAACTCCCGTGGCGACCCACAATTGGAGGTGTGGATGAGTCATGGTGACAGGGTCACCGGGATTCCTGCTGGATTTAGCCTGATTGCTGCAACCGAGAGTGCGCCTATTGCCGCGATCTGTGACGAATCACGCGCATTCTATGGTATTCAATTTCACCCCGAGGTTACCCATACCTTGCAGGGACAGCGAATTCTGGAGCGGTTTTGTCATGGTATATGTGGCTGTGAATCACTCTGGACCCCGGCCAATATTATCGAGCACGCCATCACCACGATTCGCGAAAAAGTCGGTAAGGACAAAGTGCTTCTAGGTCTTTCGGGCGGGGTTGATTCCTCGGTAGTGGCCGCTTTATTGCACAGGGCAATCGGAGACCAGCTTAGCTGTGTTTTTGTGGACAACGGTTTACTTCGGCGCAACGAAGGTGATCAGATCATGGCTACCTTCGCCAAAAATACGGGGTTGCGGGTAATCAGAGCGGATGCCGAAGAGCGCTTTCTGGGCAAGTTGGCTGGTATCGAGGAGCCAGAGCAGAAGCGCAAAATCATCGGTAACACTTTTATTGATGTATTTGATGAAGAAGCAGCTAAGCTCAAGGATGTAAACTGGTTAGCCCAGGGCACGATCTATCCAGATGTCATTGAATCGGCTGGTGCAAAAACTGGCAAGGCTCATGTCATTAAATCGCATCATAATGTGGGTGGTCTGCCTGCTGACATGAAAATGGAATTGATCGAGCCGCTTAGAGAATTGTTTAAAGACGAAGTTCGCAAAATAGGGCTGGCATTGGGGTTGCCCCATGACATGGTGTATCGCCATCCGTTTCCTGGCCCTGGTCTGGGCGTGCGGGTAGTAGGCGAAGTAAAAAAAGAGTACTGCGATATTCTACGCCAGGCCGACGCCATATTTATGGAAGAGCTGCATCGCTCCGACATGTACAACAAGCTGAGCCAGGCGTTCGCCGTATTTCTGCCGGTTAAATCTGTAGGAGTCGTTGGCGATGCGCGGCGCTATTCCTATGTAATAACATTACGTGCGGTCGAAACAATTGACTTTATGACGGCTCGCTGGGCGCGACTCGATCCAGAACTACTGGAAACAATTTCCAACAGAATAATGAACGAAATCACCGACGTTTCTCGTGTTGCCTATGATATTTCCAGCAAGCCGCCTGCAACCATCGAATGGGAGTAAGCGGCTAACACGAAAATGGCTTATTGCGTGCCTGCAAGCAATGGCACGGCAGCGGCGGTTGCGTTTTATGGCAAGCTATTCGAACAAATCAGTAGAAGACTGTAGTCATGGCACCTGAATTCGATCAAGACACGGAGGCACATGAGCGCTGGATGCGGCAAGCACTCGCGCTGGCTCGACAAGCGGCGGATGCAGGGGAGGTGCCTGTTGGTGCCATCGTGGTGCAGGCGGATGAAGTGATCGGCTGCGGCTTCAATCAGCCGATTCGAAGCTGCGACCCAACTTCCCATGCCGAGATCGTGGCTCTAAGAAGTGCGTCACAATTTAGAAAGAATTACCGCCTGCCCGGGACAACCCTGTATGTTACGATTGAACCCTGTACGATGTGTCTCGGTGCGATGATACATGCGCGGGTCGATTGGCTGGTGTTCGGGGCCAGCGAGCCAAGAGCCGGTGCGGTAGTCAGCGTGGCGTCCGTTCTTGACACAGCGCGCTATAATCACCAGCTTTCGTTCTTGCAAGGAGTGCTTGCGGAAGACTGTTCAGTGCTACTACAGGATTTCTTTAAACAGCGACGAGCCAGTAAATAACTTGCCAAATTTGGAGGCAGCTTGTATAAAACTCTGTAATTGTCCACATTAGAGGCAAAGTATTCATTATGGCTAGTGTAACAAGCACAGGCAAAGTACTAATTCTGTCCGCACTGCTGCTGATTCTGGCGGCATGTTCTACGGCGATTACCGATAAAGTCTATAAAGCCTACAAGGGTGAACTGCGTCAGGACATGCGGCTCTCAACTGTGGAAGGGAGTAGCTTCCGACGCACCGACATCATTAATCGTTACACGGATACGGTTCGGTTCATGCAGGTCGATGACATTCCTGTCCAGAACAGTGAGCAGTACCACGCGATACAGATATCACCTGGCTTTCACGCTATAAAAGTCTATTTTTCCTGGGATTTGGGTAGTCGCAGGGGCCTGGCTCCGGCCATGCTCGACTATGCCCGTCGGCGTGACAATCTGAGTCGAACGCTTCGGTTCAATGCGCAGGCTGGCGGGTCGTACACGGTGATGGCCAGACCTGTATTCAATGAAGACAAGCAAGACATCACTACCCTGGCTCATGTTGATTTCTGGGTTGAAGATCAACAAGGAAATGAAATCGTGTCCCGAGAAGACGGGCGGTACCGATCAGGCAAGTAGACGCGGCGGAATTAAAAACTATCCTGTTGCTGAAAAATCACCTCACTTTTTTCTGAATTCGACGACCAAATCTATTATCATTGCGGCTCCATCAACGAGCTGGTTTAGACAAATCTAAACGCACAAAAAGTTGGGATCCCATCAATGCAAGTGATGTTTGGAGCGGCAGCTCTTTCTGCATTCAAATCTTCCAAATTACTTCACGGTCTCCAGACCAAACTCCCTTCGATAAGCGCATTCAGCGCTCAGTTTGTACACTTCCTTGATTGTAGCGAAGCACTTGGGGAGCGTGACACGGAGATTCTTCAATCTTTGCTGCGCTATGGCAATGATCTTGATTCCGACTCCAGCCACAGCGGTCAGGCTGTACTCCTAAGCAGAGTTGTAGTTCCCAGACCCGGAACGATTTCACCATGGTCTAGCAAAGCCAGCGACATTCTCCACAATTGTGGCTTACAAAAAGTTGATCGAGTCGAGCGCGGCACACTATTCAGTATCCAGTTGAAGCAGCCCTTGACTGCGGGTGAGGTAGAGGTGCTGGACGGGCTTTTGCATGATCGAATGACCCAGGCAGTACTTGATGATGTAGCCCGGGCCAACTGTCTTTTTCGCCACGCGGAACCGCAGCCACTGATTTCTGTCGATGTTCTTGGTATCGGCAGAGAGGCGTTGAGCGAAGCCAATACAGAGCTGGGTCTGGCTCTCGCTGACGATGAAATAGACTATTTATTCGGGCAGTTTACCGGCTTGGGACGCAACCCTAACGATGTTGAATTGATGATGTTTGCCCAGGCAAATTCTGAGCACTGTCGGCACAAGATTTTCAACGCGGATTGGAGCATTGACGGCGAACAGCAAGAGCATTCGCTGTTTGCCATGATTCGCAATACCCATCAGCAATCGCCTGACGGTGTCTTGTCGGCTTACACCGATAATGCGGCGGTCATGCGTGGCCATGACAGCTCGCGTTTCTTTCCTGATCCCGGCACCAAACAGTATGGCTTTGTTGATGAAGCCGTACACATATTGATGAAGGTGGAAACCCACAATCATCCTACCGCAATCGCCCCGTTTCCTGGTGCCTCTACCGGCTCTGGCGGTGAAATTAGAGATGAAGGAGCCACCGGCAAGGGGTCAAAACCGAAAGCTGGACTCACTGGTTTCAGCGTGTCTAATCTTAACATCCCTGACTACCCCCAGCCCTGGGAGCATGATTTAGGCAAGCCCGCGCATATCGCTTCGGCACTGGATATTATGTTGCAGGGCCCAATAGGTGGCGCCTCATTCAATAATGAATTTGGTCGTCCTGCCTTGTGTGGCTATTTCAGAACTTTCGAACAAGCTGTACTCAACGAAGCGGGTGAACTTGAGGTCAGGGGTTACCACAAGCCAATCATGATTGCCGGCGGCATTGGTGCTATTCGCGAGTCTCATGTCGAGAAGGGTGAGATTGAAGTCGGAGCGAAGTTAATTGTTCTGGGCGGCCCTGCAATGCTAATTGGTTTGGGCGGTGGAGCGGCCTCCTCCATGGACTCTGCTTCTGGAAACGAAGATTTGGATTTTGCCTCAGTGCAACGTGAAAATGCCGAAATGCAACGACGCTGCCAGGAAGTCATCGATCAATGTTGGCAGTTGGGTGAGAAGAACCCTGTTTCCTTTATTCATGATGTGGGGGCTGGAGGTTTATCGAATGCTTTGCCGGAGCTGGTCAAAGACGGTGGTAGAGGCGGTGTTTTTGAGTTGCGCAATATTCCTAATGCAGAAACTCAAATGTCACCACTGGAGATTTGGTGTAATGAGGCGCAGGAACGCTATGTGATGGCGGTAAATCCGGCAGATTTGGACAGGTTTAGGGCAATCTGTGAACGCGAGCGTTGTCCCTTTGCTGTAGTAGGGGAAACAAGCCTGGAACATCGTATTCGCCTCGATGACAGTCATTTCCAAAATACCCCAATCGATTTACCAATGGAGTTATTGTTTGGTAAGCCACCTAAAATATATCGAGAAGTTGTTTCTGCTCAACTTGCCCCTGCTGATTTTAAAACTGACGACATGCGCCTGAGTGAGTCCATTGCGCGAGTATTGGCTTTGCCTGCTGTTGCCAGTAAAAGTTTCTTGATTACCATAGGCGACCGCAGCATTACTGGCCTGGTTCATCGTGATCAGATGGTTGGGCCCTGGCAGGTGCCGGTGGCGGATGCGGCGGTTACCGCGACCAGCTACTGTAGTTATCGCGGCGAAGCGATGGCAATGGGGGAGCGGGCTCCGCTGGCACTATTCGATGCCGCTGCTTCGGGCCGAATGGCGATTGCTGAAGCCATAACCAATATCGCCAGTGCGTCTATTGAAAAACTCGGTGATGTTAAATTGTCAGCTAACTGGATGGTGGCTGCGGGTCATGGCAGTGAAGATCAAAAATTGTTCGCCACGGTTGAGGCTGTGGCAATGGACTTATGCCCCAAATTAGGTATCTGCATACCGGTTGGCAAAGACTCAATGTCCATGCGTACTGCCTGGAACGACGAAGGCGAAGAGAAGAGTAACACGGCTCCGCTATCGCTAATCGTTTCTGCTTTTGCCCCGGTGAACGATATTCGCCAAACCTTAACGCCACTGCTGCAAACAGATCAAGGTGATAGCTGCCTGTTGTTGCTCGATTTGGGTAGGGGCAAGAACCGCCTGGGCGGTTCTGCACTGGCTCAGGTGTATACACAAATGCAGGGCACCGTGCCCGACCTGGATAACGTGGAAGACCTGCCTGGCCTGTTTAATTTTATTAACGAATGTCGAAATCAGGATTTGATACTTGCCTGTCACGACCGTTCCGACGGTGGCGTATTAGTGACACTGCTAGAGATGGCATTTGCGGCGCACTGTGGACTCGATATTCAACTGCAAAAATTGGGCAGCGAAGATTCAGCGCTTGCGGTACTGTTTAACGAAGAGCCTGGCTGTGTCATTCAAATCAGGCTTGAGAGCATTGAGCAGGTGCTGGCAATCGCTAAAAATCATGGGCTGTCTGATTGTATCCATGAGGTAGCCCGCTTAAACAACGAAGGTCTCGTGAATATTAGCCAGGGTAAAAATATTCTTTTTTCCCAGAGTCGTATTGAACTACAGCGGCAGTGGTCTGCGACCAGCTACCATATACAAACTGTTAGGGATAATTCACTCTGCGCCAGCGAAGAATACGATCAAATTCTCGATGCAGATGATCCCGGGCTCAACATTGCGCTAAGCTTTGAGCTTAATGAAGACATTACCGCTCCCTACATTAATACCGGGGTCAGGCCTCGGGTGGCGGTAGTAAGAGAACAGGGAGTCAACGGGCAGATCGAGATGGCGGCGGCCTTTGACAGAGCGCGTTTCGATGCAGTCGATGTACACATGACTGATTTAATCAGTGGGAGAGTCACGCTGGACGACTTCAATACCCTGGTAGCCTGTGGTGGTTTTTCTTACGGTGATGTATTGGGTGCTGGCGGTGGCTGGGCCAGGTCAATATTGTTTAACGAGCAGATGCGAGAGCAATTTCAGAAGTACTTCAATAAGCCGAATACGCTAAGCCTGGGTGTTTGTAATGGCTGCCAGATGGTTTCGCTCTTGCATGAATTAATTCCGGGAGCCGAGCATTGGCCTGGTTTTGTACGCAACCGATCTGAGCAGTTTGAAGCACGTGTAAGTCTGGTCCGTATCGAATCTACCAACTCCGCTTTTTTGCAAGGCATGGAGGGATCCAGATTTCCCCTGGCTATTGCCCATGGTGAGGGCATGGCGGAGTTCAGCAACGGGGATGATCTGGCAAAGCTTCAAGCACGGAACGGAATTGCAATTCGTTATGTAAATAATCGCGGTGAGAAAGCGGGATTGTATCCCGCTAACCCCAATGGGTCGCCCGACAGCATAGCAGGCATAAGCAGTCGCGATGGGCGCGTGACGATTATGATGCCTCATCCCGAGCGCGTGTTTCGCGTCAGCCAAAATTCCTGGCATCCCCGAGATTGGCTTGAAGATGCGCCTGCCATGCGAATGTTTCGCAACGCCAGAAAGTGGCTGGACTAAAAAACTCTTCAAGCCAGCCAATCCTCTGCATCATTGAGCTAAGAATATGAATAGTGAGCGGCTAGTAAAAATTGAATTCTATGTGCCTGAAACACATTTGGAGAATGTCAAACAGGCTATGTTTGCCGCAGGCGCCGGCAAAGTTGGTCAGTATGAGCATTGCGCCTGGCAAAGTCTTGGTAAGGGGCAGTACCGACCCGGGCTTGACAGCAATCCCTTCCTGGGCGAACCAGGCAAACTGGAAAGCGTAGACGAATACAAAGTAGAAATGGTCTGTGCGGAGCAATTCGCGGTGGCGGTTATCGCTGCCATGAAGCAATCTCACCCTTATGAGGAAGTGGCCTACTCGCTGATTCGCACTGAGTCATTCGACTAAACTCTACAATAGTTAAATTCTGCAATAGTTAAATTCTGCAATAGTTAAACTCTACGAGATTAAACTAGCCCGTGCCGCTCTTGCTAATCAAGTGCATAGTAATATTTTTATCCTCTCCGTGGTGTACATCAAACATCCGCACCGGGAATTGCTGTTTTTTTAGATCATCGAAATAATGTTGCAGAGTACTCTTTACCACGGGAAAGGCTATTTCCTGCCATGGGATTTCTTGCTCACTAAAAAGTGCCACTTGCTCTGACTCGACTCCCGCCTCGAAATCGAGATTTGCCAGTTCCGCTCGGAAAAAAAGATACACTTGATTGATCGATGGCAGATTAAAGAGAGTATACAAACTATCGTTTTGCACCAGCACTGCGGCGCCAGCTTCCTCATGGGTTTCGCGTATGGCACCGTTGAGACTGGATTCTCCATTCTCCATAAAACCCGCTGGCAGCGTCCACTTGCCGATTCGAGGTTGTATGGCTCTTTTGCAGAGCAATACCTGGTCGCCGTAAAAAGGCAAGGTGCCTACAATATTTTTTGGATTGAGATAGAAAATACTGTCGCATTCGGTACAGCAGTGCCGTGGTTTGTCGTCTCCATCGGGAATACGCAGAACCAGGGAACCGGCACACTGATGGCAAAATTTCATGGCTTATACCGCAGATGCAATGTCGTGTTTGCGTGGCAAACACCTGATTATGCCAGTGTACTTGTTTACGCGTCTGGGGAAAACATGTGGCTGCGGGTTAATACCAGGGTCAAAGTCGGGATTAAAGTAGACTGAACTGTTTAGATGCGATTTATTTCACAGTGCAGCCGAAACTTCCTGGAGGTCATATACGCTTCAATTTCGCGTAAGCGTAGTTCCAGTGAATTGTATATTTTTGTGCACTGGTCACGCGAATAATGCGGACTTGACCCTTTTTGATTGATCTCAGCTTCAGGCTCGCCGGTGCTTTCATGGAAAGCGGCCCTGGCCTCAGCGCAGGTTTCATCTGCACTGTCTTCTGCAAATTGCCGATAATCTTCGTTGGCATAACTCTTGCCCATTTTTCTCCTGGCGCGTTTTTCATGTCGGCGTTGTCGGCGTCTGGCACGCTTCTCGCTGCGGCTACCAGGGGTGACATGAGGGTCAGGCTCGAACACAAACATGCAGATAATGTAGGCCCAGAAGGTAAATGGCCCAAATAGAAAAAGCGAGAAGAGAGTAACCGCTCTTACCGCGAATGCGCTTACTTCGAAATAATCCGCAATACCGCTACAGACACCGGCGATACGTGTGTTTCGTTCATTTCTATAAATAGGCTTGCGGTAATCCAGTGCTCTAAAATGCTCAGCGGTGGTGGCGCTTTTAAAATAGTTTCGCATCTTATCCGGGGTAATATCCTTATCAAGACAAAAGTAAAGCAGAAAGTAACCGACGATCAGGGGCGGCCAGGACACTACGCAAATCACGAAGATTATTCTGACCAGAACAGCGGGAATATCCAGCCACTCTGCTATGCCAGCGCATACACCAAGCCAACGAGCGTCTTTTTGGTTAAGCTTCAAGCTACTCGGCTCCGTGTTCATTTTGTTCTCTCCAATCCGGGACTTCTGCGTCGAGTATCGATTCGAGTATGTCGATACGCTCCTTCAAGGATTCCGCCATCGCCGACAGTTCGCCCATATTGTATTTGCCGTCTGGCTCGATCTTTACACCCCGTCTGTCTTTCCTTAACAGTACTATCCAAAGCGTAATGGCACCGAACACCATGGCCACTATCGAAGTAACGAACTCTAGTATGCCCATCTTGAAAGCCTATTGGTTTTTAAGTTTGTTTTTTAAATTTTCAAGTTCCCGATCAATGGATTCCTGTTTTTCAAGTTCATCGAATTCGCTTTGCAGACCACGCTGTTCGATGTGGATACTGTCCATTTGACCTTCCATTTGATCGATCTTCTTTTCGTAATACTCAAATTTGTCCATGGCATTGTCAATAGTATAACTGTGTAGCTGTCGATTAACATTCAGCCGCGACTCAGTCGCAGTAGTGCGCATGACAATCGTCTTCTGGCGAGCTCGCGCATCGTTGAGCTTTGCCTGTAGTTGCTCAATCTCGACGCTCAGCTTGTCGAGGGTCTCATCAAGCTTTTGCAGGTCGTTTTCAGTTATCTCAACGCTGGAATTGATATTGGATTTTTCCATTAGCGCGGCTTTGGCAAGGTCTTCGCGGCCTTTGGAAAGAGCAAGTTCAGCTTTGCTTTCCCAATCTGACGCCTGCTTCCTTAATTGTTTGGCACGACGGCAAAGAGTCTTTTTCTCGGCAATAACCTTGGCAGTGCTGCTACGAACTTCTACCAGGGTTTCTTCCATTTCCTGAATTACCATACGAATCATCTTTTCCGGGTTTTCCGCCTTGTCTAACAGCGAACTGATGTTGGAATTGATAATGTCGGACAGTCTGTTAAATATACTCATTGCTGATACCTCGAATGTAGCGTTAGTCACTAATACCAACAAAAGGTTGGTTTACCAGATTGGTTTACCAGGTTGGTTTACCAAGTACATAGCAGATTGTATGCCAATAATTTTCGTTCACATAAGCCGCTGATATATAAAGAATTAAATTTAAATAGCCAGACAAAGCCTGGCGGCGATAGCTAAATAGCTTAACTAGTGGTAATTTTCACTACTGATATTGAGTGTAGTTAGCACAGTCGATCCTTAACAAGCTCCATGGATTGAATAACAACACTCATTTAAGTCATTGAATCTATTGGTTTAGTATGCGAGATCAACATTCAGCACCGCGTATGATTGGCGAATCCGCCAGTTTTCTGGAAATGCAGGAACACATCTCGTGCGTGGCCCCCTTGAACAAGCCGGTGCTGTTTGTGGGGGAACGGGGCACCGGCAAAGAACTAGTGGCCGCACGTCTGCATTATCTGTCTCAACGCTGGGAACAGAGCTTTCTCAAGATTAACTGCGCGGCAATGAGTGAAACCTTATTGGAGGCGCAACTATTCGGCCACGAGGCGGGAGCCTATACCGGGGCAACCAGGCAGCGTAAAGGTTATTTCGAGCGCGCACATGGCGGAACACTGTTTCTTGATGAATTGGCGAACACAGCGATGTCAGTGCAAGAAAAGATATTACGGGTAATCGAATACGGTGAGTTCGAACGACTAGGCGGTAATGAGACTATTTCGGTAGATGTACGTACCGTGGCTGCGACCAACGAAGACTTGCCAGGCCTGGCGCGGGAAGGTCGGTTTCGCGAAGATTTGTTGGACAGGCTTGCTTTCGATGTGGTGACGCTACCACCCCTGAGAGAACGTGCCGAAGATATTTTGATTCTGGCCGAACATTTTGCTGTAGGCATGGTGAAGGAGACAGGCGGTGAATTTTTCGCCGGGTTTTCTGACAAAGTAGAAAAAGCGCTTGCCAGGTATTCCTGGCCAGGAAACATCAGAGAGCTCAAGAACGTGATCGAAAGAGCCGTCTATCAAAATGGTGACGGACACATTACCCAATTGGTGTTGAACCCCTTCGAATCACCCTACCGACTACGCGCCGGCTCCAGGGCACCGAACAGTGGAGATGGATTATTGGCAGGGAAGAAAGCACCAGGCGCCCCGGATTTATCCAGCGCCGATTCCTTCGATTTCAAAAATGAAGTACAAGAGTTTGAGATAAATTTGCTGAATCAGGCCATGGAACAGAACCAGTTCAACCAAAAGAAAGCGGCTGAATTTCTAAATCTAAGTTATCATCAGCTTCGCGGCTATTTGCGTAAATACGATTTGTTAAACTAGTTTTGTTCAGCAGCGCGAAGGATTGTACAGAGACGGTATTTTCCCCAACAAAAAACCGGCCAGTGGCTGAAAAACAGCGACCGCTTTACTGTGTGTTCAGGCTTGAACCCTAATCGAGCATGGCCTCATAAACAACTTGTTGAGAAATCGTCAGGTCCATGGGCGCATCTGCAGGACCCCCTCTAACCTGTGCCATGTAAAGCATAAAAAATTCATTAACTGGATCTACGATAAATACTGTGCCGCCAACACCCTGCCAGCCAAAGTTAAAAGGCCCTTCATTGTCAGCGCCCGGCACCGGTTGCAGGTGAAAACCCAAGCCCCAGTCTCCGTTCGATCCCGGGAAGAATGCGTCTCGGTTCACATCATCTGCGATAAATTTTTGATTCATCACATTGAGCGTGGATTGACTGATAATTCGAGCACCATTGTATTCGCCACCACGTAAAAGCATATTGGCAAAGCGTGCATAATCTTCGGTTGTTGAATGCAGCCCACCGCCACCGGAAAGCAAGGGTCGAACGTCCAGGGGATCACGCATTTTTCCGTGAATCGGGTTTGCAATACGTGAAGCTTTGGATTTGTCCACGTAGAAAGTTGTTTCGTCCATGCCTAGCGGATTAAAAATTCTTTCTTCCAGTAAAACATCCAATGGCCTGGCAGCAGCGACTTCGATTACTGCGGCAAGAACGTCCGTTGAGCGAGAATAGTTCCACTTGGTACCAGGCTCGGATCGTAAGGGCAGCGCGGCGAGGTTTTGTGCCAGCTCCAGAGCCGTGATATCGAATCGTGAAGAGCCGGCTTGAAGGTACTGGCGACCCAGTTCACTTTGCGGATCGAAAATACCGTAGATCAGCCCCGATTCATGCGTTAGCAAATCCTGTACTGTCATCTCATTCCGGGCGGCGGTAATATCGCCAGTTTCTTCATTCATCACCGTCATGTTAGCGAATTCAGGGATATACTTTGCAACCGGGTCTTCGATGGCGATCAGCCCGTCCTCGACCATGCTCATGGTGGCGACGCTGACAATAGGTTTGGTCATGGAATGGAGGCGGAAAATAGTTTGCTCATTCATTTCCGCAGTTTGATCCGGGCCTTGTGTGCCCACTGTTTCCAGCACACCCACTCCGTCCTTATTTCCAACCAGGATAATATTTCCGGACACGAAGCCAGCATCGACAGCCGCTTGCATTTTATCGCGGATATTTTGGATTTCAGATTGGTCTATGCCGAAGGTATTTGAATCGATCATTTTAATCGAAGTTGCATGACCATCCTCATGACGTCCGGCGACAGCGGCAGTGCCAAGACATGCTGTAGCAGCAAGACATATTGTAGCAGCAAGAGAAAGTGACTTGCGGGGAAACTTATTTGGTGTCATTTCGAATTCCTCTGGTTTTGGCTGTATTTTGGGAGATGAACTTAGCGGTATTGCGCGCTTGTTTCGTCAGACGCAATATATACGCTAGTGACCTTAGCCCATAAATGAAGTTCAATGGTAGCCAAATCGGGGGATGACAACAACTAAACCAGCACAGAAACCAGCACGAAAACAAGGACTGTTAGTCAGAGACTCCCCGAAGAGGAATAAAAAGAGGAATGAAAAGAATAATGAGAAGAGAAATAAAATTGCTAGGCGAAATCACGCAGCAGAGAATTACTGATATCGACTGGCACCACGCCGCTGCTGTGCTGATAGTTTTGGTGTTCGCTACGTACAAGCCATGTGGTGCCCTGTTTTGCGGCATCAATCATTTCGTCATCGAATTCAAATCTCAGAAAATGTACTGAAGAAGTTTTTTCGTCGGTGGAGCGAGGCAAGTCTTCGTTTGCGATGGGGTAAACCGGGTCGAATGTGTTTATTTGAATGGAAATAAGCTTTTCTATGCCTATTAATTGCGAGAGGCGAATCTTACGTTCTTCCTCATTCGGGTATTCCAGCATGAATGTGACTTTTAAATTTTTGCCGTCTGGAATCAAGGGATTGTAGGCAGCCAGTTCTGCCAATAGATCACTCTTGTTGCTAATTTTTTCGACTCGGATTAATTCCAAAACCTGATAACGCATCACCATATAATCTTCGAAGTGAAGCATTGCGCTCGGCCCCAAAGGGAGTCGTCGGGTCTTTTTATGCTCCATCATGGCCCGTTGAATAACAGGCCGTTGCGCAGTATAGGCTTCAATGCTCATTAGATCGCTGATGCTTAATTTCTTCATAGTGTATTTTTCCTAAACTCTTGAATCCAGGTAATGAGACCTTTGCACGAGCCGGAATTTTGTTTTCTGGCAAGGAAAAAGCGCACAGGATGAGGGAGTTTATACTTATAAATGACCGATTAAGTACGCTTTTGACACCGCCAGAGGGCAAAAGAACTATCGTGCAAAGGTCTCATAATAAGTGCAATACTTACTCATTCCCAAGTGGGACAAAGGGTACACGCCTGCTCTTTCCGCTGTAAGCGGATAGAAAGAAGCGGGCGGAAAAAGCGAGCAGAAATAAGGAGTGAAACATGAACTGTTATGCCCGCTTGATCGCACTTGGAAGATACCACATTTACTCCACGAATAAGCAATATACTGTATGGCACATTGGCAGAAACAGCGAAAACCATGGCCAGTAACAAGTCAGCCATCAGCGCTAAAATCAAACGCAAGCGCAATAAAAAAGGGCACTGCTTTGCCGACATGCAGCATGAGCAACAGAACAGGCACCGCCCTGTCATTCACTCCCGCACCACGCCGTCATTCCCGCGAAGGCGCAGCAACGCAGGTTCCTGCCTGCCTGTTATACTGGCGGCTCTTTGTTACAATAAACAGCATGATTCACCACACAGAGATCTCTACATAATTCAAAAAATTCTCATACAGCCTAATTTGCCACCCAGAAGCAACGAGCAAGCCATGAAAAACAACTTTTCAACAGTCACCTGATAGAAACAACAGGGTTTAATTTGGGCATGATGTCCTGGAATGGTGAAGCGCTTATTACCGACCAGCGAGAGGCAGCTATCTGGTTTTCCACTACCACGGGAAACAACAGTAAAGAAGCGGCGAATGCATTGCCTAAGAATAACCAGGGTCTGGATGCCGTAGAAATAGAATCAGCCCGACCTGAAGCCGCGCAGCACCTGGAAGCCACTAGACGGCACGACCAGGCAAGCTATTGAGCAAGGCGGCAGGTTTCGTCATAAAGCTCCCTCGGCAAGTATCTGGGCATCTCGCGGCTATACTCAATGGCGGTACGCCAGGTTCAATCCACGTAGCATAAAAAGCAAACAATGGGGTTATACCCGGCTTGTTAGAGCTGATTAAATAATAGGTGATGACGCTTGGGGCCAAAGTCCCCACATCGCCCGTTATTTCCGGGCAAGAGATTGTGCAAAAATCCAACATTCGTCATTCCTGCGAAAGAGACTGTGCAAAAAACCACCACCCCTGGTCACATTCTCATTACTGCCCTAATTCACCGACCTTGCTGGTATTTTAAGCCGATACACCGCCTCTGTAAAAATACCCAATAATTACAGTAATAAACATCCAAAACCTGGCTCAATTATGATACAATAACGAACATAACTAACTGATTATAATCATTAAACAGAGGCTTTATGCGTGATTACATACACGGTTTAAATCGCCAGCAACAACTGTTATTCCCAGAGCGGCTAGAGGATTATGTCAGCGAGGATGCGGGTGTTCGTGCCATTGATGCCTATGTGGATAGTTTAGAAGTTGAGGCCTTGGGCTTTAAGACAAGATATAGCGACAAAAATAACAATGGCCGCCCCGCCTTTTGCCCAAAATTGATGCTGAAACTCTACATTTACGGCTATACCAATAAAATAAGAAGTTCCCGCCATCTGGCTCGGGAAACCCATAGAAATATCGAGCTTATCTGGTTATTGCAAGGCTTAAAGCCCACTTATAAAACGATTGCTAATTTTAGAAAAAATAATGCCGTAGCACTCAAGAATACGTTTAAGGAATTTGTTTTGTTGTGCCAAAACATCAATCTCATTGAAGGTCAATGAGTGGCACTGGATGGAGCGTTTTTGCGTGCCAATGCGTCCAGAAACACCTTGATTGTTAAAGCCACGGTGAATAAGAGAATAACCAGGGTAACGCAGGCTATCGAGGACTACTTGAACTTGTTAAACACTACAGACCAGCAGGGGTCCCCGGAAACGACCCTGTATTGTCCTGATTTGATTGATAAAATACAAGCACTTAAAGAGCGCAAACAAAAGATGGAAGAGGATTTGAATACCTTAGAGCAATTGGACAAGAAGCAACATAACACACGGATGCAGCATTGATGTGCAAACCAGCGCATCATCTGGTCGCTTATAACTGCCAAATTGTGGTGGATGACAAAGCAAAGCTGATTGTCGCAACATGTATCAAGTCAAGGCAATGACGCACAGCAGTTGCATCAGATGGCAAGTCAGGCGAAAGAAATCTTAGCCCTTGAGACTTTGGATGTGGTTGCCGACAAGGGATCACAGCACAACCGAGATAAAGAACTGTGTTGACGACAAAATCCACCCAATCATCCCGCCAATTGATACGCAACAGAAACAAAAGAAAACGGGCAGATATACTAAAGAGGATTTTGTCTATTGTTGTACATCTTAGAGGGTCGCAAGACGAATACACCTGCCCCAACAACAAAACAATGGCAAAAAAAGCAACCCAAGCCTATCCAAAGGCAAACTTGGGTTTATTTATAGCACCAGTGCCCTAGATTGCAAGGCTTGCCCTTTGCGTAGCGAGTGCCTGGCAAAGCAAACACCTCACCGAAGAATATGGCGCTGGGAACATGAAGCCTTTTTACAAGCCTATGGTGAGGTAATGCAAACAGAATCAGCCAAAGCGATTAGCAAAAGAAGAGGGGCGATTGTGGAGCATCCTTTTGGCACCATAAAGCGGTCATTAGGCTGGAATCACTACCTGGTCAGAGGCAAAGAAAAAGTATCCGGAGCCCATGGTTTTGATTGGGCATTGATTATGTTTTGCTATAACTTTAAGCGTGTTTTGAACATGTTAGGCACCATGCTGTTCAATAAGCTGCTATTAGCTATAAAAGCAGGCAATATTGAAGCCGTGATGGAAGAAATCAAGCGACATCTTTCTTTTTGCGTCCACTATTCGATGGTTTATGCCAGAAATGCCTATTTTTGCAATAAACAAGCTTATTTCACCTGCCTGCTTTTCATAAGAATCCTTTTTTACCCGTGCCCGACTCAAAATGCTCAATAGTGGGCTTGTAAGTCGGCGTTTGTTGCACAGTCTCGAAGGCAGGAATCCAGTAAACCGCACAAATCCGCAAGGGTTTTCCACAGCTAACACAACCTGGTGAGGGTTTCTTGCGCAGTCTCTTTCACAGGAATGATGGAAGTGATGCAGGAATGACAGGGTGTGGCATGAGGAATAACGGGCTTGGGGGTGCGGTTATTCCAGGGACGTACACACTTAACTTTCCGGGATAAGGTCATGCCACGACTCACCAAAGACACACAAATTGACGCTCTTGTGGAATCCAGGCGCATTGCTGAGTACGATCCCATGCGGGCTATGGAATCGTTTCCATCACTGTACGCTTACCCTCATCAGTGATCACGCCGCTCCCCGAATACAGCCTCCAAACCAGGGGCAGTGATCGCCGTGTCAAACCAGCGATCCAGTTCCTCAGTGCTGCCAGCAGCAATCTGTGCCAGCACAGGCTCGGGCAGGGTGCCAAAGCGCTTCACCAGAAGCCGCAGCAGCGACCTGGTTTCAGCTCTGGCCTCACCTTCGAGCCGTCCTTTCTCACGACCAAGAGCTTCACCAGCGGCCAGCCCTTTTGCCTCGGCTTGTTTTTTCCATGCTTCTGCAACAGTGTCCATCAGTGCTTTACCTCCATCTTGTTTTGCATCATCCAGTGCCACCCGCACATCGTCGGGCAACACGGTGTATCTCTCGACTATATACCGAAACGCAACCTGTTCCAAGTCGCAGATGATTACGGGCTTTGGCTCTAAGCTGTTGATTTTGTGTAATGAAATGGCTTCAGAGAGTTTGCAATCCAGGCGTTGCCGTGTAACATACCCCGTCCGCCATTCTGGAGCAGCGGAACCCCAGCTATCTTGCCTCTACAGCACCTCGCAGTAAATATTGATACGCTGACCACTTCGCGGGAGTCGATTTTGATCAAAGTTGGAATTGTAGGCGCCACAGGTTACACCGGTGTAGAGTTGTTACGTCTGTTGGCCCTGCGCACAGACGTGGAAATTGCTGTGCTTACATCACGAGAGTTGACGGGAAGCGAAGTGCAAAGTCGTTTTCCAAATCTGCGTGGCCACGTCGATCTACAATTTTCCGCAGCAGATTCGCAGTTGCTTCATCACTGCGATGTGGTTTTCTATGCCACCCCTCACGCGGTAGCAATGAATTCGGTGGCTGATCTATTGTCCAAAGGTATTAAGGTTATCGATCTATCGGCAGACTTCCGTATTCAGAATATTCCCTTATGGGAGCAGTGGTATAATACTAAACACGCCTGTCCTGAATTTGTTGCTGAGGCTGTCTACGGCTTGCCAGAGGTGAACCGCGAGGCCATCAAGTCAGCGCAGTTGATAGCCGTGCCGGGGTGTTATCCCACCGCTATTCAGCTTGGTTTCTTGCCGTTGCTGGAAAATAATCTGGTAGAAACAAGCAGGCTTATCGCTGATGCCAAGTCTGGTGTTAGCGGCGCTGGACGAAAAGCAGCGGAAGATTTTTTGTTGTGTGAGGCGACGGAATCGATCAGGGCTTATGCTATTTCAGGTCATCGTCATCATCCCGAAATATGCGAAGCTTTAAATCGTTACAGTGAAACTGAAATCAAACTCACTTTCATGCCTCATTTAACGCCGATGATTCGAGGTATCCTGGCAACATTGTATGCGCCCGTTCGAAGCGGAGTTGAGGTTTCCATAGAGCAGCTGCAAAGCGTCTTTGAGCAGCGTTATGCCACTGAGCCTTTTGTCGATGTTCTGCCACAGGGTGAAGTGCCAGCGACCAGAAATGTGAAGGGGTCAAACAAATGTCAGATATCAGTGGCTTATTCTGAGCATACCCAAACGGTAGTTGTGCTGTCCGCAGAGGACAACCTGGTGAAGGGAGCAGCCGGACAGGCCATACAGAATATGAATATCATGTTTGGCCTTGATGAGACTACAGGATTGCAAAATATCGCCTTGTTGCCCTAAGCGTAAAAGAAGCTAACATTAAGGAAGTTGGCACTGAACCCGGAGAAAGCTGGATGCCAAATACAGTAAAAGGTAGTAAACAAGAGAAGATGATCGTTGTGCCGTATCGTCCTCGCCGGCGAGCTTTGCTTGTTTTTGTTCTGGCGCTTAGCGCTGGCGCAAGTGCCGTGGGCGGTTTTATGTACGGCTATACGAATGCCTTGCGCATCCAGCAGATTGAACAGGCAAGTCAACAAGAATTGAGTGAAAGCCTGGCCGCTGTGCAAGAAGAAAATTTGGATCTACGCAAGCAAATAGCGATACTGGACAGATCCAGCATGCTGGATCAGCGAGCGACAGAAGAAGTACAGTCCACAATTAGAGGCTTGCGTGACCGCATCGCGCAATTGGAGCAAGACATTGTTCACTACAGGCAGGTCGTGTCGGAAGAAACAGAGGATACGGGCCTGATTATTAGCCAGTTGGATATCGAAGCAACGCGTGAAGAGAATCGCTATAGATACAAGCTGGTTATGCGGCAGCAGGATGCAGATGGAGATACATTTTTAAGCGGCCATGTAAATGTTAATCTGGTAGGAAAACAGGGAGATCAGCAACAAATTCTGCCGTTACATGATTTGTCAGCGGAGCAGGATCAACTTGATATCAGGCTGAGTTTTAAATACTTCCAGAATATCGAAGGAGAACTGCTGTTACCGGCTGAGTTTGTTCCGGAGCGCTTGCAAGTCGTAGCAGTCTCCCTGGAGCCGGTGAAAAAAAACATTAATCAAAATTTCAGTTGGGTGGTAGAACGTAATTAACGAGTAGGTGAAAGGATCAAAGAGGAAAAAGTGATGTTCAAGAAAGCAATCTCAGAGAATATGCCCGCAGGTCCAGCACATACGCTGATATCCAGGTCCGCAGAAATTGTTGGTGATATCCATTTCAGCGGTGAATTAATTATCGAAGGCAAGGTGAAAGGGAATATCTATGCCGACGATGAATCCGCAGGGTTAATTCGCATCGCCGAAAAAGGCGTGGTTGAAGGTGAGATATGTGTGCCCTCGGCCATTGTTAATGGTTTGGTGCAGGGTGCTCTACGCTCCACTACCCATGTGGAGTTAGCAGCCCGGGCTGTGGTCGTTGGCAATGTGTATTACAACCTCATCGAAATGGTAATGGGCTCTGAGGTGAACGGTAACCTGATGCACATCAGCACTAGCCAAAATGAGAACAAAAGATTAGCCGCAGACAAGAAAAAGTTGCCCTTCGATAGCACGGCCTTGCAGAATAGCTAGATCACGGCCTTGCAAAGTCGGCAGTTTCGCCCTGGAACTGCCGATATTCAAGATTATCCCTGCCATGTAGAATATCGCAGTCTATAATAATAATTGACTAAATTACCAGGTTATTGAGATAATCACCGCCTGAGCCTGTAATTATTGCGCTGCTGCCTGACGCCCAAAATAGAGCAATCGAGAAACACGATGTCTGTGGTCCAAACACAAGAACCCATCATTATGTCCTTCACCGACAATGCGGCGAACAAGGTACACAAGCTGATTTCGGAAGAAGGCAACGACAAGCTCAAGCTTAGGGTTTTTGTCACCGGCGGTGGTTGCTCAGGGTTTCAATATGGTTTTTCGTTCGACGAAGAAGTGAATGAAGACGACACTATTATCGAAAACAAGGGGGCGAACCTGTTAGTGGACCCGCTTAGTTATCAGTATTTGCTTGGATCCAAAATTGATTATGTTGAGGGGCTGGAAGGATCACGGTTTACTGTGAATAACCCAATGGCTACTGCTACTTGCGGCTGCGGATCCTCGTTCTCTATCTGAATTCTTGTTAGCACACCTTATTAGTGCAAAACATTAGCACAAAATATCGAAAGTGCAGAACTTTTTCTCGATCATTGAGCCTTATATATTCCACCCAGGATGACAGCTTGCCTGGCACCGGTGAAAGCTGTTGTGTCGATGCTTCGCCCTTCAATTGTTTCTCTAGCCATCCAGGCAAAGGCCACAGCCTCAACCCAATCCGGGTCTATTCCAAGCGAGGAGCTGGGGGCCACATTGCATTCTCGCAGTCCTGCCTGCAAGCCAGACATAAAGGCACTGTTATGTGCTCCACCACCGCAGACATAAATCTCTGTTGGTTCCGCCGTCTTACGAATTTCTGCAACGATACTATCGATTGTGAATTGTAACAACGTAGCTTGAACATCGGCTGCGCTAATCTCTTGTCCAAGTTTTTGTATCCTGGCTTCTAACCAGGGGCCATTAAAAAGCTCACGGCCAGTACTTTTAGGAATGACCTGTGAAAAATATTTCTCATCCAGCAGTAGTTTCAATAAGGCGTGGTTAGCACTTCCGCTTGCAGCCCAGTCTCCATTCCGGTCGAAGGTTTGTTGGCGATTTTTCTCTATCCAATAGTCCATAAGCACATTGGCAGGACCCGTGTCGAACGCGCAACAACTGCCGTCTTTATTCAGTACGGTAATATTCGCAATGCCGCCAACATTTAACACGACTCTATCGGTGCTGGTTGATTGAAAATAGTTTCGGTGTAACAACGGAGCGAGAGGCGCTCCTTGCCCACCGACAGCCATGTCTCTTCTACGGAAATCGGCAACAGTTGTAATGCCAGTTAGATGCGCGATGCTGTTGGGGTCGCCAAGCTGTAGGGAGAAGGGGGTATCACCGGCTGGATGATGGAAAACGGTTTGTCCATGGCTGCCTATGGCTCGAATTGCAGATTTTTTGACTTCTTGTTTTTCGAGAAGCTCATTGACTGCCCGGGCAAATTCCCGGCCTATCGCTACATCGGTATTGCCGAGTAGTTCCAGGTCGATCTTATTGCCGCTGCTCAATCGTAAAATATCGTGCCGTAAATTGGAATCGCTTGCCCTGAAATGAGTTTCGATCAGCCTGGGCTGCTCGTCCCCGAATTGCACCAGGGCGCAATCGACGCCATCGACGCTGGTGCCGGAGATCAGTCCAATATAGTAGTCAGATGTGTCCATACGGATTCTTCAATCAGCACTTGGCTGATTAATGGTGAGTAGATGAGACTGGTTTAGTTCGCTAAAGCGCTTTAATAAGGCAGCGCTTTGGCTTCGGAATCTATCCATTTCAGACGGGTCTATCGACTCAGCTTCAGGAAGTTTATCAATAAACGTTCGGGGATTTTGATGCACGTCGCCCATAAGAAATTCGTAGTGTAGATGGGGGCCTGTAGCGTCGCCGGTTGCGCCAACATAGCCGATGATGTCGCCTTGTCTTACGCGTCTCCCTTTCTTAATACCGTTTCCGTACCTTGATAAATGTGCGTACCTGGTTTCAAAACCATCCGCATGTTTAACAATGACCAGATTGCCGAAAGAGCCGTATCGAGATGCGCGAGTCACTTGCCCATTGCTGGTTGCCCGAACAAGTGTGCCGCGAGGTGCGGCGTAGTCCGTGCCTTTGTGGGCACGAATGGTATTCAATAGTGGATGACGTCGATTCGGAGTAAAGTTTGAGCTGATACGAAATACATCCAGGGGGCTACGCAGAAATGCTTTACGCATGCTTTCGCCTTCGACATTGTAGTAACCCACCTCGCCTTCTTCATCTATGTAGCGCACGGCAATGAAGGTCTTGTCCTGGTTTGTATACTGCGTGGCGAGTATGTCGCCGTTGCCGATGAGCTCTCCATTCAAATATTTCTCTTCATAAAGAATACTAAAGTCATCACCGTGTCTTGGATCCAAAATGAAGTCGATAACACCGCCAAAAATAGTCGCCATTCCCATAATGGTTACGGCGGGAATATTCTCGCGCTGACCCGCCATGAACAAACTGTCGGTGATCGTGCCCACTTTGAAACCCGGTTTAACTTGTGGGAAGTTCAGGATCGACTGTACATCGTAGTTATTGGTATTCAGGGTGAACAGATAACCTTCCAGCGGCGATTTCAAAAATCTTAATTGCTCCAGCTCACCGTCATTGGGAATCAAAAAATCTAATTGATACCCTGGATAGACTTGATTTAAAACTTTTGCTTCGTCACTACTGCCAAGCACACGGAATAAGTCTTGATCGCTAAGACCGATTTTACTGAAAATTGCAGACAGGTTATCACCGCTTTTCACCTCCACATTTCGCCAGTGGGAGACATATTCCACTACGGGCCTGGTTGCCACATCGGCAGTGATTACAAAATCTGACAGAGCCAGAGAACTTGTTTGTTGTTCATTTCTATTTGGGTTTAAGGCTACCTCCAGTGGGATTTGGGTTCTGGCAGAAACTTCTTCGTTGTTGTTGCCGCATGGTAGAATTAGCAGAATAACGAACAGGCCACACAATGCGCTTGTTAGATAGAAATGATTTCGGGGGTAGTGATATATCACAAGAATCTGTTTGTGGATAAATTTTTTACTAAAATCAATGAGTTTCATAAATAAAATTGCTGCAAAAGTTCCTGTGGTTGCAGAGCGCGCGGGATTATAGCAACAAGCCAAACATTTCCCGGGCGTTTTCCCCCTCAATACGGCACAACAGCTCAGTTTTGGTGTAAAATCGTCGCCTTTTTAACAGCAGCGAAATGCGGGTTCTCCTGTTTGAATCGGCTAAATCGCCAGGTTAATTAGTTTTGTGACATAGTGACTGCCCGGAACAGGAAATGACTGCTCTAAATATGAATAGTTCCAGTGAAGACATAATTGCCGATCTACAGCGGCGCAGTATGGTGGTGCAGCTTGCGGGCGGAGATGAATTGCACTCTCACCTGTCTGCGGGCAGTCGCACTGTCTACTGCGGCTTCGATCCAACTGCCGCCAGTCTTCATATCGGCAGCATGGTTCCTCTGTTGGCCTTAAAACGCTTTCAAATGGCCGGTCACAAGCCCATCGCCCTGGTGGGGGGTGCCACTGGAATGATTGGAGATCCCAGTTTTAAAGATAGTGAGCGTCAATTAAACTCTACCGACATCATTTCTGATTGGGTCGAACAACTAAAGCCTCAACTAAGTCAGTTTCTCGATTTCGACTGTGGAGAGAATTCGGCGCTATTGACAAATAATCTGGATTGGACGAAAGGCTACGACGTCGTAAGCTTCCTCCGTGATGTTGGCAAGCACTTCTCGGTGAATGCCATGATTCAAAAAGAGTCTGTCAAACAGCGAATCGATAGAGAAGGCGGGGGTATTTCCTTTACCGAGTTCAGCTATATGATTTTGCAATCCTTTGATTTCGCTGAGCTGAACAAGCGTTATGATTGCACTGTTCAGATTGGTGGCAGCGATCAGTGGGGCAATATTACCGGCGGCATCGATCTGACTCGTCGCATGAACCAGAATCAAGTGTATGGCGCCACCCTGCCATTGGTAACCAAGGCAGACGGCTCCAAGTTCGGAAAGACTGAAAGCGGCACAATCTGGCTGGATTCAAAGAAAACCTCTCCCTATGCTTTTTATCAGTTCTGGTTGAACACGGCCGATGCCGATGTCTACAGGTTCCTCAAGTTTTTCACCTTCCTTTCGGTTGAGCAGATAGATGAGATAGAAGCGGCGGATGAGGCTTCTACTGCCAGACCTGAAGCCCAGA
>CBDHCL010000005.1:1640000-1900000 GCA_965261275.1 uncultured Pseudohongiella sp.
GTTAATCTGAGACGCGATGACGATCCTGAAGGGGGACCTGATGGAGAAGTAGTTGATGCCATGCTTCCAGGAAAATCTTCTAAGCTTCAGGTAAGAGTTGACCGTACTGTAAACCGACACAGGTGATCAGGTAGAGAATACCAAGGCGCTTGAGAGAACCTGGGTGAAGGAACTAGGCAAAATGGTACCGTAACTTCGGGAGAAGGTACGCTTTTTTTGGTGATGGCACTTGCTGCCTAAGCTGAGGGAAGTCGAAGTGACCAGGTGGCTGCAACTGTTTATTAAAAACATAGCACTCTGCGAACTCGTGAGAGGAAGTATAGGGTGTGACGCCTGCCCGGTGCCGGAAGGTTAATTGATGGGGTTACCTGACCTCTTAATAGCTTTGAGCTGCGAGGCAAAGACATAAGCGAGCAAAGGAGTTTACATACCAGTAAATGACTGTGTGAGTGTTGTGTTTAACGCCGCAGATCAGAGTTATTAAGTGGTCAGGGAAGCTCTTGATCGAAGCCCCGGTAAACGGCGGCCGTAACTATAACGGTCCTAAGGTAGCGAAATTCCTTGTCGGGTAAGTTCCGACCTGCACGAATGGCGTAATGATGGCCACGCTGTCTCCACCCAGGACTCAGTGAAATTGAAATTGCTGTTAAGATGCAGTGTACCCGCGGCTAGACGGAAAGACCCCGTGAACCTTTACTATAGCTTCACAGTGGACTTTGACCTTATTTGTGTAGGATAGGTGGGAGACTTTGAAGCGTTGTCGCCAGACAGCGTGGAGTTGTCCTTGAAATACCACCCTGGTAATGTTGAGGTTCTAACTTGGCGCCTGAAACGGGCGTGAGGACATTGTGTGGTGGGTAGTTTGACTGGGGCGGTCTCCTCCTAAAGAGTAACGGAGGAGCACGAAGGTACCCTAAGGGCGGTCGGAAATCGCCCGTTTAGTGTAATGGCATAAGGGTGCTTGACTGCGAGAGTGACAACTCGAGCAGGTGCGAAAGCAGGTCATAGTGATCCGGTGGTTCTGAATGGAAGGGCCATCGCTCAACGGATAAAAGGTACTCCGGGGATAACAGGCTGATACCGCCCAAGAGTTCACATCGACGGCGGTGTTTGGCACCTCGATGTCGGCTCATCACATCCTGGGGCTGAAGCCGGTCCCAAGGGTATGGCTGTTCGCCATTTAAAGTGGTACGCGAGCTGGGTTTAGAACGTCGTGAGACAGTTCGGTCCCTATCTGCCGTGGGCGCAGGAGATTTGAGAAGAGTTGCTCCTAGTACGAGAGGACCGGAGTGAACGAACCTCTGGTGTTCGGGTTGTGTCGCCAGACGCATTGCCCGGTAGCTATGTTCGGACAGGATAACCGCTGAAAGCATCTAAGCGGGAAGCCTCCTTCAAGACGAGATCTCCCTCAGGATTTAATCCTGCTGAAGTGCCGTTGAAGACGACGACGTTGATAGGCTGGGTGTGTAAGTACAGTGATGTATTGAGCTAACCAGTACTAATTGCACGTGAGGCTTGACCTTATAATCATGCACTTTGCGAAGGCGAGAGTTTACGCGAGAGGATTTCATGGAATGATTATATAGAAAAGCAACTGATCGACTTTACCGTACAGAGAAATACAGAGAGATAAAGAGAAAGCTGGAAGCAGTAATAGCAAAAAAAGACTTGTACAACAAGTTAAGATACAGACTTCATTCATTGAATTGTTAAGACATTGTTGGTTCGCAGTAGCAAGCGAACTGACGCCCGAATTGCCTGACGACCTTAGCAAGTGTGAACCACCTGATCCCATCTCGAACTCAGAAGTGAAACCGCTTAGCGCCGATGGTAGTGTGGGGTTTCCCCATGTGAGAGTAGGTCATTGTCAGGCATCCAGTAAACAAGGCTCAACCGCAAGGTTGGGCCTTTTTTATTGGCTGCTATTATGACACCACAGCAATGTGACGTGGCCTTGCATTAGTCTCTTCCTCGCGGCCGTCGCAAGATTCCCGTCCTGGCTGAGCGGCTTCCCCGCCAGGCAAGCGGGAATGCTAAAGGTGGTGAGGGGCTGCGGTGGCCGGGTGGCTAAACGGTTTGAGCTTTAGTTGAGACCGCAGGGACTCCATAGCCGGGTTCTTGAGGGGCCAGCCATAATCAGTTCAAAATAATAAATACTGGAGACGGAACAGTATTGTATATTGGGAAAGGCTGCAATTAGCGGCGCATCCAGGGTGGCTATATAATGTGCAGTTTCTGGGCAGCATTCACGGCTTGCAGCCGGTTTTCAACCTGTAATTTGGCGAAGATGTTCTTCAAATGAAAGCGCACGGTATTTTCGGACACGCCTATATTTTTCGCGATACGCTTGTTGGAGCCACCCTCCATCAGTTCTTGTAATACCTCAAGTTCTCGTTTGCTGAGTAACTGCTCCGGCTCAGCATGGTCGTCGGGGGCGGAAAACTGATGTATCAGGTCTTTGGCCTGATCGGCCAATTCTGGCTGCTTCGGCACCGCTGCAATGTAGCTCTCCAGCAGGGATAGCACTGGCCTACCTGCGTCAATAAAAATGCGCACAAAACCGGAGCGACGAGACCATGCCAGAGCCTGGCCTAATTGCTTCAGCGACTGCTCATGGTCATTCATGCCCTGGCAGGCGAGGCTTTTCAGCAATGTAAACAGCAGGCATGATCTGACGCGCCCGTGGGTCCTGGCGTCTGCATGGAAATAATCCAGCGCAGCCAGAGCCTCCTTATAGCGTCCCTGCTTGATCTGCAACAGGGTAATTGCGTGTACAGCCGCATCGCATTCGCGCCAGGCGCTGTCGGCTGCTTCGGGATGCAGGTAGTTATCCAGAGTAATGGCAGATGCCCGCAAAACTTCTGCTGCCTGCTCATCATGCCCTGCTCGCAACAGCAAACCAGCCCTTTGTACACTGAGCAGGTAGTCCAGCCTGGATAGTTGCTGAGATGCGGCATAGATCATGGCTCGATCCAATATAAGCAACGCCGCATCAATGCCATGTTGGTGGTAGGCCATGTTGCTCGCGGTAGTATAGCCAGCGGCATAGATATCAAACCACGCTTCGCATTCTTCCAACTGCCCGGGTATGGATTTGGTCGTACCCGTGAGGCTGTCAAGCTGGTTAAGCTCATACTTCAATTCGGCTACAAGCGTGCTGGCAACCAGTTTCATGCCTTTGTCATCATTAAAATGGCAGCGAATAAGATGCAGGCTGGTTTGATAATGCGCATCACATTCGGCGGTCTTGCCTTCGGCAAAACAGATATCCCCCAGATGCAGATTATTGTAGGCATCCCCATAGACGGAACGGAATTGCTTGATTTCTGCACTGGCACTTTCGGCGTAGTGTCGCGCCTCCCGCAGCATGCCTTTTTGTGCATAAGTCAGACACAGCAGAGTATAGTGGTAGCTCAACACAGGGTGTTCTGTGGCAGGGGTTTGATTGATTTTGCCAGTTAAGCCAATACACATATCCCTGGATAGCAGCTTGCCTTCATAGATTGCTAACAGGCACTCCAGCAGCAGCATCTCGTGTTCTATCTGGCTCTGTTCCTGTGCGCTGTAGCTGTCTTTTGAACGCTTGTAGCGCTGAATAATAGTTGCATGGTTTTCGCTGGCCTGATGGACCTTGCCATCTTTGATATCAATCAGGCAGTGTATGGCGGCAACACGGGGAGAGGATAACAGGCTTGCCTCGCCCAACAGTGCCGCGATGGCTCGCAGGCGCGTTAAACCCTCGCGGAGCCAAATGTTGATACCGCCAGCCTCGGTAATAATCTCCAGCGCGCGCCGGGTTTGTTCCGCCTGTACGCAATGGCTAACGGCCTTGACAATGTTGCCAGCAGCGGCGAACCAGTTGGCAGTACGCAAATGCAGTACCCGCGCTTTGCCGGCTTGCGCAGTGGTGAGTCGGTGCGATAGATATTCACGGAACAGGGGATGTAGCCGGTAGGTGTGCTCTAGTTGTTCCAGTGGTAATACCAGGGAGTTGAGCGGTTTGCAGGCGTTGAACCAGAAAGCGCTGTCATCAGCTTCACGCAGGTAATTGGCAAAGGGGACACTGACCCGGTCGGTTAATGCGATGTCCATGAGGAAAGTTTGCAATTCGGCAGTAAGGTCGTTGAATATCTGCTCCGACAGATAGGTTGCCATCAAGTGTGAATCACTTTTGAAGTTGGCGAGCAGGTTTTCGATAGACTGATTCGTGCCGATGGAAGTGTGTATCATCTGTATCGCAACCGGCCAGCCCTCGGTCAGCCTGTAAATGCGTTCTATGGTTTTCGCGGGTAGCTCGGTGGCGAAGAAAGTTTTTATCTCGTCAAGCGTGAAACGCATCCTGTCGGCCAGAATACGCACAACCCGACCCTGAGTTTCCAGGCGAGTCACGTTAAGCCGGCTGTCGTCTCTGCTGGCGATGGCAATGTGCAGATTATCCGTGGCATAACCCAGCAGGGGTTTTATTATGCTCTCGATTACTGCTTCGTCCAGGTTCTCAAAATCATCGAGAATCAGCAGCACCTTATCATCCTGTACATCTATTACATGATTGATGATGCCTAGAAAAGTCCGCGTTGATATGTCATTGAAGAAGGCAGGGTCTTTCCCGGCGAAGTTATCAAAGCTCACTCCCCCTTCGGCCAGCGCATAGGCAATATAGGCCAACAGTTGGAAAGGTTCATTATCTTCACTATCCAGAGATAGCCAGCAAACCCGGAAGCCCTTACTTTGTAGTTGCTTACACCAGCTCGCGAGCAGCGTGCTTTTACCGTAGCCGGCAGGCGCATTCAGCAGCGAAATTGAAGCGTTCAGGCTGTCGTTCAATTTCCACAATAACGAGGGGCGTTCCAGCATGGTCATGCGTTGTTTGGTTGGGTGTACCTTGGAGCGGATAAGCCATACCGGAAACAGGTTTATATTGCTGGAGTGCATTAACCTGGATCCTCAAACGGGGTTGCGTTCTTTAGTTTGGTTTAGTCTTTCACAGAACCTCTGCTAATTAAAGTCTTTTCACTTTTCTGGCCTGGACTACCCGTTTGAGTAGGCGTTCTGACGATGCGCCTAATTATTACACCTACTCAAAATAAGAGGCAAACCCACACCGCAAAGTAATTGCACCACTGCGATTCAGGCCAGTATTATTGAAGTAATTTAATTGATCATGCGAAAAACTCATGAGGATAGGCATTGATGTAGGCGGCACCAATACCGATGCAGTTTTGATGCGCGGCGATGAGGTGGTGGCGTCCTGCAAGCAACCCACGACGCAGAATGTCCGCGATGGTATTGTTGCTGCCCTGTCGGCGGTGTTGGACGACTCCAGCGTGCCAGGCACACAAATTCAATGTGTCATGATAGGCACAACCCAGTTCACCAATGCCTTTGTCGAGCGCAAGCACCTGCTGGCGGTTGGCATCATTCGCCTCTGTCTGCCCGCTGCCAGGGGTATCCCCCCGCTTATCGACTGGCCCAGAGATAGTCGGGCAGCCGTGGGCGAGCATCAATATTTGGTGCGTGGAGGCTATCAGTTTGATGGCCGTATTAACTCGCCGCTCGATGAACAAGCCATTGCGAACGCCGCGCGTGAACTGAAGCAGAAAGGCATCCGAACGGTAGCGATTACCGCATTATTTTCGCCGGTGAATGGCAGCATGGAAGATCGTGCCGAGGAAATCGTGCGTGAAGAAATGGGCGATGTTGCCGTGACGGTGTCGCACAAAATAGGGCGCGCCGGTCTGCTAGAGCGCGAGAATGCCACTATTATGAATGCCAGCCTGGCGGATCTGTCCGCCCATGTTGCAGGTTCCTTTCGCGCTGCTCTGAAAACACTCGATATCAAGGCTCCTTTTTACATCAGCCAGAACGACGGCACCTTGATGAATGCCGACTATGTGGAAAAGTACCCGGTGTTGACCTTCGCTTCCGGGCCGACCAACAGTATGCGGGGAGCGGCCTATTTGTCGGGGCTGAAGGACGCTCTGGTGGCTGACATTGGTGGAACTACCACAGATATTGGCATGTTGGTCAATGGTTTCCCGCGTGAATCTTCGGTCATAGTCGATATTGGCGGTGTGCGCACTAATTTCCGTATGCCGGATATTCTTGCCATGGGGCTGGGTGGTGGTTCGCTGGTGCTGCCACGCAAGGATGCCGTCACAGTAGGGCCGCAATCGGTTGGCTATCGCTTATTGCAAGATGCCCTGGTGTTCGGGGGCACCACCCTCACGGCCAGTGACATCGCTGTTGCCGCTGGCTATGCAGATTTTGGGGACAAATCGAAGCTGAGTCAGCTACCAGAGCAGATGATAGAGACCGCCGTTGAGCGCATTCATCAAACACTTGGCGCCGGCGTAGATCAAATGAAAACCAGTGCTACTACTATCCCGCTGCTGCTGGTGGGTGGCGGGTCGGTGCTGATCGACCGCGATATTGCCGGCACTTCAGAAGTCATCATTCCGCAACATGCAGGGGTCGCGAATGCCATCGGCGCGTCAATCGCGCAAGTCGGTGCAGAGCTGGACAGGGTGGTTGCCTATGCAAAAGTGGGCGGCAGGGATGAGGCACTGAAAATGGGTCGGCAGGAAGCCATTGAGCGGGCAGTCTCAGCGGGCGCACAGGCGGGCACCGTGGAAATTCTGGATATTGAAGAGACTCCCCTGGCCTATGCGCCGGACGGGGCGGTGCGATTGCGAGTGAAGGCGGCGGGTGTGCTGCGAATACCGGCTTGACAGCCGGAAATCGGGTGCTGGAAATCGAGTGCCAAGAGTGATTATGTTGCAATGAAACTATCGATTGAAGATTTAATTCACGTGGGTCGTGGCGCAGCGTTTTTAGGTGCCGGAGGTGGCGGTGACCCCTATATTGGACGCATGTTGGCAACCAGTGCCATAGACGAATTTGGTATGCCGGAAATCATCGAGCCGGAGCAACTCGACGAGGCGGCAACCGTGTACACCATTGCCATGCTGGGGGCACCCACAGTGCTATCGGAGAAGGCGGCCTGTGGCGATGATATAGACCTGGCTCTACAGCGGATGGAGGCGTACACCGGCCATAAGGCCGATGCGCTGGTGCCCATAGAAATTGGCGGCATCAATTCCATGTTGCCTATTGTGGCCGCTGCTCGCCAGGGGCTGCCTTTGGTGAATGCTGACGGCATGGGTCGCGCCTTTCCCGAGATTCAAATGGTGACCTTCAGCGTCTATGGCGTGTCGTGTACACCCGTTACAGTAACCGATGAACACCTCAATTCGCTGGTGATAGAAACTGGAACTGCCAAGAGGGCTGAGGATCTGGTGCGGGTCAGCTCCATCGAAATGGGTTGCAGTGTGATTATTTCTTCCTACCCCATGACCGGCAAGCAGGTTAAGGATTATGCGGTACACGGGACCTTGTTACTGGCGCTGGAAATAGGCCGTGCCATTGAGCGGGGTCGTACAGAGGGTGATGCGGTAACAACGCTGGTGCGCTACTTGCGGACAACATCTTACTACAACCACTGCAAAGTGATTTTTGACGGCAAGGTAACGGACTTACAGCGCGAAACGAAGCGGGGTTTTGCTGTGGGACATTGCCATCTGGCCGCACTGGATGGATCAGACAGCACGATGCAGGTGACTTTCCAGAACGAACATTTGATCGCAGCAGAGAATGGAGAAGTGCGCGCCATTGTTCCGGATCTGATCTGCATGGTAGATCGAGAAACGGCCGAGCCGGTTCCAGTGGAAGCCCTGAAATATGGTCAGCGTCTCAAGGTACTTGGCGTGAGTTCCGCTCCGATTATGCGAACGCCCGAGTCGCTGGCAGTATTTGGCCCCCAGGCTTTCGGGCTGGATGAAGATTTTGTACCGATAGAAAAACTATAGAGGATGAGCGCAATGACAGTATCTAAAATCCATATTATTACCCCCATTATCACCCAGGGCATTCGCAGTTTGGATGATGTTACGTCCTATGGACGAGCCGACCTTACGGTAAGCCATAGTCTGCTGGATGCGGGACCCGCTTCTATCGAGTCGGAGTTTGATGAGGCGCTTAGCGTACCAGACACCATTAGACAAGCCATGGAGGCCGAGCAGGCAGGAGCCAATGCCATCATCATCGACTGCATGGGCGACCCGGGTTTGAATGCCTGCCGGGAGGTGGTTGCCATTCCTGTTTTGGGTCCCAGCCAAACAGCCATGCATATTGCCGCCATGCTGGGACATCGTTTCGGCTTTATTACCGTGTTGGATCGTTTGCGGCCAGTGATAGATCACCTGGTGGCAAGTTACGGCCTGAAAGACAGTTACGCTTCCTTTGAAGCGGTTGATGTGCCTGTCCTGGATATCAATCATGACATGGCGAAATTAAACAGTGCCTTGACAGACAAAGCACATAAAGCCGTCACAGTTGATCATGCCGGCGCCATCATACTGGGTTGTACAGGCTTTCTTGGTTGTGCAGACGCCATCCATGCCGAGCTGCTTGCACAAGGCATCAAGGTGCCGGTTATTGACCCCATCCCGCTGGCACTGCATATAGCGGATGCGCTGGTAAAAATCGGTATCAGTCACAGCAAGACAATATACCCCATGCCAAATAATAAGAGGATTGCCGGATATAACCTGCCTGGTTTTACCGGGTAAGGCAGAAAAACAGGCAGTAGAAAAATAGCCGATGGCCGTATTTTACTAACAGTCATATTTTTAACATCAAGGGACAAGCTAATGAATACAGAAAAATCAAGCAGGAAATATATTCTATCACTGTTGGCAGCCATCCTGGTGCCCCCGACTGTAGCAGCGGGGGAGGGGGCGACACAGCTTGAAGAAATAGTAGTAACGGCGCAAAGGCATGCACAAAATTTGCATGATGTCGGCCTTGCGATAACGGCATTTACAAGCAGCGACATCCAGTCACTGGGTCTTACTCAACCCGTGGATCTGGCTGCACAAACGCCCAACCTGAACATTAACAACACCTTCCAGAATGTCATTCCCAATGTGAGTATACGCGGGATTGGCCTCAATGATTATGCGGTTAATAACAACCCGGCAGCGGGCATCTACATCGACGAGGTATATCTTGTTTCTCCGGCCATGCTGTCATTCCAATTGTTCGATATAGAGCGGGTCGAAGTGCTGAAGGGGCCGCAAGGCACGTTGTATGGTCGTAACACAACAGCGGGTACGGTTACCTTTGTCAGTAAAAAACCCACCGAGGAATTTGAAGCCTACACTTCCGTCAATGCCGGGAATTTTGATTTGTTTACCCTGGAAGCTGCAGTTAGTGGTCAAATCGCCTCTGGCTTAAACGGCAGACTCGCGGTTCAGACAAGCAGGCAAAATAAAGGTCATCAGTATAATCGCGCTACCGCTAAGGATGTAGGTGCAGTTGATCGCGCTTCGTGGCGTGGCATGTTGAACTGGCAACCATCGGATAAGCTGGATGTACTGCTGAATATACATAACGGGCGGGATAAGTCGGATACCTGGTTATTGAAAGTGGATAACACATTTACTGCAACAGACGACAGCTTTTTCCCGGGCGACCCGTTCAGTTCTGCCGGTGGAGCGGATACTTTCATGGACATTGAAAGCGATGGCGTTGCCCTGACCGCCCACTGGAAAGTTTCGGAACAACTGACGCTCAGTTCGGTAACAGCCCGCGAAGACTATTCGCGTCGCCATGTGGAAGACCGTGATGGAACGGCGCTGATTCAGCTTGATAGCGAGTACCTCAATGATATTGAGCAACTGTCCCAGGAATTTCGCCTAACCTGGAGCGGTGAAAATTTGGTATTAATTGCAGGTATTTTCTCCGAAAACGATGAGGTGAGCACGCGAGATCGGTTTGATACCTCAGACCTGCCCTTTCCTTTTCTCTCTGTAGGCAATGAATACACGCAAGAAACAGATTCGGCGGCCTTGTTCGTGCATGCAGAGTGGCAGTTTACTGCTGACTGGAAATTGACGACCGGTTTGCGTTATACCGATGAAGAAAAAGAATTCCGCGATGCGTTTACCTATCTATACACGGATGCCTTGCCCTCGGATGGTGGCACGGAAATAGCTCTGTTCCCCTCTGTCAAGAATAATTATGACGTGACGGACGTCTCCGGAAGGTTCGGCCTTGATTATACGGGTATCGCGGATACCTTGTTGTACGGCAGTGTCAGCAGTGGTTTCAAATCGGGTAATTTTCAGGGGCAGTTAACATTCAACCCCGCTGATTTAACGGCTTTCGATGAAGAAAATATCATTGCCTATGAAGCTGGTTTCAAGACTCGGCTGCTGGACCACAGCCTGCAAATAAACGGTGGCGTCTTTTTCTACGATTATGAAGATGTACAAATATACGGCCCGCACTTTGATTCGCCGGTCGGTCCTTTATTTGGCATCCTTAATGCGGGTAATGCCGAGATTAGGGGCGCCGAATTTGACCTGCTGTGGAGAGCGACAGAGGGTCTGGACATCCGTTTGGGGCTCGGCTTGCTGGATACTGAAATTACCAGGTCGGTGCTGCCTTTTGTTGCAAAAGGTAGCGAATTACCCAATTCCCCCGAAATAAATTTCAATACCAATATCAGCTACAGCTGGAGTCTTGGCGCGGGCCTGTTTGCGGACTTTATGCTGGATGCCAGCTATAAGGACGATGTTGTGTATGACATTGTGCGCACACCTGCCGCAGCAAAAGAAGACGGCTACTGGCTGGTTAATCTTCGCGCCGGAGTCACTTCTAACGATGGTGTCTGGGGTGTGCACCTGTGGGCTAAAAACATAGCCGATAAAGAATATCGCACACAGGTTCTGACCTCGACGGTTGGTTTTGGCGAAAGCTACGGCTTCCCAAGAACCTATGGTATCGCTTTGGATTATAACTGGTGAAAAAATGAAATTATCTACAGCTAATTTTCTACCGTCTGGATGTTTTTACATAAGCAGCCTGTTTTTTCTTTGTTCTTCGATTCATGTGCAAGCCATGGAGACATGGAACGATAAAGACCTTGATGATTTTTCATGAAATTTAAAAAGGAGTAACACTGTGGATAATAAAATGCCTGCATCGATGAGATGCACGCAGCTTACCGGGCTATGCCTGTTAATAGCTGCCAGTTTTTTGAGCGCAGGGGCTTACGCGCAGACTTCCAGTCAGGATGCTGTTGCAGCATCCGATAAAACCATTGTCCTGGAGGAGATTATTGTTACTGCGCGGCACCGCGAAGAAAACCTGCAAAACTCGCCAGTTTCTGTCACGGCTTTTTCAGAAGAATACTTACAGCAAACCCGCGCGCGAACCCTGGAAGATTTTGCTGTTTCCGTTCCAGGCATGTCGTTCGTTGGCAATAACAGCCCTGAAAATATAATTGTAGTGAGAGGTGTATCCACGGGTGTAGTCTCGCGTGATGAAGGGTCGGTAGCGGGTCTTTACATTGGTGATGTACCGGTAAACAGCAATCGCTATAACCCGGATTTGCGATTGTACGATATCGAACGCATAGAAGTACTGCGCGGACCCCAGGGAACCCTGTTTGGTGAAGGTTCTATCGGTGGAACCTTGCGCCTCGTGCCAAACAAACCGAATTTATCAGAATGGGAAGCTTCCATAGAGGGTGCGTTGTCGAACACTCGTCAAGGAGATGGCAGCTACGAGGTGGCCGTTGTTGCCAATGCTCCAGTCATAGCGGATAAACTTTCCATTCGCGCAGTTGCTTATCAGGTAGGGGAGGCGGGCTTTGTTGATAATGTCACGCTGGACCAGGACAATGTAAACGAAACCGATACAATTGGCGGTCGTATTAGTGTTGCCTTCGCACCCAGGGATGACCTTTTAGTAACGGCCATGGTTCTGCATCAGGATTCTGAGGCGGACGGCAGAGCCCAATACGACCCTGATCTGGGTGATCTGAAACAGGCCAGAAACTTTCAAGAGGCACTAGACGATGACTTTACGCTGGTAAACTTCACCGCCAACTGGGATTTGGGTGCTGCTTCCATTGACGCATCAAGCGCTTATTTGGACAGGTCTGTGGTTAATCTCCGCGATATCTCGCCATTGATCGGCGGATTACCCCTATTTCTTGATGACCTGACCACATTTAAATATTACATTCAGGAAATTCGACTGACTTCCAACACTGGCCTGTTTAATGACCGGCTGGATTGGCAGGCCGGTTTGTTTTATAGCAAGGGTAAAGAATTTTATACTCAGGATGCACAGTCAGAGGCTCTTGGCGGTGATGTACTCGACTCCGACAACAGCTTGAACCGCAAACAAATTGCACTCTTTGGTGAAGTTGATCTTGCATTAACCGAAAGACTAACATTTACCACCGGGCTGCGATGGTTTGATATTGAACAGGATGGCGTCAATATTAACGGGGGTTTGCTGGCTGGTTTGGATGCCGGGGTAATAACCGTTGAGGAAACCGACATAGCTGAGAGCGGGGTCACCCCTAAATTTCGCTTGTCCCGGGATTTGTCTGCTGATGCGCTGCTGTTTGCCGTTGCATCACGGGGTTTTCGCCAGGGTGGCCCAACCGGCCAGGGCGTGTCTCCAGATCCTGAGACTGGCGCACCGGCACCAACGCAGTTCGATTCCGATAAGGTCTGGAATTACGAATTGGGTTTCAAGTCGAGTTGGCTTGACAACCGCCTGAGTGTCAATGGAGCCGCCTTCTATATCGACTTTACTGATATTCAAAGCACCATTATCCGCAGTGATGGCCACACCTTCACAGTCAATGCCGACCAGGCCAGGAGTAGCGGTGTGGAACTGGAACTTCGTGCGTTAGCGGCCGCAGGTCTGGAGGTTTTTATGACGGCTTCCTGGGTAAATAGTGAATTGACCGGGGATCAATTGCCTCCTGGCGATGGTCGGGACGGGGATCGCATTCCCGGTGTTCCAGATATCACTTTCTCTGCCGGGGTGCATTACCAGTGGCCCATTAGCGGAGAGTTGGCTGGCTTTGCCAATTTCAACATGCAATATGTCGGCGACTCGTTTAACGGATTTTCCTCGGCTGCTGGTACCAGGGGAGGCGTTGTGGCAGACCGACAAACACCCTACCAGATAGGCAACCTGAGGATGGGTGTGCAGAATAAAAAATGGGAGTTGTCGATTTATGCGGAAAACCTCTGGGATGAACGTGCCGTGTTGTTTTTCAACCGCATTATAGGCGATGTTCGCATTAATACGACACGTCCGCGCACGCTTGGCATAGCGTTCAAGACCAGGCTGTAATATCCCCTGTAAGGCAATGACATTTCGGCCAGGGTAGTCGTAGCCTACAGATGTTACGGCTAGCGTATTGTTGCCAAAGCACTATGGGATTTCGGTTTCTTATATGAATTTTCTCCACAAACCTTTTGATTTCCACCTGAGTGAAGAGAATGAACAGTGGGCTCTGAGGCTGCATCGAGACAGCATCATCATTGATACGCTATATCAGGGGCCGATTGGACCGAATTATTTCCCGCAGGATATGGAAGCGCTTATAACGGCTAAAATACAACAATATGGCAGCGATATTTTTGGCCTGTTCAAGTTGCGTTCCATTCCTGTACGTCTGGCCATTGCGGGTCGCAACAAACTCTTGAGAGATCACTGGTTAGGGTCGGGTGTTACTGGTGGGAATCGAGAGATAGAACTTTCAAATTACCAGGTTTTTGTTGACCTCTGTGGTTTGGCGCAAGCCCAGTTTGATCACTTTGACTGGATGATCAAGGCAACCAAGGCAGATGACTTCAGGCGTGCCAAAGCCGAGAATAAAGCGGCGGGATATATATCCACGCAGATGGTTTCGGGTCCTTTCCCATCGCTTGAGATGCTGGAAAACGCCTGGGAAGCTGGACTGCGGATGCTACAATTAACCTATAACGCCAAAAATACACTTGGTGGCGGTTGTATGGATGCTGGCAACAGTGGCGTCACTGATTTTGGTCGTGATGCGATTAAAATGATGAATGAACTCGGTGTGATTGTTGATACCGGGCATTGCGGAAAACAAACCACGCTGGACGCATGTAAACTATCTGACAAGCCTGTGGTGGCGTCACATACGGTGGCTGCTGCTGTTTATAATCACCAGAGAGGTAAATCTGATGATGAAATAAAAGCTATCGCAGCAACGGCTGGCATTATCGGCATTGTGACTGTGCCATTTTTTCTCAGTGATGTTCCGGGGGTCAATATCAATCATTTTCTTGACCATATTGATTATGTATCCCGGCTTGTTGGGCCGCAATATGTCGCCATTGGCACCGATTGGCCTAACCAAATCCCCAACACGGTGATGAGCAACATCTTTGAGCAAGCTATTAAAGGAGTTGGCTTTAGGAAAGAACATGGTGTTAATCCGCTGGCCTGTCTGGACGGCTTCAAAGATTATCTGGATTTCCCTAATATCACGCGCGGACTTGTTGCAAGAGGGTATTCAGGAGACGAAATTCAAGGAATTTTAGGCCAGAACTTCTTGCGCGTATTTGAGACGGTATGCGGATAGGTACAGCCAACAAATCTCTACAGTAGACAGGTATTTTATGCCAGGCTCTTTTATTGAACCAGAAAATAATTTCGCCGTTCTGTCTGCTATTTTCATTATGACAAGCATCGGCATGGCAATGGAGAAGACGGCCATAGGCCGCCGTGTATCCGGCGCAATGATCGTTATTATCCTTTCTGCAGTATTAGCTAATTTGGGACTAACGCCTCCTGCTGCACCGGTTTATGACTTTATTTGGACTTATCTTGTTCCGCTTGCGATTGCCTTATTCCTCATAAAAGCAGATTTTGTAAGCATTGTTAAACAAGGGGGACGGGTTCTGATTGCATTTTTAATCGGTGCAGCGGGTGCTGTTGTCGGCAGCCTTGCAGGGCCTTTTGTGTTGGATCTGGGGGCTAATGGTGCAGAATATGCTGCTATATTCGGTGCCACATTTACCGGTGGTGCCTTAAATTTTGCCGCCGTGGCCGAAGCAATAAACTTTAAGGATCCGACCCGGCTTGCCGCAGCCATCGCCATCGACAATGTTTTAGGGCTCGGCTATTTGATACTGTTAAGCAGCCTGGCAAGCTGGCCATTATTTCAGAAATATTTCCCCGCTGAGCGCATCAGCCTTACGCTTCCAGCCGGCAATCAGCAAGCTGTCTTGCGTCCATCGACGGTTCTCGATTCGTCATTGTCAATGGCGCTTGCGTGTTTGGCCTGTGCCTTGGGGGCTGCTCTGGCAACCACATTAGGGTTTGGCAGTTACAGCATACTTTTCATAACCTTACTTATGATTACCGCCGCAACCACAGGCCGAAGGTATTTGCAAAATATAAAGGGGGAAGAGTTGATAGCCACACTATTCATGTATATGTTCTTTGCACTCTTGGGTGCTGGAGCAGATGTAAAAGCAATGCTGGATACAGCACCTGCCTTATTTTTTTATGTCATTATTATCCTGGTAGTTCACCTTGCCTTTCTGCTGGTTGGTGCTAAGCTGTTTCGGCTCAATTTTGCCGAAACCATCATCGCGTCAAGCGCATGTATAGGTGGCCCTCCCATCGCCGCTGCGTTTGCTGTTCTGTTTGGATGGCAAAAACTTGCGACAGCAGGCATTGTCACCGGCGTGTTTGGCTACGCGACAGGTAATTTTATTGGAGTAGGAATTTTCAGGGTACTGGGTGGCTAGTGTACAACTATCGTATGACATTATTCTATGCAATGCGCTAAGACAACATCCGTGCTTATTATTGGTGCCGGGCTTATAGGCGCGACAACGGCCTATGCGCTGGTAAAACGCGGTATAAACGTCATGGTAATAGACGCTGGGAGCGAAGCAGCAACCGGCGCCAGCCATGCAAACGGTGGAATGCTAACACCCTCTATGCCCGACCCATGGAATGGCCCCGGCATAGGAAAGCATCTGCTTCATTCACTTTTTGATTCCTCATCCGGCATGTTACTAAGGCTTCATGCAGTGCCCTCTCTGCTTGGCTGGGGGAGTGTATTTTTACGTCACTCAACACGACAACGGCACCGGCAGGCAACGGCAGCTAATTTCCAGCTTGCCCAATACAGCCTCGGTATCACGCGTAAGTGGCGAGAACATTTGGCTATGGATTATGATTCCGCTGATCTTGGCAGCATAAAACTCTTTCGACAGGAATCCGCCATGGAAACACCGCTCCGTATCGCCGGGGAGCTGAAAAGATTTGGCATGGAATTCCGACTACTGAATGCCCGTGAAACCGTTACGCTAGAGCCTGCACTTGAAGCAGTTCATAACAAAATAGCCGGCGCTATTCATTATCCTCAGGATGGCGTGGGCAATGCACGATTATTTACCCAGGCTATCCTCCGCAATGCCCAGAAACTTGGCTGCGAAGTCCATTGGAATACGGTCATTGACAAGATTAAAGTTGAATCCGGGCGAGTTACAGGCGTTTCTGGCGGAGCCGGGTTTTTTAAAGCGGAGCAGGTTGTTATTGCGGCTGCAAACGGCAGCTATAAGCTGTTGCGGCCACAGGGCATCCGTGTACCGGTAAGACCCGCGAAAGGGTATTCCATTACCATTGCGGCAGAGGGGTTGAATGCCTTGCCTGTTCATCCTGTTGTTGATGATGCCAATCATATGGCGATTGTGCCCATCGGGAACAATCTGCGTATTGTGGGCACGGCGGAGTTTACCGGAAATGACCTGTCAATCCCTAAACAGCGTATCAAAAACCTGCAACGGTTTTTGTATGAACTGTATCCGCTTATTTTTGAGCAGGTGAACTTTGACAAGGTAACTGAATGGGCAGGGCTGCGCCCGATGAGTGCCGATGGCTGCCCTTTTATTGGCCCGACAAATATCCCCGGCCTGTTTTTAAATACTGGACACGGGCACTTGGGCTGGACAATGGCCGCCGGCTCTGCGGAGCTACTGACCAGTCAGCTACTTGGAGAACCATGCGCCCTTGAGCCTGAAGCGTATAGAGCCAGTAGAATATAAGTTTGTTACGGCAGGCATGATTTCAACTCTACCAGCCGCAGCCACTTCTACTCCTGTTCCTGCTCCTGCTCCTGTCAGGGGCAAAGATCATGGTAACAGATGCACTGCCAAAGAGACTGTGCAAAACCACTGAGACAGGTTTGCTGGCGACTGCGCCTCTTTGAGTTCCAGTCAATGCCAGTTAGTTCCAAAATATAGTCCACGTTTTATTGATGATCGAGTTCAAAGACAACCTGGCGAACTACGTTTAAGCCTGGCAGAAATTTACACCCGACTGTTGCTTGATCAGGTACAGGATTTGTGATTGTATAATCAGGGAGGAATCAGGATTCTGAACACTATCGAATAAGCATTTAAAAACTAACCACCAGTACGCTCAATTCAAGGGGAATTGCCATGAAAAGACCTTCCAATAAGTGTCTTGCCACCAGTATCCTGGTCGCGACCGCATTATCCAGTGCGATAGCGCTTGCCCAGGAGCAAGTTATCGAAGAGATCGTTGTCGTGGGTTCTCAGATCCGGGGCGCCCAAATTACCGAAGCGCTACCGGTGTCTATCATCAGCGACGTTGACATCGAAGCCCTTGGGGTTAATTCAGGGGATGAGTTGCTGGAATACATGGCCGAGCAGGGTCAAAATTATTTCAGCGAGTCGGAAAATATCTCCGGCGGCGTAAACTCTGCGCGAGGCGATATCGGTGCCTTTAACCTGCGCAATCTCGGCACTGGAAACACGCTGGTACTTTTGAATGGCCGACGCATGGTTAATTCCGCCGCCTACCAAACAGAAGAAGTCGGCGGTAGTTTTGTTCCTGTCAACACCGTCAACGTCCAATCTCTGCCTATAACCGGACTGCGAAGAGCGGAGGTATTAAAAGACGGCGCTTCTGCAATCTATGGTGCCGATGCGGTGGCTGGCGTTGTTAATTACGTGTTGAAAAATGATTTCGAAGGCTTCAGAGTGCGAGTTCGCGCCGACGACTATGAGAGCATAGGTCGCAACGATCAAAGAATAACGCTTGAATGGGGTGATGTACTCAATGGTGGCCAGACCCGCGTAGGCGCATTTTTTAATTACTTTCAACGTGGCCGGGTGAATTCTCAAGACGATCCACGCTGGGCAAATAGCGACTTTCGATCACGGGTCAGCGATCCAGCCTTCGCAACAACAACCTTTCGAAACAATAGCGCTAACTCCAGCTATGGCCAATACGACATTCGCGGCAGTATTTCTGGCACTGGATTAAGCGGCACTATAACTGACAGCAGGGGTGAGTTTGAGACCTACCCGTCCGGTGACAGTCGCTGCGCGTTCGAGATTAATAGCCAGGTTTGTGGTGCTCCTGATGGTCAGAACACTTACCGCTACAATTTAAATGACAACAGGGATTTGTATTCAGAACTGGAGCGATCCAATCTTTATGGCTATTTGGAACACGATTTCAGCGACACATTACAGGCGTTTTCTGAATTCACCTGGTACTACTCAGACACCAATACAACTCGACATCCATCAGCACCTCTAAGTGCGGTAGCAAAGCTTCGTATAGCACCCGACGCATTCTACAACCCTTTGGGCGCATGCGGCTCGCCGAACCGATTGCCGGATAGTGTTATCGGTACCGATGTGCCCTGTAGTGGCCTACCGCTGGAGTTGGATAATTACCGGTTCACCCAGGTGCCAAGAGTGGTAGATGTGGACGGAGATACCTTTCGCTTCGTCGGCGGTCTGCGCGGCAGTATCGATGAATGGGACTGGGAGGCTGCGTTTACCTGGTCTAGAGCGGATCGCACCGACGTAACTCATAATCGAATTTCTAATACGCTTATGACCGAGGCACTTAACGATACGACCAGCGCTGGATTTAATCCCTTTGCTCCGCTTTCAGGCAGCAATATAGAACGAACACTGGTCGATGTGACGCGTAAAAACGAGCAAGAGTTCACCATGGTAGATTTCAAGATATCCAATGCCGATATCTTTGAGCTGCCCGCAGGCCAGGTTGGGTTCGTGGCTGGCATTGATTACCGTGACGAATCCTTTTCTGATGATCGCGACCCACGACTGGACGGACAGATCGTGTTTACTGATGTCAGAGGCAATAGTTTTCCGTTTCTTTCCGACGTAGTTAACTCCAGCCCCACATCGGACAGTTCCGGAGATCGTCAAGTGACTTCTATTTTTGCGGAACTACAGATTCCTGTTATTGAGAATCTCGATGTGCAGGCAGCGATTCGATACGAAAACTTTTCCGACATCGGCAATACCACCGTGGGGAAAGTGGCTTTCGGTTATCGCATCCTGGAGCCTCTATTGATACGAGGTTCCTGGTCTGAAGCATTCCGCGCACCAAATCTGGTGACCATTAATGAAGCCCAGGTAGCTCGATCTAATACGCGCAGCGACTTTGGTTGTTTATTTATCGATCCTGAGGAAGACGTACTTGATTGCTCCTATGGTATTCAACGTACAGCGCAAGGTAGCCGGTCACTACAGCCAGAAACGTCGGAAAATACCTCTTTCGGCCTCGTATTCGAGCCTGTTGATGGATTGACTATAACATTCGATAGATGGAAGATAGAAAAGGACGACACCATTGGTCTGTTCGGAGAAGAAAATCATATCGCCCTGGACCTCTTGTTACGAATCCAGGCGGGTGATGGCAACTGTGGCGCGATCGCCGGTAATCCAGCAGTAATACGCACATCAGATATCGAGGCCGATGCGGCTCCATTATTTGCACCCGCAGGGATATGTCCCTTTGGCGAGGTTAGCCGGGTAGATGATCAATACGCCAATCTCGATAAACGCATCGTGCGTGGGCACGATTTTGCCGTGTACTATGAGTTTGAATCCCCGATTGGTAATTTTGACTTGCGTTACGCAGGTACTCGCCTGGACGAGTATCAGCAGGAGTCCAGCGGTGTCGCATCAGAACTGGTTGCGGCTAAAGCATCAGGCGTCTTACCCGCATCGGTGCCAGTGGTCGGCTTTTCCAATCTGATTGGCCGCGATGGCAATGCCAAGAGCAAAGACACCTTCCGCGCTCGTTGGGATTATGGCGATTGGGGTGCAGCCGCCACCGTACTCCGATACGGTGATTTTGTCCAGGAGCTGAGAGACGGTCGCGACTTTCCAATTCCTGAAATGACCACGATCAATCTCAGTGTTGATTACGACCTGAACGTGGCCGGTGTAGACAGCCGGGTTCGTGTAGGGGTGAACAACATCGATGACGAACGCGCACCATTGGCAGATGATTCTTTTGGATACTTTGCGGATCAACATCGCGATCTGGGCAGATACTACTATCTGGATTTGCAATTCGATTTCCGCTAATCGATAGCCTCGTTAAGGAAGTACAGGAGCCGAACGGCTCCTGTACCTGGATTGAATGTTACCTTCCGCGCTGTTCACACAGTATAAGAATGGCGAGTCACCCGGCATTTGTTGGCAGGAAAATAGCTGTATGAGAAAAGTTGTCTCTATTCTTGTTTCGTTGCTGATCTCTGCATCTTGCCTACAGGTACACGGCCAGCAATCCACCACAACCAGGCAAAGCATTCTTCGTTATGACAGCATTCACCATCCGTTGAGCGCAAGGCGCAGCATGGTAGTCAGTCAAAACGAGTTGGCATCGAAGGTTGGTCAACAGATTTTGGCAGCCGGAGGCAATGCTATGGACGCAGCGGTTGCAGTTGGATTCGCACTCGCGGTTACTCTTCCCAGGGCGGGCAATCTCGGCGGCAGTGGTTTCATGCTGATTTATGATGCTGAAGCGCAACAAAGCAGCGCACTGGATTTCCGTTCTATCGCCCCGGCAAGCGCATCATTGAAAGATTTTGTCGATGGTGACGGTTCGATTTTATGGGATGACTTGACTTTTGGTGCGAAGGCGGCGGCAGTGCCGGGTACGGTGGCGGGGCTGGAAACAGCCTGGAAGCTGCATGGTTCATTGCCCTGGGAACAATTGCTGCAACCCGCTATTGCGCTGGCTCGAGATGGTTTCATTGTCAGTGATGATCTTGCCTTCGCCCTGGACGCATCACTCCATGTCCTGTCGAAATACCCCGGCAGCATGGCAGTCTATAGTAAGGATGGCAGCGACCCTTTCAGGCCGGGCGACCTTATCAGGCAGGCAGACTTGCAATGGTCTTTGCAACAAATCAGTGACCACGGGGCAGCCGCGTTTTACCGTGGAGCGATCGCTGACAAAATAGTCGATTACATGGCGCAAGCTGGTGGATACATCTCGGCCGCTGATCTTGACGGGTATAAAGTTCAATCAAGAGAGCCGATTTCAACCCATTATCGGGGTTATACCGTGCTTACCATGCCGCCTGCCAGTGCAGGTGGCGTCGCGCTATTGCAGATGCTCAATGTTCTCGAAAATTTCGACATCGGAAAACTGCCACAAGGATCGGCGAATAGCTTACACCTGCTTGCGGAGACGATGAAAAGAGTAAATGCCAATCGCCGCCAGGGAATCGGCGATACCGATTTTGTGAATGTACCAATTGAAGGAATGTTGAGCGAAGTATTGGCGAAAGAGATTGCCGACTTGATTGAGCTTCGGCGCGCCGCATCGGTAACAGGCATTGTGCCCATGGATGCCAATCCCTACGAAAGTCGGGACACAACACATTATTCTATTGTGGATGCGGAAGGCAATGGCGTAGCGACAACCTATACATTGGGGTATTCGTTCGGTTCGGGTCTGGTGATTCCAGGTACTGGAATACTACTGGACAACCAAATGAGAAATTTTTCTCATAACGAGCCGGGGCATGCCAACCAGATGGAGCCAGGAAAAAGAATGGTCTCCACCATGTCTCCAACGCTGGTTTTCGATCAGAAAAAGGAGTTACTGCTGGTCACCGGCACGCCAGGTGGCAGTCGAATTCATAATGTTATTTTCCAACTTATAGTGAACCTGATTGATTACGGGATGAACATTGCGGAAGCTACCCATACACCCCGTATTTATCAGGGATGGAGATCACCCGAGCTAGGGGTCGAGCAGGGCATCAGCAATGATACTTTAAGCATCCTTCGTACTATGGGTCATACTGTTGAGCAGCAGCAGACTATGGGCAGCACCCAGTCAATAGTTCGCCAGAATGACATGCTGTACGGTTCGGCCGACCCGCGACGCCCGGGTGCGCTGGTGCTGGGCAATGATTGAATCTGCTTGACGCGGTTCGGCAAAAAAGAGCCAATTGACCCTTTTTTTAAGCTGCTAAAGTGAAGTTAGTCGAGCGGCTCCAGCCTGACAACTGAGGTAGGCTCGCCATTACGATCCGATATGGCTAAATACACATAGCCATCCAAACCCTGACGCACGTCACGAATACGGCCCATGCCGTAGGCCAAAGTTTCTTCTACTACCACTTGACGATAATCGTCACTCATATAAAGACGGGCAAGCTGTTCCCCTGCCAAAGCACCAGAGAAGATGCTGCCGTGCCACAATGGGAACTTGTCGCCTGAATAGATCATAAGGCCGGAAGCAGCAATTGATGGCACCCAGAAATGACTTGGTTGCCGCATGCCCTCTTCGCTGATGCCGACATGGATTGGTCTGCCAAAAGCACCGTAGTTGACACCACGACCGACAACAGGCCAGCCGTAGTTGTTTCCTGGTTCGATACGATTAATCTCATCTCCACCCTGGGGGCCATGCTCGGACTCCCAAAGGTCGCCAGTTAGCGGATGAATCGCGAGTCCCTGCGGGCTACGATGTCCGTAACTCCAGATTTCAGGCAGTGCTCCGCTGTCACCAACGAAGGGATTGTCATCAGGTACACTGCCATCGTCATTCAGGCGAACAATAACCCCCTGGTGATTGCTCAGATCCTGCGCCGGGTGAGCAGCGAGGGCAGTCGCATCTCCCACCGGAGGGGCCATCCGATCACCCAGCGTCAGGAACATATAGCCGTCTTTATCAAAAACGATTTTGCCGCCGTAGTGTCCAAAACCAGTTGCCTGCGCCTCGAAAATTTCCACTACATTGCCCAGTCGGTCATTTTCTAAACGGCCACGCACGATCGCCGTCGCGGAACTGCTCTCTGTCTTCCTGGAGAAACTAAGGTAAACCCAGTGATTTTCGCTGAAATTCGGATGAGGCACGACATCGAATAGCCCGCCCTGGCCCTGATAGAAAACCTCAGGTACGCCTGGTACTGCTTCCGGCAGCAGTTGCCCGTCCCGAACGATTCTCAATCGACCGGGCTTTTCTGTGATGAGCATGTCGCCGCCAGGCAGCCAGGCCATGGACCAGGGTTGCACCAGATCATCTGCAACAGTCACTACGCGGTAATCGTGATGGGAGCCACGATAAGTATCAGGCTGCGCAATAGCGGTAGCCGCTGCGCTTAGCAGCAAGCCTGTTCCAGCAAGTTGTAACAAATAACGAAACATAATTTATCCTCTCTAGTTCCAATGCAGGTTCGCACAAAGGCGAATTACTGCCAAATCAAGGTTGCTTCTTGTTACGGAAACATCCCTGCCAGTTGCTTCTTGTCATCATCGCCAGCGTTATGGCTGAAACTTTCAATAATACCTGCCAGTGCCCTGGTTCGAGCCGGCACTTGCGCATTTTTCTGAATCGCTTCCATGGCTGCCCGGCTTTCTTCATTGCAGACATGCTCTATGCCGGCAACAGCGTTGGCCATTTCCCGAACAGCCTGGATCAGTTCACTGTTAGCGATAATTTGATCCAGAGTAGCCAGATCATCATCAGACGGGAAGTGGTTCAAGCCGACAACGATATCGGCAATCATTTTCAGCGCTGCTGCGTTGTCCTCATTTTGAGCTGCGACAAACTGGAAAAACAGGCCGATTACGGCAAGCAGTATCAGCTTCCTCAATCCTGTTGTTTTCATGTAAATCTCCTAAAACAGGCTTGTGTAAATGCAGACTGTCGAGTCTATCGCAGTGTCCTGTGAATATATAGCTGCTGGCGCCGGAAGACAGCTAAATAAGAGTGCCGGTACAGACTTTTCGCTGGCTGCCTGTTAATGGCTTTTGGAGTTACAAAGAATTACAAATCTGCACATCTTTTAACCCCGTAAGTATCTGATATGACTCCTGGTTTTTTGGACAGGCTGTGGCCGTAGGCTTGCTTATGGGTAATAGATTGCTTATTCTTCGCTCCTGTCTGGTCAGTCTTTGGCACATCATCCCCTTTTTGCTCCACTTGGTGTAGTCTTAACGCTCGGTCAGGGCGTCGATTCGACGATGGGTGTGCAAGGCCAAAGAGTTGATATCTGGAGAATCCAGGATGACAAGAACAAAAGCACTGATTTCGGCATTCTTTGTGAGTGTCAGCGTTCTGGTAAGTGCCCAGGCAGTGTTTGGCCAGTCCGGCACCGATGTCTACGCGGGGGATTGGCCGGATTATGGCGGCAACATGGGGGCCCAGCGTTATTCCCCTCTGGAGCAGATTAATGCAGAAAACGTCGGTACCCTTGAGATTGCCTGGCGCTTCTCGACAGCGAATTTTGGACCCGGGCCAGAGTCCAATGCTACCTCCACACCACTTGAGGTAGAGGGCGTTTTATACACAACTGTAGGTGCCACTCGAAATGTAGCGGCACTTGACGCCAGCACCGGGCAAATATTGTGGCTGTGGCGGCCGCAGGAAGGTGAAAGATTTGACGCCGCACCGCGTAAGGGTTCTGGCCGCGGGCTGGCATTCTGGCGCGACGGTGACGAGAAGCGAATTGTAATGATTACGCCGGGTTTTCACCTGGTTTCACTGGATGCAGAGACAGGAATTCCTGATCCTGATTTTGGCGACAATGGAATGGTAGATATGTTTGAAGGGCTGCGTTTAGGCGACGGCCGTGATGATGTCGATATTGGCTCTTCCATGCCTCCCTTTGTAATGAACAACGTGGCAGTTGTTGGGCCAGCACATAAAGTATCCATGCGGCCCCCCTCCAAATTCAACGTCAAGGGTGACGTGCGCGGCTTCGATGTGCGCAGCGGCGAGATGCTGTGGACCTTTCGTACTATTCCACGGCGTGGTGATTATGGCTATGAAAGCTGGATGAACAAGGGGGCAGAAATTTCCGGCAATGGTGGCGTTTGGGCACCCATGTCCGGCGACCCCGAATTGGGCCATGTGTATTTACCAACAGAATCGGCGACTGGCGATCGTTTCGGTGCCGACCGGCCAGGCAATAATCTGTTCACCAACAGTGTAGTAGCCCTGGACATCCGAACTGGTGAACGCCAATGGCATTACCAGTTAATCCATCACGATATTTGGGACTGGGACAACCCCTCCGCCGCAGTTCTGGCGGATCTGCCAAATGGCCGCAAGATTTTGGCGCAAGTGACCAAACAGGCCTGGGTTTATACTTTCGACCGTGTGACGGGCGAGCCAATTTGGCCGATTGTAGAGACCCCGGTACCGGCGGGAGATGTGCCACGTGAATGGTATTCACCCACACAACCGTTTCCAACAAAGCCTGCGCCTTTCGACCGGCAGGGGGTCAGCGAAGACGATTTGATTGATTTCACAGCGGAACTGCGTGGACTGGCTGTAGAGGCAGTTTCACGATTTCGTCTAGGTGCCAGTGTGTACTCACCTCCGTCCCTGGCGGAAGCAGCGGACGGCACAGTCGGCACACTTGCCTTGCCAGATGCCATCGGCGGCGCCAACTGGGAAGGCAGTGCTATTGATCCCGAAACTGGCATTCTGTACATCCCGTCGAGAACCAATATTTCTTTGTTGTCAGTGGCGAAAGACCCGAATTCCGACGTTGATTTCAGCCAGTCTTATGGGGTGCGAGTTCCGCGTATCAAGGGCCTGCCACTAGTGAAGCCACCCTATGGCCGAGTCACTGCGATTGATATGAACACCGGCGAACAACTCTTTCAGGTTGCTAATGCCGACACACCGGAACGTATCGCCAACCACCCAGATTTACAAGGTATTGAGATAGCACGCACAGGTATTGCAACGCGTTCTGGCTTATTGCTGACCAAGACACTGTTATTTGTAGGCGAAGGTGTTGGCGGTGGCCCCACGCTACGCGCACTCGACAAGCAAACCGGTGAAATCATCGCCGAGATCGATCTGCCGAATGCACAAACCGGTGTGCCAATGACCTACGAACACGAGGGTAAACAATATCTGGTTATGGTCGTCAGTGGCAGTGGCACGGCGGCAGAAATTGTGGCTTACACTCTTCCGTAATTTGGAGACCAGGAGCCAGACGAATTTTTTATCAGGAGACGTAATTATCATGCGTACTTTGTTTTATCGAGCGGTGTTGCTACCGACCTTGTTGCTCATCGGCCTGCCAACGCAAGCCGCTGAGTGGGTATTGGATGCCGAAGATTCCAGCGTTTTTTTCCAGTACCAATACGGTAGCGATCCCTATGAAGGTGAATTTAAAAATATTACTGCAAGTTTCACTATTGATCCTGTAAGCCCGGGTTCTTGTGATTTTCAGGTAACTATTCCCATTGGGGACATAAAGCTGGATTCCCCCGAAGCACTGGATTACTTACTCGACTACGAATTGTTCGACGTTGACCAATGGCCAACAGCGACTTTTAAGGCTGACACCTGCAAAATAGAATCCATGAGTTCTTTCGTCTCCGATGGCACTCTAACCATTCGTGATCAAAGCAATCCGCTAAGTTTTCCATTTGACCTCAGCATCGAGACAGAGGCTGGCAAACTGCGCTTTCACTTGACCAGTGAAGTGACTATCAAGCGCCTGGAATACGGTGTTGGCCAGGGCTACTGGGCCAGCACGGCTGAGATTCCAAACGATGTGATCATCAAGATTGATGTCTACGCCGCACCAAAGTAATTAAACAGAGAAATTCAGCAACAGGTTATTCCAATGCCTTACAGTTTATTTAAAAAATACGCTCGGTTCTCACTAATTCTGATCGGGTCGGTGTTCCTGGTTTCATGCGATCGCCTCCTGACACCTGATTTCAATACCCAAATTAGCGAGCTTAGAGCTGGCGCTTATACGCTGGATCCAAATCATGCGACATTGCTGTGGAAAATAAATCATCTCGGCTTCTCTACCTTCATCGGCCGTTTCAATGACTTCGATGCCTTTTTGAATTTTGATCCAGAAGACCTTGAAAATGCTAACCTGGAAGTAGTTATTAATACTGCCAGCCTGGATATCAATAATGAAGCTTTCGCAGAAGAACTTCGCGGTTCAGATTGGTTCAATGTGGAGCAATTTCCGCAAGCGGTGTTTAGAACAAGCTCGTTTGTAGAAGCGATAGACGAAGATACTTTTGTGTTTCAAGGCGAGCTGACTTTATTGGGTGTTACAGCCCCGATTGATCTTGAAATCAATTTTCATGGTGGTGGCCGTAACTTTTTAACCCGAAGTTACACGGTTGGCTTTTCGGCGAGTGCTACTTTTCAACGATCAGCTTTCGGTTTAGATCGATTTGCCCGCTTTGGCATTGGTGATGATATTGAACTGGAAATTCATGTTGAGTTTATGGCGAAGTAGTTAGTGCTGCAAATTCCTGACCCCGTCGGACAAACGCCGGCTGATTGTGCTGTTACGCAGCTTTGAATTCCCGAGTAACTGGCTCCAGGGTTTTTCAAAAAAATTGACCATTTTATAAATCAATAACTTACGGCCCTGGTCATCTTCAGTAATTAGTCGATACTGAAAAATATATAACTAGTTGATTAATAGGGATAATATTTGTATATCAGGCGGTAATTTCGACCAGTTTCAAGTGCGGTTCACTAATAACCTGGTCAAAAAAAGCGGCTCTTCGGTGGCTTATTCAATGGAAGGATTCTTCCCCCGATCATCATCAAATGAGCTTTATGGTTGCTGGGCTGCTGGATCAACCCAACCCAAAATACCCCTTGTTACATCTTGCAGGTCATCAATACCCAGGGACTTTTTGAGGCAGGCTTTGCCCCTGCATGCGGCAATACCGTGCTGGCCAGTCAGGCTTCTCAGGATCGATTAAATACCAGCAACAATTGCTGCCAATCCAGCGATTGAATTGAATCAATTCCGTCACAGCACAGCACCCTTACCCTGCTCAGTGATCACGCCGCTCCCCGAATACGGCCTCCAAACCAGGGGCAGTGATCGCCGTGTCAAACCAGCGATCCAGTTCCCCAGTGCTGCCAGCAGCAATCTGTGCCAGTACAGGCTCGGGCAGGGTGCCAAAGCGCTTCACCAGAAGCCGCAGCAGCGACCTGGTTTCAGCTCTGGCTTCGCCTCTAGCCGCACCTTCGGCCAGTCCTTTCTCGCGGCCAAGAGCTTCGCCAGCCGTAAGACCTTTTTCACGACCCAGAGCTTCACCAGCGGCCAGCCCTTTTGCCTCGCCCTCTGCCTCGGCTTGTTTTTTCCATGCTTCTGCAATAGTGTCCAGCAGTGCTTTACCCCTGGTCTCACCTTCGAGCAAGCCTTCGGCCAGTCCTTTCTCGCGGCCAAGAGCTTCACCAGCGGCCAGCCCCTTTGCCTCGCCCTCTGCCTCGGCTTGTTTTTTCCATGCTTCTGCAACAGTGTCCATCAGTGCTTTACCTCCATCTTGTTTTGCATCATCCAGTGCCACCCGCACATCGTCGGGCAACACAGTGTATCTCTCGACTATATACCGAAACGCAACCTGTTCCAAGTCGCTTCCATCCGGCAGACCGCGCAGTATGGTGGTCAAAATGGCGTGGCTTACTTCATTATTACGCTGCACATAGCGCAAGGCAGTCAGAATCGACCGCACCGGCGCATCGCCGGATAGCGCCTCGTCGGCCAAATCATGCAAGACATAGTGAAACGATGGCACAAAGGGGGCGCTGTCTTTATCCGACTGCACCATTTCGCCAAAAACCTGTGGCACGGTCCATGGTGCACGTCCGTGATAGAACACCATGGGCAGGATCACCGGCAGCTTGCGCAATCTGGCAGGTTTGTGTCCAGCATAGCGGGTCCAGATGCGTACCATATAACCCAGAAGCTGCAAGGGCGTGCCTGCATCAAGCGTGGATTTATGCTCCAGCAATGCGTATATCAAGGCCGGCGACCCACCGCTGAGTTTGACCTCAAACAGTCGGTCGCTTTGTGTCATACGGCTGTCTTTATCGACATAGGTGCCATCCACAAGTTTTGCTGGTTTGTCTACCATACGCGCAGCAAACGCCTTTGGCAGATAGTCCCGCAGCAGCGTTGTTGCCTGACCTGGATTTTCCAGCAGCGCGCGGAACAGCGCATCATGGCTGACCTTCGGCAGCGCTTTGGGTTTTCCGGTTTCACGCATTGTGTCTATCCTCTCGCTGTTTACGCCACGGTGCGCTTGATTTTAACTCTGTCTCTCTGCCTCAGTTCTACTGTAGTCCACATCTTGATGGCTCGCTAAAAATTCTGGTTTTCTGATCCAAACTATCCCTGCCTGTTCTTGTGCAATCCGGAATTTGCGGCAACAATCTACTGTCACAGGCAATACAAAGCAGTCGAATTCGTGGCAAATTGCACTTCCGAACTCACCAATACCTGGATCAGGCGGGCGCACAATTTAATTTGGGCAAGATGTAGTTGGGATGATGAAAGGCTTATTGCTGATCAATGTGAGGCAACCATCGGGTATTCCATTGCCACGGCAAGCAGCAGTGAAGACGCGGCGGATAATTTGCCTGGTCTTAACCAGGGTCTGGATGCCGCAGAAATAAAATCAGCCAGCCTTGAAGCGGCGCAACAATAGACGGCAGGACTCGCAAATCTATTGAACAAAGCAAGCAGATTTCGTCGTAAACACCGCCCCGTCATTCATCCGTACACCACCCGTCATTCCTGCGAAAGAAACTGTGCAAGAAACCACACGCCAGGTTGCGTTACTGGCGGAAAACTCTTGCGGATTTGTGTGGTTTACTGGATTCCTGCCTTTGCAGGAATGACGGGGTGGTGCAGGAATGACGAATAGTGGATTTTTGTACAGTCTCCTACGCCGAAATGCAGTGAAAACACCTTGGGCACAAACAAGCCGCCGTTTATACTTGGCAAGTCAGCCTGATGTCGGCTTATACAGTGCGTACGTCTGCTTTGGGCAAACGGATTTTGGAGTATGAAGCCTTTGCTCAAAGGTTTTAGCCAGAAATAGAACATACCCCGTGAATATACACCCGGTGAGCATGCCCCCCAGTATCCAGTCCAACATACTTGATAAACTGATCCATGATCTACCCTCCTCAATTATGGCTCTGAGCCGAAGTTTTTCTGTCTTCAGCTTAATCCACGGTATTGAGGACGGGTAGCTCATCACCTAATGTCCAGGCAACCTGGTAACGTATTGGTGTTGAACCCCGTTTCAGGCATACTGCTAACTCTTTTATTCAAGTAGAGCGCAATTAGAGCGCAAAGATCACCCGATATTCAGGGAGGCAGGAGAATGTCTTTTCCAGGTTTCATCACTTTAAAACGAAGCGGGTACCTGTTGACGGTTTTAGCCGGCTGCTGTATTTCTTCAGTTGCCCCGGCGCAAGTGCCGATCATTCAGCCTGGTGCGCCAGGCCAGGAAAGTCGGGTAATTAGCGCAGAAGAGGCTTCCGATCTGGCTAACGCAGGGTATTCGCTTGGCGATATTCAGTTTCTTCGCGGCATGATTCCTCATCATGCTCAGGCCAGCGAAATGTCGGCGCTGGCGGAAGGTCGAACCAATACGACTGCGGTATTGGCAGTTGCGGAACGAATTACCCTGTCTCAAGACGATGAAGTCGCCATGATGCAGGGTTGGTTGCGGGATCAGGGTCTTGATGTGCCTGCTGAGAATGTGCATCATCAGCCCGGGTTTGAACGCATGGAAGGCATGCTGACTGATGAGCAAATGGCGGAACTGGCTGCTTCCTCCGGCCCGGAGTTTGATCGACTTTATCTGGAATACATGATCAGTCACCACCAGGGTGCTTTGGATAGCGTGGAGATGTTGCTGGATCAGTTCGGTTCTGCGCAGGATCCGCTCTTGTATGAATTTACCGCCGATGTCAGCTCTGACCAGACTTCAGAAATTGAACGCATGGACGTCTTGCTGGCCAGCTTCAATCCCGACCCGCGGGTTGGATTGGCGGCAGGGTTCAGAGATGCCGGTGAAGCCGCACTCAATATGGAAGTAGTCGCCTCACTCCCTAAACCGGCTGGCTTCTTCGACCCTGACAGGCCATCCGGTCTTCCGGCTCGTCGGCTTCAAGAGATCGAAGAGGAAGCAGCGTCAACAGAGGGTAATGCATCGGAAACCCCAACCGAAGGCGAGGAGGAAGATGAAAACGATGATCCCCGCCCCGCCTTACTGAGTTTTTCCAATACCGATCTGCTATTCGCCGGTGACTATATGGTGGCAGGTAACTACCATGGCTTTAACACTTACGACATTAGTAACGCGCAATCTCCACAGCATATTGCGTCAGTGGTGTGTCCGGGCGGGCAGGGTGATGTATCCCTGGTAGGCAATCTGCTGATTATGTCCGTGCAGGAAACCCGCGGCCGGTTGGACTGTGGGCTGCAAGGTGTGCCTGAAGCGGTGAGTGAGGAAAGGATGAAAGGAATTCGTATTTTCGACGTCACTGATTTCACCAATCCGACTCAAGTTGCTGCTGTGCAAACCTGTCGTGGTTCTCACACCCATACGGTAGTGTCTGACCCTACTGCAAATGCAGGTAATATTTACGTTTATGTCTCTGGTACCAGCTCGGTGCGTGACGACGAGGAGCTTGCGGGTTGCTCCGATGACTCGCCATTCGAAGATTCCAATTCGGCTTTGTTTCGAATCGAAGTGATTGAGATTCCGGCGGAAAATCCGGCTGCCGCTCGCATTGTAAATCGACCATTTATTTTTGCCGACCCGAATAGCGATTCTTTGGCAGGTTTATGGGATGGCGGCGATCACGGCGAAGGAACCCAGACTACGAGCCAGACCAACCAGTGCCATGACATCACTACTTTCCCCGACATTGGCCTGGCGGCGGGAGCCTGTTCAGGAAACGGTATTCTGCTGGATATATCTGACCCGGTTAATCCACAGAGGCTGGATCAGGTGATTGACCCCGGTTTTGCTTATTGGCATTCGGCGACGTTTAATAACCGTGGCGACAAGGTGATATTTACCGATGAGTGGGGCGGCGGTGGCCGACCCAGATGTCGCGCGAAGGACCCTTTAACCTGGGGTGCAGATGCGTTTTATGACATCGTCGATGCCAGGCTTCAATTCCGCAGCCACTATAAAATGTCGGCACCACAAACGGAGACGGAAAATTGTGTGGCTCATAATGGCTCTTTGATTCCGGTGCCCGGTCGTGATCTGTTTGTTCAAGCTTGGTATCAGGGTGGTGTGTCGGTGGTGGATTTTACTGATTCAGCGAATCCGGTTGAGATTGCATTCTTTGATCGGGGACCTATTGATACGGAGGAACTCATTATCGGGGGCTATTGGTCCACTTATTGGTATAACGGGCACATCTATGGCACAGAAATCTCACGCGGTCTTGATGTGTTTGCGTTACAACCCAGCGACTATCTGACCGCTAACGAAATCGCCGCCGCCTCCCTGCCGGCATTAAATGGCCTCGTTAATGCGCAGACCCAGCAACGCATCGAGTGGCCGGTAGTGCCAGCAGTGGCACGCGCTTATCTGGATCAATTGCAACGGGAAAATAACATCAATGCAGCTCAGGCCAGTGACCTCAATGATGTTTTAGACCGTGCCGAGTCCTTATTGAATGGAGGCAATGGCAATCGTCGCAGTATTGCGCGCGACCTCAATAATCTCGCCGATGATTTTGCCGATGCCGCTAGCGACTACAAGGGCATGTCGGGTGTTCGCTATGCGTCCCTGGCAGAGACACTGCAAGGGATAGCCGATAGCTTGTAGTGAGCGCAGGAATTAGCGGGCGTTCAGGTATTTGGGCTTCTGCCGGCGCCAGCTCGCACCCAGCCCAGCCGATTCCCTGGCTTGCGGCTGTTGCTGAATAACAAACAACTCGGCCTGTAATTTGTCAGTTAATAGAGTACCAGGGTGAAAAACCGGAACCGTATGCCAAAGCTTGGTGCAAGATTATCTGTAGCCAGCCTCGTTCGCGCTTTCTGGCGCCCGATTTCCATTACCTGGGCTTTAACCATTCTGGAAACTGCGATGCTGGTGGCGCTGCCACTGCTCATCGGCCAGGCCATAGACGGTTTACTCGCTGGCAGTTGGACTTCATTCCTGGGGCTGGTTGCCACGATGGCTGTGCTTTTGATCGTTGCCGTCTGCCGTCGCATCTATGACACCCGTGTTTATGGAAGCATGGGCGTAGAGTTCAGTACTGAGCTGGCAGGGAGGTCGAAATCTGCCTCACTGTCTCAACTGAATGCGCGTCTCGGCATGGGAACTGAACTTGTTACGTTTCTTGAAACAGAAGTACCCGCTGTTATGACGGCGCTTATTCACCTTGTCGCGACAGTTTCTATACTCCTGTCCTTTCACATTTATCTGGCTGCGTCGGCATCTGTGGCGATCTTGTTGTTATTGCTGATCTATGCCGCTTCCAGTGGTCGGTTCTTCGCTATTAATCGCGCAATCAACCAGCAAACCGAGCAGCAGGTGACGGTATTGACGGGAGGCTCGATACTGGCATTAAGCAGGCACCTGCTGGCAGTTCGCCGACATGCAGTGCGGCTCTCAGATACTGAGGCGGTAGTCTATGGGTTGATTTTTGCCGTGCTGTTATCCATGCTGGGAATAAATTTGTGGTTTGCCGCTACTCAAATCGACGCCACTCCTGGCCAGATTTTTTCCATTGTGACTTACTCTTATGAGCTCATGGGAACGGCGGTTGTGCTGCCAGCCACGCTGCAAAGTCTTACCCGATTGTCTGAAATCACCGAGCGCATCAACGGCGTCGTTGATGGCTAGACCTTCTGCCTGTGGGTAATTTGTGACATTCAAAAGTGATCTGCATAAGCCATGGTTCCTGGTTTGCTGAAAGCGCAAGCGGGCAAATTGAAAGACCCCATAATGATTGCTGGTTGCCCCGAGCCTATTCGTCCTCTTGATATTCCAATACCGATAGTTCGATTCGAATCTTTTGCCTGGAATCTGCACCAAGAACAATAGTTCTGGACTGTTGTGACGCAGCTTGCGATAACTCTGATGCTGAACCTGGTTGCCGCTTTGATTCCAGGCCAAAGGAACCCGCTTTCGATCTATTCCATAAGGCGATTAACTCATCTCTTATTGCGGACTGTGTTTGATCCAAAGCAGCATTCTCAATGGAATTGACCAGGCTTGACGCTCTTATGCCTTCGTTGGCGATCCACCAGATTTCGTTTTTGCGTTCGCCTAATTCTTCTGCCCTGATTCGCCCACCGGATTTAGAAAAGACTCTACCCAGTTTATCCAGCTTTGGAATAGCACGATGATGCAAACCAACTACTTCCCAGCGGTTATTAAACACGGGCGATCCTGAACTACCAGATTCTGTATCGCTGGAGTACCAGAGATAATTCTCATAGTCTGAATTATTCTCTAAGTGGAGCAGATTGCTGTTATGCACAACAATTGACTTCATCTTGCCTGCGGGATGTTGGATGATGTTTACAGGGTCGCCGATTCGCACTTTACCCTGGTGCTTTATGAGCGGATGATAACCGTAGTCTGACAATTCTTTAGCGCCGAAGGAATGTTCGCTGACTGCAACCAGCGCATAGTCTAATTCTTTGTTACTGAAATAAAACCGGTCCGGAAGTAGCTCAAATTGTTCGGGCTTTTTGCGGCTTCCATACTGGTTAAATTCTCGATCAAACTCTACGCTGCCTGACCGCGCATGGCGAAGATCCGGTAGAACATGATGGTTCGTCATTAAAATTGAATTGCCGATTAAAAAACCAGTTCCTTGTTGAGAGCCTGACATTACCTCCACATAACCCACAGAGCCTGAAGCCAGAACGCCGGCTTCCAGGAACTCAATGGACAGTATGTCTTTGGATGTGCCAATTGATCTCTCTAAGCCAATATCAGAGATTTTAGTTGTTTGGATTTGAGTTCGGCCCGAGCGGTTTTGTAATTGCAGCTCTCGCTCAGCATATTGCTCAATTCGCCGCTTTGAATCCAGCTTCCTGACAGCGTGCCCAGTAGCAATCACTCGCCTGCTTCTTTCAATAATTTTTTTCTTATCTTGAAACCGCTTGATTGCTGACTGGTAGCTTTTCGTTGTAAACAGCTCAGAAAAGTTCGACATAGATTTCCACTGTAACTATTGGTTTGACAATAACTCTTTGAATAGTTGGCGCATGCGTACTATAAAAGTCATCGAGGATGATTTACGGGACGCCAATATGCCAGCTTTTAAGACGAAACAGGAGTCCAGCATGGGAAAAATTAGCTATGAGCATTATCTATCGTTGCTGTACGACATTGATACGGCCGAAGAAGATATTCTGGAATACTCAATTTTCGAGCCAGGCAAAGGCTTTGATGTCACTGTAAGACCGAATCCAAACCTGGTATTGATGTCTGATGAGCAGCTCAGTCGTGAAAATGCCATGAAAATTGGAAATGGAATTGCACGATGGCGTCGCCGTTCTGAGTTCAATAATCGAATAAAGAATGGTGTGAATCTGCCTATTCTCGTGTCGGAAGGGGACAGTTGGTTTCAATTTCCGTTTTTAATAAAGGATATCATCGATCATCTGAAAGATGATTACCTTATTTGGTCGCTAGGCGCAGCCGCTGATACGGCTCAGAATATGGTTTTTAATTCTCCTGGCAAGGGGAAAACGGAATACATGGCGTCCTTGCGAAGGCAGAAAAAAAATAAGATTCGGGGATTTTTATTTTCTGCAGCCGGGAATGACATCATCGGTGAAAACCCGGCGACTGAAGAGTCGATGCTACTGGAATTGTTAAAGCCATTCAATGGCAATGTAAATGATGTGGCGGGTCATATTGACCAGGCGGTACTCGATTCCAGGCTCTTGTTTCTAAGACGTGCCTACGAGCTGGTCATTGGCAATGTGCATGGAGAATTTCCAGGCTTGCCAATTTTTATCCATGGCTATGATTACTGCTTTCCTTATCCTGATTCACCCCGGGATCCAAGACATCCGAAACATACCACCAGGGCCAGGTGGCTGGCACCACCGATGCAAAAGCGAGACATTAACGATCAGGGACTCAGGCGCAAACTAATCAAGAATATGCTGGATCAACTGTATGCCATGATGGGAGATATGGCGGGTGACTCATCGAAAACCAATGTTCACCTTGTTGACTGCAGGAACTCGATGCCTGCTGTAGAAGACTGGGTGGACGAGATTCACGGAACTTCAGATGGTTTTGTGGAAGTAGCAGATCGATTCAGAACCGCCATTAGAAATGCAGGGATTCAATAAGCAGCAAAAGCAGGGAGAGAGCCAAAGACTTAAAGAGCCACTAATAAAGACTTGATTTGATCGGCGTCTGAGGTCGCGCATTCGCGTCAGCTGGTCGGTGGAAAATGTATCCACCCGGTGATAATGTACTTGGTAGCGGTATTCACAATATTGCCCCGGTGTGCATGGGTCCACTCGGCCGGCCAAATCAGGGTCTTGCCTTTTTCAGGTTGAACATCTAAAGCCTGATGTTCAAAATAAGTCGAACCACCGTCTTCCACATCATTTAAGTAGGTCATCCAGGCGAGAACTCGATGGGACGTGCCCACAGTAGTGCGCTCCGAATGTACTTTCAGGAAATGTCCACCGGGCTGGTAGCGTTGAATATTGAATGAACCCACTTCGACACGCGGGAGCATGGCTTTCAAGAAAGGCCATTGCTCAAGGTAGTCTCTATGGCAGGCAAATAGAGCCTCAATATAGTCGCGAACAGGCGCATGGTCAGGTAATTCCAGGTCTCGTGGTCGTATAGCAAGATCTGTCGAATTTTTTGATGCTGTATTCAGCCCTCCTGCTGTCTGGCCACGGGTCTGCTTATCCTGATGAGTTTCGAAAAAATTGATTAGATCGTCGCACAGCGACACCGGCTCTATAAACCAGCCACCAATAAAATGCGGCCTGGAAACTGCCGTGCTTAATTCGATGCGCTTCATTGCTGCCCACCAAAATTGAAGGAGACACCTGTTTCAGTATCAAAGCTGATAACGCCAAACCCTTGTTGTTCCATCTCTAAGCCTTGCTTGAGTTGACCCAGGGCTAACAGAGCCGACCCCAGCGACCCGGCTGCTTCGGAAAAGCCGGGGTCGATTAAGAGCGCCTTGCGATAGCTGGCAACAGCTTCTTCAGGTTTTCGCATTCCCAGCAGTGCGCTGCCTAAATTGCCATGTGCATCGGCGTAATCAGGGTTTAAGCTGATCGCCTTATCATAGCAGGCGGCAGCTTCATCGAGTTTCCCCATTTTCTGCAGCGCGATACCAAGATTGTTATGGGCAGCAACGTAATTGGGCTTGATAGCGAGCGCAGTCTGATAGCTGGCAATGGCATCGCCAATCTTCCCCTGTACCTTGAGTGCAGAACCTAAATTGCAATGCACTTCCACATAGTCCGGTTTTATGGCCAGGGCTTTTCTATAGCTGGCGACAGCTTCATCCACCTTGCCTTGCTGCAAGAGTACATTACCAAGATTGCAATGCGCATCGACGAAATCAGGCTGGATAGTGAGTGCCCGTTGGTAACTGCTTACGGATTCATCGAGCTTCCCCATACTCCGCAGTGCGAGGCCAAGGTTGGCAAACGCCTCGACGTAGTCGGGCTTAATGGCGATGGCTTTGCGGTAGCTGTCCATTGCCTCATTCATCTTGCCTGTATCCCTGAACACATTGCCCAGATTATTAAGTGCCGCGACATAATTGGGGGCATTGGCCAAGGCGTGGGATATAAGATCAATAGCTGTTTCGGTTCTGCCCATTTGGTGGGCTATCACACCAAGTAAATGCAGCGCGACTGGCTGTGTCGGTTCGGATTGCAATATCAGGTGATAGACGTCCGCAGCCTCAGAAGTTCGCCCTGCATCAAGGTGCTGCCGCGCAATGGCCAGTCCTTGCCCGATGCTCAGTGTTGCTCGCCGCGAGGGCGAGCTTGCTGACTGTTCAGGTTTCGACTCTTTATCGGACATTTCTCAGATACACTACAAGGTCTGGCCAGAGGTGAATAAGAGGTGAATAAAGGCTGCACGGAAGCAAGTCTACACTCCCTTTTTTTTGCAGGAAAGCGTACTCGAAAAAATATCTCACTTTTTAATCAACACATTCAAACGTAAATAGGGCTTTTAAATGGCCGTATACACTCTGAAGATATCGAGCCGTGAACAAAGCCTGTTCGCCTTGCTGGCGGCGGCTCTTTTGCTGCGCGGGCATTTTTTAAACAATTAAACGCAGCGGCAGTTTCAGAAAACCCGTATCAAGTTATTTTTAACCGGGGTGAGCTTGCGGCTTCATTTCCAAATAGTTTGCCAGGTCGCCAGGGGAGGGCAGTAGGGCTGGACTTGAGCCAGGATAACTCTTATATTCTATTAATTCTGAATTCCACTACAACAATCGAAACCAAGGAGTTGTCATGTTCTCATCACGAATTTCCTCTTATACACTGTTGGCCTGTGTCTCGGCTTTATTGACGGGCTGTGACGAGGGTGGCAATGCCATCTCCGGCGTGGGATTGCCCAATCCTGTGCCAGTCGTCACGCAGAACTGGGGCGACCTGCCAACGGGCAGAAACTGGGGTTCCACGGCTGGAATCGACATCGACCCGGTCGATGGGCATATATGGGCATACGAACGCTGTGGCGCAAGTACCTTTGGCGGCGGCACGCCGATTAACTGCGACACGAACCCGGTTGACCCTGTTTTTAAGTTCGACCGTAACAGCGGTGAGGTGTTGGCCAACTTCGGTGGCGGTATCATGATGACACCACATGGCATTCATGCCGATGCCGAAGGCAATGTTTGGGTGACCGACTTTGCCACTAATGCTGATGGCACGAAAGGGCAGCAAGTTCATAAATTCAGCGCCCAGGGTGAATTGCTGATGAGTCTGGGAACCGCAGGGTCGGCAGGCAGTGGGCCTGATCAATTCAACCAGCCCAACGACGTGATTGTCGGGCCTGATGGCAGCATCTATGTCTCGGACGGTCACAGCGGTCAGGGCATGACCAGTAACCAGGCAATGGAAGACGGCAGGGCGGAGGGCTTAACTGCTCGCATCATCAAATTTTCCCCTGATGGCACACGTCTCAAAGAGTGGGGACAGATTGGTGTACACCATGGTGAATTCCGAACTCCACATGCGATGGAATTCGATTCACAGGGACGTTTGTGGGTGGCTGATCGCGGCAATCACCGCATCGAGATATTCGATCAGGAAGGTAATTACGTCGATTCGCGCTATATGTACGGTCGTATCAGTGGGCTTTTTATCACCGCCGATGACATGGTGTATGCCATTGATTCCGAGTCCGGGCCTACTAACCACACAGGCTGGAGAAACGGTGTCCGCATTGGGCCAGTCGATGAAGACCGCATAACAGGATTTATTCAGCCGTTTGAACGCGATGACAGGGTTTACCAGGGTACGGCGGGTGAAGGCGTTGCGGTTGATGCAGATGGCAATGTTTACGCGGCTGAAGGGCCTAACTCTTTGTCCCAGGCTGGCGGCGCTTTTACCAGGTATTCGAGCCGTTAAGTCAGAATCGATGGAAAAAAGGCTGGCGGAACAGGTTCTGCCAGCCTTTTTGTTTTCTGAACTGGCCCATTATTATCTCTGAGCCAGCTCTTCCCTCAATGCAGCCAGAATGGAAAAGCGATAGTGCCTCTGGCCAGGTCACCGCCGCGCAGCATGCCCTTAGATAAGACTATCGCTTATCTATTTTGACGTAATTTATTTTGCCTGTTGTTCTATCACGGTGACATTGTAGGCAATAGAGATGCGCTCTGCCTCGCCCTTATACGGGTGCACCATGTGTTTCATCCAACTTGGCCACAACAACATGCGCCCTGGCTCATTGTCGATAAACTCCTTTCCATCAAGAATGGTGTTTTTGATCTGTATATAGTTCGCTGCTTCTCGGGGGTCAATCAGTTCCAGCATTCCGTTCTGCGGAATGGCGCTATCAGGTTTGCCTTTTTCCACGTAGTACACACCGGACCACATACAATTAGGGTGGGTGTGTACAACATTGTAATCGCCATCGCGATTGATATTCGCCCAGGCATCTATAATTAGCCGAAACTGCCGGCGTTGGCCGGTATCGCGAATAATTTGATCAATGAGATTGAACACCAGAGTTTCAATACGGTGACGTAGTGTTTGAACCGCAGGCTCGGTCCAGGCCATCATATTCCCGGGTGACTGCCAGCCCCCGGCATTAGATCGGTTCTGGCCCTGGCTTTCTTCAGCGTGTTCACGATTGAGAATTATGCCTTGCAGCTCCCGATTCAGGTCTTCGCTATCAGGCCAATCGTGAACGACCAGAATACTGCTGAACAGCATGGATACGTGCTTGCTGATATCGAATCTTGCGATCTCGCTGGTGATAATGCCACCTGCTCCTGGCTACTATTTACTGAACACGACGGATTCGAACCATACGGCCGCGGCCGTCAACCCGTAGTTGGTAGTCGCCCAACATTCCCCGGTCAATTTCCACGTCAAAGCTGCCTGCCCGTGGGTAAGGAAAGTAGCGCGCTTCCTGTTGCTGCCAGACATTACCATTATCCAGATGGAAATAAAGATGTCCCAGGCTGCCTTTGCTAACCTCAACTACGGTTGCGCGAACAGCCTGAATTTCCTCCTCAGCTTTTGCGCGGCGTAGCTGCTCTGCACCCAGGTCGGCACTGGCAGCTGGGGCAACGGTATCGGTTGGGAATGAATGGGAATCAGATTCTTGCACTATCTCCACCTCCACCTCCACCCCCACCCCCACCCCCACTGGCAGGGGTTCAGGCGCAGGAATCTCACCCTGGCTTGCTGGCTGAGAGTGAACCTCATCCGAACTTACCGGGGATGACTTGATTCGGCCTCGCTGGGTAAGCGCCTGATAACATTGCAGACTTGCGCCACTGTCATTCAGCAATGCACATACTTCCAGCTCCTGCTGTGTGGCGGCTTGCGCAATCAGTTGCGTGCTGATAAGCATAGTCACAAAAAATGGAGCTGCCAGTCGGAAACAAATCACCTGATGCTGACCTTTGAAATCCACTCAATTTACGCAACAAAGAGAGCCACATGGCCCTCTTTGTTGCCTCCGCGTTGCTTTTCTCTGGTTTTCCCTGGTTTTCCAGAAGGATACTAAAAATCCTGTGAGAACCTCAGATAAACGACTCTTCCCCTCACATCGTGACCGGCTCGGGCATCATAACCGGGACGATCTGACAGGCCATCGAAGATTAATCCACCGGAGTTGGGACGGGATGCAGGCAGTTCATTGCCGCTGGCGTCCAGCCTGGTAAGGCGTGGCGGTTCTTCATCGAAGACGTTGTTTAAACCGAGAGTGAAGGATGTGCCACCCAGCCCAAATAGCTCCGGGAATACATAATTGTACTGCATGTCAAACACTTCCCAGGCATCAACTACACCATTTCTGCTTTGATCATTTTTGTAGCTGTCTATGTAGCGGAATGTTCCAGTCACACTGGAATTACCCCCCCCCCATAGATATGTGCCACCAAAATGCGCCCGCAGCTCGGGCATGGTTGAGAAGTTATTGGAGAAGTTACGACTCCCCACGCCGTCGAAAGAGCTTGCTCCGTCGGTCACATCGAAGTCCATCACATAAGTAGCAGCACCATCGAGTACTAATTGGCCGGAACCAATGTCAGTTGAATAAGAGGCATTCAAGTCTAAACCCCGGGTCTCAACCTGACCGATATTTACAAACTCGGTATTCACCTGACGCAACTGACCGCCTGCGTCTCGAATTACTCTCGGGTCGTTTGCAATGCCGTCATCGAGACAGTCGTTGTTTACGATGGCCTGGGCGCCTGTAGATTGCGCGATCAGGTCCGCGTAATCGAAGTTGAAGAAGTCCAGGCTGGCGTTCAAGCCATTCTCAAGCTGGAAGACAACACCAAGGTTGTAATTTTCCGACTCTTGCGGCTTAAGGTTGGGTGAACCCTGAACAGCAACTACGATGTTATTGTTCAATCCTGTCGATACGCAGACCAGGCTGCTGCCTGGTCCAGTTGGTGACGCTGGATCGTCAATAAATGCGGAAGACGTGGCCGATGCGGTTTGTCTTACCGTGGGTGCCTGGAATGAAGTACCCCAGGATCCGCGGAACCCCAGCCAATCGGCAGGACGGTATTGGAAGGCGACTTTTGGATCGGTTGTCCCGCCGATACTGCCGCCATAGTCTTCCCGTCGCACAGCCAGTTGCAATTCAAGGCTATCAGTAATCGGAATAACCAGCTCGCCGAAAATCGCCCACACATCCTGTGATCCTGCTACCGGGCCGGACAGGCTGGCTTCATTCGACTCACCAGCGGAACTCAGCGAATCTTCGAAGATGTTTATCTGTACATCACGGTATTGGGCACCGAAAGCGGCCGCCACCGTGTTGCCGTTAAATTCAAATAAATCACCGGTGGCAATAATATCGGTAACCTGCTCCAACACCCTTGCGTTGCTGGCGGAAGGCGTGTCAAATTTGGCCAGAGTGACCGGGTTGGTTCCGGCTACGCTGCTGCCGTCTTTTGGTGACACCAAACCGGGACTTGCAAGCCGAGTGCCGAAGGGGTTCCATTCGCCTTCTTTCACCAAATTCTGATACACGTCTGAACGGTAGTTGTGCGGTGCATTGGTAACCCGCGTTGCTTTCGCCCAGCTATAAGACAGGTCCAGACTCCAGCTATCACTGAGATCCAATTCGAATCCATTCATAAAGCGGGTGTAATTAAGCTCCCGATTCAGAAATTGGGTCAATGCAGTGTTGTTGACTTCACGGCCCAGTGGTCTGGCTGTCGCCTGCAAGTCAACTGCCGTGTGAATGGCGTTGTCCCAGCTGTCGGGACCAATGTAAAGAATGTCGTCCGGGTCGGCTGGGTCAGCCACAAAGAAGTTAAATGGATGGGTAGACGGAATGGTAAATCCACCGCCCTCCGCACTGCCGGTGTTAAATGTAGCACCACCGCTACCTCGTTCGATCACGTTGTTGGAATAGCTGGCCTCGGCATAATAGCGGGCGCTATCACTGAACTCCCATTCGAATTCGGTGAACACTTGCACACGTTCTTCGGCGGATATAATGCCCACCTGATCGACGAAGAGATAACGACAAGTATTGTCGGTTGCACTTCGCTGTACGCCACCGGCACCCGCGCAATTCGGGTCAGCAATACGGTTGCCGCCGGTAGGCACGGCATTGCCCTGAGCGTTCAGGGTTGCTCCACGGAAAGTACCGGGAGAACCGGTAGAGGACAGAAAGCGCGAAGTTTCCGGGCTTGGGTTCAGGCGCTCGTTGAGCCAGTCAAAATCTGAACGAAAGGCATGACCCTGCTCATACCAGGTGGCATAGATGGTAAAATGCCCGCTGTCCAACGCACTACCTGCGGCCAGGCCGATATCTTTCTGTTCTATCTCGGATTCAGACCAGCCACCGGTGATTTCGAAGCCTTCAAAGCCTTTGCGAGTGATGATATTTGCAACCCCCGCCACGGCTTGTGAGCCATACAGCGATGAAGCACCATCGGTGAGCACCTCGATGCGTTCAATCATATTGATTGGGAACTGGTTGATGTCCAGAAAATCGGTTCCAGTATCATCAGCCACGGCGGCGATACCACCGCGTTTGCCGTTCACCAGGGTCAGAGTCGACCCGAGACCGAGGTTGCGCACGTTAAACATGGAAGTACCGGCACGGTTGTTGGTCTCGTTGTAGAGCTGCGAGCCGCTGTTCACGGTCAGTTCCTTGAGAACATCAACCATCTGTACGGCACCAACTCGCTCCAGGTTTTCCTGATCGATCACCTGCACCGGCGCAGTTCCTTCAAAGCTTGAGCGACGAATGTAGGAACCCGTAATTACGATTTCCTCCACTTGATCGGTTTGTGCGAAGCTGGGTGGTGCTGCACTGAGAGCTGCGGCGACACCCGCCGACAGGGCAGACATTTTAAAAGCTTTTCGTTGCATGGATATTCCCCTTTTGATAGTCATGTTGATAGTCATTTTCGTGAGTTTGACATTTTTACGCCCCACTAAAGTGGAGTCAATCTTGTTTTAGCAACTTCCCTGTTGTTTCGTTTCCGGCCAACCAGCAGAAAGCCAGCACGGAATCTCTGAAGTCTAGCCATGGTGCTGCGTTCTGTCAATTAAAGGATTTCCCATCCAGGAAATCAATGGCAATTTCCTGTCTGCACCACTTTCCAGGGCTTGCAGCGGCTCACAATCCTTCTACTGACAAGGGGGAAATGAACGGCCAATCGAATGGCTATTCAGGCGTCCCGGCTGTTGTTTAGAGACTCCATCAAGACTCCGCCAGGTAGAGGCTGAGAGGCCAAGAGCCCCAATCCCCGGATAGAAATCTCTTACCCGCAGGAAGCCCTGGCTGTATGCCGGTTACCAACAGGGGTTAGCAACAAAACCCACCATCACCCAATGGGTACACAGATCAAGGCTTATGACTATGGTATCTTACAAACTCAATGCCGATGGTGAGGCACATTGCGGAAATCGGGCAGATCGCGGCCGTGGATTTCCGTCAAGCCAATGTATCGCCAGCGAAAGATAAGAAGACGTTTATCAAGTAATGCCAGCAGTCGCTCCCGAAAGACTGTACCGGGAAGGGCTTAGCGATAGCCAGATTGTCCACTGGTACAACCAGCATCTACAAGCAGCGTGCCGAGGACAGCGAGAACCGAATCAAGGAACTGAGGCGGGGTTTTGGCGGTGACACCCTGCCGTGTTCAGATTTTGCTGCCAATATGCTGTACTTTTTAATCTCCGCACTCTCCTATAATCTATGTGCCCTCATGCGTCATCTGCTGCCGCTGGAGTTGTCCCATAGTCCATAGCCGTGCGATGACTCTGCGCTGGCGTCTCGCGGGAAAAGTGATCAGAGCGGGACGTCAACTCTTGGTAAAAATGCGGGAAAAACACCGACTATTACTGGCACTGAAGGAGTTTGAAGCGCCGCCCATTTAACCCGATGTCGGACAAGAATAACGGCTTCTGCAGGATAAATCCGTCTAAAATAGCCGATTTAGCGTTGATAATGCGCCGAGCCAGTATTTTTTAGTAAACGGGGTTTTTGAGTAAACCTCTCGGCACTATCTACCATAATTTGCTGTAATGACCAGCCACAAGGCTTGAAAGAGGGATTCACCGGCCCTTGAAGCACTGGTGCTACTCTCATCTGGGGATTTGAGATTTCCAGAACAAGGTTCAGTTTATTTTGCGAATGCAACTCGAACTATGCCAGCTACCGCTCCTGAGGTTCCCAAAACACCCCCTAACCAAGGTTGTCCAATAAACCCGCAGAATACGCCAGCACCTACTAGTGATAGTGAGACGATTATGCTTCCAGATATTTTAGAGGTGTCATTGTATAGAATATGTTTATTATCTCGCCTTCTTATTTCCTGCTCTTTTTCGGCCATTGCTACCACTCGATCAGCCATACCAGGCAAAGTCGATTCATATTCTCTAAGCATAGAGGCTGGGGGCAAAGGCCCTGAAAAAGCTGTAAGTTGTGTGATTCGTTCAATTACTTCAGGGGGTGTATTCTTTGGAAGCGTTGAAATAATCTCACCTGCAAGCCCCTCAACTTTAGGTTTGCTTGCATCTTTTACGGGTACTTTACCTTTAGAACGGGATTGTTTATTCACTCATTTGATCCGGATATTTAGAAAAATACGATTTCAACCGGGCACGGTCTTGCTCTGCTCCAGCTATTCCGTTTCTGACTTTGCTATCTTTGACAAATTCTACAGGAGAATACATTTCCAATAGATACAGAAAAAAAGACGTGGGTTTTATCTCAACTTCTTTCTCTAAAAGATGTTTATTATTACCAAAATGATATTTTCTATGACGATTTGCCATCACTTCCACCTTTCATTTGCTACATCGCGCGCAATTTCACTGCGCTGTGCTGTTGTTGCGCCGACTTGCGCCCACTAAACCACCTTTACGCTTGACAGGCTGCTTGAGGCAAGTTTCCTCTATCTCACCAGTTACAATTTTTGCGATATGAACCGCATTGCCGATCACATTCGCTGTGCGGCGTTGGCCATGCGAACCTCCAGGCATTTTTCATCCCCCAGACTTGTACTACTTATTGTAACATGTTTATTTCAGATCGACTCTCAAAGCCTCAATTCCCACCCTCATCTTTTATCGTGTAGCTGTAATTGTTGCAGGCAATCTTAAAACCAGTTGGCCAAAAAGAGTGGCCTGAATGCGCTGACACTACCGCACCTCCAATTACGAACCCTGATCATATTCACCACTGGCGGGATTAGATTTAGCATCCTGGCCCGTGGCCAATCCTCTGTCTCCCTAATATAGCCGCGCTGTTTTCAATTTCAGTTCCCTGTCGGTTAACGGCACACCCAACCACTAGCAGAAATAGATGCAAGACAATCGCATTTCTGAATCCTTTCATTTGTAGCAACTCGTTGAAGCATGAAAGCTAGTTAGGACACTATGGCAGTAAGTGTAGATGATAACAACCTCCCCAAATCCCCAGATAGAGCAGGCCAGCGCTCCAATGGCCTCTGATGCGGCAAGTTTCCTGGCCGCTTATCGCCTGGGGGAAGTTTCTTGATATCCAACACAGCGCGCAGTGCCTCATTCTCCTGAAGGTGGTGAATATCATCCAGATGAAAACTGCCTTCGTGCTACATCAGGATGAGAGCCTTGATGAATTCAGAGGGCTGAATTCAGAGGGACAGCAGCCACGATTACTTTTTGGCCGGGGAAGTGCTTGTTGACTCTCTCAGACAGGTTCAGGGAATCCATTAGTTGAGCAATGGCCGAAACCGGCACGAGCGGTGAGTAAATCGAGAGAGTTGGTTGTATCGAGTTTGTCGGGTAGCATAGCCATAAGCCTTGATCTGTGTACCCATTGGGTGATGGTGGATTTTGGTGCTAACCCCTGTTGTTAACCAGCATACAGCCAGGGTTTCCTGTGTGTAAGAGATTTCTATCTGGGGATTGGGAACTCCACCGAGAGGCTGAAAGGCTGAGAGGCTGAGAGAGAGTTGCCTTGCACACTGACTTGCTATACTCTCAGCCGTTCGTTTTGAGGAGATAGCATTGAGGAGATAGCATGAGAAATTTCATCCGATTACGTTACGCCTTGGCAGTCAGCCTGGCTAGTCTCAGTCTCTGCGTGTCAGCTGTCCTGGCGGCTGAAGAAGGCTACGTACTGGATCCTTCTTACGGGGAAAGTATTGCCACGATTCGAGCTAAGGCACAAGTACAGGAGGCTCTGGATCACATCGTGACGCTGGAACCACAATCGCTTGGCGACCTGATTGAACTGACTGAAATTCCAGCACCACCCTTCGCCGAAGAAAGACGAGCCGCACGCTTCGCCGAGATGCTCCGTGCTGCCGGGCTTGAAGAGGTATCCCTGGACGAAGTTGGCAATGTTATCGGGCGTCGACCCGGCACCAGCGGTAATCGAGTCATCGCGTATACGGCCCACCTGGATACGGTGTTTCCCATCGAAACCGACGTCACCGTCCGCTACGAGGGAGAACGCCTGTATGCGCCTGGCATTGCCGACAACACCCGTGGCCTGATTACCCTGCTCGCTGTTCTCCGCGCCATGGAATATGCAAGCATTGAAACTGAGGCGGATATTCTCTTCATAGGGAATGTCGGTGAGGAAGGATTGGGGGATCTTCGGGGCATGAAGCATCTGTTTCGCCAGGGAGCACCCCGCATCGACGCCATGATTGCGGTTGACGGCGAAGAATCCAGACGCATCGTCTTTGGTGGAGTAGGCTCTCATCGATATAGAGTGACTTTTCGCGGGCCAGGTGGTCATTCCTGGGGAGCTTTCGGGATGGCGAATCCCCATCACGCAATCGGTCGTGCCATCGCGTTATTCGATCAACGTGCGCTGGCGGTGACTCGTGAAGGCCCCAAAACCAGTTACAATATTGGTCGCATGGGTGGGGGCACTTCCATTAACTCAATTCCATTCGAGTCGTGGATGGAAGTGGACATGCGCTCGGGAAGTCAACAGAAACTGGATGAAATCGACGCGCTGTTTCAGGATGCCATGCAGTTGGCGCTGGAACAGGAAAATGCAGACCGTGCAGATGGGCCAGAGCTGACTGTTGACGTCGAGCGCGTGGGAACCAGGCCGGCAGCAGCAGGAGACAGCAGCAGACCCTTAGTGCAGCGGGCACTGGCAGCCACCCTCGCTTTCGATATTACGCCGGAGCTGACAATTTCATCTACCGATTCAAACCTGGCTATTTCCAAAGGGTTACCCGCAGTCACGATGAGCCGGGGTGGTGTAAGTGGAAACTCGCATTCTCCCGATGAGTGGTGGGAAAATCGGGAAGGGCATATTGGCCTACAAATTGGCCTTATAACTTTATTGGCTGAAGCGGGATTGGCCGATTAAAAAGACATCTGGCTGCTGACGCAGGGGATGCCTGGCCAGAACCCGGTTTTCCAGCCAGGCAAACTTCGGTTGCGCTCACGCTCCCAATAATAGTGCCACTGCGGGTGGCAAACAGGCGACATGATGAAGCCTGGGCAGAGCGGTAGTTGCTAAAAACCTTCAGGGTTTTTGCGACTGGATTAAGAGATCAATTTAGTTAAAAAATTGGCTGTTTTTCCAAATAAGTCTAATCAGTCATTCTGGAGACTACGGATTGATTTAACTTATTGTTTTACTTTTATTGTTTTTATCTTGATTAAAGCTTTACTAAAACTAAACAAATGGAGAGAAACATACTCATGCAACCCAGAATCCCACATAAGCGCAGTTTACTGTGTACGGCAATTTCGCTTTCATTGCTTCCCCTGGCGAGTCAGTCATTTGCTCAACAGGATACGGTGGAAGAAGTAATCGTTACCGGTTCCTATATTAGACGTACTGAAGGTTTCACCGGTGCGTCATCCGTTACTCAGCTCAATGCTGAAGATTTGGAAGCAGAAGGCACTCTAAACATCGGGGAAGTGATACAGAACCTTGCATTCGTACAAGGTAATGCTTCTGCGATTACCAATACTATTCAGGGTCAGGATTCCCGTTCCACCAGCGTCGATTTGCGTGGTCTGGGCGAGAGATCAACCTTAACTTTGCTGGACGGTAAACGTCTGGTAAATGAGAATGTTAACTCCCTGATTCCCACCATCGCTATTCAGCGTCTGGATATTGTGGCCGATGGAGCGGCCGCGCTGTACGGCAACGAGGCTGTTGCGGGTGTGGTCAACTTCGTGCCTTACAAGTCTTATGACGGTTTTAAGATGGATACTTTCGCCGAGCAGGATACTCGCGGCGACTACGATGAACACTCCGTGCAGATGATGTGGGGTGGCGAAATCGGTGATCTGGATGTAGTGGTTGCCAGTCAATTTCGCTCCAATAGCCGTTTGGAGTGGGCAGAGCGCGATGACCTTGCCAATGCTGGTTTGGTGTTCTCCTCTAACGCGCCAGGTAACTACCGTGTTCCGGCTCGTGATACTAACGGTCAATACACTGGTGTTAACGTAAATGCACCAGACCCTAACTGTGCGCCAGCATCGGAGCGTACCGGCTATACACCGGGTGTTGCCACAAATACCTTCGGCATGCTGCTTGGTTCTAGTTGTTTCTTCGATTTTGGTGACAACCGAAGCTATCGCGAGCCTACCCAAACCGCGCAGTACTATGGTAATGCGACTTGGGAATACAGCGAAGATTTAACGCTAAGTGTCCAGGGCTTCCGAACCCGATTGGCAGAGATTGCCCATGGCTCCACGTCTAACCCAGGAAACAGCAGAATTGGTGAATTACCAGCGATTCGTGGTGAAATCCCGGGCAACCCTTTCCGCGCTGTTGATGCGAATGGCGTTGCTTTATTCGGTGTTGATGCAAATGGAGACGGCGTTCCTGATCGTGGCACCGCCGACCTTAATGGAGACGGCACTCCTGACTATCTTGTCTCTGGCATAGCCAGCAATGGCGTGCCTTTGTTCGAAGACGTATTAGCCAGAACACTACGTCCTATTAACAAGACCCATACCCAGTCTGATGGACACACATCTGACCGGGATAATATTGAAAGTAGCTCCAATACGGTAAGTCGCTGGACCGCGCAAGCCGATTTCACCGTGCCTTTCATCGAGGGTTGGGAAGGTATGGCTGCGTATACTTCAAATACCTCGGATTTGTCCTTCGTGTCGGCGCAGAACTATGACATTACCGAGATGATCAAGGGTCTCAACTGTGACACGGTAAATGACCGTGACGCCTGTTACAGCCCGTTCTTTGTGGTGGATCAGGCCAATAATACAAATCTGCACGTGATCAATGCGATCGCTGCACGAGACCGAGAGTGGGTTCTTGACGAGCTGGATGTTATTGATCTTATTTTGAATGGTGAAGTCCCCCTGGGTGGTTTCGAACTGCCGGGTGGTCCTGTCGCTGCTGCCGTTGGTTACCAATGGCGTAACAACAAGTTCACCAACACGCCATCTGCAGTAGAACTTGCAGGTGATACCTGGATTGGTGGCCCTGAAAAGGAAACAGTCACTTCTGGAACTCGTGAAGTTGATGCCTGGTTCCTTGAATTGTCCGTGCCGGTTCTTTCCAGCCTGGAAGTTGAACTAGCCGTGCGCCAGGAAGAATTCAGTACCGGTCAAAAATCTACCGATCCCAAGTTCGGTGTCACTTATGCGCCTACTGAATGGCTGACCCTGCGCGCGACTCAAGGTGATGCGTTTATCGCGCCTACTCTGGAACAGCTATTGAATCCGGTTACCTGTGGTCTTTCTACAGTGACTGACCGCTTCGGGCCATTCTCGGCGTTCACCACGGCCTGTGGCGGTGGTAACCGTAATCTGGAGAACGAGATTGCTGAGTCCTCCCAGTTTGGTTTTGACCTTGCCTTCGGTGACTTCGATATTTCCGTAACCTGGAACAACACGCAGTTCGACAACCGAATCATTGACATCAATGGCCAGGATATAATGGAAGCTGATTTCCGTAACTTCCGACTGGCAACCGGCTTCTCTGGTAGTGGTCTTGATGCAGGTTCTCAGCCTTCTCAAGCGCAACTGGAGTCCTGGATAGCTAACCCTGCCTCTAACAAGGATATCATTCGTGATCCGCAAGATATCTTCACTATCCTGCAGGTCAACAACACAAGCACCACCAATGCCGAGTCTGTAGAAGTAGAAGCTTATGATATTGCAGCTAACTACCGCTTTAGCCTGAACAATTGGGGTGACTTTCGCGTCAATCTGCAAGCTACGTTTATTGATCACTTCTACTATGCAACAAACCCGGGTGATCCAATTGTAGATGGTGCTGGTAATTACAACGACCGAACATCAGCCGCAACAACTCTCCCGGAGTGGAAGGTTAATCTGCGTCTGGGTTGGGTTAGGGGGAATCATTCGGTGAGTTCTACCGTTCACTATATTGATCAGGTAAACAACTATGATGGCCCTCAGTTCCCCCACATAGACTTCTTTGCTGGCACTAACCGTCCGCCTAATTTCACCGAAGTGCGTGCCTGGACTGATATGGATATTTCCTACAGCTACCGTGGTTTAGAGTTGTTCAGTGGCGAGGGAGCATTCACCCTTGGTTCACGTAACGTGTTTGACCGCACGGCTCAGACTTCACCAGAATTTGCTGGCATTATCGGCAGCTTGCAGGATCCAATGGGTCGCTCAATCTACGCGCGTTTCGTCTACGATTTCTAGGGAATTCGTAATCCGTGTAGTGGAATAATGCGGAAATACCTTGAATGTCACAGGATGTGGCAAATCGATGTGATGGGGTTCATTAGAGCCCCTTTTTGCTTTGCCTCTTTTTGTGTTTCCGGGAAAGAATACTTTGCAAACAACTACAGGGGCATCAAGCCTGATACAGGCGCTGAGGGCGAGTGTCATTCAGGAAGGTCTGAGCCAGGATGGGAGACGAGGGTATTTACGGCCTTCGCAGTGCCCGTGAGGTGGATACTGTATTGCCCGGTATTCACCGAGCCTGGATTCGGTTGGGCATCACTATTGCTGATGGAAATTTCACTGTATCCGCAGACTTCTGAATTGAGGTGGTAAATTCGGCTAGTACCAGCTTCAGTTGAAATGACCTTGACCGTCCTTTTCATGTTTGTCGGGGACTGACTGCATTTCAGGCCGCGGCGCGACCGGCAATTACATCTCTCAATGCTGACATGGCACCTTCCAGCGTCGCCATGCGCTCGGAAAGATTGGCGACATCGCTCCGAACGGATTTGGATTCGTCATGCATGTCAGCGTTCATGTTGTCAATTTTTCCGGTCAGGTCAGTGTTCACCTTGTCAATTTTATCGGTTAGTTCACCACGAACAGCTTGAATATCTTCGCGAAGCTCCATTCGTGTAGCCTTGATTTCACCGCGCACGTCCCTGATTTCACTGTGGAGGCTCCGAGCCATGGCAAAGATTGAACCAAGAATTGCTACAGTCATGCCTGTCATGGCAAGAATTTCAGTTATCATTGTGCGTCTCCTTACAGGTAGTGTAGGTGGTTAAACAGCACAGCGCAAATATTTGCGCATGTGCCTTAGCACGTTGGCCAGGCGAGGGGAAGCAAACGGAACAGCACCGTCACCGCAAGTCGCAGTTAAGAGCGAGTGGAAGGAACGGATCTGAACGGGGAGGGGTATTATCCCTTAATCGGCTTGTTCCGTTCTATTGAGCCACCTCATTTTTAAGTACTCTACATTGTTTTCGTCACACCAGGACGGTTGTTTGTGGCAGTTCATTTTCTTGAATCGATGGCTTTAGTGGGGTAATCTGAAAGCTAACCCCTGCAATGCGTTGTCTTGGTCGGGAATACTATGTAGTCATTCGCGCTGGTTGATTTTGAGCGTGATTAACCAGGACGAGAAAACGGACTGGCAACAATCGAATTGGTAACTATACTGCTAACTATGAAGAAGCATCCACATCTTGCAAAAAAGCTGTCACAGCTATATTCCTCGTGTATCAACTCTTCAGTTAACAGCAATGCCACCCTGGCAAAGCAGCTCGGAATCTCAAGGCAAGCCATAAGTAAGTGGACCAATGGCTCCGAAACAAGCACTGGAGACTGTATTCCCAACAGTCAGATTCACAATGTTGCGGCGGTATTTGGTCTTGAACCTCATTTGTTTAGTTTGGAGATGGATGAATTTCAAAAAAAATTATTGCATAAGTTAGAGTCCGGAAAAAAGCCGCATCAATCTCGGCCAGAGAAAATGTCCCTGTCATTGCTGCCAATTACAAATCTACAGATTTTTGGCCGAAGTGCTGAAATAGAGTCATTGAATGCGGCATGGCATAGTTCGGAAATAAACTGCCTGCAAGTTGTTGCTTTTGGTGGAGTTGGTAAAAGTAGTTTGGTTAATAGCTGGCTGTCTCAACTTGACAAGAGCGACTACTTTGGCGCTGAGAGAGTGTATGGTTGGTCATTTTATTGGCAAGGCACTGAATCAGAAGTGACGACTTCGGGAAACCTGTTTATTGAACAAGCCTTACTTTGGTTTGGCGACCACACACCTATGGAGGGGAACCCTTGGGACAAAGCTAACCGTTTAGCGAATTTGATTAGGAAATCTAAAACGCTGTTGCTATTGGATGGCCTCGAGCCACTTCAATATCCCCCGGGCCCGAAGCAGGGTGCTATTGAAAGCCCTGCGGTAGCCTTGCTCATAAGAGAACTCGCTGCAAATAATACCGGCCTTTGTGTGATTACTTCACGCATTGCGGTTAGCGATCTCACCTTGTTTGATGATGGCCGTATACAGTCGCTGGAGTTGGGTCATCTCAGTACCGGCGACGGGGTGGAATATCTGCTGAATATGGGTATTAGTGGTGACCACGCTGATATGGAGGCTGCGGTAAAGGAGTACGCGGGGCATCCACTGTGTTTGTCCCTGTTAGGGGGCTATTTGTCAGTCGTGCATGACGCCGGCATTTCAAATTTCAGAACGCTCAATTCCCTCGCAGAAGTGCAAGCTTACGATGAGCGTGCAAGCAAGATAGTTCTAGCCTATTTGAATTGGCTTGATGGCTCTTTTGAGAGTTCACTGTTGAACTTACTTGGTCTTTTTGATCGTGGAATATCCCTGGCTGATGTGAAAGCACTGGCAAAAGCAGAATCCATCCCGGGATTAACAGAAGAACTTGCCGGCTTGTCCGTGGTGCAGTGGGGCTATGCGGTTAAGAAATTGGACGATGCAAATCTGATTTCAGTTGATAACAGAGGCAGTCAATCCATGATTGATTGTCATCCTCTGGTGCGAGATTTTTTGAGCGAATACACTCAAGCGGAAAAACCAGATATTTGGCTAAGGGGCAACAGTCTGGTTTTTCGTTACCTACAATGCCAGGCGGTGGATCAGCCCCGTAATATGACGCAAATGGAACCTTTATTTCGGGCCGTAGTTCATGGTTCGCGGGCCGGCCTCTACGAGGAAGCATTTCAGTTGTATTATGAGAGAATTAAGCGGAAACAATTCTCCATGTTTGCCGATGGCTCTCATCACGCTGATCAAAGTTGTATTCGGAGCTTCTTCCGTGTGCCCTGGATCGAACCGGTTTCTCAATTGCCAGAAGCTGCCACTTTTTATCTATTGTCTTGTACTGCGGCTAACTTAATTTACCTGGGGAGAATTGATGAAGCGATTGAGCCCTCTGTGCTAAGTATTCAAGGTTTTCAAAAAAACGGACGATGGTTTGAGGCTGCAACAACAGCGGGCCCGCTAGTGTCGATGCTGGTTGCGGCCGGACGCTTGCTGGATGCCAGGAAACAATTGGAATTCGTGCGTGAAAGTGTAGTGAAGGCTGATAACGCTGTGCTGACGGCGGTAGCTGCCAGCATTGAAGCCTATTTGTATTTTCTCGAAGGAGATTGGGAGAGCGCCAGGCAGCTATTCGAGTTAGCCGAATTGACCTTAAATAGCCCGGAACCTGACTGCGAAGTGGCTTGCCTCACGATTAGTTCCTATTATTGCAAGTACCTGTTGGGTTCGGGTGAGACCGAGAAAGCGTTGCAAAGGTCATTGCAAACACTGGCATGGCGAGAGTCAAATTCCTGGCAAGTCGCTATAGATACGACGTCACTGTATGCGAGTGATTTGTTTGTTCTGGGTTTGGTTTATCTGGACCTGAATGACATCGACAAAGCCGACAAGTATTTAAATCACCAGGTTGAGTTACTTAAGTCGGCGAACGAGTGGTTATGCTTACCCGCTGGGCTCATCGCCAGAGCAAAGCTTTATCTTGGGACTTCTCGATTCCAGGAAGCAGAACAAGATTTAAAGGAAGCCCTGGCCATTGCGAGAAAGACCGGCGCGCGCTTTAGTGAATGGGAAGCCTGCATCGCATTAGCCGAGATGAGTTTGAGAGCAGGAGAACACCGTTTGGGTCAAGAGTACTTTCTACATGGAATGAAAATGGAAGGCATGGAGTCTTATCGCTATTGTGTTGATGAGCTGAACTCGCTAGAGAAGGCATTGTTCCCTGATACGGACAACAGCCATAATTTTAGTCAGGGAATCGAAAATGACTGCATTTTGTAAAGCGGGTTTTTCATGAAAATAAAGACTTTTCTTGCCTTAACAGCAGGCATGGTATTTTCCTGCAATGCTTCTTCGTGTGCAGAGGAATCCAGTGCCGGTAAATTTGAGCCCCTGGCCATCAATCTATCCAAAATCGATTGGGGGCTGGCTGCGGGCGGAAACGGGTTTCCTGTTGGAGTGCGCTCCGCCAGGCAGGGTATCGATCCGCTTACTGGAGGTATTACTTACTACGCGAAATTTCCGGCCGGTTCGCATTTTGACCTGCACTGGCATACGCATGATGAATTTGTGGTGGTGGTTCAAGGCTCGGTAACGATTGTGCTCGGAGAGCAGAGTCATCGGATATCCAATGGTGGTTACATAGTGATCCCCGGGAAGCTTACTCATTCCTGGGACGTACCGATTGGCGAAGAAGCGGTGATTGTCGTTCGAAGAGGCGGTCCGGCAGATTTTAATTTTGTTGAACACCAGCCTGAAAAACAAAGGGAACAAAGGGAACAAAGGGAATAAAAAAGGCCGGGGGTGTACATTCCCGGCCTTTTTGTTCAGGGCGACTACACTCTGGTCGTTGCCGGCCAATGAACGCTCTTCTTACTCTCTGCGTTCAGCAAGCAATTTCTCAAATCCTTCATCATCAAGGTGGGTTAGCGCCAACCAGGCGTGAGCCATTTCATCACCCGTGCGGCTGCCACCCATAAGAGATGAGGTAGCTTGATTGAAGATAAGAACCCACATTGGAGGATTGATAGAAGGATTTAGCTGGACTGGATTCCTGCCTTCGCAGGAATGACGTGGTAGTGCTGGAATGGCAGAGTGGTGCGGGAAACCCTCGCCAGGCTGTTATTTTCTAGTGAATCTAGCCAGCAAGCTCGACGTGTCCCAGCGTCCGCCACCCAGTTCCTGAATCTCGGCATAAAAACTATCGACTAATTCAGCTAGCGGTAATTGAGCGCCATTGTTGTTGGCCTCGTTGATGGCAATCCGCAAATCCTTGCGCATCCAATCGACGGCGAAGCCAAAATCGTATTGGCCTGACAACATGGTTTGATAGCGATTTTCCATTTGCCAGGAGCCAGCGGCTCCTTTCGACAGGGTTTCTATAAGCGCTTCTCCATCAAGACCCGCCTTCTGTGCAAAATTAAGACCTTCGGCAAGCCCCTGTAGTACGCCGGCAATACATACCTGGTTCACCATTTTCGCCAGTTGCCCACTGCCGGCGGGACCCAGCAATTTACTAAACCTGGTGTAGGCTTCGAATACTGGCTGTGCAATTTCATAGTGCTTCGCCTCACCCCCCACCATAACTGTCAACGCACCGTTTTCAGCACCTGCCTGCCCTCCTGACACTGGCGCATCCAGAAAGCCAATGCCATTATTGGCCGCCAAACCGTGCAGTTCTCTAGCCAGGCTGGCAGATGCCGTAGTGTGATCGACCAGCAAGGACTGCGACTGCATTCCCGCCAAAGCACCGTCGGGCCCCAATAGAACCTGACGAACGTCATCGTCGTTACCAACACAGCTCAATACCACAGCACAATCTTTTGCGGCGGCAGCGGGAGTAAGAGCCATGTCTCCCTTATACTGCTCGCACCAGGACGCAGCCTTTTGTTTGCTTCGGTTGTAGACACAAACATCCATGCCGGCTTTTTTAAGATGAGCTGCCATGGGATAGCCCATCACCCCTAATCCAATAAACGCAAGCTTCATGTCCGGCTCCTGGTCTTGCGCTTATCTTTGATACACAGATTCACCACGGGAAAATGTTTCGACTACGGCGATGTTTTCTAATTCTCCCGGGTCACTGGTCAACGGATTCGCCGCCAGGATAACCAGGTCTGCCCGCTTGCCTGGCGTAATAGAGCCTTTATCGTTTTCCTCAAAATATTGGTAGGCAGCTCCCTGCGTTACTGCATATAGTGCTTCCATTGCACTCGCCCGTTGCTCTGGCCCCAATACATAACCGCTGCGTGTTTGACGAGTAACGGTAATTGAAATTAGTCGCATCATGTCCGGCGGCACCACTGGCGAATCGTTGTGTATAGTAAAGGGAATACCACGCTCAACAGTGGCTTTAACAGGACTAATAAAACTCGCTCGTTGTTCGCCAAAACTCAATCTGTGCCAATCTCCCCAGAAAAAGGGATGAACTGAGTAATAAGAAGGAATAATGCCTAGCCGCTTAATACTGTCCAATTGGTCAGGTCTAACCAATTGGGCGTGGATGGCGACCGAACGATGATCCGGGATCGATTGTCCCGCAACGGCTTCACCGATACCGTCTATCATCAACTGAATTGCCGCGTCACCATTGGCATGAACCAGGACCGGCACGCCTCTGGCTAACAAGCCGTGCATTCTGGCTCGGTAGGCTTCGGGATCATAGGCTGGATAGGCCACGTAATCCTGATTCTGGCCAGGCGGGGCCTCATGGTAGGGTTGAGACATCCATGCGGTCCTGCCTTGAGGTGACCCATCCAGGGTGAATTTTACGCCACCCACTCGAAATCCCCCGCTATAAGCCTGCTCATGGCTAACGGATTCCAACTCCTGGTCGCTGAGTGGATTGGCCATAACAAAGCCGACAATATCCACTGCGAAGGGTTGATCGCGGGCTTCCGCGCCAAGCAGATTTGCATGTTCCACGCTGATGTTCGAGTCCTGAATGGTAGTAATACCGTATCCTGCATAGATAGCAATCGCCTCGCGTCTCAGTCGGCTCAGTTTTTCTGGGCTCATATTGCTACTGGAGCCGGGAAAGGCAGCCATCGCAGTTTCTTCCATCACACCATCAGGCTCATTACTCCCTTCCCGGCGACGGATTATGCCTCCCTCTGGATTTTGGCTCGCAGCAGAAACACCCGCCTGCGCTAGCGCCATGGAGTTAGCAGCCAGCAAATGTCCGGAAACATGCCGGACAACGATTGGGTGCTTACTTGACGCCTGGTCCAGATCATCCCGGTTTGGGTGCCGTCTCTCTTGCAGTAAAGAATCGTCGTAGCCAAACCCATACACCAACTCTCCCGCCGGAATTTGCTGTTGTTCTATACGCAGCCGAATCAGACGCAGGATGTCTTCTATCCCGGTCACAGCCCCAACCGGTGGCGAAGACAGGTTCAACAAGTCAGCATATCGGGAGAGCGCCGAGAAATGACCGTGAGCATCGATAAACCCGGGCAACAACGCCTGCTCACCCAGCTCAATAACCCGGGTAGAAGAATTTCTTAATTGCAAAATTTCCGATGTGGAGCCGGTGGCAGCAATTCTATCGCCGACCACGGCTACAGCGCCCACTTCGGAGTCATCCATAGTAATTATATTGTCACCGATGAAAATGAGATCGGCCTGCTGGGCGTCTACCTGCCCGACCCAGAGCACCAACAGAATTACATGGGTGGCGCTTATTTTTACTCGATTGGAAAGTGTCATGTTGAATCCTCGGTGGCTTTGGTCAAGTGTAAAAGCGGCTTAACCGGGGCTAAACGCAAGCTGATACTGGTTATTACCAACTGCCAGAACGGCTAGCCCCGCTTACTCACATTGAAGACAAATAGTGCAGCGAAACCGTTCTTTATGCAATGCTGGAAGACCCTCAAATAGATAACAGCGAAAGATGCGGAGAAATGTCAAGACGAAACCAGACTGGATTGCCAGTCCTGTTGCAGAACCAGCAACAATTCGTCAATGGAGCCGAATCGCTCTTCAGGATTCTTCTGCAAACAACGCATGGCCGCGTTTTCCAGCAGCGCAGGAACCCGTTGCCCGGTAATTTCAGAGGGTCGCGGCGGCGTATCGTTCAGTACACTGTCAATTACATGATGAAGCTTTTCTCCATTAGCCGGACACTGACCACAGAGTATCTCGTATAGCACCGCACCCAGGCTGAAAATATCGGTTCGATGGCCTATCGCGGGATCACAATTTATCTGTTCCGGTGACATATAGTACGCCGTGCCCTGTGCCTTGCCCTGGCCGGTGATGGTAATGTCTTCAACATCGGAGGGAGCGGTCACTTCATCATCCAGCGCAGTACCATCCGGGTGCCAGACTTTAGCGAGCCCCCAATCAAGCAACAATACCTCTCCATAAGGCCCGGCAAGAATATTTGCGGGCTTGACATCCCGATGAGCGACGCCGTAACTATGCGCATACTTGAGTGCATAGGCCACCTGCAATAGCACTTTCATTAATTGAGTGAGGTCGTAGCGTTCCCTGTAGTTCAGAATTTCACGCAGTGTGTAACCGTGCACTAACTTCATCGTGAAATAGGGATTGCCTTTTCCGTCACGTCCGAGTTCGTAGGTCGGCACGGTATTAGGGTGCTGCAACATTGCGCTCACCCTCGCCTCACGAATCAATCTTTGTTGTTCAATTTCATCGTTCGCAAATTCTGGCTTAAGCGTCTTGTAACAAATAAAACGAGACAGATGCAGGTCTTTGCACGACTTAATCAAGGATTTCCCACCGCTGGCGATGGTGCTAAAAAACGCATAGCGGGTTCTGGGGTCAATTTTTTCTGGAAGCGGTTTATCAGTTTCTTCCAAAAAAACTGAGTTGTAACTTTTGGGAGGTTCTGGAAACTCTAACATAGTCGCTTTATCTGGGTAGCATGGCTCTGGCCGATACAAGAATGAGGCTCTGGTCGAAGCATCAGGCTTGGCACGTCAGGAAAATTAACAGAAAGTGCAAGCAAAACACAGCGGCTTGAGCTAATTTGAGACCTATTTTACTGAGAAATTATACCACTCTCTCGCTATACTGCTCGTTTTGGCGCGAAGTACGAAGAGGCTAGGTTATGTCTACACCGCAAGACCCCATACAAGACCCTATAGTTGTTGAAACTGAATTTCCTGTTCGTTATGCAGAAACTGATGCGATGGGCGTGGTTCATCATGCCGGCTATCTGGTTTATTTTGAAGAAGGGCGTAGTCAATTCATGCGCACCCTGGGCAACGATTATGCCAGTATAGAACAAGATGGGTTTCGACTACCGGTCACCGAGGCAGCGCTTCGCTATGTTGGCAGCCTTCGCTACGGGGACCGGGTTAGAATTCGCACCTGGCTTGAAGAAAACAAAAGTAGACGAATTCGTTTTGCTTATGAGGTTGTCAACAGCATTAGTGGTGCAACTTTGGTTACTGGATTTACCCATCATGTCTGGACCGATCTTGATGGCAAAGTGACAAGATCACCAGCACAGTGGAACTGTTCTATTTATGGCTAAAGTTATGGCTGAATTTATGGCTAAAGCCCTTGAACAAGGGCTTCATGCTCCCAAAGCCGTTTGCCCAAAGCAGAAGTCGGCACTGGATAAGCTGGCATCAGGCTGACTTGCCAGCTGTAAACGGCGGCTTGTTTTTAGTGCCTGTTGCTATTCACCGGGTTCCTGCTCCCGGCCTGCGCGGGGACAGGCTTCGCGGGAAGGACAGAGGTTTGTCTTCGCGGCCTGGTCTCTCAATTTCCCGCCCAGCAAAAACAGCAGAAAGCCGGCGGCGGCGACAAATGACGCTATTGCATACGGTAGACTGTATAAATTTGCGTTGGCAGCATAAGCGAAGCCCAGCAAAGCCGGGCCGGCTGCCGTTCCCCAGGAGGACATCAAGCTCGCCACCGAAAATATCCTTGCGTAGTCATGAATACCAAAGGCTTCTGCAATCAACAGTGGTTGCAGCATCAACAGATTCCCTACAGTTGCGCCGAACAAGGCCAAACCCAGACAAAGAGTAACTACGCTAGCCCCCACTGACAACAGGCCAAGCGAGACCGCCTGCAAAATCATCATACAAATAGCAAATAGGCGAATCGACATTTGATCCACCAGGCAACCGCCAATCAGCCGTCCAATGATGCTCGCCATGGGTAGTATAGCAACGGCGATGGCTGTCTGGGCTTCGCTTAACATTTCCCTGGCCAGCCCATACTGATGGGCGATCCCGCCTACCTGCGCCATCATCAGAAAAATATAAGAAATACTGACACCCCAGAAAAATCGAGTACTTCTGGCTTGCTTAAATGAAACCCCATCTCCCTCAAAATGTCGGGGTTCTTTCGTTTCAGGAATATTTTCTGTCGGCGTTGCAGTCCGGTCGCTGCCCTGCCTGGATTCGGTTAGTTCGCCAGGCTCGTCAATCTGCAAGCCCATTGCTTCGGGACTCGCCCGCAGCCATATCCAGGCGATCGGAATAACACCTGGAATATAGAGTAAGCCCATCAGCGGGGCAGCAACTTCAAAACTTAAAGATTCAACCAGCAGAACACAAAGCGGCGTTACTACAACACCACCCAGAGATAAACCTGTTGAAGCTATCGACAAGGCCATGGCTCTTCTCTTCCGAAACCAGCGTGTCACCAGAGTGGTAGCCGGGATGAGTGAAGAGGCAGAAAAACCAGCGCCAAAAAAAATATAAGCCACGTAGAGCTGCCAAACCTGTTGCACTATCGCCAGAGAAGCAAGAGCAAGACAAGAAATTACAGCACCAGCGCTGATGCAAATTCGCGGATCGTATTGTTGCACCCATTTGGCAACCCAGAGTCCAGTAATACCCCCCGATAAAAAAAATAAAGAGACTGCCAAAGAGGCTGTTTGAACATTGAAGTTTGGCTTGGCCGCCAGTGCGTTGAGGTAAATAGCGTGATTGTAAAAGCTGAGACCACTGACAAAAATCAGCAAAACCAAAATGGCTATAACGATTTTCCAGCCATAATAGATTGAGTTATTGCTTTCAGTCATTATTGATTCTATTTAATTCAACTTCGCTTCAGATTTCGGTTGCTTTCGTTATCAGCTTATAACAGCAGCAATGCAATTAAGAGTACTCACGGGAATTCGGTGCGCGCTTACAGTATAAGAAGCTCAGGCACATAGCAAACTACTACGACAATGAGCGTTTGGGCAAAAACAGAACAGTATCTGACTGTATGGAAGAGAGTGAAGAAAAACGCGTGATTCCAGGCAGCGCCCCGATCAGGCTACTTGTCTGCCTGGAGCTATCTACTTAGAGTCACTATGGAATGTAAAATAGCCGGTGAACATTTCGTCCCAACTTTCCAAACCGAAACCAATCTGCTTCGATGGGTCCGGGTTGTCAGGATTCGAAATAGAGTTATCGAAAGCACCTGATACTCGCAGAATACTGCCCGCCGGCGCCGGCGCCGCTTGATCCAACAAATAGTGCGGCTGCCAACCATAGTTGTAAGCTGGAATACTGAACAGTTCTTTTACGCTTCCGTCAGGGTGCTGCAGAATAAATTTCATTCGCTTTCCGCGAAAATTCATTCTGGCCCTGACGCCGGTTATCACCACGTCCTGATCCAGCCTGTGTTCGGCCTGAAGCTCAAAATCATGGGCATTAGGTGGCAGCAGGAATCGAGTGGCTACCGCCTGTGCAAGTTTTTCTTGCAGATCGACCTCATTACTGAAGTACAGGCCCAACTGTGTTTCATCCACGCTTGCCTGACCGTTAGTTACATAGTGAAACTGCATGGAAAGTTTGTGACCCACGGGAATCAGAACGCCGGTGCCCGATTCAAACTCAACGGCATTAGTCTTGCCGGGTATATAGCCTTCTACAAAGCGACGGCTTACTGATTCAGCTTCCCGTTCTAACCCCCAAAAATTTTCATCAGGCGCTGTAACGAATGTCATTAAATGATGCAGCACAGATTCGTCACCCGCTTTGTACTGAATAGCACTAAGCCACTTGTCCTCAGTAAACGGCAAGTCAACATCAGCGTAGACATAGTCCATGATACCTGTTGCTGGCACTTCATTTTTCGGGCCGGTGACAATGAAATCAGGTTCCCCGAAAACCCAGCTTGAATTGTCTGCCACTTGAAATGTTGCCAATGGGTCAGTCTCCTGATTGCCCTGGGGGGCACGCGCATTTATCCAGTGGATCAATGTCTGCAATTCTTCAGGCTCCAAATAACGGGCAGCGTCCGAATGTCCCACATAAGGGTCTACCTGTGTTGGTGGCATGCGCTTGTTAAGCAGAACTTCTTTAATCATTGGAGACCATCCCAGCACCATGATGTAACTGTCCAGGGCGAAAGGCCCAACACCACCCTGACGATGGCATTCGGCACAATTCTGAATAATTATTGGCGCTATTTCGGTGGCGTAATCTGGTGGGGATTGGCGATGTTTCTCACTCATCGGGTACGCAATGGGGCAATCCACGCCCTGCAGGCGCACGGTGTCGTTAATACGCTGATCCACAATAGAAGCCAGCACGGAGTCAAGCTGCGGCGAAGGCTGTCCTTTAAAGAATAGAGACAGTCGCTGCGGATTCAACACCAAAACATCGCCTGCATTGGCAATGTTCAGCGTTTCTGATACCAATTGCCCGTCATCTTCCAAAATCGGCAAGCCAGTTGTCAGTTTATTCAGCTCGGGTCGATTACGATCCTGAGAATCAATTAGTAAAAATTCAAAATCTGTTCCGGAATATTTCTCTGCAATACGTTGGTAGCCCGCCAGCAAGGAGTCCATTGCGCTACATTGTTCTGCATAGGCCATGAGAACAAGGGCTTTACGATGCTGGTAGCGGCTCAATTGATGGAATATTCCGCTATTATCGAGCAAGGCGAAATCACCAACGCGGTCGAGTGCAGCCGCTGTAGTGCTGGAAAAAACACAGAGCAGCAGCCCGGAAATTGCCCGTAATGAGAGTCCCGGCTTGTTTACCGCCCTTCGATTTTGACTCAATTTCACTGCAAACAACCCCCTGCCTTTAGGCTCAATCCGCCTTAGACGCAACTTTTCAGCAAATAGTATAGCATTTTACTTCGTCCAAATTTCGAGGCATCGAATCCGTAGCCAAAACCTGCTACCCATGCACACATGCCCAAAAGCAGCGGGAATCCTCTCATGTAATTACCAATACTGACAATTCGCCAGTTTGTTACATTTTGTTTAAAACAAGCCCTCTAGCCCGCTATTTCCTGGTTGTTCGAAACTAGACTCCAACCGCAATGAGGTTTATTCTAGCGTCCCTGTTTGAATGGAATCAGCAAACCAGAATAAACCTCTATCTTCGCTTTTGCAGAGGCTTGCAAGGCAAGCTGGTAGAATCGAATTTACCGAACCTGATTTTTGGAGAGAACATCGATGCGACAGTTTCAAAAAATACCAGCGCTATTAGCCTTCGGCCTGACCGCAGTTTTTAGTCTCCAGGCACAAGCTCAATCTGCGGACAACGGCCGATTTTTGAGTCTATCACCAGCCACCGGCCTTCCCATTATTCCGGTGATGGAAGGTTGGGTTGCAAACCCGGACGGTAGCACCAGTTTTTCATTTGGTTTCATCAATCGAAATAACGTCCCTGTTGATATCCCCCCGGGAACTGGCAATTACCTGAAGCCTGCAAAACACAGTGGCCGGCAACCGACGCATTTCCCTGCCGGGCGTAGCACCGGGGTTTTCTATGTAACAGTTCCTGCCGACGAAGCGAATGATGATGTCTGGTGGCATCTCAAGACCGGCAATGAGGAAGCCTTGAAAGTGCCCGGACGACGTGGCGTCCCGGCCTACGAATTGGACTTCATCCTTCCCCGACCCCAGGGTGCCATGCAGCCGCATGGGGGATTTGACGAAGATGGCGAAGCAAGCCCTGGGCTATTAGCACAAACCCGCGTCTATCCAGGGCGAGTTACTGCCGGAGAGCCGGTAATTCTCACTGTAAATGTAAAGGACATATCCGAGCGGAATCGCACTGATCCGCGTTTCATTGAGCCTATTCCGTTGGGAGTGCATTTCACTAAATATCAGGGCCCGGGCGAGGTGACTTTCGAGCACCATGAATCCACTACCATCCCCGAAAACCCCTACGACGAAGAAGACCCGCGTTTCCGCTTCTTCCAGACACCCGGGCCGGGTGATGCCCAGGTTGATGGCGGCGTTGGTGTTGCCCGAGTTATTGCTACCTTCTCAGAGCCGGGTGAATACATGATTCACACGAAGTTTGAGAATTTCCGTGCCCCGGACAGCTCAAACGCCGACCAGTGTTGCTGGACAAATATTATCCAGACAGTAACAGTTAGCCCGTAAAGCGCGTAGTTACTGCCTCTCTGGTCTGGCCATTTCAGCCATTCTGGCCATGTTTCAATTTGTTGCAATGATTCCCCAAAAATCAACGTTATAGATGGACTTTTGGGTGCTGTACAATTAGTATTTTGGGATGATAAAAGTGTCTGTACAGGATGTAGGCGGTTGATTTACCGAACCAGGCAAAACTAATTAGGAAATTAAAAAAAATTAAAAATTAAAGATGGCACACACAACTCTCAATTTGAGGAGAAAAGCATGAAAACAATATGCGTATTGACTGTTCTGGCAGGCAGCCTGTTACTCGCTTTTGGTCCACAGGCTAATGCTCAAGACGAGCAGATCACCTACAACGAGCATGTGGCGCAGATCATCAACGAAAACTGCGTTGTATGTCATACCGAAGGCGGTATCGGTCCCATGCAATTGTCGAACTACGATCAGGTACGCCCCTGGGCACCTTTAATCCAGCTTCGCGTGGCAAATCGTGAAATGCCGCCTTATGCGTATGACCACGGTATTGGTGTGCAAGACCTTCAGGGTGACTGGCGTCTGGATCAGGACGAAATCGATACAATAGTGGCCTGGGTAAACCAGGGTTCACCAATGGGTGATGCGGACATTATTCCTCCTGCTGCCGAGATCAAGGACCCCGGCGAGTGGAATTTTGCTGCACAATTTGGTCAGCCAAATCTAATCATTCCGTCGGTGCCTATCGATATTCCAGCGAATGGTAATGACCTTTGGCACAAGCACTATGTAGACACCGGCCTTACAACTGAGCGCTGCATCAAGGCGGTTCAGGTTAAGCCACGCGGTGACGCTGCTGCGGTTGTGCATCACGCCAACTCGTCAGTTGACTCACAAGACGAAAATGGCGAGTGGGAACAGTTTGGTCAATTAACTGAATATGCCATGGGCAAATGGGGCGAGATCGTTCCTGATGGCGTATGCCGTACATTGCCAGCGAATTCACGCGTGTCCTGGGACATCCACATGTTCCCGGGTGGTGTTGGCGCAACTGCTCCCGGCACTATGATCAAAGACAACATTGTTGAAATTGGTCTTTGGTTCCACGATGAAGATTTCATCGCCAAAACTGACCCCTACAAGCAAGATCTGAAACTGTACCAATTGCGCGATGGCTATGAAAGTGGCGAGCTGATTGTGCCTCCTCATGCTTACACCATGACTCAGGGTTTCCACTCTTTCGACCACCCGGTTCGCATTGACAGTTTCCAGCCACATGGTCACCTGCGCATGAATGCTGCTTCTTTGGAAGTTTTCTATCCAGAGACTGGCCGTACTGAGCAAGTTAGCCAAATTTCAAAATGGAGTGCTACATGGCACCACAGCCATCTGTATGAAGCAGATGCTGCACCGCTACTGCCGGCAGGTGCTGTACTGGTAATTAAGCAGTGGTACGACAACACCGCGAACAACCCAAATAACCCGGATCCTGATCAGTGGGTTGTAGGCGGAAGCCGCACTGGTGACGAAATGTCTCACGCCTGGATCGCGGTCACTCACCTGGATGACACCGGCTACGAGAATATCCTTGCGGAGCGCAGAGAAAAGGAAGAGCGTTCACTAGCCGGCAACGACTAGCAGAAAGCGCTTCTTTACCGGGCAGGAAATCAAGGCCGCTTGATCTGGATCAAACGGCCTTTTCCTTGTCCTGAATATAGACTTTTGGCGGTTTTTTGCAGAATCCCACCTCAGCGATATCACCTCAGCGTATTTGATTGATTGATATTATACCTCGGCTAAAGTAGGCTGTGTTTTATGCCTATTATCTTGATAAACCTGATGCTGCCCAGGAAAAAGTGTCATGTTTGCGCCAGCCGGGTGCGTCACGCATCAGGACATCTCTTCCGGTGAAACCTGGCAAGGCCCTTCGCGGGTATTTTATAGCGGCTTTCAGTGCTATTGCGACACTTGGCGGCGGGCTTCTTGCGCTGGTTTATTATCATCTATCACTGCACAGTCTTGCTGGGGCTGTTACTCACAGGCTATGGGTGGTGTTTTTTGTGCTGTTAAGCGTATTCGGGCTACTTGTCTGGTTGATGCTGTTGGCATATAAGCGCCATATCCTGACGGATCGAACATCCGCTCGGCGGATCACTGATCTACTTCAGGAGATAGAATCTCTCCAGCAGGCTGATCAGGCTTTGCAGCTTGCAAGGGACCTGGCGGAGGCCGCAAACCAGGCCAAGAGCCGCTATCTGACTGGCATTAGCCATGAATTACGCACTCCTCTGCAATCAATATTAGGCTATGCCCAGATACTTGGCCGAGATTCGGCGCTGCCGGAAAAAAGTAAGGCCGCCATCGATATAGTGCTCCGCAGCAGCGAGTACCTTGCCGACTTGATCGAAGGTTTGCTCGACATATCCAGAATTGAGGCTGGCAAGCTCGACATCCGCCAGGAGCAGGTGGATTTGCACGAGTTACTAAACCAGATCGTAGCCATGTTTCGTTTGCAGACAAAAAACAAAGCCATCGACTTCGATTATACCTGTACCCAACATTTGCCCCGATACGTTAAGGGTGATGAAAAGCGTCTGCGTCAAATACTCATCAACCTGCTTACCAATGCCGTGAAATTTACCGAACGCGGTCGGGTGAGTTTTTCGGTATCCTATCGCAGTCAGGTTGCCGAGTTCGTTATTATCGATACTGGTGTTGGTATTGGTGCGGCAGAACTGCAACGTATATTCAAACCATTCGAGCGCATTCATAAATCCGGCGTAGCGGGTGTCCAGGGCACTGGACTCGGCCTGACTATCGTGCAGTTGTTAGCCGATATTATGGGCGGTGAAGTTAAGGTCGAGAGCAAGTTCGGCGTGGGCAGTCGTTTTGCGGTTAAATTAATGTTAAGCCACATAGATGCGCCCCTGACAGCCATTCCGCCGCAGAGTCAGGTTAGCGGATACGGAGGGGCCACCAAAACTGTATTGGTGGTGGACGATGAACCAACCCACCGCGGTTTGATAGCAGGTTTGCTATTACCGCTGGGGTTCTTTGTTCTGGAGGCGCCTGATGCCGCGACCTGCCTTGACCTGATTCGAGATTGCGAACCCGACATCTTTCTGCTGGACGTCTCCATGCCAGGCATGGACGGCCTGCAGTTAGCGCAGCAACTCAAGTCCTCTGGCGTTACTGCGCCTATTGTTATGCTGTCCGCAAATGCACAGGAGGATTCTATCCAGCAGGCTATTGCCAGGAACCACGCTGCTTATCTGGTCAAACCCGTTAAAATAAGCGCACTACAAGATGTGTTGGCAAATCTGTTAGACCTTGAGTGGCAGTTTACTGCCGCAGCACAGATGCGTGCCAAGCCGGTAGCGAGACCCACCGACATCGAAATTCCACAAACGGCAGATTTCGAGGCATTGTGTTCCTATGCCGAAACAGGCTATCTCAAGGGCATTAATGAGCAGCTTGAACATATTGAAAACAGTCGGGCTGTAGAGCCTCGACTGCTGGATTATCTCAGGTATTTAACACAAGAGGTGCAGTGCAATGAAATGGTGGCGTTCTTACAATCCAGCCGCAATACAGGGTAAGCTCAGATGAGTACGCTGGGACAGGCGCATGAGGTGGTGTTGATCGTTGATGACTCCCCAGAAACCCTGGGTATGCTTAATAACGCCCTGGAACGGGCGGGTCTAACCGTATTGGTAGCCCTTGAAGGCAAACAGGCTTTGCGCATCGCCGAGAAGATGCGTCCGGATATTATATTGCTGGATGGTCTTATGCCGCATCTGGATGGCTTTGAAACCTGCCACCTGTTAAAAGCCGACCCAAAGCTGGCGGACATACCGGTGATATTTATGACCGGTTTAAGTGATACCGAGAGCATTGTTAAGGGGCTTGAAGCGGGCGGCGTGGATTATCTTACCAAACCCATAAAACTCGACGAGCTTATGGCGCGAATGGAGGTACACCTGCATAACGCGCGCCTCAGGAGCAGCGCGCACAATGCCCTGGATACCACCGGGCAATATTTTTTCACGGTGAATAGTGGCGGGCAACACATCTGGGCGACTCCCGAAACCAGGAGTCTATTGCGCCAGGCCGGATTATCCGAGGATGGCTTACAAGACCGTTTGCGGAACTGGTTTAGACATTCCCCAGCCCCTGATCAGATGCTTAAATTGTCTGATCTGAAACAGCCTGTCTCCGTTCAGCTGGTTGGCGAGGCGGGTGAGAATGACATACTGCTGAAGCTGGTAGCGGGCACCGAGACCAGCGGCTGGCAACAACTGAAGCAAAAATTACCGATCACAGATCGGCAGTCCGAGGTTTTATACTGGGTTAGCAGGGGCAAAACCAACCGCGAGATCGGCCAGATACTTTCTACCAGCCCACGCACTGTAAACAAACATCTGGAAGAAATTTATCGCAAGCTGGAGGTTGATAATCGAACCTCCGCTGCGGCTATAGCGATCCGTGTATTAGCCGGCGGCTAACATACCCTCTGCTACAATAAAGGCGATGATGTCATTCAAGCCAGCGCCGCTTTTCAAATTGGAAAATACGAATGGCTTGTTGCCGCGCTGCATTTTTGCGTCTCGCGCCATAACATCCAGGGAGGCATCCACCATCGGTGCCAGGTCGGTCTTGTTGATGATCAGCAGATCCGATTTGGTGATACCCGGCCCACCCTTACGAGGAATCTTGTCGCCGGCGGATACGTCGATAACATACAAGGTGAGGTCGGATAATTCCGGGCTAAATGTGGCACTGAGGTTATCGCCGCCACTCTCAACGAACACCGCATCTAAATTTTTGTGACGCTCACAGAGTGCCTCCACTGCCGCCAGGTTCATGGACGCATCTTCACGAATTGCCGTATGCGGACAACCGCCGGTCTCAACGCCAATAATACGATCTGCATCCAGGGCCTTGTGCCGAGTCAGAAATTCCGCATCTTCCAGGGTATAGATGTCATTAGTTACTACGGCAATTTCGTAGGCATCTTTTAAGGCCATGCACAAGCCCCTTAGCAAGGCTGTTTTGCCGGAACCCACAGGCCCACCCACGCCCACGCGCAACGTTTGTTTTCGATCCATGTTCGATTCTCCAATTATGTGGATAAGCGCTTGAGCCAGTGTATCTCCGCCGTCATCTGTCAGGAACGAAACAAACGGCTGCGCTGGGTTTCGTGTTTAATGCTGGCCAGCGTCAGCCCCGCCAGGGCACTGCCAATATCATCATCTTCTATGCTTTCTGCTTTATCCAGGCTAAGCGGAATTTCTGCCAGCATCTCGCCCAGGAGTCTCTGCGCCTGAAACTGCCCTAGTGGTATTATCTTGGTGGCATTGGCTATCTGATTTTCAAGCCAGGACCAGATGTAACCGTTGCAGGCGATGCGGGAGTCTAGCTGCCAGTTCACCGCCGCCAGTGCAAAGAACATAATGAAACTGGCTTCCAGGCCATCCAGTTGTTGTGGTATCAGAATGTCCTGCTGTTGTAACAGGCGCAATAATGCCTGGCCCATAGCAGTTTCTGCTAAACGTAATTCAGCCGTTTCTCGACAAGCCAGGGTATACGCATTCCAATAGATTGCAGCTTTAATGTCCTTGCTTTGCCATGCGCTGATCTGCCGCCGCAGCAGGGGCAAGTCTACCCGCGCCTGGGATTCCCCTAACTGAATCGATAACCACTGTTTAACGTCATCGGCATTGCTTACCCAATTCGATTCAATGGCATATTCCAGCCCCTGAGAGAATGTATAAGCCCCCACCGGCAGAGCCGCACTGCTAAGTTGCAGTAGTCGCAGTAAGGCTGTTTCATCGGCACTAATGTGCATGTTTGTAAGCGCCCGGCTCGGGTACGAATACCGCCTGCTCAGGCAGCAGGTTTACGCCGAGTTGCAGCAGCATGGTTTCGAGTACCTGGTCTGCTAAAATTCTCAGCCAGCGATCGCCAATCTGCATTTTAACGTGTCGATTGCCCAGGTGATAACAGGCACGGCTGAACTGTTGCCAGTCAGTGGTACTGGCGGTAACAACGGATTCTTTGGCGCCCTGAACGATGATGCGATGGCCACTGGTGCTGTGCAGTATTTCACCGATGCTCAGGGTGTTGCCCCGGTCCAGAAATATACGCACCTCTGTTCCATTGACAGAGCAGGCCCTGATACGGCCTTTTTCGCGTTGCAAATGATCCAGCACCAGTATTTCATCGAAGCACTCAGTCGCATCACTCTTCGCCAGCCGTTTATATACCGCCAGGATTTCAGCCGTCATCAGGTGATCCTTAAAACAAATTATATAATTGAGATAAAGGCAGCTCTGTGGCCGGCTCACAGCTTAATAATAGCCCGTCTGCTCTTACCTCGTAGGTCTGTGGGTCTACACTGATGGCTGGCATCCAGGTATTGTGCACCATATCTCGCTTACTAATGGTGCGGGTATTGCGGCAGGGCACTAGCCGGCGGCGCAGGGCTAATTGCTCGACTACGCCAGCGTCTATTGCTGCCTGAGATGAAAATGATACCGCTGTTCTGCGCGGTGCCGCTCCAAACCCGCCAAACATGTAGCGATAATGCACCGGTTGTGGCGTGGGAATGGATGCGTTAGGGTCTCCCATCGGCGCCGCAGCAATGAAGCCGCCTTTAATAATCAGCGCAGGTTTTATACCAAAAAAGGCGGGTTTCCATAATACCAGGTCTGCGAGTTTCCCCGCGGCAATGGAGCCAACCGCATGGTCAATGCCGTGGGCGATGGCCGGGTTAATCGTATATTTGGCAATATAACGTTTGGCGCGGTAGTTATCGTGCCGTTCCTTATCCGGTTCCAGGCTGCCCCGTTGCAGTTTCATTTTGTGTGCTGTTTGCCAGGTTCTGGTGATGACCTCACCTACCCGACCCATTGCCTGTGAATCTGAGGCAATCATGCTGAAGGCGCCCAGGTCATGTAATATATCCTCGGCGGCGATAGTTTCTTTGCGAATGCGCGAGTCGGCAAAGGCTATATCCTCGGCTATTGATGTGTCGAGATGATGGCAAACCATTAACATATCAAGGTGTTCATCCACCGTGTTGACCGTATAGGGCCGGGTGGGATTGGTTGATGAGGGTAATACGTTTGGCGCGGAGCAGGCCTTGATAATGTCTGGCGCATGGCCTCCGCCAGCACCCTCGGTGTGATAGGTATGAATCGTCCGACCTTTGAATGCGGCCAGCGTATCGTCCACAAAACCTGATTCATTCAGGGTATCTGTATGAATCGCAACCTGAACGTCAAACTGCTCCGCCACAGTAAGACAGTTATCAATGGATGCCGGGGTCGTACCCCAATCCTCATGTAGTTTAAGACCGCAGGCACCTGCCAATAGCTGTTCTTCCAGGGCAAGGGGCAAGCTGGCATTGCCCTTGGCGAGAAATCCAAAGTTCATGGGCATGTCTTCTGTCGCTTGCAACATCATGCCAATATTCCATGGCCCCGGGGTACAGGTTGTGGCGTTGGTGCCGGTGGCGGGACCGGTACCACCGCCTAACATGGTGGTCACACCAGACATCAAAGCCTCTTCGACTAACTGTGGGCAGATGAAATGGACATGGGCATCAATGCCGCCTGCTGTTAGAATTTGACCTTCACCGGCAACGACTTCGGTGCCAGGCCCGATGATGATGTCAACCCTGTCTTGAATATCCGGATTGCCCGCCTTACCAATGCCAGCGATCTTGCCGGCCTTGATGCCAACATCAGCCTTAACGATACCCCAGTGATCCAGTATCAGGGCATTGGTGATAACCATATCTACAGTGTCAGTGCAACTGCGCTGGCTTTGCCCCTGACCGTCACGAATAACCTTGCCACCGCCAAATTTTACCTCGTCCCCGTAGCAGGTCATATCCTTCTCGACCTCAATTACCAGGGCTGTATCGGCCAGGCGCACCCGGTCACCAGTGGTAGGACCAAACATTTCTGCATAGGCGCGGCGATCTATTTGCATGGGCTTTCTCCTTTGTCTGTTGTATCCAGGGGGCCCATAATGCCCCCTCGAAAACCATAAATCATGCGCTCACCGGCGTAGGCAACCAGCTCCACATCACGTTGTTGGCCGGGTTCGAATCGCACTGCGGTGCCGGCGATAATATTCAGATGGAATCCTCTTGCCAGGTCTCGCTCAAACTTCAATGCCTCGTTTACCTCAAAGAAATGGTAATGGGAGCCGACTTGAATCGGGCGGTCACCACTGTTGCTTACTGTTAGTCTTACCGTTGCGCGGCCGACGTTTAGTGCAATGTTACCCTTGTCGATGAGTAATTCGCCGGGTTTAGGGTGCATGATGTTCCTTTCTCGTGTCTGGGGCTTCGCTGGTTTACCAGGTGGCTTAATTAATGGGGTTGTGAACCGTAACTAACTTGGTGCCATCGGGAAATGTCGCCTCTACCTGAATCTCGGGGATTAATGTCGGCACGCCTTCCATGACCTGGTCAATGTTGAGTATTTGTTTGCCGTAAGCCATGAGCTCGGCGACGCTTTTGCCATCCCTGGCGCCTTCGATGATTTCTAACGTCAGGTAGGCTACCGCTTCCGGATAATTCAGTTTTAACCCTCGACCTAACCGACGTTCTGCCAGGAGGGCTGCGGTAAATACCAGCAACTTGTCTTTTTCTCTTGGTAGTAGCTCCATAATCTATTACGCCTGATCAATTTATAGTGTGTATTAACATCATGTTGCCCAGATACGCGGTGGACAAGCAGCTCGCTTGAGGATCAGCGGCCTTAGCAAACCCCACCAGGCAGTAAATATCTGTTTGGCCTCGGCAGCACTGCCGCCCAGGTAGCGCCCGATGACAAATTCTCCCACCAGAGAGATGGCAGCGCGCTCTAGCTGGTGCTGTGCTACCAGCCGTCTTAGCCCGGTCATGGTGGCTTTGTCAATAAGGCTTTTGCATACCGGGCCAAAAATCGAAAAGCCACTAACGACTTCGCCACGCATGGCGGCACTGCCGTGCAATATGACATCAAGGTTCTGCTCGTTAATATCAATATGCTCAACAAATAATGCCGTGCCGTTACGTTCTATGCGATATCGCTGTCTAAATTCGCCGGATACGAATGGCGCATTACTAGCAGCCAGCCCAAAACAGTTTATCTCCCACCCCAGGAAATGGCAGTCTGACTCTAATGTGATGGTGGTTTCAATGCTGGCAAAAGCGCCGTCATAAACGATAGTCTCAAGCGGAAACCATTCGATATTTGCATTGCCTTTGGCGTTGAGGCTGATCTTCTGCGCCTGTAACTTGCACTGGGTAATTTGCGTATCGCGAGAGCGGTAGATGCGCGTTGCCCCGGGAGTCGTGATCAAGGCGCCGGCAGCTTCATTGACATCAATAGTGACTTCCAGGCTGTCACCGGAAACCAGGCCCGCGGGCGGATGCAACAAATAAATATGCGCCCAGTCTCGGCCTTCGGGATAAAACGGCTTCTGTACATACAAGGGTCCGCTGTGCGCACACCGCTTTAGGCGGCTGAAACCTCCGCTTTTGCCCAGCTCCAGGCTTAATTGTGCCGACCAACCGGGCATCGTTTGTCGGCATTCGCTTTTGTTTACATCGTCTATGATGGCAGGCACTATATCGCCAGGTGTTTGGTAATCAGCTTGTCGGTTAGATTCTGCATCTCGCCCGAGGCGACAACGCGACCCTTTTCCATCAGCCGAAATTCTTCTCCGACTCGGCGCGCAAAACCTGTTTTTTGTTCGACCAACAATATAGTTAACCCTTCTTCTTTGTACAGTTTTACTATGACATCACCAATTTGTTTGACAATGTTGGGTTGAATTCCCTCATTAGGCTCATCTAATATGAGTACCTTTGGATCAATGACCAACGCTCGCCCAATGGCCAGTTGTTGCTGTTGCCCACCGGACAAGTCTCCGCCTAATCGATCTAACATCTCGCCCAGCAGTGGAAATAGCTCAAATATGCGCGCCGGAATTTCCCTGGATTTGTCTTGCCGCGCACCCAGTCCGGCGCGAAGGTTTTCTGCAACGGTGAGCAGCGGGAATATGTCCCTCCCCTGGGGTACATAACCAATGCCCAGCGGGGCGCGGGCTTCAGCAGGCTTAGGTGCTATGTCCTGGCCATGCAGCAGTATTTGTCCCGAACGGATGGGTAACAGACCCATCACACACCTTAATAAGGTGGTTTTTCCCACGCCGTTACGCCCCATGATGCAGGTGCAGCTAGCTGGTTTTATATCTAAATCAAGATCCCAGAGTATCTGGCTGCTGCCATAGAGCTGGTTTAGTTTCTTAATTGTAATCAAGGTTTTCCACCAATCTCTTCACTAATCTCTCCACCAAGGTAAGCCTCGATCACCGCCTGATTGTTTTGCACGTCGTGCATACTACCCTCGGCAAGTACGCTGCCCTGATGTAAAACCGTTATGGTTCTCGCTATGCTGCGCACAAACTCCATATCATGCTCCACAACAATCACCGTATGTTCACCGGCCAGGGATGTGAGTAACTCGGCAGTATGTTCCGTCTCTTTCGCGGTCATGCCAGCGACGGGTTCGTCAATCAGCAATAACCCTGGATCGGCGACCAGCAACATACCTATCTCAAGCCACTGTTTTTGTCCGTGAGACAGGGTGCCGGCCAACAGCAAACGTTGTTCTTTAAGATTAATAATGCCCAGCACCTCATCAATGCGGTCCGCCTGCTCACCCGACAGGCTGGCGAACAGGGTAGGCACTATCCGCCGGTGAGACTTCAGTGCCAGCTCAAGATTGGCGTACACCGACTGCGCTTCAAATACGCTGGGTTTCTGGAACTTACGGCCAATGCCTAGCTGGGCAATTTCGGCTTCCTGTTTAGATAACAAATCAATGGTCTGCCCGAAAAACACCTTGCCCGTATCGGGCTTTGTCTTGCCGGTGATTACGTCCATCAAGGTGGTTTTACCAGCACCGTTAGCACCAATAAGACATCTCAGCTCGCCATCGTCAAAATAGAGGTTCAGGTTATTTAATGCTGTGAAACCATCGAAGCTTACACTCAAGTCCTCGACGTATAATAAGACCTGGTGTGAAACGTCAATATTCGGCTTTGTTTCCTCCGCCAGCCAGGACCATACCCGATCCCGTCTGAAAGTCTCCCGTAATGAGCTTAATACGCTCATGGGTTGGCCTCGCCGGCTCCATCTGACTCTTTCCCTGATTCGCTAGCCCGCTTACCGCTGAATAGATGGCTGAACCCCGATTCGCTAGCCCGCTTACCGCTGAATAGATGGCTGAACCCCGGGCGCCCCAAGCCGCCGAATTTCTCTTTACAGAGCCCAACAATGCCCCTGGGCATAAAAATGGTAACCGCAACGAACAAGGTACCCAGTGCAAACAACCAGACTTCAGGCATGAGGGCGGTAAATTTTGTCTTGGCATAGTTCACCAATAAGGCGCCAACGACCGCGCCGTACAAGGTACCTCGACCACCGACGGCCACCCACACAACAATTTCAATGGAATTTAAGGGGGAGAATTCTCCCGGGTTAATAATGCCAACCTGAGGCACATAAAGCGCCCCGGCTATGCCCGCCAGGACTGCCGAGTAAACGAACAGCCAAACTTTATATGTTTGTGTTTGATAGCCGAGGAACCTCACCCGATCCTCTGCATCCCGGATGCCCAGGATAACCCGCCCGAATTTCGAACCCATAATGCGTTCACTAATGACGTAGGCCAAACCCAGGGCCAGGGCACTGCATAGAAACAGGCTTACCCGGGTGGTGTCGGATTGCAGGTTGAAGCCCAGCAGGTCTTTGAAATCCGTTAAGCCATTATTGCCGCCAAAGCCCATTTCATTACGAAAGAATGCCAACATCAGTGCGTAAGTCAGAGCCTGTGTCATGATGGCCAGATACACCCCGGCGACGCGAGAGTGAAAGGCCAAATAACCGAATACGAAGGCTAGCAACCCCGGCACCAGCAGTACCAGTAGCGCGGCATACCAGAATTGATCCAGCCCCTGCCAGTACCAGGGTAATGCCTGCCAGTCGAGGAAGACCATGAAATCCGCCAGCTCAGGATGACCATAAACACCGCGATCACCAATCTGACGCATCAAATACATCCCCATGGCATAGCCTCCCAGGGCAAAAAAGGCACCGTGACCCAGGCTCAGGATGCCGCAGTAACCCCACACCACATCTACCGACAGAGCCAGGAGGGCCAAACACAGGTACTTGCCCAGCAGGGTGATGCTATAGGTCGATACATGAAAAATAGACGACTCGCTGATATACAAGTTGCACAGTGACGCATAGATAGTCACGCCGAACAATATACCCAGGAACAGCGGTGCCTTTTGTCTAAGCGCGTGCGCGGAAAACTGACTGGATGGGCCAAGACTCATTGTTCTGCGGCCCGCCCTTTTTGCGGGAACAAGCCACGGGGACGTTTTTGGATAAATAAAACAATAAAGATCAATACCAGGATGTTCGCCAACACAGCACCAGTTTCGGGCTCAAGAAACTTGTTTGCCATGCCGAGCGACATACCCGCGCCCAGAGTACCCCAGAGGTTACCTACACCGCCAAATACCACCACCATAAATGAATCAATGATATATGCCTGGCCAAGGTTTGGCCCGACGTTCGATAGCTGACTGATGGCAACCCCGGCCAGGCCGGCAACGCCGGAACCCAGCCCGAAAGTCATGGCATCGACCCATTCGGTACGAATGCCGATAGCCCGCGCCATGTCTCTGTTCTGCGAGACCGCGCGCACCTTCAGTCCCAGGGTTGTTTTTTTCAGTATCAGCAACAGCGCAACGAAGACAAGCAGGGCGAATAAGAGTATGTAGAGTCGATTAAAGGTAATGGAAAACGCCGGGTTAAATTCCAGAGAGCCGCTCATCCAGTGAGGTGTTTCGACCTGGCGATTTAGCGGCGAAAAAATCGACCGAACCGCCTGTTGCAGGATCAGGCTAATACCGAAGGTCGCCAGTAGTGTCTCAAGCGGTCGGCTATGCAGAAAACGAATCACGCCGCGCTCGATGCCTATTCCCACTGCCCCGGAAACAATGAATGCGGCAGGAATTGCAACCAGAATGGAGTATTCAATATGCTCTGGCATCAGTAACTGCACCACATAGGTGGTATATGCTCCCAGCATGATCAGCTCGCCATGAGCCATATTAATGACACCCATCACGCCGAAGGTAATCGCAAGACCAATGGCCGCCAACAACAATACCGATCCCAAACTTAAACCAAAGAACAGGGTTTCAAGAAAATTATAAAACTGAACCTTGCTCTCGATACCATTCAGAGCTGACTGCGCCCTGGCCTTTAACAGTAATCTGGATTCTTGCCGGGGCGCATCCTGAGACGTCAACAATGCGATCAGGGCATTTCTGACTGCGGGTTGCAGGCTGTCCTGCAAAGCATCTATTGACAATAGTTTTACCGCCATATCGTCTGAGGTTTGCAAATCATGCAGAGCCAGGGCGATATTGATGAGTTCCAGAATTTCTGCCCGGGGTTCTTGTTCGCGGGCTTGCTTGAGTAGCACCACCGAGTCTGCGTTTATTGACTTCAGCATATTCACAACAGCAGCTTTCCTGAGCGCTGGCTGTTCGGAAAACAATGTCATGCGGGCGAGTGAGGCGCGCAGGAATCGTCTTATTTTGTTGTTCGATTTAAGCTTGGTTATTTCTTTCCCGGTTTTCTCTCCCAGCACCTTACCGCTGATGAGCTCCTCAATGTAGTAGTGGTTATTAGTGTTTTGTGAGGCTATTACTAACTGCTTGCCAGACTTGAGATAATACAGCCTGGCCGTGAGCATGGCATCAAACATAGTGATAACCCGAGGATCATCTATTTTCTCTAGCTGCATTAGAATGGGCTGAACCCCCTTTAACCTGGCGGCGATCAGTTGCCGGGATAAGGCTGCCAGATGCGCTTCCTTGCTATCACCCGCAGCAGTGGCCAGTTCAGCAGAATTGCCGATGTTACTTCCGAATATCAACAAGGATAGAAAGATGAGTCGTGTCAATGTATGCCCCGTTGCTTCTAACAATACTGCTTAATAGAAATACCCCTTTGCTACAACATATTTCCCGCAGCGATCAGAACTTCTGGCCGGAACACCTGGCTGTTTTGGCGTTAAAGTTACCGCATTTGACAGGCACAACCCAGTCGGCAAGCAAATCTTTTGAGCCGGGTAAAAAGTCCGACCAGGCGTCTCCAGGTACTACGCCATCAGTCTCTGAGACTACCTCAAATTGTCCATCTGCCTGAATCTCGCCAATCAGCACGGGCTTTGACAGGTGATGGTTACGGTTCATTACGGCAGTGCCACCGGTCAGGTTAGGCGTAGTCATACCGATAATTGCCTGCTCAACGGCGTCAACGTCTGTGGTACCGGCGCGCGCTACCGCCTTGACCCACATATTGAAACCAATATAAGTCGCTTCCATCGGATCGTTGGTTACGCGCTTGTCATCTTTGATAAAGTCCTTCCACTGAGCAATAAATGCTTCATTTTCATCGCTCTCGACACTTTGAAAATAGTTCCAGGCCGCCAGGTGGCCAACCAGAGAACTGGTGTCCAGGCCAGATAGCTCCTCTTCGCCCACAGAGAAAGCAACGACGGGAATGTCTTCGGCAGAAACACCTTGATTGCCCAGCTCCTTATAGAAAGGCACATTGGCATCACCGTTAATGGTAGAAACAACAGCGGTTTTCTTGCCCTCCGCGCCGAATTTTTTAATATCGGATACGATGCTCTGCCAGTCAGAATGACCGAACGGCGTATAGCTAATCATGATGTCTTTTTTATCCACGCCCTTCTGCAACAGGTAAGCCTCTACTATTTTGTTGGTGGTGCGTGGATAAACATAATCTGTGCCGGCCAAAACCCAGCGCGTTATTTCCAGATCATCCATCAGATAATCAACCGCCGGGATGGCCTGTTGGTTAGGCGCGGCACCAGTATAAAAAACATTCTTTGAAGATTCTTCACCTTCGTACTGTACCGGATAAAAAAGCAAACCGTTTAATTCTTCCAGCACGGGAAGAACGGACTTCCTCGATACTGATGTCCAACAGCCAAAAATAACGGCTACGTTTTCTTTAGAGAGCAGCTCACGGGTTTTTTCGGCGAATAGTGGCCAGTTAGAGGCAGGGTCTACTACAACGGCTTCCAGTTGCTTGCCCAGCAGGCCACCCCGTTTATTCTGTGCCTCGATCATCATCAGCACCGTATCTTTCAGGGTGGTTTCACTGATTGCCATGGTGCCTGAAAGAGAGTGCAGCACACCTACCTTGATGGTGTCGGCAGCCAGTAGCGTCAGGCTTAAAACACAGCCGCAGGTGGCGAGTACTATATTGCATAAAGTCTTTTTGATATTCATTTTATCTACCTTTAGTATTGAGTTGTTAAGCCTGGTTGTTATGGATGAAGGATTACAAGGATCAAAATTGCAGTTGCACCCCCAGCGAGAGGCTATCGGTATCCGCGCCCTGATAACCCGAAATGCCCGCATCACCGCTGCTAAAGTTAAGGTTAAAGCGGGCATTGTGCGCGGCGATCACATAATTTAAGCCCACTTCTGTCAGGTCGCTGTTAGCACCATCATCGGGCCTGTTTTCAACGAAGCGCACATAAGGTTGGAAGCGACCAAAACCTTCACCAGGAAACAAATAGGCCACAGACAAGAAATAGGAGTCTCCGTCAAATAGACAGAAGCAATCCGAGCCATCCGCCGGGGCTATGCCCGCAGTGAAATCGGCATCAAATGCCTTGTATTCGGCTTCGATGTTTAACACGCCACCGTTGCCGTAGACCGTTTCTGACAGCATATCAACGGTGTAGCCACTGAAGTCGCCGGAGGTCGTTGCTGAACCGGTGCCGCCATCCTGCGACTGAAATGCAACACCCAGGGTTAAGATATTGCCTAGCTTGCCGTGGTAGGTGCTGCTGGTGTAATAACCCGGGTTGTCCTCTTTATTTAAGAAATTATAGGCCAGCCGACTGGCGAACAACAGGTCATCGGAGTGATTGCCAAAATCTTCCAGGCCGTCAAATACACCCACCGCGTACTGAAATTTACCACTGGCACCCCAGAAGGTTACGCCATCGTCGCGTCCGTAGGTACCTGCCTTGCCATTCTGATCAGAGGGAAACAGTGGCTGCGTATATTGATTCCAGGTTAAGCCGTAGTAGGGGCCATTCATCTCGATGCGATCTGCTGGCGTTAACATCCTCCCCAGCGAAACATTCAGCAGCGGACTCCACTCGAACTGGACAAACGCGTCCAGAACATCCACCGGGCCATCAGAGAATATCTCTTCAGTATTGAAGGTGAAGCTTATTTTCTCATGAACCTGACCATTGAAATAAAGCCGAATGCTCTGGGTATCGAAGTCATTTCTTCTATCACCGTCAGGGGCAGCACTTTCTGTTGATGTGAATGCAGAGCGTATGCCGATGCCAACACTAATCCAATGCTTATCGTCCAGGGCAATTTTCTTTTCCGCCTGAGACGGTAGCGCAACCACTGCTAAAAGCAACAAACAAACCTTCATCAGCTTGTTGGCTACACTTTTGCGTGGCAAGGACGCTGGTGCTGCGGCTGTCAACCAGGGAACATGATAGAACATTCTTCTTAGCCTCGTTTTCAATAAATGTGAGTTGGAATGATCAGGGAATTTTGTTTGCAGGGGTATTAGCCGAATCACATACCCGCCTAAGTCAAATAACCCAGGCGGTTGCCGGGATCTCGGCATAATGCTCGCCACAAGGGCCAAAGGCATCGTGAAGCTAATGCCCGCCCAAATAAATATAACTTTAACAGCGCAAGAGAAAAAGCAGTTGGAAAAAAATGTTAGAAGCAAAACGACACCGGTTCGATTGGTAGAGCGCTCAAGGATTATTTTGCTCGCTGCAAAAAGTGTTCCCAACTACAAAATTGCTGAAGAGCTGGAAATTGATGTCAACAAGGTAGGCCGATGGCGCAATCGTTTTTTTGAGAGAGGGTTTCGGGGAATAGAAAAAGATTTGCCAAGAGGGGCTAATCACGGCGGCAAGAATTCTGCGGACCAGGCAAAGCTGCGGTCGAAAGTCATCAAGATAACCACGCAGGAAAAACCCAAGGATGGCACCCACTGGACAACCCGGGGTTTGGCAAAAGTGATGGGCATTAATCACTCCTTTATAAATAGAGTGTGGCGAGAAGTTGGTCTGAAGCCACACCTGGTTGCTCAGTTCAAGGTGAGCAACGATCCTGCCTTTGAAGAAAAGCTACGCGATGTTGTTGGCTTGTATTTATCGCCGCCAGAGAATGCAGTTGTTTTCTGTGTTGACGAAAAGAGTTCCATTCAAGCGCTGGACAGAACGCAGCCGGGATTGCCGATGAAGCCCGGGCGCGGCGGAACCATGGCTCACGACTATAAGCGTCATGGTACAAGCACCTTGTTTGCGGCACTGAACACCCTGACTGGTGATGTTATCGGTGAGTGCAAAAAGCGTCACCGGCACCAGGAATTTTTGGCGTTTCTGAAGACTGTGGAAAAACAAACACCCAAGGAGTTAGACCTTCACCTTATCGTTGATAACTACGCGACGCACAAACACGAAAAAGTGAAGAACTGGATTAAGCGTAATAAAAGGGTTCACTTACACTTTATTCCAACCAGTTCTTCGTGGCTAAATCTGGTGGAGAGATTTTTTGGTTTGTTGACAGAAAGGCAACTGCGCCGTGGTGTATTCACATCGGTACAAGAGCTGGAAGAGACCATCATGGATTTTATAGCATGGTGTAAGCTCACCCCATGTTCGTTCGCGTTAAATCTACACCCAATAGCCCAAGACAATCGGTTCAGATTGTGCAGTCCGTTCGTGTTGGCGATAAGGTCAAGCAAAAGATTGTGCGTTATGTCGGCATTGCCATGGATGACGAGGAGTTGGCGCAGTTGAAGGCTTTGGCCGAGGTTGTCAAGGCGAAGATTGAAGCCCAGCATCAGCCCAGCCTGTTTCCGCCTGAGACGGTTGCCAAACAGATGATTGAAGCGAAAGCAGCAAAAGCTCAAGAAAATAGGTAAAAGCCAGAATCCCAAGAGCTTATTAAATAACTACGGCTATAAAAAGTTTCTGATTATCTTTTTGTTTATCTTTTTGTTTATCTTTCTGATTATCAAGAGAAAAAACCAGCTTAAGCATCAACCAGGACAAAATTGCTGCCGAAAGCCGCTGGGACGGCTTGCATGGGGTGATTACCAATTTGCCCGATACGCCGCACCAGGAAGTGCTATCACACTATCGCGGCTTATGGCAGGTCGAGGAGAGTTTTCGAATCACTAAACATGACTTGAAAGTACGCCCTATCTACCACTGGACACCCTCAAGAGTGCGTGCCCACATCGCTATTTCGTTCATGGCTTTCACCTGCATCAGACAGCTAATGTATCGAATCAAGCTACAACACAAAGCCTTATCCCCGGAGCTTATCCGTAATGCCTTGATTCATGTGCAACACAGCGTGTTCAAACACAAGCGCACCCAGAAACGCTATGTCATGCCTGCTCAAATCAATCCAGAAGCAAAAAAAATCTATGCCGTGATGGGATTAAAAGCGACCACCACAGCTTACCCACTGTACTAATTGACATAATCCTTAAATATCTGGACATTTGTAGCGCCTGGATATTTTTGTGTTTCTTTATAAATCAATGAGTTATGAGTGTGAACCGTCGAAGTCAGGAGCGGTAGCAGCAGGTGCAAAGGTGGTTCTGGGCACCGATGCCGCGATTTATCCTCACGGTTTGAATGCTCGACAACTGTCGAGAATGGTGCGCTTTGGGATGACGGCAATGCAGGCAGTAAAAGCAGCCACTTCGCTTAATGCGGAATTATTTGGCAGGCCGGATGTGGGCGCGATCCAGGCCGGGCGCATGGCCGATATTATTGCCGTGAGCGGAGATCCCCTGCGTGATATAACTCTGCTTGAAGAAGTGGAATTCGTGATGAAGGGTGGCGTGGTTTACAAGCGATAAGTCGTACCGTTTACCCACATAAAATGATTTTAAGCGCATGACCTAAAATAGACATCACTGTCTGTCCGTGCGCCCGGGACGGTTTCTAAAGTCATCGGGGCTGTAAGCTCATCCAGGAGCTTACAGCTCGTTGAGCAACAATAGTGAGAATAGTGACTCCAGGGCGAACCATCAAGACTACTGTATTTTTACTCTGACCGCATTGACAGGCTCTGTCCACCAACCGGTTTCAAAGTCATTGCTCTGAGGCCATAGCTCGTCAAGAGTGTCTGCCTTGAAAACTTTGCCGTTTTGAACTACTTTATCAATGGATTCTGTTCCCCTGATGTCGTCAAGAGGATTCTCATTGAGTATAACCAGGTCAGCCAGCTTACCAGCCTCAATTGAACCTAAATCATCTGGTGCACCCAGTATATGAGCCCCATCAATAGTTGCCGCCTTCAGAATTTCAATTGGACTCATTCCGCCCATGGCATAAGCCCACATCTCCCAATGGTAACCCAATCCTTGTAGTTCGCCATGACCCCCTACACCAAGCAAGCCACCCGCACGCTGAATTTGCGCTGCGGCTTCTGCGCCCTGACTAATTACAAACTCATTATCTCTGATCCAGCCGGGACGTCTTTGAGTTAGTTCATCAAGTCTGTTACCGGGATAAAAACGACGAAGCTTGGTATTGTCATGAATCTCTTCTCGGCTAAAAAAGTATTCCGCCATAGACGTCGCATTGTATTGGACGATAAGGGTAGGGGTGTAAGCAGTTTTAGTTTGCGCGTAGAGTTGAACTACATCATCAAATATCGGCACATCTGGAAGACTGTGTTCATTTCCATGCATGCCATCTATGGCATGCGTTAAGTCAAGCCTTTGGTCGCCTCCACCTTCGGTGGTTGGTAACAAGCCTAAATCTTGAGAAGCCTTCACTACCCATTGACGCTGCTCGCGATTGCCTGCCAGGTAGGACTTAATATTATTGGTGTTATAGTGGTCTCGATAGCGGCGCAGATAGCTGTGCACCGCATCATAGCTCTGGAAATCATTTCGTCCAAAGATACCGGGGCCTGTCATGAAGGGTCGCTGGCCAATAGTTGCACCAGTTTCTTGTAAGTCCCTATAGGCAAAATAGTCATGGTAAGTGGTTTGCACGTCCAGTCCGCTGGTAACGCCATAGGCCAGGTTTATCGCTACAGTCCAGTTGCCGGGTTCTAATACGTCACTTGTTCTGAATTCCCAGTGCGCGTGGGTGTCAATAAAACCAGGAACAATCCATTTGTCTGTTACATCAACTACATGAACGTCTTCTGGCAAGGTGAGGGAGCCTTGGGGTCCGATCGCCTTGATTCGGTTGTTTTCAATAAGGATGTCAGCATTTGCCAGTACTTGTCCCATTTCTTCTGTGGAGGTTCCTGCCATAGTGATAACGTTGCCTCCACTCAATAATAAGTTTCCCCGGGCGGTTTCTCTTGGAACGGTGACCTTGAAGGGAGTTAGAAACACGGCTTCATGCTCATCAAGTGGAACAAAGGTTTCTGCAGAATCCGCTTCAGCTGCAGTAGCATCTTCTGTCGAGTCGGAATCATCGCTCGCTTCCCGGAATACAATGCTTGCCACTGCTCGCTCATAAAATGAAGAGCCTATCGCCCAGTTGATGCTGCTGCCGTCATCAGACCAGCTTACAAAATCGGCACCGATATCAGTTAATCGTTTTGCAGGAAGGCCAGGCTTTCTCACATCCACTTTCGGCACTGTCGCACCAATCCTGGGAAGGCTGACAATCCATACCTGCTTGATTACATGGGCCAACACATAGTGTCCATCAGGCGAAATTCGTACATCTTCGGCACCGGGAGCTTCATCGTCAAAGCTGGTTCCGAGCGGGCCTGTGATATGAATATGATCTCTTCGGTCGCCGCCATTCAAATTGATCGAAAAAAGCGTCCCTTGCTCAGCCATATAGAGTCTGTCAGGCTCTGGGCCAAAATGAGGCTTTCGCGCGTCACCTGCAGGCATGATTACTTTTTCATCGCCACCATCTTCATCCACAGATATAAGCTCCAGCGGAACTCCGATGCCAGTGAATTCGCTAAAGTCTTGATGGCGCATCCATTCATTGCCTTTTAAGGCCCACAGGCGTTCGCCATCTGGCTGCCACACAATGTCGGTATAGAATGCGGCATTTTCTGTAATTTGTTGGGGTTGACCTCGGCCACTGGCGCGCATTTTCCAAATATGACCGCCGTCATTAGCTGTCCAGCTTACAAAAGCTATCCATCTGCCATTTGGCGAATAAACAGGTTGAAACGCCCACATGTCCTCGGGGGTAATGGCAACTGGCTGTGGGTTTGATTTTTCCAGTGTGTAGAGCCTGGTAAGCACACTGGCCACCAGTTTCTCATTATTGGGTGATAAATCAGGGCTTTGCACTAAGGTTGCTGTTAGAGGTCCGCTTGGGACGCGCCAGGTCTTTGTAAGATCAGGGCCAATGTTCAGAGAAATATCCGCGGTAAATGGAATTTTAGTTCTTTCGCCACTGGCAATATCAATCTGCTGAAATTGACCGCCTGTGGACAGAATTAATGCTTCACTATCTGCGGTAATGGCATAATCAGGCAGCATGCCTCTGCTTGAAGGTCTGAAATTTTCCTGGGCATCGCGCTGAATCGGGTAACTAAGCCAGCGATCTTCACCGGTTTCCAGGTCTCTGACTCGCAATCCTGTTTGGGTTTGATAGCGGGTGCCATAGACAAGGAGCTTCCCATCGGGACTAACTTTGGGTCTCACCGCTCCACCTTCGCCGCGAGTGATTTGCAAACGTGAACCGTCATTCAAATCCAGTCTGACTATCTGTGTTACCGGAAAGTCCTCTGTGGGGGCGTCAGGCGACCCCAGTTTTTCGGCAAAATACACAGTGTTTCCGTCAGGAGAAAATGCAGCGCCTACACCGGGTGGGTTCGACTTGTCGTTATCTGATTGAGAAAGGGTCGTGCCACTGCCTCCGTCGACGTGGTATTGCTTTAACTCAATCTCTTTTCCTCGCTCAGTAACCGTGACGTAGTTGTTATCAGTCGTCCAGGCCGGGCTTAGAATGCGGGCATAGGTCTCGTCGCTTAACTTAACAGGATTACTGCCGTCGATATCTGCAATCCAGAGATTGTCTTTACCGTTACGATCGCTGATAAACGCAATTTTTTCTCCCGATGGAGATATCACAGCCTGACTGTCAAATGCCATGCCCGAGGTAATGCGTTCGGCACTGCCTCCTGAAATCGGCAATGAGTAAATATCCCCGAGTAAGTCAAAAATGAAATACTCATTTGAAGGATGTAGGGAAACAGAAACCCAGGAACCTTCATCAACAGTAAACTCAAGCAAATCTGAGTTTTTAGCCAATGGCAGATCATCAGCGGCGGTTGAATAATTAGCTATAACCAGAAAAAGCGCAATAAAAAGGGCAGTTGCTAAACGAGAGATCGATGTATTGGTCATGGCTTGTAAACCGCCGGTCAAAGTTGGTTGGTCAAAGTTGCTCGCGGCTTTTGAGTTCTATTGCCAGCTACTATACCGATTCTCTATTTTTTTGAGCGCGCATACCACTGATTTTTTAGTGAACTTCCCACACTAATCATGGATAACGCCAGGCTATTCCATACGCCGAAGCTAGTTGACCGGTATTTTGGCAGCGCAGTCAAGCCAGTAGTAACTATGGCGAATTGGCAGTTTAGCCTGTATAAGGTCAGAGTAACGTAAACCTGCTCTAATTCCCGAACTACCCTGACCGAAACCAGCGAACCTGTAGACTCATGGATACGCAGCAATCCAATAACAAGGTAGCTCTGACGCCCACCGCGATTCTCAGGTTTGTTCTCCCTTCAATACTCAGCTTGATTCTGTTTCTCGTCCCTTTTTCTATCGACGGCAACAACACAATACTGGTCGCCGTACTGGCGCAATTTCTCAAAGAGCAGCTAGCCCCTCTCCTTCCTGTGCTGATATTGCTGATTACCACCAGTTCGGCAACGCTCGCTGTGATTTGCACTTTGCATCGCCCTCATGCCGGTCTTCCGGGCGAACTATTCGGGGTCAGATGGCCCTGGTTATGTTTGCGCATTGTTGGAGCCCTGGTTGCTGTACTGGTATTTTTTGAAGTTGGCCCGGAAGCAGTTTGGGGCACGAGTACCGGCCAGACCATGGTTGGGCAATTAGTGCCAACTGTGATGACCCTGTTTCTCGCAGTGATTTTCCTTCTGCCTCTGATGACTGAGTACGGCATCATGGAATTTGTCGGTGTACTCTTGTCGGGCTTCTTTCGGTTTCTCTTCCGTCTGCCGGGACGAGCTGCCATTGATGCCATGGCTTCATGGCTTGGGGCAGCACCATTGGGTGCGCTGGTCACTACACAGCAGTATGAACGTGGCCACTACAATCGACGCGAGGCGCTTAGTATCATCTCGTGCTTCTCACTGGCCTCGGTTGCCTTTTGCCTGTTAATCGCCAGCATTCTCGATATAAGCCATATCTTCCTGCAGTTTTATGGATCAGTGGCCATTGTCTCCATCGTTCTCGCCATTATAGTTTGCAGAATTCCACCTCTAAGCAAGCTGCCTGCTACTTACCAATGCGAGGCGCAAACCAGCGAACTTGTGCCTCCCGGAAACCCGGTATGGAATTGGGCCCTACAACAGGCAGTGCGAAAGGCAACGGAGGCTGCCCCGTGGCCAACTCAATTACGCCGCAGTGGGATAAGGTTGCTGGATCTATGGTTTGGCCTTATTCCAACAGTAATCGCCATTGGCACTGTCTCTCTGATAGTGGCGGAATACACCCCATTGTTTAACTGGATAGCTTATCCCTTCCGTCTTTATCTTGAATTGCTTGCCGTACCTGAAGCCGTCGCTGCTGCTCCGTCCATGGTGGTGGGATTTGCCGACATGATTCTTCCAGCCGTACTGGGCAGCGACATTGATTCTGAATTTACGCGCTTTATTATCGCCGGCATTTCGGTCACACAGGTTATTTACATGTCAGAGATTGGCACGCTCATTCTGAGATCAAGGATTAAAACGACCGTCTGGCAGCTCGCCGGCATATTTCTGCTGCGCACTGTCATTGCCATCCCCCTGTTTGTCCTGATGGGGCACTTGTTACTGGACTGACGTATGAAGAAGATCAATCTTTCGAACCCCCATATAGAAGCATTGGAACCTTATATGTCGGCACGCCGCGTTGGCGGCAAGGGTGAGGTCTGGCTGAATGCAAATGAGCTGCCCTTTCCGCGTCAGCCGATGTCGCTGGATGTATCCGATTACCATCGCTACCCCGATGAAGGACCTGATCAGGTGCAAGCAGCTTACGCGGCGTATGTCGGATTGCAGCCCGATCAGGTACTGGCTCTACGGGGTGCGGACGAGGCCATAGATCTTCTGTTACGCGCTTACTGCCAGTCTGGCAGTGACAGCATAATCGTCAATAGCCCGACCTATGGCATGTATCAGCTGTGTGCCGATATACAAAACGCCGATGTAGTTGATGTGCCACTGACGGCGGATTACCGGCTCAATGTGGCCGCTATCCTGGCTCGGGACGACATCAAGCTGGTGTTCGTCTGCAACCCTAACAACCCCACGGGGAATAGTTTTAATCGCGAAGACATTCTCACCCTTGTGCAATATTTCGAGGGGCGGGCACTGGTGGTAGTCGACGAGGCCTATGTCGAATTTTGTCCCGCAGAGAGCCTGGTGCCCGAAATGGCGAATTTTGAGAATCTGGTCATTGTACGAACAATGTCCAAGGCATTCGGTCTGGCTGGAGTTCATGTCGGCTACCTGCTGGCCAGCGAGGCAGTCATGGCCACCATGCGTAAAGTATCGGCGCCTTACCCTCTGGCTGACCCCTGTGCACAAATTGCACTGCAAAGCTTAAATAAGACTGCTATCGAATTGATGAATCAACAAGTGAATCAGATCAAGCAGATTAGAGATTCCTTCTGCGCAGTGCTGACTGAAATACCAAATGTCACCAACGTAGTGCCCAGCGTAAGCAATTTTGTGTTGGTGTTTTTCAGGAATAACGAAGCGACCTGGCAAGCGCTCACCGAAGCCGGCGTGGTGGCCCGCCGAATTCCCCACCCCCGACTGTCAAAAGCTATCCGATTCACCATCGGGACCGCCGAAGAGATGGCGATGGTGGCTCAGATACTCAAGCGACTGTCTTGAAAACTGTGCGAACAGAAAATGAAATGAAGTTGCTGATTACTCACCGTTCTGCGAAGGCGGGTGGTGGTTAAGTTCTTCTTACATTCCTCATGCTTTTTGCATAGACTGGCTTTACAACTGCCGACCGACTGGCATAAAGTTTGTGCGCTTGTGGGGGCTCTTATTGGGATCAAGGCTGGCAATAGGCGTTCGAGAAAAGCCTCATACCTCAGGAGGGCACCTTTTTGGAGGTGTCTGTTACGAAAACAAAAAACTGCAAGGGTTTACTTCGTGAAACATGTAATGATTGCCGCTTGGGCCATGGTGCCACTGATTGCCTGTTCACCTCAGTCTATTGACACAGCGGCTGTGCCGATAGAACCAATGGCCGAGAAACCAGATTATGTGCCGCAGGGTTGGATTGCTAAAACGCTACCTGAAATAGCAGCAGCTGTTAAAGCGGGCGAAGTGACGTCAGAAGAATTGGTGCAGGCTTATATTGACCGTATTAACCGCGTGGACAGGGATGGACCAACATTGCGAGCAGTGCTGTCACTGAATCCAGATGCGCTTGCCGACGCGCGTGCGGCTGATGCAAAACGGGCCGCAGGTGACACACTGGGTTTGCTGCACGGTGTACCGATCATCTTGAAAGATAATATTGAGTCGAAAGATCCTGTTGCCACCACAGTGGGCGCGCTTGCATTGAAAGATAATATCACTGGTCGTGATAGCCCGCTGGTGGCAGGTTTGCGCGATGCCGGTGCAATCATTCTTGGCAAAGCTAATCTGAGTCAGTGGGCAAATTTTCGTTCCAGGGATTCGATGAGTGGCTGGACAGCCCTTGGTGGACAAGTGCGTAACCCGCACATGTTAGACCGTAATCCTTGTGGTTCAAGCTCTGGTTCTGGTGCGGCTGTAGCGTCATCTATGGCGTCAGGGGCAGTGGGTACCGAAACCAATGGTTCTGTTATTTGCCCGTCTAATGCTAGCGGGGTTGTTGGTTTTAAACCGACAGTTGGTTTGGTTTCTCAGCAGTATATCGTACCGCTTTCTCCGTCGCAGGACACAGCAGGACCAATGACCAAATCGGTAATGGGTGCAGCCATGATGATGAACGCAATGGCAACGGGGAGCGCGAAGACGGATTATGTTGCCGCACTGGACCAGGATATGTTACGCGGTAAGCGTGTTGGCGTGCTGCGTTACTCGGCTGGCACTAACAAAGACATCAATGCGAAATTTGAAGAATCGCTAAGTGTACTAAAAGAAGCGGGTGCAGAGCTGGTTGAAATCACTGAAAACCCGATTCAGCTTAGTGAATTTGGGCAGTATTCACTTGATGTGCTGCTGTATGAATTTAAGGCAACATTGAATGAGTATCTGGCCGCAACACAGGAGACAGTGAAAACGCGCTCGCTCGCTGAAGTGATGGCGTTTAACCTTGAACATGCTGACATTGAACTTGCCTTGTTTGATCAGAGCCTTTTTGACGCAGCAGAAGCAACAGGCGATCTGGATGATCCAAAATACATCACGGCGCGTGATACAGTGCAGAAAGCAACGCGCGAAGAGGGTATCGACAAGCTGCTGGCTGAACATAACGTCGATATTCTGGTCGCACATCAGGCTCTGTAGTACCGCGTGTTGATCCGGTAAACGGTGACGTTTGGCCGCCGTTCCCTGGCAGTGGTTCGATGGCCGCAATTGCAGGTTATCCGCACATAACCGTGCCCATGGGTACTATTCATAGCCTGTCAGTTGGCTTCTCCTTTATGGGGGCTAAAGATGATGATGCGAAAGTACTGTCATACGGCTATGCGTTCGAGCAGTTGACGAATAAACGTGCAGAACCTCAGTATCTTACAAATGCTGAAGATTTGCCGGACATTGCGGCTGCAATGCGAGGTCAAAAGAGATACTAAAAGGGAGACTAAAACGGACACTGGCTAGTTTACAGGCTTCTTCGATTTTTATCCTCACTGTTAAAAAATCTAACTAGCCAGATTTCGCTAGTACTGCATCGTTCCCGATATAACCAGGTCAAGTACAGCATCGGCCGAATGCCAAACCTGCTGGTACCTGCCTCAATATGGCAAGCTGCCAGCATGGACAGTCCAGGCGTAGTTGCCTGGCGCATTCACATCCGCCATCCAAACGCATCTGCTGCAAAGTTTTTATTTGCTACCGGGGGACGGATTTTCCGGGATTAACAGCAAAAGAAATTGCGACGAGGTTGGGGTGTTCGCACCCGACTCTTTCCTGCGGAGCAAAGGTGGGTCGTCAACAGGGTGAATCGAATGGCATAGAGTTTGAAAAGTTGAAGAGAAACTCTCGTTACCGGGTATCGAGGCTGGAGGAGCTTGCATCGGCGCGGGAAGTGCCCATAATGAATGCAAAACATGGTCGCGCGCTGTATCCGTGACGCCGAAATAGAAAGCTACTAAAAAAGTGAGGGTTCACATGAAGGCTAAAACTCCCCGCCACCCTGTAAATGCTGCCGCTGCGGCTCTGCTCGCGGCTAGCACATTACCATTGTCATCCTTTGTCGTTGCGCAAGGTGACGAGCTGATTGAAGAGGTTATTGTCACAGGCTCCAGAATAGCAAGGGATTCTAACCTGACCGGCGCATTACCTGTTCAGTCAGTGACGGCCGATGATATTAGATCATCGGGCGAATTTTCACTCTCGGACGTAATCAACGACATCCCGGCATTACTACAGTCAGTTACATCAGAACAATCTGTTGATGCTGGATTTGCCGATGGCGCAAATATACTGAGCCTTCGTGGTCTGGGTGCAGAACGTACCCTGGTTCTGGTTGATGGTCGGCGCCATGTGGGCGGGTTACAAGGTGCTGCGTCGGTTGATATCGGTTCAATCCCGCAGGCACTGGTTGAAAAAGTAGAAGTGCTTACTGGTGGCGCCTCAGCCGTTTACGGAGCGGACGCGGTGACCGGCGTAGTGAACTTCATTCTCAAAGATGATTATGAAGGTTTAGAGATCGATGCTACGTATGGCCTTAGCGAAGAAGGTGACGGCGAACAACGTGCACTTTCGGTATTATTCGGCCGTAATTTTGACAATGGTCGCGGTAACTTCACTCTAGCCGCTGATATTCGACAAGACGATGGCTTGCAAGTCTCTGATCGACGCAATGGTCTTGCGGCCGGCTCTTCTCGAGATTGGGTTAACCCTGCCTTGCGTTTTCAGCAAGGTGAGATTGGTAGCGCTACGCCAAACTTTGCTCAGTATTATAACTTCGCAAACACCGGGTTAAACAATTTCGGCCTGCCAATTCCATCGGCGGCTGACTTTGCCACCAATTTTTCCGATACGTTTGGCAGCGCGCCAAATCTAACGGCCGCTGAAACAGCACTGATCAACCGCGCGGCCAACGCACCTCAAAGAGCTGTGCTTCCATTTAGAACCTTCCCGATTACCTCTGGCTATGGCTATATCATCCCGGGCAACCCGTTCACCTTTGATGGTTTTGATCCCGAAACGCCTATTGATCTAAACGGTAATGGAACGCCTGATTGCCTGGATTCATTTACCGGTTATAACTCTGTATTCGGTGCCGAGTCTACTGGTGTTGTAGGGGGTTGCTGGAATGTATCAGAGAATGGGCAATACGCGCCGGTTACTGATGGTCTTATTGCCGGCAATTTTCAAGGTTTTGGAGGCGACTCGTTTAATACTATTCAGAATAGACGCGGTGATATCCTTCTTCCTGATGACAAGATTTCACTCAACTTTTTGGGTCACTACGATCTAAATGACCAGGCATCAATATTTGGTGAAGTAAAGTATGTGACGCAGGAAACAGAAACAGATGCCAGACCCAACTCGTTTTGGGATTTATTGCCTGGCGCTCCTGACAACCCCTATCTGCCAGAATTCATTCGGCCAACTGCACAGGCAACTGGCGGCGTAGCGATCACACTTGATCCATTGTTATTCAATCAGACACGATCAACTGACCGTGATACCACCCGGGTTGTTGTGGGCATAGAAGGATCCTTCGATAATGGCTGGACTTATGAATTCAGCGCTAACTACGGCCGCTTTGAGCAAGAAGTCAATCGTCCACGCAATGTTATCAATGACCGTTTTTTCGCTGCACTCGATGCGACTACAGATGCCAGTGGCTCGCCCGCTTGTAGATCGAGTGTCGATCCAGATGCGCCAGCCCTGAACACGCCGTTTCAAATTCCTGCTTATCAAGCGGGTTACTTCTCCTTCACTCCAGGAGACGGTTCCTGTGTGCCTCTGAATATTTGGGCCGGACAAAGCGGCGTAACCCAGGCTGCGGCAGACTGGGTAACAACACCGACCCGGGACAATTTGGTAATCGAGCAGCTCTCATTCGCGGCAACAATTACCGGTGACCTCAGTGAATGGTTTGAACTGCCTGCTGGCGCGGTGAGCTTCGCCACTGGCCTGGAATATCGGGTTGAAGAATCTGATGCGACATTTGATTCATTTCAGTTGGGTATTTTACCGGAAGGTACGCCGTTCACCCCGGGACAGTTACTGGAAGAAGTTTCTGATAATGCTAACCTGGTTTTCAGGCCACAGCTTACGAACAGAAACGAAAGCGGTGACTACAATACGACCGATGCCTTTCTTGAACTCTCGCTTCCTCTGCTTGCGGATGTGGTTGCCGCAAAAGAACTCACCGTTGATGTGGCAGGGCGTTATTCGGACTATTCAACAATAGGCGAAGCCACGTCCTGGAAAGTGAGTGTGGTTTGGGCCCCAATCGAAGATCTGGCCTTTAGAGGCGGCATCTCCGAGGCGGTACGTGCGCCAAACATCACAGAACTGTTTGGGCCTGAGACAGGTACAACATTCAGACCCGCAGACCCTTGTGATGCAGCACAGATCAATGCTTTGGCAGCAGATCAGCCTGGCCTGGCAGCGAACTATCAAGCTAACTGCATTGCGCAACTGCAAGCATTTGGCTTGAACCCAATCGCTGCTGATGGCTCTTATCAGTTTGCGGACCCACTGTCTGCTGCCTTCGGCGGTGTGACAGGTGGTAACAGAAACTTGACTGAAGAGACTGCCGAGACAATCACTTACGGCTTTGTGTTCCAGCCTTCTTTCTTACCCGGTTTCAACTTAACGGCTGACTATTGGGAAATCAGGATCGATGATGCGATTGAATCGGTCTCTTCTCAGGATATTGTTGACGGCTGCTACCAGGGTGCTGCGCTCAATCCCACATTCTGTGGCTCGTTTACTCGAAACACGGATCCATCATCGGCGCAGTTTGGCGGCTTTAACTTCTTGCGTTCGGGTGATGTCAACTTTGCGAAGTTAGAAACCAGCGGTATTGATGTAAGCGCGAGCTACACATTCGATATCAGGGATCACAATTTCGAAATCTCTGTAACTGGCACTGAAGTCAATGAAATTGATTTCTTTACCAACCCCACAAGCAGCAGTGAAGTGAATCCTGAACTCGGTGAAGTTAGTCGACCAGAAACAGCCGGAAATGTTGCCTTGAGATGGAATTGGGGTAATTTGAGTGTTGGTTGGCAGTCTCAGTATCTAGGCGAGATGTTAGTTAGTTTCGTAGAAATCGAAACAGCCCGAACTCTTTATGGCGCTGATGTGTTTATGGATGAGACGTGGATACATGACATCAACGCGACTTACATTTGGAATGATTCTTTAAGCATTCGTGGCGGGGTTAATAATTTATCTGAAACAGACCCATTCGGAACTGATCGCGCATTCCCGGCTAGTCCACGTGGTCGTATGTTGTTTATTGGCGGTACCTACAAACTATAAATAAAGAGCTACGACGAAAAAGGACTCATCCAGATAGAGAGGCGAGTATGCCGACCAGGTGGAGGAGGCATGCCATCATGCCATCGCTATAGCCGCATTCAAGACTGAACGCCCAAATCCCCAGATGGAGCAGCACCAGCGCGTCCTGCGTTTTAGGGATTTCTATCCGTGGATTGAGCCAGGATGCAGCACAGCTTGAAAATGCTGCAGTTTGATGCAAGCTGGTGCAGATTCTGAAACCAAAGAAAACAACAAGAGCAACTGTCATCTTGTGTGAGGAAGAACAGGCGAAGTGGGTAAACCTTGCGGAGCAACATGATGTTTTAGTTGCTCGCATCACTCGACAGCCCGTCACAGAATTTCTTGAGCGTTACGGCACCGGGTGAGTCACAACTTACGCTGAGATTCATTGAAACCCGCCACAGCGCGAACCGATAGGAAGGCTCGAATAGTAATGCAAACAGCCGTTGCTAAAACTACAGAATTTTACCGGATCGATGCCGCACTAAAGCTTGATCCGAAAAAACGAGCTATGCTGGGGCAGTACATGACCCCCGCGCCGATTGGCCATTTTATGGTCAGCCTATTTTCGGATTTGGCTGGCAACTTAAAGGTTCTTGATGCTGGAGCGGGGGTTGGCTCTTTAACCGCTGCACTCGTTGAAATCTTGTGCCAAAGCACAACCAGGCCCCGTTCAGTTTCGTTTGACTGCTACGAAATTGAACCGGTGTTAATCGACTATTTGTCCAGCACTTTGCAAGAATCAGAAGCACGGTGCGCAGCGGCACACATCGCGGCAACCAGTGAAATCCGGGCAGAAGATTTCATTTTGAGCCATTCGAAGAGAAATCAATCCGATCTTTTTCAGGGAGAGCGCAGGCAGCCGGACGGTTTTACCCACGTCATCATGAACCCGCCTTACAAGAAAATTAATTCAGATTCGGGGCATCGAGCAGCGTTACGGTGGGCAGGAATTGAAACATCAAATTTATATACAGGATTCATGTTTCTTGCGGCACAGCGATTGCGCGAAGGCGGGGAAATCGTGGCTATTGTTCCCCGATCATTCTGTAACGGCCCGTATTTCAAGCCCTTTCGAAATCAATTTTTCTCAATGATGGGCCTGCAGCACATTCACATGTTCGAAAAGCGAAACCATGCTTTCAAAGGTGACGAGGTACTGCAGGAGAATATCATCATTCACGCTGTCAAGGGAAAACAGCCGTCTACCGTGCGAATAACGACCAGTAGGGGCGGAGATTTTCATTCCGACCCTGATTCGGGAGAGTGCACGGCAGAGGACATGACGCAGCGCGTTGCGAGCTATGCATCGGTTATTGCGCCCAACGATCCAGATAAATTCGTTCACATAGTGGCAAACAATCTTGAACAAAGCATTGTTGATCGTATGGCGGAATTCACGGCCACACTATCCGATCTTGGTTTAGAGCTATCAACCGGGCCTGTTGTGGATTTTCGACTTAAAGAAGATTTACGTGCTGAACCTAATGCGCGAACAGCACCGCTGTTGTATGCCGCCCATTTTAAGGGCGGACAGCTTGAATGGCCGAAGGTCATGAAGAAACCCAACGCTATTGAAATCACTGATAACAGCCGAAAATGGTTATGGGAAAACAAAGGCCATTTTGTTATTACCAGGCGTTTCACAGCGAAAGAAGAGGCGCGCCGCGTAGTCGCTTCGATTTATTCCTCTGAGTTGCCGGGTGAGCTCGTCGGTTTTGAGAACCATTTGAATGTGTATCACTTCAGGCAAAAGGGATTTTCGAAATTTCTTGCGGCGGGGCTAAACGTATATTTGAACAGCAGCCTTGTTGATCGTTTCTTTCGACAGTTCAACGGCCATACTCAAGTGAACGCAACGGATTTGCGCTCATTACACTATCCAGACCGGGAAGCACTAGAGCGCATAGGAAAACTGACGCATGGCGTAAAACTCTCCCAACAGGAGACTGATAACCTGATCGAGAGGGAGCTGGCACACATGGCAGATGACGAAAATCCTTTAGTGGTTCAACGCAGAATCGATGAAGCCTTAGAAGTTGTACGCGCGCTGGGGATGCCGCGCGGGCAGCAAAACGAGCGATCAGCCCTTACCTTGTTGGCTATTCTGGACCTCAAGCCGTCAGGTAATTGGGATGCTATAAGCAGGCCGTTAATGGGTATCACGCCAATCATGGAGTATTGCCGCGAACATTATGGGCGTGAATATGCCCCGAATACTCGTGAGACGTTCCGCCGTCAAACGATGCATCAGTTTGTTGAAGCGGGGATTGCTCTTTACAATCCAGATAAGCCAGATCGCCCCGTAAATAGCCCCAAAGCTTGCTATCAGATCAGTCAAAAAGCACTCGAGACTATGCAAACTTTTAGTACAGGCTCATGGAAAACAACACTAACCGAGTACCTGGAAGGGCAAGAAACACTTGCCGCGAAATGGGCGAAACATCGGGAAATGCAAATGATTCCGGTACACGTATCGGCAGGGCAAGAGATTAACTTAACGTCTGGCGCTCATAGTGAACTAATTAAGCAAATTATTACGGAATTTGCGCCACGGTTCGCTCCTGATTCAGAGCTAATCTATGTTGGTGATACTGGGTCAAAGATCGGGCATTTCGAAGAGCAGCGCCTTGCTGCTCTTGGTGTGACGGTTGACCAACACGGCAAAATGCCGGATGTGGTTCTTTATTTTGCCGAAAAAGATTGGTTGTTGCTGGTTGAGTCAGTTACCAGCCACGGCCCAGTGGATGCAAAACGTCATAATGAACTGGCACAGCTATTCGCGGCTTCAAGAGTTGGCCTTGTTTACGTGACGGCATTCCCGAACCGCGGAGTTATGGGGCGATATTTGGCTGAAATTTCTTGGGAAACGGAAGTATGGTGTGCTGATGCACCTGGCCACTTAATTCATTTCAACGGAGAACGGTTTCTGGGGCCGTATGAGGATAAGCGGTAGCCAATGTCGGAGGAACGAAGACATAAGCACCTGGCACTGATTTAAGGGATAATTAATCGACACTGAAAAACAACTAACCAGTGCGTATGAGGCACGCACTCAAGGCGCTGAGCTACTCGATCAGCCGCAACAAGACCCGGAAGTCGATGAAACAGGCTGGTGTGCAGGTTAAACACCGGGAAAAGTACAAGGTCACGACTAACCGTAATCACAAGCAGCCTGTGTTCGACAATGTGCTGAGCCGGCAATTTGATGTACAAAAGTCCGACCAGGCTTAGGTTGGAGACATCGTCTATATATGAACCCAGGAAGGCTGGTTGTAGTTGGCGGCTGTGATTGATCTGTTCTCATAAAAGGTGGTGGACTGGAGCATGGGGTCTTGGATGAAGGCGCGGTTAGTCTGCGATGCACTGAGAATGGCACCCTGGCGCTGGCCTGTTGCTTCATTCTGACCGGGACTCGCAATATGCCAGCAAGGATTATCGACGGCTATTGAAAGCCCACGGTTCTTTTGGCAGCACAAGCCGCAAGGGAGACTGCCGGGATAATGCAGTTGCTGAGAGTTTCTCCGGGAGTTTGAACCAGGAGTGCGTCCAGTGGCGCAACTACCAGACACAGCATGGGGTGCAGCAGGACGTGATGAATTACCTATCGATGTTTTACAACGAGACCTCAGCATAATCGCAGCTTGACTTTTCTTGAATAAATGGCAAGAATCGCCACTTGTTCAAGCAGTGGAATTGGATCAATCTTCAATTCGGCTGTGTGGTCTGCGTCCGCCGTAACCAGGCACATCAGCAGATTACCATCCAGTAGGTGTCAGAAAACATCCACCTGAGAGCCTCTATCACGTTATCGCGCACGGGGCCGACAAGAAGCAAGAATCGGCGAATTTTCGGCGGCTTGTGGATTGTTACATAAAAATCCTGGAAGTACGCAATAGACGACAGACCTCCTGGTCAGTTGTGCTATTCCATTATTCCTCACTGCAAACAGTGGCATTGGGACGGGAAACGGTTTAGAGGCAAATAAAGTGAATCAATTATCAGGTGGTGAAGCGCTCATACGTGCGCTGCACGATGAAGGTGTGGATATCCTGTTCGGCTATCCCGGCGGAGCTGTACTGCATATTTACGATGCAATCTTTAATCAAGATAAAGTCGAACATATTTTGGTGCGCCATGAGCAGGCTGCGACGCATGCGGCCGATGGCTATGCCCGTGGCACTGGTCGGCCTGGAGTGGTGTTGGTTACTTCTGGCCCCGGTGCAACCAATGCGATCACAGGTATCGCGACAGCGTATATGGACTCAATTCCTGTCGTGGTCATTTCGGGACAAGTGGAAAGCCGTATGATCGGGTCTGATGGCTTTCAAGAAACCGATATGGTTGGTGTTTCCAGGCCTGTGGTAAAACACAGTTTCATGGTGCAAAACCCGGCGGATATTCCGTTGATAGTCAAAAAGGCTTTTTATATTGCCACAACCGGGCGACCTGGCCCGGTTGTCATTGATATACCGAAAGATGTGACCGATCCAAAAATCAAATTCGATTATGAGTATCCTGCCACTATTAAGATGCGCTCCTATGCTATTCCCGCAAAAGGGCACTCTGGTCAGATCAAAAAAGCAGTTGATGTTTTGCTAACGGCGAAGCGGCCCATGATCTATAGCGGCGGAGGGGTGGTTCAGGGAAACGGTTCTGAACTTCTAACCAGGCTGACACGTAAATTAGGGTTTCCCATCACCAACACGCTTATGGGCCTGGGTGCTTATCCTGCATCCGACAAGCAATTTCTGGGCATGCTGGGAATGCACGGTACTTATGAAGCAAACATGGCCATGCATTACTGCGATGTTTTGTTGGCGGTTGGTGTACGCTTCGATGATCGTGTTACCAATTCGGATGTCAGCAAATTTTGTCCAGATGCCACTATATTGCATGTAGATATTGACCCGGCGTCTATATCCAAAACGGTGGCTGCGGATATTCCAATTGTGGGTTCGGTGGTCTCGGTTTTAGAAGAGGCACTCGCGCAAATTGAGAGCAGCAAACAAAAGACAGATGAAAAGTCTGTGCAAGTTTGGTGGGATCAAATTAAGCAGTGGCGCGAAAAAAATAGCTTGCAGGTGACGCCTGCCAGTGACGGAACGATTAAGCCGCAGGAAGTTATCCAGGCAGTTCACGAAATAACCCAAGGCGATGCTTTTGTCTCGTCAGATGTAGGCCAGCATCAAATGTTTGCCGCACAGTACTACGGTTTTGATAAACCCAGGCGGTGGATTAATTCCGGTGGTTTGGGAACTATGGGTTTCGGTTTCCCCGCAGCTATGGGCATTCAGTTTGCTTATCCCGATGCTGTTTCTGTGTGCATAACAGGGGAGGGCAGTTTCCAAATGAATTTGCAGGAACTGGCCACTTGCATGCAATATCAATTGCCCATAAAGATTATCTGTCTAAATAATCGCGCCCTCGGCATGGTGAAACAATGGCAGGATATGCAGTATGGCGGGCGCCACTCACACAGCACCTATGCAGAGTCGCTGCCTGATTTTACTAAACTGGCTGAGTCTTATGGGCACGTTGGCATCAAAATAGAAAAGAAGTCTGAATTGCATGGGAAGTTGACCCAGGCCTTTGCCTTAAAAGACAAATTGGTATTTGTTGATGTGCTGGTTGACCCGGATGAGCATGTTTATCCGATGGCGATAAAAGGCGGCGCAATGAAAGATATGGTATTGAGCAAATCGGAGCGAACCTGATGCGGCATATAATCTCTGTTCTGATGGAAAACGAACCGGGCGCTCTATCGAGAGTAGTAGGTTTGTTTTCTCAACGTAATTACAATATAGATTCCTTAACGGTAGCGCCAACTGAAGATCAGTCTCTTTCGCGTTTGACACTAACAACTAGTGGTGACGATAGAAGGATTGAACAAATCACCAAACACCTGAACAAGCTGGTTGATGTTGTGAAACTGGTTGACCTTACCGAAGGCGCTCATATCGAGCGGGAGCTAATGTTGATCAAGGTGAAAGCCGCAGGAGCAAAACGTGCTGAGGTAAAGCGCACTACTGATATTTTTAGAGGGCAGGTCGTGGATCTGACTACTAATGTATTCAGTATTCAGCTAACAGGCACAAGCGATAAACTTGATGCGTTTATCGCGGCGCTTGGAGAGAGTGTTATTCTGGAAGTTGCTCGCAGCGGGGTGTCAGGTATATCAAGAGGAGAGAAGGTGCTGGCGCTCTGACCGCCTAAACGCCAAAATTCTCTTGCTAATACTGTTTTGCGGGATTTACTCTCAGACCAGCTTCTTCATGGCAGTCATGTGCTTGCGTAGCTGCTTGCCAACTATTTCGACCGGGTGAGCGCGAATAGAATCATTTGCGCTAATCAGTTCGGTGTTGTCCACGGCCAGATCATTTAGCAGCAGACCTGTACCGATAACATTGGTGTCGACAGTTTTCATGAAATCCTCAAGCAGCGGAACGCAGGCATGGGAGAATAGATAGCAACCGTATTCAGCGGTGTCAGAAATAACCTTGTTCATTTCGTAGAGTTTTTTGCGACCGATTAGATTGGCGATCAGTGGCACTTCATGAAGGGACTCGTAATAGGCTGACTCTTCAATAATGCCACTGGCCGTCATGGTTTCAAATGCCAACTCCACACCAGCCTTGACCATCGCCACCATGAGAATGCCATTGTCATAGTATTCTTGTTCCGGGATATCCATGTCACCGGCTGTTGATTTTTCAAAAGCTGATTCGGTGGTGGCTTCTCTCCAGCCAAGTAGTTTGGCATCGCCATTAGCCCAGTCTTCCATCATGCCGGCAGAAAAATTACCGGTGATGATGTCGTCCATGTGCTGCTGATACAAAGGAGCCATAAGCATCTTCAATTCTTCTGCCAGTGAATTAGCAACCAACCTGGCTGGGTTGGAGAGTCGATCCATCATATTAGTAATACCGCCGTGTTTTAGTCCCTCGGCGATGACTTCCCAGCCGTGCTGGACTAATTTTGCGGCGTAGGCCGGGTCTATGCCTTTCTCGATCATTTTGTCAAAGCAAAGAATTGATCCAGTTTGCAGCATGCCGCACAGAATAGTTTGTTCCCCCATCAGGTCGGATTTCACTTCTGCGATAAACGAGGATTCAAGCACACCGGCTCGATGGCCGCCGGTGGCGGCGGCGTAAGCTTTAGCGATATCCATGCCCTCACCGTTGGCGTCATTCTCGGCATGCACGGCAATCAAGGTAGGTACGCCAAAGCCACGCTTGTACTCTTCCCTTACTTCGGTGCCCGGACACTTGGGGGCAACCATGACAACCGTCAGGTCATCGCGAATTTGCATGCCTTCTTCAACAATATTAAAACCATGAGAGTAGGCAAGGCAGGCACCTTTCTTCATCAACGGCATTACCTGACCGACAACAGGGCTGTGTTGTTTATCGGGGGTCAGGTTAAGCACCAGGTCTGCGGTGGGCAGTAGTTGTTCATAGGTGCCGACGTTAAAACCGTTCTCTGTCGCATTTTTCCAGGAATCACGTTTCTCCGTAATTGCCGCATCGCGAAGCGTGTACGACACGTCGAGGCCGCTATCGCGCATATTAAGGCCCTGGTTAAGCCCCTGGGCTCCACAGCCAATAATAACTACCTTTTTGCCCTTCAGTTTATTGACGCCATCGCTAAATTCACTTCTGTCCATAAAACGGCATTTGCCCAGTTGGTCTAGCTGTAGGCGCAAGGGCAAGGTAGTAAAGTAATTCATGAATCCACTCCGGTCTGTTCATCGTAAAGTTAAAAGCAGGCAAGTGCGCATATAATGCGTATACAAGAGCTGAAGACTTATTTTCAGTAAGGCGCGATCATATAGCATCTGCAATCTTGCGTAAATATACTCTACGTTTAAGAGATTTCTATCTGGGGATTGGGGGACTCCTCCTCCAGCCTCTCCTCCTCTTGGGGGATTGAAACAGGGCATCTGAGGAGTGGGGGGCAGGCGACTCTAGTGAACAGGGTCGCTGTAAGTGGTGTTCACATTAATCACCTGCATGGCGGTGAACTCTTTAAGACCCTCATCACCCCATTCGACACCCAGCCCCGATTCCTTGGCGGGCGGGAAGGGGATATTGGGGCCGAACGCACAGTGTTGGTTAATCCAGACCGTGCCACACTCCAATTTCAAACCCAGCAAGCGTGCGCGCTCTTCATCGGAAGACCAGACTGAGCCACCCAGGCCGAAGGGTGAGTTATTCGCCCGTGCAATGACCTCTTCCTCGGCGCTGTATTTCAGGATTGGCAGCACCGGGCCGAAGGGCTCCTCATCGACAACTTTGGTACCATCGTCAATGTCCTTGACCACTGTCAGCGGCACGAAAAACCCGGGGGCGTCGGCAATTTCACCGCCGGCAATGATATTGCCGTTGCGCCTGGCATCTTCCACGTAGGCACACACTTTTTCATACTGTGCCCGGTTTTGAACCGGGCCAAATTCCGCACCTTCGGCAAATCCGTCGGCCATATTGGCCTCGCGCGCCAGCGCTGCAACTTCCTCACACAGATCGTCGTAAATAGACTCGTGTACATACAGTCGTTTCAGCGCAATACACACTTGGCCGCTGTTGAGGAACGCCGCGCCAAAAATACCCTGAGCCGCCTGTTTGGGGTCTACATCATCCAGCACGATGGCTGCATCGTTGCCGCCCAGTTCCAGTGTGAGGCGTTTCAGTGTGGGCGCTGCTGCAGCCATAATTGCCTTGCCGGTAGGGGTGGAACCGGTAAAGGATACCTTGGCAATGTCCGCGTGCGCAGTAATCAGCGGCCCCAGCTCATTCTGGTCACTGAGAACATTGAGTACGCCAGAGGGAAGAATATCGGCGAGTAACTCGCCCAATTTGAGCGCTGTCAATGGCGTGGTGGGCGCGGGCTTTAGAATAAGTGTATTACCTACTACCAGGGCCGGAGCCAGTTTATACACGGCAATAAGCAGGGGAAAGTTCCATGGCATGATGCCCGCCACCACACCCAGGGGGCGATGGTGAATTTCAATGCGCTGGCCATTGCCATTAAAACGCACTTCATGCCCAATGGTTTGCACCGCAAAGTGTCGGCAGAACATCTCGGCAAACTGTACTTCGTCGTCCGCCTGCACTTTCGGCTTGCCCTGTTCTTTGGTAAGCAGGGCGGAGAGTTCTGCCGCGTTGGCATTCAATGTATCTGCAACGGCGAGCAGGCATGCCTGACGCTGAGTGCAGGTTTTAGCGCGCCAGCCTGGCAATGCCTGTTGAGCAGCTGCCACCGCCGCGTTCAAATGTTGTTCGGTTGCCAGTGGGCAGCGGGCAAACTCCTGTTCGTTGGAGGGGTTGATAACCCCCATAGTGGCATCACCAGCGATCAGCTTGCCGTTGATTAACATTTTGAACTCGCTCATGGGTCGATACCTATCCTGTGTGGTTTGTTTGCAGGTCAGCTTCCAATTCACTGACCGTGGATTCCCGCATCTTGAATTTTTGAATTTTCCCGGTCACGGTCATGGGGAATTCGGTGACGAAGCGAATATGCTCTGGTACCTTAAAGTAGGTAATGTTCTCGCGGCAATACGCTTTTATGTCATCATCGCTCACGGCGTGTTCGTCGGTGAGAGCAATCCATGCACAGACTTTCTCACCGTACTTCTCATCCGGTATGCCGAACACCTGTACTTCTTGCACTTTCGGGTGGGTATAAAGAAACTCTTCCACCTCGCGGGGGTAGATGTTTTCGCCGCCGCGTATGATCATGTCCTTAATACGCCCCACAACTTTGACATAGCCCAGTTCATCCATCACCCCGAGGTCGCCGGAGTGCAGCCATCCATCGACATCAATGGTGGCGTGGGTCTGTTCTGCATCGTTCCAATAGCCGCGCATTACAGCGTAGCCACGGCAGCAAATTTCGCCCTTATTACCGGTGAGAACAACCTCGCCCTGACCGTCAATCAATTTGACTTCCAGATGGGGACCGGGCCGGCCAACCGTCGCGACCCGCTTTTCGATCAAGTCGGTATCGGTGGTCATATGATTGACCGGGCTGGTTTCGGTCTGGCCGTAGGCGATCAGCACGTCTCGCATGTGCATTTTTTCTATCACTGAATTCATCACCTCAGCCGGGCACAAAGCACCCGCCATGATGCCTGTGCGCAGTGAGCTAAAATCAAAACTGTCAAAGTGGGGGTAGGTCAGGAAGGCGACGAACATCGTGGGTACGCCGTGCAGGGCGGTGCAGCGCTGCTCACTCACCACCCGCAGAGTCGATTCGGGCTCAAAGCTTTCGCCGGGAAATATCGCCGCTGAGCTATGGGTGATGCACGCCAGGTTGCCCATTACCATGCCGAAGCAGTGGTACAGGGGCACGGGAATGCAGAGGCGATCTTCTTGGGTCAGGCGCATGCCATCGCCGACGATCTTGCCGTTATTCAATACATTATAGTGACTGAGTGTTGCGCCCTTGGGGCTGCCCGTGGTGCCACTGGTAAACTGAATATTAATCGCCTCGCGATAATCCAGACTGGCCTGTACCGCAGCCAGTTCTGCCAGCCGTTCGGGGGCCGGTGTTTTACACAGCTCAGAGAAATTGTACATACCCGCAGACAACTCATCGCCCATGCGGATTATCTGATGCAGATGCGGTAGTTTTTCTGACGCCAGAGCCCCTGGCTCGCAGTACGCCAGCTCCGGCGCGAGTTGCTCCAACATCGCCAGGTAATTACTGGTCTTAAAACTTTCTGCAGTAATCAGCGCCTTGCATTCCACTTTGTTCAGTGCGTATTCAAGCTCGTAGGGCCGATAGGCTGGGTTGATGCAAACCAGGATCGCGCCTATTTTTGCCGTGGCAAACTGGGTCAGACACCACTCCAGGCAATTGGGTGACCAGATGCCTACGCGATCGCCACGCGAGATGCCACTATTCAGTAAGCCAACCGCAAGCGCATTGATTGCCTGTTGGTACTCACTGTAAGTCATACTCACCTTCTGATGATCAACTGCCAGCGCCAGTGCGTTTGGATGATTCGCTACGGTTTCATCAAAACTATCGCCGATGGTTTTTTGCAACAGCGGTCCAGTGTCGGATCCACTAAACAAGCTGTAGCTCAAAGGAAACGTTTGTTCGCCGCTGTTTGTTTTGCTGTCCATGATAGCTATGCCCGTTCCCGCTCTCGTAATTCGACTCGTCGAATTTTACCACTTACGGTCTTGGGCAATTGATCCACAAACTCGATTTTACGCGGGTATTTATAGGGGGCGGTTACCGCTTTAACGTGGTCTTTGAGGGCCTGTGCCAATTTGTCGGAGGCACTGTATTGCAGCGTCAACACGACAAAGGCCTTGACCACTTCACCGCGCTCCGCATCCGGGCTGGATACCACAGCCGACTCCGCAACGGCGGGGTGTTCTAACAGTGCGCTTTCCACTTCAAAGGATCCGATGTCGCCTTCTGTATCGGGGGGCAGGGGCTGGCCTTCAGCATCGACCACTGCCAATTCAATGCCCGGGGAGGGTTTGCCCATGGAACCGTAGCGCGGCTCTATGCCGTTAAAGTTGCCGCATAGCAGAGTGGTTTCTGTCTGGCCAAAACCGTCGCGCACCACCAGGCCAGTGGCCTGCTTCCACACTTCAATAATTTTCGGGTTCAATGGTTCACCGGCACCCACACCCACACAATGGCGCAGGGCGGGGTAGTTGTAAGTCTCAGCTTTGTGCTGCACCAACATTCTGTAGATGGTGGGCGTGCCGCACAGGGTGCTTACCGGGTAGCTGGATAGTAACTCCAGCACCCGTTGCGGGTTAAAACTATTGCTGTGGTGTACAAACAGTGCTGCGCCACATTGCCAGGGATCGAAGTAGCTGCTCCAGGCGGCTTTTGCCCAACCCGTGTCACTTATGTTCCAGTGTAGGTCATCGGGCTTGATATCCAGCCAGTAACGGCCGGTGGTTTGGTGCCCTATGGCGTAGCTGTGGCTGTGCATAACCATCCCGGGATAGCCGGTCGTACCGGAGGTGAAGTAGCACAGTACTTCCTCGTCGCTGGCAGTGTCGACAGTGGTGAAATCTGTTGTTGCTTCATTCACGGCGGTATTGTAATCAATCCAGCCGTCGCGAACACCGTCAACCTGTAGCCGGACGGTAAGGCTATCGCACTGGTCGAATAGCTCATCGATTTTCTTCGCACAGGACGCATCAGTGACAATAGCCCGGGCGCCGCAGGCATTGATACGGTAAGCCAGGTCGCGAGCGGCCAATTGGGTGATCCCTGGCGATACCACCAGGCCCATGCGCAAGCAGGCGGTGAGTACTTCCCACCAGGCAATCTGCCGACCCAGTATCAGCATGACGGTGTCACCGCGCTGTATACCCGCATCCGTCAGTACGTTGCATGCCTGGCGCGAAGCATCGCTGATGTCGGCATAGGTGCGGCTGATGTCGGTACCGTCATCATCCAGCCAGCGAATTGCCAGTTTGTCCGGGTCTTCAGCCCAGCGATCAATCACATCGCGGGCAAAGTTGTATTTCTTCGGACGCTCCCAGACAAATTCCTGGCGGGCTAGCTGATAAGGATTCACGATCGTATGCCTACCAGTTGTAGCCGACGGTTACGCCCCACCAACGAGGTGTGCCGTAGTAGTTCTCGGTCAGGCCGAAGCCACCGGTGGCGGGGGTGCCTGCAAGATCAAATGTCATGGTGCGATATTCCTCATCGGTCAGGTTGTCGATAAAGCCGGCGACCTGCCAGTCGCCGCTGCCGCTGGTGTAGGTTATTCGGGCATTCACCAGAGTGTACGCATCTTCGGTGCCGACAGGCGAGTTTTTCAGCTGGAAGAAGTGCTCATCCATATAGTTGAAGTCGCCCTGTATCGCCAGGGTGCCACCCAGTGTCGCCCACTCGTAGCGCGCCAGACCGTTAAAACTCCATTCGGGCGTCATGACCGACACGCGATCAATGGTCTCGCCCGAGGGCAGGCGATAGGCGTCACCCACCACGTTGTCGATATAGGCGGCACCGAGGATGATGTCCAAACCGTTCATTGGCGATGCCTGTAATTCCAGCTCTGCACCTTTTACTTCAGAGTCGGTATTGAATACAAAGGTGGTCAAGCCCTCCAGGCTGAATGCCTGGTAGTCCTGGTAATCGTAGTAATATATGGCGCCGTTAAGGCGTGCCGGGCCGCCGGCAAAAGTCCACTTAAACCCCATTTCATAGGCGTTCAGGGTCTCTTCGTCAAAATCCATGTCGTCGGGCCCGCCAGTAGCGGGGTCGCCGTCGTAGAAGTTGGTGGCGTCCAGCGGTGCGTTATAACCGCCACCCTTGATGCCGCGGTTGTAGCTCATGTAAACCAGCGTGTCATCGTTGACAGTCCAGGCTCAGCTTGGCGGTGATCAGGTCATCCGACTTTTTGGCCTTGCCGGGGTCTCCTTCGACCAGCGGGAAACCAAAGGCCGTGCCGCCGGGATCGGTGGTCACAATGTCTGGGTTGTAGGTGAATAGGGCACCACCCAGCTCCAGGAAATCGTCGCTAACTACATCGTTGGAGCGCGGACTGGTGAATTCCGCCGCATACTGAATATAATCAAACTCCTTCTCCTCCTGCGTCCAGCGCGCGCCGGCAATTAAGGTGAATGAGTCACTGAGATCAAATTCAAACTGACCAAACAGCGAGAGAGATTCTGTCTCGGAGGAGAATGGGCTGTAGAGGCCGATATTGGTTCCCTCAAGGCCAAAGCCGGGGAATGCTGCGCCGAAATAGTTACCCGCTGCGCCGCCGTTCTCGAAGTCACCGTCAATTTCAAGGTAGTACAGGCCACCCACCCAGCGCATGATGTCGCTACTGCCTGAAATACGGACCTCTTGGGAGAATTGATTCAGGTCTGATTTCAGGTAGAAGGCAAAGAAGTCGTTGGGAGAAGCATCGGAATCTTCCAGGTAGTCTTTTTCCAACTGCCAAAAGTCGGTAATAGATACCAGTTCAAAATTGTCAAACCGCCAGCTGAGCCTGGCAGTCATACCACTGCTTTCTAGCTGGTTGTGGCCAATCAGGTTGTATTCTCCGGAGTGTACATCGCCGCTTGGGTCACGGTAAGACTGTGCCAGGGAGTCGCCTTCGTCCTGCAAATCGAGGCCGTCAAAATCTTCGCCCAAACCGGTTAGCGGATTCTGGCGCGCGGAACTGTGTTTAAAAAAGCCACTGTCGATATCCTGCTCGGCCGCCCTGGCACTCAACAACAGACTGACATCGTCATTGAAATCGATATTCAGGTGCCCTCTGACAGCCCAGTCATCGCCGTTATTCAGATCGGTGCCAATGCGGTTATCTATGTAGCCATCGTGCTTATTGCGAGAAAAAGCCACTCGCGCAGAAACGGCGTCGGTTAAGCTGCCACCTACGGCGCCCTCTACCTTCACCTGATCGTAATCACCCACGGTGAGATCGACATAGCCTTCGAATTCATTACTGGGCTTCCTGGTAATATAGTGAGCCAGTCCGCCGGTGGCATTGCGACCGAACAGGGTGCCCTGTGGTCCGCGCAATATTTCTACACGCTCCATGTCAAATAACTGGAAACCGGCGCCAGAAGCGGCGCTGATGTAGGCCTCGTCAATGTATATGGCGACCGGGGATTCCTGATGATCACCGGAGAAGTCATTCTGTGATACGCCCCTTATGCTGATAAAGAACGAGGAGGGACCGTTGGGCTGAATGGTGGTGACGCCCGGAGCCTGAGCCGTTATCTGTTGAGCGTTGTCATAGCCGAGTGCCTTGAGCTGGTCGCTGGTATAGGCGGTAACCGCAATGCCGACATCCTGCACACTTTGGGCGCGTTTTTGAGCGGTGACCACAATTTCTTCCAGCACCGCAGCACCCGCTGACAGACTGTATAAGCTAGTAGCGACTACAGACAAATGAATCAGAGTTTGCGGGAATTGATCTGCTTTCATAGTTGATCTCCAAAGAAGTTATTATATTTATAGCGTCAGCACATAATAGGTCGACTGTATTATATATGTCAACTGTATTGTTTTATTTTTTGATAACTTGGGATTGAAAGCGCAAAACAGGTATCATAAGACGGATGGCAAACCACCAGGTTTGGTTGTGTATACTGGCGGCGGAGTGTAGCGACTGCAGAGCGAGATTATCAAGTTGGCGACAAGCAAAGTAATATCGAGAAAGAGATTGGTGCTCAGAGGGAAATCAGGCAAAGGGCAACAGACCTCGCTGGAAATTCTTCTGGCAGCGGAGCAATTGATGATAGAAAGCGGTTACTACAATTTTTCGCTACGCAAGGTAGCGCAGACGGCAGGGCTTACATTGGGCAACCTGCAGTATTACTACCCCAGTAAAGACCAGCTTATTTCGGCTATGCTTGATAATACCATTCAGCGCTATATAGATCGCTTTGAAGAAGTCAAGGTTATTGCCGGGGAAGACCCTGAAGTACAATTTATAGCGCTCATTGACGAGATCATGACTGACCTCAATCGAAAGTCTACCACCATGTTCTTTCCGGAGCTGTGGTCTTTGTGCAACCACTACGACCACGCGATAGAGATCATGGATGAGATGTATGAGAAGTATCGAATCATTCTGATAGGGGTCATGGCCGAGATGAACCCGAAGCTAAGCGACGATCAACTGCATCGCCTGGCGGTATTCTTCTCCTCCTCAATGGAGGGGCACACCATGTTCATTGGCTATAAGAAACCCTGGATTGGCGAGACCAAAAATATCATCTCCATGGCAACCCAATCTTTCCTGTGGCTTATCCATTCGGGCGATATTCCCGAGTAAATCGTCGTGACAGCACACCCAGGCAGCTCATCCTGTCAATTCGCTCGGCTCCTAAATATATCCCAGCCCCTCTGTCCTCTTGACATATTATATAAATCGAATCAAAATATGTCGAACGACCTATATAATAACCATAACAGTTGAGGCTATCCCATGAGAGGCATGAACAAAAACCTGGCCGCATTTGTCGGCGCTACACTATTTGGTCTGAGCAGCGTGTCCGCTAACGCCGTTCTACCGCCTGAATCCACCTCGGCCGTGCAGCCGCTGTCAGCTGATTACCCCGACAGCATGGTGTTTATTCACGATGCCAATTTTGATTCCCTTGTCGCCGGCAGGGTGATTTTGCTGGACGTGGGGCTGGAGAGCCGCCACTACAAAGGTGCACTGGATGCGGCCCAATTTGCCAGCTTCCTGCCCTCGCGGCAAAGAAGCGAGTTGTACGTGGCTGAAACCTTTTATTCCCGCGGCACCCGCGGTGAGCGCACCGATGTTATCAGCATTTACGCCAAAGAGGGCCTGCAGCGCATCGGCGAAATATCGTTGCCCGGGGGCAAACGCGGTCAATATGTTTCCCACCGCTATACCCTGCAATTGATAGACGATGATAAATACTTGCTGGTGTACAACTTCACACCGGCCGCCTCGGTAACCGTTATCGATATAGCCAAGCGCGAAATTTTAAGCGAAACACAAATTCCCGGCTGCGCGTTGATTTACCCCACGGGTAAGCGTGGTTTCACCTCCCTGTGCAGTAATGGTTCTTTGTTTACTGCTCAATTTGATGAGCAAGGCAAACTGACACGGCAGGAAAAACTGACACCTTTCTTCGATGTGGATGACGACCCATTGTTCGACAAGCCCGTTTACGTGGGTAACACCGCCTGGTTTCCCTCCTTTAAAGGCGACATACAAGCTATAGATATGGGGGGCGAGCTACCGGTAATCGGTGAGCGTTGGTCACTGTTGAACGCGGTGGATAAGGCTGAAAACTGGCGCCCCGGCGGCTGGCAAATCGCCTCGGCCAGCGATGGGGGGCACATTTATATGTTGATGCACAAAGACGGTGTTGATGGCAGCCACAAAAGTGGCGGCACCGAGGTGTGGGTATATGATCCCCGCAGTAAAAAACGCCTGCATCGCTTCAAGCTGAAAAACCATGGGGTGTCGATTGAAGTCAGTCGTGGCGATAAGCCCTACCTGGTTGTGACCACGGTCGACGCGCAGGTGGATGTATATGATGCGGCTAACGGCAGTTGGAAAAAGGTGATTGGCGGCACTGCCAATACGCCCTTTAACATTCACTCCATGAGGTAATAGCCATGTTGTTATCTGTCATCATCGCCCTGGCAATACTTAACCTGAGCTATATGTTTGTTGCCAGTGCCATTCACAAATTGCGGGCACCACTGCATTTTCAGCAAATTGTCCGGGACTACCAACTGGTGCCTGCCACGGCCACTGCAATCATCTCGAAGAACCTGCCCCGCGTGGAAATTGCGGTGGGTCTGGCATTACTGGCTGGCTCGCTGCGTTCCATTGCACTGGCGGCGGCGGCGGGGTTGTTGCTCTCCTACACACTGGCCATGGGCATCAATATCGCCCGTGGCAGGCGTGATATCGATTGTGGCTGTAACGGCCCGATGCACGCACAGACGCTCAGTGTCTGGTTGCTAGTGCGCAATACGCTTCTTTTGATGGGGATAACATTGCTGTGGCAGTTTGGCGGGCAACTCAACCTCGCTGCAGGCGGCTGGACACTGGCTCTGGCGGGCAGCGCATTGCTAGTCCTGCTTTATCAGGCACTGAATCAACTGCATTCTAATAATCAACTAATACAAAGGATATCTCGACATGGATAAAATATTGATAGTGTCCAATATCATTCTATGGGTGCTGGTCACAGGGCTCTCAATTTTGCTTTTTGCGCTCACCCGCCAAATCGGCGTGCTGTTTGAGCGAGTAGCGCCTGCCGGTGCACTGATGATCAATAAAACGCTGGAAGTGGGCGTTAAAGCCCCGCAGGTAGACGCAGAAGATATCAACAGTGGCAAGCACCTGGTTGTCGGCGAGCCCGAGACTGGCCGCTCTCAGCTACTGTTTTTCATGTCGCCCGATTGCCCTGTGTGTAAATCGCTGCTGTCTATGTTGAAGTCGGCCAAATTAGCCGAGGAGTCCTGGCTGGACATTATTTATGCGAGCGATGGCGAGTTAAAGACCCACCAAAAATACATCAAGTCGCAAGGTCTGGGTGATTCAGTGTATGTGTCATCAAAATTATTGGGTATTCAATATGGCGTATCCAGGCTGCCGTTTGCGGTGTTGATTGATGAACACGGAGTGATCGCCTCGCATGGCCTGGTGAATTCGCGTGAACACATTGAGAGCTTGTTTGAATCCCGGGAGAGCGGAATACCCTCTATACAAGATTATTTTGACGCCTCCGTGCCCACCACAGGCGCCAGCGAGGTTAGAGGAGAACACTATGGCCTGGTTTGATGAATTCACCGAAAAGTCCTTGCGCTCGTTGGCGCAAAAAACCTCACGCCGCTCTTTGCTGACCCGTCTGGGCGCGATTATGGTGGGTGGCGCTGCGGTGCCGTTGTTGCCGGTAGCGCGGGCTAGTGCCTCCGCCAGTAACGATTACCCGGGTGTGGCCAGCCAGACCAGCGGACTGGAAGGCGATCCCGGTGATCCTGCCAGTTGTGACTACTGGCGCTACTGCGCTATCGATGGTTTTTTGTGCAGCTGCTGTGGCGGCACGCAAAATAGTTGTCCGCCGGGTACCGAGATGTCTCCGGTCACCTGGATAGGTACCTGTCAAAACCCCGCCGATGGTGTGCATTACATTATTTCCTACAATGATTGCTGCGGTAAGACCAGCTGTGCTCGCTGCCTGTGTAACCGCAACGAGGCCGATAAGCCTATTTATAGAGCTCAGTCGAATAATGACACCAACTGGTGTCTGGGTACACAGAGCAGCGTCTATACCTGCTCCACGGCCATTATTTTGGGTGTTGCCCTGGAACAGGAAGGCTAGCTGATGAAGAAATATATTCTTGTGAGCGTGTTGCTCTCGCTGCTGTTGTCACCGGCGGTATTCGCTGAGGATCATCCTGGCCAGGCGGTTTTTAGTCGCTGTGCTGCCTGTCATCTTGCTGAAGGGCAGGGTATACCCGGGGCGTTTCCGCCTATATCGGGGCGCATTGCCCAAATAGCGGCACTGGATGGCGGGCGTGCCTATCTGGTTGCGGTGGTGCATGCAGGCCTTATGGGGCAGATCAGTGTGAATGGCATGTCTTATTTCGGTGCCATGCCTGCACAGGGTGCGAGTTTTGACGCCGAGGGCATCAGTGACGTGCTTAACTACGCGATTGAGATACTCGATAAAGATCTGGTTGAGGCCGAGTGGCAGTCCTACACCACAGAAGAGGTTGCCAGGCTGACATCCGGCGATGCCCCCAGCAACGGCCAGGCAGTCGCCAAACTGAGGGCGACCCTGGCCCAAGACCACCCGGAGTTGTTTTAAGGAGTCTGCCATGAGAAGACAGGTGAGCTACTTGCTATTACTGGTCGCGGTAAACGCCACGACCCAGGATATTGACCACGCCCGCGCCCGCAGTAATTATATGCTCAACTGTCAGGGCTGCCATTTAGCAGATGGCTCTGGTCTGCCCGACAGTGTTCCCGGCATGAAGGACTTTGTCGGCAAGTTTTTAACAGTAGAGGGGGGGCGGGAATTTCTGGTTCAGATCCCGGGTTCTGCCAATTCGCCGCTAAATGACGCCGCTCTGGCCGAATTGCTCAACTGGATTCTCACCACCATGAGCAATGAGGAATTGCCCGAGGATTTTAAACCCTATACCGCCGCAGAAGTAACTGCGGTGCGGTATCAGAAGATGCTGGGTGTTGCGGAGGTTCGCGCAGCACTGGTAGAGCGGTTCTCTTCCCAGTAGTTTCTTCAGCCCCATTGGGCAACCGGGAATAGCAAGCTAACGCTCGCGGCCATGCTTGTTGCCGGTGGATTTAGCGCCGATTGATTATCGTGATTGAAATCTTCCCCAATCCCCAGATAGAAACTCCTAAAACGTAGCAAGCTCTGGCTGGACCGGGGTTAACAACAGGGAGTTAGCAGCAAAACCCACCATCACTCAATGGCTGTACAGCTCAAGGCTTATGATCAGGCTATCTTACAAACTCGACACAACCAACGATTTGCCATGACCCTACTACGCGAATGGATGGAACCACTCCAACCACCAACTCCAACCACGGTAGAATACTGCTGCGTTGACTCCAGTGCCATTTTGCCTGTCTCCATTTCGGATTGACTGCTTCTAATCGCTGGCCCGCGTTGTTAAAGCGCGCACCACAAGCTAGCCCTGAAAACCTATCCATACGGGTAGGTGACGGATTACATCCGGCATTATAGACTAGCCCTAAAGAGACTGTGCAAGAAACCCTCGCCAGGCTGCGTTGCCTGTGGAAAAGCCGTGCGGGTTTGTGTGTTTTTACTGGATTTTCACACAGTCTCTAAAGTGGAACGGCCAGCCGAAAAGCCAGTTGAAGAACTGACTCATCGAGGGTGACAATCCTGTCAAGAGGCCGCCGATGAGCGGCGACAGCAAAGACGAGGGGACTATGCGCATAGGCGTGGATGTTGGTGGGACAAATACTGACGCAGTATTGATGGATGGCAGCGAGGTCAAAGCCTGGTGCAAGGCACCGACATCTGCGGACGTGAGTGCTGGCATATCAGAAGCGATTACCACGGTATTGACCGAGTCGTCGCTAAGCCCCGGTGACATTAGCTGCACAATGATTGGCACAACGCATTTTACCAATGCGTTTGTCGAGCGAAAAGAACTGATGCCGGTAGGGGTCATTCGAATCGGCCTGCCGTCAGCGCGCAGCTTGCCACCGATGATTGACTGGCCCGGGGATCTGAAGTCAAAAATTGAAGGTTGCGTACATCTGGTTCACGGTGGCTACCAATACGATGGGCGCGACAACGCGCCCTTTGGCGAGAACGAAGTCTATGCGGCAATAAAGGACATAAAGTCGAAAGGGATTACCACCATAGCAGTGTCGTCAATCTTCTCGCCGGTGAATAATGGCATGGAGCTGCGTACCGAAGAGATGTTGCGCAACGAAATCCCGGATTGTGCGATCTCCTTATCCAGCCGAATTGGTCGATTGGGACTAATTGAACGTGAAAACGCGGCAATCATGAACGCCAGTCTGGCCGCTTTGTCAACGCAGGTTGTTAGTTCTTTCAAACGCGCATTGTCAGAACTTGGCATTGACGCCCCGTTTTACATTAGCCAAAACGACGGGACTTTAATGACTGCCGAACTGGTCGAGCAGTACCCGGTATTAACATTTGCGTCCGGGCCAACCAATAGCATGCGTGGTGCAGCCTGTCTGTCGGGCCTTGACAATGCGCTGGTGGCTGATATTGGTGGAACAACAACGGATATCGGCATGCTGGTCAACGGTTTCCCGCGGGAGTCCTCAGTAACCGTTGACATCGGCAATGTTCGCACAAATTTTCGAATGCCGGATGTGTTTGCCATCGGACTCGGCGGCGGCAGCATTGTTCGCGGCGATGAGTCGCCAGGCGTCGGTCCGGACTCGGTTGGCTACAAGCTTACCCGGGAAGCCATGGTATTCGGTGGCAAGACAATGACCGCCAGCGATATTGCAGTAGCCGCCGGCTACGCGGACATGGGCGATTCAGCATTGGTGAACGACCTCGAACCGGCGTATGTAGAGAGTGTCGTGCGTGAAATTCACACCAGGCTCGAAAACGCAATCGACAAAATGAAAACCAGTTCTGAGGACTTACCGGTCATCCTGGTTGGCGGCGGGTCGGTTCTCATCAATCGGGACATCAATGGGGCATCAGAGCTTGTCACTCCAGATTACGCAGCCGTCGCCAATGCGATAGGTGCGTCAATCGCACAAGTTGGCGGTGAAGTTGATCGTATCTTCTCCTACAGCGAGCTTGGTCGAGACGCCGCTTTGGCGGAAGCGAAAGCAGATGCAGAGCAGCAGGCAATTGCCGCCGGTGCCTGCCCAGATTCAGTCACCATTGTCGATATTGAGGAGCTGCCATTGCAGTACGTTCCGGGCGGCGCGGTAAGGGTTCGCGTGAAGGCGGCTGGTGACCTGGCGTTTGTATAAAAAAGGCTGACGAAAACTTATGCAACTACGAAAAGAAGATTTGCAGGACTTTGCACTTGGAACCGCGTTTCTCGGCACGGGCGGCGGCGGTGATCCCTACATGGGACGTCTCATTGCCCAACATGCAATGCAGCAGTACGGCGAGCCGAAGATTATTGATCCACAAGACGTGCCTGACGATGCGATGGTGTACACCATCGCCATTATGGGCGCGCCAACCGTCATTTACGAAAAAGCCTTATGCGGTGAGGACGCCGAGATCGCGGTAGCAAAATTGGAAAAACACATCGGCAAGCCAGCCTACGCGATTCTTCCGGTCGAGATCGGCGGCATCAATTCGACCCTGCCACTAATGCTCGCTGCCCGCAGAGGCTTGCCATTGGTCAATGCTGACGGTATGGGCCGTGCTTTTCCGGAAATTCAAATGACAACATTCAATGCGATGGGCAACCTGCCCACGCCGCTGGTTATCGCGGATGATCATCTCAACACATGCCTTGTTGAATCATCGGATGCAAAGACCTCTGAAGATTTGGCCAGGGCATTGGCGATTCGAATGGGTTTAAGTGTAATGATCTGCTGCTATCCGCTTACTGGCGCTCAGCTAAAGGCGTCGGGAATTCCTGGAACACTGACACTGGCACTGGATATCGGCCGTGCAATTAGCCGCGGCCGATCAGAAGGCGATCCGGTCGATACGCTGCTCAATTTCTTGAGATCAAGCCCCGATAACAGTCACGCGGAAAGCTTGTTCGACGGAAAAATTGTTGACTTGATCCGAGAGACCACCCAGGGTTTTTCCAAAGGTACTTGCATCCTGGCTTCCCTGGATGGCGGCTCGTCGTCAATGCACATTCAATTCCAGAATGAAAATCTCGTGGCCATTTTAGATGGCAAGGTAATTGCCTCGGTCCCCGATTTGATTTGCATGGTCGATCGCGAAACCGCTGAACCCATCACCACAGAGACACTGAAATACGGGCAGCGGGTGAAGGTCATCGGCACAAGTGTCGGCAACATCATGCGTACGCCAGAGGCGATCAAGACGTTTGGTCCTCGCTGTTTTGGTCTGGATATCGACTACGTTGCTATAGAAGAACTGGCTCGTCGCTGAGCGGATACCCGGTCCGCGATGTGGATGAACACTGCTTCGTCACTGGAGGGAGAATTCACCGTCTGCTCCGGTGCAGAAACATACCGCGTCAGCGCTGGTGATTCGATTGCGATTCCGGCGGGTGAAAAGAACGCCGCCCAGACGACTGTAGATAGCACAGCACTGTAGCTTTGGTACACGCCGGGTCAAGCTGGCAAGAATAGACAGGACGCCGACATGGCAAAGCCGACCAATATCCAGGCCGCGCGGGCATTACATCACGATGCGCTTGTCTGGGATAATCATGGCTGCATGCCGATTGAGGTTGGCCACCGCTTTCTCCCGGATTTTGCCCGCTATAGTGCCGCTGGCGTCAACGTGTTGAGCGTCAACATTGGCTACGGCGACATTTCGCTGGAAAAACATTTTCGCGTTCTTGCTTTCATGCGCCGCTGGTTGCTGGATCGGCCCAGCGAGTACGCGCTGATTAACTCGGTGGTAGACATTCACCGCGCCAGGCAACAGGGGAAGCTGGCTATTGCCTTCGACATTGAGGGTGCAAAAGCCATTGCAGGTCAATTGAGCCTGGTCGAGAGCTTCTACGCACTCGGCGTTCGCTGGCTGTCGATTGCCTACAACAAGAACAACGTGTTTGGTGGCGGTTGTCACGATGACGATACTGGCCTCACGCAAGAAGGCAAATCACTGGTTCGTGAAATGCGGCGGGTGGGCATGGTCACTTGTTGCACACATGCAGGTTATAAAACGGCGCGCGATGTCATGAATATCGCTGAAGGGCCGGTGATTTTCTCTCACTCCAACCCGCGAGCTCTCTACGATCACCCGAGAAACATTCCGGATGAGCTAATCGATCAGTGTGCGCAGTCAGGGGGAGTTGTTGCGGTGAATGGCATCAGTGCCTTCAACGGTGGTAGCGCCGACACACAAGGGATGATTAACAGCATTGACTACATCGTGCAACGGGTCGGAGCCGATAACGTCGGTCTGGGCGTGGACGTTGTGGTGGATAAATCGGAATTGGAAGGAGACTTTGTCGGGCAATCTGCCGGAACATTTCCCGATGGTCTGGGCTACAACGAAACCATGACAACCGCGCAACCAGAACAAATAGCGGAAATCACACCGGGCCTCCTGGAGCGAGGTTATTCGGACGAAGATGTGCGCAAGATTCTGGGCCAGAATTTTCTGCGCGTTGCACACAGCGTGTGGAAATAGGGCAATGCGAAAAATCCTCGGCTGATGAGTATCTGAGTGAAAACCATGCCTGATTTGCTGCGGCTGCTATCGGCTATTTTTTTGTTCGCCGGATGTTATTTTCTTTTTCAGTATTGGCAGCATATTCCAATTCGTAAATAACTTGAGTCTACAGTCTACGGTCTACGGTCTACGGTCTACGGTCTACTATGGGAGTCAATCACTCGCGTGACAAATGTCCATTATGATCTCGCACCCGGCCACTGCTCCCACCATCGCTTAAATCGTAACCATTCGGTATCAATGTACTGGCGTTGGGCAGCGCTCAGTGAATCGTATGGATTGACTTGATATTCATAGGCCGCATTACCTTCCAGCAGCATCAACCGCTTGTAGTACAAAACAAGGTCTGGACCCTCATCAAATTTTGCCAGCACGGAAAGCGCTTCATCCAGCTCTTTGGCCAATCGCAGGGCCTCAGAGTCGCCTTCGGCTGCTTTTTTCGAAAGCGCAATTAGCCGTAGCACTTGCTGCGGTAGTGCGTTGCCAACACCGGTGATCACAGCACTCGCCGCGCAGCGAACAAATCCATGCACAACTTGTGTATCGACGCCCACCAGTAAGGACAGGTTTTTGATGCTGGTTATATGTTCGGCAGCATAGCTGAGCGCATCTGCACCACCAAACTCCTTGAAGCCGATAAGGTTTGGATACTTGCGGTGCAGATGAAAGAACAAATCCGCTCTTGTTTCGAATCCGTACCAGGGGCTGTTGTAAATCACGGCGGGCAAACCACTGGCGGCATCCAGCACTCTGGAAAAATGCTGCTCCTGCGCGGCAGATGATGTTCCCCTGGACAGTACGCGGGGAATGATCATTAGTCCGCCCGCACCAGCGCTCACTGCGTGCTCAGCAATGGATACTGCACGTGCGGTACTTTGCGCCCCGGTGCCAACAACAACCGGTACCTCGGCCGACAATAGCGACTCAACACCATTTTTCCGTTGCGCGTCCGTCAACAGCGGCCAGTCACCCATAGAGCCGCAATAAACCACGGCGTGCATTCCTGCATCGACAAGCTCTCGGCCGGTTCTCGCCAAAGCATTGAAATCTGGCGCGCCGGTTTCCACACAGGGTGTCATCAATGCCGGGATACACCCAGAGAAAATCGGTTCAGAATAATTCATCAATAGATGATAGTAGAAACCGCCCGCCCTCTCAACTACTCGTTAGAGTAGTGCCCTGGCTGTCCTCCATGACATAGAATTGATTACGCATCCAGGCTTCGTGTTGCAGTTCTATAGGCCGCTCGAATGATTCTGACACGGCACTGCCTGGCCACTGAATTGCACGCATGCTGCACCACTGGACAAAAGGTCAATCCATGACAAACCAGCTTCAACACAGGTCTGATTTTTCGACATCACAGGTTCCGTCGAGTGCGAAGTATTCCGGGTGGCACATTGCGCTGGTGATTATTGGCGGCACTATTTCGATTCCCGGATTTTTGATGGCCGCGAATATTGGTGCCAGCCTGGGTTTGCAAACGGCGGCGGTCGCCTTCGTTTCTGGCTGTTTCGTTCTTGGCGTGCTGGCGGCATTGACCGGCCTTTGTGGACAAAAGTCCGGTTTGTCCGCCTACATGCTATGCGAGTTTGCTTTCGGTCGTTGGGGTGGTCGATTCGCGAGCTTTGTCGTTGCCTGTTCACTTATTGGCTGGTTCGGTGTCATTAGCACAATTTTCGCGAAAGCGACGGACTTGCTCGCTACAGAAGTCTTTGCGGCAAATTTGCCAATCGAGTTATACGTTGTTTTTGGTGGTGTGCTTATTGTTGCAGTTACGATTTCAGGATTTAAGGGAATTGACAAGTTGGCGATGGCCTTAGTGCCATTAATGACTGTATTTCTTCTGCTCGCCGCCTGGTTGTCTATCGATGATGTCGGAAGCTGGATTTCCCCGAGTGGTGCGGAAGACATGAGCCTGGCGATCGCAATATCTGCGGTTATCGGCAGTTATATCGCGGGGGTAACAATCCAGCCCGACTACAGCCGATTTGCGGCGAGTCGGCGTGGAGCCCTGGTGTCCGCATTTATCGCTCTGGGAATCTCTTTCCCGCTGGTGCTGCTGTGCACAGCCATTCCCGCAGTAGCGCTGGGGGAGGCCGATCTTTTCAAAGTGATGTTCGCCCTGGGCATTGGTATTCCAGCATTCCTGTTGCTACTTCTTGCCGCGTGGTCATCCAATGTTCTGTGTGTGTATTCCGCGTCACTGTCATTGGCAACAATTTTCCCCGGATTCCCGTTACGCACGATAGTCATTGCGATTGGTGTTGTGGGAACCGGCCTGGCGTTGCTGCACGTTGATGAGTACCTGACCCAATATCTGGTATTGCTGGGAATTACCGTCCCGCCAATATCGAGCATTTACATCGTCGATGCACTGCTTTTGCGCAATACCTTTGATAAGCAGGCGTTGTCGGGACGACCCCGCCTTGTTTATCGAGCCGCAGTGGCATGGATAACGGCTGTGATTTTCGGCTATTTGTCCTACCTGGGAGTTTTTTCGCTCACGTCAATCGCGGCCATCGACTCGATTGTCGTCGCCGGTGGACTCAGTCTTTTGCTGAGACCGATGGACGCCTTGCAATCTGTGCGCAACCCGGAACAGGAAGCTAAATATGATTCTCCACGGGTACAGGGAGACCAGGTGTCGTGAGGTGCCTGCCGAGGCACGGGGGCTAGACACCGGCAGGCTCAGGCTTTGTCCATTACTGAGTGGCTGGAATACCTTCCTTTACCCAGATACTCAGAAGTTGTAGCGCACATCCCAGCGCACCACTCGCGGTGGCGCCGGGTGCGTAAACAATGGCGTAACGATCTCGGAATTGTATTCTTCGTCGTTTGCATTGTTCACGTATAACGATGTATTCCAGTTCTCTCCCTCGATGCCGACGCGAAAATTAACCAGTTCCAGCGCGTCCCGTGGGAATGTGTTTTCCGGCGTCCAGAATTGTTCACCGCGGTGCTCATAGTCAACTCGCGCAAAGGCGTTAAGGCCGTCGCTTAGTGGCCATTCAAGCCTTGCCCCGGCGTTGAAGGTTTCTTCAGGCACATAAGGCAAATCGTTTTTGACCGTTTCTGGTCGTTCTGCGTAGGCTGTTATTTCGCTGCTGCTGGCACCGTATCCCAGGTAGAAGTCCCAGTTATCCGCAGGTTTCCAGAACACTTCAATTTCGAAGCCATCGATATCTGCCGCGTCGATGTCCTCGAATACCTGGACGAATGCAAGTCCATCAAAAGGGAAATACTGCGTGTTGTCTACTTGTGACGAAAAGTAAGCAAGGCTGAGCCGAATAGTATCGAATTCGGCCTTTAATCCAATTTCAAATGTGTCGTTTTCCTCTTGGTCAATGGCTTCTCGCGCCGTGTTGCTCAGGCTCTCGATTCCCGGGTAGTTGAACTGGCCTGCGCGATAGCCTATACCCCAACTACCGTAAACGTTAATCGCCTCAGACAGAGCGTAGCCGACAGTGACCTTAGGTTGAAATTTGCTGTATTCGCGTTCATTTACCACTCGTCCGCGTACCGTGTTGGCAAGCAGTTGGTCGAAGCTGGCATAGGCTCCGCAGTTGACATCAGCTATGTCGGCTGCATCCCCGGAACAGGCACTATTTGTATAAGATTGATTGACACCGTCTACATCTGCAATTGAATACACACGTCCTGCTGTATTGTATTGGTTGACGTTTTGCTCGCGGGTTTCGGCGTCATAACGGCCCGCAAGGCTGACTGTTAAATTCTCCGTAGCTTTCCAGTCGATGCTGCCAAACCAGGCGATGTCGTAGCTATCTTCCAGAAAGGAGGCGAAATTTCCTGGCGCAACACCCGTAGGATTGGTACTTGTCTCAAACTCGGGCACAGTTGTAGGCCGCTTGATTCCTTGGCCGAGGTCCTCGCCAATCGCGGTTGTACGCAGTCGTTCCCACGCCAGATAGTAAGCGCCGAACTGCCAGTTAAACGGACCGTCTGAATTTGAAGACAGACGAAACTCCTGACTCCAGCTATCGACATCCACGAACGTGTGTTGTGTACCATCAAGGATTGACAAGTACGGAGCCCGATCTGCCACCGAGGAGGTGCGCAGCTCATTATACGTTGTAACTGACTTGAAATCGGCCCAGCCTAAAGACTTGTCAATCTTTAGCGAGGTGCTGAATGTTTCGCGCATGCCTCGGTCCGGATTATTGTTTACGAAAGGAAGGCCAGTTAAATTCGCGCCTGCTGCGTTCACCTGGGCTGCCGTCACCCCGAGTTCTTGCGATGTGCCCACGAAAACACCAAATAACTCCTCAAATGTTATGGCACCTGGCCACTGGAAGCCGATACCCTTGCCCTCGTGCTGTGAGAACTCCGCCTTGTAGTCTACTTTCAGCGTATCACTGGGCGTCCACGACAATCGACCGCGCAAAGTTCTGTCCTGATAGGGGTCAGCCTCATGCTGCAAGGTTACATTGGTAAAATACCCATCTCGCTCGACTGAGCGTCCGGAAAGGCGAAAGGCCAGGGTTTCGGTTAGTGGGGCGCTAAAAGATCCTCCCAGACCTACTTCGTTCGCCGTTGCATAGCTCAAATTGAGGTACCCTTCCGAACCGTCCGTACTCGGTGCTTTGGTAGTAACAACGATAGCGCCGTTTGACGCATTTCGGCCATACAGGGCACCCTGCGGCCCCTTTACAACCTCGATTTGCTGTATGTCAAATACCTGGCCGGTAAATTGGCGCGCGTTGACGATAAGTACATCATCAACCACGACTGCAACCGGAAGTTCACCGTTTCGCACTCGGCTCAAGCCGCGCACTGTCAGGAACGAAGTACCTGCCGTTTGTGACTCCGCCAGGGTGACGTTCGGGATCATTTGAATGTAGTCCGCTGTTTGGGTCACACCAGCATCCTGCAATAGCGCTTCAGTCATAACATTGACCGTAATGGGTGCGTCATGAATGGTTTCGTCAATCTTGCGCGCGGTAACCACAATTTCTTCGAGCTGTTGCGCCATCACAGTCTGGTTAAAAAGCACAAGGCTCAGCAGGCTCAACAATATGGACGGTGATCTACCAGGTTTCATCAGGATTTCCCCCTAAATATGGCTGTTAAAAGAACCCGCAGGGGTTCTCATCTCGCGACCAATATAACGGGCACTTTCAAGGTTTTGTACTACTCAGAAGGGTAGTTAAACAGGTAGGCATCGCGAACCACACAAATCAACAAGCCGGATTCCGCCGCTTGCTGCCGGGCATCGAAATCGCCGCCAGGTATTGGTTGTCTGCGGCGTTATTTCCAAATCCGAAGAGATTGAACGGGCCGTCGGTGCAGGCTGATGGTCAGGTCTGGTACGGCCGTTGCTGGTAAAGCCGTTGCTGAAGGAAAGACAAGCGACGCAGGCACTGCCTGCCGTTGACATAGCGCATTTTGACGGTGGTGCGCCTTCAATAGCCAAATTCCATTAAGGCCAAACAATTCTTCCAGCCTCTGAGGCTGTGCAAAAATCCACCATTTGTCATTCCTGCACCATCCCGTCATTCCCGCACCACCTTGCACAGTCTCGAAAGCAGGAATCCAGTAAACCACCCAAACCGGCCAGGGTTTTCCACAGGTAGTGCAGCCTGGCGGGAGTTTCTTGCACAGTCTCCTCTGCTGCTGGAAAGTGATGCCGGCAGATTCAAAATTTGACTAACCAGGGGTTTTTCTAGCAGAAACCGAGGGTCAAACAAGTGCCGCCTTTCATCCACTGCACGGGAGGGGTAATACCGTCGGCAGTCAGCGAGTAAGTCACTGTATCAAGAGCCGAGTCAGGGTCAAGTTCCCACGTCATTGTGATCACGCCATCGACAACCGCCGCACCGTGTGTGTCAGCAGCAGCCGTAACATCAGCAGGGATACCCAGCACACCACCGTCTAATGCAGTCAGGGCAGCAGGGTTGCGAGTCTGGATAGCCAGCTCGACCGCTGTCTTACGCGGTGTAATTGCAAGAACCAGCTCAGAGAAAGCAGCACGGTTAGAGTAGTTTTGGTAAGCAGGAAGCGCAACCGCCGCCAAAATACCGATAATCGCCACAACGACCATTAGTTCGATCAATGTAAAACCTTGTTGAACATTTTTCATTTTTCTATCTCCAGTGGTAAAGTCATAGTGTTTGTGAATTCATTTCGCTGGTTTAAGCAATGTTTATGTTAGTAACGCTTAAAGAGAAACGCATAATTTATGACGATGATTATTGTGTTTTACCAGGCTTGGTGTCAGAACAGCGAAGCGCACTACTGCACAAAGACAGCGACAAGCGATTTTCGCTTGGGACAATTAATCTCGTGCTAAACACCCGGGTCGAGAATTGACGGCGGAAGGGGTACTTTAATTTGCGACAAGGACCATGTTTTCAGAGTTCGTAGAGTTCGAGCTTAAGAGACTGTGAAAAAGCCCTCGCCAGGTTGTGTTACTGGCGGAAAACCCTTGCGAATCTGTGTGGTTTACTGGATTCCTGCTTTCGAGACTGTGCAAGAAACCCTCGCCAGGCTGTGTCAGGTGTGGAAAACCTTTGTCGATTTGGCTGTTTTACTGGATTCCTGCCTTCGCAGGAATGACAGGGTGGTGCAGGAATGACAAGTGCCGGATTTTTGCACAATCTCTGAAGCGGCGCTTCATGTTACCGGGTTTGTTGTAGAATTAGCGAGTAAACAGTTGATTTACAACATTTTATTCGAAGATGTCGAATTGGAAAAAAGACCAGGCCACTTGCTAAAATGATCAATGTAGTTTATGTTTGCGGCGTTTCCAAATTGGGTAAAGTGACAAGATTCAGTCAGCCGCGAATACTGATAAGGTTCGAAAACCCGGAACACCAGAATAGCTGCCCAAAGAAGAAGGCAGGGCTGGAATAGAAACTTCAATCGCTGCAGAGGAATTGAATGATGAGAAATTCAGTGAGAATGATTTTGCTGCCAGCTAGTCTTGTATTGGCTTGCGCTATAATAGTGGCGCAAGAAGCGGCGCAAGAAGCGGCGCAAGAAGCGGCGCAAGAAGTGACACAAGACAAAACAGTGAATGACGGCGTATTTACTGTGGCACAGGCGGAGGCGGGGAAGACTGTCTACGACTCCCGTTGCAAAACCTGCCACGACATGCGGTTTTATCGAGATATTTTGCAATCATACAACAAGCAACCTGTACTGTGGTTATGGGAGTCTGTACTCGGCACCATGCCAGCGGATAATCCTGGCTCTCTGATGCTTGAAGAATATACGGATGTAATTGCTTATATTCTTGCGGAGAATGGCTTTCCTGCCGGGGAAATAAAACTGGACCCGGATAATGGCATGGATACAATTCATATTTTGAGTCCCTGAGCTTTTTCTGGAAGAAAAAATGCCGAACTGAATCAGGGCAACTTCGGCGTTTTTTTGCTCTGGTTTTCTTGCTTTATCTGAGCATCCGAACAATCCTTCAGTAGCTTGCGAATCCTGTTTCTATCGCGGGTCTCAATAGTCAGGTCATAAGTTTTTGCGATAGCGTCCCACATGCCAGCATAATCACACTGAAACTCTTTGCGGGGCAGATAGCGGTTCGGTCCCCGTTCTCTTTTTTTTCGGATTTCGTTTTTATCAACCAGCAGTAAATTGATTGGGTCGTTAGCGAATTGCAGTTTCTTTCCCGGTGACCAGCGATCACCGCCATGAGTATGTGCATACATAAGAGGTATCACATGATCGAGGTCTACCTGCACAGCGACAGTAAATATCGTTCCTGTATATTCGTCCAGCCACTCTCCGGTTCGCACCACACAATTTCGGGGATTGGTATATCTCACTGTAGTTCGACTGGTGAGAATTAGCATTTCCTGGCGTGTGGACTGACAGTCGTTGTCATAATCCACCTCAAAATTCCAGTCGTCGCTATTAAAAAACTTCTCCCGGTCTCGATGATTGATCAGAATGCCGTCCCGGCGCGAGCGTCCTGGGCTAAATGTATCCGGCATTTCGCAGCCACTCAGGTGGCAGTGGTAGGAGGATCCGTAATAGTGGCCACCATTTCGGTCGAGCGTACCCGCATGGCTAAAAGCCAATATCGGGAACAGCAATGAGCCCGCCGTTATCAGGCTTTTCGCCAGTAGTGTATTTTTCATTTTCCCTCCCGGGTCGCTCTTTTAAAGGCTTGTGGTATTGAGTCGAAGAAGAGTTTCAGTCAACCAGTAAGGACAGGTCGATGGCTTGACAGTTTTTGGTCAGGGCGCCTATTGATATGTAGTCTACGCCAGTTTCTGCGATAGTTACCAGTGTATCCTCGTCGATGCTACCGGAAGCCTCTAGTTTAGAGCGACCCCCATTAATGGCAATGGCTTTCACGATCTGTTCACTATCAAAATTGTCCAGCATTATCGTGTCAGCCTGAGAGCGAATGGCCTGTTGCAGTTCATCTAAATTGCGGACCTCGATTTCAACCAACTTGCCTGAATGTAGTTGTTTGGCTCTAGCGATGGCCAATTCGATGCCGCCGCAGGCAGCGATGTGATTTTCCTTAATCAGGAAAGCGTCATAAAGCCCCATGCGATGGTTGTAACATCCGCCCACACTAACAGCGTATTTTTGAGCGGTGCGCAGGCTGGGTAGAGTTTTTCGGGTATCCAATAGCTTAACCTGGGTGTGGCTAACTAAAGAAGCGTAATGATGGCTTATGGTGGCCACCGCAGAGAGCGTTTGTAAAAAGTTCAATGCAGTGCGTTCCGCTGTCAATATGCTTCTGGCCGACCCGGACAATTGCAGTAGTTTTTGACCGTCTGCTATTTTGGCGCCGTCTTCAGTGTTCCAGTTCAATCGAACGCGGCTGTCGAATTGTCGAAAGATTTCATCAACCCAGGGCCTGCCGCAGAAAACTCCCTGCTCGCGACTGATGACATTGGCTGACAATGTATTCTCTTCGGGGATAAGTTCTGCTGTAATATCTCCTTCGCCAATATCTTCAGTCAGGGAGAATTCAACAAGGTCGGCTATGTCTGTGGGCAGAACAGTGGATTTCATAGCTTTTTGTCAGGGTTTCGGAAAATGGCGCAGGGTGAGTGTGCTGCCGCGCTGACTGAATTCAATCTGTTTCAGGGCGCTCATGCCCAGCAAGATTGTATCGCCGGCCATGGTGCTGGTAATGCTGGCATTGACAGCTTCCAGTACAATATTGCCGAGACTCAATTCGTTAACCTGTGTAGCGTAAACTGTTACCATGCCATTCGTTGTTTCAGCCCGCGATGGATTACCGCGCACCAATCCCGCCTGAGCCGCTATTGTTTCAGGAATTGCGACAAACGTTGCCCCGGTATCCAGCAAAAAGGTGACAGGAACGCCGTTCACTGTACCGCTAGCGATATAGTGCCCGTCTCGATTTTGCTTTAATTCTACTTCTCGAACTCCAGAGGCCAACTCCATTGATTCGGGGTTTCGATTGGGATTAGTCTGCAAGTCCAATCTGTCATTGAAGAAAAACGTAAGTCCCAGCAGAGCCAGCACAAAACTCGATATCAGCATTCCCTGACCGATGCCCTTGCCGGGTTTTTCACTATTGGATGGGTGTTGAGGTAACATTGCACAAATTATGTCTCAATCTGCGGCTAATAGAAAGAAGATGATGTTCGATTTCCCTTCCTGAAACAGAAGCCACATTCTGTGCTACCATCGCTAAAAATAGGTGAATAAGGACTCGTTCCATTTCATCGGTGGGCTGTGGTAATGCAATTCTCAATCGCCAACGGTATTCTGCTCGGTGCCCGTCTTCTGGACTCGCCGAACCAGAATGCCAGGCCACACAATGTCGCTATTGATCTGTTGGTTATCCATAGCATCAGTCTGCCTCCGGGTGAATACGGGTCTTGCTGCATAGATCAGTTTTTCTGCAATCGGCTTGAAGCAAAGGCGCATCCTTTTTTTGAAGAAATTGCCGAACTGCGCGTCTCAGCCCATTTGTTAATAAACCGTGAAGGTCAGCTTAGCCAATATGTCTCCTTCAATAACCGGGCCTGGCATGCTGGTGAGTCGCTGTTCTGTGGCAGGAACAACTGCAACGACTTTTCCATTGGAATTGAATTAGAAGGCAGTGATTTCGAAAAGTTTACCGATAGTCAATACAGTAGCTTGTCCTCGGTAACCAGGCTATTGCTCCGAACTTATCCGGGTATGCGTGTGGAAAATATTGTGGGACACAGTGATATAGCGCCTGGCAGGAAAACTGACCCGGGTCCTCAATTTGATTGGGACAGGTATAAAAAGTCCTTGCTCGGCGTTACTAATGCTGACGGCCTAAAAACATGAATACAACAACCGCACATAAAGGTCTTCGATGAATTTCCTGGTTATTTTGATTTGTTTAACGGTCAATTATCTTTGGCTGAAAGATTTCGATCGTTTTGATGATGGCTGGTTTGTCCGCTTTCGTTGTCGTGTCGAAGATTTGACCGCTAACCTGGCCGAGAAGATGCCGATGGGCTGGTTGCCTGGAATAGTTCTACTCTATGCCATTCCTTTAGCGCTGCTTGCCGCACTTCTTTTTATAACGGGAGATAGTGTTTTTGGCCTGGCTACAATGATGGTGCATATCCTGGTATTGCTGGCTGCATTCGATAGAACCCAGCCTGGAAAGTTGGCAAACGACTTTCTGGACACATGGAAAGCAGGAGATACGGAAGCCTGCGCTGAGTTTCTGCGCCAGCGATTGAACGCCACAGGCTTGCCCGAAGCTCACGACAAAGAGGCGCTTGGCCGCTTCTTTAGCAAGCAACTTATCTATAGAAGTTTTGAAAAAATGTTTGTCATGGTTTTCTGGTATATGTGTACCGGAGCATTGGGGATTTTGTTTTGCTACCTGAGTTACCAATTACAGGACAGTCACCGGGAAGGGCAGCTACAGAAGCAGCGTAGTCTTGTTGATTTCATGATTCGCCTGGTAGAGTGGATTCCTGTTCGCTTGCTCGCCTTGACGTTTTCGCTGGCGGGAAATTTCGTGCGGTGCTTTGAAAATGTACGCAAGTCATTCTGGAAATTTGATGTAGAGGCAGATAATGCCGAGTTGCTGTACGGCTATGCAAGCTGTGCTATTGCCGGCATGGTAAGGACTGACGAATTAGAATCCGCGCAAGACGCAGGGTCACTGGATGCAGACTCACCTGATACAGAGTCACTTGATAGAGAAGGGCTGGAAATACAAGCCTTGCTGGGCTTGCTTGAGCGTAGTCAGACCATTTGGCTTGGCGTGTTGGCATTGATAGCCATATTGGGGCTGTAATCGCCAATGGAAAAAACACCCTGAACAGGGTAGTATCACGCTCGCCCGGTAATTTATTTAGTCAGATTGACAGGGCAGTTATTGCTCTGGATGGAAGCGGAATTAACAAAAAATGACTCAGCAAAATGATGAAAATCCGGAAGAAACCAGGGAATGGCTGGATGCCCTTGAATCAGTAATCGCGGAAGAGGGCATCGACAGAGGCCAATATTTACTCAATCGATTGTCTGACAAAGCCACTACGGAAGGGCTTGTTTCCTCGATTGCCTCAGTGAATACGCCCTACCGCAATACCATTTCTCCATTGAACGAAGACCGAATGCCCGGTGACATGTTCATGGAACGGGAAATTCGCGGAATAATTCGCTGGAATGCGTTGGCAATGGTGATGCGTGCAAACGAGCGTGACCCTGACCTTGGCGGTCATATTTCAACATTTTCATCAGCAGCCACTCTCTACGATGTAGGTTTCAATTATTTTTTTCGCGGACCCAATGAAGAGAGCGAAGGGGATCTGATTTATTTTCAGGGCCATTCGTCGCCAGGAATTTATGCTCGTTCCTATCTGGAGCGACGCATGGATGAAGCACAACTGGACAAGTTCAGACAGGAAGTTGATGGCAATGGCCTTTCCTCTTATCCCCATCCCTGGTTGATGCCCGACTACTGGCAGTTTCCGACCGTGTCCATGGGGCTGGGTCCGATACAGGCGATCTACCAGGCCCATGTGTTGAAATATCTTACCAGTCGTAAACTACTCGATAACAGCAATCGGAAGATTTGGGCCTTTCTTGGCGATGGAGAAACTGACGAGCCAGAATCACTGGGTGCGATCAGCAAGGCCGGGCGTGAGAAACTGGATAATCTGATTTTCGTTGTCAACTGTAATTTGCAAAGGCTTGACGGCCCTGTGCGTGGAAACGGGAAAATCATTCAGGAACTGGAAGGTGTTTTTCGCGGCGCCGGTTGGAACGTCATCAAGGTTGTCTGGGGTAGACATTGGGATCAACTGCTGCATGTTGATAAGGATGGTATTTTGCAGGCACGTATGGATGAAGTCGTTGACGGGGAGTACCAGAACTACATAAGTCGGGGTGGAGCGTATTCGCGGGAGCATTTTTTTGGCAAGAGCCCCGAGTTATTGAAGATGGTGGAACATCTTTCAGACGATGACATTATGGCCTTGAACCGTGGCGGCCATGATCCTTATAAGGTCTATGCTGCCTACGCAGAAGCGGTACAGGGCAATGGCAAACCCACGGTGATTCTTGCCAAAACAGTAAAGGGCTATGCCTTTGGAGATACCGCTGAGGCACAAAACGATACGCACTCGGTTAAAAAGCTGGACATCGAAGGACTGAAAAAATTCCGCAATCGCTTCGGCATTCCCATTAAAGATAAAGACCTTGAATCAGTTCCTTACTACAGACCGCCGGAAGATAGCCTGGAAGTTACTTATATGCGCCAAATGCGCAGTGGCCTGGGCGGTCCCGTACCACAACGTCGTTCGGAAACCGTTCCGCTCAAGGTTCCAGGTTTGGAGGCTTTCGAGAATCAGACTAAAAGCAGCGGTGACCGGGAGCTGTCCACCACCATGGCGTTCGTGCGAATGCTGGCTGCACTTTGCCGGAACAAGGAAGTAGGGCAGCGGGTCGTGCCTATCGTGCCAGATGAAGCTCGAACTTTTGGTATGGAGGGCATGTTTCGACAGATGGGCATCTATTCATCGGTCGGGCAACTCTACGACCCCGAAGATTCAAATCAGCTTATGTATTACCGCGAGGACAAGGAGGGCCAGATGCTGGAAGAGGGCATTAGCGAATCGGGTGCTTTTTCTGCCTGGTTGGCTGCGGCCACCTCTTATAGTGTAAGTAATTACCCACTTATTCCTTTTTATATCTATTACTCTATGTTCGGATTTCAGCGAGTTGGGGATCTTTGTTGGGCGGCTGGTGATTCTCAGGCACGAGGATTTTTGATTGGTGCCACCGCCGGTCGGACTACCTTGAATGGTGAAGGTTTACAGCATCAGGATGGGCACAGTCATATCCTGGCATCGACCATTCCCAATTGTGTTTCCTACGACCCCGCCTATGCCTGTGAACTGGCAGTAATAGTTCAGGACGGTCTGCGCAGAATGTATAAGGAAATGGAATCGGTCTTCTTCTACATTACCACCATGAACGAAAACTACCAGCAGCCGCAATTGCCCGGGGGTGTAGAAGCCGGAATAATTAAAGGTATGTATTTGCTGGAAGATGGTGACAGCAAGCCCTACAAAACAGCAAGGCCCAAATCAGGCTTGCGACTGCGTTTGTTAGGAAGCGGTACCATTCTCCGTGAAGTAAGGTCTGCGGCTGCCGTATTGAGAGCTGATTTTGGAATTTTAGTTGATGTATGGAGTGTGACCAGTTTTAATGAACTCCGCAAACAGGCTTTGGCTGTAGCAAGAGAGGCTATGTTAAATCCGGGCAGGAAGCTCAAGGCAGCGTATGTCACAGAAATGCTGGCAACCCGGAAGGGCCCTGTTATTGCAGCCACGGATCACATGAAAGCGCATTCGGATCAGATTCGTGAGTTTGTGCCGGATACTTACAAAGTGCTTGGGACTGATGGTTTCGGCCGTAGTGATAGCCGGGAACAGCTACGGCATTTCTTTGAAGTTGATTGTAAATTTATTGTGCTGGCGGCCTTGACTGAGCTGAAGGGTCGCGATGTCATCACTGCCAAACAAATTACGGATCACATGAAGAATAGCGGGATTAGCCAGAAAAAGGCGGATCCGCTGACGCAATGACTGCTGACAGAAATACAGAATACAATGAATTTTTCAGGAGCCGCTTTCAGTGTCAATTGAGAATATAAAAGTTCCAGACCTGGGTGACGCCAGTGAGGTAGAAGTGATCGAATTGCTGGTCTCGGTAGGCCAGAAAGTAGCAGAAAACGATTCACTTTTGGTGCTGGAAAGCGACAAGGCCGCGATGGAAATACCGGCTCCCATGGCGGGTGTGGTGACGAGTATAGCGGTGCAGCTTGGTGATCAGGTCAGCACTGGCAGTGAAATGCTGTCGCTGGAAGTCGCAGCGGCACAGCAGTCGGAATCAGCAAAATCCAAAGAGGATGAAGAAGATGAAGAGTCGGCTGCGGCTACACAGGGAAAAGACAGCATTGCCAAAGCTGATACGACAAAACCTGCGCCTGCCGCAGAAACTCAAGCTGCTGCAAAAATACCTGAGCCTCGCCCGGAGGCTCCAGCACACGCCATCAGCACGCAACCCGCCTCATTGCAACTGGCCAAAGACCAGGGCAAGCCGGGGGGCAAGGTTTATGCTGGCCCGGCAGTGAGAAAACTTGCCAGAGAGCTGGGCGTAGATTTGCATTTGCTTGTCGGCAGCGGCACTAAATCAAGAATTATAAAAGAAAACGTGTACAGCTTTGTTAAGAACAGGATTAACGCAGCAACAGGCTCGTCAGCCGGGGTGTCTACTATCCCGGATATTGATTTTAGTCAATTCGGCGAAATAGAACAGCAGCCACGGAGCAAGTTACACCGGCTCACCGCTGCAAATATGCACCGAAGTTGGACGGCTGTCCCACATGTTGCCCAGTTTAATGAAATCGATGTAACAGACCTCGAAGATTTTAGGGCTGGTCTAAAATCGGAGACTGAGCGCCGGGGTGTCAAGCTGACGTTTCTGCCCTTTCTATTAAAGGCCTGTGCAAAGACCTTGCTGGAATACCCGCAGTTTAATGTGTCTCTCCACTCTTCCGGCGAGTATGTCATTCAGAAAAAATATGTTCACATCGGAATGGCAGTGGCTACCGAGGCCGGTTTGGTGGTGCCGGTAATCCGAAACGTTGATCAGAAAACGATTTGGCAACTGGCGGCCGAGGTAATCGAGTTGTCCGCCAGGGCCAAAAACAGGAAGCTGAGGTCGGAAGAGATGCAAGGCGCCTGTTTTACTGTATCCAGCCTGGGCGCGATTGGCGGAACCGGTTTTATACCCATTGTCAACGCACCGGAAGTCGCCATTCTTGGAGTGGCGAAAACGGCTATAAAGCCTGTCTACATCGGTGCAGCCTTTGTGCCACGAAAAATTTTGCCGGTTACGCTTTGCTACGATCACAAGGCAGTCAATGGCGTGGACGGCGGATTGTTTGCAAGCTATCTTGCGAAACTGCTGGCGGATGTAAGGTATCTGGCACTTTAATGCGCTAGCCTGGGCAAGTGCCTGTCAGGCGGGATAGAATAATTGATAACCGTCTTGAGACATGGTTTTTATGGGGCAATTGTATGCCTTGCCAAGGTTTTCCTCAGTCAGAATTTCACCTCGCCGCCCGGTCAAAAAACTCCCATCGCCTGATAATAAAATAATTTTCTCGCAGTAGCGTGCAGCCAGATTAATATCGTGCGTTGCCATCAACAGGCTGGCCGAATTCTCGCGAATTTTTTCTTCTAGCACTGAAAGCAACTTTACCTGAAAAGCAATATCCAAATGGTTGCTGGGTTCATCCAACAGAAATATCTGAGGTGTTTGCGCGAGTAGCATCGCCAGGGCAAGTCGTTGTAATTCTCCCCCGGAAAGTGTATCGATTTCCCGCTTCGCCAGGGTGGTTAAATCGAAGGCGGCCAGCGCTTCGCGGGCAATGTCTATGTCCTTGGGATCGTCCCGTAACAAAGACTGTAGGTGCGGGTGTCTTCCCAGCATGACGGTTTCAAATACTGTGCACGGTAAGGCGTCCATCCCTTGTTGGAATAGAATGCCAATTTTCGTGGCTAGCTCTCTTTGCTGAAGTTCGGCAATGTTTTTTCCATCAAGTAGAATATGGCCACTGCGCGGAACCTTTTGTCCGATAAGGCTATGCAGCAAGGTGGTTTTCCCGGCACCATTTTTTCCCAGCAGCGCCCAGCGTTCGTTCTCCAAAATCTGCACGCTTAAATTGCGGCAGATTGTGCTGTCCGCGATTTGTATAGTTAATGATTCTAGTTGCAGGGTCGCCATTCTATTTCCTGATTGTGGATCGGAGAATGATTATAAAGGCCGGCACGCCGATTACCGCAGTGACCACACCGACTGGTAACTGTTGCGGCGCAATAAGAGTTCTTGCAAGGCTGTCTGCTAAAATCAGAAAACTCCCACCAAGTAAAATAGAAGAGGGGATTAAGATTCTGTGATCTCTGGCACCCAGGAGCCTAAGCATGTGAGGAATAACCAGGCCGACAAAACCGACCGAGCCAGCAATGGTAACGGCGGTTGCGGTAAGTACTGACGCCGAGAAAAAGAGTAGTAACCGCAATGACTTACTGTTTATGCCTAAACTAATCGCGAGTAATTCACCGCGAATAAGAACATTCAGTGACCGACTCACTGCCAGGCCGCCGATTAGTCCAACAAGCAGTAGCAGGAAGTGAGCAAGACTAACCCGGCTTTGACTCAGGTCACCCATCAGCCAGAACAACATGCTTTGAACATTATTGCTGGAACTGGTGGTGAGAAGAATATTAATAACAGCCCCCCAGCCTGCTGATACGACGACGCCGGTTAGCAACAATCTCGTTACCGACCAACTGCCAAATTTATTGGCAATCCCGAAAACCAGCAAGATCGATAACAAGGCGCCGGCAAATGCCGCATTGGCCAGCCATAAGCTGGCAGCACCCAGTAGAATTGCTGACAGTGCGCCGACGGCAGCCCCTCCAGATATGCCTAATATATAGGGATCCGCCAGTGGATTGCGCAGTAATACCTGCATGATTACGCCAGATAAGGACAGCAGTCCGCCGGTGACAAAGGCGGCCAGGGTTCTGGGCAGGCGAATTTCATGGAGCACTTGCGTAGCAAGACTGGTTTCCGTGGTAAAAAACGCCGAGAGAAGCTGACGCGGCGAAATGTCAACGCTGCCACTCAAAAGCGAAAACAGCGCACTGACCACGGCCAGTAATAACAGCAATGTAAGCAGCAATAACTGCCGGTTGGCGATCAAGAGATATTCCTTGTTCTGGATTTGCCAGGTGCAACGCAAACGATTGATTTGCCTTATGAGTGCAGCAATCCCGTCATCTGGTCGATGTTATCATTTACTGTGCTGGTTTCACTATTAATCCTGGCTTGATAAACTGTATTCCAGGGTCTGCTAAAGCGTAATTGGCAGCAGGCGTTGCAGCAAAATCCAGGGCAGTTAGAGCCAGAGTTAGAGCCAGAGTTCGAGTCAGGAGTAAATTGAACAATGCCATCATTCGATATAGTGTCAGAAGTTGAACTGCACGAAGTGAATAATGCCCTGGACCAGGCGAATCGGGAAGTCGGAACACGTTTCGATTTCAAGGGCATCGATGCCTCATTTGAATTGAATAACGAGTCCGATATCACGGTCAGTGCAGAAACTGATTTTCAGATTCAACAGATGCTGGAAATACTGCGATCCAGGATGGTTAAGCGTGGTATAGATGTCAACAGCCTGAAACAAGGCGAGGTTCAGTTGGCAGGCCGGAAAGCAAGCATGGTAGTAACCGTACAGCAGGGCATCGAAACCGAAATAGCACGCAAGATTGTGAAAACGGTCAAGGCAGCAAAGCTAAAAGTTCAAACCGCCATCCAGGGCGAGAAGCTACGAGTTACTGGCAAAAAGAGAGACGACTTACAGCAGGTTATTGCTCTATTGAAAGAGACCAGCCCGGGAATTCCATTGCAGTACGATAATTTTAGAGACTAGATTCAATTGGCGAGTCTTGCCACTCACTATTTTAAGGACAACAATTGTCAGCACCACTCTCATTTGCCGATTCAGTGCGCGCATTAAAAGACAAGCGCTTTCTTACAATCTTGTTGTTCGGGTTCTGTAGCGGCTTTCCTTTTGTACTCACTGGCTCTGTTCTCACACTTTGGCTTCAAGAAACAGGGTTTTCACGTTCCACAATAGGGTTTATTGGGGCAGTGGGGGCGGTTTATGCGCTCAACTGGATGTGGGCACCGTTTGTTGACAAAGTAAAGCTACCCATTCTGCATCGGCTTTTTGGTCAGCGCAGATCATGGATCCTGCTATGCCAGATAGCTATCGTCATTTTACTGTTTGCAATTAGCCACGGCGACCCCAGCGAGAATTTACTGTATGTGGCGCTTATCGCGGTGGCCATTGCTGCACTCGGCGCGACTCTGGATATTGCCGTTGATGCCTATCGAATAACTATTTTTTCTGAAGATGAGATGGCTGCCAAAATGCCTTATGCCGCTGCCATGGCTACCACCGGATGGTACGCCGGCTATGGTTTTATTGGCGGGGCTTTAGCCCTGGCCCTGGGTGGCGAAACTATTGGTCTGGATTGGCCTGTGGTGTATCGCTACCTGATTTTATGTTATTTGTTCATTTTTGTATTAGTAATCGCGTCACCAGAACCGGAATCGGTTATTGAAAAAGCTGGTTTGATTCCAGAGACCGCTGCCGGGAATCCCCAAAAATCGATTGCTGTCTGGATGACTAACTATTTCATAGCGCCGTTCAAAGAGTTTTTTGATCGTTGTGGGTTTCGCCTGGCACTCTCGGTATTGGCTTTTTTGTTGGTGTTTAAGCTCGGTGAAGCCATGTTAGGTCGCATGTCTTTGGTTTTCTATGTTGAAGTTGGTTTTACTACCGATCAAATTAGCTTCTATCAGAAATTTTTTGGAGGCCTGGTCACTGCGGTGTTTTCAATCCTGGCAGCCACGCTCAACACGCGGTTTGGCGTGATCAAGGGTCTATTTATCGCCGGTGTGGCCATGGCCGCGTCAAATTTATTGTTTGCGCTGCTGGCAATTGTCGGGCCTAACGGTAATTTATTTATGCTTACCTTGCTGATAGATAATTTTTTCACGGCTTTTTCTACCGTTGCTTTTATTTCTTTTGTTTCCTGTTTCACAAGCCGTACTTATACCGGAACCCAATATGCCTTGATGGTCTCGATTTCAAACTTGGGCAGGACTACGCTGGCAACCGGAAGTGGTGTGCTTGTGGACTTTCTCAACGGCGATTGGGCGTTATTTTTCCTGTTGACCAGTCTGATGGTAATCCCTGGTCTTTGTCTGTTGCTTTGGCTGGGTAAATTGATGCAATCCCATGGCCGTGAGAACAGCACTCAATCCGCTTCCTGATTCCAGGCGAATTTCTTTAACGAAAACCTCCCGTTTACAAACACTACGCCTTCGGCCTGGAGCCTGCGTTTTTGTGTCTGGTATTCGCGGCTATCGCGAGGGAATGCGAGTTTGCCGCGGGAATTTGCAACCCTGTGCCAGGGTAGTTTAGTTCCTTCTGGAAGGTTCTTCAGTACATGGCCAACGTACCTGGCGTAGCCTGGTAATCCGGCCAATTTTGCCACCTGGCCATAGCTGGACACTTTCCCTGCGGGAATTTGGTGTACAATTTGCCAAATCTTCTCTTTGTTATGCAGTACTGAATTTTCCATAGCAACTATTTGAAGTTTTTATAGTTTTTCGCTGACGAAGTAATTCTTTGCTACTCCTGATAAAGTGCAGGCATTATAAATTCAACCGGGGATGGCTGTGCGTTTTCTTTTCATTTTTTTCATCGCGATACCCCTGATCGAAATGCTGCTGCTATTCGAAGTGAGTGATCGCATTGGTGGGCTGCTTACCCTGGGTTTGGTTGTGGCTACGGCGGCTATTGGCGTACAGATTCTGAAGCGACAGGGCCTGGCAACCCTTACCCGTGCTAACCAGCGCCTACAGTCGGGCGAGTTACCCGCGCAAGAGATCGTGGAAGGCATGCTGTTAGCGGCGGCTGGAGCGCTGCTGCTCACGCCCGGATTTATCACTGACACCATCGGTTTTATCTTCCTCACCGGCCCGCTACGCAGGCCAATCGCCAGTAAGCTGGTTCAATCCGGCCAGGTGAAAGCCATGGGTGCTTCTACAGCAGGTGCTGGCTTTGGCTTTAGAGCTGGGTTCAGTAACAACGCCTATAGACCCGGAGAGGGGAATATCTACGAAGGGGACTTCTCTGAGGAATCCACAGCATTGCCAGCGGAGCGTGAAATCACATCAGATAATACCAAAGGTTCGGAAGAAAAAGATAAATAAAAACAAAGGCTTAGGCTTTTCTGTCTCGGCAGGCCAAAAAAAACCAGAGTAAATGCCTGGAAGGCATTGAATTTCCTCTGACCAACCCCATCATAGTGGACATCAACTAATTTGCCCAGAACGCCAGAAATAGCAGGCTGGGCTACAGATTGGTACTTTGGGGATGATCACGGCAGCCACCGGGGCTGAAGTGATTGCTTTCAGTTTTGTTAATCAAATCGTTTGATTTGGGAGAGATGAATAATGAATATCCGGCCTTTACAAGATCGCGTTGTAGTACGACGCATGGAAGAAGAAACAACCAGCGCGGGAGGCATCGTGCTTCCAGGTTCTGCTGCTGAAAAGCCAGCACAAGGCGAGGTTATTGCGGTTGGTCCTGGCAAGCGTCAGGAGAATGGAGATACCCAGCCAGTTGACTTGAAAGTTGGTGATACTGTGGTCTTCGGAAAGTATTCCAGCAATACCGTGAAAATTGATGACGAAGAGTTATTGATTTTGAATGAAAGCGAAATATTTGGCGTTATCGAAAAGTAATAGATACCAGGTTTCGACTCCAATACTCATTTAGATAAGAAAGGAATTATGAAAAATGGCTAAAGATGTAAAATTCGGCGATTCGGCGCGCCAGAAACTATTGGCAGGTGTAAACGTACTTGCTGACGCTGTAAAGATAACTTTGGGTCCCAAGGGGCGCAATGTTGTTTTAGATAAATCTTTCGGCGCACCCACTGTAACTAAAGATGGTGTATCCGTAGCAAAAGAAATCGAACTGGAAGATAAGTTCGAAAACATGGGCGCGCAAATGGTGAAGGAAGTTGCTTCCCAGACTTCTGATGTGGCTGGAGACGGAACCACTACTGCTACAGTGCTTGCCCAATCAATCCTGAACGAAGGCTTGAAATCAGTTGCTGCGGGCATGAACCCAATGGATCTCAAGCGCGGAATCGATAAAGCGGTTGTCGCACTTGTTGAGCAAGTGGGTAAATTAGCAAAGCCTTGCACAGACTCAAAGGCTATCGCGCAAGTTGGTACTATTTCAGCCAATTCTGATGATCAGGTAGGACAGATCATTGCGAAAGCAATGGATAAAGTGGGCAAAGAAGGTGTAATTACAGTTGAAGACGGTTCTGGTTTAGAGAACGAGCTGGACGTGGTTGAAGGTATGCAATTTGATCGCGGTTACTTGTCTGCTTACTTCATTAATAATCAGGACAGCATGAGCGCTGATCTTGAGAATCCCTTGATTCTTCTGATCGACAAGAAGATTTCGAATATTCGTGACATGCTTGGCCTGTTAGAATCTATAGCAAAAGCCGGACGCCCTCTATTGGTTATAGCGGAAGACGTCGAAGGCGAAGCCCTCGCTACTTTGGTGGTTAACAATATGCGCGGCATCGTAAAAGTTTCCGCAGTCAAGGCGCCCGGGTTTGGTGATCGAAGAAAATCCATGCTGGAAGACATCGCTATCCTGACCGGCGGCACTGTGATTTCTGAGGAAGTGGGCTTGAGTCTGGAAGGCGCAACCATAGACGACCTCGGTTCAGCTAAACGTGTCCAGATTAGCAAGGAAAACACGACTATCATCGATGGTTCTGGTGACAGTAAGAAGATCGAGGGTCGTGTGGGGCAGATTCGCGCACAAATTGAAGAAACTTCGTCAGACTACGACCGTGAAAAGCTGCAAGAACGTGTTGCCAAGCTAGCCGGCGGTGTGGCCGTTATTAAAGTGGGTGCCAGCACTGAAATAGAAATGAAGGAAAAGAAAGCTCGTGTCGAAGACGCATTGCATTCGACTCGCGCCGCAGTAGAAGAGGGCGTTGTTCCTGGTGGTGGTGTTGCCCTGGTTCGTGCCTTGCAGAAAATAGAAGGTCTTAAAGGTGATAACGAAGATCAAGATGTTGGTATTGGCATATTGCTTAAAGCAGTCACAACGCCTTTGCGTCAGATTGTATCTAACGCAGGTGAAGAAGCCTCGGTGATATTGGATAAAGTTAAAGCCGGTAAAGGCAATTATGGCTTTAATGCAGCCTCTGGTGAATACGGCGACATGATCGAAATGGGTATTCTTGACCCGGCGAAAGTAACTCGCACAGCAGTTCAGGCGGCCGGTTCTGTTGCTGGCTTGATGATTACTACCGAGGCGATGGTTACTGAATTGCCTCAGGAAGCTGCGGCCGGTGGTGGTGGTGGTATGCCTGATATGGGTGGTGGTATGGGTGGAATGCCTGGCATGATGTAAAAATTGGTAGCTGGGGAGGTTCTGAGCCTCCCCGAACACCGATTTTGAGCACTGATGGATAGAGTTTCCGATCAGTAGCAAGATCAGTAGCAAGATCAGTAGAAAGGCAGAACCAAATGGACTCTGCCTTTTTTATTGGCTGGGAAAAGTCACAGGCAGCAGCCATGTTCTCGCAGATTACGGGCAAGGATCGGGTTTTAGGCGAGCGAACCGGGCTAATTCCTTTCCTGCGTATCCCTGTCACTGCTTGAAGCAGCAATAGGGATAGCCATGAAAGGAGATGCTGTTTACAGGTATTGCGTAATAAGAAGCAGTGCAGCACCCAAACCGATACCACAATGGATTACACCAACAACAGTGCTCATGGGGCCTTGCCTGCCCTTTAGGCCGTTAAATGCCAGGCCAAGTATGATGACCGCGCAGAGAATTTGAGCCTCCATGCTTACCCCGTCATCCATCGACATAGGCAGGCGTCCGCTTCCACTCAAGTGGGCAGAGGCTCCCATGAAAAATAGCATGGGCAGAGAAAACAAGGTGTTTGTTCTCGATGCCAATCCGGCTCTGGCCAGGGCAGCGGCTGCATCGGGATTTGCTTCGCCACCCGCAAGCACTGCGTCAGTTGAGGCGATAACAATTTTCTGCGCGGGCCAGATTACCAGCCACACATTAAGAAACATTATTGTGCCCAGCAACATGCCAATCATGAGGTAAAAGTTGATGGCGCTAGCCAGGAAATAAGCCAATACAAGCCCGGACAAGAAAGTGAACAACGCGCCGTATCTAAACCACCAAAGTGCGCGCGGCACTAGTTTGGAAATGGCTGAAGATTTCGCCGCGGCATCGGTTTCCTTGAAAAATTCTGTTTGCACAAAATTAAAGTAGTACAGAATGCCGATCCAGGTGACACCAGCAAAAAAGTGAATCCAGCGAAAAAGATAGGATATAAAATTTTCCAATTCCATAATAAAGGCTCCAAAGATTGTTGATTTAGTTACTTTTGTACCTGAGAAGGCCGATAGCACTGTGCAGGTAGGTGGAAAAGTAGTTTATCACTGCTTGGAATACTTAGCTATTTAGAGTACTTCAGGGGATGGTATGCATTCTGAATTTCCAGGATAATAACAAGTTATGAAAGAAAACGACGAACTAGACAATATTCCACCCATGGTCCCGGATCGGGATGACGTGGATTCTTACCGCAACAATAAAAGGGCGCAAGGCAAAGAAATTGTTCGCCCTGGTTATTATGCAGAGAAAGTGAAAGTGAGTACCTGGCCGGTGCGTATCATGCTGACACTGATTGTCTTTGTCATGGGTGGTGCTGGCTATGGTGCCTATCTCGGCTACGGTATTTATTTGAACGATAGGGAGCAGGCACAATTACGTATCACCGACCTTGAAAGGCGGCTGGCACTCGCCGGCGATTCGGCAGAAGAATCGACTCTGAACATGTTTGAAAGAATGGACTTCAACTTCGCGGAAATAGACAAGCTCTGGGCGGCGCGCAGAGTAATCAATGGCGACCTGCAAGACCTACAGTCAGAAATTGCGCGCCTGGTGCTGGTAAATGAAGGTCAGGACGAAACTACGGCCAGCAACAGTCGGCAAATAGCGGCTGCTAATCAGGCACTACAGGCGGCGGCAATTAAAATTAGTGCGCTTACTACAGATTTTTCCCAGCTCACTGCGTCAGTAAGTGGGCTCACTGCGTCTGTTCAGGCATTAGATGCCTTGCGAGGCGATTTAGCGTCGATTCGGCAGGCGCTCAACAGCGGAGACAGCACGATGCTCGGATTGTTGGGCCGCGTGGAATACATAGAAGAATCTATGGAATCGGTAAATGCCCATAGATTACAGATCAATGAAAGCCTGTTTCGATTGCAGGAAAACATCGAAGCCCTGCAAACCCCGCGCTGGTAAATGAAGGTCAGGACGAAACTACGACCAGCAACAGTCGGCAAATAGCGGCTGCTAATCAGGCACTACAGGCGGCGGCAATCAAAATTAGTGCGCTTACTACAGATTTTTCCCAGCTCACTGCGTCAGTAAGTGGACTCACTGCGTCTGTTCAGGCATTAGACGCCTTGCGAGGCGATTTAGTGTCGATTCGGCAGGCGCTCAACAGCGGAGACAGCACGATGCCCGGATTATTGGGCCGCGTGGAATACATAGAAGAATCTATGGAATCGGTAAATGCCCATAGATTACAGAGCAATGAAAGCCTGTTTCGATTGCAGGAAAACATCGAAGCCCTGCAAATCTCTTCCGGCAATCTCCAGGCGATGAACCTCGCGACGGTGCTTACTTACCAGTAAACACCGGTTTCCGTTTCTCGATAAAGGCACTAACGCCCTCGGTAAAGTCAGCGCGTGACGCACAGTCAGAAAAATACTCTGCCTCTGCCTGTAGTTGCGATTCAAACTCGCTTTCCAGGGATCTGTAAAGCAGGGCTTTGGTATTTCCGTAGACATGGGTGGGACCGCTGGCCAGCCGACTTGCTAGTTTATCAGTCTCGGCATCAAGCTTGGCACTGGGCACTACAAAGTTAATCATTCCCATGTCTTTTGCTGCCTGTGCCCCGAAGCGGTCACCGAGTAAGGCAATTTCCATGGCTTTCTTGATGCCGACTGCCCGTGGCAGATGAAATGATGAGGAGCCGTCCGGGCTAGTGCCAATCTTGCAATAGGCGAGGGTAAAAAAAGCATCGTCAGCAGCAATAACCAAATCGCAAGCCAAAGCAATACTGACACCCGCTCCGGCTGCGGCTCCCCGGCAACTGGCAATAACCGGCTTCGGCATTCTGCGCATGGCAAACATAATCGGGTGCAGGTCATGGATGTGCAGCATAAATTGCTTGCGTATCTCTGCTGGCGACTTCTTGATGGATTCACCCATGCCCTTAACGTCGCCACCGGCCATGAAATGATCACCGGCTCCGGTTAAGACGACACAGCGAACCGAGTCGTCCCTCTCCAGATCATGCAGCGTGTCACATAGCCGCGATCGCATCTCCATGCTCAGGGCATTCCTGGCTTCTGGACGGTTCATGGTTAGGCTGGCAATGCCGTTGTTTATAGAGACTTCCAAGTGCGACATAGGATTATCCTGAGATATTTGCTATTGCTTATGAAAATTCGAAGATGGCAAGTATACCGCTACCAGGCAAGCGAATGACAGCCTGTATTCTTTAATCTGTATTCCCCAATCCGTCATCCCTGCACCCTCGTCATCCTCACACCACCCCGCCATTCCCGCACCTCTCCGTCATCCCTGCGCAGGCAGGAATCCAAAAAACTCTCTATTCCATTGCTGTAGTCGAAACCGCCATTCCCTATTTTGGGCTTGTGGCTAGTGCTGCTAACTGCTTGTTATGGCTAGTCTTGCAAGAGCCAGGGAGCGGGGTCACAGCCAATTGAGAGCTTTGCATAAACCCACTACTCATGCTTGAGAACCTTGCACAAACCCCGTGTTTATGGGCTTGCCAGCAAGGGAAAGCGCGCGGAACGCAGGGAATTTGTATTGATAAATGACCAATCAAGACAGCTTTAGACACTGCCAGAGGGCAAAAGAGGGCAAAAGAAATTTTCCGCAAAGCTCTCCGATTGTTTTTACCGGGCAGTTGTTTAATACTTGGTCACGAATACGGGCAGCGTGATGCACAACTTTATGGAGGCAGTATGGCGGATAAAAATAAATCAAACAGAAAGCGCAAGAAATACTCAGCACCGGCGCTTGAAAAAGGGCTGGATATTGTTGAAATTCTTGCGCAAGAGCCGACTGGCCTCACGTCCGGGGAAATATCATTGAGATTAGGGCGACCCATGGGGCAACTTTTTCGGATGCTGGTTGTACTGCAACAGCGCGGATACGTGGCCCATCTTGCCGAAACCGAATGCTATGAACTGACGTTGAAAATATTCGAGTTATCACACCATTTGGCGCCCGTCAGACGCCTGACCCTTGCCTCGGCACCACTGATGAAACGGCTTTCCCGAAAAATTCACCAATCGTGTCATCTTGTTATTTACTACGCTGGCAAGGGGCACATAGTTGTGCAGCAGGATTCACCGGCAGAACGTATTCTGAGTGTCCGGCTGGGTGCTGAAGCCTCACTATCGGATAGTTGCTCCGGGCATGTGCTGCTGGCGTTTGCCGATAAAGAAGAACGTGAAGAGATGCTTGACAGCATACCAGATTACCATCGCAAGCCGAGGCAGGGCGCACTCAAAAAAATCATCACTCGCATTCGCAGTGACGGATTCGAGTGCATGGCAAGCGCGCAAATACAGGGTGTTCGGGATATTGGGTTTCCGGTATTTGAGCACTCTGGGCAGCTTACAGCCGTGTTGGTCGTGCCTTTTTTGGGTTACCTGGATGACTCTCATCCTGTGTCGATGAAAAAAGCGCAGCCAGCGATTGCGGATATAGCGGCAGAGATATCGTTGCGACTCGGGCATAAACTTTAAGTACAAAAACTGTTTGTAAATATAAAATTACTGTGCTAGTGTCTACCTTCAAATGCAAATACGCATTGAATATTCAAATATGTAAATGAATATAACTGGAGGAATTCGCAATGGAATTACTAAACTTGTGTTATGGGCAACCAACCAGACAGGCGCCCATTTTGGCTGTTGCCTTTTTGGCGGCTAGTGCTGCCGTGTCAGGCTTGCACGCACAAAATACGGAGATTCTCGAAGCAGAGGTGCAAAAAAAGACGGAGGTGATCGAAGAAATCATCGTGACCGGTTTTCGCGATAGTCTGAAACGGTCACTGGACATCAAGAGAGACTCAGTCGGGATTGTGGACGCAATCTCTGCCGAAGACCTTGGTAAGTTTCCAGATAGGCATTTAGGCGAAGCACTTCAGCGTGTTCCGGGTGTGACGCTACAGCGCAGCCAGGATTCAAACGGTGAAGGGCGGCGAATCAGTGTTCGTGGACTGCCAGATGCCTTCGTGCGGACAACACTTAACGGTATTACTGCCGCATCCAGTGCTGTCAACGAAACCGCGAATGCTACCCGTTCGTTTGACTTTGATATCTTTGCTACGGAACTGTTTTCCGAAGTCCGTATCAGCAAGACGCCTTCGGCAAATCTCACGGAAGGTGGCTTGACTGCCACAGTGAATTTGCAAACGCCTCGCCCTTTCGACTATGCCAACACACAATTCGTCGTTTCGGCAACGGGCCATTACGCTGATATTTCTGATGACAGTGGAGGAGTTGATCCTCGTGTTGCGCTCCTGTATGCAGACACATGGGCCGATAGAACCTGGGGTGCCGCAGTTACAATGGCCTACTCTGACACCACAAACCGCGGCGATTGGTCACAGGGTTTCCGATGGGGAGACACTGGCGGTGCTTTCCTCAACAACACGCTTGCTGGTGGCAGCAGCGGTGGAACGCCGATCACACAAACTGATATTGACGCTTGGGGGACCACTGTAAATGGCAGCGCGGCAACACTGGCACAACTGCAAGGCATTGCTTCAGATACCATAGCACCGCTGTTGCCACGTGTGGGCCCGTTGGTCACCGATCGTAAACGTCTCGGTGCTACAGCGACATTACAATTTCGCCCGCAAGACAATTTTGAGATCACTGGCGATTTACTGTATGCAACTTTCGACGACAGCCAGTACCGAACAACGATTGACGGACTCACCGGGTTTGGTCGGAAAAATGTAATTCCCAGAGCTCTTACAACAGCCAATGGAGCGCTAGTCGGCGCAACACTCGACGGCATTGATCAACGCACGGAGTCCGTTGAGGGTGCATTCGAAACTGAATTCCTTCACTTCACATTGAGTGCTGACTGGGATATCACCGATAACTGGACCGTATTTGGCAGGGTCGGTTATTCTGCCTCGGAAACAGACGAATTGACGCGCACCTATCTGTTTCAATTGGATCCCATGGACAGTTCGAATCGTCAGTACAATGTCGACTTGTCAAATCCAAAATACCCACAGTTTAGCGGCACAACATTTGATTACCTTAACCCGGACGACTATGCGCCGGGCGGGTTTCGGTTTCGGCCACGCAGCCGTGAGGATGAGGAGTCGTCACTACAGTTTGATCTGGGAAGAGTTTTTGATGACAGTGCATTGAGCGCACTGAACATCGGTGTTCGGTATGCTGATAAAAAGGTATCACAGGAGCGAGGTGAACGTCGAAATTTTGACACGTCTGCGCTGGATTTTGCCAATTTTTCGACCCATGTTCGAAACCTTGCGCCTGATTTCTTGCAGGGAGCTCCAGCTGGGACGCCGACAAACTTTTTAATTGTTAATCGTGCGGCGGGGGCAGGGTTCTTGCCCAAGAGCCTGATCTCAACCGTTCCGGTTGACAAACTGTCAACGTGGACGGTCGAGGAAGAAACGCTTGCAGCTTACTTGAAGTCTGATTGGAACATACCCTGGGGTGTCGCTGAATTAGGTGTTCGTTTTGTGAATACACGGCAGAGTTCAATTGGTTCACAGAGCGTTGGCGGGGTTTTTCAGCCAGTCACAGTGATCAATTCTTACACGAACGTCTTGCCGAGCCTCAATGTTCGATTTGACCTGGAGGAAAATCTGATTTTGCGCTTCGCTGCCAGTAAGTCGGTAGCGCGCCCAACCCTGGGGCAACTGTCACCGGGCATCTCCGTATTCCCGACAACGCGATCCGCCAAAGCCGGGAACCCAAATCTGGAGCCCTTCTCTGCAAATCAATTCGACTTGTCACTTGAGTGGTATTTTGCTGGTGAGGGGTTACTGGCAGCGACCCTTTTCACTAAAGAGATCAGTGGATTTGTCATTGATGGATCAACGCGGGAAGTTATTATTGGCACCAAGCTTGTCGATGATGATGGCAACAATGTCAGCGGCGAGGTGTTTGAAGTAGACCGCCCGGTTAACGGCGCGGACCGGACCTTGAATGGTCTTGAGCTTGCTTACCAACAGCCATTCAGCAACACTGGTTTTGGTGTTCTTCTCAACCTGACCCTCACCGACAGCGAAGATACTGGAGCGGATAACGTGCGACGCCAGTTGCCCGGTCAATCCGACCTTTCCTACAATGCGATTGGCTACTATGAAAACTACGGTGTTAGCGCTCGCCTGGCGTATTCTTTCCGTGATGACTATCTGGAAACTGTTCGCCAAAATGTCGAGCAACGTGTTGACGAACGTGGGCAGCTTGACGTGACCCTTGGCTATAAAATCAATGATAGTTTCCAGGTGACATTTGATGCAATCAACATTACTGGTGAAGATTTTTACTCGTATCATGGCTCAACTTCGCTCAACCGGCTGTTTCTCGATCAAGAGCCGGTGTACATTTTTGGTGTCAGGTATCAATACTAGACGAGGTGCGCTGCGGATCCGTGCTTTAGCCACTTATTCCTTGCTCTTGAACGGTCTCTCTTAAAACTGTTTAGGGTGCCTCATTCTTTTGACATGATCGCGGCTAAACGACCCGGGCAAACTAAGTCGTACCTTGAACGACATAAGGCGGGTTTACTGGATCGCGATCATGCTGACTGTTTATTGAGTGGCAAAGCCGCCATCTTTCTTTCTATTACAGGTGATCATTCAATGTCTATAAAAACTAATCACCACAGGGCATCTACGCCAACCGATTCGACGCCCTTGATAGGATCGGGGTGGCTTATTCCGTTCATATTGGTGGTAGCCCTGTTTCCGCTTTGGGGCTTTGCCAATCATGTCACAGATCCTTTGGTAAAGGCTTTCAAAGACATATTCCTGATATCTAACATGCAAAGCAGCCTTGTGCAGTTCGCCTTCTATCTAGGTTATGGCGTCATGGCAATTCCAGCGGCGATCTTTATTCGTAGCTACAGCTACAAATCGGGCATTCTCCTTGGCCTGGCTTTGTATGCGCTCGGTGCAGCCCTTTTTGTGCCGGCCAGCCTGTATCAAGAGTTTTATTTTTTTCTGGCGGCATTATGTGTTCTAACTTGCGGTTTGGCATTGCTTGAAGTAACAGCAAATCCCTACGTTTTATCCATGGGGCACCCCGACACTGCTACACGCAGGTTAAATTTTGCCCAGTCTTTCAACCCAGTGGGTTCTTTGACGGGGATGTTTGTTGCATCTTCCTTCATATTAAGTCAATTGGAGGTTGAGAAGTTTCGTGGCAGGGAACGAGCGGCCAACCCTGAATATGAGGATATGCTGCCCTCCATTGTCGATGGCAAAATGGTACAGGCACTCAATGATTTTGCGCTACAGGAACCGGCTGCACATCAAGCCATGCAAGCTGCTGATCTCCTGACAGTTCGAGGCCCCTATATTGCGATAGCCCTGCTTGTTGCAATTTTGTTTTGCGTATTTTTGTTTAGCAAACTGCCCCAGGCAATAAAACATAACCACCCGCTAACGGGTCGGGAGTTAAAGGAAACCTTTGCTCGTTTGATGCGCAACCGACGGTATATTGAAGGCGTTGCTGCACAGACTTTTTATGTTGGTGCACAAATTATGTGTTGGACCTTCATTATTCACTACGGCATAACGGCCATCGGACTGACTGCAGTAGAGGCGCAGCATTACAATATTATTGCCGTGATCATTTTTTTGTTGAGTCGGTTTTTTTGTACTTTTCTATTGAAGTTCGTTCACTCTGGTCAATTGTTGATGGCGTTGGCGATTGCTGCCACTACAACGACCTCGGGTGCGGTTTTTTTGGACGGCTATATGGGGTTGTACTGCCTCATCGGCACGGCGGCATGTATGTCCTTGATGTTTCCGACAATCTATGGCATTGCATTGAAGGGCATGGGTGACGACGCAAGCCTTGCATCGGCAGGCCTGGTAATGGCCATTGTTGGTGGTGCCTTAATGCCGCCACTACAGGGGGCAATGATTGATGCAGGGCCAATAATCGGTAGTATTCCGTCTGTCAAAACCTCTTTTTTTCTGCCTATGGGCTGTTTTCTGGTGGTTGCCATGTACGGCTATCGCTCTCACTACATACACAAGGCGTAAACCGGTTGGATAACGATGGCAGCAACAGAAAAACAATATTGTCTTACTCTCAATCTCAAAAATGATCAGGAGCTGATACGCCAGTACGAGGAGTATCACCGACCGGGCAATGTTTGGCCGGCTGTTATCGACAATATTTTGGCATCCGGCATCACTAGCATGCAGATTTATCGATCTGGCGAGCTACTGATCATGGTCATGACAACGACGGAGTCGTTCAGCTTTGCAGACAAGATGTTGCTTGATAGCCAGAATCCAAAGGTCACAGAGTGGGAGCATCTGATGGAGAGGTTTCAACGACTGCCAGACCCTGTGGCTGCATCCCCTAAATGGCAACCGATCAGAAATGTTTTCGACTTACAGCAACATCGCCCACCGCATAAGTAAAGCCAGACAGCTCACATAGACTGCTCATGTTTAGACAGACTCCTTGAGAGCCTTGCTCAAGTACCCGGTTTATAAGCCACCCCGGGCTGACTTGCCACGTGTAAACGGCGGCTTGTGCGAGGCTTTTGCCGGGCGACTAACGATTCAGGTTTGAGCCCACTGTCGAATCATATTGTGATAAACCCCGGTGAGCTGCACGATTTCCGCTGAGTCATCCAGCTTGCCACGCAAAGACTGAATAGCCATATCCATATCGAACAGTAATGCTCGCCTTTCATCGCTGCCCACCATACTTTGCAGCCAGAAAAACGAGGCCAGTCGTCGTCCCCGGGTTACCGGTGTAACACGGTGCAGGCTGGTGGACGGATAAAGCACCAGGTCGCCGGCCGATAATTTCACCTTTTGCGAGCCGTAGGTGTCTTCAATTATCAGTTCGCCGCCTTCGTATTCATCAGCTTCAGATAAAAAAAGTGTCATTGACACATCGGTACGCACCTTGACAGGTGTACCGGGCACCTGGCGGATAGCGTTATCTACATGCACCCCAAAATTCCCTCCGCCTTGATAGCAATTGAACAACGGCGGAAATATTTTTAACGGCAAGGCCGCAGACATAAACATGGTATTTTTCGCCATGGCTGTCAAAATCATGTCGCCCAATTCAATGGCCGCCGCAGAGCCTTCCGGCAGTTGTAAATTATTTTTAGCTTTGGCGCTTTGATAACCTGCTGTCACATTGCCATCAGTCCAGTCGGCTTCCAACAAGATGTTTCTTGCCTGTTGTACTCGCTCTTTAGTAAGTATCTGCGGAATTGTTACTAACACGGTCGCTATCTCTTTGCCGGTTTTTAACAGAATAAACCGGGCAGGCCCGGTTTATATCGAAACTATAGCGGTGCCTCCCGGCACCCTGACTAACTGCTTAAAATGACCAGGAAGTACTCATCGAAAGATAACGCCCTTCACCCGGTACAAAATGTCCGCCGCCCAGTTGATCTTCATATTGCTCATCAGTTAAGTTGACGCCATTAAGCTGCACGTCCCATTGGCCATTGATTTGATACGACAGCATCAGGTCGTAGATGAGATAGTCATCAGCCTGCGAACGTCTACCTGAATTGCTGCTGTTGTAACGCTCATCCATATATTGTGCGCCCAAGCCAAAGACCAGTTTTTCGCCGAGCTCATAACGACTCCAAACGCTGAAGGAATGCTCTGGCGTGCGTGCCAAATTGTTGCCTTTTTCGCCATCACGATCTGACTTTAGAACTTCACTGTCCTGGAATGTGTAGGCTGCGGCAATGGATAATTGATCGCTTATTTGTCCGGTGGCACTTAATTCAAGACCGTCTACTCGCTGTCTGCCATCAATAGTCACTTCCCCTGTGGTTGGGTCGGTGGTACGGGCATTGGTTTTTTCGGTGCGGAACAGTGCTGCATGGGTAAGTAGTTGGCCATCGAATAACTCCCATTTGGTGCCCAGCTCATAGCTCAGGGTTTCTTCGGGATCAACATTTTGCTGCGAACGGCGGATAGTCAAACCTTCCGCTGACGGGTTGGTTGAGCTGCCTAGCGCTGCGTACAGACTGCCGTTGCTGGTGGGTTTATACACTGTGCCTGCACTCCAGCTAAATACACCATCATCGATTTCGTAGGCGGCGCCAGGGTCGATGTCGTCATCTAATTGGTAGGAATACGCGGTGTCAAACTGGTCGTAACGCAAACCGGCACTGACTTGCCACTGCTCTGAGAGCGTGACGGTATCAAATACATAAATGGCTACGGTATCTGCGTTGGTTTCTCTGTATTTATCAGTGCGACCATAGCTGCCATTGTAGGCAACAAAAGGATTCGGATTGTACAGATCAACCGTTTCCGGGCCTGTATCAAGGTTGTCACTACGGTTGTCGTCGAATCTCCAGCGCTCGACTTTTTCACGGAACATCTCAACGCCAGTAACGACATCATGCCGGGTAGTAGCTGTTGTGTAGTGGCCTGACAAATCCAGTTGCAAGACGTCCAGAGAGTTTTTTTCATCGCGAGTCTTCTCGCCGTTTAATCCTATTCGAGCCCCTTCTCCATACACGCGAGGGTCAGTCACAGTGCCAGCGCCGGTATACCTAAAGCGTGGCGCGCTGACGATAGACTGACGTTCTACCGAGCCGCTTCGGGCCAGAACGCGAAGTGTTGTTGTAGTGTTTACATCTTTTTCGTATTTCAGTGTGAGCGATTGCGCGTTAATATCCTCGAAATCACGGTGTACATTGCCGTAGAAGTTACTGTAGTTGACGGATGGTGCTGTGCCCTCGAAGGCCGCAATGTCCGGGTGCAAGGTTCTGGTGTCCCGACCGGAATAATTGGGCACCCAGGGTGCGCCATAATCAGGCAAATTGTCTTGCTTTTGATAGTCGGCATTCACGCTGAAACGAGAATCGGTACCAAGCCCGCTGGCAAAGGAAAGGGCGATTGCATTTTTTGAGTTTTCCACTTCATCGCGCCCAGCCACTTCACCGTCATCGGTGAGCAGATTGATACGCAGTGCCGTGCTACCACCCATGGCTATGTTGGTGTCTAGCTGCGCGCGGTGATCTTTTTCCGTGCCTGAACGCAGGTTGACATCGCTAAAGTTTTCCAGCCTGGCCGTTTTACTTTGTAGATTAATGCTGCCTCCGGTTGAACCTCGGCCGTATACCGCCGACACAGGCCCTTTGGCTACTTCAATGGCCTCAACATTGTAGGTATCGCGTGAGTAGCCCGCGATATCGCGTACGCCATCAATCATAATATCGGTGCGAGCGTTGAAACCACGAATAGTCATGCTGTCTCCAGCGGGTGTGCCGCCCTCACCGGCGGCCAGAGAAATACCGGGTACGTTCCGCAGTGCATCACGCAGACTATCAACATTACGGTCTTTCATTATCGATTGGGGAATTACCGTAATAGTTTTGGCGGTATCCAGCAGGGGCTGGGTGTATTTTAGCGAGGTTGATTTATCCACTTTGTAACTGTCTTCGCTTTGCGCCGATGCCTGTGCGGTAGGCAGTTCCTTAATGTCTTGCGCGTAGGCGGTGCCCGCTGGCAACGCGGTGGCGACAGCTAACGCTATGGCGTTACGCTTGAATCTGGTGAGCGCTAGTGGATGATAGTTGTCTTGCATTGTAGATTTCCCTTTAGTCAAAATGTGAATTATTCAATCTCAGTTTCTGTCCAGCCAAGCCGGTCAGTGCATAAAGGCGAGCGCCAGTAACAGCACAAAACAATAGCAGCACAAATATCTAAATGCAAATTATTATCATTTAGATTTACATTTACTTTTATTATCGAGTCGAGCATAATGCCGCCAGCCTGTGTTGAGCTGGAATGGCGCCCGGGTTTTGTTATTTATAGCGGTGAGCAGATTGAGGTTGGGTAGTGAAAAGCACAGAGAAGAGTACAGGGAAGAGTACAGGGAAAAGCACAGAGAAGAGTACAGGGAAAAGCACCGTGAAATTTTGTGACAGGGGTCGGCCTGGTGCCTGGTCAAGACTTTTCTTTTTGTTTTCGATAGCCTGTGGCTTGCCACTTTCAACCCTGGCCGAAAACTCGGCGCAAGTCGATCGCTTGACGCAACAGTGGCTGGACATTGAGCGACAGGCCAGCCATCTACAGTTCGACTGGAAAGCACAACAGCCCGTATTAAACCAGCGTTTGGTGTTACTCAAGGCTGAAAAACGGCAATTGCAAGCACTACTGGAACGGAGCAGCGCCAGCGAAGACAGCGTGGCTATCCGTCGTGCCGAGCTTCTGTCGGAGCAGTCTGAACTGGAGCAACAGCAAGCGCAATTAACTCGCACGCTGACGCGGTTGACTTCGCGGCTTGAGGCTGTCGCGCCGATGCTGCCCCCGGCACTGTCTGCCGCCTGGCAGGATGAGCAGCGTACACTAAGTGATGACGCAAAAGTTTCCCTACAGCTACAGGTTGCTCTCGCGCAGCTCACCAGCCTGGCGGACTTTGACAAGCGGGTTTCGGTTCATGAAGGCACTGTTAGCTCGGGAGACGGCTCTACAATTCTGGTTAAGCAATTATACCTTGGGGCAGGTATCGCCTGGTTTGTCAGCCGCGATGGACAACAGGCTGGTTGGGGGCAGGCGGGTGAAAATGGCTGGGGCTGGTATTTCGATGACAGTGTGAGCGCGGATGAGGTTAGCAAAGCCATTGATATTTTTGAAAAGCGCCAGGCCGCCGAGCTGGTGCATTTGCCCATTCGCCTGACAGGGCAGCGTACGCCACAGAGTGTTGAGAGTGCCGGGGAGCTTCAGCCATGAAGCGCTCGCTGTTGATTTTGTTACCGGTATTGCTCGCCCTGCCACTGCCGGCGAGTGCTGCCGAGCCTTCTCTGCTTGAGCGAATTGCTCAGGCACAAAGCCATCTAGGTATCACCGAGAACCGTATCGTCAGCGAAAGGCAGACGCTCACCAGTCAGCTTAATGAACTGGAGCGCGAGGTACTGACGCTACGCGAAAAAACAGCGGTGGCGCGGCGTTTGGCCGATGAGAAAACCTTGAGTCTTTCCACGCTGGAGGAGCGGCTGGAAAGTTGGCGCCAGCAGCAGGTTTATCAGCAAAATTTGCTGCACCGCTTCTTGCAACAGCACGCCCCTCAAGAGCAGGGCCACAAAACGGTGGACAAGGCCGATGCTTCGAGCCGCATTACTGCCGTAGTAGGGGTGGTGGAAAAATTGGCAAGCCGTTTTTATCCGGGCTGGCAGTCTGCGGACATTGTGCTGTCCTCGGGTGCAGTGGCTACCATGGCTGTGCTGGCCATTGGGCCGGTGACCTGGTACTGGGATACGACTGAGAATCGTGCCGGTTTGGCGAGTGTACATGATAGCGCACAAAATTTGCTGCATGCAGACTTACTGCTATCTGGTGGCGACAACACTGCTGTCGCCTCTCTGCTTGAACAGTCTCAGGGGAATATTGTTTTCGATCCAACGCTTACTCGCGCCCTGGCACGCCAGCAAAATGCTGAAAGCCTGCTGGAGCATGTCATGAAAGGCGGCTTATGGGCAGTACCCATTTTGCTGTTCGCGTTTTTTGCCCTGAGCATCTGCCTGTTTAAAGCAAACGAGTTGTGGCGATTGCCAAAACTGGTGCGATTTACACCCATGGCGCTACGGCAGGCGTTGGCCGATGCGGCGTCACCCCTTGCAGAAAAAGTCAGTGGTATGCAAAAAGTGATAATGGATATTGTTCGCAACAATCAGTCACCTCGACAGCGCGATGATCTGTTATTTATGCAGTTACAGGACGACAAATACAAATTAGAACGCTGGATAGGTGCTATTGCTATTACCGCCGCAGTGTCCCCGTTGCTGGGGCTGCTGGGTACTGTCAGCGGAATGATTGAAACCTTCAAAATGATGACGCTGTTTGGCTCTGGCGACCCGGAAGTGGTATCCGGCGGTATTGCCCAGGCCCTGGTGACCACGGAGCTGGGTCTGGTGGTGGCGATTCCCGCGCTGATTCTCAGCGCCATTCTTTCACGTCGCGCCAAATCCTACTACAACGAACTGGAAAGCTTTGCTATTTTGCTCAGCAAGGCTGATGAGGTTGAGGGGGAGATTGAAGGGGAGATTGAAGGGAAGGGAGAGCCGGGTACTCCAATGGCTGCAACACAATCCGCGCCTGCGTCCCAGTCAATGGACAGCCACTGTCCAGCCAGGGAGCGAGGAGTTAGCTAATGATTGAACAACTAGCTACTAATTGGCTTTGTTGGGTAATTGTGCTGCTTGCGCTGGTTTGTTATCAGCAACTGTGGCTCGATTACTTTGCCGGTCATGCCCGGCACAAAAGCCTGAATAATGCGGTAGCTCAGCAGCTTGACAAGGTTGAACAAAGAGAGTTTTCTGGTGTGTTGATTGCTGCATTGCCGCTGCTGGGTCTATTGGGCACGATTATTGGCTTACTGGATTGTTTTGCCGGTATTGCCTCGAATGGAGCGAGTAGCGAACTGGTCAGCGGGGGTATTGCCGATGCCTTGTTAACTACCCAGTTGGGTTTGGTCTGTGCCATTCCGGGCTGGTTGCTTCAGTCATGGCTGCAAGCTTCCTCACGCAAGTTCTTGCAGTCCACTACTGCTGAAATGGCGAGGTAGAGCTTATGCCAACTCGACTGCAACGTCGCTTGGAGCAGCAGCACGCCCAATCCATCGATATGTCGCCACTGTTGGATGTGGTGTTTATTCTACTGATCTTTTTTATCGTTAGCACGGTGTTCGTCAAGGAGACCGGCGTAAAGGTAGATAAACCGCAGGCCATATCCGCGCAAAAAATGGAACAAACCGTGGTACTGCTGGCGATCACCAATACCGGTGAGGTGTATTACGATGGTGCCAACATTGGTGTTGCTGGTGTGCGCGGCACTGTAGAGCAACTGCAACGCCGTGAACTCAGGCCGGTAGTGATACAGGCTGATAAAGCCGTGCCTACCGAATTGCTGCTGGAAGTCATTGACGCGGCCAAACTGGCTGGTGCTGAAACTGTCAACCTTGCTGCTCTCAATCCATAGGCGAAATAAATTGTGACTGTTATTCATCGTCTGCATCCACGACGCCCGCGTTGGCTTGCCAAACATCAAGTTCACGCCAGTGTATTGAGCCTGACCATCTTGTCACTGGCGCTGTTTACCTTATGGCTGGGTCACTGGCTGCCCGCCAGCTTGCCGGAGAAAATTGAAGTGCGAGAAGTGTCTCTGACCTTGCCACCGCCACCGCCACCATTGCCGCCGCTGCAACAACAGGTGGTTGAAACGCCGATCAGTTTGCAAATCCAGGGAGCTGGAGCAGCGATTCCCCAGCTTGACGTGGTAAAAAAAATAGACCCGATTAAGCCAGATGTTCCGGTTATTGATTTCCGCGAAACCCAATGGCAATCGCTGGACGTAAATTGGGATGCCTTTGACTTAAATCAGTTGGACGGGCTGCCCAATCTGCTGACACAACTGCGGGTGAAATTCCCCAAAATCTTGAGCCGCCAGGGTATCACGCGGGTGTTGGTGAAGCTCGATGTGGTCATTGACGAGCAGGGCCAGGTAACACTGGTGAATGTTGTTGAAAACCCACACCCTGAGCTGATGGGAGAAATTCAGCGCCTGGTGCGTAACAGCCACTTTACAGCCCCCCAAAAAGACAATCAGGCGGTGCGTGCGCGTTTCATCTGGCCAGTTGAAATTAAATCTTGAGAATAGTTGAATGAATGCTAAAAACCGTATCCAAATTTTGATTTTATGCCTGGCAATAGTGCCGGGAGCGTCCAGTTGGGCTGAAATCACCGTCAAGCTGAAAGCGCCGAAATGGGAGTTTCTATTACAGAACCAACCCCGGGGTGCAAGCGAGGCACAACTGGCACCTGGCGAGAGCAGCTTTGCCCGCTCTATTCAACCGCTGCTGGCAGCGCAGGATCATGCCGCCATCAGCCAGGCTTTTGAAAAACGCGATATTGCCAATGACAGCGCGGCGTTACGCCTGCTGCGTGGGCAGGTATTGCTGAGTCTGAAACGCTATCAGGGAGCGGAGCAAGCACTGAAAGCTGCGTTGGACAGTATGCCCAATCTGGCCTCGGCACACCGTAGTTTGAGCATGGTGTACATGATTAAAAATCAGTACCAACAGGCGCGCCAACATTTGACGCGCAGTATCGAGATGGGGGTGGCTGATGCTCAGGTTTACGGCCAATTGGCCTTTGTTAACCTGCAATTGAGCCAGGCCGCCAGCGCGGTGGCTGGTTACCAATACGCATTGCTACTGGAGGCGGATAATGAGCAATGGCATCAAGGGCTACTTTATGCACTGATTCAGAGCCAGGCATTTGATCAGGCACAGGCGCTGGTAGAAGAATTGCTGAAAAACGACCCCGGTAATGCCGACCTGTGGTTACAAAGGGGGCAGCTTGCGCTACAACAAAAACGCCCGCAGCAGGCCATTGCCAGCCTTGAAACTGCGCTACAACTGGGCGTAAAAGATGCGGAGAACATTGCGACCACTGCACAACTGCATATTCAAGATGGCAGCCCTCGTCGCGCGGTGGAATTACTGAGTGGGCACATGACCGCCCTGGTGAAAGCTGACAAAATCGCTGTGCTTGATCAAATTGCCGCCTGGCTGGTATTTCAGGAAGATTGGCGTCAACTTGATAAATTGATTAATTCCCTGAATCAAGGCGAAATCCTGTTAGCCGCCAGTTATCGCTCTCGTTTTGCTGTTTATCAGGCCCAGTTTGCGCTGTCTGGCGACGAACATTCGGGAAATGAAATATCCGCTAATAAGCAGGAAATCGCAGGCAAGCATTTACAAACGGCCATCAGTGCCGACCCTGCCAACGGCGAAGCCTTGTTGACACTGGCCACACTGCTACGAGATCAGAAGCACAGCGAACGAGCCGTCCTTTATTACACACGAGCGGAAGCCCTGCCCTTGTTCAAGGAAAGGGCGCTGCTGGGCCGTGCGCAATTGGAAATTGATCGCCAAAATTACAGCGAAGCGTTGCGTTTATTACAGGTGGTTGCCCGAGCCAACCCCAGCCGTGGCGATGTGTTAGTGAATATCCAGTCGCTTAAAAATTTAGTGCGTTCGCAGGGATAACTGTCAGATAAAAAACTCCTTTCCACCCTGCATCGCTGGTTTGGTTTTCCTTTAGGCCAGTTGTTCGTCGTCACCTTCGGCAGGGCTTGCCGACTCTCGCCTGGTTTTATGACAGTTTCTCCGATTAATATCAGCAACTCTTAGCCTCTTAATGAGAGTTATGTGCCGAAAGTGGTGAAATATCCCAATCCCCGGATAAAAATCTCTTACAGGCAGGAAGCCCTGGCTGTACCGGGGTTAGCACCCGGGGGTTAACAACAGGGGGTTAGCAGCAAAACCCACCATCAGCCAATGGATGCACAACTCAAGGCTTATGACCATGCTGCCTTACAAACTCGATACAACCAACTCGATTTACTCAGCTCTCGTGCCGGTTTCGGCCATTGCTCAATTAATTAATTAAATAATGGACTCCTGACTTCGACAGTCAACCCTCATAAGTCATTGATTTATAAGGAAACACAAAAATACCTAGGCACTACAAATGCCCAGATATTTAAGGATTATGTCAATTAGTACAGTGGGTAAGCTGTGGTAGTCGCTTTTAATCCCATCACAGCATAGATTTTTTTTGCCTCTGGATTGATTTGAGCAGGCATGACATAACGCTGTTTGGTGCGCTTGTGTTTGAACACACTATGTTGCACATGAATCAAGGCATTACGGATAACAGCAGGGGATAAGGCTTTGTGTTGTAGCTTGATTCGATACATTAGCTGTCTGATGCAGGCGAAAGCCATGAACGAAATAGCGATGTGGGCACGCACTCTTGAGGGTGTCCAGTGATAGATGGGGCGTACTTTCAAGTCGTGCTTGGTGATGCGAAAACTCTCCTCAACCTGCCATAAGCCGCGATAGTGTGATAGCACTTCCTGGTGCGGCGTATCGGGCAAATTGGTAATCACCCCATGCAAGCCGTCCCAGCGGCTTTCGGCAGCAATTTTATCCTGGTTGATACTCAGGCTGGTTTTTTCCCTTGATAATCAGAAAGATAAACAAAAAGATAATCAGAAACTTTTTATAGCCGTAGTTATTTAATAAGTCCTTAGGATTCTGGCTTTTACCTATTTTCTTGATGAGCCGATCGACTGCCTTTTGTCGGTCATGTTGATCTTTATCCGCACGCTTTGGACAATGCGAGACAATGAGCCGTCTCTTCTTGTGCGTCAGCTCGGCTGCGCTTGACCCGCCTTTGCCAACTGCCTGATAAGCTGATTTATCCAATACTTTGGTTTGTAGTGCACTTGGTAATTGTTTTAGTTTCGCTCCGACAATGTAATAAGCGCCCGCCTCATCCAGGGCGCTTAGATTGTCTTCATTCAACATGCCCCTATCAGCGACAAAGATCATTTTCCTGACATCATAGCGCGCCTGCATCGTCTTCAAAACGCTGATTAGGCTATGGCCCTCGAAAGTAGCACCGGGGAACACTTCGTAGCCGACCGGCAGGCCTTCATGGGTGACCAGCAAAGCCAGCAATACCTGGGGCTGATTAAATTTACAGTCCTTGCTGTAGCCATTTTGTTTTAATTCGTCTTCCTTGAAAGACTCAAAATACAGTGTCGTACAGTCAAAGAACAACACATCTAAGGCACCAGATAACAATGATCGCGTACCTTCACAGGTCATCGACTGCAGCCGGCTGATGGTGTCATCGTCCAGCTGATCCATCATCCGATAAACTTTCTCTAAGGACAAAGAAACGCATGAGTCCTGCTCCAGCTGCTGCACGCTACCGCGCTTGCGCTTGCCTTGCTCTGGGGGGATTAGCAATGCGTGCCATCACGCAATGGAACAGGGCTTCATGGGAAGCACGATACCGCCTCTGCGACAACAGGGTATCGAACGACAACTGGCGATAGACCGCGCCATACACCTCATGGATGCCCAGCACCACACGTTGTTCTTCCACCATCTGCCTCAGATCAACATTCAAGGTGGCTTTAGACGCTTGGGCTGCTTTCGCTTCAATAACTTGTTTGGCGACCGCCTCAGGCGGAAACAAACCGGGCTGGTGTTGGGCTTCAAGCTTCGCCTTGACGACTTCGGCCAGCTCTTTCAATCGCACTAACTCATCGTCATCCATGGCAATGCCGATATAACGGACAATCTTTTGCTTGACCTTATCGCCGACGCGCACAGATGAGACAATCTGAACCGATTGTCTTGGGCTATTGGGTGTAGATTTAACGCGAACAAACATGGGATGAGCTTACACCATGCCATCACCGAAGTCAACACAAATATTCAGATAGGCACTACAAAGCAGTTTCTCTACTACCCCCGCATGTTTATTGGGCTGTGGACGATCTGCGCGGGGTGAACCGTCGAAGTCGGGATGAAGACAGTGTGCTGGATTTGGCTGATCATTTGCCGGGCGAAGCAGCAGAGGCACTGCTGGAACTGGCGACTGGGGGCACTCCACAGATTGTTCAGCCTGTAACCGCGAACGCTGATCCGTTTGAACATCCTGATGCGCAGCGTCGATTCCGAACCATGAAAAACCTTGGGGAACTTGAACTGGCTCTTGAGTACCCCTGGGAAAAATGGACTATTTTTCTCCATCCGGCACAGCGTCAGTGGAGTGTTCCCCGGTGTTACTTTCGAGGGCCATAGCCTGATCAGCGTTTTGCAGGAGTTGTAAGCGCGCCATGATGTCCGGAAAATGATCTTTGTCGCTGGGTTATGAGGGCGAACCGTCGAAGTCAGGTGGTTTTTATCATCACATTCAGAATTGACAATATTTTGCCTCAATCCCCCGATAGAAATCTCTTAAACGCAGGAAGCCCTGGCTGTATATTGGTTTACAACAGGGGTTTGCACCAAAACCCACCATCACCCAATGGGTGCACAGCTCAAGGCTTATGACCAGGGTATCTTACAAACTCGACACAACCAACTCTGAATAACGGCTTCTGCAGGATAAATCCGTGCAAAAAAGCTCATTCAGCACTGATAAGGCGCCGAGCCAGTATTTTTTAGTAAACGGGGTTTTTGAGTAAACCTCCCGGCACTATCTGCCATAATTTGCTGTAATGGCCAGCCACAAGGCTTGAAAGAGGGATTCGCAGGCCTTTGAAGCGCTGGTGCTACTCTATCTGGGGATTTGGGACCTAACTTGCGCTTACTGAGAATCGTTATATACTGCGCACTTCACGAGAAAATGAATATTTGAGGTTCAATATGACGATTCAAATCTGTGTGCCCAAAGAGGTTCGCGAAGGCGAGCAGCGGGTCGCGCTGGTGCCGGACATCGTAAATCGTCTGGCGAAGCAGGATATCCAGATTAACCTGGAGTCAGGGGCTGGTGAGCTGGCCGGTTATGCCGACAGCGATTATGAGAATGCACAAATTGCGGTTTCATCGGCTGTCATGCTCGCTACAGCCGACATCTGCCTGACTGTAAATCCGGCCAGTGACGAACAGATCGAACAACTAAAAGACGGATCAATCTTGATCGGGCATCTTAACCCGCACTCGGATCTCGAACGCTTCAATACACTCAAGCAAAAAAATATCAGTGCTTTTTCGATGGAATTGATTCCGCGAATTTCACGCGCCCAGGCTATGGACGCCCTGTCCTCTCAAGCATCGATAGCCGGCTACAAGGCGATGCTTTTAGCCGGCAACTTGCTGGGTAAATTTTTCCCCATGCTAACTACCGCCGCCGGCACTATACGTCCTTCAAAAGTATTGGTACTTGGTGCTGGCGTTGCCGGACTTCAGGCAATTGCAACCGCGCGACGCCTGGGTGCCATCGTTGAGGGATACGATGTAAGAGCTGCCGTAAAAGAACAGGTTGAATCGCTTGGTGCAAAATTTGTAGATATCGAAATTAAAGCAGAAGGCAGCGGTGGCTATGCCCGTGAATTAACCGGGGAAGAGCGGGCGCAGCAACAGGCTATTCTCGCAAAACATCTGGCAGCGGCAGACGTGGTTGTCAGTACGGCTGCCATTCCCGGGCGGCCTTCGCCCAGAATTATAAGCACTGAAATGGTGGAAGCCATGCGTGGCGGCTCGGTGATTGTTGATCTCGCCGCAGAGGGTGGTGGCAATTGCGAGTTAACCAGCCTCGGTGAAACCGTTCTGCATCATGGCGTAAAAATAGCGGGTCCGGTCAACGTAGCTGGCCTGGTAGGCAATCATGCCAGTGAACTCTACGCGAAAAACCTTCTTAACTTTCTGCAACTATTAATACAGGAAGGTACAATAAATATTGATCTGGAAGATGAAATTCTTCGCGATAGCCTGATAACTCATGGCGGTGAAATCCGTCACCCTGGCATCAAACAGCAACTGCAAGAAAAACAAGGAGGAGTGTCTGCATGATTGAAGGTCTCGCCGCAATTTATATATTCATGTTAGCTGGTTTCACCGGCTACGAAATCATCAGCAAGGTTCCGGTGATTTTGCATACCCCCTTAATGTCCGGCTCCAACTTTGTGCACGGCATTGTACTGGTAGGCGCTATGGTCGCTCTCGGCATCGCCGACACTGGCACCGAGCAAATCATCGGCTTTATTGCTGTATTGCTAGGAGCCGGAAACGCTGTCGGTGGCTATGTAGTGACAGAACGCATGTTGGACATGTTCAAGCCCAGCGACAAACAGTCCAAAGGCGAGGAATCATAGATGGAAACTTTAATTCAGGTAGCCTACCTGATCGCAGCCGTGCTATTTATTCTTGGCCTGAAACAAATGAGCTCCCCGGTAACTGCCCGTCGCGGAATTCTGTGGGCTGGCGCTGGCATGGTGTTGGCAACATTAGTCACGTTTATGTCGCCGCAAATTCTGGGCAACGATCAAATGGTCACCAATATTCTATTGATCATTGCCGCCATCGCCATCGGTGGTGGTTATGCCTGGTATAGCGGCAAAAAAGTCGCCATGACCGGCATGCCGCAAATGATTGCCATGTATAACGGCATGGGCGGCGGCGCGGCGGCCGCTATAGCAGCAGTTGAACTTCTCAAGGCGAGCAACGAAGCGGCTCACGACCCAGACGGCAATGCCACGGTTGCTGGTATCCTGGGAGCGGATGTCGCGGTTCTCGGCATTTTAGGCGCCATCATCGGCACCATTTCATTTAGTGGCAGCATAATCGCCTGGGCCAAACTCGATGGCCGCCTGAACCGCAGCAAGTTACTGCCAATGCAGCACTGGATCAACGCCTTGCTGGCGATCGTTACAGTGGGCTTTGCCGCTGCCATCTATTTTACCAATAGCATTGAACCAATTATTGTCTTCTATCTGCTCGCTTTGATCCTGGGCATCTTTATTACCGTGCCTGTCGGCGGCGCGGATATGCCGGTTATCATTTCTCTGTTTAACGCACTGACCGGGCTGGCCGTGGGCTTCGAGGGTTATGTACTTGGCAATGCGGCAATGATTATCGCCGGTATAGTAGTTGGTTCGGCCGGCTCGCTGCTTACTCAACTCATGGCGAAAGCCATGAACCGTTCAGTAGTCAATGTTTTCTTTGCTGGAGTCGGAACCGATTCCGCTGCGGCTGTCGGCGACGACAGTGAAGGCGTTATGAAAGAAATTCAAGCGCAAGATGCAGGAATCCTGATATCTTTCGCTAGCCAGGTTGTCATCATTCCTGGCTACGGCATGGCAGTTGCTCAAGCGCAACATAAAATTTGGGAACTTGGCCAAATCCTTGGCGGGAAGGGTGTTTCCGTCAAGTTTGCCATTCACCCTGTTGCTGGTCGTATGCCGGGACACATGAATGTGCTGCTGGCGGAGGCTGGCGTCCCCTACGACATGATCTATGACATGGAGGACATCAATGCCGATTTCAAGAATACAACCGTGGCTCTGGTTATCGGTGCTAATGATGTCGTTAACCCCTCCGCGAGGAATGATAGCAGCAGCCCACTGTATGGAATGCCTATACTCGACGCTATCGATGCGGATAACGTCATTGTGATCAAGCGTGGGCGTGGTGCCGGGTTCTCTGGCGTAGAGAACCCCCTGTTCTTTGCTGACAACGCGAAAATGTTGTTCGGCGATGGCCAGAAGGCAGCCAGCGAATTGATTCAAGCGGTCAAAGAACTGTAACCGGCGTCCTGGTCCCTTGCCTGCCTCAAAACCGGAAATAAGCAAACCGCAGGGCGACTTGCCGCGTGCAGGCTTACTACGAAGGCTCGCCGCCCTGCTCTATGACAGTTTTTTGGTAGCCGCTATCTGGATGGCGCTGGGCTTTACAGTGCAGGTGATCGCCGGATCTGACAGCAATCAACTGGTAGATGGTGTAGTGCAAACCAATCCGGTAGCAGACACCGTGTTGTTCCTGTTACTGGTCGCCAGCAGTAGCGGGTTCTATATAGGATTCTGGACGCAAAGTGGGCAGACCCTTGGCATGATCGCCTGGCGCATCAAGCTGGAATCGCGGAATGGCGGACTCATTAATTTCCAGCAAGGCGTGATACGTTATGTTACCGCGTGGCCTGCCTTCTTCCTGTTTGGACTTGGCTATCTTTGCCTGTATTTAGACGGCGACCGGGATGCCGCTCACGATAAGTTGTCCGGCAGCAAGGTCGTGTTACTGCCTAAATCCCATCGCCCGTTTTCCTGATACGGCTCTTATTCGTGCCTGAACGGGGCAACAACAATTATCTGACGCGCCGCATCAATACCAGACCCAGCACTGCACAAATAAAAATCGGCGTAAGCACGGCGACTAGCGGACTAAAGCCATACAATAGACTGGCGGGTTCCATCAGTCGCTGCATTATAGTAAAGACCAGCCCGATTCCAAGAGCCACAAATACCCGAAACCCCATAGTAGATTCACGCAGCGGCCCAAATACAAAAGAAATTGCCAATATCACCAGCATCAGAGTCGTCAGGGGTTGCAGTAATTTTTTCCAAAAAGCCAGGAAATAAATTGCTGAATCCAGCCCCTGCGCTGCAAAAAACCGCGCAAGGCGATACAAGCCTGAAATCGATTGCCGATCTGGCTCAACAAGTAATACCGATAGTAATTCGGGTGATAGATCCACCTGCCAGGCTTGTTGCACATAGTGTTGTGTTGAAATTGAGCGACCGGAAAAATTACTCTCGCTGACGTTGTTCAGTTGCCAGTAACTGGAATCATCCTGCTCTATGTAATCGCCAGACTCCGCAAAACTACTGGCAACGATATGCCGCCCACTGCCAAGTTGGTAGCGTGTAATACCGTAAAGCAGCTCGCCACCAGGCGCTATGGCGTTTATGTGTATGTACTCATTGTCCACCTTCCGCCACGTTCCCTGCTCTGCGCTAATAGAAGCATTGCCGCTTTGCTGTAGTGCCTTATTGCCCTGCGCTATTTGCTCTAAAGGCGGCGCGATAAATTCTCCCAGTAACAGGCTCAATAGCATAATTAATAGCGTAGGCTTTAACACAGACCAAACAATTCGCCATACGGTGACTCCTGCCGATTGCATTACTACTAACTCGTTGTTAGAAGCGAGTATACCCAGGCCGATCAAGGCACCGCCCATGGCGATGAATGGCAACAGTTCATAGACGCTGGTTGGCAGTGTCAATAAAATAAAACTCAAGGCATTAAGTAGAGAGTAGTTTTCATCCGTATCTGCTATTTCTTCTGCTACAGAAAAAACCAGATCGACGGAGACAATAAGCGCAACAACCACCAGCATTGCCAGTAGTACAGTATTGCCTATATGACTATCGATTTTATCCATTGCTGATTTCAATTCTGGCAAGATTCAGAGCCTGGCAAAAATTAACGGGAGGCCCCCGGGGCAAACAATCTGTTCAATTCCGGAAAGCGATAGCAAAAAATGGCTATGCCGATAAAAAGCAGATGTACCCACCACATACCGACAACAGCGGGAAGCTTCTCTGCCGCCAGCATATCTTTTGAAAACTGAAGCAATACAAAGTAGGCAGCATACAGTAAGGCGGCCGGGATCAACTTGCTATAACGACCCTGGCGTGGGTCAACCTTGCTCAGCGGCACGGCAATCAGGGTAATTATTGGTATAAGCAATAAGGTCGAAATACGCCACTGTAGCTCGGCCTGATGCGCCGGCAACGAAGAACCAAATAGTGCAGAAGTAGATAGCGTTTCTTCTTCCAGAACAGGCTCGAAACTGGTTGGCTCAGGCAACAGGATTGACTGCACATCGAATTGACCAATACTAAAATCTAAGGTGCCAGGCAGCCCATCATACTGTAGTACATTTTCCAATCGCATGAATCTGGCTCCGGTGTCCAAATCTATTTCAGGACGCGCTGATTCAGCCACTATGATACGCGGGCTGCTCTGCCCTGATTCATCAAGCTTGCCACTAAGCGCCACAAAAACGTTCTGTAATTGACGGTCACCTGGCACCGAAGAATAAATACGCTCAGCATGGGTAACACGATTGCCGTCACCAAAACCTTGAAACTGGCCGGCAACAATCAAATCCAGCTCGGTGAGTTGGCCCTGATTCTGTTTTAGTTGTTCTGTATTTCGTACTCCCCAGGGCGCCAGTTGAAAACTCAACATTGCCACCACCACCAGCACCAGAGACGAAGTACCGAGTGTCGATAGCAGCAGTCGCATTTGACTAAAGCCACTACCGATAAGGATAACCATTTCATTTTCGGCATACATACGACCATAAGCCAACAGAATGCCGAGAAACAAGGCGAGAGGAAGTATGACTAACAGGAAATCTGGCAAGCGATAGAGAATAAGCAGAAAAAGCACATTTGAGGCCAATTCTCCTGCTACCGCCTCGGAAAGGTACTGAATAAAACGACTGCTTAGTGCCACCACCAAAAGAATTACGGTGACCGCCGCCATGACTTGCAGAATTTGCTTACTGAGGTAGCGGAATATGATCAAACCGGAGCCATGTCCACGGATAACTGAACCCACAGTCTACTTGAAAAACAGCAGGAAAGTCAGCTACTGCTACTGCATCCCATGGCGCCCCGGTTCAGAAACCTCTCAGGCAGGCTGATCAGGCAACCCGAGATTGAGGTTGCCCTGGAATTAGCTTGAATGCGGGTGGTACCTGAACAATCTGGTGCTTGTCGAAATCAAAGAAAACCACGCCCATCTTGGCGTTGCAGACCACGGCCTCCAGCGCGCTGTTGGTAATTTGCAAGCCTATATCAAAACCGTAACGATTGAAGCCACTGACACCAACGTCGATGATTAGCACGTCATTGGCAAAAGATTCAGAGCGATATTCCACGGCCAGGTCAGTGACTACCATACCCAAACCAAAGATATTGCCTTCGGTAAAACCAAGACTAGCCAGGAACTGTAGACGCGCCTCATGCAATATATTGACCATAGCAATACTATCCAGATGTTTCGCATAGTTAATGTCACTGATGCCAACACTGCGCTCCATGCTGAACAAAAATTGATCAGGGGGTGTAACCTTAACTCGTGGCATAACTACTCCTTAACAAATTATTACTACGCCAGTCAGTACTGAGACAGGTGTAGACCATTTTGGTTCAAGATTTTAGTCAATTTTTCTCAAAAAAGTAAAATTTTTGATGCTTTATGATAACACTGGCCGCCTTCAAAAACACCGTTGTTGATTAAGTGCCTGAATATCTTTAGGATTATCGTCTTGGGTTTTATTAGCCGAATTCGCGGCATTAACAGGGGTTACATTCCAAACATGAAGTATTCAATTAAAGCCGGTGCAGTAGACAAAATCAATACAGATTGCATCGTGGTTGTAATCTGGGAAAAAGGCGCGCCAAGCGATGAAGCGAAGCTCGCTGACAAGGCTACAGATAAAGGCATAAGCAAGATAGTTGGCAGCGAGGACTTTACCGGCAAACTGGGAGAAACTCTTACTCTTTATAACCCGCCCGGCTTGAAGAGTAAACGCTTGCTACTTCTGGGTGCTGGCGAAAGCAAGAAACTGGACGCAAAAAGCGCAGCTAAAATGCTAAAAGCCGGCTTGACTGCCGCGTACAAACTCAAGGCCAGCAGCGTCCATTTCTCGCTGGCCAGTATCGAAGTGAAAAGTGAAAACAAGCTGTGGCTAAGCAGGCGACTGGCACAAGAAGCGGAGACAGCCAGCTACCGCTACAACGAGACCAGGAGCAAGAAAAAAAAGGAAGTAGCCGCCAAACTAATCAGTGTTTCAGCCACCAGCGGCGTGTCTGGAAAGTCGCTGGAAATTGCCTTGCAGCAAGGTGCCGCTATTGGCCTGGGTATCAACCGCGCGCGCCATCTAGGCAACTTGCCTGGCAATATCTGCACGCCCGGCTATCTGGCAAGTCATGCTGTAGAGTTGGGCAATAAACACCCTGCGCTCACTGTCAAGGTACTCAGCGAAAAACAAATGGGCAGATTAAAGATGGGGTCTTTGCTTTCGGTATCCGCCGGGTCGGCAGAAGAGGCAAAACTTATTGTAATGGAATACAAGGGCGCAAAGGCTGCCAGCAAGCCCCATGTACTGGCAGGCAAAGGTGTTACCTTTGATACCGGTGGTATAAGCCTGAAAGGCGGCGCTGCCATGGATGAAATGAAATTCGACATGTGTGGTGCGGCAAGCGTCATTGGAACAATCGACACCGTTGCTCAGCTAAAACTGCCCATCAACGTGGTCGGATTAGTGGGTGCTGTTGAAAACATGCCTGGCAGTACCGCGACCAAACCAGGCGATATCGTGACCAGCATGTCGGGGAAGACCATTGAAGTGCTTAATACTGATGCCGAAGGCCGTCTGGTTTTGTGCGATGTTCTCACCTATGCAGAGCGTTACAAGCCACGCAGCGTAATTGATATAGCAACACTTACCGGTGCCGCCGTTGCTACTTTTGGCTCCCATGTAAACGCACTGCTGAGCAACGATGAAGCGCTTGCTGATGCGCTGATTGAATGCAGCAAGACCAGTCTTGACCGCGCCTGGCAGTTGCCTCTGTGGGAAGAATACCAATCTCTGCTTGACAGCAACTTTGCGGATATCGCCAATATCGGCGGCGCGCGCGCGGGAACCATAACCGCTGCCTGTTTTTTGTCTCGATTCGCTGAAAAATTTAAATGGGCACATCTTGATATAGCAGGCAGTGCATGGAATTCAGGCGCGAAAAAAGGAGCAACCGGCCGACCTGTGGCCCTGTTAGTTGAATATCTGAGCCAGCAAAAAGCCTAAGCCGGAGAAGCTCGTTGACATGACTCAGGTTTATTTCTACACGCTCCCCAGCGAGGCAACCGCCGCGCGCTTGCATTTTGTTTGTCGATTGACGGAAAAAGCCTGCTCGCTGGGTCATAAAATCCATATACACGCTGAATCAAGCCAGCAAGCGAAAGTGCTGGATGACTTGCTGTGGCAATACCGCCCTGCCAGCTTTATTCCGCATCGAATTATTGGCTCAGATCCGGATAACGGTGAAGCGGTCTCCGTGAGCAGCGAAAACCTGGCTGGCAGCCATGGTGATATGCTGGTCAATCTTGCTGCACAAGCCTGCCAAACCCATGATCAATATGCTCGTATCAATGAAGTAATAAGCGCCGATGACGAAAGCCTTGAACAGGGACGTAAGCACTATCGATTCTACAAAGAGAAAGGCTGCTCGCTAAAAACCTTTACACTCTGAGAGAGCCTTGCATAAATCCACGCGGGCAACTCACTAAACCGATACAACAAGCTTCAGCAAATCAGCTTCTGTTCCGGTATACTTGCGCCTTTTTGAAGCGTGGCAAAGCATCATTCCTATGGACAAAACCTACCAACCGAAACAGCTGGAAGATCAGTGGTATAAGATATGGGAACAGCGTGGCTATTTTGCGCCACAGGGTGATGGCGACCCCTATTGCATCGTAATTCCTCCCCCCAATGTCACCGGTAGGCTGCATATGGGTCACGGCTTTCAACATGCGATCATGGATGCGCTCACGCGCTATCAGCGCATGTTGGGTCGTGCTGCACTCTGGCAGATGGGAACCGACCATGCTGGCATCGCCACGCAAATGGTAGTCGAGCGTCAACTCAATGCCGCCGGCAGCTCCAGGCAGGAAATTGGCCGTGAACAGTTTGTTAAGAAAGCCTGGGGCTGGAAAGAAGAGTCCGGCGGCATTATCACTGAGCAGATACGCCGACTCGGCTCATCGCTGGATTGGACTCGGGAACGTTTCACCATGGATGAACAACTCTCATCGGTGGTGGAAAAAGTATTCATCGATCTCTATGACGAAGGACTCATCTACCGTGGTAACCGCCTGGTTAACTGGGATCCGCATTTGCACACTGCCGTTTCAGACCTGGAGGTAGTGTCCGAAGAGGAGGCTGGCTCACTCTGGCATTTTCGTTATCCTTTGGCTGAAGATTCAAGCCGCTATGTCAGCGTAGCGACTACCAGACCCGAAACTCTTTTGGGGGACAGTGCCATCGCTGTGCATCCAGATGATAAGCGTTACAAGGAACTGGTAGGAAAATTGGTTGAATTGCCGCTGTGCAACCGACAAATCCCCATTATTGCTGATGACTACGCTGACCCGGAATTTGGCACTGGCTGCGTGAAAATAACACCGGCTCATGATTTCAATGACTACGAAGCAGGCAAGCGAAACAAGCTCGAAATTATCAACATCCTGACCGATGATGCCTGTATCAATGAGAATGCACCCCGGGTTTACCAGGGGCTGGATCGCTTCGAAGCGCGCCAGAGAATTGTTGAGGACATGGCGGCCCTGGGTCTCCTGGACAAAATTGAGGCGCATACGCTGAAGGTGCCCAGAGGCGACCGCAGTGGTGTAATAATAGAGCCTTACCTGACCCGGCAATGGTATGTATCCGTGCAGTCTCTGGCCGAACCTGCCATCAAGGCGGTTGCAGACGGCGACATCAAGTTTGTCCCCAGGAATTGGGAGAACACGTATTTCGCGTGGATGCGTAATATTCAGGACTGGTGTATCAGCCGACAACTTTGGTGGGGACATCGCATACCCGCCTGGTATGACGAGGAAGGCAATGTCTACGTTGGCCGGAGCGAAGATGAAGTACGCGCCAGGTACAAGCCAGCGACCGAGATCAGCTTACGCCAGGACGAAGATGTGTTGGACACCTGGTTCTCATCTGCACTCTGGACATTCTCAACCCTGGGCTGGCCCGAGCAACGGGACTATTTTGATCGCTTCCACCCTACCGACGTTTTGGTGACGGGTTTTGATATTATATTTTTCTGGGTCGCTCGCATGATCATGATGACACTGAAATTTACCGGCGAGATTCCGTTCAAAAAAGTGTATATCACCGGCCTGGTTAGAGATGAACAGGGACAGAAAATGTCCAAGTCAAAGGGAAACATTCTTGACCCTATTGATTTGATTGACGGCATAAGCCTGGACGACCTGGTGAGCAAGCGAACCGCCGCCATGATGCAACCGCAACTCAAGCAGAAAATCGAGAAACACACACGAGAGGCATTTCCCAAGGGCATTACCGGCTACGGCACAGATGCACTGCGGTTCACTTTCTACTCGCTGGCTTCGACCGGACGCGACATTAAGTTTGATTTAGGGCGAACTGAAGGTTACCGAAATTTCTGCAATAAAATATGGAATGCCGCTCGTTACGTACTAATGAACTGTGAAGAAAAGACAGTCCTGGATCGCAAGCACATCGAACCGCAACATTTCTCAATTGCCGACAGGTGGATTAGCAGCCGCTTTGAGCAAACAGCGAAAAGTATTGAAGAGTCGATGCAGCACTACCGCTTTGACCTCGCCGCGCAATCGCTACAGGAATTTATCTGGAACGAGTACTGTGACTGGTATGTGGAACTGTCCAAACCAATACTCTGGGACGAAGAGAACAATCCACACGAGGCTCAGGCAACGCGCTGGATGTTATTGGAAATCATGGAAAAAAGCCTGCGGCTACTGCATCCCTTCATGCCCTTCATTACCGAGGAGATATGGCAGCGGGTGGCGCCAATGCTTGCTATCGCAGGCGACAGCATCATGCTGCAACCCTACCCTCAGTATAGGCAGACGAATGTAGATCAGAATGCCGAGCAAAATATCGAATGGATTAAAGCTGTGATTGTTGCCATAAGAAATATTCGCGGCGAAATGGACATCTCTCCGGCCAGGGCCATACCTGTATTTCTTCATAAAGGCAGTGCCAACGACAAGGCAAGATTAGAAGAATATCGCCCTTATTTGCAGAAGCTGGCCAAGCTGGAAAGCATTCAATACCTGGATAAAAACGAAGAACTGCCCGCGGCCGCCACGCAATTGCATGGTGATATGGAAATCCTGGTGCCCATGGCCGGCCTCATCGATATAGAGGCAGAGCGCAGGCGGCTGGAAAAAGAAATCGCGAAGCGTGAATCAGGCATGAAGGCAGTGTCCGCAAAATTAAACAACAAGAAGTTTATGGACAATGCCCCGGATGCGGTGGTGCAGAAAGAGCGCAGTAAAGCAGAGCAGCTGACGACGGCGTTGCGTGCTTTACGCGAAAAAACGGCACAGCTCAGCAATGCAAGTTAAGAGACCGTGCAAGAAACCCTCACCAGCTTGTGTTAGCTGTAGAAAACCCTTGCCGGTTTGGCTGTTTTACTGGATTCCTGCCTTCGCAGGAATGACGGGATAGTGCAGGAATGACAAATGTTGGATTTGCACAGTCTCCAATAAGCAGGAGAGACCGCCGGTTAGCCGATCAGGCTGTTGCCTCCACTTCTATAAAAAGTAGAAGGTGGTGAAAGTCTTTGTGTGACCTTCTATTTCTATTTCTATTTCTGTTCCTGGCCACGCAGATCTCTTGGCATACTGAAAACGATATTCTCTTCGACACCGGCTAGTTCTTCCGGCTGCTGATGACATATCTCTCCAAGGCGTTCCACAACTTGCTGCACTAAAACTTCCGGTGCCGAAGCGCCAGCGGTGACGCCAAATTTTGATTTTCCATCGAACCATTCTGGCTCTATGTCTTCAACACTGTCGATCAAATACGATTCACAGTCCAATCGCTCAGCCAGCTCTTTTAAGCGATTAGAGTTGGAGCTATTGGGCGAACCTACCACTAATAACAGCTCACACTCTAAAGCCAATTGCTTAACTGCGTCCTGCCGATTTTGAGTTGCATAGCAGATATCTTTTTTTCGCGGCCCCTTGATGGAAGGAAATCGCTTCCTGAGTGCATTTATCACCTTTGACGTGTCATCCATAGAAAGCGTGGTTTGTGTCACGTAGCTTAGAATCTCAGGATGGTTCACCGAAAGTTTTTGCACATCTGCCACCGACTCAACCAGATATATTTTGCCACCAGCGGACTCATCGTATTGCCCCATGGTGCCTTCGACTTCGGGATGAAATTGATGCCCGATCAGCACACATTCTCTGCCCTCTTGACTGAACCTGGCTACCTCCAGATGAACCTTGGTGACCAGGGGGCAGGTTGCATCAAAAATCCTGAATCCTTTTTTAGCAGCCTCTTCCTTTACTGCCATGGAAACGCCGTGCGCGCTAAAAATGACGATAGAAGATCTGCCCCTGTTATCTTTTATTGGTATGTCTTCCAGTTCGTCAACAAAGAGTGCGCCCCGTTTTCGCAGGCTATCGACAACGAATTTATTGTGAACCACTTCGTGGCGTACATAGATGGGCGCACCGAAAATATCCAGCGCACGATTTACGATGTCGATAGCCCGGTCTACGCCTGCACAGAACCCCCTGGGGTTTGCCAATCGAATGGAGGTTGCTGTCGGTGCCTGAATATTCACAATCAACTAGCTCACGATTTGCTTACACTCTGATTACACTTTGCTTACACTCTGATTTCTACAGTTTCCACATCTGCCGCAATGACAGAGTCGATACGCGCCTTAAAGACTATGTCTTTTCCTGCTAATGGATGGTTGAAGTCAACCACCACGGTAGACTCAGAAATACTCGCCACAACCCCGGGTAAATCAAAGCCTCCAGCATCCCTAAACGAGACCACAGAACCTGGCTGAGTGGAGATCAAATTATCTTCCAGCAAATTCTTGAAGCTGGCAATGGCGAATCGATGCCTGTTGGCCGGGTTACTCTCTCCAAAAGCTTGTTTGGCTGATAGCAAAGACTCTATTTCATCACCGGCTCTGAGACCGGTCAATTGCTGCTCAAAGCCGGGTAGCATACTTCCGTCTCCCAGCCTGAAGCTGGCCGGCTTTTTGTCAAAATTACTGTCAATCAATTCACCGCTGACAAGGGCTAAAGAGAAGTACAAACTAATGTGAGAACCAGTTTCAATACAAGGACTGCATGAATTAGCCACGACTCTATGCAGCCCTGAAATTGATGCCTGGCCTAGACAAAATGACGCCGCTCGCCTTCGCCATCGATATTCTCGACGCAGCGCTGACACAGCAACGGGTGTGCTGCGCTCTGGCCAATATCATCAGTGTGGTGCCAGCAGCGTTCACATTTATCATGCTCTGAGGCCGTCACCACCAGCTTAACATTCTCTAAGCCGGTTTCGCTTGCCAGGCCAGTGGCCTGATTCAATGGCTGTACCTGAACCCTGCTTACTATCAAGGCGAACCTGAGCTCTGAACCGAGGCTATTAAGCCTGTCCGCCAGCGCTGCTTCACAGAATAGTTCCACCTCGGCGCTGAGGCTGGCACCCACTTCCTTTGCCGCTCTTTTCGCTTCAAGCTCTTTGTTAATCGCCGTTTTGACGAGCAGGATTTGTTGCCAGAAATCATCTGGAAACTGTTTCAGCTCAGAATATTCTGTAATTCCGTCAGAAAAATTAGACAGGAAAACCGACTGTTCACGTTCACCCGGAATATTCTGCCAAATTTCATCGGCAGTAAAACTCAAGATGGGAGCAATAAGTCGGCTCAGCATCTCCAGCAGGTGAAACATGGCTGTCTGTGCCGATCTTCTGCTCAGGCTATCCGGCTTTGTCGTGTATTGGCGATCCTTAATTACATCCAGATAGAAACCGCCCAACTCGACCACACAAAAATTATGTATTCTCTGATAAACATGTAGAAAATTGTAATTCTCGTAGTGCTCGATAACCTCGTTTTGTAATAGTTGGCATTGACGCGTGATCCAATAGTCCACTGCGACCATCTCAGCGGCAGCAATTTGCTCTTTGCCGGGGTCGAATCCGTTCAGGTTAGACAGCATAAACCTGGCCGTATTTCTAATTCTTCGATAAGAATCCGCCACTCGCTTCAATATTTCATCTGAGACTGTCATCTCACCCCGATAATCGGTAGCGGCGACCCACAAGCGCAAAATGTCAGCGCCATATTGTTTACATATCAGATCTGGCGCTACTGTGTTACCCAAAGACTTTGACATTTTTTTGCCTTCGGCATCCACGAAGAAACCGTGCGTCAACACCTCTTTGTAAGGGGCTGTGCCGTTCATGGCCACGGCAGTTTTTAGCGAGGATTGAAACCATCCACGATGTTGGTCAGAGCCTTCAAGGTAGAGGTCGGCCGGATAACCCAATTCATCCCGTTTTCCCATAATCGAGTAATGGCTGACGCCGGAGTCAAACCAGACATCGAGAGTATCTGTTACTTTTTCATAGTTTGCTGCCTCATCACCGAGAAGGTCTTCGAGTTTCAATTCAAACCAGGCTTCGATGCCCTGGTTTTCAATGCGCTGAGCCACCTCTTCTATCAGTGCCTCCGTATTCGGATGCAGAGCCTGAGTTTCCTTGTTGACGAATAAGGTGATGGGAACACCCCAGCTACGCTGGCGAGAGATACACCAATCGGGACTGCCTTTGAGCATTAACTCAATTCTGGCCTTGCCCCAGTCCGGAATCCACTTAACTTGATCCACCGCCTGCAACGAAGAGCCGAGCAAGTCTTTTTCGCTCATGCTGATAAACCACTGCGGCGTAGCTCGATAGATCAATGGCGTCCTGGTGCGCCAGCAATGGGCATAGCTATGAGTAATCTTATCCAGGGCAAGCAGGGCCTTTTGCTGGCGCAGCCTTGCCACAATAGCTTCATCAACCTTGTAAACGTGAGCGCCGGCAAATTCTCCTGCGGCGGCGCTAAACACACCGTTTTCGTTCACTAGGTTCAATGTGCCCATGCCATACGCGGCAGCGACATTAAAATCATCAAGCCCATGATCCGGTGCGGTATGCACTGCCCCGGTTCCCGCCTCAGTAGTCACATGCTCTCCCAGCAGCAGCGGAACATTTCTTTCCACAAATGGATGCAGTAATACCTGATTTTCTAAGCGCGCACCAGCAAGCTCCGCGAGAATTTCAAATGTTCCGCAGCCATAGCGACTCATTATTTGTGGGACCATGTCTTTCGCCACTACCAGCAATTCAGGGCCTTGATCCAGTTCGCAACGCAGCAGTGCATAGTTCAATGCAGCATGCAGGCAGACCGCCTGACTTGAAGGCAGGGTCCACGGGGTTGTCGTCCAGATTGCGACCGATACCGGCTGCCTGGCATCTACTTGAAAAGAATCACCGAATAAGGCCAAAAAAGAATCTCGATCTCGGGCAGAAAAACGAACATCGACGGCAAGGGAAGTCTTGTCTTGATACTCGACTTCAGCCTCTGCCAGGGCAGACGCACCCACCACACTCCAGTAAACTGGCTTGTAGCCTTTTACCAAATGTCCATTTGCAGCAATTTTCCCCAGAGACCTGACGATGTCCGCCTCAGTCGAAAAATTCATGGTCAGATAAGGGTTTTTCCAATCACCCAATACCCCCAGGCGTATGAACCCTTTTCTTTGAATATCGACTTGTTTAGTGACGTACTCACGACAGGCCTGACGAAACCGGGCATGTGAAATTTTCTGACCGGCCTTTCCCTTTTTCTTTTCTACATTGTGCTCTATGGGCAATCCGTGACAGTCCCAGCCGGGTACGTACGGCGCATCAAAACCGTTCAGCGATTTTGCTTTTACAATGAAGTCTTTTAGAGACTTATTAATCGCATGACCCAGGTGTAGCTCACCGTTAGCATAAGGCGGTCCATCGTGCAGAATGAACCTGGGTTTGCCGCTGTTCTTTTCAGCAATACGCCGATACAGGTCGAGTTTCTCCCAGCGCTGCAAGATCGAAGGTTCCCTCTGCGCCAGGTTGGCCTTCATCGGGAATTCGGTATACGGCAGGTTTAAGGTATCTTTATAATCACTCATGGCTAATGCTGTTTGCTAATTCGAATTATCATTTGTAATGTATCTGTTGTTAGCCGATTATTCTTGACTGCTTAACGCCAAATATCTCTCTAACTTGTTCAACATCCGCGCTGATTTGTCGTTTTAATTCGTCCAAACCCGAGAATTTTATCTCCTCGCGTATCTTGTGCCTGAAGATCACTTCTATTGTTTTGCCGTATAGGTCTTCATTGAAATCCAAAATATGCGCCTCAAGCAGCGCATCGCCAGATTCCGTTAACGTTGGCCGATAGCCGATATTGACGGCGGCTGGCCGGTAACGATCACCCAGCCGTACTTCGCAGGCATAGACTCCATGCAATGGAATCTGGCGTCGCTGTGGATTAATATTACAGGTTGGGAAACCTAGCTCCGTGCCAAGCTGCTGTCCCTGTAACACTTCGCCCTTTATCGAATACGGCCGACCTAACAACTGCTCTACCAGAGGGAAATCTGCTTGCGCGAGTTGTTCTCGTATAAATGTACTACTAATTCGATGACCGTTTCGTTCGTAGGCCGCCGTCTCTATTACTTCGAAGCCGAATTGCGCCCCAAAATCCTGCAACAAGGCAAAATCGCCGACCCGTTTATGGCCGAATTTAAAATCATTGCCTACGATAAAACTTGCGACCCCAAGACCGTCCACCAATATCTCTGTTATATAGTCTTGTGCACTGAGCTCGCTGGTTGCCTTGTCGAATGTTAGCTGGAATACGTACTCTATGCCGAAGCTCTCCAGCAGCTCCAGTTTCTCTTTCAGGATTGTCAGCCTGGCCGGGCAGTTAGCAGAGCCGCCTGCAAAAAATTCTTCGGGATGTGGTTCAATCAAAATGACCAGGGATGTCAACTTGAACTGTTCAGCTTTTTGCTTCAACTGATTCAGTATTAGTTGATGCCCCAGATGAACACCATCGAATTTGCCAATTGTGGCGACACAGCTCTGCTGTAGCTGAGAAAAGCGATTAGCATCTTCAAAGATTATCATTGACTGCGGCTGTGACTCGGAAAAGCGCAGAATTATACTCTTTTATACCGAAACTGTGCAGCTGCTTTCCTGCGGAATTCTGCCTTTTTGCGACAACTGATGCAGATCAGGATCGACAAGGATTTAGGGTGTAGGGTTTAGAGAACTTCAGTCGGTGGAGTCGGCATTGGCAACGGGTTTAGCCTGCCGCAGGCCCGCCAAACCCTTCGTAAACAGAACCCGCCCTATGACAAGCAGGCAAATTATCAGCACCCCTTGTCCGATCAGGGTATTTACCACAGAAATTGTCTCTGGCCGAGCCAGAATAAGACCCAAATTGATCAAGGTCATTCCAGCCATCAGCGTTAGCACTGTCGCAACAATAACTTGAATCAGGGCAGCTATACGTTTACAAATTATACGTTTACTCATGTTTACGCGGTATCTCGCAGTTTGTGAAACGACATAAAGCGTTTATGGCCATCGACCCCGAGGAATCGACTGAGGGTTTTGGCGTCGGTTTTTCGAGCGTCCACAATGATCAGCCCTTCCAGTGAATCATTAAAATTGGGGTGGATATTAAAGCACACCAATTTCCCATTTAGTGAAAGGTAGTGACGTAAAAGAACCGGCACAGCTTTACCGGGATCACAGCGTCCTATCAACTTGCTCAATATCTTTACGTTAGCTAATTCAGCCAGCATTTCATTGGTCCAAACACGATTCATGATTTTGTGCGGAGTGATCGGTGTAGCTAATTGTTCGAATTCGCTGGCCTTAAAATTCGTCAACAAGGTGTCAGCTATCAGAGCGCGAGCTAAATCACTGTACTCGCGTGAGATACTGACAGACCCGAACAAAGTGTGATACCTGGGTCTTTCGGCTAAAAGCCTGCCTATGCCCCGCCATAGCAAATTAAGTGATACCGGCTTTCTTTGATAATCCGGGTGCACGAAGCTGCGTCCCATTTCGATGGCCGACCCCAATCTATCAACAAATGCCTCATCGTATTGATACAAAGAGCGGCTATAAAGACCCTTAACTCCCTGTTTCGCGACAATTTCGTCCACCAAACCAACACGGTAGGCACCGGCAATTCTTAGTTCTGTCTTATCCCATAAAAATAAATGGAAATAGTGAGGATCGAATTGATCGGAGTCTTTAGAAAGACCCGTTCCCTCGCCCACCGAACGAAAGCTTACCTCTCGGGCAATGGCAATCTGCTCCATGACAGGGCCAAGACTGTCGAAAGGCGCACAATACACATCAAACTGTTCATGCGCGATAAGCCTGTACTCCAGTATGCTCTCTATGCTGGACAGCAATTCTGTCTTACTGACCGAAGGATGCAAATTCGCGACTGTTTGATTACTGATCAACGCTGCTGGCGGCGGATCCCGCAATAGCGCATCTGTGCTAACTCTAAGATAATCTGTAATCGCTTTTGGGCTCTGCAACAGACGCAATTCCTGGGCCGACACCGGACGACCGAAGCGCAGCGGCAAACGAAAGCCCTGCTTGTTCGCAAGCTGACGCGGTAGCAAGGCGGTTCTCAATCTGGGGTGGATCATTCCAGCCGCGTAAAAATAGCGACTATTCGCGCCACCCACATGCACCGGCAAGCAGCTGCATTGATAACGCTTGAGAAGCTGACCCGGCAAACGATTCCACGAGCGATCCTGAATCCTGCGCTGGCCGTGTTCATACGCGGAGACCATGCCAGCGGGGAAAATTAGCACGGCGCCCTCATTCTTTAGATGTTTATGCACCTGTTTAATGCTGCCGACATTACTGGCAACGGCATCGCTGGAGAGTACATCCACACCGATAAAAATATCTGCCAATTCCGGAATGCGCCGTAACAGTTCATTGGTTAGTACCTTGAGGTCTGGGCGTATGTCGGAAATTACCTTGGCTATCGCCACCCCTTCCAGGCCACCCAGGGGATGATTGGCAACAATTAACAGCGGACCAGAGCGTGGTATTTCGTCCAGGTTCGATTGGTTGATTAATTCCAGGCTGACCCCGAGAGCATCCAGCGTGTAGTGCAGAAATTCATGCGGGGTGCAGCCCTGCGGGCGGGCATCGTAGAACGCGCCTAAACGATCCAGCCCAAGCACTTTTTCAAGCAAGGCGGAAACGATTCTGGGCTTAAATGGTAGCCTGCAAGGATTAGTCATTTTGCGGATACTGCTTCACAAGGTTATTTTCGTAGCGCCAGGCTCGGTAAAGAGCCATCATCCCGGGGGGCTTGCAACCACGTTTTCTGCTGATGTCGCCCAGTTTAAACAGGGTGTAGTATTGCTGCAACAGGGTTTTTAGCGCCTTCCATAGCCCTGTATCCCGATCCCAAATATTAATAGATTCCGAGCTGGCGCCATTGATCTCTATTATATCGAAGTGCCTCCCTGCACTCAGGCTTTCAACATCCTTAAATTTCACGTCTAGTCGTCCGTAGTAAAAGCCGGGGATATCAGCAAAGATTTTATCCAGTGACTGTGACAATTTGTGATTGATGAGTTGTTCCGCATCACGGAATACGGCTCCCCGGCAATGACTCGCGGAAAACACCAAACGATAAGCTTCTCCATCGGCAATGACAGTGTCCCAATTTTCTGCATGTCGATCACGATAAAGAGACAGCAGTTCTCCTGCCCTGGCATCTTCGGCAAGCAATTCTGCCAGTCGCCGCTTGCCATCACCTACCACGCAGGGCGTGTATTTAAGCGTCAGCGAGGTTACCGAACCCACAGCCTCTTCCGGGTTACGCACATAAAATACACCAGCTTCGGCATCCCACTGACTTAGCTGTTGAAATTGAATACAGCCGCCCACAGGAAAACCCTGTAAATACTCACTCAATTCCGCTTCGTCATGCAGTAGGCGAACGCCGGCTCCACGACAGCCAATGTCAGGTTTTCCCACTAGCGGAAACCCTAAATTTGCCGATTCCATGGCAGCAATGGCCCGCCGACACTGTTCTCTGGTGGCTTCAGCACCAACCTCAAACAATGTCCAGGGCAGTATCCATTCTCGGGCGTAATCACCCGCCAGCTCGAAAACCGCTGATTTAGAGACACCCACCATAGCCGACAGGTGAATACCGGGGTTCGCCAATAAAGGCAAGCTCAGGCTGCGGTACCGTAGCGAAAGCAATAACCACTGAACGGCGACTGGGGCATAGATCAGCCATATTGGCCAAAATTCGAAGAACGAGGTTGCTCGTCCAGAAATGTCCAGTGGCGGCATGCCTGCAGGGACACAGGATTCAGTATCGCTGTTGGTTTTATCTAAAATTTGCAAAGGATTCCTTCAATACCCGGCAAGCAGACCGGATAGAAACAGATTTGATTCGCTTTCACCGCGCACAACAGCGGTGATCTTGCTGCCTTGAATGCTGTCGGAAACAGATTATCGCATTCGAGAGTAAAAGCCTCAATCGTGCTACTCCCCCAATCCCCGGATAGAAATCTCTTACACGCAGGAAGCCGTGGCTGTATGCTGGTTAACACTAGGGGTTAACGACAGGGGTTAGCACTTAACCCCCCATCACCCAATGGGCACACAACGCAAGGCTTATGGCCAGCCATTACAGCAAATAATGCCAATGCAATTGCGCTGCGCTTTTTAATCACCTAAGCTACCCTTACGGAGAAACACAATGACAACTGAAATTCTTGCCATAGCAGGCATGACCGTAGCAATTCTTGGTTCAATCCTTGCCATGACCCGCAGCCTCCATGGTGAAATCAAGGCTACACGAACGGAACTGAGTGAAGATATACAGGCCGTCCGCGATGAGCTAACCAGCAAAATTGACAACCTGAACACCGCGCAACATGGACTGAACGAGCGCATGGTGGGCGTGGAAGGGTTGGTAATGGGTCTCAAGGAAGCTATCGTCGCCCGCGCTGCGGCCTGAAATCAGCAATCAACGGCGGGGACTAATAAGAGGGGCTCAGAGAGCGGCTTGCGCTGACGGCTCTGTTCCGTTTGCTTCCCCTCGCTGCGCCACTGTGGCAGAGTGCCGGTATGGATACTTTGGAGACTGTGCAAAAATCCACTATTCGTCATTCCTGCACCACTCTGTCATTCCTGTGGAAGCAGGAATCCAGTGAAACACACAACCCACAAAGGTTTTCCGTCAGTAACACGAACTGGCGAGGGTTTTTTACACAATCTCTTTGGCCTGGGTTCAGGCTGCGGCCGAAGGCAATATAGATTTTGCGTTGTTGTTGGGAGAAAACCTGTTCTCGGCCAGGCCTGACACTGCCTTCCCGGAGAAAGCCCTTAATCGAATCCCTTTCAGGATGATGATCAATTCCACGCCTGGCCGAACCCTTCGTTCAAGTCAATTCCGGTAACGATTCAAAAATCAGGATTAAACACAGTCGCAGGTTGCACAAGCAGCAGGGGTAGCAGTAGTTTTTTCATGGTTGATATTTCATTAACTACCAGCAATACACAAGGACTAATTATCGGCTATCTCAAGGTCGATCAACTCATCTATCTCAAAACGGCGACCAAGGGCACTTATATCGTCAGTACTAATACCCCCAACTATATTGACCAGCACTGTCTCTCCAGGCTCCGCCACCATTATGACTATACCGTGGATCAGCTCCGCCTTATCAGCCAGCCTGAAATAGATATCTACATGATCATCATCTTCACGAACCCTGAGTACGCGTTCCCAGCCAGCAACATCAAGGTCATCTGCCATAACCGACATGGAAGATGCTATTTCATCAACGTCGATGCTGTCACTTTGAAAAACATGAACAGTAACCCGCATCAATTTTGAGATGAAGTCAGCCGCCTCTTCGTCTTCATTGCGGATCAGGTTAGTGATCATGTTCAACAACGGGGCTTTCAGACTTATCTCAACACTGGGTTCGGTGTCTGCGATCTCGGTCAGGGTGGAAAAATCCACGTAACCAGGGTGATTTTCTACGCCATCACTGGCCGCCATCACCACGGGAATAACACTTAGCAACACTATTGGTATAAACAATCTCCGTAAAAACTTCATACTGCTACCTCGCAATTTAACTTTCCAAAATTCATAACACTCCGCTTTACCGGTACAAACCTGGATCGGCTCAGTCTGCAATGGAGCGCTCTCTTATTCCTGCCTTCTGAAATGAGGCGTTAATGGAATCCTGCAATGGGGTAACCAGGAAACGACCGCCTATCATCGCTTCAGTGCGCTGACTAACTTGATTTAGATAATCAATGGCCAAATTTAAATCCTGTAAAGCCTGAGAAACATCTTCCGGGTTATATTGCTCAACTACCTCATTCGCAAGCATCTGCTCATTACTGAGACCGCTCTCTGCTGGTAACAGCAGTTTAAAACTAACAACGACTGCTACCACCGCAACCAGCGCTGCGGAAGCACCGTAACGAAACCAGACAGGTTATAGCGTGCAAGAAATCAGGCAACTGTGATGCGGTTGAGGTTTGCTGCCCGGTATTTTTGCCCAGTCGATAGACAGGTTCCAGCACCGAGTCATCACAATCGATCCGGGGCAGATCGAGAACAGCATCCTGCACCGCCTGAGCAAAATGGAACTGTTTCGCGCAGGCCGCGCAGCCTTGCACATGAGACATAAATAGCGTTCGTTGCGCGTCACTCAGATCGCCATCAAGATAGCCGTCTATCTGCAATTGAATGAAATAACACTGTGATTCACTATTGGCTGGCATGACCATTACCTTTGTCACTGATTGCGGTTGCCGTAACTGATTGTTTACTTTCCAACTCGTCATCTTTTTGTTCATGAAATAGCTGTCGCAGTTCCACGTTGTCTCTTAATTTTCGCCTCGCTCTATGCAAGTAAACCTTGACCTGACTTGCACTTATATCGAGGCTGCCTTGTATCTCCTTATAGCTCATATCCTGAATATCTCGCATAATAATAATGCTGCGAAAAGGGTCTTCCAGGGATTTTATAGCGACTTGTAACTGCCGCGCAAACAAATCCTGATCCAGCTTTAACTCTTCATTTCCAGCACTAATCTGCTCATCGACTTCTGCATAGTGATCCAGGTTAGTCTGTTGCGGGCGTTGTTTTCTAAGGTGGTCAATAACCGCATTGTGGGCTAGCCGCAGTAACCAGCCACCCAGTTTATTGTGATCAATTTTTTGCCAATGCTGCCACAGCTTTATAAACACTTCCCGGGTTACATCTTCCGCGTCTTCCCTGACGCGCAGGCTGTAGTGCGCAAAGGAATAGACCCTCTGCCTGTGCTGCGGCTACTCCTGGTCACTGTTCTTGTTAGCCTACTCCTCATCTTTCTGCGGGCGGCGGAACCAACCGGTATACAGCACAACCTCAACTTCCAGTGTTTCGACAGTCAGCGGAAGCCCTTCTTTCTGGCGCATCCAAAGACAAAGTGCAACCCCTCTCTGAATATTTTCCAGTGCCTGTTCCGGCGTTTCGACAGTCAGCGAAAGTCCTCTCTCGGCGCGCGACATAATACAAATATCAATGGCCATCCGAATATTTTCCAGTACCTCTTCTCGAGTCTCTCCCCAGCTGACGCAACCCGCCAGGGCAGGGCATTCGACAAGCCATGTACCGCCTGCTTCTTGTACCATTGTTACATTAAATTTCATTGCCTATGCTCCCGGAGACCTGTCTTTACACGATCACTCTTTTGTTCTCTACCGGTGTCAACGGTGCCAACGGTGCCAAAAGCGTACTCAATCGGTCATTTACACGTATAAACTCCCTCATTCCCTGCGCTTTTTCCTTGTTGGCAAACAAAATTCGGCTCGTGCAAGAGTCTCTCAAAGTAAAAATAACATGATTAGTCAAGCCTGCCATAAGGCAAGCCACAAAACGTAATCCCCTTTTCCGCCAATTCTTTCTGCCCGATAAATTACTGCATCGCAAACAGCACGGTGCTTTTGTCTTTTCCCGTTACCTGTTTGGCAATGCGTTCGGCGCGGGTGCTGTTCAGGGCAGATTCGGCACTCAACAAAAACTTGCGCTTCTGCTCATAAACAGGATAGAACATTTTGTCTGCCACTTCATAAAAAACCGCGTCTTTGCCTCTGGCTTTGCGGATTTTATCCCAGGGAAGTGTGTGGGGGCGGGAGACGGGGCGGGACGGAGTGTACGGAGAGAGTTGAGCAGTGACTATTTTCATGTCATGTCATGTCATGTTACGTTCAATCAACATGATTGAACGCTTTACACATCGTGGATTGAAACATTTTTTTGACCGTGATGGTGCCAGAAAAATTGCTCCAGGGCATCACCAAAAAGTAGCCGATATTCTGACCACCCTGGATGCCGCACAAAATATTGAGGACATGAATCTGGCAACGTTTCATCTCCATCCGTTTACAGGAGATCAAGCAGGGAGCTGGTCTGTCACTGTAAGGGCAAACTGGCGGATAACATTCACGTTCGACAATGGCAAAGCGAATAACGTGAACCATGAATAATATTAGCATTAGGAAGTAAAACCATGCGAATGCACAGTCCGAGCCGATCCGGTGATATTGTTGGTAACATGATTAAGGAACTGATGCTCACTGTCACCGATGCCAGCAAGTATCTTGGCGTAAGCCGTCAGACTCTAAACAATCTGATCAACAATGATAATGCTTCTGTATCGTCAGAAATGGCGGTGAGACTGGAAGCTGTTTTGGTTCTACGGCTGATAACTGGCTCAGAATGCAGGCCAACCATGACGCAACCAAAATTCGCAAGGGAGAACCCGAGATCACCAGGGGGGCTGAAGCGGTTTGCTCCGACTAAAGAAGCAGGAAGTGGGAACAGCCAACACATAACAACTCAGGACGTTACGTTATCCAGGTTTAACGCTAATCGCTTTTCTGCAAGCCGATTTTGACGTGGTTCAGTATTTCTTTTCTTTGCAAGCCGGTTACACGGCTTTTTCCAGTTAAGGCATCCGAAGAAACTCTCAACCACTGCATTATCCCGGCAGTCTTCCCTGCGGATTTGTGCGTTTTACTGGATTCCTGCCTTCGCAGGAATGACAGGATGGTGCAGGAATGACGAATGCTGGATTTTGCACGGTTTCTATTACGAAGCAATATACTTGGCTACAAATCGGTGTCTGGCTGGTGCTGGCACCGATAGTAAGGTATTTTCCTCTGCTGAACGATTTATGCCCATACAGGGCTTGTCGGTTAATTCAAAATCAGTCTAATTAAAAAATAATATGTTCAATAACAAATACTTAAGTATTCACAACAAGCTAAAAACTCCATTTTCCAACAAGCCCATACACGATTTATTGTTGACCCTGACAAGTAGTGCAGAGAGAATCCGCTGATGCAGTCTGTCTTCAATAGTTTATTTCCGCTATGGGCGCTGCTGGTTTCGACTCTGGCGTTTTTTTTCAATACGCCCTTTGCGGCTTTACATTCCGCGATAGTGCCGTTGCTGGCTTGCGTGATGTTCATGATGGGTCTGACATTGAACAAAACAGACTTTCAACGTATCGCGCTGGATCCCAGGCCAGTGCTGGTCGGTGTTGGTTTGCAGTTCTTGCTCATGCCTGTGCTGGCACTAACTTTCTCGACTATGTTGCAGCTTTCGGATCAGCTCACTATCGGCATGGTTTTGGTAGGCAGTTGCGCGGGAGGGACTGCCTCCAATGTCGTTTGTTATCTGGCCAGGGGCGATGTGGCACTTTCTGTCAGCATGACCATGACCTCGACATTGGCCGGAGTATTCGCCACACCTCTGCTGTGTTCTTTTTACTTGTCGGAAACTGTCAGTGTCGATAGCTGGGCTTTGTTGCTGAATATTCTGCAAATTGTTTTTGTTCCGGTTCTATTTGGCTTTGCCTGCAAGTATTTTTTCAACGAGATCGCACAGAAATTTGAAACTGTTGTACCCACTTTCTCAGTACTGATAATTCTATTGATTATAGCTATTGTGGTTGCGCTGAATGCGGACCGACTATTGGATGTCGGTCTGGTCACGTTTGCGGCCGTGGTGCTACACAATTTATCAGGCCTGACCGGTGGTTTTTACCTGAGCCGGCTGTTTGGCCTGGATTTGAGGCAAAGCCAAACTATAGCGATAGAAGTTGGCATGCAGAACTCCGGCCTGGGTGTAGCCCTCGCCACGCAATTTTTCTCCGCCACAGCGGCACTGCCCGGTGCACTGTTTAGTGTTTGGCACAACATTAGCGGCTCTCTATTGGCTTCAGTGTGGGGGCGAAAAAGAAGCTCTCTGGAATACAAATTGCGTTGATAATATCAGCGCATCGTGTTGCTACTTTGACAAATGGCATGGTAAAGTTTTATGACTCGACAGGGTTGTCTGATCAAACAGAGAAAACGCTAGAGCGTTGCCGGAGAGCAAGCGCTCAGCATCAGTGTTTGGCAGCGGTAAAAAAAATGAAAATTGCGCAAATTCGCTCTCCCAATTTATCCGGGCGACGCAAAATAATGCAGGAGAATACCAATGAAACTTATTACCGCCATAATTAAACCGTTCAAGGCAGATGATGTGCGCGAAGCATTGTCCGAATTAGGCGTGAGTGGCTTGACCATGACCGAAGTGAGGGGTTTTGGTCGCCAGAAAGGGCATACAGAACTTTACCGTGGAGCGGAATATGTGATCGATTTCCTGCCAAAGGCAAAGCTGGAAATCGCCGTGTCTGACGAATTAGCCGACCAAATAGTCGATGCTATCTGCAAAGTTGCAAATAGTGGCCAAATTGGTGATGGGAAAATATTTGTGAGCAATCTGGAACAAACTGTACGAATAAGAACCGGAGAAACAGGCAACGACGCCCTGTGAGGAATCGAACAAAAATGATAACGACAATCAAAACAGCAGCCATATCAACAATGCTCAATCTAAAAACACTAGTCGCCGCTTCGTTACTACTACTTCCTGCTATGGCGTCTGCACAGGATATCAATGGCGCCGATACGGCGTGGGTATTAACCTCTACTGCCCTGGTTCTATTTATGACACTGCCTGGATTGGCATTGTTCTATGGCGGCCTGGTTAGAACTCGCAACGTACTTTCGGTGCTGATGCAGTGCTTCGCCATTGCCGTGGTTATTTCGATTCTATGGCTACTGGTCGGGTACAGCATAGCTTTCGGTCCATCGGAATCTGCGTATTGGGGTGGGCTTGGTAAAGCGATGTTCAACGGTGTTAGGGTCGGCTCGGTCGCCAATAACCTGCCGGAAACGGTATTTGCCTCCTTTCAGATGACTTTTGCCATCATCACTCCGGCATTGATAGTAGGTGCCTTCGCCGAACGAATTAAATTTTCATCGATGTTGCTGTTCTCAACCCTGTGGGCACTGCTTGTCTATTTCCCGGTAGCGAATTGGGTATGGGGTGGAGGCTGGCTGGGTCAGATGGGATTGATCGATTTTGCTGGCGGAATCGTGGTACACGTAACCGCTGGCGTAGCAGCCCTGGTGACTGCTCTGGTGATTGGTCAGCGCGACGACTTTCTGAATACAGCCATGATGCCCCATAATATGATCATGAGTTTTACCGGTGCCGGCATGCTCTGGGTAGGTTGGTTTGGGTTCAACGCGGGGAGTGCCCTGGCTGCCGATGGTAACGCTGGCATGGCTATGTTCGTCACGCATATTTCCGCAGCAACCGGCGCCTTAACCTGGATGGCGATAGAATGGCTGAAATACGGCAGGCCAAGCGGTCTCGGTGCCATCACCGGTATGGTGGCGGGTCTGGCGACAATCACGCCGGCTTCCGGTTCAGTGGGCCCGGCTGGAGGCTTGATTGCTGGACTATGCGGCGGTGTTATCTGTTACCTGGCGACTACGTACTTAAAACAAAAAATTAAGATAGACGATTCATTAGACGTTTTTCCAGTCCACGGGGTTGGCGGCATCGTGGGAACCTTGTTGGCTGGAATCCTGGTCTCGGGCAACCTGGGCATCTTCAGTGGCAACGGTTTTGCCGAAGGCGCAGGCATGGGCTCTCAAGTCATGGTGCAGATCATCGGCATTTTGTCGGTAGCGGCCTATACCGCCGTTTTGACTTTTATTCTTCTGAAAATAGTTGGTGCAGTAACTTCTGGTATTCGAGTCACCCGGGAACAGGAACAGATGGGGCTGGATATCACAGACCATGATGAAAAAGGCTATTCTATCTAGGCAGGCCAACCAGGAAAGGTGGCAGATGGAAAGGTGGGCAAGCCCGCCTTTTGGCGGTCAATTTACTGGCTCTTGCGCAGGGTAGTAATGGCGTACACCAACTTATTTCCTTCCATATCAGTAAAATGGCTTGCAACCAGGCAGGTACTGCGACCGTCTTTTATCAACTCACCTTTTAACAGAAATCTGGGGCCCAGAACTGGTGCGAAATAGTCAATCCGCATGTTGACCGTGGCCGACCACTTGAAATCTTGCTGGCTCTCAAACAAGGTTCGCACGGTATAGATAGAAATCATATCCACGTAGGTGCCAGTGAAACCACCGAACAGTTGATCGCGCGGGTTCAAAAGATGCTCCGGCAGATGCACGTCAACCTCAACCAAACCAGGTTCTTCTCGCAAGACTTTCCATTTACTGGACTCGACTAAATCACCGGCATTGTGGCCGGGTTTCAGGAAAATCGGTTTATTGGAATCACTTTCTGCTGGCATGGGGTATCCCTGGTGGTTTCGAGCATTGCCTGCCCTGGCTGCACAAGCCAAAATTACAAAAGTGGCTGAGAATGAAGCAAAACAGCCCGCTGGTCAAATCTAATCTAGCCTCAGTCTGCCTGCCCAAATCTCCAAATCTCCAAATCTCCAAATAGAGTAGCAGCAATGCTTCAAAAGCCTGTGAATCCTTCTTTCAAGCCTTGTGACTGGCCATTACAGCAGATAATACGGAGATAGTACCGAGATAGTACCGAGATAGCACCGAGATAGTACCGAGAGGTTTACTCGAAAATCCTGTTTACTAAAAAATACTGGTTCGGCACCTTGTCAGTGCTAAATCGGCTATTTTGGACGCACCTGCCCTGCAGAAGCCGTTACTCTTGTTCTATATCGGGTTAAATGGGCGGCGCTTCACACCCCCCCCCTCAGTGCCAGCAGCACTTGTTCCGGTAGTAGTCGGTGCTTTTCCTGTATTTTTCCTGTGTTTTTACCAAGAGTTGAGGTTCCGTCCTGACCACTTTTGTCGCGATGGCGAGCAGATGCCAGCGCAGAGTCATCACACGGCTATGGGCTATGGATGCCGGGACAACTCCACCGGCAGCAAATGATTCTGCTATCTGCGCTCGCATCGCGGCGCTGATCCTGACGCGAATGGCATACTCGATAACTTAGTCATCACACTAGTCAATCTCCTGAAGGTGGCGCGATGAAAACTGCCTTCGTGCTGCATCAGGATGAGGGCCTTGATGAATTCCGGGGGCTGAATTTAGAGGGACAGTAGCCACGATTACTTTTTGGCCGGGAAAGTCCTTGTCGATTCGCTCAAACCGGTTCAGGGAGTCCATTATTTAATTAATTAATTGAGCAATGGCCGAAACCGGCACGAGAGCTGAGTAAATCGAGTTGGTTGTATCGAGTTTGTAAGGCAGCATGGTCATAAGCCTTGAGCTGTGCATCCATTGGCTGATGGTGGGTTTTGCTGCTAACCCCCTGTTGTTAACCCCCGGGTGCTAACCCCGGTACAGTCAGAGCTTCCTGCCTGTAAGAGATTTCCTGACTTCGACGGTTCACCCCGCGCAGATCGTCCACAGCCCAATAAACACGCGGGGGTAGTAGAGAAACTGCTTTGTAGTGCCTATCTGAATATTTGTGTTGACTTCGGTGATGGCATGGTGTAAGCTCACCCCATGTTTGTTCGCGTTAAATCTACACCCAATAGCCCAAGACAATCGGTTCAGATTGTTTCATCTGTGCGCGTCGGCGATAAGGTCAAGCAAAAGATTGTCCGTTATATCGGCATTGCCATGGATGACGATGAGTTAGTGCGATTGAAAGAGCTGGCCGAAGTCGTCAAGGCGAAGCTTGAAGCCCAACACCAGCCCGGTTTGTTTCCGCCTGAGGCGGTCGCCAAACAAGTTATTGAAGCGAAAGCAGCCCAAGCGTCTAAAGCCACCTTGAATGTTGATCTGAGGCAGATGGTGGAAGAACAACGGGTGGTGCTGGGCATCCATGAGGTGTATGGCGCGGTCTATCGCCAGTTGTCGTTCGATACCCTGTTGCCGCAAAAGAAGTATCGTGCCTCCACAGAAGCACTGTTTCATTGTGTGATGGCACGCATTGCTAATCCCCCAGAGCAAGGCAAGCGCAAGCGCGGCAGTGTGCAGCAGCTGGAGCAGGACTTTGGCGTTTCTTTGTCCTTAGAGAAAGTTTATCGGATGATGGATCAGCTTGACGATAACACCATCAGCCGGCTGCAAGCGATGACCTGTGAAGGTACGCGATCCTTGTTGCCTGGTGCCCTGGATGTGTTGTTTTTTGATTGTACGACGCTCTATTTTGAGTCTTTCAAGGAAGACGAATTAAAACAAAATGGCTACAGCAAGGACTGTAAATTTAATCAGCCGCAAGTATTGCTGGCTTTGCTGGTCACCCGCGAAGGTCTGCCGGTCGGCTACGAAGTGTTTCCCGGTGCTACTTTCGAGGGTCATAGCCTAATCAGCGTTTTGCAGACGATGCAAGCGCGCTATGATGTTAGGAAAATGATCTTTGTCGCTGATCGGGGCATGTTGAATGAAGACAATCTAAGCGCCCTGGATGAGGCGGGCGCTTATTACATTGTCGGAGCGAAACTAAAACAATTACCAAGTGCACTACAAACCAAAGTATTGGATAAATCAGCTTATCAGGCACTTGGCAAAGGCGGGTCAAGCGCAGCCGAGCTGACGCACAAGAAGAGACGGCTCATTGTCTCGCATTGTCCAAAGCGTGCGGATAAAGATCAACATGACCGACAAAAGGCAGTCGATCGGCTCATCAAGAAAATAGGTAAAAGCCAGAATCCCAAGGACTTATTAAATAACTACGGCTATAAAAAGTTTCTGATTATCAAAGGAAAAACCAGCCTGAGTATCAACCAGGATAAAATTGATGCCGAAAGCCGCTGGGACGGCTTGCATGGGGTCATCACCAATTTGCCAGATACGCCGCATCAGGAAGTGCTATCACACTATCGCGGCTTATGGCAGGTTGAAGAAAGTTTCCGCATCACTAAACATGACTTAAAAGTACGCCCTATCTACCACTGGACACCTTCCAGGGTGCGTGCCCACATTGCTATTTCGTTCATGGCTTTTGCCTGCATCAGACAGCTAATGTATCGAATCAAGCTACAACACAAAGCCTTATCCCCTGAAGTTATTCGTAATGCCTTGATTCATGTGCAACATAGTGTGTTCAAACACAAGCGCACCAAACAGCGTTATGTCATGCCTTCTCAAATCAATCCAGAGGCAAAAAAAATCTATGCTGTGATGGGATTAAAAGCGATTACCACAGCTTACCCACTGTACTAATTGACATAATCCTTAAATATCTGGGCATTTGTAGTGCCTAGGTATTTTTGTGTTTCTTTATAAATCAATGACTTATGAGGGTTGACCGTCGAAGTCAGGAAAGCTGTACCTTGGCAGGGGCAAACCATGCTTTTCAGCCTGGCTCTTTAATGATCTAAGACCCAGTCCTCTTTCTTCAGCCATATGCATTTGTGCAAAAACATAATGGAGTACTGGATTTCGACTCAACATGGGTGCATTGAATGATTGCAGTTGCTCCAGAGTGATGGACGGCAGCGGACTGCCGGGGCTTTTCACCGTAATGGTATCAGCGGTGACCAGTAACTGGCATTTAGCTTCTTTACTATCATAGTCCCGGTGGATTAAAGCGTTGACCACGGCTTCACGAATTATCTCAAAAGGGAGAGGTGGGTTTTTCTTGCGCTGCATAGCGCTGCGATCATTAACATTTGGAAGCCTGTCGCGAAGCCATTTCTCCACCTGCCTGGGGATAAGTACCATGGCAGCATCGAAATCTTTTGTTTCTTCGGTATCATCGGGATAGTGGATCGTAGCCAACAGGGCAGCTTGGGGCATCACCGTTCTCGGCTCATTAGCAAAAAGCAGTATGCCGAAACCTGTGGGACTCAGTTGTTTGTCTTTTCTCCTCAGCAAACCTTGTTGTAACAGGCGACGATTAAATGTGTCTGTTCCCACCTTCGCCTTGATCCCCGCAATCGAGCGATACTGATTCAATGCTTTAACTGATAGATCATCAATGACGCTGGTGTCCTTAGATACGCTTTCCAGAGTCGAAAGTGAATTGTCTTTAATCGATTTCTCGCTGGATACTTGCGCTCTTTCCAACGATTGTTGTAGAAACACTTTATTCTCGCTACGAATAATTTCCTGAAGATCGCGATCAAACATGTGTACGGTTATATCAGCGTTTTCCAGATGCTTAATGCCCTTACGATCAACCGTCGGGTCAGGGTCTTCAATGCCTACCCACACTTCTTTGATTCTGGCCAGAACGATACGATTCGCGCAACTCAGCTTGGGAGCCTTTCGTGAATTGGGGGCACAAGGTTCTAGTGTGACGAACAGGATACAACCATCTAGCCTGGCATCACGGTTCTTTCTCTCCAAAAGCGTGAATTCGGCATGATCTCCGTGGCGTAGTTCACCTCGGCAACTGGTCTCAACCGTGCCGCCTGGCTTCCACAATACAGCTCCCACCACAGGGCTAATCTTGCCATCGTCGCGAGGTTCAGAAACGGACCCACGCATGACTTCAATGGCCAACTCCATGAATTTGCGGGGGTCAAACTTAGTTTTTCCCTTATAGATGGCAGCCTTCTTCATGCCTTTTTCCCAGTGACAGCCCTGTGAGTCTCAATTATTTTATTGAACTCGGTTTCAAGCTTTGCTTCAAAGTCGGTTTGCATCGCATAAACATCGGTGAATTCGGCAAACGCCCAGCGACCCAGTTTTCCATCGTTGTTTACCCCTGGTACCCAGTAGGTTTCCATGGCGGCCTTTTTTTCTTTTGCGTCTTCGCGCCGGTAACCTTTGATCTCGATAATTAAATGCAGCAGGTCGTCATCCCCGTGGCCATCGTCAATCAGCGCAATGAAATCAGGAATATATTTACGCATTTGAGAGCCGTAGCGATAAGGTGCCTCTAAGCCAAGGTTGTGATTTTTGACATAGGCATTTACGCCGGGGTGCGATTCCAGCACGCGGCAAAATTCCCCTTCCCAGCCGCTGTCAAGGATTGCCCAATTGATGTGGCAACGTCTGGCATCGGTCTCCCAGCGCTCGGTCTTTGAGGTATTGAAACTGACGTGGGCGGTGGAGCTAACAGGATTGTAGGGATCGAGCATTACCTTGATGGGGCGCTCACCCACTAGAGAGCGAGTAATAGCCGCAGTAATGCGTTCGCAGGCCATATCGGCCAATTCCTGATACAGTAGCTGGGCGGGATAGGTGCTGCCTTTGCACACTAGGCAGTTGTCCAGCCATTGCCGGGTAATACGCTTTAACTGACCAAACAGGTGCAGTCTGGCCTCTTCACCGGGGTCGCGCCATTTTGTGTAGAGCAGTCGCTGGGTAATATGGAATAACAGAGTAGAACGCCGCATATTGTCCAGATGTCGCAGGCTCAAGTCTACGTCCTCCCCGATGATACCGGCATTTTTAGTAATTGAGGGGCCGACCAGGTCCGGTGTTAGTTGCAATACCGAGTCTTCGTTAAACTTTGCGGTTAATCGCTCTTCTGGTAGCTCAACCCGGTAACCGGCCACCCGTGGAAAACGAATTTCGAGGGCATCGCGGTCGGGGCTAATAGCTTTAACCTGGATGGTCTCGCGCGGTGCTTGCGGCGGTGCCACCACAGGTTTGGCAGTAAAATCGAAGGGAATGCCCAACACATCGGCATATTCAACGTTGAATAGTCCTTGTTCATTCAGATCGTAGGATTGGCGGCGCAATGCCCGACCAATCACCTGCTCACACAGCAACTGGGTACCAAAGGCTCGCACTCCCAGCACATGGGTAACATTATTGGCATCCCAACCTTCGGTGAGCATGGAAACGGAGACCACGCAGCGAATCGATCCGCCCAGCTGATCTCGTTTGCCCACGGTATTCATCACTTCGCGCAGTAAATCTTGCTCGGTGATATTCTCTGCGCCCTTGTGATCGCCACGTTGTTTCATTTCATAGCGGAAGCGCTCTATTTCATCGGCGGCCATCGCATGAAAGTTTTTATCCAGTGCCTCGCCAGATTCGAGCTGCTCGCTGTCGATTAACAAGGTGCGTGGTCGCGCAATTGGGTTACCGTGTTCGTCGAAATTGCAAAACAGCGGCAAACGCCCGTTTTCCAACGTTGTTGATCCATCGTCATTGTTCCGATGAAAGCCCGAGATAAAGTCGTACACAAGTTTGGAGGTTGAGGTGTTGTTGCAGACCACGATAAAACAGGGCGGAACACGAATTCCCGCTTCATGCCACAGTTGATAGGTCTTCTCATAATGCCCATACAAGGCTTGCAGTGCGGTTTGAAGTTCCACCGGCAAGCTGAGCGGATCAAGCGTTTCTGCTTTACCTCTACCCTTCTTGGGCATGCGGGGGCGAATATGCTCCCAGAGATTGCGAAACCTGGGCATGTCTTCGCCGGGAATATTGTCGGCCACCGGCACACGGGGCAATTTGACGATGCCACATTCGATGGCATCCATTAGCGAAAAGTCACTCATGGCCCAGGGGAACAAGGTGCCTTCGGCATAGCCTGAGCCACTCAAAAAGAAAGGCGTGGCAGACAGATCAAGAACACGGTTTACACCCAGTTTACGATTAACGGCTTCTATACCCGATATCCACAGCCGGGCGGCCTCGCTGTTTTTTGCCGCTTCTTTTTTGTCATCGCCCTTTAAATCCGCGTCGAGCGTATGGTTTGGCCTTTCACGGTAACAATGGTGCGCCTCGTCATTGATCACCATGATGTTTTTCATGCCCATCAGGTCGGGCATCACCCGCTGCAACATCTGGCCCTCCGTTTCCAGTGTGTTCAGTGCGTCTCCACGTCCCTGAAGCAATGAGCGCCCGCCCTTTGATAGCGCCATGCGCTCACGCAACTTAAACGCGTGGTAGTTGGTGATGACAATCTTGGCCCGGTCCAAGTCAGCCATCATATCGCCTGGAACCAGTTCGCGTCTCCGATAATAACTGTTCGGATCATTGGGGAGGAGAACACGCAGGCGATCTCGTATCGTCAGACCCGGGGCAATGATTAAAAAGCCTCGGGTAAACCTTTTGCTCTGGGGTTTGCGTACCGCATTGATGGTTTGCCAGGCAATCAGCATGGCCATCACCGTGGTCTTGCCCGCACCTGTTGCCAGTTTTAAGGCCAGACGCATGATCTCCGGGTTGGCATCATTGTTGGCGTTGGCCAGATGTTCCAGAAAACCTTTGCCAATTTTTCCAGCGGTGGGTGCCACTTCAGTTAGCCAAATCGCTGTCTCCACCGCTTCTACCTGACAGAAAAAAGGTCGGAGGCTGCTGAAATTGTGATGCCGCCAGTGTTGCAGCAAACGAATCGTTTCTGGTGTGACACGCCAGTCATTGGGGTTTGGCAGATCCCGCCATTTATCGACTTGCTGGCGAACGCTTTTGATTATCGCGGTATGGTCGTATTGTTGCTCACTGGTAGTCAGCCCTTTGCCTTCGTCAAAAAGTAGCTGCGACTGCTCACCCGCGCCTTTGCGCTTTCTGGGTTTGGGAATTGGCGTGATGAACTCCGCACGGCGACGAACCTCCAGTATTTGTTGGGTGGGCTGACCACTGGCATCCAGCTCCCAGTGACGGCTGGGGTAGTCATAAGGAGAGTTGAGTATCGGTTGTTCAAAAAACTGCCTGGTCATTTTTGTTTCTACCCTCATCCGCACTGTTGCTGATAAGCCATTGATAAATATCATCTTTACCAAACCTCCAAAGCCTCTCAGGCTTGTGATCTGGCATCCCTTTACGTTCTATCCACTTGTAGATGGCGTCCCGGTAGATCCCGAGATGGGACGCAATCTCACTCACCGAATAGCAACGATCATCACGCATCGCTTAGCACCCCCTATGAAGCCGAGCCGGAGACATGCACGGAAACTGTCAAAAATAACCAAGGCTGCAATCGTCATGTTGGAAGTAAATAGACCTGTCCAGTAAAATCGGGAATAATGGGTTGTAGCGTAGAATAGATGAATGAAAGCTACTGCTGATATACCGATAAAGCCTTGTCCAATGTGAAATGAATCTGACGGGAGGGCTGTGGTATTGCTTGCTATTATGGCACTATTATTTGTATTGATGGCGGTTAGCGGTGTATGGATTTGGTCGCGGTGCCGGTGTTACTATTTATTCAGTCCTTGGCACAGCGGGTAATTCTGCTATTTTATTCAGGCATGACAGCTATGCTCAAGCTCGTTATATCGGCTTCCATCTCTTCATTTTTCCTTGGCTTGTTTGGCGTCAACTGGGAATCGGTGGATGAGAAAATAGAGCGGGAGTTTCCTGGCGTTGACTATATCTCAACAAACGAATTGCTTGGTCACTATGGCGAACCCGTTTCTTCCCTGCCAATTATAATCGATGTGAGAGCGCCTGAAGAGTTTGCAATCAGCCATTTGCAAAGGGCACTAAACCTGGAAACGGAAGATTCTATTGCTGAATGGCTTGCCACTAACGGACTCAGCAAAGATGCAGCAATCATAGTCTACTGCTCAGTTGGTTACAGGTCCGCAGCGGTTGCGCAGCAGCTACAGCAGATGGGTTTTACTCGGGTTCGCAATCTAAAACATTCAATTTTTGAATGGGCGAATAAAGCGTACCCCATGATTAATGCAAGCGGTGAAACTGACAAGGTTCACCCTTTTAACCGGGCCTGGAGTGTTCTGCTGGACGAATCCCTGCATGCCTACCCCGCGCAATAAGCTTTTTCCACGGCAAACTATACGAGCGCTGCTTGCGACTTACTCTCTAAAAACCACTATCCTGCGGTTACTGACAAGTATCTGCTTCACAGTAGCAGGGTGGGGATTCCATGAGTCTGATTGACGAAGACGAAGCGCTGATAGCGACGGCTCTTACTGGCTCAGCTCATGCCTGGGAGAAATTGGTTAAGCGCTACGAACATAAAATCTACAATCACGGTTTACGCTTGACCGGCAATTCCAGCGATGCCATGGATCTTATGCAGGAAGTATTTTTGGGTGTTTATAGAAATTTGCATCGATTTCGGGGAGATGCAAAATTTAGTAGCTGGATCTTCCGCATCGCACATAACAAGGCCGTGGATATGAATCGCCGTAAGAGACTCATGTCGGTGTCGGCAAAATTTACCAGCGAAGACGAAGCAGACGCTCTGGACAAATTTCCCGCGAATGTGCAATTTGAGCCAGACAACAAAGTAAGTAAATTGCAGCGAAACACACGAATTCTGAAAATGTTAAATGAACTTGGCATGGAGCAGCGGTCGATTGTAGAGCTAAAAATATTTCAGTCGCTCACCTTCGATGAAATTGCGGAATTGCAGGATATTTCTGCGAACACTGCCAAGACACGTTTCTATAGTGCGCTGAAAAAATTGAAAGTTGTATCGGAGGCACAAAATGTCCTGTCCTAAAACACAGCATCTATTGCAAGAATATTTGTCTGAAGAGATGTCTCCCATTACCCGCGATGAGTTGGACAAGCATTTGTCTGGTTGCGTGGACTGTAATTCGGAATTGGAGTTTTTGTTGCTGGCCAGAGAAGGCTTGCAACAATGGCAGGAACAAAGTGTGCCGCATTGGGATCGATGGCTTACTTTATTCCGGCAGGAACATCGTGCTGGCACAGCTTTGTCCAGATTGTGGCCGGGCTGGCAATGGTTTCCAACGGCAGCTTCGCTGGCCATGCTTTGCCTGCTGATTTTCAATGTGAACGTGGTGAACAACGAGGCTGGCTTGTCAATTTCCTTCGCCGCTGCCGCTCCATCTAAAGCCGATGTACAAGCGCAGCTAGCAGATTTCCAACAACAGCAAAGAGAAGAAATGCAGCAATTGGTGGCGCGGGTGGAGAGTCGCCAGGATAGTAACAATGTTCAATTGTTGCAGGCAGTGAGGGAGCAGGCGCAACAATCGACTGCTGAAAGTTTCGACCAGATATATGCCTACTTTGAGCAACAGCGCCTGCTGGATTTGCAGGATATGCGCGCTGGTTACGAGCAATTAGTAGACAGTGATTACGAAACCATTCTATCGCTGCGACAGTTAGTCAATTTCGTGGGTTATCAAGGCGACATTAGATAAGAAGGCGCCATTAGACAGGAGCGCGAAAATATGCTGAATGTTATGAAACTGAGTTTACTGCTTGCGGTCTCCGCTGTGTTCTCCTTGTCAGTCAGCGCTCAACAGCTACAGTTAGCGAGCCTGCGGAAGAATATCGATATTTTCTCAGGGGCATTAGAGGAGGCATTGGATTTTGCAGAAGTCAGGGGGCTTTTTGGAATGAGCCTCGGCGGAATCGATAGCACCTACCTGATTGGTCAGGGAGTGGTGCTTGAGGTGAGAACACCACTGGCAAGCCGTCGTAACAGGGTGCGCCTGGCCTCTATTAATACTGCTATGCAGTCACTCCAGGTTCGGGGCAATCCGTTCGAATCAATTGCCTTGTCACAGAGAGCTTCAACACCGGCCTCCCCGTCACGCATGGCATTGAGCACAGAGCAAGTAGAGCCTTCTGATTTTTATTCCGAAATGATGCAGAAAATATCGAATATCAATTATTCCCTGGTGGTGAATAATGCAATCCAGCAGGCCTCAGAATCGGCTCGCTTATTGCGCTCGCTTGGTGCCGTAAACAAAAGTGATTATGAACAACTACGGGCGGACATTGAAGCCTTGCGCACGGCTATGCAGGAGGGCATGCAAAGCCTTCGCCAGCTTGAATCGGCGTTGCGTGAAACAACAACTTCCGCAGTGGATTTTGAAAATAGTGAAGAGGATTTGCACAAAAAACTCGATGAATTGAGGAGTAGAATAGAGCCTCTGCGAGAGCAGGCCGTCGCGAAGGCGAACGAGCTAAGAGAAAGAAGTGAGGCAGCAGAGCGAAGCTACGCCGAGCAATGGCAGAAGGATGTAACAGAATTTGAAATCAGGCTTTACCAGGCGATGTGTGATTATGGTTCGACTCTGCGCGAATTGCCGTTAGCGCAGAGTGTTTCAATTATCCTCACTGGTTTAGGGGAGCAAACTGAAGATCAACGCCGTACTGACAAGATACATGTATTCCATAAAGGCGATTTACTCCAGTGTCAGTCTGGTGACCTGTCAGTTGCCGGCTTGCAGCAACGATCCAGCCAGTATAGCTACTAGGGAAACACAGGGAGCTGCTTTTGTGCTGCGCTCGCTGGCACTTGCTCCGCCATTCGGTAGACCCGAATAACTAGAAGGGAGCTCCAGTTATGTTGATATCTGCCGGGGTAAACTGTTTGGCTGAATCTGACGCTTGATACAAGCGCGTTATCACCAGTAGAACACCTGGTACATCCCGTAACTCAATATCGCTAAAAATAAGTTTCCTGCGAATTCGCTCTCTCGCAGCAAACAGGCTGCCGTCTTCACGAAAGTTCAAGAAGGTAAAATTCTCATCCTCTACGCCCCAATTGCTGGATATGACTTCTTGACCAATACCGCCATCCAGGCGCTGAAAGGGATAAAACCAGCGCCCCCCTGAATATCCTGCTTTGTAGGTGATGATGCTGCCATCGGGGTAGTACCAGGTCTTATCAGAAACCCGGAAATAATTCGTGGCCAGGCTGCCATTAGGCCAAAACAAAGCCTGACCGCCATGCATCCAGTGATAGGCCATAACTCTTCCGTTTGGATAATAGATGGTGGTATCTACGCCAGGTTCGGCCATAAATAACTGCCCATTGGGGAAGTACCAGGCCCGATGGTAGAGATCCCTGGAAACTAGCGAACCGTTAGAGTAGTAACTATTCCCGCGGCTGTAGCCAGTCAGTATGACCGGTTGGCAGCTTAGCCGGTTCAATTCGGCTAATGCTTCAGTCATGAGGTTCATTTCACCTGTGTCGTCGAAATCTGCGGGTAAAATGGTATTCAGGGTCAGCATTTTCGCCATAAATTCGAGTGTGGCACAGGCGCTACTTACATTCGCAGAGCCTTCTCGAGCCACTATCGCGGGAGAAAAGTTCAGCAGCAGCACTAAGGCCAATATTTGAGCATGTCTCATGGTTTGTCTCCGGTTACAGTTCCTGGGCGTATCACTTTCAAACCTGAATGTTTCGAAAGTTCTTGAATAGTTCTTGAATAGTACCTTGATAAATGTGAACGCCGGCTTAATGGTGTCCAGGCCAGAGGGAACCCCGCCAAATAGAAATTTTGGCTTGGTCTGCGTTGAAAATCCCTTATACTATACGCTTTCTACCAGGCTGTTGGTTGGTGAATGCCAATATGGCTTAGAGAACGAATGTAGCCAGGAATCAAGTCCCAAATAATAAGAAGCGGTATTTGAGGAGAACAGGATGGACTGCCCGAAGTGTAATTCCGAGATGCAGGAACTTAAAATAGAGACACTGTATGGCCAGGTAACCGTAGATAAATGCAATAGCTGCAAAGGTCTTTGGTTTGACAATGGAGAAGCCGAGCAGCTAAAGGACGACTGGATGGCAGACTTTGCTGACAGTGGCGACCCCGAAGTCGGAAAGACTTACAACACAGTTCGTGATATTCAATGCCCTCGCTGCGGTAAAACCATGACCAAGCTGAATGATTCAAAGCAGCCTCATTTAGAGTATGAGGCTTGTGAAGAGCATGGCATGTTTATGGATGCCGGTGAGTTTACAGATTACAAGCATGAAACATTATTGGATGTGTTCCGCGATGCGGTGGCCAAAATCAGGCGCAGGCAGAAATAGATTCGCCTTACTATCCAGTGGTAATGTAACTACTGAGCCCGGTTCTTTTTCTGGTGGTGTAAGAATTGGCAGTTTGAGAAATCGAACAATGCCATTTGGGATGTAGCCAAATGGCATTTTTTTTGGCCTGTTGATCCAGAGCGGGAAATTTTCCTATGTCGGTCCAGCTAGCGGCGGCATCGTGAAAATCAGAACCGACCGAGACATAAAGGGATTTTTCTTCTGCCAACTTACTCAAACAGGCTTTGGTGCTTGCATCTATATTGGAATAGCTTGCCTCCATCGCTTCGCCACCGCAGTCTTTGAAATCATCTAATAAGAGACTTAGCTTTTTCTTGCCCAGAGAATATCGACCTGGATGAGCCAACACAGCTATTCCTCCTGCTGCCCTGATTCCGGCTATGCCAGTGGCCAGGCTACAGCAACTTGCCGCGACATAAGCTTTTCCCTGGTTGCCCAGGTGAGTCTTAAATGCTTTTTGACGATTTTTGCAGATATTTTCTTGTACCAGAAAGTCAGCGATATGGCTACGGGTGTAAGCTCTGCATGGCAGGCCTTGTAAATAGGGCATAAGGCCGTAGATACTCAGTTTTCTGAGTTTCTCGTCGATAGCTCTGGCGCGTAGTTCCCGTTGTGTTTGCTGCGCGGCTAACAGCCCTCTTATGTCTTTATTTTCAATATCGAATAGAAGACCAACAACATGAACCTCCAGATTGTTCCAAAGACAAGATAGCTCCAGGCCATTAATGACGGTGATGCCACTATTGACTACAGCAGGCTGTAACAGTCCATCGATGCAGTCATGATCTGTCAGTGCTAAATGTGTAACCTGGTTTTCAATGGCGCGCTGCACCAGAAATTCAGGTGACTGCTTTCCGTCTGAATAATAACTATGGCAGTGTAGATCTACTTTCATGGGTTTCAAGCAATGCGTTTTGGACATGGCGGGAATCGTTTCTGGTTCAGTTATGTCCACAAGTTGAGAGTCTTCCGCACAGTACTGATAATACTGATAAGTGGTATTGATAAAGAGATAAGGTCGGTGCAATAAAATAGCCCCCACCATGGTCTTGGGGTTGTCAATGTAGATTCTACACTTTATTCAACGGAAATGATCCAGGACTTGCATTTAGCGTAAGCAGCAACCCTGCGGGCAATGAGTATGAGTGTGGTATGAGAGTAGCGAAAAGGCTGCTATGCTATATTCATCAAGCAATTCGACTCGACAGTTTAGCATTCCAGGCTTTGCCCGGCAGTTTCTTACGCAGCAGCACCAGTAAACTGAGACCTGAGCCGAGGTTTTTCCGTCCCAAGCTTAATCCATGACGTTGAGGACGGGTAGGTCACTACATAATGTCTTTGCATAATTGCTGGAAGTGCGGCTTTAGAGACTGTGCAAAAATTCAACATTTGTCATTCCTGCGAGAGAGGAATCCAGTAAAACACCCAAACCGGCAAGGGTTTTCCACCGGTAACACAGCCTGGCGAGGGTTTCTTGCACAGTCTTTTCAGCCGCGCAAGATAGTTGTAGATGGCGGGGCTTATGTACAGGATGTACGGGTTGCCGATTTTGCACCGTTACATGGATGTAACCTGGTAGGACAAGGCAGGAGCAATTGTCGATGAGCAAAAATCGGTAAAGTCCCGCTTCCGACTATTTTTTGAATCAGGCAAAGGTTTCAAACGAATGACACACGCCAAAATAGAGAATCGAGTTAGCAAACTCGAACAGGATAATAGCGGAGCCTTGTTGGTGCAGGGATGTAGCAACTGTCTCGGGCAATGTGATCAGCTTCTAAAAATAGTATCTCAATCTGTGTATGTTGATGGATCGAAAGGTGGCTCCTCAATCGGCGCACATGTTCGGCATGTTCTTGACAGGTTTCATTGTTTTTTTTCTGGTCTGCCAGCCGCTTCCATCAATTATGATGCACGCAAACGGGATAAAGAAATTGAGCACAACCTTGAGGCAGCCACTTTTTCCCTGGCCACGGTTGCCAGAAGAATTGAGCAGCTTGATTACATGGAATTCTCCGCTGCGCAAATTCGTGTCAAAGAATCTGTACACCCGTTCAGCCCGGTGGTTGAGATTCCCAGCACTGTGCAGCGAGAGCTGATGGGTTTGATCACCCACAGTATTCACCACCTCGCCATAATCGCCCTGCTTGCCAAATCCTTTGGTTATCAAATGGGGGCTGATTTCGGCAAGGCTCCTTCCACAATCGTTTACGAACGCAGCTGACCGGCTCCAAATCCGCTTCGATGTGAGTTTTAGCGATCGTTGTCACTATACTATACTTGACTATTTTACTTAGGTATTCGATAATAGGCAGCGTTTCCAGAACACCGAGAAGGTTTTCCCATGCGTTTAACCACCAGGGGCAGATACGCAGTCACTGCCATGCTGGATCTGGCTCTGCACAGGAACCAGGGGCCGGTAAGTCTTGCTGATATTTCGCAGCGTCAGGCAATTTCATTGTCGTATCTGGAGCAGTTATTTGCCAAATTGCGTCGGAGTTTATTGGTCAGCAGTGTGCGCGGCCCGGGTGGCGGCTATGAATTACAGCGCGGCTCCGAAGCAATATTTATCGCCGAGATCGTTGATGCTGTTGACGAGTCGGTGGATACAACGAAATGCAAGGGTGCTGGCGACTGTCAGGGCGGAGTGACCTGCTTAACCCATTATCTATGGGCAGATTTAAGCGAACAGATTCATGTTTTTCTGGAAGGCATAAGCCTTGCAGATCTAGTAGCCAGGAATGAAGTAAAACGAATTTCAGGGCAGCAGGATCGAAAACAGCTCATGTCAGCGAGGGCGCAGACGACATTCCTGTGTTAGTTCCTGGCTTGTAGACCAGCAGCAGCGGTGGAGAAATCAATGCAATTTCCAATTTATCTAGATTATTCAGCAACCACTCCCGTCGATCCACGGGTAGCGGAAAAAATGGCCGAGTGCCTCACCCTTGAGGCGAATTTCGGGAATCCGGCTTCTCGCTCTCATCTGTTTGGTTGGAAAGCCGAGGAAGCCGTCGAAAGCGCACGCCGTCAGGTTGCCGATTTGCTTAACTGTGATCCGCGAGAAATTGTATGGACCTCAGGTGCAACCGAGGCTGATAATTTGGCGATAAAAGGGGCCGCCCACTTTTATGTAAAAAAAGGCAAACACATTATAACCTCCAAAATTGAACACAAGGCGGTTTTAGATAGCTGCCGCCAATTGGAACGTGAAGCCTATGAAGTGACTTATCTCGACCCGGCAGAATCGGGGCTGATTACACCGGAATCCGTAGCGGCGGCTATCCGGCCTGATACCACAGTCGTCTCTTTAATGCATGTAAACAATGAGATTGGTGTCATTAACGACATTGCGGCTATTGGCAAAATAACCCGCGAGAACAAGCTAATATTTCATGTGGATGCGGCGCAGAGCGTCGGTAAGCTAGAGATCGACATGGAAGCAATGCAGGTGGATTTGATGTCCGTGACTGCACATAAAATATACGGGCCCAAGGGCATTGGTGCCCTTTATGTGCGGCGTAAGCCAAGAGTTCGTATAGAACCGCAAATTCATGGCGGGGGTCACGAGCGAGGCATGAGATCAGGAACCCTGGCAACACATCAAATAGTAGGAATGGGTGAGGCTTATCGTCTTGCCAGGGAAGAAATGCAGGTAGATAATGCACGAATGCTGGCTCTGCGTAAGCGCCTGTTAAATGGCTTTAAAGACATGGAAGAGGTGTTTGTAAATGGCGATATTGATCATCGCGTAGCTGGAAACCTGAACATCAGCTTTAATTTTGTCGAAGGTGAGTCCCTGATGATGGCATTGCGAGATCTGGCAGTGTCTTCCGGCTCAGCCTGTACCTCGGCAAGTTTGGAGCCATCCTATGTGCTTCGTGCCATCGGGCTGAATGACGAACTGGCACACAGCTCATTACGAATTTCTATCGGCCGTTTCAGTACTGAGGAAGAAATTGATTTCTCAATCGAAAAGATACGCGAAGCAGTTGCTAAATTAAGAGAATTATCCCCACTATGGGACATGTACAAAGACGGTGTGGACTTAAATCAAGTTAAATGGGCAGCTCACTAGGCAGAGCAAATCAGGAGAAGCAAAAATGGCATATTCAGACAAAGTATTAGACCACTACGAAAATCCCCGTAATGTAGGCAAGATGGATGATGGCGATATTAATGTCGGTACTGGCATGGTCGGAGCGCCAGCCTGTGGTGACGTTATGCGCCTACAAATTAAAGTGGATGACAACGGCGTTATTGAAGACGCCAAATTCAAGACCTATGGCTGTGGTTCGGCTATCGCATCGAGTTCGCTGCTTACGCAATGGGTTAAAGGTCGCTCGCTTGATGAGGCTACCCTGATCAAGAATCAGGATATCGCTGACGAACTTGGTTTGCCTCCGGTTAAAATTCACTGCTCAGTGCTTGCTGAAGATGCGATCAAGGCAGCGATTGAAGATGTCAAGCAGAAAAGAAAAGGCTAGAGGAAAGGCTAGAGGAAAGGTAGTTCACTATGGCAATTTCTATTTCGCAAACAGCCGCCGCGCATGTTGCCAATCAGTTGGCTGATCGCGGTCATGGCATAGGTATCAGAGTCGGCGTTAAAACTACCGGTTGTTCTGGAATGGCGTATGTACTGGAATTCGTCGACAAGCTTGAGTTCGGCGATCAAATATTCGAACAGCAGGGCGTGAAAATAATAGTCGATCCAAAGAGTTTGCTGTATATCGATGGCACCGAAATGGATTTTGTCAAGCAGGGCGTTAACCAGGGGTTTGAGTTTCGGAATCCCAATGCCAGCGGCGAATGTGGTTGCGGCGAGAGTTTCAGTATCTAGTTAGAATGCTGTTTTATTTTCCCCTGCCCATAAGCTGAACCAGGAAAATTTGCGGCGTATTCCTTTTCTTCAAGCATCCGAATTTGATTCCGAAAGTGCCGTCTATCAATAGCAACTACTTCCAGGTTTTTAATATTCCCTTATCCTGCGATCTCAACCTGGAGCGGCTGGCCGAGGAATATCGCAAACAGCAAAGTCAGGTACATCCGGATCGATTTGCCGGCGCCGATGAGTCAGAAAAACTGAGAGCGGTGCAGCGTAGCAGCTATTTAAATGAAGCCTATGAAACATTGAAGTCGCCACTCAAGCGAGCTGCCTACCTGCTTTCCCTTCAGGGTAGAGATGTGCAGCAAGTACAGCAAAGCGAGCTGGGCATGGACTTATTGATGGCACAGATAGCGCTTCGAGAGAGACTCGATGAAATGCCTAAGGATGAGTCGGCGCTGGCAGACCTGGGAGCCCTTAAAATAGAAGTGCAAGCGAAATTGAATCAGCAACAACAACAGTTTTCAGAAAAGTTCGAGCTTGAAGATTTCGATGCGGCGAAGAAAATTTATCACGAATTGCAATTTTTGCACAAGCTGGCAGCAGAAATAAATGCCGGGGAAGAGTTGCGACTTGGTTACTGGTAGAAAGCGCTCATGGAATAATTTTGCGGCTGACAAACCTGAACTAAAACTGCTATGGCATTACTTCAAATACAAGAACCCGGTGGGAAAATTGCGAAAGCCCTGCATTGTCGTGCGGTAGGTATTGATCTCGGTACAACCAATTCCCTGGTTTCTGCAAGTTGTGGAACGGGAGTAGAAACATTGCCCGATGCCTCTGGTGAGCACCTGCTGCCATCGGTGGTTCACTACCAGAAGGACAAACCACCCCTGGTCGGGATAGAAGCGAGAGCCTTGCTGGTAGATGATCCTGCTAACACCGTAGCCTCAATAAAACGTATTCTGGGGATGAGTCTGTCGGAATTGAACGCGCAGGGCGCTTATCTGCCTTTTCAGTTTGATGCGGCTCGTGGTGACGGTTCCCCGACGATTGTGACCGCCGCAGGAAACAAGGATGCGCTGCAAATTTCGGCTGATATATTGAGTGAGCTGGTAAAGCGCGCTGAATTTTGCCTAAAAGGCTCCCTGGAAGGTGCAGTAATTACCGTGCCAGCGTATTTCAACGATGCCCAACGCCAACAAACGAAGGATGCCGCGCAGCTTGCCGGGCTTACTGTGTTGCGCTTATTGAATGAGCCGACGGCGGCGGCAGTTGCCTATGGATTGGACAGCCAGGAGCAGGGGAATGTAGTAGTTTTTGATTTGGGCGGTGGAACTTTCGATGTGTCGCTGCTTAGCCTGAAAAAAGGCGTGTTTGAAGTGCTTGCGACCGCTGGAGACACCCGCCTCGGTGGCGATGATATTGATCAGCTTATTGCCGATTGGTTCGCCGAACAAATGTCTGCAGCCGGGCAGAAAGAAGTGATAGCAAAGGCGAGATTGTTGCAGATCGCCAATGCAGCGAAACATCAGCTCAGCGCACAGGGCAAGGTGCAGCTCGGTGAAGCTGATTGGCGCATTGAATTGGACCAGCAAAAACTGAAACAGCTAAGCGCAGATATAATTCGCAGAACGATAAACACCTGCCGCCGGGTATTGCGTGATGCAGCACTTGGCATTGAAGACATTGACAATGTGGTCATGGTAGGTGGCTCCACCAGGATGCCAATGGTACGGGACGCGGTCGCGGAATTTTTTGGAAAACCGCCTCTCACAAATATAGATCCAGATAAAGTGGTCGCTATTGGCGCAGGTATTCAGGCAGATGTATTAATAGGCAACAAGTCCGCAGATAGCTTTCTCTTGCTGGATGTAAATCCATTGTCGCTGGGTATAGAGACGATGGGGGAACTGGTAGAGAAAATTATTCCCCGTAACACCACCATTCCGGTGGCCAAAACTCAAGAATTTACAACTTTTAAAGAGGGACAAACGGTAATGTCCATCCACGTAGTGCAAGGAGAGAGAGAATTGGTTGCCGATTGTCGCTCTTTAGCCAAATTCGAGCTACGCGATATTCCGGCTATGGTAGCGGGTGCTGCCAGGGTGCGGGTTACTTTTCAGGTAGATGCGGATGGCTTGCTCAGTGTCAGCGCGGAGGAAGCGGTAACCGGCAAGAAAGCCGAGATACAAGTAAAGCCCAGCTATGGACTCGAATCCAGCGTCATCGAGGAGATGCTGCAATCATCCCATGATAATGCGCAAGCTGACATGGAAATGCGCTCGATCAAGGAAGCGCGCCTGGATGCCAGACAACTGCTTGATGCCATAGCCAGCGCACTGCTTATCGATGCAGGTCTCTTGTCGGCGTCAGCGTCGCAAAAATTACAGACGGCGATAAATGGTTTAGAGAAAACCATGATCAATGGGAGTAGCGTGGAAATACATGCGTCTACTGAAGAACTGAATCAGCTTAGCAGTGATTTTGCTGCGAAGCGAATGGATTTGCACATTGCTAATGCTTTGCGCGGAGAGTCGATTGATGAAATTGAAAAGCAGGCTGACTAACAAAATTCAGCCTGCGCTACTTTTTCATTACCACTGTTTCTTACAAAACCGCACAGGATGCCCAATACAGAAATGCCTAAATTAACCTTTCTTCCACACCGGGTGATCTGCCCCGAAGGCTCAACTATAGAGGCGAACAAGGGCGAGAGTATTCTCAATGCTGCTCTTCGAAACAGGATTTCCATAGAACATGCCTGCGAAAAATCTTGCGCCTGTACAACTTGTCATGTCATTGTTAGAGAGGGCTTTGATTCTCTGCTGGATGCGGAAGAAAACGAAGAAGACTATTTAGATAAGGCGTGGGGTTTAGAGCCTGAATCCAGATTAAGCTGCCAGGCATTGGTCAGTGATTCAGACCTTGTAATTGAAATACCCAGGTACACCATCAACATGGTGTCGGAAGAACACTAGGGGGAGCTAATAGCCATGAAATGGACCGATGTATTTGATATCGCCATAGAATTGACCGACCGCTATCCGGATACTGACCCTCAATATGTAAATTTTGTGGATTTACGTCAGTGGGTACTGAGCCTTGACGAATTTGACGATGACCCGAACCGTTGCGGCGAGAAAATCCTGGAGGCTATCCAGGCAGCCTGGATGGAAGAAGTGGCCGACTAAACCCCTAAAAATAGCGTTTTCCTGGTTAAAAGCCTGCCTGGTTAAAAGCGTACAAAATTCCAGATTTACCACGTATAATGCGCGATCTTTTACCAATGCACTAGCTGGGAGTTAACAGGTAAGATGGCTATCGAACGTACCCTATCTATTATTAAACCCGATGCCGTTGCCAAAAACGTCATCGGTGAAATTTATGCACGCTTTGAAAAAGCCGGATTGAAGATTGTAGCCGCAAAAATGCTGCAACTGGATGATGAGTCGGCAGGTGGCTTCTATGCCGAGCACAAGGAACGCCCTTTTTATAAAGACTTGATCCAGTTTATGAGTTCTGGCCCGGTGATGGTTCAAGTGCTTGAAGGCGAGGCTGCGGTGATGGTGAACCGTGATCTAATGGGTGCTACCAACCCGGCGGAGGCGGAGGCGGGAACTATTCGTGCTGAGTTCGCCGTATCCATAGACGCGAATGCGGTGCATGGCTCTGATTCGCCAACATCGGCTGAGCGTGAAGTTAGTTATTTCTTCAACAGCAACGAAATCTGTTGCTGACACCAAATTCTCGTAGAGGCAAGCTGAGCATGACAGCGACACCGAAACCGAAACCCAATTTGGCTGGTCTCAGCCTGGCAAAGCTTCGCGCCTTGTTTGTCGAGGCTGGAGAAAAACCATTTCGCGCTGAACAAATTCTGAAATGGATTCACCAGCGCGGTGTGTTGGACATCGATTCGATGACAGATATCAGTAAAGAGCTGCGCAAAAAGCTCAAGCTGAGTACTGAAATTTCTCTTCCCGATATAGTGGAAGACTATAAATCTGACGACGGTAGCCGCAAGTGGATAGTTGAAGTAGCCAGCGGTAGCTGTGTTGAAATGGTTTTTATTCCCGAGTCGGGTCGCGGCACCTTGTGCATTTCCTCGCAGGCAGGCTGTTCGCTGGATTGTTCTTTCTGCGCCACCGGCAAGCAAGGTTTCAATAGCAATCTGACGGTCGCTGAAATAGTAGGCCAACTGTGGTGGGCTAATTCGCAGTTGGGCGGTTTCGACAACAAAATGGAACGCCAAGTCAGTAATGTCGTGATGATGGGAATGGGCGAGCCTTTATTGAATTTCGACAATGTAATGGATGCGCTCAGTATCATGATGGAAGATTGTGCCTATGGCTTATCGAAGCGGAAAGTCACTATAAGCACCGCGGGCGTGGTACCCGCAATCGACCGGCTGAAAGATTACACCGATGCTTCGCTCGCACTATCCTTGCATGCGCCCAACGATGAACTGCGCAGTAAGATCATGCCGCTCAATAATAAGTACCCGATTAGTGAGTTGTTGCGATCAGTGCGGTCCTATATGGCAAATTTGCCGGATAAACGTGTGCCGGTTATCGAGTACACCTTGATAGCCGGGGTAAATGATCACAGGCAACATGCAAGGGATCTGGCGCTATTGCTAGAAAAGTTTCCTTGTAAGATAAATCTTATTCCCTTCAACCCGTTTGCACTCAGTGATTATCAACGGCCTGCTTCTTCATCAATTTCTAACTTTAGGAAGATACTGCAAAAAGCCGGTTACACGGTGACTGTGCGCACAACCCGAGCCGATGATATAGGCGCAGCCTGTGGGCAGTTGGTGGGAGATGTGGACGATCAAACCCGTCGCAGCGATCGGCATAGACGCCGCCACGCGGAGAGAGAATCTGCCAAAAAAGACGGCATAAAAATATTCGGCAGCGCTGATAATCTGGCGCTAGTGGCCGACAGATTATAAAGCCCTAAAAAAATAGATAAACAGAGAGCTTTGCATAATTCAAAAAATGGCTGGAAGTGGGACTGTAGAGACTGTGCAAAAATCCAGAATTTGTCATTCCTGCGAAAGCAGGAATCCAGTAAAACACCCAAACCGGCAAGGGTTTTCCACAGCTAACGCAGCCTGCCAAGGGTTTCTTGCACAGTCTCTGAAGCCGCACTTCCGCCACGTATACAGGTCTCAAACAGTGGAAATCATGTCATTTCTCAAGTTTGGAATTGAAAAACCAGCGGCCAGAAAACTTCTTTCTGTGGCGGCTGTATTGCTGTTGTCGATGCTATTGGCGTCCTGTGTGACTACCACAAGCGGCGGCTTTCTGGTGGATGCGTCGGATGATCAAGCTGCTGCTGATTATAGTCAACTTGCTCTGGCCTATTTTGAAGCTGACGACATGGCTGCTGCTCGACGTCATGCCAATAACGCGCTAAACATAAGTGATGCCAGCTCGGAGGCTTATATGGTTTTGGCAATGGTGGCCCAGAGTGAAGGGGACATCGATCTGGCGGACGCAAATTTTCGCCGATCTATTAACCTGGATCGCGATAATTCAAGAGCGCGAAACAACTATGCAGCTCTATTGTTTTCTCAGCAACGCTACGGCGATTCGATAGAGCAATTAGAGCGGGTGGCGAATGACACTGCTTACCCGGGTAGAGCGCTCGCTTTCGAAGGTTTGGGAAGAGCTGCACTTCGACTGGCGCGTCAACAGGATGCGCGGAATGCTTTTACTCGGGCGTTACAGTTGAACAGTAATCTCTATATTTCGGCGCTGGAATTGGCTTTGATTCATTTTGCACAGCAAGACTTTCAGCTTGCGCACCAAACCTATCAAAGTTATCTTGCCATTGTTGAATTTTTTACTATACCTCATGCTCCCCGGGCACTCTTGGCAGGTATTCAAATAGAGGGTTATTTTCAGAATAAGGAGCTGGTAGACAACTTCTCACTGCTTCTTTCTACTCTCTATCCGGCATCACCAGAAAACCAGACATACCAAAGGCTTAGCGATGCCAACTGAGACTTGTCCGCAAGCATCCCCAATTAACCAGGAAGCGCCTGGCGAACTTACCGCAGGTGATGCCTTGCGTCAGCAAAGGCTGCGGCTTGGGCTTAGCGAAAAGCAAGTGGCAGACAAGCTGCACATCACCATGCACTATGTAAGGGCGCTGGAAGCCAACCACTTTGAAAAGCTGCCTGGTGCTGTATTCACCAGGGGTTATATCAAGAATTACGCGCTACTGGCAGGTCTGGAAGCAGACGACTTACTCGCTCGTCACGATGAGTTTGCCAGTCAACAACAGGCAGTTATTGCTGAAGCGGGCCGGTTAAAAGAGCGCTGGAAAAAAGATCGAAACAAGCCTTTTGTAATTTTGTCCTTGCTGCTCTTTGTTGGTGGGTTCATCGTCCTGGGCCTGGCTACCAGTTATTTTAACAGGCGCGTTATTTCAGAGGCTCCAGCAAGCGCCGAAGTCGCGTCAAACCCTGCCAATTCTGTTGCGCCTGCGATAAATCAGCAGGAAACAGAACACGTTGCCGTGCAATCGCCGCAACTGACTTTGCTTGTTGAGGATGACGCTGCGACGTCGGCGGTTTCCCTCATTGAAAGTATTACCGCAGCCGCTGACGCCCCCGGGCAGGCTCAAAATACGGGAAGTGATCAGCTCCTTCCTGCGTCGTTGCCTTCCGAATTTAGCAGTGATGACGATTCAATCGCCCCCGTACAGAAAGTGCCCGTCGCGATACAGACAAATGATGAGAGATCGGCAACGACTACAGAAGACAGTGAGCCAGATAGCGCTGTCAACGCAGATTTATCACGAATCATCGAAGTGGCGGCACCAGGAAAAGATGTGCTACGCATTAGCTTCAGTGGTGAGAGCTGGATCGAAGTCAACGACAGCGAATCTCGGCAAATCTATCAGGACCTGCGAGGGACTGGTGATATTTTGGAGATAACCGGAACTGCGCCATTTGCTCTATTGCTCGGCAATGCCCCGTTTACGCGCATAAGTTTAAACGGCCGTGAAATTGACTTGTCTGACAATATTAGAATCGACAACTCGGCTCGCCTCACTGTAGGCTTGTAGTCCATGAGTGCCGAGCCTTTTACCAGCCGTCGCAAGACCCGCCAGATAATGATTGGCGACGTTGCTGTGGGTGGCGATGCCCCTATTTCAGTACAGAGCATGACGAACACCGAAACCTGTGATGTCGATGCCACCGTGGCGCAAATAGGCCGCATGGTAAATGCTGGCGCGGACATTGTTCGTGTCTCTGTTCCTGGTATGGATGCAGCAGAGGCATTTAAGGCGATTAGAGCCAAGGTTGAGGTCCCGCTGGTCGCGGACATTCACTTCGATTATCGTATTGCCCTGAAAGTGTTGGAGTATGGGGTTGATTGCCTGCGCATTAACCCGGGTAATATTGGCAGTGAAGAACGAATTCGTGCTGTTGTCGATAGCGCTAAAGACAAGAATATACCACTTAGAATTGGAGTAAATGCAGGATCGCTGGGCAAGAATCTGTTACGCAAATACAAGGAGCCTAACGCCGAGGCAATGCTTGAGTCGGCGCTGAATCAAATTGAAATATTAGACAAGCTGAATTTTCAGAACTTTAAAATTAGTCTTAAAGCCTCTGAAATATTTATGACTCTTGAGGCTTATCGCAGTTTAGCAACGCAGATTGATCAGCCTTTTCACCTTGGTATTACCGAGGCCGGCGGCCTACGTTCCGGCACCGTTAAATCTGCAATCGGGCTGGGGTCGCTGTTGATGGAAGGAATTGGCGACACTATTCGAATCTCTCTTGCCGCCGACCCGGTCGAAGAAGTCAAAGTGGGCTTCGATATATTGAAGAGCCTGGGATTGCGGCATAAGGGTGTTAATCTGGTAGCCTGCCCTAGTTGTTCAAGACAAAACTTTGATGTTATTACCGTGGTCAACGAATTGGAATCCCGGCTGGAAGACATTACAACACCAATCGATGTGGCGGTTATAGGCTGCATCGTAAATGGTCCCGGCGAAGCCAAAGTCGCCGAAATTGGCTTAACCGGAGCAAGCCCCAATAATCTTGTCTATAAGGAAGGCGTTCCCGACCACAAGATTAACAATGAAAATCTTGTAGACGAACTGGAAACAATGGTTCGGCAGCGAGTTACCGACAAGCAGCAATTGGAAAAGAACCTGATCGCGTCCAGCTAGCGCAATCGAAAAAATATGGCAAAACTCCAGGCAATTCGAGGTATGAATGACATACTTCCCGAGCAAACCCCCAACTGGCAATATGTTGAGAAATGTTTCCAACAGCTGGTACGTCGCTATGGCTATCGGGAAATTCGTTTTCCTGTGTTGGAGCAAACCCAACTCTTTAAGCGCTCTATTGGTGAAGTAACCGATATTGTCGAGAAGGAAATGTACAGTTTCGATGATCGCAATGGAGACAAGCTTAGCCTGAGGCCCGAAGGCACAGCCGGTTGTGTTAGAGCGGCCGACCAACATGGGCTGTTGTTTAATCAGCAGCAAAGGCTTTGGTATCAAGGCCCGATGTTTCGTCATGAACGTCCGCAGAAGGGTCGCTATCGGCAGTTTCAACAATTTGGTGTCGAAGCCTTCGGCATGGCTGGGCCAGATATTGATGCTGAAATTATCCAGTTGTCCGCCAATCTTTGGCAGGAACTACGGCTCACCGATTTTCTGACGCTAGAGATTAACAACATCGGTGCGGCGCAAGATCGAAAACGCTATGCGGCAGCCTTAACTGCTTTTTTGGTCTCTCACACCGATGACCTGGATGCTGCTGCGCGTAAGCGCATGCAAAGCAATCCGATGCGCGTCCTCGACAGTAAAAATCCTGATGTACAAAAAGTACTAGAGCATGCCCCTGCCTTATTGGACTACGTGAGTGAAGAAAGCATCAGTCATTACACAGAATTGAAGAGCTTATTACAGCAAGTGGGAATTCGCTTTATAGAAAACCCGCGCCTGGTGCGGGGATTGGACTATTACAATAACTGCGTTTTCGAATGGACAACTGATTCGCTGGGGGCGCAAGCTACAGTCTGTGGCGGTGGGCGCTATGATGGCCTGGTGGAGCAATTGGGCGGTAAACCGACGCTGGCCGCAGGCTTTGCGATGGGGGTAGAGCGCCTGGTACTGATGCTGGAGTCTCTGGAAAAGATACCCGCCTCGGCTTCTCGGGTGGCTGATGTCTATTTGATGGTGGTTGGTTCCCAATTGGCTGGCGCGGGACAACTTCTGGCCAAGCAAATTCGGCAACGTTTGCCAGATATCGGCCTCATCGCCCATTGCGGCGGTGGCAAATACAATAAGCAATTGAAGCGGGCTTATAATAGCGGCGCTCAAGTGGCTATTGTGCTTGAAAGTGAGCTGAACCAGCTCCCGGAAACCGTAAAAATACGCCGATTGGATGATACCGGCGAGTTTGTCAGTGTGGAACTGGGAAATATTGGCGATAAACTTGCCGAAATCCTTACTATTTCATAGCGATAGCCACATTGAATCGTGTCAGGCGAGCCGTAAACAGGTAGAATTGCCAATCGCACAGGATAGTTTGCCAATCGCACAGGATAGTTTGCCAATAGCAATGGTCTGATAGCTGGATAAAGAGCTGGACAGAGAATTCAGGCAATCGCAAACTGCCTGAAAATTTGAATGCAAGAGGAGTTAGTCGTGGCGATAAACGCGGCCGAAGAAGAAACGATAGAATCACTTAAAAAGTGGTGGGAAGAGAATGGCAAGCAGCTAATGTTGGCTGCGGTTTTGGGTTTGGCTGCTGTTACAGCCTGGTTGTTATGGACAAATTCAAGAAACGCCAATATCGACAGCGCGTCAGATCTGTACGAAGAAATACTGACCCTGGCCATCAATGATGCCGGCGAGCCAGGCAGCTTGCTTAATGAAGCAGATTCCAGTCGGATAATGGCGTTGTCAGAGCAACTACGCCTGGAGTACGGTGCTACCGTGTATGCGCAATTGGGTTCTCTATTTTCTGCGCAACAGGCTGTGCGAAACAAGGATTTAGATGCCGCCGAGGCAGTATTGCAATGGATTCTGGACAATGAGCACGCTGGTATTCTCGGCGACACCGACGAAGGCTTGATACTAACTACAAACCTCCGTTTAGGACGGGTTATTCTGGCCAAGGGGGAGGCAGAGCGCGCCTTGGCGCTGGTGAATAATCTTGATCCTAAATCCTTCGAGGCAGGCTATGCCGAATTGCGTGGCGATATCTATATGGCAATGGGCCGGGAAGTCGATGCCCGGGATGCCTATAGCGTAGCTCAGCAGGCAGGCTCCAACAGCGATGGTTTACGCATGAAGATCGACGATATTTCCACTGAAAGTTAAAGTAGAACAAGTAAAGCGAATGAACAGAATCAATTTTATGCCTGACAGCCGTGGATTGCAGCGGCTGGTGTCAGTTTATCGGCAATTATCAATGCTAACGCTGAGTCTTGTATTGACTGGATGTGCAGGCTTCAGTATGCCCAATCTGAATCCCCTGGCATGGTTTTCCGACGATGAGGTAGCGCCTGCCACTCCCTTGGTCGATATAGACCCGGAAGTCAGCTTGCGCCGGCAATGGAGTGTCAATATCGGTAATGGCCAGGGTGCTAATTATACCGAAATCACACCGTCAATCGATAATGGCGTGATTTACGCAGCAAGTGAGAACGGCAACATTGTTGCGGTAGATATTGATACCGGAAATACCGTGTGGAGCACCCGCCTGAACGATACAATTACCGGTGGTGTAGGCGCCGCTAGCGGATTAGTCATGGTGGCTACCGAAGATGCTGAAGTGGTGGTACTGAATCAAAATGACGGAGAGATTAAATGGCGTCATGCAGTATCCAGTGAAGTGCTTTCCGCGCCACAAACCAATGGCGATGTGGTCGTGGCGCAATCCGTCGATGACAAATTGGTAGCACTGAATGCGGCAGACGGAGAGCAACGCTGGATAGTTGAGGCCAGCCAACCAGCGCTGACCTTACGCGGCAGCAGTAAGCCAGTTATCACAGCAGGTTCTGTTATTGCGGGGTTTAGTAATGGCACTTTAGTCGCCGTGTCCGCTGATGATGGAGTCTATCGCTGGGAAGAACGTGTTGCCGTGCCGGAAGGTGAATACGATATCGACCGGGTTATCGATGTGGATGGCGATTTACTGTTAGATGGAGGTCGGATATTAGCCGCGAGCTATCAGGGCAATCTGATGGCTTTTGAAATTAGCAGCGGGCGCATTGTTTGGGGCCTGGAAGCCTCTAGCTATCACGGCATGGCACAGGGCTTTGGAAATATTTACTACTGTGATGACAGCAGTCAGATAAATGCGGTCAGAGACAACAGTGAAGATGTCGTCTGGGAAAATACGGACCTTGTTAATAGAGAAATTACTGCGCCCACCGCCATAGGCAACTATGTTGCCGTCGCAGATTTCGAAGGCTATGTACATCTGCTGTCACAGATAGATGGTCGTATCGTTGGTCGAATTCAAGCAGATAGTGATGGGGTCAGATCTAATCTTATAGCGGATAATGGCCGTCTTTATGTGTTCGGTAATAGTGGCAGACTTACCGCCTATACTCTTCAATAACACCTGTTTACTCTATTTGTTCGCTCAGCCAGGTTGAAAATCATGAGGCCAGTAATAGCCCTTGTTGGCCGCACCAATGTTGGCAAATCAACACTCTTTAACCGACTTACTCGTAGTCGTGAAGCGCTGGTCGCTAATATTCCGGGGCTGACACGCGACCGACAGTACGGTGAAGGAAAAATAGAAGACAAGTCTTTTATCGCCATTGATACGGGTGGCCTAAGCGGTGATGAGCAAGGCATCGATTTGGAGATGGCCGTGCAATCCTTGCAAGCAATAGAAGAAGCCAATATTTGCCTGTTTCTGGTGGATGCCAAAGACGGACTTCTCCCGGATGACAACAAAATTCTCGATCATTTGCGCAAGCGCAGCAAGAATACCTGCCTGGTCGTCAACAAGGTTGACGGTCGAGACCCCGATGCAGCATTGCTGGACTTTTATAGCCTGGGCCTGTCCGCGATGTTTCCCGTCACTGCCACTCAAGGTCGTGGCGTAAAGAGAATGCTGTTAAAAGTGCTTGCTGATTTTGAGCAGCAATCAGAGAAAAGCAGTGATGACATTGAACAGCATCCTGAGGATGAGCAGAGTAGCGGCATAAAAATAGCGATCGCAGGGCGTCCCAATGTTGGGAAGTCTACCCTGGTCAATCGTCTGTTGGGAGAAGACCGCGTCGTGGTGTTTGATCAACCAGGTACTACCAGGGACAGTGTGTACATTCCTTTTGAACGCCGTGGCAGAAGATATACCTTAATAGATACCGCAGGGATAAAGAAAAGGGGTCAGACCAGGGGAACGCTGGAGAAATTTTCCGTGGTTAAATCACTACAGGCAATTCAGGACGCCCACGTCGTGGTGTTACTGGTCGATGCTCGAACCGGTATTGTCGAGCAGGATTTACATTTACTGGGCTATGTCATCGAAACCGGACGGGCACTGGTTATAGCCATCAATAAATGGGATGGAATGCAGCCAGAAGACAAAGAACAGGTGAGAACAGATATTAGACGTCGTTTCGTTTTCGTCGATTTCGCCAGGATACATTATATTTCTGCCCTGCATGGCACTGGAGTTGGTGATCTGTACAAGTCGATCCACAGCGCCTATCAATCAGCCACCCGGAAACTGGCCACCAACCGGTTGACGGAATTGCTGCGCGATGCAGTGATTGATCACGCGCCGCCCATGATAAATGGCCGCAGAATAAAACTGAACTACGCCCATGCTGGTGGTCAGAACCCCCCAACTATTGTCATTCATGGCAAGCAAACTGAAAAACTACCCGGCAACTACAGTCGCTATTTAGAAAAAACATTTCGTCAGGTATTGAAGCTGGAAGGCACTCCGGTGAGAATCGAGCTGCGAAGTGGAGACAACCCTTTTATCAAAGGTGAAGAAAATCTCACGCAACAACAAGTGGCGCAGAAAAGGCGCATTAAAAAGAACCGGGGGCTGGGGAAAAAACTCGGTAAATAGTAATTATGACGATAAATCTCGACGACATCAAACAGGCAGCTAATCGACTGCATGGGGTTGCTATCAAGACTCCGCTACATAGCTCGGCGGTTTTGAACGAACGACTGAATGCGCGTATTTTCATTAAGCCGGAGTGTTTACAACACATAGGCGCTTTCAAGTTTCGCGGTGCCTATAACCGGCTTGCTCAACTTAATAGCACAGAAAGAGCAAACGGCGTCGTTGCCTTTTCTTCTGGTAATCATGCACAGGGTATTGCCTGTGCGGCACGCCTGTTGGACATGAATGCAAGCATCGTCATGCCCTCCGATGCGCCCCTTATAAAAATAGAGGAAACCCGGCGTCTGGGTGCCGCAATTCGACTGTATGACCGCGCAACAGAATCTCGGGAGGAAATAGCCGGGGCAATATCGATTAGCTCGGGTGCTGTCCTGGTGCCGGCATTCGATGATGTTGACGTCATAGCAGGGCAAGGAACTTGCGGCCTGGAAATCATGCAGCAATTGAAGGCAATAGCCTGTGTCCCCGATGCTGTGCTCAGTCCTTGTGGCGGTGGCGGTTTGCTGGCCGGTGTTTCTACCGCTGTAAAGCAAACCAGCAGCAGCACCAGGGTTTACGGCGTGGAACCAGCGCATTACGACGACCATGGTTTATCGAAGGCGAGTGGGCAGCGAGTAAAGATAGAACCTAAAAGCAAAACCAGTTGCGATGCCTTGATGGCTACCCAACCTGGTGAAATCACCTGGTCTATCAATAGTAAAACAGTGGATGAGTTTTTGGTGGTCAGCGACGATGAAGTGGCGCATGCCATTAGTTTCGCTTTTCGCTATCTTAAGCTCGTAGTGGAGCCAGGCGGTGCCGTGGCACTCGCTGCCTTATTGCAGAACAAGCTGGATCTAAATGGCGGTTCTGCAGCGATCATAATTTCGGGAGGCAACATTGACAGCGAGTCGTTTGCTCGCTGTTTGAACAAATACCCTGCACCGTAATTTTTGACAGATAGCCACGAAAACCATTTTGAAACGTGTAAAGGAAGAATAATGGAAAATCGATTTGCAAGAACCGGTAAACTGTTTGAGTTGCTTGTTGGTTTGCTGGTAGCAGCCGTTTCTTTTTCGGTCTCGCTTGCACAAAACCTGGATGACTGTGTTGATTCCTTGCAGTGCGAATCCTCCTGGATTGGAATGTCGGACGGCGAGCGCGAAGCAGTATTCGCGTTTGCAGAAGACTATAAATCGTTTATCCACCTGGCTCGCACAGAGTTGAGTTTTGTTACTGAGGCAGTGTCTTTCGCAGAAGCGGCTGGTTTTGAGCGCCTTGGCGCTTCCACAGAGATTGTCCCCGGAAAGAAAATCTACGAGGTGAACCGTGACCGGACTATTAGTCTATTGGTTATTGGTGAGAGCCCATTGCAGGAAGGTTTCCACATCATTGGCTCGCATATTGATTCACCACGATTAGATTTAAAAGGTAGACCTCTCTATGAGAACAGCGAGTTTGCCTTGTTCCAGACTAATTACCACGGCGGTATCAAGTACCATCAATGGACTAATTTGCCTTTGGCCTTGTCAGGTCGGATAGACAAAAAAGACGGTAGCAGTATTTCTGTTTCCGTTGGTCTGGATGCTGACGATCCGATTTTTATGATACCGGAATTATCACCGCATGTTGACCGCAGTAGAGACGCCAGGACGCTGGCCGATTTCCTGACCGCAGAAGACCTTGACCCTATTATTGCCCATATTCCCGGTGAAACCGGGGGTGATGTAGTCGATCAGGTATTGCTGTATCTTGCCCGGGAGTACGCTGTTAGCAGAGCCGATCTGGTGTCGGCAGAGCTGGCTTTGGTTCCTGCCGGGCCACCGCGTGATATGGGTTTTGACCGGGGTTTGATCGCCGCCTATGGTCAGGATGACCGGCTTGCATCGTACGCGGCTATGCGAGCCATCGCTGAGGTATCTCGACCGCAGAAAACCACAATGGCCTTTCTGGTAGACAATGAAGAGGTAGGCAACAGAAATAACACCGGTGCGCATTCCGATTATTTTGCTGACCTGTTATCTCGACTTCTCTATTCGCAATTAGGGGATAAATACCGCGAGCCACTCTTCCGAAGCGCACTGCGGCAAACCAGGTTTATCTCCATAGACGTCAATCCTGGCATCAATCCAATGAATCCCGATGTATGGGAATCAGCGAATGCACCTAAATTGGGTTATGGCGTGAATCTCAAGCTTTATGGTCAGGGCAACACGGCAAATAGTGAATTTATCGCCTGGACACGCCAGTTGCTGGACAATAACCATATCCCCTGGCAAACGGTAACCTACAAAGTTGGTGTTGGCGGCGGCGGTACGATTGGCGGCGAGTTTTCCGCCCAGAATATCGAAGTCATCGATTTTGGCGTACCGCTGCTGTCGATTCATACACCCTTTGCTATAAGCTCAAAGGTGGACGTGTATAGCCTGTACCAGGCGGCCCGCGCTTTTTATTCCCATAGTGAGTAGTTCAGTATTTTCGGCTGGTCGTGTCTGGTGATTTTGAAAAAAGGTGGCTGGAGAAGTTTCTATGCACCCCTCTGTGATTGCTGAACTGGCTCTGGGTATTCACTTATTGGCTTCCACCTATCTTTCTGCTCCTGCCCGGCTGTGGAGCCGAGACAAGCGTTTGGGAAAAGTCGCCGCCGATTTATCGGCGGCACATTGAACAGGTGCGTTCAACTTTCGTCTAAAGTTTGATCAAGCAGCGAATTTTTACGTGTCTTGAGTTTGGGTTTATCCATCAACTCATTCAGTGGGTCAGGTTCACCTCTTTCGGGGGATACCGTATGCGCAGCAGACGCGATCTCTGCCCTCGCCACCCAGCCGCAACTGCCACACCACATAGGCCAGGATACTATAGACAATCGGTCTTGAGAATTAACGCTGCCAGCACCCATTCAGGCCGCTGGGCTTCCAGGTAGCTGGCAATATCGTCATAGAGCCAAGAGGTGACGGTAGCAACAGCCACCGCTACCAATATGCGAAACAGTTTTTGACGATAACGGCCAGCAAGGGTAAGCAGGGCGCTGGTGCGCAGGAAACGGTAAAGAGACACGTTACAGTCCGAAACTGAAGAGGACCAGGGTGATCCAGCCGACCTTTTGCACTTCGTTCTTGATGTTTGTTTCGGCCTCTGCAAGCAGGTATTCCAGATCGTCCTCGGAAAGATCGCGCGGATTTACCGTGCAAAATCAGGTCTTTGCGCACCCGGCGAATGGCTTCAGCACGCAGGCGCTTGCTGAAGATGTGTTTGAAATAGTCAGTCGATTGCTTGTACATGGGGTATATTCTAGCAAACTTGGCTAGTTGTGTCTAAGCCTAGCCTAGCCCCTGTCACAAATAACCATGGTTTACAGGGCGTTTTCTTGCTACTTTTGGTGTGCTAAGTTCTTTTATCAGGCTTGTTTCTGTCCTGTTATTCATGTCTTGGGGGAGAGAACAAGCAAGGTCAAGGTCACCAATGAGAGAGGTAACCATGCAAGCTCTAATTTCCAGGAGATCAAGTCTGACTGCCGGCAAGTTAGTTGCCGCGAGTCTGTTGATGCTTTCCTCAAGTTTTTCAGGCGCTCAAGATATTCCTTTATTCAATGAAGAGGTGGATGAGTGGTACACCCTTGGCGGTGACATGGCGCATACCCGATTCACTCCCGCCAGTGAGATCACCGCAGAAAACTTCACCGACATGGAAGTCGCCTGGGAATGGGACGGTGCCAGCTTTGGTGCGATCAGTGGTCGTTCCACGCCCTCATTAATCAATGGCAAGCTAATCACCGTAGCGGGCAACAAGCGCTATGTCGTGGCAATAGATGCCGGCACTGGAGAAACCCTGTGGTCCTATCGTGAGCCGGATACACCGCGCGCAGAATATTCCATGCGTGCTGACTACGGTAAGGGTGTTGGCTACGCCAATATAGACGGCAAAGACGTGGTCTATATTGTATCGCCAGGTTTTTTCCTGACTGCGCTAGCTGCGGATACCGGTATTCCCCTGGAAGGTTTTGGCAGACCGGTTCCAATCGACGGTTTTCCACAGTCAGGCATTGTTGATCTGCTGGCCGACCTGGGTCATCCCTATGATCCCTACGAAGGCATTCCGTTAGAAACAGGTTATATCACTTCTTCATCGCCACCGATTGTGGTTAATGGCACCATTGTCGTGGGTAACTCCGCCGAGCAAGGCTATCACCAGGCACGAATCGAAAACGTGCCCGGCGACATTCTGGCCTATGATGCGAGAACCGGTGCCTTTAAGTGGAAGTTTAATGTCATTCCAAAGCCGGGTGAGTATGGCCATGAGACCTGGGAAAATGATGCCTGGCAGTGGACAGGTGATGTCTCCTCTTGGGCTCCTCTTTCGGCGGACCCAATAAATAATCTTGTTTATATACCAACCAACAGTGCCACCATCGACTATTACGGTGGCTTCCGTCCTGGTGACAATCTGTACGGCGCAAGTCTGATTGCACTGGACACCCGCAGCGGCGAACGCGCCTGGCATTTCCAGATGGTAAAACATGAAATCTGGAATTTCGATAACCCTACTGCACCGGTTCTGCTTGATTTGAATGTGCCCGGCCAGGGTCGTGTTCCAGCCGTCATGCAAGCGACCAAGCAGGCTTGGGTGTACGCCTTCAATCGAATAAGCGGAGAGCCTGTTTGGCCGATAGTCGATCGCTCGGTGCCGCCTTCGATTGTGCCCGGTGAGGTGCTTTCTCCAACACAGCCGCACGTTACTCGTCCTGCGCCGTTTGATATGCAGGGTATCACAGAGGACGACCTGGTCGATTTCACTCCAGCACTGCGCGCAGAAGCCCTGGAAGTGATGGAAGAATTTGTTATGGGGCCACTGTTTAATCCGCCGATTCATGCGGACAATCCCATGGGTAAATATGCGGCCATGAACTGTCCAGGTGGAGGGGGTGGTGCCAACATCACATCCCCGGCTGTCGCGGATCCAACAACGGGTAAACTGTATGTATCTTCACACAAGGCTTGTTTCACTTTGCGCCTGATTCCCGGTGAAGAGTCCGATTTGTTGTTCCCAAATTCAACCGGTGTCAACACAGCGGCCTACGCCAATGGAGCGCGTGGTGCGACAGCCAGAACTCCTCGTCTGCGTTCGGGTATTCCAATCTGGAAGCCGCCTTATAGCCGCATCACCGCTATCGATATGAACACTGGCGATCATTCCTGGATGATTCCGACTGGTGAAACACCAGATAAAATCAAGAACAATCCAGCCCTGGAAGGTGTCGATACAGGCAATACTGGCAGCGGTGCCTTAGTGCCCATGGTGGTGACAGCGAACATGCTGGTTTACTCAGATCAAGCCAGTGACGGCACGCCAATGCTGTATGCTATCGACAAGGCTAACGGCGAAATAATGGCGGAATTGGAAGCACCCGGCCGTAGTGCTTATGGCATGAGTTCCTGGATGCACGATGGACATCAGTACATTTTGTTGCAAACCAGCTCCTCCCTGACAGCGATGGCACTGCCGGCCGCGCAGGAAGAACCCGCCGCCCACTAGAAACTGTGCAAAATCCAACAGCCGTCATTCCTGCATCCCCGTCATCCCTGCGAAAGAGACTGTGCAAGAAACCCTCGCCAGGCTGCGTTAGCTGTGGGAAACTCTTGCGGGTTTGGGTGTTTTGCTGGATTCCTGCCTTCGAGGAATGACGGAGGGAGTGCAGCTTTAACCGCGTCAATCTTCTTATCCATCCTGTTTATCCATGTAAATGCCCTTCTGCGGACAATTGAAAATTGAAAATGGACAATGGACAATGGGAAATTGAAAATGATGCACGGGTTTTGAGCAACACCTAACGAGTCAGAATCACTTTGTATCATGGGCGAAAATGATTGTGGATGTTGATGATTACTTGTTAGCGGAGGGAAAAGCCGAACAGAGCAACCATCACCCCTACGCTACCCATTGTTAAGCCAACCATCCATTTGATTAGGTGTGTTTCGGTTTTGGCAATTTCTGCGTTGGTTTTGGCAATATCTGCTTTAAGCGCGGACTCGATTTTGGCAATATCTGCTTTAAGCGCGGACTCGGTGTCGGCAATATTTGCTTTAAGTGCAGATTCGATTTTGGCAATATCTGTTTTAAGCGCAGACTCGATTTTGGCAATATCTGTTTTAAGCGCAGACTCGGTTTTGGCTAATTCGTTTTTGGTGGCGAGGTTGGCGTTGAGCAGGTCAACTTGAGATTCGGCAAGTGCTTCGGCTTGTTGTACAGGCATGCCGACCGCCGTCATACGTTTGACGAAACGGTGTGTATCAAAAGCGAGAGCATCAGAAGCCATACCCAAACTTTAGTACAGACGCTGTTGTTTGTCCACTCTGGAATTTATAACAGTCTTGCTGACGACTTCGGAAGCGTGGCTTTCGAGACTGTGCAAGAATTCAGTATTCGTCATTCCTGCACCACCATGTCATTCCTGCGAAAGCAGGAATCCAGTAAAACACCCAAACCTGCACGGCTTTCCCACAGGTAACACGAACTGGCGAAGGTTTCTTGCGCAGTCTCACCAGGGCATGCAAAGAACGATAAAAGTCGGAATGACGGCAAAATCGTTTCGGCTTTTTGTAGTTGTAATTTTTGTGAAAGGAATAGAATGTAAGCGGATGAAGAGTCTTGCCATGTGTTTGTAAGAGGCTATGTGAGAAGCAAGAAACGCCGCGGTTTTAATCCTCAGTAGAAGCAGGGATTGTCGGTTAATTCAAAATCAGTTCAATTTTAAAAAAATAATATGTTTAATAACAATGACTTAAATATTAACAACAAGCTAAAAACTTCATTTTCCGACAAGCCCAAGCAGGCAATTTGACATGGGAATAAACCGATAGCCCTGCTATGCCCAGCCGTCCGTCTACCTCAGCGATGGATCAGTAATGGGTCAGCGATGGCCCGGCTTCGAGCAGTGCTTTGCCTTCGGCATTATCGGTGAACTTTTCGAAATTATCGACGAACAATTGAGCAAGATTTTTCGCTTTGCGATCCCATTCCCTGGCATCGGCGTAGGTATTGCGGGGGTCTAGCAGTGCGTTATCCACTGAAGCGACACTCACCGGAACTTCCAGCTTAAAATAGGGTAACTGGAAAGTTTCTGCCTGATCGATCGAGGCATCCAAAATGGCATGAATAATCGCCCGAGTCGCCTCAATCGAAATTCGTTTGCCAGTGCCATTCCAGCCCGTGTTTACCAAATAGGCTGTCGCACCGCTGGCTTCCATACGCTTAAGCAATTCCTGTGCGTACTTTGTGGGATGCAATAAGAGGAATGCAGCACCGAAACAGCTAGAGAATGTTGGCGTAGGCACCGTGATTCCACGTTCAGTACCGGCCAGTTTCGCCGTGAAACCCGACAAAAAATGGTATTTGGTCTGCTCTGGAGTGAGTTTGGAAACCGGAGGCAGCACGCCAAAAGCATCGGCGGTGAGGAAAATCACTTTTTTTGCATGTCCGCCTTTAGACACTGGTTTGACAATATTGTCAATATGATAGATAGGGTAGGAGACACGAGTGTTTTCTGTCCTGGAAGCATCCGCGTAGTCGATTACAGCGTTATCATCCACGGCTACGTTTTCCAGCAAGGCGTCTCTACGGATAGCGCGGTAGATATCGGGTTCGCTTTGTTTGCTCAGCTTGATAGTTTTGGCATAGCAACCACCTTCGAAATTGAACACACCGTCGTCATCCCAACCGTGTTCGTCGTCGCCTATTAATGCCCGTTCCGGGTCAGTGGATAGCGTGGTCTTACCGGTGCCGGACAGACCAAAGAAAATGGCTGCATCGCCCTGCTTGCCGATGTTGGCAGAACAGTGCATGGAGGCCATTCCACGCAGCGGCAGTAGGTAGTTCATCATGGAGAACATGCCCTTCTTCATTTCTCCGCCATACCAGGTGCCACCAATAAGCTGCACCTTTTCGGCAAGATTAAAAGCGACAAAATTTTCAGAGTTCAGCCCTTGATCCTGCCAGTTCGGATTAGTGCTCTTTGCCCCGTTCATAACAATGAAATCAGGTTCGAAGTTTTCCAATTGCTCCGGAGCTGGTCGGATAAACATATTCTTGACAAAATGTGCCTGCCAGGCCACTTCCATAATAAATCTAACTTTCAAATGGCTGTTTTCATTAGCACCACAGATAGTATCCATCACATATAAACGCTTTCCACTGAGTCGTGTAGTGACCAGGGATTTAAGGTGATTCCAGGTGTCTTGATTGATCGGTTTGTTGTCATTCTTCCCCTGATCAGACCACCATACTGTGTCGCGGCTTGTATCGTCCCGAACAATGTATTTGTCTTTTGGTGAACGGCCGGTAAAGATGCCAGTATTAACGGCTACCGCGCCGCTCTCGGTTACTACTCCTTTTTCATAGCCTTCCAGACTCGGGTCAGTTTCCTGCTGAAAAAGGAAGTCATAGCATGGGTTGTGGTAGATTTCTACAGCATCGGTGATGCCGTACTGTTGAAGATTCGGTGCGGTGTGATTCCCTGTCATTAGTATAACCCCATGCTTTTTTATAAGTATTCTTGATGCCGTTATGTGGCGAGAAGTGGAATGAGTTTTCGAAAAATAGTCGGCGTATTGTACCCTCGGTAATTGGTATTACCAGCGTTGATTCTACTCATATTGGCGCCCATTGTGCCTAATTCCCGGACACCAGGTTTTCACCCTCGACGAACTGCCAGGCTCGGCTCATGCTGGGTAGCTGCGGTCAAAACCGCAAAATAGGGCAGAAAACCAGCTTACATTCACCCTGTCCAAGACGAAAACGGCAAACATTGGTCTTGTCGGAAAATGAATTTTTGGCTTGTTGTGAATGGTTAAGTCATTGCTCAAACATAGTATTTTTTTAAAATTGAACTGATTTTGAGTTAACCGACAGCCCCACATTTGATTTTGCAGAGATGATTTTGCAAAGTGCTAATCTATTCTAAAAGTGAGTTCTGAAAATGAATTCTGAAAATGATAATGTCAAAGCAGAAAATAGCCCTTATACTGGGCTTCTCAAGAAGGTATTCCCCATGTCTGAAACCATTTCCCATGCCACATTGAAAGACAAACAACGCGCAGCTTGCAGCGATTTTCCGAAAACCCTGCGGCTTCGTGTGCATCGCTCGATAAGCTGGATCGGACGAGCCGAAAAAGCGGGCGATGATCACGATGCCAGATTTCTATTCCTGTGGATCGCCTTCAACGCGGCGTATGCCGATGAGGGTGCGTTACAGGGAATTGCCAAGGGGGAGCGTGCCTCGTTTGAAGATTTCTTCGTCAAATTGGGCAAGTTTGGTGCAAGTAAACAAATCTATGAGGAAATTTGGCAACGGTTTTCCGGCCCAATTCGGAACTTTATGCGAAACAGATATGTTTTTAACCCGTTTTGGCGGTTTCATAAAGGGGTTAATGGGTATGAGAATTGGGAAGACCATTTCAACGCATCCTCAAGTCGCTTTCACCAGGCGTTTCAATCCATGGATACCGTGCGCGTTCTCAGCTTTGTATTCGAGCGGCTATACGTTTTACGCAATCAGCTTATCCATGGTGGTGCGACATGGAACGGCACGGCCAACCGCAGTCAGGTGAATGATGCGGCTGCAATCCTCGGCTTTCTTTGCCCCGCGTTCATCGACATCATGATGGACAACCCAGACGCAGATTGGGGACATCCATTTTATCCGGTGGTTACATAAATGTGAGGCCATTTGTGTGGATATTGAAACGCTGCTATAGGCAGCGCTGCTGAAGAGACTGTACAAAATCCAGTAAAACACCCAAACCAGCAAGGATTTTCCGCAGGTAACGCAGCCTGGCGAGGGTTTCTTGCGCAGTCTCTGAAGCGATTCATTGCCATTAGTCGAAACGGTGGAATGACAAAAGCCTGACCGGAGTTGCCTGGCTCTTTTTACTAACCCGTAGAGTCTGCCTTTGCAAATTCTTCTTCTACCAGTTCGGTAATACGCTGTGCCGATGGCTGAGCCAGTAGCCTGCCGTTGATAAATACGGCTGGTGTAGAGCGCACCCCGGAAGAGTTGCCGCTGCGTTGGTCGTTGCGCAGTTTTTGTAGCACTTCGTCGGATTCTATATCGGCATGCAGGCGCCCCAGGTCTAAATTGAGTTCCAGTGCATAGCTGTCAAATTCTGCGTCCACATTGGACATGCCGGCCCATACTGCCTGAGTGGCGAACAGGTGATCATGCATTTCCCAAAATCGACCTTGCTTTCCTGCGGCCTCGGCATACAGTGATGCAGTCCATGAATGTGGATGTGAAGTCGTAATAGGGAAATGCCGGAATACCAAATGTGCCTTGTTGCGCAGATTGGGCCAGATACGTGTCATCGTATCGTGTTCGGTAACACAGGCCGGGCACTGAAAATCCGCATAAACAACAATGCTTACTGGCGTGGCGGCTATGCCACGCACATGGTCACTCTCTACGATTTCCACAGTGGAGTAGGTAGGCCCCTGACTAAAGAGTGTGTATAACGTGAGCAGCAGTAATATTGGGGCCACAACAAACATACCAATTTTGAGCATCAGCTTCTGGGTTTGTTTTCGGCTCTCGGCAGCCTGTTGCTTTGCTTCTCTACGCTTTCGTTGTTCTTCTCTTTTGTTCATTGATCTGACTACCTTCTCAAACAGGGGTTACAAGCCTGTACTATAACGTCCAGGCGCGGTGAGTCAAATAGGAATGACTGCGAATTAAAAAGGGACACAGAATCGGTGTTGTCAGCGAAGGGGGTAGCCGCAATACCTTGCTGCCCGGTAAAAATTGCGAAGTCAATGCGCTTATCGTGCCAGGGACATTGAGTCAGTAAGGAAGAGGGCGGGATCTACGCGGGTATTATTCAGATTTACACTCCAATGCAGGTGCGGGCCGGTAACTCGACCTGTTTGACCCACTTTGCCAATCTGATCGCCGGTTTCCACCTGAGTGCCTGCTTCTATGTCGATAGTGTTCATGTGGCAGTACAGGCTTATCAAGCCATGACCGTGATCGAGAATAATGGTATTGCCATTGAAAAAATAATTGCCTGTAGTCAGTATTACGCCGGGGGCTGGAGCAAAAATAGGTTCTCCTTCGGCAGCGGCGATGTCCATGCCAGAATGCGGACTGCGAGCCTGCCCGTTGAAGAAACGCTTCAGACCAAAAGAGCTGCTTCTAATTCCAGCTACCGGTACTCGCATACTAAATACCGGTGAGAGTGAGTCATTCCAGCTAGAGAAGGCTAGAGTCATTTCCGCCTTTTCACGATTTATTCTAAGCATGTCATCCGCGTCAGGATTCACTTGGCGATTGTTGGTAATAGTGAGATGTTGTTCAACATATTCTTTGTCCTCCACACTGAACTGCAATGTTTCTGTTCTGCCATCTGCGTGTGTGAGAAAAAATTGATGAGTACCAATTCCAGCGTTTAGCGGAATGCCGATAATGGCGTATTGTTGCTCTTCGTAGTTCACCAGAGCAATACGCTGATTATTGTATTTACCTGCTACTGCACTTGTGCCAGCAGGAATAACAGCGATACCACCCGGCACCATCGAAGACTGCGGCAGACTGTTCACGCCAATTTTCGCTGCCAGCGACTGGCTAAGTAGCAGTGAGCCTAGTAGTAATGCTATTGCCGTGAAAATTCGCATGATCGTTCTCTCAGGTTTCTTTACTTGATACAGTTTCAACGATAGAGCTTATTTTTCCATCGCCCAATTTGGAAATAATTGTGTTTCCTGCTTTTACATCGTCACTGGAGCGAATTACTTTGCCGGAGGCATCGTAAGTAATGCTGTAACCACGCGCCAAAGTGTGCAAAGGACTGACTGAATTCAAGCTGCGGCTTAGCGCTCCCAGATTGGACTGGCACGACCCCAGAATCGTTTGCAGTGATTGTTGCAGCCGTTTTCGGTTGCTGCCAAGCTGAAGTTTGTTACGTTCCAACAGTTGTTGGGGGGAACGAGCCAGCATGCTGCGACGCAACTGTGTTACTTCAGTCTTCTGCCGAGTGATACGATTACTTATGGCTCTACCTAAACGAAGCTCCAGCCTGTCTAAATTTTGCGCCTGTTCCTGTAGTCGTCGATCTGGATGTTTAAGTTGTTTCGATAACCATTTTAGATGTTTGGTGGCTTGCTTTACAACGTGTTTAATGAGGTTTTGAAATTGTACGCTATAGGCAAGCAAGATGTCATTGTAATCTTGCTGATCCGGGCTTAATTGCTCAGCGGCGGCCGATGGTGTAGGTGCTCTAAGATCGGCTACAAAGTCGGCTATAGTGAAATCAACTTCGTGCCCGACAGCGCTACATATTGGCAGATTACTATTGAACAGGGCTCTCGCCACTCGCTCTTCGTTAAAGGCTTGCAAGTCCTCCATCGAACCACCGCCACGACCGACAATCAGGGCTTGCAGACCAAGCTTTTGTGCGAGCCGATTCGCGGTTTGAATGGCATTCACGATTTCATCAGCCGCTTCGCTGCCTTGTACAGCAACCGGGAATACAGTCACTTGAGTGGATGGAAAACGCCGTGCGAATACGCTCAATATGTCTTGTACAGCCGCTCCGGTGGCAGAAGTAACCACCCCTATATGATGGTAAAGTGTTTGCATCTGCTGTTTGTGTTCTTGCGCAAATAAGCCCTCGGCAAGAAGTTTGGCCTTCAGTTGTTCGAAAGCCCTTTGTAGAGCGCCGTCGCCCGCTTGTTCCATGCTATTTAGCAGTAACTGGTAGTCACCACGGCCTTCATAAATGCTCAGGCGCCCTCTGACTATTATTTTCTTGCCATTCTCAGGAGTAAATCTCACCCTGCGATTTCTGTTTGCGAACATGGCACAGCGGATTTGAGAGGACTTGTCCTTTAATGTCAGGTACCAGTGACCCGAGGCAGGTAGCGCAAGATTCGATATTTCACCCTCAACAATCACCGCCGAAAAATTGCTTTCCAATAGTGAGCGAGCCATGTGATTAAGACTGCTAACGGACAGGACATTGTCAATATTTTCACGGTCATAGGGGTTTTTGTTGGCGTGGGAACTTTGCATAACTCAATACTACCCCAGCAATAGCGGAATCGACATAGTTACTGTTGCTGCTGCGATCTGTTTTCCCCCGCAGGCTCGAAAGGGAATGTCCGTTTGACAAGGGCAGGTACTCCGCCACTTGTTATCAGACCTGCCGTTCCCGCACCACTTCGTCATTCCTGCGAAAGAGACTGTGCAAAATCCAACATGTGTCATTCCTGCGCCATCCTGTCATTCCTGCGAAGGAGACTGTGCAAAAAACCACCACCCCTGGTCACATTCTCATTACTGCCCTAATTCACCGACCTTGCTGGTATTTTAAGCCGATACACCGCCTCTGTAAAAATACCCAATAATTACAGTAATAAACATCCAGAACCTGGCCCAATTATGATACAATAACGAACATAACTAACTGATTATAATCATTAAACAGAGGCTTTATGCGTGATTACATACACGGTTTAAATCGCCAGCAACAACTGTTATTCCCAGAGCGGCTAGAGGATTATGTCAGCGAGGATGCGGGTGTTCGTGCCATTGATGCCTATGTGGATAGTTTAGAAGTTGAGGCCTTGGGCTTTAAGACAAGATATAGCGACAAAAATAACAATGGCCGCCCCGCCTTTTGCCCAAAATTGATGCTGAAACTCTACATTTACGGCTATACCAATAAAATAAGAAGTTCCCGCCATCTGGCTCGGGAAACCCATAGAAATATCGAGCTTATCTGGTTATTGCAAGGCTTAAAGCCCACCTATAAGACGATTGCTAATTTTAGAAAAAATAATGCCGCAGCACTCAAGAATACGTTTAGGGAATTTGTTTTGCTGTGCCAAAACATCAATCTCATTGAAGGTCAATTAGTGGCACTGGATGGAGCGTTTTTGCGAGCCAATGCGTCCAAAAATACCTTGATTGTTAAAGCCACTGTGGATAAGAGAATAACCAGGGTAACACAGGCTATTGAGGACTACCTGAACTTATTAAACACCACAGACCAGCAGGAGGAACCGGAACAGACACTGGATAATCCCGACTTGATTCATAAAATACAAGCACTTAAAGAGCGCAAACAAAAGCTGGAAGAGGATTTGAATACCTTAGAGCAATTGGACAAGAAGCAACATAACACACGGATGCCGCATTGATGTGCAAACCAGCGCATCATCTGGTCGCTTATAACTGCCAAATCGTGGTGGATGACAAAGCAAAGCTGATTGTTGCTACGGATGTATCAAGTCAAGGCAATGACGCACAGCAGTTGCATCAGATGGCAAGTCAGGCGAAAGAAACCTTAGCCCTTAAGACTTTGGCTGTGGTTGCCGACAAGGGCTATCACAGTGCAAAAGAGATAAAGAACTGTGTTGATGACAAAATCTACCCAATCATCCCGCCAATTGATACGCAACAGAAACAAAAGAAAACGGGCAGATATACTAAAGAGGATTTTGTCTATAACGAGGAGCAAGACGAATACACCTGCCCCAACAACAAAACACTGACAAAAACAGCAAGCCCAAGCCTATCCAAAGGCAAGCTTGGGTTTATTTACAGCACCAGTGCCACAGATTGCAAGGCTTGCCCTGTGCGTAGCGAGTGCCTGGCAAAGCAAACACCTCACCGAAGAATATGGCGCTGGGAACATGAAGCCTTTTTACAAGCCTATGGTGAGGTAATGCAAACAGAATCAGCCAAGGCGATTAGCAAAAGAAGAGGGGCGATTGTGGCGCATCCTTTTGGCACCATAAAGAGGTCATTAGGTGTAGTAGCTCAGATCTGATCTGACAGTTACCCGATTTTTAGGGTGTCTTGTCAGCTTAGATTTGAGCTAAATTCTTTTCAGCCCAAATCAATTTTCCATCAAGTAAAGTTTCTAGTGGAGTTCGTCCACAGCACTTTTTACCTTGATGAGTTCTTTCATTATTATAGTAATCCATCCATTCGTCTAGATCTTTTTGCAATTCCTCCATCGTTGAGTAGATTTTTTTCCTAAACGTTATTTGATAAAACTCGTTTAAGATCGTTTTATGGAACCGTTCACAGAGCCCATTAGTTTGTGGCGACATCGCTTTTGTTTTCGTATGGTCAATATCATTAATCGCCAGATATAGCTGATAATCATGATGGTCTACACGACCACAATACTCAGTACTCAGTACCTCTGTCAGTTAATATACGTAGTATTGGCAGCTCGTGCGCTTCGAAATAAGGCAGCACTTTATCATTAAGCATATCGGCAGCAGTAATTGGTGTTTTGGTAACATAGAGCTTGGCGAAGGCTATTTTGCTGTAAGTATCAACAAAGGTCTGTTGGTAAATGCGACCAACGCCTTTTAAATTACCAACATAAAATGTATCTTGCGAGCCAAGGTAACCTGGGTGGGCTGTTTCAATTTCACCGCAAGCTTCATCATCATGCTTTTTCTTTTCCAAGGCTGCGACTTGTACGTCACTTAAAATTATTCCTTCACTGGCGATTTTATCTTCAAGGGCTTTAAGACGTTTTTTGAAGTTTTCTAGATTGTGACGTAACCAGACAGAACGAACACCGCTACCTGAAACAAATACACCTTGCTTACGTAGTTCATTGCTTGTTCTGTGTTGGCCGTGTGCAGGCTGTTCAACAGCGTAAACCATGACGGCTTTTTCTGTTTCTTCATCAACGCGGTTTTTGATATTTGGAGCACGACGGCTCTTTTCTATTAATGCATCAATACCGCCTTCTTCGACAAGCTCTCGAAACGTTATTGAGTTCTTCAGCTAAGTTTAATAAACCAGCTTTGTGTTTAATCCTGACTTCGACGGTTCACCCCGCGCAGATCGTCCACAGCCCAATAAACATGCGGGGGTAGTAGAGAAACTGCTTTGTAGTGCCTATCTGAATATTTGTGTTGACTTCGGTGATGGCATGGTGTAAGCTCATCCCATGTTTGTTCGCGTTAAATCTACACCCAATAGCCCAAGACAATCGGTTCAGATTGTCTCATCTGTGCGCGTCGGCGATAAGGTCAAGCAAAAGATTGTCCGTTATATCGGCATTGCCATGGATGACGATGAGTTAGTGCGATTGAAAGAGCTGGCCGAAGTCGTCAAGGCGAAGCTTGAAGCCCAACACCAGCCCGGTTTGTTTCCGCCTGAGGCGGTCGCCAAACAAGTTATTGAAGCGAAAGCAGCCCAAGCGTCTAAAGCCACCTTGAATGTTGATCTGAGGCAGATGGTGGAAGAACAACGTGTGGTGCTGGGCATCCATGAGGTGTATGGCGCGGTCTATCGCCAGTTGTCGTTCGATACCCTGTTGTCGCAGAGGCGGTATCGTGCTTCCCATGAAGCCCTGTTCCATTGCGTGATGGCACGCATTGCTAATCCCCCCAGAGCAAGGCAAGCGCAAGCGCGGTAGCGTGCAGCAGCTGGAGCAGGACTCATGCGTTTCTTTGTCCTTAGAGAAAGTTTATCGGATGATGGATCAGCTGGACGATGACACCATCAGCCGGCTGCAGTCGATGACCTGTGAAGGTACGCGATCATTGTTATCTGGTGCCTTAGATGTGTTGTTCTTTGACTGTACGACACTGTATTTTGAGTCTTTCAAGGAAGACGAATTAAAACAAAATGGCTACAGCAAGGACTGTCAAGTTAATCAGACACAGGTCAATCAGCCGCAAGTATTGCTGGCTTTGCTGGTCACCCGCGAGGGTCTGCCGGTCAGCTACGAAGTGTTCCCCGGTGCTACTTTTGAGGGTCATAGCCTGATCAGCGTTTTGAAGGAGTTGCAGGCGCGCTATGATGTTAGGAAAATGATCTTTGTCGCTGACCGAGGCATGCTGAATGAAGACAATCTAAGCGCCCTGGATGAGGCGGGCGCTTATTACATTGTCGGGGCGAAACTAAAACAATTACCAAATGCACTACAAACCAAAGTATTGGATAAATCAGCTTATCAGGCAGTTGGCAAAGGCGGGTCAAGCGCAGCCGAGCTGACGCATAAGAAGAGACGGCTCATTGTCTCACATTGTCCAAAGCGTGCGGATAAAGATCAACATGACCGACAAAAGGCAGTCGATCGGCTCATCAAGAAAATCGGTAAAAGCCAGAATCCCAAGGACTTATTAAATAACTACGGCTATAAAAAGTTTCTGATTATCTTTTTGTTTATCTTTCTGATTATCAAGGGAAAAAACCAGCCTGAGTATCAACCAGGATAAAATTGCTGCCGAAAGCCGCTGGGACGGCTTGCATGGGGTGATTACCAATTTGCCCGATACGCCGCATCAGGAAGTGCTATCACACTATCGCGGCTTATGGCAGGTTGAAGAAAGTTTCCGCATCACTAAACATGACTTAAAAGTACGCCCTATCTACCACTGGACACCTTCCAGGGTGCGTGCCCACATTGCTATTTCGTTCATGGCTTTTGCCTGCATCAGACAGCTAATGTATCGAATCAAGCTGCAACACAAAGCCTTATCCCCTGAAGTTATTCGTAATGCCTTGATTCATGTGCAACATAGTGTGTTCAAACACAAGCGCACCAAACAGCGTTATGTCATGCCTTCTCAAATCAATCCAGAGGCAAAAAAAATCTATGCTGTGATGGGATTAAAAGCGACCACCACAGCTTACCCACTGTACTAATTGACATAATTCTTCAATATCTGGGCATTTGTAGTGCCTGGGTATTTTTGTGTTTCCTTATAAATCAATGACTTATGAGGGTTGACCGTCGAAGTCAGGGCGACGGCTCTTTTCTATTAATGCATCAATACCGCCTTCTTCGACAAGCTCTCGAAACGTTATTGAGTTCTTCAGCTAAGTTTAATAAACCAGCTTTGTGTTTAATGATTGGGTTGTTAGTATGCAACATGAGAGTTACCTTTTTTGTGTTTTGATTAAATGTTTGACACCTTTATCAAATCGGGTAACTCTCAACGTTTCAAGTCGATGTGTCAGATTAAGTCGGAACTAATACACATTAAGGGCAGCCTCGTTAAGCGCTGTAAAATCTACAACTTGCTGGTATAGCAGACCATTGTTCCCACACTCCATAACGACCAGCAACTTTATCGAACTTTACATTGGCTTAACTGTTAACTAAAATGTAAAGTGTCAACCCATTTGTAAACTACAGGTTAAAAAGGGAGGCGTCATGGGTAAGAAAATGAGCAATGCGCCAGTGTATTTCACGTTGGCACAGATTCGCTTCAATCCAATATTGAAGATGGATGAGTACCTGCCCACTATTCAAGATAAGTTTCGGGCATGCGATTTTCCAGATTTTCGGCATGAGCATGAGCAGGTTCAGCAAATTGCTTTTTCTGCAGGAGGGCAGGCCGTAGCACCTGCTGCTTCCTCACTATCCCGTTACATCTTTGGCAATATCGAGGGCACCAGCAATTATGTGCTGGATAGCAATTCTTTAGTGTTTCAGACCACTGCCTATGAAACGTTTGAAGCATTTTCAGATTCTTTCAAGCAAGGTCTCAATATCGTCAATGAGTCGTTAAACTTGGCTTTTATTGAAAGGCTGGGAACGCGGTACTTTGATGCGGTGCTGCCACAGGGCGAGGAAATGCTTACCGATTACCTGGTTCCCGAAGTGATGGGTACTTCTGGTTTTGCCGATAGGCTAGTACAGTCGTTAAGTGAAACCGTTTCTTTAAGCGACCATGGGACGCTAGTATCCAGAGTAGTAATTCGTGACGGCCCACTGGCTATGCCGTCAGATGTTTTGCCGCTTGCTCCCAGCTTGCCTGCAAAAATTACTGGCTGTCAGGGGCTGCATGCCATTATCGATTCTGATGCCTATAGCGAAACCCGCAAGCCGATGGATGTTGATGAAGTCCTGAAAAATCTGGCGGAGCTGCATAGTGACATTAACGCGTCATTTAAGAAGGTAGTGACTGAGCACGCGCTACAGATATGGAAATGATATGGAAATAAGGTAACGACATGTCATCCTATGAATCTCAAACTCGTAAAGGTTGGTTTGATGCTGAACCACGAACAGGTGAGGCCAGCAATCCACCCAAGATAATATTGCTTGCTGCCATAACTGGTAGCGTTCCTTTGGTTGCAGTGCAGCACACCGGCTATGTGGGCAATGATGTTGCAATGGCAGGGAAGGCTCAATACCAAAGTCTAGGTTTACTGTCACCAAATGAATTCAGCATTGAGCAAAGCCTGCAACAAATAAAAGCAGTTTTTGCTTTTAGTGTATCTAAACTATCCATTGCCATGGGCGTTTCACGTCAAGCCGTTTATAACTGGAAAAATGGTGAGCAGCCTAGCGATGAAAATATTGCAAAGCTAAAAGATTTAACCGATGCAGCTAAGCTAATAAGTGAGTCGGGTATTGCGGTGACAGGCTTGCTGATGAAACGTAAAATAGCCGGAGGAAACAGCCTGCTTGATTTGGCCCTGAAGGGCGATTCAGTTAGTAAGGTAGCATCATTACTGGTAAAGCAAGTGTTACTAGAAAAAGAGCAGCAAGCCCATTTGGCTAGCCGCTTTGCAAACCGGCAAACTGACCGCCTATCGGGCGATTCAGATTTGTTTCTGAACGATAGTTTGGGGTGATTCGGGGCAATGGCAGAGTGGTCGAGGAATACACCCTGGCGGCAGGGAAGCCTGTTATCACTCAGTGCTATTGAATGCCTTGAGTTAAGCCATCCTGAGCAGGGCTCGGAAGCTGTCGTGATTGTCGCCAGCCATGATTGTGATATAGCGCAGGATGCGGCTGTTGAACCCATTGTTGAAGTGGTTGTAGGCAAAGTTTTGGGTATGGGTTCATTCAGTCTTGATGGTAACTATACACACGCTAAAAATGCTAGAACTTTACATATTCCACTGGCGGGAGAAACGACTCAATACGTGGAATTTGTTTCCACTAATAAGCAAAGCATCGATAAGCGACGTTTATTAGATTATCAGCCTGATAGTCATTTTTGTATTGAGCGAGAACCTAAAACTAGCTTTCAACGTTGGTTGGCATTCCGTTATCGGCGTTCAGCATTTCCCGATGAGTTTGAACGGCGATTAACAAAGAATAAATTACATCAAAAAATTGCCAATGCCATGAAAAAAACGAGTGACCATATTACGGCCATCTTTTTTGATGTTGATTGAGGGCAAAGAAGTGGTTCACGTTGACCCTCAAGCCTGTTACTGTCTTGATATTGTTATTTTATATTCAACAAGCGTCGATTCAGATTCAGCGCTTTTGGTCGCCAATAAAGCGAAGTCTACGATAGAGGCCGCGTTCAAAAACAAGCTATATGATGAAGATACAGATCAGTGGCAAGAGATAGAATTACGGCATGTGGATGCAATATCGGATGAGACGCTAACGTATAAGCAGTCCACTTTAATGAAACAATGGCGGCTGGATTACATCAGTCTACAGACTGACCCCCAACAACCAATCCTTGAAGAATAATGCTGGGGAGTTATCGTGGAATTCCGCATAGCCGATACCTTCGCCACCAGCCTCGCCAAACTCACTGACGATGAGCAGAAATCGGCAAAAACCACAGCCTTTAATTTACAGAGACATCAGCATAACCCCACAAAACAAGGTATTTTTTGGTATACTTCGGTATGCAAAAATCATTCGCAACACAAGCCAAACTATTCGTCTCGACCGCTGATCTGGACCACCCAATTCTTCACAGCCTTGATGCTACTGAGGCTCTGTTGGACTGGTCGGAGATTGAGAGATTACTGTCCTCTATCTATGCCTCTAAAACAGGCCGCCCCAGCTATCCATTGCTGACCTTGTTCCGGGGCTTATTGCTCGGACTATGGTATCACTTGTCCGATGTGCAGTTGGCTCAATGCTTATACCGAGACCTGTTGTTTCGTAAATTTTGCCGCCTTGAGCCTGGCGGTGAGGTTCCCGAAGCGTCCACCCTGGGGCGGTTTCGATCCCGCTTGGTCGAACAGAACCTGTGGGATCAATTATTGGCCGAGATCAATCGTCAGCTCGAAGCCAAAAATAGCATCATGCGCGAGGGTCGCATCAACATCATCGATGCGACCCCAGTAGAGGCTGCACAATCGGGTTCAGGCAACGGCAAGGATGGCAAGCCGACAAAGCAGGTTGGCACGTTAAGAACGACAGTCGGGGTAACAAGAAATCCATTGATGGTTTTTCCGTCCATACGGGTGTCGATGAAGAGGGTTTTATCCACCGTCAAAGCGTGACACCTGGTAATGTTCATGATTCTCAGGCGCGTGATGCCTTGCTGCTGGGTGATGAAACGGCATGGTATGCGGATGCGGCTTACAGCGCTCAACAGACCCGAGACAAGTTGGAGCAGTTGGGCATTGATGATCAGGTCCAACGCAAGGGCTACCGGGGTAATCCTTTATCGGAGGCGGACCGAATGCGTAACAAAGAGATTGCGCTAACGCGATCTGGCGGTGAACGTCCCTTTGCCACCTATAAATGGCATTATGGGCTGGCTCGCACCCGGTTCATGGGTCTTGCCAAAAACGCGACTGTTTACGGGCTAGCGGCAATGGCAGCCAATATTCGCAAAGGTGCCAGGTTTTTAACGCTCTACGGCTTACCGGATCCCTGCTTTACGGGATAGTTGTGTCTAAATTTCGTAAAAAGCATCTAAAACACGCGTTAATCCACTGAGACAGCGCTAAATCCCCGGCGAATGCCTTTCGCTTTGTGCAAAAATGTTGAGATTTAATGGTATCCGCTAAAACCCGGCGTTATGCTGAGGTCTCATACCATAGCGATGCTCCACATTGTGTCTGCTCAGGATCTTACAACAGTCTCCGCTGATGAAATAGGTCAAACTTATAGAGGTAATGCCGTAGCCGCCAAAATGAAATATGAGGGGGCGGCTCCTACACATAACGAGGATACTATGACTACACATAACGAGGATACTATGCTGGGCAAACTATTCGGTTTTATCGGTTTAATGCTTGGAAAGACAATTGTTGCGCTATTCGTGACAGGACAAATACTAGCTTCATATATCTTCAGAGCGTTTTTTTTCAAAGCCAACCTCATTAAGGAGACAAATAGGGTCGTAAATTATGTGAAGCAGCTTAAGGAAGAAGGATCAGAAGAATTGGTAGAAGAATTTGCTTTAGACGCAATTAACTCTATGAATTTATATCTAAAAAAATATCACGAAGATGATGATGCAAATGCTCTTCATTTTTTGCAATCAGAGTACGCTACCGTTTGCGATAAACTTGGATATTATTATCTAGAAATAGCCGCTGACTCTGCTGAGAAAATAAAAGGAGAAGAATCACTATTACATTTTAATCAAGACGTAGATATGTCTTTGGTGGATTACAATGTTAAACGTCTTTTTAAAAATGCAATTACTGATGAGAAATGGGCAACAGCAGCGTACATTTATGCTACAGGGAAAGTTAGAACTGACCAGAAAGGAATTGAAAAAAATAATAACGCACTCTCAAAACAACTCGCCGCCGCCGCTAATGACGAAAGGCAGCAATCTCCTACACCCAAAAAGGAGGGATACTTTGATAATAGACGTACACTCCAAGGAAAGGCATGCAAGAATGAAGCTTGTGGCTTTATGAATGGGCACACTGCTTATAAATGCAAGCGATGCGGAACTTTTCTAGGAATGTAAGGCAATATATACACCACCTTTAAGGTCACTTGGGTAATAGACGTACATTCATAACCAGCATCAGCGATGCAGGGTGTAAGTATACGCACCATTCAAGAGCTAGCACGACATAGCAGATAGCAGCGTGTATACTATACAACGCTATATTGATGTGAGCATAAACAAACTAAAAACCGCCACAAATTTGGTGATTATTTGAGATTCTGTGTAAGCGCCAATGAATAAATCCATTGATCCCGACTTAGTTATCGCTAACTCCTTTTTATTGTCCGCTACAAGGGCTTGGAAAACACAAGGGGAAGTAGGGGACAGTCATAACTTAACCTAATTACCACTATAGATAAGTCGCTCTACCCCGTATATAATCACAGTCTATCTATTTAATTCATAAGGGGTATGTCATGGCGCGCAATAAAGTGCAATTCCAGAAAGGGGTTAGTTTGAACGATTTTATCAAACAGTACGGTAGCGAAGCCCAATGCTTCGATGCGCTTTATGCTTGGCGGTGGCCCAAAGGGTTCCAGTGTCCGGCCTGTGGTCACGACAAGTGCTGCCAGTTAACCAATCGTAAACTTCAGCAGTGCAATCGCTGCAATCGCCAGACGTCACTGACGGCTGGAACCCTCTTTGAATCCACCAAACTACCGTTCACTCTATGGTTACGGGCTATGGTTCCAGGCTATGGTTCCAGGCTATCTATCTGATCACACAGGACAAGAAAGGCATCTCGGCCATGAAACTGCACCGTCACCTGGGTATTTCCTACAATGCCGCCTGGCGGATGAAGCACAAGCTTACCTAATTACCACTATAGATAAGTCGCTCTACCCCGTATATAATCACAGTCTATCTATTTAATTCGTAAGGGGGTATGTCATGGCGCGTGAAGGTGCAATTCCAGAAAGGGGTTAGCTTGAACGATTTTATCAAACAGTACGGTACCGAAGACCAATGCTTCGATGCGCTTTATGCTTGGCGGTGGCCCAAAGGGTTCCAGTGTCCGGCCTGTGGTCACGACAAGTGCTGCCAGCTGACCATCCGTAAACTTCAGCAGTGCAATCGCTGCAATCGCCAGACATCACTGACGGCTGGAACGATCTTTGAATCCACCAAACTACCGCTCACGCTATGGTTCCAAGGTATCTATCTGATCACACAGGACAAGAAAGGCATCTCGGCCATGAAACTGCATCGCCACTTGGGTATTTCTTACAATGCCGCATGGCGAATGAAGCACAAGCTTATGCAGGTGATGATGGAGCGGGATCACAATAACAAACTATCCGGGTTGATTGAATTGGATGATGCTTACTTGGGCGGCGAACGTACTGGGTGCAAGCCGGGACGTGGTGCTGCCGGTAAGACGCCTTTTGTGGCGGCGGTGGAGACCACCGCCGAACATTGCCCAATTCGGGTTAAGTTGCGGTGCGGCGAGTTCACCGAGCCGTCGGTCGTAAAAGGTTTCCGCACCGAAGCGATTAAGTCATGGAGTCAGCAACATCTGACCGAGGGCAGTACCGTTATCTCCGATGGTTTGGCGTGCTTTAATGCCGTTGTCGAGGCCGGTTGCTTGCATGACAAGATTGTGTGCGGCGGCGGGAGAGGGTCTGTCGAAAAACCTGAGTTCTATTGGGTCAATACGATTCTGGGTAACTTAAAGAGCTCCTTACGCAGTACCTATCATGCTATTCGACCTAAATATGCTCAGCGATACTTGGCAGAATTTCAGTATCGTTTCAATCGTCGTTTTGATTTGAACGACCTCATTCCCAGGCTTGCTTGTGCGGCACTCAGAACGCCACCGATGCCGGAAAAGCTGCTGAAGATAGGCTTATGTTAGATGGTAATTAGGTAACTTAATGAGCGGAATGAGGTGGTTACTGTGAGGATGGCAGGCTACTTGGCAGTGATTGGGCTATGTTCCACAATTTTGTTGAACGGGGCTAAGTAACATATCTTTTAGAAAAATACCTGGATTCATTTCGCCTTTTTTATTCATTTCAAACCACCTGAACCAGCTCAAATATCGATGCAGATATTTGCTTGCAACTCCGCGAAACCTGTAAACCCAACTCTTAAGCCTCATATGATAATTATTGACGGATTGAATGTGAAACACCTTATCTTTAACTCGTTCACCCGCACTACTATTGAGGGAAACATGTTTGATTTCTTCTTGTATTGCCAAGTATTTATAATTGATATGACCATCAGTACAAAGTACTATCTCTTTTCACTGCTGTCCCGTTAAGGAGAAATAAAAAGGTCTGATTTCGCCACAATTGATACAATGAGATTGTTTAGAAAACAGTGTATTAATAGAGGGAACCAGACCATGGCGCATTGTAATACGATCCTGTCACAAATACTAAAACTTGTTCCGAGACATGAATTTGAGACCCTTGCCAAACAACATCATTCAGGTCGTGCTTTTCGTAAAGCCTCCCGCTGGTCACAGTTTGTGTCGCTGACGATGGCTCAATTGTCCGGTCGAAACAGCTTGCGCGATATCGTGGACAATATGTCGGCGCAAATGCATCGCCTTTACCACCTGGGTAGCGCGAAGCTGTCGCGGTCTAACCTATCGCGCATCAATGAAGATAAGCCTTATGCTCTGTACGAAGCGCTGTTTGGAAAACTGTTAACTCGCTGCCAGTGCGTGGCACCTGATCATAATTTCAGATTTAATCACCCGCTTTATTCGCTGGACGCTTCCACCATCGACTTGTGTTTGTCTGCGTTTCCCTGGGCTGATTTTCGCACCACCAAAGGAGCGATTAAACTGCACGTCGGGTTGAATCATGCGGGTTATTTGCCCGAGTTTGTGACTATCACAGAAGGGAAGAAGCACGATGTAACAGTGGGCCGCACGCTCAGCTTTCCCAAGGGAAGTATTGTTGCGATTGATAAAGCCTACAATGATTACGCTTGGTATAAACAGTTGACAGATAAGGATATTTTCTTTGTTACCCGGCTTAAGAACAATGCAAAATACCGTATTATCGAGCGTCGACCAGTGCTGAAAGGAAAAGGTTTGACGTGTGATCAAACGATAGAATTCACTGGCCCCCAGGTCTCCAGGAAATGTCCAGTCCGCTTAAGGCGGATTGGCTACAAAGATGCGGAGACGGGTAAGCACTATGTGTTTCTAACGAACAATTTCAAACTGGCAGCCAGGACGATCGCCGATATCTACAAAGCCAGGTGGCAAGTAGAATTATTTTTTAAGTGGATAAAACAGAACCTGAAAATAAAATCGTTTGTTGGCACGAGCAAAAATGCAGTGATGACTCAAATATGGATAGCGATGTGCGTATACCTGCTAATAGCGTTTCTGAAGTTTCAGTCAGCACTCACAAAAAGTATGCAGCAGCTATTGCGATTACTACAGCTCAATTTATTTGATAAGCGTGACCTGATGGCGCTGTTGAGGGGTGATCCACCTGATGGCAGGCTGCCTGATGTTAATCAAATGGCACTCATATGAAAGTTAACTGGACAGCAGTGAATTATTTTTTAAAATTAGACTGATTTTGAATTAACCGACAGACCCACAGGTAACGCAGCCTGACGTGGGTTTCTTGCACAGTCTTGAAAGCCGGAATCCAGTCTCACTACCTAAAAGCCTTACGTTGTTAAGTTATGAGTGCCGCTCGGCTAAATGGCGGGACTAAATCCCCCTGCCGGTCATTTTTTGAATTATGCAAAGATATCCTTGCGTTACTGAACCAGGACACAAGTTGATAATTACACTACATTGCACAACTCTCTGGCTAGGCGTGATCGCCGTCGCGATGGCGGTTATAGTTAAGTTCCCTGGCTAAATTATTTGATTGGGAAATGCGTAATGAGAGAACAGTGGGCTTCCATTGAGGATATGCCACCCGAAGCAACTGAGTGGCGGAATCAAGGTTATCAAGAGGTCTTATCACAATGGCATGCGTTGCGACCGCAGTTAGAAAGCACCAGGCTGGATAAAAAAATTATCGAAATTTGGTCGGAAGAGCGACAAAGGCGTTTTGCCATTGAGACCGGGCAAATTGAGGGACTGTACCTGATCCCCAAGGGCATTACTGAGCAGTTCATCACCGAAGGGCTGGAGAGCGTTCGGTTGTCGCATACCCTGGCCGCCCCTGAAGTAGAAGACGATAGTTTGACAGGTTTGCTACAGGATCAGAAAACGATGCTGGAGATGGTCTTTGACAGGGTTGCCCAGCGTCGTCCGGTATCGCATACCGCGCTCACGGAATGGCGCCAGATCCTCACCCGACATCAGACTACCGCCGCAGGCGTAACCCCGGAAGGTAAGCGCGTCGGCATTCCGCTACGCAAGGGCGAATACAAACTACGTCCGAACAATCCACGGCGGCCGGATGGCGTCGTCCACCAGAACAGCTGCGCTCCGAACTCGACCGATTGTTCGCTATGTACGGCAAGATCCAAAAGCAAAACTATGCCACTGAAGTTGAAGTAGCCTGGTTACATCATCGCTACATTCAAATCCATCCTTTCCACGATGGCAATGGCCGCACCGCACGTTTGTTGGTGGCATACGCCTATGCCCGGTGCGGCGAGTTTGAGCCGATAATTAAAGCAGATGAAAAAGGCGCGCACATTGACGTGCTTGAAATGGCAGATGCTGACAATCTGCGCCCCTTTGCCCAACACCTTGCTATACTGGCAACCGTCTCGCTCAATAGCGCGAATGTGAGTGCAGAAAATGTATTCAAATCTTCCCGGTATTACGCCCACTCCAACGGCGACTGCATCTACAAGGTACCCGGTGAAGATGAATGGAAGCGCGGGCCGGACGTGGATAAGGGGCTTGATTGATGGCATTTCACCTGCTGTCCCTCCTAAAACGCCTGGGCAGAGAAAAGTTAATCTCTAAGGCAATGCTCTCTGCACAGCATTGCAATCAAATAAAAGGAATAAAAAAAGATGAGTAAGCTTGGCACTATCGAAAATCTTGTCGACAAATTCGAACAAAAGAAGATGACTCGGCGAGAGCTGGTGGCTTCATTAATCGTGGTCACCAGTGCTGCGGCAGTTCCTTCTATTTCAGCACAGTCTGCCCCTGCGGTTGCTGTTGGCAGGTCTATGAATCATGTGTCTCTTTCGGTAAATGATGTAAATCGTTCTGCGGATTTCTACAAGCGTGTGTTGGGCATGGAAATTATTTCTCGCCCCGCAAATGGCGGATTGAATATGGGATTAGGCAGTGAGAGTTTTTTAGGGCTCTATAATTTACCGGATCCAGGCGGAATGCATCACATGTGTATCGGTGTCGATGATTACAATCCTGACGCTCTCGCTGAGAAATTACTGGATCATGGAATCAGCGCGGAGGTGAATAGAGACCCCGCTAATCGTACCAGCGGTGGTGATCAATTGTATTTTGATGATCCCGACGGAATCAGGGTGCAGTTGGCGCAACATGCTTACCTGGGCTAGCTCGAAAAATCGCATCGAACTTGCTGCGCCTTCTAGTGTAGTGTATTAAACAGATTAATGATATAATGATTACTTCATTCACTACCCGTGTGAAGCTAATGCCCGCCCAAATAAATATAACTTTAACAGCGCAAGAGAAAAAGCAGTTGGAAAAAAATGTTAGAAGCAAAACGACACCGGTTCGATTGGTAGAGCGCTCAAGGATTATTTTGCTCGCTGCAAAAAATGTTCCCAACTACAAAATTGCTGAAGAGCTGGAAATTGATGTCAACAAGGTAGGCCGATGGCGCAATCGTTTTTTTGAGAGAGGGTTTCGGGGAATAGAAAAAGATTTGCCAAGAGGGGCTAATCACGGCGGCAAGAATTCTGCGGACCAGGCAAAGCTGCGGTCGAAAGTCATCAAGATAACCACGCAGGAAAAACCCAAGGATGGCACCCACTGGACAACCCGGGGTTTGGCAAAAGTGATGGGAATTAATCACTCCTTTATAAATAGAGTGTGGCGAGAAGTTGGTCTGAAGCCACACCTGGTTGCTCAGTTCAAGGTGAGCAACGATCCTGCCTTTGAAGAAAAGCTACGCGATGTTGTTGGCTTGTATTTATCGCCGCCAGAGAATGCAGTTGTTTTCTGTGTTGACGAAAAGAGTTCCATTCAAGCGCTGGACAGAACGCAGCCGGGATTGCCGATGAAGCCCGGGCGCGGCGGAACCATGACTCACGACTATAAGCGTCATGGTACAAGCACCTTGTTTGCGGCACTGAACACCCTGACTGGTGATGTTATCGGTGAGTGCAAAAAGCGTCACCGGCACCAGGAATTTTTGGCGTTTCTGAAGACTGTGGAAAAACAAACACCCAAGGAGTTAGACCTTCACCTTATCGTTGATAACTACGCGACGCACAAACACGAAAAAGTGAAGAACTGGATTAAGCGTAATAAAAGGGTTCACTTACACTTTATTCCAACCAGTTCTTCGTGGCTAAATCTGGTGGAGAGATTTTTTGGTTTGTTGACAGAAAGGCAACTGCGCCGTGGTGTATTCACATCGGTACAAGAGCTGGAAGAGACCATCATGGATTTTATTGAGAGGCACAATGAAGATAAAAAGCCATTTGCCTGGACAAAGTCCGCAGAAGAGATTTTGGAGAAAGTGGGGCGCGCAAGGCATGCACTCTCAAATCATCAGTCAGTTTAATACACAGCACTAGTTTGGTGCAACCAGCCACCTCCGCTCGGTGGCGAGCGGTGCGCTTAGTGTAAGCAAGAAGCTTTCCAACTGCCTGCGCTCCACTGCGCGTAGACCAAGTGGTTTTGCCTCGTTATGGCTTAGCATCGATGATGGTGCGTCGTTGTAGTGTTCTATCACTTCCTTCAGGTCTGTCAGTTGCCCACCGTGCATATAGGGAGCTGTTAGAGAGACATTCCTGAGCGTTGGTGTTTTCTGGGCGCCAACCAGATCGTTACTATCACGGGCGAAGCGCAGCTCTATGCACTCCGTTGGCTCAGCGTCACTAAACTCTCCCAGGCAATTGAAGGGATCTTCTCTGGCAAGACGAATGCCATCATATCTTCCCATTGCGGGAAGAGTACCATTTGTCGCCAGAATACCTGTGTTATGAAACTCATGATTAGTAAAAAGTGGCCCGTTGTGACAATTCACACATTGCGCCTTGCCGATAAATAATTTAAGACCAGCGATTTCTCTATTAGTAAGAGACTTTTCATCTATGTTTTCAGGCTCCTGTTGTAGTTCCCTGGCATATTGATCAAATCGGCTGCTGCCTGGCATAAGTTTTCGCTCATAGGCGGCGATAGCCTTGCCCAGATTCGAGAAAATTCTTGACACAGCAGTTTGGCTCTTTGCGTGAAGCTGCGCCCAGTTGGCTTGTTGTTCATCGCTCCCTATGGGGGCTCCGGACTCCGGTAGCACAGGAATTAGCGGCCAGGGGCCGAACAAGCCTTCATACATCGCTTTATAAGTGCTGTCGCCCCCTATAATTCTCACTAATTGGACACGGTCTATTGCATGTTCGTGCCTGGCTTCGAGGGGAGCCAACGCCTGGGACCATTGGCTGTCTTTTCTGCCGTCCCAATAAAACCAGGGGCTATAAGCCAGACCGACCAGGCCTGGTGTGTGCATGGAACCAATATCCACCCCGATGGCCAGCGGTATCCCATCGCTAAACATGAGATCGGGCTGGTGGCAACTGGCGCAGGAAACGCTATTGTTGCTGCTTGCCCGCGTGTCGAAATAAAGTTTGTGTCCTAACTCTGCGGCGGCGAGATTATCTGCAACACGGTTGCCACGGTCGGGTGGGAGAGCAGGTAGAGAATCCAGAGAGAGCGAGAAAATAAGCTGAAGTTCTTCTTCGCTCCACTGTGTAGAGCCTGGTAGTGACACAAAATTCCAGGCGGCCGCCACTACTATTGAAAATAAAACAACAGCGATAAGCAGCTTTTTCATTGCAATAAGAAATCGATAAGGGCTTGATCTTTAGAGCCGTTATTTTGCAAATCGATCTGCAACAGCCATTTCCCTTGCATGTGGAATCTCACTCCCTCCAGCAGGTAGTCACCATTCTCCATCTGCTTCGTGATTTGTGGTTGGGTAGGCAGGCCATGATCATGCTCAGGCATGCCGCCACTTACTTCAAGCACCTCAACGGAGAGAGCCTTGTTATTGGCATCAAGAATACGAATTCGCCAACTGTGAATTTGATTAATACGAAGCGGCGAGAGTTCGCTATATATTTCAATATGCAAGCCATTCGATGTGCTGCCCGCCAGATCGGGTAATGTCGATCCGGCAGCCTGAGTTGTATAAGCTGCGATCAGTAGCAAAATAAGCAGCAGTAGTTTCATTCGAGCTTCATTTACTTGTTGTAAAACGAGGTGTCAATGATACGGGAAACTGAAGTATGAGAGTAGCGTGCGTGCGTGAGAGAGATACTGATTCTGGGCGTGAGGCTAAAATGTGGTTAGCAGCGATTCTGAGTCGGTATTGCGGTGAATAAGGAAGTTACACAAAGCCAGCAGGCAGCTTTCCTGGCCTTGAGTCAATAGGGTTTGTAATTGTTGTTGTACAATAACAATCTAAGACAGACAGAAGGAACAGAAGGAACAGAAGGTTGCAAGCTTGTGCAGAAAAAAAGGGCAGGTTCTTTCAGACTTGCCCTTTCTGCTTTTCTATCTGACTCACAGAATTCAGCACTGTGTGAGCCAAACCAGTCTAGATGGCTACGATTTCTTCAGCCTGGGGTCCTTTCTGACCGTCAGTTACTACGAACTCTACACGCTGACCTTCAGCTAGAGTTTTGTAACCTGAGCTTTGAATTGCACTGAAATGTGCAAATACATCGGGGCCGCCTTCACGTTCGATAAAACCAAAACCCTTGTTTTCGTTAAACCATTTCACTGTACCACTAATTTTGTCTGACATGTTTGTTTCCTAAATTTAATAAAAAAACCTGCGATGCAGGGGTCGTGCTAGAAATTGGGCGTACTTATAAACTTCAGGACGAGGTGTTACCAGGAAGACTTCGAAATGGGGAGCAATAAATAGGTGCTTTGTTTCAAGCTGGGTGCATTATACAGGTAAACCATTGCTTGTCAACACACACTCTCTCTCTCTCTTCAAATCCCCAGCTAGAGTAGCGCCAGCGCTTCAAGAGTCGGTGAATCCCTCTTTCAAGCCTTGTGGCTGATCATTACTGCAGATAGTACGGAGATAGTGCCGAGAGGTTTACTGAAAAACCCCGTTTACTAAAAAATACTGGCTCAGTGCTAAATCGGCTATTTTAGACGGATTTATCCTGCAGAAGCCGTTATTCTTGTTCTATATCGGGTTAAATGGGCGGTGCTTCAAACTCCTTCAGTGCCAGTAACACTCGTTCCAGTAGTAGTCGGTGTTTCTCCCGCATTTTGACCAAGAGTTGACGTCCCGTCCTGACCGCTTTTGCCGCGAGACGCCAGCGCAGAGTCACCGCACGGCTATGGACTATGGATAGTGGGACAACTCCAGCGGCAGCAGATGAGGCATGAGGGCACATAGATTGTAGGAGAGTGCGGAGATTAAAGAGTGCCGAGATTAAAGAGTGCGGCGATTAAAAAGTACAGCACATTGGCAGCAAAATCTGAACACGGCAGGGTGTCGCCGCCAAAATCCCGCTTCAGTTCCTTGATGCGGTTCTCGCTGCCCTCGGCACGTTGCCCTATTAGTCATATTGGCCAGTGGATAATCTCGCTATCGCCAAGCCCTTCCCGATTAGTGGCAATCCCGCGATAAATATAAGCACCCGCGTTTATTTCCTCTAAACTATTTTCTGAACTGTCTTCTGAGTTATTTCCTGAACTGTCTTCTGAATCAGCTGATGAATCCAGATCCAGACTCGTTTGACCTATAACGGCTGTTCTCTGAATGATAAGCGTGAAGGGTTTTCCATACTCACCGATGCAGAAGCTGGTGCGGCAGGTATTCTGATCATTGACCGCTTTGCCTTTTTTATCCAGCAAAGGTTGCCAGTCCGAATCGCTTGCCGCTGCTATCTGCGCGCGAATGGCATACTCGATACCTTGCGCATCACAATACTCAATGACTTTTGTTGGGTAGCCGGCAGCATCAATACGACTTTATTGATCTCCACCCAGACAGCCTGGATTTGCGGCTGGCTTCCCATTCGCCTGAGCCAATCTCCAGGCGTGGTCGCTTGGGGAAGTTTCTTGATACCCAACACAGTGCGCAGTGCCTCATCATCCTGAAGGTGGCGAACCTCATCCAGGTGAAAACTGCCTTCGTGCTGCATCAGGACGAGGGTCTTGATGAATTCCGAGGGCTTAATTCAGAGGGACAGTGGCCCCGATTACTTTTTGGCTGGGGAAAGTGCTTGTCGATTCGCTCAGACAGGTTCAGGGAGTCCGTTATCTATTAATTATCCACTAATTAATTGAGCAATCGCCGAAACCGGCACGAGAGCTGAGTAAATCGAGGATGTCCGTCGAAGTCAGGACTGATAAAGTAGCATCAAATAAACCTTGAGGATGTGTCAAGTGTCTTGCAAACAACTCTTCAATATTCCCTCGCGGATGCCTTATATTGGTCGCTTCCTGCCTTGCTTCCTTGTCACAATATTTTTCGCTCTGTTGCTTGTAGCACAACCGGCTGGTGGCCAATCAGACCCGCCAGCTCCTATACCCGATAAACCAACTGGCGTTACAGGTTTTGCTCTGAACGGAAAAATAGTCCTTGAGTGGGACCTCATACCTCTAAAAATCCAGGCTGATTCTCTTTCGCATGTAGAAATATGGCGGGCGGGGCCGATTGTACCAGCTGCGGGGGAAGAAGAGAGTTTTGATTTTGACTTGTATCCGCCCCTAGCCATTAAAGACACAGAAGGTCGTGTACATATAGACTGGGTCAACCCCGCTGAAACACGACCACTACCTGATTTTTTTCTGGTTGGAGTATCCTCCTTCTTTGGGTATACGGACACAGTATTGCCTGATGCCTATTACATTTACTGGCTTCGGTTTATAGGGTACGACAATCGGCCTACCGGGTTTAGTAGTATCAATGGGTTCAAGATAAAATCTTTATCTGACCTGGCAAACTTACTTCGTATTTTTCGTGAGCAAATAACTTTTAATCAGTTAGACAGTGTACTTACCGGTGCCATTCCTTCCCCCGGTGCCTTCGACCGCCTGAAAAAAGAAGCGCTAGAAAATACAATCCTCGATGGTATCCACGACCTTGCCAGTATCGCAAAGTTCACCGCCGACGATATATTATCAGGAGAACGTGTCCGCACTGAATCCCTGGAGGGCGCAGCGTTTTGAGGCGGGGCGAGCAGCGACGGCGGCGAAAGTTACTTCAAAGACGCAGTTTTCTCGGTAAGCGAAGCGCTAACTATCGTGTTTGCAATCACACCCCGCGCTACCGATGTAGGTGTACAGGCCGACGTTGTGGTGGCGGTGAGGGAGGCGTCTGCTCCTGAAACCGTGCTGTTGTTGACGGAGTCCGGGCTGGTGCCCTATGACGGTGAAACACTGCCCAGCTTCAAACAAGGCCTTACGCTGGAGTACAATAACATCATCAATCTCACCCCTGAAGCGGTCACCTTGTCCTCCGCAGCGGTGGGTAGTTGGGAGTTGTTTATTGGCTATCAGCTTGCCGACGGTGAGGTGTTGTACCACTCGGAACCTTTGAAGATACAGGTGATGTGATGGGCTTGTCGGTTAATAGCTCGAAAGTATGAGATGAGATGAGATGACCCGAAACCCAAAAGGGTTCTTAATTTATGATCAAACGTCAACAAACTACGCTGTTTATGACGCTAGGCAATCTTGTAGCAGCAGACCACCCCTATTGTAAGCTTGATGCTTTATCCCCAGATAGAAATCTCTTAAACGCAGGAAGCCCTGGCTGTACCGGGGTTAACAACAGGGGCTAGCACCAAAACCCACCATCACCCAATGGGTGTACAGCTCAAGGTTTATGACCAGGGTATCTTACAAGCTCGACACAACCAACTCTCTCTCTAGCCTCTTCTCTCAGCCTCTTTCTCCCCCAACCCCCGGATAGAAATTCCTGAAACGCAGGAAGCGCCAGTGATACTGGTTCACAACACTGCCTGGCAGCAATAATGGTTAGCAACAAAACTGACAATACGCCGTTCTCGGCACTATCTGCTGTAATGGACAGCGATAAGGTTTGAAAGAGGGATTCAGCGGCGCTTGAAGCGCTGACGGTACTCTAATCTGGGGATTTGGGGGTTTGGGGATCTGGGCATTTGGGAATTTGGAAAAACAGTGTCTTTTTGAGGTAAACTAGTCCCGCAGCCACGCAAATTGGGCTGTATAATCGAAATACCTCGAACTGTCGAAATAGCAGCGGGAATTGCATGAACGAAGAACATCAGGAAGCTCAGTCCGAAGGCATATTGCCCATCGATGAGCATGAGGAAATAGTGTCTGAAGACGGCCGAAAGGTGCGTAGGCGTGGAATCTACCTTCTTCCCAATATGCTCACTCTGGGTGCGCTATTTTCTGGCTTTTACGCCGTAATCGCTGGAATGTCAGGAGATTTTAACGGGGCTGGTTGGGCCATACTCATCGCGGGTGTTTTGGATGGACTGGACGGAAGAATCGCCCGCTTGACCAACACGCAGAGCGCCTTTGGCGCGCAATTCGATAGTTTGTCCGATATGGTCTCGTTTGGTGTTGCTCCGGCCCTGATTATGTTCAGTTGGGCGTTTGCCTCTCTGGGAAGAGTCGGTTGGGCCGCCAGCTTTATCTACATGTCTTGCGCTGCACTGCGACTGGCTCGATTTAATGTTCAGACAGGAACAGTGAACAAGCGCTTTTTTCTTGGCTTGCAAAGCCCCGTGGCAGCAGGTCTGGTTACCTTTGTTCCTTGGGTCGGCTATAAATACGGCCTGCAGCTAACTCCCCTGATTGCCTATTTGGGTGCCTTATTAACTATTTTCACCGGTTTTCTGATGATCTCGAATTACACCTATTTCAGCTTCAAGGAGCTGCATTTTAAGGGGACCGTGCCCTACATGGTATTCGTGTTTGTAGTAATATTGTTGGTGGTGGTAGCGCAGTACCCACACGAGTTGTTGCTCGGAATGTCCGCAATTTATGCGACATCCGGACCGCTAATGTGGATGCACAACAAGCAGTTCAAAAAAGCCGCTCCAGCAAGGAAAGTAGCAGTCAGTAAAAAAGCCCGAAGCAGTAAATCGAAATCTGATAAGGCGAAGGAAGCCAGCGAAAAAGAGAGCCAATGAAAATAGCTGAAACATTTTGACACAAGTCATACTAAATTCCACTCAGGTGAAATTTTTTAGGAAACCGACAATAAAACAGCGTAGTGCTTGGCACGCAACGGAAAGAAAAATCAGTTCAATCCTGTCTAGCTTGTCATGAAGCAGGAAATGCACCTTAAATTTTCAGGAACAATGCCATGTTGATTAAGAAGCCATCTGCCATAAACCCTTCCGAGATCACGCCCGAGAGTGTGTATCGAAACAGGAGGCAATTTATTGGCGACAGTGGAAAGTTATTATTAGGCGCGGCAGCGGCGAGTGCCTTGCCTTCTATGGCGAATGCTCAAACTGGCGATGGTTTGAAGGCAAGGGCGCCGGTCACGATGCAGCGCACACCCCCGGCGCCATGGTGGACAGATAAGTTTGCTGACATTAAGCCGGCACCCGATTCAGAACCGTTCTACACCGGTGAAACCTTAACACCCTATGAAGACGTGACCCGTTACAATA
>CBDHCL010000005.1:1905000-2081230 GCA_965261275.1 uncultured Pseudohongiella sp.
GGTAAAGCACTGTGTCGGTCAGGGGGTCATCCCGACTTACCAACCCGATGCAAACTCTGAATACCGGTGAGTTTTATCATGGGAGACAGACGGCGGGTGCTAACGTCCGTCGTCGAAAGGGAAACAACCCGGACCACCAGCTAAGGTCCCTAATATCAGTTAAGTGGGAAACGATGTGGGAAGGCTTAGACAGCTAGGAGGTTGGCTTAGAAGCAGCCATCCTTTAAAGAAAGCGTAATAGCTCACTAGTCGAGTCGGCCTGCGCGGAAGATATAGCGGGGCTCAAACTGATAACCGAAGCTGTGGATGCATGATCTATTGCTGGATTGTGTGTGGTAGAGGAGCGTTCTGTAGGCCGTTGAAGGTGAATCGTAAGGTTTGCTGGAGGTATCAGAAGTGCGAATGCTGACATGAGTAACGATAAGGGGGGTGAAAAACCTCCCCGCCGAAAGATCAAGGTTTCCTGTCCAACGTTAATCGGGACAGGGTGAGTCGGCCCCTAAGGTGAGGGCGAAAGCCGTAGTCGATGGGCAATCGGTTAAGATTCCGATACCGATTTTTACTGCGATGGAGAGACGGAGAAGGCTAGGCTGGCACGGCGATGGTTGTCCGTGTTTAAGCGAGTAGGTAGGGGGATCAGGCAAATCCGGTTCCTCGTTAATCTGAGACGCGATGACGATCCTGAAGGGGGACCTGATGGAGAAGTAGTTGATGCCATGCTTCCAGGAAAATCTTCTAAGCTTCAGGTAAGAGTTGACCGTACTGTAAACCGACACAGGTGATCAGGTAGAGAATACCAAGGCGCTTGAGAGAACCTGGGTGAAGGAACTAGGCAAAATGGTACCGTAACTTCGGGAGAAGGTACGCTTTTTTTGGTGATGGCACTTGCTGCCTAAGCTGAGGGAAGTCGAAGTGACCAGGTGGCTGCAACTGTTTATTAAAAACATAGCACTCTGCGAACTCGTGAGAGGAAGTATAGGGTGTGACGCCTGCCCGGTGCCGGAAGGTTAATTGATGGGGTTACCTGACCTCTTAATAGCTTTGAGCTGCGAGGCAAAGACATAAGCGAGCAAAGGAGTTTACATACCAGTAAATGACTGTGTGAGTGTTGTGTTTAACGCCGCAGATCAGAGTTATTAAGTGGTCAGGGAAGCTCTTGATCGAAGCCCCGGTAAACGGCGGCCGTAACTATAACGGTCCTAAGGTAGCGAAATTCCTTGTCGGGTAAGTTCCGACCTGCACGAATGGCGTAATGATGGCCACGCTGTCTCCACCCAGGACTCAGTGAAATTGAAATTGCTGTTAAGATGCAGTGTACCCGCGGCTAGACGGAAAGACCCCGTGAACCTTTACTATAGCTTCACAGTGGACTTTGACCTTATTTGTGTAGGATAGGTGGGAGACTTTGAAGCGTTGTCGCCAGACAGCGTGGAGTTGTCCTTGAAATACCACCCTGGTAATGTTGAGGTTCTAACTTGGCGCCTGAAACGGGCGTGAGGACATTGTGTGGTGGGTAGTTTGACTGGGGCGGTCTCCTCCTAAAGAGTAACGGAGGAGCACGAAGGTACCCTAAGGGCGGTCGGAAATCGCCCGTTTAGTGTAATGGCATAAGGGTGCTTGACTGCGAGAGTGACAACTCGAGCAGGTGCGAAAGCAGGTCATAGTGATCCGGTGGTTCTGAATGGAAGGGCCATCGCTCAACGGATAAAAGGTACTCCGGGGATAACAGGCTGATACCGCCCAAGAGTTCACATCGACGGCGGTGTTTGGCACCTCGATGTCGGCTCATCACATCCTGGGGCTGAAGCCGGTCCCAAGGGTATGGCTGTTCGCCATTTAAAGTGGTACGCGAGCTGGGTTTAGAACGTCGTGAGACAGTTCGGTCCCTATCTGCCGTGGGCGCAGGAGATTTGAGAAGAGTTGCTCCTAGTACGAGAGGACCGGAGTGAACGAACCTCTGGTGTTCGGGTTGTGTCGCCAGACGCATTGCCCGGTAGCTATGTTCGGACAGGATAACCGCTGAAAGCATCTAAGCGGGAAGCCTCCTTCAAGACGAGATCTCCCTCAGGATTTAATCCTGCTGAAGTGCCGTTGAAGACGACGACGTTGATAGGCTGGGTGTGTAAGTACAGTGATGTATTGAGCTAACCAGTACTAATTGCACGTGAGGCTTGACCTTATAATCATGCACTTTGCGAAGGCGAGAGTTTACGCGAGAGGATTTCATGGAATGATTATATAGAAAAGCAACTGATCGACTTTACCGTACAGAGAAATACAGAGAGATAAAGAGAAAGCTGGAAGCAGTAATAGCAAAAAAAGACTTGTACAACAAGTTAAGATACAGACTTCATTCATTGAATTGTTAAGACATTGTTGGTTCGCAGTAGCAAGCGAACTGACGCCCGAATTGCCTGACGACCTTAGCAAGTGTGAACCACCTGATCCCATCTCGAACTCAGAAGTGAAACCGCTTAGCGCCGATGGTAGTGTGGGGTTTCCCCATGTGAGAGTAGGTCATTGTCAGGCATCCAGTAAACAAGGCTCAACCGCAAGGTTGGGCCTTTTTTATTGGCTGCTATTATGACACCACAGCAATGTGACGTGGCCTTGCATTAGTCTCTTCCTCGCGGCCGTCGCAAGATTCCCGTCCTGGCTGAGCGGCTTCCCCGCCAGGCAAGCGGGAATGCTAAAGGTGGTGAGGGGCTGCGGTGGCCGGGTGGCTAAACGGTTTGAGCTTTAGTTGAGACCGCAGGGACTCCATAGCCGGGTTCTTGAGGGGCCAGCCATAATCAGTTCAAAATAATAAATACTGGAGACGGAACAGTATTGTATATTGGGAAAGGCTGCAATTAGCGGCGCATCCAGGGTGGCTATATAATGTGCAGTTTCTGGGCAGCATTCACGGCTTGCAGCCGGTTTTCAACCTGTAATTTGGCGAAGATGTTCTTCATAAGTAGCCAAGAATTCACCCTTGCTGCTAGCCAGGGCAAGGGTGTGATGTAAACAAGAGCTGCTACAGTTTTATAAATGCCAATGCGTAATTTCCGTTAAGAGGGATAACTAGCTGCCGCTGAACAGAGTCGTAGCACAGGGAGGCTGCGTTTGGAATGCCTGCGGCAATGATTTCAGCGTCTTGTCCTGGCCTGATCCTGGATACGCTGCCGAAGCGGACACTACTCACATACTTGGCACCATCTTCTGTTACTACTATGCCATCGTTGCCGCCTTCTACAGAATGCTCGGTTCGCACAATTTTTCCAGCAGGATTGTAAGTAATAATCGCCGTATCGCCCACATTCACGACCACGATATTACCGTCCATATCCATGGCAACTCCGTTAGGTGTGGCCAATGGGGCACCATCGGCGAAAGTAGACACCACGCCGTCCGCGCTGACTTTGAAAATTCGTTCGGGAGATAATGTGTTAGATACATAAATAGTTCCGTCCTTAGCGACGGCAATACCATTCAGCAAGCTTGCACCAGGAATTTGCACTGCGCGCAGCGGCTGCCCGCTGGCGAGATCGAACGAGCGAACATAGCCAACATCGACAGTATATAAAACACCGTTACTAATGGCACTGCCCAGAGGGTGATGCAATTCCAGCCCGGAACGTGTGGCACCAATCCATTTTGGTGTATGTACGCTGCCATCCGGGTTAATCAGGGACACAAAGCCGTCATTCTCGGTACCGTCAGCCCTGGTCGCTGTATTCATAGCGAGAACCAGGTTTTTGCCCGGGTCGAATGTGCAGCTCTCGGAAAAGTGGAAACTGCCATAAACCTTGACATTATCGGACATAGGAACTCTAACACCAGCCTCGTTAACTGCGCCTATTGGTTCCCCGGCAACAAACTCTTGTGCGCTGACTTGAAAGCCCAGACTTGTTAGAAAAATTGTTGAAATAAAACCGTGTGAAATAAATTTCATAGTACATTTCCCTCTCTCTATGGTATGGATAAAATTTCTGGCAGCCTGTCGGACTCATGACTGGCAGATTCTAAAAAGTCCCGTTTATTGTAAAACGAAGCGAGCGTCCCGAGCCAGCGCATCGATCTTCTATTTCCTCAAGAATTCCAGAAGAAATTCTGCCAACAAAGCGCTGGCGCTCGCGGCAGCCTAAATTATTGGTGAAATTATTGGCATCGAAACGGTAGGTCAATCCACGACTATCGACGTACTCGATAAACAGTGTTGCCCGAGGATCGCCAGATGCTAACTCAATATCATCGATATCAAAGCGTTTGTTATTTCCATCGTGTCGGTTCATCCACTGCCCGCCCCAGTTAATATTCCATTGCGGAAGGTCATGGCGAAAGCCAAAGGAATTAAAACCTCTCGCATCGAATTGAAAACGTCTATCGATACCGAGGAAAGGGTCGGTAATGCTGGAATCTTGAACTGTTACACTCGAAGTAATCAGCAAATTAGGCAAATTAATCATGCGCATGCGAATGCTGGCGTTCAGGCTAAACCCATACATTTCTCCATCGCCAATGTTCCCATTGGCAGAGGCGAGGTCAACTTCTGAACTCGATACATCGATGCGTTCTATGACGTCATTATGCTGGTGGTAGAAAATATTGGCATCCACAACACCAGTATCGCCGGGTAGTCGATATTCTGCATTGATATCGTATTTCCATAACCATTCTTGTCGAAGGTTTGCGTTACCGGCCTGAGTATTTGCATCATCATCCTGGTCATCGTTGGCGGCAACGAAGTCAGCAAAACTTAATTGCCTGACTACCTTTTCGATTGTGCCACGTAGTTGCAACTGCGGGCTTAGATCGTAGCGGAAATCCAGCTTTGGTTTAATGAAATCAAAATCGCGCTGGTTGGATACATCACCACTTTGTTCAATTTCTGAAGTCTCATAAAGCAGTGTGGTTTCCAGAGACATTTGCGAACTTATGAGCCAATTATGAATGATAAACGGCTCGTAACGAATTTCCTCCACCCTGGAATTGGCATTAGACACAGTTTGTGGCACCAGGCCGCCGAACATGGCTGAGGGCAGGCCGCTGGCACTAGCCAGCCCTAATGCCAAATTCGCGTCGAGGATGGTTTGTGCTCGCTCGGCTCCAAATTCGATATCCTGTTCTTTGGTAAAACTCATCGTGTAGGAACTTCGAATAATACGTTCTTTTGTCACGCTGGCTGTACTAAGGAATAAGTCTTTTTCCTCGCTGCCATTGGCAAACACGTCAAATCGTTCACGGATGGCTGATTTATTGTCCTCGTTGCCAATAAAAAGGATTTTGAAGCGGTTGCCATTATTTTGCCGGTATTCATAGTCTCCACCGACTTCCCAATTGTCTTGTTGCGCTGGAATATCTTCGCGTTGCCGGGTCAACGTGTTCGGTGTTGTTCTCAAATTGCTGGTAACTCGTGAGATTTCAACCGGGTTGTCATTTTCCGAGAACAGTGCGTTGAATCTGGCGCTGCTGCGCACACTGAAATCATAATTCAGGTTGGCGCTAAAATCATGGGAAGTTTGCTCACGTATCCTGTCCTCACGAATAATATCGTTTGCAGTGAAATCGCCAAGAATACTATTCTCCTTGCTTACCAGGTGATCATATCGAGGCGCAGCAGACGCATTTAGTACATAGCTGAGTCCTCCAGCCTGGCCGCTAAGAGAGACCGAGCCACCAGCTTCGATCTCATGGTCCAGGTAACGTACCACGCTCGCCTCGTAAGAAATGCTGGTAGCGGACAATTCCTCGAACAATACGACGTTAACCACCTGCCCGCTGCCGCGTACGTCGAGTTCACCGGAAGTGCCGCGGATTATTTCTATGTAATCCACCTGGCTAGCAGCGATTCGGGCGAGTTGTCCGCTGGTTTGGTTGTTTTTTCCGGCTGTGCGTTTGCCGTTGATCAAGATTTCATTGCCACCGCTATCCCCTCCACCGAAGCCGCGCCCACCAGTGGATGGGTTTCCGGAACCAGAAAACCCTCGCGGTGGGCCTCCTCGATTGTTGCCGCCGGTGGCGGAACCAATGCCCGGTATTCTATCCAGCATATCCTGAGCAGTGACTGGATTGAATTCGGTGAAGTAAGACGCTGGATAAACAACAGTGGATTCTTCGCCTACATTGTCCTGGGCAAGGCTCCAGCCGCTGTAGCCTAAAACCAAAAGACACAAGAATGCGCGGTAAAAGCCCACAGTGTATGGGGCGTGTAGGTAGATCACTATGTTGTTTGTCCTTGCATCAATTCGATTGCTATTGAAATCTTGCTGATTTCGGCGGTTTGCCGACAACTACCTTGCAAACCAGAACTATCGGCTTGCCAGCTAGCCAGTGCGGAATTATAGGGGAAGACGACCTCTGTATATGTTACAAATTGTAGGCGCAAAGGGGCTTTGATACCCATGGAAGCCCGCTGGGCTAACTGGCATTATGTCTATGGGAGCCGCTGTATGTTCCGATTTGAATTCCCCATTTGCTGGTAATGCCCAAGAGTCAGGTCGATTTTCCTGAGCCTTACTCTACATACAATTCATGGTTTTCCATGATGTGCCGTAGTTCGGCAGGGCTCATATATGCGCCACCTCCCGCTTCGATGTTAGCAGCGGACTCAAGCTGCGCCGTAAACCGTCGTCTGACAAATGATGCGTGGTCATAGCGTTGCCAACCAAGCCCATAATCAATCAGTCGCTTATCGGTGGCTCGCTCAAATCGAATGCGGCAATCGCTGAGTTGGCAAAAGGCATCAGCCATAATTCCGAAAAATGATCGCTTCAGGTAGTAGACAGTGTGTGCTAACTCGTGACCAATAATGCCAACCTGAGCGTTGAATGGTTGGTTTTTTAGTAACAAGACATCTCGTGGTCCGTCTAAATCAGTGTCAATGATCACCTGGTAGGTTCGGTTTCGTGCTGAGCGCAACAGCTTACTCCAGTGTGGGCGGGAAGAAAGGGGGATTGAAACGTCGGCAACAATGAAATTTATCTTCACCTCTTCTAATTCTGGATAATGGCTGAGCGCCAGTAGTGCTTGCAGTTCAAATCCAGGCGGCAAGTTCTTGTGTTGGCCAAATTGCGCTAATAAACCACTGTAGTTGGGGAGTTCTTGCTGTTCATCGTATTCCCTGATTACGAATGGGTCGGAAAGGGAATGTAGTGTCTCCGTGGCATTCAGGGAAAAGCTCAATCCCATTAACATGGCATAAAAAATCAATGCAAGAATACTCCCTGGTGAGATAGGGGAATGATTAGGGGTTCCTGCGTAAGCTTCCATGGCACTTGCCTTGCTGGTTTGTCCTGTCCTGACTGGCAGTGCCAACAGCTTCACATTTTGCGTCTTTGGACTGATAAAATGTGCCGCAGATCAAAATTTGACTCAAGCACCAGGATAGATTGTTTGCAGTAATGTAACAGCTCTGTTGAATAGTTGTAAGAACTGAACTATGCCAGAACAGTGAAGATGGAAAACAGGTCAGCCATTACCTCAACCACTGTATCGCAGCTTAGCCGATTTAGAACAGTTTTTCGACTCTCTCAGCCTCTCCCTCCCTTTATCTCACTTTGGCGGGAATTCAGTTAATAACATAGCCAGCGATTGCCTGAGCTGAAATAGTCTGCCGGTTTGCATTGCAGAAGAGGCTAAGATTTCCATTTGCAGCGATATCTATTATCATGGCGGTATGAAAATGGCAGCGACATTCCTTCTGTTACTACTCCTTAGTGTATCCACCCTGGCCCAAGAACAGTCATTCGATAAATGGCTTGAAGACTTGCGTGCCGAGGCGTCATCTCTTGGTATCAGCGAGTCTACCCTGGCAGCGTTGGATGACCTTGAGGAACCCTCGCAGAGGGTTCTCGAACTTGACGGCAACCAGTCCGAGTTTGTTCAAACTTTCACTCGTTACATGGGTCTGCGTGTCACAACCAGGCAAGTTGAACGGGGGCAAGCGCTAATGAGAAAGCATGGGGCCTTGCTCGCGGACGTGCAGAGGCAATACCGTGTGCAGCCTCAATATTTGGCGGCCTTTTGGGCGGTTGAAAGTAATTTTGGCAGTAATACCGGAGGGTTTTCTGTGCTACAAGCTCTGGCGACGCTAGCTTATGACCCACGCCGGGCAACTGTGTTTCGCCGAGAAATGCTTATTGCCCTGCAAATTATTGATGCCGGGCATATTACTGCGGACAATATGAGTGGTTCCTGGGCTGGAGCGATGGGGCAATTACAATTCATGCCTTCTACTTTTGAGCGGTATGCGGTTGATGGTGACGGTGATGGAAAGAGAGATATTTGGAATAGCCTGCCGGATATATTTCACTCGGCAGCCAACTTTCTTTCAAAATCAGGCTGGAAAGGTGATGAACGCTGGGGCCGGGAAGTCATTTTGCCAGACAATTTCGATTTCGCGTTGACGGGTGCCAATACGCGCAAACCTTTGCAGGAGTGGCGCGATCTGGGCATATTACAGACTTCAGGTGTTCCAATTCCAGTTGCCGATATGCGCGGTTCTGTAATAATTCCCTCGGGCGCGGCCGGCCCTGCGTTTTTAACTTATGCTAATTTCAGAGTTACCCGAGCCTATAACACGCCTATATTTTACGCGCTTACAGTCGGACACCTGGCCGACCGTTTTGCCGGTGGTCCAGCAATTCAACACATGCCTGAAAACGAACAGGCCATGAGTATAGAACAGGTGCGCGAGTTACAGGAATTGCTTACTAATCTTGGTTTCGATTCTGGCGAGGCAGATGGCCGCGTGGGCAGTCGAACCAGACGCGCTATCCGTGCCTATCAAGAGCAGCAGGGCTTGCCCATGGATAGTTACGCCTCGCTTGCTTTGCTGGAAGCCCTGCGAAGTTAAATCAATCCTTGAAGATGATGAATTGCGCCTTGAAACCCGCTACAAGCAAGCTGCCAGGGTATTAATTAGTCGAGAGCCTTTACACTACCATCTACCATGAATACCGAGACGAATAACAAAGCCTTACAACGATACCGCCGCATGGTGTGGATAACTCTTGCCGCTGTCTATTTTTTGATCCTGGTTGGGGCTACTGTGCGCGCGTCCGGCGCTGGCATGGGTTGTCCAGATTGGCCTACCTGTTTTGGGCGCTGGATACCGCCAACCAGCGAAGCCCAACTGCCGCTGAACTATCAAGAAATATATGCCGGGGCAGGTTATGCGGACACCGGCTTTAATGTAGTCAAGACCTGGACGGAGTACAGCAATAGATTGCTTGGAGTAAGCATTGGCCTCATGATATTTCTAACAGTGATTTGCTCCTGGCCTTGTCGTTTGCATGACAGGTCAATTTTTAGAGCCTCTGTTGCGGCGTTTCTGATGGTAGGGTTTCAGGGGTGGCTTGGCGCAAAAGTTGTTGGATCAAACCTGCAACCAGGCATGATTAGCTTGCATATGTTAATGGCCCTGGCGATAGTGGGCAGCTTACTGTTTGCCGTAGCGCAAGCAAGACGTGGCATTATGGAGTCGCAGTCGGTGGCCGCGATAGACCCGCGGTTTGAGAAGTGGCTTTATGCCGTTCTGGGTTTGACGGTTTTACAGGTGGCCATGGGCACTCAGGTTCGAGAAATGACCGATTTTATTCGCGAATCGCAGGGCGAGGAATTACGTTCAAGCTGGATCGAGGCAATGCCCTGGTTTTTCTATGTGCATCGCAGCTTTTCTGCGCTGCTGCTGGTTTCAAATCTTTGGCTTGCCCGTTTGCTGCTTGTATCACTGGGCTGGCATCACAGTTTAAGCAAACTTGTTCTTGCGGTGGTTTTTATGGCCGGAACAGCGATACTTTCCGGTGCGACATTGGGTCATCTGGGTATGCCAGCATTGATTCAACCAGTACATTTACTGGCTGCATCACTATTGTTTGGGCTACAGTTTTTGATTTGGATGAGTTATCGGCATTCTCGAGACGGCTTTGCCAGCCGATCCGCCCAATCCATCGAAGCAGAATCTTCAGCCGACGCCAGATTCGCTGCAAGAAAAAATGCGTACTAAAGAATTCGATATTGTGGTTTTCGGTGCGACTGGTTTCGTCGGAAAGATTCTCTGTAATTATTTGGTAAACGAATCCACTGAACCCAATTTGAGCTGGGCAATGGCAGCACGCTCAGAGTCAAAACTGCAAGAGCTAAAAGCTTCATTGGGTTCGGCAGCCGCATCACTGCCCGTGATTGTTGCCGACTCTTCTGACGAAGCTTCACTTCGAGGAATGTGCGAAAAGGCTGAGCTTATCATTTCTACTGTTGGTCCTTATGCTCTCTACGGAGAACTGTTGGTTAAACTGTGCAGTCAGCTTGGTACGGACTATTGCGACTTGACAGGCGAGCCGCAGTGGATTCGTCGCATGATCGACTTGTACCAGGTCGATGCCAGCAATAGCGGCGCAAGAATAGTGCATTGCTGTGGTTTCGATTCTGTCCCGTCAGATTTGGGAGTCAGGTTTTTGCAGGCTCATGCGCAGCGCCATTTTGGCAGATATTGCGATCAGATTAAGTTGCGAGTCAAGGTATTGCAGGGAGGCTGGTCTGGAGGAACTGCTGCCAGTGGCCTGAATCTCTATAAAGAAGCGGCTGGCGATCCGGCGCTGCGTAAGGAAATGCACGATCCTTATTCCCTTTGTCCCACGGGTCATGGCTTCCGTGTCAGGCAACACAATGTGTCTGTGGAGTACGACAATGATTTCGATGCCTGGGCAGCCCCGTTTATTATGGCAGCGATTAATACCCGGGTTGTTTTGCGCAGTAATGCCTTGCTGAAGGGGCACTATGACGACAATTTTCGTTACCACGAAGCCATGCTCACCGGCACTGGTAAACAGGGCGAGAAAGCAGCGAAACGTCTCTCTTTTGGCACTAAATTTTCAACCAGGGCTTTGGCTTTTGGCCCGTTTCGCTGGCTTGCCAGCCGTTTCCTTTTGCCCAGCCAGGGAGAGGGCCCAAGTCCTGAGCAACAAATAAACGGTTGTTATGATCTGCGTCTGCTTGGCAGAACAAGACAAGGTGAAGAGATACGGGTGAAGGTCACCGGTGATCGGGATCCTGGCTACGGATCAACCGCAAAAATGGTAGCACAGGCTGGAATTAGTTTACGTTTTGACGCAGGCGAAGTCGGCGGCGGTTTTTGGACTCCCGCGACAGCATTCAACGAAAAATTGATTTCCAGGCTGATTGAAAAGGCAGGAATGCGCTTTGAATTGGAATCGACCTCGCAAGACGATAAAAAACTTGTGCCTGGTTCAGCTTGCGGACTCGCGTCATGCGCTTTCGTGGCTGCGCTCTTTTAGTCTCAGGCTACAAAAATCTTGCTTGAAAAATCCTGTTGAAGGCTAATGGGGTGGTATAATGAAGTGCTATAAACAGGCAGTAACATTGTTGATAATGAAGGCAGCGAGAGGGTAGGTTCTATGGAAAGATTGTGGCCACAGCTACGCAAGTTTCTTGTATTCCAAATAAAGCTCTATATTGATGCTTTTCGGGATATTTTACTTAGTGCGCTGTCACTGGGCGCGTTCATCATAGATATCGTGCAGCAGAATGACGGGCCAGATTGTTATTTTGAACGTGTGCTGAGATTTGGTAGAAGCACAGAAAGATCAATCAATCTATTTAATCAGTTTGATTCTGATGAGCAAGGCAAGCGATCGGTGGATGGTATCATTGATGAAGTGGAAGAGAAGTTTAAGTCATGATTGTCCCTTAGTAGCTGAGTGATTATTTCATCCCAATGTAGCCCCGCACGGCTCGGCTTTGAATTTTACCAATTGATCGGCTAAGGTCGTGGCGCTGGCTCCCGATGTTCAGGAATTCGCTGTGTTAAACCCATTGCTGGTATTCAGCTTCCAGATTATAGCGATGCTCTCCGTATTGTTTCTGGCTACAGGCTATCTGAAAGCTGAACCGCGAGCGGGCAGCGCCCGCGCTTTTGCCTTGCTGGCGGTATTCATTTCGTTTTACTTATTGAATGGCATGGCAGGCCAACACATCGATCCTCAATTCCGTTTAGACCTGAGCGGTTGGCAGCTCCTGATTCAGCCAGGCATTAACAGCATACCTGGTTTATTTATGATCTATTGTTTTTTGATTTTTCAGGAACAACAGAAATTTCCACTACTGCTGGCGATTGCCTATGCAGCGCAGGTAATTCTTGATTCAATACTGGCGACGCGGGTTCTGCTTCCAGGCGCAGCGGCGTCCTCGCCATCGCTCGAACTTCTTGGTACCAGTTTAGATGTGGTCGCATTAACTTTTGTGGCTTATGCAATCTACTGGACACTTAAAGGATGGCGGGCTGATTTGGTCGATGATCGCAGGGTGTTGCGCTGGTTCATAATCGGCGTACAGGGCGCTCTAATCTTTGTGGTAGTTTTCGTAGAGAGTTTTTTGCTGGAATCAGAGTCCAGCACGTATGCGACAGCACAGGCCGTTATAGCAGGTTCCATCGCCTTCCTGGCCATGGGCATGTTATTGCTGGCAATGCGTTTTGATTATGTCTCATTGAGCAAGGTAATTCGTAAAGTAGCTGAGCTAGCGGAGGAACCGGAGCCGGAAAGTACTGCCCCTTTTGATCGTGAGAGTTTCAACAGGGCATTTCAACATGCCAAATTGTATCGCGAGGCGGGGCTGACTATTTCGATGCTCGCAAAAAAGTTGAAGATGCCAGAATACCGGTTGCGTGCTTTCATACATAAGCAGCTAGGATACAGAAATTTCAATGCAATGCTACACAATTATCGAATAGAAGACGCAAGTGAAGCCCTGGCCGATAAGGACAATCCAAATGCTCCAGTGCTGACCATAGCTTTATCTGTAGGCTACCAATCCATCACGCCGTTTAATAATGCTTTTCGACAAATAAAGGGTGTTACTCCATCCGAGTTCAGAAAACGCGAAATTCAATCCCAAAATTAGATCAAGGCTTACATAATCCAGATCAACTCCTTGTCTGCGATAGAAGTGTCTGTGATAGAAGTGGACTCCAGGCGCAAGGCTGTTTATCCTTTCCGTCTTTCATGGAAGCGTCACAATTTTATCGGGAACTCACAGGGGTCATAAGGCGTGATAAACGAGCTATTACTGCAATTTGCACAATGGATGGAAGCGCAGCAATACAGCCAAATGCTGGTTTCCGGCTACTACAGTTACAGTTGGCTGGAAGCGACGCATGTGCTAACGCTGACGGTTAGTATAGGCTTGTTGTTTATCATTGATTTCCGCATACTGGGTCTGATAATGCCTGATGTGCCGGCTTCGACTATCGCAGCCAGGCTGCATAAACCGATGATTGCTGGTTTCGTGATCATGTTTATCACAGGCGCCTTACTTGTCTATGCGAAGCCAGTTGAGACCATTCAAAGTCTGTGGTTTCGTTTCAAAATGCTGCTGTTATTACTGGCTTTCATCAACGCCTGGGTTTTTAATGCGCGCCTAAAAGCCGCCAGTGGCAGTTGGGATATGGATACAGTAGCACCCGGGGCGTTGCGTGTCGGTGCCATTATCTCTTTGCTTGTCTGGTGCGCTGTAGTCACATTGGGGCGCTACATTCCTTATGACTGGGTAGATTGTATCAAGACAAATAACCCAGCCATTTTATGGGCGGCGGGCTGTGTCGAGCAGTTGAACGCGCTTTAGCCGATGTTACATTATTAACTAACCTGACTCCGGTTCAAACCGGCCTGGAAAAACCCGGGAGATTGCATGTCGCTGTTGATTCAATATACCAGAACAATTGGCGTAGTGGTTTTACTGCTACTGATCATCCTGTTAGAGACGCTTCATGTCAGAGCTTCCCTCTACGGTGATCTACTACCATTTTTCGAATGGATGCGTTACTCCTCCTGGCCAGGAATTATTGGCACGAACTATGGATCAATCTATGCCACCGTAGAAGCCGTTCATCTATTGTCCATGGCTACTATAGGGGGAGCCGTACTCGCTACAGATTTACGCTTGCTCGGGCTTATTTTTAAGGACATTCCTTCTGAAACTCTTACCGTGGGCACACATAAATGTTTTCGAATCGCCCTGATTGTGGCGGTATTGACCGGTATTTTTTGCGCGGCTGGAGTGGGTGACAAGGTATACTACATGCAGGTTTTTTGGATCAAGATGTTAGTTCTTGTAGCCGGTTCTTGCTTCATGTTTTTTATTAAACAACCTTTCTTGAATAGTCGTCCGCACACTGAAATCGAGCCATGGATACTACATCTACTTGCGCTGACTTCAATTCTGATTTGGTTCACTGTAGCGGCAACTGGCCGCTGGATTGGTTTTAGCTAGACCGTCGGGGAGGCGTAGCATGAACAAAAGTAACAAATGGGATGACAAGGAAATTGCTGCCGTTGGCTCAGCCGTCATACTGCTGGGCGCATTGTTGTTTTACTGGGTTGGCGAAATGCAGTCCACGGTAGAATTATTAGAATTAGCCTACGGTTCTTTTAAGTTTTTTAACAATCCTCTGATTTTTTGACCACGACTTCGCTCTATGTATTGAAAAAATCGAATAATCAGCCCGGTTTTTTATCTTGCTAGTTTTGCTAGTCTTGCTGGTTGTACGAGTGGCGGAACCCGTAAAAATGCTGCGCTGAGACTTCACCAGTATTCAGTAGGGAAACCCGCCACGTTGCTAATTTTGCACTATTTTCCTTTAGTTTCGCCGCGGTAAATAAGGGGTCGCGCTGGTACCGCCATCGCTACACCAGCCCTATTAGTATGATTGAGCAGGCGCAATCAGTTTCTCATCTTCTTGACTTTTCGCCGCCAGAACGAGACCTGCCAGACAAGCTGAAAGATTGAAATTTCGACCCAAACTGGCTGATGGACAGCCTCAGCAGGCCACAGGGATATTACAGGGATATTGAAGTATCGACTGCCTGGGGTACCTCAATCGAATGTCTTGATGTCCATCCACAAGCTGTAGACACCGGTTATCTACTAATTTTGTTCACTATTCAAGTGCCTGGGCATTATTGGTTAGATTCTGGCTGCTTCATTTAGTATGATTCGGCTCTCGCTTGTCATGCTGGATGCTGGATGCTGGAAATGGAAAATTTAGTCGCGCAAGGAATGGAGCTCGCTGCTTTCGGCATGGGCACGGTTTTCGTGTTTCTCGCTTTATTGATCTTTGCAACCAGGGCCATGTCTGCCTTGATACTGAGAATGGAGCCGGAAATGGCTTCTGGCGCTGCTCCTGCAGTAACACAGCGCAGCAATGATCCGGATCAAGTGCGTTTGCTTGCTATAATAACTGCCGCAATCACCCAACATAGAAATAATAATAAATAAGCGGTTCTTGACGGATCCACTTAATCTTCTGAAATTAAGTAATGAGTTTGTGATATGACCGAAATCAAGAAACCACTTGGAATTACTGATGTTGTCTTAAGGGATGCCCATCAGTCTCTGCTTGCTACACGCATGCGAATCGACGATATGCTGCCAATTGCCGAAAAATTAGATCAGGTCGGATTTTGGTCTTTGGAATCCTGGGGTGGTGCCACTTTTGATGCCTGTATTCGCTTCATTGGGGAGGATCCCTGGGAGCGTATTCGTTTATTCAAACAGGCAATGCCCAATACACCTCAACAAATGTTGTTCAGGGGGCAGAATATTCTGGGCTATCGCCACTATGCGGATGATCTGGTCAACAAGTTTGTGGAGCGGGCGGCTACTAACGGCGTTGATGTGTTTCGTGTTTTCGATGCCATGAATGACATGCGCAATCTGGAAACAGCAATAAGCGCGGTGCGAAAGCAAGACAAACACGCTCAGGGCACGATGTCCTATACCATCAGCCCGGTTTATACGCTTGAGAGCTGGCTCGATATGGCGCGCCAGATTGAAAGCATGGGCGCTGATTCGCTTTGTATCAAGGACATGGCTGGATTGTTGAAGCCCTATGTCGCTTTCGAATTAGTCAGTAAATTGAAAGCGACTGTAAAAATACCCATTCACATGCAGTGTCATGCGACCACCGGGCTTTCAACCGTAACCTGCGTCAAGGCTGTTGAAGCCGGGATAGACAACGTAGATACAGCTATTTCATCGATGAGTATGACTTATGGACATTCACCTACCGAATCTCTCGTTTCAATACTGGATTCAACCGAGCGTAGCACGGGCCTGGACATTGAATTGCTGGAAGAGATTGCCAATTATTTTCGTGAAATTCGTAAGAAATACGCGCAGTTTGAAGGTTCGTTGCGCGGTATCGATTCCCGTATATTGGTAGCACAGGTGCCTGGCGGTATGCTAACCAACCTGGAAAACCAGTTACGTGAACAGAACGCCACAGACAAAATAGACGCAGTGCTTGAAGAAATTCCAAAGGTCCGTGAAGACCTTGGCTTTCTTCCCCTGGTTACTCCAACCTCTCAGATTGTGGGTACGCAAGCCGTGTTAAACGTACTGGTGGGAGAGCGTTATAAGACTATCACTAAAGAGACAGAAGGGGTTCTAAAAGGCGAATACGGTGCTACCCCTTCACCAGTCAACGCCGAGCTACAAGCCAGGGTACTTGATGGCGGTCAGGCAATTACTTGTCGCCCTGCGGATTTGCTTGAGCCCGAATTTGAGAAACAAAAAGGCGAATTAGCACAGATCGCCAAGGATGAAAGGATAACACTGGTCAATGAAGTTGATGACACCCTTACTTACGCATTGTTTCCCCAGGCCGGTTTGAAATTCTTAAAGAACCGTAACAATCCAGAGGCTTTTGAGCCTGTGCCTTCAGTACAGCCAGCCGTCGCCACCGCAGCAACGGTAACGACAGAGCCTGGCGTGTATACCGTTGAAGTAGAAGGCAAGACCTACGTGGTTAAAGTCTCTGAGGGCGGCGATGTTTCTCAATCCGGTGAGGCCGCAGCGACTGGTGCGTCAGCTACTACGGCGCCGGTTCCAGCGGCGAGCAGCGGAGCTGGCTCGCCTGTTCCTGCACCACTATCAGGAAATGTTTTCAAGGTTTTGGTTGGCGTGGGTGACAGTATCGTTGAAGGTGACGTAATTCTGATACTGGAAGCGATGAAAATGGAAACAGAAATTCGCTCGCCTGGTAGTGGCCAGGTTACTGCTGTTTCGGTGAAAGCCGGCGATGCAGTCAAAGTTGGCGAAACCCTGTTGTCGCTGGCGTAGCCCCTGGCAGATTTTGTCTGACAGAAAGAAACCAACAAAGCGTAAACCAAGAGAAAAGAATAGATGAACCGATTGATAGAACTGTGGCAGACCACTGGCATAGTACAGATGACTTTACCGCAGTTTTCGATGATTATTATCGGTTTGTTACTACTCTACCTCGCCATCAAAAAAGGCTTTGAACCCTTATTGCTACTACCCATAGGGTTTGCTGGCATCCTTTCAAATATCCCCGGTGTCGATATAGCTGTCGGCGACGGTATTCTGCACCAGTTTTATGTAATGGGTTTAGAAACAGGGGTATTCCCCTTGCTGATATTCATGGGCGTGGGAGCGATGACCGATTTTGGTCCCCTGCTGGCAAATCCGAAAACACTATTACTGGGTGCGGCTGCCCAATTTGGTATTTTTTCAACTCTATTGGGTGCTCTGTTTCTAACTGATCTGGGTTTGTTTGACTTCACTATTAAGCAAGCAGCAGCTATTGGAATTATCGGTGGTGCCGATGGGCCCACTGCTATCTATGTTGCCGGCATTCTGGCACCTGAAATTCTTGGTGCAATAGCAGTTGCGGCTTATTCCTACATGGCGTTGGTGCCATTGATCCAGCCACCAATCATGCGCGCACTTACAACACAGGCTGAGCGTGAAATCAATATGACCCAGCTACGCGAAGTTTCGCAAACCGAAAAGATTGTTTTCCCCCTGTTGCTGCTACTATTGGTCGCCTTGATAGTGCCCGGCGCAGCACCTCTTCTCGGCATGTTTTGTTTTGGTAATTTGATGAAAGAGTGTGGTGTTGTTAGTCGCTTGTCGGATACTGCTCAAAACGCACTGATTAACATTGTTACAATTTTGCTTGGTTTATCTGTCGGTTCTAAATTAGGCGCCGATCAATTTTTAGTAAGCAGTACGCTGGGCATACTTGCCCTGGGCATGGTGGCTTTCTCTATAGGCACGGCCACCGGCGTGTTGATGGCTAAATTGATGAATGTGTTCTCCGTGCAGAAGATTAATCCTTTAATTGGGGCTGCCGGAGTCTCCGCTGTACCAATGGCCGCTCGTGTAGCCAGCAAAGTTGGGATGGAAGCGAATCCAAATAATTTTTTGTTGATGCATGCAATGGGCCCCAACGTGGCTGGCGTGATCGGTTCGGCCGTAGCGGCGGGTGTGCTATTGCAATTCGCTGGATAACAAGGGTGAAATTACGACTGATAAAACCTTCATCCTCCTGCTCCGGCTTCTCCCGACTTCGACGGTCCACCCCACGCAGATCGCCCACAGCCCAATAAACACGCGGGGGTAGTAGAGAAACTGCTTTGTAGTGCCTATCTGAATATTTGTGTTGATTTTGGCAATAGCACAGTGTAAGCTCACCCCATGTTCGTTCGCGTTAAATCGACACCCAATAGCCCAAGACAATCGGTTCAGATTGTTTCATCTGTGCGCGTCGGCGATAAGGTCAAGCAAAAGATTGTCCGTTATATCGGCATTGCCATGGATGACGATGAGTTAGTGCGATTGAAAGCGCTGGCCGAAGTCGTCAAGGCGAAGCTTGAAGCCCAACACCAGCCCGGTTTGTTTCCGCCTGAGGCGGTCGCCAAACAAGTTATTGAAGCGAAAGCAGCCCAAGCGTCTAAAGCCACCTTGAATGTTGATCTGAGGCAGATGGTGGAAGAACAACGTGTGGTGCTGGGCATCCATGAGGTGTATGGCGCGGTCTATCGCCAGTTGTCGTTCGATACCCTGTTGCCGCAAAAGAAGTATCGTGCCTCCACAGAAGCACTGTTTCATTGTGTGATGGCACGCATTGCCAACCCTAAAAGTAAGCGTGGCAGTGTGCAGCAGCTTGAGCAGGACTTTGGCGTTTCTTTGTCCTTAGAGAAAGTTTATCGGATGATGGATCAGCTGGACGATAACACCATCAGTCGGCTACAAGCGATGACCTGTGAAGGCACGCGATCCTTGTTACCTGGTGCGTTGGATGTGTTGTTTTTTGACTGTACGACACTGTATTTTGAGTCTTTCAAGGAAGATGAGTTAAAACAAAATGGCTACAGCAAGGATTGTAAATTCAATCAGCCCCAAGCCAGTCAGACACAGGTATTGCTGGCTTTGCTGGTCACCCATGAAGGCCTGCCGGTCGGCTACGAAGTGTTCCCCGGTGCTACTTTCGAGGGCCATAGCCTGATCAGCGTTTTGAAGACGATGCAGGCGCGCTATGATGTCAGGAAAATGATCTTTGTCGCTGATAGGGGCATGTTGAATGAAGACAATCTAAGCGCCCTGGATGAGGCGGGCGCTTATTACATTGTCGGGGCGAAACTAAAACAATTACCAAGTGCACTACAAACCAAAGTATTGGATAAATCAGCTTATCAGGCAGTTGGCAAAGGCGGGTCAAGCGCAGCCGAGCTGACGCACAAGAAGAGACGGCTCATTGTCTCGCATTGTCCAAAGCGTGCGGATAAAGATCAACATGACCGACAAAAGGCGGTCGATCGGCTCATCAAGAAAATAGGTAAAAGCCAGAATCCCAAGGACTTATTAAATAACTACGGCTATAAAAAGTTTCTGATTATCAAAGGAAAAACCAGCCTGAGTATCAACCAGGATAAAATTGATGCCGAAAGCCGTTGGGACGGCTTGCATGGGGTGATTACCAATTTGCCTGATACGCCGCACCAGGAAGTGTTATCACACTATCGCGGCTTATGGCAGGTTGAGGAGAGTTTTCGCATCACCAAGCACGACTTGAAAGTACGCCCCATCTATCACTGGACACCCTCAAGAGTGCGTGCCCACATCGCTATTTCGTTCATGGCTTTCACCTGCATCAGACAGCTAATGTATCGAATCAAGCTACAACACAAAGCCTTATCCCCTGAAGTTATTCGTAATGCCTTGATTCATGTGCAACATAGTGTGTTCAAACACAAGCGCACCAAACAGCGTTATGTCATGCCTTCTCAAATCAATCCAGAGGCAAAAAAAATCTATGCTGTGATGGGATTAAAAGCGATTACCACAGCTTACCCACTGTACTAATTGACATAATTCTTCAATATCTGGGCATTTGTAGTGCCTAGGTATTTTTGTGTTTCCTTATAAATCAATGACTTATGAGGGTTGACCGTCGAAGTCAGGATTAACATTGTTACAATTTTGCTTGGTTTATCTGTCGGTTCTAAATTAGGCGCCGATCAATTTTTAGTAAGCAGTACGCTGGGCATACTTGCCCTGGGCATGGTGGCTTTCTCTATAGGCACGGCCACCGGCGTGTTGATGGCTAAATTGATGAATGTGTTCTCCGTGCAGAAGATTAATCCTTTAATTGGGGCTGCCGGAGTCTCCGCTGTACCAATGGCCGCTCGTGTAGCCAGCAAAGTTGGGATGGAAGCGAATCCAAATAATTTTTTGTTGATGCATGCAATGGGCCCCAACGTGGCTGGCGTGATCGGTTCGGCCGTAGCGGCGGGTGTGCTATTGCAATTCGCTGGATAACAAGGGTGAAATTACGACTGATAAAACCTTCATCCTCCTGCTCCGGCTTCTCTCAGCAAATGTCGCTTTAGCGAGTCCCCGGAATCTTTCCCTTTTAGGAGAGCTTTGCATAAATCTGGCTGGACATAATCACTAAACCGATAAAACAGCCGCTGATCAGAGCTGGTCGAAGAAGTTTTGATTCATTGTTTCCGCTGGTGTATCTGTACAAGGTTTGCCTATGACCCTGGCCGGTACGCCGACAACGGTGGTGTGGGCTTCGACATCGTTTAACACCACGCTACCCGCGCCAATTTTGGCCCCGGCACCAATTTCGATGTTTCCCAGAACTTTGGCTCCGGTAGAGATGAGAACGCCGGAACGAACCTTGGGGTGTCTGTCACCTTTCTCGTTCCCGGTTCCGCCCAGGGTTACCTGTTGCAGGATAGAAACATTATCTTCAATAACGGATGTTTCGCCTATGACTATGCCAGTGGCGTGATCGAACATTATGCCTCGTCCTATTTTGCAGGCAGGGTGAATATCGACACCAAAAACCTCAGAGTTTCGGCTTTGTATGAAAAGCGCTAACTCTTTGCGATCATTGACCCACAGGAAATGCGCTAATCGATGTACCTGAATAGATTGAAACCCTTTCAGATAAAGAATGACGACAAGATGAGTGCTTACCGCAGCATCTCGATCAAAAACAGCCTTAATGTCGCAGGCAGCGTCTTGGCTTATAACTGGAGATTGATCGAAGGCGTTGTCAAATAGTTCTCTTACGGTTACTACTGGCATGACATCATCAGACAGTTTGTTTGCGAGTATGAAACTGAGGGCTGATTGCAGACTATTGTGATTTAAAATGCAGGCGTAGACGTAACTGGCCAGCAATGGCTCCTGTTGAATAACTTGTTGTGCCTCAGACTTAAGTTGTTGCCATAGCGTTTGGGACATAATGAAATTCCGGGATCGCGTACATTACACGGGTTACAAGATTTGCTTGTAGTGATACAGCAGTGGTGGGTGCTTGAGTGCTACTATTTATCCATCCATCCATCCATCGATAGATAAATAGATAGATAGATAGATAGATAGAGACCTTAGCATAACTGTCGGAAGTGCGGCTTCAGCCGCACAAGATCGTTGTAGATGGCGGGACTAAAACCCCACTTCCGGCCATTTTTTGAATTATGCAAAAGTCTCAGATAGATAGATATAGGGACTAAGTACTGAATATCAAGCAGGGTTTTCAGTTGGCGAATAATCGTCAACCAGGTGATTTTTGTTGCTGAGCGGATTCGGTGTAACTCACCGGCTGGCTGATTTCTGCCTCTCAAAAGTCTCACAGTTTTCTGAACCTGAATCGGCCTGCCACGCCATGTGTTACTAACATCCCACCGTCTGGAACAGGCTGGAACTGGTTAAGACCTGACAATAGAGCTACTATGAATATGAGATATTTGCATAATTGCCGGAGGTGTCGCTTCAGCCGCGCAAAACCGTTGTAGGTGGCGGGACTTATGTACAGGATGCACAGAATGTACAGTATGCCGATTTTGCATCGTTGCATGGATGTAACTTATTAGAACAATGCAGGAGCAATTGTCGAGGAGCAAAAATCGGTAAAATCCCACTTCCGATCATTTTTTGAATTATGCAAAAGTCTCAATCCATGAATTTCTTCGAAAAACCAGACTGCCCGGGGGCAGGCATGAGGTATTTTTGCTGTAATTCGCTGTTGCTGTGCGTGCTTTACCCGCTGATTGGACTACAGGCACAGGAGCTAAGCCAGCACCAACATTGGCTGGATTTGATGGCGGTAGATCAAAGTTTTGCGAACCGATCTGTAGAAATTGGACGCACTGGTGCATTTCTCGAATTTTTGGGAGAAGGATCTACTGTCTTCCGTGACGGGCCAATTGACGCCCTCAGTCTCTATACATCAGAAAACTTTCAGAGCAATGTCAGAGAAATAAGTTGGGAGGCTCACTATGTGGATGTGTCCAGAGCCGGGGATTTGGGACTAACTGCCGGGCCATTGCTTCTGATGGATGATGAGTCCCCAGATCAATTTGGACATTTGATTTCAATTTGGCTCAAACGAGAACAACGTTGGGTGTTGATGGCTGATATCGTGGCTGCTATTCCGGGTTTTCTTAGCCTGGAAGTTGAGCCAAATTTCGATGACACCGAACCGGTTATCGAAGAAACGGCGCATCCAGTTATGGCCATGGTTGAGAGTAATAACATGCAAGTGCTAATAGATCGAGACAATCTGTTCGGTCGGTCAATAAATTTTCGCGGCGGACAGCGTGCTCTATTGCGTTATGGTTTAGAAAATACCCGAGTGTATTTGCCGGGAATGGCACCGGCTGTGGGAGCAGATGCCGCCAGCTCAGTCTACGGCACATTTCTGGATAATCAGTTATCTACCACGAATCAAATTAGCCTTACGCATGTGGGTGGTTATCTGTCTGCGTCTAAAGAGATGGGCTATACCTATGGCACCATGACAACCCTGGAAGATGAGTTTGAGCAGAGTTTTAGAACCAGTTATATGCGCCTGTGGAGGTTTACGGCGAGCAATGAATGGAAAATAGCTGTTGAGGTTTTGAGTCCCTTCTAGCGCCATCTAATTACTTATCTCTACGGTTCGTTGACCGTAGAGTTGTGTGATTCCTAGCCGGTTCCTGATTTCGATCTGCAAACGGTGTTTGCCGTTTTCGAAGAGATTGCTATCGAAGCTGTAGTTGTAACCAATGTTTGGTTTATTAGGGTCTGAACGCACTTGTTTGACTTCGACTACGTCGGGGCGGCTGCCACCGTAGTCGACTTGTCCGACCCTTTCACCGTCTATCAATAAGTTGATACTCTCAATGCCTATATCTTCGTTGTAAGCCCAGCCATTCACCTCCACCAGACCGCGTAATTCTGCTCCCCTGTGTGGTGCGTCAATCCACGCCATGGCGGGGAAGGGGCAGGCAGTGGTGGCAAATGCCGGTGGCTTAAGAGCGCGAGTAAGTGAGTGACCCTTGTAAAAGCTAAATTGCTTGTCACCGTTGAATAAGAGTAGCTTACCCAAGTGCTGTAAGTGTTCGCTGCGTGCACACAGTTCAGCCAGCAGTTCGTACCTGGCAGAATTATCCAGGGTACTGTCTTCGGTAATAAACAAAAATTCACTGCCGCTGATCTTGCCTAATTCGACACTGTCCTGTTGCCAGAGCTGATACTGGGTAATTCGTCCATCACGAACCGCTTTATCATTATCCAGCGTAAACCCCTGGTCTGACAGAGCAGAAAATTCAACTTGCGCGAGGGTGTAGTAGTTATCGGTGATAAGAATGGGCGCGGATTCAAAATCTTGCGTAAGTATTTCGCGGGTGTGGGCTGAGAACTGTTTCCACCCCGCCATTTTGCTGGATAACAGGCCAGTCCCAATAATTGCTTGCAGTTGAGTTTGGAAGGCTTGAGAACCTACCGCTATCAGGGCAGTTAGCGTACCGGCGAAACCGATTGCGGGAACCAGCAGCAGTAAACGATGAGCTAATTTTGGCGTGAAGTAGTTGCCAGCTATTTTTGATGCAGATCTTAATGCAGAGGGAACAAATACCAGCAGCGGGAAATATCCTGATAATGGCCAATGTATGGACGTGCTGGTGGCGTCGGTCCACGGCGCGAGTAGCAAATAAAGCAGAATATTTAGCAGTGAAAAACTGAGTACCAGGGCAGCATTGCGATCACTTCGCCGAGCCTTCACCAGTAGTTGGTAGACGGTATAGACAAAAATTAGATACAGGGGCGGAGTAACGATGCCTGCTTGCCTGAAAATATGTAAAAGCCCGCTGAATTGAAATTCCCAGGGGTGGCGATCAACAAAATAAAAGCTGGCACTACTCAGTTGATGGCTCAGGTTGAACCAGAGAATCGGAATCAGCCCCAGGCTGGAAATACCAATGCTGACCCATAATCCGGGGTTTTTCCATTGCCGTCGTTCGTCTTTGAAGAAAAGAAGAAAGATGATTGCCGCTGCCGGATACAGGAAAAAACGGTAATGAGTGCATAGACCCAACGCAACCACCACGCCGGTTAGTACCCAATGTAGTAGATAGTTGGTTCTGAGTGCGCGTTCAAAAAAGCCAATCGAGAGTAGTCCAAAAAAAAGTAGAGGAACATCGGGGACAGCGAGAACCCCAAGAAAACCAGCGAGAGGCAGGCACAGGCTGATGCCAGCCGACTCCAGAGCCAGGTGGTGGTTGGTGACAGGCCGGGCCAACCAATAGACCAGGCCTGGCAGACAAGTGCCCATCAACAGGAACAGGCTTCTTGCGGCGAGCGTATTGCCGGTATCGATGGCGGAACCCAGTCCAATCAACAAGGCGGTCATGAAAGGAAGGTCGCTGTAGGCAAGAGCAGGATTGGCTGATGCCTGCCAGTAAAATACTTCGTCACTGTATAAGTCCAGTGCTGAGGCAAGAAAGATTTTGCCTGCTGTTAACAGCAACAAGCCAGCAACAAGTAGCGTAAACACAGAGACGCCTGCGCTTTGTTGAGTGGAGTCTTGCAACAGCTTGCTCCTGCTATAGCTGAACAGCCGGGATGAGGTTTTTGGGAGCCATTTTGCCGGAAAGTCTTTTCAAGTTAACAGTAAAGACTGCCAGGATGGTAACCATGCTCACTATCCATAGCGAGGAGAATAGGGGGTTTACTGAAAAAGTGCCAATTTGATAGATGACTGTGGCGGTTATATAGGCGAGCCCGGTACACCAGCCAAATACCAAAAGTGTCCAATGCCAGCCGGCTTCTTTGTTGATAGCGCCCAGTACAGCCACACAAGGCGCATACAACAACACAAAGACCAGGTAACAGAAGGCGGCGAAAGGACCCGAGAAGAGAGCGGCCATATTGCTAAGTGTGGTCGTTTCGATTTCTTGCTCATCCGCCACCGTATCCAGATCGCTGACATCTCCAATAGAGATACCCAACGGGTCGGTTAGCGTTGAGCCCAATGCGAGTAACTCAGTGCCAATTGAAGCGATAGCTTCTTCCGCAGCCGCAACCAGGTTTGGTGCTGTACCATCATCGAGTTGACTATTTGATTCGCTATAAAGCGCATCCAGGGTACCGACAATAGCCTCCTTCGCGAACATACCGGTGAATAGGCCCACCGTGGCTGGCCAGTTATCTTGTTCAATGCCCAGCGGGGAAAAAGCAGGCGTGATTGATTTGCCTATAACGCTGAGCACTGAGTTTTCTGAATCTTCATTGCCGAAAGTGAAGTCGGTACTTATAGAATTCAGGAAGCTCAACGCAATGACAACCACCACGATGGTCTTCCCGGCGCGGAAAACGAATGATTTTAAACGAAACCATGTGGTCAACAGAATATTGCGCGCTATTGGAACATGATAGGCGGGCATCTCTTGAAAAGAGGGAGTTATTTCATCGGTAAATAATTGTTTGCGAAATATCCAGCCAGTAAATACGGCGAGTGCTATGCCGAGCAAATACAGGGCGAACACGATGTTTTGACCGTTCTGCTGGAAAAACGCCGCTGCAAACAAGGCGTAGACTGTCAGTCTGGCACCACAGCTCATAAACGGCGCCATGGCAATTGTCATAAGCCTGTCACTGTCTCTACCGAGACTGCGAGCAGCCATGACCGATGGCACGTTGCAGCCGAAGCCAACTATGAGTGGCACGAAGGCATTGCCGGGCAGGCCGATGCCGCTCATCGCTCTGTCTATGACGAACGCCGCTCTGGACAGGTAGCCAGAATCTTCCAATACTGACAGGCACAGATACAGAAAGCCTATTACGGGGATAAAAGTTGCCACCAGCGTTACCCCCCCGCCAACTCCTTGCGCCAGCAGTGTAATCAATACTGCGGGTGCTGACATTTCCTGCAGCAACCAGGCAACGCCGTCCACCAGCACGGCGGCAAATAAAATGTCAAAGAAATCTATGAATACCGCGCCAAGGTTCACCGCTATGGTGAACATCAGGTAGATCATAAACAGAAAAAAGGGAATGCCAAGCCAACGGTTTATCAAAACTGCATCTATTTTTTCCGACAAGCCATGATGTGTCGGAGACACTTCCACAACGCCGTTAAGCAACCGTCGGGAGCGGTGATAACGCTGTAGAATTTTTTCTTCTGCTACCTTGCTCCCGGTGTCTTCTGCTGTCGTTTGAACGGTGTTTGCGAGGGGCTGATTCATCTTTAGAATCAGGCTGCGGCGTAACTCCGCAAGCCCTTGCTTTTGAGAAGCGACCATTTCTATTACTGGCAACTGCAATTTGCTCGCCAAACCCTGGGCATTGACAGAAATACCTTGTTGACCGGCCACGTCCAGCATGTTTATAACAAGCAGCATAGGAATATTTTTTTCCATGAGTTGCTGTGTCAGTACCAGGCTTCTCTCCAGGTTAGTCGCATCAACAATGTTGATGATCAGGCTGATGTCACTTTGCTGCAAATAGTCCTGGGCTATTTTTTCATCAATGCCAGTATAGTCTTGTTCGAGAGAATAGATTCCAGGAAGGTCGACTAGCTCAACTGGATTGTCATCGAGTTCGAAATAGCCAAATTTTTTCTCCACAGTAACCCCGGGCCAGTTACCGACTTTTTGCCTGGCGCCTGTCAACAGGTTAAACAGGCTTGTCTTGCCGCAGTTTGGGTTGCCAATTAAGGCGACTTTTTGTCTGTTTTTATTGATTGTCATTGAATATCCACGGTGATGATTTCTGCCTCACTCTTGCGAATACTCACAAAGCTGCCACCCAGCTTAACTTGCAGGGGGTCTCCTAGTGGGGCGCATCGCAGCAGCTTCAAAACGCAGCCCGGAATAATACCCAAAGCATACAGGCGGCTCTTTAGTTCCATCGGCTCGGAGGCTATTTCCAGCACGGTGCAGTGGTCGCCGCTGTTTGCGTGAGAGAGAGTGGTTGCTTGCATGGTTACCTGCCTGGCTCTTTAAAAACAACGGCTTACTATAATTGAGCTGGAATTTCATGGAGCCAGTAAACTAACAGATATAAATGTTGTTGACAATCATTCTCATTATCATTTAAAGTGAGCCACAGCCTCAGGAAAGACTATGTACGTTTGTATTTGCCGACAAATTACTGATAACCAGATTCGCGATCTTTGTCGTGGTGGAGCCAGTAGTATGACAGATTTGCGCGCCAAACTCGGTGTGGCCAGTGAGTGTGGTAAATGCGGCAAGCTGGCGCAAACCATCGTTAAAGAATTTCACAAGACAGCCTCTTATACTAACGCGGCTTAATCCGAGTTTTTCTTTCTTTTCTTTCCGTTCCGTTCCTTAGCTACATCCCCTGTACGACCTTTCCTGGTTTCTATTTCCTGCTTATCGTCCTCAGTAATGACTCAGTTAGAAATCGTAATGGGATTGCTTATCATTTAGTTTTATTATTTATATCAATGAGTTACGTCAATATTTCTTGACTTTTCGCGCGCCGGGAGCGAAGCTTGTGCAAACCAGTCAGGAGGACAGCGTCATGAAATCAGATCCCACCGTAATCGAACACTTAAATAAGGCCCTGGCAAATGAACTCATTGCCATCAATCAATACTTCCTGCATTCACGTATGTACCAGGATTGGGGTTTAAAAAAGCTGGCAGAAAAAGAATACGAAGAATCTATCGATGAAATGAAACACGCGGATCAGCTCATGCAGCGTATATTATTCCTCGAAGGCCTGCCCAATGTACAAAATTTAGGTAAATTATTGCTCGGTGAAAACACGCAGGAAATGTTGAAATGTGATCTGAAGCTGGAATTGATCGCTTGTCCCGATTTAAAAGAAGGAATCAGCTACTGCGAATCCGTTAGTGATTTCGTTAGCCGTGACTTGCTCAGTGAAATTCTGAACAGTGAAGAAGAACACATTGATTGGCTGGAGGCTCAGTTGACTCTAATTACGAAGGTCGGCCTGGAGAATTACCAGCAAAGTATGATTTGATGAACCAGGCTCGTATTCCAGCTTAAATGGGAGAGCCGCTGTCAACCTGGTTCAGCGTTTTCGGGTTTATCCTGCCTGGCTGAACGGCGAATTCGCCTACAACTCAGATTACCGTCAGATCTGGATACATGGACAGAGAAACTGGCAATAATTCATCGTCTGCCAGCCTTGACTCTCCTGTACATGCAGCGATCCGGGGTCTAACAGCTTTCATGTTTTAATTGCTGAGTGGGTCGATGGACGAATTATGCTTCGCAACGAGTATTTGCCGGAATTGCTCCCGCCATAAATAAGCTGGGTTTCTGCGAGACTGATGCTTCTTCCGTGGCTGTAAAAATGTTATCCGCCATCTGTCAGGGGCATGGTTTTGATAACGGGGAAGTTGGCCTGCAGGCATTAGTAGAACTGAAACCGACAATACTGTCGAAGCTAACGACAGGAGACGAGTTGCCTGGATTCACACGGCGCAGGAGAGACCTGCTGCTGCCAGGTTGGGCTATCATGGCAGGTCTGATGCAGGCCTGCTCGGTGGACTCTGTCAGCTTCAGTGTCAGCGCCTTGCGGCAAGGAATGCTGGACTTCATGGTAAAGAACAAAAATATTTTTTCCGCCATGCAAAGTAGTAAGTTGCCCGCAGTTGGTCTTGCCACTAACTAGCCCTGCCACCGTGTCCTGTCGCCGTGCGACCCCGGGTTTTACTGTATTCACTACTCTTAGGAAAGTTGTTTCAGTAGCAACATTTGAACGTCATCGATGGATCCGTCCGCAGTATCATTTTCTAGCAAATGATACTCACCATCTGCCAACAATTCCCAGCTCTGGCTGCGGTCACGCAAATAGAATCCCAGTTCATCTTTTATCCTGGCCGCATGCTTTTTCTTCAGGATTGGGAAGCAAACTTCAATTCGATTGTCAAGATTTCGTTCCATCCAGTCTGCGCTGGCGCAATAAATTTGAGGAACAGCATTTTTAAAGTAATAGACCCTTGAATGTTCGAGAAACCGTCCGATGACTGAAATTACCCGAATATTCTCACTCACCCCGGCAATGCCTGGTTTGAGACAGCAAACGCCGCGAACGACCAATTCGATTTTGACCCCCGCCATGGAAGCGGTGTACAAGGCTTTGATAATACCAGGATCGGTAATGGAATTCATTTTTGCCACTATGCGAGCGCGCTTGCCACTGGCGGCGACTTCTGTTTCAGTCTCAATCATTTTCAGCAAGGATTTTCGCAAATTGAAGGGAGCATGTATCAGTAATTTCGGGCGAATCTTTTTCCCCATGCCGGTGATTTGCTGGAATACTTTATGTACATCGGCGCACAGCACTTCGTCTGCGGTTAACAGGCTGTAATCGGTGTACAGGAGCGAGTTTTTACGGTGATAATTACCAGTGCCCAGGTGCGCATAGCGTTTTAGCGTCTGCCCAATGCGGCGCACGAACAGCAACATCTTTGCATGTGTCTTGTAACCCAATACACCGTAGACAACAACCGCACCAGCTTCCTGTAGAATGCTGGCAAAATTGATATTTTCCTCTTCATCAAATCGCGCACGTAATTCGATAACAACGGTTACTTCCTTGCCGTTTCTCGCTGCTTCCGCCAACGCCTCAACTAATTCAGATGACTCATTAGTACGATACAGGGTTTGTTTTATAGAAAGAACAGTAGGGTCTTTGGCCGCTTGACGTACCCAGTCAATAATCGGGACGAAGGACTGAAAAGGATGAAGTAATAACTGGTCCTCTTTATCGACAGCAGAGAAAATATAACTATCCTCGTCAAGCAGGCGTGGTGTGCCTGGTGAAAATTGAGGATAGCGCAAGTCTGGGCGATCGATCATGGTGTACAAGGCCATTAGACGTCGTAAATTCACTGGCCCATCAAGTCGGAATAATTCATCCGTGGTGAGATTGAAACGCTCCAGTAGAAAACCGCTGAGTTCCTCCGGACAATTTACGCCGACTTCCAATTTCGTTGCGGTACCAAAGCGACGGCTGTGTAATTGACCCTGTAGAGCCATGGCATAGTCTTCAACTTCGACCTTAGACATTTCCAGGTCGGAGTTTCGGGTAACTCGAAACTGGTGGCACTCGGTGACGGTCATGCCGGGAAACAATTCGTCGACACAGGCATGAATAATGGATGACAGGAAGATGAAGTTGTCGCCATCTGGCGCTATTTCCGGCGGCACCTTGATCAAACGAGGCAGGGACCGGGGTGCAGGGACTATGGCCAGACCACTATCCCGGCCGAATGCATCCTTACCCTCTAACGTCAGGATAAAATTCAGGCTTTTATTCACCAGCCTTGGGAATGGGTGGGCAGGATCCAGGCCTAGAGGGCTAACAACAGGTTGTATTTCTCGATCAAAATAGTCGCGAGTCCATTTCTTTAGTTCATTGGTCCAGTTGTGGCGTGGCAAAAAATGTAACTCTTCTGCGGCAAGGCTGGGTAGCAGAGCCTCGTTGAGTATTCTATATTGTTCTGTCAGAGCCTCTCGAACCTGAATGTGGATGTCTTTTAAAACCTGTTCTGGGTACTGCCCATCGGGTCCAGCGCGCTGACGCCCGAAATCTAACTGTTTCTTTAGACCGGAGACCCTGATCTCAAAGAATTCGTCCAGGTTGGAGCTAAAGATCAGGAGAAACATCAAGCGCTCAAGGAGAGGATGTTTCGGGTTGCTGGCTTGACTCAAGACACGCAGGTTAAACTTGAAATAGCTCAGCTCACGATTTTCAAAGAGACTGGTATCTTCCAAATCGATTGATGCCTGAACTTCTTCTATCGTCTCTTGCCGGGGCAATTCAGACAATTCCAGGGGTTCCCCCCTGCCGTTTTCTGCGACCAACCGCCGTGTATTATTCTCCTTTTGTTCAGACATTTGACTTGTTACCTGCGGTTTCTCTTCATCAGGGGTCAGGTACACTACCTTACCCGGCTGCTTTAGACCCACCTGTGCCTGGCACAGACATAGCGCTTTGACAGCCTTCGGTTTTCAACTGGTCAAACAACGGCAATTTTTTAGCCCACTGCGCCTCACTTTTCTCTGAACCCGGACAGCGCTCACTAGTCCTGCTGACGGTTGGCGCGGTTACGATGGCCTGGTGGGTGCAGCTTATGCCAGGCTCTGCTGACCCGCAACCTGAAATGGAGGTCAGGTCAGGGTCTGTCTATACAGGGCAAAAAAATGGCAATATAATGAGATTATCCCTCGACTGCCGCTGACTAAGACTCTATAATTCAGCTCAGTCTTTTGAAACTGACTTTTGTCTCACTAAATGTGGAAACTGCTATGCAATTACGGACTAAAATCTCTACAGCCTTATTCTTGTCGCTAGGGCTTTCCCCGTCACTACTGTTCGCCGAAGCCGGTCAGTTTTATGTTGCCCCGGGCCTACAGGTGATGAATTTTGATAACGGCCTGGAGTTGCACAATGACGCCGGGTACTTCCTGGGGCTAGGTTATGATATTAGCGACCGCATTAGTCTCGAATTGAGTACATTTGATCTGGATCATAGCAATAGTGGCGCCTCGGACATCGACGTTGATCACTACAAGCTGGATTTGATTTATAACCTTGATCTGAAGTTAGGCGCGCTGGACACCTTCACGGTTTTGGGCGTAGGTAATACTGATTTTCAGGGGGACAATGATTCGGTATGGGAACTGGGGGCTGGAGTTAAGTACAAATTGTCGGATAATTTGACCTGGCGTACTGCGGTTCGGTCCTTTCGTTTTCTGGGTCGAGATTTAGAAGATGGCGATTACGGTGTTGATATGTCCCTGGTGTACCGCTTCGGTGGCAAAAAGCCTCCACCGGCAGTCGTCGCCACAGCGCCACCTGTTGCGCCAGCTCCTGTAGCGGATGCAGATCATGATGGGGTTCCAGACAGTCGTGATAAATGCCCTGACACACCCAGAAACTACGCGGTCGATGAAGATGGCTGCCCAATTCCTGCGGAAGACGAAGTGGCCAGGGTAGATTTAATGGTGAATTTCGACTTCGACGGCTCCGAAGTCAAACCTGAATATTTCTCTGAGATTGAAGAAGTGACGGATTTCATGCGTCAATATCCTGATGTGGTCATTGAACTGGAAGGTTACACGGATAGCCGGGGTTCGGAACAGTATAATTTAGGGCTTTCTGATCGTCGCGCAAACGCTGTTCGGGAAGTAATGATTGATCGATTTAATGTTCAGGCCAATCGAATATCCGCCAGTGGCTTTGGCGAGTCGCAGCCTGTGGCCAGCAATGACACGGATAGCGGGCGGGCCCAGAATCGTCGCGTAGTGACGGTAATTATTAAGACCTTCCAAAGTTACCGACCCCGTTAGCTGACCTTGCTAGCCGACCTTGTTAGATAGCAAGGCTCACTCTGCGTAGCATTAGACCTGCTGCGCAGAGCAGGTTGGCAGTGGCTTTATCAGATTCAAATTACCGATGCCGTTTCAATCACTCAATGAATCCCCGTCATCTGTCGAAATCTCCGCGCCTGACCTGTCGGATCGGTGCTTTGACTGGCGCGAGGCAAATGAACTCACTATTTCCCCCAGCGAAACATGGAAACAATGGTTGTTCGATACCGGTTCCCTGACCCAATTGTTAATTCACAAAAGTCAAAATAATTTCAGAGTAGAAGTGTTGAGTGAAGAATGGGTGATTCAGTCTGGTGCCGATATTCGATCCCGGTTCGGGCCGCTATCGGTGTGTCACAAATTCTGGTCACGCAAAGTTTTGTTACTGGGAAACGGCAAGCCGTGGGTGTTTGCGCACACCCTGGTACCTGAGCACAGCCTGTTAGGCCCGCTGAAGCAAGTTCAGGAATTAAATGAGAAGCCACTGGGAGAATATTTGTTTAGCTATCCAGACCTGGTTCGCAGTGCTATGGATATAACGGCGTTTGCGGGTGATTCCTGGGCCAGGCGCAGTCTTTTCAATCTCTTTGCCAAGCCGGTTATGGTGGCTGAGTTTTTCCTGCCAGAGCTTCTGTATTGACTAATTCAAAAATTCTCAAGAAACAATTCGTAATTTCCATAAAGCCCTCTATACTTTACTTTGATCATCCCCGCAAAAGGGAAATGCTCGACAGCGCAAAAAGTTCGAACTAGCAGGCACCAGGATGTTGCCTGGTGTCGTCAAAGCTCAGGGAAGGAGCCTTTACATGAATAATAAAAACTCAAAAAGACAATCTGCTGGGCATGGACACAGCTCTGCATCTGCCAAGAGGTGTCTTGATCCGAATTTCGACAGAAAAATTTCCCCGGCACCCAGTTCGGAATCCCGCCTGGGGTTTGTTGCCACTGAGGTCGAGACTAACCGCAAGGACTGTTCCCTGGCAGACCCAGCTGGATCAGATGTGACCTGCCTTTATCTGAAGGAAATAGGCCACACTCCACTGCTCTCAGCACAACAGGAAGTATTTCACGCCAGGCGGGCGATTAAGGGAAGTTCAGTGAGTCGGCGCCGGATGATCGAAAGTAATTTACGTTTGGTCGTAAAAATTGCCCGCCGCTATTTAAACAGCGGCTTGTCGTTGCTGGATCTTATCGAAGAAGGGAATCTAGGCTTGATACACGCTGTGGAGAAATTTGACCCGGAACGTGGTTTCCGCTTTTCCACTTATGCAACGTGGTGGATTCGACAGAATATAGAGCGCGCCATAATGAACCAGACGCGAATTATTCGCTTACCGATACATAGAGTAAAACAATTAAACGCCTATTTGCGAACACAGCGGGATATCGCGAAGAAAACTGGCAGGGATGCAACAAGCGCTGAAATAGCGTCGCTTACAGATTCTTCCAGTGGGGAAATCGAACGCTTAATGATATTGAATGAAAAGCCCATCTCTGCTGACACGCCGGTTTCGACTGACTCAAACAACACCCTGGTTGATTTGCTTAGTGGCGAGGAAAGACAAAACCCAAGGCAATTATTTCAATCTGACCAAATGCAGGATCGGATTGAGATGTGGCTGCAACATTTGACCGATAAACAACGCGAAATAATCTATAGACGTTTCGGACTCAAGGGGCATGATACCGATACTTTAGAAAATGTAGGCCGTGAAGTAGGCCTGACCAGAGAGCGGGTTAGGCAGATTCAAATTCAGGCATTGAAACAATTGAAAGCGCTAATACACAAAGAAGGTTTGAGCAAAGAGTTGGTGTGTGAAGCGGTTTAGAGTTTAGCGAAGACAGTGTACTAAAATCCAATAGCCGTCATTCCTGCGAAAGAGACTGTGCAAAAATCCAACATTTGTCATTCCTGTGAAGCATGTCCCCGCGTAGGCGGGGAGCAGGAATCCAGTAAAACACTCAAACCGGCAATAATAGTTCCCCCACAGGTAACGCGAAGCAGCGTGGGTTCTTGCTCGGCTTTAAAGCCAGTGCGCCACCGACAGTGCGCTAAACTTGAACCAGGATCGACCCTGCCGTATCCTCTCGGCTCTTGCAACGACTTCCGTGTCAGTATTGGCACAGCACAAATCAGGACTCTCTGTGTTTTCTCAAACAAACGAAGCTGCTCTCAAGGGCAAATTAGTTATCGATCTATCGCGGGTTCTCGGTGGGCCCTATTGTACCCAGATGTTGGGTGATCATGGCGCCGAGATAATAAAGCTTGAACCTCCCCGCGGCGATGAAACCCGTGATTGGGGTCCTCCGTTTCATGATGAAGATTCCGCGTACTTTCTGGGGGTAAATCGGAACAAGCGCTCTATGGGTTTGGACTTGTCTAAATCTGGCGGTCAGGCTGTGTTGCTTCGTCTGCTGGAGAAGGCAGATGTGCTGATCGAAAACTACAAACCTGGCACGATGGAGCAATGGGGTCTTGGCTATGAGGCTGTGTTAAAGAGCAAATTTCCTCGCTTGATACATTGCCGGGTAAGCGGTTTCGGCAACGATGGCCCCTGGGGTGGTTTTCCCGGCTATGACGCGATTATTCAAGCAATGGCGGGCTGGTTTAGTGTAAATGGCGAAGCAGGTAGTAATCCAACTCGTCTGGGCCTGGCGATGGTAGATATGGGAACAGGCCTTTACTCAGCGGTGGCCATCTTAATGGCTATGGCAGAAAGAGAAAAATCGCAGCGCGGACAATACCTGGATATGACTTTGTACGACTGTGCGGTCTCATTAATGCACCCGCATATACCCAATTACATGTATTCAGGGCAGGTGCCGGTGGCTACCGGTAATGCCCACCCCAATATTAGTCCCTATGATACTTTTCGAACCAGGACGGTGGACATTTTTATCGGGGCTGGGAACAACCGGGCCTATGCAAAAATGTGTGTGGAATTAGGCCGCGAGGAGTTAATCAGGGATGAGCGGTTCTTGAATAATATTGATCGGCTTAGCAATCGTGGTGAGTTGAAAGCCGAGATTGAAACCAGCCTAATGAAAATAGATGGTAGTGAAATCGCTGATCGCCTGGCAAAGGCCGGGCTGGCAGCAGGGCCTATACACGACACGGCACAGGTAGTTGATCACCCCCACACCAGCCATAGAGAAATGGTAATCGAAGACGGTTGGTACAAGATGACCGGGACTCCAATAAAACTGTCCCGAACCCCGGGATCAGTTCGTCACAAGCCTCCAAAGTTTGGCGAGCATAGCCGACAAATATTGACGGAATTCGATTTTTCTGATCAAGAAATTCAAGACCTAATGGCCACTAATACTGTATTAGTAAGTCGTCAAACATAGAGCTATTCAGCTCCGTCCATCGTAATCATACAATTTTACCTTTAAAATCAGTCATATAGGAAATGTTCAAATTTTTCTTGTTTTTTGCTGATATGGTGTTATAGTGCTGTATAACACTATATGGGTGAGTGCCTGATACATGGAAATCAACTGGGACAACAAAGAACCAATCTATTTGCAGCTTAGAGATCGACTTGTCGAGCTGATCATGGATGGCATTCTCGCTGAAGGTGATGCACTGCCATCGGTGCGTCAGATTTCCAGCGAGCAGCGCATAAATCCCATTACCGTATCGAAAGCGTTTCAAATATTAGTTGATGAAGAGTTGGTTGAAAAAAAACGGGGGCTTGGAATGTATGTCTTATCAGGAGCGAAAGAAAAATTATCCACTCAAGAAAAGTCTAAATTTCTTGAGAAAGAATGGCCGCAAATTTTGGAGCGCATTGACCGGTTGGGCCTGGGAATTGATGAACTCCCTGGCAGCAAGAAGAATCGGCAGGAATCGAAAATTTTGGGGATAGAACATGAGTAATATCGTTGAAGCCAAATCGCTAAGAAAAAATTATGGGAATTTTGTAGCGCTGGATGGAGTAGATCTGACTATTCCTCGTGGGGCAATAAGCGGTTTGATTGGTCCTAATGGTGCAGGCAAGACCACTACCTTAAAAGCGTTGATCGGTCTTTGCGATGTTGATGGCGAACTTACCGTGGCAGGGCGTGACCCAAGAGTGTCACGACATAAATTAATGCAAGATGTGTGTTTCATTGCTGATGCAGGAATTCTGCCGAAATGGTTGAAGGTTTCCCATGTAATCGACTATGTAGAGGCAGTACATCCTCGTTTTGATCGCAAAAAAGCAGAAAAATTTCTGGGCAGCACTGACATTCCGTCTAACAAACGTATTAGGGAATTATCGAAAGGGATGGTCACGCAGTTGCATCTCGCCCTGGTAATGGCTATCGAAGTGCAGTTGCTTGTGCTGGATGAGCCTACACTGGGGCTGGATATCATATACCGAAAGGAGTTCTACGATCGTCTACTAAATGACTACTATGACGGTAACCGCACAATAATTATCAGCACACACCAGGTTGAAGAAGTCGATGCCTTATTGTCGCACCTGGTATTCATCAATAAAGGCAGGATTGTACTCGATGAGCTAATGACAGATTTGTTCGAAACGTATACCGAGGTACTCGTTGACGCTGAAAAGATTGCTGAAGCAGATGCTCTGGGGCCGATTTACATTCGCGAATTGCTGGGTAAGAAATCGTACACCTTTGAATCCGCATCCAGAGAACGATTAGAGTCCCTGGGAGAATTGCACACCCCCAGCGTTGCAGATCTATTCGTTGCCAAATTGAAGGAATACAGACATGGATAAATTCGCACTACTTCGATTTTATGGCCTGATTAAACGCGAAGTGCTTGAACACCGGAACTTGTTCATTGGCTCTCCCGCTGTGGTGGCACTGCTTATTTTGGTGGCATCGGCCTGGCTGGCAATGGGGCTGCCACAATCTGAAATCGCACCAGGCCTGGAATATCTGTCTCTATTGTTTGATGGTTTGTCTCCATTCGATATGGCGCCATTTTTCATGCTCCTGGCGATACCTTTTTTCATAACTCTTTATATTTGTAGTCTACTGTATTTGGTCAACACTCTTTATCAGGATCGAAAAGAAATGAGTGTGCTGTTTTGGCAATCGATGCCGGTATCTAATCTGCAAACGGTGCTGTCAAAGCTGGTAACTATTGTAGCGATAGTGCCAATATTCTATATCTTGATAATGTCGGTGCTTTATTTGCTTGCGATGATTTGCCTGATTGTTTTGGGTATCACCAATGATGTTGATTTGATTGGTATAGGCTGGATGTTCCTGGGCGCCCTGGCGAGTTTGCTTCTTATCTATATTTCCGCGTTTATCACCTCTCTTTGGTTGTTTCCCACTATGGGGTGGTTGCTGTTATTCTCAGCCTTTGCTCGAAAGACTCCGTTACTATGGGCGGGTGGTGTATTTATTCTGGCAGGGTTCCTGGAAGACTTCGTCTTTGGTACGCAGTATCTCGTCAATTGGGTTGAGAGCAGGGTAGCTAACCCAAATCAGTATTTGATATTCGACTTCCAGAACGTGTTCGAAAAATTGTTTAACTACGATATGGTTTTTGGAATTGTGGTTGGCTCAATATTGATCACTGGTGCAGTGTTCATGCGACGCTTTACCGACTAGGCAGCTATAGGAATTGAATCATGCGAGATATTATTTTGAGAAATCGCTATACATTACTGCTCACTACTTTAGTAGCCTATATGGCAGTTCTCGTGGCAGAGGGTGCGATAACAGGCCGTGAGGCGCGAATCGTGGACTTTGAAAACCCGTTTTTTGGTCTGAATGTGAACAACTTCGAATTTCACGAACAGAGAGAAAATAGTAGAATCAATCGAAACGACGACGCTCGAGATAATGAAAACCCTGATAACGATTCGAATCAATAGGTTGTTATAGACCCGATCCTCCTGGATACGATCTATAACGCTCCTGGAAAAAGATACGCCCTTGCTGTTCACGTAAAATTTCTAAAAGACGTTGCTTTAGATTCTGCATCCCCGGAAATCAAAATAGATAAATGGCAAATTAGCGTTATCGTACAAGCGGCACGCCCAGACATGCCCAGGCAACGTAGTCAATTAGAAGTTGCAAATATTCCGTCATACACAAAAGAGCCGCACGTCCCGGGACGTGACCATTTCAAGCCAGAAAGCGCGCTGTGGAAGCCAGGCGATCCAGCGGTCATGTGGAGCCGGAAAGTGGCTGCCCAACCTGGACTCGAACCAGGAACCAAGTGATTAACAGTCACCTACTCTACCATTGAGCTATTGGGCATCATTTGCTGTTTCCACTATACGGGAGTATAGCTGCAAACCGCGCGTATACTAATGAGAAAAGGCCGCTCGGTCAATACTCACTACACGCTTTGTCCCGATCTGTTGTAATCTTGGGGGTTTGCCAGGCGCCGGACTAGCCCTTAATGGAAACTCGATTCACAATTCATTCAAATTTCAAGCCAGCGGGTCACCAGCCTGAAGCCATCGCTAGTCTCGTTGAGGGATTGGAAGACGGACTGCGTGCCCAGACTCTGTTGGGAGTCACAGGCTCTGGAAAGACATTCACTATTGCCAATGTGATTGAGCGCATGCAAAGGCCCACCTTGGTCATGGCGCCGAACAAGACCCTGGCGGCTCAGCTTTATGGCGAGTTCAAAGAATTCTTTCCCGGTAACGCGGTAGAGTATTTCGTATCCTACTACGACTATTACCAGCCCGAGGCCTACGTGCCTTCCTCTGATGTGTATATAGAAAAAGACGCATCTATTAACGATCACATTGAACAGATGCGCCTGTCAGCCACGAAGGCACTGCTAGAAAGGCAGGACGTAATCGTTGTTGCAACTGTTTCCGCAATCTATGGTTTGGGAGACCCTGACTCGTACCTCAAGATGGTGGTACATCTGGATCGTGGCGACAAGATTGATCAACGTAATCTTATCCGCCGCTTAACCGGGCTTCAATATACCCGCAATGAGTTGGAGCTGCGTCGTGCAACCTATAGAGTGCGAGGGGACGTAATTGATATCTATCCCGCAGAGTCAGAACGCCATGCTATCCGCATAGAGCTGTACGATGATGAAATCGAGAAACTGTCATTCTTTGATCCACTAAGCGGAAAACTGATCAAGGAGGTACCGCGCCTCACTGTATTTCCGAAATCCCACTATGTTACGCCGCGTGAAACCCTACTCGGGACCCTGGATGATATTAAACTGGAGCTTAAAGATCGCTTGCAGCAGCTACGTAGCAATAATCGACTTGTGGAGGCGCAGAGGCTGGAACAACGCACGAAATTTGATTTGGAAATGATTCAGGAGCTGGGCTATTGCACCGGTATCGAGAATTATTCTCGATACCTCTCCGGAAGAGGCATCGGAGAACCTCCACCTACGCTCTACGATTATCTTCCTGCAGAAGCGTTGGTTGTTGCTGATGAGTCTCATGTGTCCATTCCCCAGCTTGGTGCCATGTACAAGGGAGACAGATCACGAAAAGAAACCCTGGTGGAGTACGGTTTTCGTCTGCCTTCAGCACTTGATAACCGGCCGCTGCGGTTCGAAGAATGGGAAAACCTGACTCCCCAAATAATATTTGTATCGGCAACACCAGGTAACTACGAAGAGGAGCATGAAGGAAACCGGGTAGAGCAGGTAGTTCGACCTACCGGACTTATCGATCCCGAATTGGAAGTGCGGCCTGCCATTACTCAGGTGGATGATTTGTTATCCGAAGTTCGCCGAGTGGCAGCACAAGAGGAACGGGTTTTGGTGACGGTGCTAACCAAGCGCATGGCCGAAGACCTTACTGACTATTTGGCTGAACATGATGTGCGGGTTCGGTACCTGCATTCCGACATAGAAACGGTAGAGCGTTCAGAAATCCTGCGGGATCTACGGCTTGGGTACTTTGATGTATTGGTCGGTATTAACTTGCTCAGGGAGGGTCTGGATATTCCTGAGGTTTCTCTGGTCGCGATACTGGATGCGGACAAGGAAGGCTTTCTCAGATCGGAACGTTCTCTAATACAAACCATAGGCAGAGCTGCACGCAATCTCAACGGCAAGGCAATCCTCTATGCAGATCGAAGCACTGGTTCAATGGAGCGTGCTATAGAAGAGTCAAACCGGCGTCGCGATGTACAGCTTGACTACAATAAGACGCATAACATCACCCCGGTGGGTGTAAGAACCCGGGTGCTGGATGTGATGGAAGGAGCCTACTCAAATCCTGCGACCAGGGTGAAACGAGGCAGAGGCACTGCTGAGAAGAGTGGCGCTTATTCACGAGTAAACTTCGCAGATCCGGTGGCGCTTACTAAAGAAATCGGCCGCCTGGAATCGCAGATGTATGAGCTGGCGAAAAATCTTGCTTTCGAAGAAGCTGCCGATACCCGTGACAAGATTGCCGAATTGAAGAATCAACTGCTACAGCAATAAGCTAAATGGTGGTGTTACTGGTAGTTTTGGGTATAAATCCATCGACACCAGGCTCAGTGATTCCGTATAATCGCCAGTCGTTTCTATGGAGTGAATTCAGGCGCGTAGCTCAGTTGGTTAGAGCGCTACCTTGACATGGTAGAGGTCACCAGTTCGAATCTGGTCGTGCCTACCATTCCTTAGAAGAAAATCAAGAGAAGCAGACCAGGCTGAACCTGCTAATTGACAGATGGCAAACGCTGACCTCTGGCCAGAGGTCACTATTTGCTGGTTCCTGATCAGACCTTATTGGATATAAGATGCCTACGATAACCTTGCCTGATGGCAGTAAACGAGATTACCAAAACCCGGTTACTGTAATGGATATTGCTGGTTCTATCGGCGCTGGATTGGCAAAGGCAGCTTTGGCTGGCCGTGTGGACGACATCCTGGTCGACACCTCGCATCTTGTATCCACCAACGCCGAGGTGGCGATAATCACCGAGCGTGATCGTGACGGTCTGGAGATCATTCGCCATTCCTGCGCGCACTTGATGGCGCAAGCCGTGCAACGACTTTTCCCGAAGGCGCAAGTAACCATAGGCCCGGTAATCGAAGATGGCTTTTTCTATGATTTTGCCTTCGAGCGCGCTTTTACTCCTGAAGATTTACGCGCCATCGAAAAAGTAATGGGCGAGATCGTGAAGGAAGGGTTGAAAGTAGAGCGCTCTATCATGAGCCGTGAACAAGCTATAGCCATGTTTAAAGACATGGGCGAGGAATACAAAGTACAAATCATTGAATCTATTCCAGGTGATGAAGATTTGTCGTTCTATAGGCAGGGAGAGTTTATTGACCTCTGTCGCGGACCGCATGTGCCAGGCACAAGTACGTTTAAAGCCTTTAAGTTGATGTCAGTGGCCGGCGCCTATTGGCACGGCGACGCTAACAACGAAATGCTACAGCGCATACATGGCACTGCCTGGGGTTCCAGGAAGGATATGAAGCTCTATTTGCAGCGCCTGGAAGAAGCCGAGAAGCGAGATCATCGAAAATTAGGCAAGCATCTGGATCTATTCCATTTTCAGGAAGAAGCACCGGGCATGGCCTTCTGGCATCCTAAGGGCTGGTCGATCTATCAAACGATCCAGCGCTATATGCAGAAGGTGCAGAATGCGAACAGTTATCAGGAAATAAACACCCCACAATTGGTGGATTACTCTCTGTGGGAAAAATCCGGTCACGCCTCCAAATTTGCCGACGAGATGTTCAGCGTGGAATCCGACAATCGCATGTATGCAATCAAGCCGATGAACTGTCCCTGCCACATTCAGGTATTCAACCAGGGCTTGAAGAGCTATAGAGACCTGCCGTTGCGTCTGGCAGAGTTTGGCTCCTGCCATCGCTACGAACCGTCTGGCAGCATGCATGGCTTGATGCGTGTTCGTAGCTTTGTGCAGGACGATGGGCATATTTTCTGCACAGAAGGGCAAATCCAGTCGGAAGTGGCCGATTTCATGAGCCTGTTGTTTACCGTGTATAAAGATTTTGGTTTTGATGATGTGATATTGCGCCTTTCAACTCGCCCCGAGAAACGAGTGGGTTCTGATGAAATATGGGATAAAGCTGAGCAATCCCTCAAGGATGCGCTGAATGCGGCAGGTTTACCCTGGGAATTGGTTCCGGGAGAAGGTGCATTCTATGGTCCGAAGATCGAATTTTCCCTGAAAGACTGCATGGGTAGAGTGCAGCAGTGCGGTACAATCCAGGTAGACTTCTCCACCCCGGGCCGCCTCGGGGCGCAGTATGTGGCAGAAGACGGCAGCCGCAAGACGCCAGTGATGCTGCATAGGGCAATTTTAGGCTCATTTGAGCGTTTTATTGGCATTCTTATCGAGCATTATGCCGGTGCGATGCCTGCCTGGTTGGCTCCGCAACAGGCGGTAATTCTGAATATTACCGACAAGCAGAGCGAACATTGCACGAATTTTGAAGAATCCTTGAAAAATAAAGGGTTTAGAGTGTCTACGGACTTGAGAAATGAGAAGATCAGCTTTAAAATCCGCGAACACACTTTGCAGAAGATACCCTATCTCCTGGTAATTGGAGATAAAGAAGTAGAAAACGCCACTGTGGCGGTTCGCAAACGCGGTGGTGAAGACTTGGGAAGCATGACATTCGAAGACTTTTGCTCACTCTTACGCCAGGATGTGGCCGGTTTTGGTCGCAGTAAGCCGGCGGCAAATGCTGAATAGCTGAATAATAGCGAGCAACAAAATTTAACAGCAGAGGAACCCAGTATTAACATGACATTGAAGAGGAATAAGCGTTCACGCATATCATGAGGAGTAGTTCCAGGAAGTCCATTATTAATGAATTTATCGAACCCGGGGAAGTTCGTCTGGTCGGAGAGACCGGAGAGCAACTCGGGATTAAGTCATTAGAGGAAGCACGAGTGGCTGCGGCTGATGCTAAACTTGATCTGGTGCTAATAGCACCCGATGCAGAGCCGAAAGTCTGCAAGATCATGGACTACGGCAAGCATATATTCGATCTCAAAAAGGAAAAAGCTGCAAACAAGAAGAAGCAGCGACGAACTCAGGTTAAAGAAATCAAATTTCGACCAGGGACGGAAATAGGGGATTATCAGGTAAAGCTACGCAACCTGATACGTTTCCTGGAAGATGGGGACAAGGCCAAGGTGTCGTTAAGATTCCGCGGCCGGGAAATGGCTCATCAACATCTTGGCATGGAGCTGGTTGGCCGAATCCGGGAGGATCTCGCCGACTATGGCACCGTAGAGCAGGAACCCAGGATGGAAGGCCGGCAAATAGTCATGGTATTGGCACCGGTCAAAAAGCGCTAACGAGGGTAAAGGGTCAGCTTCCAGTGATCCATCAGGTTCACTGGAAGCTGGCCTTTTTGATTGTTAGGTAATTTTAAAAGCACACAAACAATCTTTAGAGAGATTTCAGTGCAAATGCGGAGTTTTATGTAATGGCTGGAAAATTAAAAACCCATAGTGGGGCGGCGAAACGGTTTAAGAAAACCGGATCCGGGTTTAAGCGCAAGAGTGCTTACAAGAGTCACATCCTGACCAAGATGACTACCAAGCGGAAACGACAGCTACGTGGAACGAGTGCGGTACACGCCGCCGATGTGCCCGCAGTGAAACGTATGCTGCGCGAAGTGTAATCACTAACTAATTCAGGAGAACAGGAAATGGCTCGAGTAAAACGTGGCGTGGTAGCGAATCGACGTCACAAGAAAGTAATAAAGAAAGCGAAAGGTTATTACGGTGCCAGGAGCCGAATCTACCGGGTAGCAACCCAGGCAGTAACCAGGGCTGGTCAGTACGCCTACCGTGACAGACGCGTGAAGAAGCGTGTTTTTAGAGCACTCTGGATTACTCGCATCAACGCCCAGGCACGCGAAAACGGCTTGAGCTACAGCCAATTAATTGCTGGACTCAAGAAGGCAAATATCGAGATCGACCGTCGGGTATTGGCTGATTTGGCTGTTCACGATCGGCCTGCATTTAATGCAGTGCTAGCTCAGGCGAAGGCTGGCCTCGCAGCGTAACTCTTCTTCACGGAAGTGGTTCATGGCAGATTTGGATTCCCTGCTTGCAGAAGCGCTGCAAGCTATAGCAGGCTCTGGTGACGAAAAATCGCTGGAGTCTTTGCGTGTTCGTTATTTAGGGAAGAAGGGTAGCCTTACGCTGTTGTTAAAAGCTCTCGGCAAGCGACCCCCTGAAGAAAGACCGGCAGCCGGCGAGCAAATAAACCTGGCAAAGCGGCAAGTTCAGCAAGCTCTTGAGACGAGAAAGTCTTCGCTTGTCGAAGACAGCCTGCATGCCCGGCTAAGCAGTGAGACCATTGACGTAACTTTGCCGGGCCGACGACAAGGCCAGGGCGGGCTGCATCCAGTTACAGGCACTATCGATAAAATTACGTCAATATTCGAAAGCGGCGGCTACGATGTGGCAGAAGGCCCAGAAATTGAAGATGACTATCATAATTTTGAAGCACTCAATATTCCTGGCCATCATCCGGCAAGAGCGATGCACGATACTTTTTATGTGAGCCCTGGTACGGTGCTTAGAACGCATACATCGCCAGTTCAGGTCAGGGTAATGGAAGCTGGCAAACCTCCCTATAGAATGATCTGTCCTGGCAGGGTGTATCGCTGCGATTCGGATATAACCCACACTCCCATGTTTCACCAGGTAGAGGGTTTGTTAATCGATGAAAAGGTCAGTTTCGCCGACTTAAAAGGAACCGTAATAAACTTCTTGCATACCTATTTCGAAGAACACATGCCAGTACGCTTTCGCCCTTCCTATTTCCCCTTTACTGAACCTTCTGCCGAGGTGGATATGGGATGTGTTAGCTGCGCAGGAAAAGGCTGTCGGCTATGCGGGCACAGTGGATGGCTGGAGGTGATGGGCTGCGGCATGGTGCATCCTCGTGTGTTAGAGATGTCCAACATCGATACGAGTAAATACAATGGCTTTGCATTCGGTATGGGTGTTGAGCGTTTGGCGATGCTTCGCTACGGCGTGGGTGATCTTCGAACGTACTTTGAAAATGATTTGCGATTCTTGCGTCAATTTAATTAATACCTTCAACAACGGGCTGGTTTAATCAATGATATTCAGCGAGCAATGGCTGCGAGAATGGGTAGACCCCGAGCTTGATACGCTGCAATTGATAGACGAGCTAACCATGGCTGGCCTGGAAGTTGACGGCTGGTCTGCGGTTGCCCGGGATTTCTCTGGAATAGTCGTTGGTCTGGTTGAGTCAGCCTGGGCTCACCCCGATGCCGATAGATTAAGGCTGTGTAGTGTCAGCAATGGTGAAAAATCCTTTCAGGTTGTCTGTGGTGCAGCAAATGTGCGTGCGGGTATTAAGGTTCCTTTTGCCTTACCGGGTGCCGAAATTTTCGAGAGCCCTGATTCCAGGTCCTTCAAGATAAAGAAGGCGAAAATACGCGGAGTCGAATCCAATGGCATGCTCTGTTCGGCGGAAGAACTGGGTTTGGCTGAGAGTTCCGGGGGCATACTTGAACTCCCGCAGGAAGCCGAAGTCGGCAGCGATGTGCGAGAGGTTCTTGGGCTTGATGATGTGAGTATTGAATTAGACCTGACGCCGAACCGCGGTGACTGTCTTGGAATGATCGGGCTGGCTCGCGAAGTTGCAGTGATGGCTGGAAAGAACGTCGCTAAATTTGAGGTAGCCGATGCCGCTGTTTCTATCAATCAAGAATTTTCTGTCTCGATTACTGCGACAAATGCCTGCCCCAGATACCTGGGAAGGGTAATACGAAATATTGATGTTAATGCCGAATCCCCTTTTTGGATGCAGGAAAAACTACGACGTTCAGGATTGCGCAGCATTGATCCCATAGTTGACGTTACAAATTACGTACTCATGGAATTAGGTCAGCCCATGCACGCTTTTGATCTGGGCAAACTGGAAGGTCAAATAAATGTTCGGTTTGCTGCCGAAAATGAAAAGCTGGTCTTGCTTGATGGCAAAGAAGTGGATTTGACCCCTGATACCTTGCTTATTGCTGATGCCAGCAAGGCGGTGGCGATGGCTGGAATCATGGGCGGCCTGTCAACTGCCGTCAGTGACAAGACAAAAGATGTATTTCTGGAGTGTGCTTTCTTTGCACCATTGGCCGTTGCCGGAAAGGCAAGGGCCTATGGCCTGCATACAGACGCTTCACATCGCTATGAACGGGGTGTTGATTATAATCTGCAAAGAACAGCGATGCAGCGGGCAACCCGGCTTCTTTTGGAAATTGTGGGCGGGGAAGCAGGGCCCATTACCGAAGCCATCGGTGAGCTGCCAATAGCCGCCGAAGTTCGGCTTAATTACAGCTCAATTCGAAGTCTGCTTGGCATCGTGATTGGGCAGGAAGAAGCCAAGGGCATATTGCAGCGGCTTGGCTTCGAGATTACCACCGAAGACAATGAGGGAATCAGCGTAGCCGTACCCTCCTTTCGCTTCGATGTCAGTATTGAGGCTGACCTGATTGAAGAGTTAGCTCGAATATACGGTTATAACCGCCTGCCCCACAGCAGTGGGTTAGAAAATCAAGGCATGGGTTCTAAACCTGAAACTCACATCGGTTTGCCGCGCATTCGGCAACAACTGGTGGCCCTGGGATACCAGGAAGTACTCACCTACAGTTTTATTGAGCCTGACTTCGCCCAAACCCTGTTCCCGGAACAGCAATTCGTTGCTCTGCAAAACCCTATATCGGCTGACATGTCGGTCATGCGGACCAGCATTATTCCCGGACTGTTGAACACGTGTAAGTACAATGAAAATCGCCAACAGGAACGGATTCGGCTATTCGAGACAGGGCTGGTTTTTCAGCAGACGGGGCAGGAAATTGAGCAAACACGGATGATTGCAGGGCTGATCTCAGGAAGTAAATACCCGGTTAACTGGAATATTAATAATGAATCAAGTGATTTTTACGATGTTAAAGGTGATGTAGAAACCCTGTTCGCACTTGGCCGTGCAGCAGATCGTTATCGCTTCGTGCCAGGCAGTTATGCCTGCTTCCATAGCGGGCAGTGTGCCCGAATCGAGAAAGAGGGGGTAGAGGTGGGTCATATCGGCGCCTTGCACCCGTCAATCCAGCGCAAGTTAGGGGTTTCGAGTAATTGTTTCTTGTTTGAATTGGCGTTAAGCCCCTTGCAAGACCGCTTGCTACCAACGGCAAGCCCGCTTTCGAAGTTTCCTGAAGTTAGTCGGGATTTGGCAATCCTGGTTGATCGTGAAACTTCTTCGGCGGCCATTTTAGACAGCGTCAGGGGAAACGCAGGTGAATTCCTCACGAATCTACGAATATTTGATGTTTATCAAGGGGATGCAGTCACACAAGATAAAAAAAGTATCGCTTTGGGCTTGACGTGGCAGCATCCTTCCCGCACTCTTGGCGAAGACGACATAAATTCAATAATTAGCAATTGCGTCAATGGACTACAAGATAAATTTAATGCGAATTTGCGGAATTAGTTGGGGAATTTGATATGGCGGATCGAGCACTCACTAAAGCCGATATGGCTGAACGCCTTTTCGAAGAACTTGGGTTGAACAAGCGTGAAGCCAAGGAAGTGGTAGAGCAGTTTTTCGAGGAAATCCGCCTCTCTCTGGAGCGTAATGAACAAGTTAAACTCTCTGGATACGGCAATTTAGACCTAAGGGACAAGAAACAGCGACCAGGGCGTAACCCAAAGACTGGTGAACAGATTCCTGTCAAGGCTCGACGAGTGGTAACATTTCGACCAGGACAGAAATTAAAGGCAAGAGTAGATGGCTATGCTGGAACCCAAGAATAACGACGAATTACCGCCAATACCCCCTAAACGCTATTTCACTATCGGTGAAGTTGGCGAGCTTTGTGCCGTTAAACCTCACGTACTCCGCTACTGGGAGGCTGAATTTCCGCAACTCAAACCAGTTAAAAGACGTGGGAATCGACGCTATTATCAACGCAGGGATGTCATTTTGATTAGACAGATAAAGAGTTTGCTGTATGGACAAGGCTATACCATTGGCGGCGCTAGACAAAAAATGAGCGATAGCCCGGAAGAAGTAGCCAAATCCAGTGTCGATGCCAGTGAAATCAGAGCATTGGTCAAAGATTTAGAGGGCATCATAGCTCGATTGCAGTAGCTTCTGCGCTAACAACTTCCTGACTATTTAAACAGGATCATCTTTTCGGGGCGTAGCGCAGTCTGGTAGCGCACTACACTGGGGGTGTAGTGGTCGTCGGTTCAAATCCGGCCGCCCCGACCATTTAATTCTTTGAAATATATAGTTTTAATTCCAAAATGTCGCAAATATTAAAATTTCGATGTCACTCATATTCTCCCTGCGCAACCTGCGTGCAATGTCTCTGGATATCTCCATATAAAAACTTTTAACTTGGATGGCTCCCATCTTCCGCAACCAGTCTAGTGGAGAGTAGAATGTAAGCGTCCTTAAATCACTCTCACTATTTTTGGAATAGCCTCAGCCAGACTTTCTCCTGTTTACCACACACAGGAGAAACACGGGAACGATGCCACCGAAGCACAAGCACCCGCCGCTTACTGGAAATTGTAAGTAGAAGCCTGAAAGCTATCGGAACCCTCGCAGAACCAATTTTGTAAAAGCAATGAATTGACCTGCCACCGATTCGTCTATTGGTGCAGCAAATTTGAAGCCGTCACTCGGCGTCGTCACACAAAAGAAGGCAGCGGCGGACACGCTGGAAAAACTGCAAGTTCTGCTACCCTGGAACACAGCCCTGGTAACCGACAATGAATGAGTAAGCGTTGCCGATAGCCGAGCCGGGGCAATGGGTTGATTTATTGGCGCTTACCTTGTGGGTGCCGCCTGTAGCGACTTTCCGCAGGAGCCGATCCATCACGTCATAAGGGTGCCAACAACGCCTTGTAGCGGTGGATAGATACTGCAGGAAGGGTCTGTTAGTGACTTGCTGAATTGTCGGCTTAAAGCAGAATCGACAGGGGTCAGGTTGTGACCCTCAATACTATGCGATTGTAACATCTCTGAAACATCCCATTACATCTTGCTAATACTTATTGTTATGTATTTCTGATAATTTTTATGCAACCAATCATTATCTTTTGGGTGACGTTCGTGAGTTGTTAAGAAGTGGCAGGAATAGATGCTGCTCGGAGAGAGAGCGTTCCTGTTTCATCTGCTGACACTCTCTCAGTGTATCCATTTCATCATAACAAAAGCTATTGAACTTATGTCGCCATCAAATGAATCTAACTATTCCTCGAAAATTCTCGCCGTGCAAAAACCAGCTCGACTGACATCTATCAATCCTTTTGTGGTCATGATGGTTATTTTGCTGATTATGGTTGTTCTCTCTTATGTGGTGCCTGCTGGCGAGTTTCAGCGGGTGGCTGATGACGAGACAGGCAGAACCATAGTTGTGCCAGGGACTTATCAGCTTATAGACAGCAAGCCGCTGGGTATATTCGATGTGCTAATCGCTGTACCCGCGGGCATGAACAATGGTGCGGCAATCATCTTTTTTATCTTCGTTATTGGTGGTGCCATTCGTATATTGGATGATTTGGGCACCATCAACGCTGGTTTGCAGGCATTGATAAGAAGATTTAAGGGCAATGAAATATTTGTTATTCCCGTGGTTATGTTTGTCTTGGGTTTGCTGGGAGCTGTTGGGACCCTGGGGAATGTTGTGCTGGCGTTGATACCAATTGGAATTGTGGTGGCGAGATCACTTCGTTTAGACCCTGTGGTGGGTATGGCGATGATGTATCTTGGTATGTATGCAGGTATGAACACTGGGCCTCTCGTAATGCCAACGGTAGGTCTTGCTCATCAAATTGGTGAAATGCCGATATTCTCCGGGGCTGGTATTCGAAGCTTAATTTGCTTGGCAACGGTCGTTACGACTATTGTTTACGTGTGTTTCTATGCCAGAAAAATTCGCAATAACCCAGGGTTATCTCTGGTCGTGGATCTGGATTTACAGTATGACTTTGAGATTGATCTCGACGATGCTCGTCCTATTCGCAAACGAGACTGGCTTATTTTGGGAGTGGTAATCGGCGCTATAGTGACGCTGGTGTTTGGGACTCTGATGTATCAGTGGGGAGTAATCAAAATCTCAGGGCTCTTCTTTGGACTTGGTATTGTGGCCGGGATCGTGGGAGGGTTTATGCCTAATCAGATCGCCGACAGCTTTGTCAAAGGCATGGCTGGCATAACTGGAGGGGCAATGATCACCGGTTTCGCTTATGCAATACAGTATATGCTGTTGCAAAGCCAGATTATGGACACCATTGTTTTCCACATTGTAAATATGATTGCGGGGTTGCCGGTATATCTAGCGGCCATCGGGATGTTTGCATCCAATATAATACTCAACTTTTTTGTCACCTCGGGAAGCGGACAGGCTGTGACGGTAATGCCAATTATGTTTCCCATTGCCGACCTGGTGGGGTTGAGTCGGCAGGTAGCGGTAACTGCTTTCCAGTTTGGTGATGGCTTCAGTAACGGTATTGCACCAACTTCCGGTGTAATTATGGCAGCACTTAGTATAGCCAGGATTCCTTATTGGCGCTGGGTACGTTTTTACCTTCCCTTGATGGGTTGGTGGTCATTGATCGCCATTATCAGTCTACTTCTGGGCGTGGAATATAACTGGACCTAATGACCTTTTCTGAGAAACAGTTTATTAAAAAATCGGGAGATTTATGTGACTAATGGTATGGTTTGCGCCCCTCAGCCAGAGGCGGTTGAGGCGGGGGTGGTGGTTCTTGAGGCGGGAGGGAACGCAGTGGATGCTGCCATTGCCTGTGCGTTGGTACAAACGGCGGTGGATCCACAAATGTGCGGCATTGCCGGCTTTGGATCAGGGCATTTCTATCTGCCTTCGCAGAATAAACACCTGCTGCTGGACTTTCACTCGAAGGCTCCTGCAGCTGCGACCCCCACCATGTGGCAGGATCTGATTGAATCTGAAACTGAGGATGGGTTTGGCTTTGTTCTCAAGGGACGGGTGAATGATATTGGTTACGGCGCTATTACTACGCCCATGAGTTTAAAAGCGTTTGATGAAGCACTGAGGCGTTATGGCACAATGACACTGGCAAGCCTGCTGGAGCCAGCCATTGATTATGCCGCTAATGGAGTTATGGTGCGGCCCCATATGTCCTACTTCTGGAACCTGGTGGAAGCCACCGGTCGCGTAAATCATATTGAGCGTATACGCCAGAACTCTGTGGCCAGAAGTATTTACGTCAAGGACAACGGTGAAATTCGTAAGCCTGGTGAATTTTTTTGCAACGCTGATCTGGCGGCCAGTTACCGCAAAATTGCGGAGCAAGGGGTAGACAGTTTTTATCACGGCGAAATTGCCCATGCGATTGTGGCAGACATGAAAGAAAATGGCGGACTGCTGACACTGGAAGACCTCACTAAGGCGAAGACTGATACTACCGAACCGCTGTGGGGCACCTATCGTGGGCACCGAATCGCCACCAACCGGCCTCCGGGTGGTGGCATAATGATTTTAGAAATGCTCAGCATACTGGAGCATTTTGATCTGGTTGCTATGGGCCACAATTCTGCCGAATACATCGCTACGGTGTCAGAAGCAATGAAAATTGCCACCGTGGATAAAGACCGCCACGTCGGCGATCCGGAGTTCTATGATGTCCCGGTGGATCGATTGCTGTCAGAGGAGTATGCTCACTTGATGGCTGGGGTGATTAAGCGCGGCGAGAAGCAACATGTGCCCAGGGTGAAGTCGTCGAGCCAGCCGAAGGACACGACCCACATCTGTGTGGTGGATAGAGATAACAACTGTGTGTCCTTGACTCATAGCCTGGGAATGCCATCGGGCGTAGTCACCGAAGGTCTCGGCTTCATGTATAACGGCGCGATGGCAGTATTTGACCCGCGACCGGGTCACGCAAGCTCAATTGCTCCAGGAAAGTCACGGTTTACGGCGATCGCACCCACCATGGTTTTTGACGGCAATAAACCCAAATTTGTGGTAGGTGCGCCCGGTGGCACCTATATCAGCATGGGTATATTACAAAGCATCATCAATGTCATCGACTTCGGCATGGATGCACAGCAGGCGGTGGCCGCGCCGCGTTTCTGCACCCTGAGCGATACGATAGACATCACCAACCGTATTCCGCGCTATGTGGAGAATGCCTTGATCGAAAAAGGATACAGTGTGCGTCGCTCTCCTTTAAATTATCACTTTGCTGGTGTTCACGGTATTTCATTTGAGGAGAACGGCAATTGGGTCGGCGGAGCCGACCCCGGACGAGATGGCATGGCACTACAGTGTTAACAACCAATAAGGTAAGTTGTGACAGACGAGTCCTTGCAGCAGAAATAGTTGAGCTTAGCTCCATGTCGCGTGGTTTCGCATAGGGTTCATCAATAATAATGCCTGGATTCCCGCGTTTGGTGTTTTGTGGTAATTACTATTAGGTAATGTGTAGCGAAACTTGCAGTCGTTATAATAATTCCATTTATAGAATATGAGAAAAGCTTGATTGCAAGTAGATGAAAAGTGTAAGAGGAGGGCTATTAAATGCGTCATCCGGTATCGAATATAGCATTCACTTTAATTGTCCATTTCCAAAATTAGAGGAAGTGATTTTTGTTTTGTAAACTAATGCCCGAATTTCATCAGGGTTTGCAAAATAGCGTTACACCTGGTGTGATATTTAATACAAGGGGAATCCCTTGCTTGTCTTAAAGTGCTATAAACACATTTTTTTAAGTCGCAAATAACGATTGAGGATGGAACAACATTGAATGCGTCGAGTGCTGCCAGTGGCCGCCGAATATTGGTTGTCGAGGATCAGGAAGTTAATCGCGAATTATTGGTGAGCTATTTGCAAAATGAGCACTACGATGTGCATCAAGCGGAAGATGGGCTGCAGGCTGAAGAAATGCTGAGCAGTAATGATTTCGATATAGTGTTGTTGGACATTATGTTGCCGGGAATAGATGGGTTGACCCTGACACGCCAAATCAGAGCTAACTCGGATATGGGAGTGATTCTGGTAACAAACAAAACCGAAGATATTGATCGTATCATTGGTTTGGAACTGGGGGCAGATGATTATATTACCAAACCTTTTAATTCAAGGGAGTTGCTTGCCAGAACCAAAAACCTGATGCGCCGGGTGAAAACGCTAAAGCGATACCGTCAGGTTGACTGCCAGATCAAAAAAGTATTGAACTTTGGTGAGTGGAAGTTTTATATCAGTCGCAGAACCCTGGAGAGCAAGTCTGAGACAGTGCGTTTATCAGAAGGGGAGTTTTCATTGTTGTCTGCACTGATAAATAATTCAGGAAATGTAATGAGCAGGGATCAATTGTTGAGCAAAATAAAAAATCGTGAATGGTGCCCCACAGACAGGTCTATCGATGTGCTGATTGCTCGGCTTCGGCGAAAGCTGGGCGATAACTCTGGTAATCCTACCTATATCAGTACTGCCCATGGCAGTGGTTATATATTTGTTGCCGATATATATTTTTCCTAGGTGCTGACTATTTATGTCCGGCATCACTATCCCACTTAAAGATCGACTTTCCTTCCGTCAAGCCATTGGTAGCGTATTAGTAGCCTTGGGTATTGGTTTCATTCTGAGTTTCGCGCAGTTGGTGTTTGATTATCTCAACCATAAAAATGAATTTGAATCGACCATTGAAGTTTTTTTGGATGCCGCAAAAAAATCGGCTGCACATACTGCCTACAACATGGATAGTATCGGTGCCGAACAGTTATCTCGAGGTCTGGTCAGTTACATTCCCGTAGTGAAAGCGGAAATAAGAGACGATGAAAAAAAAGTCCTGGCGTCATCTGAGTCCGAAAGCCCAAAAAAAGTATCGGTTCTGGGGCGCTGGTTGTTTGGTGGTCGATCGATCATTGAAAATCAACTATTTATAGAGGAGCAGCCGAACGAATCTGTGGGGACACTGATTGTTGTTGTCGATAGTGCGCGCACAGCAGATGGGTTTCTCAAGCGTGCAGGGGCAATCTTCTTATCTGCGGTGGCAAGAAATGCCATCCTGACAGTCGCACTGATTATCGTCTTTCATCTCACCTTGACTAATTCCATCCTGCGCTTGCATGGCGCTCTTCAAGGTGGTCGAACTGATCAGCGGATTCCTGTTTTTAAACGCCACAGAAATGATGAGTTAGGTTCCTTGATTCGGGAGTTTAACAAACATCTGGATATAATAGAAAAACAGCACAGAGAAATATCCAGGGCAAAAGAAAACCTTATGTCACAGGTAGAAAACAGAACCAGGGAATTGAAAAAAAAGAGTGAGCAGGCGCTACATGCAAGCGAGGCCAAATCCGAATTTCTCGCAATGATGACACACGAGATCCGAACACCCATGAGCGCTGTTCTGGGGGTCACGAAATTATTGAATCACAGCCAACTGAACTATAAACAACGACAATATGTTAATACCATTAAGACCTGCTGTGAGTCATTAGTTTCCATTATCAGTGATATTTTGGACTACGCTCGATTAGAAAGGGATAGCGTTGAGTTGAACGAGAGTGCCTTCAGTCTGAGAGATCTATTCCGCAGTATTGGTGCGTTAATGGGATTGCAGGCGGGGGAAAAGGGATTGGTCTGGGATGTATCAATTGACCCGTTGATACCTGATCACTTGTTTGGCGATGGAGCAAAGTTGAAGCAGGTGATTATTAATCTGGTCAATAATGCCATTAAGTTCACAGAGCAAGGAAAAATATCACTAAATGTTGTGTTTTTGTCAGAAAAAAATGATGTGATTGCGCTTCGATTTACCGTGGTTGATACTGGCATTGGTGTGTCGGAAGAGTACCGAGAAAAAATATTCGATGACTTCTATCAAGTTAAAGGGAGTCAGCGTTTCAACCTTCAGGGAACCGGTATTGGCTTGACGATCTGCAAGAAAATCATTGCACTTATGGAGGGAACCATTGGCGTTGAAGATAATCGAGTGTCAGGGGCGGCGGGTCAAGGAAGTAGCTTTTTCTTTACTGTAAATTTTCTTCGTGGTGTTGATGCCTTCAGTGTTGAGGAGGAAGGAGGTAACCCACATTTTCAAACATTGAATATTATGGTTGTCGAAGATAACGGAATCAATCAAGAAGTACTGGCAGAACTACTGCGATTGAATGGACACCGTGTAATTACGGCCGATAATGGCAGTGAGGCGGTAGAAAAGGTCTTTATTGATCCACCAGATGTCATTTTGATGGATGTGCGAATGCCTGTAATGAACGGTTATGATGCAACACGGCTAATACGGTCTTGTAATGATGTTGATATCGCTTCGATTCCGATTATAGGAGTAACAGCTAATGCTGGTAGAGGTGATTTCGAGTCGGGTCTCTCTGCGGGAATGAATGATATTGTTGAAAAGCCGATTTCTCTGCCTGAGCTTTATCACAAAATTGAGACGTTGCTGGCGGGCGAAGTTGTTGGCCAAAGCCATCAATCAGCTACGCATGGAAATTTTAATCAGCACCTAAATGTTAGTGTGATTGACCAGCACGTGGAAGGTTTAGGTAAAGAAAGAGCGGTGCAGTTGATGAATAAGGCTTTAGAATCCTGTCGGGAAAAAACATTGCATCTGGTGGAGCTGACTAAAAAAAACGAGTCAGCGGCTTTGGTGCGTGAGTCCCATGCATTGTCGGGCATTGCGAAAAACTTTGGATTTTCATCTCTCGCGAATATTTCCTCGTTAATTGAAGAACTGGCAGAAAATAATGACATAATTTCTATTGGTGAGGTTCTGAAAGAGTTGACGCGCATGCTCGATGAAGTGGATTTGGCTTCTAAAAAACGTATGCAGCTATAGCTTGACGAATGCGTTGCTACAACTATCAACGGAAGTGCAAGAATGCAGATGAAAAACGTAAAATTGCTTGTTAGTTTTATGTTTCTTATCCCCCAATCGACGAACAAGGATCGCGAAGCGATAAAGCTAACGACGCGAGACATGGAGTGGAGTACTATCGTAGCCGCGAAACTGCCAGAATATCTTACATGTATGATTAATATTATTGCTCTTTCGGCAACAAAATTGTCATCAACGATGTTCGGAATTAGGTGAGCTTTCTTTATTTGAAAATTATTCTGTTATTTGAAATAAGCACTTGCTATTTATCCTGTGTGAGGGGCGGCCATGAAAAAACAGATCGTTATACTTTTATCGCTGTTACTTGCTCCCAATCTGGCGCAGTGCACCAATGACCCCGTAGTTACTATAGTAACTGAAGACCTTTTCATCATTGGTTACTCAAAAAAAGAGCGTACAAAAGAAGGTTACCATAGAGCTGCAGCCGCAAAGTTCGTTGAACACGTTTTGTCGACAGCAAATATTTCCTATAAACCAAGAATCCTTCCATGGAGTCGGGCACTTTCTTACGCACGAAATAAAAGGAACATTTTGATATTTCCAATTGCGAGAAATCAACTTAGAGAGAGCCAATATATCTGGATTGGCCCCATTTTCCCCGCACTTTATTCCTTCTATAAACTTAAAGAGCGAGTGGATATTCGTATTAGTTCTCTTGAGCAGGCAAAAAAATACCGTGTTGGTGTAAATAACCACAGTGTTCACCACAGCTACCTCAATTCGCATGGGTTTGTCGGCCTGCAGCCTGTTAATAATGATGTGCAAAATCTGAAAAAGTTGCTGAAGGGTCGCATTGACATATTTCCGAAAAGCAAGATAGGCATGATGTCTACCTGTAGGGATATACAGGTTGATTGTGAGTTAGTCGAGGTAGCATTTCGGCTACCTGATACCGCAGGGGATGTGTACATTGCTTTCAGTCCAGGCACAGACAGGGACATTATCGAAAGAACACAGGCTTCTTACGCAAAGGCAGTTGCAGACGGCACTTTCCAACGGTTGTTAGGTCAATATCTGGATTAACTTCTGCAGACAAATGTGCAGGACTCTGGTGTCGCGAATAAACTACCCCGCAGCAAGCTATCTCGCTACGCGAAGCGGAGTATTGATCGGGGGTAATCCGCCAGAATAACGCCAATTGATAATCACTATGAAGTTTTTGATACTTATCTCCCTGCCCTTTGACATGCCTGGCTACCATACTTTCATCTTTATGCTTTCCTGGTGTCCTTGAGATGTGATGCCCGGGTTCGCCACAGGTAAATGCGTTGTAACTGACAAATTTAATAGAGCTTATAATTGCATGGGTGACAGAGAGATTTAAAACAACCCTTAAAAGGAGGGGTATGTTTTGCAGGGTTATAAGATGTTACATCTTGATACATCGTTGCATTTCGACACATAGCCAAGCCAATTAATTACATTCCATTATTTTTCATTTACATCTGTAGTTTAGTCTTCACCATCGTATTGATCGCATAAGTAGTTCTATAATTAGTAGTATCTACTACGCCGATACCTACAACTATGACAACTATTGAAAGACTAAAGGTGGAGAGACAATGATGTATTCTTACGATAACCCCTGTGTTTCCCGAAAACGCACTGTAAAACCTAAGCTGCTGGCTTTAGCCATTGCTAGTGCAAGTGCGGTCACGGCGGGTTTTACTGCAACAGCTTTTGCACAGAACCCTGAAGAAGATTTTATTCCCGAGCAGCTTATAATTACAGGTACCAGGATACAGCGCAAGGATTTGATTTCGACTAGTCCTGTCTCTACCGTATCTGATGAAGATATTGAAATAACAGGCACAACTAATATTGATGAACTGTTGACCAGGTTACCCCAGATCATGCCTTCAACGGGAGGTAATACTGTAACAAATGGCTACGATGGTGGTGCTTCCATTAACTTACGCGGCTTAGGTGAACAACGTAGTTTAACTCTGGTTAACGGGCGGCGATTTATCCCCGCCAATGTTAACGGCACAGTTGATATTAATAGTATCCCCACAGCATTGATTGAGCGAGTTGAAATCGTAACCGGTGGTGCATCGGCTGTTTACGGCTCGGATGCCATGTCAGGTGTTGTCAACTTTATTATGAAAGACGACTTCGAAGGACTCGAATTATCCACCCAGTACGGAGAAACTGGAAGGGGCGACGGTGAATCCTGGAAGTTTGGTCTCACTATGGGCGGGAATTTTGATAATGGAAAAGGGAACGCTACCCTTTATGCTGGATACAGTAAGCGTGGACAGATCGAACAAGAGAGCCGCGACTGGGAAAGCAATGTTAATGGTATAACGGCAACCGGGCTTATAGACAGTGGTAGCAGCCGTATCCCTGGCGGTCGAATCGGAGGAACAAAGTTTACCGAAGATGGTGATGTTTCGCGGTATATTAGTGCGGGGCCAGCCGACGGCGGTGATAAATATAACTTTAAGCCATTTCAAGACCTGCAATCGCCATTAACCCGCATTAACCTAAATGCCAGCATGCACTATGATGTCACTGATTCTTTGCGCTTGTTTGCTGAAGGGTCCTTTATCAATACACGTAATACCTTAAGCCTGGCGCAACAACCCTTTGAACTTGTTGAGAGTGTGCCCGCCAATGATCCCCCAACAATACTTAACTACGTTAATCATCCATTTTTAGCCGAGGGCGCCAAAGATTATTTCCGCGATAATTTTGACCTGGGAACCGGCAGTGATTTGGTAGCGGGTGACGGGGAAGCGACTATCTCCAGTTCTATTCTACGTCGTTTGGTTGAATTTGGTTCTCGTATTCGAGAAGCTGATTCAAACACTTATCGTATATTACTGGGCGCAAGCGGTGACCTGAATGACGAACATAGCTTTGACGTGTTTTACAGCGGCGCCCGTTTAAAAACAGTGCAGACGCTACGCAATGGTGTCGACGAAAACGGATACCGTCAAGGTGTCAATGCGATGGTTGATCCTGTTACCGGCGAGACGGTTTGTGTTGATCAATCAAATGGGTGTGTGCCGGTCAATATGTTTGGGGCAAATAATATCAGTCCAGAGGCCGTTGATTGGCTTCGTCTTGACCTGAATAATGTCACGACTTATCAGTTACAGAACATTGGAGCCGTGATTTCTGGTACTCTGGCAGAGCTAGGTGCTGGCTCTGTCGGTTATGCCATTGGTTACGACTGGCGCGAAGAAAAGGCTGACCTCACGCCAGATAATTTTCTGGCTTCAGGGGATGCGGGCTACCGTGCTTTAGCCGCAACCAGTGGTGATTTTAATGTTAGTGAAATCTTTGCGGAAATCGATTTACCACTACTGGCAGATCGCGCTGGAGTAAATTATCTTGGTGTTAATGCTGCAGCACGTTACTCGGATTATTCGACAAACGTAGGCGGCATATTTACCTACAAGACTGGCATTGAGTATTCTCCAATACCACTGCTACGCTTTCGTACTCAATACCAACGGGCTGTACGTGCACCCAATGTAGGGGAGATGTTTAATGGCGGCACTGTAGCCTTTTCGATTTATACTGACTACTGTAATAGCGCTACCGGAGACGTTGCGACACTATGTAAAAATCAGGGCGTTTCTGACCCTGCAGCGTTCCAGCAGGATCAGAATGAAGTTCAATTTCTAGTCGCCGGTGACGAGAACCTTGCGGAAGAAGTAGCTGATACCTATACAATTGGGGTCGTTTTTGAGCCACTGGCTTACCTGGATATCACACTCGATTATTATAGTATCGAGATCGAGAACTATATTGGCCCATTCGGAAATAGCGCTACAGGGATCATGAAAGGCTGTCTGGGCTCTCTGGATGCCAACTCTGATTTCTGCCGAAGTGTTAGTCGTAATCCGAATGGTCAGATTGGATTAATCAATGGAAGTAATGTCAATAATCCGTTTGTGAAAACCAGTGGCATAGACTTGATGGCCAATTATGGTTTTGATGTGCGGGACGGCTGGCTAGGGTTTAACCTGATCGCCAATTATGTGTTGGAAAACAGGATTCTAACCCATGAAACAGCAGATGAAATTAACTGTGTTGGTGTTGTTGGTGGCTCCTGCCCAACGGGTAAAAATGGAGCAGGAAACAATACTGCGACGCCTCGGTATACGGTTAATCTTGGTGCCAGTTATAGTTATGGAGAGTTAATTACGCAGCTAAGTGCCCGACATATTCCCGCAGTAGAAGATTTCCGGGGTCATATTAGCCATGCCGGGCCATTTGAGCCTAATGGTTTTGATTCTCGTACCTACCTTGATGTAAGCTTTGGCCTTTCCCTCGACGACAAGTATAGAATATATGGCGGCATCAACAACTTGTTAGATCGTGACCCACCGATATCAGGAACACAAGTAACCGGGTTTTTCACTAACACTGATACAGGGACTTATGATGTTAATGGTCGGAGTTTCTACCTGGGTATGAAAGCACTCTTCTAACTTGTAGCTGATTTGCAACTACTCAGTTTTCATTTGCCTGGTATAGGGTTCCAGCATTCTCTCTATACCAGTTCTTGAAATTGGCTGTAAATAGCACTCCAATGAGACGCTCGGTAGCATGTATGCAACTGATTCAGCCGCATGCCTCCAGTCTCTGGAGTACCAGGAATTTTCCGTCCAAAGCGCCATAATCCTCTACGATTCCCTCATCCCCGCCAGGCTTGCAGCGCTTCAGTAACGGCTAAGGTAAAAAGAAATTGGGTGACAATCCGCTAACGACTGCTGGCACTGCTGGCATTGCTGGATAAAGGGCTTATTATCTTTCGCTGGCGGCACATTGCCGTGACGGAAATCCACGGCCACGATCTGCCCGGTTTCCGCACTATGCCCCAGCATCGGCATAAAGCCCTCGTTCTTGTTGTAAGTCCATTGTGCATCCGCTTTGTGGGCTATAATTTCAGTGGCATCAATGTCCAGCGTCACTTTTTTACAGTGATGCAAGGCTGATTTCAATGCGGCTTTATTGATCTTACTTTAACCTTTGCCCAGGCAGCATGAATTTGCGGCTGGCTTCCCATTCGCCTGAGCCAATCTCCAATCGTGGTCGCCTGGGGAAGTTTCTTAATGTCCAATACAGTACGCAGTGCCTCATTATCCTCAAAGTGGTGAACCTCATTGAGGTGAAAACTGCCTTCGTGCTGCATCAGGATGAGGGTTTTGATGAATTCAGAGGGCTTAATTCAGAGGGACAGTGTCCACGATTGCTCAGGCTGGGGCAAGTACTTGTCGATTCGTTCAGACAGGTTCAGGGAGTCCGTTATCCATTAATTATCCATTAATTAATCGAGAAATCGCCGAAACTGGCACGAGAGGTGAGTAAATCATTGGTTGTGTCGAGTTTATAAGATACCCTGGTCATAAGCCTTGACCTGTGTACCCATTGGGTGATGGCGGGTTTTGGTGCTAACCCCTGTTGTTAACCCCGGTACAGCCAGGGCTTGCTGCGTTTAAGAGATTTCTATCTGGAGATTGGGGTAAGAAAGAAAGATTGATCGGAGAAAATCAATGCTGCCAAGTGGTTGGATTTACGTTAGAATGCTAACAGCTTGGGTTCAGCTTGTATTTCGCACAAGTGAGGCCAGGCATAAAGTTGGCGCATTCAGTCCAGGGTGAGGAGATCGAAAATCGATAGATTTTACATCTGCCAGCAAATCACTGCCACTGTGCCCAATGCACCCCCAATAGCCTCGATTACAGTGCGCAGCAATTCTCTTCTGTTGACACGCCATGCTGTCTGCCTGAGTTTGTTGGTGACGGTGTTTTGGGCTACTACATTACCAGCACAACAGGCTTTCCTTACTCCCATAGAGCAGGTCGGCACTCATTACAAACCGCCCACCTATGCTGAAACTTCGCAATTCATGGCACTCGACGTTGCGCAGCTTGAGAATATCGAGTTGGGCGCGGAATTAAGCCTGCAAATTAGTGACAGGCGACAACTACGACTGAACGTAGTGATGTTGAATAGCTATATCAATGGCGACCAGGTAATCAGGGCAGAGGGGAGAAGCGATGGCTTATCCCTGTCTCTGACTCTTACGTCAGGCCAGCGCAGCCTGTTTGGAAGTATGAGCAGCGGTGATGAATTTTTTCAGATTTATGCTATCGCGAATTCGGACAATGCCTTATATCAGGGCTGGTTGTATAAGCCCGGCAAGCTCGTAAATCACGGATACGGGTTTCAAAATGACTTTGTAATTATCGACAAAGTTGCTAAAGCGATGGCTATTGAGAAGCCAGAAGCAAAAATTATTTCGAGACTTCCATTACAAACCAGTGCTGCTGCGGGGCTAACAAATACTGCTTCCGATGGTAAAGATGAGACCACAGTCAGCACGCCGGGAATAAACGAAAGTAATTTTCGCATCAGTCAGGGCTTTTCCCGCCGCAATGTAATTGTCGGGAATAGCATCGACGTAAATTTGGAATTCGAGAACACTGGTGGGAAAACTCACAATGGCCTCTATGTGGAGGTGTTTTTCGTTCTGGAGAATACAAGGCTGCTCACGGCACCGGGCGAATGTAGACAGCAACTGAGTCTTTCATTGCAAGCGGTTCTCTATTGCGAGCTAGGAGATTTTCAGCCAAATGAGAAGAAAATGTTCACCTACAGTGTTGCTACAGACGAGAGTTCCAGGCCGCGAGTTATAAGCGCAGTTATCATGGGAGATATTCGTGTCGATGGCGTTGTGAATGTGGTCGAAGATATTCGCACCGATAGTGACAAGGACGGCATAAGCGATTTTAACGAAATGTTGTTGGGCACAGATACGGCAAACCCTGGTTCTGTTGACCACAGTAATTCTGTTATTGATGTGTTGGCCCTGTATACACCAGCAGCAGCGGCGCTTTATCCCCACAGTGTGCAAACTCGTATCAATCAGCTAATCAGTGTGGCAAACCAAATCTACGCAGACAGCGGCGTCGGAATCACCCTGAGACCTGTCTACCACGGCTCTGTTGATTACAACGACAACGACGACATGGAGACCGCGTTGAATCACCTCATGGAGAAAACTCACCATGCCTTCGCTAAAGTAGATGAACTGCGAGAAACTTTTGGCGCGGACGTGGTGATGCTGTTCCGGCCGGCGCAAGCGGGCGACGGGCGTTGCGGTTTGGCACCAGTAGGAGGCTTTGCTACTAACGGCGATTTTAGTGCCAGTGTTGAAAGGCAATCTGCCTATTCCCACATTGTGGTGGATTGTCCTGTAGACACAGTCGCCGCTCACGAGCTTGGGCACAATATGGGGCTTACTCATTCTCATTTGGAAGATGGGAGTGGCGGCACATTCAATTTCTCAACCGGCTACGGAGTCGAAGGCCAGTTTGCTACCGTTATGGCGTTTCCCGCTGCCTTCACTACGCAAGTTCGTGTTCCACTATTTTCCAGCCCGTCTCACGATTGCCTCGGCTTTAGCTGCGGTGTCGAAGCAGACGCAGAATTCGGAGCCGATGCTGTGCAGTCGTTGAATTTGGTGCGGCATCAAATTGCAAACTATTATCCAACTCGAGTTCCTGATTTGCCTGTTACAGCTATCTCAACGTTGTCTGGGAAATCTGGTGATGCCACTATTTCCATTGCTGCCAGCAGTGATGGAGGGCTTACCTTCACTAACCTTGTGACGACCATAGATTCGGTGAGCCTTACGGCAAATGTGGAGATAGACAAACGCCATCTGGGAATGTATGGCGCTATTTTTGTGCTTGTTAGCCTGGATGGGCAAGATTTTTTCCAGTTTAACGAAGTTGGAGGCATCGAGGAATGGGATAAAACGGTTGAGGGCTTAATCGCTTTCAGTGGATTGAAGTTTTTGCGTCAGTCGGAGCGTGTAACGATCATCGATGGATTTCGTTTTGACCCCGCATTTTCAAATAGACGCTTGTTCGTGTACGTTGCCTACTGGGTAGAAAGCACAGGAGAGGTAGTTTATACCCGAAACCCTTTCACGTTGAATATTAACTAACAAGCAAATCCAATACCAGGCAGCATAGTACTCCTGGTACTATTCTACAAAGTGCGCGATACCACAGTTTCCATAGTCGTTTGGGGTTTGTAATCTACGTATTCAACAAGGGTTTGAACTTCTTCGCTGGTCTCAGGAGCGTCTCCTGCCGCATTGATAAAGAGTTTTCTCGGCTGTTTGGCCAACACTTTTCCCGGTTTCTATGTAGTACATAAGTCCCACCGACATGCTGCCCCCTACAGTAAACAGCCTGGCAAATAGCTGGGCAAGGCCATCGGGCTTCGTCAGGCATTTGCTGTGATATACTGAATCTCTTGAAAGCCAGGTGTTTACCGGATGGTAGCGGCGGCAATCTCCGAATAAACAAGTAGCAGGTTTGGTCATTCATGGCAGAGTTTAACAATATCGGTCTCGTTGGTCGTCCTGGTCATGCTGGTGTGGTGGATACGCTGCGGCGGCTGATCGCATTTTTAGCGGGAAAAGATCTGTCTATTATTGTTGATGACCTGACCGCTGAACTGGTAGAGAACCACGGTCAGCAACAATGCCGAAGAGAAGAATTATCGAAACACTGCGATTTGGTCATCGTGGTGGGTGGTGACGGCAGCATGTTGAATGTGGCTAAATATGTTGTTTCCGATCAAGTGCCGGTAATAGGTATTAATCGTGGGCGCCTCGGTTTTCTGACAGATATTTTACCCGACGAGCTAGAAACAGGCATCAGTGATGTACTCGACGGCAATTACAGCATTGAGTCGCGGTTTTTATTAGAAGTTGCCGCCAGGCAAGAGCCGCCAGGAAAGTCTGAGAAAAAATACTTGGGTTCGGCCTTGAATGATGTGGTACTGCACCCCGGTAAAGCGGCACAAATGATCAAATTTGAATTATTTGTCGATGAGAAATTTGTCTATAGCCAGGAATCTGACGGCCTGATAGTGGCAACACCAACCGGCTCGACGGCTTATGCCCTGTCGGCAGGTGGGCCAATCATGCAGCCTGGGCTGAACGCCGTTGTGCTGGTGCCCATGTATCCGCATTCCCTGGGTAGTAGACCTATTGTAGTGGATGGTGATAGCGAGATTCGCCTGCTGGTTTCGGCCAAAGAAAAACTACAGCCACAAGTCAGCGGCGACGGCCAGCTACTGTTTACTGCGTCAGCAGGTGACGAAATTTTGGTGCGCAAGAAAGAAATGCCGCTAAAGTTGGTACATCCACCCGAACACAGTTTTTACCAGGCTTGTCGCAGCAAGCTGGGTTGGGGCAGTCGCCTGGTTCGAGCCGATGATTAAGGCGGCAAGTCTAACCACGGAGATTAATCTGCTGCGCGTCAGTCAGTTTCTGACGAGTCAGGGTATATTTCATCGAATCAATGAGGAGTCTGGTCAGCAGATAATCTGGGTAGAAGGCGAACAGCAGGTGGCACTGGTAAGAGAAGCCCTGGATGCTTGCCCATTCGAAGAAACGAATCCAGGCCCAATCGGGGACAACTCCAACGTAGAAGGAAAGCGGACACGGGTCGCGGGGCTATACAATGTGTTGAGGGCTTATGCCCGTTCTCCGGTAAGTATGTCCATGATTGCGGCTTGTGTCATCGTTGCGGTGTTCAGTTCCCTGGGAACACAGCCACAACGTGTTGCGTTTCTCTTTTATCCACTGTTGGACACCTCAGGTTTTACTGCCCTGTTGATCAGTATCGATAGCGCGAGTGAATTACTAAGAAGCTTTAGCCCGATGTTGCTACATTTTGGTGAGCTGCATCTCGTCTTCAACATGCTATGGCTTTGGTACTTTGGTCGTCAGTTGGAATCTAGCCATCCTCGCTGGCTCTTCGTCGTACTGATTCTGCTTTGCTCTTTTATGGGCAACACCACACAATATTTGTATAGCGGCTACAATAATTTCGGAGGCATGTCGGGTGTTGTGTATGGTTTGCTTGGTTATACCTGGATAATCCATAAATTCATGCCTGGAAGTCGGTTGCTAATTAATAACAGCATGTTTATGGTTTTTGTCATTGCCTTGATCCTCATGGAAATCACGGCCTCTTCCTGGATCGCCACTGCTGCGCATGTTGGGGGCCTGATCTCGGGTTTACTGTTTGGTATTTTGGTGCTGCTAAGCTATCGTTTCGTGCTGGGCCGCTCGGTTATTGCAAAAAATCGTTCTGCTTAAAAGGGTTTGAAGTTAATGTCGGGAAAAAATCAACAGGCTCTTGATAAATTATTTTTGCAGCGTCCGCAGACAATTGATCAAGTGATGGATGAAATAAGCCCTGAAATTTATGCTTCTCTAAAGCTGGCAATAGAGATTGGTAAGTGGAACGACGGTAAAAAGTTAGCGACACAGCAGCTAGAGTTTTGCATGCAGGCAGTTATTTTATATGAAGCGAAACATTTCCCCGATCATCCTGGAACGGGGTTTGAACTGAGAGCAGATTACAAGAGCAAACAAGCTGCAACTCAGCAGCAAGCTATTGCGGTAAAGAATCAATTTGATTGATTGATTGATTGAGAATAGAGAGCAAGTTATGAAGAATATTGTCCAAGGCACACTGAGGAAAATGTTGACTCGACTTGAACAAACCGTTGCCTATCAAATTAGGCTGGGTGAAACCGAAATCCCCCTAAACCCCTTGTTAGAGAAAACCATCAGTTTGCAGTACAGTGGTGCGATTCATTGTGTGAATTGTGGCAGAAAATCGAATAAGAGCTTTAATCAGGGGTATTGCTTTCCTTGTTTTCAGCGACTCGCGGAGTGCGATTCCTGCATTATTCATCCGCAGAAATGTCACTTCGATCAGGGCAGTTGCAGAGACCCCGCCTGGGGTGAGCGCTTCTGCATGCAGGATCACATCGTGTACCTGGCCAATTCCTCCGCTTTAAAAGTGGGTATAACCCGTGCGACGCAGGTGCCAACACGCTGGATAGATCAGGGGGCGACACAAGCGCTGGCGATAATTCGTGTGCGTTCAAGGTTGCAGTCGGGCGCAGTGGAAGTCATGTTCAAACAGCACGTTGCGGATAAAACTAATTGGAGAGATATGTTAAAGGGCGATGCGCCTGGCCTGGACATGCACAGCGAGGCGAAACGTCTGATCGGAGAATGTGAATCTGACTTGAAGGAGCTGGAAGACAAGTTTGGTTTCTTCGCAATAAGTGTGCTTAACGGAGTTGAAACAGTTGCTATTAAATATCCGGTGATAAACTATCCTGATAAAATCACCTCTTTAAGCTTTGATAAGATGCCAATCGTGGAGGGCTGTCTATTAGGGATAAAAGGGCAATACCTGATTTTGGATACCGGGGTGATTAACCTGCGTCGTTTTTCCGGTTACGAGATTTCACTGAACTATTAGAGTGTCAGAGTGTCAACTGGCTTCCAGAAACACAGTTATCCATCAAACTGAGACCTGTCTTTGCCTAATTCAACTAAATGGCCGAAAGTGGAATTTTACCGATTTTTGCTCCTCGACAATTGCTCCTGCATTGTTCTACCAGGTTACATCCAGGTAACGATACAAAATCGGCATGGCGTGCATCCCGCAGATCGGTCAGCAACTCGGAATAGACACACAATGTCCGATGGTGCGGTGAGAATCTGATCGTTAGCGTATTGCTGCATATTATTTTTACAAAAATGCCATTACTGTATTTTTATGGTTGACACGCAGAACATTCCGCATTGCATTGTGATAACAGTAATCGAATTACAGAGTTTTGTCGAGATGTTTTTGAAGTTAAAAGATATAGCCACCGTTTCATCGAGAGTGACTTTTCGCTCCCGGATTGAAGTATCCAATGACGGCGGCGTCAGGGTCATTCAGATGAAAGACCTTGGCGATGACAACTTTGTGCATCTAGGCGAAAGCATCCATATCGGTCACACAAAGCCCAAGCCGAATCAACTCACCAAGCCAGGGGATATTATTTTCCGCTCTCGCGGGCAGACCAATACCGCTGCCCTGCTGCAAGAAGATGCGGAGAATACAATTGTAGCTGCGCCATTATTTCGCGTACGGCCTGATATCACAAAAGTTGTTCCAGAATTTCTGCTCTGGTGGATCAATCAGCCTTCTTCGCAGGCTTACCTGAACTCACGAGCAGAAGGAACCATGTTAAAAATGGTGAGCAAGCAGGCCCTCGAAGAGTTGGCGGTGAGCCTGCCACCACTGGCGCAGCAATACCAAGCCGCTGAGTTCTTTGGTTTGTCGATGAAGGAGCAGCGCCTGCTTGAAGCGATCAAAATTCGCAAGATGCTCTATGCGCAAGGAATTTTGATGCAGATTGCAACTGGGCACAAGACAAAAAACAACCCACAGGAGCATAAAAATGACCACCAAATCACTTAAACAACAAGATGTGAATAACGCTGCCTGGGCTGCTTGTGACACCTTTCGCGGCGTAATGGATGCCGCTGGCTACAAGGATTATATCGTTGTGATGCTCTTCCTCAAATACATCTCGGATGTATGGAAAGACCACTACGAAGAGTACCGCAAGCAATATGGTGATGACGATGTGCGTATCCGCCGTAAGCTAGAGCGAGAACGCTTTATCCTGCCCAAGGGCGCAAGCTATTACGATCTTTATGATCAGCGCAGTGAATCAAATATCGGTGAAATCATCAATATCGCACTGGATTCAATTGAAACAGCCAACAAAAGCAAGCTGGAAGGCGTTTTCCGCAACATTGATTTTAACTCAGAGGTCAACCTGGGAAAAACCAAAGACCGTAACCGCCGCCTGAAGATGCTTCTGGAAGACTTCCACAAGCCGCAGCTTGATATGCGCCCAAGCCGCATTTCAGAAGATGTCATCGGCAGTGTTTATATCTACCTGATTGAGCGCTTTGCCTCTGACGCAGGCAAGAAAGCCGGGGAGTTCTACACCCCGCACAAGGTCTCAGAGCTGGTTGCCAAACTGTGCAAGCCGAAAGTCGGCGCACGTATCTGTGACCCGGCCTGTGGTTCCGGTGGGCTGTTGATTGAGGCCGCTAAAGCCGTGGGGGATCGCAACTATTCAATCTACGGCATGGAGGTGAACGGCAGCACTTGGGCCTTGTGCCGCATGAACATGTTCCTGCATGGCGCGGACTCGGCCCGCATCGAATGGTGTAATACGCTGACCTCACCGATATTGGTGGAAAATGACCGCCTGATGAAATTCGATAACATCGTCGCCAACCCGCCATTTTCTCTGGATAAATGGGGTGCCGATGAAGCCGAAGCCGATACCTACAAGCGCTTCTGGCGCGGCGTGCCGCCCAAATCAAAGGGTGACTATGCCTTTATCAGCCACATGATTGAGGCCGCTGTTGAAAAAGAAGGCCGTGTTTCTGTGGTGGTTCCTCATGGCGTATTATTCCGTGGTGCTGCGGAGGGGCGTATAAGAGAAAAGCTCATCGAAGACAATCTGCTGGATGCCGTGATTGGTCTGCCGGGCAAGCTGTTCCCGAGTACATCTATTCCTGTCGCCATCCTGATCTTTGACCGCTCCCGTGAAAAAGGCGGTGCCAACGAAGACCGCAAGGATGTTCTGTTTATTGATGCCAGCAAGGGTTACCAGCCCGGCAAAAACCAGAACACCCTGCTGGATGAGCATATTTCGACCATCCTGAATGCCTTTGAGGCGCGTAAAACGGTGCCAAAATACGCGCATTTAGCCCCCTTTGAAGAACTGAAAGAGAATGACTTCAACCTGAATATTCCGCGCTATGTGGACACCTTCGAGGAAGAAGCCGAGATTGATATCGAAGCGGTTCAACAGGAAATAGATGCCCTTGAAAAGGAACTGACAACGGTGCGCAGCAAGATGGCAACCCTTCTGAAGGAGGTGGCGGCATGAGCAAAAAGAAACCGCAAGTTCCCACCATCCGTTCATCGGCGGCAGAATACTTGACCTTTATTGCCGCCAGTGGCGAAGGCGGTGTTGAGGCTGTCTATGCCGATGAAGATGTATGGCTCACCCAGAAAATGACGGGCGTGTTATATGACGTGGAAACCAACACCATCAATTATCACCTGAAAAAGATATTCTCAGATAGTGAACTGGAAGAGGGTTCAGTTATTCGAAATTTTCGAATAACTGCCAAAGACGGCAAAAGCTACAACACCAAGCATTATAATTTGTCGGCGATTATCGCCGTGGGATACAAGGTTAATTCAGAGCGTGCAGTACAGTTCCGAAAATGGGCAACGGGTATTATCAGGGAATACACCATCAAAGCCTATGTGATGGATGATGAGCGCCTGAAAAATGACGGCTCAATACTTGGCAAAAAATATTTTGAAGAACAGCTTGAGCGTATCCGAGAAATACGCCTGTCCGAGCGCAAATTCTATCAAAAAATGACTGATATTTACGCAACGTCCCTGGATTACGACCCATCGGCAACTGCAACAAAACGATTTTTCGCCGCCGTTCAGAACAAGATGCATTACGCCATCCACGGCCAGACCGCTGCCGAGGTTATTGTTGATCGTGCCGATTACAAAAAAGACAATATGGGACTGGCTGGCTGGGAGGGTGCTCCAGAGAGCAAGATTCATAAATATGATGTGTCCATCGCCAAAAACTACCTGTCTGAATATGAGCTGGCGCAGATGCGGCGGATTGTTGCGGCCTATCTGGATATGGCCGAAATGCAGGCCATTCGCAAAATCCCCATGACCATGGCGGATTGGGTAGAGCGTTTAAGCGGGTTTTTGAAATTGTGGGATCGCGAGATTTTGCAAGATGCCGGAAAAGTGAGTGCTGAAATTGCCAAAACCCACGCCGAAAGCGAGTTTGAAAAATACCGCATTATGCAGGATCGGCTGTATGAATCGGATTTTGATAAACAGATTAAGGCGCTGGAAATACTCGAGAAGAAATTAACGAAACGTGACGGGGGTGGTGATGAGTAAAAACCTTATTCCTCTATCAAAGATAGCGGTCGCAAAAGGTCTCCAAACTGGCCCTTTCGGAAGCCAATTAAAAGCGAGCGAATATACTAAAACAGGTATTCCTGTTGTCATGCCAAAAGATATTAGCAATGGAAAAATAACCACCCAGTCAATTGCATATACAACAAAAAAGCAAAAAATTAAGTAAGCACCTTATTAAAGCTGGCGATATTCTATTCCCTAGAAGAGGGAATTTGGGTCGTATAGCTTTAGCGCAAGAGGCTAATGAAGGCTGGATTTGTGGTACAGGCTGTTTAAGGGCGCGTCTAGGCGAAAATGTGCTACCCAGTTTTATCCATCAATATGTTCAATTGGATTACGTGGTGAAATGGCTTGAGAGTAATGCTCTCGGGCAAACCGCATCTCTGATCTCGATTATCTCAGCAAGGTAAGCAAAATTCGTGATTCAGTGGCTTCCAAGGAACATGATGATGTGCCGGACAGCATCAGCGAAAATGATGAAGCCTGTGCCTATTACGGTGTTACCAGGCAATTGTTTACGGGTTATGAAATAGCTGTCACCGATGAAATTCTTTGCGAATTGTCGTTGGCAATTCAAACGGCATTAGAACAGGAAAAAATAGTGGATTTCTGGTACAACGAGCTGGCGAAAAATAAAACAATAGGACATATTGATGATTTTTTCTTTGATGTTATGAAAGGCGACCACGGCATTGAACTAAGCGAAACCCAAATGAATGAGATCATTGAAAAGACCATGCACATTGCCAAAAATCGGCGCGCATAATGAAAAGCATCGCCTGCCGGGTCGGCTACGGAAAAACAGAAATCGACTATGAACTCCTGATGATGAATCGCAAATCGCTGGAGATAGCGGTTCATCCGGATAAAAGCGTGGTAGTCAAGGCACCCGCATCATCCACCATTGAAGCAATAGCGGAAAAGGTCAAAAAGAGAGCAAGATGGATTAGAAGACAGATTACTTATTTCAACCAATTTGACCCGAGAACACCTGACAGGAAATATGTTGGTGGCGAAAGCCATCTGTATCTTGGGCGAAAGTACCGATTGAAAATCGAGACTTCTGATAAAGATAAGGTGCTGCTGAAAAGCGGTTATTTCTGTATCGATACGACTTCCAATAAACCTGATCACATAAAGCATCTCATGGAAGCATGGCACAGAAGACGTGCAAAGATGCGCCTGTCCAAAATCCTTGATGATTGCTGGGAAGGCTTCAAAAAGGGCGACCTGAACAAGCCAAATTTGAAACTCCAAAAAATGGATAAACGCTGGGGAAGCTTGTCAGGCAAGGGTCAGCTCACTCTTAATGTGAATCTCATCCAAACGCCTAAAGAATGTATCGAATATGTTGTCATTCATGAGCTTTGCCATCTTATTCATCATAATCATGGGGCTGAGTTTTATAAACTGCTGGACCGTACCATGCCTGACTGGATGAAACGCAAGCACAAGCTCGAAATGGCTTTGATCCAGGCTGCGTACAATCCAGCCTCTGCCCGTTTACGGTGAAGAAGCCCCCCCTTCAGTTTTCGTGCCCACCAGCCCAGACCCACGTTTGTGGAGCCTTAAATCTCTGACGCATGACTGATGCTTTCGCTCTGATTGTTAACGCACCGGGTGAGCCGCTATGTTCGATTTCATCAACAATATAGAGACCAGGGCGAGTCATTTCTGTTTGCTTGTAACCTGGCGACACTTCCAGTTCAGCGCCATGGACTGGCTACAGAACTAATCCATCCCGGTCATCCATGGTAAGCTCAACCGTATCAAACTTGATACCAGCTTTGTCGGCAACACGCAGAGGTAACAATCGGTCTCGAAAACGTTCTGTAGTGCCATGACTGTCTGCGTGAATTCGAAAATCCGGTGTCATACTTTAGTCCCACAATCTGATTGCTTGCTGAGTTATTGTCAAAAGCGATGTTTTCCGCATCTGAATCAAGTGGCGACCTGGTCAACGTCTTTCACCTCGATTCCATCTTGGGACTGTCGGTTGATTCAAAATCAGTCCAATTTTAAAAAAATAATATGTTTAATAGCAATGACTTAAATATTAACAACAAGCTAAAAACTTCATTTTCCGACAAGCCCATCTTTGAATGTTACGCCTGTTATAACTTTTGCCAAGTAGTTAAAATCGCGCAGGCGACGCCAGTTTCCCTCGGCACACATGCCCAGCTTGAACATCATATGCAGCATACCATCGCGTGACAGGCAGCCCTTTGATCATTTGGTACGATGCCGGTTTGAATCTTTCGTTCTGGCTGATAGTCATTGCGAACCACTCCTGCATGGCCAGCCTCGGTGCGGCGATCAGCGTACTGCTCAAGCTGCGTATACAGCTCGATCTCGACCACCTGGAGGATCAGTTTCTGTGCGCCGGCTTGTAACAGTTCATTCAATGGATCTGTACTCGCTTCTCGATATTCAAATTCAATAAGGTTATTCTTGCTCATGGTGGCGTATCCTGTTGGTTGCTTGATTGTTTGGTAACTTCCAATCAAGCAGATACGCCGCTTTTTTCAAACCCTCAAACACCAGATTCGGTTATAACTCGCACATGTCCCGCCACCTACAACTCTCTTGCGCGGCTGAGGCCGCACTTCGGACAATTAGGCAAAGGTCTCAAGCTATCAATTTAGAAATGAGTCTTACACTATGAAAAATGCGTCAGCGCGGACGACCTGCCTGAAAGACTACAGGCCGCCTGCTTTTATTATTGAAACCACAGATCTTAATTTCGATCTTTACGAAGATCATGCCTGCGTAGTCTCAAAGCTGTTGCTGAAGCCGAATACAGAAGTCGGGGCAGTGGCAGCGAACAGTTTGCAATTACACGGACAACAACTGCTTTTGGAAAAGCTTCTGATCAATGGCCACGAACTTAGTGATGATCAGTTTCTCCTGGATGAAGAGAGTCTGACTATTCCTGATCTGGCAACATTGCCAGGCGACAATTTTAGTGAGCTCCAGTTGGAATGCCACACTCGCATCGAACCGCAAAACAACACGGCCTTAGAGGGCTTGTACAAATCCAAAACAATGTTTTGTACCCAGTGTGAAGCGGAAGGCTTTCGACGTATTACTTACTATCTGGATCGTCCAGATGTGATGTCTAAATTCACCACCACGGTTATCGCCGACCAGGCGAAATACCCCGTATTGCTTTCCAACGGCAACAAAATAGCAAGCGGCCAGGTTGATGGCGACGCTGATCGGCACTGGGTGACATGGGAAGACCCGTTTAAAAAACCCAGTTACTTGTTTGCATTGGTGGCGGGTGATCTGGTGAGTCTCAATGACAGCTTCACCACCTGCAGTGGTCGTAGTATTGATTTACGAATATTTGTCGAAGAAAAGGATATCGATAAATGCGATCACGCCATGTTGTCACTGAAAAGTTCCATGCGCTGGGACGAAGAAGTTTATGGTCGAGAATACGATCTCGATATTTTTATGATTGTTGCTGTGGATGACTTCAATATGGGGGCAATGGAAAACAAGGGTCTAAATATTTTCAATACTTCCTGCGTTCTCGCGCATCCCAAAACCACGACAGATTTCTCCTTCCAGCAAGTCGAAGCGGTAGTAGCTCACGAATATTTTCACAATTGGTCTGGTAATAGAGTGACCTGCCGAGACTGGTTTCAGCTTAGCCTGAAAGAAGGGTTTACGGTTTACCGGGATTCGGAGTTCTCAGCAGACAGGGGTTCACGCCCGGTTAAACGGATTGAAGATGTTGCTTTTCTTCAAACGGTTCAATTCGCCGAAGATAGCGGCCCGATGGCACATTCGGTGAGACCTGATTCTTACATGAAAATAGCAAATTTTTACACAGTCACCATTTATGAAAAAGGCGCCGAAGTGGTGCGAATGATCAATTTGATTCTTGGTGCCGAAAATTTTAGAGCGGGTAGTGATCTCTATTTCGAGAGGCATGATGGTCAGGCGGTAACCACGGAAGACTTTGTCAGGGCGATGGAGGCTGCAAGTGGCATTGACCTGGTGCAATTCAGAACCTGGTATAGTCAGGCTGGAACACCAGTTGTCTCGGTGGAGGAACATTACGATACGCAAATGCAGCAATACACTTTGTCGATGCAGCAGTCTTGTCCCGATACACCGGGCCAATCCGGCAAGAAACCATTTTATATCCCCATTCGCGTAGCATTACTGGATGCAGGGGGTAAAGAATTGAGCTTACAACTTGTTGGCGACAGTGAAAAATCTAATTCCAGCGATAGAGTATTGGCACTGACCAAAGCACAGCAACAATTTATTTTTGAAGGCGTTGAATCCAGGCCAGTTCCTTCGTTGCTGCGCGGTTTCAGTGCGCCGGTTCGTCTCAACTACGACTATTCACGCGAGGATTTGTTATTTTTGATGGCGTATGACAGCGATGGTTTTAATCGTTGGAATGCCTCCCAATTGTTAGTAATCGATTCGTTTGACGAACTACAGAAAGGCTGGGGCGGTGGCGGCCTGTCAGTATTTCCACAAAGTTTGTCCGATGCGTTCAGCGGTATTCTGAATTCAACATTGGCTGACCCGGAACTCGACAAGGCAATGGTCACGCAGCTACTTAGTCTGCCAACTACAGGCTTTTTAATCGAGCGAGCAGACGTGGCAGACGTGGAGCGCATTCATGAAGTGCGGGAATTTCTGCTAAACGGTTTGGCACAAAATCTATGCTCATTATTTCTCAAGGTGTATGAAGAAAATACAAGCGATGAAAAATATTGTGCCGATGCAAGTTCCATTGCCAGAAGGTCCCTCAAAAATCTTGCCTTATCGTATTTAATGCGGGCTGGTGACGAAAAAGTAATTCAACTGTGCCAGTCACAGTTCGCCGATGCGAGCAATATGACCGATCAACTGGCAGGCTTGCGCTGCCTGGTGAATTGCGCGGACCAGTCAGCTACTGAACTAAAGCGCAAGGCGCTGGCCAGTTTTTATAAGCAGTGGAGCCATGAGTCACTTGTAGTCGATCAGTGGTTCGTGGTTCAGGCAGTATGTCAACTACCCGGAAGCCTGGCTCAGGTTAAAGAACTTTTGCAACACCCTGACTTTGACAGGCGTAACCCAAACAAGGTGCGGTCGCTTATTGGTGCATTCTGTGGTCGGAATCATGTGGGCTTTCATGACATATCCGGTGCAGGCTATGAGTTTCTGGCTGACCAGGTTTTGCAGTTGGATCAACTGAATCCACAAATCGCATCGAGGTTGTTAACGCCATTAATTCGATGGAGAAAGTTTGACAGTAAACGTCAAGCCCTTATGCAAAGTCAGTTGCAGCGTATTAAAGCACAAAAAAAACTCTCCAAAGATCTGTTCGAGGTGGTGGAGAAGAGTACCATCTAAATCGTTGCGACAATAAAAAGCAGATCTGTCTCAGCTTAGGCAACATCCTTTATGTGGGTTACAGGAATGTTTTTGGCTCTTTCCGCCGCTTCCATAAAATCGGCTATTTCATGGAAATTGAGGTAGCGGTAAATGCTGTCCGCCATAGTGTTGATAGTAGCCATATAGACCATGTATTCATCCATAGTCGGAATTTTCCCGAGCGCCGAACAGACAGCCGCTAATTCAGAAGAAGAGAGATAGACATTGGCTCCCTGTCCCAGCCGGTTCGGAAAGTTCCTGGTTGAAGTCGAGACAACGGTTGAATTGGCAGCGACTCGCGCCTGATTGCCCATACATAATGAGCAGCCCGGCATTTCCGTGCGGGCTCCCGATACGCCGAATACGTTGTATACGCCTTCTTCGCTTAGCTGATGTTCGTCCATCTTCGTTGGTGGGGCGATCCATAACCTGGTCGGTAAGCCACCTGCTACTTGCTTTAGCACTTCTGCCGCTGCCCTGAAGTGGCCTATGTTGGTCATGCAGGAGCCAATAAAGACCTCGTCGATCTTTGTTCCTTGCACATCTGACAGTGTCTTAACGTCATCGGGGTCATTTGGGCAGGCCAGCAATGGTTCGGTGATTTCATTCAAATTGATCTCAATCACTTTGTAATACTCGGCATCGGCGTCCGCTTCAAGCAGAACCGGGTCTTTCAGCCAGGCTTCCATCGCCTGCGCCCGTCGCTCTAAAGTTCTGGCGTCCCGGTAGCCGTTATCGATCATCCAGCGCAATAGGGTGATGTTTGAATTGAAGTATTCGATGATGGGCTCTTTGCCGAGGCGGATGCTGCAACCGCCGGCTGATCTTTCGGCAGAGGCGTCTGATATCTCGAATGCCTGCTCTACTTTTAGATCAGGTAGCCCCTCAATTTCCAAAATGCGGCCAGAGAAAACATTCTTCTTGCCTTTCTTTTCCAGGGTGAGGTCACCGCTTTGCAAAGCTGTGTAAGGAATAGCGTTAACTAAATCTCTCAGGGTAATCCCTGGTTGCATTTCTCCAGAAAATCTCACCAAGACAGACTCGGGCATATCCAGTGGCATCACACCGGTGGCCGCAGCAAAGGCGACCAGGCCAGAACCGGCAGGGAAGGAAATACCGATTGGGAATCGAGTATGGGAATCTCCTCCAGTGCCGACAGTGTCAGGCAGGAGCATGCGATTTAGCCAGGAATGGATGATTCCGTCACCCGCTCTAAGTGATACACCACCTCGCGTTTGAATAAAATCGGGCAGTGTGTGTTGTGTCTCGATATCTATCGGTTTTGGGTAAGCTGCCGTGTGGCAGAATGACTGCATGACCAGATCTGCCGAGAATCCCAGGCAGGCCAGGTCTTTTAACTCGTCTCGGGTCATGGGGCCGGTGGTGTCCTGGCTGCCCACAGTGGTCATTTTTGGTTCGCAATAACTGCCGGGTCGAACGCCTTCGACAGCACAGGCTTTGCCCACCATCTTTTGCGCCAGCGTAAAGCCCTTATCAGACTCTTGCGCGGTAACAGGAGAGCGAAAGATATCTGACGCGTCCAGTCCAAGCTCGGTACGGGCGCGCTGCGTCAGGCCGCGTCCAATAATTAAAGGAATTCGCCCGCCAGCTCTGACTTCGTCTAAAAGCATCTCGGTTTTTAACGCAAATTCTGTAATTAGCTCGCCATTGGCGTGATTAGAAATGTGGCCATTGTAAACATCGATATCAATGATATCGCCGGTGTTGAGATTGTCGACTGTACATTCTATGGGGAGGGCACCGGCGTCCTCCATCGTGTTGTAGAAAATAGGGGCGATATTAGCGGCAATACAAATGCCGCCGTCTCTCTTGTTTGGGATATGGGGCATATCATCCCCGATGTACCACAGCACAGAATTTGTTGCTGATTTTCGTGACGAGCCAGTGCCCATCACATCGCCAACCAGTGCGACCGGGTAGCCGGTTTTTTCCAGTTCATTGATCTGTTCTTCGGCGTTAGTTACACCGTCGCGGGGGTTCTTGTACATCGCTTTGGCGTGGAGCGGGATATCAGGCCGTGACCAGGCATCCTGGGCCGGTGAAAGATCATCAGTATTCGTTTCCCCCGGCACCTTGAACACTGCTGCCGTGATTTTGCCGGGAATTTCGGCTTTGCTGGTGAACCATTCAGCGTCCGCCCAGGATTGCAGTACGCGTTTCGCCTGTTTATTGCCCTGGCTGGCTTTTTCAGCCACGTCGTGAAAAGCATCAAACACCAGCAGGGTGTGGGAAAGCTCGTCAGCGGCTGCAGCGGCCAATGTCTCGCTTTCCAGCAGTTCAACCAAAGTCGCGATGTTATAACCGCCCAGCATCGTCCCTAACAACTTTATTGCCAGCGCCTGGTCTATTAATGGAGATTCGGCCTCTCCTTTGGCTACGGCAGACAGAAAGCCTGCCTTTACATAGGCCGCCTCATCAACGCCAGCCGGCACGCGATTGGATAGTAGATCCAGGATAAAATCTTCTTCCGCAGCGGGGGGGAACTTTATTAATTCCACTAGTTCAGCGACTTGCCTGGCTGCCAGTGGTTTCGGTACCACGCCTTGCTCGGCGCGTTCTGCTACGTGTTTTCTATAAGCTTCTAACAAAATAAACTCCTCATTAATTCATCGCTGCCAGTGAATCAGCCGATCTGCGTAACGCAGCGACCGAGACAGATGATTGAGTCACTGAACAGGGGGTGTTATCCTGGCAATGCGATACGTCGATCAGCTTGATGCCCGATATTGGTTTTCACAATATTCTCAAGTTGTCATTGTTTTTATCAGGTCAACGGCCAGCCCGGAAATAACTCGCGTTTGTTAATTTTACTACACTCTTTTTCGAATCCCTTTCGGATTCATGGAAGTTTCTCTCTCAGTAGCAAGGCAGGGACTTAAAATCTGCGCCCAGTCTACTGTAAATTCGAGTAAAATTCTATACTTACTGCCATAGCCATAGCCATAGCCATAGCCATAGCCATAGCCATAGCCATAAGCTTTGAGCCATGTACCCATTGGGTGATGGTGGGTTTTGGTGCAAACCCCTGTTGTAAACCAATGTACAGCCAGGGCTTCCTGCATTTAAGAGATTTCTATCCGGGGATTGGGTTCCATTCTCCATTTTCCATTCTCAATTATTTGTTACAATAAAACGCATATTTACCACCATAACGAGAAAATCATGGAAAAAAGCCTGTTAATACTGCTGATTGCTATGGTGTTTAACACTGCCCATGCCGCCTGTCCGTCTGATGATGCGACTTTCTGTTCGCAATATGAAAAGGCAGAGCAGGGGCATGCGAGCGCACAATATAATTTGGGCGTGATGTACGATAATGGCGAAGGGGTTACTCAGGATGCTAGTGAGGCAGTACGCTGGACTCGCAAGGCGGCAGAGCAGGGGGATGCGTGGGCACAAACTAATTTGGGCTGGATGTACGCTAATGGCGAAGGGGTTATTCAGGATGCTAGCGAGGCAGTACGCTGGTATCGCAAGGCGGCAGAGCAGGGGCATGCGAGCGCACAAACTAATTTGGGCGTGATGTACGCTAATGGCAAAGGGGTTATTGAGGATGATAGTGAGGTAGTACGCTGGACTCGCAAGGCGGCAGAGCAGGGGCATGCGAGCGCACAATATAATTTGGGCGTGATGTATTGGAATGGTGAAGGATTTATTACCGATGAGCGTGAGGCATTTATCTGGTATTCCATTGCCAAGGTAAACGGCGATAAAGACGCGGCAAATAATTTGCGTAAGAATAACTGGCATCTGGATGCCGCAGAAATAAAATCAGCCCGCCGCGAGGCGGCACGGCGATTGCGAGCCATTGAACAGGATATCGAACAAGGCAAAGCAGATTCCGCAAAAAATGTCAGTTTGGACAACTTTTCTCTAGCGGAGCCATCCAAAAGCGTAAATATTGCCGAGCAGGTTTTTGAAAAATCCTGGCGATCGGTGGTTGTGATTGTGAACAACGACGGCCAGGGTAGCGGTGTGATTGTGCGCCCTAATGTGGTGGCAACCAACTGCCATGTGGTTGATGAGGGTGGCGATATTAGCGTGTATAAAGCCAGCAATCGCCGAGTCGATACTGAAACGTCCTTGACGGCGGTCATCCGCCACAGCGACACCGAGCAGGATTTTTGCTTATTGGAGGTTGATGGTTTATGGGGTGTTCCAGCGACAATACGAAAATACGAGACCCTTAGGGTGGGCGAGAATGTGTATAGTTTGGGCGCGCCGCAAGGATTGGATTTATCCTTGTCCGCTGGGCTTGTTTCGCAACTGCGGAAAATAGACGGTTATCAGGTTGTGCAAACCGATGCCGCCATATCCCCGGGTTCATCTGGCGGCGGCTTGTTTGACAGAGACGGCAATTTGGTCGGGATTACGACTTTTAAGTTCGTTGATGAAAATGTAGAAGGCATCGGCTTTGCCATTCTCGCCGATTTGGTTTTTACGCGCTAACGCTAAACATCAAAAGATCGGATTGCCACCCTTTAAACACACGAGGTAAGTTTGAAGCACTAAAGCCCCACTATTTGGAAAACCCTTGTGGGTTTGCGTGTTTTTCGGGATTCCCGCTCCCTGCTTGTGCGGGGACAGGTTTCGCGGGAATGAAGGCGGCGGCGTGAGGGTGAATGACTGATGCTGAATCTAAAGCCAGCTAAACTGAAAGAGTCCACTGCGTGGGCTTTTTTGAAGTGGCGCGCCCGCCAAGACTCGAACCTGGAACCCCTGCTTAGAAGGTCAGTGCTCTATCCGGTTGAGCTACGGGCGCGGAATGATCCAGAGAGCTTCAGCCCAAGCTAGAATCGGCGGCTATTTTACACGAATTCTGCTGGCTGGCCATTGTTGTTTATAGGGTAGCTTATTCATAAGTCCTGGTTGTATCACCTGATAAAAGGACACGCCAAAAGGAAGCGGAAAAACCAATCTAAAAGGTCATCCTGACAAAAAGAGTTACAGAACTGATGCGCACAATTGTATTTATTGATTACTGGAACCTGCAATTATCATTACAGCATGAAGACGCCAAAGCGCAAAACGCAAAACGTACAAGGCAACAACCACAGGTTCAATATTGACTGGATAAAGGTTGGTAGTTGGATTACACAAAAAGCGGAAGACCCAATGAAGGGGGACAGGTGTAGAAAACAGCCTTTCTTACCAGGAAACAAGAATTTACACCGCATCCAACCCCAGTGATGGCGGTTATAAAAAATGGGTTAATAACTTCCTTAACCGACAAGCCGGCATCAGAATATTTTGCTTAGACCGTAAACCCAAGCGCTATAATAACTGCGCGAAATGCGACAAGCCTATTGACCGCTGCCCACATTGTAACGAACCAATACGAGCCACCCAAGAGAAAGGGGTTGATACCTTACTGGTTACGGATATGTTGAGCCTCGGGCTTGATAACTCGTATGATGCAGCAATCCTGATTTCTCAAGATTCTGATATGAAACCATCAGTCGAACACCTCAGCCAAAAGGGTATCAAAGTGATTCATGCTGGCATCAAGCACTTTGAGACTGTGCAAGAAACCCTCGCCAGGTCGTGTCACTGGTGGAAAACCCTGTCGGGTTTGGCTGTTTTACTGGGTTCCTGCTTTCGCAGGAACGACGGGACGGTGCAGGAACGGCGATATTGGGTTTCTTGCACAGTCTCACTTTGAGGCAGACCTTGCCAAAAGCTGTTGATCAACATTTGATATGTTTCCACACCGGGACGAAATCAGGCGACAATAGACAAGTCCATATCCCCAGACAGAAATCCCTAAAACGTAGCAAGCCCTGGTTGTACAGTGGTTGCTAACAAGAGTTAACAATAAAACCCGCCATCACCCAATGGATACACAACACAAGGTATGACTATGCTATCCTGCAATTTCGATGCAAAGAACGATCACAACTGAACATGTTTCCGCAGCGTTATTAGTAGTGGCAGTGTATCCGACCAGGGGCTATCTGCAAATCTTATCTTGCAACCTGCCTATATGGATTGGAATGTACTGTTAGCCTCCAGACGGGCTATTCGAGTTGCTGGACAGGGTCTTGCTGATCTTGGCCGGGGTCGGTTTACAAATGCGCAAAACCTGGTAAAGTCTCTGCCTCTGGTTCCGACTAATCTGGATATCCCGGTTTGATTATTTGCTATGACCGCCAGTAAAACACCCTGTTTAGGTATCTGCTCTACAACTTCCTTAGGGGATGTGGTTTGCCGTGGCTGTAAACGCTACTCCTTCGAGGTAATAAACTGGAATAGCTACGATGATGCGGCCAAGTCGTCTGTGTTACAACGAATAGAAAGGCTGAATACGCAGATTATCGAGAATAAACTAAGAATATTTTCAGAGCCGAATCTCAAGGCGGGCCTGGAACGCTTTCATATCCCATTTGACGAGTCTCTCTCTCCCTACTGCTGGTTACACAATTTGTTGAAAAAGGCTCATGGCCGCATCGATAAATTGGAGGAGTATGGCGTCTACGCGCTGCCAGAATACGCGGATATGTCGTTGCAAGTGCTGTGTGAAACTATTGAAAAAGACCTGCTGCTATTAAGTGAAGCACATCATGCTCGCTATTTTGCGCTGGATAAACATGAGCCGCGCTAACAGAATTGCAGTTTGGGAACGCGGTCGATAGATAAAGGAACGGTGTACCTAAAGCGGAAATTTTTCCAATCGTAAGCCTGCGGGACTCACGTCGATGTACCAGCCGTCTTTGTCCCAGTCTCCCAGTACTACGCGGCGTGCGTCACGCTGCCCGCGCGCGGGGTCGGCCAGCGTAAAATCGTGTATGGCAGGCCGGTGGGTATGGCCGTGGATCAGTAAGCTCTGGTTCCTCTCAAGCAAACATTTTGCTACCGCTTGAGGATTTACATCCATGATAGAAATGTTTTTGCCTGAGTTTGCTTTCTGACTCTGCTGCCTGGCTTGTTGGGCAAAATCGCGGCGCTCATCCAGTGTCTTGCCGAGGAAGTCCTGTTGCCAGGCTGCTTGACGAACCCTGTCCCTAAATTGAATATACTCGACATCATCGGTGCAGAGATCATCGCCGTGCAAAACAAGAATGGGCCCAATCGGCGAGTCTATAGTGCTGTAGTCCTTTAGCAGCGTAGCCCCGCAGCGCTGAGCGTACTCCGCACCCAGAAGAAAATCCCGATTTCCGTGCAGGATTTGAACAGTAGGCCCGGCTTGGTGAAAGGCATTCAGGGCTTCCGCTACCGACTCGCCAAGAGGCGTCCTGTTGTCATCGCCAATCCAGACTTCGAATAGATCGCCCAGTATATAGAGCGCACTGCATGCGGATTTATTGGAGTCAAGAAAACCGAGAAAAGCGTCGGTGATATCCGGTCTTGACTCTTCCAGGTGGAGGTCGGAAATGAACAGAATTCTAGTAGACAAGCTTAGCCCGCATCGGTAATTTCAACAGATTCGATGATGACATCATTGACTGGTACATCTTGATGTCCGTCCATGGACGTAGTTTCACAGGTCTTGATTTTGTTCACCACGTCCATGCCATCGGTGACCTTGCCAAAAACGGCATAACCCCAACCCTGGCCGGTTTTACTGCTGTGATCCAGAAAGGGGTTGTCGCCAATATTAATAAAGAACTGGGAGGTGGCTGAATGGGGAGCGGAAGTTCTTGCCATAGCGAGCGTGCCAATAAGATTGCAGAGTCCGTTGTCCGCTTCGTTTTCTATCTGCTGGCCATTCTCTTTTTGTGCGAGGCCAGGCTCGAAACCGCCCCCCTGGATCATAAAATTATCGATTACGCGGTGGAAAATAGTACCATCGTAGAACCCATCTTTAGCATATTGCAGAAAATTTGCGGCCGACAGGGGGGCTTTTTCGACATCGAGCTGTACAGTTATGGTGCCGTAATTGGTGTTCAGAATGATCATGTTTACCAGCCTCAAATCGCTAAGTGTTTCAATTTTACTGAGAGGCAAGAGATCTGCCAGGGAAGGGCGCTTACACTACTAGAGTTTGCTTGTCAGGGAAACTTTTTGTTAAGCCCATGCAGAAACCGCTATACTAAGCGTTTTACATTCGACGCAATAATCCAAACCATTCAGATTACAGCCTGATACCGGCCGAGAAAGAAGAACCCGCCTAATGAATCACAACAATCCTGGTAGTGTCCAGAGCAAGGTAGCTGCCGAAAGCAACGCTTCGTCGAATTTTATTCGCAAAAAAATTGCTCAAGACCTAAAAGCGAATAAGCATGGTGGGCGTGTACACACACGGTTTCCTCCAGAGCCTAATGGCTATCTACACATAGGCCACGCTAAATCTATCTGCCTGAATTTTACCGTAGCTAAAGAAAATGCCGGCCTGTGTAACCTCCGCTTCGATGATACAAACCCCGCCAGGGAAAGCCAGGAGTACGTTGATGCGATTAAAAACAATATCAGATGGCTGGGTTTTCAATGGAATGGTGATGTGCGTTATTCATCCGATTATTTCGTGTACTTGTATGATTTTGCGGTTCAATTAATCAAGTCAAACAGGGCCTATGTCTGTGACTTGAGCGCGGACCAGGCGCGGCAATACCGGGGTTCGCTTACCGAGCCAGGAAAGAATAGCCCTGGCCGCAATCGCCGCGTCGAACAGAATCTGGCCTTATTTGAGCGTATGCGTCGCGGCGAATTTGTGGACGGAGCCTGTAGTCTGCGTGCCAGGATTGATATGGCTTCACCCAACATCGCTATGCGGGATCCGGTGTTATATCGAATTAGACATATCGAACATCATCAGACCGGCACACAGTGGTGTGTTTATCCAACGTATGATTACAGCCATTGCCTGTCAGATGCCATTGAAGGCATAACACATTCTTTATGCACTCTTGAGTTTGAAGACCATAGACCTCTGTATGACTGGATATTGCATAATCTTGATAGCGAATCGATAAAGGCTGTTAGTGATCTTGCTGATACAGACACCGTTTACGTGCTGCCGGAACAAACAGAGTTTGCCAAACTAAAGCTGAATTACACTATTGTCGGCAAGCGTAAGTTGAAGGAAATGGTCGATACCAATGTGGTTGAAGGCTGGGACGACCCCCGTATGCCCACACTTGCCGGCATGCGGAGAAGGGGGTTTAGCGCAGCCGCTATTCGTCACTTTTGTGAAAGTGTAGGGGTCGCTCGCAGCGACAGCGTGGTTGACCTGGGCATGTTAGAACACGCTGTTCGTGACGATCTGGATAAGAACAGTCCACGGGCGATGTGTGTGCTCGATCCATTATTGGTTGTGCTCACTAACCTGGCTGATGATCATGAACAAAATCTGGACATGGCAAACCATCCCAAGAATGATGAAATGGGTCGCCGGGTAGTGCCCCTGACTCAGCGAATAGTGATTGATAGATCAGATTTTGAAGAAATACCACCCGCAGGCTTCAAAAGACTGGTGCCTGGCGGGGAGGTAAGGTTGCGCGGTGCCTACGTAATCAGGTGTGACAACGCCGTGAAAGACGAGCAGGGCGAGATTCTTGAGCTACATTGCAGTGTGGATAGCCAGACCCTTGGCAAAAAACCGGAAGGTCGAAAAGTTAAGGGAGTAATACACTGGGTTTCCGAGTCACGCGGTGTTTCCCTGAAAGTGAATTTGTATGAGCGGCTATTCGATGTTGAAAACCCGGAAAGTAAAGAAATAGAAGATTTTCGAGACTGTCTTACTGCGAATTCATTAATTACGCTGACGGACTGCATAGCGGAGCCTTCCATCGTCGAGGAGGGTGCAGCCGACAGGTATCAATTCGAACGAGAAGGCTATTTTTGCCGAGATCAGAAAGAATCCTCCGCCGATGAGCTGGTCTACAACCGCACCATTACTTTGCGTGATTCCTGGTAGTCCTGCCGACCATTAACCGAATAAACGATGAGCGACAAGTGTTAACAATTTACAATAGCCTCAGCCAAACCAAAGAAGAGTTCAAGCCTCGAAACGAAGGAAAAATCGGTATCTATGTTTGTGGAATAACCAGCTACGATTATTTGCATTTGGGCCATGCTCGCATGCTGGTAGCTTTTGACGTGGTTACACGTTATCTGCGTGCTCGTGGCTACGCTGTGAATTATGTGCGCAATATTACTGATATCGATGACAAGATATTGAACCGTGCCAAAGAGAACGGAGAACTATTTTCCGAGCTGACTGATCGTTTCATAGAAGCGATGCACGAAGACGAAGCTGCGCTGGCGGTGCTGCCGCCTGATCAAGAACCCAGAGCAACAGGCCACATCAACGAAATCGTCAACATGATTCAGCTGTTGGTTGAAAAAGACATGGCCTATCGGGCAGATAATGGTGATGTGTACTTTTCGGTAAAGAATTTTCCTGATTACGGCAAACTGTCCAAAAAGAAAATGGATGAATTGCTTGATGGTGCGCGTATCGAAATTGGAGAACTTAAGCAAGACCCAAGAGACTTTGTGTTATGGAAGGCAGCAGCCGATGATAGTGTCGGTTGGGATTCGCCCTGGGGCTATGGACGGCCCGGCTGGCATATAGAATGTTCAGCCATGTCTACAAGCTGCCTGGGCGATAATTTTGATATTCATGGTGGAGGATCGGACTTGCTGTTCCCCCATCATGAGAATGAAGTCGCTCAATCTGAGGCCGCCACTGGCAGGCATTTCGCCAATGTCTGGATGCACAATGGGCCGTTGCGTGTGGATAACGAAAAAATGTCGAAGTCGCTTAATAATTTCTTCACTGTCCGGGAAATTCTTGAGAACCATGACGCCGAGGTGGTACGGCATTTGCTGATCGCCAGTCACTATCGCAGTCCGATTAACTATTCTGCGCAAAGTCTGCGACAGTCCACCAGCGTATTGGCGCGTTTTTATAATGCACTGAAGGATTTGGATACCAGCAATGCAAAATCGCTAACCAACAGCCGTTTCGAGAAAGCGTTTTTTGCCGCGATGGACGACGACTTCAACACGCCAGAAGCATTCAGCGTTTTGTTCGAAATGGTAAAGGAAATCAATAAACAGAAAGCCTCAGAGGCAGATGCAGCGAATCAACTGGGCGCATTATTGGTTCGCCTGGCGAATGTGCTGGGTTTATTGCAGAGTTCCCCGGCTGAGTTTTTGCGTGGCAAAGCTTCAAGCGAAGTTGATGCAGAGCAGGTTGAGCAGTTAATTGCTGCGCGTGAACAGGCCAGGGCAGAGAAAGATTGGGCCAGAGCGGATGAAATCAGGGACAAACTGGCCGCAATGAAAGTGGTGGTTGAAGACGGCACCTCGGGCAGTGGCTGGAGATTTGAGCGTTAATCGCCTGCCTCGTCTGGAACGCCCGGCATACAGCGCGCCGCGGCGAATGCTCTGGAATCAGGCATTGACTGGTTCCAGAGACGTGAGTATTATGCCGTCCTCTCGAAATGAAGTGCTTTCGAGGAGGCACAAGCCAATATCGGGGTATAGCGCAGTCTGGTAGCGCGCTTGCTTTGGGAGCAAGATGTCGGGAGTTCAAATCTCTCTACCCCGACCAATTTTTAGCCCAACTCTGCGGATTTCTCTTGGTATCTCGAAACAGCCGCAGTTTAGCGATCAATGGTGACTGTAGCTCAGTTGGTAGAGCACTGGACTGTGACTCCGGTGGTCGCGGGTTCGAGCCCCGTCAGTCACCCCAATATTTTTCGGTAAATTCAATATCTTGCCTACAAACATACCATCCTTCGTGTTGGTGGGATTTGCCATCGCACGCGCTTGTGCATCTAGCGTACCCTGACTCTCCAGTGTATCGGGATTCGACCCAAAAATAGAACCGGAGCTGGAGCCGGGGTCATCCACAATCTCCTATTCGACTTCTACCGTATTGTCCATATTGTCGCCTGGTTATCTTATTATTGCCCCTGGCCATTCGCTGGCTTGCCTCGGTGCATAACTAAATCCGTTAATGGCCTTCCAGTCTCTTATTTTTTTCATGACTAGTTCTATCTCTTCGGCAGGATATAAACTCCCTGCCAATGTTCGAATTGTAACCATAGCTTCGAATATCCCCCGCGAATTAGCCTGGACAAGAGGTAAGTTCTCTTTTGGTCACGTTATCCCGAAGTTATTTATTTCCCCCTTGTTGCGTACTCACTCCCATATTGGTGCCTGATATAAGGATATTTCACCCCTCTTGCGCGGCCATATTAGACGCATAATACGCATTGGCAAAACGGTTCATGTCCTGTCGTGACCAGTCCTCAATATTCTCCGGTATACCTGGTACCTTGTTTTCTTTTTTCCGCGTCTTGGAGTCATAAGCCGCGTTTATAAGAAGAGATTCGAATCGTGACTGGTTCTGTTCTCTGGAATAACCACCGACCAAACTTGTGTCTGAGAGTCTGTCGAAGAAGTAACTGGATTCGCCCGCGTCCCCCGGAAACGCTCGATCGAATAACTTCCTGGACGCTTCCGTGAACAAGTCAACAGTACGTTTATACTCTGCATCTTGGCTGTGTTTGCTCCGCTTGGCTCACCATCATTTTAGTTTGTGCATCAGCAGTAGTTTTCTGCATAGTTAGCAGTTGTTGTTTTTGCTGCTCTGATACGGAACCCGGGATCTCTAGCTCCCTGGTCTCTAAATCTGCGGCCATCTGTAAAACTTGTACCTGCATATCTTTATACAAGGCCTCATATTCGAGGCTTTGTTTACCCGCCAAATCTATTAGCCTTTGCGCACGGTTAGCATCATTATCAGCAAGACCAATATTTGCCCGCGCAATTTCGCCGTCTTGATCTATTTGTGCGATTTTTACATCCCACTGATTGCTGCCCTGCGTGGTAGCCTGTGCTATTTGTACAGAGGATGGGTCAACGGTAGATTTTAGCGTGGCTTCCCCTGTAACCTGAGCATTAATTAACGCTATTTTGCGTTGGTTTATCGCATCCAAGCCTTCTTGTCGCTGCTCAAATCTTTGTATGTCCGGGTTTGAAAAATTGGACACAGCTTCGAGTCGATTAATTAACGCCTGGTCTCGCGGGCTAACTGCATTTCGTTTAGCGTACGCCGACGCCACTGGATCATCACCCATAACATCCGCTACTTGCGATAGAGTAAGATTATCCCCCAGGGTACCTGCCGCTTGTAAAGCACGGAATAGCTGTATATTAGACATACTAAGAGGTTCGGTACTCTCGGAACCCTCTGTTATTACCTGTGATTCCCCCGTTTCATCAGAATCACCCTGGACAAGATTGTTACGGGGGTGTGTCCAGGGTCATTGGGGAATGATATATTACTTATACCTACTCCCTCTCCCCTAAATAGATTGCCTGGTTTCTCCTGTGTTTCTCTCTGCTGCACCACCCGAGCCAATGCGGCACTACCCTCCCCCTGTAAATAATCATCTATTGACACACCCGCTTTATATTGCCGATCGCTCTATATCGGCTAACATTTCTCCTATCTGGTTTCCTGTACGGTTTTCTATACCCGCGTTTCGTTCGTCTAGTATGCGTTGATTAGCTAATTGCTCTGCATGTAACTGGGCTGCTCGTAGCCCTGCATTTGAAGGGTCGTTGAACGCTCGCGTTGCACGTTCATGTTCCAAAGACGCTCTATGCTAATCAGCCCGTGCAGCGGGTCTGCCAGCATTGACAGAGCAGGCTGTGCACATTGTGTTATAGGCTGTGCGGTAAATCATGCCCCGCTGCGCTTAACGAAGTCGGCTATAGCGAGATAACTTGCTGTGGGGTAGTTTATTCGAAAACCAGCTGGCTGGCATAGTTTGGGCTATAAAACCGAATTTTTTAGCGAGCCATCAAGATGTGGACTACAGTAAAACTGACAAGAATTGATAGACACACTGACTGGAACTCACAGGAAGTCAAAGCGGTGCAGGAGGCACAGTCGCCATGCAAAGAATGCCCCGCTAGCGCAGAGACCCAGAGGCATGAGAGACAGAGAGACAGAGAGACAGAATTAAAACCATGCCTGCCGTAGCGTAAATGGCAAAAGGATAGACACAATGCGTGAAACCGGAAAACCCAAAGCGCTGCCGAAGGTCAGCCATGATGCGCTGTTCCGCGCTCTGCTGGAAAATCCAGATCAGGCAACAACACTGCTGCGGGACTATCTGCCAAAGGCGTTTGCTGCGCGTATGGTAGACAAACCAGCAAAACTTGTGGATGGCACCTATGTCGATAAAGACAGCCGCATGACACAAAGCGACCGGCTGTTTGAGGTCAAGCTGAACAATGGCTCACCGGCGCTGATATACGCATTGCTGGAGCATAAATCCACGCTTGATGCAGGCACGCCCTTGCAGCTTCTGGGTTATATGGTGCGCATCTGGACCCGCTATGCTGGACACAAACCTGCCAGATTGCGCAAGTTGCCGGTGATCCTGCCCATGGTGTTCTATCACGGACGTGCACCATGGACCGTGCCACAGGTTTTTGGCGAAATGGTGCAGTCGGATAAAGACAGCGCCCCCTTTGTGCCGTCGTTTCGCTATATCCTGCATGATTTGGCCGACGAGCCGCAACAGGCGCTATCCGGTGATACGCCGGTGCGGTCGATTCTGACTGCCTTGCGCTATGTGCAGCGTAATAATGAAGTAAGCCACGCCATTTTGACCACCATACTGCGCGGTCTGCCGGATGGAAGCGACTTGGAACAGGTTGCGTTTCGGTATATAGTCGAGAGATACACTGTGTTGCCCGACGATGTCCGTGTGGCACTGGATGATGCAAAACAAGATGGAGGTAAAGCACTGATGGACACTGTTGCAGAAGCATGGAAAAAACAAGCCGAGGCAAAGGGGCTTGCCGCTGGTGAAGCTCTTGGCCGCGAGAAAGGACTGCTCGAAGGTGAGGCCAGGGGTAAAGCACTGCTGGACACTGTTGCAGAAGCATGGAAAAAACAAGCCGAGGCAAAGGGCGAGGCAAAAGGGCTTGCCGCTGGTGAAGCTCTTGGCCGCGAGAAAGGACTGGCCGAAGGTACGGCTAGAGGCGAAGCCAGAGCTGAAACCAGGTCGCTGCTGCGGCTTCTGGTGAAGCGCTTTGGCACCCTGCCCGAGCCTGTACTGGCACAGATTGCTGCTGGCAGCACTGGGGAACTGGATCGCTGGTTTGACACGGCGATCACTGCCCCTGGTTTGGAGGCTGTATTCGGAGAGCGGCGTGATCACTGAGGATCGTACGAAGAGCCACCTTTTTCGACCGGGCTGTTGGTGAACCACACTTAAAACTGCTCGAAATTATCCCTTGGTACAATTACTATCTATATCGATCAGTTAGTTATATGTTTTTCAGTATCGACTAATTAGAACAGAAAACAGCCGAACGATGTCCGACTCTCGCCGCCAGAATCGCTCAAAAAATGCTGCTACTGGTGGCAAGGAATTGACTGATGACACCTATGCGGTATTATCAGAAACTCACGGCGGCCGCCTGATTTGTCTCACATGTGCTGAACCAGGACATTGACTGTTTAGCAAGCAAGATTTGTGATATTCTCTACCCTGTTACAACAGTTTTGCGTGCTGCCAAGGCAGGCTGCGCCCCAGAGTTTTATCCTTCTCAACAAGAAAACTGGAATTTTAGTTCCTTAATGAGTCCGGGGTAGCCAAGGCACCAGAAAATTGTGCCAGCACATGAGTCAATGACGACAAACAAAACTGGCTGTGACTTCGATCACTGGAATATCAATATCTTGCCTTCCTTCACCAATCCGCTAAAATTTTCAACACTGATTTTGCCCACATGCTGTCCACTACCCAATGGACTCAAGGGCAAAACTGTCTTTATTGGGTTTGGCGACAAGCACTCGACATTGAATTGCTTATTCGTTTTATAGGGTCAACTCATTCACTCTTGCTGGAATGCAGCCATGGCAAATGAAAAAGCAAAGACAATCGACGGGGATAGAACACCAGTTTCGGCCTTAAATAGTGGTGGGACGAAACCAGCTTCTTCTGAGACCGGGTTTATGAGCAGAATTGCTTTGGCTTATCGTCGTCTCAACCAGGTCATGGCTGGCATGTATACCGGGGTTGGGTGTAGCGGAACGCCCAATACTCATCACAGCTATGATCAGGACGAGGAAGCTAAAAAAGACCCATCCAGTCACATCAAAAAACCGAAATGACCAATGCCTTCTGATACAATGTGTTCAAATACAAACAATGCTCAGCCAGTAGAATTCGTGTAAAATACCCGCCGATTCCAGCTTGGGCTGAAGCCCTCTGGATCATTCCGCGCCCGTAGCTCAACCGGATAGAGCACCGGCCTTCTAAGCCGGGGGTTCCAGGTTCGAGTCCTGGCGGGCGCGCCACTTCAAAAAGGCCCACGCAGTGGATATTTTTCAGTGTGGCTGGCTTCAGATTCAGGGCTTGTCGGTTAATTCAAAATAAGTCTAATTTTAAAAAATAATATGTTTAATAACAATGACTTAAATATACACAACAAGCTAAAAACTCTATTATCCGACAAGCCCAACGCATCAATACAGCGCATCAATACAATGCAGTTCGGTAGCCGTTGCCATGTCGAGCGCAGCTTTTTTCAATCAGTTCATTAATTCCGTGACAAGCCTGTCCCTGCATGTTGTTGTAATGGTATTTTCCCAGTCATGACAGAAACTCTTTCCATTCACGATGCGCGTCGCCTAAGTCTCGCCAGCCAAAATTTGATCAGTCGTACCAGTTTCGGCCGAGGTGAAAGCGCCACCCTAAAAGTAATCGAACACCTGGGTTATGTGCAGATCGATACCCTTTCCGTGGTGGTGAGAGCGCATCTGCACACCTTGTGGAATCGGGTGGCAGGCTTTCAGGCGGCACATCTGGATTGTTTGCAGGCGCAGGGCAAGGTGTTTGAACACTGGACTCATGCGTTGGCTATTCTTCCCATGCGCGATTTTAGATTCTCTTTACCGATGATGCACCGCATTGCCAGCGGAGACATTCACTGGTACCCAAAAGACAAAAAGGAAACCAATAAGGTAATAAAGCGAATTCGTGAAGAGGGGCCGTTAATGGCAAAAGACTTTAAAGACAAGAAGAGCAGTGATGTGATGTGGGCGAGATCACCATCCAGGCGGGCGTTGGGGCAACTGTTTATGGAGGGGCAGTTAATGATTCCACGCAGGCTGAACTTCCACAAAGTCTATGATCTGCGCGATCGGGTTTTACCAGACGGCATTGACACTGGTATGCCGTCACAAGACGAATTGTGCCGTCACTTAATTTCCTCTTATTTGAGAGCAAACGGGATCGGTCAAGTTCGAGAGATGTATTATTTGCGAAAGGGTTTAGGCGCGCAGATGTCAAAAACTGTGGCGGATATGACTGAACAGGGCCTGCTAACTCAAGTAGAAATCGCGGGAAGGCATTATTATTGCGAAACGAATACCCTGCAATCCTCACCTTGCTCCAAATCACGCCCTGCACTGAGGCTTCTCTCTCCCTTTGATAACGCGGTGATACAACGCAGGCGTCTCTCTGAGCTGTTTGATTTCGACTACCAGATAGAATGCTACATGCCTGGGGCAAAGCGTAAATTTGGCTATTTCTGCCTGCCCGTATTGCGTGGAAATCGATTTGTCGCCCGCCTGGATGCGAAAGCAGACAGGGAAAAAGGAGTTTTCCACCTGCTACATTTACACTTGGAGTCTTCGCTAAAAAACAGCGACAGCTTCCTCGCCGAACTGTGGCCAGAGTTGAAGAAATTTGCAGCCTTTGATAGGTGCAAGCAAACAAAAATACACAAAATATCGCCGTTTTCGCCAGGCATTTCTTACACCTGAAGCCCGAAGAAAGTGGTTGAACAAAGCCAGACTCAGCTCAAATTCTGCCTGGGCAGCAGGGCTAGTTTCTCATTTGGGCAGGCGATGACGTCGTCTTGGCCGCCGTTGCGCCATTTACTGCAAGGCAGCAGCTCGTAGGTTCCACTACGTTTTGCCTGCGCATCCCGGCGCCTGGCTTTACTTCCATCTGCTTTGCGATTGTCGAATCGGAACAGAGAGTAGTTCGCAGGTAACACGGCGGTCAGGTCGTCGAGTGACAGAAACGACAAAGCGTTCCCATAGGTGACTTCGACCACGATGACAGGGCGGGCATGGTCTAAGGTTCCCCGTAATCCCTCAAGCACGTTTTTTTCAAAACCTTCAACGTCTATCTTAAGCAGAGCTAACTCCTGAAGTTGCCTTTGTTGCAGGTAATCATCCCCGCGCAGCAATTCAAGTTTCCCCAAATTTACATTTCCCTTGCTAACTGTGTCGGCATCGAATGAGCCTATTCCCTGGTTGCGACCGGTCGGGGCGAAAAAATCCAATTGTTCGGTTTTGTTGCCAAGAGCTACCGGATGCAGCGTAATATTATCAATTTTGTTGAGTTCTATGTGGCGTTTAAGCTTTTCGCTTACTGCTTTATAAGGTTCAAATGAGTGAACTTGATCAGCATGCAGCGACATGAACAGCGAGTGTTGACCGATATTGGCTCCTACATCAAAAAAGTTCACTGGCGATTCACCTGCTTCCTGTCGCAACTGTAGCATTGTATCGCGCAGGAAAAAGAGCAGCGGTTTTTCAAAGGCGCCAAGAAAATAAATGCTGGATTCGATACTGTTGTTGAGATTGCCCTGGTACTGTAGCCCGAAAAAATCCTGAGTGAACGGGGCATCTGGCACCTCTCCATAACGGCAGAGCTTTTTGTAGACAGTTTTCTTATGTTTGAGGCCGATCCAGGTCTGATTCCAAACAAACTTGAAGAGTCCGTGCGCTAGATTCATCGAGTTTTGTTCTGATTCCGTTATGACTGTGATTTCGCTTATTGTACAGCTTCTTTGGGCAAGACCAACGCCGTTTCCGCGGCATTGATAACTAATGGACGCCTGGGCTGCCTGCCTTGATGCCGAAGTTGCCTTAGCTGTGTTGCCTTAGCTGTATAGATGTCGTGTGTTCACAGCCCGGCTTGTACCGGGGAAGTGGGACTTTACCGATTTTTGCTCCTCGACAATTGCTCCTGCATTGTTCTAATAAGTTACATCCATGTAACAATGCAAAATCGGCAACCCGTACATCCTGTACATAAGTCGCGCCATCTACCGCTATCTTGCGCGGCTGAAGAGACTGTGCAAGAAACCCTCGCCAAGCTGCGTTACCTGTAGAAAACCCTTGCCGGTTTGGCTGTTTTACTGGATTCCTGCTTTCGAGACTGTGCAAGAATGACGGGATGGCGCAGGAATGACAAATGTTGGATTTTTGCACAGTCTCTGACGCCGTACTTCCGCCAATCAGGCAAAGGTCTGGTCTTCTTAAAAATCAATTTCGGGCAGGGGCATGGGTGGCACTTCATGGGGTTTAACCAAAATTACCATACCCATTGCTGGATGGTCTATGTAGTGAAATTCCGAGCTGCGCAACTCGCGACTCTGTTGTAAATAGAACACCCGATTAATCCCGTACACCAAGCCTTGTTCTAACCCGGTTGCAGGCTGCAATGGAGATTTCATTTGCTCCGGTATTTCTGGTAGCTGCCATTCTCCATTCGGGTTCGCCGTTGCGCTAAATTCGGTTAGCCACAAATTGGTATCGATAACGATCCGGTCTCGGTTGTCGTTAAAATGTAAAGTGATTGAGCCTTGTAATTCATGCTGCTCCCCATAGTTAGAACCCCCCTGCACATAGAGTGGTATAGCGTCGTTGGGGTCAGCCATTGCTTGTCGCCAAACCGCGTGGAACAGGAGTCTATGCTCTGCTGACCTCTCCAGGGCGCGGTTTGTTTGCTGAAAGTCACTTTCTCGTGGACCAGGCTGCAAATGCGCGTCACTCAGGGAATCGAAGAAACGGAAATCGCCCTCCGCTGGGGGTGGTTGAGGGCTCACAGCCAGGGTAGCGGCCAAGCGATTTGCTTCTTCATCGGCAGTCAATTCCTCTTCATTCGGCTCAGCCATCGCAGGTTCTACAAAATTTTCAACAGCGGGCGAGCTTGCTTGAAGTAACTCTTCGGTGAGCAGTAAATCGCCAGGCTGCACTAATTTTTGCAGGGCATCAGGGTACCGCAATTCCAGGCGTTCCGGTTGCCACAGCTCTTCGTCACGGTCTGAGAAAGATTCGTTGCTAAAAATCGACACCTCAATTTGAAACCAGTGCTGTGTTGTCTGACTTTGGGCAGTATGGATAGGCAGCAACATCAGAACCAACCCCGGCAACGCGGTAAAAATACTTTTGCCTTGTATCTGGGTAGAGCCTGGACAGGAGCGAGAATAGTTCATCGTTTAATTGGTTTAGGCCGCTTGTTGTTGTTCGATTTTGAATTTATCCAGCAATTCGTTGATAAAGTCCAGTTTATCGTCGGCATCACTGCAATTATGGGTAAACTGTAGATGATTGGCTCCTCCTGGTTTGTAGGTTTGTGGCTCGTTCTGAATCATTTGCACCAGAGAAAGAGGGTCGATAGGTGCTTGCGCGATAAATTCGATGCGACCACTGCTGCTATTCGCATCGATTTTCTTAATCCCATAGTGTGCTGCCTTCAACTTTAACCGTGTCAGGAGAAACAGTATTTTGAGCGGTTTCGGGAGCAAACCAAAACGATCAATCATTTCAACCTGCAATTCCCGCAGGTCGCTTTCGTCAATCGAAGCGGAAATGCGTTTATACATAATGAGTCTGATATGGACATCTGGCAAATAGTCCTCCGGTATAAGTGCCGGAATACGAAGGTTAATTTCAATTGATTTATCCAGATCGAGATCAGGATTCGGTCGCCGACCTGATTTGATGGCGGCTACGGCTTGTTCCAGCATTTCTGTGTACAGCGAGAAACCAATTTTTTGCAGTTGCCCACTTTGTTCGTCACCTAACAGTTCTCCGGCACCGCGAATCTCCAGATCATGGCTGGCCAGGCTAAAACCCGCGCCCAGATTGGTCGCGGATTGTATAGCTTCAATTCGTTTATGTGCATCCGCCCCCAGCTTTCCATGACCTGGCAATAACAAATAGGCGTAGGCTTGATGGTGGGAGCGTCCTACTCGTCCGCGTAGCTGATGCAATTGAGCGAGGCCGAACTTATCGGCTCTATTGATCAATATAGTATTGGCGCTGGGGATGTCGATACCGGTTTCAATAATCGTCGTGCAAACCAACAGGTTGTAACGCTTGTGATAAAAGTCAGCCATGACTTTTTCTAAATCACGTTCGGCCATCTGTCCGTGTGCAACACAGATTCTTGCTTGAGGAATAATGGCCCTTAAATGCGCCGCCGTGGTTTCTATCGATTTGACTTCGTTGTGCAGATAGAAAACCTGACCGCCTCGTAGTAACTCTCTGGAAACGGCTTCTATTACCAGGCTGTCCTGCTGTTGTCGCACAAAGGTTTTTACGGAAAGCCGACGCGCCGGGGGCGTCACGATGAGTGACAGATCCCGAATGCCAGAGAGTGCCATGTTTAAGGTACGGGGAATCGGTGTGGCGGTGAGTGTGAGAATATCCACATTGACCCGCAAGGCTTTCAATTTCTCTTTTTGTCTAACGCCGAAACGGTGCTCTTCATCAATAATTAGCATGCCCAAATTGTTGTAATCGATATCGCCGTGCAATAACTTGTGCGTGCCAATCAGTATATCGATTTTTCCTTCTGTTACTTTTTTCAGCGTTTTAGCTTGCTCGCCAGTCGATTTGAAGCGGGAGATAACCTCCACCAGGACAGGCCAGTCGGCAAACCGGTCCTTAAAGCTTTCGTAGTGTTGCTGGGCGAGCAGGGTAGTGGGCACCAGCATGGCTACTTGTTTGTCATTTTGCACGGCAACGAAGGCCGCTCGCATTGCAACTTCGGTCTTGCCGAAACCAACATCGCCACAGATCAACCTGTCCATAGAGCGAGCATTTTTCATATCTTCCAGCACCGCTTCAATCGCGCTTTCCTGATCAGCAGTTTCTTCGAACGGAAAACTGGCCGCAAACTTGTCGTAATCTTCGGCGGCCCAGGTGTAGCTGTAGCCTTTTTTGGTTTCACGTTGTGCATAGATGTCGAGTAGCTCGGTCGCCGCATCGCGAATTTTCTCGGCGGCCCTGCGTTTGGTTTTCTGCCACTGATCGGTGCCTAAATGATTTAAATGCACTGATTCTTGCTCGGCACCACTGTAGCGACTTATCAAGTGCAGCGAGGAAACTGGCACATACAGCTTTGCTTCGCTGGCGTATTCCAGAGCGAGAAATTCGGTGGCCTGGTTGTCGGTGGTAATGGTTTGCAATCCCCGATAGCGTCCCACGCCGTGATCCAGGTGAACGACAGCATCGTTTATGCGTAACTCGGTCAGGCTCTTGACAATAAAATCTGTGTTGCTCTGGTTCTTGTTGCGTCTACGTCGTTGAGCGATGCGATTTTCGAAGAGCTGGGCTTCGGTGATTAACACGATCTTCTGATCCGCTAGCCACAAGCCCTGATCAAGCGGTGCAACCACAATACCCACAGCTTGCGTGGCGTTTACAAAATTCTGCCAATGATCAAACTGCTCAGGCTGAATCTCGATTTGCCCAAGAACGTCCAACAGGGTTTCCCGTCTACCGGCTGACTCGGCACAGAACAGGATGCGCTGATCCGGGTTGTCCTCCATGAATTGTTGCAGAGCCGAGAAAGGTTTTTTCAGCTTCGCGTCACTGCCAAGTTGCGGCAGCATGTGGCTGTGCAGGGAAATGGCACTGCTACTGTCCTTAAAGCTGATCTGTTTGAAACGGCTAAGCCGCGAAAACACAGAATCAATGTTCAGGAATATTTCATCGGGAGACAGAACGGGACGAAAACGATCTATTTGTCGATCTTCGTAGCGGCGCTGAATATCCTGCCAAAAACCATTGCCGGCAAGATTGAGGTCGCCCGTCTTGCAATAAGTCGTATTGGCTGGCAGAAATTCAAACAGCGAATCCAGTTCTTCATAAAATAGTGCCAAATAGTATTCCAGACCCGGAGAGCTGATGCCGTCACTTACATCCTGGTAAATCGGACATTGGCGTAAATCGACGTCGAATCTTTCTCTAAAATTACTTCTGAATGCCGTTATTCCCTTGGCGTCCATCGGGTATTCGCGCCCCGGTAAGAGCTTTATTTGTTCAATTTGTTGATCCGAGCGCTGTGTCTCAGGATCGAACAGGCGCAGCGTTTCGATCTCGTCATCCAGCAAATCGATTCGGTAAGGGAAGCGACTGCCCATCGGGTAGATATCGAGGATAGATCCCCTTACGGCAAACTCGCCGTGCTCGAACACTGAACCGACAGCCTGATAACCGGCATCGACTAACTGACTTCGCATTTCTTGCAATGAGAGCTGCTGGCCGACTTTTAGATCCAGGCTATTCGCGCGAATATATTTTCTCGGTGGTAGCTTGTGCATCAGGCTGCTGATGGAGGTAACCAATATCCCCCGTTGTAGTTCGGGCAAATGGTAGAGGGCGCTCAAACGATCGGAAATAATGTCTTGGTGAGGCGAGAAATTGTCATAGGGCAGGGTTTCCCAGTCCGGTAGGCTAAATACCGGGACTGGCTTGTCCGTTTGTGGCAGCTTGCCACAAAAATAGCGCAGCTCGCGTTTGAATTGCTCCGCGGATTCGTTGTCTTGACATAGCAGAAGCAAAGGCCCGATGCTGTTTGCTGCGGCACTTGCAATAGCAAGACTGGGAGCCGAGCCAAAGGCCGGCTTCCAGTGACTGGCTAACTGCGGGTTTTCCGGTAGTGGAGGGTTAAAGATTGTCGCCATGGGTAATGGAATGAGAAATTCGCCAAATCAGAGTCGTGGATGTTTCCGGAATTGAATAAGCAGCCCTGGAAACAGTCGCTAATTGTATAACAAATCGCTGTGCCAGGCAGGTTTAATCTATGCCCTTCGTTGCCGGATAGTGTCGCTTCGGTTGCACTGACCCGGCTTTCACAAGATAATAGCCATCTTCTCAAATCCAGTAATAGTAAACAGGTAAAAAGAGGTTTTGTGATCCGCCCAAGCGTAGATGATTACTTTGGTGACTGGAAACAGCGCGAAGCATTAGTGCAGGAAATGATTCCTGTTATCGGTCGATTATTTAGCAAAAGAAATGTTGGAATATTTATCTATGGCCGGCCGCTGCACAACCGTTCTGTGACTTTTATCATGAAAGCTCACCGCTTTGTGCGTCAGATCGAACGCAATGAGATGTCTGAATTTGAGTCCCATAACGTATTGATGGCTCTGGCGAAATTGGATCTTTGGCATGTGCAGATCGATCTGGGAAAACTCACGGTACGCTTTATGGAGCACCTTGAGGCAGAAGATGGTAAGGCCCTGGATATAGATGCTTTTGTCCACGCTGAGCTGGCTTATTTGGATGGTGTCAATCAAAAACCCATAGAGAAATGCCAGCACGTAGTACTTTATGGCTTTGGTCGCATTGGTCGTCTGATGGCCAGGCTGCTAATTGAGCGCACCAGCACAGATGAGATCATGCAGCTCAAGGCGATAGTGGTGAGGCCTGGCGGTGAGGGTGATCTACAAAAGCGCGCCAGTTTGTTTTCCAACGACTCGGTGCATGGTGCATTTCAGGGGACTCTGCGTGTTGATGAGGAGAACAATTGTCTTATCGCAAATGGCAACGAAATCAAGGTTATCTATGCCAATAAGCCGGAAGAGATTGATTACAGAAAATACGGCATCGAAGATGCGTTGATTATTGATAATACCGGCATGTGGCGAGACAGAGACGGACTCTCGCGTCACCTGGAAGCGAAAGGGGCGGCCAAGGTGGTGCTGACAGCGCCAGGTAAGGGCGATATCAAGAATATTGTTTACGGGATAAACGACGATCAAATTACTGCTGAGGATTCGATTATCACGGCGGCTTCTTGTACCACGAATGCAATAGCCCCGGTGTTGAAAGTGGTCAATGACAAGTTCGGTATTGTGAATGGGCATGTGGAGACAGTTCACGCCTACACCAATGATCAAAACCTTATCGATAACTATCACAAGGGCAGCCGTCGCGGGCGCTCGGCGGCGTTGAATATGGTGCTAACCGAAACTGGCGCGGCCAGGGCAGTAGTCAAGGCGGTGCCAGAACTGGCCGGAAAATTAACCGGCAATGCGATTCGAGTACCTATTCCCAATGTATCAATGGCGATCATGAATCTAACGCTGGAGAAGGGAACTACGCGAGATGAATTAAATGAATTCCTGCGTGACATCGCCTTGCATTCCAGGTTGCAGAATCAAATTAGTTTCACCGAATCAGCAGATGCCGTTTCTAGTGACTTTGTCGGAACAAGAGAAGCAGGTATCGTGGATAGCAACGCGACTATTGTTAACGGCAATCATGTGATTCTCTACCTTTGGTACGACAACGAGTTTGGTTATTGCTGTCAGGTGGGAAGAATGGTCTATAAAATGGCTGGCATAATTTATCAACAGTACCCCCTTGAAGAGTAGCAGTATTTGCTGCGATAAGCCGCGTCAGACAGTAGCTATCTATTTCAGTGCCCTGGATCTGTAGTTGGCCGCGCGTAAACCACGGCCACTGGATTTCAAATTTTTGCTGCTACATCCGTTGTCGCCTGCCTTGGTGACAACGGATGTTGTTTGTCTTGGCGCGATGAATGCACATCACAGCGAGTTAGATTGATCAGAAATAAACGCGGGTTAAATCTACCGATTTTCAGAGTGCCGCTACAAGTGCCAGAAGCAACGCGCTTGACTCGATTGCCTGCCTTGTCAGCTTGTGATTATGTTGATTTAATGAAAAAACTGCTTACAGGTCATGGCTTCTCCGCTGCTTTTCTGATTCTTTTTTTGGGTTTGATTTTTCTGTTTGCCCATGGTGGCGATGAAATTCAACGACTCGGCGGATTCACCATGGGAAGCAGCTATGAGTTGCAAATCGTGGATATGCCAGAAGGTATCAGCGCAGACCAGGTGGCAACAGATGTGAGTGAGTTGCTGTCAGAGCTGGACGTTAAAATTTTTTCTACCTATGCAGCCAATTCGGAATTATCTCGCTTCAATCGGCACGCAGTAAACGTAGCCTTTATTGCCTCGGCAAGAATGATCGACGTGTTGTTGATGGCTCAGGAAGTTTCTGCCTTGAGCGGGGGAGCCTTCGATAGCACTGTGGGGCCACTGGTCAATCTTTGGGGCTTCGGCGCGCACAGCCAGGTGTTTGAAACGGTGCCGCCACAATCACAGATAGATTCCGCCAAAGCCCGGGTCAGCTTTCAGTCTTTACGAATCAGTCCTGCCAGCCAGGAAATTCGCAAAACCAGGGATGTCTATGTGGACTTAAGTGCGATTGCGAAAGGTTATGCGGTAGACCAGCTTGCTGAATATTTCGATGAAGCCGGTGTTCAAAATTATTTTCTCGAGGTTGGCGGTGAATTAAAAATAAAGGGAACAAAGCCAGCAAGCAAAGCCTGGATCCCTGCTATAGAAGCCCCACTTGATAATACCTCGCAGGTATACCAGGTGTTTTCTAGCCGTGGTGACAACATCGCTGTAGCAGGCTCGGGAGATTACAGAAACTATTTCGAAGAGGACGGTGTACGCTATTCCCATGAAATTGATCCACGAAGTGGCAGGCCCATCGCCCATAACCTGGCGGCGGCCTATGTAATCGATGATTCAGCGGCGCGAGCCGATGCACTGGCTACAGCCTACATGGTATTGGGTCTTGATGAAGCGAAGGTACTGGCTGAGAGGCAAGGGCAGGCTGTCTATTTCATTTATAAGAATGGAGCAGGTTTTGAGAATTTTGTCAGTGACGAGTTTGCAAACTACCTTGACAATAACTGATGATTCCAGCGTGAGTGAACTTTGGGCTAGCGAACCGCCAAAATGTAAGCAGCCTGACACAGCAAGGAACACAGTACTTTAGGCAATTGAGGTAGTGGCTGTAGGTCTACTATGTAGAAAGATCAGCTTGACCTACTCGTTATCGGCAGTGGCCCGGCAGGTGAGGCAGCTGCAATGAATGCGAAAAAGAAGCGGAGTAGCGCCGCTGCCATGAGCCATAATCTTAAAACCGGGATGAACATTTTCAAACAACTGTAACGTTTACAGGAGAGTTGTGCCTAAATGGGCAATAAAACAGATTAAAACCCACTAAAAGCGGTTAAAAGTGCCGAAGTAGAGGCTTTTTTGGTGTCGTATTGATGATTGAGAGAACATGGGCGAAAAAATGAGGCAAGTTTATAAAAAATCACGTTGTTTGTGAGTTGCGAGGGGTGTTTTGTGGATTATGCAAAGGTCTCATAAGGTAAATGTGGTATCTTTCTTGTTCAGTCAAATGGGTATATCTCGTCATGTTTCACTCTTTTTTCCGTTCAGTTAAAAAAGTACGAGTGTAGCCTTTAGCTGACTTAGGGGTGTTGCACTTATTATGTGAATTCAAGAGAAACCTATTCCAATGCACTGGAAATTAAAAGCAATAATACAAAATGCCGTCTCACTCTTACCGTCTGCGACATCTTATGGCGCATATTATTGAATGCAGAGACATTTTGGAGGGCTTCGTCGAATTAATCGCTGGAATCGAGATGTAGAAACGAATCCAGAGGCAGAACCGCTCCCCATCGGGAAAGGTGTTTCTAGAGGTTGGGACAGGTCGAGTACCACTGGTGCCTTTAGCGTATTGGCTAATGGGGTGTGGCAGTACCATCACAATAGACTTGAATCCATATTTGGAAGAAGAATTAATCGACGAACACCTTCGCTATATAGCTGACAACGAAGAGGAGATTATTAAGCTCTTCGGTCTTTTGATTGATAGGACAAGGTTCAATGAGTTGTTGAAATTTATCAAAAAACCCAAATCATCGATAACTGAATTCTTTGACTTATGCCAAATAATTTACATCGCACCCGGAAATGCTGCTAATACCACCTTACCAGAACAGCATATTGACTTTCATACCTCCCACACCGTTTTCGAACATATTCCACCAAATGTCTTGGTAGGTATACTTAAAGAAGGAAATAGAATAATAAAAAAAGACGGTTTATTTCTTCATAACATTGATTATAGTGACCATTTTTCACATTCCGACAAGAACATAACTGCAATAAACTTTCTTCAATACAGTGATGATGAATGGGCAAGGTACGCGGGCAACAGGTATATGTACATGAATAGACTCAGGCATGATGATTTCTTGGCTTTGTTTGAAAGCGCTGGGCAAAAAATCCTGACTTCGACGGTCAACCCTCATAAGTCATTGATTTATAAGGAAACACAAAAATACCCAGGCACTACAAATGCCCAGATATTGAAGAATTATGTCAATTAGTACAGTGGGTAAGCTGTGGTGGTCGCTTTTAATCCCATCACAGCATAGATTTTTTTTGCCTCTGGATTGATTTGAGAAGGCATGACATAACGCTGTTTGGTGCGCTTGTGTTTGAACACACTATGTTGCACATGAATCAAGGCATTACGGATAAGCTCAGGGGATAAGGCTTTGTGTTGTAGCTTGATTCGATACATTAGCTGTCTGATGCAGGTGAAAGCCATGAACGAAATAGCGATGTGGGCACGCACTCTTGAGACTGTGCAAAAATCTAGCATTCGTCATTCCTGCACCCCTCCGTCATTCCTGCGAAAGCAGGAATCTAGTAAAATATGCAAACCCGCGAGGGCTTTCCGTCAGGAACGCCACCTGGCCAAGGTTTCTTGCACAGTCTCTCTTGAGGGTGTCCAGTGATAGACAGGGCGTACTTTCAAGTCGTGCTTGGTGATGCGAAAACTCTCCTCGACCTGCCATAAGCCGCGATAGTGTGATAGCACTTCCTGATGCGGCGTATCGGGCAAATTGGTGATGACGCCATGCAGTCCGTCCCAACGGCTTTCGGCATCAATTTTATCCTGGTTAATGCTCAGGCTGGTTTTTTTCCTTGATAATCAGAAAGATAAACAAAAAGATAAACAAAAAGATAATCAGAAACTTTTTATAGCCGTAGTTATTTAATAAGTCCTTGGGATTCTGGCTTTTACCTATTTTCTTGATGAGCCGATCGACCGCCTTTTGTCGGTCATGTTGATCTTTATCCGCACGCTTTAGACAATGCGAGACAATGAGCCGTCTCTTCTTGTGCGTCAGCTCGGCTGCGCTTGATGCGCCTTTGCCATCTGCCTGATAAGCCGACTTATCCAATACTTTGGTTTGTAGTGCACTTGGTAATTGTTTTAGTTTCGCCCCGACAATGTAATAAGCGCCCGCCTCATCCAGGGCGCTTAGATTGTCTTCATTCAACATGCCCCTATCAGCGACAAAGATCATTTTCCTGACATCATAGCGCGCCTGCATCGTCTTCAAAACGCTGATCAGGCTATGGCCCTCAAAAGTAGCCCCGGGGAACACTTCGTAGCCGACCGGCAGACCTTCGCGGGTTACCAGCAAAGCCAGCAATACCTGTGTCTGACTGGCTTGGGGCTGATTGAATTTACAATCCTTGCTGTAGCCATTTTGTTTTAACTCATCTTCCTTGAAAGACTCAAAATACAGTGTCGTACAGTCAAAAAACAACACATCCAACGCACCAGGTAACAAGGATCGCGTGCCTTCACAGGTCATCGCTTGTAGCCGACTGATGGTGTTATCGTCCAGCTGATCCATCATCCGATAAACTTTCTCTAAGGACAAAGAAACGCCAAAGTCCTGCTCCAGCTGCTGCACACTGCCGCGCTTACTTTTAGGATTGGCAATGCGTGCCATCACACAATGAAACAGTGCTTCTGTGGAGGCACGATACTTCTTTTGCGGCAACAGGGTATCGAACGACAACTGGCGATAGACCGCGCCATACACCTCATGGATGCCCAGCACCACCCGTTGTTCTTCCACCATCTGCCTCAGATCAACATTCAAGGTGGCTTGGGCTTTTGCGGCTTTCGCTTCAATCATCTGTTTGGCGACCGTCTCAGGCGGGAACAGGCTGGGCTGATGCTGGGCTTCAATCTTCGCCTTGATGACTTCGGCCAAAATCTTCAACTGCGCCAACTCCTCGTCATCCATGGCAATGCCGATATAACGGACAATCTTTTGCTTGACCTTATCGCCGACGCGCACAGATGAAACAATCTGAACCGATTGTCTTGGGCTATTGGGTGTAGATTTAACGCGAACGAACATGGGTGAGCTTACACTGTGCCATCGCCTAAGCCAACACAAATATTTAGATAGGCACTACAAATCGATCTCAACAGAAGACCCCCGTATTTACTGGGCTGTAGGCGATCTGCGTGGGGTGGACCGTCGAAGTCAGGAGCCTTTAGGCAGCTTCCTCATTACCCGGTTGCCTTTCGAGAGACTGACGAACAAGACCTATCACGTAGGGAATTTCGTCATATTTACTCAAACCAATCTCCACATCACCATTTCCCCAACGCCCCAAGCCAGAGATATCGCGACAGATTCCTCTTGGATCGCTGATGTCAGGGAAGCGCATGTTCAGCGAAATGCGTAACTGCTGTATCTGAGGGACAATATCGACAAAGTTAGTTTCTGCCTTGTAAGCAACATAGAGTTTTAGAAACTCCTCGCTGACACATGGATCAAGCGCCATAACTTCGTTTCGAAAAGCAGTAAAAAGCTCTTTCATTGGACCGGCTGCCAGTCGTGGATGATCTTCAATCGAATAGGGTTCTTTCACGGTAGCTTGCGGGCGGTACGTCATCAGAATTTCGGTCGCTAGTTCTGGCGCAGGCCATACCTCCAGAACCTTTAGGGCGAGTTGACCAGCACGGTTCTTGATGGCTGCTTCATTCCACTCATCTAATCCACCAAGTCCTGCATTCACTCTCAGCGGGCTTTCCCTGAAACCGCCTGACATAGTACGTTTTTCCGTGAAGGGCCTGTCGCCATATTCGGAGTTGTACCCCGTCAACGTTAAGTTGCCGAGGGTGTGTAGCCATTCTTCATGCACACGTTTCCACTCTGGACCCAATGCAGTCCGCCAAGATGAAGACAACTCTTCATTTTGTGGCATGATATGTTCGATTGTGTATTCTTCGACAGACACACGCTCGTTGCGTTCGAAGTTTTCGAGGCGGCGAAGCCAGTAGGACTTGCTACGAAAATTGTAAAGATCACGGGTCTGAATATCTCGCTTAAATTCCTCGTCCCCGGGGAAGCGGCGATAAGATGGCAGTGTCAAGAAATGCGCCTTAACACTTTCGAGATAGCGGTCCTTTTTGAGTGCCTTCGTGAAGGTGGCAAAGGTCTTGTTCAGCGAATTTGTCGGGATAGCGCAGATTGCGCGACGAAACACATAAGCCTCGATAAGCCTTATTGCTTCGACGAATTCAAGTTTGTCTAAAACCTCGTTGTCATAGTCGTGGTAAAGATCTAATAAAAATGGATAAGCGACATCGACTTTGAGTTCGCGCAAATCATGAAAAGCGAGTTTCAAATTAGGATTATCTTCCGCTCCCAGAGCCATAGCGCAGAAGTGCCGCGCATAATCTCGGATTTCCTTGACCAATGGTTCAATGCCATCATCGATTGCCTCGATGCTTCGTGCATGTGTCTTAAAGGCTTCATAAACGTCGTCAAGACGAGGGATTTCCCCCGTTTTCACGGTTAAATAATGGCGCATAAAGCCATCGAAATGAGTGTTGTAGGCATCCTGCCCAAAGGCACTTTCCATTGGTCGCCAAAATTGCTCGTACAGCCAAGTTTGCAAATCTGGCTCAAGGCCCATTAGGATAAAATTCCGGATCAGATCGGCTTGACTCAGCTCCCGCCCTGTTGAATTCATGCTTTCAAAAATTAGCTGAGGGTTGTCTTGGTCACGATTAAGGGCGATATCAACGACAACCAGTTTTGCCAACCCATTGCAAATCGCGTGCAAATCGCCTTCGCAATCAGCAATCATTTCTTCAAAAAATTTGAAGTTTTGTGCCACGCTAATAGAGTGGTTTTCGGGTTGTTCATTTTCGCTGACAACAGAAATGAGGCTCGCTTTGTCGGTCTGAGAAAGCAAAAGTTTGTAGTGCCGCTCTCCTGTTTCTTCGGGATTCAATAGGTAGTAATTTCGAAGCTTTCTGGTAGAAAACCCTTCCACAGGTTCATCATCGCCAAGTGCCCTGGCAAGTGCAGCAATCAATAATGTTACAGTAGTTAACCGTTGCTGCCCGTCGATAACAAGTTGCGGTGATTGAACTGTATTGTTTGACAGACCTTCTTCAATGTAGACAATTGAACCAATGAAATGGACAGAAACTGCACCATTCTTCCCCGTTCGAATGATATCATCCCAAAGCTGTCGGCATTCTCTCTTTCTCCACGAATAAGTCCGCTGGTATATTGGAATTACGAACTGCGGTGATTTCTTTAAAAATGCCAGTAATTTAGCTTCGGTTGCCTTCATGCTTTGTGTTCTCCTAAATAAATGAACGTATAGTTATTTGTGTTTAGCTGAGAAATTGAAGTGAGCTTTTCTGATCCAAACCATCAGTTTACCAAGGGCCTGCCCAGATAACTACCTTAGGTGACGTCTAACCCAGGACAATCGCATGAGTTTCAGGCATTGATTATTTTGAAAAGAAAATCCTCGTCCCAAGCGGCCAAGTGTCGTTTTAGCCTGAGGCTTTGATTTCCTTTTACGGAGCGCAGCATGTTGCTGGCGGCGTGCTTGATCGTTGTAAAATTAGCAGGTGCGTTTCCTTTACGGATACGACACTCATCATCACGAAACACCATATCCATGACCCAGTGCAGCCCGTTTTCAATACCCCAGTGATCGCGGATAGCTTTTGCGTGGGTTTCGGCGTCACAGGTCATGGATGAGATGTAAAAGCGTGTCTCTGAACGGGTCTTATCTTGAAGTGTTGCGCTGTATTGGACCATCACGATGCTTTCCAATCCTGGCCAATTGTGCCGCGCCTTCAACCACTCAATATCCGAGCAAACAGTGACTTTTCTTATCTCAATACGGCCATGAGATTTTTCTACGGTTTCATGGTAAGTTACTGTTGTGTTTGCAAAATATACAGCGTCCTGTTCTTTCATAAACAATTCTGTGTCTTTGCGAAGGGCCCCTTGATTACCCTTTAAAGCCAAAACATAATCCGCTTGTTTGGTGATGATTTTATCGGCAATATCACGCTGACATCCCATAGCATCTATAGTGACAATGGCCCCCTTGAGCGTCAGGAGGTCTAACAGTTCTGGTATGGCCGTGATCTCGTTGGATTTGCCGTCCACCTGCCGTTGGGCAAGCGTCAGGTTCAACTCTGAACTCCATGCCGAGATCATGTGAATTGCAGCCTTGCTGCCAGCCTTATCCAAGCTGCGACGTGAGGTTTTACCATCTATCGCCACGACCCCGCTAAGGGTGCTGCTTAAGGAAGCGACCCAATCCATAAAGCAGGCCTGAAAATGATTGGCATCCAGTGCGGCATAGATGTTTCCCAGTTGATCATGTGAGGGTGTTCCGCCCGAAAATGGCAAGAATTTCCGTAAAAAAGCCAGTTTCTTTGTCCCAAACGCAGAAATAGCGACCCAGTCATTCGCCCCGGACAACACGGCACATAACGTCAAAAGCAAAATCTCGGCCAAAGGGTAAAGCAGCTTTGTTTGTTGTCGTGGGTCAGATAAAGTTGAAAATACGTAAGAAAATCAAGGGAGTGGCTGTCGGGTGCGTCAGTATTTGACATGCAAGGTGACCTCATTAAAATCTGAAAGATCACTCATTGAATCAACCCTTACCGCATTTGTCGCCTACTAATTTATTCATGCGATTGCCCTAGGCTTCGCCATTATCATACTTGACGTCCAGGTTAAATTATGCAATCGCATACCCCTGCTCTGCCGCCTTGCGAAACCAGCGTACTGCCTCACTATAATCCTGAATAACCCCTTCGCCTCTTTCATACATCACGCCCAAATTAAATTGTGCGCTCGCATACCCCTGTTCTGCCAATTCGTATTACGAACAGAAATACACATCATCAGACGGGCATTCGGCGTTGGTAGAGGTGAGTGTTGAAAGGCTCTTTTTCATGGCTTCCCCGTTGCTTCTGGGTGGTAAATCAGGCTGTGTGCATTGTGCTATAAGCTGGGTGGTAAATCATGCTGTTTATTGTAGCGAAGATTTACTGGTAGAACAGACAACAGGGCAAGGCTTACCGTTTCTGGCTCCCTTGTTTGGAGAGTCGGTTTGTCGGGTTTGCCGTATTTTATTCCTCGGGGAGACCTTTGCATAAATCCACCCGGGCACGACTAAAATGGTAAAATAGCGTTCATTCAAGAAACCCTTGGGGATACCGTCAAATGTCTTGGAAACAAACCGCCCAATACTCGTTCGCAGATGCCCTTTTAATTGAGCATAAGTCATCCTAATTACCACCATAGATAAGTCGCTCTTACCTGTATATAATCACAGTCTATCTATTTAATTCATAAGGGGTATGTCATGGTGCGTGAAGGTGCAATTCCAGAAAGGGGTTAGTTTGAACGATTTTATCAAACAGTACGGTACTGAAGCCCAATGCTTCGATGCGCTTTATGCTTGGCGGTGGCCCAAAGGGTTCCAGTGTCCGGCCTGTGGTCACGACAAGTGCTGCCAGTTAACCAATCGCAAACTTCAGCAGTGCAATCGCTGCAATCGCCAGACATCACTGACGGCTGGAACCATCTTTGAATCCACCAAACTACCGCTCACGCTATGGTTTCAGGCTATGGTTCCAGGCTATCTATCTGATCACACAGGACAAGAAAGGCATCTCGGCCATGAAACTGCACCGTCACCCGGGTATTTCCTATAATGCCGCCTGGCGAATGAAGCACAAGCTTATGCAGGTGATGATGGAGCGGGAGCACAATAACAAACTATCCGGGTTGATTGAATTGGATGATGCTTACTTGGGCGGCGAGCGTAGCGGGTGCAAGCCGGGACGTGGTGCTGCCGGTAAGACGCCTTTTGTGGCGGCGGTGGAAACCACGGGCGACCATTGCCCGGTTCGGCTTAAGTTGCGGTGCGGCGAGTTCACCGAGCCGTCGGTCGTAAAGGGTTTCCGCACAGAAGCGATTAAGTCATGGAGTCAGCAACATCTGACCGAGGGTAGTACCGTTATCTCCGATGATTTGGCGTGCTTTAATGCCGTTGTCGAGGCTGGTTGCTTGCATGACAAGATTGTGTGCGGCGGCGGGAGAGGGTCTGTCGAAAAACCTGAGTTCTATTGGGTCAATACGATTCTGGGTAACTTAAAGAGTTCCTTACGCAGTACCTGGCATGCTATTCGACCTAAATACGCTCAGCGATACTTGTCGGAATTTCAGTATCGTTTCAATCGTCGTTTTGATTTGAACGACCTCATTCCCAGGCTTGCTTGTGCGGCACTCAGAACGCCACCGATGCCGGAAAAGCTGCTGAAGATAGGCTTATGTTAGATGGTAATTAGGAAGGTCAATGAAGGTCAATGAAGGTCAAAGTAAGGCCAATAAAGCCGCATTGAAATCAGCCTTGCATCACTGAAAGAAAGTCACACTGGACATTGATGCCACTGAAATTGTTGCCCACAAAGCGGATGCACAATGGACTTACAACAAGAACAAGGGCTTTATGCCGATAGTGGGGCATAGTGTGGAAACCGGGCAGATCGTGGCCGTGGATTTCCGTCAGGGCAATGTGCCGCCAGCGAAAGATAATAAGCCGTTTATCCAGCAATGCCAGCAGTTGTAATGACCAGCCACTCTCTCTCTCAGCCACAGGGCCTGAAAGAGGGATTCACAGGCCCTTGAGATGCTGACGCTATTCTATCTGCGGATTTGGGTTTTCTTTTAACGCCCAGGACGCGCGCTATGCGGCAGCTTATACAATTATCAAGTTTGCTCCAGGAAGTGCTTGTGAGTTGGCCTTACAATTCCTGTATCCCGTCAAAGCCACTTGTTAGCTGCCTTTCGAGCCACAAACGGGACACAAAACACTTGCTATCAGCAAGCTATGCGTGTAAATTTTCCAGCGCTATTTGGTGTCGGCTTTGTATCGAAATTTCTAATGAATTGATCAAGCTGAACGCTATCAAGGTTGCAAATAAAACCAATAAAGAGCCTGGGCATTCGGCCTGACTCGTAACATGCTGTTCTTGCTACCCAAGAATGCCAGAACAGTGTCAGCTAACCGGGCTCCCGTGATGAGTGGATAAACTCTATGGGTAGTGCATACAGTCCCTGGCGGCAAAATCGGTCTTAATCCGGAAGAGCGCAGCTTGGGGTGTTTGGAGTTAAGTGTTTGGAAGTAGCTAATGAGTTTCTGGACGGTGTAAGACCGTTCCTTTTTTATTTTGCCCTGGTGATGGCTGTTGTGGTCATTATGTTGGCTCTCTCCTATTTTCTTGGGCAGCGTAAATCTGCCCACTCGAAAAACTTGCCCTTCGAATCGGGTATTGTCTCGGTGGGCAGTGCTCAATTCCGCATTTCGGTGCATTTCTATCTGCCCGCGATACTTTTCATTATTTTCGACCTGGAAGTTGTGTTTCTGTTTGCCTGGGCGGTGTCGGTCAGGGAGTCAGGCTGGCCGGGCTTTATAGAAATCACGGTATTCATAGTCATATTGGTTGCTGCACTGTTTTATCTGTGGCGCATAGGCGCGCTGGATTGGCGCACGCTTACCCAGAAACGAGAGCTGAAAACCCTGGTCGGCGCTGGTGGCGTAACCAATAAGAGGGAATTCAAATTATGAGCTGGGAACTACAAAAAGCAGAGGATGCCTCGTCACCCAGGCCTAGTGGCAGCGCCATGGATGAGTTTATTCGTCGCAATGTAGTCATGGCTAATTTGGAAGACATGGTCTCTTGGGGCCGAAAGAATTCGATATGGCCCTTTAATTTTGGGCTTTCTTGCTGTTATGTCGAAATGGCAACAGCCTTTACCAGTCGTCACGATTTGGCGCGATTCGGTGCCGAGGTAATTCGGGGCACGCCCAGACAGTCGGACATGATTGTTATAGCAGGTACTGTATTTCGCAAGATGGCACCCGTGGTAAAGCTGCTCTACGAGCAATTATTGGAACCTAAATGGGTAATATCAATGGGTTCCTGCGCGAATTCGGGTGGTATGTATGATATTTACTCGGTTGTTCAGGGGGTGGATAAATTTCTACCGGTTGATGTTTATGTGTCTGGTTGCCCGCCACGACCGGAGGCACTGTTGCAGGGGCTTGTTCTTCTGCAAGAGTCCATTGGTCGGGAGCGAAGACCGCTGAGCTGGGTAATCAACGACCAGGGCATTATCCAAAAAGAAGCAAATCCAGTGCAACGGGCAGTTCGCTCGCCGGACAGGATCGCAGCAACCCAATTACGATCTCCTGATAACGTATAATCAACATAATAATAACAAAAAGATAAAGAAAATATTTCAAGTAAAAATTATTTATGTTGAGCAGCGAAAACAAGCTTGAAAGACCAGATTCAGACGCGGCGGCATTACAGCGGCTGCGTCGAGATTACGGTGAGTTCATTGCGGCGGAGCAGTCTACCTGCGACGGGATGCCGACGGTATGGGTTGAGCGACAGCACTTGAAAACAGTGCTGCGGGCGCTGCGAGATGCGCTTAAACCTCGATTTGAGATGCTGTTTGATATTACAGCCATCGATGAGCGGCTCAGAAATAACCGCGCTGCTCAGCCGGACAGCGAATTCACCGTGGTATATCACCTTATGTCCTTTTCGGGAAATTGTGATTTCCGGGTGAAGGTAGCCCTTCAAGACAGCGATCTCAGCTTACCGACGATTATTGAACTCTGGCCCAATGCGAATTGGTACGAGCGTGAGACCTGGGATATGTTCGGCATACAGTTCGACGGCCACCCAAACCTGTATCGAATTGTCTTGCCCCCAACCTGGAAAGGGCATGCGCTACGCAAGGAACACCCGGCTCGGGCCACCGAAATGGAGCCGTTTTCCCTAAGCGATGAGCAAGAAGACTACGAACAGGCGGCGTTGAAGTTTAAGCCAGAAGAATGGGGCATGAAGCGCGAATCTGAAAATTCCGAATTTATGTTCCTGAATCTGGGTCCGAATCATCCCAGTGTACATGGTGCTTTTCGGATTGCGCTTCAATTGGACGGCGAGATTTTGGTCGATGCGGTGCCCGATATAGGCTATCACCATCGCGGTGCTGAGAAGATGGGAGAGCGGCAATCCTGGCACACCTATATACCTTACACTGACCGCATCGATTATCTTGGTGGGGTAATGAACAATCTGCCTTATGTGATGGCAGTTGAGCAGATGGCAGGAATCCGGGTTCCCGAGAGAGTTAAAGTAATTCGAATCATGTTGTCGGAAATGTTTCGAATCTGTAGTCATCTCCTGTTCTATGGCACATTTGCGCAGGACGTGGGGCAGCTATCACCTATTTTTTATATGTTTGTCGAGCGAGAACGAATCTTTAATATTATTGAATCGATTTGCGGGGCCAGGATGCACCCCGGTTGGTTTCGAATTGGCGGTGTCGCACAGGACCTGCCAAACGGCTGGGAAAAGCGTATTCAAGAATTACTGGACTTTATGCCGCCAAGACTCGATGAGTACGACAGCATGGTAATGAATAACGGCATCTTAAAGCGACGAACCCGGGGTGTTGGGGTTTACGACACACAAGAGGCATTTAACTGGGGCGTTACTGGCGCTGGATTACGCGCGACAGGTTTGGAGTGGGACTTTAGAAAGCAGCGTCCTTATAGTGGTTATGAAAATTTAGAGTTTGATGTGCCGATAGCGGTTAACGGAGACTGCTACGACCGCTGCGCTATTCGTGTAGAAGAGATGAGGCAGAGTCTGCGGATTATTAAGCAGTGCATGGACAATATGCCATCAGGGCATTACAAGTCTGATCACCCTCTGACAACGCCGCCACGCAAAGAAAAGACGATGCAGGATATCGAAACGCTAATCAGCCATTTCCTCAGTGTTAGTTGGGGCCCGGTTATACCGCCGAATGAAGTGACCGTAGCGATCGAAGCGACCAAAGGTATTAATAGTTACTATTTGGTTAGTGATGGCAACACTATGTCTTACCGGACGCGGATACGGACGCCATCATTCGCTCATCTGCAAATGATTCCAGAGATTTCGAGAGGCTTTATGGTATCGGATCTAATAGCGATTATTGCCAGCATAGATTTTGTGATGGCAGACGTAGACAGATGATAGTCGCCGATCTATTAGCGGGTTTCAGCACGGGCCTGGCAAGAAAATTGGCGAGCGCAGAAAGATAAACAAAATCCAGAAAGATAAACAAGATAAACAAGATAAATAAAGAGTACAGCGATATAGCAATGAATCAGGAAGTAATAGTAAGCACATCAACAAAACCGCGTAAGCTTTCTGCGCAGGAAATTGCAGAGATCGAACACGAGATGACGCTCTACCCCGATAAGAAAGCGGTGGGGCTTGAGGCGTTGAAGATAGTGCAAAAACATCAGGGCTGGGTGTCCGATGAAAGCCTGCTGGGTATTTCGAAATACCTGGATATTCCTGCTGCGAACCTGGAAGGCGTGGCGACGTTCTTTAACCTGGTTTACCGACAACCCGTTGGCAGGAACGTGATGTTATTCTGCGATAGCGTTAGCTGCTGGATTATGGGTTGCGAAAGTATTAAGGCGCATATTAAAAATCAGCTTGATATTGACTACGGTGAGACCAGCAAAGAGGGTGATTTCACTTTGATACCGGTGCCCTGTCTGGGAGACTGTGACAGAGCCCCGGTCATGATGGTGGGGCCGGACCTGCACAGAAATCTGACGCCGGAAAAGATCGATTCAATCATTGCTGATTATCAGAACAAACAGGGATAACGGAAATAAGCGTGGTAACGAAGCCCTTAACAAAAAACATCGATATGTCCCGTCCACCGCTGAACATAGCAGCTTATGAGGCGAACGATGGCTATCAAGGTTTGCATGGGATTGCGCAGGGCTTGAGTGCCGAAGATGTGCTGCAAAAAGTAAAGGATTCAGGTCTTAAGGGAAGGGGTGGGGCTGGTTTTCCAACCGGCCTAAAGTGGAGCTTTGTGCCGACCGGGGAAAATTCTCCCGGGCAAAAATATCTGGTTGTCAATGCCGATGAGATGGAGCCAGGTACGTTCAAGGACAGGTTGCTTATGGAAGGCGATCCACACCTGTTAATAGAAGGCATGATAATTGCCGCCTACACCATTCAGGCGAGTAAAGCCTATATATTCCTGAGAGGCGAATACACTGTTTCTGAACAGGCTTTACGAAAAGCCATACAGGAAGCCAGGCACAAGGGCTATCTTGGCAAGGACATACTGGGTACTGGTTTCGACCTGGATATTGTTATACACACCAGTGCCGGGCGTTATATATGCGGCGAAGAAACCGCCTTGCTCAACGCCCTCGAAGGGCGGCGAGCGAACCCAAGAGCCAAGCCTCCCTTTCCACAGGTGAGCGGTCTGTGGGGGAAGCCCACTATCGTGAATAACGTAGAAACACTTTGTAACTTGCCCGGCATTCTTGCCTATGGCGTAGATTGGTACCACAGTTTAACCAAAGGGAATGATCACGGAACCAAGCTGTTTGGCGTAAGTGGTAAAGTAAAAACTCCCGGTTGCTGGGAATTGCCTTTAGGGCTGCCCATACGCGAGCTGTTAGAAACCTGCGCCGGTGGTATGCAAGACGGCCTGGAACTGAGGGGTTTTCTTCCTGGCGGAGGCTCCACTGATTTTATGTTGCCCGAGCATCTGGATATTAGCCTCGATTACGATGAAATAGCGAAAACAGGGAGTCGGCTGGCGACAGGAACGATGATTATTCTGGATGATAAAACCTGTCCAGTTGGCATGGTCGGAAATTTAATGAAATTTTTTGCCCATGAGTCCTGCGGCTTTTGCACACCTTGCCGTGACGGGCTGCCGTGGGTTGATGAAATATTTCGTGAATTTGAAAGTGGCCGCGGCACTGAAAAAGACCTACAGATTTTGCATGATCACGTGAGTTATTTAGGGCCTGGTCGCACCTTTTGTGCTTTAGCACCTGGTGCAACGGCTCCGTTAGGAAGCGGTTTAAAATATTTCAAGGAAGATTTTGACAGGCATATTAAGGAAAAACGCTGTAGCTACAAGCACTAGCAAGGCAGAGACTGGAGTTTTAGATGGCTAAAATTGTTATTGATGGGGTGACTTACCAGGTAAATCCCGATAACAATCTGTTGCAGGAATGTCTGTCGCAGGGTTTGGACCTGCCTTACTTTTGCTGGCACCCCGGCATGGGTTCTGTTGGTGCCTGTCGCCAGTGTGCAGTCAAACAATACCGCGATGCCGATGACAAGGATGGTATGTTGGTCATGGCCTGTATGACACCGGCTAGCGACGGAGCAATTATTTCCATTAAAGATGAACAGACCAGGTCGTTCCGTTCCGATGTGATCGAGAGTTTGATGATTAGTCACCCCCATGACTGCCCGGTGTGTGAGGAGGGCGGTGAATGCCACCTGCAAGACATGACGCAGATGTCGGGCCACAATTACCGGCGTTATGATAAAAAGAAAGTCACTCATCGCAACCAGTATCTCGGTTCTTTTATTAATCACGAGATGAATCGCTGCATCACTTGTTACCGCTGTGTGCGTTATTACGATGATTATGCTGGCGGCACTGATCTTTCAGCGCAGGCGTCCCATCACCATGTTTATTTTGGTAGACACGAAGAAGGGCCTTTAGAAAGCGAGTTCAGTGGAAATCTGGTTGAAGTGTGCCCCACTGGCGTGTTCACTGACAAGGCGTTCAGTGAACACTACAGCCGCAAATGGGATTTGCAGACGGCACCTTCCATCTGTGTTGCTTGCTCGGTTGGTTGTAATACTGCGCCCGGCGAACGCTATGGAAGCCTGAGGCGAATCGTAAACCGCTATAACAGCGAGATTAATGGTTATTTTCTTTGTGATAGAGGTCGTTTCGGCTTCGATTTTGTGAATAATAAAGAGCGGCTGCTGGAGCCGGTAAGGCAAAAACAGGGAAAGACAGAACTTCTATCGGAGCAACAACTGGAAGCGGTCTTGAAGGAGTTTTCAAGTGCCGGGACTATCGGCATAGGCTCGCCTCGCGCCAGCAACGAATCCAACTTCGCGCTGCGTTGCCTGGTAGGCGATGACAATTTTTATGCCGGCTATTCCGATGCTGAACACGAATCACTGCAAGTTATCCTGGCGCTGGCGCAGGATGGCGCTTTCCATAGCCCGAGTATTCGTGAAATCGAACAGGCTGACGCTATCCTGATTGTGGGAGAGGATGTCACCAACGTCGCACCTCGAATTGCCCTGGCACTGCGCCAATCCGTGCGCAACAGGGCGATGGAGCTCGCCGCTCGGAACCGAATACCACAATGGCAAGACGCGGCTGTTCGCGAACTGGCTCAGCATGAGCGCAGCCCGTTGAGCATACTCAGTCCTGCAGTGAGCCGACTCGACGATATTGCATCAGAATGTATTATTGGATCATTGCCGAATTTGACCTCTATTGGACAGCAGATAGCCAACAGGCTATCGACCTCAGCCGCTGGCGTTGTTTCTGACTCACCAGAACACAGTGATGACATAGAGCAGATCGCCACGCAATTAAAAGAAGCTAAACGTCCCCTCATAATTTCCGGTAACAGCAACGGCAGTGACCTCATTAAAGTGGCTGCAAATATTGCCCGAGCCCTGCAAGAAAGTAACAGCGGGTCTGCCATCGATCTTTGCTTATTGGTCCCCGAAGTCAACAGTATTGGCATGGGAATGTTAGTGGATCCAGCCAATAATTTGGGAGCGGCATTAGACAAGTTGCAAACTGGTGCCGCACAGCGCACCATCGTTCTGGAAAACGATTTATACCGGAGAGCGACCAGGGCGCAAGTGGATTCAGCCCTGGACAAGGCTGAGCAGGTATTGGTGCTGGATCAACTACCCACAGCAACAACCGCCAGGGCGGACATAGTTTTACCCGTTACAGCTTTTTCTGAACACAAGGCGACTTATATAAATTATGAGGGCAGGGCGCAACTTAGTTTCCAGGTGCACAAGTGCCAAAAGCTGGCTAAACCTTCCTGGCGCTGGATAAATGACGCCGAACATGGTGATGACCTGGTGCATCGTTGCGCTAGCGAAGTAAAAGGTTTTGCCAAACTCAGTGAAGTATTGCCTGCTGAGAATCAATTTGTCGCGGGCATGAAAGTTCCACGCCAGTCCCATAGATACAGTGGTCGCACGGCTATGCTGGCTGACCTGAATGTGCATGAGCCAAAACAGATGGAGGACAAGGAATCGGTGATGTCCTTTTCCATGGAGGGCATTCCTGCGCAAAAAGACGCCAGCCTGCTTGCTTCGTCGTGGGCACCCAGGTGGAACTCGAACCAGTCTATCAGCAAATTTCAAGACGAAGTCAACGGCGAGCTGAAACAAGGTCACAGCGGGACCCTGATGTTCGAGACAGGCAGTTCGGAAGGTTCTTTTTATGAAGCGCCGCGCAAGGCACAGATGGCATCAGGTGCGCAGTTACAATTAGCCATGGGTTTTCAGATATTTGGCAGCGATGAACTAAGTGCGCGTTCGAAGCCAATACAGGCTCGCATGACCGGTTCCTATATAGGATTGTCTCCAGCGGATGCGACAAGCAGACAAGTAGAACAGGGCGATAGTGTCAATATCAAAGGCTGCGATGTCACCGTGACAGCAGCGATAAGAAGCGGAATTAAAGTCGGCACCGCCTTACTTTATTGTGGTGATGGCTCTCTTAATCCAGCAGAATTGACGAGCCTGATAGAAATAGAGAAAAGTGATCAGCAGGCTTCAGGCAGAGGTATTCGCAATCTTATTGTTAGTGATTTCCAGGACGAGGAAAACTAGCTCATGACTTTCGAAGTGGGTTCCGGTTTAAGCATAGGGGCAATTCTGGCAACAGTGATTGTGGTTGCGGCTATGCTTATTTGGGTGGAGCGTCGATTACTGGGTTTCTGGCAAGACAGACTGGGGCCGAATCGGGTAGGTCCCTTTGGTTTGTTGCAGGTAGTAGCAGACATGATCAAAATTTTCACTAAGGAAGACTGGATTCCACCATTCGCGGACAAATTTAGCTTTGTGTTAGCGCCAGCCATCATCATGACCGTGATCTTGCTCAGTTTTAGTGTTGTGCCGTTTGCCCCGGGTGTTGGCGTCGTAGATTCCAGCATCGGCGTGTTATTCGTTCTCGCCATGGCTTCATTGGGTGCTTACAGCGTTATGCTGGGGGGGCTTTCTTCCGATAACAAATATGCCTTGCTGGGCGCATTGCGCGCCGCGGCGCAAATGGTGAGCTATGAAGTATTCATGGGGATTTCCATCCTTGGTGTTGTCGCCCTGGCAGGCAGTTTTAATTTGCGTGAAATTGTTCTTGCCCAGGCTGATGGCTGGTATGTCATTCCCCAGTTTATCGGTTTCGTCATCTTCCTTATAGCGGGTATAGCCGAAAGTCATCGCCTGCCTTTTGACATCCCCGAAGCGGAACAAGAGATTTGCGCCGGTTATCACACGGAATATTCCGGGATGAAGTTTGGCATGTTTTTCGTTGGTGAGTACCTGGGGCTGGTTCTGGTATCGTCATTGATTACCGTGCTGTTCTTTGGCGGTTGGTTGGGACCATCTTTTCTGCCCCCAATTATTTGGTTCGTTCTAAAGGCATCCGTTTTTATTGCCTTTTTTATTTTGTTGCGAGCAGCCATTCCACGGCCGCGCTATGACCAGCTAATGACTTATGGCTGGTTGTTTCTGTTACCGGTTTCGCTAGTAAACTTGTTGCTTACGGGCGCGATTATTTTGAGCACGCAGTAATGTTGCAGTTTTTTGGAGACAGTTATGCTCACTCTGATTAAGGACAGCCTGACAAGCCAGGTGGTTACTCTTTGGCGCGTGTTTGCTCATCTATGGGTTAAGACGGACACCGTCGAGTACCCGGATCAGCAACCTTATATGTTTCCGCGTTGGCGCGGTCGCATCATTCTCAGTCGGGACCCTGATGGCGAGGAACGTTGTGTAGCCTGCAATCTTTGCGCCGTGGCATGTCCGGTTGACTGTATAGCCTTACAGAAAACTGAAGACGAAGAAGGACGCTGGTATCCTGAATTTTTCCGTATTAATTTTTCGCGTTGCATCATGTGCGGTTTTTGCGAAGAAGCTTGTCCGACCAATGCGATTCAATTAACGCCGGATTTTGAAATGGCCGAATATATCCGCCAGGACATGGTGTGGGAGAAAGAAGATCTGTTGATTGACGGCACTGGCAAATACCATGATTACAATTTTTACCGGGTGGCGGGCAAGAAGATCGGTGGCAAAGACAAGGGTGAAGCCCGGCACGAAGCCGCGCCGGTAAATGTGAGGAGTTTGTTGCCGTGATACTGCTTTTCTATATAGCCGCTGTGGTGGCAATCATTTCAACCATTGCCGTGATAGTGCAAACCAATATCGTACACGCCTTGATCTACCTGATTCTTTCTTTGCTTGCGGTGGCTGTGGTCTTCTATGTGCTGGGCGCGCCCTTTGCCGCAGTGCTTGAGGCGATTGTCTATGCCGGTGCAATCATGGTGCTGTTCCTGTTTGTGATAATGATGCTGAACATGGGGCAGCAAAGTCTCGCGCAAGAAAGAAGCTGGATGAGGCCAGGAGTTTGGGTAGTACCGTCAATTCTTGCCTCAGTGCTGCTGGCGCAGCTGCTTGCGGTAGTTAGTCAATATGACCATGCGCTGAGTCCGTCAATAGTGGATGTGATGGAGGTCAGTGCTTTATTGTTCGGGCCCTACGTACTGGCGGTAGAGCTTGCCTCTCTATTATTACTTGCGGGTTTGGTTGCCGCTTATCACCTGGCGAAGAAATAGATTGGCACTTACAGCAAACAAGCGAAGTGAGTGGGATGACTCTAAATAAAGTTACAGAATACCGGGGAACACGATGCAGTCAATACCCTTAGAGCATGGTCTGATTCTGGCTGGCATTTTATTTGTGCTGGGTTTGGTGGGTGTGCTCACCAGACGCAATATCGTTTTCGTCCTGATGTCGCTGGAGATTATGCTCAATGCCAGTGGTTTGGCTTTCATAGTAGCGGCGTCTCGTTGGGGTCATGCGGACGGGCAGCTAATGTTTCTCATGATTCTGACCTTGGCGGCAGCCGAGGTGGCGGTAGGCTTAGGGCTGATTATTCAGATGTATAGACGCTTCCATACTGTCGATATCAACGTATTAAGTCAGATGAAGGGTTAGGGAAATACTATCGTGCAAGATTTAATCTGGCTGTTACCCACACTTCCATTGCTAGGCTTTTTAAGTCTGGTTTTGACAAGTGGCAACTTGCCCAAAAACACAGTGGCGATAATCGGCGCGGGTTCAATTGGATTATCTTTTTTAAGCGCAGCCATTATCGCTGTTCAGTTTATTGACTCAGGCGAAGACTATTTCGTGCTGGAAGTCTGGACCTGGATGTCAGTTGGAAATTTCTCACCGGGCTTTAGTTTTTACCTTGATGGGCTTTCTTTAGTAATGATGCTGATCATTACCGGTGTCGGGTTTTTAATTCATCTTTATTCCACCGGCTTTATGCGGGACGATCCCAACTATAGCCGATTCTTTGCCTGCATGAATTTATTTGTCGCCTCCATGTTGATGCTGGTTCTGGCTGATAATCTGGTGCTGCTCTATCTGGGTTGGGAAGGGGTTGGTCTTTGCAGTTATCTATTGATTGGGTTCTGGTATGAAAAACCAGAAAACGGTTACGCAGCACGCAAGGCATTCGTGACTACCCGCGTTGGCGATACCTCAATGGCAATTGGCTTGTTTTTTCTGTTTGCTCAATTAGGCACCCTGAACATTCAAGACATGCTATACGCAGCGCAGACCCAATGGGCAGTAGGCTCAGGACTTGCCATTGCGGCTTCGCTGTTATTGCTCGGTGGCGCTGTCGGTAAATCTGCGCAGCTACCGCTTCAAACCTGGCTGCCTGATGCGATGGCAGGGCCCACACCTATTAGCGCATTGATACATGCGGCGACCATGGTTACCGCCGGTGTCTATTTAGTCGCTCGTACCCACGTTTTATTCGAGCTGGCGCCCGGTGTGCAGCTACTGGTCGCGTGGATAGGCTTAATTACTCTGCTCATGGCCGGTTTCACAGCGATGACGCAGCACGATATCAAACGCATACTTGCGTATTCAACCGTAAGCCAGATTGGTTATATGTTTCTTGGCCTGGGAGTCGGTGCCTGGTCAGCCTCGGTGTTTCATTTGATGACTCATGCTTTCTTCAAGGCTTTGCTATTCCTCGCGGCGGGAACTGTAATTCTGAGCCTTCACCACGAACATGATATTTTCAGGATGGGTGGTAAGCGGAAACAATTACCGATTGCCTTTGCTTCCTTTCTAATCGGCAGCCTGGCGCTCGCTGCCTTTCCATTTACCTCAGGCTACTTTAGCAAGGACGAAATCCTGATTGCCGCTCTGGAGATGGAGGGGTCGGGTCTATTACTGTGGATTGGTGGTGTAATCGGTGCATTCTTCACCGGCATCTACAGTTTTAGATTAGTGTTTGTCGTGTTCTTCGGCGAGAGCAAGGGACATCATGACGAAAAGGAAGTGGCAGGCTTTAGCATGGCAGCTCCACTACTCATTTTAATGGTTTTGGCGCTATTCGGCGGCTGGATTCAGATACCAGTAGACGCTGTGTTCAGCCATGGCGAAGTGCATGAAGAACATCACATCAGTTTGTTGATGCACGGAATTATGATCGCGGTGCCGCTGCTTGGCCTGGCAGTAAGTTATCTTTTCTTTATGTCCAGGACATTTTCTGTAGAGAAACTCAGGGCGAACCCGCTAGCCTCGTCTTTGCATCGCTTTTGGTTCAGCGGCTGGGGCATGGATGCGCTGTATGGTTTTCTATTTATAAAGCCATTCCTGTTTTTAGCTCGAATCAACAAAAAAGATTTGATTGATGCCTGCTACGCTTTTCTCGTTACAATTACTCGAACCGGGCATGGTATGTTAGCGAAGACGCAAACCGGCCAGCTACATTGGTATGCACTTAGTATTGCCGGTAGCGTGGTGATAATTATTAGCCTGGGGGTGCTGCTGTGATACTGCCAGTTCTCATAGGTATTCTATTTCTGGGTGGTGTGTTGGCCTGGCTGTCGGAAGGTCTGGACCCAAAATTTCCGCGCGTAGTAGCTCTGCTCGCAGTGTTGCTCGACCTACTGCTAATGTTAACCCTGTTGGCTGGGGACGGCGGCGATTCAAATTGGATCGTTTCACTGAACGCACAGTGGATGCCACGCTTCGGTATTTCATTTCATTTGGCCGCCGACGGATTGAGCGTGCTGATGATGTTGCTAACAGCCTTCCTTGGGGTCATTGCCGTGGGTGCCGCCTGGAGTGAGATTACTGAGAGAGCCGGTTTCTTTTACTTTAACCTGCTGTGGACACTGGCCGGCGTGATTGGTGTCTTCACTGCGCTGGACTTGTTTCTATTTTTCTTCTTCTGGGAAGTCATGTTGATCCCTATGTACTTCATCATTGCCATCTGGGGGCATGAGAACAAAAATTACGCCGCGGTGAAGTTTTTTCTCTTTACCCAGGTCACCGGCATGTTGATGTTGGTGTCTATTCTTGTATTGGCCTATCTGCACTATATACAATTTGGCTGGTTTAGCTTTGACTACGTTGACTTACTCAATGTCAGCACCAGCAGTAGTATCGAGATGTGGGTCATGCTGGGTTTCTTCGTGGCATTCAGTACCAAGCTACCAGGTTTTCCATTCCATTCCTGGTTACCTGATGCACACAGCCAGGCACCGACGGCTGGCAGTGTCATTTTGGCCGGTGTGTTGCTCAAGACAGGAGCCTATGGTCTGATTCGATTCGCTGTTCCACTGTTTCCCGAGGCATCGCTGCAATTTGCGCCGCTAGCAATGACCCTGGCGGTGATCAGTATCCTTTACTGCGCCAAGGTCGCTTTTGCACAAACTGATATTAAGCGGCTGATTGCCTACACCAGTGTCAGTCACATGGGCTTCGTATTGCTGGGTATCTACGCATGGAACGAACAGGCGTTGCAGGGTGCTGTAATGACCATGCTGGCTCACGGGCTGAGTGCTGCCGCATTGTTTATGTTGGCCGGTGGTCTACAACATCGAATACATACGCGCAATATGGATGACATGGGAGGATTTTGGGGCAAAGTGCCACGTATGTCCCTTGTCGCCTTGTTCTTCTCAATCGCTGCCTTGGGTATGCCGGGTCTTGGCAATTTTGTTGGCGAGTTTCTGGTGCTGTTGGGTGCCTTTAAATCCAGTATTACACTGACGGTGCTGGCCGCGTTCGGGCTTATTTTTGCGTCGGTTTATTCATTGTGGCTAATACAAAAAGTTTTCCATGGTGCTTATAGCAATACGAATTTTGATGACAGTCGTCTAAGTGACCTTAGTCAGCGAGAAATGTTTTATTTCGGCGCAATGATGATTGGCCTGGTCTGGATGGGAATGTACCCACAGAGCTTTCTGGACATTTCGGCCGATAGCCTGGCGGTTTTACTGAATGAATCCGAAGCAGCCATCGCGGCGCTGGTACAGCAACAATGACTTTCGATGACTTATTGCCATTAATGCCGCTGCTTATAGTGACGGCTACGTCGGTATTGCTGATGTTGATGATTGGCATTCGCCGCAGTTACCTGACGACTGCGACAATAGCTATTACCGGCCTGTTGCTGGCCGCTATCGTTGCTGCCTCGATGATGGATTGGGCCAGGCAGCAGGTCACACCGCTGTTGATAATAGACCAGTACAGTTTGTTGTTTACTGTGACTGTTTGTGCTACCGCCATGTTTATTGCGATTCTGGGTTTTCCTTACTTTTTTGAATTGGACGATCAAAGAGAGGAATATTTTTTATTGCTTACATTGGCGACCATAGGCGCAATTGTGATGGTAAGCAGTAACCATTTCGTTAGTGTAATACTGGGACTGGAAACTCTGAGCATGTCTTTATACGGCATGCTTGCTTATCCGCTGCACAGTAAACAGTCATCCGGCTATCCATTGGAGGCGTCGGTAAAATATCTGGTGTTATCTGCCGCCGCGTCAGGATTTATCTTATTCGGCATGGCACTGGTTTATGCGCAGACCGGAACCCTGTCTTTTACCAGCCTGATTGAATTGCCTGCTGCTGCGAACGCATTGGGTGAAAACTATTCGGTACTGGCCTTGTTACTGATTATGGGAGGGATGGCATTTAAGTTGTCATTAGCACCTTTTCATCTGTGGACACCAGACGTTTACGAAGGCTCACCACTGCCGGCCACGACCTACCTGGCCACCATTGGCAAAGTAGCCATGTTCGTTATTTTGCTGCGCTTTATTGAGACCAGTGATGCGCTTAATTTTGAATCGATAGTGACGGTGCTTGCCCTGATCGCTGCGGCCTCTATTTTGGTGGGGAATTTATTAGCACTATTGCAAGACAACGTAAAACGTATTTTGGCTTACTCATCCATCGCGCATATGGGCTATCTGCTTATTGCCATTATTTCCAGTCATTATGTGACAGGAAGCATTGCTGTTGAAGCCGTGACATTCTATCTTCTGGCTTATGTGATCATGTCACTGGGTGCCTTCGGTGTGGTATCGATTGTATCTTCCAGTGAAAAAGAGTTCGATGGAATTAGAGATTACCATGGATTGTTCTGGCGTAAGCCCTGGTTGTCAACAGTGTTTATCGCCATGTTATTGTCACTTGCCGGGATCCCGCTTACGGTAGGTTTTATTGGAAAATTTTACATCTTTCTCGCTGGCGTTGAATCCGGGTTGTGGATGTTGTTGGCTGTTTTGGTAGTGGGTAGCGGCATAGGTTTGTATTATTACCTGCGTATCATTTATCATATGCTAATGCCGCAAAAGCACGCAATACCTTATCGGCCTGGGGGTGTTGAAAGTGTTATTTCCTGTGGCGTGTTGGCCATTTTACTGTTTTTACTTCTCTTGCTGGGGGTTTATCCTTCCCCGCTAATGGTGATAGTTGCAAGCGCCTCGTCTTTTATTTAGAGAAAGATGACCCGCCAGGTTCTTACTGTTCATTTTATGACGACCTTGTTGAGGCTTGATGAGCCGGCTCAAATCAAGCCGTTGCTGTAAATTGACCACTTGGTGTAAAATCAGCAAAGAAGTGAAGCTGATTGTAGCCCCGCGCTTGTCGCTGCAAGGGACATCTGTTGAAAGGCGGCGTCTGATGGAAAGGGCGTCTGATGGAAGGGGGCATCCTGGTATTGTGTCTTAATCAGACTATTAGTGAGTTCTTGTTGTTGGCTTAATGGATTTACCATGTCACCATGTAAAATATCAGTTATTGGCGGTGGCAGTTTTGGCACTGTGATAGCCAATATTATTGCTGAAAATGGCTATGAGCTTAGTTTTTGGATGCGCAGTGCTTCTCGGGCGCAGGAATTGAACAGGCTACAGGAGAATACGCAGTATCTGCCAGGTTACCGTTTAAGCGAAAGAATTATCGCCACCAGTGACGTGGCTGCGGCGGTGCGAGACAGTAAGCTGATATTTGTAGCGGTGCCCAGTGGCTCATTTCGTCAAGTAGTGCGAGAGTTGGTTCCACATCTGCTGGAAGATGTTGTGCTGGTAAGCACCACTAAAGGAATTGAGAGTGGCAGCTTTGATCTAATGAGCCAGATATTGAATCAGGAAATGCCTCAGGCAAAAGTAGGGGTGCTAAGTGGCCCAAATCTTGCGAAGGAAATTGCAAGTAAAAACTTGACGGGCACAGTGATCGCCAGTCCGCATGTGGAAGTACGTGAACGGGTGAAAGATGCCCTCAGATCCAGGTTTTTCAGGGTCTACGCGAACAACGATATGTTTGGTGTGGAGCTGGGAGGCTCACTAAAAAATATTTACGCAATAATAGCCGGGGTCGCCGCTGCCCTTGGCATGGGGCATAACACCAATAGTATGTTAGTGACCAGGGCGCTGGCTGAAATGGCCCGGTTTGGAAAAGAACTGGGTGCGGATCCGATGACATTCCTGGGTCTGGCTGGCGTTGGCGACCTGGTGGTAACCTGTTCTACACCTCTTAGTCGTAACTATCGAATCGGTTTGGCGCTGGGCAAGGGCACGGCATTAGCGGAAGCCATCTCTGAGTTGGGGCAGGTGGCAGAGGGAGTTAACACGGTAAAGTTAGTGAAAGAAAAAGCAGAGGAGCTTGGTGTTTATATGCCTCTAGCCAGCGGCCTCTACAAAATTATTTATGAAAATGACTCTTTGCAGAATATAATTTCTTCATTGATGTTGAGTGAGCAGGCGCTGGATGTCGAGTTCGCCTCAAGTGAAGACAAAATATTAAACTAGCTGGACCTGGAAAATGAATGTTGTACAGAATCTCCAGCTCAAAACGAGGAAAAATCATGTCAGACAAATCCGTAAATATTGTGAATAATATAAAAAAGTCATCCCCGTGGATTCGCGTCCTGTTTATGCTTGCGTTTGCTGCGCTCCTGTACCTGGTTCTCATCCCCGTGGTGGCGGTGTTCGCACTGGCACAGGCATTATTCTCAATTCTTGGCGGTGACAGCAATGCAAATCTGCGCTATGTCGCAGGGGTTATTGAACTGTATATTTCCCAAATTGTAAAATTCCTTACTTACAACACGGAAGAAAAGCCCTTTCCGTTCTCGGATCTCCCGGAAATTGATACCGACTCTATAGAGCAGGAGAAAGCACAAAAGGCAGATGCCCCGGCAGCATCAGGTGCTGGCAAAGGTAACGCTGCCAGCAATACTGTGATAGACGAAGGGCTTGTTGTCGCCAGCAAGAAAACGCCAGCAAAGAAAACGGCAAGTAAGAAAAAGGGCAGAGGAAAAATTGTTAAAAAAGAAGATGCAGCAAAAAAACCGAAAGAATAGCAGGCTTGATCGTGGCTGCGTAAACATTACTGTGCCGCAATGCTATACACTTTGGAGCCGTGATTAATATACACCTCGCCTAACTTTTATTCCTCCACGCCTGTTTGTGCTGGCAACTCTGATTGTGTCAGGGAGCGTCTATTCTCAAACCGGCAATACACAATCAGGATTTACTGATCATGTTTTGCTTAGTGGTTTTCCAGAATCTGAAATTGTGAGTCGTGAATTACCGAATAATATTGGGTGGTTTGCAACGAACTCGGGGTGAAGTCATACCGGAAAACTTTGAACACCTGCGCGGGACATTACCAGGATCACCTATGAAGTCTCGCAAGAGTTTAGCGCTGAAGATACTTATCAGTTTTTTCGCGAGCAACTAACGCGCAGAGATCATTCCGAGTTATTTGGCTGCGCAGGCTCGCTTGCGCCGAACTGTAACGGTATTAATTGTGAACAACGTATTGAGCTGGTTTTACGTTAAGTGACCGATGCCTGGTAGATATAGCTGACCAGTTCACAACTGTAGCCGCTGTGTGAAAACCCACCCAGAAGTTTCCGAACTGACAAGACCAGAATGAAGCTGACGATAGTCAGCCAGTACCTGCAGGTCCCCAGCATGGTGAGAAGCTGCAATACTGCCCATCTCTGGCGGCTTGCCGTTTGGGCGCTTACGATCTATCGCCTGCTCGCCGCTATAAACGACCCATTAAGCACCCGCGTGTTTCTGAGGGGAGTTCATGAAACTGTGCCCGATAGCTCTGTGCCAGTCGGCTCTCATGCCACAAACCGTATCTCGCGCCGATATCAGCGATTGATGTGTCTATACTGTCTGTGCATTGGAGTTTTCGCTTGATCTCATTGAGTCGAACGACTTTTATATAACGGGCTGGGGTCAAACCAGAAAATTCCCAAAATAGATGTTCGATAGATCTGCGTGACAATCCGAACCTTGATGAGAGTTGGTTCCAATCTATGTCTAAATGCAATGAGCTATCCAAATGTAGTCGGAGATTCATATATCTGGCAAAACGACTTGATTTTCGACCCTCAAAGCGGTGTATTTTTTTTGTATAGAGAGAGTTACTAAACGAAGCCATAGCCATGGTTATAACTTCCTGCCGATACGAGTTCAGTGCCCCTTCAGATTGAGTGTTTGCCAGTTGAGCGCATCTCTGCAACAGATGATTTGTGCTTACTAACAAAGCGGAATTAAGCTCAATATTCGCGCTAATTAATGCGTGGTAAAATTCCGTCTTATCGAAGATAGGCAGAGATTGATGCAGGAGTGTGTCTTCAACAAGCGTCCTGGCTACGTCAAGGACGAGTACTTGCATGTCAGCACTGGTGACAACATTTGTTTCGGACCGTGGTGGTAGCAGAAGAACATTGCCACCATCGATCAATTCACCATTAACTATTTGCGTGCCACACGATGAATCAAAAATAATGATCGCGTACCTATTCCCCGGAGTGCAAACTCTTTGATTAAGGCTCACATTTACGCTTTCGAAAAACAGGGAAAAATCACTATCAATGTATAGGGATGAAAAGCTGCCATTAAAGCAACCTTCACCAAATTGTTGGTAATTCTGTTCGTAGCCCTCAAGACGATTCGCTTGCTGGTCGATATCTCCGTAGGATTTTTTCCTTGAAAGAAGATTTTCTGCGATAACTGGATACACTTATCCTACCCCGTTGATTTTATTACTGTTTAATTAATATCCATGCAAATTTCTCTGCGTTTAACGGATAACAGCTACCAGCTTTTATTTCATAGTATTCGCTTAAGCAAAATAAAAGCAAGCGAATCCCTTGTCGTGATTGGTGGGGATAAAGGAATTAGGGTTAGAAAGTTGGAGACAGTTATGCGCAAGAAGCCTACAGCTAATCGGAAATACAGTAGTTCAACCGCCTTTGCGCTGGTGATGGCAATCTCAGTTATTCCGGCCATAAGCTATGCCCAGATATACAATGGGATTGAAGAGATAATTGTTACGGCGACGAAAACAAGCGAGAAAAGTGCCCGGGATATTGGCATAAGTCTTCAGGCTATCAGTGAGACCGCACTGGAGGAAAAAGGAGCGGACGACTTTTCGAGCTATGCAGAGGGACTGGTGAGCGTATCATTTGCTGATCGAGGGCCAGGCCAACAACTTATTGCCATTCGTGGAGTGAACTCGTCGACCACTATTGTCAATACTGATGAGCCTGAAGCTCAGGCGGCCGTTGGCGTGTACATTGATGAGACCCCGGTGTCTCTGGCTGGTTACAATCCAGACCTCAAGTTATTTGATGTCAATCGAATCGAGGTTCTGCGTGGCCCACAGGGAACTCTCTATGGAGCCGGCTCGCTTTCGGGAACAATAAGAATAATCACAAATAGTGCTGATACCAGCGCCTTCCAGGGGAAAACATCGTTGACTCGCTCCTCTACCAGGGGCGGCGGCATAAACTACTCAGTGAATGGTCTTGTCAATGTTCCATTAATAGAGGACAAATTGGCTCTTAGGGTAGTGGGGACGGCAAGTCACGAGGGGGGATTTATTGACAATGTAGCGGCACCAGGGGATCCTCGTCATCCGCTTTTTAATTTGGGCATAAATGACAACAGTCATATTGAAGATGTAAACACCGAGGACACATATAACATACGCGCTCAATTGCGGTTTCTGCCAACTGAGAATTTAGAGCTTGCCTTCAAATATATTCGCCAGGAAACCGATTTAGACGGTTCCCAGACAGAAGACACTTATACGCCAGGTGAGGTACTTCCGGGGAATAATGAGGCGAATGCCGGACTGGCGGACTACGAGCAAAGCAGAGTCACCCCTGAACCCTGGTTCGATGAATTCAACTTGTACTCGATTGAGGCGACGTGGGATCTGGGCTTTGCCAATTTAACTTCTGTTACATCCTACTTTGATCGATACCAAACAAACCGGATAGAATCTGCCGATTTCCTCCCTTTCCTGTTAGGCGGCGCTCCTTTTGACACGACAACCGCGATCCTCATAAATTCAACGGATGTAGAGGATGTTGTTCAGGAGTTTCGCTTGACCGGGTCCGCTTTCGATGGCCGGGTTGAATATGTAGGCGGAATTTTCTACAACAAGCAGGATAAAATCTTTATCCAGGATTTTCCAACAAGCGGATTGACTGAGGCCTCGCAGGTAGTGGGGGCCGCTGATATTTGTGAAGTCTTTGCGGCTCCTGATTGCGAGACACTGTCTTCTATCGTGGGATATCCGATCAACCCGGAAAACCTGTTTGAGAGCACATCAACATTTAAGACAGAGCAGATAGCGATATTCGGTGAGCTGGGCATAGATTTATCAGACCAATGGAGACTAATACTTGGGGGGCGGTATTTTGACTATGATCAAAATTTTGTATTTGACGAAATTGGCGGCATCTTTGCTGCTGGTACCACGATTGATAATGACCTGAATGAGCAAGGCTTCTCTCCCAAAGTCGCCCTGGAGTACAAGCTTGATGATGTTTTACTCTATGGTTCGGCATCTCAAGGTTTTCGCTTGGGTGGAAACAATGATCCGGTCTCGGTAGAACTATGCGGTGCCAATATCCCAAAGTTTGAATCCGACTCTCTATGGACCTTTGAAGTTGGTGCCAAGAGTCAATTTAATGAACGAATACAGCTTAATGCAGCAGCCTACTACACGGATTGGTCTGATGTCCCAATTTCAGATCCGCTTGATGGCACTTGTGGTTTCAAGCAAACAGTTAACTCGGGGAATGTGGAAATAATTGGCCTCGAAACTGAACTGAAAATGCTGATTACCGAGAATTTCATCTGGGATATTTCAGCCTCTTATACGAACGCAAGGTTCATCGATGACATTCCAGGTGCGGTCTTGCCGGTTATCGTATCCAGTGATGACAAATTGCCTATGGTTCCTGAGTACGTTTTCAGCACCAATGCGACCTATCTCTTCCCGGTTGGTGAAGGCGGCAAGCTACACGGATTTTTCAATATTAATGCGAGCTACCGAAGTGAGCAATTCAACCAGGCTGAGTCTAGCGGTGGTGTGGAGTTAGACGCATACGGCTCGATAAATTCGAAAATTGGGGTAGAAACAGATGATTGGACGATAGCGTTGTTCGTGACCAATCTTACCGATGAACGCAATGTATTATTCAAGGATACCATTTACCTGCTGGAGAATCGCGATGCTATAGCGAAACCACGGGCAATCGGCGTTAATCTGCGCATGTCATTTTGACTGTAGCGCTGTTTTCATTTGTCACGTTCAGCGGAGCCGAAACGGGGAGTATTTCAAAATGACTAAAAAAGCGTCGAAGGTCTATAGATTCGATATTGGAAATGGTCGTAATGTTGTTGTTGAAGAGTGTGGCACGGGACAAGCCATTATTTTCATCCATGGCGTATTGATGTCACGTCAATTTTTCAGAAAACAAAAATATTCTATAGGGCAAGAGGCCCGCTTTATTTCAATTGACATGCCTGGGCATGGGGACTCTTCTGATGAGCCCTATGGCCACACAGTTGCAGAATATGCCAGTGTACTTGAACAGTTTATTACCTCCATGAATCTCGAAAATATTATCCTCGCAGGATGGTCTATGGGAGCTTTCATTACCTGGGAATACATAAAATATTTTGGCCCGGGTGCTATAGCGGGGATGGTGATCATTGACGAGGTTGCGACAGATTTTAAGCGACACGATTATGAATTCGCCCCAATAGACATGCCATTCCTTTTACATCTGATGGAAGTCTGGCAAACAGATCGTGCGCAAATAGCTGACTTGTTTATCGATGCAATGTTTTTGTCTGAGGCAACAGAAGATGACAGGCAATGGATGAAACAGGAAATGTTGAAAACAAACTCTTCAAATGGTTCTGCCATAGTATTTGACCAAACCATGCGTGATTATCGTTTACATCTATCGGAATTGGATATTCCTTCTTTATTGATTTTTGGGAAAGATGAAAAATTGATTTCGGTCAAAGCCGCAGAGGATATGCACAGGCGGATTTCCGGCTCGGAACTCGAAATATTTGAACAAAGTGGACATTGCCCTTTTTTGGAAGAATCAGATCGTTTCAATGAGTCGATAATGATTTTTGCAAGAAAACATCGTAAGCGCCAATAAATCAGCTCATTGATCCCGGTTCAGCTAACGCTTACTTCTTCATTGTCCGCTGCCGGACTGTGTTCCAGGGTAGCAGAGCTTCCAGTTTTTCCAGCGCGTCCGTCGCTGCAATAGCTTGCAGGCTATACTCCAGACAGGCGCAGGGTTCAAAAATGTTTTGGATGTTCACCGGTGTACAGTGGCGCATCTATTTTTTAAAGAAATAAATTTTCAGCGATCACCGACGTACGCCAGTAATTTATAAAAACTGGACAGAAAACAGCCCTGTCCCCGACACTTCCCGCATATCCACATTCAGTTCTCTGGCCAGGCGTGTGCTGCGGAACCCGCCGGAATAAAATCAAGCGCCAGAGTATCGCCATTTAAAATGCTGGAAGAAGCTGAACCTGAATATCGTTTAATCCATGGCACAGTAGACTGACGTTGTTTTCCAATACTTTCTTTAACCACATTACTCATCGATTCCTTCTTTGGCGTCTTTGTATTTCTGGCAGCTAACCGTTTCGCCGAAATCATAGACAGGCAAACTAACTCCGATTCGTAAGCCAGCCTTCATCAGGTACTACAAAATCTAATTCAGTCAAGTGGCTGCGTTCCCCGGAGAAAACACAGGTACTCAGTCCGTCCGTGGCTCTCTATACCAACCCAGGCTCTCTGTTTAGCAAATCGTTATTCTTCTATAAGCACCTCAAACTGCGGATGATTTTCGATCGTGTTGTGCACCTTACAGCGATTCCCGGCACGAATCATAGCTTCCTTCTGCTTTTCGGAAAGCCCCTCGGGCAGCCTGTAGATGACGCGAATCGGCGTCATTCGATCCGGTTTAGTGGCAGCATCAGCTTCAACTCGAACGGATGATCCGGTCAAATCGATCTCTAATAATGATGCTGAATACATCATGGTCGCCAACATGCAAGAGCCAAGACTTGCCAGGAAAAGTTCAGTTGCCAGGAACTTCCCCTCTTCCGGGTTCCATGCTGTCTGTAACGTGGCTAAACCGTTTGTGATTTCATAGGAATAATCACCAATTTCCTTTACTGATACGGAATACGCAGACATAGACAATCCTCTAAATTAATTTCTGGATTCAACGGGCACAAAATCGCAATCGTAGCCAAAATATCTTGGGCCAACGATCTTTAGTCCTTCCGAACTTCTCCACCGGTGGAAACAAGGAGCACCTATAACCACGACACGCTGACCGTATCTCATCCTTTCTGCGGTAACTGGTTCACCAGTTTCAGCTTCCAGGAGACAGATGAGATCGGGTGTACTGACAACCACTTCACCGTCTCGATGCGCAATAAGAAACTCATTCTGGAAATCAATCTGCATACCTCGCCCTGTATAACTGCCAAAACCATCCAATATGGCTTCCCCTCTGGAAAAACCCTCTGTTGTTCGCCTCAATACATCCACAACCTTGCCGAAGAAAACTTTATAGCCATTTAATTGCCGAATAACTTCTTCTACAGGGTCTGCATGTTGATATCGTGCATCCAAAATCCCTTTCCCAATCTGATATGCAAGGGTATAACTGTCAGGCACCATAGCCTTTGCAATCTGGCTACCAGTAAGAGGGTAAAAGGCCATCGTTGCTCCCGCTCCCATCAGGACAGTTATATTCCTGGCGAACTGTTCCGCAGTATGATTATCCACGGCATCAATGACCAGCTTATTTCCCTTATCGTCGACTAAAGACATTGGCGTCGCCGAAATACCTTCCAAAGTAGGCAGCAGCATTTGTAATTCCGGAAACGCACGCCCCATCCCATCCGCATCAACCAGGGGAAGACCCGTTCTTGCAGCAGCGACGATAGGCATCATCGAGTTGATTCCTCCTGCCTCAAGGCAGCCAATGTGCGTTATCTGACGGTTTAACGATTCAGACAGGGTATCTATTGCCAGGGCAAGCTCCTTTCCAGAGGGCAACTTTTCTACTATCACTGCAGGAGCCCCCATCATTCCGCACAGGAAGATGAATGTATCCTCTGGCAGATCATTCGGGCTTACCATCTGAACCGGACCCTCATCTAAAATGGCCTGCTGGGCCATCAGCTGCCCGACGTAGGGATCACCGCCTCCGCCAGTACCAAGCACAGTTGCTCCCCGAGCAATCGCTTCGACATCCTCATACCTGATTTCGCCAGGATTATTCATTGATAAGCCCTCATTTCGTGGAAGCAACAAGATTAAGATCACCTACCGCCTTGACTCGAAAGCGGACGCAATCCCCGGGTAAATAGGCGATCGGTACTTCATCAATTTCGACAATACCGACCGACTCTCTCTTCGCGCCAGAAGTCACAGCCTTATCGATAGCTTCGGCTTTAACCTGCTCAAGCACTTCAGTTCGGTTAGTCCCCTCCAGAGCAAGAACACGATCCAGCTCTCCCCCCACCTGAGCGATAGCGGCCCCGACCGCATTCGCGACCTCAGCATGTTTCGGGCGTACGACAGAGGCGAAACCGTTTAGGTCGCCATCCACCAGGATGCTACCTCCACCGACAAGCACAATAGGTAATGGAGCCGTTGAGGTTCTCATCATGTCCGCAGCTGTTGCGATACGCTCAGCAATGTCTTTTAGTACATTCTGTACAAAATCTTTATCTAAATGAGCGACCCTGCTACTATCACCAATATCCGCTAAACCCGCAGCGACAGCTATGTCGGTAGCCGTCAGTGTCGAGCCTCCGAATACCAGTGCTTCGCTATTTAAACGATAGCCAACGCTCTTTGGTCCCACCTTAATTGGATCTGCCTCTATTTGACTGCCTCCGCCGATCCCCAGGGACAAAATGTCAGGCATGCGAAAATTGGTACGTACGCCACCAATTTCCACCTCCGACGTTGCTTGCCGGGGAAAACCATCTACCATGATGCCAATGTCTGCTGTGGTGCCACCAATATCGACCACCAGGCAGTTATTCAGATCAGATAGTAGCGCCGCCCCGCGCATTGAATTTGTAGGGCCGGAGGCAAATGTTGTAACCGGAAACCTCTGGGCGAATTTGACGTCCATCAGCGTTCCGTCATTCTGAGAAAGATATAGAGGCGCAGTGATACCGCTTGCAGTCAGTGCATTTTCGAAGGCCATTGTCGCTTTTCCAGCAAGCGCCAACAGCGAAGCATTAATTATCGTGGCATTCTCTCTTTCCAATAAGCCAACAGTACCAATCTCATGAGAAAGCGATATTTTCACATCCGGTAACTCCTGCTCGAATATCTCTTTAGCCATCAGCTCGGCATCATTGGTAAGTGGAGAAAACACTGACACTATCGCAATTGCTTTTATCTGTTTCTTGCCAATATCTTCCGCAATTTCACGAAGCTCGTCCGGCTGTATATCACTAATGGGGCGCCCGTCAAATTCATTACCTCCGTGCGCCTCAAAGACATGCCGTCCAAGGGCGCCTGCCAATTCGTGCGGCCAACTAAACATTGGTGTGACGGCACTACTCGATGGCAATCCGAGTCGAACCACTGCGGTCTCGCTTAATCCTGATATCGATACGATTGCATTGGTGAAGTGGGTTGTCCCAAGCATCACTGCCTGAATCTCTTCTGCTGCGAAAGGATGTCTATCTGAAAGCGCCATTAAGGCTGCGTTAATACCCGATAAAACATCATTTGTCGTTGAACGTTTTACTGCGGCAATAACAGATTCCCCCTGCATTAGTACGGCGTCTGTATTGGTGCCACCCACGTCTATCCCGATACGCATTTTCTATTTCCTCTGTTCAAATCGTTGTCAGCCAGATAGTCCGCTTAATCCAGATGAGTACTGAAAATCAGGCTGCTACTTCTTTCCATGACTTCGCTTTAACTTGCCCAGCAATTTATTGGCTTACAGGAAAGTATAAAGATTGCCTTGATTCAAACAATATGCATAAAGGATAGGTATCAGAAAAAAAGGATAGGTTTACTTTGTGAGAATACCACTTGAAAAAGCCGTATCAACGGCTTCTTTGCGTTTCGAACAATTCAGCTTTCTATACAGGTTTTTAAGATGGAATTTAATTGTCGATTCAGATAATCCCAAACGACGAGCGATAAGCTTGTTCGGCACATGCTCGGCAAGCAGGAAGAGCACTCGGCCTTCTTGCTGAGTCAGGCCAACTTTCGCCAATGTATCAGAGGCAGGCTCAAGAAATTTTTTATGAGCATGTAAAAATCCGCCCACTTTTGGAGAACTCATCAAAAAACGACGAGCTTGCCGGTTCGTCATCAACTGCATCAGTAACTGTTGTTGTTCATTTAAAACAGATTCCAACTGCGACTTTGAAATGGCTTCAAGAAAATCAAGAATGAGTGGCTTCAAGAGCTGCGAGTCGCCTTGTGCATTTGCTGACATAACTTTCCAGAGTAATACCTGTAACCGCTGCCGCATATTCAATCCTGGATTATCAATCAGGGCTGACAAGGCATTAAACAGACGATCATCACGTGGCATATTTTCCAGGCCGATTCGAGTCCATTTAATTGCTACCTCAATTTCTTCAGGCAGTTCCAGCCGGGCAAGCGCATTTGGGGATTCAAAAACAAATTTATTTGTAATACGCCCACATACGCGGGTGAGTAAATCATCGGCTGATTGCCAGCGTCGATGAAATTGAAGTACGGTGATCTCGCAGAGGGAGATTAAACAGAGAAATCGGTCAGATCTCCAGTTCTGGAGGCGCCACCGCTCAAGATAAGCTCGAGCGGCCTCAAGCGTCATATTTGTTGCCAAAGCGATACTACCCAGGGCGATTATTGGTTCGGCGATTGCGGGCCAAATTTCACCAAAAGCATTTTCCTCCATCTCTGAAAGAACAAATTTAATTAAAGGTTGCGGGTTCCCAATTTCATAGCCACAGATAAGGCGCATCACTCGAAGCAGGTAATAATCATTCGATGCAGCATTTTTGAAACGTGTCAGCGCACCCTCGGCATCGTTTAAACAGGTTTGTGCTTTCGTGACGTTGCCTAATGACAGAGCAATCATTGCTCGATATAGATCGATGTAAAAGACAGGAAACTGCGCGTTGATTTCCAGAAAGTGATGTTTCGCGCGTGATGCAGTATCCTCGGCCGTTGCCCACTGCCTGCGCCGCACGAACACATCAAGCGCTACGTTATAGAGCATCCCTCGCTGCAAAGAGGCATCGGTGGGGAGGCTGCCAAGCAAGTTAAACAGATATTTCAATACAACATCATCGATTATTTCATCATCAAAAACGGATTTAATGAAACGAAAGCAGGCAAAACTCTTCGTGTATTGCCAATTTGAACTCAGTAACTCATTAATATTCTTACCCACCGAACCAAAATGCTCTTCAATCAGGTGATTGGCATGGGAAAAATTTCCTGATTTCATTGCATTGATCGCATCAGCCATCAACAGATGTTCATTGCTCAACCGTACATCCTCCGGAAAGGCATTAACAACGTGTTTGGCAGCTTCTAATCCATGGATATGGGCAAAAAACATACCTCCGTGCTGCATAAAAAGACTGGGCGCCTGATCTTTATTACTGGAAGCTAAAGCTTCTCTGATTTGAACCACAGGATGCAAGACGGCCAGCTCTTTTTTTCCGGCTTGCGCCAGCACCGTTTGAAGCGTTTTCCTTATTATTTCGTTTGGAACTGAAATATGGCTCCGTATTGGATCGACATGAAGGGTGCCTGGAAAACTCTTCTCCAGATTTAACCTGACGACTTCGGGTATCGCTGAAAGGGGCAAGCCTTCGGAATGATTACAAATGAGGGATAACTCGGCCACGACTTCTGAATCAAGGCACGAAACTAAATCTCTCGCCAACAACACCAAGGCGCTTGATGCTTTAGTCATTTTTTTCTCCTCTTAAGGGCGCGGTATTGATTCAGAGACTGAAAAAAAATTGGAATTTCAAAGTAATCTATTCTTGTTTTTGCTTCACTGCTATTCATGAAGCAGGCTGATAGAAGATAGGCCAAAGGATGCTAACACAGCATTTGCAGACACAATACTCTCTCTCCCTTCCACTCCCAGACCCAGACAATCAAAATTAACGCGAGAGTTGATCTCAATTTTACAAAAGATGGCTTGATCGTCAGCGCTAATTTATTTGATAAAGTCCAATGGAAACCGGGTCGTTTGCTTTATCGTTTCCATTACAAAGCTGGAACTGACATCGAACAATTCTACTTTAATAAGGTCCTTATAGAGTTGATCGTATCCCGCCATATCCGATACCACGGCCTTGATCAGGTAATCCAAATCTCCGCTCATCCGGTAGACTTCCAATACTTGAGGAATATCTTCGATCACCTGTTTAAATTGGTCTGCCCACTGGTTGTTATGTTTGTTTGTACGAATGGAAATATAAACTGTTAGAGGCAGGTTAATCTGCTCCTGATTCAGCAAAGTGACTCGTTCGCGAATGACATCGTCATGTTCCATCTTCTTAATCCGCCGCCAGCAGGCGGATTTGGAGATTCCAACACACTCGGCGATATTCCCCACAGAAAGGGAAGCATCTCTCTGTAATAGTTCCAATATGGCTTGATCTTGCCTATCCAGTTTGGGCGTTAGCATCACTCATCTCCTGGTCTTCAAATCAAAATAAGTCTAAAACAATCTTGTGAATGAATCATTATCTCAAAATAGTAAAGATAAGTGAAACAATCATCCATTATATTGCTTATTGTCGAGTCAATTAGAGATATTGTTTGATCAAGCCTGATCTATAATCACCTCCATCAATTTAACGATGGAAACACTAAATGAGCGCCTTAATAGACAGCATTCGAAAATCGGTGATTGGCGATCGACATTCGATAGCTACGCCTTTTGGTAAAAAACCTCTTGTCTATGCTGATTACACGGCATCGGGCCGCGCCCTGGAATTTATCGAGGAGTATATTCAACACCAGGTTCTACCCTTTTACGCTAACACCCATACCGAGACCTCCTATACCGGCGCCCAGACAACGGCCTTTCGAGAACAGGCGAGAGCAGAGATTCGGCGTGCCGTCAATGCCGGCGATGAGGATCGAGTAATATTCTGCGGCTCAGGCGCGACAGCTGCTATTAGCAAGTTAATTGATATTTTGAATTTGCGCCTCCCTGCTGATCTCAGTAAGCGTTACGCATTGTTGGAGCAGATTCCGCCAGAAGAACGACCTGTCGTATTTATCGGCCCGTACGAACACCACTCAAATGAGCTGCCCTGGCGTGAAAGTATCGCAGAACTGGTGGTCATCCCCCTTGATAGCGACGGGATGATGGATGTGGAGGTTTTGGAAGAAAAATTACAGTTATATAAAGATCGATCTCTCAAAATCGGTAGCTTCTCAGCCGCTTCCAACGTGACCGGCATTAAAACCGATGTGGATGTCGTAGCGCGACTGTTACACCGCTACAATGCGCTTTCCTTTTGGGACTATGCGGCAGCCGGTCCTTACATAGGCATTGATATGGCAGGATCCGTGGGCAAGATTGGCGACAGTAGCAAGGATGCCATCTTTCTCTCGCCGCATAAATTCATTGGCGGCCCAGGCACGCCAGGGGTTCTCGTTGCTAAACAGCAGCTGTTGCAAAACAGCGTCCCAGTAGTTCCCGGTGGAGGTTCAGTGGTGTATGTCACACCGGAAGACCATCGCTATATAGATAGCGCGGAACGACGTGAGGAAGCCGGAACCCCGGCCATAGTGGAATCTATTCGCGCGGGCTTGGTGTTTAAATTACAACAAGCCGTAGGTACCAGGGAAATAGAACGACGTGAAAAGGATTTTATTCGCCGAGCGACAGAACGTTGGAACGAAAACAAAAATATTAAAATCCTCGGCAACAATGCGGCTCCGCGCTTATCCATCGTCTCATTTCTGATTAAGTATAAGGATAAAGACCTCCATTATAGCTTTATCGCCGCCCTGCTAAACGACCTGTTTGGGATCCAGGCCCGGGGTGGTTGCTCCTGTGCTGGTCCCTATGGCCATACTCTCCTGGGTATGGATATGGCTTACAGTAAAAGTCTGGAACATCAACTGCTACAGAACCAAATGATTTTACGTCCTGGCTGGGTTCGTTTGAACTTCAACTATTTCATCGACGAAAACACCTTTGAATACCTGCTCCAGGCGGTTGAATTGGTTGCCGATCACGGCTGGCGTTTTCTACCCTTTTACAAATTCGATGAGGCCAATGGCGTATGGCGTTACCAGAACCAAAAAAACGAACCGGCAATCAATCTTGGCGAATTCGATTTTGTGGGGTCAAATTGCATAAAAGATGAGCTGAGAGATCAAGAGCTCCTGTCCTTACCGGGTTATTTGGCGCTGGCCGAGGAGGAACTTCGTAGCGAAAAGCTGAAAGGCGACACCTATAGCCTTACCTTATCTGAGGCTGCTGAAACATTGCGCTGGTTTGTGCTGCCGCAGGAAATTTTAGAGGGAAATAGATATTGAGCTGATTTTGAAAGCTGGAAAGCAAGTAGGCTTCATTTCGAATTTGAACAGCATAACAAATCTGTTTTGATCGGTTTTAAGACTTATCTCATTCCCAACAAACTTACACCAAAAGCACATTTCAATGTAAGGATTTAAATGAAAAGCCGCATTACAGCATTAATCCTGAACTAATTACTACTTAATCAGAGGCTTACGATGATATTCAAACAACTATTCGACGAGAACACGTGGACTTACACCTACCTGTTGGCAGACAGTGTTAATGGTAAAGTACTTATTATTGATCCCGTCCTGGGAAAAGTAGAGGTTTACAAACAACTTATCGAAGAGCTGCATTTACAGCTAATATACGCCATAGACACCCACGTGCATGCTGATCATATTACCGCAATTGGTAAGTTGCGCGAGCTCTACAACTGCGAAACAGTTCATGGTGAAATGAGCAAAGCAGCGGGTATTACTAAAACAGTAAAAGACAACGAATTGATAGAGTTAGACACTCTCCAATTGAAAACGCTGTACACCCCCGGACATACAGATGATTCCTATTGTTTTTTACTGCAAAGGGAAAGAGAAGATTTGCTATTCACAGGTGACACACTTCTAATACGCGGCACGGGAAGAACTGACATCCAGCATGGTAATGCTCACCAGCAGCACGAGAGCCTATTCAACAAGTTGCTACGGTTGGACAACAACACTGTCGTTTATCCTGGCCATGATTACCAGGGCATGACTTCTACTACTATTGGGGAAGAAAAAAAGTACAACCCAAGGCTCCAGCTAACAAGCCAATTCGAATATGTTCAGTTAATGAGTCGGCTGAATCTGGAAAAACCGAAAAATTTCGACATTGCGGTCTCAGCAAACCTGAATTGCGGATTATTTTAACACACGCATATTCTTTGACTAATGCAGTGCTTTGAACGCAGGTTTTGCATCCAGTCTTCGGCTGCAAGACGTGCGTTTACCAAACTCCGTTTCCCAACTGGCCTGTTAGACACCTTTCCATTAGTTACCCGGTATTCAGTATCTATCAGTATCTATCAGTGACCTGGACAATGATCAATCCTTGATGAAGAATTTCTGTCAGGAATATCCCCATGCGATCTCCAGATGCAAAACAATTAGTGTGAAGCTTATAGATTTCGCTACCAGGCTCGACAGGTTTTATGGACAGTTAAGAAAAATTGGTCTTGAGTCGTAACTGATCTTTCATCTGTTGCAGCTTCCAACAAACATCATACTCTGTCCAGGCACCCCTAACAGCTGTGTATAATTATTTGCCAGGATTTGCTTTACCATTTCCTGTCTGGTACCCGTTGCTATTTTAATTAAAAACCTGCAAACAACGCCACGTTAAGCCAACCGGTATTAGATTACTTATTCTGTTATATCTTTTAGTAGAGCTTTTGTATAAGAAGCATTTTATCGATTCACACAAGATTTTTCAGCAAATACACTGATTGCCATTAGAAAAGTGCTGATGAGATAGTGAAGGAAAAACGCAGTTAATAAACCTGTCACTGAGGCCAAACCAAAATCCCAATTATATGCAGCAATTCCACCTATAATTGCGCTACCCACAGCACTTGCGTTTCTCTGTGTTTCCGATACCAGGCCTTTGCTCAAAACAAATTTCCTTACTCCCCAAATATCGGCAATCATCACACCGGCAACAGGCGGAACGAAGGCTCCCAATATTAACAGCAATGGAACAAAATAATCCTGAACCCCGGATAGCGCAATGAGAAGTCCTACTCCCCCCATCACAGGAACTACAATACATTTGCCATGGCCGATAACAGAAGTAAAAGCCAACGAACCAGAGTAAAGATTATTATTGTTAGTGGTCCACTGAGCAAAAAGGAGAATAAGGAAGCCAAACATACCGAAACCTAACTCTCGCATTGCCAGTGGCAGATCTCCTCCAGGTACGGCAACAACATAGGTAACGACCGCGCCCGCCAGAATGAGAAACACGCCCCCGATAAAATAACCCATCGACGCTGCTATTCCCCCCAACAAAGGAGTACGACTGTAGCGAGTCAAATCTGCGAACATAACAGCTCCGATGACGCCATTACCGACTACTATGCCGACGGCATCAATAAAGCTCATTGCTTCGCCTTGCCTCTCGGAAATAAATAAGCCTTGCCAGCCTGCTGCTTCCTCAATGGCCAAATGAAGTCCCCACAGACTCAGGATAATAATTAGCGGCACTGCGAACAAGCTTAAAGCTTCGAGAGCTCTATAGCCGATAAAGGTGGACGTAATAATGAGAATGCCTCCCCAGATCATCGCTATTTCAGGGCGCCCCCAAAAGCTTTGATCCCAATAGGCGGAAACGGTATGTCCAAAAAAAGACAACTGCCAGGCGAACCAGCCAACACCCAGAACAAAAGACATCAATAACGCAAAAACTCTACCACCGATTACACCAAACACTTTGTTGGCTATCAAGGTAGTGCCAAGACCTGATCTGGCGCCAGTCCAGGCTTGCAAGAATCCGAAACTGGCAAGTACAGTCATACCTAAAATCGCAGCATACAGAGCATCTGCGAAATTGAGTCCCATGGCGAGCACACTCCCAGTGTAGCAAGTTGACATGGTGATTATCCATGCGGCCGTGGTTGCGGATACGCTAAGAAAGCCACGACGATCCTCAACCGGAACCTCCTCAACAGAATGATCCTCGAAGACTTCGTTCATAAAGCGCTTGCGTGTCTGTTCCATAATCGTTTGAGCTTATCTTTAGAGGTTGCCGTCCCGAAGAGGCACCACATTAATTGATTTTGATTAGAAACGGAATGCCGCCTCAATACCATAGGAGCGAGGCTTATTGACTACCCGAATGAAACCAAAAGGAAATTCGTTAATTTCATTAGGCTGACGGCTATTCAAAATATTATCCGCAAATGCTGTAATCCTGAGTTTCTCGTTTTCAAATGACAAGCGCATGTTGAGGTAATCCTTTTCCTCTATCTCAAAACGGTTATTCCGCTCCAGGAATTGAGAAGCCTGCCTCCTGTAATCAACCCTGTAGATAGCATCCCATTCACTATTCAATAAGGGGTGAGAGTATTCTAAACCCAGGTTGAGCGTATAATCCGGGGTAAAAGGCGAGTCCGTGCCATCAGCTACCTCTGCATCCAGATAGCCTAACCCGAAGCTAACGGAAAGATTCTCTATAGGCGCTGCAACGACCTCCAATTCAAGTCCCTTGATCCTTGTTTCGGGGATATTATCTGTTTCACGAATCTTTGGCGGAGGCACTATTCTGGAGAATTGTTGATTAGAATAATCAATGTAAAAAATGGATCCATTTGCCCTGACTCGACGATCCATGAGTGTTGTCTTAAAGCCGAATTCATAGTTCCAGGTAGTCTCCGGTTCCGTTAGATTTCCCGTATTGAAAAACCCTGTTCGAAAGCCCTTGGCTACTGTCACGTAAGTCATGATGTCATCCGTCCATGCATAAGAGAGCTGAGCCTTAGGTTGAAATTCGCTGTCAACTTCCCCTTGAGTAGTAACGAGTCCATCCGGCGTCAATACAGGTACGGGGGTATTTCGCTCACGCGTTTCGTACTGAGTTGCGTCGAATTTATTCTCGTCCCACCTCCCTGCCAGGGTTAACTCAATCTGATTGCTTATATCTATATTGGCCTGCCCATAGATACCAAAAAATCGATCGTTGCGCTCAAAGACACTATTGAGAAATGGGTTAATCCCCGGCCCAACCTTTCCGTTTGGGGTAATGGCCGCCTCGCCCACACGTAACAGATTAACAGCTTCTCGACGTAGATAAGACAAGCCTGCCATCCAGCGAACCGATTGATCGGAAGACGAACTGATACGTAAGTCCTGCGTAAATGCCTCAATGTCGTCACCCAATCTCTGAAAACAATCTGGCGCTTCGCCTATCCCGCCAACAGGGCCACAAAAGCTCAATGCAGGCGGTCTATTCCAGGAGACTGTACCAAAAAGGTTCTGCTTGATATCGCTATAGCCGCTAACTGAAGTAATAGTACCGATATCCGTTTCCCACTCAATTTTTACAGACGCCTCTGCGAAGGAACGATCTTCCACACCAATGATTCCACGAGCAATACCTGGTGAGTGATCAAAATCATCCAATAAATCAAGCCCGGTGGCACCGGTTGGCAGTAGTTCTTGCATGGCTGCGCCTGCTTCGACATCGCCATAATGTCCTCTTACATCAACAGATACATCTCCAGAATCGAAAACCAACCTTCCTCTCACATCAGATTGCGTTTCAAAATCAAGATCAGTATCGTCTGTCGAATCAATAAGGCCATCTGTATCACGGTGGTAGACATCGAGACGATAGAGCACCTTATCCTCTTTTATGGATCCCGAAACCGAAAAGCTTCCCTTAAAGTCGTTGCCTTTTGCGTATGAAAGTTTTCCACCTCCTTCAAATTCGTTACCTGGCTTCCTGGTAATGACATTGATTGCTCCAGCAATTGCACCAGCACCATAGAGGGCACCCTGCGGCCCTTTTAAAACCTCAATTCGCTCGATTTCAACCAATGCACCTTGATTGATCGCATCAAGAGAGGCAACCGGGACACCATCCACTACAAAGCTAACCGGAGCCCATCCTTGCTGCCCTGTGGTAATACCACGCATGGTGATAAATGTAACGCCAGCCCGGAATGCCTCTCGTAAGGTTATATTCGGGGTCAACTGAACAAAGTCCGAAACGTGATCAATCCCGGCAGACTTGATCGCGGAGGCCGAGAATGCTGTAATAGAGTCAGGGACATCCTGCAGAGATTCTTCTCGCCTCCGAGAAGTGACGGTAATTTCTTCAATAGCCGGTTGAGAGTTTCTATGCTCTCTTCCTTTTTCCTCAGCTATCACAATCGATGGAACAAAAATCGAGCTAGTAACAAGGCTGGTAACCAATATTCCGGCTGCAGGAAAACGCAGGCTGCTTTTGTTACCCGGAATCGATTTTTTATCACTAAATGGAGTCATATCTATTCCCCTCGCTGTTCTAATTTGATTTCTACGAACGCTTAATCAGGTAATTGGATATACAAAATACTGTGTTTTGTGAGCCTGAGTATGGTTGCAAAACCAAGATTAGCGATTAACGAAGCGCCGAACAATGTACAAAAAGAACAGGTATAGATAAAAGAAGGGTAGGTTTCTATGTAGCTTCAGTTCAAGAAAGGTGGGTAATCTTATTGTTGCTTGATGCTCACTGAACCCTGATCCACTCCTTCTTCCGCTACGTGACGGGACGGGATCCACAATACTCTGCTCTGGCCACGACCCGACAATGCTGTTCTTCATTGCGAACAAAAGCAGTGACCTGTCATGTACTTCGACACACGGCGGCCATGAGGCTACTACAAGCAGGTGTCGACCACACCGCCATTGCGCTCTATCTCGGGCATGAGTCTATCCAGACAACAGGGATTTATCTCCACGCAGACATCCAATTCCTGCAAAAGGCGTTGGCAAAAACCGCGCCCGCAAAACTGTCGATGACGCGTTACCGACCCGACGATCAAGTAGTAGCCTTTCCAACTTGACGGAGTCTCTAATTATGCCGAATGAAACAGGCATTCGGCCCTGGCTGTCTCAAGCAGACTGAAACAACTCGGGACTGTCGGTTAATTCAAAATCAGTTCAATTTTAAAAATAATATGTTTAATAGCAATGAGTTAAACATTCAAAACAAACTAAAAACTCGATTTTCCGACAAGTTCAAATCGCGCTGGCCCTGGCAATCCTGGCGTATCACTGGACAAGCATGCCCTGCGTCCAACCGCACAGGGTCGTATGACAGCCATGCCTATTTGTTCAGAAGTGATAGAAATTCCGCGCGGGTGGACTGACTATTCCTGAATGCGCCCAGCATGCAAGAGGTGGTCATTATCGAATTCTGTTTTTCAACGCCACGCATCATCATGCACATATGCTGTGCTTCAATAATTACGGCCGCTCCGGCAGAGTTCGTTTTCTCTACAATGCAGTTGGCAATTTCATTGGTAAGATTTTCTTGAATCTGTAAGCGTCGCGCAAAGACATCTACCAGCCTGGCAATTTTGGAGAGTCCAAGCACTTTTCCCTTGGGTATATAGGCTACATGGCACTTGCCAATAAATGGCAGGATATGGTGTTCACACATTGAGTACAGTTCGATATTTTTGACTATCACCATTTCGTCCGTGCCTGAGGGGAATAGGGCGTCATTAATTACCTTGTCAATGTCCATCGAATAGCCCTGCGTTAAAAACCGCATTGCTTTCGCTGCCCTGTTTGGTGTGTCTACCAGCCCTGCGCGGTTTGGATTCTCACCTATATTTTTGAGGATATCCAGAAAAGCCTGTTCCATATATTTTCACCATTGCCTGATATCTTTGAATAGCCGATTATTTCCCGCTCAATGCAGGAGTCGTTACAGCAGTACTAATAACAGTGCGTGAGATTAGCACAAATTGTAACGAGTTGATGGCTCTCAGTGTGTGCATAATAGCGGGTAGATTCCACGAGTCTTAATAAACCCGAAAGCAAAGGGAATAATACGACGACACTCAGGGCTTCCAGAAAACAATAAAACCAGAAAATCATGAAAGCAGAAAACTACATACAACAAGCCGCCAGGCTGTTAGATAGCTCGGGGCTTTGCTTTGGCCATGGAACTGCAAATGCCCGGGATGAGGCCTTTTATATTGTCTACGCTGTGTCTGGCATTAGCTTTTCGGACACAAATGGCGTCGAGCGTGACTTGACTGCGGCGGAAGTAGCCAAATTGGACGACTTGATTCAGCGTCGAATCGAGCAGCGTTTACCAGCAGCCTACCTGGTTGGCAAAGCCTGGTTTGCGGGACACGAGTTTCACTGTGATCAACGCGCTTTGGTGCCTCGCTCACCGATAGCTGAGCTCATATTGGGTGATTTTGAGCCTTTGCTAAATGAACCGGCAACAAGGGTTCTCGACTTATGCGCAGGGGGTGGCAGTATCGGGATAGCCACCGCCTTGCAGTGGCCACGATGCAAGGTGGATTTGGTCGATATTTCGGGGCAGGCGCTGGCGTTGGCGCAGACCAATATTGCCTTGCACGGTTTAGAGAATCGGGTGAGCGTCCGCCAAAGTAATCTGTTTGAATCGGTAAATGCAGCGTATGACTTAATCGTGGCCAATCCCCCCTATGTATCGAATCAGGAATATGCTCAATTGCCTGCTGAATTCAGCCATGAACCGGCATTGGGATTAATAAGCGCCGATGAAGGTTTGCAGATTCTTCTGCAAATTTTACGGGAAGCGGCCGATTACCTTTCTGATTCAGGACTATTAGTGATGGAAGCAGGCTATAGCCACGAGGCACTATCGCAGCGTTTACACCAGGTTCCTCTGCTATGGCTTGAATTCGAACACGGCGGTGAAGGTGTATTAACACTGCGTGCTGAGCAGCTACAGCAGTACAGAGAACAGTTTAATTAGTGTACAATTCCCTGTTTTCGGCTCTTGCTGCCGGTTCCACTGGATTGCAAGCCCACCGTTTGAGTATTTAGATGTCAGGAAACAGTTTCGGTAAATTGTTTACAGTAACCAGCTTTGGTGAAAGCCACGGGTCTGCTTTGGGCTGCGTGGTTGATGGCTGCCCGCCAGGCATGGAGCTTGGTGAGTCTGACATGCAGCGAGACCTGAACAGGCGCAAACCCGGCCAAAGCCGGTTTACTAGCCAACGCCGCGAAGACGACACAGTAAAGATTCTTTCCGGTGTATTCGAGGGTAAGACCACGGGGACTCCCATAGGCTTGTTGATTGAAAACACCGATCAGCGTTCCCGCGACTACAGTAAGATCAAGGACCAGTTTCGACCAGCCCATGCTGATTATACCTACTGGAAAAAATACGCTATTCGCGACTACCGGGGTGGCGGCAGGGCATCAGCCAGAGAGACAGCAATGCGAGTAGCCGCTGGTGCCATTGCCAGGAAATATCTGGCGGAAACCTGTGGAACCGAGATCAGAGCGTATTTAAGCCAGCTTGGACCCATAGCCATCGATTCTGTTGATTATCAGGAAATCGAGAACAACCCGTTCTTCTGTCCCGACGCATCAAAAGTGCCAGCCATGGAAGAATACATGGCAGCTCTGAGCAAAGAAGGCAATTCCATAGGAGCCAGAATCACGCTTTGTGCGAGTGCGGTTCCAGCCGGCTTGGGCGAGCCCGTGTTTGATCGTTTAGACGCGGACATTGCCAAGGCATTGATGAGTATTAATGCAGTAAAAGGTGTTGAAATAGGGGCTGGCTTCGACTCTGTGACGCAAAAAGGCAGTGAGCATCGTGATGAAATCACAGCAGATGGCTTTGAGGGCAATAATTCAGGCGGTGTGCTGGGCGGAATCTCTAGTGGACAGGATATTATTGCCAGTCTGGCCTTGAAGCCTACGTCCAGTATTCGATTGCCAGGCAAATCGCTTAATACAGCGGGCGAAGCCACGGAAGTAGTTACCACCGGGCGTCATGATCCTTGCGTGGGTATTAGAGCAACGCCCATTGCTGAAGCGATGTTGGCATTGGTGTTGATGGATCATTTGCTGAGGGATCGCGGGCAGACAGGAAGCAAGCGATCAGCAAGCAGCACACTAATCTAGATAAAACAGAGAGTTGCCCGCCGCTAAAGTTACACTATGAAGTTACATACGAAGTTACCTATAAAATTAACGCAAGGAGAGTTTTGCATAATTCAAAAAAATGGCCGGAAACGGGACTTTACCGATTTTTGCTCCTCGACAATTGCTCCTGCATTGTCTTGCTAAGTTACATCCATGTAACGATGCAAAATCGGCATACCGTACATCTTGTGCATCCTGTCCATAAGCCCCGCCATCTACAGCTATCTCGCGCGGCTGAAGCCGCACTGCTGGAAGTTATGTAAAAATATTTTAAAATCAAATAATTATGTAGATTAGTTAATAATTTATCCAATGTATTGTAGTGGTGACAGGAATGAGCAGCAAAACCTTGTACGACAAGATATGGGACGCCCATCTGGTTACACAAAGAGATGATGGCACAGCCCTGATTTATATTGATCGCCATTTGATCCACGAGGTCACCTCTCCGCAGGCTTTTGAAGGACTGCGGCTGGCGGGTCGTTTACCCTGGCGAGCCGATGCCAACTTTGCGACACCGGATCACAATATCCCAACCACCACGGAAGAGCGGAAACAGGGATTAGAGGGAATTAAAGACCCGGTATCCAGGATTCAGGTAAGTACTCTCGATGACAATTGTCGGGAATTCGGCATCTTCGAGTTGAAAATGAACGATCTCAGGCAAGGCATCGTGCATGTGGTTGGCCCCGAGCAGGGTGCTACCTTGCCGGGCATGACGATTGTATGCGGCGATTCCCATACCTCCACCCACGGAGCTCTGGGGGCCTTAGCCCATGGTATTGGCACTTCCGAGGTCGAACATGTACTGGCGACACAATGCCTGATGCAGAAGAAAGCGAAAAATATGCTGGTGCGAGTTGATGGGCAATTACCGGCAGGCTGTACCGCTAAAGATATCGTGCTGGCCATTATTGGCCGGATTGGAACTGCAGGAGGCACGGGCTATAGCATTGAATTCGGTGGTGATGCGATCAAATCGCTGTCCATAGAAGGTCGTATGACAGTCTGTAATATGTCTATCGAAGCCGGTGCCAGAGCCGGTCTGGTGGCCGTGGACGAAACTACCCTGGAATACATCAAAGGCAGGCCGTTTGCGCCTTCCGGGGATCTTTGGGAAGCAGCGGCAGAGTCCTGGCGTGGGCTGGTGAGTGATGCGGATGCTGCATTTGATGCCGTAGTAGAACTACAGGCGAAGGATATAGAGCCTCAAGTTACCTGGGGAACGTCCCCGGAAATGGTGGCGCCAGTGTCGGGGCAGATACCTGACCCGGCTCAGGAAGCAGACGAAACAAAGCGTGGCAATATCCAGCAAGCTTTGCAATACATGGGTTTGCAAGGCGGTACTGCGATCAAGGACATCCACCTGGACTGTATTTTTATTGGATCCTGCACTAATTCACGAATAGAGGATTTACGCGCCGCAGCGCAGGTTGTAGCAGGCAAAAAGGTCGCCGCCAGTGTCGAAGTGGCAATGGTTGTGCCAGGTTCTGGCCTGGTGAAAAAGCAGGCCGAGGCGGAGGGTCTGGATCAAATATTTATTGAGGCTGGCCTGGAGTGGCGAGAACCGGGCTGTTCCATGTGTCTGGCGATGAATGCAGATCAGTTAGGTGAAGGCAAGCACTGTGCTTCCACCTCGAATCGTAATTTCGAAGGCCGTCAGGGCTTTGGAGGTCGTACCCATTTGGTCAGTCCAGCCATGGCTGCTGCGGCTGCAATTCATGGGCACTTTGTTGATATTAGAGAACTTTATTAATTGTTATGTATCAGGGTATTAAGAGATAAACATGAACAAATTTATAACTGAAAAAGGTTTGGTATTGCCATTGGATAGAGCCAATGTGGATACGGATTTCATTATTCCCAAGCAGTTTCTCAAATCGATTAAGCGCAGGGGCTTTGGTGTAAACCTGTTTGACGAACAGCGTTACCTGGATAAGGGTTTACCCGACGCCGACAATAGTCGCAGGCCCCTAAATCCCGACTTTGTGCTTAATCAGCCACGTTACCAGGGTGCGAAAATCTTGCTGGCCAGGGATAACTTCGGCTGTGGCTCAAGCCGCGAGCATGCGCCCTGGGCGTTGGAAGATTATGGGTTTCGGGCAATTTTGGCACCTGGTTTTGCCGACATATTCCTTAACAATTGTTTTAAAAACGGCTTGCTGCCCATTGTTTTGGATAAGGCGGTGATTTCAGCGTTGTTTGCCGAGGTTGAAGCGCAAGAGGGGTATCAGTTAGAGGTGAATCTGGAAGCACAAATAATCAACAAGGCGGATGGCTCCAGTATCCCATTTGTGGTGGACGAGTTTCGCAAACACTGCTTGATTAACGGTCTCGATGATATAGGTCTTACTCTGGAAGATGCCGATACTATTCGGACTTTCGAGCAAGAATGGCGTAAATCGGCCCCCTGGTACTTCACCACACCCACGGTGACTGCCGCCCAGGCTCCATACAAGCCTGTAGAGGTTTTTGAGTGAGGCTGATCGCCAGCCTTCAGTATTTAAAATTTTCAAGCAATTCAAGAATTTAGAGAGAAGTAGCATGACTAACTACAATGTGGCAGTAGTAGGTGCCACCGGTGCCGTAGGGGAAGCTCTATTGCGCATTCTGGAGCAACGCAATTTTCCCGTAGGCCAACTCTACGCCCTGGCTAGTGAACGCTCAGCCGGTAACACAGTGATGTTTGCCAATAAACCGCTAATGGTGACAAACCTGGCCGAGTTTGATTTCAGTCAGGCTCAGATTGGATTGTTCTCGGCGGGCGGCAGTGTTTCCGCCGAGTATGCGCCCAGGGCGGGAGCAGCGGGCTGTGTCGTCATAGATAATACTTCCCGTTTTCGCTATGAGGACGATATTCCCTTGGTGGTGCCAGAAGTAAACCCGGAGGCCATAGCGCAGTACAGCAACCGAAATATCATCGCCAATCCCAATTGCTCCACTATCCAGATGTTGGTGGCGCTGAAACCGATTCACGACAGCGTGGGTATTAAGCGAATTTCTGTGGCCACCTATCAGGCAGTATCTGGAAGTGGCAAAAGCGGGGTAGAGGAATTAGCCAGGCAAAGCGGCGAGTTGCTTAATGGCCGTGAGACTGAGTGTAAGGTCTATCCGCGCCAAATCGCGTTTAATGCGCTGCCCCAGATTGATGCCTTTCTCGACAATGGCTACACCCGGGAAGAAATGAAAATGGTTTGGGAAACGCAAAAGATATTCGCTGACGACAGCATCAGGCTAAGTGCTACCTGCGTACGAATCCCGGTGTTTTACGGGCATTCCGAAGCGGTTCAGATAGAAACCCATAAACCCATAACTGAGCAGGAAGTTCGGGATTTATTGGGGAATGCCCCGGCAGTCACGGTGATCGATGAGCGCGAAGACGGCGGTTATCCTACAGCAGTTCATGAATCTGCGGGCCAGGACTCAGTTTTTGTCGGTCGAATCCGGCAGGATATCTCACTCGCTAATGGTATAAATCTGTGGGTGGTGGCCGATAACGTGCGAAAGGGAGCAGCTCTCAACTCAGTGCAGATAGCCGAAGAGTTGATAAAAAACCACTTATAATGAATACTTATAAGCTGTAGTGAAGAAACATTCTTACCAGGTTTACAGCGTCAGCAATAGTGTTTATTAAATAGCGTTTACTAAATGCTGTTTACCAAACAATCAGACTGATTTAGAGAGTCAGTACAGAAGCTGGCATTATTATTTGCAATAATTGTCGGCAACCGGTTGAGAGAAGAAGGGACTATGTCACGTAAAATCGCCGTCATTCTGACCATGCTGCTATGCAGTATGGCGACACATTTGTATGCCCTGGGCCTGGGCGCGGTGACAGTCGAGTCCGCGCTTAATCAACCTCTCCGGGTGCAGATAGAGTTGCTCCAGCTCGGTGATACACGCCTGCAGGATGTTCGTGTGCAGATGGCATCGAACGATGACTTTCTACGCTTCAATATTAAGCGAGCGGACTTCTTGTCTAATGTTCGCTTCAGTGTAGAGTCTACTCCGCAGGGCAACATTGTTGTCCTCACTACGTCTCAAATAGTTCGCGAGTCCTATCTCAGTTTCATCCTCGACACACGTTGGCCTAATGGGCGCTCGCTGAGTGAGTACACGATTTTATTGGATCTTCCCGTTTTCGATGAACAAGGCAGCGCAGCAGAGCCTGAGCAAGCAGAAACACAAGGAGCAGGAACTATTGAAACTGGTACAGGCGATACACTTTCCGCTATCGCACTGCAAGTCAGGCCGGACAGCGCTGTCTCCCTGCAGCAAACCATGCTGGCTATCCAACTATTGAATCCCGATGCGTTTACCGATGGCAATATCAATCGACTAAGAACTGATCAGGTACTGCGAGTGCCGACCCTGAAAGAAATCGAGGCGATTGATGTGCGCGATGCCGTTGACGAGGTAAGGCGGCAAAACCGGGATTTTGCGGGTGTCGACACACAGCCGCTGGCTGTACCGGCAGATGCCGTGCCTGCGCAGGATGATGAGCCTCAAGGTCAGCTAAGCGTTGTTGCTGCTGATGACGCCATCGATGCAAGTGATGGATCCGCGCAATCAGCCAGTGTCGGGAATGAAGCCCTGGATCAACGAATAGTCGAGCTGGAGACACAGCTTGCCCAGCGTCAGGAAGAAGCAGACCGAGCCACAATAAAACGGGAAGAGCTGGATTCCCGCATGCAAGACCTGGAATCGCAGATCGTGGCGGCCCAGGAAATAATTCGTTTACAAGACATTCAATTGCTCCAGTTGCAACAGTCACTAGCCGCTGCGGCTGAACCGGAAGCATCACAGCCGCCAGCTTCTCCCGCCAGCTTTTTCGATGACGTAGTGAGACTATTGACCGGCAATAACCTGGCCATGCTCTTCGCTGTAGTACTGGTTATCTTATTGCTTGTTGGGTTGATGCTGCGCCGTAATCGCGCTACTACCCTGGCTGATGATGAGGGTGAAAGGGATGAAATTGACCAGCAAGCCCTGGAAGACGGTGGGGGCGAAGCGGCAGTTGAAAATGAAATAAGCGAAGAAAGCCAGGAAAAAGTTTCAGGCGATGATGTGGCTGAAGTAGAGACGGAGGACAGCGATGCGGAAGATGATGATGCGCTGTCTTTTAATGAAGAAATTGAACCTGATATCGATGATAAAGTTGCCCGGAATAATAGCGATGCTGACAGTGATGAAGTTACTGGCGCTGAAATCGAAGACGCTGGCGATGACGATTTGGAGTTTTTGCCAGACGCTGAGCTTGAAATAGAATCTGTAGAGGATGTTGAGGAAGGTGAACGGCTTTCTGACGATGACGAGATCATGACTAAACTCGAATTAGCGTATGCCTATCAAAAAATGGGTGACACAGAAGGCGCCAAAGAAATTCTCCAGGAGGTAATCAGCCAGGGTTCCGAAGAGCAAATCGAAGAGGCCAACAAGTTACTCGGTACCTTTGATGACAACGCCGAATAGTTGAGTGTGACGAAACTCGACCCGTGTTAATTTCCGAAACAGGCAGCAACAGCAAGCATCGGATCGTGCTGGGTATAGAATACGATGGCGCTTGCTACTCTGGCTGGCAAAAGCAAAAATCCCCGCAACAAGAGACAATTCAACAGTACCTTGAATCGGCATTAGGCAAGATCGCCGCTCATGCTGTGCAAATTACTTGTGCCGGTAGAACCGATGCCGGTGTTCATGCCACCTGCCAGGTAGTACATTTTGACAGCAAGGTTGAGCGTGGGAACAAGGCATGGATAGAAGGCGGCAATAGCTTGTTGCCGAAAACGATTAGAATACTATGGGCCAGCAAGCAATGCGAAAATTTCCATGCGCGATTCAGTGCCTTGTCGCGTCGTTATCTCTATCTGCTGTATCAGCGTAAGCCAGAGTCTGCCCTGCTGTTTGGCAAGGCAACCCACGAAAGAAGTCCACTGGACATCGAAAAAATGCACAAAGGCGCACAATATTTGCCAGGCGAGCAAGACTTTAGCGCATTCCGTGCCGCCGGCTGTCAATCAAAGACTGCCAACAGGAATATTATGCACGCGAATATCTACCAACAGGGAGGCTTCATTATTTTCGACATAAAAGCCAATGCTTTCTTGCAACACATGGTGCGCAATATAGTTGGCTCGCTTTTAGTGGTAGGCAAGGGTGAGAGAGAGCCGGCCTGGATTGGCACACTGCTCGCGCAAAAAAACCGTACTCTGGCAGGCACTACAGCCGCAGCAGATGGTCTGTACCTGGCGGCAGTCGATTATCCGGAAGACTATCAATTACCCACGCAATTAGCCCTGCCGGGACTGTTGTTGGGGGGGCTGGCGTAGTGATCCGCCAATGCCTGATAATTTACAGCTTTTTCCAGCGATCAGATAGTCGCTCAATGACGAATTTGCTAGAATATCTGTCTTTCACCAGTCGTCACACCTACCTTGCAGAAAATCTGGATTAAAATTTGCGGAATTACCCGGGCGCAAGACGCCCTGGCAGCGGCCACGCTAGGGGCAGACGCTATCGGCCTTGTATTGTTCGCTAACAGCCCGCGGTCGGTGACAGTGGAACAGATGGCCGCCATTGTCGGGAATATTCCTCGACCTATTAAGGTGGTTGCCTTATTCGTTGAGCCTGATCCTGATTTAGTTTGGCAAGCGCTGGCAACGGGCCTGGTGGATTTGCTGCAATTTCACGGTGCTGAGCCAGTAGAATTTTGTGAGCAATTTTCAACACGCTATATAAAGGCCATTGCGGTAAAAGAAGACAGCGTACTGAGCCAGGATTTAGCAAGTTATAGTTCTGCAAACTATCTATTGCTGGATAGCTACCACCCCTTGCTGCCTGGCGGTACCGGGAAAGCCTTCGATTGGGACAAGCTCAGGCAGTTGGCAGAAAACCAGCGGAGCCGGTTAGTGCTGGCTGGCGGCTTGAATCCAGGGAATATCCAGGCAGCTATCCACGCGATTCAGCCTTTTGGTGTGGATGTCAGCAGCGGAGTCGAAGCCAGCAAGGGCATTAAGGACTTGAGTAAAATGAAATCGTTTATCGAGGGAGCAAGGGCAAGTGGTTAAGCTTGATGAGACTGTCATTGCCGCCGATCCCGCTGTATTCGATGGGCCGGACGCGCAGGGACATTTTGGCCCCTATGGCGGAATATTCGTCGGGGAGACCTTGATCGCAGCAGTTGAAGAGCTGACAGAAATGTATGAAGCACTCTCTGTGGATGAAAATTTTTGGGCAGAATATGACGCAGAGTTGAAGCATTATGTGGGTCGCCCCTCGCCGCTCTACTTTGCCGAGCGACTGACGAGGGCGGCAGGTGGTGCCAGGCTCTATTTGAAACGTGAGGATTTAAATCACACCGGCGCACATAAGGTTAATAATACTATTGGCCAGGCATTGCTGGCGAAGCGCATGGGTAAAACAAGAATAATTGCAGAAACCGGCGCCGGGCAGCATGGCGTAGCCAGTGCCACCGTAGCCGCGAGGCTGGGTCTGGAATGCCATGTCTATATGGGGGCTGACGATACAGTGAGACAGGCTCCGAATGTCTATAGAATGAAACTGTTGGGCGCTAATGTCATTTCGGTCGAGTCGGGTTCCCGAACCTTGAAAGACGCAATGAATGAAGCCTTACGAGATTGGGCAACGAATGTAGACAATACTTATTACATTATTGGAACAGTGGCCGGGCCGCATCCTTACCCTAAACTGGTTCGCGACTTTCAATGCGTTATCGGCAGAGAGACCAGGCAACAGTCGCTACAGCAAACAGGTCAATTGCCAGATGCGCTAGTGGCCTGTGTAGGCGGTGGCTCTAATGCCATAGGCTTGTTTCATCCTTTTCTTAAAGACCAGTCGGTGGCCATGTATGGAGTCGAGGCTGGAGGGCGTGGACTGGAAACCGGCCAGCATGCCGCACCGCTAAATGCAGGAACGCCTGGTGTGCTGCACGGCAATAGAACCTATCTCATGTCGGATGAGGCAGGGCAGATACGTGCGACTCACTCAATTTCGGCAGGATTGGACTATCCCGGTGTTGGTCCAGAACATGCCTGGTTAAAAGACCAGAACCGGGTTAGTTACGTTGATGCCACCGATGCAGAGGCTATGCACGCATTTCATCAACTTACACTATTGGAAGGAATCATTCCGGCGCTGGAATCCAGCCACGCTGTAGCCTACGCGATGAAACTGGCCGCCACCATGAGCGCGGAGCAAAACATCGTTATTAATCTTTCCGGACGCGGCGACAAAGATATTGAAACGGTTGCACGAATCGAAGGAATATCACTTGAGAATTAGTCTATGCCCCAATCGAATTTCAACGCAATCTACTTCTACCACGGGTTTTTACCCGTATTTCAATAGACCTTCGTCAGTTTTGTTGTCGAACAGTTTGTTAAAGGATTTACCAGGATACGCGTGAGTAGAATAAGCAACATAACGCAAAATGCCGCCGCAGCAGGCAGGAAGTTACTCATTCCCTACCTGGTTGCCGGGGATCCTGATCTAAAAACAAGCCTGGCACTAATGCACTGCCTGGTGGAGCAGGGCGCTGATGTAATTGAGTTGGGCATTCCCTTTAGCGACCCCTCCGCAGATGGGCCGGTCATTCAGCGTGGCGTCGAACGTGCGTTGTCGGCGGCTACCACGTTGCGCCAGGTGCTGGATTTGGTGGCGGAATTTCGACAACTGGATGACGCAACAGCTATCGTGCTAATGGGCTATCTGAATCCGGTCGAGATCATGGGCTATGAAGTCTTTGTGCAGCGAGCAGTTGCGGTTGGTGTGGATGGTGTACTGATTGTCGATATGCCGCCAGCCGAAGCCAGTGAGCTGCATCGGATGCTGCGGGCGAAGGACATTGACACGGTATTCCTGGCAGCAGCAACGACTAGTCAGCAGCGAGCAGCCAACATCATTGCCCATTGCTCGGGCTATTTGTACTATGTCTCTCTCAAGGGAGTGACCGGTGCCGCGCTGACTGATCATGCGTCCGTCAGCGCAAACATCGCGAAGTTGAAAGAGCTAACGACTCTGCCGATTGCAATCGGCTTTGGAATCAAGGATGCTGAGAGTGCGGCAGCCATGGGGCGGCTTGCAGACGGTGTGATTATCGGCAGCGCGCTGGTTGAACAAATCGCACAATTGGCCGATCAGGAAGTGCACGACACTGAAGATTTAATCCGTGTGACGGGAGTCATCGCGGCTGCCCGACAAGCAATGGATAAGCTGCAATAAGATCAGTAAGCTAATAGATGACTGGATTACACAATGAGCTGGATAAATAAAATACTCCCTTCCATAGCGACCGCTCCCCGGGACGCGAAGAAATCGGCTATTCCTGAAGGTACCTGGGAGAAGTGTCCGCGTTGTGACGCAATGCTTTACAAAAAGTCACTTAATGAAAACTACGATGTTTGCCCTAAATGTGATCATCACCTCAGGATAACTGCTCGAAGAAGGCTTGAATTGTTTTTGGATGCCGGGAACCAACAAGAATTAAGCGCCGACCTGGAGCCACGGGACCTGCTGAAATTCAGGGATCTGAAAAAATACAGGGACAGGTTGAGTGCCGCGCAGAAAGATACCGGCGAGAAAGATGCCCTGATCGTGATCAAGGGCGAGGTGAATAATCTGCCGGTGGTGGTTGCCGCTTTCGAATTCAGTTTTATAGGCGGTTCCATGGGAGCCGTTGTGGGCGAAAAGTTCACGCAGGCGGTGAATACCTGTATCGCTGAAGGACTACCGCTGGTGTGTTTCTCTACAAGCGGTGGAGCACGAATGCAGGAAGCGCTTATCTCACTTATGCAAATGGCCAAGACCTCCGCAGCCCTGGAAAAACTGAAACAAAATTCACTGCCTTATATTTCGGTGCTGGTTGACCCGGTTTATGGTGGTGTGTCGGCCAGCCTGGCAATGCTCGGTGACGTGAATATTGCAGAGCCCAACGCCCTGGTCGGTTTTACTGGACCCGACGTAATTCGCCAGACAGTGCGAGTCAAATTGCCAGAAGGTTTTCAGCGCAGTGAGTTTCTACTGGAACACGGGGCTATCGATATGATTGTGCATCGAAGAAACCTGCGCGACAAGATTGCCTCTGTGCTGGAAAAGTTGCTGTATTTCAGACACAGCGCTTCCTGACTTACATAGAGTTTATGCAATGCCGGCTAAAGGAAGTTCGCTCGATTCCTGGTTGCAGTACATTTCGTCCGTGCATCCCCGTGAAATCGAACTCGGCCTTGATCGCGTTGCGGTGGTCGCGGAACGACTGGGCCTGGTAAGACCCGCGCCACTGGTGGTAACTGTTGCTGGTACCAACGGCAAGGGTTCTTGCGTTGCCAGCATGGAAGCCATCTTGCAACAAGCTGGAATCAGCACCGCAGCCTACACCTCTCCCCATATCCACCGGTTCAACGAACGCATTCGTATTGAGGGAATCTGTGTAGCCGAGCAATTCATTGCTGACGCATTGGAGAGAATTGAGCAAGCCCGAAAAGGTGAATCTCTTAGCTATTTCGAATTTTCCACGCTGGCTGCACTGGTTTTATTTGAGCAGGCGGCGGTTGATGTTGCGCTGTTGGAGGTGGGGCTGGGCGGTCGCCTGGATGCCGTTAATATTGTGGACGCGGATGTGTCGATAATCAGTAGTATCGGTATAGATCATACCGATTGGCTGGGAGATAATATCGAGAGCATTGCCGCAGAGAAGGCCGGGATCATGCGTGCCGAGACGGCAGTGGTGTTTGGCGGCGATTCTGTACCGAAGGCAATAGCAGAGAAAGCGCTTTCCCTGAATTCACCGCTCTATGCCCAGGGCCGTGAGTTTGCTTACAGCGCAATCTCTGCGGATCAGCAGTGGCACTGGAGCGGCAAGGAAATATCAGGTGCCAGCATAGAGCTGCCGGGCTTGCCAGTACCCCGGCTCGCCCTGGCTAATGTGTCCACGGCCCTGCAGGCCCTGCAATTACTGCCGTGTCCCTTGCAGCTCGAAGAGATTAGACAGGGGCTGTCCAGGCTTAGGTTGGCAGCTCGTTTTGAGCAGAGGAAAGACAGTTCCAGCGGCAGAATCGTGATCTTCGATGTCGCGCATAATACCGATGCGATGCAGTTTCTGGCAATCAATTTGGCTCAATACAGGTTGCAGAACCCAGGCATTCGACGGGTTGCTGCGGTTCTCGCGGTGATGGCAGATAAAGATGTAGCAGGAATGCTTACAGCCTTAGAATCCTGCGTAGACATCTGTTATATTGCGCAGGTCGATCAGGCTCGCAGTATGGCTGTAGATAAAGTGGTACAAACCATGAAAATGGTGAGTAATCGAGCCAAACAGCAGGATTGTCAGCAATTCGAGACTGTCGAGTCGGCCTATAAAGCGGCATGCGGTCAGGCCAGCCAACAAGATATTGTCCTGGTCACTGGTTCATTTTTTACCGTAGCAGAGGTTTATTCGCTGAGCCAACAGGCTTGAACCATTAGCTATCTTATTGACTGGAGTATTTGCGGATTGAAACAGGGCAGCAAACAAAGAATCGTCGGTACTGTGGTGCTACTCGCTTTGGCGCTCATATTCCTGCCAATTGTTTTTGATGGGGAAGGTAGTTATCAAAGTCCCTTGAGCAGCCGTATACCCGACGCCCCGCTAATTACTATCTTTCCGCAGCCGCTGCAATCGCGGCCAGTCATCGTGGGTGATATTGAAACTGACGAGCCGACCGGTTCTACAACGGCAGCGGAAGCAAACGAGGTCACTACGCCGCCAGTTGCAGTCCTTGTCGAGGATGAGCCGGTTGCCAGCGTAGAAATAACTGAATCTCAAGCCGTATTCAGTCGAGAAATCCCACAGCTTACTAACTCGGGCCTTCCCGAGGCGTGGAGTGTGCGGCTTGGCTCATTCTCCGATGCGGACAATGCCAATGCGCTTATGGACAAACTGCAAGCGGCTGACTATAAAGCGTACACGCGGGGTATCACCAGCGGCCAGGATGCTTTGACAGGCGTATTTGTAGGGCCGTGGCTAAACCGCGGGCAGGTCAATGAATACCAGCGGAAATTACAGCAAGAATTTAATCTGGCAGGCTTGGTAGTGCGTTATGAACTCGAAAGCCTCTAGCGGTATTTGGTTAGCAAATGGCATTTAATCAGGTAGATATCGTAATTCTGATCATCACGGCGCTGTCTTCCCTGTTTGGATTATGGCGTGGATTGATCAAGGAAATTCTGTCGTTGCTGACCTGGATTGCCGCTTTGCTGGTGGCCAGAGTATACGCTGAGTCCCTTGCAGGATTAATGTCGGCCATGATTGAGAATGATGATATTCGCTATGTGACGGCGTTCGCTTTGCTATTTGTCGCGGTGATGATGGCAGGGATATTTCTAAATTCCCTAATCTCGAAGTTTCTCACAAGCACCGGATTGAAATTAACAGACCGATTACTCGGGGCTGCGTTTGGGCTGGTTCGGGGCGTAATTATTGTTTTACTTATTTTGTTTATTATTGACATGTTCGTTTCCGAAACAGAGTGGCAGCAACAATCACAATTAGTCCCGTACGGGATGACCTTGATTGAGAAGTCACAGATTTTTATTGGAAATTTTAATAGCGTTAGTCCGACGCCATAAATATTGACAGTCGTGGAGCTTACTATGTGCGGATTGGTTGGTGTGGTTGCAAGTAAGGATGTTGGTGTTTGTCTTTATGACACTTTAACTGTGTTGCAGCATCGGGGTCAGGATGCAGCAGGCATAATGACCAGTGACAAGGGTAAATTGAACCTTCGCAAAGACAACGGTCTGGTTAAAGATGTATTCCGCACTCGGCACATGCGCCAGTTAACAGGGCAGATGGGAATAGGGCATGTGCGCTATCCAACAGCAGGTAGCTCCAGCCCGGCGCTGGCTCAACCTTTTTATGTGAACTCCCCCTACGGCTTGGGCCTCGCGCATAACGGCAATCTCACCAACAGCAAAGAGCTTGGTCGTGATCTGTTTAAAGAGGATTTGCGTCATATAAACACCGATTCTGATTCTGAGGTGTTGTTAAATATTTTCGCCCACGAATTACAGCGGCGAAATAAGATGAAGCCGCTTCCAGAAGATGTATTTGCAGCGGTGGCCGGCGTACATAACCGTTGTCGGGGTGGAATCGCTGCAATTATCATGCTTTCTGGTTATGGCATCGTAGGCTTCAGAGACAGGAATGGCATTCGACCATTGGTGTTCGGTAGCCGAAAAACCGATACGGGAACCGAGTACATGATCGCTTCCGAAAGTGTCGCCCTGGACTCCCGGGGTTTTACTATTGAAAGGGATGTTGCTCCTGGTGAAGCGATCTATATAGACGTTAATGGAAATCTGCATAGCGAAATTTGTACTGAACAAGGAGAGCACACGCCGTGCATTTTCGAGCACGTATATTTTGCAAGGCCGGATTCTTTAATGGATGGCATTTCTGTGTATAAGGCACGCTTGCGCATGGGGGAGAGACTGGCAGACAAGATTGAACGTGTGCGGCCGGCTCATGACATAGACGTGGTTATTCCTGTGCCGGATACCAGTCGGCCCTCGGCCCTGGAGCTTGCTAATCGACTGGGTATCAAGTTTCGCGAGGGCTTCGTCAAGAACCGCTATATTGGCCGAACTTTTATTATGCCTGGTCAGAGCCTGCGGAAAAAAAGCGTAAGACAAAAATTGAATGCCATCGATCTTGAGTTCAAGGGGAAGAATGTTTTGTTAGTTGATGATTCGATAGTACGCGGCACCACTTGTAAGCAAATAATTCAGATGGCCAGAGATGCCGGTGCCGCCAGGGTGTATTTCGCTTCCGCTGCACCGGCGATTCGCTTCCCTAATGTGTACGGAATTGACATGCCAACAGCAGCAGAGTTGATTGCCTCAGGCAAGAATGACCAGGAGATTGAAGAGGCCATAGGCGCAGACTGGCTTATTTATCAGGACCTGGACGATTTAATCTCGACTGCGGCGGAAGGTAACCCCAAAATTTCCCGTTTTGAATGTTCGGTATTTAACGGTGAATACATAACCGGAGACGTAGACGAAGTGTATCTAAAGCGCCTCGAAAATTTGCGTAGTGACTCTGCCAGGAGAGCCAGCAAAAAAGCAGCGCAAGCGAAGTAATAATAGCCAGCTCGATGGTCTTCCTAATCTGGCAGACACCATGACCGAACTAAGCGTACTCTCCGTAAAATTAAATTATCTGGAGAAACCGACTGGCCAGACTCAACAAAAACCGGCTTTACAAGCGCTTAATAAAGTATTTTCTCGTTTGACAACTCATTGCGTTCCAAAATTAGTTCTGGGAGAGTCCCCGACAGTTTCCACGCTTTCACTTGCTGCTCCCAGTAAGCGGTGAGTGCTTGTGGTTCAGTGACATCGTTCATGGGCTTGTCGTGTGGCGAACAGGAGAAAGTCTGGCTGAGGCTATTCCAAAAATAATGAGACTGACTTAATGGCGCTTACATTCGGGCTGTGTTGAGAAGGATTTTGCACACTGAATTTTACCAAAAGATACTTTGTCTTGCTCAGTTATGCCGGGGTCTCTGAGCAAATCCTGCTGTTTATTTTCTGCCCACTGGTACCGAACCGGACGTTTGAGTTTTTCAACCTTTCCTTCTTCAACCGCTTGCTTTAGCCAGGCCGTTAACTGGCTTTTATGTAAATCTGTTTCGCACATTAACTCACCAATACCAAGTGCCTGCTGTTGGCAGAGTATTTGTATTTTCAGCAGAAATAAATCATAAAAACTTACATCACCTGGCTTTATTGGCTTTTCTTGTTCAGCCAGTTCAGCCAGTTCAGCCGTTTCGGGCCTGGAAATGACATTAGCAGTACCCGCAGGTGTTTCAGCACGCTTTTCTCTGCTGCTCTGTTCCGCATTTTCTGAATTTTCGCTATCAGGGGTAATTGTCTCAGGTTCAGGCAATGCACCTGGTTGATAATCTGGTGTTGGCTCTCTGCTCGAAAGATTCTGGGAAAGCGGGGAATCTGTTACTTCTGACCGTATTTCAAACAAGTCGGTAGCTTTCCGCTCAGGGTTTGAGTTAGCGCCTCTTAGCAAATCCTTCACTGTAAAATCATCGATGGATTGAGATAAGCAGCGAGCACCTTTCGCAAGCAGTTGAGCATTACCCGCTTCCGAACCCCGGGTTTCTTTTACCCACAGCGGTACCCATTGCTTGTTGATGTTCTCAATCGCCCCGTTCCAGGTGCCGCCTTTGGTGCCAGAATGCACGGCAACAGCCACATCGGAAAGGCAATAGATGTATTTGTTACGCTGCATGGCATTACCCGCACTAAACCCGGCTTCGGGGTAGAAGGGTGAGACCAGGACCAGGTTATTGTTCATAATATGCTGTCGATATTTACGGCTGTTACTGGCTTTTAACAAGCTATCGGCCATTACGCCAATCACCCTGCCTTCAGCCTCCAGTGCGCCTAACATGGCCGCTTCATCCACGCCACGGGCACCACCAGAGACGATTGAGAATGCGGCTTCTGCGGTTTTTATCCCAAGGTCGCGACTAAATCTCAGGTCGGCCGCACTGGTATTACGGCAACCAATAACGGCAATGCCGCCTTGATTGAGAATACTGCGATGACCGCAACCGAAGAGTATCGGCGGCGAATCGTTTTTGAGGCGTTTTTTCAAGCGCTGGGGATAATCTGTGTCCGAACGGCTAATAACCCACAGGCCTGCTCGACTCCATTTTTCAACAGCCAAAGCCATGGCTGAGCCGCGATTCATTAATTGTTCCAGGCGCTCAAGTGGTATTTTTCTATCGCTCCAGCCAGCCAGCAACTCGGCGATTTTCCCTGTCAACAGACTTTCAGGCCGAAGCCCCTTATTTCTCAGCCAAAGTGCAAATTTCCCCCATTCTTTGTTGCTCAGTGGGCGCACTGCGCTAGCGCTGGCCTTGTTAAAATAGGCCGTTAGCAGCAATACGGCCTGAGTATTGGCTGATAAGCTCATCTAATCACCGGTACTGCTTAAGGCCAGTGCGACTGGGTAAACAGCCTCACAGCCCTGTTGCCGCAGTAGTGCCGCCAAGACAGTGACCGTCCAGCCTGAATCAATAACGTCATCCACCAGTAACACCGGGCCGGCAGGAAGCTGCTCGGCCACGGCGAAGACTCCATCGAGGTTGCGGCACTGGTGGTAACGGTTTTGTTGGGATTTCTGTTGTTCGTTATCGCGTGTTTTGGTAATAACGGCAACAAAGGGCAGCCCCAGTTTGGCGGCGAGGCGCTGGGCGAACTCTGGCACTAATGCTGGATGATTCAGTGAGGGTGCGCAAGTCACCCATTGTGGTTCAGGATCAGGCTGCCATCTTTGTGTGATCATTTCTGCGGTAGCATTAACAAGTGCTTGCCGAAAACTGCCCGCATGTTTATCGCTCTCAACCAGACCGCCCCAACCAGCATCGCCCCAGCGACTGAGGATTCTACCGTCTGCTGCTTGCCAGTTTGCCGGTAAGTTACCGCGAAAGCCGTAGATTGGAAAGGCATTGGCCGCCACCTGTATTTTGTGTTTGAACACAAATTCCGAGTGTTTCAGGTGCCGGGCAGCGGCTATAGCTACTGTTCGGTCACTATCCGGACTGAAGATTGGACTGCCCAGGCAATTCGCACATTGACCGCAGGGCTCTGAGGCCGGGTCATCCAGTGCATTGCCAAGGTATTCCATGAGACAGCCGGTGGTGTTTACATAGTCCTGGACTTCAGCCCACTCCTGTTCGCGCTGGCCAGTGAGATGGGCTATACGCTCATGATCCATTTGAAAAGGAACCGGTGTACGACGCCACTTTGGACCATCTTTAATCACCGGAGCCGGGTTTTCTACATTCAGAAATTTAAGCACCTTGTCTATTTGGCCCTGTCGGAGATTTAAGTGTTCTTGCAGTTTTACACTGGATAGCCCATCTGAATTTTCCAGTGTCGCTAATATGGCATTGACCTGTTTTTCACTGGGAAAGGCGGAACGTCGAAAAAACTTATTAATCTGTTTATCTTCATGCCCGGCTAATAGCACACCATAGGATTGTTCTATGCTACGCCCAGCGCGACCCACTTGCTGGTAATAGGCTACGATGGAACCTGGTGCCTGATAGTGAATAACAAAGCCTAAATCGGGTTTGTCATAACCCATGCCTAATGCCGTGGTGGCTACCAATACCTTGATGTTGTTATTGAGTAAACGCTCCTCCAAATTCTGCCGGTATGCATCGGAGTTGGCAAAGCCTTCGCACTCGACACCGCTGTAATAGGCTGCCGCATCTATACCCTGAGATTGAAGCCATAAAGTCACCTGATCCGCATCGCGTTGAGTCAGTACATAGACAATACCGGCCAAATCCAGCTTGGGAATATTGATGGCTAGCCAGGCTAACCGACTAGCCTGATCAGGCAATGTGATATTTTGAAGGGTAAGACTTTCACGCACTAACGGGCCACGCAAAAAATCCATATCACCTAGCTGCCAGATAACATCTTTTATCACGCGGTTGTTGGCAGTTGCCGTTGTGCCCAGTAGCGGCATATTTGGCGGCATCTGTTTTAGGATGTTAAGAAGCCTGCGGTAATCTGGCCTGAAGTCATGCCCCCAATCAGAAATACAGTGCGCCTCATCCACGACCAACAAACCAATCTTGTCAGCAATGGGTAGCAGCACTTCATTTATAAAGTCTTCATTTGCCAGACGCTCCGGAGAAATGAGCAAACAATCAACTTGATCAGCCTGGACTTGATGTATCAATGTGGGCCATTCATCATGGTTAGTAGAATTGAGTGTAATAGCTCTTAGCCCCAGGTTGTTGGCTGCATCGATCTGGTTTCGCATCAGGGCCAGTAAAGGCGACACAATAATGGTTGGCCCAAATCCACGGTCTCTGAATAGCCGAGTACTGATAAAATACACCAAACTCTTTCCCCAGCCAGTTCGCTGTACCACCAGAAGCTTTTTCTTCTCATTGACCAAGGCATTTATTGCCTCCCATTGGCCCTCTCGAAATACAGCATCGGGATTATTGAGTGCCTTCTGTAGCAAGGCTTCAGTATCTTGTTTGCTCATAGTGTAGCCCCCCCTAAGAGGGTTGATTATATATTACCAGGCATTGATACTCAGAGACTTCAGCATAACGATTGGTTTTGATGGATACCATTAAATCTCAGCATTTTTGCACAAACCGAAAGGCATCCGCCTTGAACAAACATCCTGGAGACTATAAAAAGAATTTGCTCAAAGGCTTTAGCCAGGAATAGAACAGTCATCTTTTGCCCTGTTTCGGCTGGCAGGCGAACTGCACTACAAAATTGTGTGAAACTGAAAATATTTGTTAAATATTTTGGGAACTATCCGTTTAACTTTCCAAGAGAAAATCATGCCAAGACCAACCAAAGACACACAGCTTGAAAGGCTTGATAAACTGCGAGAAATTGCAGAACGCGATCCCATGAAGGCGTTGGAAGCGTTTGTGGGGCAGGTGGTCAACCAACCAGCAGAAAAGGGAGGGGATCAACATGACACGAAATGATCCGATTATTGGCGTTTTGTTCTATTTGTCATCCCCCCCATCATCGTCTTTACCATGTTCGTCATTTGAGGGCTCCTTTTTGGGCTTCCTGCCAGCGAACCAGTAGGAAATAATTGCGGCACTTACGGGCAGGATGGTCATAAAGAGGTCTTTAGCCTCAGTCCACATCTCGTTGTAACCCAATGCAGCAATGAAGACGGCACCCCCAGCGAACAAAAATAACGCTGCCCCATAAGTGACACAAATGCGAACATTGCTACGTTTTGATTCTCTGTCATTTTCATCAATCATGATCTTAGCCCCTGTTCCGTTAACCGCACAATGAACCCCTCTTGTGACTTCGCGCCTTTGGTGGAATTGCAAGCCCGGCAAAGCAGTTGCAGATTATCCATGTGGTCACTACCGCCTTTGGATTGCGCGACAATGTGATCCACAGTCATATTGCGAAACGGAAACATCACCTGACAGCCGCCGCACACGCCTTCCTGACGGCCATAGAGCATATGCTTGTGGGTGCGGTAGTTTGACAGGTCGCCCAAGTCGCTTCGCTTCGGTACGTCCTCCCTGTGGTGAATATCGAAGAACAGCCCCATATCTTTCAGCAAGCGCGAATTGACCAGATTGGCCGCCAGGGGTGACAGGTCAATGCCCACCCAGTTGCGTTGCAGTTGTTCAGCCGCCACACAAGTCGTTGCGCAACCGCAGAACGGGTCAAACACTACATCGCCTTCGTTGCTACTGGCTTTGATGATGCGATCCAACAAGGCGAGCGGCTTCTGGGTGGGATAGCCAAGGCGTTCCTTTGCTGATCTGCCTATCATGTTGATGTCCCAAACATCCCTCATTGATGCCATGGTATACCACTTGCCTTCACTATCTTGGAATTCCTCAACCCCCTTGAACCTGTAAGGTTTGAAACTTCGATTGTAAGAACGTTCTTTCTGCACGTTGAAAATATGCACAGGCTTCGGCGATCCAGTGTAAAACAGAATTACATCATGTTTCCTGCCAAACCATTTTTTACTCACGCCGCCAGATCGATATGCCCAGACCACTTCATTTTTGAAATTCCCATGCCCAAACACCGCGTCCATCAACATCTTGAGATAGTGGCTGGCAGTGGGATCGCAGTGCAGGTAGATGGAGCCGGTATCTTTCAGTAACCGCCTCATTTCGATAAGCCGCACAGCCATCATAATCAGATAGGATTTCATGTCCTTGCCGTGGGAACAACCCGCCGCGTCAATAATGGCATAAAGTGTAGGCTCCCTGTCGGCTATCTCGCCGTGCCACGCTTCGTCTACGTCGCTAAGGTGCCAAGTGTCCTTGAAGGCCGCGCCCGCCGCTTCCGACCCAATAAGTGCGCTGTAGTTGCGGTTGGAGTTGAACGGCGGGTCAAGATAAATCAGATCAACGGATGCGCTGTTCATGCCGCGCATAATGCCGAGGTTGTCGCCCGTCCACAGGGTGCGGTTAAGCCAGTTTGTATTGCTCATTACGCGGTTAGGTCGGTATAGGTTAGGGAATTATATATCAAAGTGACCACTTAATTCACACGGGCCAAAATCGAGAAATCACAACGCCTGCGGCGACCAACACCGTAAACATGGCCCACAGCTTAGTCTTGGCTAAATCTTCTTTCGTTGCAAGCGTATTTCCGATTGCTTCCAGCGATGCCACGCGCTCGCGCAAACTAGCCTGCACATCCAATTGCCGCAGTTCCAGCGCATGAATTTCTCTTTCATCAACTGTCCCGCTGGGCGGCTCAGCGTTGATTTGTGGATTATTGGTCACAATTTGCAAGCCGTCGATAGTGGTCATTGATTAACTCGTTTGGAATTATCGAACCTGCCCCGTATTGTCGGCAAACAAAATCCCATGGCGTGTCTTTTTGGTGAGTGATGTCCGAAAGCTGTAGTGCCGTATAATCTTTGTATGCGCTGACCACATCCTTTATGATGTCCCTCTGACTTTCAGAAAACGGCCCCTCTCTATTGATGCGCTCCGTGCTGATGGTATCCCCGCCAAACGACTTGTAACGGTGGTAAATGGTGGGAACGACGGGGCCATAGATCCATGCCTCAACAGGCTCGTTTATCAAGGCAATACCATTGATCCCCAGCATCCATCCATGACACAGATAGACCAGCTTGAGAACGTGCATGGGAGTCGTCTCACCTTCTGGCCTCAGCCAGAGAATCCTTTCAGCGACATATTCAGGCGACACTGATTTCGGGGTGGTCTCTTCAGTCATAAAACTAATTTTCTTTGACTTCGGCGCACATGCTCACTTCAGTATACAATATACCATAGGTTAACCGCTTGCCAATCGCGCCGTCAAACAACGCTTCGATCCATTCTACAGTGTGATTGTCGCACGAACCCTCATTTAGACGGAACGTGAACTCGTTGACGTACCGCTGGCAATGCTTGATGCTCCAGTTGTGATAGACGCCGTTGTAGGCACGCTTGCGCATGGGGGAGAGACTGGCAGACAAGATTGAACGTGTGCGGCCGGCTCATGACATAGACGTGGTTATTCCTGTGCCGGATACCAGTCGGCCCTCGGCCCTGGAGCTTGCTAATCGACTGGGTATCAAGTTTTGCGAGGGCTTCGTCAAGAACCGCTATATTGGCCGAACTTTTATTATGCCTGGTCAGAGCCTGCGGAAAAAAAGCGTAAGACAAAAATTGAATGCCATCGATCTTGAGTTCAAGGGGAAGAATGTTTTGTTAGTTGATGATTCGATAGTACGCGGCACCACTTGTAAGCAAATAATTCAGATGGCCAGAGATGCCGGTGCCGCCAGGGTGTATTTCGCTTCCGCTGCACCGGCGATTCGCTTCCCTAATGTGTACGGAATTGACATGCCAACAGCAGCAGAGTTGATTGCCTCAGGCAAGAATGACCAGGAGATTGAAGAGGCCATAGGCGCAGACTGGCTTATTTATCAGGACCTGGACGATTTAATCTCGACTGCGGCGGAAGGTAACCCCAAAATTTCCCGTTTTGAATGTTCGGTATTTAACGGTGAATACATAACCGGAGACGTAGACGAAGTGTATCTAAAGCGCCTCGAAAATTTGCGTAGTGACTCTGCCAGGAGAGCCAGCAAAAAAGTAGCGCAAGCGAAGTAATAATAGCCAGCTCGATGGTCTTCAGTAAGTGGTGCGCTTATTATGCGAATCCAGGTCAGAATAGAGATTAAAACCGTTCCTGTTTCGACCATGACATAGGGGCTTTGCGTCGTCAGGTCGGTAGAATAACAACGATAGATAAAGTATTCTTGAGAGTACCGAGTTCTGCGCTCTGTTTTATTTGCTGTTTAGCGAAACCAGTCAAGCGGCAGCTCCGCAACATTTCTTGTATTTCTTCCCGCTTCCGCAGACACACCGTTCATTTCGCCCGATCTTTGCGGCTTCATGATGGATGGGAGGCGATAGCTTTCTTTCCAGGTCCGTTAGATCCTCTTCCTTGTCCGGTTCAAACCCCAAAATAAAATGCCAGCCGTTTTCATGACAGGTATTGGCGATCATATCGACTTTTGAGTCATCGGCAACTCTTAAAATCAATGGGTTCTTTTTACTACCCAGTTTGGCCACGATTTTTGCTTGCTTCCCGTTGTAATCACTACGCTTGCTTGAGTTTCATTGATAACTTTGAGTGCTCAATACTCAGCGCCACCCATTGTGCATTGAGCTTCTTGAACCGTTTATAGTTACTTATCTGGCCGCGTATATCGCCCACAAATTCCTTGCGAATATACTCCGTCCGGCTCTTCATATCCAGTGTATAGCTGACCTGATAATAAGGCCCAGTCTGACTCTCCCGGTCCTTGTATTGCTTCGTCAACGATCCAGGGCGCATAGCGCCCAGTAATGCTATGTCACCTTTGATCTTTGTCATACGCCGTTCAATTTGTGCGAGCCTTTTCCTTGTCATTGATATAGCATATACATACTATGTTAGTTTGTCAAAAGGACACTGTCTATGCTGTGGATCTATTGGTGGGATGCAATCATTTATCTTCGCCCGGCTTGCGCTCGTACCCGGACATTTATGTGGTTCGCCGTCTGTGTGGCGGGATTGACGGTTCGTACCGAACGAATGGGGGTGACGAGTATTGTCCGGGCGCTGGGGTTACAGGGGCGGTTTTATGACAACTTGCTGGATAACTTCCACAGCACCGGCATTAAGTTGGACTCAATGACGGTATTGTGGTCTCAACTTGTACTTCGACTGTTCCCTGGTCTGGTTCGAGTGAATGGCCGACTCGTGTTGGTGGGGGACGGCATTAAGGTCTCCAAACAGGGCAAAAAGATGCCTGCTGTGAAGCTGCTACATCAGGAATCCGAGTCAAATACCAAAGCGGAGTACATCATGGGACACTCCTTTCAGGCCGTCTCTATTCTTTCTCGTGCCGCCAATAGCGTGTTCGCTGTGCCGCTTGCCGCGAGGATTCATGAGGGGACCGTGTTATCGAATCGTGACCGGCGTACCCTGCTCGACAAAATGATCAGTCTACTGGCGATAGTCAGTATTCAGGAGCCGTATTATTTTGTCGCCGACGCCTATTATGCCAGCCAGAAAGTCGTTAATGGGCTTTTGAATGAGGGGAATCATTTGGTCACCCGCGCCAGATCAAATGCGGTTGCCTACCAGCTGCATCATCAGCAACAGCCGAAAAAAAGAGGGCGGCCACGTAAGTATGGTGACAAGGTAAAACCAAGATCACTGTTTGGGTTGGTCGCATTGATGGAGGAGGCTCAAAGCCCTGTCTATGGCGAAAAAAACGTAGCTATCCGATACGCAGTCCATGATTTATTATGGAGACCGACCGGCAGTATTGTTCGGTTTGTCATTGTCGTTCACCCAACGAGGGGACGCTGTATACTCATGTCTACTGATACGTCATTATCGGCCCTCGATATCATTCACCTCTACGGTCTGCGATTTAAAATAGAGCATGCCTTCAAGCAGGCGGTTCATGTTATCGGTTCTTTTTCATACCATTTCTGGATGAGCGTAATGAAGCCATTGGAGCGACGCAATGGTAATCAGCACCTTCACCGGGAATCAAAAAAATATCGCGATGGCGTCAAGCGAAAACTGAAGGCTTATCACGTCTTTGTACACGCGGGGATTGTTGCTCAAGGGCTACTTCATTACCTGGCATCTTGCCACACTCGGCTAGTCTGGAACTCTTTTGGCTCCTGGCTTCGAACGATCCGGCCCGGTCTAGCTCCGTCCGAGTTGGTGGTTGCCACTGCGCTACGCAGCAGCCTCCCGCATTTTCTCCTGGATACGGATTCTCGTACAAACTTCGCGAAATTCATCACGCAACGGCAAGACCTTGATAGAATGGCGCTATTTAGGCTTGTGTCATGAGACTAACTCGGTACTCATGAGAAAGTATTGAAAATGAATATTAAAGAGAAGTTATCGCAATTAACGGACAAAAGGCGCAATCATGTTCAGTCTTG
>CBDHCL010000006.1:0-23085 GCA_965261275.1 uncultured Pseudohongiella sp.
GTAGCAGGAAATGCAAGCTGTACTACAAATTGGTCGAATTGTCTAAATTGCGAAAATCAAAAGTCGGATTTTTCACTGCGGTTTCCCGAAACCATCCGCAGCGAAATTTTGTAAATTTTGAAACAGGCACGATTATACATGAAATTGCAATTTCATGTTAACGGCGGTTTTACACGGGCGCTGGTTTTAGATCTGTTGCGGGCGATTGCTAAGGGGTCGCCTTGTTGCGGTCAGGATTGAGGCATGAAGCAGGGCGATCGGCACAGGAGGGGCATGACCTCATGAGAGGTTCGCGCTAAGCGTGTGTAAGTGATTAACGAAAAAACATAGGCGCATCCGACATATAGTTCCGCTGCGGCCTGTCGCGGTCAGGCAGGATTGTCCACCCACGAAGCCTTACCATCCGCTTTTGTCATTTTTTGACTTCCAGATTTTCAAGGCGGTCTTCGTGCTGACTGGCGTTGTTCGCTAAGAGAATAATAACGTGTGTAAGCCCACCAATGCGGGCTTCAACCTCATCAAAGCGTTCATCCACTGCATCAAAACGTTTGTCGATTACGTCAAAGCGCGTGTTCATTTCTTTGCGTATTTCTTGCAGCAATTTAAGCGTTAGATTGTCGGTATTATCAGCCATGTTTTTCCTACTCGTCGATCACGTCACTATCATCGTCCACCACATCGCGGCCAGAGTCCATCAGCTTCAAAAGCGGCCCCGCTTCCTCACGGGCGGCGGAGCGTGCAACTGCGTTGCCTTGATGGGTGGCGATGTTGGGGTTTAGATAGTATTTCACCTGCCGTCCGTCCTTCTCGCGCCGTATCGCGTTAATGCTCGCCAGTTCGGTCATGATTTGGCTAAGGTTTTGTGGTGTCACTCCTACCCGCGCAGCCAACTCCTGCCGCGTTTGCAGTATCTCGCCCGTGTCTATGCGTAGGTTTCTAAGTACAGTTGACCAAACACGTTGGGCCTTATGTGGCCGCTTTGAATGTTCTTGCAACCACTCAATAACCTCATCGTTTTGCGCGGCACTTAACATGATGAATATCCATTTTTCGGGGCTTTGGGCGTGTTCTTTCGTCTTGGCGTCAATCTTAGCCAGCGTTTCATCATCGAGGCCCATATTGCGGGCCATCTGCGCGAAGTCACGGGCTTTTTGCTCGCGCTTTTTGGCGCGAGCAAGCGACAGCTTTGTAACGGCGTAATTCTGATTTTTAGATGTGCCATGCGTGGATCCCGAATTTTTGCGGTTTAAGGTCTTTTCCGCCCGATCAATAGAGGCGGTAAAAGCATCTTTTAATTGTTTCATGTTCTGCTCGCATTTCCTTCTTAGTTCCCAAATCCAACAATCCAATAGGTTACATGCTGTGTAACCTATTGGTTACATGCTGTGTAACCTATTGCAAGACTAAGTTTTTGTTTCGGTTCAATAAAACGCTTTACCTAGATATATAATAGATATGAACCCCCTTACCCCCTTGTTAATAACTCCAAAAAACACCCTTAAAATTAAGGTTAAAACAACAAGGAGTGCGCTGGTCGCGCACAAGTGCATAAAGCGGCTTTGGAAAGGTCAAACGACCTAACATCTGTGGAATTGTTGAGAATATGGGGAAAGGGGTGAGGTCTGGGACAACCCGAGAAATCAATCTAACCGCAAGCGGTGCAGTATATCCCAGACAGACCTACTGTTGGCAGGTCAAGAATACTAAACGCCAGAGCGGGGTTAATGTCAAACCTGCCAATAAAAGCGCATGACAAGCCACAGGAAGCCCATATATTTGGTTTTTCCTGGCACTGGAGCCAGCCCAAGCGGATTCTGCCCCCACACCAAACCCAAAAATCGGCCCCAGTGAGGCTTAAAATTACCCTTGAGGGCAATCCTGACACAATCAAAGGCGTGGACTGCCCCGCAAATGGACAGAAACCCGACGCATGCAGCCGAGAAACGCCCGTGAGCCGTTTTCGGGTACTTGGGGCACCAAAACGGCCTAGCGGCCTTCTACGGCCTTACTGGGCCAGTCCTCCGCATCCAGCACCTTTCCAAGCCGCTGGATGCCGTAACCGTCCAATGCGTCCAGCAGTTTTTGCACATCCGTCCATGCTTCGGGATTGTCGGGTAGGTGCCAGACGGCTGCAACGGGGTCGTAGACCCAGCCAGCATCCTTGATGCGGGTTCGGAAGATAGCAAAAAGAGGTAGCAGGAAATGCAACCCGTCGGACAAATTGGTCGAATTGTCTAAATTGCGAAAATCAAAAGTCGGATTTTTCACTGCGGTTTCCCGAAACCATCCGCAGCGAAATTTTGTAAATTTTGAAACAGGCGCGTTTATAGACGAGGACGTGTTCCACGCCTCGTCTGAACGGTGAGAGGGTGCGAAACCCTTTGTTTTTAGGGCTGAAACTCTCGTGGGTGGGGTGCTGGATTTTCAAAGTTTTGCACGCTGCATCCGCGCCGCTTTCCGAGGCTATTTTTACAGGCTTACGCCTTTGCAAAATGTCTCGAATTGGTGGGCAATCTTGGGGCACCCAAAAAGCAAAATCCCCACATATAACGTGGGCTTTGGGATGTTTCCGATCACCGCGCCAAAGCTTAGCGTTTGGCCGCCTTGGAATACACCATGCCCTTATCCCGTTTTCCAACGGCAATGACCGCGACGATCAAAGTTTGATTGCGCACCTCATACACCAGCCGAAACCCCGATTGCCGTAGCTTGATTTTATAGCGGTCTCTTGTGCCGTGAAGTCTGGACGCAGGAACACGCGGTGTCACCAGACGTTCGGCCAGCTTATCCTTGAACTGGGTGCGGACGGTTGCACCCAGCTTTCCCCATTCTTTCAGTGCCTTTTCGTGAAACTCAAGGCTATAGGTCATTCAGCGCAACCTGAACAAAAGGCCCATCGGCTCGTTCATTTGCGAGGGCATTCAAGTCCGCATCTTCAAGGCGTTCCAGTATTGCCTCATATTCATCTGCCGGAACACAGTAAAACGCAGGGATGTTTCGGTTCAGAATGGCAACAGAACGACCCTCCCCTGCGGCAACTGTTCCCATGGGGTTTTTCTTCAGCTCTGTAACGCTCGCCGTGATACGGGTGTGAATTGCATGGGCCATTCAAGTTCTCTCCAGAGTTACTTTGCATTTTGACATAAACCTAATAAGAGTGCCATTCAAGACACTTTCCACAATCTGCAATCGTGAGTAATATGAATTGTTGTTGTAGGTTTCCCGAAACCATCCGCAGCAAAATTATCATAATTTTGAAACAGGCGCGTTTATACATCAAACTTTGAGTTTGATGTAAACGGCGTGAACAGCCCCCTTGGCCTTTCCCAGAACCCCACTCATCCGAAAGGCTGTTTTCGCGCTGTTGATTTTTGATCTGGCGGCGGCCCCGTTCAGATCATCCGTCGTTCTATTTTGCCAAAAATAATTAAGGCACGTTTACACAATAAATCTTTTACAGATTTATTGTGGCCTGTCAGATTTTGCAAAACCGCATGTTTTCAAGGCTGAAACGCCTGTTGCGGTGATGCGAAAGTAACGCGGGTTTTGATTTATTGTTTCAGGTAAAACTTTGAGGTTGATATGGGGCAATTATAGGCAGAAAAACCGCATGTTGCCGCCTTGCGGTTTTCAAAAATTGACCCTAGATTGTGCACATGAACACACTAACCTTTGATACACACGGTTTTGTCAAACGCCTGACCGCCGCTGGAATGCCAGAGCCGCAAGCTGAAGTGCTGGCTGAAGAACAAACCAACCTGATTGAGAACAACCTTGCGACCAAGCGCGATCTCAAGGAGTTGGAAGCCACGTTGAAGCGTGATCTGGTGGCAGAGATCAGGGGAAGCGAATTGCGGATGGTGAAGTGGCTCATTCCCCTGTTGCTTGGGCAAGCCGCGCTTGTCGCCGCGCTGGTGAAGTTACTTTGAAAACAGTGTCTTAAATCCCAGTTATGCGGTACTCCATATGCGGGCGGGTTTAATGGCGCAACTCTTGTGCCTCTTTCCCGACTTCGGGGAAATACGCTTCTATTGTGGCCCCAAATTCATCCTGAATGTGCGCCACTTGCTCCGGGGTCAAAGCCTTCATCCATTCGCCATATTTCCCCGAAACAAAGAACTTTTCCATACCAAGCGGTTTTTCCAGAAAACCGTCTTTGCGTTCCTGTTCTTGAAGAACCTTGAAAGACGATTTTTCTAATGCCTGCCGCATTTTTTTGTGCTGAACAGGCACTTGTAAAAACTGCAACAATCCCTGAAATGCCCCTTCGGGATTATGCACCATATCTTCATAACGCATAATATGACGGGGTAATCCGGGGGCCGTTGTCCAGCTTTGAATATGATCGTCCCAACGCCCCAGAACCTCTATAACCCCGTTCTGACTTGCGACCATATTGCGAGGGTCACACATCCGGTCAATCGAGACGTCAATCGGGATGCTTGCATGACGCGCAAAAGAAACAGCGACATCAAAAGGATTGCGCAGGATGCAAATTGCCGCCGCCGTGACCTCGGGCATAATTAAATCAATATTCCCTATACGGGCTATTTTCGAATGTGTTTTGACAAACCTGTTATTGGGCTGTGATTGTGCAATCAGTTTTAGAACGTCTGGACGCAGGAGAAGCCACTCATCAAAGCTTTTTCCAACGAACGGTCGCCCTGCTGCTTTATCGAACCAGTCTTGACGCACATCCGATGTGGTTATCGAAGACAACTCGTTGATTGACAGATTTTTTCCTGTTGGCTGGAAATAGTTGCCCAAAAAGGCCCGCACCCATGTGTTGCCAGATTTGGGAAAGGATCCGATCCATACAATACGCCGCAAAGAACGCATCACAGATACCCGTATTTTTTCATGACCCCGCCATGGGCCTTGAAAATCTTGTCAACCTGTTCACTTGTAAGTTCGGTTTTCCATTGGCCTGATTTGCCAGACCTGAAAAACTGTTCATGATTGTCTGATTTTTCAATAAAAGGGGTTTTGCTTTCCTGTTGACGTAAAGCTTTGAAATCCGAGAACTGCACCGCCCGTTCAAGTCGCTTGCGATCAATGGGTAAACCAATGTGATGCACAACCTGATCAAAGGCTTCATAGGGGTCTTTCAGCATATCTTCATAGCGCAATGCCAAAACCGGAAATTTCCGCGCCTTTGTCCAGCCAAGCACATGGTTCGACCAGTTGCCGAGGAATTGATGGGCATTTTCATCCCCGCCTGGCAACGTTGTGTCCTTATGGCCGATGACAACGACAGCATCCTCTATCGAAACTCCATAGTGATCGGCATAAGACACAACCATGTCCAAAGGGTTGCGCAAGATATAAATGGCGGATCGGGTCAATTCGGGCGGGATCAATTGAACCCCGAAAGCAACGCCGTTTTGATTGTGGGTTTTAACAAAGTTCACATCTGCACGGTTGTTCACAATCGCCTGTAGCACGGCGCGCCGTAATTTAACGGTTTGAATAGGATCGTTGATATCAAACGGCTCATTCGCGACCATGTTATAGGCCGTGGCTCTGGAGTCCCCTATCCCCAGATGGTGTATCTTATTGATGGGACAGGGTTCTGCGCTGTTGCGCACATAATTCGCCAGAAACACACGCAGCCAAGTGTTGCCGGATTTCGGATAGGAGGCCAGCCAGACGATTGATTTCATTTGTTTATTCTTTTAGTTTCATGGAAAAAGGGAAGACCGAAGCCCTCCCTTTTAATAGTTTCAATAAGCGGTTTAACCTAGAAGTTAAACTGAGTGCTTAGAGCAAGAATAGTCCCATCAATGTCACCATTAGTGCCGCCAACCAGATCTGTTTCAACAGATGCCAAGGATACGCCAACCTTAAAGTTTGGATTCAATGTGTATGTCGCAGCAGCAACAATAGATGTATTTTCTATTAGATCGGCAACGCTTTTACCTTTGACATATGTCAATGAGTAGCCCATTGGGCCATTCGCATAGCTTACGCCAATATCGTATGTTTTAGCGTTAGAGAGACCACCAATATCAGAGTCAACCTCTACATAGCCACCACCGATTGAGAAGTCGCCGAAGCCAAGTTTAAGGCCAACACCCGCAACTGTCGGATTAAGCTCACGAGCAAAAGATATAATATTAACATCATTTAAAGCGTCTGCTAAATCGTCGGCATCAGCCTGAGAAATATTCAAGCCATCAGAGGTTCCATAACGTGCAGAGAAGGCAATACCTACTTCCCCGACTGTGCCGTTGTAGGTAATGCCAAGGTCAATAAAATCAGTTGCAGCCTCCTCGTTGTTGTCTACCTTGCCACTCTCTTGGCTGGCATTACGCGCATATGATAAGCCAACTTTGAAACCGCCGAAATCTGGCGTAAAGTAAGTGAGACGTTCTGCATCACCCGCAAAATCAAAGAAAGTCGATGGGCCAGAGAAAGGGACAAAGCTTCCCAAAGATGTAGAGTTCGCATAAACCATAGACACGTCTGGTGCACCGACTTGCATTAGTTTACCAGCAGAGTCTTTTGATCCCAATTCTACGCGACCAAAGCCGCCAATAGCAAAGATTGTTGACTCGTCGATTTGGTCGCTAGAAGTGTTACCTTCAAGTTCGATGTCTGCACCAATTTTGATGCCATTGTCCAAAGTGATGGATGGTTTGAAGTGGATTTCAGAGTTCGTTAGAATGTCAAAGCCATCGTAGTCTTTTCCGTCATAAATAGAACCCGCGCCGAGGTCGACATTGGAGATTGCAGCAGTCGCTCTAAAAAAACCGCTGATTTCGAGGTTTACAGCGCCTGCTGCAATTTCAACTGCACTTGCAGTCCCCGCAAAGCTGGTTAGGGCCAAGGCCGTGGTTGTTAGTAAGGTGTTTTTCATCATTTTAAGTAACTGCCCAGGTACCCTAAGGAATAATTCTCTTGCCTGAGGAATCCCGATGTGATTCATTAAGATTATGATTTTTTCAAACGCACCCAAAGGTTATGTTTCCGTTGAGGCTTATGAAGAGCTGAAGCAGAAGAATGCACAAACGATAGCCCTGCTTGTGGCTCGCATTGAAGACCTTGAGCGTCGCCTCAGCTTGAACAGCAGCAACAGTAGCAAGCCGCCTTCAAGCGACGGCCTAAAGAAGCCCAAGGCTGAACCCAGAACCAAAAGTCTGCGGAGAAAATCCGGTAAAAAGTCAGGCGGGCAGAAAGGCCACAAGGGAAGCACCCTGTGCCAAACGGCAGATCCCGATCATGTTGAAGATCACTTTCCTTCTGTCTGCGGGCAATGTGGCACACCGCTGTCGCCATCAATGGCAGAGGATTACGCCGCACGACAGGTGTTTGACCTGCCCGAGCCACAACCCCTGGTGACAACGGAACACAGGGCACATGTCTGCCTTTGCGGCCACTGTGGGGAAACAACCAGGGCGGCGTTTCCTCTGGAAGTAAAGGCACCCGTGCAGTACGGGCCACGCATCGCCGGAGTGGCAACATATCTCCAATGCGCCCATTTCCTGCCGGAAGACAGACTGGCGCAAATAATGGCCGATTTGTTCAATGCCCCTTTGGTTCCTGCCACTGTGGCCGCCATGAACCGCAAAGCATCAGAGCGGCTCAAGGGGGTTGCTTCTCACCTGCAGGATGTGATCGCCCAACAGGTCCACGTCAAACATCTTGACGAGACGGGTTTCCGGATTACGGGGTGCCTGCAATGGCTTCACGTTGCCTGTACACCGCTTCTGGCTTTCTACCGGGTCAGCAGCAAACGCGGTAATCTGTTATCCAATCTCACGGGCTGTATCGTGCATGATCATTGGCAGCCCTACTTCACGCTGGATGGTGTTACCCATGCGTTGTGCAATGCACACCATTTACGGGAACTGCAAGCGTTGGTCGAAATCGAACAGGAAGATTGGGCTGGTCAGATGCAAAGGCTACTGCGGCGTGCGCACCATGTCACACAGGCCGCGCGGGATAAGGGCGTGGCGGTTTCAACACCGCTTGTTGCGCTTATTAATCGGCGATACGACAGGATCATCACCGCTGCATTGGGTTTCCATGAGGAATTGCCTCCACTCGTGCCGCCAAAACCCGGAAGACGGGGGCGCAAGAAGCGACGGACAGGACATAATCTGGCTTTACGATTGCGCGATCACAAGGAAGGCACCCTGCGCTTTCTGACAGATCCCGACGTGCCATTCACAAACAACGAAGCTGAACGCGACCTGCGGATGATGAAACTACGTCAGAAAATATCGGGAGGGTTCAGGTCTGAACAAGGGGCAGAGGATTTTGCCACCCTGCGCAGCGTCATCACAACGGCGAGAAAACAAGGATGGAACATCATCGAAACACTGATGATGCCTGCCGATCAGATTATTGCAAAACTGAAATACGCTTAAAAACAACCTGGGCAGTTACCATTTTAATCCTTATGAATGGTTGTGTTACTGGAAAGTCGGCATATTCGCTTTTCAGATGTTGACGTAAGCAAGTTAGCCCCCCCCAAAAAAAACTTAATGCCATGGCACACTCCAGAAAAAACTGTGCCTTTACACTTGAAACACACATTTTCGCCTTACAAAAGCATCTGAGCGCATTTTAGATTCCAAAGTAACCATGGTGCCACAGTTTGAAATTTTATATTCGGGAGTATTGTTCCGTGTTCAGCAGTGGACTTTGACAACCACCAAACACAGAACAAACCCACTGGAACCCACAATCTGGGGGATTAAAAACCCATATAAAAAATTCCAGTGGCGGACCCTTACCAAAGTTTCCAGACGGATACCAGAGGGCGGCCTGGCTTTTCGAAGATGATGTGATGCGCATTGGCTAAACGAGAAATTCCAATCGCAGCGGAACTGTGGGTCTGGTGCGGCCTGTCGCTGTCAGGCTGGATTGTCCACCAGATCAAGCCGTTTTTCGATGCGGTCAAGGCGGTGGCGTAGTTGGTCGATACTATGCCGATCATCAACTTGGTCGGAAAATGCTTGTGCCTGATCTCTGCCGAGCCGTGCCACCATAGTTTCGATATTGGCCAGACGGCGCATCATTTCGCTGTCGCGCTCACGTGATGATGCCTGTTCGGATTGAATGGCTTTGAGGTGTTCCAAAACCAGATTTTCAATGTTGTTTTTCACAGCAATTTTTCCTTGTGTTGTCCTTGCATTACAGGCTTACGCCCTTGCAAAATGTTTCAAACTGGCGGGCGATATTGCGGCCATCGAGCGGGATTTTCTTGGCCGCGCACCAGTTGCGGAAATCCTTGCCGATCAGGTCGATGTCCTTGCCGTTACCGTGGGTCTTGGCGAGGGTTCCGAACGGTTCGGCATAGCGGATGTCGCCAGAGGCAGGGAAGGCGACAACGGGTGCTTCTGCGGTGCCGTTGCCCCGCGCCTTGCGGCCTGTCGTGTGCTTGTCCAGCTCTAGCTTGGCTTCGGTCGGGTCGGGCTTGGGTTCCCACGCGATTTCAACGGTCTCGATATAGCGGCCCCGCTTGATCGGGGTGGCGGTTATATCAAAGCGCGAAAGCTGGTTTATTTCAGCTATAGCAGGGTTTAAAGCGTTTCTCTTGAGCATATCCCAACGCATTAACTTCCCTTCTGGCACGGCGAGAAGGGCGCGTATCTGGGGCACGGTCAGACTCTCGCTGGTCTTGTGATCGAGGCCGACCAAAGAGGCGATGTGCTGGAACAGGTGAATCGAATATTTAGAGCGCAACGCGAACACCGTCTGGCGGTCCATGATCGCCCAGTGGGTCGAAGTTGCGGCGATGTCTTTAAAGGTTTTGGAGAACCACCAGCGCACCTTGATGTCGCCTTTGTCGTCATAGCGGTAATCTACTTTCGCCTCATCGAGAAATCCGCCGATTGTCACCTGTTTGCTGTCCACATCGTCAAAAATGATCGTGGTGGCTCTGATCTCGGAAAACAGGGATGTAAGACTGGCTTTGTCGTGCTTCCGCATCCCCTTGATCTGGCGCATGTCTCCGCCGCTGATTTCGTGGGTCACATTTTCGGCCATTCGACCCCCTGCAACAGCCACCATCAGGTGCATCAATTTGAGGGCTTGGGCCGAGGGTGGATGCTCGATCATGACCCCCCGCGCAAACTCTGCGGGAAGCACGGATTTTGTCTGGTCATAGGCGCGGTCAGCCGCCACTTTTGTTGTTTTTGTCATAGCTAGATTACTAAGCTAGGAAACCTAGCCGTGTCAACGGTTAAGACCGCCCCCATTCCTAGCTTTAAGGCCCCCATTCCTAGCTTTAAGGCCCCCATTCCTAGCTTGAAACTTGATAACCTTTTGATAATAAACAATAATCCAGAGACGAACACTTAGAACTTTAGAACAAGTAAAACAAACTTCGTTTTTTTTCTGTGGATAACTCTGCATTTTGGCACTCATTTGCCCCGTTTCGCCAAAATGCAACTTTTGACCAAGTGGTAAAACCTGAAAAATTGTTGAGAAAAAACAGGGGCAGATTTCAGCCGTTCAGATCTTCAATTTCGAGAGGCTCGCCAAGTGCAAAAATTCAGGGTGAAAATCTGTGGGTTCGGATACTCGGAATTTGACCGCCGCCACAGATCGAAAACCAGCGCAAAAATCACCGTTAGTAAAAACCGCAAGTTTTTACGGAAGCGTGCCATAGTCAAAATTTACAAAATTTTGATAAGGATGGTTTCGGGAAAACGGCAAAAGCGGATGTTTTGAAAGTTTGTTCCGCGTTCGACGTCCTCCCCGACAGCCAAACGCGGAACAAACACGCTGGAAGGCCCTTGCAGTTGAGGGCAACCTTTGAGGCCAGGGCGCATTCCAGCCCCGAAGCCTTACCACCCCCCGGAAACAGACACCAGAGGCCACGGTAAGCCCCCAGAACGCCGTTAAGCCGTTTTGGTGCCCCAAGTACCCGAAAACGGCCTAGCGGCCCTCAGCGGCTTACCGCATCAGGTTTCTGCCCCATTGCGGCGCAGTCCGCACCCTCGATCACGTCAGGATGGCCCGCAAAGGCGATTTTAAGCCTCACTGGGGCCGATTGGCGGGTTTTTGGGTACTTGGGGGCCATAACCCCCCTAGGCTGGCTCCAGCGCCCAGCAAAAGCCAAATATACGGGCTTTTACGGCTTCGGGGGTTTGATTTTTCCAGAACCAGAATCCACCCGAAAAACGAAGTTTTGAGTTAGGCGTGTTTATAGACGAGGACGTGTTCCACGTCTCGTCTGAACGGTGAGAGGGTGCAAAACCCCTTGTTTTAAAGGCTGAAATGCTTGTGGGTGTGGTGCGAAAGTGACGCGGGTTTTGATTTATTGTTTCAGGTAAAAGAATGCTTTAAGAATACTTAATGTATGCAACAAATGCTTAAAGAATACATATATAAAAATTGAGGTAAATATGGATACGATAGACCAAAAAACCGCGCAGCAAAGGCAGCGCGAGAACCGCTATTCCGCCCAGATCACGGCGCGGATACCTGATGCGCTCAAGGCGCGGTTGGAGGCTTTGGCCGATCAGGAGTTACTTGCGCTTGGCATCATCGTTCGGCGGGTGCTGGAAGCAGGGCTGCCGGTGATCGAGAAGGGCGAGGACGGAAGCCGCCAGTCAGCGATGGAGGCGGCCCGCCAGTGGTGGCAGAGCATGGATAACGCGCAGCGCATAACGTGGCAAAAGCGGGTGGCTCCGCTGAAAGGGCGGGAGATGATTGCAGCCGTTTGGAAACAGTCGCAGGGGATATGACGGAAAAAACAAGCCATTGAAATTCAACGACAAAATCCCATAGCATCGGAACTGTGGGTCTCGTGCGGCCTGTCGCGATCAGGCGGGATTGTCCACCAGCTCAAGCCGTTTTTCGATGCGGTCGAACCGCCGTTCGAACCGATCTAATCTGAGGGAATGCGCTGCGATGTTCTGCGACATTCCAGCAATTTCCGTCCGCATTATTTGGGTTTCTTCCTCGATGTTGCTAAGCCGTCCTTGAATAGCCTTCAGATGTTCCAGAAGAAGCGCGTTTGTCACGTTGTCGGTCATATCAATTTTTCCTTGTTTTTAAGGCTGGATTACACGCTCACGCCCTTGCAAAATGTTTCAAACTGGCGGGCGATATTGCGGCCATCAAGCGGGATTTTCTTACCAGCGCACCAGTTGCGAAAATCACTGGCAATCAGGTCGATGTCCTTGCCGTTACCGTGGGTCTTGGCGAGGGTTCCGAACGGCTCCGCATAGCGGATACCACCAGAGGCAGGGAAGGCCGCTACTGGCGTTTCTGCGGTGCCGTTGCGCCGCGATTTACGGCCATGCTTTGGCCTGTCCAGTTCGCGTTTGACCTCGGTCGGGTCGGGCTTTGGTTCCCATGAAATTTCAACGGTCTCGATATAGCGGCCCCGCTTGATCGGGGTGGCGGTTATATCAAAGCGCGAAAGCTGGTTTATTTCAGCTATAGCAGGGTTTAAAGCGTATTGACTGAGATGAGTCCATCGCGTCATTTTACCCTCTGGTACCGCGAGAAGTGCGCGTATCTGTGGAACGGTCAGGCTCTCGCTGGTCTTGTGATCGAGGCCGACCAAAGAGGCGATGTGCTGGAACAGGTGAATCGAATATTTCGAGCGCAGGGCAAAGACGGTCTGGCGATCCATGATCGCCCAGTGGGTCGAAGTTGCGGCGATGTCTTTAAAGGTTTTGGAAAACCACCAGCGCACCTTGATGTCGCCCTTGTCGTCGTAGCGGTAATCTACTTTCGCCTCATCGAGAAATCCGCCGATTGTCACCTGTTTGCTGTCCACATCGTCAAAAATGATCGTGGTGGCTCTGATCTCGGAAAACAGGGATGTAAGGCTGGCTTTGTCGTGCTTGCGCATCCCCTTGATCTGGCGCATGTCTCCGCCGCTGATTTCGTGGGTCACATTTTCGGCCATTCGCCCCCCTGCAACCGCCACCATCAAGTGCATCAATTTGAGGGCTTGGGCCGAGGGCGGATGCTCGATCATGACCCCCCGCGCAAACTCTGCGGGAAGCACGGATTTTGTCTGGTCATAGGCGCGGTCAGCCGCCACTTTTGTAGTCTTTTCCATAGACAGTTATATAGGACAGTTTTTCTGTCTATGTCAACCATATCAACCGCCCCCATTTCTGTCTTTAAGGCCCCCATTTCTGTCTTTAAGGCCCCCATTTCTGTCTTGAAACTTTTTTAAGCCATAAAAATAAGGGGTTTGCGCTCGACGAACACTTAGAACTTTAGAACAAGTAAAACAAACCCACTTTTTTTTCTGTGGATAACTCTGCATTTTGGCACTCATTTGCCCCGTTTCGCCAAAATGCAACTTTTGACCAAGTGGTAAAACCTGAAAAATTGTTGAGAAAAAAACAGGGGCAGATTTCAGCCGTTCAGATCTTCAATTTCGAGGCTGTCGCCAAGGGCAAAAATTCAGGGTGAAAATCTGCGGGTTCTGCGGGTTGGAATTTGACCGCCGCCACAGATCGAAAACCAGCACAAAAAATCACCCCGAAAACCAAACGAAAAGTTTTGGTAGAAACGCGCCCATCTCAAAACTTCATTTTCGGCTGGATGGGGTTTCGGTTTTGGGTTTCCCAGAACCTGAAAATCTGCGGGTTCTGAGGGTTGGAATTTGACCGCCGCCACAGATCGAAAACCAGCGCAAAAATCACCGTTAGTAAAAACCGCAAGTTTTTACGGAAGCGTGCCATAGTCAAAATTTTGTAAATTTTGATAAGGATGGTTTCGGGAAAACGGCAAAAGCGGATGTTTTGAAAGTTTGTTCCGCGTTCGACGTCCTCCCCGACAGCCAAACGCGGAACAAACACGCTGGAAGGCCCTTGCAGTTGAGGGCAACCTTTGAGGCCAGGGCGCATTCCAGCCCCGAAGCCTTACCACCCCCCGGAAACAGACACCAGAGGCCACGGTAAGCCCCCAGAACGCCGTTAAGCCGTTTTGGTGCCCCAAGTACCCGAAAACGGCCTAGCGGCCCTCAGCGGCTTACCGCATCAGGTTTCTGACCCATTGCGGCGCAGTCCGCACCCTCGATCACGTCAGGATGGCCCGCAAAGGCGGTTTTAAGCCTCACTGGGGCCGATTGGCGGGTTTTTGGGTACTTGGGGGCCATAACCCCCCTAGGCTGGCTCCAGTGCCAAGCAAAAGCCAAATATACGGGCTTTTACGGCTTCGGGGGTTTGATTTTTACCGAAACCATCCGCAGCGAAATTTTGTAAATTTTTGACTAGGCACGCTTACACAATAAATCATTTTCTGATTTATTGTGGCCTGTCGGTTGTGGCAAAACCCATCCCGAAAACGGATTTGAAAAATATTTTGGAACGGCGCACTTAGTCATTGAAATGCTTTTGGTGATTTTGAAGGTTTTTTTAGGCGCGGGTTCGGAGGGTAGCAAAGAGAGGTAGCAGGAAATGCAAGCTGTACTACAAATTGGTCGAATTGTCTAAATTGCGAAAATCAAAAGTCGGATTTTTCACTGCGGTTTCCCGAAACCATCCGCAGCGAAATTTTGTAAATTTTGAAACAGGCACGATTATACATGAAATTGCAATTTCATGTTAACGGCGGTTTTACACGGGCGCTGGTTTTAGATCTGTTGCGGGCGATTGCTAAGGGGTCGCCTTGTTGCGGTCAGGATTGAGGCATGAAGCAGGGCGATCGGCACAGGAGGGGCATGACCTCATGAGAGGTTCGCGCTAAGCGTGTGTAAGTGATTAACGAAAAAACATAGGCGCATCCGACATATAGTTCCGCTGCGGCCTGTCGCGGTCAGGCAGGATTGTCCACCCACGAAGCCTTACCATCCGCTTTTGTCATTTTTTGACTTCCAGATTTTCAAGGCGGTCTTCGTGCTGACTGGCGTTGTTCGCTAAGAGAATAATAACGTGTGTAAGCCCACCAATGCGGGCTTCAACCTCATCAAAGCGTTCATCCACTGCATCAAAACGTTTGTCGATTACGTCAAAGCGCGTGTTCATTTCTTTGCGTATTTCTTGCAGCAATTTAAGCGTTAGATTGTCGGTATTATCAGCCATGTTTTTCCTACTCGTCGATCACGTCACTATCATCGTCCACCACATCGCGGCCAGAGTCCATCAGCTTCAAAAGCGGCCCCGCTTCCTCACGGGCGGCGGAGCGTGCAACTGCGTTGCCTTGATGGGTGGCGATGTTGGGGTTTAGATAGTATTTCACCTGCCGTCCGTCCTTCTCGCGCCGTATCGCGTTAATGCTCGCCAGTTCGGTCATGATTTGGCTAAGGTTTTGTGGTGTCACTCCTACCCGCGCAGCCAACTCCTGCCGCGTTTGCAGTATCTCGCCCGTGTCTATGCGTAGGTTTCTAAGTACAGTTGACCAAACACGTTGGGCCTTATGTGGCCGCTTTGAATGTTCTTGCAACCACTCAATAACCTCATCGTTTTGCGCGGCACTTAACATGATGAATATCCATTTTTCGGGGCTTTGGGCGTGTTCTTTCGTCTTGGCGTCAATCTTAGCCAGCGTTTCATCATCGAGGCCCATATTGCGGGCCATCTGCGCGAAGTCACGGGCTTTTTGCTCGCGCTTTTTGGCGCGAGCAAGCGACAGCTTTGTAACGGCGTAATTCTGATTTTTAGATGTGCCATGCGTGGATCCCGAATTTTTGCGGTTTAAGGTCTTTTCCGCCCGATCAATAGAGGCGGTAAAAGCATCTTTTAATTGTTTCATGTTCTGCTCGCATTTCCTTCTTAGTTCCCAAATCCAACAATCCAATAGGTTACATGCTGTGTAACCTATTGGTTACATGCTGTGTAACCTATTGCAAGACTAAGTTTTTGTTTCGGTTCAATAAAACGCTTTACCTAGATATATAATAGATATGAACCCCCTTACCCCCTTGTTAATAACTCCAAAAAACACCCTTAAAATTAAGGTTAAAACAACAAGGAGTGCGCTGGTCGCGCACAAGTGCATAAAGCGGCTTTGGAAAGGTCAAACGACCTAACATCTGTGGAATTGTTGAGAATATGGGGAAAGGGGTGAGGTCTGGGACAACCCGAGAAATCAATCTAACCGCAAGCGGTGCAGTATATCCCAGACAGACCTACTGTTGGCAGGTCAAGAATACTAAACGCCAGAGCGGGGTTAATGTCAAACCTGCCAATAAAAGCGCATGACAAGCCACAGGAAGCCCATATATTTGGTTTTTCCTGGCACTGGAGCCAGCCCAAGCGGATTCTGCCCCCACACCAAACCCAAAAATCGGCCCCAGTGAGGCTTAAAATTACCCTTGAGGGCAATCCTGACACAATCAAAGGCGTGGACTGCCCCGCAAATGGACAGAAACCCGACGCATGCAGCCGAGAAACGCCCGTGAGCCGTTTTCGGGTACTTGGGGCACCAAAACGGCCTAGCGGCCTTCTACGGCCTTACTGGGCCAGTCCTCCGCATCCAGCACCTTTCCAAGCCGCTGGATGCCGTAACCGTCCAATGCGTCCAGCAGTTTTTGCACATCCGTCCATGCTTCGGGATTGTCGGGTAGGTGCCAGACGGCTGCAACGGGGTCGTAGACCCAGCCAGCATCCTTGATGCGGGTTCGGAAGATAGCAAAAAGAGGTAGCAGGAAATGCAACCCGTCGGACAAATTGGTCGAATTGTCTAAATTGCGAAAATCAAAAGTCGGATTTTTCACTGCGGTTTCCCGAAACCATCCGCAGCGAAATTTTGTAAATTTTGAAACAGGCGCGTTTATAGACGAGGACGTGTTCCACGCCTCGTCTGAACGGTGAGAGGGTGCGAAACCCTTTGTTTTTAGGGCTGAAACTCTCGTGGGTGGGGTGCTGGATTTTCAAAGTTTTGCACGCTGCATCCGCGCCGCTTTCCGAGGCTATTTTTACAGGCTTACGCCTTTGCAAAATGTCTCGAATTGGTGGGCAATCTTGGGGCACCCAAAAAGCAAAATCCCCACATATAACGTGGGCTTTGGGATGTTTCCGATCACCGCGCCAAAGCTTAGCGTTTGGCCGCCTTGGAATACACCATGCCCTTATCCCGTTTTCCAACGGCAATGACCGCGACGATCAAAGTTTGATTGCGCACCTCATACACCAGCCGAAACCCCGATTGCCGTAGCTTGATTTTATAGCGGTCTCTTGTGCCGTGAAGTCTGGACGCAGGAACACGCGGTGTCACCAGACGTTCGGCCAGCTTATCCTTGAACTGGGTGCGGACGGTTGCACCCAGCTTTCCCCATTCTTTCAGTGCCTTTTCGTGAAACTCAAGGCTATAGGTCATTCAGCGCAACCTGAACAAAAGGCCCATCGGCTCGTTCATTTGCGAGGGCATTCAAGTCCGCATCTTCAAGGCGTTCCAGTATTGCCTCATATTCATCTGCCGGAACACAGTAAAACGCAGGGATGTTTCGGTTCAGAATGGCAACAGAACGACCCTCCCCTGCGGCAACTGTTCCCATGGGGTTTTTCTTCAGCTCTGTAACGCTCGCCGTGATACGGGTGTGAATTGCATGGGCCATTCAAGTTCTCTCCAGAGTTACTTTGCATTTTGACATAAACCTAATAAGAGTGCCATTCAAGACACTTTCCACAATCTGCAATCGTGAGTAATATGAATTGTTGTTGTAGGTTTCCCGAAACCATCCGCAGCAAAATTATCATAATTTTGAAACAGGCGCGTTTATACATCAAACTTTGAGTTTGATGTAAACGGCGTGAACAGCCCCCTTGGCCTTTCCCAGAACCCCACTCATCCGAAAGGCTGTTTTCGCGCTGTTGATTTTTGATCTGGCGGCGGCCCCGTTCAGATCATCCGTCGTTCTATTTTGCCAAAAATAATTAAGGCACGTTTACACAATAAATCTTTTACAGATTTATTGTGGCCTGTCAGATTTTGCAAAACCGCATGTTTTCAAGGCTGAAACGCCTGTTGCGGTGATGCGAAAGTAACGCGGGTTTTGATTTATTGTTTCAGGTAAAACTTTGAGGTTGATATGGGGCAATTATAGGCAGAAAAACCGCATGTTGCCGCCTTGCGGTTTTCAAAAATTGACCCTAGATTGTGCACATGAACACACTAACCTTTGATACACACGGTTTTGTCAAACGCCTGACCGCCGCTGGAATGCCAGAGCCGCAAGCTGAAGTGCTGGCTGAAGAACAAACCAACCTGATTGAGAACAACCTTGCGACCAAGCGCGATCTCAAGGAGTTGGAAGCCACGTTGAAGCGTGATCTGGTGGCAGAGATCAGGGGAAGCGAATTGCGGATGGTGAAGTGGCTCATTCCCCTGTTGCTTGGGCAAGCCGCGCTTGTCGCCGCGCTGGTGAAGTTACTTTGAAAACAGTGTCTTAAATCCCAGTTATGCGGTACTCCATATGCGGGCGGGTTTAATGGCGCAACTCTTGTGCCTCTTTCCCGACTTCGGGGAAATACGCTTCTATTGTGGCCCCAAATTCATCCTGAATGTGCGCCACTTGCTCCGGGGTCAAAGCCTTCATCCATTCGCCATATTTCCCCGAAACAAAGAACTTTTCCATACCAAGCGGTTTTTCCAGAAAACCGTCTTTGCGTTCCTGTTCTTGAAGAACCTTGAAAGACGATTTTTCTAATGCCTGCCGCATTTTTTTGTGCTGAACAGGCACTTGTAAAAACTGCAACAATCCCTGAAATGCCCCTTCGGGATTATGCACCATATCTTCATAACGCATAATATGACGGGGTAATCCGGGGGCCGTTGTCCAGCTTTGAATATGATCGTCCCAACGCCCCAGAACCTCTATAACCCCGTTCTGACTTGCGACCATATTGCGAGGGTCACACATCCGGTCAATCGAGACGTCAATCGGGATGCTTGCATGACGCGCAAAAGAAACAGCGACATCAAAAGGATTGCGCAGGATGCAAATTGCCGCCGCCGTGACCTCGGGCATAATTAAATCAATATTCCCTATACGGGCTATTTTCGAATGTGTTTTGACAAACCTGTTATTGGGCTGTGATTGTGCAATCAGTTTTAGAACGTCTGGACGCAGGAGAAGCCACTCATCAAAGCTTTTTCCAACGAACGGTCGCCCTGCTGCTTTATCGAACCAGTCTTGACGCACATCCGATGTGGTTATCGAAGACAACTCGTTGATTGACAGATTTTTTCCTGTTGGCTGGAAATAGTTGCCCAAAAAGGCCCGCACCCATGTGTTGCCAGATTTGGGAAAGGATCCGATCCATACAATACGCCGCAAAGAACGCATCACAGATACCCGTATTTTTTCATGACCCCGCCATGGGCCTTGAAAATCTTGTCAACCTGTTCACTTGTAAGTTCGGTTTTCCATTGGCCTGATTTGCCAGACCTGAAAAACTGTTCATGATTGTCTGATTTTTCAATAAAAGGGGTTTTGCTTTCCTGTTGACGTAAAGCTTTGAAATCCGAGAACTGCACCGCCCGTTCAAGTCGCTTGCGATCAATGGGTAAACCAATGTGATGCACAACCTGATCAAAGGCTTCATAGGGGTCTTTCAGCATATCTTCATAGCGCAATGCCAAAACCGGAAATTTCCGCGCCTTTGTCCAGCCAAGCACATGGTTCGACCAGTTGCCGAGGAATTGATGGGCATTTTCATCCCCGCCTGGCAACGTTGTGTCCTTATGGCCGATGACAACGACAGCATCCTCTATCGAAACTCCATAGTGATCGGCATAAGACACAACCATGTCCAAAGGGTTGCGCAAGATATAAATGGCGGATCGGGTCAATTCGGGCGGGATCAATTGAACCCCGAAAGCAACGCCGTTTTGATTGTGGGTTTTAACAAAGTTCACATCTGCACGGTTGTTCACAATCGCCTGTAGCACGGCGCGCCGTAATTTAACGGTTTGAATAGGATCGTTGATATCAAACGGCTCATTCGCGACCATGTTATAGGCCGTGGCTCTGGAGTCCCCTATCCCCAGATGGTGTATCTTATTGATGGGACAGGGTTCTGCGCTGTTGCGCACATAATTCGCCAGAAACACACGCAGCCAAGTGTTGCCGGATTTCGGATAGGAGGCCAGCCAGACGATTGATTTCATTTGTTTATTCTTTTAGTTTCATGGAAAAAGGGAAGACCGAAGCCCTCCCTTTTAATAGTTTCAATAAGCGGTTTAACCTAGAAGTTAAACTGAGTGCTTAGAGCAAGAATAGTCCCATCAATGTCACCATTAGTGCCGCCAACCAGATCTGTTTCAACAGATGCCAAGGATACGCCAACCTTAAAGTTTGGATTCAATGTGTATGTCGCAGCAGCAACAATAGATGTATTTTCTATTAGATCGGCAACGCTTTTACCTTTGACATATGTCAATGAGTAGCCCATTGGGCCATTCGCATAGCTTACGCCAATATCGTATGTTTTAGCGTTAGAGAGACCACCAATATCAGAGTCAACCTCTACATAGCCACCACCGATTGAGAAGTCGCCGAAGCCAAGTTTAAGGCCAACACCCGCAACTGTCGGATTAAGCTCACGAGCAAAAGATATAATATTAACATCATTTAAAGCGTCTGCTAAATCGTCGGCATCAGCCTGAGAAATATTCAAGCCATCAGAGGTTCCATAACGTGCAGAGAAGGCAATACCTACTTCCCCGACTGTGCCGTTGTAGGTAATGCCAAGGTCAATAAAATCAGTTGCAGCCTCCTCGTTGTTGTCTACCTTGCCACTCTCTTGGCTGGCATTACGCGCATATGATAAGCCAACTTTGAAACCGCCGAAATCTGGCGTAAAGTAAGTGAGACGTTCTGCATCACCCGCAAAATCAAAGAAAGTCGATGGGCCAGAGAAAGGGACAAAGCTTCCCAAAGATGTAGAGTTCGCATAAACCATAGACACGTCTGGTGCACCGACTTGCATTAGTTTACCAGCAGAGTCTTTTGATCCCAATTCTACGCGACCAAAGCCGCCAATAGCAAAGATTGTTGACTCGTCGATTTGGTCGCTAGAAGTGTTACCTTCAAGTTCGATGTCTGCACCAATTTTGATGCCATTGTCCAAAGTGATGGATGGTTTGAAGTGGATTTCAGAGTTCGTTAGAATGTCAAAGCCATCGTAGTCTTTTCCGTCATAAATAGAACCCGCGCCGAGGTCGACATTGGAGATTGCAGCAGTCGCTCTAAAAAAACCGCTGATTTCGAGGTTTACAGCGCCTGCTGCAATTTCAACTGCACTTGCAGTCCCCGCAAAGCTGGTTAGGGCCAAGGCCGTGGTTGTTAGTAAGGTGTTTTTCATCATTTTAAGTAACTGCCCAGGTACCCTAAGGAATAATTCTCTTGCCTGAGGAATCCCGATGTGATTCATTAAGATTATGATTTTTTCAAACGCACCCAAAGGTTATGTTTCCGTTGAGGCTTATGAAGAGCTGAAGCAGAAGAATGCACAAACGATAGCCCTGCTTGTGGCTCGCATTGAAGACCTTGAGCGTCGCCTCAGCTTGAACAGCAGCAACAGTAGCAAGCCGCCTTCAAGCGACGGCCTAAAGAAGCCCAAGGCTGAACCCAGAACCAAAAGTCTGCGGAGAAAATCCGGTAAAAAGTCAGGCGGGCAGAAAGGCCACAAGGGAAGCACCCTGTGCCAAACGGCAGATCCCGATCATGTTGAAGATCACTTTCCTTCTGTCTGCGGGCAATGTGGCACACCGCTGTCGCCATCAATGGCAGAGGATTACGCCGCACGACAGGTGTTTGACCTGCCCGAGCCACAACCCCTGGTGACAACGGAACACAGGGCACATGTCTGCCTTTGCGGCCACTGTGGGGAAACAACCAGGGCGGCGTTTCCTCTGGAAGTAAAGGCACCCGTGCAGTACGGGCCACGCATCGCCGGAGTGGCAACATATCTCCAATGCGCCCATTTCCTGCCGGAAGACAGACTGGCGCAAATAATGGCCGATTTGTTCAATGCCCCTTTGGTTCCTGCCACTGTGGCCGCCATGAACCGCAAAGCATCAGAGCGGCTCAAGGGGGTTGCTTCTCACCTGCAGGATGTGATCGCCCAACAGGTCCACGTCAAACATCTTGACGAGACGGGTTTCCGGATTACGGGGTGCCTGCAATGGCTTCACGTTGCCTGTACACCGCTTCTGGCTTTCTACCGGGTCAGCAGCAAACGCGGTAATCTGTTATCCAATCTCACGGGCTGTATCGTGCATGATCATTGGCAGCCCTACTTCACGCTGGATGGTGTTACCCATGCGTTGTGCAATGCACACCATTTACGGGAACTGCAAGCGTTGGTCGAAATCGAACAGGAAGATTGGGCTGGTCAGATGCAAAGGCTACTGCGGCGTGCGCACCATGTCACACAGGCCGCGCGGGATAAGGGCGTGGCGGTTTCAACACCGCTTGTTGCGCTTATTAATCGGCGATACGACAGGATCATCACCGCTGCATTGGGTTTCCATGAGGAATTGCCTCCACTCGTGCCGCCAAAACCCGGAAGACGGGGGCGCAAGAAGCGACGGACAGGACATAATCTGGCTTTACGATTGCGCGATCACAAGGAAGGCACCCTGCGCTTTCTGACAGATCCCGACGTGCCATTCACAAACAACGAAGCTGAACGCGACCTGCGGATGATGAAACTACGTCAGAAAATATCGGGAGGGTTCAGGTCTGAACAAGGGGCAGAGGATTTTGCCACCCTGCGCAGCGTCATCACAACGGCGAGAAAACAAGGATGGAACATCATCGAAACACTGATGATGCCTGCCGATCAGATTATTGCAAAACTGAAATACGCTTAAAAACAACCTGGGCAGTTACCATTTTAATCCTTATGAATGGTTGTGTTACTGGAAAGTCGGCATATTCGCTTTTCAGATGTTGACGTAAGCAAGTTAGCCCCCCCCAAAAAAAACTTAATGCCATGGCACACTCCAGAAAAAACTGTGCCTTTACACTTGAAACACACATTTTCGCCTTACAAAAGCATCTGAGCGCATTTTAGATTCCAAAGTAACCATGGTGCCACAGTTTGAAATTTTATATTCGGGAGTATTGTTCCGTGTTCAGCAGTGGACTTTGACAACCACCAAACACAGAACAAACCCACTGGAACCCACAATCTGGGGGATTAAAAACCC
>CBDHCL010000007.1:0-13177 GCA_965261275.1 uncultured Pseudohongiella sp.
AAAACGCCATCCAAAGAAGCCAAGAAGAACTTTCCAAAACCGCGCAAAACAGAAACGCATTTATTGATTCACTTAAATTGAGACCAGCCGAACTGCCACATTGGGCGGACGATGATAAAACCTCGCTTGAAGCGTTGCTTGTCTGGGGGGGTGTTTTTGCCTTTCTTGAGTTCATTATCAGTTGGTTTTTTCTCAAAGATGATATTGGAGCAGAAACAATTAAAATTGCCGGCTTCGCCGTGGTCATTATTTTCATTTTGGCTTTCCTTGCCGGCTTCCTGTTTCGATTTATGAGACGCAACCAACTATTCCACATCCGCATACCGGCTATAATGGGGTATCTCTGTGTGGGCGCATTCATATTTCTTGGCCTGGGCTTGTTGCTAAATTATCGAGAATTCACCAACAATGCTGGCATTGATGCTATTACAGACGGATATGGGTCTTTGCTATCCAACTTAACCAATCTGGTTGTCTTTCTAATTAACCTCCTTGCGCTGGCAATTTTCTACTGGAAAGTGCTACATTTTTTCAACAAGTTTTACGGTTATAACCAGGTGGACAAGCCATTCAACCGAGCCGAAAAACAATGGGATAGCATGTTTGAGGAAGTGCAAGAAGGAGTCTCAAAAGCCCTGGCTCATGCCGATGAGGAGGCAAGTACCAATAGCGAAAAGGCTAAAAAACATTTCGCCGACATACAGGAGGGAACAACAGTTTTAAAAAACATCAAGGCAATTCTCTCTAACGCCTACGCGAGTACTCTTCGCCCAGCCTATAACGATGATGTAACTACATACCGTGATAACAACTGCAAGAGGCGGGTGCTTAGAGCTAACCCGGTACCGGCTTACTTCAATGAGGGGTATTTTTTCTGTGATGCTGAACAGCATTTTACCAGGGTCGAAGACAGCAACACATTCTTTGCCGACAACCAGGAAGAACTGAATCAGGCGCAGGAAAATAACAAGATCATTTCCGCCGGACAGACGCAGTGGAATACCGATCGCACGGCACTGAGCAATGAGCTGGATTTAGAGTTTAAGGCGATCATTGATAATGCCAGGGCTGCCGCGGCATAAGGGATTATTTAATGATACAGAAGCTCGAAGATTTCCTGTTTGAATCGGGAGAGTCACCCCATAGAACACGGCAAAATCGCCAACAAGGAAGTCAGGGTGAAGGCGACGAAAACCACGTCAACAAATGGGGCTATGTGCTGATTGCTGTTTTCGCCTTTGTCGCGCTACTTATCATCTGGTCAGGCAGTCAGAAAAGTATTGAAGTCCCCCTCAATAAATCGTCACTGTGCCCGCTTGAAGACCTGGCTGGCACAACTTACATCCTTATGGACCTCAGCAATCCGCTCTCGGAGGGGCAACGAAGTGACCTGCAAGCATTGATCGAAAAAACATCCGAAAACCTGAGCCAATATGAACGACTCTCCATTAGTCGCATGGAGCCTGATCAAAATAATGCCAGGGTTCACTTGTTTGACTTCTGCAATCCGACCTACAGTGAAGACATTAAAGATATTGCCGGGCGCAGTATTAACCCAAAGCAAGACTGCCCTGCTATCCTCGACAAAACATTTAGATTTCATCCGCGTGTCGGTGAAGTAAACCGTGAGCGTATTTACAAAATTTGTGAGAACCGCGCTAAATTGGACAAAAAAATCGAGGATGCCGTTAAGACTATCCCGGAAATAAACCATGAACAGCCGCACTCTTATATTATCGGCAGCATAGAAGATGTCATGCGTGATGCCAATAATGGCAGCGGCGACTTTCCCAAAAGGCTTGTTGCCTTCTCTGACATGCTACAAAACGCCGATTGGTTTAGCCAATACAAGAAACAACACGGTGAGTGGACTCTGGACAATATAAATCAGCGGCGAAAAAACGCACCCCAACACATCAAAACGCCACCGGCAAATAATTTTGCCGAGGTATTGCTGTGCTATCAAGCAAATGCTGATACAGATAAGATACTCAAACGCACTGGACAAAAAAACAGCCACAGATCTATGTGGAAAGATTATTTTGCGGGGAGCGACACATTTCGCACTGAAGATCCGGGGGGATGTTCCAGCGAAGTAATCGACATGATGAAACAGTGACATAGATAGAATTTTAAGGTGACAATGGCCCTGACTTCGACGGTTTGTCTCTCCTTAATCGCTGGAAGCCCAATAAACACGTGGACTTTCGTAGAAAAGTCGTTTTATAGTGCCTTGATTTTTTTGCCTATAAATCAGTTGGTTAAATATTAACCGTCAAACTCAGTAAAAAAGTGCGTTTTGTCCATTTTTTGGTAAAAACCCCTTGAACCATTTGATTCAAGGTTGATTCACGTTTGCTGAGTGGTCGCTTGAAACAGATTTTTACTTGTTAGGTCGGTTTTTAATAGCTGACTAATTATGTTGTTGGCAGTGACTTGGACACGATATGGCTTTGCTTTCCAATCAGGAAATGATGGAAACTGAGGGTAAATTTTGGCCTGTTGCATATGGTGCCGTGGGGTATTACTAGAGCTTCTATTTGGACTGCTGACGATATGGATCACACTGGGGGGTTACAGGGCGGTCACATCATCTAATAACCATAGAATATTGCTTCGAAATAACAGGCATGTTTGTAACTGTGCATGTTTTACAAACAGGAGGTCATCGTGGAGTTAGTGGCTTTGTCAAGAGTTATTGTCAAAAGCGGTGTTTCAGCATCTGAATCAAGCGGCGATCGGGTCAACGTCTTTCACCTCGATTCCATCTCTAAATTCTATTCCTGTAATCACCTTCGCGAGGTAGTCAAACCCGCGCAGGCGATGCCAGTTTCCCTCATCGCACCGCCAGCAACGCTGCTGACGGGTCTGGGGATACACTTCCTCCAATGCCGCCCAGAATCCCATGGCACCGTCACCTATCGCGAGTTTGGGAATGCTCATGCCCCGGGACTTCAGCTTCAACAACACCTCGCGCCAGCTCTGTGTCGATTCACGCACGCCGTCTTCAATGGCCAGAAAGTGCTTCTCCCCGCGCTCATTCACGCCAATAATGACCAGAGCGCATAGCTTGTCCTGCTCGGACCTCAGTCCGCTGTACACACCATCGGCCCAGATAGTGGCCCACTGGTCCTTGTCCAGCTCCGGTACGCCTGCGCCCCAGGTCTGTTTTAGTCGCGATACTTGGGGACACCATTGAACTGACACCTGTGACGCTTGGCCTGATTGCAGAAACTTTCGATGCCGTTGATGTGATTATGACGATCTGCAAAGCGCTTAGAAGGGTTGATGCGAAAGTGGTGAAAGTCGGCGACATCGAGCACATTATAGCCCCTCCAGAAGTCGGAATAGACGATGCTGTCAGGGACAACTTTGCGTTCAATGATTGGGATCAATGTGGCTCCTGATGCGTCGGCAATGATCTTTGTGTAAACTTTGCCATCCCTTTTTAATAAGCCAAAGACAGGGATTTTTCCTGCAGCACCGCGACCACGCTTTCCTCCTGACTTCGACGGTCCCGGAAGGTGTCAACCTCATATGGACAGTTATTTTAAAGATAACATCTATTTCACATAACCAGCGGCCGTGAGTGTCGGGAAGTTAACACGGTCGCAACGCATAGTCCCATCATTGCTGGACTCTACGGGGTTGATTGCCACTGTTGCTGGTGGCAATGATGCTCTCGGTCGTCCTCGAACAAAGCGTTCGGGGTTCTGCCGGTAACGTTCATCAAGCGCTCGCTGCTTTTGCTCGACCACGTCACGATATCGTCCTGTAAAGACCTGTTCCGGGGTAAACCCTGCCAGCCCACTGTGATGGTGTTTGAAGTTGTACCAGTGGAAATAACCTTCACACCAGAGCCGCGCGTGTGACATCGTGTCAAAGCGACCGGGATAATCCGCTTGGTATTTCTGCGTCTTAAACTGACTTTCACTGAACGCATTATCATTGCTCACTCGAGGGCGGCTATGGCTACAGGTAACATCCAATTCTCGCATCAAGTCCAAATACCCGTGAGCGATCATCGGTGAACCACGATCCTGGTGTAGGGTAAGTTGACCAGGCTCAATACCATAGCGGGTGGTGGCCTCGTCCATCAGCTGCTTGGCTAGCGCGCTATTTTCCTTGCGTGAAACCATCCAGGCCACGACAAAGCGGCTGAACAGGTCGAGCACCACATATAGTGATAAGTAGATGCCCCGTCGCACCAGCGGCAGTTTCGTAATATCCCATGTCCAGACATCGTGCGGGCCCGTGGCTAACAGCCGCGGTATGGCATGGTGCTGTGCAGGCCGCTGATTGCGCCGATCACCGGTCTCCTGCAGGCTGCGAAGTAGCCGGTGCAGGGTGCTCACCGAACACAGATATTGCTCCTGCTCAAGCAGGCGGTGATAGACCTCAGCGGGTGGCTGATCACAATACCCCAATCCCCAGATAGAAATCTCTTAAACGCAGGAAGCCTTGGCTGTATAATGGTTTGCTCTTAAACCCACCATCACCCAATGGAGACTGTGCAACAAACGCCGACTCACCCACTATTGAGACTTTTGAGTCAGGCACGGGTAAAAAGGTTCTTATTAAAAGCAGGCGGGTGAAATAAGTTTGTTTGCTGCGACAATAAGTATTTCTGGCATAAATAATCGAATAGTGGACGCAAAAAAGGAAGATGTCGCTTGATTGCTTGCATGACGACTGCAATATCGCCTGCTTTTATAGCCAACAGCAGTTGATTGAACAGCCTTGTGCCTAGCAGGTTCAAAACACGCTTAAAGTTATAGCAAAACATAATCAATGCGTTTTCACCGGATACTTTTTCTTTGCCTCTGACCAGGTAGTGATCCCAGCCTAATGACCGCTTTATGGTGCCAAAAGGATGCTCCACAATCGCCCCTCTTCTTTTGCTAATCGCCTTGGCTGATTCTGTTTGCATAGACTTGCGATAGGCTTGTATAAAGGCTTCATGTTCCCACCGCCATATTCTTCGGTGCGGCGTTTGCTTTGCTAAACACTCACTGCGCACAGGGCAAGCCTTGCAATCTGTGGCACTGGTGCTGTAAATAAACCCAAGCTTGCCTTTGGATAGGCTTTTGGTTGCACTTTTTTTCAGTGTTTTGTCGTTAGGGCAGGTGTATTCGTCTTGCTCCTCGTTATAGACAAACTCATCTTTCGTGTATCTGCCGGCTTTCTTTTGTTTCTGTTGTGTATCAATCGGCGGGATAATCGGGTAGATTTTGTCATCAACACAGTTCTTTATCTCTTTTGCACTGTGATAGCCCTTGTCGGCAACCACAGCCAAAGTCTTAAGGGCTAAGGTTTCTTTCGCCTGACTTGCCATCTGATGCAACTGCTGTGCGTCATTGCCTTGACTTGATACATCCGTTGCGACAATCAGCTTTGCTTTGTCATCCACCGCAATTTGGCAGTTATAAGCGACCAGATGATGCGCTGGTTTGCACATCAATGCGGCATCCGGGTCGGTTGTGTTATGTTGCTTCTTGTCCAATTGCTCTAAGGTATTCAAATCCTCTTCCAGCTTTTGTTTGCGCTCTTTAAGTGCTTGTATTTTATCAATCAAATCAGGATTATCCAGAGTCTGTTCCGGTTCCTCCTGCTGGTCTGTGGTGTTTAATAAGTTCAGGTAGTCCTCAATAGCCTGCGTTACCCTGGCTATTTTTTTATCCACAGTGGCTTTAACAATCAAGGTATTTTTGGACGCATTGGCTCGCAAAAACGCTCCATCCAGTGCCACTAATTGACCTTCAATGAGATTGATGTTTTGGCACAGCAAAACAAATTCCTTAAACGTATTCTTGAGTGCTGCGGCATTATTTTTTCTAAAATTAGCAATCGTCTTATAGGTGGGCTTTAAGCCTTGCAATAACCAGATAAGCTCGATATTTCTATGGGTTTCCCGAGCCAGATGGCGGGAACTTCTTATTTTATTGGTATAGCCGTAAATGTAGAGTTTCAGCATCAATTTTGGGCAAAAGGCGGGGCGACCATTGTTGTTTTTGTCACTGTATTTGGTCTTAAAGTCTAAGGCATCCACCTCTAAGCTATCGACATAGGCATCAATAACACGAACTGGATCATTCTCGCCGACATAGTCCTCTAGCCGCTCTGGAAATAACAGTTGTTGTTGGCGATTTAATCCACGTATGTAATCACTCATAAAGCCTCTATTTAATGATTAGAATCAGCTAGTTAGGTTTGTTATTATATCATAATTAAGCTAGGGTTTGGATGTTTATTACCGTCATTATTGGGTATTTTTGCAGGGATGGTGTATTGGTTTGAAATGCCAGCAACGTCGGTGAATTAGGGCAGTAATGAGAATGTGACCAAGGGTGGTGGTTTTTTTGCACAGTCTCCTTCGCAGGAATGACGGAGGTGGTATAGGAATGACGGAGGTGGTACAGGAATGACGAATACGGGTTTCTTGCACAGTCTCAATGGGTGCACAGCTCAAGGCTGATGACTATTCTACCCTACAAACTCGATACAACGAACGATTTACTCACCTCTCGTGCCGGTTTATTGGCGATTGCTCAACTAATGGACTCCCTGAACCTGTCTGAGCGAATCGACAAGCACTTCCCCCAGCCTAAAAGCAATCGTGGGTATAAGCCCTCGGAGTTCATCAAGACCCTCATCCTGATGCAGCATGAAGGCCGTTTTCACCTGGATGAGGTTCGCAACCTTCAGGATGATGAAGCACTGCGCACCGTGCTGGATCTCAAGAAACTTCCCCAGGCGACCACGATTGGAGATTGGCTCAGGCGAATGGGAAGCCAGCCGCAAATCCAGGCTGCCTGGGTAAAGGTGAATAAAGCCTTATTGAAGGTAGCCTTGCATCGCTGTAAGGAAGTCACACTGGACATTGATGCCACTGAAATTGTTGCCCATAAAGCGGGTGCACGGTGGACTTACAACAAGAACAAGGGCTTTATGCCGATGGTCGGGCATATTGCGGAAACCGGGCAGATCGTGGCCGTGGATTTCCGTCACGGCAATGTGCCGCCAGCGAAAGATAATAAGCCGTTTATCCAGCAATGCCAGCAGTCGCTCCCGGAAGACTGTACCGTGAAGGCGTTGCGTATTGATGCCGCCGGCTACCAAACAAAAGTCATCCTAATTACCATCTAACCCAAGCCTATCTTCAGCAAGTTTTCCGGCATCGGTGGCGTTCTGAGTGCCGCGCAAGCAAGTCTGGGAATGAGGTCGTTCAAATCAAAACGACGATTGAAACGATACTGAAATTCTGCCAAGTATCGCTGAGCATATTTAGGTCGAATAGCATGATAGGTACTGCGTAAGGAGCTCTTTAAGTTACCCAGAATTGTATTGACCCAATAGAACTCGGGTTTTTCGACAGACCCTCTCCCGCCGCCGCACACCATCTTGTCATGCAAGCAACCGGCCTCGACAACGGCATTAAAGCACGCCAAACCATCGGAGATAACAGTACTGCCCTCGGTCAGATGTTGCTGACTCCATGACTTAATCGCTTCTGTGCGGAAACCCTTTACGACCGACAACTTAACCCGAACAGGGCAATGATCGGCCGTGGTCTCCACCGCCGCTACAAAAGGCGTCTTACCGGCAGCACCGCGTCCCGGCTTGCACCCGGTACGCTCGCCGCCCAGGTAGGCATCATCCAATTCAATCAACCCGGATAGTTTGTTATTGTGATCCCGCTCCATCATCACCTGCATAAGCTTGTGCTTCATCCGCCATGCGGCATTGTAGGAAATACCCAGGTGACGATGCAGTTTCATGGCCGAGATGCCTTTCTTGTCCTGTGTGATCAGATAGATACCCTGGAACCATAGCGTGAGCGGTAGTTTGGTGGATTCAAAGATCGTTCCAGCCGTCAGTGAAGTCTGGCGATTGCAGCGATTGCACTGCTGAAGTTTACGGATGGTCAACTGGCAGCACTTGTCGTGACCACAGGCCGGACACTGGAACCCTTTGGGCCACCGCCAAGCATAAAGCGCATCGAAGCATTGGTCTTCGGTACCGTACTGTTTGATAAAATCGTTCAAGCTAACCCCTTTCTGGAATTGCACCTTATTGCGCGCCATGACATACCCCTTATGAATTAAATAGATAGACTGTGATTATATACGGGGTAGAGCGACTTATCTATAGTGGTAATTAGGAAAGTCATTGAGTATTGTGATAAGCAGGGTATCGAGTATGCCATTCGCGCCAAGACCAGCGCCGCACTGCGCGCGCAGATAGCAGCGGCAAGCGCTTCGGACTGGCCGCCTTTGCTGGATAAAAAAGGCAAAGCGGTCAATGGTCAGGATACCTACCGCACCAGTTTCTGCATCGGTGAGTATGAAAAACCCTTCACCCTTATCATTCAGAGAACAGCCGTTACCGGCCAGGCGAGTCTGGATTTAGATTCATCAGATAACTCAGAAAACAGTTCAGAGGAAATAAACTCAGGTGCTTATATTTATCGTGCGATTGCCACTAATCGGGATAGCCTTAGCGATAGCGAGATTGTTCACTGGTACAATCAACGTGCCGAGGATAGCGAGAACCGGATTAAGGAACTGAAGCGGGATTTTGGCGGTGACACCCTGCCGTGTTCAGATTTTGCTGCCAATGTGCTGTACTTTTTAATCTCCGCACTCTCCTACAATCTATGTGCCCTCATGCGTCCTCTGCTGCCGGTGGAGTTGTCCCGGCACCGTGCGATAACTCTGCGCTGGCGTCTGTACGCCATAGCGGCAAAAGTGGTCAGGACGGGACGTCAACTCTTGGTAAAAATGCGGGAAAACCACCGACTACTACTGGAACGAGTGCTGCTGGCACTGAAGGAGTTTGAAGCGCCGCCCATTTAACCCGACATAGAACAAGAATAACGGCTTCTGCAGGACAGGTGCGTCAAAAATAGCCGATTTAGCACTGATAATGCACCGAACAGCGGTTTTTGAGTAAACCTCTCGGCACTAGCCACCATAATTTGCTGTAATGGCCAGCCACAAGGCTTGAAAGAGGGATTCACCGAGCCTTGAAGCGCTTGATGCTACTCTATCTGGGGATTTGGGCAATAAGGTTCACTGTGCAGCGTATCGATTACCGTTGCGCGTTCCTCGGCACTCAGTGCTCCTGACTTCGACGGTCCACCCCACGCAGATCGCCTACAGCCCAGTCAATACGGGGGTCTTCTGTTGAGATCGATTTGTAGTGCCTATCTAAATATTTGTGTTGGCTTCGGCGATAGCATGGTGTAAGCTCACCCCATGTTTGTTCGCGTTAAATCTACACCCAATAGCCCAAGACAATCGGTTCAGATTGTTTCATCTGTGCGCGTCGGCGATAAGGTCAAGCAAAAGATTGTCCGTTATATCGGCATTGCCATGGATGACGATGAGTTAGTGCGATTGAAAGAGCTGGCCGAAGTCGTCAAGGCGAAGCTTGAAGCCCAGCATCAGCCCGGTTTGTTTCCGCCTGAGGCGGTCGCCAAACAAGTTATTGAAGCGAAAGCAGCCAAAGCCTCCAAAGCCACCTTGAATGTTGACCTGAGGCAGATGGTGGAAGAACAACGGGTGGTGCTGGGCATCCATGAGGTGTATGGCGAGGTCTATCGCCAGTTGTCGTTCGATACCCTGTTGTCGCAAAAACGGTATCGCGCCTCCCATGAAGCCCTGTTCCATTGCGTAATGGCACGTATTGCTAACCCTAAAAGCAAGCGCGGCAGCGTGCAGCACCTGGAGCAGGACTTTGGCGTTTCTTTGTCCTTAGAGAAAGTTTATCGGATGATGGATCAGCTGGACGATAACACCATCAGTCGGCTACAAGCGATGACCTGTGAAGGCACGCGATCCTTGTTACCTGGTGCGTTGGATGTGTTGTTTTTTGACTGTACGACACTGTATTTTGAGTCTTTCAAGGAAGATGAGTTAAAACAAAATGGCTACAGCAAGGACTGTCAAGTTAATCAGACACAGGTCAATCAGCCGCAAGTATTGCTGGCTTTACTGGTCACCCATGAAGGCCTGCCGGTCGGTTACGAAGTGTTCCCCGGCGCTACTTTCGAGGGTCATAGCCTGATCAGCGTTTTGCAGACGATGCAAGCGCGCTATGATGTTAGGAAAATGATCTTTGTCGCTGATCGAGGCATGCTGAATGAAGACAATCTAAGCGCCCTGGATGAGGCGGGCGCTTATTACATCGTCGGGGCGAAACTAAAACAATTGCCAAGTGCGCTACAAACCAGGGTATTGGATAAGTCGGCTTATCAGCCGCTTGGCAAAGACGGATCAAGCGCAGCCGAGCTGACGCATAAGAAGAGACGGCTCATTGTCTCGCATTGTCCAAAGCGTGCGGATAAAGATCAACATGACCGACAAAAGGCAGTCGATCGGCTCATCAAGAAAATCGGCAAAAGCCAGAACCCCAAGAGCTTATTAAATAACTACGGCTATAAAAAGTTTCTGATTATCAAAGGAAAAACCAGCTTAAGCATCAACCAGGATAAAATTGATGCCGAAAGCCGCTGGGACGGCTTGCATGGGGTGATTACCAATTTGCCCGATACGCCGCACCAGGAAGTGTTATCACACTATCGCGGCTTATGGCAGGTTGAGGAGAGTTTTCGCATCACCAAGCACGACTTGAAAGTACGCCCCATCTACCACTGGACACCCTCAAGAGTGCGTGCCCACATCGCTATTTCGTTCATGGCTTTCACCTGCATCAGACAGCTAATGTATCGAATCAAGCTACAACACAAAGCCTTATCCCCTGAAGTTATTCGTAATGCCTTGATTCATGTGCAACATAGTGTGTTCAAACACAAGCGCACCAAACAGCGTTATGTCATGCCTTCTCAAATCAATCCAGAGGCAAAAAAAATCTATGCTGTGATGGGATTAAAAGCGATTACCACAGCTTACCCACTGTACTGATTGATATAATCCTTCAATATCTGGGCATTTGTAGTGCCTAGATATTTTTGTGTTTCCTTATAAATCAATGAGTTATGAGTGTGAACCGTCGAAGTCAGGAATAAGGTTCACTGTGCAGCGTATCGATTACCGTTGCGCGTTCCTCGGCACTCAGTGCTCTCGGTTGCACAGCGTACTGCCGAGAACGTTGCGGCTCTAGATCACTGTCAGCTCGTTTTCTGTGCGCATAAACCCTGCTGCGATTGAGTCCCAGCGCACGGCACGCTTGCGACAATGGCCGTCTTGCAGGGCGATGGGTAATCACGTTATTCACACATCCTTCCCACTGCGTAAACGATCGAGCATCGACAAGGCTTTTTTTTGCAAATCCAGACAGTCGTTGGCAATCTCCAACTTGCGGTTCAGGCGATTGTTTTCTTTCTCAAGCGGCTCGATGCGCCGTTGAGCCGGTGTCTTCGAGGGTGCCGGGCCGGGAGCACTCTTGCTCAGGCCAGCAACCCCGTTTTCAGCATACTCGTGGCGCCAGGCGGAGAGTTGATTGCTGTAGAGTTTCTCACGGCGTAACAGAGCACCCAGTTCACCGTGCTTACAGGCATCAGCTTCGGCCATCATGCGTAGCTTATACTCCGGCTTGAACTGGCGACGCGTGCGTTTCTCCAGTGCGGGCTCTGGTGTGACTTGTGTATTGAGTGGATCTGAGTGTGCTTTTGGCATTGTGTGGTTCCTGCATCCATAGCCCTGAAATCTATGTTATCCCAAACAGGGAGTGTATGGGATCAGGTTGACACACAGGGGTCCACCCCACGCAGATCGCCTACAGCCCAGTAAACACGGGGGTCTTCTGTTGAGATCGATTTGTAGTGCCTATCTAAATATTTGTGTTGGCTTAGGCGATGGCACAGTGTAAGCTCATCCCATGTTTGTTCGCGTTAAATCTACACCCAATAGCCCAAGACAATCGGTTCAGATTGTTTCATCTGTGCGCGTCGGCGATAAGGTCAAGCAAAAGATTGTCCGTTATATCGGCATTGCCATGGATGACGATGAGTTAGTGCGATTGAAAGCGCTGGCCGAAGTCGTCAAGGCGAAGCTTGAAGCCCAACACCAGCCCGGTTTGTTTCCGCCTGAGGCGGTCGCCAAACAAGTTATTGAAGCGAAAGCAGCCCAAGCGTCTAAAGCCACCTTGAATGTTGATCTGAGGCAGATGGTGGAAGAACAACGGGTGGTGCTGGGCATCCATGAGGTGTATGGCGCGGTCTATCGCCAGTTGTCTTCGATACCCTGTTGCCGCAAAAGAAGTATCGTGCCTCCACAGAAGCACTGTTTCATTGTGTGATGGCACGCATTGCCAATCCTAAAAGTAAGCGCGGCAGTGTGCAGCAGCTGGAGCAGGACTTTGGCGTTTCTTTGTCCTTAGAGAAAGTTTATCGGATGATGGATCAGCTGGACGATAACACCATCAGTCGGCTACAAGCGATGACCTGTGAAGGCACGCGATCCTTGTTACCTGGTGCGTTGGATGTGTTGTTTTTTGACTGTACGACACTGTATTTTGAGTCTTTCAAGGAAGATGAGTTAAAACAAAATGGCTACAGCAAGGACTGTCAAGTTAATCAGACACAGGTCAATCAGCCGCAAGTATTGCTGGCTTTGCTGGTCACCCGCGAGGGTCTGCCGGTCGGCTACGAAGTGTTCCCCGGTGCTACTTTTGAGGGCCATAGCCTAATCAGCGTTTTGAAGGAGTTGCAAGCGCGCTATGATGTTAGGAAAATGATCTTTGTCGCTGATCGGGGCATGCTGAATGAAGACAATCTAAGCGCCCTGGATGAGGCGGGCGCTTATTACATTGTCGGGGCGAAACTAAAACAATTGCCAAGTGCGCTACAAACCAGGGTATTGGATAAGTCGGCTTATCAGCCGCTTGGCAAAGGCGCATCAAGCGTAGCCGAGCTGACGCACAAGAAGAGACGGCTCATTGTCTCGCATTGTCCAAAGCGGGCGGATAAAGATCAACATGACCGGCAAAAGGCAGTCGATCGGCTCATCAAGAAAATCGGTAAAAGTCAGAATCCTAAGGACTTATTAAATCACTACGGCTATAAAAAGTTTCTGATTATCTTTTTGTTTATCTTTCTGATTATCAAGGGAAAAAACCAGCCTGAGCATCAACCAGGATAAAATTGATGCCGAAAGCCGTTGGGACGGCTTGCATGGGGCCCTGTGTGTCAACCTGATCCCATACACTCCCTGTT
>CBDHCL010000008.1:0-49831 GCA_965261275.1 uncultured Pseudohongiella sp.
ATCGGCCAGCCCACCTTCTCATTCCGGCGTATAATCCCCGAGGTCGGCAATTCGATCCCCGCCATCATTCGCATGATAGTGGACTTACCAGCACCGTTATGGCCCATCATCGCAATGTTGCGTCCGCTTTCAAAAGCAAAGGACGCCTCATGGAGGATCACCTTGCACACCTTCTTGACTGTGTAGATTTTGGTAACCGTGTTGAATTCTATCATGGTCAGACTCTCTGCTTGCGTGTGATACGTTCCCAAAATAGCCCCATTATGACGAGGATGGCTGCAAGAGAGAGAGGATAGCCAACATTCAAAACATCACTTTCGTAATTGGCATAATAGCCTTCACGGGTCCATTCTACCAAATGGATAATCGGGTTCCAACGCAAAATGGCCACAGCTTCAGGTGGAAGATGCGAAGGGATGTAGAACACACCCGACAGGAAGAACAGAGGACGTGCAAAAATCTTCTCGACATGTTGCCATGCTTGATTGCGTTGATAAAGAATTGCGTTCAGTGTGCCGACCCCGAATCCCAGGAAAGAAGTCCCCAGAAAGGCCTGTATCATGCGTTCTGGATGGGCCGGAAACCCCGCGAGACCAAGAACGATCAGACCCGAGTAGAACAGCGTGTTAATTACTATGAATGTGCAGGCAATAAGTGTGAGCCGGGCAAAGAGAGTGTCGGTCTCTTTGATCATCGGATATGTCAGCAGTGACTTGTTCGAAGTGAATGACCGCATGAGCGACACAGAAATTTTATTGTAAAGCTCGAGTGTCAGGATCGCGGTCGAGAAAAATAGTGCCAACGAAGTACCATATGGAGACTGGCACCCTATCAGATAAAACAGGAAGACCAAAAAGGAGATTGAAACAAGCGGTTGCACGATTACCCACAGGTAGCCAGTGTGCGAAGTACCGAAGGTCATGCGCGTCTCTCGCAGCGTCAAGGCGGCAATCACCCGTATTTGGATCCAAAGAACAGAAAGCATTCATTCATCCTCAGCGCAGGTGATCACGAACGGCGTAGGTGACAAGTGTGCCTATGGCCCATAATGCGAAGGCCGCTGCCAAAGTAAGCAGAGTATTACGCAGGCGATGGGGATAGATTGCTTCTTCGGGTTTGTACGGGCGCCCGAAGATCGCAAGGTAACGTTGTTGCCGGTCGGCATCCATCCGCGCAATCTCGAGAGAGGAAAGCGCGGAAGCATAACGTTGTTGGGCAAAGGTCTGTTCGATCTGAAGCGCCTCGAACTCGGCCAGGATATCCGCGGTTGATGAGCCCTCGACCTCAAGATTGTTGTCCCCGATGGCAGCGCGGCGTCGCACGATCTGAGTCTTGATCGCCGAGGCTTGACGGTTCAGTTGACGCAGTTTCGGCGCATCGGGGTCTACCTCGATTGAAAGTGCCTGTATCCGAGCATGGAAACCGGCCAATTGCGTTTCGAGAGATGCAATCAACTCAGCATCGAGTTGGGCATTCATTGCAGGATCAACCGAACCACGGGCCGAACGAAATTTTCGGACGGCAAGCTGGGCTTTGCGCAGTCTTTGCTCGGCCCGTTCGACCTCATTTACGGCGAACCGAACAGAATCCTGTCGGGCCTTTTCCGATAGTGTATTCACCAAACTGTTGGCCTCCTCCAGTACAGTTTCGGCCAGTGCAAACGCGGTTTCGGCGTCGAAGGCTTGTACTTCAAACGTAACAATCCCGGTGGTACTGTCATAGGTCGTAGTGACGCGGCGTTGCCAATATACAACGAATTCCTCGAACGGCTGGCTGGCATCAAAACGAGATAACGGATCTATGGAGTTGTCGGAATAATGCGCCTGAAGGTTTAGTTGGTTGTCAAGGAAACGTACCAAATCAGGACTCTCGAGGTAGCGGCGGATGACGTAGCTGTCCGATGTAGTTGAGCCAGACGAGGTCAGCCCTGTGAAAGAGCCGATGATATCTGCGGAGCCGCCACTGTCCAACCCACGCACCAAAAAGTTGGCACCTGTGGCATAGCGGTCGGCCGCAATAACGGCATAATACAATCCACCCAGAATCGAGGGCAGAACAAACACCAGCAGAAACGACAAAACGAGTTTGGTTTGCCGTAGCTTTTGAACGCCCACTTGGGAGGGCATGCTTTGTTCCCCAGTGGGCTGCCCCGAGACTTTGGATGCAGTTGTTTTGGCTGACGTTGTCTTCCCTTCATCGGCGACCTTTGCTTCAAGGGTTATTCCTGTGTTCTTCAGGGTGGGGTCAGCCATTTTCAGCCTCCTTGTCGTTCAGACTTCCTTCGTCCTTCAGTAGTGCAAAACAGGCATCTCGGAAAGCATCACCAGGCGGGCGGTCAAAATCCCCGAACGCCGCATATTGTGTCTTTACGCGTTGTTCGTGTAGCGGGTCATCCGTCGTTGCCAAACTAAGCATTTCGGCAAGGTTTTCCAATCCAGGGGTGACTTGATAACTTGCCGCGAGCGAAGGGAAACATCTGGTTTCACTCGGATCGAAGCACTCGGGCTGAACCACTAGGAAAGGTTTGCCGGAATAAAGAAAGTCAAGCATCACCGAAGATATGTCAGTGATCAAAATGTCGGACTGGTTGTAAAGATCAAAGGGCGTGGCATCGTCCGATGCGAAGGCGCCAACCGACGACAAGGCCGAACTGACTTCATGCTTGAAACGTGGCCAGAGTGGGTCCTTGTCGGACAAGGGGTGCGGCTTAAAAGTGATGCGCGCATTAGGCAGCACATTATGTATAGTCTTTATGATTTGTGCAGCACGGTCGAGTGATGAAAACTGCGTATCCTCGTAAAAACCGCGCCAGGTTGGCATATAGCCAATTTCAAGAGGGGTCTCTGGGGTACGTACCCTTACAGGCTTGATCGCCGCCACTTGAGGGCGGCCGACAATACGAAATCGTTCGGCAGGGATATCAACTCCATTCAACGCATAGCGATCTATCGCCATTTGACCTGCTACGAAAACCAAGTCATAATTTTTTACTAGAGGTGAATAAGACGGTGGCTTGTCACTATCCCCGTGTAAAAGTTGAACATGGAGTTTCTCTGGTAGACTTTTGATGACAGCAGTGTTGTATATGCTGTTATTGGCGTAAAAAATAGCCGAGATATTCTGAGCATAAGACGCAAACATTTCAAGCATTATTTTATCTTTGACAAGAATAGCAGTCGTGTGTCCGATGTTCTTAATTTGGACGAAATGTTTCCTTTCTCGAAGGACGAGCAAGAGTGTTTTCCCAGTAGGCTGCATATAATCCTCCCACATATAAAAGTGTAAAGGATTTTTGTAACCAACGCCTGAAAAATAAAAGGCAAAGCAAGCGTTAGCAATTTCCGGCGCGTCCAGAGCCTCGGCCAAACGCACAGATTTTGAGACGCGTGCCGCCGCTTCGGTTTGCATGGTCATGGCTCCCCGTATCAAGCCAAAAATCGCCACTACAGCAATCCCTGTCAGGGCACTGGCTTCCATAGCGGCCAAGATCACAAGTAGCGCAACCGTAACGATTAGAGCAGCCCAACTGACCCCGATTTGTGTCCAGCTCAGTCTGTAATCACTTAGTGACACGGTTGAAACAGAATGGCGTTTTATGGCGCGGATATCTAATCTTACAGCTGCGAATGCGCCCAACAATGTAACAACGGTTAAGAAAATAAAAAAGGCCAACATATTCATTTTATGCCCTCCCGCCTTATGAAATCGAGATACGCCAGAAGTGCTGGATAATCATTGAAATGGGTTTGTGATATGTTTGTATCTGCTATCTTATTCGGTTTGGAGGGAGTCTTATTGCTGATAGCAGACAAGGTTTGGTTCATATGCTCAGCATTGAACGCGTAAAGACCAGAAGGTGCCGGACCATCGCCAATCCATATCAACGGTTTGTTTGTTGCTCGCAGGACAGACAGGTCGGTGGCAGACGTTACTGCGATGATATCGGCGATGTTGGCGGCCATAACAGCGCTGCCCGTCAATTGGCGTAAACCGCCCATATCCGCTCTACTGGCCTCACGGCTTTGCAATGCGTGTGATAATCCATCTCCTGTTTTCGGGAAAACGAGATCAAGATGCAGGTTGTCGCAGTCCAAGGCAGCGTCGATCAAGGCAGGAATAGTCGTTGCCAGATGCGGTGGGGTACTGCCAGTTGCGTCGTCAGGCCCGACATAAACGGCTATTCTGGGGCATACGGGAACGGTAGCGTATGCGGGCAGGTATACCTTATCTTCGATACTTGAGACAGTAAATATGCGTGTTCGCAAGCTTGAAGGCGGGCTTGCCCGCCAGAGAGCTGCAACCTTTGCATTCGGGGCCACAACGGCATCATACATGGCGATATTATGTGGCAGTATCATAGCCTTAGCCAATGCATCCGATGCAACTAAAATATGATGATACTGATTGTAACGGATGAAATGCCCGTTTTTCATTGCATCGTTGACATAGAAGACAGCTTTGATTCCCTGCAAAGCAAAGGCATCGAGCGTTGCAATAGTAGGGGCGAACCATACGCTGTGCGCTTGAGACTTGGCCAAAACCCCTCGCGCAGCCCCCTCGCGTGCAACTACCGCCAGCTCAACACCCTCAGAGCTTAGCCGTTCAATAAGCTCCATTGGTGCTATGCTTGAGGGCTTTGTTTGGGAATAATATAACAATGTTGTTACCGCGTTTTGGGTCAGGCTATTGGCTATCTGTGCAGCAGCGGTTGCCCTCAGGCGATCACAAAACTCTTTAGTGCCTTTCCAAGTCGCAATTGCGATTGCAATGGCCCCGAACGCAGCCAGGAGTGCCAGCATCCATGTTAGACCAGGTCCACGTTCATTGATAAGAACAGCCGAACTTGTTACCAGAGAGACCGCGCATATCCCCACCCGTAGAGTATAGATCGTGCGATTACCGATCATTACCAATGTACTTTTATCGAATGCCGGCAAATGGCTGACAAGAGCCACAGCCTTAGTGGTTGCAAAGGCCACAATACGCACTGCAGCGTAACAAATACCCAGCCCGATAGCTACGGCAAGGCCAGTCAGAAGATATGTATTGATGTTGCCAGTAAGGCCGCCGATTAAAATCCAGTTGGCCAGCACTAAAAAAGGTACAGGAGCCTCAGGATAGGGGCCAAGCGTAGAAGAACCAAATACAGCCCGTTGTGTCTTTACAGTCAGGAAGGCGGGAACATGTATCGAGATCGTCAATAGCATGGCAGCTATCTCAGCCGGTGTTAAACTTTCTGAAAGAAACAACAGCGCGAACCCAAGTAAAATCAGAATCATACAATAGACACCGAGGTGCATCATTTAAGTTCCTTTTCCGGCACCATTCCAGAACGGATCTTGGTGTACATAATTGATCAGCCACGCGCGCCGCGCCGCGCCGTTCTGTTTCTCAAGTTCTGGTGCGTGCCAGCAGAAAACACGGGCGCGATGAATAGCATCTATCACTTGTGCATCTTCAAGATACGCAATAGTGGCGTTTTCCACGCATGTTTCAGGCAAAAAGGCCTTTTTGTAATAAAAATCCTGCAATGGCACAGGGATATTTTCAGGATGGGTGATAACCATATGCGAGATGTGCTGCTTCAGGAAAACGGCTTCCATACCTGAGACATCACACAGTCCTAACGCTACAGGTAACGGTGTTATGCTGCTCGCGTTCAAGCGAGGTATGCCGCCAAGACGCATGCGGCTTACTATACGGATTGGCAAACTGGCATCGTCAAGTGACAGCTCTGGTTGAAATCCATCCGCAGAGAGCTGGCGGACGCCAGACACGAAGTCGCGCAAAAGGCGTGACTGAAGCAGGCCAAGATAGGGGTGTGGCTTAACTACGACACGCGTTATTCCTGCTGCTCTAGCTGCTCTAGCTGCGGTATAGAAGCCGTATCGAGCCGTGATCGAACTGTAATTGTCTCGTCCGTTGTCATAGCCCTCCCATGTCGGGCAATAAAGCAGGGCTGCATTATCGGCATCCCGCGCAGCCGGAGCTATCCAGTCAAGTGCTTGTACGAAGCTGTCGCCCATCATCACCAGTCGCCCACCATCGACGTCGGCCGGGGTAAATATTCCAGCAGCGAGATAACGGTCGCGCGCCAGACCACCTGCCACCGAGATATAGTCATAAAGCCGTGCGGCAGGACGGTTGGAGGCTAGTTTGTTGCTTTCGCCGTGAAGCGTAAGGACGTGATGAACGCCGCGATTGGTGACCAAGTTCAAATTAGACTGTGAATTGAACGGATAAAAGACAACGCCGCCCGGGGACAAGGGTATACGTCTGATTTGTTTATTGCGGATCTTGCGGATATCAAGATCACGGGGAAGATTGTTAGTTGCCAGTTGGGCCCAGTGCCACGCATTAATGCGCATAAAAAGCGGCGTTTCAGTACGACCGAACATTCCGCTGTCATAGAAGGGCAATATCTGTCGCAAGGCAGAGATCACGGGACTATCGAGATAAACCGCTTGATCGCACGCTACTGCGTCAGAAACTGCGAAAGGTGGCGCAGAACCACCATTCAGAGCGTTTTTGAAATTGGCTGGATGCATTTTCTTTACCTCAGATACGAACGAACCACGAGGTTCTGGCTATGCAGCAGCTTTCCTGTATCGCTTGTCATCATTGCTACAACTTGTGCCACTTGTGCTGGCTGCATAATTGTTAAAGGATTTTCATCCGGTGCAAGTACGCGGCGCAGATCAGTAGCACAACGGCCAGGCGAGAGGCAGGCCACGTCGATACCTTGAGGTGCCAACTCTTCGCGAAGCACTTCAGACATGTTGATTACTGCAGCCTTTGATGCTGAATACGTCAGCCAGCCAGCGCGTCCTCCAATACCAACAGTCGAAGCTATATTGATTATCTGCTCAAGCGGATAATTTCGGCGCAACGCCTCTTGGATGATACGGAAAGGAGAGTAAAGGTTAACACACATTGTATGTATAAAATCCGACATCTCGGCCTCATGGATTGGGGCTGGCTTGGTAAATCCGGCATTGTTGATGATTGTATCCACACGAACCTTCAATGCATCTAACTCATCATATATACGTGAAATTACCTCATGATCCGACAAATCGGCTTCGATCGGCACAAGCTTGCATTTCCTGCCTAGTGCGCGGATATACTCAACAGCTTCATTAAATTTATGCGAAGGGCGTGCAATCATTACCACACAGCCAAAACCATGGTCTCCAATTACAAGATTTTTAGCAATTTCGAAACCAATTCCCTTTGAGGCACCCGTTATAATTACGGTTTTGCCTAAGCTTTTAACCTCTTCAACCATGCTCATATCCCGCTTTTATAATTTGCTTTGCTATCAAAAAATCTTCTGGGCTTGTAATTTTAAGATTCTTGCTAGCTCCGTTAAGAGTAATGACCTGAGTTTGGGTCATGCTTACAACCATAACAGCATCCTCGGTAAAGACATTGCCCCTTTTGATTGCCCTTTTATGTGCTTTAAGCAACGTGTCGCGATCGAATTTTTGTGGCAACTGGATGTCAAATACCTCATCACGCGATACGCCATTTTGAATCATCTGTGTTTCCTGATTTATCTGGCACATCGAAAAGGCGATGTGATAACACAAAGCGGCGTTGGGCTCGGGGCATTCGATTAACTTTGTGAACATTCCCATGTCCGCAAAGGGTCGGGCCGATTCATGCAACAAAACTGTGTCATACCGTGCAGCTTGGGCCAAAATATACGAACTTTCCTGTCGTGTCTTGCCGCCATCGACGATTGTGTAGGTTTGCCTTTTACAATAGGTTTCCATGATCTCGCAGGTGCGCCGATGGTAGCCATCAGGCGCATTGACGATGATTTCTCTAATATTCTGTATGCGTGTGGCCAAAATGATTGAATGCGCAATCAACGGATGGCCGGCAAGTTCATAAAATTGCTTAGGTTCACAATGGCCTGACCTCTGACCGACCCCGCCTGAAAGCAGTAATAGTGAAATGGGTTGTTTTGAAGTAATCATCATAGCTCCATAATTGTCAGTTTGCCAGATTTTGGGAGGCCTTTGCAGTAGTTAGAAAAGGCGCAATTATGAAATTAACAAATTTACGAAATTCAGCGGCAGGGGCGCTGGCAACATAAAGAATATCCTTGTCGTGAATCATAAAAGATTGGGCCAGAAAAAAAGCCTCTGGGCTGTTGAAATCAAGCTTATAGATGGTCGGAACGCCCTGAACATAGCTATGTTCAGGAATATGCCCTCTTGCCCGCTTGACCCTCTTAGAAGATTCAAACCGGAAGATAAATACGCCACTTTCATCGGCGAGATTATCACTCAGCCCACCAGACTGGGCCAAAGCCTCAGTTAGGCTAACCATCTCGCTCTGGAAGGCTTGCTGTTTTTGAGAGGAGATTGCACCAAAGGCAGTGAAGCTGCGTGGTTTATAGTGAATCTGGATAGTATCGCGAGGGGCTAGCCAGATATTGTTTGAAGCGTTGCGCACGACATCATCCAACCGCACCCGTGCTATGCGCCCGCCACGTATCACACTGATCTCTGTGTTATAGCTGGCCTCCGAGGAACCGCCTGCAAGAGCCACGGCATCCAGAAGGCGTATACCGCTTGCAGGAATATCAAATCGGCCTGGAGCCTGCGCATCTCCACCTACCGAAACGGTTTGAGTACCATTACTTTTCAAAATCACGGCCACCTCCGGATCAACAACACGACCTTCAAGGCCTTGCACGATTCGTGCACGTACGGCGTCCAAACCCAATCCCGAAACAGATAAATTGCCAACGTAGGGAATATAAATTTGTCCCGCATCATTCACAACAACAGGAAGTTGCGAACTTCTACTGCCAGCAGTAGTAAACAATCCCTCTAACGAACTTTCCCAGATTCGTATTGTCAGACGATCCCCCACCCCTATACGTGTGCCACCGGGATCACGTGAGCCACCAAGCGTTGAACCCATATTATAAGATAACGGGGCTCCCACCGCACGAACCACTGCTGGGGTCAGTGCTATCACCGAGAAATTTCTGGTGGCGATATCTTCTGCCGTTGTATCCTCATTCAGGGTGATATCTACAGAATTTGGTCCTTGTCCAGGCAGGGATGCACAACCAGCAAGAAGAACTAGAGCTGACACAATAGCGATAGAGCAACGGCCCAATTGCAATGGAATGCGCAAAAGTATCAGAACTCCATATCCAGACTAACCCCGAGGCCCCAGGCCAGACGCGCGTCCAGGTAGAGGTTGTCTGTCAAGCGGGCGGTGACATAGGGTCCCGCCATCCAGCCTTTGCCTTCGGTGTTCTCCTTGGCCGCGCTGGAGGTCAGGCTGTCGTATTGCAGCAGGCCACCCACCAGCAGATCGGGCGAGACCAGATAGTCCGCGCCCAGATAGGCAATGGCAAAATCACCGTTGGAGCCGGCACTGCCGTTGAACTTGTTGAGGCTGCCTTCAAACCAGACATCAAAGCGGCGGCTCTCGTGATACGCCGTCCCGCCTTTTGTCACTTGCAGATGATCGGCGGCGCGGGTGACCTGGTCCAGGCTGGTGGCAAATTTGTAAGTCCCCGAGCCAAGGCTGAGGAAGTTAAACTCGAACGGTTTGAGTTTGGTAATCTCGCCGGTGGCAAAGCTCAGCTGTTCCGAGCCAACACCGCGTTGCAGCCGGTTGATCCGGCGCGACAGTTTCGGCTGGTTGGCCAGAATGAGGTTGGTCCGCGTGTGCATAAACCGGTTGATGCTCTCGACTGTTTTTTGAACAGAGACATCGGATGTCACGGTGATGGTCACGGTGTCGGTGGCTGTTTGCCCCCGTGCATCGGTGACGGTCAGTTTAAACACCAGCGCGCCGTTATCAGTCTGCCGGGTCGGTGCGGTGAAGGTCGGGCTGGCGGCGGTCGCATCGCTCAGGGTGACAGTCGTGCCGTCAGTTTGCGTCCATGCGTAGGTCAGGGTGTCGTCTGCATCAATATCGGTGCCGCTGCCATCCAAGATCACAGTATCGCCCTCGTTCACGGTTTGATCAGTGCCGGCATTGGCGGTTGGCGCGTCATTCACATTGGTGACGGTGATATCGAAGGCTGGCAGGGAAGCGCTGAGGGTGCCGTCGGAGACCGCGATCACAATCCCCGATGTGGTGCCGACATCATCATTGTCCGGTGTTCCGGTCAAGGCACCTGTTGTGGTGCTGAATGTGGCCCAGCTTGGCTGTTTCACAATCGTATAGGTTAGGGTGTCGCCCGCGTCCGCATCGTTTCCGGTCGGGGTGAAACTGTAGGCTGCGTCCTGCGCCACGCTGGTTGCGGGCGTGCCGGAGATGGTTGGCGCGTCATTCACATTGGGGATGACCCCCACAGTGGGAACAACAAGATCTGGAAGGGGTACCGGGTTCCCCGATTGGTTCATGACGGCAAGGCTTATTTGCAGGTCGGGGCTACCATCTCTATGGCCTTCCGGCACAGTGATGGTAAGTTCCGACGTATTACTACCACTGTCGGTGATCCGTCCACCACCAGTCGGGCGTGATCCAATCGTCCATTTGTAGGTGTAGGGCCCATCGAGGACGGGGAGAACCTCAACGGCGAGTGTCAGGCTCTGGCCCGCTTGGATCATCGGAGATCCATCTAGCGTGAAGGAAGCGGTGCGCGGCTGGTTGGATATCTCGGCACTGGCGGTGACTGCCGAGAGCGTCAGGGAAAGCAGGAGGGCGGTGCAGAGTAACACAGGAGCCATCCCCAATCCCCGTGCAGAAGAACCCGCGATGAGCCGTAAAAAACCGCTCAAAGGTCTTGACTTATGTCTAGAATTGTGGGGGGGGGGTATTTCTATACATATCCAAAGCTTCCTTTTTGCGTCTTTCCCTAAGCTTTAGGTCAAAAATATCCGTTAGGCAACAAGCTAGGGTAATCAATTGAATGGTTTTTGGCTTGAAAATTGGAAGAAAACGTAACTGCCGGAGGCTTCCGCGTTGAATTCACATCTTGCCTCTCCGCCGCACCGGGCATTGCGCCATCACAGTGCCGGGATATTCGAAGCCGAGCGTATATTCGGGCGCGCGATTGTAAACCATGACGGGCGCTCTGTGCCGGTGCGCTTCATCGCCGAGCAGCATGTACGCGAGGATTGCCGGCGGATCCCGTCCGTGGCCGACTGGCTGCGGCATATTCCGGTCGCGCCCTGGATGGTCAACGGGGTGATCCTGCCGGATACAGAACTGGTGGGTGCTGATCCGGACGCCGACACTGGCGTGCAGCGGTGGCAGCGGGCCAGACCACATTGGGCTTGCGGGACTGGCTTTGCCAGACTGCCCTGCGTCTTAATGAGGCGATGGATCGGGAGGATAGGCTTCCAGCCGCCTGACCAATCGAAAGAGCGGGATCAACCCGCTCTTTTTCCTAATCCTTTTTTGGCGGATCATCACGATTAACAGACTTCGTTTGCCGTCTTTGCATTTGCGCCCGAACGTCCTCAACAATCTGTTTGGTAAAATTCGGGGGTAAAACACCATAGGCAATCTTATTCGGCTCACGACGGTTTACAGGTCGCAAATCGCTTCCCGGCCAGATGAAGTAATTCACATCATTGGTAACCACCCATGAGCGCTCATGATCAAGGCCGAGGCTCTTTTTGATCTGCGGCGGTATCTCTATGGCACGGGTGCCTTCAACGGGTTGATGATGCGTTATAGGGGCGACAATCACGCGATTGTTTTTGGTCGCCAGAACAATCGCGCAAGGTCTATCCTTACGCCCTTCCTCGGCACCTGTCCGGGCTTCTCTGTGCCACAAATAGGCGTAGTTAATTACCAACCCGCGCTTGGGAGTAGGAATATCCACTAGCGTTCAAGGACAGGGTGTTTTGTTGCTGTGATACCGCTCATTTCTCTGGCGGCATCATCAAGAGCCTGTTTCAAATCATCCGGCAAATCTGCCGGGTGACAAGATATCCTGTCATCTATAGATTTGTACCGCTCATAATCCTCTGCGGAAATCAGAACAACGCTTTCGCGTCCATAGCTTGTTACCATCACCGCTCCGCGTTGTGCTTGGGATTGGTAGCGGCCAAAATTCTTCTGCAATTCCGAGGCTGTTACTGTTGTCATAAAACCAGCTCCTTTTTCCGTATATTACACAACTTACGGAAAAAAGCAAACGGTGTTGACTGTTATGTTGTGGCATGCGGGTTCCGACCCAGTCCCAAAATTTCGCGCCACCCAGCCTCAAAAAGTCAAAGAAAGCTTTGTTTCCAGGTGATCCCGTTCCCGAAGGGGGAAGGGGGTTTTAACCATCTATCACAAGGAAACACCTATGAAACTTCTGACCAAAACCCACCGTATGCAACTGCTCGCCAACGGGCGCACTATGGCGCAGGCGGATATTTCCGGAACCGTAAAACCGGTTGTTAAACTGTTCATGCCGGATGGCGGGGCCACGTGGCTGCTGGCCTGGTTGGAACCGGAGGATCCTGATATCGCTTTTGGACTCTGCGATTTGGGCCTGGGTTGCGCTGAACTCGGCACCGTCACCTTAAGCGAGATTGCCAACTTGCGTGGGGTCTTGGGTCTGCCGCTTCTCGGGCATGTAATACCCTTCCAGCCAATGGTCGAGCGTGATCGCTTTTTCAAGGCGGATCGCAGCCTGTCTGATTATGCCAAAGTGGCCCGTGACGCAGGCTATATTGCCGCCTGACACAGACCACTAACACAGACACGGAGACATGGGCGCGGGGCTGGCATCAGCGGTCCCGCGTTCATCCACGCCAGATTGCAACCATCAGTCTTTTCCGGCCCCGTCATCGCTTCCCGACAACTGTCGCGCCCGGCTCCCTAAAGAAAAGAGCGGGGCTTTTGGTTTTTGTGATTCCAATGGGGGATCGAGAAACACAAAATGGAGAAACACGATGACCACCCAAAATATGAACACCCTGCTGAGCGATTGCCGGATTGCCCTGAACAAGCTGACCCTGCATCCGCGCAACGTGCGGGCCGGCAGTATTACGGCCTATGCGGCGGCGGCGATCACACCGCTGGCGGCCAATATCGCCCTGCGCGGCTTGCTGCAACCGCTCGTGGTGCAAAAGCTTGAGGATGGCACTTACGGCGTTGTTGGCGGTGGCCGCCGTCTGGCCGCGCTCAAGACACTGGCGGAAGATAAAGCCGCCAAAGGCTTCGGCAAATCCATGAAAGTGGCCTGTCGGGAGATGTCCGGCGACGAGGTTGCGCTGTCCACCGTGAGCTATTCGGAGAATGCGTTGCAACTGCCGATGGATGCGCTGGATCGCTATGAGGCGTTTGCCGCGATGCGCGATCAGGATGGTGCAAGCATTGATCTGATCGCGCGCAGTTTTGCGATTACAGAACGGCAGGTGAGGGAAGCCCTGCGTCTGGGCAATATCCACGTCGATATCCGCGATGCGCACCGATCCGGTCAAATCAACCTTGAAGCCTTGCGGGCGTTCGATGCGCACCCGGATCCAGAGGTGCAGCTGGAAACCTTCACCGGTCTCGCACAGGAACACGGGGCTGTCACATCCTGGCAGGTGCGCCAAGCGTTTCAAAACCGCTGGGTGCGGGTTGGCGATGCGGTTGGCGCGTTTGTGCGCGAAGCTTATATCGCCGCAGGGGGCGAGGTTCTGGCCGATCTGATCGAGGAGGACAGTATTCTGGCCGACAACAGCCTGATCACCAAACTGCTGGCCGAAGACCTTCAGGCGCGCGCGGAGGCAGAACGGGCGCGGCTTGGCTTTGCCTGGGCGGAATATCGCACAGAAGCCCGCCGGGACAGTTTCAGCGATTACGGGCGGCTCTATCCTGAGGCGCTTGATCTCGATGACGCCACGCAAGCCAGGGTGGATCAATTGACCGAAGAGTTGGATGCGATCAGTGCAGACTATGAAGCGTCCCCGGATGCCGAGGCCGAAGCCGCACTTGAGGCCCGTCACGCGGTGCTTGAGGCGGAGATCGATGCGTTGACGCAAGGCTACAGCGCAGGCGATCTGGGGCTTGGCGGTGTTATCGCGGTCTGGGACCGGTGCGAGGTGAAGTTTTTTGGCGGCATGGTACGGCCGGAACAAATGCCGGATCGCAATACGGACGATCAGGTCGGGTTCGGGGACGGCACCACGGCCAATACCGCACCGGACACAGCTGTCGGGCCAAAGCTGTCTGCCAAGCTAGCGGGCGATATGGCACATATCCGTACAAGGGCTGTGGGGCTGGCCCTGGCGCAATCGCCCGAAGTGGCGGGCGATTACGCCTGCTATACGCTGATCCGTCAGGTTCTGGGGGATTGGAACTATAGCAATGCGACCTGCCTGCGTGCAGATGTGGCCAGTCGGGGACCAGACGAGGTGAGTGGCTCGCTGGCGCAGATCGAGGAGGTGTTCGCAACGCTGCGGGACGGGCTGGAGCTTGACTGGATCGAGATCGAGGGTGCGGACGGGTTTGCCACATTCCGGGCATTGCCTGAGGGATCCCGCGCGGATCTTCTGGCCTATGCGGTGGCGCAGACGCTGGAACCGAAGCTGGTCACGGAGTTGCGCGATCCGGTGCGTGAGGCGGTCGAGATCGCGGTTCTGCCCAACCTGCGCGATGTCTGGACGCCCGACGCGGCGTTCCTGAAGCGTCTGACCAAATCAGACCTGCTGGAAATCCTGCGTGATATGGATATGCGCACCGAGGCGCAGACCTACCAAAAGGCGAAGAAGACAGGGCTTGTGAGCTATATGGTCAAGTTGTTTGCCGAACCCTTTGCCACGCTGACCGATCGCCAACGTCAGGCCGTCAACAGCTGGTGTCCGTCGGTGATGACCCGCACCGTGATGACCCACGACGTGATGACCCGCGACGTGATGGAAGAGGAACCGGCGGATATTCCGGCAGAGGCGCCGGCAGAGGAGACCGGGGCGCTGGCGGCGTAAACCACCACCAACCCATGATCGGGGCATTCGGGACACCGGATGCCCCTGTTTTCCTGGTTGGAATGTGTATCGAATTGACACATGTATCTTGTGGTGATACATATAAAATATGATCCAAAGCACCAAAGGCAAACACGCTGCTAATGTCGTTCAAGGTAAATATGGAACAGGCTTCCCCGGTGACGTGGTGAAGCGCACGAGAGCTATGTTCACGGCGCTTGATGCAGCGGTTGTCGTGGAAGATTTAAGATTTCCACCCGGCAACCATTTGGAAGAACTGAAAGGTGATCGGGCAGGACAGTATTCTGTGCGGATAAACGGGCAATGGCGGGTTTGTTTTGTCTGGACGGCCAACGGCCCCGCCGATGTTGAGATTGTCGATTACCACTGAAAGGAAACGATATGAGCCTGCTTAATGACCCAATGCACCCTGGCGAAGTTCTGAAAGAACTCTACCTCGATCCTCTGGACATGGGGTCGATAGCCTTTGCCCGTCGTTTGGACGTTCCGCGCACCCGGATCGAGCGGCTTGTAAGGGGTGTTACGCGTATGACGCCTGACACGGCCCTACGCCTTGCCCGCGTGTTCAGTACGACCCCGGCTTACTGGATGAACATGCAGACAAACTATGACATGGCCGTCATCTCTAAAGAGGTTGATGTGTCGGGTATTGAGCCTCTTGTTGCGGCATAAAACACCACTAAACTATAAACCACCAACCCATGATCGGGGCATTCGGGACACCGGATGCCCCGTTTTTCTTTCTCGGCAGTTTTCTGTTTGAAGCACCCCGCGCGGCAGCAACCTTCCTCTGGACGCGGCAGCAACCTTCCTCTGGAAAAGTGAAAGAATTCTTCTTTTTTGGTGAATTTTAACCAATGGAAGGAAAACCCCGATGCTGACGAATATGTGCCCAGAGATAAACACAGAGACAAACGTAGAAACACACAGCGAAAGCCTGACGCCCCGTAAAATCAAAGCCATCACGACCGACCTGCGCCGCCTGATCACCGTGGATGGATTAAGCATGCAAGCTTTGACCACACAAGCCCTGAGCGCGGTGATGACCCGGCATCTGGGCGGCAGCGATGCGGCGGGGGTTTGGGATTGGCGGCTGGCTTTTGATCTGATGCAGGTCGCGGCCGGTCTGGTGGCATCCAGTCAAGCGTCATCAAACAAGGTGCAGAAGGCTGGCGGGACAGGGGGTATTGCTGCCGCCCGCCTGAACATCATGTCCGGGGTGATGGCCGCGCTGCCAACGGAAACCCGCCGTTCCGAGCGTCAGGTGCAATTGCAACAATTCTCAACCCCGCTGGATCTGGCGTTTATCGTGGCCATGGCAGCGCGGATCACAAAGGCGGATGTGGTGCTGGAACCGTCCGCCGGCACCGGGGCGCTTGCCCGCATGGCGCAGATGTTTGGCGCCGATCTCATCCTGAACGAGATCGATGCGCCCCGCCGGGCGTGTCACCGCCGGGCGCTGCTTATGGCCACATTCGGCCAAAGTGTGACGGGTCATGATGCGGAGTTCATCGATGACCTGGCCGTGTTCAAGCGCGCGCCATCCGTTGTTTTGATGAACCCGCCGTTTGCGTCCAGCGTGACCCGCAGCGATCCAACGATTGCGCTGCGTCATGTGCTTTCGGCGCTCAAATCCCTGCGTCCCGGTGGGCGGCTGGTGGCGATTGTGCCGCCCTCGGTTTCTGCCAAAGGTGATGCGGGCCTGTGGGCGCGGGTCTGCGCTCTGGCCACGCCGGTGCTGCGGTTGCATTTGCCGCGCGCAGCGTTTCGCAAGATGGGCACTTCGGTGAGTACAGACCTGCTGGTGCTCGACAAGCATGGCCCCGATCCGGTTGGCAATGCGATTGCGGGCGCGGCAACACCGACCGTTCTGCGCGGCCCTGAGCGCAGGGACTGCCCCGAACACATCTGCCCGGACCTCACCGCCGCGCTTTTAATCCTTGATACCCATTGCCCCGTTGGCGTACAGGGCCAACTGGCCCGAGTCGCACCCCGCATGGCTCTTGTCTCTTCTCAACAATTACGACGCATCACCGGCGCAAAAGGCGCAGCCGCTGCGCCGAACGTGGCGCGTGCCGTTCCCCGCAAAATCGCGCAGCGCAGCGGAGCCACCATGCTGTTGCCCGGCGCAGGCAGTGCCGCCCAAAATACCGCGACACCGCTTGAGGTGGAATTACTCAAGACCCCGCGTGCCAACCTGCCGGTCTCGGACATCTATGCCAGCTACGCGCCGCAACGTCTGCGGATTGCGGGCGCGACAGCCCATCCATCGCCCTTGGTGGAAAGCCTTGCCATGGGATCGGTGCATCCACCACAACCCGGCGATATGCAGATCAAGCTGCCTGCCAAGATCATTGAGGACGGTGCTCTGTCCGAGGCGCAGCTGGAAACCATCCTGATGGCCGAAACAGCGTTTGCCACCGATCTGCCGGGCCGGTTCATAGTCGACGATACGGACGGCCCAGAACGCAGGGATCGCCCTGAACGCCTTCAGCGCAATGATGAGGACGAGACCGCGCGCGCCTATCGCCGGGGTTATTTTCTGGGCGATGGCACCGGCTGTGGCAAAGGCCGGCAGGTGGCGGGTCTTATTCTGGCCGGCTGGCTCAAGGGCCGCCGCAAGGCCGTGTGGCTTTCGAAATCCCAAACCCTCATCGAAGATGCGATCCGCGACTGGACCGATCTGGGCGGTGCGCGCACCGATATTCACGCGCTCTCGAAGTGGAAGCCCGATGAAGAGATCAATCTCGCCAGCGGTCTTCTGTTTGTGACCTACGCCACCTTGCGGGCTGTCAGCCAATCCGGCGCGCGGCGTCTTGACCAGATTATTTGCTGGCTTGGTGCCGAGTTTGACGGGGTGATCGGTTTTGACGAAGCCCACGCCATGCAGAATGCTGGCGGTGCGCGCGGTGCCAAGGCACCATCACAGCAAGGGTTGGCGGGTTTGCGCCTGCAAAATGCGCTGCCCCGGGCGCGGTGTCTTTATGTTTCGGCCACAGGTGCCACGGAGGTGGGTAATCTGGCCTATGCCACGCGCCTGGGTCTCTGGGGCGCAGGGCCGGGCTATCCGTTCCCGTCGCGTGCGGATTTTGTCTCGAGCATGGAAGCCGGCGGTGTGGCGGCGATGGAGGTGGTGGCCCGCGATCTGAAAGCCATGGGATTGTATACGGCCCGCGCCCTGTCGTTTGAGGGCGTGGACTACGATATTCTGGAACACCGGCTCACATCCGGCCAGATTGCGCTCTATGACACCTATGCGTCCGCGTTCCGCATTATTCACCAGAACCTGCACGCGGCTCTCGAAGCCACCGGCATCAGTACAGACGGCAGTGCCAAAGCCGCCACGAAAGGTTCCGGTGCGGCGCGATCAGCGGCGATCTCCGCTTTTGAAAGCACGAAGCAAAGATTTTTCAACCATCTGGTGCAAGGCCTGAAATGCCCGGCGGTCATAGACGCGATCCGCCAGGACATCGCGGAGGGCTGGGCGCCGGTGGTGCAGATCGTGTCCACCGGCGAGGCGCTCTTAAAACGGCGTCTGGAAAGCCTCGGGCCTGACGATGAGCTGGTCGAAGGGGCGTTGACGCCTCGGGAGTATGTCATCACGTATCTGGAACGCGCCTTTCCGGTCACCCAACAGGTGCTGGTCGCACAGGAAGATGGCACTGTGCTGTCGCAGGTTCTACGCGATGAACGCGGCGCGCCAGTGATTTCGCGCGAGGCCGAAGCCTTGCGCCAGGCGGCGATGGACGAGATTATGCTGCTGGCAGGCGTGCCCTCGGCACTGGACCAGATCATCTGGGCCTTTGGCGCGGATGTGGTCGCCGAAGTCACCGGGCGGTCGCAGCGGCCGGTGAAAGACGCAAGCGGGCGTTTGCGCATCGAACGGCGTAGCACTTCGGCCAATGCGGCGGAAACCCGCGCCTTCATGGCGGGCGAAAAAGCCATCCTGATTTTCTCGGATGCAGGTGGCACCGGACGCTCCTACCATGCGGCAGCTGGCGGGTCATCCACTGTGGGGTCATCCACTGCCTCGGCAGGGCTTGCTTGCAAGCGCCGTCGGACTGGCAGGGCCAAACTGGCCCGAGAAGTCGAGAGAGGGGCAGACGGGTCATCAGCCGGGGCCACAACCCCGAAACGGCGGCGGCATTATCTCATGGAACCGGGCTGGCGGGCGGATGCGGCGATCCAGGGGCTGGGGCGCACCCATAGGGCGGCGCAGGTCTCGGCGCCGCATTTCCGGGTTTGCACGACGGATGTGCACGGCGAAAAACGCTTTACCTCGACCATTGCGCGGCGGCTCGATACATTAGGCGCGCTCACCAAAGGCCAGCGCGAAACTGCCTCGCAGGGCATGTTCCGGGCCAGTGACAATCTGGAAAGCCCGATTGCGCGGGCCTGCCTGCGCAGTCTCTACAGCGATATTGTGCGCGGCGAGGCCGTGAACCCACGGAACGGCGATACGCTGACCTATGAGACATTCTGCGACTGGACGGGATTGAGGCTGGTCACACGCGAGGGCGCGCTGTTGGAAGAACTGCCGCCAATCCAGCGGTTTCTCAACCGGGTGCTGGCCTTGCCGATTGCGCTGCAGAATGCGGTGTTCTCTGCACTGATGGAAAAGATCAATCTGGCTTTAGCCCGCGCACGCGATGCGGGGCGGCTGGATGTCGGGCTTGAAACCTTGCGCGGCGACCGGATTACGGCGGGCGCGGCACAGGAATTGCGCTGTTGCGAGACCACAGGGGCCATCACATCGCTGGTGCCGGTCAAGGTGGAACAGCGCCGGAGCTATCTTTCTGCGGCGGCGGTACTGGAGCAGCATCCATCGCTGACACCGATGCAGAATACCGCCAGTGGCGCGGTGGCACTGGTCAGCCCGCGCCCGCGTCAGGTGTTTGACGAGGCGGGCGGGGTTGGCTTTGAACGGCGGCTCATTCGTCCGACGGGCAGCGGGTTTATCGAAGAGCAGCAACTCATCCGCTCCAACTGGGAAGATGTGGACAGCGCGGCATTCCGTAAGCTCTGGGATGCGCAGGTGGCGGAGTTGCCCGAGATGGAAGTCACCGAGCTGCATCTGCTGACCGGGCTGATCCTGCCGATCTGGAAGCAGATCCCGGGGCAGAACACCCGGATTTACCGCGTGCAGCCCGAAAGCGGCCCGGCGTTGCTGGGGCGCGCACTTGATGCCGGTCAGGCGGCGGTTTTGCGCGGGCGGTTCATGGATCTGGCGGTGGCGACGCCGGAAGAGATGCTTGCCGTGGTGATTAGCACGGACCGGGCGGTGGAGCTCGGCGCGGGTCTCAGCCTGAAACAACGCCGTGTGGCGGGGTAAAAACGGCTGGAACTGACAGGGGCAGGGACAGCAGAAATGGCCTGGCTGAAATCTTTGGGCTGCTTTACCGAAATCCACCAGTACCAGCTGCGGCTGTTTGTGCCGATGGATGACCCGGCAGCCGATGACCCGGCAGCCGATGACCCGGTTTCCGATGAGAATGCGGCGCTGCGGATTGTGACCGAAATCGTGGCCCGGCAGGCTTGAGCCGGGTCATGGGTCGGGGCAGCACGGTCTTTTTTCTTCAGCAATCTCCTCTTCTGGCCGGACGCGCGGTCACGCCCGGCTCGACAGGGTCGATTATGACAACGGGACTGGCCTCACCGCAGTGCCGGCAGTGTATTCCGGCCTGGAAACAGCCGATGGTGGTGGCGCTGCCAAGCTGTTTGATCAGGTCGGAAACGCGCAGGGTGGCACGGCGGCAGCAGGCAGTTTCTCGGGCCAGTTGGCCCTGTCAACCAGCGGGGCACTCCAGGCGCAGATCGCCACCAGGCAGGTCGCGGAGCTGTGTATCGGGGGTCATTGATGCACCACCGTGTCAAGATGAATATCGAATTGTCTGGAGCCGTTGCATTTGCGGCACCGGATTCTGGCAATCACATCGCTGACTGCCGCGCCATGGCCAAGCCTGTGTATCAACTCCTGAACCGGAAATTTGGCGCTGTGTCCGCAATCGCGGCATTGGATCGCGAGGCTGTGGCTGGAAATCATTGTCAGCAGTGTGCCGTGTTTTATCATCTGCCTTCCGTGCCCTTTCTGCCGCGCATTCAAAGAAAAAGAAATCTTCCCGGGAGTGTGTTTTCAACCGGTTTCAGGAGGCCAGAATGGCAAAGTCACAACAGAAATTCAACATCTATCAACATGTCACCGATACAATCCTTGCAGAACTGGCCTTGCAGAACTGGCCTTGCAGAACTGGCCTTGCAGAACTGGAGGCCGGCACCGTGCCGTGGCGCAAGCCCTGGAGTGGCGGTGGCGGTCTCTCGATACCGGTGCGCGCCACTGGCGAGAGTTATCGCGGCATTAGAGCGTGTTGCGCTTAATCGGTTCAGCTGTGGGTATGGCACGCGATAGGATACACCATATCTGTCAAGCATGTTGCGAAACGCTTGTTGAATTCAATTTGGCGCAACATGCTCTAATGTGCTGATGCTGTGGTGTGCGGCGCAGATGCGGGGCACTGTATCGCCGATGTGGATGACCTATGTGCAGGCGCAAAAGCTTGGCGGGCAGGTGCGCAAGGGCGAGAAATCCGCAACAGTCGTAAAATTTGGCAAAATGGTGAAAGACGGCGAGACCGATCCGGTGACAGGGGCGGCAGGGGATGATCGCCGCATTCCCTATGCGCGCGCCTACCGCGTGTTCAACGTCGAGCAGATCGACGGGCTGGATGCAGACTGCATTGCGCCGCCGGAACCACCGCGTGATTTTGGTACAAAGAATGACCCGGTGCTGGATGCCTGGTTTGCCAGCCTGGGCGTGCCGATCAAGCACAGTCCGGAGCCACAGGCGTATTATGCGCCGGCGCGGGATCGTATCCATATGCCGCCGGTCCAGACATTCGAAAGCCTGCATCGGTATTTTCATGTTTTAGCCCATGAACATGCTCACGCGACAAAGCATTCCAGTCGGCTCGACCGCCACCACAGCGGTAAAACCAGGGTGCAGCGTTACGCACAGGAAGAGATTGTCGCGGATCTCGCCGGGGTGATGGTTTGTGCGCGGCTCGGAATTACGCCCTCGTTTGATCAGAGCGCGGCCTACCTTCAGCACTGGGTTGATGTGTTGAAAACCGACCACCGGGCTATTGTCAAAGCCGCAAGCATGGCACAGGCCGCCGCTGACTGGATGTTTGATGCGGCTGGTGAGTGTCCACCCCGGATAGAAGAGATTGAACCGCCCCTTGTCGAACCCGCATGGCGGAGCCGTGGCAGGGGGTGCCAGGGATCAAGGTTGCCTGATCACAAAGAGTGCTGCCCCGGACGCAAGGCTTGAAAGCAAAAGAGTGCTTTTTGAATTTTTGTCCCTAATGGGGGCAAGAAAGAACCGACAGTCGTACAATCCAGAGATGGGTGGCGCCTGTCATCTCAACTCAAAACATAGGAGATTACAAACATGTATACCGGAACACTGACAAAAATGGATGCGGACGATGCTTTTGCTGGCGAGATTGCCTCGCTGGACTTCGACTTTAACTTCACCATGGTGCCAAACGCATTCAAGGCGAATGACAAACATCCAGATTACGTTATCGAAGGCCGCTCCCCACGTGGACGCCTCGTGCGCATCGGATCGGGCTGGGCCGCCAAAAGCCGGGCTGGCAATGAATATTATTCGCTGGCGTTCAATCTGCCGGGTCAGGCCGCGGTGCGGGTGAACGCAGTGATCGACGACGACGCCAGCAAGGGCGAATATCGCATCATTCCGATGATCACTGCGGTCGCAGCCTGACAGGATGGGCGGCGCGATGTGACCAGCGCCGCCCGTTAAAGTTGAACGACTTTTCTTTGAGACCAAAATTAAGTCGTTCAACTATTTGAACACTCCATTCCCTGAGCAGCGTCCCGCTCGAAAGTGCGAGGACGCTTTTTTATGGGTGATCCCGATGGGGGATTGTTGAATGAAAGGAAATCACCATGTCGAAACCCGATAAAACCGTCCATATGAAACGCCTGGACGACAAGCGCTGCCGTGAGTTGCAAGTGTATTACGATGCTGGCGGACAGAACGTCTGGAATGGTCGCCCAAAGCCGAAAGGCATTTATTTTGCATCCCACTGCTTTGAGCAGGCCGAAGGATCCACGACGCGCAGATGGCAGAGCGGACCCGCTGCCTCGGCAGGGCTTGTTTACAAGCCCAAGAGAGGGAAGGGCGATGGCTATATTCTGGTTGTGCCGCTGGAACGCTACAGTGCCAAACAGCTGCGGCTTGTGCGGGGGCGTGTCGAAGCGAACGCTGCCATGATCCACGGTATTCTGGATCGCGGGGACCGGTTTGATGCCCTCGTTGCGATCCTGCGCGGCACCATGGAAATCATTGCCGTCGCGTAATCTCCACCTTTGGCCGCCCGCGTGCCGGGGTTTTCTGATGCGCGGACTGCTCTCACCTTCAAACTTGAAATCCAAGGAAAATATCATGACCACTCCCGCTTTGGCTGAAAAACCTGCCACTTCTGAAAAACCACAACCTTTGCCCAAGGTCAGCTTCACATTCATATCGGATCCCGGGCACAGCTGGTTGATCCTCTCCCCTGCCTGGCTCGATGCTGTTGGCCTGACGCTCGCAGATATATCGACCTGTAGCTATCAGTGCGCCGATGGCATTCTGGCACTCGAAGAAGATTGCGATGCACCTGCGTTTATCAAGGCCTTCGAGGCGCGTTTTGGCGCGTGTTGTGATCTGCTTGAAGCCCATCATGACGTGACAGAAATCCGCAACTGGCCGTGTATATCACACGCCATCTCGGCATCTCCGTGTCGGGAGGTCCCTGCCGTAATCGCACGAGAGAACACCGCAGACCTCAAAATCGCATTAAGCGATCTGCACCGGCTGGAGCATTTATCGGAATCCATGTGTGGTGCCGATATCATGGAGTATCTCGAAGGTCCGATTGCTTTGCTCGATCAGGTTGCCGGTTGTGGCCGTACCGCCGACGTGATCACCTACGAGATCCAGCGCTTCCCGATGATTGCAGACGGCGAGGATGGCTATACGCTGTTTGATGCGGTCGATCACGCAGGCCAGACCTGGGCGTTCATCGATGTCACGGTCACAAAACGGGTCAATGACTGCCTGGTGGACGAGGTCGCGAGTGTGGACTGCATCCCGCGTATTGATGCGTCCGACGCGGTGATGAAAGCTTTTGCCAGCGCATTTCCGATGGCCACAACCGAGGATCATCTGGATGCTGTGGCGCATTTAGGCCCAAACAGCGTGGCTGGCGCCGCATAACGCCTGCATGGAAACGAAGGGCATCGAAACTGCGGATAAAGTTGCGCGACTTTTCTTTGATATCGTATCTCCTGCGCTTTTTCAGAGACCGCATATGCATCAGCTTGTGCATTCCGGGAAAGCGCGGGAGGCTAAACTTAAGTCGTTCAGCTCTGGCATGCCGCCGCAGGATCATCCTTCCATTTTGGCAACTGGATTGTTCTCTTGTGCGGGAACGGTCCTTTCGGGCTGACGGGTTTCCAGGGGCAGACATAGGTCGCCCTGCCCCGTAGGACTGACAGATACCGTAATGGGGCTTGGCCTCGCCGCAGTGCCGGCAGCGTATTCCAGCTTGAAAATAGCCAAGCGTGATGGCACTTCCAAGCTGTTTGATCAGGTCGGAAAACCGTTGGGTTGGCAGGGCATGACATGCCCGAGAAACCAGCACGGTGGCACTGTGTTGGCAGGCAGTTTCTCGGGCCAGTTGGCCCTGTCAACCAGCGGGGTACTCAAGGCGTAGATCGCAATCAGGAAAGGCTCTGATCTGTGTATCGGGGGTCATTGTTTTGCCGCTCCGTGAGGGGTGTCGTTCAGGATGTGTGCAACATCAACATGGCACAAAAAACGCCGCAAGTAATGCTTACGGCGTTTTTCTAAAGTCACGGATGCACAGCTTCACTTGTTTTGTGTGGCTACGCGTTGCGTTTGCTCTAGGCAGCGAGTGCTTTTGAGTACATTTTTTTCGCTGATTCAGTGTTTTCTTCCAAAGCTTTTGCAGAAAGTTCAGCAAACTCGTTACCTTGAACCAGGAATTTTTCATAAGCTGCCGAGCAATTAGAAGCGGCCACTTTGTAAAAATCAGCAACATCAGTTGTCTTTGTCAGTGCCTTTGCGCTGTCGAAAGCAGTTGCAAGATTTGACAGGTAGTTATCATATGCTTTTTTAGCTAATTCTTCACCGCTTTTGATGACTGCTGCGTTGTAGTCGATCAGGTTTTCCGCGAATTTTACAGAAGTATCTGTAGATTGTGCGCATGTATCTTGAGCTTCAGTTTTTGTTGATGCCGGTGTTTCCGTTGCGTGTGATGCCGGTATTTCCGGTTTTGCTGCTGCCGGGGCTTCCGTTACTTGTACTGTCTTGGCCATTGTTTTTTCCTTTGTAAGATTTACCAGTTTGGAAGTGTGTATTCCCTGTTTCATGAGACAATACAACCAATAAATTGTGCGCCGCAATATTCATCTGTCAGCATCAATTTTTGGGCATAACCCCTGCGGTGAAAATTACTGATTCAAATCAGTGTCAGCGGTGTGTCTCTGCGGCTTCAAAGAAAAAGAAATCTTCGTGAAATTGCGTTTTGTTTTTGGGTTATTTTGCCACCACCTCTCGACTTCTCGCACATGTGATGCGCCATTGGCCGGCTGGGCCAACGGGCTTTTCGACTTCTCGGGCATGTGATGCGCTGCCAGTCCAATAGGGTATGTGATGCCCTGCCATCCCAACGGGCTTTTCGACTTCTCGGGCATGTGATGCCCTGCCAGTCCAATAGGGCATGTGATGCCCTGCCATCCCAACGGGCTTTTCGACTTCTCGCGCATGTGATGCGCTGCCAGTCCAATAGGGCATGTGATGCCCTGCCATCCCAACGGGTCGGCTTGCCGTTTACCGGATCATGTGGCTACAGTCTCTGAATAGATCATAAGGGAAAAGCACAGATGGCGTTTACGGGGCGGCGGCGCAAGACTGAGCGGAAGCGTACAGCGCATCCGGCGGTTCGAATTGAACCTGATGCCGCACTGCGGGTTGAGGGCCAGCGGCTGGAACATTTTTGTTACGCGACAACGCTCCGGATCACCTGCGCCTGCGGGCATCAGGGTATTTTGCCTGTGAGCGCGCTCCGTGATCGCTATCCCCGTGGAACCCGGATTAGCGAAGCGCTTGGACATGTGCGTTGCTCACGCTGTCAGGGCAGTCGCATTCAATCGGTCAAGACGCTCGACTGACACAGCGGCGGCCTTTTTGAGGCCTGTTTTTTTCTTCAGCACTCACCTGATCTGTCAGGTTCAGTGTCCCGCTCTGGACATATGCGGCAGAACAATTGCTATAAACCGAGAAAACCCGTGACAATTCAACTTTGTTGACACATGCCATTCAAAATGGGAGAGACCCCGAAGGGCTGTAAACCCGATGATTTCAACGAAGGTGTCAAAACGTGTTTTTCAAGAGCAAAACAACTTCCGGCTCAAAGGCCGCAGAAACCCCCAAACCGGCAGCACCCAAAGCGTTGGTTGCGACAAGTCCCAAGCCAAATCATTTCAAGGCACCTGCCCGGAAGATCAAGCCGCCTGCCTCGGTTCTGTCGTCTGATCTGCACATTATCGGCACCGTAAAGACCATCGGAGATATTCAGGTTGATGGCACTGTCGAAGGCAATGTTCATGCGGACCTGCTGTGCATCGGAGAAAGTGGTGCCATAAAAGGTGAAGTGGTTGCGCGCGATCTTGTGGTAAACGGTCACATCGTTGGCAACGTGCGCAGTCTGAAAATACACCTGACCACAACCGCCCGTGTTCAGGGCGACATCATTCACAAGACCCTTGCAATCGAAAACGGTGCTTGCTTCGAAGGATCGGCCCAACATCAGGATGACCCTCTTATTCAAAAAAATCCCAAACCCAAGCCCAAAAGCCAGCCCGCGCCACGCGTGGAGGCTGGTAAAGGTCGTCAGGTTAAAGCCAGAAAAGCACCCAATGCAAACCGCCCGAAATTGTCCGAATAAGTCAACTTATGGCGCATAAAGTCACAAATACACCCCAAAAAGGCAGGGTTTGTCATATCCGTATTCGGGTTATGCGGCTCTTTGAGGGGCTGAGCGCGACACGCTAACATACGGGGGTGCCGTCCGGTGTCGTCGCGTTTTCCAGCTCCTGGCCGAGGCCTATGCGGCCGCGTAGTGCCAGCCTGTCACCAGTCGCGCCGCCTGTCATGACTCGGGGAGGCGCGCCTGTTTTTCTTCAGCAATGGTTTGTTCTGTGAGGTCAGTCAAGTGACCCTCACGCATGGCCCCGGCAAGCTGGAACCACGCGAGACGGCCCCGCGCGATGCCGCGCAGGCAGGCCGCAGCGCGGCCAGGCGTCATTCCAGCCGATTGCCAACCACTCACCGCAGTCTTCGGGTGATCCGTTGTGCAATGGTTTCAAGCCTGCTGCCTGTCTGTCGCAGATAAAAACCAGCGTCAAGGATCACAAAACTTTTACAGGGGAGCGTCAGGACTGCTCTGATACGGTGCCGTTCCCCACACCGGCCGCCTTGCAAACACAGCCCTGCTTGCAGGCGGGCAAGCAGGGCCGCGTCTTTCAGGCGACCTGTCTCCTTCGGGGCTTCAATGTACGCGCCAGGCGTCATCCCCTGAAAAACTTTTGCGCCCGGCAAGCCGGCGGCTGCGCCGTCCCTGACACTGGTTTTTCTCCACGCCTGCCCGTCAGCAGGCCACCGCAATCGGGCGGGAGGCCGTTGGCCGACAGGGTCTTGCTTGCAAGCCCGAGAGGCCACTTATCAGGAGCAAAACATGCTGACAGCCTATAACGAAATCGAACTTTTCGGCTTGACCGAGAGCGCAGACGATCTGCCTATTCCCTGCGATGATACTTTGCGCGATGCGATCGTGCGGGAAACCTTTGAAAGCTTGTTTTCTGGCCTATCAGGAACGGGCTTGCATAAAGAAATTGAACCGCTGGCGCATGGGTTGGCAACGTTATTACACCGTCGCCGCAATGTGATCGAGGTAGAATTAACCAGGCACACAGACGCTTTGCAAGGCTTAATCCGTCTTAAAGACGGGAGCGAAATCACCACAACTGCAATTGGGGACGCCCAAACAAAAGCGGAAACAATGCGCGATTTACGCGATGCGCTTGACCTTATGGCAGAAACCGCCGCCCAATGCTACGAGTTGGAAACGGGCAACGCATACAATCCACCAAGCGGCGGGCGGGGTAAACGCAACGCCCATTTATCGGGCGCAATGTTTGAAGCTAAGGACTGGCTGGAAGCGCATGAGGCGCAACAAGCCGAACAATTCAAAATTGAAGGCGCACCGCTGGCCATTGCTGGTGATCGGGACTGGGTGGACATTGACGCAATCTGGGAGCGTCTCGACCGTATCCGCGACAGATTCCGTGAAAGCTATAACAGCGACCTTATTTTGTATCACAAGGCCGACAAAAAAGGCGTGGATGCCATTGCGGCGGCATGGGCACGCAATCGCAAAGTTGCACAAGTGACGTTTCAACCGAACTGGCGGGCCTTTGGGAAATCCGCAGGGTTCAAGGCGATAGACCAGATGCTGGACACGCCAAAGCCGCTTGGCGGCGTGGTGATCTTCGGCAGCGCAGGCATTGCGCTTAATCTGGCCGACAAGGCCGAGGCCAAAGGCATTAAGGCGATGCGGGTTAAACGGCCAGAGCAGAGCGACATCTGAAACAACGCCGCCTTGCATTTGTGCAGGGCGGCACCACGGATGGGGCAGGGCGAACGATGCGCAAAGGACACTTCTTACGAAGTGACTGTTAATCATGCTTGCCGCGCCAAGATGGGCTTGAACAGCCCTCTTGGCGCGGCAATTGGTGAATCACTGGCTGGTTGCATCAAGGATCAAGCGTCGAAGGCGGTGTGTGGCTGTCGGTTAGAACTGGAATACTCCAGAATAATCCTTTATATATAAATCAGGAGATCAAACATGGCACATGCCTTACAAATAGATACATTGGCTTTTTCTAAAAAGCTCAAAGAAGCGGGTGCGGATGATCGGTTGGCTGATGCCATTGTTGAAGGCCTCACCGCCGCTGATACCTCGGAACTTGCTACAAAGTCAGATGTTGCTAAAGTTGAAAGCGGCCTCAAGCAAGATATTCTCAAAGTCGAAAACAAGATCGATAAAGTTGAGAGCAAGATCGTCGAGGTGAAAGCTGAACTCAAGCAAGACATCGCCGAAGTCAAAGGCGAGTTGAAGGCTGATATTGCCGAGGTCAGAACCGAGATTGCCGACGTCAAATCCGATTTAACAACGCTTATTATGCAAAGCAGTAACCGCACAATTTACATCATAGGCGGGCTGATTGGCTTGCTGTTCGCTATCGACAAGTTACTGCCGCTCGCAGGGCTTGAATAAGAGCCTGCCACAGAAAGCGGCCTTTCGAGGCCGTTTTTTTATGTCCGGTGATTTTCGGGGGACTTGCCTTGTCTTTAGAATGCCGCCAAAAATGGCGGCTCTCGGGCATCCAATGCCCCGCTGGTTGGCAGGGCCAACTGGCTTTTCGACTTCTCGCGCATGTGATGCGCTGCCAGTCCAATAGGGCATGTAATGCCCTGTCGGCCAGCGGCACCCAAAGCCAAAACCGGCAACGATGACGTCGTCGAATAACCCAACTCCCAACTGGGCGGCCCAAAGTGGCCGCCCTTTTTTCTGTTGCAGCATTCTTACGGTGCTGTTGTCGTTGATCCGGTTTAGCGAAGCGATAACAGTGTTTTAAAGCAACGGGTTGCTTTAACGGATCTCGACCGATCCTGTTTTTGTGGCCCTTGGGGTTCGGGCAAGCCGAACGCCACTTCGGGCTATTGGGGGCCTGTTCCGGCCCCCTTTCCAAATTGTGGGGCTTCCCCATGCTCGCTTTAAAAATCAAAGATTTTGAAACCTGCGCGTGGGTCCAGTCCCGCGCTAAAGCGCGAATTTTGAAATTCCCCGCCCCTTTCTTTCATCGCATTCAGATTTTCAGAGCAGCGCCCTTACGGGCTTGTCTCAAAATATGAACCATTTGGGGAATAACCTCAAACACACCGCAAAAGGAAATGTCAAAATGGCAAAAGTTGATATGCACGCAGTAATTACAAACCAAGTAATAGCATTATTAGAAGCTGGCACAGTGCCTTGGGTTAAGCCTTGGAGTATTGGCGGTTGCACATCCATGCCGCGTCGATCAACCGGGGCGTTTTATCAGGGCATTAATGTTTTAATCCTTTGGATGAAATGCACGGAAATGGGATATTCTTGCGACCAATGGTTAACCTATAAGCAAGCGGCAGCTCTGGGCGGCCAAGTCGTCAAAGGATCAAAGGCAACGCGGGTGGTTTATTACAACAAGACTATTGCTAAAGATGAAAACGACAAGGAAACAATCATTCCATTTCTGAAATCCTATAGCGTCTTTAACGCCAGTCAAATTGAAGGATTGCCGGCACAATACGACCTTGAGCCAGCAGAACCAGAGGTTTTTGAAAATGAAATCATTGAACAGGCTCAAAATTTTGTTGATGGGACAGGTGCAGAAATCAAACATGGGGGCAATCGTGCATTTTATGCGCGGAAACGAGACCAGGTGACCATGCCGGAGTTGAAACATTTTCACAGTTCAGAGGCGTATTTTCAAACATTGAATCACGAACTCATTCATTGGTCAGGTGCGAAAGCCCGGCTTGACCGGACCAAAGGCAAAAGGTTTGGTGATAATGCTTATGCCTTCGAAGAGCTGGTCGCTGATATGGGCGCGGCGTTTCTCTGTGCGCGTTTAAATATATCTCCGAACATGGAACAAACGGCGGCTTATATTCAAAGTTGGCTAAAAGTCTTGCGCGAAGATAAGAAGTTTATTTTCCGCGCCGCGAGCCAGGCATCAAAGGCGGCTGAATACCTATTCGATCTAAATCCGCAACAAAATGAGCAGGAGGCCGCATAAGCGCACCCTGCGCGGAACGCGGCGCGGATGGCGCTGGAAGGGTGCCTTTGGCATGGCCAGTTTGCCCTTTAAAAACACACAAAAACAACAGGTTAACACCCGTATTCTGCTTGTAAAAGCACCCCGAATATGGTAAAAATAACCAAATAAAACAACGCTTTAACCGAAGATATCTATGCAAATAGAAAGGGTCTGAAATGTCAGAGAAACGCAAGAGGCTGCCAAGCCGACGCCCGTCCGAAGTGCGTAAAATCAAGATGCAGAATGGCCAGTCATTATATGTGACTTTGGGATATGACCCCATGGTTCCGGATGCGCCAAAAGAAGTGTTTTATGATCGCGGGTTTCGGGAGGGCGCAGAGTTGCAATTCATCGCCAACGATATGTGCATCATGATCTCTTTGCTGTTGCAGGCGGGGTATACAGCCAAGGATATTTCCAAGTCGCTTTCAAAAACCACTGTGGAAACGCCAACGGGTTTCTCGACTTCTCGCGCATCACATACCCGAGAAGCTGCCAACCCAACGGCTGAGGTGTCACAGCACGGCTCGATCGTAGGGTTGATCGTGGAGCAACTACAGATTGCCCCGTCATGGATGAAGGAAGCCGGGAACCGCACCGGCATCAATGCCGATGTACATAAAGCGATTACAGGAGGTCATCATGCAAGATTATAACGCAGTGTCAAAATGGCATTTCGAGAGCGAGATCGGCGAGAAGCGCGGCATGGTGTCCCTGGCCGAGCAGGACGGGATCACGGCGTTGCGTGTCAGGTTCGCCGATGGCGATACAGAGACCGCCACCATAGCATTGACGCTGGCGCAAGCCGAGTTCCTGATCGATGCGTTGCCCGCAGCTTTGAACGTGGTGCGGGCGCGTCAGGAACGCCGGGCTTGGGAGGCGTCGCTGTATGATCCCTTTGCCGATATTTGCGCGGATATTCCAGATAAAAACGGGGTGCCGCAAACCGGCCCGTCTCAGCCGGCCTCAAAGGCTGTGGCAAAAACACCAGCGCAAAAAGCATCCGCTGCGGGTGATGCCGAGGCAGTGGATGCGCCTGGCGGCATGGCAAAGCCGGACCTGCCAATCCCTGCGCGGCGCGGTGCGCCCTGGACGGCGGCGGAAGAAAAGCAGCTGGCAGAGAGCCACGGCGCGGGGCAAAGCGTTGACGCGCTGGCGGATCAGTTTGACCGAAGTCCGTTCGCGATCACAAAGCGGCTGGAAAAACTCGGCCTCATTGAAGCGAAAGCCGCATAGCCAGAAATCAAACTCCAGGAAATAGCAGGGCGCGGGATTGATCCTATCCCGCGCTTTTTTCATGCGCGGCGTCCAGTGCGGTTTTGCCGGACGTAAACGCATTGGGCCAGGTGACTGTCTTGCGTTGTTGTTTCAAAATATAGTTGACCTCAAGGGTCCAGTCAAAGGTATCTGCGGGTCTGCTGATACTGATGAAGGCCGGGCCTTTTTTGTCATGAGCAGAGTTTCATACGGGCTGAATTCGATTTCGTCTGTCATAGGGTTGAACGCCTCAATTCCGGTCTCGTGTGCATTTTTCCCGGAATGCACAAGCTGTCATATGTGGTCTCTAAAAAGATTTATCACAGGCCTTCAAAATGTCAAAGAAAAGTCGTTCAACTTTACTCACTCCGGTTTTGTTTGAATTGATTTTCCAGGGTCGTTTGGCGTCGCCCCCTCTCTCGGGGATGTAATGCTTTTCCGGTGCAACGATATTTTTGGGGACCCGGCGTTTTGGCGTTCCCGCCTTTTTTTTGCGATTTTTACGCGCCGCTGCAATTTCACCTGGTAGAATGCGCGGTCATCGTTTGTAACCTCGCCAGCAGGTTCCATATTCAGGTTGTAGCGTTTGGGTATGGCACACATGGCGCTGATGTATTGTAAGGATCCCAGATACTGACCGAGGATTGTGTTAAGCACTTTCTTCGCTTCGCTGCCTTCTTCGATGTTATAGCGTTTTTTCATATCCGCGTCGAAGCCTATGGCGGCGGGAAAGGCGTAGGGGCTTCGGAAGTAGACCGGCAGTTTCGCGTGGGTTTCGAGATTCAGAACCGCGCACAGACGGGTGCGTATATCGTCGATGAAACCCGGGTGGAACTTCATGTAGTGCAGCTTGTCGTCGTTTTTCGGATGTCTTGACGTCCTGGCCGTGTCGATGCCGGTTGTGTCGGTTTGTGTTTTTTGCGGCATTGTTTTTGCTTCATTCATTGTTGATTGATCCGTTGGTACAATCTGTGGGCTGCCCTGAATGCAGGAAGGCTCTTTGCCGGGGTACCGATAGCTTCTCCGCTACGCGGGTTGCGACCCTTGCGGGCCCGGTACTGTTTCAGGTTGAAACTGCCGAAGCCTCGTAATTCCACCCGCCGTCCCTGTTCAAGCCCCGCGATAATCTCTTCAAAGATGGTGGTGACCGCCCGTTTGGCATAGGCGTCTGTTAGCGCATATTCCAGGGCGATCTTTTCGATGATTTCACGGCGCGTCATGGCCTGTTTTCCAGTTTTGTGGATGGGTAAAGCCTCTCGAAATTGCCGATCGTCCCCGTTTGTAACAGGCTTACGTGACCGGATCAATCACACATCCAAAAGGCACACACATCCAAAAGGCTTTGACCTGCACGACTTTTCTTTGATATCATATCTTATGTGCTTCGCTGGACTGACAGCCTCTCGGGCTGGTTGGCCCTGCCGGCCAATGGCGCATTTCATGCGCGAGAAGTTCAGAGACCGCATATGCGTAGCTTGTGCATTCCGGGAAAGCACATGACCAAAATTAAGTCGTTCAGCAATAGTTGGCAGTTTCTCGGGCCCATCGGACTGACAGCGCATCACATGCGCCGCTGGACAGTCAGTTTCTCGGGCCCGTTGGGATGGCAGCGCATCACATGCGCGAGAAGTCGAGAGCCCGTTGGCGCGGGATTACCCGGAAATCCATATCCGCTGATGCAACGGTTTCATCCGCGATCACTTGTTGCGATCCTTGCCGGTACAATGGCGGTTGTGCTCTTCGAGCAATGTGGTGATGTCGAGGCGTTTTTGCTTTGCGGTTGTGATGAGCAGAAGCAGGGCGCGCAATTCCTGCGTGTCCATCGTGTTGAGCCAGTGCAAATCATTCTGGCTGATGCGGGCGTGGAGTCTTTGCATCATCGGCAGGTGGCCTTCACTGACGGGTCGTGTGGATTTCGGGTGTGGCTTTGGCATGGATCGGTTTCCAATTTCGGGGTCATGCCGCAAGGTGCCACAGTTTGCCGCTTTTGCCAATCCTGTAAAATCACATAAACTGCACGTTTCGCCAAAACTCGCCAGCCTTGCCAAAAGCGCATAGGCTGCCAAAACGTGAGCAGCTGAACGCCAGATTTTCGGCCTCATGCGGGTGCGGTTTTCGGGCTGGCTTGCGGCATCCCGATCCAGACGCAAATCCCGCCGCGTGATTTTGGCATCAAATTCGGGCCTCGGCGTGCGTTGTTTTCTGCCCCGAATTGACCACCCCATCAAGGTTGTTTCCGGGCTTGCCGCGCGTCCGGTTCTGCGCTTGCCATCCGCATGACCGTTCCACGGATTGCAAGGTTTTGAGTGCGCGCAAATCTGCCAATCTTCCTTGTTTTCTTAGCATTCCCGCGCCAGCGGGCAGGCTTTGACCAAATAGGTCGAAGCCTTTTCGAGCGATTGAGAAACGCCTCTGATGTTTCAAACTGTTGTCGGGTTTACCGGCAAATTCCAAGGGCGCATCTTTGGACAGGTTTGCGGGAAATGTGCCCGCGTTGCCCCAAAAGCCAATCCTATATGAAAAACGAAGTTTTTAGGAAGGCGCGTTGCCCCAAAAGCCAATCCTATATGAAAAACGAAGTTTTTAGGAAGGCGCGTTTGTACATTGAATTTGTATTCAATGTGAAAGCGGTGTATTTAGAGGCCATGGCAGTCTATTATTTCAATCGCAGTTCACTAGGAAGAAAGTCAGGTGGAAACGCCGTGGCTGCAGCTGCCTATCGCCATGCGACGCGGATGACCAATGGGCAGAGCGGGGAGACGAGAGACTATTCCGGCAAGAAGCCAGAGCTGGTTCACGCGGAGATTACCCTGCCCGCAGATGCGCCCGCCTGGGCGGCAATGCGCTATAGTGGAGAAGACGTTGATGCGGCGTCCATGCAGCTTTGGAATGATCTGGAACTTCGCGAGGATCAACACAACAGGCGCGCTACTGCGCAATTGGCAAACAGCTTCACCTGCGCGCTGCCGGCAGAACTGTCGCATAAACAAAACATCGTTTTGGTGCGGGATTTTGTGCAGACATCGCTGGTGGGTGGTGGTGCCGTGGCGGACTGGGTTATCCACGATAAAGGTGACGGAAACCCCCATGCGCATGTGATGACCACACAGCGCACATTGGGGGAAAACGGGCTGGATCAGAAAATCCGCACCTACGTGGATCGGCGTCAGGACATCGTAAATCTGCGGTTTAACTGGGCCTGTGCCGCCAATACTGCGCTTGAAACGGCCGGGTTCGAGGCGCGGATTGATCATCGGCGGCTGGATGTGCAGGGCATTAAACTGGGAGCGATCAGCTTTAATGCGGAGATCGCCGCAAACATCGAACAGGGTGATGCCGCCTACCGTGTGAAGCAACGGGTGATTGAGGCGCGGCTGGAAAACGAGACTTACCTGATGGCGCATCCGGAGCACATGCTGACGGTTGTGGCGGCGTCCAATCCCTTGTTTACCAAGGCTGATCTGGAGCGCGGGTTTCAGCAGTATCTGCCGACCAGTGTGGGGATTGACGGCATCGAGGGGCTGATGGGCCTGGCGATGGCCAGTGACGATCTGGTGCGTCTGGATCGCAAGTCATCGCGGGGTGAGGCGTTCATGACCACGCGGGCCGTGGTGGAGATGAACCGCCGGATGGAGCGCGATGCGCTCACGATGGCGCAAAGCCGGTTGGTTCTGGGGGCTGGCCATGGGTACGAGGCGTTGCCGGATACGCTGTCAAACGCGCAGCGTATGGCGGTGCGGTCGATGGTGTCGTCCCGGCGTCTGACCCTGGTGACGGGTTATGCAGGGGCGGGTAAAACCTTTGCGGTCAAAGCAGCCGCAAAGGTCTGGGCAGCGCGCGGGTTTGCGGTTCTGGGTGGTGCGATTTCGGGAAAGGCCGCACAGGAGTTGAGCGGCATCGAGGGGCAGGTTGCGACGCTGGCGCAATGGGAGGCCAAGTGGGATCGCGGCGCGCGGCCGGCACAGGGGCGGTTTATCTTTGTGATGGATGAGGCCGGCATGGTCGGCACGGCAATCTGGTCGCGGATGCAGGCGCGGATTAAGGCGATGGGCGGCAAGCTGATTGCGGTGGGGGATGCCGCGCAGTTGGCGCCGATACAGGATACGGCGGCGTTCAAGCATCTGACGAAGCTGGTGGGCCAGGTGACCATCGGTGCGGTGCGCCGGCAGGAGGATGCGGGCGACCGGCGGGCCACGGAAATGCTGTCGCGGGGCGGGGCGCAGGCGGCTCTGGCGATTGATCACTATGCGCGCAAAGGGGCCATCCGGTTCGAGAAGAACCTTGGGAAGGCAATTGATGCGCTGTCCAAAGCTTATTTCGAGCATGAGGGCATGGACCGCATTGCGCTGACGCATCTCAATGCGGATGTGGACGCTCTGAATGCGGCCATCCGGATCGAGGCTCTGGCGCGGGGGGTGGTGGATCACAAATCGCAGGTTTCCTATGCGCGCTTTGTGCCGGGCGCAGGGGCTGAGCCTCTGGTTCTGGGCATCGGGGACCGGGTGCGCTTTACCCGCCCTTACCGGGAGGCTTCGGTGACCAAATCGTCGTTTGCTTCGGTTATCGCCGCCTCGGAAACGCAGCTGATTTTAAGTGTGGACGGTCAGAGCGGGGTTGTTGCAATTGATCCGCGCCGGTTTTTGCATTTTGACTACGGCTATGCGGCCACGGTGCATAAATCGCAAGGCATGACGGTGGCCAATAATGTCGAGGTTTTGGTCACGTCGCAGTTTGACGCGCATCTTCTGGATGTCGCTCTGAGCCGTCACAAACAAACGGTCCGGATGTGGGTGCCGCAGGACAGTGTTGAGGGTCTGGCTGACATCAAGGGAATGGTGCAGCGCTCCAGCCTGATCGATGTGGTGCAGGCGAATGACCCCCCTGTTTTGGGCCGGATGTCGCGGGATATATCAGATGTGGCGGTGGGTGCACGGGTGGACCGGATTGCGGCGGATGCCCAAGGGCACATGACCGTGCCGCAGGGTCATCTGCCGCAGGGTCATCTGCCGCAGGGTCATGTTCTGGTGACGGGGTTGGCTGGCGATGCGCATCTTACCCAACAGGGGATGCGCATGGCGGGGCTGCTGCGGGCCGGATATGAGCCGGGCCAGGCGGATCTGGCGGATGATCCGCGTGGCTACGCAACTGATCCCTTGAAAGTTGTCGATGATCTGCTGGCGGAACAGGGGGTGTTCAGGGCCGCTGATGTGGCGGCACGGCTTGGCGCGGTGGTGCGTGCGCCGGATCTGTTTATGCGGCTCTTTGCGCAGGCGATGTCGCATCCCGATCTTGTGATCCTCAGCGAAGAAGGTTTGCGCGGTGAAGGGCGGGTGTATTCCTCAAACGCCCAGATAGCGCAGGTGGCCGGATTGATGGATCGCGGTGTCACTCTGGCGGTCGGCCAGGGGTTCGGGGCGGTGGATCCGTCAGTGGTTGTGGCAGCCTGGCAAGCTGCGGGGCTGGATTCTGCGGTGTGCGCGGGGCTGGAGTATGCGCTGTGGCCCTCGCGCATTGCACTTCTGGAGGAGATCGGCACCCGCCAGAGCGTGCGCGTTACGCAGGTTTTGGCGGAAATTGCGCGGCAAACCGGCACCCGGGTGATTGTGGTCAGTGCGGATGCACGCGCCGCCACGCGGTTTGCGGCGGCTGCAACGGCGGCTGCAACCAGTGCGCCGGCAGCGACCGCACCGACGGTAACGACCGCACCGGCGGCAGGCATCGAGGGGCTGGGGCTTTATGCCTTTGGCAACCGCTTGCGTCAGGGGTCTTTGTCTTTGCGCACGGGGGATATTCTGGTGGTACCGGAGGCGTCCGGGTTGCATGTGGATGATCTTGACCTGCTGACGGGGTTTGCGGAGACGAGTGGTGCCAAGCTGGTGTTGCACTCCGATCCATCGCTGGACGCGACAGGGTCGGTGCTGCGGCATCTGGGCGCACGGGTTGAGACATCGGTGCTGGGCGGGTTTGAGGCGATTGCACCGGATCTGCGCGGGTTGCTTGAAGGCGGCGCGGCGCTTGAGGCGGCTTACAAAGCACTTTGGAACAAGGATGTCTTCATTGGCTCGAGCAACGATGAACTACAGGTCGATGAATATGTAGCCAGTTTTATCGCTGACGAGGCCGTGGATAAGCTCGGTGTGGCCAGCGCGGCGCGGATGCGCGATGCGCTCAATCTCCGGATTGAAGCGGCATTGCAGGAGAAGGATGGGGTCTCGAAGGAGCAGATTTACCAGATTGAACGCTTTGAGGCCCCTGCGCTGGCCGTGCATGAAGGTACGGTTCTAAAGCTGTGTCGTGATAATGTAGAGCATGATCTGAACGCGGGTGCGCGCGGTGTGGTCCGTTCTGTCGATGAAACGGGTCAGGTGACGGTACGGTTCGTCAAAGGGCGTTTTGGGGCGCAGGATGTGACGTTTGCGCCCGGCGCGCAGGCCGCCGGACTGGACTATGGCACTGTGTTCAGTGCGCGCGAGGCGCGTGGGGTTAATACCGACAGCCTGCACGGATTTGCCGGGCGCGGGTTGCAACGTCCGGATCTGATTGCCATGCTTAATAATCCATGTGGCAAGTTCAGCCTGTCGCTGCCGGTTAATCCGGACGCTCAGGGTGAGGGGGCCGGGTTTTTAAGCCGGGCGCTGGCGCGGGAGGGACGTGCCTCGGTGCTGGATTACGGATTTGATCCCAAACGGGCACTGGCAGCCGCAGCGGAAGCCGTGCGTGCGCCTGTGCCCGCGCCTGTGCGCGCGCCTGCTTTGGAACTCAGTGCAGCCGATCTTGCGATCAGGGCCGATACAGCGGCGCATTTCAAGGCGCAGCCCGCGTTTATCGTTTCTGCGCTGGTGCGGGAAAACAGCCGGTTTGATCACGGGCAGTTGCAGCGCCATATTCAAAAGCTGTTTCCGGCGGAATATCTAGATATGGAAGATCCGGGCATGGATCATCCGGGCATGGATCATCCGGCGTTTGACCATAAAGCCTTCACCGATCAGGTGCTGTCAGAGACGTTAAAGAGCGGTGCGCTGATTAAGGCAGGGTTCAGCAGTTTTGACGGGGCACCGCTTTACACCACGCGGGTGCAGGCGGAGATCGAGGCGCGGGGATTGGAACAGGGCAAGGCGCTGGCGCGGTCAAAGCTCACGGGCATTGGTCAGGTCATTGACGGTCAGGGCATTGACAGTCAGGCCATTGACGGTGGGGATATGGCCGGTCTGCGCAGTGACGTGGCCCATGTTGCGGGGGCGGCGCGGTTGAGCCTTGCCACAGTTGATCCGGGGCCGCAGAAGGATGGGTTCTTGCAGCAAGCGGGTGCTGTCTGGCGGGCGCGGGGCTATCAGGTGATTGCCACCGGCACCAGAGGGGTTTTTGCGGAGCAAGCGGCTGAGCGGCTTGGTGACACTGTTCAACATGCCTCATTGGCGGCGCTGGAAGCGCAATGGGCGATGGGGCGTCTGCCGGAAGAGAAGTTTGTCGTCTTTCTGGATCAGGCGGACCGGGTTCAAAGTCCGCAATGGATGCGGGTGCAGGGCCGCGTGGCCGAAATGGGTGGCAAGTTGATTGCGCTCAGGCATTCCAGTGGTCTTTCGCCGGTTGGCTCCGTCAGTCTTTACCGCCTGCTGGCGCGCGAGGTTGGTGTCGAGCAGCGCGATCGCATTGCGCATCAGGTTTTGGAAGACGAGCGGATTGCCACCGCTTACCTGGATGAGCCGGGCGCACCGGCGGCGCGTGCGCTTGATATTTACCACAACAAAGGTGCTGTGCGCTTTGCCGGTCGGGCTGAAGGCGCGCAGGCGGCACTCGCGCGGTCTTATTGGGCCGGCGAGTATCAGCCATCGCCGGAACAGAGCGGCGAGGTGCGGTTGGCGATGGCACATGCGCGGGTAATGGTCACAACGCTTGATGCGGCCATTCGGGCTGAAGGGCAGCGTCTCGGGCGCCTGGGCGCGGGGGAGACCTGTTGGGGACGGCAGATCAACATTGGCGAGGTTCTGGAAGCCAGGAGCGACATTGCCCTGGCAGGTGTCACGGCGGGCGGGCGCGGGCGTGTGGTGAAATTGGGGCCGGAAAGCATTGAGCTGGAAATACCGGGACACCGTGACACCGTCGAGATTTACACCAGCGCGCGTCTGGCGCAGTTCAGCTCGAGCATTGCCACAACCATCCATGATGCGGAGGTCCGTATGGTGGATCGCGGCTATCTCTATGCCAGCCGGGGCATGGATCAGGAGATGTTCCGCGCCGGTATGACGCGGCACCGACAATCGCTTGAGCTGCATGTGCCCGAGACCGCGTTTCGGGATTACGAAGCCCTGCAAAAAGCCGTGCAGCGCAATACGGATCTGGAGATGCTGGATGATGTCAGCAGCGGTGTCAGCAGCGGTGTCAGCTCCGAGGACAGATCGCGGGATATGGTCATCGCGCCAGACATCAGTGCGCGGGCAGACCGCAGCGGTGCGGCCCTGTGGTCGGGTGGTGAGTTTGGTTTTGATGCACATCTGCAAGCCACGGCGGGGCGCATCGCGGGGCTGTTGTCGATTGATTATAGGCCGGGCGCGCCGGTGCTGGGGAACGATCCACGCGGTTATGCCAGCGACCCTTTGAAACTGGTGGATGATCTTCTGGCGGAGCGCTCGGTCATCAGGGCGTCCGATGTGGCACGCCGCTTGGGCGGCGTGGTGCGCGATCCTGACAGTTTTGTGCGGCTCTTTGCCGAAGCGATGGCGCATCCCGATCTGGTGGTGCTCAGCGAAGAAGGTTTGCGCGGCGAAGGGCGGGTTTATGCGACGCTGGCCCATATCAGGCGCGAGCTTGATTTGGTGGACAAGGTGTCTGCCCTTGCGCTGGCGCAAAGCGACCCGAACGCGGGCAGCGACCCGAACGCGGGCAGCGACATACATCCGGCGCGCGGGCGGGTCGCGGCGGCGGCCCGCACAGACCACGGGCCGATGTCACCGGATCAGGAACGGGCGTTGCGTCATGCGACCTCGCCTGCGCGTTTTGCGATGATTTCCGGCATTGCCGGCTCGGGCAAATCCTCTGTACTGAAAGGGGTGCGCGAGGTCTACGAGCGCGAAGGCTGGACTGTTGTTGGCGCGGCCCTGGCCGGCAAAGCGGCGCAGGGATTGCAGGCGGCGTCGGGTATTCAGAGCACTACGCTGGCCGCACTTGGTTTTGCCGCCGCGCAGGAGCGCATCACCCTTGGTCCCAAAAGCCTGTTGGTTGTTGATGAGGCGGGTATGCTGAATGCGGATCATTTCGGGATGGTGCTGGAGTTGGTGGAGCGCACCGGGGCCAGTCTGCGCCTCGTTGGCGATCCACGCCAGTTGCAACCGCGAGGGCCGGGGGCGATGTGGCGGGCGTTTGCCGACCGGATTGGCACCGTTGATCTCACAACCGTCTGGCGTCAGCACGATCCGCTGGATCGAGAGGCCACATGTAATCTGGCGGCGGGGGGCACGCGCGCCGATCTGGCCATTGATCATTTTCTGGACAAAGGTGCTGTTCAGGCCACGGGAAGCGACAGGGACGCTCTCCTGACGGCGGCCGTTGCGGGGTATTCTGCCGATCCGCATGCGGACAAGATGCTGCTCACCTATCGCCTTGTGGATGTGGCGCATCTGAACCGGCTGGCGCGTGCGGACGATCAGGCGCATCGCGCCGACGCGCTGCCCTGCATTGCTGTAAGCCGCGCCGATGGGGATGTGCTGGAGTTGCAAGCCGGGGATAGGATTGCGTTTCGGGAAAACCGCCGCAAGTCGGGGATTGTCAACGGGATGACGGGCGAGATTGCGGCGGTCAATCCGGAGAGCCAAAGCTTCACCATACGGATTGGCACGGACAGTGACGAGGCCCGCTATATCAGCTTCAGGGCCGAGGATAGCCCGGAGCTGGACTATGGCTATGCGACCACGTTGCATAAAGCGCAAGGCGATGGCCATGAGAGCAGTCATCTTGTGGTGACCGAAGGCTTTAATCACGGCCTGTTTTATGTGGGGGCCACGCGGTACCGCAGTGCTTTGGCGATCTATGCGCCTGTAGAGGAAAACAAGGTCGGCGATTACCTGAAGACACTTGCCCGGCGCGACACAGCCCTGACCACCACGCTTGAGGCCGCATACGGCTTTGATCCGGCGCAGGGGTTTGAAGCGGCGCGGCAGGCCCGCATGAAATCCCGTGCTGAAGGCCGTGTGGAAGGCGGTGCGGAAGATCAAGCAGCCGCCCGTGTGGGAGACCGTGCAGAGGACGGTGATCTCGGGGCCTATGTGGCGCGCCACACAGGGGCTGAGCGCAATGTTCCGATGCCGCTGGGGCCGCTGTCGCGGCTGTTTGCGCCCACACGCGCGCGCGCAGCCCTGGCCGCAGGTGCCGATACCCGTGCGCTCGCGGATGTGATCGGCGCGCATATCCTCGGGCATGGACGCCAGATAGAGGCCGGGGTGCAGGCCCGCGCACTGCGCCTGTTGCAGGACGTGTCGAGCGCCAAGACATGGGGCAAGATCTGCAAGACCCTGCCGCGCGATCTGCCGGCCCGCGCCGAGGTTGTCGCCCTGCGCTGGACCAACAGCGCACGCGGGGATGAATTGCTGCCCGAAGCCCATGCGTTCGGGCGGGCGATTGCGGTGGCGGACCGTCGCGGGGACAGCCGCGTTGCCCGGGCGCTGAAATCCGGACTGGAGCTTTTAAGTGCGCGGGTGGGCGCGGCGCGGCGCGCGGGTGGTTATGACCGGATGCTGAAAGCGGCCAATACCCCTGCACCGGCCGATGACCCTGCCTCTGTGGTATCGTCGCAGGATCTGCTGCCACCGGCGCAGCCGATTGAGGCACGGGAGTGGCGCAGAACGCAGCGCAGCGCAGCGCCTGCGCGCTCTGGCTCTCTCTGGCTGGGCGGTGCGTCGAGCGGCGGGATCGGGGAATTGGCGGTGGCGCGACAGGTGATCGGATCGCTGAGCAGTAAAGGCCCGGGGTTTTGGGAAACGCTGCTGAGTGACTATGGCGATCACCGTAAAGAACAGGCTGCGGGCTATACGGGTCCAGATCAAGGTGCGCACAACAAAAAGGATAAGGTGATGGAACAGAGTGTTGAGATGAAACCGGGGTTTGATCTGGCGGCACTGACGCCGGTCACGGAGGCGCATCAGAAGTTTTGGGCCTGCGTTGTTAATCTCGACGCCAATCGCCAGTTGGTTATGGACGTTGATTTCAATGCCCATTCAAGCCAGATCGGCGCAGGAACCATGAGGTTTGATGACTTGCAAAAACCCGCCAACGCGTTCCGGCAACTGGCGGCGCAGGCGGGATCCATCGGTCCCTGCGATCCCTCGGTGCCGGGCGCATGGAAGGCGCGGTTGCTTCAGGCGGTGACATCGGGTGCGGCGTTTGATGAAATGCCGAAGCTAAAATCGGTTGAGGAATGGACCTGGGCGCTGTCGCATTCTGTGCGCATCGGTGCGCTGGCCACCGGGCCAGAAGATCTAACGCGGACGCAAGCTGGTGAGGTGCCGACCCGGGCGGATTGTATGGCGGCGACGATGATCGCTGACATCAAGCATCGCCCTGACGATAAATCAACGACGGAAAGCATGAACTGGGACATCAATCTGCGCAAACACATCTCGGAAACGACATATGTGCCGTTTAAGCGCGTTTATTCCGCAGCCCTTGCATTGGCGAAGAGTGATCCGGCGGTGATCAAGGATAAACTGGCTGGGGAGAAGGTGCCACAGGACTGGAAAGACAGGCTGACGGAAAGGCTGGCCAACCGGAATGATTATTCGAAGCAACCGAAGTTCGGGTCGCTGGCGGAGTTCGAATGGGCTATTAGTACGATGGTTAAAAAAGGTGCAGAGGTGTCCACGGGTCGCGCGCCGACGCCAAACGATCTGGTCAAGGCGGCCCTGGAGGAAAAAGGTCCGAGTATGTCGATGCGGCCGTTTTAGGGTATAGAGTTGGGCTAACGCCAAGAGCGGTCATTGCAGGAGGAGGAACAGATGAGCGAAGATTACGTGGAAATTTACAGACAGAGGTACGAGACCTTCCGGCATTTGGATAAGTTACGATGGCAGATGTTGCAGCTTCTGGTGGCAATCGCTTCGGCCACGGCACTTATCCTGCGTTCAACGTCAGGGGATATTGAATGGTGGTTCTATTTTTTACTAGGTGTAGCGCTTGTGATAATAGCGTTTGTAATGTTCCAGATCGGGAGTGGCATTCGCAATAACGCAGAAACACTCAAAAAGGCGGCAGAGGTCATAGGTGACCATGGGATGCCAGACGTTTCAAATAAATGGAAATCTATTGCCCACTGGATCGCTGTTATAGTAAGGCTCTGTTTACGAAACGTATGCGTTCAAGTATGTTTGCAGCTTGTTACTTTGTTTCTCACTCAACTTATCCGCATTTTTGAGCAACAGATAATGCGTCCCCTTCATCAGTTTTTTACCATTCGGATCGGCCTTCCTGAACTCAAGCCGGCGCTGATTATGGATAGCTTTGCTGTAATTTTTCATGACGTGAAAACGGTCAAACACAATGTCTGCCAACGGCAAGCACTCCCTGACAGCCTTTTGATAAGCAGGGCCCATATCCATAGCTACGGCCTTGATTTTACTGGATGTATCCGGGGAGAGATGTTTTAGAAATCTTGCAAACACCTCGGCAGTTCGACCAGCTTCCACCCAGACCAGATGACCTCCGACCATATCGTAGACCACCGTCATATAGTCATGGCCTTTCGCCCTGGCAACTTCATCGACACCAATATATTCCAAGCCAGTCAACTGTGCAGGATCAAGCGCAGGGAGCGTTTCCATCAGGTATGCCTTGTCGATATTCTTTACTGTCTCCCATCGTATCCCCAAATGCCTGGAGACGGCCTGAATAGACATATGGCGGCATAATCCACTGATCAGTCGGCAAAACCGGTGGGTGAAACGGCACCCTTTATCGACAAAATCACACGCCTCAATGCGGCGCTCACCCTTGCTAATAAACACCTGGGCCAGTTCAATGTCGAGCACACATGGATACCCAAAAAGGGGGATATCCTTAACCTGCCGGCGAATATGCTGGTTGATAGTTCCCTTCTTGCCTGTGGTGGGGTCTATAGTGCTCCTGCGGGCGTCCCGGCTACAGTGAATAACAATCTTGTCACCCTCTTCGTCCAGTTTAATTTCATTTACACGTTGCCCCGTGAGGTTTAAAATATTCCGTGAGATGTTGATGGTCATATACCTGCTCTATGTAAAGTTGTCATAAACCAAACATATCAACAGGTTACTTGATGGTCAGCATCTTTTTTCACTCAACAAAGCGGAGAAGAGCCCGAATTATTCGCCTCTTGACAATCTTACCATTGTGTACGATTTTCTTACAAACAGTAAGATAGGAGATTCGAAATGGATCCGAAAATCGTCGAGCAAGCCCTAAAAGACGTAGTCGAAGATATACAGAATAATAGTGGGCTTGATTGCCCGCCCTTGTCTGGAGAGACAAAGCCAGCGGACGAAGTACCAAAGTTTGATAGTAAAGTGTGGATTGCAGCCACAACGCTTGTTGCTGACAAATTGAATATCGAGATTCCTGATGATCAGAATATTTTCGTGAACGCTGATACAAAGAAATCCATGAACATCAGTGAGATTGCACGATTTATTTGCACCATCTCTAAATCAACTAGCTCGTCGGAAGATGCAGCGTGACACAGGACCAAATCGACCAACGATTAGCAATTGGAGTCAGGCTCAAGGAGTCTCGAAAAATGGCCGGCCTTTCACAGGGGCAGGTTGCGAAGCTACTTGGACTACATCGGCCCGCAATATCTGAAATAGAAGCCGGCAATCGCCGGGTTTCTGCCCAAGAACTTCACCAGTTATGTGAGATATATGAAGTAGATACCAATTGGGTCTTAGGAACTAAAAATGAGACGGCAGATCCTGCCGATCCTCGATTAAAGCTCGCTGCAAGGGAACTTGCCAAGCTTAAGCCTAATGATCTCAATCGTCTTTTAAAACTAATGTCTGCTATGGATACATCTGATGAAGTAGGCGATCTCTCATGACCACCTCTTTGAACATTGCTTCCGCTGGAGGTCGACATGCTTTGGCTGCAGATGCCATGCGAGGTGCTGCCGCAATTCGACAAGCATGCAGGCTAAACCAGCATTCTGCTATTTGTATTTATGATGTTTGCCAAACCCTAGGAGTATCTGTTCGGTTCAACGATATAGACATGGAGGGCATGTACCAAAAGGGGGCACGGGCCATCATTCATCTTTCCTCCATGAGACCGTTGGCGCGGCGGGCGTATAATTGTGCACATGAACTTGGGCATCACTATTTCGGGCATGGCAGTGTAATTCACGAACTACGAGACAGATCGGTAGTGCCATCTTGGCAGAATCTTGAAGAATTTTTAGCCGATACATTTGCCGCCCATCTCCTTATGCCAACTATCGGTCTTCGTGGCGCATTCAACAAACGTGGACTAGACGTTGAAACGGCCTCACCAGAACAGTTGTATGTGATCGCGTGTGACTTTGGAGTGGGCTACCAGACTTTGATAACTCACCTGTCTGTTGGCCTTGGTTTATTGAGTCTATCAAGAGCAGATTTCTTGAAAAAGCATAGCCCTAAAAGCATAAGGCAAAAGTTACTTGGTCGGGACTTATCGCTACCACTGATCGTTGCGGGAAAAAACCGTGGCAACCCGAACATTGATGCTGAAGTTTCAACTAATATTCTGCTTCCTAAGGATGTCTTCGTTGAAGCGGGCCGACTGAAACCGCTTGGGTTTGTGAGGAACGGATCGTTGTTTGAAGCTCAAAGCCCTGGGCCTGCAAAGGTTATTGCTCCAAATTGGTCGGCAACAGTGAGGGTTTCTCATAAGAATTTTATTGGTTTAGCCAAATTTAGGCATTTGGAGGATGCAGCATGAGTAAATCCAAATCGAATACTGCGACGGCTCCACTGACAATTGAGGCTGAAAACCTCTCAGTAGCATGGGCAAAAATTCTTCTGAGAATTATTGATAACCTTGGTACAGAAATCGCTCCTTTAGTGGTCTCATTGACAGGATTTGATGAAAACAACGCTCTGGCTGAAGATCAAGTCTTTCGAAAGAAGGTTGACGAGCTTCTTATACTCAAGAATAAATCTAGTATTGAGAATGTCGGGTTTACCATTTTTCCAGAACGTTACTGGGCTATTTCGGGAGGTAACCGCAAAAGCCTTTTTGAGCTTTATAGCAAGAGCTTTGGGCGCATGAAGGCCATGTACCCAAGCAAAAACGGGCGTGGGTTATATTTTCAACGTTTGATGATGTACGGACGAGGACCTTGCGAAGGTAACCAGCTTGAATGGATAATTTCACAGTACATGGCCAGGACTGGTGTTAGGCGCTCAATGCTTCAAGCATCTATCTTTGATCCGTCAAAGGACCATGTGGCCACCGCGCAGCTCGGCTTTCCATGCCTTCAGCACGTTAGTTTTGAACCTACTTCCGCTGGGTTGGTCGTGAATGCTTTTTATGCAACCCAACAGATCTTCGACAAGGCTTACGGTAACTACCTTGGCCTCACTCACTTAGGTAAGTTCATGGCTCATGAACTCGGCGTTGACCTTGAGAGGGTCAATATTTTTGTTGGTGTTGCGAAACTTGAAAGGATTACAAAGAGTGATCAAGGATTGAATGAGCTAGTCACGGATGCCCGAAATTTGGTCAAAGCATCCGAAAATAAATTTAAACCTACGAACCTCATGGAGCGGGCATGAATATTATGAAACAAGAAAATTTCGATTTTTTAGCATTGCAGCGAGAACAGTTTACACATGATCAGCGAAATCATTCTGACATTACATGCTTACATAAAAACGACAGGATGAAGCACTATGGGCTGCACTTTTCAAAGTACGTTGGTAGATTGGCGCGAGGAAGCAGCGAGACTATTTCGACTGAACGAACGATTATTGATTGCGCATTGGTAAGCTTGAGCGCGGCAAATACCTTACACCAAAACCTAAATGAGATAGTGGTATTAGATTCTGGCACTTTACGAGGCGCAGAGGCTCTGCTTGTTTTTGCTGATGCGGCAGGGCGGTTCTCCGACGCGTGCGAAAAAATAGACCACATGGAGGAATTCATTGAAATTGCAAAGACAGCAAATTTTGATATCTTCCGTTGGACATTACAGCAAGCCGCGGCTTGCCAGTTAAGTTTAACAACCGAAATGACAAAGCGGCGAAAAACTCTCGCTGACCGTCAATTTTTTATCGACTCATAGGTAGTGTCGTTTTGGTCTGGAGAGAAGCTACTCAAAAACCGTTCAGTTATTAAGGACTTTGATGATAATCAAGTAGATACGAATGCTTATAATTTCCGCATGGGCAACTGTTATTTTGTCACTGGCGATGGAAAATCCGCGGACACACAGACCAAAGTTTTTTTAAAGGAGGGTCATCCGTTTCTGATCCCAGCCGGTCAGTTTACATATCTAATATCGAAGGAAACCTTTGACCTCCCACCTGACGCTATGGCGTTTATTTCGATGCGAACTGGGATTAAGTTTCAAGGTCTGATAAATATTTCAGGGTTTCACGTTGATCCAGGATACAAGGGAAAGCTCATCTTCGCAGCGTACAACGCAAGTCCTTCACCAATCCAGATTTGTGAAGGGGATTCAATTTTTAAAATTTGGTTTGCGGATTTAGATCGTACTTCTCAAGAAAAGTTCCTTTATGTTGGGGATGGACAAAGTGATATCAGCAACAGCCTGATCAGGGGGATGAGCAAAGAAATATATTCACTGCAATCCATGTCTGCGAAGATACAAAAACTGGAAAATAAATTCGATCAAAATTTTGCAGAGCAGAAGCCAATCATTACAAATTTGACAAATCTTTGGTCCACTATTTCGACTGGTGTTGTTATTGCACTTATAGGCGCAATGCTGATCTTAATTTGGCCAGCTCTGTTATCCAGTGGGGCTTGGCTTGAAGGCAAGATCTTTGATGATGAACAATCTATCAAGGTTGAGGATCAGCTAATAAACGTTGAGACACTCGAACAGGAAATTGAATGAGTATCGTAGGTCATGGGATCGATATTGTTCCGATAACGGAATTTGAAACTCTTCTTAAGGTTGATGAAGGAGGGCAGAAATCACGATGTTTTTCGATGGAGGAGATGAGAAACGTTCCAGAGGGGCCAAACCGTATCGATACCTTGGCGGGTAAATTCGCAGCGAAGGAGGCCGTGTCTAAGGCTCTTCGGACTGGCTTCGGAGCTGGTATTGCCATGAATGACATAGAGATATTGCGGAAGGCAGGCTTTCCTCCAGAGGTCCACCTAAAAGGGGCGGCTAGGGAATTATCGCAAGCCCTCGGCATTCAGTCTTGGCATCTGAGTATCAGTCATGCAGGCGGCTTTGCTACAGCGAGCGTGATTGCCTCCAGCTAATTAACCTTGGGTCAAGCATGCGTTAGCGCTTAAACACTAGAACGGTTGTGGGAGAGTTTTACCAGATAGGTAAAGCGGATGTTTTGCAGAGCCATTTTGGTTTCTGCCTAAGCATAGCAAGTCTACAGGCAGTTTTCTCAACTCAGAAACCGTCTCAACGATTTTCTCATGATAGCGCGAAGGTAGGTTCCCATAAC
>CBDHCL010000009.1:0-3712 GCA_965261275.1 uncultured Pseudohongiella sp.
ATGTAAAGGCAATTAGGGCCAATTCAAAACAGGGTCGCATATTTTTCAGGGGAATTGCATAAATAGCGCATTGGGATAACAAAACCTATTGTGAAGCAAGTCTATTCTTAAAATAACGACCCTTGAGGGTTTCTGGCGAAGCGAAATCTTATCTGCTGCACCTTGCGCCCGCGTTTAATGGGTTCCCAATCGATCAGCCAATTGTCCTTCTCTCGAAGTTCTTTGACTGCTGGTTCAATGATGCGCTCCCTTAATCGTCCAAAGTTGGCTTTGTAGCCATTTGGCGTTTCCATTGCGTGGTGAAAGTCGCTGATTTCAAAGGTCACATCGCCTTGATCCTTTCCGTATGTCGTCAGCATTTCCAGCAGCCGCCAAGAATACATCGATCTTAGCGTGGCAGTTTGTTTGAGCTGATAGCTTGTGAAGTGCTTTTTTAAGGCTGTCAGGTGGGGAACGAGGCGGGGCCAGAAGGTCAGTTCAATCCAGCCTTCGCCCTTGTGATATGTCTGCTCTCCAATCCAGTTCATGCGGGTTGTAATCTCATCGGGTTTTGTCCCTCGTTTGCGCCGCGTTTTTACTGGTTGCCGCAGGACGATTGTGCGGTCAAAGAGTTTGTCTGTGGCAGCTTTCAGCGTCTTGTAGCTTTCACTCATGTCTATCTCGAAAAGTTCAGAGTATTCCTTGGCGGTAAATCGAACTGTTGGGAGGTTGTCTTTTGAATGAAATTTACGGCTGTCCAGCTTGGAAACGGCCAGCATTACCACACGCTTTTCTGGCAGACTAAGGCCATGTGACGCCCTCACAAGGGCGTTGCTCATCGTCACCCAGTTGTCACCAGATTGACGGTCAACCTTAGCTATGTCGTAGCCTGTTTTCTTGTGATCTGCTTTTGTCACTTAAACCTCTAATTGTGGCATGGATACCGTATATAACACCATGTATGCTTTATGGGGTTATATACAAACTATCCCATGTGTCAACTATAGGGATAAATACGGGGTTTATGGGATAGTTCACGGGGTTTATGGGATAGTTCACGGGGTTTATGAGTCATTTAAAGGCTGTAACCTGTTGAAAGGATTGAATAAGCTGTCCCTTAAACAAGATAAAAACAAGATAAAAACTGAAATCCTGTGGATAAGTGATGGGCAAATGAAGCATTTGCGAGCCGCCCACTGGAGGCAATGCCGCGCAATCTTGCAAATATTGGGTGAGTGTTTTTGGGTACCCAAAAATCCAGGTTTTCACCAAGTGGTAAAACCTGAAAAATTGTTGAGAAAAAAACAGGGGCAGATTTCAACCGTTCGGATCTTCAATTTCGAGAGGCTCGCCAAGGGCAAAAATTCAGGGTGAAAATCTGTGGGTTCGGATACTCGGAATTTGACCGCCGTCACAGATCGAAAACCAGCGCAAAAATCACCCCGAAAACCAAACGAAAAGTTTTGGTAGAAACGCGCCCATCTCAAAACTTCATTTTCGGCTGGATGGGGTTTCGGTTTTGGGTTTCCCAGAACCTGAAAATCTGTGGGTTCGGATACTCGGAATTTGACCGCCGCCACAGATCGAAAACCAGCACAAAAATCACCGTTAGTAAAAACCGCAAGTTTTTACGGAAGCGTGCCATAGTCAAAATTTACAAAATTTTGATAAGGATGGTTTCGGGAAAACGGCAAAAGCGGATGTTTTGAAAGTTTGTTCCGCGTTCGACGTCCTCCCCGACAGCCAAACGCGGAACAAACACGCTGGAAGGCCCTTGCAGTTGAGGGCAACCTTTGAGGCCAGGGCGCATTCCAGCCCCGAAGCCTTACCACCCCCCGGAAACAGACACCAGAGGCCACGGTAAGCCCCCAGAACGCCGTTAAGCCGTTTTGGTGCCCCAAGTACCCGAAAACGGCCTAGCGGCCCTCAGCGGCTCCGCGCATCAGGTTTCTGCCCCATTGCGGCGCAGTCCGCACCCTCGATCACGTCAGGATGGCCCGCAAAGGCGGTTTTAAGCCTCACTGGGGCCGATTGGCGGGTTTTTGGGTACTTGGGGGCCATAACCCCCCTAGGCTGGCTCCAGCGCCCAGCAAAAGCCAAATATACGGGCTTTTACGGCTTCGGGGGTTTGATCGCCCCTGAACCCATCCAGCCGAAAACAAAATATTTTGGAACGGCGCACTTAGTCATTGAAATGCTTTTGGTGGTTTTTTAGGCGCGGGTTTGCGGGTTCGGAAGCTCGCAAAATGCCCCTTTCTGCAACAAAAAGAGGTAGCAGGAAATGTAACCCGTCGGACAAATATGGTCGAATTGTCTAAATTGCGAAAATCAAAAGGCGGATTTTTTGGGCGGGTTTTGATTTTTCCAGAACCAGAATCCACCCGAAAAACGAAGTTTTGAGTTAGGCGCGTTTATAGACGAGGACGTGTTCCACGTCTCGTCTGAACGGTGGGATGCTGCAAAACCCCTTGTTTTAAAGGCTGAAACGCCTGTTGCGGTGATGCGAAAGTGACGCGGGTTTTGATTTATTGTTTCAGGTAAAAGAATGCTTTAAGAATACTTAATGTATGCAACAAATGCTTAAAGCATACATATATACAAATTGAGGTAAATATGGATACGATAGACCAAAAAACCGCGCAGCAAAGACAGCTAGCGGAATGCTACTGGCTATTGAATACTTTCTTTGGAAAAGGCTTATATTTCTTCCGCCATAACCCCGAGCTTCCCTCACTGATAGTATATTCAGACCAACTTGATAAGGCAGTTGGATTGAAGCAAAGTCTTTCATCACGGTAGATGTGGACTTGCGTGGACTTTAACACCAAGCCGCGTTGTAAAAGCTCACGCATGAGTGGTCCGATGATACCGCCTGATTTGCGCGTTACTGATACGCCCAGAGCTGTTGCTGTGAATGTCCCTGACAATTCGACCCTAATTTTAGTATGCAAGTTGTGTTCCCTTCATGTAAAATATTTGTTGTATGTTGTATTTTCGCCTTATTTACACGCTTACGCCTTTACAAAAGGTTTCAAACTGCTTGGCAATTTTTGCACCATCAAGCGGGATTTTTTTGCCAGCGCACCAGTTGCGGAAATCCTTGCCGATCAGGTCGATGTCCTTGCCGTTACCGTGGGTCTTGGCGAGGGTTCCGAACGGCTCCGCATAGCGGATGCCACCAGAGGCAGGAAAGGCGACAACTGGGGTCTCTGCGGTGCCGTTGCCCCGCGCCTTGCGGCCTGTCGTGTGCTTGTCCAGCTCTAGCTTGGCTTCGGTCGGATCGGGCTTGGGTTCCCATGAGATTTCAACGGTCTCGATATAGCGGCCCCGCTTGATCGGGGTGGCGGTTATATCAAAGCGAGAAAGCTGGTTTATTTCAGCTATAGCAGGGTTTAAAGCGCGTGATTTAAAATCTGCAAACCTCATTAACTTGCCCTCTGGCACGGCGAGAAGGGCGCGTATCTGGGGCACGGTCAGACTCTCGCTGGTCTTGTGATCGAGGCCGACCAAAGAGGCGATGTGCTGGAACAGGTGAATCGAATATTTAGAGCGCAACGCGAACACCGTCTGGCGGTCCATGATCGCCCAGTGGGTCGAAGTTGCGGCGATGTCTTTAAAGGTTTTGGAGAACCACCAGCGCACCTTGATGTCGCCCTTGTCGTCGTAGCGGTAATCTACTTTCGCCTCATCGAGAAATCCGCCGATTGTCACCTGTTTGCTGTCCACATCGTCA
>CBDHCL010000010.1:0-6381 GCA_965261275.1 uncultured Pseudohongiella sp.
TCCAGTGGACAAACAATCGCGCCTGTATTAAAGTTCCTGTATGGCTTCTGATGCGCTCGCCTTTGATACACACCGTTTCGTCAAACGTATGACGGCGGCCGGTATGCCTGTACAACAAGCCGAAGCACTGGCCGAATCGCAATCTGATCTGCTCAACGCCAACCTCGCCACCAAAAACGAATTAGCCAAAACCGAGTCCGCACTTAAAGCAGACATTGCCAACACCGAGGCCGCACTTAAAGCAGAAATCGCCAAAATCGAGTCCACGCTTAGAGCAGAAATCGCCAAAACTAACGCAGAAATCGCCAACACCGAGGCCGCGCTTAGAGCAGAAATCGCCAAAACTAACGCAGAAATCGCCAACACCGAGGCCGCGCTTAGAGTAGAAATTGCCAACACCGAGGCCGCGCTTAAATCAGAAATCGCCAACACCGAGGCCGCGCTTAAATCAGACATTGCCAACACCGAGTCCACGCTTAGAGCAGAAATTGCCAAAACTAACGCAGAAATCGCCAAAACTAACGTAGAAATTGCCAACACCGAAGCCCACCTCATCAAGTGGATGGTTGGCTTAACAATGGGTAGCGTAGGCGTGATGATTGCACTATTCAGCTTTTTCCTCCGCTAACCCATTACAATGGGAAATGGACAATTGGAGCTAAAACAATGTCATTGGATTGGCTACAAAGATGCCGCTCCTACGGAGCGACGAATGTTGTATTTTCGCATTGCCGCTTCCCAGACGGCAAGAAACCCTCGCTAGGCAGACATTAAATGTGGAAAACCCTTACGGGTTTCCCGCACCCCCCGTCATTCCTGCGAAAGAGACTGTGCAAAAAACCCACCACCCTTGGTCACATTCTCATTACTGCCCTAATTCACCGACGTTGCTGGCATTTCAAACCAATACACCATCCCTGCAAAAATACCCAATAATGACGGTAATAAACCTCCAAACCCTAGCTTAATTATGATATAATAACAAACCTAACTAGCTGATTCTAATCATTAAATAGAGGCTTTATGAGTGATTACATACGTGGATTAAATCGCCAACAACAACTGTTATTTCCAGAGCGGCTAGAGGACTATGTCGGCGAGAATGATCCAGTTCGTGTTATTGATGCCTATGTCGATAGCTTAGAGGTGGATGCCTTAGACTTTAAGACCAAATACAGTGACAAAAACAACAATGGTCGCCCCGCTTTTTGCCCAAAATTGATGCTGAAACTGTATATCTATGGCTATACCAACAAAATAAGAAGCTCCCGCCTTCTGGCTCGGGAAGCGCATAGAAATATCGAGCTTATCTGGTTGTTGCAAGGCTTAAAACCCACCTATAAGACGATCGCGAATTTTAGAAAAAATAATGCCGCAGCACTCAAGAATACGTTTAAGGAATTTGTTTTGTTGTGCCAAAACATCAACCTCATTGATGGTCAATTAGTGGCACTAGATGGGGCATTTTTGCGTGCCAATGCATCCAAAAACACCTTGATTGTTAAAGCCACTGTGAATAAGAGAATAACCAAGGTAACGCAGGCTATTGAGGACTACCTGAGCTTATTAAACACCACAGACCAGCAGGAGGAGCCAGAAAAGACCCTGAATGTCCCTGATTTGACTAATAAAATACAAGCACTTAAAGACAAGAAACAAAAGTTGGAAGAGGATTTGAATAGGTTAGAGCGACTGGGCAAGAAGCAACATAACACAACCGACCCGGATGCCGCATTGATGTGCAAACCAGCGCATCATCTGGTCGCTTATAACTGCCAAATTGTGGTGGATGACAAAGCAAAGCTGATTGTTGCGACGGATGTATCAAGTCAAGGCAATGACGCACAACAGTTGCATCATATGGCAAGCCAGGCGAAAGAAACCTTAGCCCTTAAGATTTTGGCTGTGGTTGCCGATAAGGGCTATTACAGCGCAACCAAGATAAAGGACTGTGTTGATGACAAAATCTACCCGATTATCCCGCCGATTGATACACAACAGAAACAAAAGAAAGCCGGCAGATACACGAAAGATGAGTTTGTCTATAACGAGGAGCAAGACGAATACACCTGCCCTAACGACAAAACACTGAAAAAAAGTGCAACCAAAAGCCTATCCAAAGGCAAGGTTGGGTTTATTTACAGCACCAGTGCCACAGATTGCAAGGCTTGCCCTGTGCGCAGTGAGTGTTTAGCAAAGCAAACGCCGCACCGAAGAATATGGCGGTGGGAACATGAAGCCTTTTTACAAGCCTATGGTGAGGTAATGCAAACAGAATCAGCCAAAGTGATTAGCAAAAGAAGAGGCTCGATTGTGGAGCATCCTTTTGGCACCATAAAGCGGTCATTAGGCTGGGATCACTACTTGCTCAGAGGCAAAGAAAAAGTATCCGGAGAAAACGCATTGATTATGTTTTGCTATAACTTTAAGCGTGTTTTGAACCTGCTAGGCACAAGGCTGTTCAATCAACTGCTGTTGGCTATAAAAGCAGGCGATATTGCAATCGTCATGCAAGCAATCAAGCGACATCTTCCTTTTTTGCGTCCACTATTCGATTATTTATGCCAGAAATACTTATTGTCGCAGCAAACAAACTTATTTCACCCGCCTGCTTTTAATAAGAACCTTTTTTACCCGTGCCTGACTCAAAAGTCTCAATAGTGGGTGAGTCGGCGTTTGTTGCACAGTCTCTTTCGCAGGAATGACGGAATTGGGTTTCTTTCACAGTCTCGAAAGCAGGAATCCAGTCAAATGGCTTTATCAAGACCTAACCGGTATTCCCCATTCCCAAACGGTGGACAAACAACAGCGCCTGTATTAAAGTTCCTGTATGGCTTCTGATGCACTCGCCTTTGATACACACCGTTTCGTCAAACGTATGACGGCGGCCGGTATGCCTGTACAACAAGCCGAAGCACTGGCCGAATCGCAATCTGATCTGCTCAACGCCAACCTCGCCACCAAAAACGAATTAGCCAAAACCGAGTCCGCACTTAAAGCAGACATTGCCAACACCGAGGCCGCACTTAAAGCAGAAATCGCTAAAATCGAGTCCACGCTTAGAGCAGAAATCGCCAAAACTAACGCAGAAATCGCCAACACCGAGGCCGCGCTTAGAGCAGAAATCGCCAACACCGAGGCCGCGCTTAAATCAGAAATCGCCAACACCGAGGCCGCGCTTAAATCAGACATTGCCAACACCGAGTCCACGCTTAGAGCAGAAATTGCCAAAACTAACGTAGAAATTGCCAACACCGAAGCCCACCTCATCAAGTGGATGGTTGGCTTAACAATGGGTAGCGTAGGCGTGATGATTGCACTATTCAGCTTTTTCCTCCGCTAACCCATAATCATGGACACCCATCACAATGGGAAATGGAAAATTGGAGCTAAAACAATTGTCATTGGATTGGCTGCAAAGATACCACTCCTATGGAGCGACGAATATTAAATTGTCGCATTGCCGCTTCCCAGACGGCAACAAACCCTCGCTAGGCGTACATTAAATGTGGAAAACCCTTGCGGGTTTCCCGCACCGCCCCGTCATTCCTGCGAAAGCAGGAATCCAATCCAATCGCTTTACCAAGACCCAACCGGTATTCCCCATTCTCCATTTACTCAATTCCCAAACAGTGGACAAACAACAGCGCCTGTATTAAAGTTCCTGTATGGCTTCTGATGCGCTCGCCTTTGATACACACCGTTTCGTCAAACGTATGACGGCGGCTGGTATGCCTGTACAACAAGCCGAAGCACTTGCCGAATCTCAAGTTGACCTGCTCAACGCCAACCTCGCCACCAAAAACGAATTAGCCAAAACCGAGTCCGCACTTAAAGCAGACATTGCCAACACCGAGTCCACGCTTAGAGCAGAAATTGCCAAAACCGAGTCCGCGCTTAGAGCAGAAATCGCCAAAATCGAGTCCACGCTTAGAACAGAAATCGCCAACACCGAAGCCCACCTCATCAAGTGGATGGTTGGCTTAACAATGGGTAGCGTAGGCGTAATGATTGCACTATTCAGCTTTTTCCTCCGCTAACCCATAATCATGGACACCCATCACAATGGAAATTGAGAATGGAGAATGGAAGCTAAAACAATGTCATTGGATTGGCTACAAAGATACCGCTCCTACGGAGCGACGAATATTAAATTTTCGCATTGCCGCTTCCCAGACGGCAAGAAGCCCTCGCTAGGCAGACATTAAATGTGGAAAACCCTTGCGGGTTTGACTGTTTTACTGGATTCCTGCTTTCGCAGGAATGACGAATTTCGCGAGAATGACAAATTTCAACAGGAACGACAAATATTGGATTTTTGCACAGTCTCGGAAGCGGGACTTGCTTGATAATCCCCCTGCCGTCATTCCTGCACCGCCCCGTCATTCCCGCACCGCCCCGTCATTCCTGCACCGCCCCATCATTCCCGCACCGCGTCCCGTCATTCCTGCGAAAGCAGGAATCCAGTAAAATCGCTTTTTAATGACGCAAAACTCTCCCTGTATCGATAAATGACGAAAAAATCGGTAAATTCTGTTGTAAACAGCGCCAGATTTGAGCGCTCGGTCTATCTGCTTTTAGCGCTCGTGGTGGCCCTTTGTATTGCGCTTTACTTTCCCGGGCTGGAAGGCGGTTATTTATTTGATGACGAGCATGTTCTGAAAAATAATATCAACCTGCGAATGCAATCGCTGAGCTTTTACAATCTGCTGGCGGCGGCTGATTCGTTTGTCGCCGGCGGACGGCAGTTGAGCATGCTCAGTTTCGCGCTTAACTACTATCTCTTCGGCGAATCGATCTGGTGGTTGAAGATGGTCAATCTGATCATTCACTGCGGCAATGGCGCGGCGCTGTTCCTGCTGTGCCGGATGCTGCTGAATCGGTCAACTATGGCAACTGTTTCAAATGTTGCCAATGCTGACAAGCGTTGCCACAGCAGTTTGCTGCCGTTGATTGTTTCAGCGGCCTGGCTGCTACACCCGCTGAATCTGACCTCGGTACTCTATCTCAGCCAAAGAATGGCGCTGTTATCGGCGCTGTTTGTGTTAAGCGGTCTTATTTGCCATGTCTGGGCAAGAGAGGGCTTTAAATCAAAAACCAGAACAGCGGTCTATGTCCCGCTTAACCTGCTGATCTTTGGCGTATTGGGATACAAGTGCAAGGAAAATGCGATTTTGCTTCCGCTATACGCCTTTGTACTTGAATGGTGTCTGTTTCAGTTTACGGTCAACAAACAAAGGGATTCGGTGCTGGTTTCGGTGTTTGGCGCTGGAGCCGCCGTTGCGGTGTTTTTCATCGGTTACCAATTTTGGCAAAACCCGCAATGGATCGTTCACGGATACAGTACTCGAACCTTCAGTTTAGTTGAACGCGTGCTGACCGAATTCAGGGTGCTGGTGTACTACATTTCGCAGATTGTCGTGCCGTTAAACTCGGAGTTGACGCTGTGGCATGATGACTTTTCGAAGTCGTTGGGCTGGCTCAGCCCGAAAACCACGCTGTGGTCTTTCGGGTTTCTGGCCGGACTTTTTACCCTGGCGGTGTTATCGATAAAAAAGTGTCCGCTGTTCTCTTTGGGGGTGTTCTGGTTTTTTGTTTCGCATTCCATTGAATCGACGGTTTTTCCGCTGGAGCTGATACATGAACACAGAAACTATCTGGCGTCTGCTGGAATCCTGTTGGCGGTGACGGGACTATTAGCGCAATTTTTGGCTCGCAGACAAGGGCTTTTTATGCTGATTTGCGTTGTTGCGGTAACCGCATTCGGCGGCGTGCTGCATGAAAGAGCCCATATCTGGTCAGATGAATGGACGCAGGTGCAGCATGAGGCCGATTACCACCCGGAATCAGCGGTATCTTTGTTCAAGTTGGGACAGTTGTATTTACACCAGGCAAAAGCTGGCGATGAAACTGCTCAGGTTCAGGCTCGGGCTCGGGCTCGGGCGATACAGTATCTTGAACGGGCTTCGGCGGTTGATCCGTTTAATATCATGGCCGAAATTGTTTTAATCATTTCCAGTCACTTTGGAAGTTGGCATTTAAAGCCAGAATGGCAACGCTCAGCATTGCAAAAACTCGAAAACTATCCGCATATGGCACCATCAAAACGGGCTTTGCAGTGGTATTACCATTGCTTGAAGCAGAATAAATGCGGCCAGGACTACCGTTTTTCGGACCGGCTTTTCCGGGTAGCGGTGAATTCCCGCAGCGCTGACCTGAAAAATACCGGTGCGCTGTATTTCGGGTACGTACGCGGCAAAAACGACATTGCGGAAAGCGCTTTTCGTCAATCGCTTAGCCGCTCCACGGTAATCAGTTGGACAAACTATCTGAAATTTCTGCTTCACATTGAAAAAAAGCCATTGGCGTGCAGAGAATTCA